>NZ_CAKAKG010000001.1:0-3133499 GCF_916618945.1 Leclercia sp. Marseille-Q4284
GGGCTCAGTATCTCCGCGAACGCCAACAGCAGCAAAGGACACGAGAAAGGTAACGGGGTCTGGCAGAACGAGACCACGGTGGATGCGGGTAATCAGCTCACGATTAACAGCGGGCGTGATACCACGCTGGCCGGCGCCCAGGTGAGCGGCGAAACCGTGGTGGCGGATATCGGGCGCAACCTGACGATAACCAGCCTGCAGGACAGCGACCACTACGACAGCAGGCAGCACAGCGTCAGCGGCGGCGTGGGGTACACCTTCGGCGCGGGCGGATTCTCCGGCAGCATCAGCGCCAGCCGGGACAAAATATCCAGCGACTACGACTCGGTCCAGGAGCAGAGCGGGATTTTTGCCGGGAAGGGCGGCTTTGACGTGACAGTGGGCAACCACACTCAGCTCGACGGCGGGGTGATCGCCTCGACGGCGGAGGCGGGCAGGAACCGCCTCGACACCGGCACGCTGGGCTTCAGCGATATCCACAACCAGGCAGAGTTTGAGACCGGACATCAGGGGGCGGGGATCAGCTCCGGGGGCAGCATTGGCAGCCAGTTTGCCGGGAACATGGCGAACGGCCTGCTGGCCGGGGGCGGTAACAGCGGTGATGCAGAGGGCACCACCCGGGCGGCGGTGAGCGAAGGGACGCTGACCATCCGTGATACGGCGAACCAGCAGCAGGATATGGCGGACCTGAGCCGGGATACGGAACATGCGAACGGCAGCATCAGCCCGATATTCGACAAGGAGAAGGAGCAGCAACGTCTCCAGGAAGTGCAGCTGATTGGTGAGATTGGCTCGCAGGCGGCAGACATTGCCCGCACCCAGGGCGAGATAGAAGGCCTGAATGCGGCCCGGGCTAAGCTGGCGAAAGACGGGAAGCATGAGCCGGAGCCGGATGCCAGTGATGATACAAAAGCTGAGTATCAGAAGGCGCTGCGCGAGACGTCCGAATACAAGACGGCCATGGAGAAGTACGGCACGGGCAGCACCATCCAGCGGGGTATCCAGGCGGCGACGGCGGCGCTGTCGGGGCTGGCAGGCGGGGATATCGCCGGTGCCCTGGCGGGGGCGTCGGCACCGGAGCTGGCGCATATGCTGAAAGCCACCGAGGGTAATACGGCGGTTAACACTATTGCCCATGCCATTCTGGGCGGCGCGGTGGCGGCCATCCAGGGTAACAGCGCGGCAGCAGGTGCCGCAGGCGCGGCCACGGGCGAGCTGGCGGCGAAGGCGATAGCGGGTGTGCTGTATCCTGGCGTGACCGACCTGTCGAAGCTGACGGAAGAGCAGAAGCAGACGGTCAGCGCCCTGGCAACGATTTCGGCGGGGATGGTCGGAGGGCTTGCGGGGGACAGCACGGAGTCTGCGGTTGCGGGGGGACAGGCCGGGAAGAATGCGGCTGAGAATAACTTTTTGGGTGATAAGGACATCACGACCTTCACCGAACAGTACGCAAATGCGAAGACGGATGTCGAGAGAGAGCAGCTTCTGTCTGACCTGAAAAAACAAGATGTAGCGCAACAGGCGAAGGCGCTGGCGACAGGTATTCCAGTTAATGAGCAAAAGGCAGAGCTGGAGAAACTGAAGGTTCTACAAGCCTCGCCGGAGTGTAATGCCCAATGTCAGGGACTGGTTGCTTATTCGATTTCAGAACTGGAGCCAGTGGCGAATAATACTGAGCTGCACAAAAATAATCTGAGTAAGGCGGTACTGGCGGGTGTGATATTTGGATTAACGGTTGAGAAGCCGGCTGCAAATAATCCTATATCGCATCTGACAAGGGAGCAGCAGCAATTAATCTGGAGTGCTGAGACTATCACGACGGCTAAAGGGATACAGAATCCCTTCCCACGAGATCTGAATGAGAAAGTATTATGGAATCAGGTTAAGAAAAGCCCTTCACAGGGGCAGATATTAGACAATATGAATAAAGACTCGCGCTTTCCAAAAACTGCTGGGTTCCAAAAAATGCAGGTGAATCATGAGTTACCTGATGGTTCTAACATTACAATCCATTACCAATATAACTCTTTTACTGGTAAGGCTTATGATATGAAGATAACTACACCACAGCGGAATCCATTGCAGCCAGGCCCATCATTAAAGGATAAATAATGAAAATAAGACCTAACAAATCGGCCTATGTTATTGATGTTTATGCAATATATTGGGTGGGGAAAGAAACTTTATTTTTGGGCATGCCAAGAAAACATGGTGGTCTGATAGCATATAAAGCCCAAGATGTAGAACTCATAGACCCTGACTTATCGGGGAATTTTACGTACTTCGAAAATAACTGTAGAGGTATTTATCATTCGTCACTTATTAAAGAAAGATTACTTGATGATTTACTTGAAAATGATGAAGCAGCCTATAAACGCTTCCTTGAAATCCTGAAAGCAGAAGGCCGGATAGATCCAGATTTTTACTAACTGCAGAAGATCCCGGCCCCTGCGCCGGGATCTTCTTTTTAGCCGTCAGAACTTAAACTCAAGCTCAATAGTCAGCCGTCCCTTCTCAGCCGTCACAATCACCGGCTGCCCGGTCCGGAATCACAGTTCTTCCAGCCAGCGGCCCTTGATGGTGAGCTGGGGTAGCGGGTTGGGTCTGCCCTGGTTGGGGTGATAATCGACCTCTACTAAAGAGTTGAGCAATGGTCGTTCAGCTTATTGGGATCAATCTACTGGTAATGTTGTAATCCGCAATCCTAAAGCAGCAGATGGTGGAACAGCTTTAGGCCTGTAAACGGTAGGGCATACTTCGATAATTTGAGGTGATGAATGGATGTAATATCTGTTGCTGGAAAACAAGCTCAATTAACCATTGATGAAAATGAGTTATTGATCCTGAACTCAGCTTTGAATGAAATTTGTAATGGCATCTCTGTTCCTGAATTTGAAACCAGGATAGGGGCTTCTAAAGAAGATGTCTGTGCCTTACTTAATGATGTAAGCCATATTTTAGACAAAATGATGGCTTGAGAAGATTCCGGCCCCTGCGCCGGGATCTTTTACCCGTCAGCCCTTAACCGGCTCGATCACCGGTTTTCCCTGCTCAACGCTGACCATGACCGGCGTGTCGGTGCTGAATCCCGCTTCTGCCAGCCAGTTACCGTTCAGTCGCAGGCAGGGGCTGAATGAATACCAGATGGTCATGCAGATACAGGCTCTTTAACAGCTTTGGGAAAAATGGAACGCCGGGCATAAAACCGCGTATCGGGCGTGGGGTCACCTTCGGCAGTATGACCGGCTCGGGCTACGTCAGCGCCAGCCAGGACAAAATGAACAGCACCTTTGATTCGGTGCAGGAGCAGAGCGGGCTGTATGCCGGTGACGGTGGCTTCGATATCACGGTGGGCCGCCACACGCAGCTGGACGGGGCGGTGATAGCCTCCACGGTACAGGCGGATAAAAACCGTCTGGATACGGGCACCCTGGGCTTCAGCGATATCCATAACGAAGCCGATTATAAGGTCAGCCACAGCGGTGTCAGCATGAGCGGGGGCGGCAGCTTCGGCAAAGATACGTTCACCGGCAATATGCCGGGCGGAATGGTCTCCGCGGGTGGCAGCAGCGGCCATGCAGAGGGCACCACTCAGGCGGCGGTCGCAAACGGCACTATTACCGTGCGTGACACAGCGAACCAGCAGCAGGACGTGGCGGACCTGAGCCGGGATACGGCGCATGCGAACGACAGCCTCAGCCCGATATTCGACAAGGAGAAGGAGCAGAAGCGGCTCCAGGCCGTGAGCCTTATCAGCGAGATTGGCAGCCAGGCCATGGATATCGCCCGATCCAGCGGGGTATCCAGGCGGCCACGGCCGCGCTGTCGGGGCTGGCAGGCGGGGATATCGCCGGTGCGCTGGCGGGGGCGTCGGCACCGGAGCTGGCGCATATGCTGAAATCAACCGAGGGTAATACGGCGGTTAACACTATTGCCCATGCCATTCTGGGCGGCGCGGTGGCGGCCATCCAGGGTAACAGCGCGGCAGCAGGTGCCGCAGGCGCGGCCACGGGCGAGCTGGCGACAGGTATTCCAGTTAATGAGCAAAAGGCAGAGCTGGAGAAAATGAAGGTTCTACAAGCCTCGCCGGAGTGTAATGCCCAATGTCAGGGACTGGTTGCTTATTCGATTTCAGAACTGGAGCCAGTGGCGAATAACACGGAGCTGCATAAAAATAATCTGAATAAAGCGGTACTGGCGGGGGTGATATTTGGATTAACGGTTGAGAAGCCGGCTGCAAATAATCCTATATCGAATCTGACAAGGGAACAGCAACAGTTAATCAGAAGTGCTGAAACTATCACGACGGCTAAAGGGATACAGAATCCCTTCCCACGCGATCTGAATGAGAAAATCGTTTGGAATCAAGTACGGAGTAATCCGGCTTCTGCTGGAGAGCCGCTTAAGGGAATGAATAAGGATCTTCGTTTCCCAACATCTGCGGGATTCCAGAAAATGGAAGCCAAGCAAAAACTATCTGATGGCTCAACAATAACAGTGCATTATCAATATAATTCATATACTGGTAAGGCTTATGATATGAAAATTACTACACCCCAGCGACATGTTAGTGATCCGGCTAAGGTGATTGATTTTATTAAGGATGTTGTTAAATGAAAATAAAAGAAAATGACGGAACACTAATAGAAATCTACGCTATTTACTGGATGAAGGGGAAAACTTATTTTTATGGTCTAATCAAAGGATATGGCTTGTCTGTATTCAACGCGGATAAAGTAGAAATAATTGACCCTACAATATCAGGTGACTTTATTTTTTTTGAAGATGGTGTTTTTTTTAAACCCCTCATAGCAGAAAGAATATTGGATGATCTGGTTGAAGGGGATCCTGAAACTTATAAGCGTTTTATTGAAATCCTGAAAGCAGAAGGCCGGATAGGTCCAGATTTTTATTAACCGCAAAAGATCCCGGCCACTGCTCTGGGATTTTCTTTTTACCCATCAGCCCTTAACCGGCTCGATCACCAGTCGTCCCTGCTCCACGATGACCGTGACCGGCGTTTCGGTGCTTAATCCCGCGTCTGCCAGCCAGTTACTGTTCAGTCGCAGGCAGGGGCTGAATGAATATCAGATGGTCATGCAGATACAGGCTCTTGAACAGCTTTGGGAAAAATGGAACGCGGGTCATAAAACCGCGTATCGGGCGCGGGGTCAGCATCGGCGGCGGTACCAGCGGCTACGGTATCGGCGTCTTTGCCAACGTCAATGCGGCTAAGGGCCACGAGAAGGGGAGCGGTACTGCCTGGACGGAGACCACCCTCGACAGCGGCGGCACGGTCTCAATGACCAGCGGACGCGATGCCATCCTCGACGGCGCGCAGGTGAGCGGTAACGCCATCGTGGCGGATATCGGACGCGACCTCCTGATGCGCAGTCAGTAGGACAGCAACGATTATAAGTCGAAGCAGAACAGCGTGGCGGCGGGAGGCAGCTTCTAAGCGTTCGGGTAATGTTGCTGTTGCCGATGTGGATATCCCAGGTATGCCAGTGCAGATGGCGGCGCATAGTAGTTTTAATGAAGCAGGCAAAGGGTTAGTAGGTAAAGGAAGTCAGAATTTCCAATCCCAAACGTTGCCAAATAAAGAAGGCGCTTTGATTCCAAGAAATACGGATTCTGAATATAAAATTCTTGATAACTTGGCCGATCAGCTAGGCAATAACACATCAGCAAGAGGCACAGTTACAATTTTCACGGAACGTTCGGCATGTGGCAGTTGCTTAGGTGTAGTTGATCAGTTCCAGCAAAAGTATCCTGGCATTCGGGTCAATGTCCTCGATAACAATGGTGTGCTACTAACCCCGAGGAAGAAATAATGAATGATGAACGTATTGATTATTATGAAATTAAAAGAGATTTTTTAGAGTGTTGTTATGAAGGTTGTCGCGTGAAATTGGATGATATTGCCAGCGGAAACTCTCAGTGGCCAGAGGGTGCAGATGGAAGAGGTTATGCATCTTATCAATATGAAGGTGCCTATCAGCTCCCTATTGAACAATTAATGTTAGCTGTTATTAATTTAATACTAATGGCGGCGCGTGGCCCTGAACATGTTGAAGCGTATCACCAAAAAGAAATTAATCAGATCTTATCAGCTCATCCTCTTGAGGAACTGTTGAAAGAGTTGGGTGAAGAAGAGCGTAAAGATCTTCTTTACGATATGAAGTTATTAAAAATAATATGATGCCTGAATAAAAAACCCAACCTTGGTGGTTGGGTTTTTTTATCTATAACTTGACATATCCATTTTTCTAGAAGTGGCTTTTTTTTGATAATTATAATAAAATCATTGCATTGACTCTGATTTTGAGCGGAGATCTTAAGAGATTTTCAGCTTCTTCTTAACGTCCGGTTCCGGCTGAATTACCCATTCCTACCTCGCCAGCATCGTAAAGAGAACCGCTAATGACAGTGGAGAAAGCGTTGCTAAAATGCACTGTGCAGACAGGGACGTCACGGCAGGGCGGTAGCGTATCTACGGGGTAACGTGGTGGCAGATATCGGGCGCGACCTGACGATATCATCGATAACAAAATTCTGATCAGTGCCGCAGAGAAAATATCGACGGCGAAACCGGGTAAGCAATTTACAGCGCCCAGGGATTTGAATGAACAAATTGTATGGAAACAAGTGCAGGTAGTCCAGAAAAATGCCAAAGGAGAATCAATAACTATTCATTATCAGTACAACTCTACTACTGGTAAAGCTTACGATATTAAAATTTATACTCCACAAAGGGTTAGCTCTAATCCGGCAGATGTCATCGAAAATATTAAAGGGCTAGTTAATGAAAGTCAGAGAGAAAGATGGAACAGTTATAAATGTGTTTTCAATTTATTGGTTTGGTGAAGAAACATATTTTTATGGGCTTCCCAAAAACTATGGAGGCTTGACTGCATATAGAGCGAGTCAAGTGACTGTAATTGAATCAGAAATACATTTTAAGGCAATGTATTTTGAAAATAATGCTAAGAGCATTCATCATTGGGCACTGATTAAAGAAAAGTTGCTGGATGATATATTAGAACGAGATGAAGATGCCTATAAACGCTTCCTTGAAATCGTGAAAGCTGAGGGTCTGGTAGAGCCAGATTTTTATTAACTGCAATAGATCCCGGCCTTAGCGCCGGCATCTTCTTTTTACCCGTCAGTTCTTAACCGGCTGGATCACCAGTGGTCCCTGTTCCATGCTGACCGCAACCAGCGCGTCGGTGTTGAATTCCGCTTCTTCCAGCCATTTACCGTAAAAATGTGCAGGTTGGGCTGATGGAATACCAGACGGTCATGCAAGTACAGGCTCTTTAAAAGCTCTGGAGAAAATGGACGGTGCTCCAACACTGAATTGCCGTGTTTTTATACTTCCAGTGAAAGGATCCCTGTGGCTTCAAATAATATCTGTAGTTCATCTTTTTGACGCTTTTCGCTTTTATCAAACTCTTTTGGATACGTCTAAGCCGTTGCCTAAATTCATATCGTTACCTGTATAAGTCATTTTCTTCTGAAAAGGGATTAATTAGTCTGTTGTTTAGACTTGTCTCGTCACATCATTTTCATGGAGCGCATAATTGTTTTGCGTAGCCGATCCCGTTAAAAATGCGTTATTAACCTGACCAGGATTGAATGTACCTGGCCTCAGCATGTGCCCACGTTCAGGTCGTTAAAGTAAAAACACCGCACCGCTGCAAAAAATTCCCTCAAATCTAAAGAAAATCCAAAAAACACGATAAATATTAACTAATTGAATGACTTCCTGTCATAATGGATGCCGCTCTCTCCATAATAATACTTGAGAGAAAAGGTAATCAAATTACCCATCGTCTCGTCTATTTTTATAAGGAAATTCAAATATCATGGTCAATAAACGAATCGTCAGTTCGCTCTGCTTTAGCGCGTTATTACTCACGGGTTGTGCAACGGAATCCTCCCGTTCCGTCGAAGTCGCGAAAGTCGCTACCTATAACACCGCCTGGCAGGGCCAGCGCAGCCTGATATCGGTCGGCAAATTTGATAACCGCTCCAGCTATATGAATGGAATATTCTCCGACGGTGTCGACCACCTGGGGAACCAGTCCAAGACCATTTTGATCACCCACCTGCAGCAAACCGGCCGCTTCAACGTGCTGGATCGCGCGAACATGGAAGAGATCAAAACCGAGTCCGGCATCAGTGGTCAGCGTCAGCAGCTGAAAGGGGCAACCTACGTCATCACCGGTGACGTGACGGAGTTTGGTCGTAAAGAGACCGGTGACAGGGCGCTGTTTGGCATTCTGGGACGCGGCAAATCGCAAGTGGCTTATGCGAAAGTTGCCCTGAATGTGGTCAATGTCCGCACCTCTGAAGTGGTTTACTCCTCGCAGGGCGCGGGTGAATATACGCTCTCTAATCGTGAAGTGCTCGGCTTTGGCGGCACGGCCAGCTATGACGCCACGCTGAACGGCAAAGTGCTGGATCTCGCCATTCGCGAAGCGGTCAATAACCTGGTGGCCGGGACTGAGAACGGTGGCTGGAACCCGTCAAATACACATTAAAAGGAATTGATGATGGCAACTGTAAATAAGCTCGTAACTGGCGCAGCACTATTACTGCTGGCAGGGTGTGCAACCAACACGCCGCAAAAGATCTACACGTGGGGGGATTATCAGGAGTCGGTCTATGACTACTACACCAATAAAACCAGCCCGCAGGAGCAAATTGCCTCTCTACAGAAATTGATTGAAACGTCACGGGCAAGCAGCAAGCCTGTTCCTCCTGGCGTGCATGCCCAACTTGGGATGCTCTACAGCAATACGGGTAACAGAGAGCTGGCGATGGCTGAATTTAATGCCGAAAAAACGCAGTACCCGGAGTCGGCTTCATATATTAATTTCCTGACCACGAAAAAATAAAGGGACGTAACATGAAAGGAATTTCAGCCCTCCTGACTCTGGCATTGACGCTTATCGTTACGGGTTGCACCACTAATAAAACACCGCCCGCTGATTATTCTGCCTTCCGGGAAAGCAAACCGCGCAGCATCCTGGTGCTGCCGCCGAAAAATACGTCGCCGGACGTGAACGCCAGTCACGGCTTTCTGAGCAGCGTCACTCTGCCTCTTGCTGAATCCGGTTACTACGTGTTCCCGGTTGCGGTCGTGGAAGAGACGTTTAAACAAAACGGCGTAACTAACCCGGACGATATCAGCGCGGTGCCGCTGAAAAAACTGCACGATATCTTTGGCGCTGATGCGGTGATGTACATCACCCTCACCGATTATGGCACCTCATACCAGGTGATCAGCAGCGACACGCGCGTGAGCGCAGCGGCGCGTTTAGTGGATCTACGCACCGGGAAAGAGCTGTGGAAAGGCGTTGCCACGGCCTCAAGCAATGAGGGCCAGAGTAATAATGGCGGTGGCATAGTGGGGATGTTGATAAACGCGGCGGTGACCCAGATTGCGCATTCGGCCACGGATAAAGCGTATGATGTTGCTCAGGTGACCAGCGCTCGTCTGTTCAGCGCGGGCCCTGGTGGTTTGTTATACGGGCCTCGTTCGCCAAAATACGGACAGACTGCCCTGTAATGACCTCCGATCCCGGCCAGCGTGCCGGGATCATTTTCACTCCTTGCGGTTACCAACCCATCACCCGATCTTCTTAGTGTCCCTTAAAACGTCCGCTCCCACCCGAGGCGGATAATGTTTTTTCATAAACCCTGCTTATAGTTACTCTCCGGTATTTAACCGCAATCACATCATTTTTTTGGTCAAATGTTTCACTTAAGTAACGCAAAGCAAAATTTTATGTTTAAGTTGTAGGTTGTTAATGGCGAAAAGTGGAGAAATTGCGTTATCTGTCGATAAGCTTGTAGATAGTATTACCTCTACGTAATATGCATTAGAATATTCGGTAAACAAATATTAGCGCCAGCAATGGCGGGGGCGATGATGGTTGTTAACCCTTCACTCCCTTTACATGCTCGTAACCCCACAAACTGTTGTCCCTGGCAAAGTCATGCAGGAAACAAAAATACTGACTTGTGAATCAAGAGTAATACCATGAAAAATTATGATGATTTACAGCGTTTCAAGGATAAAACGCGCACCGGTGACATCCATTTCAAGGATCTGTCGGCGCAAAACAAACAGGCGTCGAACAGCGGCTGGGCGATTATCAACCAGCTGGCAGGTGTAGACAGTGACGCGGCGCTGGCGAAGGCCGGCAGCGTTGCGGTACCCGTGCCGCAGGCCGTTAAACCCGGCGAACTGGATGCGGCGTTTGCCAGCCTGACGAAGACGCCCGTGGCGGAGCCTGCCGGTTCAGCCCCGTCTATCATGCAGAGCTTACAGGTTGAAAGCGCAGATAACACCGCACAGACGCAGCTTAATCCGGCCGCACCTTCTCTGTTCGATCAGCTGCGCCCTGAGGCAACCCCCCACGCGACCGTGAAAGAGACGCCTGTCGCGGCGGCGCCATCTGCATTCCATCCAGCACCTGCGCTCGCGCCTGTACAAGCGCCTGCTGAGACAGTGACTCCGCCAAAACCGGCGGAGCCGGTTCGCTTTGAGCAGCTGTTCGCGACCAAAACCTCCGCGACGGCCAGCCATCCGGTCAAGGACCTTCCGTTACAACCGCTCCTGGAGAAAATCGCTTCATGCCGTTAGTGTGTATTTGCTCGCCAAAAGGCGGAGTAGGGAAAACCACGGTCACGGCCAACCTCGCTTATGCTCTGGCACGTGCCGGCAATAAAGTTCTGGCCATTGACTTCGATGTTCAGAACGCGCTGCGTCTGCATTTTGGCGTGCCGTTATCTGACGGGCGTGGCTACGTTGCGCGTGCCAATGAGTCGGCGGACTGGAGCCAGTCGGTGCTAACGGCGGGCAGCAATATGTTCGTCCTGCCCTATGGCGAAGTGACGGAGGAACAGCGCCTGATCTTTGAGCATAACCTCACCAGCGACAGCAATTTCCTGGCGCGAGGCTTAAGCTCTCTGCTGAACTATCCCGGGCTGATTATCCTGGCCGACTTCCCTCCAGGGCCGAACCCGGCGCTGAAGGCGATCTCGCCGCTGGCCGATCTGCATCTGGTGACCCTGCTGGCCGACACCGCCTCCCTGTCCCTGCTGCCCCACATCGAAAATCATCGGCTGACCGGCGGCGCACCGCCAGATAACAAGGCCGGATACTATTTCCTGGTGAACCAGAGTGACAACCGGCGCCATATCAGCCGTGATGTCACCGCCTTCTTACAGCAACGCCTCGGTGACCGCCTGCTGGGTGTGATCAACCGGGATGAAAGCGTGCCTGAGGCCAATGCCTCACAGCAATCGATACTGGATTTCAGTGCCACCTCGGCGGCGGCGTTTGATATCGAGCTGGTGAGTAAGCGTATCGCGGGTATTTTGGGTATCCAGGTCGGTGACGGCGCCGTGCACGCCAACCTGAGAACCTCCAGTTTCTGACGACAATTTCAGGACGTCCTATGAAAAAGGCGCTGTTTTATTTACTGCTATTGGTCTTAGCACCCATCGCCGTATTAATTATTATCACCCCAATGGATAGCCAGAAGCAGTATATCTTCGGCTTAATCAGCATTGGGGCGCTGATGCTGCTTGGCTTTAGCAAACATCACCGTGTGTCGGTCATTATGATGATTGTGGCGGTCTTAATGTCCACACGATATATCTGGTTCCGGGCCACACAGACGCTGCACTTTAATTCCGAAATAGAAGCCATACTGGGGATCGGGTTATTTCTTGCCGAACTCTATATCTGGATAACCATTATTTTGAGTTATCTGCAAAACCTGTTTCCTCTTCAGCGCAAAATCGTACCGCTGCCGGATGATATGGCGCAGTGGCCGACGGTGGATATCTATATTCCGTCGTACAACGAAAGCCTGGACGTGGTGCGCGATACGGTGCTGGCGGCGCAATGCCTGGATTACCCGGCAGACAAGCTCAAGATCTACCTGCTGGATGACGGTAAGCGCAACGAGTTTGCGGTATTTGCCGCCAACGTCGGGGTAGGGTACATCACGCGTAACGACAACTCCCACGCCAAAGCGGGTAACCTCAACCACGCCATGAAGCTCACCAAGGGCGAGCTGATCTGCGTTTTTGACTGCGACCACGTGGCGACGCGTATCTTCCTGCAGGCGACCGTCGGGGCCTTCCTGCAGGATCCGCGTCTGGCGCTGATGCAGACTCCGCACTACTTCTACTCGCCGGATCCGTTCGAGCGTAACCTCTCCGCGGGCCGCGATATTCCCAACGAAGGTCAGCTGTTCTACGGGCAGATCCAGCGCGGCAACGATAACTGGAATGCCACCTTCTTCTGCGGCTCCTGTGCGGTGATCCGTCGCAGCGCGTTAGAGGAGATTGGCGGCTTTGCAGTAGAGACCGTGACCGAAGATGCCCACACCGCGCTGAAGATGCAGCGTCTGGGCTGGAAGTCGGCCTATCTCGATATCCCTCTGGCGGCAGGGCTGGCGACCGAGCGTCTGGTGGTGCACGTCATTCAGCGTACCCGCTGGGCGCGCGGCATGACGCAGATTTTGCGTGTCGATAACCCGCTGCTGGGCCGGGGTCTGAAGTGGCAGCAGCGTCTTTGCTATCTGAACGCCATGCTGTCGTTCCAGTTTGCGCTGCCGCGCGTGGCGTTCCTCACCGCGCCGCTGGCGTACCTGCTGTTTAACCTGAACATTATCCACTCCTCGGCGAGCCTGATTTTCGCCTACATGTTGCCGCACCTGTTCCTCTGTATCTATGTGAACTCGCGGGTCAACGGGCGGTTCCGCTACAGCTTCTGGGGGGAGATCTACGACCTGGTGCTGGCTTTCCACCTGGTGTTGCCGACGGTGATTACCCTGATCTTCCCGAAACGCGGCAAGTTCAACGTGACCGATAAAGGCGCGCTGCTGGATGTGGGCTATTTCGATTTCAGCATTGTCCGCCCGCACCTGATCATCGCCGTGCTGCTGGCGGCAGGGGTTGTCGCCGGGATTGTGCGTGCTGTCGGCCATGACTACTTCGGGGTGGACCCGATGGTTATCGCCCTCAACGTCGGCTGGGGTCTCTACAGCCTGATCTTCCTGCTGGCCGCCATTGCCGTGGCGCGGGAGACCCGTCAGACGCGTAAAACCATCCGTATTGATGCCACCGTGCCGGTGGTAATTCACTACGCCAGCGGCATCTCCTCGCGCAGCCATACCCTGGATCTCTCCATGGGCGGCTGCCGTATTGCGGTGGTGGATGACCGTCACCTCAACGACGAGATCGAAGAGATAGAGCTGCAATTGCAGTCCGGGGCCATCAGTATTCCGGTGAGCGTGATTGCCCACGACGAGCAGTACATTCGCCTGATGTTTGACGAGATCCCGCTGGACCGCCGTCGCGAACTGGTGCGCGTAGTACTGGCCCGCGCCGATGCGTGGATCAACCCGCCAAAAGCGCAGGACAACCCGTTCCGCTCGTTGTTTATCATTATTCGCAGCGTATTCGATCTGTTCTGGCTGACCTGGAAGGACCGTCGTGAAAAGCGCCGTCATCGCCATGATGACGCCCGCCGCGGGAATAAAGTCAACGAGGATACCGCTGTATGAAAGGGATGACCCGTAAAGCGCTGCAGATGGCGCTGATGTTCGGCGTGCTGGTGCAGCCGGTGACGGCGGAAGAGCCGACCACCGTGGAATCGCTGCTGCCGGTGGATCTCCCGCCGCCGGTAACGGACGCGGCCCAGCCTGCGGCTGATGCAACGCCTGCTGCGGCTGACACGGCTCCGGCCACGCTGCCCGCCCCCGACACGCTGCCTGCCTTCCAGACCCCGCCGGTCGAGGAGACGACCCCGGTGCCTGAGGCTGCGCCTGCGATACCGACACCCGATGCCGCGTCTGCGGCACCGATGGGCATCACTCCCGGCACCACCACCAGCATCTCCGTTGCCCAGATGGGTCAGCCAAACGGCGTGATGCTGAGCGGCGGCCAGCTGCAGGGCGGGATCGACTTTACCCTCTCGGCGGACCAGGTGATCACTAATGCGCAGCTGGAGCTGAACCTCAAGGTCTCTCCGGCGATGGCGGCACGTAATACCACCCTGCAGCTGATGCTCAACGGCCAGCCGCTGGGGACGGTGCCGCTGGGCTCCGCCGACAGCAATGTCTCCAGCTATCAGCTTGATATTCCGGCGGCGATGGTGGTATCCCGCAACAACATCAGCTTCAAAATTAACGACGGCGATGCGCTGCTGTGCCAGCGCGATCTGTCCGACAGCTACCAGGTCACCATCATGCCGAACACGCGGCTGGACCTGGAGGCGCAGCAGCTGAACATTGCTGCGGATCTCAGCCACTTCCCGCGTCCGTTCCTCGACGAAATGCAGATGACGCCGACCACGCTGACCTTCGCGTTCCCGGCCAAAACCCTGCCGGAGCAGGTGGGTGCCGCGGCGCTGATCGCCTCCTGGCTGGGTATCGAAGCGGACTATCGCGGCATCGCCTTTGATGCATTACACGATCAGCTGCCGGAGAAAAACGGCATCCTGTTTGGTAAACCGGGCGAGTCCATCGGCGGCTTAACGCTGCCGGCCTCGAACGGAGCCACGCTGCAGGTGGTGGATAACCCCGGCAACCCGATCTACAAGCTGCTGCTGGTGGTAGGGAACAACGAGCAGCAGCTGAAAAGCGCCGCGTACCGTCTGACCCGCGGGCAGTTCAACGGCCAGACCACCAGCCTGCCGGTTGAGGCGCAGAACATCCCGGTCAGCAAACCTTACGATGCCCCGCGCTGGATCTCGACCGATCGCCCGGTGCTGCTGAGCGAGCTGATGCGTAAGGATCAGAGCCTGACCGTGACCGGCATCTGGCACGAACCGCTGACCCTGGCCTTCCGTGCTGCGCCGGATCTGTTTATGTGGGATGGGGACACCATTCCGCTGAAAGTGGCCTACCGCTTCCCGTCCGAAAGCTGGATTGACGAGCAGCGCTCATACCTGTCGATGACCTTCAACGGCGCGTTCCTGCGCAACCTGCCGGTCAACAAGCAGGGGCTGCTCGAAGGGCTGTGGCATAAGCTCGGCGGCGATGCGCGTCAGGAGAATGTGGAGGTGCCGCTGGAGCCGTACCTGATTTACGGCGACAACCAGCTGCAGCTCTATTTCAACATCCAGACCAAAGAGACTGCGCCGTGCAGCGTCCTGCTCAATAACAACATCAAGAGCCGTATCGACGAAGACTCGAGTATTGATCTGAGCAACACGCGCCACTTCACGCTGCTGCCAAACCTGTCGTACTTCGTGGGTGCCTCGTTCCCGTTCACCCGTCTGGCGGACTTCTCCCAGACGGTACTGCTCCTGCCGGAGAACCCGAGCGAAAGCGAGATCGGCACCCTGCTGGATCTCTCTGCCCGTTCCGGTAACGCCACTGGTACCGCGCTGAACAATAACCGCGTGATGTTTGGTCTGCCGTCCGGCGGCGCGAACCTGATGCGCCTGAGCAACAGCGACGTGCTGGCGGTCTCCTCGCTGGATCAAACCGCCTTTAACCGTGCCCTGCTGGCGCAGTCGCCATTTGTCAGCAACGAGCACACCTTTGGCGTGCGGGAACCGAAACTGTGGGAAAAAGCGCAGCGTCTGCTGGAGGGGGACTGGAACGCGTCCGGCGTCGATGCCGACCGCTACTTCTCGTCCAACGAATCCTGGCGCGGCTTTGTCAGCTTCCGCTCCCAGTGGAACCCGGAACGTCTGGTGGTGATGGCGATTGGCAGCGATGACGCCCAGCTGGCGCGTCTGCATACCGACCTCAACTCCGCCCGCATTAACGCCGGGATCCGCGGCGATACCGCGATCATCACCGATGAGAACGGCGTACGCAGTTTCCGCGTCGGCCCGCAGTTCCCGAGCGGCCAGATGCCCTGGTACATGATGGTGGTGTGGTATGCCACGCAGCACTCCGCCATGCTGGCGATTTTTGGACTGCTGTTCGCGACGATTATTGGCCTCAGCCTCTACTCGTTACTGAAAAAACGCGCGCACAAACGTCTTAACCCACAGGATTCAGATCGTGAGTAAGGGTGGTAACACTATGGAAAATAAAAACAAAACCGCCGGACATCTGCCTGTACTTTGCCTGGTCAGCGGGCTGGCGATCGGGGGCATCCAGGGTGCCCAGGCGGCGGATGCCGCCCAGTCGGCCAATAACCCGGCGCTGAAAGCGCTGTTCGATCAGGCCAACTACTGGCACGAAAAGTCTCACGATAATCTGGCGATGGAATCGCTGAAAAAAGTGCTGATGGTCGACGCCAACAACACCCAGGCGTTGTACCTGATGGCCCTCTGGTCGCAGCAGGCTGGCGACATCAAAGGGGCGGCCCAGTGGCGCGAGCGCTTAACGGCGGTCTCGCCGCAGGATGCGAATTTGCAGGCGCTGGATAACGCCAAACAGATGCAGCAGGTGCCGCGAGGGCAGCTGGAGCTGGCCCGTCAGCAGGCGCGCAGCGGCAACATTCCCGCCGCGCTGGCCACCTGGCAGAGCCTGTTTACCGGCAATCAGCCGCCGCCGAGCCTGGCCCCGGAGTACTATCTGACCATGGCGGGGGACAAGTCCCTCTATCCGCAGGCGGTGAGCGAGCTGCGTCAGCTGCGCGTCCAGTATCCGCAGGATAACAACGTCAAAATTGCGCTGGGTAAAGTCCTGACCTATCAGGAAAGCACCCGTCGCGAGGGGATGAACATCCTGCAGGATCTGGCGAGCGGCAGTCAGGATGCGGATAAATCCCTGCGTCAGGCCCTGCTGTGGCTGGGCCCGCAGGCGGGGGACGAAGCGTACTACCAGACCTTCCTCCAGCGTCATCCCAACGATACCGCGGTGCAGGATCACTACCGCAAGAGCATCGGTGGGGCGGCAAAAGGCGAAGGCTATGTGGCGCTGAACAGCGGCAATACCGATACCGCCCGCAACCAGTTTGAGCAGGTGCTGAAGGCCAACCCGGAAGATGCCGATGCGCTGGCCGGGATGGGCTATGTGGCCCTGCGCAAGGGCGACTATGCCGCAGGCGCGCAGTACCTGAACCGCGCGGCCAGCCTTGGCGGTGCCGCTTCTGACGAGCGTAAACAGCAGGCGCAGGACGCCGAATTCTACGGCCAGCTGGCCCAGGCGCAGGCGGCTTACAAGCAGGGTAACGTCAGCCAGGCCCTGGCGCTGAGCGCGCCCCTGACCCAACGCAGCGGCGAGCAGGGGGCGGCGGCGAAGCTGTTCCGGGCCGACGTCCAGCGGCATAACAAAGATTACACCGCGGCAGAGCAGACCCTGCGCGGCCTGCTGACCGAGCAGCCAAATAACGGCGCGGCGCGGGAAAACCTCTACTACGTCCTGCGTGAGCAGAACAAAACCGCCGAAGCCCAGGCGATGTTGCAAACTCTGCCTGCCAGCCTGCAGGCGAGGCTGCAGCCGCGCGTCTCCGGGGGCAACCCGACCGATCCGCTGCGCCGTCAGGCCCAGCAGGCGGTGGCCAACGGCGATCCGCAGCGCGCTATCGCCCTGTTACAGCAGGGTACGGCCCGCTATCCATCCGATCCCTGGCTGCGACTGGATTTAGCCCGACTGCTGCAGAAGCAGGGGCGCAGCGCGGAGGCAGCTAACGTTATGACGCCTGCCTTCCGCCCGAACGCCAGTAACAGCGAACTCTACGCGGCGGCCCTGTTCGCCAGCGAAAACAACGCCTGGCAGCAGTCGCAAACCCTGCTGTCGCGCATTCCGGCCTCCAGTCAGAACGGCGATATGCGCGAGCTGTCCCAGCGGGTGAATTACAACCTGCAGATGGATGTTGCCGAACGCTATCTGGCTCAGGGCGACCGGACCGCGGCGGCCAACACCCTGAAAGCCCTGGCGTCACGTCCGCCGCAAAGCCCGGCTGACGCCGGCAAGCTGGCGCGGATGCTGGCCCAGAGTGGCGATGTCACTACCGCGGTGAGCGTGGTCCACGACAACATGCGCCGCGGCGTGCAGGGTAACGCCGGGGACTATGCCGATCAGGTGGCGGTCCTGAACCAGGCCGGACTGGGCAGCGAAGCTCAGGCCTGGCTTGCTAACCCGGAACTGCAGTCGCGCAGTACCCCGACCCAGTTGGCGAGCATTCGCAACGGCTATGTGATCAACGAGGCCGATCGTCTGCGCGTGCAGGGCAACTATGCGGCGGCTTACGACAAGCTGATCCGCGCCATGCAAAACGATCCGCAGAACACCGATCTGATGTTCGCCATGGCCCGCGTCTATCAGTCCGGGAAGATGAACAAAGAGGCCGGGGTGGTTTACGACTACCTGATGACCCGCGACACGCCGCAGCAGGACGCGCGCGCCGGGGCCATCGACGTGGCGCTGGCCAGCAACAACGTGGATAAAGCGAAGCAGCTTTCCGCCGGGCTGACCAACGACAGCACCCCGGAACGCTTACTGCTGCTGGCCCGGGTCTCCGAGGCCCAGGGCAACCATCAGCAGGCGATGAGCTATCTGCGCACCGCCCGCGGCAAGCTGCTCGGCCTGCAGAACAACAACGGCGAAACCGCCCCGATGCTGGGTGGTCTGGCCCTGGCCGACAATCCGTTTGTCGGTACCTCCAGCCAGGGCGTGGAGGCGGCCTCACCGTCGCTCTACGGCCAGGCGATGCCGTGGCAGGTGGCCCAGCTGGCGCGTAATCCACAGACCGCGCCGCCGGGCACCGTGCGCACCGATCTGCCGGTAGAAACTGCCCAGGCGGGCACGCTGCGTCAGGTGGATAACATGATGGAGATGCTGGTTGACAAAACCGCCACCTGGGCGCGGGGTTCAACTGCCCTGCGCGCGCGTGACGGCGAAGAGGGGCTGAGCAAGCTGACGGAGATCAAGGCCCCGCTGCAGTGGTCCACCGTGCCGTTCGGCGATTCGCGTCTGGATGTTAACGTCACGCCGATCAGCCTCGATGCAGGCACCTCGTCCGATGAATCCAGCCGCCGGTTTGGTACCGGGGCGCTGATCCAGGGTGGGGTGGCCGAGGAGCTGTATAACGCCTCCACCACCACGCCGCCTGAGCTGCCGAACATCGACAAAATCAAGGTGCCGTCCCAGGGATCGCAAAGTGCCCAGGGCGTCGAAGTGGCGATGGCGCTCACCGGGGAGCAGTACAAAATTGATGTCGGCTCCACGCCGCTGGGCCAGGATCTGAATACCCTGGTAGGGGGCGTGCAGTGGTCACCGCAGCTGACGGATTACCTCAAGCTGATCCTGACCGGCGAGCGTCGCGCGGTGGTGGACAGCCTGCTGTCGTATGTTGGGGTGGAAGATAAGTACAGCGGCAAGAAGTGGGGCCAGGTCACCAAAAACGGCGGCAGCGCCCAGCTGAGCTATGACAATACCGATGCGGGCTTCTACGCCGGGTTTGGCGTGTATGACTATATCGGGGAGAACGTCCCGAGCAACACCAGCGTCAACGGTTCGGCGGGGGTCTATTTCCGTCCGTACTATGCTGCCGATCGCGAGTTAAAAGCCGGCATCAACATGAACTACATGAACTTTGACAAGAACCTGAGCTACTTCAGCTACGGTCAGGGGGGCTATTTCAGTCCGCAGGATTACATCAGCGTCTCCTTCCCGGTGGATTACACCCAGAAATATGACAACTGGAAGCTGGGCTTAGGGGCATCGGTGGGGTATCAGTCCTACTCTCAGGATGAGAGTCCGTACTTCCCGACGGATTCCGCCATGCAGCGACAGCTGGAAGATTACGTCTCCCGTGGTTTTGCCAAAGAGGCGTTCTACAAAGGCAGCAGTGAGAACGGCCTGGGGTACACCCTGCGCGCGTCAACGGACTACAAACTGAACAAAGACATGACCATCGGCGGACAGGTGGGTTATGACACCTTTGGTGATTACAACGAAAGTACCGCGAGCCTCTACTTCCGCTACCTTCTGGGGAATAAGTAATGAATGATCAACAGCTTTTGCAGTATTACCAGCATCAACAGACGCAGTCGGGTTGGTTTTCGCTGATCCACGTGATGATTGAGAGTATGGTAGCCAACGTCGGTGAGGCGCAGAGCCGCTCGTTCCTCGTGCAGATGGGCGACTCGCTGGGCGAGCGTTTCCCGCTGGCGCTGGCCCACACCGTGGGCGAGCTCGAAGCGCAGATCAATGCCCGGCTCGCGGCCTTCAACTGGGGCTATATTGATATTGACGCCAGCGAGACGGCGATCCGCATCGCCCATACGGCGTTGCCGGTACCACCGGAAGAGCCAAAGCAGATGGCGTGGAACCACGCCTTCAGCGCGGTACTGGAGGGGCTCTACGCCCGCTGGCTGCGCGAGCAGGGCGGCAAATCACACGTATCACTGTGGCGGGAGGCATCCCCCTCGGCTACGGTTATCCATTTCAGATATCAAAACAATCAATAAGGATCGGCCATGTGGCAGCGAAGTAAAACCCTGGTTCTGGTGCTGGGACTGTTGTTAAGTCATCAGGCCTTTGCCGGCCCCGCCTGGGACAGCTACAAAGCACGATTTTTGATGGCGGATGGTCGCATCATTGATACCGGCAACAACAGTGTGAGCCACACTGAAGGGCAGGGCTTCGCCATGATGATGGCGGTGCGTAACAACGATCGCGCCGGTTTTGACAAAATCTGGAACTGGACGAAAAAGAATCTGCAAAATCCCGAGACCGGACTGTTCTACTGGCGTTATAACCCGGTGGCACCGGACCCGATCGCCGACAGAAACAATGCCACCGACGGCGATACCTTTATCGCCTGGGCGCTGTTAAAAGCGGGTACCCAGTGGAATGACAACAGCTATCTGAACGCCTCGGACGCCATCACCAAATCGCTGCTGGCCCGCAACGTGATCAGCTTTGCCGGTTACCGCGTGATGCTGCCTGGCGCGAAGGGCTTTAACCTCAACAGCTACGTGAATCTCAACCCGTCCTATTTTATCTTCCCGGCGTGGGAGGATTTCGCGAAGCGCAGTCATCTGACGGTGTGGCGTGACCTGATTAATGACGGACAGAAGCTGCTGGTGAAGATGCGCTTCGGCAATACCCAGCTTCCCGCAGACTGGGTTTCATTGTACGCCGACGGTCGCGTGACCCCGGCCAAAGAGTGGCCGGCGCGCTTTAGCTACGATGCGATCCGCGTCCCGCTGTATATCAAGTGGGCGAATGCCTCCAGCCCGCTGATGGCGCCTTATACCGCGTACTGGGGACGGTTTGCCCGTACCCAGACGCCTGCCTGGGTGAATGTCACCACCGGCGATCCGGCGCCATATATGATGGCGGGCGGGTTGCTGGCGGTGCGTGATTTGGCGCTGGGGCAACTTCCGGCGGGCGATCCGCAGATCACGACGCAGGAAGATTACTATTCTGCGAGTCTGAAGATGCTGGTGTCGTTAGCGAAATAAAGGCAGGAAAAACCGGCCCGGGAACGGGCCGGTGAGAGGATTAATGGCCTAAGCCGAAGGTGTATTTGATGATGGCGGACAGGAAAGTGAAGTCCGGATCGGCAAAGGTCACCGCACTCACGCCCAGATGGTTAAACAGCGGCAGGACCAGCGCTGGCAGGAAGCACAGCAGCAGACCATTCACGAAACTCGCCAGTACCGCCCCACGGAACCCACCGGTTGCGTTACCAAAGATCGCCGCACTACCGCCGGTAATAAAGCTCGCCATAATGCCCGGGATAATGATCGGCAGACCGATGAACGGGAAGATCGCCACGCAGCACAGCTCCGCCACAAAGCTGACCAGGAAGCCCACCAGTACCGCGTTCGGGGATTTGTCGAACAGCACCATCGGATCCACGGCCGGAACAGAACCTGGCGCCACCACCTGAGAGAAACCTTTGAAGGCAGGCACGATCTCTTCGGTGAACATCACCACGCCTTTCTTGGCGATATATAACCCGCCTGCGAAGGTCGCAGATTTTTCCAGCAGCCAGACAAAATAAGGTTTATTCGCCAGTACATTGTTGAGGAAAGCCTCTTCCGCAAAGATGGAGGAGATGCCCAGCAGGAAGAACATGGTCACAAAGGTCGCTACGTCCGGGTTTTTCAGGAAACTGAATTTACCGCTGACTTTGACCTCTTCAACGTTGACCGAGGTATCACCAAACCATTTCCCGAGATACGAGCCGATAATATAGGAGCTGGACGCGGCGTGGGCGATGCAGTAATCGTTGTGGCCGATAATTTTACGGCTGAAGCGCGACAGGATCGTCGGGAACACTGCCATATAGGTGCCGATCACCAGCGAGCCGAAAATAATGGCGAACTGCTCGCTGTAACCTAATCCCACCAGCGCGGCGGTCACCGAGAAGGCCATAAAGACGATCAGGTGCAGTGACAGATAAATGGATTTAAAGCGGGTGTAGCGGGCCAGCAGCACGTTAATGATCATCGCGAAGAACAGGATGAACGCCGCCGGTCGGCCCAGCGTATCAATGGTCAGCGCCATAATCGCTTCGTTGCTGGGCACCACCCCGCGCAGACCAAATGCATTGGTAAATATGTCGCTGAACATGGTTAAGACGCCGCCGAGAATACTCCCGCCGGTTTTAATTAAGACAAAACCAATAAAGGCAAGAAGGGTGCCTTTAATAATATCGGTGAGGCTGCTTCTTTGTAACGCCAGACCTAAAAAAGCAATAAACGCGACAATAATCGCGGGTGTGCCAAGTATTTTAATAATGTAATCCACGATAGTTTTCCGTATTTAAGAGAGTATCAAAATAGTCAGTTAAAATTTTCAGGCCGAACGCATCCCCGAGAGTTATCCCGATAGTTATTTTCTGGCGCTGTAAAATAAAATGTTAAATCCGTGTGTTGGTTTTAAATAAAAGCGCTAATGCATGCTCCTCGTTTCTCACACCGGTTAGTTATCCACACAAAAACCTTACTGTTTATCTGGTCTGATATCTTAACGATTTCCGGGAAGTAAATTGTGATGAACATATCTAAAACGCCATTTCATTTTACAAAAAATGACGATTCGTTTTTGCTGGGGGCGTTGAGAGTGGGATTCTGGAAGGCGGCTCGCAGAGATGAAAACGAGGTTGGGATTTTGCTTTTGGCGGGATGGAGAGAGGAGTAGGGTGAGGGCGTTGCAGAAGAAACTGCAACCGGGCGTAGGAACCCGATTCAGTATAAGGTGACCCAGATTCACTTTCTGGTGTCCTGCCAGCGCGTATACCGATAAGATTACGGTGGCGCTGGCGGAGCAGCCGAAAGGCTGGCCGATCCCCTTGTACGTCGGCATTCCTACCTCCGTCAGCGTCACCCCCCGAGCGTAGGAACTCTGGCGGTGATCTCATTCTTTGTACAAGGAGGATGCCTTATGGCTACGATCCCAACCCTGTCTTATCCCGAATTTGACGAAAGCGTTATTCATCATCTGCTCACCGCGCCGCTCCCCGCCACCGCTGACCTGTTTGAGGTAACGGACCTGTGCACGGCCTATGTGAATGTCTTACTGGAAACAAAAGATCTGTCTGTGCGTCTTGCGCTTTGCGGACGGGTATCTCATGTGCTCGCTCGTCTGGCGCACCTGTGCGATGAAGATTTACCCCCGGAGCTGGTGGCGCAGCTTACGGTTGACGAGCCGCCCGAATCCGTCATGCCAGACTGCTGGCAGGACACGTATCTGATGGTGGGATATTTGCGCTCGCTGAATCAGGCGTTACTGGCGAATAAGCTGCCGGGTAAGGTGGCGGAGGATCTGGCGGGACTGCTGCATGACATGGTGTATATCCTGCGGGATTATGTAAGGGAGCCGTACCGGACACACTAATATTGCCTGAACAAAGGCTGAACGAAAAAGGCGTCAGATAATTTCTTATCTGACGCCTTTTTTTATCTGGTGGCCCCTGCTGGACTTGAACCAGCGACCAAGCGATTATGAGTCGCCTGCTCTAACCACTGAGCTAAGGGGCCGTGGCGGAGGATTATAAAGTAACTCCTCGCTGCAATCCAGACATACCCACCTGCCTGCTGTTTTTATAAACAACCCATTTTCAATCTCTTATACTTAGAGCCTGAACCATTAAGCGGGAGTAATCATGATCAACGACATCCTTGCGCCAGGCCTGAGGGTGGTGTTCTGCGGCATCAATCCGGGCAAGTCCTCTGCCCATACCGGTTTTCACTTTGCCCATCCGGGAAATCGCTTCTGGAAGGTGATCTACCAGGCCGGGTTTACCGAGAAGTTACTCAAGCCGGAAGAGGAGCAACAGCTGCTGGATACCCGCTGCGGCATCACCATGCTGGTGGAACGTCCTACGGTGCAGGCGAGCGAGGTGAACCTGCATGAGCTGCGCAGCGGCGGGCGGGAACTGATTAAGAAGATTGAGGACTATCAGCCGGCGGCGCTGGCGATCCTCGGCAAGCAGGCGTATGAGCAGGCGTTCAGCCAGCGGGGCGTGCAGTGGGGAAAGCAGAGCATTACCATCGGCGCGACCCAGGTGTGGGTGTTGCCTAATCCGAGCGGGCTTAACAGGGCGACGGTGGAGAAGCTGGTGGAGGCGTATCGGGAGCTGGATGAGGCGCTGGTGACGCGAGGGCTTTAAATACGGTGCGGCCTGATGCCCTCACCCTGACCCTCTCCCACAGGGAGAGGGAATAAACAAAAAAAGCTCCCGATTGGGAGCTTTTTGCTGTTTACCTGGGTTAGTCGTCCAGGAAGCTACGCAGCACTTCAGAGCGGCTCGGGTGGCGCAGTTTACGCAGCGCCTTCGCTTCGATCTGACGGATACGTTCGCGGGTAACGTCGAACTGTTTACCCACTTCTTCCAGCGTGTGGTCGGTGTTCATATCGATACCGAAACGCATACGCAGGACTTTTGCTTCACGGGCGGTCAGGCCAGCCAGCACGTCGTGCGTGGCGGCACGCAGGCTCTCGGTGGTCGCAGAGTCCAGCGGCAGCTCGAGGGTGGTATCCTCGATGAAATCACCCAGATGCGAATCTTCATCATCACCGATTGGTGTTTCCATGGAGATTGGCTCTTTGGCGATCTTCAGCACTTTACGGATCTTGTCTTCCGGCATCAGCATGCGCTCGGCCAGCTCTTCTGGCGTCGGCTCGCGGCCCATCTCTTGCAGCATCTGGCGGGAAATACGGTTGAGCTTGTTGATGGTCTCAATCATATGCACCGGAATACGGATGGTGCGCGCCTGATCCGCGATAGAGCGGGTGATAGCCTGACGGATCCACCAGGTTGCGTAGGTGGAGAACTTGTAACCACGACGGTATTCGAACTTATCAACCGCTTTCATCAGACCGATGTTACCTTCCTGGATCAGGTCCAGGAACTGCAGGCCGCGGTTGGTGTATTTCTTGGCGATAGAGATAACCAGACGCAAGTTCGCTTCAACCATCTCTTTCTTCGCACGGCGGGCTTTCGCTTCACCGATGGACATGCGACGGTTAATGTCTTTTACCTGCTCAATGGTCAGGCCGGTCTCTTCTTCAATCTGCTGCAGCTTCTGCAGACCACGGTGGACGTCGTCAGCCACATCACGCAGCTTTTCAGACCACGGCTTGTTCATCGCGATAGCCGCGTTGAACCAGGTTTCGCTGGTTTCGTTGCCGGTGAACAGGGTGATGAAGTTCTTCTTCGGCATTTTGCACTGTTCAACGCACATTTTCATGATGATGCGTTCCTGGGTACGGACGCGGTCCATCATGACGCGCATGCTGTTAACCAGGTAATCGAACTGTTTTGGCACCAGACGGAACTGCTTGAACACTTCAGAAAGCTTCAGGATCTCTTCCTGAGCGGCAGCATGGCTACGGCCTTTGGCTTTAATGGTGTCGCGGGTGACTTCATACTGTGTACGCAGCTCACCGAACTTCTCGCGCGCCAGTTCAGGGTCGATGCTGTTGTCATCGTCGCTGCTGTCGTCGTCGCTCTCTTCTTCTTCTTCGTCTTCGTCATCGTCCATCTCTTCCTGAGACAGCTCAGAGCCGACATGCGTCGCCGTAGGCGCCATGTCTTCTTCCGCGTTCGGATCGACAAAGCCGGTGATCAGATCGGACAGACGTGCTTCTTCCGCTTCCACACGATCGTACTGCTCGAGCAGATAGGTGATGGCTTCAGGGTATTCGGCAACAGAGCACTGAACCTGGTTGATCCCGTCTTCGATACGTTTGGCGATGTCAATTTCGCCTTCACGGGTCAACAGCTCAACGGTACCCATTTCACGCATGTACATGCGCACCGGGTCCGTTGTGCGGCCGATTTCTGATTCAACACTCGACAGAACCTGTGCAGCAGCTTCTTCTGCATCTTCGTCGGTGTTGTTTGAGTTTTCAGCAAGCAACAGATCATCGGCATCAGGGGCTTCTTCCATCACCTGAATACCCATGTCATTGATCATTTGGATGATGTCTTCGATCTGATCGGAGTCGACGATATCTTCCGGCAGATGGTCATTGACCTCGGCATAGGTCAGATAGCCTTGCTCCTTACCACGTTGGACAAGAAGTTTCAGCTGTGACTGCGGGTTTTGCTCCATAAGACGGTATCCACACTTATTCGTTTGATTGGTGTCGGCGATACGGCTGCCAACCTTTAAAGCGAGGGCGTACTTGTATTTGTGCCGCTGCCTCTCAGTGCGGCTGTCGGGATCTACCCGAACGATATTCGGCACTTAAGCCGTTAAATTCTTTTATTTCTTCGCCAGTTCCTGGTTAATCATCCAGAGCTCCCGGCGTTCTTCGCTGCTTAAACCGTGTGTGCGCTCGCGAGCTATCAACTCTTCCTGGCGCAGTTCAAGCATCGAATCAAACATATGGTTGAGCGAGTCGGTGAAGGTCTCTTCAGCGATATCTTTATCTGCTATATCGTCCCACATCGACAGTTTTTCAAGGGTGGCGGACGCTTTTGTTCCGCGATAGTGCTCTAAAAGTTGCCCTGTGGTCAGACCTGGCTGTGAGAGACAAGTGTTGACCAGTTCTGCAAATAAGCCAAGTCCCGGCAGCTTTTCGTGGTTCAAACCTTCCAGAGACGGCACTTTCGGTGCCAGTTCCGGGTTTTGCACCAGCAGTCCTATCAGTATACGCATGGTTGTGCGTTTTAGCTGTGGCGCCGGGCGAGCCGCTCCGCTATCCGCCAGCTTTGGCATTAAACGTTCAAGCTGACTGTCATCCAGAATGCCGAGTTTCTTACCCAACTCCTGACGCAGATAGATGCGCAACGTTTCGCCAGGCACCTGAGTAATCAGCGGTAACGCCAGCGTGCTCAGCTGGGCGCGGCCATCCGGGGTACTCAAATCGACCTGCGGCATCAGGCTGTTAAACAGAAACGTGGAGAGCGGCTGAGCCTGCTCCATCCGCGCTTCAAATGCCGCTTTGCCCTCTTTACGCACCAGCGTATCCGGGTCTTCGCCGTCGGGCAGAAACATAAAGCGTAACTGACGCCCGTCGGTCATATAAGGCAGCGCCGTTTCCAGCGCGCGCCAGGCGGCTTCGCGTCCGGCACGGTCGCCGTCGTAACAGCAAACCACGGTGTTGGTCACCCGAAACAGCAGCTGAATATGGTCGGCGGTCGTGGAGGTGCCCAGAGACGCAACGGCATAATTAATGTCGAACTGCGCCAGCGCCACCACATCCATATAGCCTTCGACCACCAACAGGCGCTGCGGTTCAGCGTTATCCTGCTGGGCTTCATACAGGCCATACAGCTGGCGGCCCTTATGGAAAATGTCCGTTTCCGGGGAGTTAAGGTATTTCGGCAGGGCATCGCCCAGCACGCGTCCACCAAAACCAATTACCCGGCCACGCTTGTCGCGAATGGGGAACATCACCCGCTCGCGGAAGCGGTCATAGCTGCGTCCCTTGTCATTAGTGACCAGCATGCCCGCGTCGATGAGGGATTTACGATCTTCGCTATTGCCGCCAAAACGCTTTAACACGTTATCCCAACCGGGAGGGGCGTAACCAATAGCGAAACGCGCAATAACATCGTCGCTCAGTCCGCGCTGGTTCAAATATTGACGCGCAGGCTCAGCGGCAGGTTGCTTAAGAGACTGTTGGTAAAATGCGTTCAGGCCGTCCATCAGCTGATACAGCGTTTGTCGTTGATGACGCTCTATCTGGCTGGGGCCACTGCCTGCTTCATAAGGCACTTCAAGATTGTGCATGGCTGCCAGCTCTTCGACGGTTTCAACGAACTCGAGCTTGTCGTAGTTCATCAAAAAGTCGACGGCGTTGCCGTGCGCGCCACAGCCGAAGCAGTGGTAGAACTGTTTTTCACCGTTAACGGTGAAAGAGGGGGTTTTCTCGTTATGGAATGGACAGCACGCGTGGTAGTTTTTGCCCTGCTTCTTCAGCTTTACCCGCGCGTCGATGAGATCGACGATGTCGGTTCTTGCCAGCAGATCATTAATAAATACACGTGGAATTCGTCCAGCCATAGGCCCCGCGATTACACTTCATCCTTCAAACTGTCTCTGCGTTGGCTGCGCTCGTTCACCCCTGTCACTTACTTAAGTAAGCTCCGGGGATTCACTCACTTGCCGCCTTGATACAGTGTGAATGATTTTGTGTAAGTCCTGATTCATAAACGAAAACAAGCCGCGCATTCCTTCCGGAAGCACGGCCTTACGACTATTACTCTGTCTGACAATTGAGGACGTGCGTCCTCAAAAGATTAGTACAGACGAGTACGGCGTGCGTTTTCGCGAGCCAGTTTCTTCGCGTGACGTTTCACAGCAGAAGCTTTAGCGCGCTTACGTTCGGTCGTTGGTTTTTCATAGAACTCACGACGACGAACTTCAGCCAGAACACCTGCTTTCTCGCATGAACGCTTGAAGCGACGCAGTGCTACGTCGAACGGCTCGTTTTCACGTACTTTAATTACCGGCATGTAACTCTCACCTTTATAAATTCGGTTTGCCGCTGGCATCAACGCCAGCTTATTTCAAAATGGTGCGGAATTTTACTGCAATTGCTGCTGCTTTGTAAAGCACCGCGGCCGTTTTTGAAAGGGACTTTTATAAGGGTGAGGAGTATACACGAAGAGAACTCCAGGGGTGAGGAAAGTTTTACATCAACCCGCCCAGGCTCTACACTGCGCGGTATCTGAGTGAGGTAAAACAAGTCATGCGTGTACTGGGTATTGAAACATCCTGCGATGAAACCGGCATCGCGATCTACGACGATGAAAAAGGGCTGATCGCCAACCAACTGTATAGTCAGGTGAAATTACATGCTGACTACGGCGGCGTGGTGCCGGAGCTGGCCTCCCGCGACCATGTGCGTAAAACGGTGCCACTGATTCAGGCGGCGCTGAAAGAGGCGGGCTTAACGGCAAAAGATATCGACGCCGTAGCCTACACTGCCGGTCCAGGGCTGGTGGGGGCGCTGCTGGTGGGCGCGACTATTGGTCGTTCGCTGGCGTTCGCGTGGGATGTCCCGGCAATCCCGGTTCACCATATGGAAGGGCACCTGCTGGCGCCGATGCTGGAAGACAATCCACCGGCGTTTCCGTTTGTGGCGCTGCTGGTTTCCGGCGGCCACACCCAGTTGATCAGCGTCACCGGTATTGGTGAATACGAACTGCTGGGTGAGTCCATTGACGATGCGGCGGGTGAAGCCTTCGATAAAACCGCCAAGCTGCTGGGTCTCGATTACCCGGGCGGCCCGATGCTGTCGAAGATGGCATCCCAGGGCACGGAAGGGCGCTTTGTCTTCCCGCGTCCGATGACGGATCGTCCGGGTCTGGATTTCAGCTTCTCGGGGCTGAAAACCTTCGCGGCGAATACCATCCGTAATAATGAAGATGACGATCAGACCCGCGCTGATATCGCCCGTGCTTTTGAAGATGCGGTGGTGGATACGCTGATGATCAAGTGCAAGCGCGCTCTGGATCAGACCGGCTTTAAGCGTCTGGTGATGGCGGGTGGCGTCAGCGCCAACCGTACCCTGCGTGCGAAGCTGGCGGAAATGATGCAAAAGCGTCGCGGTGAGGTGTTCTACGCCCGTCCGGAATTCTGTACCGATAACGGGGCGATGATCGCCTATGCCGGGATGGTACGTCTGAAGCCGGGTGCTACGGCGGATCTCAGCGTCTCCGTCCGTCCGCGCTGGCCGCTGGCAGAACTGCCTGCCGCCTGATGAAAGTGACCCGGATGTCAGAGTGCGATATCAAACATCCGGGTTTTCGCTAGCAGGCAGTAGAGCTGGCAACTGTTCTTCACCCCTAGCTTGTCCATCGCCCGCATTTTATGGGCGCTCACGGTTTTAATGCTCAGATGCATCCGCCGCGAGATATCCGTCAGGCTCAGTCCCCTACAGATCAAACGCAGCACGTCAGTCTCCCGGACGGACAGCGCCTCATTCATCATTTTCCCGCCTTTAAACAGGGCGTTCATCAGGGTGCGCTCGACGTACACTTCGCCATCGATCACCGACTGTAACGCCTGGCTGAGGATCTTTTCATCGCTGTGACGGCTGAGCCAGGCTTTCGCACCTGCCTCCAGCGCGAGGCGGATCAGCAGCGGGTTGGTATCGGGCGAGAGCATCATCACCTGCAGCGACGGGTAGTGGCGGGTTAACCACTTCACCAGCGCCAGCCCCTCCATGCCGTTCTGCGGATCCCGCAGCGTATAGCCCAGCAACAAAATGTCGGGGGTTTCGTGCGCCAGCAACGCCAGAAGCTCTCCGGTTGAGGCGGCTTCGCCACAGAATGAGAGCGCCAGAGAGGCGTTATCGCCGATCATGGCGCCGATCCCCCGGCGGATCACGGTATGCTCATCCGCAATCACCATTTTAATTGTCATTGGATTTTCCTTTAGCGGCGTTAATTAGAGTTTGCCCAGGATGTAATTTTATATTGTGTGCGCCCGGATGGATTGCAAAGGAATAAATATTTTTACCCGCAGCGAGGACTTGACAGATTTAAATAGCGCCGCTGCTAAGCCAACGTTTAATGACAAGAGATTTCTTATTTTTTAAAAGAGCGCTCTTATAGGTCCGCTTACTTTTTTAATTCATGCTGAAAAAGAAGGATTTTAATTAATGTCATAAAGGATCGTTGGCTAAAATGAAAAAATGTATTTTATCACTGTTAATTTGCGCAGCCGTTACCTGTTCCGCGCACGCTGCAACCCTGCCTCAGGCGGAGCTGGCTCAGGAAGGTATCTCTTACGCAGCGATCATCGTGACGCTGAAGCCGGGCACCGAGGGCACAACCGCTGCGGCCCGCAAGCTGACCCTGAGCGACCCGACCCTGGTCCTCACCCCCATGTTCCAGGCGGATAAGTCTGCCGAACTGAATGAGCTAAATACGCGTTACGGTTTTGACCGTTATTTGCGTGTCACCCTGCCGGAGAGTAAAGGGCAGGACAAAAACTTCATCAACACAATTATTACCGAGCTGGAACACAACCAGAATGTTGAATCTGTTTATCCTGAAACTATTCCCGTTTCGTTAGATGATACCCAGCAGGAAACAACCCAAAGCAAACCGAAATTAAAATCGTCGATAAACGGGAATCTCACCGCCTCATCTATTCCGGATTATCGCCACCTGCAGGATTATTTAAAATCACCTGGTGAAAAACGTGCTGGCTATTATATGGGTGGCGTTAACCGTGACAGTGTGAATTCCTATAAGGGCAATGAGGGTGAAGACATTACTATCGTCTCGTCCGAAAACTGTGGCTGGAATGATAAACATCTGAATTTACCGCCGATTGCTTTCCTGCAGGGGCCCAACAAAGAGACCTGCACCGAACGGCAACATAATACCGCTTCCGTCGGCATTCTGGCGGCGCGGGATATTGGCTCCGGCGTGCGTGGCCTGAGCTATAAAAGTAAAGTCGCCTATGCCGCCTGGCCATCGACCAACCTCTATAACATGATCCCTCAATTAAACGCGGGGGATGTGGTCTCGTTAAATATGCAGACCTGGGGCGGAGAAGTGGCCGGAACCTGTACCTCGGCCTGCTATATCCCTATCGAAAACGATGTCAGCTATTTCAACGTCATTAAGGCGCTCACCGACAAAGGCGTATTTGTGGTGACCTCCGCGGGCAATGGCAATATCAACCTCGACTCGCCAGCGTTCAATGGCAAATGGGATACCCAGGTGCGGGATTCCGGGGCGATTATCGCCGGGGCCTTCTGTGCGAAGACCGGTCAGCGGGCTCACTTCAGCACCTATGGCAAGCGGGTGACCAGCTCATCCTGGGGCTGCAGCGATGTCGTCACCACCGGCTACGGCACCCTCAATAATACCGTCAATGCCAACTACACCAATAACTTCGGGGGAACCTCATCGTCCACGCCAATCGTCGCCGGGGTGGTTGCCAGCCTGTCGGGGATTGCCAAAGCTCACGGTATTACGGTGACCCCGCTGCAGATGCGCCAGATCCTGCAGGAGACCGGTACCCCAGCCGCCAATGGCACCGGGGCGATCATCGGGACGCAGCCGGATATGGAGCGGGCCGTTGCCCGCATTATGGCCCTGAAGAACGGCGGTGAAACCCTGCCAGCCCCGACGGCGGTAGCCGGGGCGGATTACACCATGGTTTCGTCTGCCACGGGCGTCAGCACCTGGCCGCTGGATGGCAGCAAGAGCCTGAATGCGAAATCGTATAACTGGAGCGTGACCAAAGGGGCCGGTACCTTCTGGCTGCAGGAGAAGCTGAACGGCACCCTGGTTAACAGCCTGAACAGCGCCCATGCCTATGCGGCGATCCCGGCCAATAGCGAAGGTGAAGTGACCTATACCCTGACCACCACCGGGGCGGACGGTCGTACTGCGCAGGACAGCATGACCATTAAAGTGAGCAAACCGGCGGCACCGGCGCTGGATGCGCCGGCCTATAACGCGAAGATTGCCTATCCGACCAAATGCACCAAAGTGTCTTACGACGGCAAAATCTGGATGAACCAGTGGTACGTCAACCCGGGCCAGGAAACCCCGGGCAACGGCGGCACCTGGGGCGTGTGGCGTCAGCAGGGCGCAGCGGGCAACAGCTGTAAATAACGCCCACAGCCTGGCGTCATGCCAGGCTTTTTTACACCTTCAGCATCCCTTTCTCTTCCAGGAAGCCGATGATCGTCCCCAGCCCGTCGCCCGCTTTCAGGTTGGTAAAGGTCCAGGGACGCTCGCCGCGCATGCGGTTGGTGTCGCGCTCCATCACCTCCAGCGAGGCCCCCACGTACGGTGCCAGATCGGTTTTGTTGATCACCAGAAAATCGGATTTGGTGATCCCCGGCCCGCCTTTGCGCGGGATCTTCTCCCCTTCGGCCACGTCGATCACGTAGATCGTCAGATCCGCCAGCTCGGGGCTGAAGGTGGCGCTCAGGTTATCCCCACCGCTCTCGACAAAGATCAGATCCAGATTGCCGAACTTTTCGCTCAGCGCTTCCACCGCCGCCAGGTTCATCGAGGCATCTTCGCGGATCGCGGTGTGCGGACAGCCGCCGGTTTCTACCCCGACAATGCGCTCCGGCTCCAGGGCGCCTGCCTCGGTGAGGATGCGCTGATCCTCTTTGGTGTAGATATCGTTGGTCACCACCGCCAGCTGATACTGGTCGCGCATCGCTTTACACAGGGCTTCCAATAGGGCGGTTTTGCCCGACCCCACCGGGCCGCCGACGCCCACGCGCAGGGGATGTTTGTACTCAGACATAGAGACTCCTCAGGAACGGAATAACCGTGAATATTGGGTTTCGTGACGCGCCGAGGCGATGGCCGAGAGCGGCGTGGCCGCCCCCAACTGGTCATCGCGGCGCAGAAGGGCCTGCTCCAGCCCGTCGGCAAAGCGATCGCAGAGATCGATGATCAACAGTTGGGCCGCCTGCTGACCAAAGGGCACCAGTTTGACGCCCGCCATCACCGCGCTCTCAATCCAGCTGTAGCCGAGGCTTAACGCCATCTCGCGGAGATCGATCCCCCAGCGCACGCCGAGCCACGCCATGCCGCACAGCTGGCTTTGCGAGAACAGCGGCAGCCAGTCGGGTGGACAGTCCGTCTCCCAGCTTTTGATCAGCCGGGTGAAGGCTGCCCCGCGGTTGCGCTCCTCTTCCCGCAGCTCGCGGGTCTCGCGGCAGGCGAGGAGGTACGCTGTCCAGCGCGAGGCGGCGGCAATATCCTGCTGCTCGCAGGCGCGATACAGGCGGGCAAACAACGGCAGATCGACGCAGAAAAAGCTCTGCTCCATCTGCTGACATTGCCAGGCTTTGAACGCGGCCGGGGTGGTGACCCAGCCCGCTTCCGCTGCCCACTCCAGCCCCTGGGACCAGGTATAGGATCCCACCGGCAGGCTGCTGCTGGCGAGCTGCATCAGGCGCAGCTGGCGGGACAGATCCATCAGCTCATCAGCGCCAGCAGCGCAGAGGCGATCAGCCCCCCGCCAAAGGTTTTACGCAGCCCGTCGTGGCGGCGCAGCAGCAACCCGGCGGCAAAGCTGACGCACAGCACCGCAGCGCTGGCGAGCATAAAGCCGCTGGTGAACAGCCAGAAGCTGTGGCCTGCCATCTCGACGCCGTGCGCCCAGCCGTGGAACATCGCCAGCGCCGGGACGGCCAGCAACAGGCGGTTTTCGGTTTTGAACATCATCACGCCGCATACCGCCAGCGAGGCGATAATCAGCATCTCCATCCCGCTAAAACCGCCGAGCAGGCTGCCCGCGATCGCGCCGGTCAGCATCATCCCGAGGGTGGCAAAAGGCATCAGCAGTTTGCGGCCGCTCAGGGCGGCGAGCACGCCTGCGCCGGTTAACATCAGGAGATGATCCAGCCCGGTCAGGGGATGGAAAAAGCCAGCCTGAAAACTGTCGCTGCCGTGTCCCGGATGGGCCAGCGCGGGCAGGGAGAAGGCCAGCAGCAGCAGAGGTAACAACTTACGCATGATTAATCCTTAATGTGAATGAGCGTGAGAGTGCGAATGGGAATGACCTTCGCTGGCGTAGGCCCCTGCTTCCGGTTCAAACGGCAGCCTGGCGAACGTCACTTCCAGGTCGAACAGGTGCAGCATCTCGTCGAGGACGTGATCGTGGTGATAACGCAGCTCGCCGGGCAGAATTTGCAGCGGCACGTGGCGGTTGCCCAGGTGATAGCAGGCGCGCGCCAGCAGGAAAGGATCGGCGCAGCGCACCACCGACAGTGGCTCAGCGGCGGCAATAACTTCCACCACCTCACGGCCGTCGTCGCTGATGAGCAGGTCGCCGCCCCGCAGCAGCAGGCCGCGCGGCAATATCAGGCCTGCATCGCGCCCGTCGTCCAGCACCACGCGGGCGCGGCTCTTGACCCGGACATCAATCGGCAGCGTCACCCGGGTGGTGACGGGATGGGGATGGTCGAGGCGTTGGGTTAAGGTGATCATGATTTCTCCTCAGAACAGAAAATAGCGTTGTGCCATCGGCAGGACCTCTGCCGGCTCACTGGTGATCAGTTCCCCGTCAATGCGCACCTCGTAGGTTTGCGCATCGACGGTAATGTTCGGTTGCAGGGCGTTGTGGATCATGTCGGCCTTTTTCACCGTCCGGCAGCCTTTGACCACCGCGGTGGCGCTCTGCAGGTTCAACTCCTGCGCAATACCGTTATCGGCGGCGGCCTGCGAGAGAAACGTCAGCCGGGTGGCGTGGCGGGCGGCACCCAGCGACCCAAACATCGGCCGGTAGTGCACCGGCTGCGGGGTAGGGATCGAGGCGTTAATGTCGCCCATCGGCGCGCAGGCGATCATCCCGCCTTTGACGATGGTGGCCGGCTTGACGCCAAAGAAGGCGGGGGACCAGACCACCAGATCCGCCAGCTTGCCGGCCTCAATCGACCCCACCTCGTGGGCGATGCCGTGGGTCAGGGCCGGGTTGATGGTGTACTTGGCGATATAGCGCTTCACCCGCAGGTTATCGTTCTCGCCGGTCTCGTCCGCCAGCGGGCCGCGCTGCACCTTCATCCGGTGCGCCACCTGCCAGGTGCGGATAATCACTTCGCCTACCCGGCCCATCGCCTGCGAATCCGACGAGGTGAGGGAGAAGGCCCCGATGTCATGCAGCACGTCTTCGGCGGCGATGGTCTCCCGGCGAATGCGCGATTCGGCAAAGGCCACGTCCTCGGCGATATCCGGGTCGAGATGGTGGCAGACCATCAGCATGTCCAGATGCTCGTCGATGGTGTTGACCGTATAGGGCAGGGTCGGGTTGGTGGAGGAGGGCAGAATATTGGGGTGCGCGCAGGCGGTAATAATATCCGGCGCATGGCCGCCACCCGCCCCTTCGGTGTGGAAGGTGTGGATGGTGCGCCCGGCGATGGCCGCCAGCGTGTCTTCAACAAACCCGGCCTCGTTGAGGGTGTCGCTGTGCAGCGCCACCTGGATATCCATCTCATCCGCCACCGTCAGGGAGCAGTCGATAGCTGCGGGCGTTGACCCCCAGTCCTCATGAATTTTCAGGCCAATCGCCCCGGCGGCAACCTGCTCGCGCAGGGCATCCGGGTTGGAGGCGTTGCCCTTGCCCAGCAGGCCAATGTTGACCGGCAGGGTGTCGGCGGCCTGCAGCATCCGCGCGATATACCACGGCCCCGGCGTGCAGGTGGTGGCATTGGTGCCAGCGGCAGGGCCGGTACCGCCGCCGATCATGGTGGTGACGCCAGAGACCAGCGCCTCTTCGGCCTGCTGGGGGCAGATCCAGTGGATGTGGGTATCGACCCCGCCCGCGGTAACGATCTTCCCTTCGGCGGCGATCACCTCGGTGGCCGCGCCAATTGGGATGGTCACGCCGGGCTGAATGTCCGGGTTACCGGCTTTGCCGACGGCGACGATCCGTCCATCCTTCACGCCGATATCGGCTTTAACGATCCCCCAGTGATCGACGATCAGCGCGTTGGTCAGCACCAGATCGACGCAATCCTGCGCCGTCATCTGCCCCTGACCCATGCCGTCGCGGATCACCTTCCCGCCGCCGAATTTGACCTCTTCACCGTAGATCGTCAGATCCTGTTCCACCTCGATCCACAGCTCGGTATCGGCCAGCCGGACTTTATCCCCGGTGGTGGGGCCAAACATGTCGGCATAGGCCTGGCGCGAGATCTCAGCCATGGTTCACCTCGCCCATCACCTCGCCGCGAAAGCCGACAATACGCTGAGCGCCCGCCACCTGCACCAGCGTTACGGCCCGCTTTTGCCCGGGCTCGAAACGCACGGCGGTACCGGCGGCGATGTTCAGCCGGAAGCCTCTGGTAGGCTCACGATCGAACTTCAGGGCCGGATTCACTTCGTAAAAATGGTAATGGGATCCGACCTGGATCGGCCTGTCGCCGTGGTTCTCGACGATCACGCTCAGGGTGTTACGGCCTGCGTTGATCGCGATCTGGCCGGGTTTAATCTGGTATTCGCCTGGGATCATGCTGCCCCCTTACAGGATCGGATTGTGAACGGTGACCAGCTTGGAGCCGTCCGGGAAGGTGGCCTCCACCTGAATGTCCGGGATCATCTCCGGCACGCCCTCCATCACCTGGCTGCGGGTCAGGACGTGGCGACCGGCTTCCATCAGCTCCGCCACCGTCTGCCCGTCGCGGGCACCTTCCATAATGAAGGCGCTGATCAGGGCTACCGATTCCGGGTAATTGAGCTTCACGCCGCGGGCGAGACGGCGCTCGGCCACCAGCGCGGCGGTAAACAGCAACAGCTTGTCTTTTTCTCTGGGGGTCAGTTCCATCGTGCGTCTCTCAGGTGTGCCAGATACGGGGCGAGCAGGGGGCTTTGGCGGTGAGCTGCGGGCGCAGGCGCTGCCAGATCTCGCGCATCGCCTGCTGGCAAATCAGGTTGTCATGGGCCAGAAAACGCACCGACAGCAAGCCATCGGTGAGGGTTGCCCCGGCGAAATGCTCCAGCGGGGCCAGGGCCTCGCGGGCCTCCTCCAGTTGCGTTTCGCTGGCCGGGTAAAACAGCAGGGTGCCGATCCACGGGTGTTCCGCCACGGGGGTCAGATCGCCGTCGGCCAGGTGCTGACGCTCGATCAGCAGCGGTTCGCCGTCGATCCAGACCTCGAGGCGGCTTTCGATCTGCCCGTGGCTGAAGATCTCGCCGATCACCGGCCGGCCTAAGCAGAACAGCTCCCAGGCCAATAGCGTGCTGCTGCGCTGCAGATGAAACACCGAGCGCAGGGCGGCATTCGCGCCGGGGAAGAAAATGGTGTCCTGGGGTAGCCACTCCAGCGTGGCGTGCTCATCCAGGGTGAAGTGCTGATCCAGCCGCGCCAGCGCGCCGTTGCTGCGGTAGAACTTGCTGGCACCGGGCATGGTGATCAGCGCGTGGCTGTGGGCCTCAAGGTGGACGTCGATCGTCAGTTCATCCCCGCCAACAATCCCGCCCGGCGGGTGCAGCAGATAGAGGTGGCAGGTGTCGTCTTCGGGATAGAACGGGCGTTGTACGGTAAGGGGGCCGACATGACGAGCAGAGTGAAGGAGGGTTTTTTCAGGGGTGTGACAAAACTGCAAAGCAAGCGATGCCTGCCAGCCTTTTACTGTTTTATCAACCATCTGAGGTGCTGACATGCTTCATCCATCTGCTCGCCGTCGGGATTTTTTTAGTATGCCCTGGCGGAAATGAAGGCTGTCATATGAGTCACTTATGGATGGATTGGTAACGGTGGAATTTTCCGTTCACTATCATTCCTCTGCTCCCATTCCGCATATCTGCGGTGAACGTGCAAAGGGGGCTTGCCGCCGCCCCCTTTGCAATCCCCGCGGCCCCGCGAAGAAATCGGTGCTTCGCACTACGCTCACCTCCCGACCTGACGCCTGCGGTCGGCTCAACTCGACATCCTGTCTCGATTCGCCTCTGGCCGCCATCCCTGGCGTCCAGCCCTTGTCATCCGGTCTCCGGTTCGCCGATTTCAGCGGGGTTCAACACCGGTGCCACCTTCAAACCGCAGAGAAGGTTGAGGGAGCGAAAGTCCGGCTGAAAATCGCTGAGGCGTTGACCGCAGGCCGGGGCGAGGCGCATGGATGCGCCGAGAGGGCGTGACCTACATGGATGTAGGATCACGCCCGACCCGATAGCCGAAGGGAATAAGCCGAAGGCACCGCGAAGCGGCGATTTTCTTTGCCGGGAGCCGGGATTGTTAAGGGGGCGGCGGCGGCCCCCTTAACACGTTCACCGCAGCGGGTTATACATAAAGCAGAGGAGTGATAGTGAACGGAACGATTCCACTCCTTAAAAAGAGAAACTTACCGGTAATCCTCCGCATCAATATCATACCCGGACGGTTCCCAGCGGATCGCCAGCAGCGAAACCAACCCAATCAGCGGTGCCAGGGCAATCACCCAGAAAACAGCCGTATCCATCGAGGCCACCAGCAGCGGGAACATAAACAGCGACAGCGTCGAGCTGCTGCGCATCAGCGTCTGGTTCAGCCCCACACCCACACCGCGCAGCGAGGTCGGGTAACTGAGCGAAGCAAAGGTCATGGTATGCGCCCCCGGCCCAAAGCCCTGGCCGAACAGGAACAGCGCCAGCATCGCCACCGCCGTAACCCCCTCTGCGGCACCTTCCGGACGACCGATAATCGCCAGCACCAGCAGGGCAATCAGCTGGCAGGTATAACCTCCCAGTGACATCCGCCATGCGCCAAAACGCGGCACCAGCCGCACCGCCAGCAGACCGCCGACAAAGGCGAACAGCAGGTTCAGGGCCAGTGAGATCAGAATCGTGGTCAGCATCGACTGCACAAAGAAGCTGGAGATAATCACCGGCAGGCCAAAGGCCACGGCGTTATAGGCGAAGGACGAGACAATCGACAGCAGCGTGGCCAGGGTAGTGCGGCGCAGATAGACCCCGCGGAACAGATTCAGGTAGTTACCCCAGCTGGCTTTGTTCACCACCGGGGCGGGCTGATCGAGCGCCTCCTGCGGCACGTGGGCATTAATGTTATACGCCTTGCGCAGGATCGCTGCCGCCTCTTTCAGGTTGCCCTGATTCGCTGCCCACACCGGGGATTCGCTCATATACCGGCTGCGGATGGCAATGATCACCAGCGCGGGGATCGCCCCGAAGCCGAGGATAATTCGCCACAGCCAGTCGCTGTGCGTCTCTGGCAATACGCTATAGAAGAAGAGTACCAGCAGATACGAAATGCTGATCGCGGCATACCAGGTAGGGCACCACATGGCGACGCTGGCGGCTTTGTTGCCGGGGCCCTTCAGCTTCGCGAACTCGCTTAAGAAGGCCATCGCCACGGGCAGGTCGATCCCCACGCCCAGACCCATCACAAAGCGCGCTCCGGCCAGCACGTACTCGTTCGGGGCAAAGGCACAGGCGATGGCCGCGACCACGAAGAACACCATGTCGGCCATAAAGACCCGGTAGCGCCCGATTTTATCCGTCAGGTAGCCGCCAATCAGCGCCCCGACAATCGCACCGAAGGTGATGGCCGAGGCCACCATGCCGGTGCCTGCGGGGGTGAGGTTGAACTCGCGGGTAATATCTTTGATGCCGAACGCCAGCGCGCCCAGGTCATAGGCATCGAGAAAGATACCGCCAAGGGCAATCCCGATGACGATACGCGCATTGGCCCGGCCCTGTGAGCCTTCATTGACCAGTTGGGTGACATCCGCCGCGTTGCGGACCCATTTGATCTCCCCGTCGGGAGTGTTTCCTGCCGTTGCAAGTGAGGTTGGATCTGCGATCTCTGTCATTTTCTTATGTTGTGTTGGCTGTACGAACAAAAAGAGTACTCACAGCAAGAAAACGATCTAAATCACATTTGGTTATAAGGCATAACTAAGGGGCGAAGGCGAAAGGGCGCTACTGCGGCTCTTTCTTCTTTCTCTTCAGCTTCGACCAGATTTTAGTCTCCTGATGACGCCACAGGCGCTGGATGTTGTCATGATGACGCAGCAGGATCAGGCAGGAGAGCATCGACACCGGGAAGGTGAACTGGGGTTTGAACCACCAGACGTAAAACGGGGCAATCAGCGCGCTGACGATAGCGCCAAGGGAGGAGTAACCGCTGAGCAACACGCTGAGCAGCCAGGTGCCGGCCATCACGCCGGTGAGATCCCAGCCAATGGGGGCGATGGCACCAAATGCGGTGGCCACGCCTTTACCGCCTTTAAAACGGAAGAATACCGGCCAGATGTGGCCCAGACAGGCGGCGATAGCAATCAGCCCCAGCCAGAATGGCGTAACGCCCAGCGCATACGCGCCCCAGACGGGAAGCATGCCTTTCAGGACGTCAAAAATCAGAACCGCTACGGCTGCTCCTTTGCCGCCAATTCGTAGTACATTGGTCGCCCCCGGATTCCCGGAACCACTCTCGCGTGGGTCAGGTAACCCGGCGATACGGCAGACCAGAATGGCGCTGGAAATTGAGCCGCAAAGGTAAGCAAGGAGGATCATTCCAGGCGCGATTGCACTCATAACGCTGTTCCGTTTTGAAAATATCGTTTTGTACTTAGCATCTGTGGATAATACGCATAATTCGCCGGGAGTGGTATCCGGTTTAGCCAAAAACCAGGCAGGTCGTGATGGATATAGTATTTATAGAGCAACTTTCGGTAATCACCACTATCGGGGTGTATGACTGGGAACAGACCATCGAACAGAAGTTAGTGTTCGATATCGAAATGGGCTGGGATAACGTCGCCGCCGCGAAAAGCGATGATGTGAACGACTGTCTGAGCTATGCCGACGTCAGCGAAACGGTCATCAGCCACGTGGAAGGGCAGCGTTTTGCGCTGGTGGAACGCGTGGCGGAAGAGGTGGCGGAACTGCTGCTCAGCCGCTTTAATTCCCCGTGGGTACGCATCAAAGTCAGCAAGCCGGGCGCGGTGGCGCGGGCGGCCAATGTGGGCGTTATCATTGAGCGTAGCCAAAATCTGAAAGGAAATATTTAACGGTATCATCGTTAAACCAATTCCTGTTAAATCAGTCTTACAGCTGTTCATTCTGCGGTTACCCCCTGGGTAACCCGTTTTTTTCTGTCTTTTTAGGGGTTTATTGATGAGCGATATGCACTCCCTGCTGGTGGCAGCAATACTGGGTGTGGTCGAAGGATTGACAGAGTTTCTGCCGGTTTCCAGTACGGGCCATATGATTATTGTTGGCCATCTGCTGGGTTTCGAAGGCGAAACGGCGAAAACCTTTGAGGTGGTGATCCAGTTAGGATCCATTCTGGCAGTGGTGGTGATGTTCTGGCGCCGTCTGTTCGGGCTGATTGGTATTCACTTTGGCCACCCGCCCCATGAAGGCACCGGCAAAGGGCGCTTAACGCTGCTGCACATTCTGCTTGGGATGATCCCGGCGGTGGTGCTGGGGCTGGTGTTGCACGACACCATCAAATCGCTGTTCAACCCGATTAACGTGATGTACGCGCTGGTGGTGGGTGGTTTCCTGCTGATTGCCGCCGAGCTGTTCAAGCCAAAAGAGCCACGTGCGCCGGGTCTGGATGATATGACCTACCGCCAGGCGTTTATGATTGGCTGCTTCCAGTGTCTGGCGCTGTGGCCGGGCTTCTCCCGTTCCGGAGCGACCATTTCCGGCGGGATGCTGGTGGGCGTGAGCCGCTATGCGGCCTCGGAGTTCTCGTTCCTGCTGGCAGTACCGATGATGATGGGTGCGACCGCGCTCGATCTCTACAAGAGCTACCACTTCCTGACCGTGGGCGACATCCCGATGTTTGCCGTGGGCTTTATCACTGCGTTTATCGTGGCGCTGATCGCCATTAAAACCTTCCTGCAGCTGATCAAGCGCATCTCGTTTATCCCGTTCGCCATCTATCGCTTTATCGTGGCGGCCGCGGTTTACGTGGTCTTCTTCTGATGATTCACTGCCCTCAGTCTTTCGGCTGAGGGCAACGCTGTTCCTTCCAGTCCGCTACTGCCTGAATCCGCCGCTTTGTTAACTCTTCCCGAATCTCTGGCCCTTTAAATCCGGCCTCGATCACCCCTTGCGTCGGCACGGCTTTCGCCACCTCCCAGGCTTCACGCAACAGTCGCCCCTGCGGATAGTCGTTGGCTTCAAACCCGGTGCGCCCGCGCACGTCGGCTTCGCTGGTCAGGGCGATCTGCTCCACGCGCTGCGGCTTGCGCCAGGCGTCAATGCTGTCGAACAGCTTCACGATGGTGGCTGGTTTGAGGATCGGGAAGGTGTGGATCAGGTCATGGAACTCGGCGACCAGCTTCGCCAGATCGCGGATCTCGTTTGGCACCCGCATGCGCTGGCAAACCCGTTCAACCAGTCGGACCCCCGCCGGGCCGTGGCCGTGATGGCGTGGCCAGAGTTCGGGTGGCGTTAAGCCTTTGCCGAGATCGTGGCAGAGGGTGGCGAAGCGCACGTCCACCTCCGGGCTGAGCATCGCCGCCATGCTCAGGGTCATCAGGGTGTGGATGCCGGTATCAATTTCCGGGTGCCACTTCGCCGGGGCTGGCACGCCAAACAGCGCGTCCAGTTCCGGGAACAGCACTTTGAGCGCTCCGCAGTCGCGCAGCACCTGGAAGTAAACCTGCGGATTACGGGTGGTGAGCGCATTCTCCGTCTCTTTCCATACGCGCTCCGGGGTGAGGTGTTCCAGCTCGCCCGCGTCGGTCATCGCCGTCATCAGCGCCATGGTTTCGTCGGCGATGCGGAAGCTCAGATGGGCATAGCGGGCTGCAAAGCGCGCCACGCGCAGTACGCGGAGCGGATCTTCAGAGAAAGCCGGGGAAACATGGCGCAGGATGCGGTTTTGCAGATCCTGCTGACCGCCGTAGGCATCGATGATATGGCCGTTTTCATCCTGCGCGAGGGCATTGATGGTCAGATCCCGACGCTGCAAATCCTCTTCGAGGGTAACGTCAGGGTCGGCATGGCAGGTAAAACCGGTATAACCGACGCCGGATTTACGTTCGGTACGCGCCAGAGCGTACTCCTGGCGGCTTTGCGGGTGCAGAAACACAGGGAAATCGCGGCCTACCTGCTGGTAACCCGCGTCGAGCATTGCCTGAGGGGTGGCTCCCACCACCACCCAGTCTTTATCTTTGACCGGCAGACCTAACAACGCATCACGAACCGCACCACCGACCAGATAAATCTTCACGCCACACTCTCCCGTATCAAATATTGGCAAAATAATACGTAAGTGTGGCAGAGATGGCGACTTAGTTCATCCAACGGTCTTTACGTTTACGGCTCGGCACCAGATGTGGCAGCACCAGACCCAGCAGCAGACCCATACCCAGCACGCCGCCGCCATACATAAACCACTGCATGATGATGGTGCGCTGTTTGTCATCCAGCTGCAGGTTAGCCGCGCTCACCTTTTTCTGGGCGACGATCAGCTCGTTCTTCAGCTTCTGGTTCTCATCTTTGAGACCGTTGATCACCCCGTCGCTCTGAGCCACTTTCTGCTGCATTTCAGCGGTGCGCTGGTTCCAGGTGGCGTCGATATTGGTCAGCTTGTCGGTCAGGGTTTTGACCTGGTTTTCCAGATCCGGCACGCGGGTGCGCAGGCTCGGGTCGGTGCTAAGCTCTTTCAGGGGGATCCAGGCGGTACGGCCGCTGCTGTCGCGCACCTGGCCGTAGTTGGATTCCGCGTTGCTCTGCAACAGCACCACTTCCTCGCCGGCATTAATCGTACCCACGAGGCGATAATTGTCACCCGGACCACTGCGTACCCAGGTGTTCAGTTCGTCAGAAACGTAGCGCTTCTCTTCTGCGTGGACCACGGTCGCGGCGCTTAAAGCAAGTAATGTCAGTCCGATCAGGCGTAATTTAGGCATCAGGCAGTCGTTATTTTCATGAAAAGTGGAACGATATTAGTGGAAACAGACTTCAGGCTCAAAGGATTCGTCAGCATTCGGAATCCTCTGTGCTCTGTTGGCCACTGTAGCAAACTTTACGCCCGTCAAATTGCCCATTGCGTGGCAATCTGGCGCAAAATACTATCTACTGACAAAAAAGTGGCGAGTAAGTTCGCCGTAATTTACCCCACGATATTGCAATCAAAAGAACAAGGCCATGGCTCAGGAAATCGAATTAAAGTTTATCGTTGAAAACGGCAGCGTCGATGCGCTGCGAACTCATCTGCATCAGCTGACCGGCGAGCATCACGCTCCGGTGCAACTGCTCAACATCTATTACGAAACCCAGGACCTGTGGCTGCGCCGTCATGACCGGGGTCTGCGTATCCGCGGCGTGGACGGACGCTACGAGATGACCATGAAGATCGGCGGTCGCGTGGTCGGCGGCCTGCATCAGCGCCCGGAATACAACATCGATATCAGCCAGCCCGAGCTGGAGCTGGCGCGTTTCCCGGCGGAAGTGTGGCCGGAAGGCCAACTCCCTGACGATTTGGCGGAGCGCGTTAACCCGCTGTTCAGCACCGATTTCTGGCGCGAGAAGTGGCTGGTGAACGAAGGTAAAAGCCGAATTGAAATCGCCCTCGACCTGGGAGAAGTGAAAGCCGGTGAGTTCCAGGAGCCGATCTGCGAACTCGAGCTGGAGCTGCTGGAAGGCCACGCCGATGACGTGCTGAAGCTGGCCCGCAAGCTGGTGACGCTGAGCGGTCTGCGCCAGGGCAGCCTGAGCAAGGCCGCTCGCGGCTATCATCTGGCCCAGGGCAATGCTCCGCGTGTTCTGAAGCCGACCGAGATTCTGCGCGTTGCGCCAAAATCCTCGGTTGAGCAGGGCTTTGAAGCCTCGCTGGAGCTGGCGTTGAGCCAGTGGCAATACCACGAGGAGCTGTGGGTCCGCGGCGTGAAGGGGGCGAAAGCCGAGGTACTGGCGGCGATGGCGCTGGTGCGTCACAGCCTGACGCTGTTCGGCGGCATTGTGCCGCGTAAAGCTAGTGCTCACTTACGTGATCTGCTGACCCAGGTTGAAGCCCTGATGGCCTCTGAGGTCTCTGCTGAGACGGCGATCTACAGCCCGCAAACCGCGACGGCGAAACTGACCCTGACCGAGTTCCTGATCAATCGCGGCTGGCGCACCTTCCTCGATGCGAAGGCGCAGGCCAAAATCGACGACTCCTTTAAGCGTTTTGCCGATACCCACCTGTCCCGCCACGCCGCTGAACTGAAAACCATTTTCGGACATCCGCTGGGCGATCAGTATGGCGATCAGCTGATCCGTCTGGCGCGCAATATCGACAGCATCCTGCTGCTGGCAGGGGCCTATGACGGGCCGGTTGCCCGCGCATGGCTGGAGAACTGGCAAGGGCTGCTGTATGCCATCAAGACCCGCCAGCACATTGAAATTGAGCATTTCCGCAACGAAGCCATTTCGCAGGAGCCATTCTGGCTGCACAGCGGAAAACGTTAACGCAGGCAAGGAACCCCCATGATGCCGCTTTCTTCACCCTTACAGCAGCAGTGGCAGACGGTATGTGAACGTCTGCCGGAAGCATTACCCGCCTCGTCGTTAAGCGAGCAGACCCGGCAGGTACTGACCTTCAGCGATTTTGTGCAGGAGAGCGTCACCGCCCATCCTGACTGGCTGGCAGAGCTTGAAGCCTCGCCACCCCAAGCGGACGAGTGGCAGCACTACGCGCAGTGGTTGCAGGACGCGCTGGTGGATATCAGCGATGAACCCGCGCTGATGCGCGTGCTGCGCCAGTTCCGCCGTCGGGTGATGGTGCGCATCGCCTGGGCGCAGGCGCTGATGCTGGTGAGTGAAGAGAGCACGTTGCAGCAGTTAAGTCACCTTGCGGAGACGCTGATCGTCGCCGCCCGGGACTGGCTGTACGACGCCTGCTGCCGCGAGTGGGGCACGCCGTGCAGCGAGGAGGGTACCCCGCAGCCGCTGATGATTCTGGGCATGGGCAAACTGGGCGGGGGCGAACTTAACTTTTCCTCGGATATCGACCTGATCTTCGCCTGGCCGGAGAAGGGCGCCACCCGCGGCGGACGTCGCGAGCTGGATAACGCCCAGTTCTTTACCCGCCTGGGGCAGCGGCTGATTAAGGCCCTCGATCAACCTACTCAGGATGGCTTTGTCTATCGCGTGGACATGCGCCTGCGCCCGTTTGGCGACAGCGGCCCGCTGGTGCTGAGTTATGCTGCACTGGAAGATTACTACCAGGAGCAGGGCCGCGACTGGGAACGCTACGCGATGGTGAAGGCGCGGATCATGGGCGATACCGGCGATGCGTATGCCAACGAGCTGCGCGCCATGCTGCGCCCGTTCGTGTTCCGTCGCTACATTGATTTCAGCGTTATTCAGTCGCTGCGTAACATGAAAGGGATGATTGCCCGGGAAGTGCGTCGTCGCGGCCTGAAAGACAACATCAAGCTGGGGGCGGGCGGCATTCGCGAGATTGAGTTTATCGTCCAGGTGTTCCAGCTGATCCGCGGCGGACGCGAGCCCTCGCTGCAGTCCCGCTCCCTGCTGCCCACCCTGGCCGCCATCGCTCAGTTGAACCTGTTGCCGGAAGGCGATGACCGGATCCTGCGCGAGGCCTACCTCTTTTTACGGCGACTGGAAAACCTGCTCCAGAGCATCAATGACGAACAAACTCAGACCCTGCCGGGGGATGAGCTCAATCGCGCCCGTCTCGCCTGGGGGATGCGCGTTGACGACTGGCAGGCGCTGACCGACGCGCTGGATGCGCACATGGCGGCGGTGCGGCGCATTTTTAACGATCTGATCGGCGACGATGAGAGCGAATCCCAGGATGATGAGCTGTCCGAGCACTGGCGCGAGCTGTGGCAGGATGCGCTGCAGGAGGACGACACCACACCGGTGCTGACTCACCTCAGCGATGACGATCGCCATCGGGTTGTGGCGCTGATTGCCGATTTCCGCCTTGAACTGAACAAGCGTGCCATCGGCCCGCGCGGCCGCCAGGTGCTGGATCACCTGATGCCGCACCTGCTCAGCGACGTCTGCTCCCGCGCCGATGCGCCGGTTCCCCTGTCGCGCCTGACCCCGCTGCTGAGCGGGATCATCACCCGTACCACCTATCTGGAGTTGCTCAGCGAGTTCCCCGGGGCGCTGAAGCACCTGATCTCCCTCTGCGCCGCCTCGCCGATGATTGCCAGCAAGCTGGCGCGCTATCCGCTGCTGCTGGACGAGCTGCTCGATCCCAACACCCTTTACCAGCCGACGGCGACCGATGCCTATCGCGACGAGCTGCGCCAGTACCTGCTGCGCGTACCGGAAGAGGACGAAGAGCAACAGCTGGAAGCGCTGCGTCAGTTTAAGCAGGCGCAGCTGCTGCGCGTGGCGGCGGCAGATATCTCCGGAACCCTGCCGGTGATGAAAGTGAGCGATCACTTAACCTGGCTGGCGGAAGCGATTATTGATGCGGTGGTCCATCAGGCGTGGGTGCAGATGGTGGCCCGTTACGGCCAGCCGAAGCACCTGGCCGATCGCGAAGGGCGCGGCTTTGCGGTGGTGGGCTACGGCAAGCTGGGCGGCTGGGAGCTGGGCTACAGCTCCGATCTGGATCTGATTTTCCTTCACGACTGCCCGGTAGATGTGATGACCGACGGCGAGCGGGTGATCGACGGTCGTCAGTTCTACCTGCGCCTCGCCCAGCGCATCATGCACTTGTTCAGCACCCGGACCTCGTCCGGCATTCTGTATGAAGTGGATGCCCGCCTGCGCCCGTCCGGGGCGGCGGGGATGCTGGTCACCTCTACCGACGCCTTCGCCGACTATCAGAAGAACGAAGCCTGGACCTGGGAGCATCAGGCCCTGGTGCGTGCCCGGGTGGTGTATGGCGATCCGCAGCTGAACGCGCAGTTCGATACTATTCGTCGCGACGTGCTCACCGCCACGCGCGAGGGCCCGACGCTGCAAACTGAAGTGCGCGAGATGCGCGAGAAGATGCGCGCTCATCTGGGTAATAAGCACAAGGATCGCTTTGATATCAAAGCCGATGAAGGCGGTATCACCGACATTGAATTTATTACCCAGTATCTGGTGCTGCGGGACGCGCACAGCAAGCCGAAGCTCACCCGCTGGTCGGATAACGTGCGCATTCTGGAGCTGCTGGCGCAAAACGACATTATGGACGAGCACGAGGCGCTGGCACTGACTCGCGCCTACACCACGCTGCGCGATGAGTTGCACCATCTCGCCCTGCAGGAGCAGCCAGGCCATCTGCCGCTCGACTGTTTTAACCCCGAGCGAGAGCTGGTGCGGGCCTGCTGGCAGAAGTGGCTGGTGGAACCGTGCGTAACAAAACAAGTGTGATATTATCGCGCGCAAATTGTGAATCTTTCTGGAGTCAGGAATGAAAGTAACACTGCCAGAGTTTGAACGTGCTGGAGTTATGGTGGTTGGCGATGTGATGCTGGATCGCTACTGGTATGGGCCAACCAGCCGCATTTCCCCGGAAGCCCCGGTCCCGGTGGTGAAGGTGGATACCATTGAAGAGCGTCCTGGCGGCGCGGCAAACGTGGCGATGAACATTGCTTCCCTCGGCGCGCACTCGCGTCTGGTGGGGCTGACCGGTATCGACGACGCGGCGCGTGCGCTGAGCAAGACCCTGGCGGACGTGAACGTCAAATGTGACTTCGTTTCTGTTCCGACGCACCCGACCATCACCAAGCTGCGTGTGCTGTCGCGCAACCAGCAGCTGATCCGCCTCGACTTCGAAGAGGGCTTTGAAGGCGTGGATCCAGAGCCGCTGCACGAGCGCATCAACCAGGCGCTGGGCAATATCGGCGCGCTGGTGCTCTCTGACTACGCCAAAGGGGCGCTGGCCAGCGTGCAGCAGATGATTACGCTGGCGCGCGATGCCGGTGTGCCGGTGCTGATCGACCCGAAAGGCACCGATTTCGAACGCTATCGCGGGGCGACGCTGCTTACGCCGAACCTGTCTGAGTTCGAAGCGGTAGCGGGTAAATGCAAAACCGAAGAGGAGATCGTTGAGCGCGGCATGAAGATCATCGCCGACTTCGACTTCTCCGCGCTGCTGGTGACCCGCTCCGAGCAGGGGATGACCCTGCTGCAGCCGGGCAAAGCGCCGCTGCATATGCCAACCCAGGCGCAGGAAGTGTATGACGTCACCGGTGCCGGTGATACGGTTATTGGCGTGCTGGCGGCAACGCTTGCCGCAGGTAATACGCTGGAAGAGGCCTGCTACTTTGCTAATGCCGCCGCGGGCGTGGTGGTGGGTAAACTGGGTACCTCTACCGTTTCGCCAATCGAACTGGAAAACGCGGTGCGCGGTCGTGCCGATACCGGTTTTGGCGTGATGAGCGAAGATGAGCTGAAAGTGGCGGTTGCTGCCGCCCGCAAGCGTGGCGAGAAAGTGGTGATGACCAACGGCGTGTTCGACATTCTGCACGCGGGTCATGTCTCCTATCTGGCGAATGCGCGCAAGCTGGGCGACCGTCTGATTGTGGCGGTTAACAGCGATGCCTCCACCAAACGCCTGAAAGGCGAGACCCGGCCGGTGAACCCGCTTGAGCAGCGCATGATCGTACTCGGCGCGCTGGAAGCGGTGGACTGGGTGGTCTCGTTCGAGGAAGACACGCCGCAGCGCCTGATTGCCGGGATCCTGCCGGATCTGCTGGTCAAAGGCGGTGACTACAAGCCTGAACAGATCGCGGGTAGCGAAGAGGTGTGGGCCAACGGCGGGGAAGTGATGGTGCTCAACTTTGAGGACGGGTGTTCAACCACCAACATCATCAAGAAGATCCAGAAAGACAGTCAGTAATTCGTGCGGGCTGATGCCCTCACCCCAACCCTCTCCCACAGGGAGAGGGCGCAAACATTAAAAACGGCAACCTGGGTTGCCGTTTTGCTTTTGCCTCGTAGGCCCGGTAAGCGAAGCGCCACCGGGCGTTACAGCGTTATTCTACGTCGTTAACCGGTGGGATCGCCGGTGCCGGACGCACTTCTTCAACGACGTTGCGGTTTTCCAGCTCGGTCAGACGCTGCTCCAGCAGGGCGATTTTCTCGCGGGTACGCAGCAGCACCTGCGTCTGTACGTCAAATTCTTCACGGCTGACCAGATCCAGACGCATCAGCTGCGACTGCAGCACCTGGCGGATCTTCTTCTCAACGTCATCACCGAATTCACGCACGCCTTTCGGCATAGATTCATGGACCTGGCGGGCAAGTTGTTCAATTTTTTTTGGGTCGATCATGGTAGTTCCCTTGAAGAAAAGGTGTTAACGACCATTGTAGCGCGTAACTGCGATCCTTAAACCAGATTTGTGTGAAGCTTATGCGTTGCCGAACATAATCATTAGCGTTATAGTTATCCCGCTTATTCTCAGGGCGGGGCGAAATTCCCCACCGGCGGTAAATCAGCTCTACGCTGAAAGCCCGCGAGCGCTTTGGGTGCAAACTCAAAGGTCAGCAGATCCGGTGTAATTCCGGGGCCGACGGTTAAAGTCCGGATGGGAGAGAGTAACGAACCAGTCGGGCGAGGCCCGCTCACGTTATTTTTTTGCCGCACGACGGCGCTCCTAAGACTGCCCTGATTCTGGTAACCATAATTTTAATGAGGTTTTTTTACCATGAATCAGACGCTCCTTTCCTCTTTTGGCACCTCTGCTGACCGTGTAGAACAGGCGCTTGCTGCGCTTCGCGAAGGTCGCGGCGTGATGGTGCTTGACGATGAAGATCGTGAAAACGAAGGCGATATGATTTTCGCCGCCGAAACCATGACCGTTGAGCAGATGGCGCTGACCATCCGTCACGGCAGCGGTATTGTTTGCCTGTGTATTACCGAAGATCGCCGTAAACAGCTGGATCTGCCGATGATGGTAGAGAACAACACCAGCGCTTACGGGACCGGTTTTACCGTGACCATCGAAGCGGCCAGCGGTGTGACCACCGGCGTGTCTGCTGCTGACCGCGTGACCACCGTGCGTGCAGCCATTGCCGATGGCGCAAAACCTTCTGATCTGAACCGTCCGGGCCACGTGTTCCCGCTGCGCGCGCAGCCTGGCGGCGTCCTGACCCGCGGCGGCCACACCGAAGCGACCATCGATCTGGTGACGCTGGCTGGCTTCAAGCCTGCCGGTGTGCTCTGTGAACTGACCAATGATGATGGCTCTATGGCGCGCGCGCCGGAGTGCATCGAGTTTGCCGGTAAGCACAACATGGCGGTAGTCACTATCGAAGATCTGGTGGCGTATCGCCAGGCGCACGAGCGCAAAGCCAGCTGATAACGCATCAATAAAAAACGCCGGGATAACCCGGCGTTTTTTTTAGCCTATTCCGGCCGTCTGGAGTAACACCAGACTGAGCCCCATCACCGACATCCCGCACAATACGCCATAGCTGGGATTGTTATTCGGGTCGATCTCTTTGGCGAGCGGCATCAGCTCATCCACCGACAGCGCCACCATAATTCCTGCTACCGCTGCCATAATGGCTGCCATCACCACCGGCGAAATCAGGCTGCCGAGGATCAACCACGCCAGCACCCCGCCGAGGATCTCCGCCATGCCGGAAATGCCTGCCCAGAACACCGCTTTACGCTTTGATCCGGTAGCCGCATAGACCGGGCCCGCCACTGCCAGCCCCTCAGGGATATTGTGCAGCGCCACTGCCAGCGCAATACCAAAACCTAACTCCAGATTGTTGCTGGCGGTCACGTAGGTGGCAACGCCTTCCGGAAAGTTATGCAGGCTGATGCCCAGGGTCAGGAGCAGGGCGGTGCGCCGAAGGTTAGCGGGCAGCGGCTGACTCCCTTTTTGCATCAGGTCCTGCGGGTGCGCGTGGGGCAGCATTCTGTCCAGCGCAAAGTAGCCCAGCAGGCCAACGACAAACATCCCGTAGCCGAGCACCGGCGACATGCCTTCCGTGCCGAGGGCGGCGGGCAGCATCTCCATCAGGGAGATGAGCAGCATAATCCCGGCCGCAAAGCCGAGGGAAAAGGCCAGCACGCGGTTAGAGGGCTTCTGGCCCAGGACGCCGAGCATGGCGCCGATAAACGTGGCAGCACCAGCAAGAATAGTCAGAATCAGCGGAACTGACATTCACCTCTCCTTATGATAATGATTCTCATTAATATTAAAGGCTAAACTCGCACAATGCGAGAGGGTACAGTCGCCTTTACAGATCCCTTACATTCAAATTTCCTGATGATCTTCATCATGGTTATCTGAGTTCATCTTATCGGGTTAACGGTTAAGGTAAAGCTATCAAATCGACACCTTGTGTAAGGATATCATCATGACTTCTTCTCGTATGCCAGCGCTGTTTGTGGGTCACGGCAGCCCAATGAATGTGCTGGAAGATAACGTCTACACCCGCGCCTGGCGGCATCTGGGCGAGACGTTGCCGCGTCCGAAGGCGATTGTGGTGGTCTCCGCACACTGGTTTACCCGGGGCACCGGCGTCACCGCGATGGAAACCCCGAAAACCATCCATGATTTCGGTGGATTCCCGCAGGCGCTGTACGACACACACTATCCGGCACCGGGCTCCCCGGCGCTGGCGCAGCAGCTGGTGGATCTGCTGGCCCCGATCCCGGTCACTCTCGATAAAGAGGCGTGGGGCTTTGACCATGGCTCCTGGGGCGTGCTGATCAAGATGTATCCGGATGCCGACATCCCGATGGTGCAGCTCAGCATCGACAGCACCAAACCTGCGGCCTGGCACCTGGAGATGGGGCGTAAGCTCGCGTCTCTGCGTGACGAAGGCATTATGCTGGTGGCCAGTGGTAACGTAGTGCATAACCTGCGCACCGCTCGCTGGCACGGGGAAAGTACGCCTTATCCCTGGGCGACGTCATTTAATGATTACGTGAAAATGAACCTGAACTGGCAGGGGCCAGCAGAGGAGCATCCGTTGGTCAATTACCTGGCACACGACGGCGGCTCGCTCTCGAACCCGACGGCGGAACACTTCCTGCCGCTGCTCTATATCCTGGGCGCGTGGGATGGTCAGGAGCCGATTACCACACCGGTAGAGGGCATCGAGATGGGCAGTTTGAGTATGTTGTCGGTGCAGGTGGGGAAATAAAGGCAAAACGGTAACTCCTGTTACCGTTTTTAGTGTTTGCACCCTCTCCCTGTGGGAGAGGGTCGGGGTGAGGGCATCAGGCCGCACAATCCCGGCAATACGGCTATTCCACGAAGATATGCGGGTAGAACCGTGACAGATCCTGGGTGATCAGCGCCCGATCTTCACGAATACCAATCCCGGCTGGTTGATCGTTGATCAACCAGCTGCCGATCAGCATATAGCTGTCGCCATACTTCGGCAGTTGATAGAACTGCTGGACGATCATCCCCTCTTCGCCATACGGGCCTTCTACCGCTTCCACGGTGCTACCGTTTTCGATAATCGACACGTTGGCCCCCTCGCGGGAGAAAATCGGCTTTTTGACGTACTTATCCATCTGCGGATAGTCATCTTCCGCGAAGTACGCTGGCAGCAGATTCGGATGGTCCGGGAACATCTCCCACAGCAGTGGCAGCAGGGCCTTGTTGGAGATAATGCTCTTCCACGCCGGTTCCAGCCAGCGCACGCCAGCATCTTCCAGTTTGGTGGAGAACACTTCGCGCAGCATGTATTCCCACGGATAGAGCTTGAACAGATTACTGATAACCTGATCCTGCGTATCGGTGAACTGGCCTCTTTCGCCCAGCCCGATATCTTCTATATAGAGAAACTCGCTGGCAACCTCGGCCTCGGCTGCGCAATCCTGCAGATACTGCACCGTGCCGCGATCTTCAACCGTGTCACGACAGCAGGCGAAGTGCAGCAGGTTGAAGCCGTGCTGCTCGCGCAGCTCAGCGAAACGCTCAATCAGCTTTTCCTGCAGGCTGTTGAACTGATCGCTGCCTTCAGGCAGGTTGCCCGCTGCGACCTGATCTTCGAGCCAGATATACTGGAAGAAAGCCGCTTCGTACAACGAGGTTGGCGTATCGGCGTTATTCTCGAGCATCTTCGGCTCACCGACGCCATCCCACGCCAGATCGAGGCGCGAATAGAGCGACGGCTGATGCGTCTGCCATGACTGACGCACAAAGCCCCAGGTGTGCTTCGGAATGCGGAATTTAGCCAGCAGCTCATCGCTGGCAATGACCTTCTCCACGACCTTCAGGCACATCTGATGCAGTTCAGCCGTCACCGCTTCCAGCTTTTCAACCTGGTCGAGGGTCAGCTTGTAATAAGCATCTTCACACCAGTATGGCTCGCCGTACATGGTGTGAAAGTTGAAACCGTATTCGGTGGCTTTTTCGCGCCAGTCCGGGCGCTCAACAATACTGACTCGTTCCATTATCAGCCGCCCATAGAGCGTGTTGAGGTGCCGGTCGCGCTACGCTGCATGGTGTTCTGTTTAGCAACAGAGTCACCGAAGCCGCCGCGGGTAACGGTATTCGTGGTCGCTGGTTTTGGTGCCATGGCGGTCTTAGGCACGTTCATGGTGCGGCCTGGTTGAGCAGCGCCGTAACCTTTGCCGCTGGCATCGGTGTACTGGCCGTAAGCCGGGCTGGCCGGGTTTTTCGAGCTGAACAGCGGCTGCTGTTTATAACCCGCGCCACCACCCATCAGACGGCCCATCATATAACCCGCCATCAGCGGCATCCAGAAGCTGCCGCTGGACTGTGCCTGGGCCTGGTTTTCCGGGGCGGTACCCGCCTGAGCCGGTGCCTGCTGGCACTGACCTTCGCCAAATTCTGCCACGCAGTCTTCACGGCTGGCGTATTTCGGCGCGGTGCGTTCCGCTTCCTTCAGGGCGTTGTTGTAAGAGGCGGTACACTCCGCGCTTTTACCGGTGGCTGCAGCACAGTCATCGGCATTCTGATAGAGCGAAACCGTTTCGTCAGTTTGTTCACAGCCTGCCAGCATAAAAACAGCGGTAAACGCCAGGGCGACAGGGGTGAGATGACGCGCGTTCCAGCTTTTGCGGAACGAAGCGTGATTAATGGATTTTGTCCGTTTCATAATTGTCTTCCAGGACCCAGTGGTAAAACACAGAAAATAACGCTCAGAATAGAGGATGAGTGGTGGAAATTGAAGCGATCGGCGTCAAACAGGGGGATCTTTACGTTGGCTTACGTTTTTTTGTCGGGCAGGCAGGATTTAACCGGCCTGGTGAACCCAGGCCGGTATCAATATCAGTTGCTGGTAGTGCGTGCAGCGGCGGCAGTGTAACCGTCAGCAGAGGCATCCTGCTGTGGGTTTTCCGGGGCCACGGCTTCCGGGGTAGTGGAGATCGGTTTACCCAGGGCACCGTTCAGCGCCAGCAGATCCTGCTCGTTCAATGTACCCAACGCTTGCTTAATGTTCAGCTGGTTAATCAGGTAGTTGTAACGGGCGTTTGAGAGCTGTTGTTTGGCGTTGTACAGCGTGGTGGTCGCGTCCAGCACGTCAACGATGGTACGGGTACCGACAGAGTAACCGGCTTCCGAGGCATCCAGTGAGCTCTGGGCAGAGACCACGGCCTGTTTGTAGGCATTGATGCTGCTGACAGAGGCGTTCACGTTGTTGAAGGAGGAACGCACGGTCTGTACTACGCTGCGGTGCGCGCTTTCGAGCTGCTCGCTGGCACCAACAAAGTTGTACTGCGCCTGTTTGACCTGCGAATTCACCTGGCCGCCCTGATAGATTGGCAGGGAGAAGTTCAGGCCGATTTTATTCTGGCCAACATCGCTATCGTTGTACTGGCCGGCGTTGGCACCGCTGGTTCTGGAACCGCTGTAGCTGGTGTTAGAAATGCTGCTGGAGGCGCTCAGGCTCAGGGTTGGCAGATGACCATCCTGTGCCAGGCGGATCTGCTCGCGGGCCAGATCCTGGCTCAGACGCGCCTGCAACAGGCTGAGGTTACGGTTTTCAGCTTCTTTCAGCAGGGCATTCACCGCCTGCGGCTTTTCGGCTTTGAAGTGATCAACGTTCAGCGAGGCCAGTTGCGGGTAGTAATTACCGGTTACCTGACGCAGCTCTTCGACGGCATTATCCAGGTCGTTACGCGCGGTAACTTCGTTCGCCAGCACGTTGTCGTATTGTGAACGGGCGTTCTGCACGTCAGTGATCGCCACCAGGCCCACGTTGAAACGCTGGGTGGTCTGATCGAGCTGACGATAGATAGCTTGTTTCTGTGCTTCAACGTAGGAGAGCGTATCGATGGCGCTCAGCACTTTGAAGTAGGCGGTTGCCGTATTAAGGATCAGCGTCTGCTGGTCGGTCTGATAGGTGACATCCTGAATACCGGCAGATTTCTCCTGCAGGCTCAGGTTACGCCATTTAGACATATCAAACAGCGTCTGGGTTAACTGGAGTGAACCGCTGGTGACGTTAGAGTCGACACCGTTAGCATCACGGTAACCGTTGTTATAGGTATAATCTGCACCTAAACCCAGCTGCGGTAATAATGGGCTGCGTGCTTCATTAATCTTTTCAAAGGCAGCATCACGATCGGCGGCGGACCTACGCAGTTCCGGGTTGCTCAGACGTGCCTGCTTATAAACCTGCATCAGGTCCTCTGCCTGACTCAACGCGCTGAAACCCGTCAGGCTCAGGCCGATGAGGATGGGGAGCAATTTCTTCATTTGCTTTCCTTGTTGTGAAGCTTAGTTAGCGCTGATCTAATTAAAAAATATCTACCGATTCTAGCAGACTTCGCCACTGCAAAAGGTTGGCGTTCCGTGCCATGCGGCAGTAACTTGCATCAATTTACCATACTGTAGTAGAAACCGCAGTTTAGCTGAATTGAATTTCACCTTGACGCCACCATTTATATCAGGATGCAAACATGGATAAACCAGAAAAGTTGCCAGTGACTTTCACAAAAAACGATGTAGAAATTATTGCACGAGAAACGCTCTACAGCGGATTTTTTTCACTGGAATTATACCGTTTTCGCCATCGTCTGTTTAACGGTGAAATGAGTGGCGAAGTCAGACGCGAAATTTTTGAGCGCGGGCATGCTGCAGTCTTGCTACCCTTTGACCCAGTGCGTGACGAAGTGGTACTGATAGAGCAGATTCGCATTGCCGCCCTGGATACCAGCGAAAGCCCGTGGTTACTGGAGATGGTGGCCGGGATGGTGGAAGAGGGCGAGACGCCGGACGATGTCGCCCGCCGCGAGGCGATGGAAGAGGCCGGGCTTGATGTCGGTCGTACAAAACCGATCACCAGCTATCTGGCAAGCCCTGGTGGCACCAGCGAGCGCCTGTCAGTTCTGGTTGGCGAAGTGGACGCCACGACCGCGCAAGGGATTCACGGTCTGGTTGATGAAAACGAAGATATTCGTGTTCATGTGGTAAGTCGGGAGCAGGCTTATCAATGGGTAGAAGAGGGGAAAATCGACAACGCGGCTTCTGTCATCGCTTTGCAATGGCTCCAGCTGCATTATCAGGACTTACGAAACGAGTGGAAAAAATGAAGCGTTATACACCTGACTTCCCTGAAATGATGCGCCTGTGCGAGACCAATTTCGCCCAATTGCGCCGATTACTGCCGCGTAACGATGCGGTGGGTGAAACAGTGAGCTATCAGGTGAGCAACGCGCAGTATCGATTAACTATTGTTGAATCAACCCGTTACACTACACTGGTGGAAATTGAGCAAACCGCGCCCTCCATCAGCTACTGGAGCCTGCCGTCGATGACGGTGCGGCTCTACCATGACGCGATGGTCGCTGAAGTGTGTTCAAGTCAGCAGATCTTCCGCTTCAAAGCGCGTTATGATTACCCAAATAAAAAGTTGCATCAACGTGACGAAAAGCATCAAATTAATCAGTTTTTGGCCGATTGGCTACGATACTGTTTAGCACATGGAGCGATGGCGATTCCGGTTTGTTAGCGTCGTAAACCTACCTAAGGACACCATTTGGAAAGCCTGTTGAACCTGACTGTTGCTGGTGGGGCGCCAGTCAGGGTATTGCAAATTACTGATACTCACCTGTTTGCCAATAAGCATGAAACCCTGTTAGGTGTGAATACCTGGGAGAGTTATCAGGCTGTTCTGGAAGCCATTCATGCCCAGAAGCGCGAGTGCGATCTGATTGTCGCCACGGGCGATTTGGCGCAGGATCAAACCTCCGCGGCTTATCAGCATTTTGCTGAAGGTATCGCGAGCTTTAACGCGCCCTGTGTCTGGTTACCCGGTAATCACGATTTTCAACCTTCAATGTATAGCGCGCTTCAGGATGCGGGGATTTCGCCTGCGAAACGGGTCCACACGGGCGACAACTGGCAAATTATGCTGCTCGACAGCCAGGTTTTCGGCGTGCCGCACGGCGAGCTGAGCGAGTTTCAGCTGGAGTGGCTCGAAGCAAAACTTGAGGCCAATCCTGAGCGTCATACCCTGCTTTTACTGCACCATCATCCGCTGCCGGCAGGATGCAGCTGGCTCGATCAACACAGCCTGCGTAACTCCGCTGCCCTCGATCGGGTGCTGATGAAGTTCCCGCGGGTGAATAACTTACTCTGCGGCCATATTCACCAGGAGCTGGATCTCGACTGGAACGGTCGTCGCCTGCTGGCTACGCCCTCTACCTGCGTGCAGTTCAAACCGCACTGTGCGAACTTCACCTTAGATACCATTGCGCCTGGCTGGCGCTGGCTGGAACTGCATGCTGACGGCTCGTTAACGACCGAAGTCTGCCGCCTGCAAAGCACGCAGTTCCGCCCGGATACTGCGTCAGAAGGCTACTGATGTCTGCGCTCCTTTATCTGCACGGGTTCAACAGCTCCCCGCGCTCCGCAAAAGCAACGCTGTTTCGACAGTGGCTGGAGGTGCATCATCCCCACGTCGAGATGATCGTCCCGCAGCTGCCGCCATACCCGGCCGAGGCCGCCGACATGCTGGAGGCGATTGTCCTGGAGCACGGCGGCGAGCCCTTTGGTGTAGTGGGGTCATCCCTCGGCGGTTATTACGCCACCTGGCTGTCTCAGTGCTTCATGGTACCTGCGGTGGTGGTCAATCCGGCGGTGCGGCCTTTTGAGCTGCTGGTGGGCTATCTGGGGCACAACGAGAACCCCTACACCGGACAGCAATATGTGCTAGAGTCACGCCATATTTACGACCTCAAAGTTATGCAGATTGACCCGCTGGAAGCACCAGATCTTATCTGGCTGCTGCAACAGACGGGTGATGAAGTGCTGGATTACCGCCAGGCGGTGGCGTACTACGCCTCCTGCCGCCAGACTATAGAAGAGGGCGGTAATCATGCCTTCACGGGCTTTGAGGATCATTTCACCCAGATTGTCGATTTTCTTGGTCTGCACAGCCTCTGACAATCGCTGCGAATTGCTAGTTTAAATCATGACGCAAACCTATAACGCTGATGCCATTGAGGTACTCACCGGGCTTGAGCCGGTTCGCCGCCGTCCGGGGATGTACACCGATACCACGCGCCCAAACCATCTGGGCCAGGAAGTAATTGATAACAGCGTCGACGAAGCGCTGGCGGGCCATGCCAAACGCGTCGACGTTATTCTGCACGCCGATCAGTCGCTGGAAGTCATCGACGACGGTCGCGGCATGCCGGTGGATATTCACCCGGAAGAGGGTGTCCCGGCGGTGGAGCTGATCCTCTGTCGTCTCCATGCGGGCGGCAAGTTCTCCAACAAAAACTACCAGTTCTCGGGTGGCCTGCACGGGGTAGGTATCTCCGTGGTCAACGCCCTGTCAAAACGGGTTGAAGTCACCGTGCGCCGCGACGGCCAGGTGTACAACATCGCCTTTGAGAACGGCGACAAAGTGCAGGATTTGAAGGTGATCGGTACCTGCGGTAAACGCAATACCGGCACCAGCGTCCACTTCTGGCCGGACGAGAGCTTCTTCGACAGCCCGCGTTTCTCGGTCTCGCGCTTAACGCACATTCTGAAAGCGAAAGCGGTCCTCTGTCCTGGGGTGGAGATCACCTTCAAGGACGAGGTCAACAACAGCGAGCAGCGCTGGTGCTACCAGGACGGTCTGAACGACTACCTGGGCGAAGCGGTCAACGGTCTGCCAACCCTGCCGGAAAAACCCTTTATCGGGACTTTTGCCGGTGATACGGAAGCGGTGGACTGGGCGCTGCTGTGGCTGCCGGAAGGCGGCGAGCTGCTGACCGAAAGCTACGTCAACCTGATCCCGACCATGCAGGGCGGGACCCACGTTAACGGCCTGCGCCAGGGGCTGCTGGACGCGATGCGCGAGTTCTGCGAATACCGCAATATCCTGCCGCGCGGCGTGAAGCTGTCGGCAGAAGATATCTGGGATCGCTGCGCCTACGTGCTGTCGGTCAAAATGCAGGACCCGCAGTTTGCCGGGCAGACCAAAGAGCGTCTCTCCTCGCGCCAGTGTGCGGCGTTTGTGTCGGGCGTGGTGAAAGATGCCTTCAGCCTGTGGCTGAACCAGAACGTACAGGCCGCAGAGATGCTGGCCGAAATGGCCATTTCCAGCGCCCAGCGCCGTCTGCGTGCGGCGAAGAAAGTGGTGCGTAAAAAACTGACCAGCGGCCCTGCGCTGCCGGGCAAGCTGGCGGACTGTACCGCGCAGGATCTGAACCGCACCGAGCTGTTCCTGGTGGAAGGGGATTCCGCAGGCGGATCGGCCAAGCAGGCGCGCGATCGTGAATACCAGGCGATCATGCCGCTAAAGGGTAAGATCCTGAATACCTGGGAAGTCTCTTCCGATGAGGTGCTGGCCTCGCAGGAGGTGCACGACATCTCCGTGGCGATCGGTATCGATCCGGACAGTGAGGACCTGAGCCAGCTGCGTTACGGCAAGATCTGTATCCTCGCGGATGCGGACTCCGATGGCCTGCACATCGCCACCCTGCTGTGCGCGCTGTTTGTGAAGCACTTCCGTGCGCTGGTGAAAAACGGTCACGTTCACGTGGCATTGCCGCCGCTGTACCGTATCGATCTCGGCAAAGAGGTCTATTACGCTCTGACGGAAGAAGAGAAAGCGGGCGTGCTGGAACAACTCAAGCGCAAGAAGGGCAAACCGAACGTGCAGCGCTTTAAAGGGCTGGGCGAGATGAACCCGCTCCAGCTGCGTGAAACCACCCTTGATCCCAATACCCGCCGTCTGGTGCAGCTGACCATCAGCGATGAAGACGAGCAACAGACCAACGCGATGATGGATATGCTGCTGGCCAAGAAGCGCTCGGAAGACCGCCGCAACTGGCTGCAGGAGAAGGGCGACCTGGCGGATATCGAAGGTTGATATAACGACAGGTTTTGTAGGCCGGGTAAGGCGTAGCCGCCACCCGGCATCTCCTCAGGCCGCATGATTCTTCCGGTACTGCAAGGGCGTCTCTCCGATGCCCTTTTTAAATGCGCTAATAAAATACGTCACATCCGAAAACCCCACCCGCGCGGCAATCTCCCGCACGCTCGCCTCACTGTGCAACAAACTCTCGCAGGCCTTACGCAGGCGCAACGTATTCAGGTAATCGTGAATTTTCTCCCCCGTTTCGGCATGAAACTTCCGTGACACGTAGCTGCGGGATTTCCCCAGCTCGCCTGCCAGCGCATCGAGGCTGAACTTTTGCTGGTAATGCTCATCCAGCCAGAACATCACCTGGCTGGCGATCCCCTTGCTGTTACCGGGCTGGCCTTCGTCATCGGGCGGCAGCATGGCAAACAGACCGATCAGCAGGCTGGCGACGCGCTCGCTGTTCATCGGCGGCGGATAGCAGCTGAACAGATGATCGAGATGGCTGTGGCAGTGCGCCATATCCGCCACCCAGGCTTCGCCTCCGCGCCGGGACAGCTTCTGCAGCCGCTGCTGCGTCTGGGGAAAATCGCGCAGCGCCTTCAGAACCGCATGCTGATCGAGATGAATAATGGTCCGCCGGTAGTTCGCTTCGGCCTGCGGGTCGACCATCACCTTGTGCAGGGTAAAAGGCGGAAAGAAAAACAGCCGTCCCGGGCGCATGGTGTAGTGGCGGTTATCGACAATCGCCACGCCAAACCCTTCTTCAACATAGAGAATTTCCAGACACTGGTGCCAGTGGTGGTAGCGCACGGTGTTGGCAAACAGGCGGCTGAACGACACGATGGTATCGTTCAGGGCAATCAGCTCAAGGTGTTCCGCCGTCGGTGTCTCGCGCATAGTGCAATAAAACTCAACTTTTCCCTTTTCCTGCTTCTTTATAAACCACCTTTTTAAATTTCCTTAACTGCCTGTTTATTCATCTCTCACTCCTGTGACCCGGGTAACATTTCTGCCCCTCACTGATTAACTATTCTTTGCCGCAGTTGATTACGAGGACCAGCCTATGTGCGCGGCAAATAAAGAAAAATCAAATCCGTTGTCATCCCGCCAGGATCTGGTGGCGGCCCTGAATACCCTGCTGGCGGCGGTAGACACCCAGTTCCCGGCGGGCAGTTCCCGCTTTTCGCTGGGGGATACCAGCGCCCATTACGCCACGGATGTCGCGCAGATGGAGGGGCTCTCCCGGGTGTTGTGGGGACTGTTTCCTCTGCTGGCCGCGGGCGACAGCACGCCGTTCAGCGACAAATACATCGCCGCCATTAAGCAGGGCACCGACCCGCAAAGCGCAGGCTACTGGGGCGAAGCCGGGCCTTACGATCAGCGACTGGTGGAGATGGCGGCCTATGGCCTCGGGCTGGCGCTGCTGCAGGACAAACTCACTGAGCGGTTTAGTGAACGCGAGCTGATGAACCTGCACGCGTGGCTGAACCAAATCACCGACGCGACGATGCCGGACAGCAACTGGAACTACTTCGCCATCATGGTGCAGTTGGGCTTTAAGCGTGCCGGACTGCCGTATGATCAACAGGCCATCGATCGCCGCTTCGCGATGATGGATGCCTACTATCTGGGGGAGGGGTGGTACTCCGACGGCCCGGGTCGGCCAAAGGATTACTACATCTCGATGGCGTTTCACTTCTACGGCCTGATCTACGCTACCCTGAGCGGGGATGAGGCGCGGGCGAAAGTGCTGCGCCAGCGTTCGCGTCTGTTTGCCGAAGACTTTATCTATATGTCCGCTGCGGATGGCGCTTCGGTGCCTTTTGGCCGCAGCCTGACCTACCGCTTCGCGATGGTCGCCTTCTGGAGCGCAGTGGCCTTCTCCGGGCTGGAGGTGTTCACGCCAGGTATTGTGAAGGGGATTATCCTCCGTCATCTGCGCTGGTGGCAGCAGCAGCCGATAACCGATCGCGACGGGATCCTGACCCTCGGGTTTGCCTACCCGAATCTGGCGATGTGCGAGGACTATAACTCCCCCGGCTCGCCGTACTGGGCGCTGAAAACGTACCTGATCCTGGCCCTGCCGGAGAGCCATCCGTTCTGGCAGGCCGACGAGCAGCCGCTGCCTGCGCTTGCTGAGAAGCGCGTCATTCACCATGCCCAGCAGATCCTTATCCACACCGACCATGTGACCCTGCTTACCGCCGGACAGCTGGAGCTGAACAACTACGTCAACACCGAGGCGAAATACACCAAATTTGCCTACTCCAGCCGGTTTGGTTTCACCATTGAGCGCGGACGCTTCGGCCTCAAGCACGCCGCCTGTGATTCGATGCTGCTGCTGGCCGATGGCGATAACTACTTCCGCGGACGCCGCGAGTGCGAGACGGTACGTGTGGACGAGAATTACATCTTCTCGCGCTGGTCGCCGTGGCATGACGTTCACATTGATAGCTGGCTGGTGCCGTTCGGCGAGTGGCATCTGCGTCTGCATCGCATCACCAGCGCGCGCACCTTACAAACGGTTGAGGGTGGCTTCGCGGTGATGAAGACCGAACCGCAGCTTCATGGGCGGGGCAGTTACCTGAGCGCCGATAACGGCAGCAGTGCCATCGTCGATCTTTCGCCTGCCATCAGCCGCCAGCCGGACAGCGTGGTGACGCCACCGAACAGCAGCATCATGTTTGCCGGGTGCGCCACCATCCCCGTGCTCACCAGCACCCTCCCGCAGGGCGAAAGCTGGCTGTGCTGCGCGGTGATGGCCTCGGCTGAGAATAAAAACCGGGCGGAAAGCCCCCAACTGCAAATCAACAATAACCAGGTGGTGATTCGCGCACCTGGAAGCGAACGTCAGCTGTCGTTCATTTTATAAAGCCCTTACCCTGGATATCGGCGAGGATGGTATGAATAACAAAACTGAATATTACAAAATCAGCAGTTTTATCTTTCTCTATTTCTTTACCTGGTCGGCAAGTATTGGTCTGCTGGCGATCTGGCTTGGACAAAAAGCTAATCTCAGCGGGTCGGTGATCGGCACCGTCTTTGCGGTGAACGGCATCTTCTCCGTTATTCTCAAACCGATCTACGGCTATATTCTGGATAAGATCGGCATGAGCAAATACCTGCTCTATTTTGTAGTGGCGATGTCCGCCCTGATGGCGCCGTTCTTTATTTACGTTTATCAGCCGCTATTAATGTCCAACACCATGCTGGGGATTATTATCGGCGCGCTCTATTTAAGCTTCGCCTGGTACGCGGGTGTGGCGGCGTGCGAATCCTATTCCGACCGTTTCAGCCGCCTGAACGGCATGGAGTTTGGTCAGATCCGCATGTGGGGTTCATTGGGCTGGGCGGTGGCGTCGTCGTTCTCTGGCCTGCTGTTTAACCTCTCTCCCTCTTACAACTTTATTATGGGCAGCGTGGCATCGGTGATTATGCTGATTGTCCTGCTGAACCTGAAGGTGAACACCAACTCCGAGCATGCCGGTGAGGTGCTGGCCAAAGAGAAAATCGCCCCGGCGGATGTCTATGCCTTACTGCGCAGCCGCAAGTTCTGGGCCTTCTGCCTGTACGTGGCGGGCGTGGCGTGGATGATGTTTATCGCCGAGCAGCAGTTCTCCCGCTATTTCGTCACCTTCTTCGATGATATTCACCAGGGCAACGCGGTGTTTGGCTATCTCGGTACCGTGCAGTCGGGGATGGAATTCGTGATGTATATGGTGATCCCGCTGTTCGTGAACTTTATCGGGGCTAAGCGTGGATTGTTAATCGTCGGCCTGATTGTCGGCGCGCGACTGATTATTTCCGGGATGTGCGACTCGCACCTGTTAATTTCGGTGCTGAAACCGCTGTACGGTCTGGAAATCTGTCTCCTGCTGGTGTCGGTATTTAAATATATCGCCGAGCATTTCGATAAACGCGTGAATGCCACCATGTACCTGCTGGGCTACCAGGCGATGCTCTACGTCGGCAACGTCGTGGTGTCGTCACCTGCCGGGTATATGTATGACCGCATCGGCTTCGAGCAGACCTATATCATCATGGGCGCCACGGCGCTGACCTTTACCCTTATTTCTGCGTTTACCTTATCCGCCTGCCAGAGCAAATGGCGCGGGGCTAAAACGCTGAACGTTGCAGAACACCACTAATTTACGCCGTCAAAGAAGGAATCGAATTATGTTAAGTCATATCACCGAGGAACGTCTGGCCGATATTCCCGCGCCCGTGGATGAACGCGCCTTCCGGGATGAATTAAGCTCGGCGCGCAGCCATGTCCTCGATCTGATTAGCCGTCATTTAACGGAGTTCGGTGAACAGTTCCCGGCGGAAACCTGCAAGGACGGATTTTACCCGCTGACGGAAAACGTCGAGTGGACTACCAGCTTCTGGACCGGGCAGCTGTGGCTGGCGTGGGAGATGAGCGGCGAGGAGAAATTCCGCGCCATGGCCGAGAAACACACCCGCTCGTTTGGCCTGCGCATCGCCGGGCGCAATGACACCAACACCCACGATCTCGGCTTCCTCTACACGCTCTCCTGCGTGGCGGACTGGCGTCTGACCGGCAGCCGCGAGGCGCGCGGCTTCTCGCTGCTGGCCGCCGAAGCGCTGCTGGAGCGCTTCCACGAGAAAGCGAAGATTATCCAGGCGTGGGGGGATCTGGCGGATCCGGAGCAGGCCGGGCGGATGATCATCGACTGCAACATGAACCTGCCGCTGCTCTACTGGGCAACCGAGCAGAGCGGGGATCCACGCTTTGCCGAAGCCGCCAGAGCCCACGTGATGCAGGCCGCGACTTACCTGATCCGTGAAGATGCCTCGACCTTCCACACTTACTATATGGATGTGGTGACCGGCGCGCCGCGCTACGGCAACACCCAGCAGGGCTATGCGGATGACTCCTGCTGGTCGCGCGGCCAGGCGTGGGGGATTTACGGCTTCCTGCTGAGCTACATCTATACCGGCGACGCGACGATGATCGCCCTGTCAAAACGGCTGGCGAACTACTTCCTCAACCGGCTTCCGGAGGATCACGTCTGTCACTGGGATCTGGCCCTGGTGGGCACCGATGCCTTGCGCGATTCGTCGTCGGCGGCGATTGCGGTATGTGGCCTGCTGGAGCTGGTGAAGCACCTGCCGGTAACCGATCCGGATCGCGAGCGCTATCTGGCGTGGGCGAAAGGGATCATGTCCTCGCTGACGAAGCACTATCTGATGGGTAAAGAGGAGAAGGGCAACGGCCTGCTCAAGCACTCGGTTTATCATCTCGCCAGCAACAAGGGGGTGGATGAGTGTGCCAGCTGGGGGGATTACTTCTACGTTGAGGCGCTGGTGCGCTTTACGCAAAGCTGGAAATTATACTGGTAAGAAAAGCGCTGGGGTGCGCTTATCACCACCCCAGCACTTCAGTAATGACCCGCCGATAGGGGGTGTCGATTTGTTGCGGCACCTGATCAATATAGTCCCGCGCGTGCTGGCGGGCCTCACCGCTCAGACTGTCCAGATAAACAATGGCTTCGTCCACGGTGGGTACCCGTCCCTCCAGCGAGGCGCTTCGCGGTGGCAATCCGGTCCAGATCACCGCCTCGATGCCTCTCTCCACCGCCCATCCCGAGAGCAGGCCGGTGTGGCGACCGGCGATCGGCAGCGAGCCGATGCCGTCGCAGCGCTCCTCAGGGATCCCTTCGCGCTCGCGCAGGGCCTGACAGGCCACACTCAGCGTTTCCGCGTTGAGCCACGCCCAGAGCACCGGCACGGCAGGGGCATTCATACAGATGGCGGTAGCCAGCTCACCGCCGTCGCTGACCCGACAAAATTCGATGGGCAGCGACGGTCCGTCGGTGTGCCACTCCCCGGCGACGGGGAGTGAGCCGCTTTTCCATATCAATGAGCCCCAGCCCAGGCAGGCTATCTTCATCCTGTTCTCTCTGTGCGTTGCTATCAGGCTTCAGGGATACGCAGCGTCTGCCCTGGATAAATTTTATCCGGGCTGGAGAGCATAGGGCGGTTGGCTTCAAAGATTTTGTTGTATTTCGACGCGTCGCCGTAGACGGTTTTGGAGATGGCGCTCAGGGTGTCGCCCGATTTAACCGTATAGTAGGTGGCCTCATGCTGGGTGTCAGTGGCGTTGATGGTGTTCTCCACCTCGCTGACGCCCGCGATATTCCCCACCGCGACCTGGATTTTTTCTTTCTGTTCCTGAGTGAGCCCGTCACCGGTCACCACGGCCTTACCGTCGTTGACGTTGACCTGCACCTTTTCAGCGCCCGGTATGTTGAGCTTTTTGAGATGCTCAGAGACTTTATCGCTTTGACCTTTGTGATCGGTCAGGTTGTCCCACAGCTTTTCACCGGCTTCTTTAACGAAGTTAAAAATTCCCATCCTGAATCTCCTGTAAGATATGAATTCAGAATAAGCATAGCAGGCAGATGGCAGGTATTCAGTCTTCCCCGGTCCGAAGAAGACTGAATCGGATTTTATTAAGACGCGGGCTCAAGAATACGAATATGCGTTTCCAGAACATCACCTTTCACCGCCTCGCTCCACGCTTTCATGTGCGGGGTCTGCAGGTGCGCTTCGAGGTGGGCCACGGTTTCCCACTGCTCAACCATGACGATGGAGTCCGGGGCAGTGGTCTGGAAGCTGACGCCAGCGGCGGTATCCACCATTGGCGCGTAGCCGTGGCAGCCTGCTTCTTCTAAAACGGTCGGGATAATCTTCGCAAACTCATCCAGCACCGCCTGACGGTGATGTTGACCTGGGCGGGTGCGGATTTCAGCAATAACGGTAAGCATGGTCATTTCTCCTGATAACATGCCACCAGTTAAGCAAAAATTTCCGCGAGATGCTTGCGATATTCTGCGATATAGCGTGGCACATCCGGCATTTTGATCACGTCATTGGTGATAAAAGTCGGCAGCGCCTCCATCCCCAGGAACTGGTTGGCCTTGTGGAATGGGAGATACACACCGTCAACGCCCACGCCGTGGAAGAACTGATCTTCGTCGGTGAAGGCCTCCATCGGGGCGTTCCAGGTCAAGGAGAGCATATATTTTTTCCCCTGAATCAGGCCGCCGGAGCCGTACTTCTTCGAGGCATCAGAGCGGGTGCGGCCGTCGCTGGCATACAGCGCGCCGTGACCTTCGGTAAAGACGTCGTCCATGTACTTTTTCACGGTCCATGGCGCGCCCATCCACCAGCCAGGCATCTGCCAGATAACCACGTCAGCCCAGAGGAAGTTCTGCACTTCGGCCTGGATATCGTACTCACCGTCGGTGCGCACGACCTTAACATCATGCCCGGCGTCGCGCAGGAAGCCGTCCGCGACCTCGGTCAGGGTGTCATTCAGTTGGCCATTAGAGTGGGCGAATTTTTTCGCGCCGTTGATAATCAGAATATTGCTCATTACGTTGTCCTCAGAGTAGCGAGTCTGAGGGCCATTCTACGCGCGACAGCGGTGCGGTGAAATTAGCAAAATGTGCAAAGTCTTTTGCTGAAACGGCAATAATCCCTTACCAGCCGATCCTGACCTCAAACCCGCCATCCTGCCCGTTGCGGAGAGAAACCTGCATCCGGTGCAGCGTGGCAATGCGCTTGACGATCGACAGACCCAGGCCGCTGCCGGTCTGATCCTGGCCGGGCGGGCGATAAAAACGCTCCCCGATCCGCGCCAGGGCCTCGGGCGCAATACCCGGGCCGGTATCGCGTACGGTAAAGCTGTGGGTATCCAGCGTCACCTCCACCACACTGCCGCGCGGACTGTAGCGCACGGCGTTATCCAGCAGGTTACGCACCAGCAGGCTCAGGAGCAGCTGCTGCCCGGTGCGGGTGACCTGCGGGTCGTGAATATGGAGGCGGATCTCGATTCCGGCCTGCTGCGCCGGGTGATAGATATCCATCACCGCCGACTGGAGTAAATCGGCCATCTTAAGGGGTTCGACATCGTCCAGATTTTCCAGCGAATCCAGGCGCGACAGCGTCAGGAGCTGCTCAACCAGCCTTGATGCCCGGTCGATCCCGGCGTGTAGCTGGTCCAGGGCTTTCGCCTGCGCCTGCGGGTCGTCCAGCGAGAGCTGCGCGACGTCGGTCTGCACTTTCAGGGCGGTTAGCGGGCTGCGCAGCTCGTGGGCAGCATCCGAGGTAAAGCGGCGCTCGCGGGCCATCATCTCCCCGGTGCGGGCGAAAAGCTGATTCAGCGCCTCCACCAGCGGGCTGACCTCCGCGGGCACCCCGTGCGTCGGCAACTGGTCGGTGGCATCGGGGGAGCGGGCGCGCAGGGTTTGCGCCAGCTTTTTCAGCGGCCAGAGTTCACGGCTCAACAGAACGATTAGCACCAGCAGCATCACCGGCAGGGCCACCAGCCATGGGGTGAGCTGGGATCTCACCACGTCCAGCGCCATCTCCTGGCGGTACTCCCGCTCCTGGCCGACCACCACCCGGTACTTGCCGTCCGGTGCGGTAAGCCATAAGAAGCGCCAGTCGTCGTTATCGTCGTTGAGCTGGCCGTTATCAAACCCTTCCCGACGATAGTGATACGGGATCTCGCGCCCGTTTTCGCCGTCGTTAAGCACCATTTTGCCGTCGGGGGTGTAGATGGCGAAGGCCAGCGCATCGTCATCCAGATGCCCGTGTTTCGCTTTTTTTGGCACCTCGCGCATCCGCTCCGGGGCGCGGATCTCATCCAGATCCATGGTCAGGAGCCGTTTAGCAAACAGCATCTGCTGGGTGTCGAACAGCTTATCGAGCTTCTCGCTGGTCTGCTGCCAGGCGACCAGGCTGGCGGCAAACCACGCCGTCAGCGACAGGACGAGGAACAGCAGCGTCAGGCGCAGCTTGAGGCTCAGGCGTTGGGTCAGTTTCATGCATCACCCAGGGTATAACCGATGCCGTGCACGGTGCGGATAAAATCGCTGCCGAGCTTGCGGCGCAGATGGTGGACGTGGACCTCTATGGCGTTGCTGGAGACATCGTCGTCCCAGGTATAGAGCTTCTCTTCAATCAGCTTGCGCGGCAGCACCCGGCCCGCGTTGCGCATTAACAGCTCCAGCAGGGCGAACTCTTTCGGCTTGAGCACCAGGGTGTCGCCATTAATGCTGGCCACCAGCCGGGTGGGATCGAGCGTGACGCCGCCGTGGCGCAATTCGCTGTGCGCCTGACCGTGGCTGCGGCGAACCAGCGCCTCAAGGCGGGCGGCCACTTCGATCAGCGCGAAGGGTTTACAGAGATAGTCGTCGGCCCCGAGACGCAGCCCCTCGACGCGCTGGTTAAGCGCATCCCGCGCGGTGAGGATCAGTACCGGCTCGCTGCGGCCCTGTTCCCGCCATTCACGCAGGATCTGCAACCCGTCGATGCCGGGCAGGGTCAGGTCGAGCACCACCGCGTCATAGGGGGCGCTGTAGAGCGCCGCTCTGCCGGTTTCACCCTCGGTGAACCAGTCCACGCTGAAGCCCAGTTTTGTCAGCCCGGCCTTGATACCGTCGCCGATCAGCTTGTCGTCTTCTACCAGTAAAATGCGCATGTTCCCTCCCTGTTGCGGCCAGTAAACCCTCTGTCACGCCCGGCTGTACAGTAAAAAAATTTAAATTTTCCGCTTAAGAAGTTGTTAAGGTTTACCCTGTTTAATGGATTGCGAAACGACATTAAAGGGAGAGTTAAGATGAAAAAATATGCTGCGATTGCTGCCATCATGATGATCACCACCGCGCCGGTGTTTGCTGCTCAGGGCGGGTTCAACGGCCCGTCAGCGACGGCAACCCAGACGCAAACCCAGCAGGGCGGTTTTGTCGATAACGACGCCAACCTCACCACCGCCGCCAAGGTCAAGGATCTGAAGGACGACAGCTGGGTAAAACTGCGCGGGAACATCACCGAGCGCCTGTCCGACGACCGCTACACCTTCCGCGATGAGAGCGGCACGGTGAACGTTGAGATCGACAACAAACACTGGAACGGCCAGACCATTTCCCCGCAGGATAAGGTTGAGCTGCAGGGCAAGGTCGATAAAGAGTGGAACGATTTCGAAATCGACGTGAAACAGGTTATCAAGCTCAGCAAATAACCCGGGAAGGGGCCGCTATTCGGCCCCTTTTTCTTTGTGACTCGACTCGCCAGATAAGGTAGTATCTGCGGCAATATTGCCTGAAACCAACTGGTTTCTGAGTTGAGGAATCCCATTTAATGAGCGATATGGCAGAGCGCCTCGCGCTACATGAATTCACGGAAAACGCCTACCTGAACTACTCCATGTACGTCATCATGGACAGGGCGTTGCCGTTTATCGGTGATGGGCTGAAACCCGTTCAGCGCCGCATCGTGTATGCGATGTCTGAGCTGGGTCTGAATGCCAGCGCCAAGTTTAAAAAATCCGCCCGTACCGTCGGTGACGTGCTGGGTAAATACCATCCGCACGGCGACAGCGCCTGTTATGAAGCGATGGTGTTGATGGCCCAGCCATTCTCGTACCGCTATCCGCTGGTCGACGGCCAGGGGAACTGGGGTGCGCCGGACGATCCGAAGTCGTTCGCGGCGATGCGTTACACCGAATCCCGCCTCTCTAAATATGCCGAATTGCTGCTCAGCGAGCTGGGCCAGGGCACCGTGGAGTGGGTACCAAACTTCGACGGTACGATGCAGGAGCCGAAAATGCTGCCTGCGCGTCTGCCGAACATCCTGCTGAACGGCACCACCGGCATTGCCGTGGGGATGGCGACGGATATCCCGCCGCACAACCTGCGTGAAGTGGCGAAAGCGGCGATCACCCTGATTGAACAGCCGAAAACCTCGCTGGATGAGCTGCTGGATATCGTCCAGGGGCCGGACTACCCGACCGAAGCGGAGATCATCACCTCCCGCGCGGAAATCCGCAAAATCTACGAGAACGGTCGCGGCTCGGTGCGCATGCGCGCGGTGTGGACCAAAGAGGACGGCGCGGTGGTGATCACGGCGCTGCCACACCAGGTCTCCGGCGCGAAAGTGCTGGAGCAGATCGCCGCCCAGATGCGCAATAAAAAGCTGCCGATGGTAGATGACCTGCGCGACGAATCCGACCACGAAAACCCGACCCGTCTGGTGATCGTGCCGCGCTCTAACCGCGTGGACATGGAACAGGTGATGAACCACCTGTTCGCCACCACCGATCTGGAAAAAAGCTACCGTATCAACCTGAACATGATCGGCCTCGACGGTCGTCCGGCGGTGAAAAACCTGCTGGAGATCCTCACCGAATGGCTGACCTTCCGTCGGGATACGGTGCGCCGTCGTCTGAATCACCGTCTGGAAAAAGTGCTTAAGCGCCTGCATATCCTTGAAGGTTTGCTGGTGGCGTTCCTCAATATCGATGAAGTGATCGAGATCATTCGTACCGAGGATGAGCCGAAGCCGGCATTGATGTCGCGCTTTGGCATCAGCGAAACCCAGGCTGAAGCGATCCTCGAGCTGAAACTGCGCCATCTCGCCAAACTGGAAGAGATGAAGATCCGCGGTGAGCAGAATGAGCTGGAAAAAGAGCGCGATCAGCTGCAGGCGATCCTCGCCTCCGACCGTAAGATGAACAACCTGCTGAAGAAAGAGCTGCAGGCGGATGCCGAAGCCTTCGGTGACGAGCGTCGTTCTCCGCTGCACGAGCGCGAAGAAGCGAAAGCGATGAACGAGCATGACATGCTGCCGTCCGAGCCGGTGACCATCGTGCTGTCACAAAGCGGCTGGGTACGCAGCGCCAAGGGTCACGACATCGACGCCCCGGGCCTGAGTTACAAAGCGGGGGACAGCTTCAAAGCCGCGGTTAAGGGTAAGAGCAACCAGCCGGTGGCCTTTATCGACACCACCGGACGCAGCTACGCCATCGATCCGATAACGCTGCCGTCGGCGCGCGGGCAGGGCGAGCCGCTGACCGGCAAGCTGACGTTGCCGCCGGGTGCCACGGTTGAGCACATGCTGATGGAAAGCGATGAGCAGAAGCTGCTGCTGGCCTCCGATGCGGGCTACGGCTTCATCTGTACCTTTAACGATCTGGTATCGCGTAATCGCGCGGGCAAGGCGTTGATTAGCCTGCCGGAAAACGCCCGGGTCATGACGCCGCTGGTGATTGAAAACGAGAGCGATATGCTGCTGGCGATCTCCGCCGCAGGCCGCATGCTGATGTTCCCGCTGAGCGATCTGCCGCAGCTGTCGAAAGGGAAGGGCAACAAGATCATCAACATCCCGACGGCGGACGCGGCCGCAGGCGAAGACAGCCTGGCGCACCTCTTTATTCTGCCGCCGCAGAGCACTCTGACCATTCACATGGGCAAACGCAAAATCAAAATGCGTCCGGAAGAGCTGCAGAAAGTGGTCGGCGAACGTGGACGCAAAGGGTCGCTGATGCGTGGCCTGCAACGCATTGAACGCGTGGAGATCGACTCGCCGCACCGCGTTAAAGCGGGCGATAACGAAGCGTAACAGAGCACCTCCCCCTCCGTTCAGGAGGGGGTCTCGCGTAAAACATCCGTTATAAAAACAAAAGAGTTACCCGCTTACAGTTGCAGTATAATCGTCAGCTGTCAGGGGTTTTTGAGGTCGCTATGCTATTAATTGTTCGTTCCATTCTTGCCGTGATTTACTGCATTCTGGTCTGTATTTTCGGCTGTATTTACTGCTTGTTCAGCCCGCGCAATCCAAAGCACGTTGCCACCTTTGGCCACATGTTTGCCCGTCTGGGGCCGCTGTTTGGTGTGAAAGTCGAGACGCGTCTGCCGGAAGGGGTAGAGAAGCACGGCAACGCTATCTATATCGGTAACCATCAGAACAACTACGATATGATCACCGCCGCCAAAATTGTCCAGCCGCCAACCGTGACCGTGGGCAAAAAAAGCCTGCTGTGGGTGCCGTTCTTTGGCCTGCTCTACTGGCTGACCGGCAACCTGCTGATCGATCGTAACAACCGCGCCAAAGCGCACGGCACCATTGCCGAGGTGGTGAACCACTTCAAAAAGCGCAGGATCTCCATCTGGATGTTCCCGGAAGGGACCCGCAGCCGCGGTCGCGGCCTGCTGCCGTTCAAAACTGGCGCGTTTCACGCCGCAATTGCGGCAGGTGTACCGATTATTCCGGTGTGTGTTTCCAACACATCGAATAAGATTAACCTCAACCGCCTGCGTAACGGCCTGGTGATCGTCGAGATGCTGCCGCCGGTCGATGTCAGTAAATATGGCAAAGATCAGGTGCGTGAGCTGGCGGCCCATTGCCGCGAATTAATGCTGAATAAAATCGCTGAGCTCGATAAAGAAGTCGCAGAGCGCGAAGCCGCTGGCAGGGTTTAAGCCGGCCTGAAGGGAAAACGAATTCCCGCGTTGTTAGTACGTTTATCCATGGAGCTAATATGTCACTCAGTCGCCGTCAGTTTATTCAGGCATCGGGTATCGCCCTTTGTGCAGGTGCGGTTCCGCTGAGGGCAAACGCCGCCGGGCAGCAACAGCCGCTGCCCATCCCGCCGTTACTCGAGTCCCGTCGTGGTCAGCCGCTGTTCCTGACGTTACAGCGCTCCCACTGGTCATTCACCCAGGGGACGCGGGCTAACGTCTGGGGCATTAACGGGCGCTATCTTGGCCCGACCGTGCGCGTCTGGAGCGGCGATGACGTCAAACTGATCTACAGCAACCGTCTGGCGGAGAACGTTGCCATGACCGTCAGCGGTTTGCAGGTGCCGGGCCCGCTGCTGGGCGGCGCGCCTCGCATGATGTCCCCGAGCGCCGACTGGGCGCCGGTTCTGCCGATTCGCCAGAACGCCGCCACCCTCTGGTATCACGCCAACACACCTAACCGCACCGCGCAGCAGGTCTATACCGGCCTGGCGGGGATGTGGCTGGTGGAAGATGAGGTCAGCAAATCTCTGCCGATCCCGAATCACTATGGGGTCGACGACTTCCCGATCATCATTCAGGACAAGCGGCTGGATAATTTCGGTACGCCGGAGTACAGCGAGCCGGGCAGCGGCGGCTTTGTCGGTGACACGCTGCTGGTGAACGGCGCGCAAAGCCCGTATGTCGAAGTCTCCCGCGGCTGGGTGCGCCTGCGCCTGCTGAATGCGTCCAACTCGCGCCGCTATCAGCTGCAGATGAGCGATGGCCGGGCGCTGCACGTGATTGCCGGGGATCAGGGCTTCTTACCGGCCCCGGTACCGGTTAAGCAGTTGGCGCTGGCGCCGGGCGAGCGACGCGAAATCCTGGTGGATATGACCAACGGCGATGAAGTGTCGATCACCTGCGGCGAGGCGGCGAGCATCGTTGACCGCCTGCGCGGCTTCTTTGAACCCTCGAGCATTCTGGTGTCGACCCTGGTGTTGACCCTGCGACCAACCGGGCTGTTGCCGCTGGTGACCGATACCCTGCCGATGCGCCTGCTGCCGGACGAGGTTCTGAGCGGGACGCCGGTGCGCAGCCGGGATATCAGCCTCGGTGACGATCCGGGCATTAACGGCCAGCTGTGGGATGTGAACCGCATTGATATCACCGCCCAGCAGGGCACCTGGGAGCGCTGGACGGTGCGCGCCGACATGCCGCAGTCATTCCATATCGAAGGGGTGAAGTTCCTGGTGCGCAACGTCAACGGCGCCATGCCGTTCCCGGAAGACCGGGGCTGGAAAGATACCGTCTGGGTCGACGGGCAGGTTGAACTGCTGGTCTATTACAGTCAGCCCTCCTGGCCGCACTTCCCGTTCCTGTTCCACAGCCAGACGCTGGAGATGATGGACAGGGGCTCGGTAGGACAAATGTTGGTCAATCCGGCACCGTAGAACGTGCCGGGTGGCGCTGCGCTTACCCGGCCTACGGGCTTGTAGGCCGGGTAAGGCGAAGCCGCCACCCGGCGTTAAAAACCCCGCACAATACTCCTTCATTTCCCACATTGTTCCAGCGTATAATCCCGCTCCTTTTGTCTATTTTTTCTTCGGAAGCATTATGAGCGCAATTTCCCTGATCCAGCCGGATCGTGACCTCTTCTCCTGGCCCCAGTACTGGGCGGCCTGCTTTGGACCGGCGCCGTTCCTGCCGATGTCCCGCGAAGAGATGGACCAACTTGGCTGGGACAGCTGCGACATTATTCTGGTGACGGGCGATGCCTATGTCGATCACCCGAGCTTTGGCATGGCGATCTGCGGTCGTATGCTTGAAGCCCAGGGCTTCCGCGTCGGGATCATTGCCCAGCCGGACTGGAACAGCAAAGAGGACTTCATGCGCCTCGGTAAACCGAACCTGTTCTTCGGCGTCACCGCGGGCAACATGGACTCGATGATCAACCGTTACACCGCCGACCGCAAACTGCGTCACGACGATGCCTACACCGCGGATAACGTGGCGGGCAAGCGTCCGGACCGCGCGACGCTCGTCTACACCCAACGATGCAAAGAAGCATGGAAAGACGTGCCGGTCATCCTGGGTGGCATCGAAGCGAGCCTGCGCCGTACCGCCCATTACGACTACTGGTCTGATACCGTGCGCCGCTCGGTGCTGGTGGACTCCAAAGCCGACATGCTGATCTTCGGCAACGGTGAGCGTCCGCTGGTGGAAGTGGCGCACCGTCTCTCTCAGGGCGAGCCGGTAGGCAACATCCGCGATGTGCGTAACACCGCGATCATGGTAAAAGAGGCCCTGCCGGGCTGGAGCGGGGTGGATTCCCGTATCATCGATATGCCAGGCAAAATCGACCCGATCCCGCACCCGTATGGCGACGATCTGCCGTGTGCCGATAATAAGCCCGTCGAGCCGAAGAAAGCCGAAGCTAAAGCGATCACCGTTCAGCCGCCGCGTCCGAAGCCGTGGGAAAAGACCTACGTGCTGCTGCCGTCCTTTGAGAAAGTCAAAGCGGACAAAGTGCTTTACGCTCACGCTTCCCGAATTCTGCACCACGAAACCAACCCGGGCTGTGCCCGTGCGCTGATGCAAAAGCACGGCGAGCGCTATATCTGGGTCAACCCGCCAGCCATCCCGCTCTCTACCGAAGAGATGGACAGCGTCTTTGCCCTGCCGTACAAGCGTGTGCCGCACCCTTCATACGGTGACAGCCGCATTCCGGCCTATGAGATGATCCGCTTCTCGATCAACATCATGCGCGGCTGCTTCGGCGGGTGCTCCTTCTGCTCCATCACCGAGCACGAAGGCCGTATTATCCAGAGCCGTTCCGAAGAGTCGATTGTTAACGAGATCGAAGCTATTCGCGACACGGTTCCGGGTTTTACTGGCGTGATCTCCGATCTGGGTGGCCCGACGGCCAACATGTATATGCTGCGCTGTAAGTCGCCGCGTGCGGAGCAGACCTGCCGTCGTCTCTCCTGTGTCTATCCGAGCATTTGCGAGCACATGGACACCAACCACGAGCCGACGATCAACCTCTATCGCCGCGCCCGCGACCTGAAGGGCATCAAGAAGATCCTTATCGCTTCCGGCGTGCGTTACGACATCGCCGTGGAAGATCCGCGCTACATTAAAGAGCTGGCGACCCACCACGTGGGCGGCTACCTGAAGATTGCCCCTGAGCATACTGAAGAAGGCCCGCTGTCGAAGATGATGAAGCCGGGGATGGGCAGCTACGATCGCTTCAAAGAGCTGTTCGATACCTATTCCAAACAGGCCGGGAAAGAGCAGTATCTGATCCCGTACTTCATCTCCGCGCACCCGGGTACGCGTGATGAGGACATGGTGAACCTGGCCCTGTGGCTGAAACAGCGCCGCTTCCGTCTGGATCAGGTGCAGAACTTCTACCCGTCACCGCTGGCGAACTCGACCACCATGTATTACACCGGCAAGAACCCGCTGAGTAAGATTGGTTACAAGAGTGAAGATGTGGTGGTGCCGAAGGGAGACAAACAGCGTCGCCTGCATAAAGCCCTGCTGCGCTACCACGATCCGGCTAACTGGCCGCTGATCCGCCAGGCGCTGGAAGAGATGGGTAAAAAGCACCTGATCGGCTCGCGTCGTGACTGCCTGGTACCTGCGCCAACGCTGGATGAGATGCGCGAAGCGCGTCGCCAGAATCGCAATACGCGCCCGGCGCTGACCAAGCACACCCCGATTGTGCACCAGCGTTCGAACGCAGGGGCGACGGCGAAAAAAAATGTAAAACGTAAGCTCGGTTAAATCTGTAAAAATGCCCGGTGGCGCTGCGCTTACCGGGCCTACAACACCTTTAACCGTAGGCCGGGTAAGGCGAAGCCGCCACCCGGCTTTTTAAACGCAATTACCCGCCAAACTGGTCCGGATCCGGGCCTAAACGCTTGCCTTTATCCAGCTTCGCAATTTCACCTAACTCATCTTTATCCAGACGGAAATCCCACACCGCGAAGTTCTCTGCGATACGCGCTGGAGTAACGGATTTCGGGATCACCACCAGGCCGCAGTCCAGATGCCAGCGAATGACAATCTGTGCCGGGGTTTTGCCGTACTTATCGGCCAGGTCGCGGATGATTTTCTGATCGAAGACCCCTTCGCCGCCCTGTGCCAGCGGGCTCCAGGATTCGGTCTGGATCTTGTGGGTCGCATTCCATGAGTGCAGTTGACGCTGCTGCATCAGCGGGTGCAGTTCAATCTGGTTAATCACCGGGGCGACGCCCGTCTCATCAATCAGACGCTGCAGATGGTGGACCTGGAAATTACAGACCCCGATGCTCTTCACCAGCCCGGCTTTCTGCAGGTCAATCATCCCTTTCCAGGCGTCAACATAGTGATCGATTGCCGGAACCGGCCAGTGCATCAGATAGAGATCGACGAAATCGAGTTGCAGCTTGTCCAGGCTCTCCTGGAGTGCTTCCGCTGGACGTTTCTGGTCGTCGTTCCACAGCTTGGTGGTGATGAATAACTCATCGCGTGACACACCGGCGCTGGCCAGCGCGTTGCCCACGCCGTCCTCATTTTTGTAGGCGGCTGCGGTATCAATAGAGCGATAGCCGACTTCCAGTGCTTTGTGAATGGCGGACACGACCTCGTCGTTACCGGCTTTCCATACGCCGAGCCCCAACTGGGGCATTACGTTGCCGTCCTGAAGCTTGATTACGGTTTGGTTTGCCATCTTTCCTCCTTCATGGGACATCCACCAGAGGTAATCCTCTGGTGGCGTATGTGCATTAAGCCTGGCCTAAATGCCGAAAAACGAAAGGTAAGCGCGCAAAATCGCTTAGCGAGCAGCCTCGTAAATACGGCGGCTCACGTCGAGGGTAATGTCGTGATGCTCACCGATCTGGGTCATGCCGTGCTCTTCGAGTTTCGCCAGCAGGGCAGGGATGGAGCTTCCGTCCAGGCCGTAGCCGGAAAGACGCGTTGGCACGCCCATCTGCTCGAAGAAGTTACGGGTCGCGGCGATAGCGGCATCGATACGCTCGTCGTCCGATCCGTCGGTGATACCCCAGACGCGCTCAGCGTACTGCAGCAGTTTGCCGCGCTTGGTGTCGCGTTTTTCATTCCACAGCGCAGGCAGCACCACCGCCAGGGTCTGGGCATGATCGAGACCGTGCATCGCCGTCAGCTCGTGGCCCAGCATGTGGGTGGCCCAGTCCTGCGGCACGCCGGCACCAATCAGGCCGTTCAGCGCCTGAGTCGCGGCCCACATCACGTTGGCACGCACGTCGTAGTTCTCTGGCTCTTGCAGGGCCAGCGGGCCGTCTTCGATCAGGGTCAGCAGAATGCCCTCGGCGAAACGATCCTGAATTTTGGCGTTCACCGGGTAAGTAACGTACTGCTCAACGGTATGAACAAAGGCATCCACCACGCCGTTCGCCACCTGACGCGGCGGCAGGGTGTAGGTATAAACCGGATCCAGCACCGCAAATACCGGCTGCACGTGCTCGTTCATAAAGGCCTGTTTGTCGCCGGTGGTTTTACGGGAGATCACCGCGCCTTTGTTGGATTCAGAGCCGGTAGCAGGCAGGGTCAGCACGGAGCCCATCGGGATGGCGCTTTTGATGTCGCTGCCGCCGGTCTGCAGGATGTGCCACGGGTCGATGCCGTCAGCGTAGTGGGCCGCCGCAGCGATAAACTTGGTGCCGTCCAGCACCGAGCCGCCGCCCACTGCCAGCAGGAAGGTGATCTTCTCGTCGCGGGCGATTTTCACCGCGTTCATCAGGGTTTCGTAAGACGGGTTCGGCTCAATGCCGCCAAACTCACGCACGTCCAGACCTTGCAGGGCGCTATAGACCTGATCCAGCACGCCGTTTTTCTTCACGCTGCCGCCGCCGTAGGTGATTAGCACGCGGGCATCGGCCGGGATCTGCTCGCGCAGATCGGCGATAGCGTCTTTACCAAACAGAATGCGGGTCGGGGTATGCAGATTGAAATTGTTCATTGTTCGTTCCCTTAGGTGGGTGAAAATACCGGGCTAACTGATGGTGCCCATTGTGGCGAGCACCAGCGATCCTCTCAATGCACATTTCTGCCGTTGTCTTGCCCATTTCTACAGGGTGCTGGAGAAACTGCGAAAAACCGCGCACACTGCAAACGTCGGAAACCTTACCCGGATTGAGCAAAGATGAACCGCGATGAAACCTGCCTGCAGCTAACGGCGCAAATTAACAGGCTGAAAGATAATGCAAATAAGCTCAGTGAACTGCTGCCGGATGTACGTCTGCTGTACGGTACCCAGCCCGGCACCCGCACGCCGGTGATGTATCAGCCTGGTATCATTTTTCTCTTTTCCGGGCATAAAATTGGCTATATCAATGAGCGTGTATTCCGCTATGACCCGCGCGAATATCTGCTCCTGACAGTACCTTTACCCTTCGAATGTGAAACCTTCGCGACAGAAGCCGTGCCGCTGGCAGGTATTCGTTTGAATGTGGATATCCTGCAGCTGCAGGAGCTGCTGATGGATATTGGCGAGGACGAGCTGTTTTGCCCGTCGATGGCGGCAAGCGGGATCAACTCCGCCACGCTGACGGATGAGATCCTCTGCGCCATTGAGCGCCTGCTGGACGTGATGGAGCGCCCGCTGGATGCGCGCATTCTCGGAAAGCAAATTATTCGTGAGATCCTCTACCACGTGCTGCTGGGACCGGGCGGCGGGGCGCTGCTGGCGCTGGTCAGCCGGCAGACCCACTTCAGCCTCATCAGCCGGGTGCTGAAGCGCATCGAGAGCCAGTACACCGAAAACCTGAGCGTCGATCAGCTGGCGGCCGAGGCCAATATGAGCGTCTCGGCGTTCCACCATAACTTCAAATCGGTGACCAGCACCTCACCGCTGCAATATCTCAAGAGCTACCGCCTGCACAAGGCGCGGATGATGATGATCCACGACGGGATGAAAGCCAGCGCGGCGGCGCTGCGGGTAGGCTATGAAAGCGCGTCGCAGTTCAGTCGGGAGTTCAAACGTTATTTCGGGGTGACGCCAGGGGAAGACGCGGCGCGGATCAGAATGATGCAGGGGTAGGGTGTTCACGTTCCCTCTCCCCTATGGGGAGAGGGTTAGGGTGAGGGGTATTACTGTCAGGCGCGACAGTATTTCTTACGGATCACCACGACGATAGTACCCACCAGACCAGCCACCAGCAGGAACACCGGCAGGATCATCAGGAAGGTCATGACCTGATCTTCGTGGCGTTTCACGAACGGGATCATGCTCAGGGCATAGCCGAAGGTGGTCACCACGCCGACCCACAGCAGCGCGCTCAGCCAGTTAAAGAACTGGAAGCGGCGGTTAGAGAGCCCGGAGATGCCCGCCATGGTCGGCAGCAGGGTGCGCACAAAGGCCAGGAAACGTCCGGCGAGCAGCGCCAGCAGGCCGTGGCGATCAAACATGCAGGCCGCGCGCTGGTGATACTTATGCGGCAACTGCGCCAGCCAGCCTTTCACTACCCGCGTATTGCCCAGCCAGCGGCCCTGCAAATAGCTGAGCCAGCAGCCCAGGCTGGCGGCGGAGGTCAGGATCACCATCGTCGGCGCAAAATCCATCACCCCTTTCCCGATTAACGCCCCCGCCAGCAGCAGCAGGCTGTCGCCCGGTAAAAATGAGGCAGGCAGTAACCCATTTTCCAGAAACAGCGTGGCGAACATCACGAGATAAACAACCCCAACCACGTGAGGGTCCGCCAGTGCTGCAAAATCGTGTTGCCAGAGTGCAGCGATAATATCTTGAATAACAGCCATGGGCTTTCCTGTGGAACAGCGTATATGGGCCTATTGTACTCCCTATTTCGCCTGCGGGCTTTGATCGCAGGCGCAACAAATCAGACTTTTCTGCATCGATTGAGGAGAAAAGTGTCCGCGGAGTGCTTTTATGACCCGGTGTTATTCGATACGCGCAAACCCGGCCTCTAAATCGGCAATCAAATCCTCGACGTTTTCCAGGCCGATATGCAGACGGATCAGGGTCCCGGTAAAGTCTACTTCTCCGCCCGGACGCAGGGCAGCAATCTGCTCTGGCTGGTTGGGCAGGATCAGCGACTCAAAGCCGCCCCACGAGTAGGCCATGCTGAACAGGGAGAAGTTATCGAGGTAGTTTGCCAGCTCGTCATTGCTCAGACGCTTGTTGAGCACAAACGAGAACAGACCGCTGCTGCCCGTAAAATCACGTTGCCAGAATTCATGCCCGATGCTGCCCGGCAGGGCAGGATGGTTAACCCGCGCCACCTGCGGATGCTGCGCCAGCCACTGGGCGACTTTCAGGCTGCTTTCATGATGCTGGCGCAGGCGGACGCTCAGGGTTCGCAGGCCGCGGCTGGTCATGTAGGCGGTATCGGCATCCACCATCTGTCCCATCAGATAGGCGTTTTCACACAGCTGGTCCCAGCAGCGGGCGTTGGAGACCGCCGTACCGATCATGCCGTCCGAGTGGCCGATCAGGTATTTGGTCGCCGCCTGAATAGAGATGTCGATACCAAAATCAAGCGCCTTAAACAGCACGCCTGCCGCCCAGGTGTTATCGATCATGATGATGGCGTCCGGCGCTTTGCTGCGTACCGCCTGTACGATGGCCGGCACATCATGCACTTCCATGGTGATGGAGCCCGGCGATTCGAGGAACACGATCCGGGTATTGGGCTGGATCAGATCGGCAATCTTCGCGCCGATCTGCGGATCGAACCAGCCGGTGGTCACGCCCAGCTTGCTGAGGATTTTGGTGCAGAAGTCCTGGCTCGGCTCGTAGGCGGTGTTGGTCATCAGGATATGGTCGCCCTGTTCAACAAACGCCAGAATAGTATTGGCCACCGCCGCCGCACCGCACGGGAACAGGGCGCAGCCTGCGCCGCCTTCCAGCTCGCACATCGCTTCCTGTAATGAGAAGTGGGTCAGCGTCCCGCGACGCCCGTAAAACAGCTCGCCCTTCGCCCGGTTGCGGGTGGCGTGCTTTTTCGCCTCGACGGTCTCAAACACCAGCGACGAGGCGCGCTGAATCACGCTGTTCACCGAACCGAGGGTATATTTCTTGCTGCGTCCCGCCTGGACAAGGGTGGTATCAAGATGCTTCTCTTTCATGTCTGCGCAACCTGTTTTTATACGTCTGGACGTCCACACTATCACGAAAGTAAAAATGGTCGCGAGAAGGGTGGTGGGATCAGCGGAATATTTTTTAAAATATGTTTCCGGGAAATTTTTCCTGCGTAAGCGCAAGGAAAATGAAACGAATTTACGGCACTATGTAAATACTAATGAGAACTACTATCAATTCGACGTTGTTTTGATATTATTATGCTCAGATTTTGTGATTTGCGTCCTGGAGATACCGAGTGGGTAATAATTTGATGCAGACGGATCTCTCCGTCTGGGGTATGTATCATCATGCCGACATCGTGGTGAAGATTGTGATGATCGGCCTGATTCTGGCGTCCGTCGTCACCTGGGCTATTTTCTTTAGCAAGAGCGTGGAGCTTATCTCTCACAAGCGCCGTCTTAAGCGCGAGCAGCAGCAGCTGGCCGAGGCCCGCAACCTGAATCAGGCGAGCGACATGACCTCTTCCTTCCAGGCCAAAAGCCTGACCACCCAGTTAATCAACGAAGCCCAGAACGAGCTCGAGCTTTCTGCAGGCAGCGAAGACAACGAAGGGATTAAAGAGCGTACCGGCTTCCGTCTGGAGCGTCGCGTGGCGGCCATCGGTCGTCATATGGGACGTGGTAACGGCTACCTGGCGACCATCGGTGCGATTTCACCGTTCGTCGGTCTGTTCGGTACGGTCTGGGGCATCATGAACAGCTTCATCGGCATCGCCCAGACCCAAACCACCAACCTCGCGGTTGTGGCCCCCGGCATCGCAGAAGCCCTGCTGGCGACGGCGATTGGTCTGGTTGCCGCTATCCCGGCGGTGGTCATCTACAACATCTTTGCCCGTATGATCGGTAGCTACAAAGCGACCCTCGGTGACGTTGCCGCTCAGGTCCTGCTGCTGCAAAGCCGCGATCTGGACCTCAGTGCCAGCGCCGTGAAGCCGGTCCGTTCTGCTCAGAAATTACACTTAGGTTGATTCGTCATGGCAATGCGTCTTAATGAAAATCTGGACGATAACGGCGAAATGCACGAAATCAACGTGACGCCGTTTATCGACGTCATGCTGGTTCTGCTGATTATCTTCATGGTTGCTGCGCCGCTGGCGACGGTAGACGTGAAGGTCAATCTGCCTGCATCATCCAGTCAGCCGCAGCCGCGCCCGGAAAAACCGATTTATCTGTCCGTGAAAGCCGATAAATCCATGTTCCTGGGTAACGATCTGGTAACGGATGAGTCGGTGATCCCGGCGCTGAATACCCTGACTAACGGCAAGAAAGAGACCACCATCTTCTTCCGTGCTGACAAGACCGTCGACTACGAAACCATGATGAGGGTAATGGACACGCTGCATCAGGCGGGTTACCTGAAGATTGGCCTGGTAGGCGAAGAGAAGACTGTGGCGAAATAAAACGCAAAAAGGCAACGTAAGTTGCCTTTTTTAATGTTTGTTCCCTCTCCCCGTGGGAGAGGGTCAGGGTGAGGGCATCAGCCCGCAAAGAATCGGTAGGCCGGGTAAGGCGAAGCCGCCACCCGGCACTGCACAACTATCCCAGATGTTCCCCGCCGCACACGCCGTGCACTTCCGCCGTCACATAGCTTGATTCCTGGCTCGCCAGATAGACGTACACCGGTGCCAGCTCCGCAGGCTGCCCTGCGCGCTTCAGTGGGGTCTGCTGACCAAACTGCGGGATCTTCTCCTGCGGCTGACCGCCGGAAATTTGCAGCGCCGTCCAGACAGGGCCTGGAGCGACCACGTTAACGCGCACGCCGCTCTCCGCCACCTGCTTCGCCAGCCCGCGACTGAAGTTAAGGATGGCCGCTTTGGTAGACGCATAGTCCAGCAGGTGCGGACTTGGCTGATAGGCCTGAATCGACGAGGTGGTGATGATGCTCGCCCCGGCCGGCAGCAGCGGCAGCGCCTCCTGGGTTATCCAGAACAGCGCAAACACGTTCACGGTAAAGGTCTGTGTAAACTGCTCCGTTGTAATATCAGCAATATTCTCGACTGCCACCTGCTTACCGGCCACCAGCGCCAGCACATCCAGTCCGCCGAGTTCCTGATGGGCTTTATGCACCAGCGAACGGGCAAATTTTTCATCGCTCAGGTCGCCGGGGATCAGTACCGCTTTGCGTCCGGCTTCTTCAATCAGCTGCTTAACCTGCTGCGCGTCTTCTTCTTCGGCAGGCAGATAGTTAATCGCAACGTCTGCGCCTTCACGCGCGTAAGCGATGGCGGCAGCGCGTCCAATACCGGAGTCGCCCCCTGTCACCAGTGCCTTACGATCCTGTAGTCTGCCGCTGCCTTTGTAGCTCTTCTCGCCGCAATCCGGGACCGGATCCATCTTGCTCTGCACCCCGGGGATGGGCTGTTTTTGCTTCGGGAATTCGCCAGTGTAGTACTGGGTGGTTGGGTCCTGAATTTTGCTCTGGGAATTTGCCATTGAGGTTCTCCTTGAGTGGGTGATCAGGCTTTAAGCTTAGAAGAATCAACCGGGAAGTGAGGATCATTCAGGATAATCCTTAAACCAATAGCAACAGGCGGAGCGGGACGCGCTAGGGGTTACGGCTTTTGCGCAGGGGGTGTCGTTTTCGCGGCGAGTACATCTTCATTCAGCGCGACGGTGGTCACGCTGGTGGTACGATAGCCTTCATCGGCCAGTTTACGGGTAACGCGCAGGGTGGCGGTTTCACGGGCCCGCAAATACTGATAATTGGTTTCCAGCCGGGCCAGTATTTTCTCTTTTAAGTCTGGCCGCTGCTGCATAATGGCATTAATTGCCGCACCGTAGATCTCTTCTTTAACCTGTAACGGATAAATTTCACGGCGGTTCTGCCATTTCAGCCGCACCAGACCTGCCGGAATCGAGAGCAATTCTTTGGCAATACGTTGTATTTCAGCGTTTTTAATCTCTTTCAGCGCAGCCAGATTTTGCTCTAAGATAAATTCATCGCTCTTTTTATCATCTAAAGCTAAATAAACGTTGTTGTTATCAACATCCTTCACGTTATTCATCCTCTAGCTTATAAAAAATGGGCGTGTTTTTTTCACAGGTAATTAGATTCAGCCAGATATCATTACCGGCTTCGTTTATCTCAGCGGTTTTTTCCGACAATATTTGACTTAGTGCCTGGGCATCTATTTCCCCTTCCGCTTGCAGGTCATTGAGCAGGCGGGCGAACACCTCGATTTTAACCACCCGGAATAACCGGTCCTTTATATGGCGGTCGTGCTCTTCGAGCAACATATTGCGGGAGTTACCGGTACGGGTAACACCAATTAATATATCAGGCTCGTAATCAGCGAGTGTTCTTTTCCCCTTAGTGAAATTTGCATTGCTTTCTGCTTCTGGTGGTTTCGGTTCCACGGTAGAAATGTGAAACTTAGCCGGGACCAGATTGTCGGGCAACATTTTATATTTCCTTTAATTTCAACGGGGTGGGCTTGTCTGGAGTGTGAGATTCGTTGACAATAACATGAGGCAAATTTAAAATCAAAAAAAATGGAGCCTGCCTATATGAACAGCATTTTTTATACTGTCATTACTTTGTTATTGCTTACTGCCGTGGTTCTTTTATTGATGCGCGAGTTCAATAAAAGTAGCGAAGCGGATAACGCGCACCCCCATGCGCAGCCAGAACGGATGTCAAAAGAAGAGGGCGAAGACCATTTTTCTGTGTTAATGAATGCGATTACGCCGGTCTGGTACTGGCGTGTTAATCATGAATATATTGATTTCCTTCATGCCACAATTAAACGAATGAATATGGTGGAAATAAATAGTACGCCTGACCTTTTTGATGCGCAGCGTCGTTGCAGCGATCTCAACTCGGCGGTGTACAAATATTACGACAATATCAAGAAGCGCTGCCTGAATGGTGAGAAAGTGTCGCATTCCGATCTGGAGGTGATGAACCTGCGCCAGTGTTTTCGTGAGTTCAGCCTGGAGGCCTATCCGGCGCTGGTGGTGCTGGTGTGGCCGGAGTATCAGCGGCCTGAGGTGAAGCCGGAGCAGGTATAGGGTCGGTGTTGTTTAGTTGTTGCAAACACTTTGTCGCGTTGCGATATACTGCACGCTGGTTTCGTTTGCAGACAGGACTCTATGGAACGCTTTTTTGAAAACGCAATGTATGCCTCCCGCTGGCTGTTAGCCCCGGTCTATTTTGGCCTCTCGCTGGCGCTGGTGGCCCTCTGTATTAAATTCTTCCAGGAAATTTTTCACGTCCTGCCGCACATATTCAGCGTCGCGGAATCCGACCTGATTCTGCTCCTGCTGTCGCTGGTGGATATGACCCTGGTGGGCGGCCTGCTGGTGATGGTGATGTTCTCTGGCTACGAAAACTTCGTGTCGCAGCTGGACATCGCCGCGGATAAAGAGAAGCTGAGCTGGCTGGGCAAAATGGACGCCTCGTCGCTGAAAAATAAAGTGGCTGCCTCGATTGTGGCGATCTCGTCGATTCACCTGCTGCGGGTGTTTATGGATGCCAAAAATATCCCGGATAACAAGCTGATGTGGTATGTGATTATCCACCTGACGTTTGTGCTGTCAGCGTTTGTGATGGGGTATCTGGATAAGCTGAGTCGCAAGTAATAAAAAAGCCGGGTAAGCGCAGCGCCACCCGGCATTTAACTACTTATCTGACGACGCCTGCCACAGATTGAGCTGCCCGTCAGCCACATGCTGATCGATCCGCTGCAGCTCATCCTCGCTAAAGTGCAGATTATTCAACGCCTGCACGTTCTCCTCCAGCTGCTCTGTCCGGCTGGCACCAATCAATACTGACGTCACGCGATCGTCTTTCAGCAGCCAGCTCAGGGCCATCTGCGCCATCGTCTGACCGCGCGCCTGCGCCATTACGTTCAGCAAGCGCAGGCTGTTGAGGTTGGCCTCGGTCAGCATGTTTTCGGTCAGGCCGCGCGCCTTTTTGCCTTCGCGCTGCATGCGGGAGCCGTCAGGAATGCCGTTCAGATATTTGCCGGTCAGCAGGCCCTGCGCCAGCGGCGTAAAGGCGATACAGCCGGTGCCGTTGGCGGCCAGGATATCCAGCAGGCCGCTCTTGTCCACCCAGCGGTTAAGTAGATTGTAGGAAGGCTGATGGATCAGCAGGGGGATCTTCCACTCGCGCAGCAGCTCCGCCATTTTCTGAGTGCGTTCCGGCGAATAGGACGAGATGCCAACGTACAGCGCCTTCCCGCTCTGCACCGCCTGCGCCAGCGCCGAGGCGGTCTCTTCCATCGGCGTATTTTCATCTACCCGGTGCGAGTAGAAGATATCCACATACTCCAGCCCCATCCGCTTCAGGCTCTGGTCGAGACTGGCGAGCAGATACTTGCGCGAACCGCCCGCACCGTACGGGCCCGGCCACATGTCATAGCCCGCTTTGGTGGAGATAATCAGCTCGTCGCGATACGCCGCGAAATCATCCCGCAGCAGGCGGCCAAAATTTTCCTCCGCACTGCCCGCCGGTGGGCCATAGTTATTGGCGAGATCAAAGTGGGTGATGCCGCAGTCAAAGGCTTTTCGCAGCAGGGCGCGCTGCGAGTCGAGGGCGTGAACGTGGCCAAAGCTGTGCCACAAACCGAGCGACAGGGCGGGTAAACGCAGGCCGCTTTTTCCACAGTACCGGTACTGCATATTCTCGTAGCGTTCAGGGGAAGCGTTCCAGGGCATGATGTCTCCTTTCAAGGTTTTTGATTTTCGAAACAGCGTTTCTATTCTAACCTTACTCAGTGCACAATTCATGGAGATATGCGATGACGCGTATGACCGCCAAAGACTTTCCTCAGGAATTGCTCGACTACTACGATTATTACGCTCACGGCAAAATCAACAAACGTGAGTTCCTCAATCTGGCTGCCCGCTATGCTGTCGGCGGCGTGACGGCGCTGGCACTGTTCAATATGCTCAAGCCGAATTACGCCCTCGCCGAGCAGGTGAAGTTCACCGATCCCGATATTCGGCCTGAATACATCACCTATCCTTCGCCAGACGGTCATGGTCAGGTGCGTGGCTATCTGGTGAAACCCGCCCACGCTACCGGCAAAGTCCCGGCGGTGGTGGTGGTGCACGAAAACCGCGGCCTCAACCCTTACATCGAGGATGTGGCGCGTCGGGTGGCGAAAGCAGGATACATCGCCCTGGCGCCGGATGGTTTAAGCTCGGTGGGGGGGTATCCCGGCAACGATGAGGAGGGGAAAGTCCTGCAGCAGAAGGTCGATCCAACGAAGCTGATGAACGACTTCTTTGCCGCGGTCGGGTTTATGCAGAAACACCCGGACGCCACGGGCAAGGTGGGGATCACCGGCTTCTGCTATGGCGGTGGGGTCTCTAACGCCGCGGCGGTGGCCTGGCCAGAGCTGGCGTGCGCCGTGCCGTTTTATGGCCGACAGGCTCCGACCGCCGACGTCGCCAAAATTAAGGCACCGTTGCTGCTGCACTATGCGGAAAACGACAAGAATGTTAACGAGGGATGGCCTGCCTATGAAGCCGCGTTGAAAGCGAACGGTAAGGTGTATGAGGCCTGGATCTACCCTGGCGTAAACCACGGGTTCCACAACGATTCGACCCCGCGTTACGACGAACCCGCTGCCGAATTAGCCTGGAAACGAACCCTGGGATGGTTTGAGAAGTATTTAAGCTAACAAAAATGCCCGGCAGCCTGAGGCTGCCGGGCAGGCGTGGTCATCAGAAGCTGTAGCTCATACCTGCCTGAACACTGGCGTCGTTATCGACATCGCCTGTGCCATAGTAAATGCCGGTATTCACCGAGAAGTTGTGCGCGATAGTGGCATTCACGCCCGCACCAAACATTCCCATGCTGTTGTTATGACCTTCAGTGTTGTGATAATCCGCTGCCTGGATATCGGTATCATCGCTGAACTCTTTCTGCACGCGGACATCCAGCCACGGCATGATCGCCACGTTTTTGTTCAGATCGGTCAGGGTGGTGGTCAGACGCAGACCCGCGCCGCCGTTCCAGGAAGAGACCTGGCTGTCAGCAAAGGTCACTTCTCTGTCGGAGAAGCCGTTAGCTTTGGTCTGATCCCAGCCGAGAATGGCGTACGGTTGCAGCACGGTTTCGCCCGGCAGCAGTACGTTCACCCCGGTACGGGCCTGGGCCATATACAGGCTACCGTCTGTGGAGCCGTGCAGCGCTTCGGTCATGCCGCTGGTGTCGCCGGTGACGTTGTGGGCGGAGAGGGAGTAGCGCATATCGCCATAGCTGAAGCTGGCGTCGGCGAACATTCCCCACTGACGACCGTTCAGCGCCTGCTGCCAGCCGCCGTACAGGCTGTAGTAGTTACCATAGACGGTGTCCTTAAAGCTGTCCGGGCCGTTGTCGGTATCTTCAACGCGGCTGCGGGTCCAGGCCAGCGCCACGCCTCCGGTCAGACTGTCCCCGTTAGCGAGGTAAGCCGTCCAGTCAACGCCGCCCTGCGCGCCCTGAGTGATGCTCTTGTAATCCACATCGTTGCTGAAGTTACCGTTCTGATAGAGGAAATCGCCCCACAGCTGAGCCCCTTCCTGCCGATCGCCCATCAGGCCAGCAAAGTGCAGGCGATCCAGATGGCTGGTGATGTCATCGGTGACCTGATGGCCCGCCTGTTCGGCCGCATCCAGCCCGGCAATCATCCCCTGGACATCGCTGGCCAGTGCGCCGCGTGAGCTGCTAAAGACAATATTCCAGTTCTGGCTACTATCAGCGGTGAGCAGGCTCTGCGGCGCCGTATCAGCGGCCACGATGCTCAGGTCATTGTTGTAGTTGTAGGCTGCGCTGCGGTTTTCAACCTGCTGCTGACCGTTGCTGAAGGTCGCATTGGCGGCCGTTTGCGGCGTGGTGGTTGCCGTCGTGGTGGTAAAGGTTCCCAGCACGATGTTTTGCTGATTGATCGCCGAAGCGGTGATGTTATTGACCACTACAGCGTTACGGGAGCCGGTGATTTGGCCGAAGTTAACCCTGCTGTCGGTGCTCATGTTCACTTCGGCATTGCTGCCGGTCGTGGCGGCGGTCAGGGTAGAACCGTTCTGCAGACTCCAGGTGGTGGAATCATTAATGGTGTCGAGAGTGATGCTGTTGTCGCTGGTGGTATTTACGGTTTCAAACTGATTAATTTGCCCGGAAATAGAGCTGCCTGCATCCATCGACAGGGTATCGGTGCCGTCCCCGCCGGTAACATTGCCGGTGACATGGGAATCATTCACCAGGACCACGGTGTCATTGCCTGCGCCGGTCGTAATATTGCCGTCAACGTTGGCGCCGTTTTGCAGGGTGACGGTGGTATCGCCGCTGTTCTGGCTGGCGTTCAGATCGCCATTGATGGTGCTGTTATCCACCAGAAGGGTATTGGTGGAGTTACCGCTCAGCGTAACGTTGCCGTTCACGACGCTGTTATTGGTGAAGGACAGGTTGGTCTGGCCTTTTTCGTTAATGACGCCGATGTCGCCGGTCACGGTGCTGTTATTCAGTGCCAGCGTATCCTGAGTGGTGCCATACAGGGCCACGGCGAGGTCGCTAAAGGCATCAACGTTGATATCCTGGAAAGGTTTGTACTGACTCAGGCTTTCAACGATGGTATCGAGATTTTGCGCCACCTGGCTGTTGGTCGCATCCACGCTGGCGTTAGTCAGGGTAAGGGAGGTATCTGATTTGTCGCTACCGACATAGATGCCACCGTTATCCATGATGCTGTCGCTCATGGTGATAGTTTGGGTACCCTGGCCAGCGCTGATAATACTGCCATGCAGGGCGCTGCCGTTGCTGATGTTCACATCGTGGTAGCCCGCATCGAGCGGATCGAGATAGATGGCGGCACCCATCATATAATCTTTGTCTCGCTGATAGGTTCCGTCGCTGTTCTGGCCGTTCAGGGTGGAGTCATTGACGTTGATGGTGGTGTTGGTGGTCTTAAGTGCAGAACCTGCTTCGATCATATCCACCTTGGCATTGTTGGTGACGTTAATATTCACCGTACCGCCATTGCTTCCCTGAATATAATGACCTGACATGTCAGAGCCTGTAACGGTCAGGGTCTGCGTATCTCCCGCTTCACGGTGGCCATCCATATAAATATTGGACGCCGTTTCATTCGCCATTACCGCATCAGTGACGCCCGGGTCCTGATAGAAGCTGCCGTCTTTATATTCTGACAGGCCGCAGGTCTGGGTGGTGTCACCATTCTGGCAAGCGGGGGCATCGGTAGCACCTGCCTGAGCAGCAAACGACGCAAGTGACAGTAATACACATTGTGACAACAAGGTCCTTTTCATTGAAATACGCATTTTTTCATCTCTTATAACCGGATCAAAGTGAGCTCTTTTTAAATGAAATTTGCGTAATTAAGAACTTTCCCAAGGGAAAAGGGTGTAATGAAATTTGAAGTGATATCAAGCGATTAAATGGCCATTTTAATAAAGGGGGCTAATTGGTTTTTTTAAATACATTCATTTTATGAATGTTGCATTTTTATTAACGCACTAAAAGTAAGACTTTTCTTGTAGAAAAAGGAATATTCCTTGTTGGTAAAAAACAGACGCCTAATCCTTTAGAATTATGAGGGTAATGAATGGAGAATGTGATTTACATTTGTAAATTGTATGAAATCTAATAACACGTTATTTGAAGGGGTATTTGCCCCAGCGTGATTATCATTTCCCGGTCCGGTAAACAGAAATGAAAAGGTTTATAAAATTAACCGATAAAAGGTATTGCTTTGCATTTTATTGCCGATAACGAGGGTAATACTCGCCCTCCAGGCGATATCTCCCCCATGGCAAGGAAATAACTATGCACGTGTTTCGTAATTTCACTATCCGGTTCGTCATGCTGACGATTCTGGGGATTTTCTGTTTAATGTGGGCGGCAGCCGGGCTCTACAGCTCCTGGGCACTTTCACGCGTGGCTGATGGCAATGAGGTTGATCGCCAGCTGGTCAAACAGATGACGGTGCTTAGCCAGGGTAACGATCAGTACTTCCGCTTCGTCACCCGCCTGACCCGGGCGATGGACCTGCAGGCGGCAGGTGGTACGGCAGATCTCACCGCCGTACAGCAGGCGCTGGAGACGATGAGCAGCAAGCTCGATGAGATGAAAGCCATGTCTCCGGGGCCGATGGATGCGCAGATTTCCTCCCAGGTGATTGCCAACTGGCAGGCGCTGCTGGAGAACGGCGTAAAGCCCCAGTTCCAGCTGGCGCAGCAGGGCAATCTCGACGCTTATCGTCAGCAGGCGAATAACGTTACTCCGCCACTGAGCCGCGCCTTTGGCGAAAGTGCCGGGCAGTTCAATAAAGCCGCCGACAGCATTCTCGACAGCACCCGCGTGACGGTGGACGGCATGACCAGCACCACCCGCACGGTGATCATCACCGCAACGATTATAGGCCTGCTGATCCTGCTGTTCGCCGATCGCTACCTGGTCGCGATGCTGGTGAAACCCCTGGATCAGATCCGCCACCACTTTCGTCAGATTGCGCAGGGCGATCTCAGCCAGCCGATCGTTCCCTTTGGCCGGAACTGCGTGGGCCAGCTGGTGCCGCTGCTGACAACGATGCAGGACAGCCTGCGCGAAGCGGTAAGCACCATCCGCGCCGGCAGCGAGAATATCTGGCGCGGTGCCACGGAGATCTCCACCGGTAATAACGATCTCTCGTCGCGTACCGAAGAGCAGGCTGCCGCCCTGGAAGAGACGGCTGCCAGCATGGAGCAGCTCACCGCCACGGTGAAGCTGAATGCCGACAACGCCCGTCAGGCCAGCGAGCTGGCGGATGTAGCCTCTGTCACCGCCAGCCGCGGCGGGGTGCTGGTGGAGAACGTGGTCAACACCATGACCGGGATCTCCGTCAGCTCGAAGAAAATCGCGGAGATCACCAGCGTCATTAACAGCATCGCCTTCCAGACCAATATTCTGGCCCTCAACGCGGCAGTGGAAGCGGCCCGGGCGGGCGAGCAGGGGCGTGGCTTTGCGGTGGTGGCGGGGGAGGTGCGTAATCTCGCCAGCCGCAGCGCCAGTGCAGCAAAAGAGATCGAAGGGCTGATCGCTGACTCCGTCTCCCGCGTGGCGGAAGGGGCCCGGCTGGTGAACGATACCGGCACCACCATGGAGGCGGTGCTGCGGGATATTACCGGCGTGACCACCATCATGAAGCAGATTGCCGCCGCCTCGGAAGAGCAGAGCAAAGGCATTTCGCAGGTGGGAGTGGCCATCACCCAGATGGACGGTGTGACCCAGCAGAACGCCTCCCTGGTGGAGCAGGTGTCAGCTGCGGCCTCCGCCCTGGAGCGTCAGACCGAGGAGCTGCAACGCTCGGTACAGAAGTTCCGTCTGGCAAGCTAGCGGCGGGCGAGCTGTACGTCGCTGATCAATTGGGTCACCTGTGACAGGTGGCCTATTTTCACTTCGCTGGAACGCTGGAACTTGCTCCTGTCGATCAGCAGCAGCGACTGGCTGGCGCGGCTGAGCAGCTGCGACTTAAACCCGGCGCTGTGCGGGGTGGGATCCCACATCACACCCTGCTCATCCACCCCTTCACACGAGAAAATAAACAGGTCGATCTCCAGCGCCTTCAGCTGCGTCACCAGGGCCGGGTTTACATAGCAGCGATATTTGCGCTCCAGCGTCCCGCCCGAACAGATCAGGGTGATGCGTTCGCGCTTCGCCATTTCATGGCAGATCGGCAGGCTGTTGGTAAACACCGTCAGGGCGATATCCGGCAGCTGCCGCGCCAGATGAAAGCAGGTTGAGCTGGCATCCAGGGCCAGGGTCATCCCCTCGCTGACCCAGTCGAGGGCGTGGCGGGCAATGTCGGCTTTATCGGCGTAATGGCTTTTCAGCCGCGCGCCAAAGGGTTCCCCGCCGTCGCGGTGGTCCGGGTGGATCGCCCGCGCTCGCCCATGATGGCGCACGATCTTACCCTGCTGCTGAAGCTGTTTCAGATCGCGACGAATCGTCTCTTTGCTGACGTTAAGCTCCGCGGCAAGCGCATCCGTCGTCAGCCAGTCAGACGCCGACAGCAGGCGGATAAGATCCTGATGACGGGTGCTTTTCATGGATGCGTGCCGCTGCGGGAGTGGGAGATCAGCGTCTGGCCAATCGCCACCCCATTCTTACCGGTGTGTTTAATCTGATACATCGACCGATCGGCGCGGCGCAATGCATTGACGAAATCATCCTGCTCCTGCACTTCATCGATCCCCACCGAGGCGCCCACCTGTGCCTGGCCGTTATCCAGTTCGAACGGCGTCAGGGCCGCATTCAGGCACTGTTGCGCGGTGCTGCTCACCAGCAGACTGGTGAGCGGGAAGGGCAGCAGCAGGACAAACTCGTCCCCACCCAGACGCCCGACCACGGCTCCCGGCGGGCAGGTGTCGCGCAGACGCTGGCTGAGCTGGATCAGCAGTTCATCGCCGCTGCGGTGACCGAAGGTGTCGTTCACCGTTTTAAAATCATCCAGATCGATAAAGGCAATGCACAGCGGGCCCTGGGCTTTGAGCTGCGCGAAGTGGGTGATCAGCGCATGGCGATTCGCCAGGCCGGTGAGCGGATCGTGATTCGCCAGCAGGGCGAGCTGCTCCTCGTACTGCTTCTCTTTGGTCATGTCGATGTGCGTGCCGGTGACCTTCAGCGGGTTTCCTTGCTCATCCCATTCGCTCACACGCCCGCGATCCAGCACCCAGGTGACGGTGCCGTTTTTGTGCTGCATGCGGTGCAGCGCTTCGTAGAAGGGGGTTTTGCCGTGCAGATGATCGTAGAAGGCGTCGAGCACGCTCTGTTTGTCATCGGGATGCAGATGTTCGCGCCAGATCTCAAACTGCGCGTTGAGCTCTTTGGGCTGATAGCCCAGCATTGAGCCCCAGCGGCGGTTATAGATAATCAGCTTCCCGGTGGGAACGTCGAGCTGCCATAAACAGAGACCCGTCCCGTCGAGCGCCGCGCTGAGCTTGCTGCGGGCGTCGCGCGCCAGCCTGGCAAGCCGGGCATTATGCTTTTTGAGAATCTGAATCTGATGTTCCAGCGCCTTTTCTGACATGCGAATAATCTGAAGAAAGAAATTATTGATGCCAGTTTACCGGATGGTTGTAAATATGCTGTTGAAAAAAGAGAGGGATTTACTATGTGCGGTGATAATGGCACCAGCAGAGTAATTCTGCCGGGTGGCGCTGCGCTTACCCGGCCTACAAAAACCAATCCGTAGGCCCGGCAAGCGTAGCGCCGCCGGGCAAGGGGTCAGCACATTAACCCTGACGTTTGTCTTCGGTATTGGTATCAAAATCGCTCGCCGCATGACGCTCATGCAGCTGTTCGTTCAGCTCGCCGTTGGTGCGATTGACGATACGCCCGCGCTTCACCGCCGGACGGCTGGCAACATCCTTCGCCCAGCGCTGGACGTTCTTGTAGCTCTCCGCGTCGAGGAACTCCGCCGCGCCGTAGACCTGGCCGAGCGCCACGCTGCCGAACCACGGCCAGATAGCGATATCCGCGATGCTGTACTCTTCTCCCGCCACATAGCGACCGCGCGCCAGCTGCTTATCCAGCACGTCGAACAGGCGTTTGGCTTCCATGGTGAAGCGGTCAATCGCGTACTCAATTTTCACCGGGGCATAGTGATAGAAGTGGCCGAAACCGCCGCCGAGGAACGGGGCTGAGCCCTGCAGCCAGAACAGCCAGTTCAGGGTTTCCACCCGGCCAGCCGGATCTTTTGGCAGGAAGTGGCCGAATTTTTCTGCCAGATAGAGCAGGATATTGCCCGATTCAAACACCCGGGTTGGCGGCGTGGTGGAGTGGTCACGCAGGGCCGGGATTTTGGAGTTCGGGTTCACCTCAACAAAGCCGCTGGAGAACTGATCCCCCTCGCCGATGCGGATCAGCCAGGCGTCATATTCCGCCCCGGTCACGCCCAACGCCAGAAGCTCTTCCAGCATGATTGTTACCTTCTGGCCATTTGGCGTGCCCAGAGAGTAGAGCTGCAGCGGATGCGAACCCACCGGCAGTTCTTTTTCATGCGTGGCGCCCGAGATCGGACGGTTGATGCTGGCGAACGCGCCGCCGTTGGGGTTCTGCTTCCATTCCCAGACTTTCGCTGGCTGGTAGTTGTTGTCGGACATGTTGATCTGCCTTTTTGGGATGTGTTGAGGCAGTTTAGCAGGCATTCCGTGAACGGTTTAACGAACTGAGCGCATAAGCATATGCACTATTCCTTCTGGCGCTTATATATATAAATTCCGCATAAGCTTAATCAAAAATGGCATTTTCATTGTTAATGCGAAAGGGCTTAAAGCTGAATATGATGCGCAAACAGATATCTGTAAAAAATAAAAATGAGCAGTTAAAAAAACTTTCAAGGCAAGGAGTTAGTGAGATATGCGTAAGCCATTAGTATCTGCTGTTCTGGTCGCGCTGGCGCTGGTTGCCGCGGGCTGTGATGATGCCAAAAATAAAGAGACCGCGTCGGCCCCGGCGGCCAAAAGCGATACGCCGAAAGAGGGCGGTTCACTGATTATCGGCATTACTTCAGGCGACCCGCTGGCGGTTAACCCATTATATGCCAGTGACCGCACCACCCTGACGATCATGCAGGCGCTTTATGCCCCGCTCTACAGCTTTAACGATGGCAAAATCGAATGGGGTCTGGCCGAAAGCCTGACGCCATCCGCCGATAACCTCAGCTACACCCTGACCTTAAAACCGAATCTGAAATGGCAGGACGGCCAGCCGCTGACCGCCGACGACGTGGTGTTCACCTTCAATAAGCTGCTGGAGGAGAAACAGCACAGCTTCTTCCGCAGCATGTTCACCTTCGGCGGCAAGCCGGTGGCGGTGAGCAAGGTGGACGATCGCACCGTGAAGTTCACCCTCCCACAGGTGAGTGCCGCCTTTACCGGCACCCTGGTGCAGATCTACCCGATCCCGCAGCATGTCTTCGCCAAGGAAGCCGATCTGGAAAAGAGCACCAAAAACGATGCGCCGGTCGGTTCCGGGCCATTCAAATTTAAAGAGTACCGCGCCGGGCAGTATTACGCCCTGACCCGCTTTGACGACTACTGGAATGGCAAAGCGAAGCTCGACTCCGTGACCTACCGTTTCGCCAAAGACAGCAACTCTGCCAACCTCGCGCTGCAAAACGGCGAGATCAACCTCAAGATGGTCGATCCGCAGGATGTGTCGCGCCTGAAGAATACCGGCAAGTTTGATTTCGTGGTCTACCCGGAAGGGCGTCTGGCCTACATGACCTTTAACCAGAACGTACCGGTGATGAAGAGCAAGGAGCTGCGTCAGGCCATCGCCTACGCCATTAATAAGGACGAGCTGACCCAGACCGCGTTCACCTCGCTGGATTACGCCAAACCGGCGACCTCGTTCCTGACCCCGGATACGCTCTACCAGAGCAACGACGTTGAGCAGTACAAGTTCGACCAGCAGAAAGCCAAAGATCTGCTGAAGGCTTCCGGCGCACCGGCAAACCTTAAGCTGCGTCTGGCCTACGTGAACACCAACAAAACCCAGGAGAGCCAGGCGCTCTACATCCAGCAGGCGTTGAAGGGCATTGGCGTGAACGTGGAGCTGATGCCGCTCGACTCCAACGCCATGTCCCAGCGCAGCCTCGACATGAACAACACCGCCTGGGAGCTGAACCTCGGCGGCTACATCATGGGTGCCGAGCCGGATGGCTACAAATCGCTGTTCATGAGCAACGAAGCCTATAACTACGCCCACTATAAGAACCCGCAGTTCGATGCCCTGTGGGATAAAGGTGCCGTAGAAACCGACACTGGCAAACGCGCGGAGATCTACAAGCAGATCCAGCAGACCGTGGCCAACGACATGACTTACTACCCGATCGCCTACACCAACGCCACCGTGGCCGTGGATAAACGCTTTGGCGGCACCCAGGAAGCGGAACCGAAGCCGGTGTATCTGTTCCAGGACCTGTCAAAAATCTACCAAAAATAAGCTGTCGCCCCGGTCAACCGATCGGGGCTTTTTGTTGGGTAAGTCGTAAGGGCATGTCGTGAACACATTACTGATGCGTCGGCTGCTGCAACTGGTGCCGATGCTGTTCTTTATCTCGCTGGTGGCGTTTTTGCTGGTCAAACTCGCTCCGGGCGATCCGGTGGCGGCGTACATCACCCCGCGCATGGCACCAGAGGACATCGAGCGTATTCGCCAGAGTCTGGGCCTGGATAAGCCGCTGGTGACGCAATATTTCCTGTGGCTGAAAAACATTCTGCAGGGCGATCTGGGCTATTCGCTGATCTACCACCGACCGGTGCTGGTGATGATTGGCGAGCGCATTCCGGCCACCCTTGGGCTGATGGGGGCCTCGCTGCTGATGGCAATTATCCTCGCCATTCCGCTGGGGCTGCTGGCCGGAGCCTTTAAGCACCGCTGGCTGGATCATGTCCTGAACCTGTTCGCCTATATTGGCATCTCGGTGCCGATCTTCTGGTTTGGTATCCTGCTGATCACCGTCTTTGCCGTGCAGCTCAACTGGTTCCCCAGCATGGGGATGCGCACCATCGGCATGGAGGATAACTGGCTGGACGTGGTGCGCCACGGCGTGCTGCCGTGCATTGCGCTCACCTTCTATAACCTCTCCAGCTATGTGCGCTACATCCGCTCCAATACTATTTCGCAGCTCTCGGCCGACTATGTGCAGACCCAGCTGGCCTATGGGGCCACCCGTTCCAGCATCCTGTTCCGCCATGTGCTGAAAAACGTGCTCCTGCCGGTGATCACCCTGTTTGGCCTGTCGTTTGGCGAGCTGGTTGTCGGAGCCTATGTCACCGAGAGCGTCTTCTCCTGGCCGGGAATGGGGCTGCTGGGGATCCAGTCGATCACCTCCCTCGACTACCCGCTGATTATGGCGATCATCATGCTCTCGTCGCTGATGCTGATCGTCGGTAACCTGATCGCCGATCTGCTCTATCGCTTCGCCGATCCCCGCATACGTACCCTGAGGTAACCCCGGATGAGCAGACGCTGGCAACAGGTTCGTCACCAGCTGCGCCGCAATCGTCCGGCGCAGTTCTCGCTTTTTGTCCTCTTTATTTTTGTCGTCGCCGCGCTCTGTGCGGGGCTGAGCCCTTACGATCCCGATCAGATGTCGCTGGGGGCGCGCACCCTGCCGCCTGATGGCGCCCACTGGTTCGGCACCGACGAGTACGGACGCGACTACTTTACCCGCGCCCTGTACGGCGGGCAGATCTCGCTGATGGTCGGCTGTCTGGCGATGGTCTTTTCAACTCTGATTGGCACCGTCGTCGGCACGGTGAGCGGCTACTTCGGCGGCTGGCTCGATAACCTGATGATGCGCGCGGTGGATATCCTGATGGCGATCCCGGCCTTCTTCCTGCTGCTGGTGCTCAACGCTTACCTCAAGCCCGGCGTGGATAACATCATCATGATCATCAGCCTGCTGACGTGGATGAATATGTCCCGTCTGGTGCGGGCCGAAACGCTCTCAGTAAAAGAGCGCGAGTATGTGCTCTATGCCCGCGCCTCCGGGGAGCATCCGCTACGGATTATTCTGCGTCATATCATTCCCGGCGTGCTGCCGACCATTATCGTCGCCGCCACCCTGAATATCGCCTCGGCGATTCTGATGGAGTCGACCCTCAGCTTCCTCGGGCTCGGGGTGCAGGCGCCTGCCGCCTCCTGGGGCAGTATGCTCAACAACGCCCAGTCGTATATCGGGGAGGCCTCCTGGCTGGCGATGTTCCCCGGCATTTTGATTTTGCTGACGGTGTTCAGTTTTAACGTGTTAGGCGACGTGTTCCGCACCGCCTTTGAGCCGGGAGCGAACCGCGATGAATAACTTACTTGAACTCGACAACCTGCAAACCACCTTCCGCACCCGGGATGGCGATGTCCACGCGGTGCGCGGGGTGAGCTTTCACGTTCAGCCGGGCGAGCTGGTGGGCATTGTCGGGGAGTCCGGCTGCGGCAAGAGCGTCACCTGCAAATCCATTATCCAGCTGCTGGGCAGCAACGGGCGCATCACCGGGGGGCAGATCCGGTTCGACAATGACGATCTGGCGCAGAAAACCCCGGAGCAGATGCGCGCCATTCGCGGGAATCAGATCGCGATGATTTTTCAGGATCCGATGACCGCGCTAAACCCGGTGGTGACCATCGGCAGGCAGATGTCCGAGATCCTGATCCGGAATAAAGGCTTAAACAAAAAAGCGGCCCGCGCGGCGAGCATCGCCATGCTGGAGCAGGTGGGCATTGCCGAAGCGGAGCGCCGTTACGACCAGTACCCGCACGAGTTCAGTGGCGGGATGCGCCAGCGGGTGATGATCGCCATCGCGCTCTCCTGCGATCCCAAACTGTTGATCGCCGATGAACCCACTACCGCGCTGGACGTCACCATTCAGGCGCAGATCCTGCGGCTGTTAAAAAGTTTGCAGCAGAAAACCCACACCGCCATCCTGCTGATCACCCACGATCTGGGCGTCGTCGCCCAGGTGTGCAGCCGGGTAGTGGTAATGTACGGCGGGCTGGTAATGGAAGAGGGCAGCGTGGAGGACATCTTTTATCGTCCGGCACATCCTTATACCCAGGGGCTGCTGGCATCGCTGCCGCATCCGGAGCAGACCAGCCATCGCCTGTCGCCTATCGAAGGATCGCCTCCGGGCCTGCTCAATCCGCCCCCGGGCTGCCCGTTTGCTGAACGCTGTCCGCAGCGGATGCCGCAGTGCGAGCGTCAGCCCGCGTTTTACCGCCCCGAACCGGGGCATCGCGCGGCCTGCTGGCTGCTGGCCGATAAGGAGATTCAGGCATGAGTGAACACCATTCCCCGCTGGTCAGCGTGCGGGACCTGCATAAGCACTTCACTCTCAGCGGCGGCCTGCTGCGCAAAGGGGTGGCGGTGAAAGCGGTGGACGGCGTCAGCTTTGATATCCGCCAGGGGGAGACCTTTGGCCTGGTGGGCGAGTCCGGCTGCGGCAAATCGACCCTCGGGCGCGCCATTCTGCGGCTGTTTGATATCACCTCCGGCGAGATTGATTTTGCCGGACAGGCGATCGCCCAGGCCAGCGAAAAGCAGCTCAAGCCGCTGCGCAAGCGGATGCAGGCCATTTTCCAGGACCCATATTCATCGCTGAACCCCGGAATGACCGTCCAGCAGCTGGTGGCAGAGCCGATGCAGATCCACGGTTACAGCCGCGAGGAGCAGCGGGAGCGTACTGAAACCCTGCTCTATAAAGTGGGACTCAAGCAGGAACACCTCCAGCGCTTCCCGCACGAGTTCAGCGGCGGCCAGCGCCAGCGCATCAGCATTGCCCGGGCGCTGTCGGTGCGTCCGGAGTTTGTCCTGTGCGATGAGCCGCTGTCGGCGCTGGATGTCTCGGTGCAGGCGCAGGTGGTGAACATTCTCCAGGATCTGCAGCAGGAGCTGGGGCTGACCTATCTGTTTATCGCCCACGATCTGTCGATGGTGCGCCACATCTCGACCCGCATCGGGGTGATGTACCTCGGCAAGCTGGTGGAGGTGGCACCTTCTGACACCCTGTATCAGCATCCGGCGCACCCCTATACCCGGGCCCTGTTAGCCTCGGTACCGCAGCCCGATCCGCGGATCCGCAATCTGGAGCAGGCGACCCTGCGCGGGGAGATCCCCGGCCCGACCTCCGTGCTGCCGGGCTGTAAGTTCTGCAGCCGTTGCCCGCACGTGATGCCGGTATGCCGACGCGAAGCGCCCGCGATGCAGGAGATTGCCCCGGGTCATTTGGCGGCATGTTGGTTGTTTAAGGTTTGAGGGTAATGCGCCAGCATCCGCCGGGTGGCGGCTTTGCCTTACCCGGCCTACAAAACCTGGTCTCAAATATTATGTACGACTGAATGCGTAATCTGGCGCTGATGCCAGCGCCCGAGGAGCAGCACCGTTGTGAGCGCCCCGAGCAGGGCGCAGAACATATCGGACTGGGTATCCCACTGATCGCCCTGAGTGCCGAGGAAATCATCCGCGCCCTGGCCCATCGCCAGCGCCGCCCACCACTCGATCAGCTCGTAGGTGGCGCTGATCGCCAGCGCAATACAGCACACCACAAAGGCCGTCATTTTGCGGCCATTGATGTAGCCGCCGCGGACCAGGATCTCCCGGGCCGCCAGCGCAGGCACCAGCCCCTGGAAAAAGTGTCCCAGCTTGTCGTACGGGTTACGGCTCAGGTTAAACATCTCCTGTACGTCAAAGCCGATGGGCACTTTGGCGTAGGTGTACATTCCGCCCACCATCAGGATGATGGCGTGCCAGAAGATCAGCGTGTAGAGCAGGGGGGTCAGCGGATAGCGCCGTTGGGTGGCAAGCAGCAGCGGCACGATGATAATGACCGGCGTCACCTCCATCAGCCAGGTGATGCGGTCCGAGGTATAGAGACCGGTATAAATCAGGATCAGCAGCAGAAGCAGCGCGCCGACCTTCAATCCAGAGGAGAGTGCAGTTTGCGTCATGTGAGTTAACTGTTGAGTAAAAACAGACACTATCGACCGACGCGGCGAAAAATACAATGTTTGCCAGCGGAGCATAAAAAAACGGGGCCATTCGCGGCCCCGTTGATCATTTACAACAATCAGAACGACTTGCGTAAACGCAGACTGAAGGTGTGCGCCTGGTAGCGGTCGCCGGCCTGCAGATCGTAACGCGCGTCGAGACTCAGTTCGTTGGCGTCATACAGGGTGGTGCCCACAGCCACGCCCGCCATATCTTCCACCGGAGAGGCCCCTTTGGTGATAAAGCTGGTTTCACCGATAGCATCAGCGGCGTAGGTCGCATGGCTGCTGACCTGACGGTTATCGTACTGGTGGATCCACGAGACCTGGGCGAACGGCGTCAGGTTACCCAGACCGGTGGCGAAGCTCTTCTCGATGCGGACACCGATATCGCTCATGACAGACTGCGCATGGGTGCTGCTGACATCCAGCGCCATACCGTTGCCGCCGGTTTCACTGTAGCCATCCACATGCTGGTAGCCATAGGTCAGGCCCGCCAGCGGAGTCAGTACCACGTCAGCCGGCAGGGCGATTGGATAGCCCAGTTCGCTTTGCAGGGTGATGGACTGACCGTTGAACTTGCCGTGAGCAGCGCCGGAGAAGCCGGTGAAATCAGCGCGACGCACGGAGCTGTAGTTCTGACGGTTGAGACCCGCAGAGAGGTTCAGGTACCACGGATTGCCGGTGTAACCCGCGTAACCAATCACCCCGTAGTTATCGGCGGTGGAGTTGTTGCCGCTCAGGTTGTCTTTGCCGTGGACGGAGGTGTTGCTGTAGTTCAGGGCTGCCCCCAGACGCCAGTTGTCACCCAGCGCACGGTCGGCACCGATGATCAGGCCGCCAAATTTCGCGGTATAGCCACTGATGTTGTCGGTGCTGTCCTGGCGAGCATAACCGCCGAACGGCTGACCCCAGACGATCCAGTTGTTGGCGTAGTCGTCGCCGGTGGCCACACCGCTGGTGCCGGAGGCCTGCGGGTTACGCACGGCATCGATGTGAGCACCCACTACTGCCTGAGCGGTAGAGGTAGCAACGGTGGCCGCGGAGCTGGTATTGAGGTTCTGGCTGGTAGAGAGACGCTCGCCAGCACGGTTCGCTTCCTGTTTACCTTCGATTGCCAGCGAGGCGTTATACAGATCCAACAGCTGCGGAGACGAGATACCGGAGTAGTGCGCGAGCCCGCCCAGTGCCGCCGTGGCGCTCGGGATGGTGGCATAACCCCGTTTGGTCGGCTGAGCAGGTGCAGGTTCTGCTGGCGCAGGCTGCGTCGGCGTTGGCACCGTGACAACCGGAGGGGTGACCTCGGGTTCGGTCACTACCGGCGGCGTGACGTCTGGCGTTGGCTCAGGCTGAGGCTCTACCGGATCGGGGATCACCGGCTCTGCACCCAGGGTTAACACCAGGGCCTTGCTTTCAGCCTCTTCATAGACGCTGCCGTTAACCACACCGCGATAGCCGAAAGCTTTGTACTTCAGCTGGTCGGCGTGGTAGTCGGTCTCTGCGCCTGCGGCATTGATCACCACATAGCGCTGGCCTTCGGCAAACTGGTAAGTGCTGCCGGTACGCAACAGATTAACGCTGGAACCCGCATCGATAGTGGCATTGCCGCTAACGTTCAGGCGGCCATAACCGGTATCGGCAAGCAGGTCGCCGTTAGCAGTTGCCAGATCGGAGACACCGGAAATCAGCGTTGCGGCCGCTTTCTGATGGTAATCCCCGGCGATATTGATGCTGTTGTTCACCTGCAGGGAGGCCGCTTCGTTCACCACGCTGCCGTTTGACACAGGCCTTTCATCGCTCATCTGGAGTGACATCAGGCCGTATTCAGGCAGGCTGGTAACGATATTATCGTTCAGCAGCAGCGAGCCGGTGTTGAATACCACGTCGGAGCCCATGATAGTGCCAGTCGCGCCATCGATGCCGCTCAGCGTGCCCGTGGTGGTGGTGCCGCCATTGATGATTAATCTTGTCGCATTTAAGGCGTCAATATTACCGGCAATATCGCCCGTGTTGGTCAGGGTCACGCCATCGCTGTTATTGCTCCCGACCATCAGAGCATAATTACCGCCGGTTAACAGGCCATTGTTAACGATCAAGCCAGAGGGACCATAACTATAGATTGCGACGTAATTTCCGGTAATTTGGCCGTTATTTTCAATGGAACCGACGGTGCCATAGTTAATGATACCGGCGAAGCTGCCATTAATCTTATTATCATTGACGAGGGTAGTAATGTTGCCCTGGTTAGAGATCCCGGAACGGCCGTAATTATCAGACGTCCCCCCGTCAATCGAACCGGTATTGTGCAACGTGCCAATCGTACCCATGTTAAAAATGGCACCGTTATGGCCAATGTAGTTGTTATTCTCAGCATCCGTGGCACCGATAAGGCCCGCATTGATTAAGTTATCAATGGTTCCCTGATTACTGATGCCGAGGGAGCCGAGGATCTTGCCATCAGCGGTATTGTTTAAGGTATGAATTGTCCCGGCATTGTTGAGCGTGCCGGTGTTGTAATTACCGCTATAGTAATTATTCGAATTTCCCTTAATGGTACCGGTGTTGGTTAAGGTATTCACCACCCCGGAAGTACCCACCGCAAACACGCTGTTAATCTGGTTTTCATTAACGCTGGCAATGGTGCCGTTATTATTAAGCTGATCGACTGTTCCATCTATCTGAACAAGATTTTTACTTAAAAATAAAGGCATACCATTCTGATCGTTAATAACGCCATCATTGGTAAGGGTTGTTACAGTCACCCCCGCATTTACCGCCAGGGCAGAAACTGGCATGCCAGTCACAAATCCATTCTGGGTGATATGCACTACTTCTTTAGCGTCGGCAATCTGCACGTTGCTTGTCGGGGTATCAATAATTAACTCTGGAGATGTGGCGTAGGCCTGGGCGGTCGTTGATGCCACCAGCAGAGAGATCAGCTGGCTAAGACGTTTCTTTTCCATGGTGTACCATCATAACGTTGCGATGTTTATGCAAAATGCAGTTGTGATTTCTTCGGATTAATCCGATATCTTCGGGCGCAGAATATACAATTCGTTGCCGAAAACAATAAGCGATGCTTAATTATTTCCGGTTGAATTTATTTCACATATTTGGTCATGTTGATAATTTGAGTTAAGGCTGGTGCGGTATGAGGATATATCCTCACTTTTTGCAGGGAACCGTATTGATTAGTTTATCTTTATTATTGGTAGGGTGTATTACCGACGATCCGCACCGCTCTGCGCAAAAAATAGCCAGTGAAAGTGGTCTGATCAGTGAGAAATTTGACACAGATCCGTTCCCGATTGTGACATGGCAGCGAATCGCCCCTCCGGTTCATTCCCTGCGGGTCTACATCGAAGGGGATGGCTTTGCCTGGAAGAGCCGCACAACGCCCTCTGATGATCCGACCCCGCGTAATCCGACCGGTCTGAAGTTGGCTGCGGCGGATAAGCAGGCAAATGTGTTTTACCTTGCCCGACCCTGCCAGTTCATCGGGCCGCCGCTACCGGCCACCTGCCGCGTAAATGTCTGGACGCAGGATCGTTTCTCACCGGCGGTTATTGATGCAATGAACGAGGCGCTCAGCCAGATAGTGCTGCGCTATCCGGGGGTGAAAATCGATCTGGTTGGCTACTCCGGGGGTGGCAATATCGCCGCGCTGCTGGCGGAACGCCGGGATGATGTGCGCTCCCTGCGCACGGTGGCAGGCAATCTCGATGTTGCGTATGTCAATGCCCTGCATCATGTTACCCCGATGCCCGCAGCCCGCAGCGCTATCGATCGCGCTGCTGCACTGCGTGACCTACCGCAGATCCATTACAGTGGCGACGCCGACACCACCGTGCCACCCGCTGTCGCCCGACGTTTTCAACAGGCGGTAGGCGGGAAGTGTGTGCGAACGGAGGTGGTCAGCGGGATGGGGCATGGCTCGGACTGGGCGGCAGTCTGGCCGCGATTGCTGGCGCAGGGTATGCCGGACTGCTGAGGGATGATCAACATTGAATGACTTCAGGACCGAACAATGAAAAAGAAAGAGTTTGTGACTCAGGATCTGCTAAGCAAAATCTATCAGGACACCACGGCGGGGCCACGCAAACTTCCCCCTGAACGGCAGCTGGCCGAAGAGTATGGCGTGTCGCGTTTCACGATCCGCCAGGCGCTGGAGAAACTGGTCAGCATTGGCGTGGTGCGGATCGTGCAGGGCTCGGGGATCTGGATCAACGAGCATGCGCGCAATAATCCGCTGATCTACAACTCGATCACCGAGAAGCGATTCGATCAGATGCGCTACCGGATGATTAGCCTGCATAAGAGAAGGCCCGATCGCGCGGCGCAGCAAATTTTTGGTATCGATGAAGAGAGTTTTATCTGGCACTTTTGCCGCCTGCGCTACGTCGATGACCAGCCCGTACAGCTGGAAGTGTCCAGCATGCCGGTTGCCGATTTCCCCGACCTCAATCAGCAGGCGATTGAGCGTTCCATTCAGCAGTACGTATTAAGCAAAGGATTGATCATTTCCCATATGCTGACCACCTATCGGGCAGTCAGCGTCAGCCGTGAGCAGGCGGTAATACTGGGCTGCAAAAAAGGCAGCCCGGCAATGCATATTAATAATCGCGGAATACTGGAGGGGGGCCGGGTTTTTGAGGTGAGCGATATTATCGATATCAACTACACCTGCACCTGGGTCAGCCCCTATAACCGCGATAATTTAGCCTGGCGACAAAATCAGGGCGTATGAATCGTCCCGTCCGGTAGGCGGCTCTGCGTCCACTCGTGTGGGCGATAGGCCACCGGATGCGCCAGAGCCAGCTCTTCATTAAAGCCTGTACCGATGCCGGGCGCGGTCGGGGGATAGATAAACCCGTCCTTTACCTCAGGCGCACCGGGGAAGACGCCGTCGGTGGCCGTGGAACGCGGAATAAACTCCTGAATGGCCGCATTGTGCAGGTGAATGTTCAGGTGCGTATTCACCGCCACGCCGATGGGCGTCATATCGCCGGGGCCATGCCAGGCGAGACGCACGCCGAAGGCCTGACACAGGTGCGCCAGTTTTAATGCTGGCGTAATGCCGCCGATCTGCGAGATGTGGCAGCGAATAAAGTCGATGCGACGATTGACGATCAGGTCGTGCCATTCAGCTGGATTATTGAAAAGCTCGCCCATCGCCAGCGGCACGCAGCTCTGCTGGCGAACCTGTTCCAGCCAGGCACTTTGCTGTGGCGGCAGAATATCTTCGATAAAGTAGGGCTGGTAGGGCTCAAGTTGTTTTGCCAGCTGCATGGCCTGCTGCGGGAAGAGACGCTCGTGGACATCATGTAAGAAATGGAGTTTCCAGCCATATTTTTCGCGCAGGGCGCGGAACATCTCCACGGTATTCGCCATGTATTCATGCTGATCGAACCAGGCACCCGCGGTCGGGTTTTCCGGGGCATGCAGCGCCGACGGCGTGCCGCCATAAAAACCGAGCTGACAACGGATATGACGATAGCCTTGCGCCACCAGTTTATCGACGGAGGCAAAGAGTTCCTCCAGCGTCTCGCCGCTGGCGTGGCTGTAAGCCGGGATCGCGTCGCGGGATTTTCCACCCAACAATTGGTACAGCGGCATACCGGCCAGCTGCCCTTTAATATCCCACAGGGCCATGTCCACGCCGGAAATGGCGTTATTCATCGCCGGACCGTTACGCCAGTAGGCGTTAACGTTCATCATTTGCCACAGATCTTCGATGTTACTGGCATCCCGGCCGATCAGCAGCGGCTTGAGATACTCATCCACCAGGGTTTTAACCGCCAGCGGGCGCTGCTGGAAGGTGGCACAGCCGTGTCCGACGGGGCCATGCTCCGTGGTAACGCGAACGGTCACCAGGTTATGTCGATCCGGGCGGGTAATAAAGCACTCGATATTAGTGATGATCACAGGCGTCACGAAAAACTCCTTTGCTGCTCTGTGGAAATACGGAATGGGAATATCATCGCCCTAAAAATGTTTACCGGTAAACCGTTTTTTTATTATTTATTTTGGTCAGTTATTTGATTCTATTTTAATTAAAAACCGTACCAATTTTGGTTTGTTAGCTGTTTTTTGCCTCCCTGAATAGCTAAGTGTGAGCGATATCAACTTTTATTGGTTTGTTTTGTAGTGTGGGTTTATCTATTCTCGTGGCATCAATAAAACAACAACCCTACCGGCAGGAGTCTTTATGGGGACGCAAGAAGCCATCAATAATATTATTCGTCTGGTCGGCGGCCAGGGGAATATTAATAAAGTCTGGCACTGTATGACGCGGCTACGGTTTGATTTAATCGACGATAATAAAGTTGACCAGGCTGCGATCAAAAATCTGCCTGGGGTGCTGGGCGCGCAACTGCAGAGCGATCAGTTTCAGGTGATCATTGGGCCGAAGGTGAACAGCTGGTACGAGCAAATGCTGGATGTGCTCGGCCAGGGCGCTGATAAATCACCGACGGCGACAAAAGGGCGTAAAAGTCTGGTCTCCCTCTTTATGGATACCGTCTCGGGCGTTTTTGGTCCGATTGTCCCGGCCATTGCCGGTGCCGGGATGATAAAAGGATTGCTCGCCGGGCTGATCGCCTTAAAGGTGGTCTCGGCGAAAAGCGATACCGTCATGGTTATCGACCTGATTGCCAGCGGCGTCTTCTACTTCTTGCCGTTCTTCCTTGCCGTGTCGGCGGCGAAGATCTTCAAGACCAATGAGTATCTTGCCGCGGCGGTTGCCGCCTGTCTGATGTATCCCTCCTTAATAGAAGCAGCGAAAGCCCTGGCGACGCATCAGGAAGGGGCGGTCAGTGCCATCTGGTTAATGAATGCGATCCCGGTATCCGTCTTTAACTATTCTTCGAGCGTCATTCCGGTGATCTTCTCGGTACTGGCATTAAGCTATATCCATCGCTGGGTAGACAGCATCATGCCCGATGTCCTGAAAACCGTCTTCACGCCGACGCTCACCCTCTTTATAGGTGCCCTGGCGGCGCTGGTGGTGATCGGCCCGATTGGTATCTGGCTGGGTAAAGGACTCGCCTTCTTTATAGAAGGACTGTTTAGTGTGTCGGCCAGCTTTGCCGGGCTGGTGGTCGGTGCCATCCGACCGGTGGCGATCCTGACCGGGATGCACCATGCGATGACGCCAATTGCCCTGCAGAACTTCAGTGACCGTGGCTACGATATGCTGATGCCGATGATGTTTATGGCCAATATGGCGATTGCGGGGGCGACATTTGCTATCTGGCGTCTGAGTCGGGACCGTCAGGAGAAGACCGTTACGCTGTCGGCAGGCATCTCTGCGCTGCTGGGCATTACCGAACCGGCACTCTTTGGTGTCCTGACGCGCTATAAGAAAGCTTTTATCGCCGCCACGGTGGCCAGCTCGCTGGCTTCAGCCTTTATTGCTTTCTTCGGCGTGCGTCTTTATGGCTACATTCTGTCGAGCATCTTCAGTTTGCCTGCTTATATAGGCCCGTATTTTGTCTTTGCTCTGGCGGGAGTAGCGATATCGCTGGTGCTTTCCTTTACGTTAACCACCATCCTGGTGGGAAAAGAGCAAGCCGCAGAGTGATTTTGACCCCGTCTTAGAGGGCGTGCTGCAGAGAATATCAGTCAGTTTGTGGATAACTCTGTGGGCAAATGCGTATAAGACGGGGTTTTGCTGGGGAATGCAGCAGTCAGTCATTTTTCTGTCATTTAAGGGTTGCGGCCCCGGGAGAACTCCCTATAATGCGCCTCCATCGACACGGAACAACGGCAAACAAGCCGCCGGGTCAGCAGAGAAAAGCGTGAAATTATCGCTTGACTCTGAAAGAGGAAAGCGTAATATACGCCACCTCGCAACGGTGAGCGAAAGCCGCGTTGCACTGCTCTTTAACAATTTATCAGACAATCTGTGTGGGCACTCAAAGTGACATGGATTCTTAACGTCGCAAGACGATAAATGAATACCAAAGTCTCTGAGTGAACATACGTAATTCATTACGAAGTTTAATTCACGAGCATCAAACTTAAATTGAAGAGTTTGATCATGGCTCAGATTGAACGCTGGCGGCAGGCCTAACACATGCAAGTCGAACGGTAGCACAGAGAGCTTGCTCTCGGGTGACGAGTGGCGGACGGGTGAGTAATGTCTGGGAAACTGCCTGATGGAGGGGGATAACTACTGGAAACGGTAGCTAATACCGCATAACGTCGCAAGACCAAAGAGGGGGACCTTCGGGCCTCTTGCCATCAGATGTGCCCAGATGGGATTAGCTAGTAGGTGGGGTAATGGCTCACCTAGGCGACGATCCCTAGCTGGTCTGAGAGGATGACCAGCCACACTGGAACTGAGACACGGTCCAGACTCCTACGGGAGGCAGCAGTGGGGAATATTGCACAATGGGCGCAAGCCTGATGCAGCCATGCCGCGTGTATGAAGAAGGCCTTCGGGTTGTAAAGTACTTTCAGCGAGGAGGAAGGCGGTGAGGTTAATAACCTCATCGATTGACGTTACTCGCAGAAGAAGCACCGGCTAACTCCGTGCCAGCAGCCGCGGTAATACGGAGGGTGCAAGCGTTAATCGGAATTACTGGGCGTAAAGCGCACGCAGGCGGTCTGTCAAGTCGGATGTGAAATCCCCGGGCTCAACCTGGGAACTGCATTCGAAACTGGCAGGCTAGAGTCTTGTAGAGGGGGGTAGAATTCCAGGTGTAGCGGTGAAATGCGTAGAGATCTGGAGGAATACCGGTGGCGAAGGCGGCCCCCTGGACAAAGACTGACGCTCAGGTGCGAAAGCGTGGGGAGCAAACAGGATTAGATACCCTGGTAGTCCACGCCGTAAACGATGTCGACTTGGAGGTTGTTCCCTTGAGGAGTGGCTTCCGGAGCTAACGCGTTAAGTCGACCGCCTGGGGAGTACGGCCGCAAGGTTAAAACTCAAATGAATTGACGGGGGCCCGCACAAGCGGTGGAGCATGTGGTTTAATTCGATGCAACGCGAAGAACCTTACCTACTCTTGACATCCAGAGAACTTAGCAGAGATGCTTTGGTGCCTTCGGGAACTCTGAGACAGGTGCTGCATGGCTGTCGTCAGCTCGTGTTGTGAAATGTTGGGTTAAGTCCCGCAACGAGCGCAACCCTTATCCTTTGTTGCCAGCGGTCCGGCCGGGAACTCAAAGGAGACTGCCAGTGATAAACTGGAGGAAGGTGGGGATGACGTCAAGTCATCATGGCCCTTACGAGTAGGGCTACACACGTGCTACAATGGCGCATACAAAGAGAAGCGACCTCGCGAGAGCAAGCGGACCTCATAAAGTGCGTCGTAGTCCGGATTGGAGTCTGCAACTCGACTCCATGAAGTCGGAATCGCTAGTAATCGTAGATCAGAATGCTACGGTGAATACGTTCCCGGGCCTTGTACACACCGCCCGTCACACCATGGGAGTGGGTTGCAAAAGAAGTAGGTAGCTTAACCTTCGGGAGGGCGCTTACCACTTTGTGATTCATGACTGGGGTGAAGTCGTAACAAGGTAACCGTAGGGGAACCTGCGGTTGGATCACCTCCTTACCTTAAAGAACCTGCCTTTGTAGTGCTCACACAGATTGTCTGATGAAAAGTAACGAGCAAGACGGCTGCGAAGTCGCGACACATCGTGTCCCCTTCGTCTAGCGGTTAGGACTCCGCCCTTTCACGGCGGCAACAGGGGTTCGAATCCCCTAGGGGACGCCACTTGCTGGGTGTGAGTGAAAGGCACAACCAATCAGTATCTCAAAACTGACTGTTAAGTCATGTTTGAGATATTTGCTCTTTAAAAATCTGGATCAAGCTGAAAATTGAAACGACACACTGTGTCTGCTCTCCGTAATAAGAGCAGATGAGCGGTGTGTTCGAGTCTCTCAAATTTTTGCAAAACGATGATGAATCGAAAGAGACATCTTCGGGTTGTGAGGTTAAGCGACTAAGCGTACACGGTGGATGCCTAGGCAGTCAGAGGCGATGAAGGACGTGCTAATCTGCGATAAGCGTCGGTAAGGTGATATGAACCGTTATAGCCGACGATTTCCGAATGGGGAAACCCAGTGCAATCCGTTGCACTATCGTTAAGTGAATACATAGCTTAACGAAGCGAACCAGGGGAACTGAAACATCTAAGTACCCTGAGGAAAAGAAATCAACCGAGATTCCCCCAGTAGCGGCGAGCGAACGGGGAGCAGCCCAGAGTCTGAATCAGCATGTGTGTCAGTGGAAGCGTCTGGAAAGTCGCAGGGTACAGGGTGATACTCCCGTACACGAAGATACACCTGCTGTGAACTCGAAGAGTAGGGCGGGACACGTGGTATCCTGTCTGAATATGGGGGGACCATCCTCCAAGGCTAAATACTCCTGACTGACCGATAGTGAACCAGTACCGTGAGGGAAAGGCGAAAAGAACCCCGGCGAGGGGAGTGAAAAAGAACCTGAAACCGTGTACGTACAAGCAGTGGGAGCACCTTCGTGGTGTGACTGCGTACCTTTTGTATAATGGGTCAGCGACTTATATTCTGTAGCAAGGTTAACCGTATAGGGGAGCAGAAGGGAAACCGAGTCTTAACTGGGCGTTAAGTTGCAGGGTATAGACCCGAAACCCGGTGATCTAGCCATGGGCAGGTTGAAGGTTGGGGAACACTAACTGGAGGACCGAACCGACTAATGTTGAAAAATTAGCGGATGACTTGTGGCTGGGGGTGAAAGGCCAATCAAACCGGGAGATAGCTGGTTCTCCCCGAAAGCTATTTAGGTAGCGCCTCGTGAACTCATCTCCGGGGGTAGAGCACTGTTTCGGCTAGGGGGCCATCCCGGCTTACCAACCCGATGCAAACTGCGAATACCGGAGAATGTTATCACGGGAGACACACGGCGGGTGCTAACGTCCGTCGTGAAGAGGGAAACAACCCAGACCGCCAGCTAAGGTCCCAAAGTCATGGTTAAGTGGGAAACGATGTGGGAAGGCACAGACAGCCAGGATGTTGGCTTAGAAGCAGCCATCATTTAAAGAAAGCGTAATAGCTCACTGGTCGAGTCGGCCTGCGCGGAAGATGTAACGGGGCTAAACCATGCACCGAAGCTGCGGCAGCGACACTATGTGTTGTTGGGTAGGGGAGCGTTCTGTAAGCCGTCGAAGGTGGACTGTGAGGTCTGCTGGAGGTATCAGAAGTGCGAATGCTGACATAAGTAACGATAAAGCGGGTGAAAAACCCGCTCGCCGGAAGACCAAGGGTTCCTGTCCAACGTTAATCGGGGCAGGGTGAGTCGACCCCTAAGGCGAGGCCGAAAGGCGTAGTCGATGGGAAACAGGTTAATATTCCTGTACTCGGTGTTACTGCGAAGGGGGGACGGAGAAGGCTATGTTGGCCGGGCGACGGTTGTCCCGGTTTAAGCATGTAGGCGGAGGTTCCAGGTAAATCCGGAACCTTACTAACGCTGAGGTGTGATGACGAGGCACTACGGTGCTGAAGCAACAAATGCCCTGCTTCCAGGAAAAGCCTCTAAGCATCAGGTAACATCAAATCGTACCCCAAACCGACACAGGTGGTCAGGTAGAGAATACCAAGGCGCTTGAGAGAACTCGGGTGAAGGAACTAGGCAAAATGGTGCCGTAACTTCGGGAGAAGGCACGCTGATGGTAAGTGAAGCGACTTGCTCGTGGAGCTGAAATCAGTCGAAGATACCAGCTGGCTGCAACTGTTTATTAAAAACACAGCACTGTGCAAACACGAAAGTGGACGTATACGGTGTGACGCCTGCCCGGTGCCGGAAGGTTAATTGATGGGGTTAGCGGCAACGCGAAGCTCTTGATCGAAGCCCCGGTAAACGGCGGCCGTAACTATAACGGTCCTAAGGTAGCGAAATTCCTTGTCGGGTAAGTTCCGACCTGCACGAATGGCGTAATGATGGCCAGGCTGTCTCCACCCGAGACTCAGTGAAATTGAAATCGCTGTGAAGATGCAGTGTACCCGCGGCAAGACGGAAAGACCCCGTGAACCTTTACTATAGCTTGACACTGAACACTGGTCCTTGATGTGTAGGATAGGTGGGAGGCTTTGAAGCGTGGACGCCAGTCTGCGTGGAGCCAACCTTGAAATACCACCCTTTAATGGCTGGTGTTCTAACGTGGACCCGTAATCCGGGTTGCGGACAGTGTCTGGTGGGTAGTTTGACTGGGGCGGTCTCCTCCTAAAGAGTAACGGAGGAGCACGAAGGTTAGCTAATCCTGGTCGGACATCAGGAGGTTAGTGCAATGGCATAAGCTAGCTTGACTGCGAGAGTGACGGCTCGAGCAGGTGCGAAAGCAGGTCATAGTGATCCGGTGGTTCTGTATGGAAGGGCCATCGCTCAACGGATAAAAGGTACTCCGGGGATAACAGGCTGATACCGCCCAAGAGTTCATATCGACGGCGGTGTTTGGCACCTCGATGTCGGCTCATCACATCCTGGGGCTGAAGTAGGTCCCAAGGGTACGGCTGTTCGCCGTTTAAAGTGGTACGCGAGCTGGGTTTAGAACGTCGTGAGACAGTTCGGTCCCTATCTGCCGTGGGCGCTGGAGAATTGAGGGGGGCTGCTCCTAGTACGAGAGGACCGGAGTGGACGCATCACTGGTGTTCGGGTTGTCATGCCAATGGCACTGCCCGGTAGCTAAATGCGGAAAAGATAAGTGCTGAAAGCATCTAAGCACGAAACTTGCCCCGAGATGAGTTCTCCCTGACCCTTTAAGGGTCCTGAAGGAACGTTGAAGACGACGACGTTGATAGGTCGGGTGTGTAAGCGCAGCGATGCGTTGAGCTAACCGATACTAATGAACCGTGAGGCTTAACCTTACAACGCCGAAGCTGTTTCGGCGGATTTGAGAAGACGATTTTCAGCTGATTACAGATTACTCATCACGCCTGAGGGCGGGGTGAACAACAGAATTTGCCTGGCGGCTGTAGCGCGGTGGTCCCACCTGACCCCATGCCGAACTCAGAAGTGAAACGCCGTAGCGCCGATGGTAGTGTGGGGTCTCCCCATGCGAGAGTAGGGAACTGCCAGGCATCAATTAAAGAAACCCCGTACCGGAAGGTGCGGGGTTTTTTGCCGTCTGCGGGAAAACTGCCGGGCGGCACTGCGGTTGCCCGACCTACAAGCTAATTACCCCTCCTTCCATGTAAATGAGATTTATTATCAATAATGCTTTACAGGCGGACCATAAAGATGTATTTTAAATGCATGTTTAAAGCCGGAGGTAATTATGAGCCATCAAAGAATCCCCAAAAACTGGACCATCAAACGTTCCACTCCCTTTTTTACTAAAGACAACGTCCCCGCAGCGCTTCTGAGCCATCACAACACCGCAGCCGGTATCTTTGGCCAGCTCTGTGTAATGGAAGGGACGGTGACGTACTACGGTTTCGCCAATGAAGAGGCGACAGAGCCAGAAGTGAAAGTTGTGATTAACGCAGGAACCTTTGCGACCAGTCCACCCCAGTACTGGCACCGTATTGAGATGACCGACGATGCACAGTTCAACATCAATTTCTGGGCCGAACCGGCATTCTCCGGTGATGAAGTCTACAGCGCGAAAAAGGCATAATCCCGATGCTCCCTTATCCCTGAGGGAGCCCCTTCATACGGTGTGAAAGCGTTATGATTACTTTCTTCAAGAACTCTTCAATGCAGGCGGACTACGGTGAGCAGGAGTGTTGCGCAGAGCCGTCTCTGCTGCTCGTGGCAGAATATCAAGAGTATCTTTTTAACGACTGTATCGCGCGTGGACAGCGAGGAGAGAGTAAATATACGCTGGACTATACTGAAGACGTCAAAGCCTGCCACGAAGCCTGTATGGCGCAAATTACCCATCAGTAGATCTATTGGTCGAACAGGGAAGGGGTTTATAGCTTTCCAAAAGCAAAAAACCAGCCCTTAGGCTGGTTTCTTTAAATAGTGGTGCCCGGACTCGGAATCGAACCAAGGACACGGGGATTTTCAATCCCCTGCTCTACCGACTGAGCTATCCGGGCAACGGGGCGAATTAAACCCGATCTGCCTTGTGCCGTCAACGGAATTTGTTGATTTCGTTACTGACCGCACACTCTGTCGCCACTTTGCTGCTATCTCAGGCAAAAAATGCGGTCCACAGAGCAGAAAGCGGCATGGCGATCACCAGCGCAGGCAGCATATTTACCACCGCAAACATCTTAATTCCACAGATCCGCAGCCCGGTTGCCAGCAGCAGCAGGCCGCCTACCGCGGTAAAGTCCGCCATCATCGCCGGTGTGGTCAGGGGTAAAATCAGCGTGGCACAGGTTGCGAGGGCGAGCTGGATAAGCAGCATCGGCACGCAGATCGCGGCAACCGCGATACCCAGGGTGGTCGCAAAAATCGTGGCGGTGAAGAAATCGAGGAAGGCTTTGGCGATCAGGATGCTGGGGTCGCCGGTCATCCCTTCCTGCATCGAACCAAAGATCCCGGTGCCGCTGGCGCAAAACAGTATGATGATGGCGACATAGTTCTGAATATAGGCATCGTGGCCACCGGCTTTCTGCTTACCGCGCGAGAGCAGATCTTTCGCTTTGCTGACGGCGCCGTTAATCCCTTTCTCCAGATAGCAGAACTCCCCGATCAACGCCCCGAGCAGCGTTGCCAGCACCATCACCGGCAAATTGGCGCACTTGATGACCAGCAGAATACCAATTCCCAGTGAGGCGAGGCCGAAGATGGAGGGCATCGAGGAGCGAATACGCTCCGGTAAGCGCTGGCTAAGTACGGCACCCAGTACGCCGCCCAGCAGCACGGCTCCCGCGTTAATGAACGGTCCAATAACCACTGTGAACTCCTGTTATTTACTCATTGATATTGCATTATTATTACTCTTTTCAGTGAGTAATCGCCAAATGTAATCCCATTTTTTGCATAATGATTCCTTGTTGCGCCTCCTGGCGAAAGGTGACATTATTGCGCGAATTTTCTCCTCTCAGATACGGGGCCGCCAATGAACCGACTCTCTTTTACTGCGCGAATGGCTGGCCGTATCGACACATCTTATTCTACGCTCACCATGCGGTGAGGGTAATGCAGGCTCACTGCAGGACAACAGTAAAATCAGACGCGTTCTGCTTTTACTGATGTCTGGCGGTCGGAGCTGAACTCCGGTCAGACACATTCGTTGGGCAGGGGGGACTCCCTGTCCGGGGCTTTTTCTCGCCTTGCACGGGTATTTGCGCTTATGAAATCAATGAAAATTGCCGTCAGCCGCGAGCTGGCGTCCGCCTTGTCCACGCACCGGGAAGTGGTGACGCTGGATAACACAGATTTTACGGATGTGGCGGCAGTCGTCATTACCGTCGCTGACAGTCACAGCGGCATCCTCGCGTTGCTGAAACGCACCGGCTTTAAGCTGCCGGTATTGATGTTCTCGCCCCAGCCTGTTGAGATACCGGCGGGAGTTGATGCGGTGATCGATGGCAAAGCGCAGGAGTGGTTAGAGCTCGAAGCGGCGGCCTGTCGCTATGAAGAGAACCTGCTGCCGCCGTTTTTCGACACCCTGAGTCAGTATGTGGCGATGGACAACAGCACTTTTGCTTGTCCGGGGCACCAGCACGGCGCGTTCTTTAAGAAACACCCCGCCGGACGCCAGTTCTTCGATTTCTTTGGTGAAAATGTCTTTCGTGCCGATATGTGCAACGCCGACGTGAAGCTGGGCGATCTGCTGATCCATGAAGGTTCCGCCAAACACGCGCAAAAGTTCGCGGCGAAGGTGTTTAATGCTGACAAGACCTATTTCGTCCTTAACGGCACCTCGGCCGCCAACAAGGTAGTAACCAACGCGCTGCTGACCCGTGGCGATCTGGTGCTGTTTGACCGTAATAACCATAAATCCAACCACCATGGCGCGCTAATCCAGGCCGGGGCCACGCCGGTCTATCTTGAAGCGGCGCGTAACCCGTTTGGCTTTATCGGCGGCATCGATGACCGCTGCTTTGACGAGACCTATCTGCGGGAGCTGATCCGTGAAGTCGCCCCGGAAAAAGCCCGTGAAGCGCGTCCGTTCCGTCTGGCGGTGATCCAGCTCGGCACCTATGACGGCACCATTTATAATGCCCGCCAGGTGATCGACAAGATCGGTCAGCTGTGCGACTACATCCTGTTTGACTCCGCGTGGGTGGGTTACGAGCAGTTTATCCCGATGATGGCCGACAGCTCGCCGCTGTTGCTGGAACTTAACGAGAACGATCCGGGGATCTTTGTCACCCAGTCGGTGCATAAACAGCAGGCCGGGTTCTCCCAGACCTCGCAGATCCACAAGAAGGATAACCATATCCGCGGCCAGGCGCGTTTCTGCCCGCACAAGCGTCTCAACAATGCCTTTATGCTGCACGCCTCTACCAGCCCGTTCTACCCGCTGTTTGCGTCTCTCGACGTTAACGCCAAGATCCATGAAGGAGAGAGCGGGCGTCGGCTGTGGGCCGAATGCGTAGAGCTGGGGATCGAAGCGCGTAAGGCGATTATCGCCAACTGCAAAATGATTCAGCCGTTTATCCCGCCAGAAGTGGCTGGTCGCCCATGGCAGGATCATCCTACCCATGCGATTGCCAGCGAGCTGCGCTTCTTCAGCTTTGAGCCGGGGGCGAAATGGCACGGCTTTGAAGGCTATGCCCGGGAGCAGTACTTTGTCGATCCGTGCAAGCTGCTGCTGACCACGCCGGGCATTGATGCCGAAAGCGGGAAGTACACCGATTTTGGTATCCCGGCGACCATTCTGGCGCACTACCTGCGCGAGAAAGGCATTGTCCCGGAGAAGTGCGATCTCAACTCCATTCTCTTCCTGCTCACCCCGGCGGAGAGCGCAGAGAAGATGGCGCAACTGGTGGCAATGCTGGGCCAGTTTGAACAGCACATCGAAGACAACACCCCGCTGGCCGATGTCCTGCCGACCATCTGGAAGAAGTATCCGGTGCGCTATCGCGACTACACCATTCGTCAGCTCTGCCAGGAGATGCACGATCTGTACGTTAGCTTTGACGTGAAGGATCTGCAGAAAGCGATGTTCCGCAAAGAGAGCCTGCCCACCGTGGCGATGAATCCGCAGGATGCTAACCAGGCCTTCATCCGCGGTAACGTCGAGCTGGTGCGCATCAGTGAAGCCGAAGGGCGCATTGCGGCAGAAGGCGCGCTGCCATACCCGCCAGGCGTGCTGTGCGTTGTGCCGGGCGAACTGTGGGGCGGGGCGGTACAGCGTTACTTCCTGGCGCTGGAAGAGGGCGTCAATTTGCTGCCCGGGTTTTCACCGGAGTTACAGGGCGTTTACAGCGAGAAGGATGCGGACGGGATTAAGCGGTTGTACGGCTATGTACTGAAGTAAAAAAATCCCCCCTCCGCCAGGAGGGGGGACTTACAGATTAATGCGCGACAGGAGTCTGCGCACCTGTTGGCGTACGAACATGTTTGTACTTGAACAGCACCATGAACGCGAAGGCCAGAACCAGTGAGTAGCCGGCAAAGATCAGCCACACCGGCTGCCAGTCAGTAATCCCGTTGGTGGTATACATCTCCACAACCTTACCGCTCACCACACCGCCGAGAATACAGCCGAAGCCGTTGGTCATCATCAGGAACATACCCTGGGCGCTGGCACGGATTTCCGGGCGTACTTCTTTTTCCACAAACACCGAACCGGAGATGTTGAAGAAGTCGAAGGCACAGCCGTAGACGATCATCGACAGTACCAGCAGCACGGTACCGAAGGCTGACGGGTCGCCGTAGGCAAACAGACCGAAGCGCAGCATCCACGCGAAGATACTGATCATCATCACGTTCTTAATGCCGTAGCGGCTCAGGAAGAACGGGATGGTCAGGATGAACAGCGTTTCGGAGATCTGTGAAATCGACATCATCACCGACGCGTGCTCAACGATAAAGCTCCCTGAGAACAGCGGGTCGTTATCGAAGCTGTGCAGGAAGGTGTTGCCGAACATGTTGGTGATCTGCAGTTCCGCACCCAGCAGCATGGAGAAGATAAAGAAGATCGCCATGCGTTTGTTTTTAAACAGCGCGAACGCATCCAGACCGAGCATTGCGCTCCAGCTCTGGTTTTTCTGCTGATTAGAGACCGGAATATGCGGCAGGGTCAGGGTAAACAGCGCCAGTACCAGAGACAGGGCAGCACCGATATAGAGCTGCATGTGGCTCAGTTCGAAGCCGGCGAAGCTGACAGCCCACATCGCCATAATAAAGCCGATGGTGCCCCAGATACGGATCGGTGGGAAGTCCGTCACGATATCCATACCGGCTTCTTTCAGACGGTAGTAGGAGATGGTGTTAATCAGGCCCAGCGTTGGCATATAGGCCAGCGAGTTGAACAGGATCACCAGGAACATCGCCCCCGGCGTCGTGACCTCGGCCGCCATAAACAGCGTACCTGCCCCCACCAGATGGCAAAGCGCATACACCCACTTGGCGCTTATCCATTTATCCGCCACGATCCCGAGCAGCGTCGGCATCAGAACGGCGGCAATGCCCAAAGAACTGTAGACCGCGCCGATTGAGGCGCCATCGAACTTGAGCGTGACAAACATGTAGGAACCGAGCGTGGTTAGCCAGCTCCCCCACAGACAGAACTGCAGAAACGACAAGATTTTAAGCTGCAGCTTAAGGTTCATGTTACTTTCCTCACAAGAGAGCGGGCTGTATGTTGGTGTAGAAACATTTGGGTTTTGTATTTGATGCAATTCTATCAGCGAGTGGCGTGATGTTTTGTTACCTCCCGCAAAAAAATGCAATCAACATTAATTTGCAGTTTGGATTGTGATGCAAATAACACTTTCCTATGGATGAGGTCTGGACAGCTGGAGAGCATCTTTACCCTCTCCGGGGAGGAGAGGGTAAAAGAGAGAAGGCTACTTTCTACGATAGTTCTTTTGCGCCGTATTGACCTTGTACAGGTAGCGGCGTGACTCGGCGGCGGGGTGACGGGTGGTCAGGGTCTGGTAAACATCCCCTGGCGACATGCTGTTGATAATGCTTGCCGCCTTCAATTTATCGTTGGAGAAGACCCGCAGCACGCTGCCCGCGCCACCGTTATAGGCGGTGATCACCGCATAGCGGCGCGAGGTCGGGTTATCGATACCGCTCAGGTAGACGTTGTTCAGCATCGCCAGATAGGCGGTGCCGGTATCAATGTTACTCGCAGGATCGAACAGATAGCTGCGGCCCGGCATGCCGGATTTCCCCTGCGCGCGGAAGACATCTTTCCCGGCGCTGTGCTGGACAACCTGCATCAGGCCCAGGGCGTCGGAGCGACTCACCGCATACGGGTTAAACGAGGATTCGGTCTGCATAATCGCCAGGATCAGCGACTCATCGACACCGTATTTACGCGATGCCTGGCGTACCATCCCGAAGTATTTGTGCGCACGTTTATCGAGGTGGTTTGGCACCAGGTTAATGGTTACGCTGTAGATAACACGCAGGCCATTGCTGCGGCTTTTCAGGCGCGTCTGCAACAGGTATGTGGCAAAGCTGTTGGCGCGACCTTCCCAGCGAATCGACTGCCCGGTCTGATCCACCACCTGACCATACAGGAACGGCTCTTTCGAGATGGTGGTGTCGTCGGCGTCAGAGTACAGGTCGATTGAGCCCGGATCGTCGCCCATCAGCAGGGTTTTCACGATCGCCTCGCGTAAACGCGCCGCAGGATCGGTTCCGGCGATGGTCTCGACGGTGATGGTACCCTCGTCAAAGTTGATGTGGCTGCGGGTCTGGTAGGCGTCGGTGTACTTAACGTAGTCCTTCGGTCCGGCGATCAGTACCTCGTTAAATCCCCATATGTTTTCGATGTTGTGGGCAAACTGCCCCATCAGAATGTCAAAACCGTTGGTGTCCTTCAACCAGGCTTCGTTATAGCTATCGCCTTTATTACTGGAGGAACACGAAACAAGTAACGGTGCAACAAGAGCAAGCGCTAAAAATTTTTTCATCATTCCGGGAGTGCGTGTTGTGTTGGTTCTGGGGCTGTTTTCGCCGGGTGGCGCTACGCTTACCCGGCCTACAAACCGTAGACCAGGCATGGCGGCACGATATTATTTTTCTGGTGGTGTATAGCCTTCAATGTGAACGTCTTTGCCTTCAAACAGGAAATTCACCATCTCCTGCTCCAGCTGCTTGCGGTGTTCAACGTTCATCATGTTGAGCTTGCGCTCGTTAATCAGCATGGTTTGCTTTTGCTGCCACTGCGCCCATGCCTCTTTGGAGATCTCGTTGTAGATGCGCTTACCCAGATCGCCCGGATAGAGCTGGAAGTCCTGACCTTCTGCGTCGCGTTGCAGGAAGGTACAAAAAATTGTTCTGGCCATACTGATTCCTCTTTGTCGCCCGGAGCTAAACCATTGCCCCGATACGTAATTGCTGTAACAGGCGCTCTACGGGAGCTGCCAGCCCCACTGACGGCGGTTGCGCTAAGTTATACCAGAGAGCGGTGCCTTCATCCATGCACGCGGTGAATGAGGACACGGGAAGCCACATTGGAACAATATCCAGATGGAAGTGGCTGAAGGTATGGCGAAACGCAGTGAGCTGCACAAGAGTATCAGCAGGGATGCCGCGTTGCGCCAGCCAGTCGCGAAGACTCTCTTCATCTTCAAACTGCGGGAAGCAGAATAAGCCGCCCCACAAACCGCTTGGCGGACGCTGGGCGAGATAGACCGTCTCTTCGTGCTGCATCAGCAGAAAATAGCCGGTGCGCTCGGGCAGCGTCTGCTTCGGTTTTTTACCGGGATACTGTGCCCAGCTGTGGTTGGCATAAGCCACACACAGATTATTCAGCGGACAGAGTTCGCATTTGGGCTTCGAGCGGGTGCAGACCATCGCCCCTAAATCCATCATCGCCTGGTTGAAGCGTTCGACGCCGTTAGCAGGGGTGACCGCTTCGCTAATTTCCCACAGGCGCTTCTCCACCTCTTTCTTGCCCGGCCAGCCACCAACGGCATAGCAGCGGGCCAGCACGCGCTTCACATTGCCGTCGAGAATAGGGAAGTGTTTACCCAGCGAGAGGGAGAGGATCGCGCCGGCGGTGGAGCGCCCGACACCCGGCAGGGCGGCGACTTCATCGAAGGTTTCCGGGAATTTTCCGCCGTGCAGCGATACCACCTGCTGGGCGGCTTTATGCAGATTGCGGGCGCGGGCATAGTAGCCGAGTCCGGTCCACAGATGCAGCACCTCATCAAGGGGGGCGTTCGCCAGATCGGTCACGGTGGGAAAACGCGCCATAAAGCGCTCAAAGTAGGGGATAACGGTAGTGACCTGCGTTTGTTGCAACATCACCTCAGAGAGCCATACTTTATAAGGCGTTTTTTCAGTTTGCCAGGGCAGGGTTTTACGCCCGTATTTGTCGTACCAGTCCAGCACCTGGGCTGAAAAATGAGAGGCTTGCATGGTCTTCGCTTCGCGATATCAGGGACGCAGATTGCAGCACAGAGGCATGCGGCTGTAAACCGGATCTTTCCCATGCTTGCATCCCATCATTAACTTTGGATAATGCCCGTTTCCCGAACATTCTCACAAGCAGACTACTCTTTTATGAAAAACGACGTCATATCACCGGAATTTGATGAAAACGGTCGCCCGCTGCGCCGTATTCGCAGCTTTGTCCGCCGTCAGGGTCGCCTGACAAAGGGGCAGCAACACGCGCTGGATAACTACTGGCCGGTGATGGGCGTGGAGTTCACCGAACAGCCGCTCGATTTCGTTGAGCTGTTTGGCCGCGACGCGCCGATTACGCTGGAGATCGGTTTCGGCATGGGCGCTTCACTGGTGACCATGGCAAAAGCGCGTCCGGAGCAGAATTTCCTCGGCATTGAGGTTCACTCCCCGGGCGTGGGCGCGTGCCTGGCAACGGCCCATGAAGAGGGCGTTGAGAACCTGCGGGTGATGTGTCATGACGCGGTGGAAGTGCTGCACAAGATGATCCCTGACAATTCTCTGAACATGGTTCAGCTCTTTTTCCCTGACCCATGGCACAAAGCACGTCATAATAAACGCCGTATCGTTCAGGCTCCTTTTGCTGAGCTGGTAAAAAGCAAACTGAAGCTGGGTGGCGTTTTCCACATGGCGACCGACTGGGAACAGTATGCGGAACATATGCTGGAGGTGATGTCAGCGCTCGACGGGTATAAAAACCAGTCGGTGAGCAACGATTATGTGCCGCGTCCTGACTCACGTCCGGTAACGAAATTTGAACAGCGTGGCCATCGTCTTGGTCACGGCGTATGGGACTTAATGTTCGAGAGGGTGAAATAATGGCAAAGAACCGTAGCCGTCGTCTGCGTAAGAAAATGCACATCGAAGAATTCCAGGAAATTGGTTTTTCGGTTGCATGGCGTTTCCCGGAAGGCACCAGTGTAGAAAAAATTGATGAAGACGTGGATGCGTTCATCAATGAAGTTATCGAGCCGAACAAGCTGGCGTTTGACGGCAGCGGCTACCTGGCGTGGGAAGGTCTGATCTGCAAACAAGAGATCGGCCAGTGCACCGAAGAGCATCAGGCTATCGTGCGTAAGTGGCTGGAAGACCACAAATTCGAAGAGGTACGCGTCAGCGAACTTTTCGATATTTGGTGGGACTAATAGAGCATCAGGGGCCAGCAATTGCTGGCCCGTTTTGTCTGAGGGAGAATATATGATGCGCAAAACGCTGCTCGCTGCGGCTTTAATGACCACGGCTCTGACCGCTCACGCAGATTACAAATGCGAAGTCACGCCGCGTGACGACGTGATCCTGAGCCCGCAAACCGTGCAGGTAAAAGGTGAGAACGGCAATCTGGTGATCACCCCGGATGGCAACGTCATGTTTAACGGCAAGCAGTATCAACTGAGCGCAGCCCAACGTGAACAGGCAAAAGATTACCAGGCCGATCTGCGCAGCGCGCTGCCGTGGATCGACGAAGGCGCTCTGACCCGCGTGGAAAAAGGCCGTGTCGCGCTGGATAAGATCATCGCCAAAGAGGTGGGGGAGAGCAGCAATATGCGCTCGCGCCTGACCAAACTGGACGCCCAGCTAAAAGAGCAGATGAACCGGATTATTGAGCATCGTACCGATGGCCTGACGTTCCACTATCAGGCCATCGATCAGGTGCGTGCCGATGGCCAGCAGCTGGTAAATCAGGCGATGGGTGGCATTCTGCAGGACAGCATCAACGAGATGGGTGCCAAAGCGGTGCTCAAAGGCGGCGGCAACCCGCTGCAGGGCGTGCTGGGTAGCCTGGGTGGTCTGCAAACCTCGATTCAGAACGAGTGGAAGAACCAGGAAGCGGATTTCAAAGCGTTCGGCAAAGACGTGTGTAAACGCGTGGTGTCGCTGGAAGAGAGCCGCAAGGGGCTGGTGGGATCGCTGAAGTAGGTTAGTGCGGTCTGGGCCCCTCACCCCGGCCCTCTCCCCATGGGAGAGGGAGTTAATGTTCCCTCTCCCTGTGGGAGAGGGTTAGGGTGAGGGCATCAGGTACTGCAGATGTTCCAGAATAGTCATTAACACTCCCTCCTCATTCATCCTGAATTCATTATTCCAGAACCGAACCACCCGCCAGCCTTGCGCATTAAGATACGCGCTTCTGCGCAGATCATATTCCTCATTATCCTGATGTTGTCCGCCATCCAGCTCAACAATTAAGTGTGCCTTAAAACACGCAAAATCAACGATATAAGCGCCAATTGGCATCTGGCGGCGGAACTTGTAGCCATAGAAATGACGCCCCCGGAGTAAATACCAGAGACGTACCTCTTCAGGCGTCATATTTGTTCGTAGCTGTTTTGATTTTTCCATCCCCGCACTCTGCCAGCTTTTCCTTCAGCCAGCAGAACGGGATGCAAAATCCTGAATCAGGCTTCAGGACTCTTCGGCGAGGAACAGCTCAAGCAGGGAGTTTAAGAACAGTTTGCCATGCTCGGTGATCTGCCAGTACTCCGCGCATTCGGTCAGGTATCCCTGCGCCAGCGCCTCGTCAATCTGCGGGCGAATCACCGACTCCGGTAATCCGGTATACAGCGCAAACTCCGCGCGCGGCGCGGCTTCCAGCAGACGGAAGCGGTTCATAAAGAACTCAAATGGCTTATCTTCGGCTTCGACGTCGTGCTGGCGCTCCAGATAGCGTCCTTCCATATAGCCACGCGGGTGACGCGTTTTGGCGGTACGCAGAATACGACCGTCCGGGAAGGTCACTTTGCCATGGGCGCCGCAGCCAATGCCCAGATAGTCACCAAAACGCCAGTAGTTCAGGTTGTGCTGGCACTGGTAGCCCGGCTTCGCATAGGCCGAGGTTTCGTACTGCTGATACCCGGCGGCGGTCAAAAGCCTATGGCCCTGCTCGAAAATATCCCACAGCGCGTCGTCATCAGGCAGCACCGGCGGGCGCGAACCAAACAGCGTGTTCGGCTCAATGGTCAGCTGATACCAGGAGAGGTGCGGCGGGTTCAGCTCAATGGCCTGACGTAAATCGTCCAGCGCTTCCTCCAGGGACTGATCCGGCAGGCCGTGCATCAGGTCGAGGTTAAAGCTACGCAGGCCCAGGCCGGTTGCCAGATGTGCGGCGCGCTTAGCTTCACCCGGACCATGAATACGCCCCAGACGCTTTAACTTCGGCTCGCTGAAGCTCTGTACCCCAATGGAGATCCGATTTACACCGGCACGCTGATACTCGACAAAACGATCGGCCTCAACCGTCCCCGGATTGGCCTCCATGGTAATTTCTGCATCCGCTGCCAGATTGAGGCGCGCACGCACGCCATCCAGCAGCGTCTGCATCGCCGGGCCTGAGAGCAGGCTCGGCGTACCGCCACCAATGAAGATAGTCTTAACTTCACGTCCCTGCGCGTAAGCTACGTCGGCGTCCAGATCGGCAAGCAGATGCTGAACGTAATCGTCATGAGGCACTTCGCCTTTCAGCGCATGCGAGTTGAAATCGCAGTACGGGCATTTCTGCACGCACCACGGGATGTGAATATAAAGGCTCAGAGGTGGCAAATTAGCCATTACGTAACGCTTCCAGTAACAGTTTCAGTGCGCGCCCACGATGGGAAATCGCGCTTTTTTCGTCGCGGGTCAGCTCCGCAGCGGTCTTGCCCTCAGACGGGACAAAGAAAATAGGGTCGTAGCCAAAGCCGCCGTTGCCTGCCGCTTCGCGGGCAATCACACCCGGCCAGCTGCCGTGACAGACAATCGGCGTAGGATCATCGGCATGGCGCATATAGACCAGCACGCAGTGGAACTGCGCCTTGCGCCGATCATCCGGTACGTCCTTAAGCGCTTCCAGCAGCTTTTCGAGGTTCTGCTGGTCGCTGGCATCGACGCCGGAATAGCGGGCGGAGTAGATCCCCGGCGCGCCGCCCAGCACGTCCACCGCCAGACCAGAGTCATCGGCGATAGCCGGCAGACCGGTGACCTGCGCCGCGTGGCGTGCTTTCAGAATGGCGTTTTCAATAAAGGTCAGGCCGGTCTCTTCGGCAGAGTCCACGCCCAGCTCGGTTTGCGCAACCACATCCAGACCAAAATCATTTAACAGCGAGGCCAGCTCGCGCACCTTACCGGCATTACCGGTAGCGAGAACAACTTTTTGCATGTGTTAATCCTGTTGTATCAGAGCCGCGACTTCCGTCGGGATTTGTTGCGGGTTCAGAATTTTGACCTGCTTATGGCGCCCCAGTTCACCTTTCTCGAGAAGCACCTGGCTTTTCGCGACGCGAAACTGTTTTGCCAGATACTTCACCAGATGGGCATTAGCCTGGCCATCCACAGGAGGGGCAGTGATGGCGACTTTTACTTCGTCGCCATGCAGCCCGACAATGGAGTCACGGCTGGCTTTCGGCTGAATATACAGCCGTAAAACCAGCCCGTCGGCGCAGGTGCTGACAGCACTCATAACGCCATCCACAGCCCCGGCAGCAGAATGTTGCCCGTGGACTGCAGCAGTTCAGCGATACCCATGTTGAGCACGTACAGCAGCAGCACGAGGATCATTGGGGAGAAGTCGATCCCGCCCATGGCAGGCAGCAGGTTACGGATCGGACGCAGCAGCGGTTCGGTAAGCTGAATCAAAGAATATTCTACCGGACTGCGGCCCCGGCTGACCCAGCTCATGATTGCCATCACCATCAGCACCCAGAACACCAGCAGGCCGATCGTTTTCAACAGGATCAACACCGCCGCGATCCAGATGATCGGCTGGAAGGTGATGACCATAAACAGCACGATCGCTTTCACCACGCACAGGATCAGCGCAACCAGCAGAGAGGCACTGTCAATGGGGCCCATCGGCGGGATCACCCGGCGCAGCGGCCCGATAATCGGCTGGGTCACTTTGACGACAAACTGTGAGAAGGGGTTGTAAAAATCACAACGAGCCCACTGCATCCAGACGCGAAGCAAAAGCACCATCGTATACAGTTCAATGACGGTTGAGAGCAGGAAGGTCAACGTCTTCATGGCGTTCCTCAGGTTTCCTTATTATTGGGTGTAATCGCGCGCACCGAAAATTGCTGTGCCGATGCGCACCATGGTGCTGCCAGCCGCAATCGCGGCAGCCATATCGTCCGTCATGCCCAGTGAAAGCGTGTCGACCGTTGGGAAGCGTGTTTTAAGCGCCTCAAATGCTACAGCCATTTGCCGGGCGACGGCAAACTGCCTGTCGTAATCTGACTCCGGGGCCGGGATCGCCATCAGTCCGCGAAGCGTCAGGCCAGGCAGCGCCGCTACCTGATCCGCCAGCTGATCCAGCTCTTCCAGAGCAATACCTGACTTGCTGTTTTCGTCGCTGATATTGATTTGAATCAGTACGTTAAGCGGTGGCATCTCTGCCGGACGCTGCTCGCTCAGACGGCTGGCGATGCGCAGCCGATCGACGGTATGACACCAGTCGAAATGCTCCGCCACCAGTCGGCTTTTGTTCGACTGTAAGGGGCCGATAAAGTGCCACTGCAGATCCGCGGTGCCTTTCTCCTGGAAGTGGCGGATTTTTTCCACTCCTTCCTGCACGTAGTTTTCACCGAACATGCGCTGGCCTGCATCAATCGCTTCTGCGATGGCGCTCGCAGGTTTGGTTTTACTGACTGCAAGCAACGTAACTTCTTCTGAAGCACGGCCGCAACCTGTTGCCGCGGCTGAGATTTTGTTCCTGACCTGTGCCAGGTTATGCGCAATGTCGTTCATTTTCCGAGGATCATTAAATGGATATGGAAGAAATTGTGGCCCTTAGTGTAAAGCATAACGTGTCGGATCTACACCTGTGCAGTAACGCACCACCGCGCTGGCGACGACGAGGGAAGATGGAGTTCGCCCCTTTTCCGGGGCCGGACGTCGTGATGCTGCTGAAAAGCTGGCTTAGCGACGAACAGCAGGGGGCATGGTGCGCTCAGGGGCAGGTGGATTTTGCCGTCGCCCTGGAGAACAACCGGCTGCGGGCCAGCGCCTTCGCCCATACACAAGGGTGCTCGCTGGCGCTCCGGCTGCTGCCGGAACAGTGCCCGCAGCTGCGTACCCTGGGCACACCGCGGGCGATCCCCGAGCTGCTGACCAGCGATAACGGCCTGATTCTGGTGACCGGGGCCACCGGCAGCGGCAAGTCCACCACGCTGGCGGCGATGGTCGACTTTCTCAATCACCACAGCGACGGGCATATCCTGACGCTCGAAGATCCGGTGGAGTTCATCCATCAGAGCAAGCGCTGTCTGGTGCAGCAGCGGGAGATTGGCCTGCATTGCCCTTCCTTTGCCGATGCGCTGCGGGCGGCGTTGCGTGAAGATCCCGATGTGATCCTGCTGGGTGAACTGCGCGACAGCGAGACGATCCGCCTTGCGCTCACTGCCGCCGAGACCGGGCATCTGGTACTGGCGACTCTCCATACCCGCGGTGCGGCGCAGGCGATAGAGCGGCTGGTGGATGCTTTCCCGGCCGACGAGAAAGAGCCGGTACGTAAGCAGCTGGCGGGCAGCCTGCGGGCGGTGCTGGCGCAAAAGCTCGAAAGGGATAACCAGCAGGGGCGCGTCGCGCTGTTTGAGTTACTGGTTAATACCCCCGCAGCGGCAAATTTAATCCGTGAAGGTAAAACCTTCCAACTGCCGGGCGTCATCCAGACCGGGTTGCAGGCCGGCATGCAGAACTTCGAGCAGAGCCGTGCTGAGCGCAGGGCACAGGGCCGGCTTTAATGCGCGGGCTTACGGCAGAGAATGATTTTCACGGCCTTGTATACTTATGTATGGGCGGTAAAATCGAGCCTCTGATTGCACACATTGAAAGCGACTATGTCATCACAACCGAACCAAAGTCTTATCGACGGCATTCGCTGTCTGCAATATCTGGTTTCCAGCGGTCGCGCCATCGGTTGCCGTGAACTCGCGCGACTGATGGGGATCAACACCACCCGTGTGAACCGTTTGCTGATGACCATGGCCTCTATTGGCCTGACCATGCAGGACGAGCACCGACGCTATCTGCCGGGCCCCGGTATTCATGCCCTGGCGGCCCAGTCAATCCGCGGCTCCGAGCTCTTCTCCCGCGCCTTGCCCCGGCTGGAGCGCGATGCACCACGCGATATCGTGGTGGCGCTGGGCGTGCTGTGGGAGGACCAGGTGATCTATATCTGGCACTCGGTGCCCGGTAGCCAGACCACCCAGGCGCTGGCCGGTTTCCATATGCTGCCTGCCTGGCAATCGGTAATTGGCATGTCGCTGCTGGCGAGTGAGACGGACGAGGCGCTGATGTCGCGCTTTACGCCAGAACAGTGGCAGAATCTCGCCCCGCATGTGGCCCAGCAGCGCCAGCAAGGGCGTGTGATCTGGCACCATGATGATGGCGAAGTGTCGATGGCGCTACCGGTAGGCGCGCACCATGCCGCGCTGGCCTTTGCCGGGATGTGGAATATCGACGATGAGAGCGTGCGGACGCGTCTGGCTGAACTAACGGCGCTCAACGCCACGTTGCTGGAAGCGTAAGAAGTATTTGCCCGGGGAGCCGGGCAAAGGGAAGGGGATCAGTAACCCTGCTCGAAGAAGCTTTCGAGGATAATCACCGCTGAGGCGGAATCGACGCTGCCTTTGCTGAGCGCACGAAAACCGCCATGCTCAAACAGACCGGCGCGGGCTTCTACCGTGCTCAGTCGTTCATCATGCAGCTTAATCGCCACGCCAAAACGGCCATGAATTTTATTGGCAAAGTTGCGTGCCCGTGCCGTCAGTGGCTGCTCGGTGCCATCCATATTCAGCGGCAGCCCGACAATCACTACCTCCGGCTGCCACTCTTTCAGCAGCCGCTCAATCAGGTTCCAGTCCGGAGTGCCGTTTTGCGCCTTCAGCGCCGTCAGTGGACGAGCGGTGCCGGTGATGCGCTGGCCGATTGCCACGCCGATACTTTTAGTGCCGAAATCAAACGCGAGAAGCGTGCCGCTCATCAGGCATGCCCCGCTACGCCAGGCATGGTCTGGATATCAATGCCAATCAGTTTTGCCGCATCACGCCAGCGATCGGCGATAGGGGTTTTAAACAGGATGTTTAAATCTGCCGGAGCCGTCAGCCAGGCGTTATCGAGGATCTCCTGCTCAAGCTGGCCTTTTTCCCACGAGGAATAGCCGAGCGCCACCAGCACATCAGCAGGCTGCTTTTCTGTGCCCAGGGTCTCGAGCACGTCACGGGAGGTGGTGATCACGGTATTGTCCGAGATGCGGATGCTGGAGGAAAAGCCTGGCGGGCTATGCAAAATAAAGCCGCGATCTTCTGCCAGCGGGCCGCCGAGCATCACCGCTTTGTCGAGACGAATTTCAGGAACACGTTCGTCCTGGGAAATTTTTAATTTTTCCAGAATGCCTTCAACAGTAAGATTTTCCAGCGGTTTATTGATGATGATACCCATCGCGCCATCTTCGCTGTACTCGCAGATGTAAACGACCGCACGACGGAAAATGGGATCCTGGAGAGCAGGCATGGCAATCAGAAAGTGATGCTGTAAATTCATTGTCAGAGGTTCTGTTTCCTGGTTTAAAAAGCGACAGCACCCAGTATGCGGAGAAAGCTGAGTACTGTCACTAATAGTATTGGCTAGGTTACTGCTTCAGACGTTTTTCGATCGCATCCATCAGCATGCCGGTAATCGACACCGGGAATTCTGCTTCGATTTCGCGAATACAGGTCGGACTGGTGACGTTCACTTCTGTCAGACGATCGCCGATGATGTCGAGGCCAACAAAGATCAGCCCTTTGGCTTTTAACATCGGGCCGACGCGACGGGCAATTTCCCAGTCGCTTTCGGTCAGCGGACGCGGTTCGCCACGGCCACCGGCCGCCAGGTTACCGCGGGTTTCGCCGCCCTGCGGAATACGCGCCAGGCAGTACGGCACCGGCTCACCGTCCACCACCAGCACGCGCTTATCGCCGTCGACGATCGCCGGGATATAGTTCTGCGCCATGCAGTAGCGGGAGCCGTGCTCGGTCAGGGTTTCGGCGATCACCCCGAGGTTCGGGTCGCCCTCTTTAACGCGGAAGATAGATGCGCCACCCATGCCGTCCAGCGGCTTCAGGATGATATCGCCGTGTTTCTGCCAGAAGGCTTTCAGCTGCGTTTTGCTGCGCGTCACCAGCGTCTCTGGCGTCAGGTCGGAGAACCAGGCAGTGTAGAGCTTCTCGTTGCAGTCGCGCAGGCTCTGCGGTTTGTTGACGATCAGCGTCCCTTTCTCTTCTGCGCGTTCAAGAATATAGGTGCAGTAGATGTATTCAGTGTCGAACGGCGGGTCTTTACGCATCAGGATGACGTCGAGTTCGGCCAGGGGCAGATCCTGCTCGGAACCGAACTCGTACCATTTATCGTAATTCTGCTCGACGTTGACGATGCGGGTGCGCGCACGCGCTTCGCCGTTAATCAGGTACAGGTCGCTCATCTCCATATAGTGGAGCTGGTAGCCGCGACGTTGTGCTTCCAGCAGCATAGCGAAGCTGGAATCTTTCTTGATATTGATGCTTGTGATGGGATCCATCACGATGCCGAGCTTAATCATTGTCTTCTCCGTTAATGCTTCAACCTAAATCGCCAAAACGCACCTGCAGGGCAGTGATGGCGGTTAGCGCGGTGGTCTCAGTACGCAGAACGCGGGGTCCCAACAGAATATCAGTAAACTGGTAGCGCGCGGTCATGGCGATCTCATCCGCCGACAGACCGCCTTCCGGGCCAATCAGCAGCCGCACGCGCTCAACCGGCAGCGGCAGAGTGTTGATGCTGGCGCTGGCGCGGGGATGCAGGTTGAGCTTCAGACCCTGCTCCTCTTCCGCACACCAGGCTTCCAGATCCATTGCCGGGCGGATCTCCGGGACCCGATTGCGGCCACACTGTTCACAGGCTGCAACGGCGATTTTTTGCCACTGCTGGAGCTTCTTATTCAGACGTTCGGCATCCAGTTTAACGCCGCAGCGCTCAGAAAAAAGTGGCGTAATGAGGCTTACACCCAGTTCGATCGATTTCTGGATAGTGAATTCCATTTTTTCGCCGCGCGACATCACCTGGCCTAAATGGATATGCAGCGGCGATTCACGATCGTCGATTTCGCCACGCAAGATATTCACCTGCACGCTTTTTTTATCGGCGCGGGTAATTTCCGCCTCAAACACCTGGTTTGAACCATCAAACAGTTGAATCGCCTGACCTGCGCCCATGCGCAGCACACGGCCAACATGGTTGGCGGCCTCTTCAGACAGGGCAATTTCACTGTCCGGGGTTATCAGTTCCGGGTGATAAATACGGGGAATACGCATAGTCAAAGAATTCCATAAATAGCCAGGTCCCGGCTCGGTCTGTCCCCTCTCCCCTGCGGGGAGAGGGTTAGGGTGAGGGGTGTAAGTAAATAAACAATTGCCGCTAGTGTAGGTTAGCTCTTTTGCGCCTGGCAAGCGCGCTGGACGTACGGGTTATGATTCCCCTGCACTTTAGCAATGCGTTCGTCGCGCTGGCACTCCCAGGCGGTTACCGGATAGAGCTTATCCCAGGCGTTAAACAGCTGGGTTTGCTGGCGGGAGAGGGTCAGTTGGTATTGATCGCGCATATAGAAGTAGATGCGGGCTATGCTGCCCCGGGCGCGGGCTGGTGGTTCGGCGAGCTTCTCTTTGAAGTCTACCTTCATGGCGCACTGACCATACTGGCCTTCGCCGCCGTTCCACTGGCTGTACATAAAGTTGCCGCGATCGCCATTCACCTCGCCCACGGCGGGTTGCAGGTTATGCATATCGCTTTCTATCTGGCGATAGATCGGGTCTTTGGCGCAGTTTTTACGTCCGCCGTCCTGCCAGCACTGACGCTGGTGGCCGAACTGCCAGGCCGGGACGACATGTTCCCATTCAATGCGGCTGGCGCGGTTCTCGTTTTTACGCACTTTGTAACCGCAGGAGGCCAGATCGACGACCCCTTTTTTGCCCTGCCAGTTAATTTTGCATCCGCAGTAAAAATCGCCTGCGACGTCGGCGTTGACCTTCACGCCTGCGGCTTTTGCCTGAGAGAAACTGTGGATACCTTCGGCCAGCACATGGCCTGAAAACGCCGTCGTCAGAAACGCGACCGCGAGAGAGAAATTACGGGACATCGTGAACTCCGTATCAAAACGAGCCCGCAACGTAACGAAAGTTGTTCCTGTATGCAATCAGGCAGATCATGAATGTTCCTGATGATTCTGCCGCTTACTCCGCAATAAGAGGGTTGCCGCACTTGACGCAGCGGTAGGTAGCTTCGCCGCGCACCACCCGGTTATGGCGACGCACGGTGAGCTGGTGCTGCTGACACGGGCAGCGGTAGGGGAAGGTATTGCGCCGTACTGAATCAAGCTCGAACTGATGCGTGCGACGCGCCGGCACGCCAAGCACCGCTTCCATCATCCATTTCCACTCTTTGCCATGGGGTGCCACGCGGCCAAAGTGCTTCCACACCAGCAGGTGCGCCAGCTCATGCGGGACCACTTCGTCGATAAAAGCCTGCTGATTTTCCAGCATCAGGACCGGGTTGAGGCGGATCTCATACGCATCCAGCCAGGCGGTGCCGGCTGCGGTGCCGCGCTGCTGCCAGACCAGTTTCGGTTCAGGGTAGTTCCGGGCAAGCTTAAGATTGGCCTTGGCCAGGTTATCACGCAGGCTGCGCATGGCGGCTTGCTGAAGCGCAATGGGGAGACGGGGTGTTTTCATAACGGCAGAGCATAGAGTTTGTCGCGGGGCGGTGCAAGCGGCTTCCTCCCGGGCGGGAGGAAGCCAAAAGGATCAGTCGTGAGCGCCGATTTCGCGCAGCGGACGACCTTTCATCAGGTTACGTTCAATATGTTCCAGCGACACGTGTTTGGTTTCAGGAACCAGCCACAGGGTCAGGACGATAAACAGCAGGTTCAGACCACCGTACACCCAGAAGGTATTGGCGTTGCCAAACGTATCGAGCATGGTCAGGAAGGTTGCGCCGACGATCATGTTGGCGATCCAGTTAGTAGCGGTGGAGCAGGTGATACCGAAATCGCGGCCTTTCAGCGGCTGGATCTCAGAACACAGAACCCAGATCAGCGGACCGGCGCTCATCGCAAAACCAACGATAAACATCAGCAGCATCGCCACGGCAGCATACTGTGCGGTGGTGGAGTGGATGCCCATATGCATCATCGTGCCCAGCACGCCCATGCCGATCGCCATCACCAGGAAGCCCAGGGTCAGCGTCGGTTTACGGCCCCAGCGATCCACCAGACCGATTGCGATAAAGGTTGCCAGCACGTTGGTCAGACCGACAATCACCGTACCCCACATCTGCTCGGTGGTGTTGCTGTAACCCGCCAGTTCAAAGATTTTTGGCGCGTAATACATGATGACGTTCATCCCGGTGAACTGCTGCATCACCTGCAGCAGCACGCCCAGGAACACTGCCCGGCGGAAGTTACTGTTCTCTTTAAACAGCGCCCAGCCGCTCTGTTTGATCTTCAGGCTTTCGCGGATCTCTTCCAGCTCGCGTTTCGCTTCTTCACTGGTATCACGCAGGCGCAGCAGCACGCGCTCCGCATCATTAAAGCGCCGTTTGGCCGCAAACCAGCGCGGGCTGTCAGGCAGGAAGAAGACGCCAATCAGCAGCAGGATTGCCGGGATAATAATCACACCCAGCATCCAGCGCCATGCGCCGCTGTAGCTGAACGCGGTATCGGAAAGGTAGGCACCGAGAATACCGATGGTGATCATCAGCTGGTACATGGAGATCATGCTGCCGCGAATTTTCTCCGGCGCAATCTCCGACAGGTAAAGCGGTGCGGTATAAGAGGCAACACCCACCGCCAGGCCCAGCAGTACGCGGGAGATAATCAGCACTTCCACGTTAGGTGCTGCGGCGGAAAACAGTGAACCGGCGACAAACAGAATGGCGCCAATCATCAGGCTCTTTTTACGCCCGAGCTTGAAGGAGAGCCAGCCGCTGCCCACTGCGCCGACTGCCGCACCGAACATCATCGAGCTCACCACCCACTCCTGGGTGTGGGAGTTGATCTGGAATTCATCCGTAATAAACGGCAAGGCCCCGGCAATAACGCCGATATCAAGACCGAAAAGTAATCCTGCCAGAGCGGCAAGGAAGCAGACGAAGAACGTCATCGTCTTGTTAGACGTCCGCCCCTGTTTTTTATTGTCAGGCATTTTGCCCTCCATTTGGCTTAGCTGTTTCATCAATGTAAAGATTTGATTAGGAAACAGTAAAAGTATGTCAGAGGGGGAGGCGTGACAAAGAGAGTATTCCGAAAGGGACTGATTTTATTTGGGTGTAAGCGATTTCATGGCGGGCGATATAGAGCCGAAAACAAAAAGGCCAGCACGGGGCTGGCCTTTCAGGAGCGCTGTCAGTCGATTATTTCAGACCGGCGGCTTCACGCAGCAGAGCGGCTTTGTCGGTTTTTTCCCATGGGAAATGTTCGCGACCAAAGTGACCGTAAGCGGCGGTCTCTTTGTAGATTGGGTGCAGCAGATCCAGCATCTGGATCAGGCCGTATGGACGCAGGTCGAAGAACTCACGCACCAGCAGGGTCAGCTGCTCCGTTGGCACTTTTTCGGTACCGAAGGTTTCAACCATGATGGAGGTTGGTTCTGCCACGCCAATCGCGTAGGAAACCTGAATCTCACAACGGTCAGCCAGGCCAGCCGCAACGATGTTTTTGGCAACATAACGTGCAGCGTACGCAGCAGAACGGTCAACCTTAGACGGATCCTTACCGGAGAACGCGCCGCCACCGTGACGCGCCATGCCGCCGTAGGTATCAACGATGATCTTACGACCGGTCAGACCGCAGTCGCCCATTGGTCCACCGATAACAAAACGGCCCGTTGGGTTGATGAAGAATTTGGTTGAGGCATTCAGCCACTCGGTCGGCAGAACCGGCTTGATGATCTCTTCCATCACCGCTTCCTGCAGAGATTTCTGGTCGATATCTTCTGAGTGCTGAGTGGAGAGAACTACCGCGTCGATGCCGACAATTTTGCCGTCGTCGTACTGGAAGGTAACCTGGCTTTTCGCATCCGGACGCAGCCACGGCAGGGTGCCGTTTTTGCGCACTTCAGCCTGACGCTGCACCAGACGGTGAGCATAGGTGATTGGCGCAGGCATCAGCACGTCGGTTTCGTTGGTGGCGTAGCCAAACATCAGGCCCTGGTCGCCCGCGCCCTGCTCCAGCGGATCGGCACGGTCAACGCCCTGGTTGATGTCAGGGGACTGTTTGCCGATGGCGCTCAGTACGGCGCACGAGTTGGCATCAAAGCCCATATCAGAATGCACATAGCCGATTTCACGCACGGTGTTACGGGTGATCTCTTCGATATCAACCCATGCACTGGTGGTGATTTCACCGCCAACCATTACCATGCCGGTTTTGACATAGGTCTCACAGGCAACGCGCGCTTTTGGATCCTGCTCGAGGATCGCATCCAGCACCGCATCGGAGATTTGGTCAGCAATTTTATCAGGATGTCCTTCTGATACAGACTCGGACGTAAACAGGTGTTTTGCCATGTTTTAATTTACCTAAGGAGAATTTGTTTAGCTCAAACTGTCGTGTGGGATAGCCGTGGCAGGTTTTTCCACCAGGACTTGCAGATGATGACACTGGCAGTCTGAGTGTTAATCAGTATGGATGGATTAACATCTGGACGGCTATTTTAGGTCACATCTTCGCCCGATTTCCAGCTTTTTTTATCTATGCGCCTACGGCCTTGAAAACCCAACTGGAAATTTTTGCTGACGGTCCCGGCAATGCGCACATTTATATTTTGCATTTTCCCTGTCTTGTCGGTATAAAACGCGGCGCGCGGCTCATACAAAAAAGCACACGACGTTTCTTCGTGTCGCCACTTCCAGCCGGGTAAAGCAGTGAACTTTTAGCTTTAACTTGTCGCGAGTTTTATCAGGCTTGCGTGGAGGTGATACGAGATAATGAACCGTCGTTTTCCGCTTAGTCAGTTCTGCCTTTCAGGCCGGAACATGCTCCCCGCCATTCGCATTTCTAATCTGCAAACCTGCCGATGTTATACCCATCTCGGCGCTTCTCAGGATTCCAGGGCAGGCACTACGCTTTGTGAAGTCTGAACAAGGGCGCTCTTGTAAATACAAGAGTTTTCTCGTGGTTTCGCCGGACCTTGTCATACAGAGTTCGGATACGTGTTTTACAATGATATGAATAAGAAACCGGTGGCACGCCCCGGCTTTCAGCATTCTGTGCTGGAAATCCGGTCGGATAATGGGTTGTTATCGCAGATTGACGCTGCGATAGTAGTCAACTGTTTTACACTGAATAGTAAGAATTGAGGTTCGCTATGTCTGACGACATGTCTTCGTTTTCGCCTTCGTCAGCAGGCGAACAGGGTGTACTACGTTCTATGCAGGAGGTTGCGATGAGCTCCCAGGAAGCCAGCAAGATGCTGCGCACTTACAATATTGCCTGGTGGGGCAATAACTACTACGACGTCAATGAACTGGGCCACATCAGCGTCTGCCCGGATCCTGACGTACCGGAAGCGCGCGTCGATCTCGCAAAACTGGTGAAAGCGCGTGAAGCGCAGGGGCAGCGTCTGCCTGCACTGTTCTGCTTCCCGCAGATCCTGCAGCACCGTCTGCGTTCCATCAACGCCGCCTTCAAACGCGCGCGTGAATCTTACGGTTACAACGGCGACTATTTCCTGGTTTATCCGATCAAGGTGAACCAGCATCGTCGCGTTATCGAATCCTTAATTCACTCCGGCGAACCGCTGGGTCTGGAAGCCGGTTCCAAAGCGGAACTGATGGCGGTACTGGCCCATGCCGGCATGACCCGCTCGGTGATCGTCTGTAACGGCTATAAAGACCGGGAATACATTCGTCTGGCGCTGATTGGTGAGAAGATGGGCCACAAGGTCTATCTGGTCATCGAGAAGATGTCTGAGATTAATATCGTGCTGGAAGAGGCCGAGCGTCTGAACGTGGTGCCGCGCCTTGGCGTGCGTGCGCGTCTGGCCTCGCAGGGCTCCGGGAAGTGGCAGTCCTCCGGCGGCGAAAAATCCAAATTTGGCCTTGCGGCGAACCAGGTACTGCAGCTGGTCGAAATCATGCGCGATCGGGGCCGTCTGGACAGTATTCAGCTCCTGCACTTCCACCTCGGTTCGCAGATGGCTAACATCCGCGATATCGCCACCGGCGTGCGTGAATCGGCCCGTTTCTACGTCGAGCTGCATAAGCTGGGCGTGAACATCCAGTGCTTTGACGTGGGCGGTGGCCTGGGCGTGGACTATGAAGGGACCCGCTCGAAGTCTGACTGCTCGGTGAACTACGGCCTGAACGAATACGCCAACAACATCATCTGGGCGATTGGCGATGCCTGTGAAGAGAATGGTCTGCCGCACCCGACGGTGATCACCGAGTCCGGACGTGCGGTTACCGCGCACCACACGGTGCTGGTATCGAACATCATCGGCGTGGAGCGCAACGAATACACCGAAGCGACACCGCCGGAAGACGATGCGCCGCGTGCCCTGCAAAGCATGTGGGAAACCTGGATTGAGATGCACGAGCCGGGCACCCGTCGTTCACTGCGTGAATGGCTGCACGACAGCCAGATGGATCTGCACGATATTCATACCGGCTATTCATCCGGGGCGTTCAGCCTGCAGGAGCGAGCCTGGGCCGAGCAGCTGTATCTGAACATGTGTCACGAAGTGCAGAAACAGCTCGACCCGAGCAACCGTGCGCACCGTCCGATTATCGACGAACTGCAGGAGCGTATGGCGGACAAGATGTACGTCAACTTCTCCCTGTTCCAGTCGATGCCGGATGCCTGGGGTATCGACCAGCTGTTCCCGGTTATGCCGCTGGAAGGGCTGAATCAGATCCCTGAGCGCCGCGCGGTGCTGCTGGATATCACCTGTGACTCAGACGGGGCGATCGACCACTACATTGACGGGGATGGCATCGCCACCACCATGCCAATGCCGGAGTACGATCCGGAGAACCCGCCAATGCTGGGCTTCTTTATGGTCGGGGCGTATCAGGAGATCCTGGGCAACATGCACAACCTGTTCGGGGATACCGAAGCGGTTGACGTGTTTGTCTTCCCTGACGGCAATGTCGAAGTGGAGCTCTCTGACGAGGGTGACACCGTGGCGGATATGCTGCAGTACGTGCAGCTCGATCCGAACAAGCTGCTGACCCAGTTCCGCGATCAGGTGAAAAAGACCGATCTTGACGACACTCTGCAGAAACAGTTCCTGGAAGAGTTTGAAGCGGGTCTGTACGGCTACACGTATCTGGAAGACGAGTAAGCATTCTTCCCTCTCCCCTCTGGGGAGAGGGTTAGGGTGAGGGGTGAAGTCCGCACAATGCCCTATACTCACTTGAACCCGTATGAAATAGCGGCGATAATCCGCCGCAACAGGCACTATTCGAATCAATCCCTTCCTCGTCGGGTTTAACGACGCGGAGGGGATTTTTTTTCATCTATTTTTAATGCACCGACGTTATAAAGAGGTCAGGACATGAGCACTTTAGGGCATCAGTACGATAACTCCCTGGTATCGAACGCTTTTGGTTTTTTACGCCTTCCGATGAATTTCCAGCCGTACGACAGCGATGCGGACTGGGTGATCACCGGTGTGCCGTTTGATATGGCGACATCCGGTCGTGCCGGTGGCCGTCATGGTCCGGCAGCGATCCGTCAGGTCTCCACCAATCTGGCCTGGGAGCACAACCGTTTCCCGTGGAACTTCGACATGCGCGAGCGCCTGAACGTGGTTGACTGCGGTGACCTGGTCTATGCCTTCGGTGATGCGCGTGAAATGAGTGAAAAGCTGCAAGCCCACGCTGAGAAGCTGCTGGCTGCCGGCAAGCGTATGCTCTCCTTCGGGGGTGACCATTTCGTGACCCTGCCGCTGCTGCGCGCTCACGCGAAGCATTTCGGTAAGATGGCGCTGGTGCATTTCGATGCCCATACCGACACCTATGCGAACGGCTGCGAATTTGACCACGGCACCATGTTCTTCACCGCGCCGAACGAAGGCCTGATCGATCCAAACCACTCCGTGCAGATCGGGATTCGTACCGAGTTCGATAAAGACAACGGTTTCACCGTGCTGGACGCGGGTCAGGTGAACGATCGCGGCGTGGATGACATCATCGCGCAGGTGAAGCAGATCGTTGGCGATATGCCGGTATACCTGACCTTCGACATCGACTGCCTGGATCCGGCCTTTGCGCCAGGTACCGGCACCCCGGTGATCGGCGGCCTGACCTCCGATCGCGCTATTAAGCTGGTACGTGGCCTGAAGGATCTGAATATCGTGGGTATGGACGTGGTAGAAGTCGCGCCTGCTTACGACCAGTCCGAGATCACCGCGCTGGCCGCGGCGACCCTGGCTCTGGAAATGCTCTACATCCAGGCGGCGAAAAAAGGCGAGTAATTAAGAGACAGGCCGGGACGTCTTGCCCGGCCTTTTTTTTGAGGTTATTTAATACCGTCTGTGGTCATGCGATCGCGAATATGCTGCGCACGTGCCGCAGAAGCAGGGTGGTCGTCAAACATTGAGCTTTGACGGCCCGCTTCCTGTTGCGCCAGTTTTTCGAAGCTGGTGGCTAAACCTGACGGGTTGATGCCGCGTTTGCGCAACAGATCGTAAGAGTAGTCATCCGCTTCAGATTCCTGACGCTGGGAGAACTGGGAATTGACCAGTTTTTCACCGAGATCGCCAAGCTGCGACTGGGACAGGCTCCCGACAATGCCGCCGGCAGACGCTGCCGCCACGCGCACGGCGTTGGTGCCAAGTGCAACCTGCATGCCTTTCTTCACGTGGCCGAGGGCAACGTGACCCATTTCATGCCCGATAACCGCTTCAACTTCGTTGTCGGTCATCATATCCATCAGTCCGCTGTAGACGCGGATACAGCCGTTGGCCATCGCAAAGGCGTTGACGTCTTTGGCCATGTAAACCTTATAGTTCACCGGCTGGCCATTAATGTTGTCACCAAGCGCAGAAGCAATCTTGTCCAGACGCTGAGCGTAAGTGCTGCCTGCCGGGGCGATGGTAGCCTTACCGTCCATCTCCTTACAGGCTTCATCGCTTAATGTTTTGACCTGAGCATCGCTCAGGGAGTAGGCCTGAAACGCCTCTGCTCCAGAGCTCATCAGACCGCCGGAGTCCATATTCTGACACCCGCTCAGCAGGAGCGTTGTTCCCAGAGCCAGCACTATTGCACGCATTTTCATTAGGTTGCTTCCGCACTCGTTAAACACGATAAATTCTGAAATTACATCACGGCAGCGAGGCCGGAGTACCCTGAGTATAAAGAATATAAACGAAGGCGGGCGAGAAGATTGCGCAACGTGCGAGCCTGTTCCAGAGATTTCTTAACCGGCAAAAGAATGGTCCATGTACATGCTTTGTCGCTTGGGTTACATTGTTGGCACTTTTTTCTGGCGTAGCCCAAAACGCGCTGTCGTCAAGCCGAAACGGGTATGGCCTTCAACATCCGATCTGGAGTCAAAATGTCCTCACGTAAAGAGCTTGCCAATGCTATTCGTGCGCTGAGCATGGATGCTGTACAAAAAGCTAAATCCGGTCACCCGGGTGCCCCGATGGGTATGGCTGACATTGCCGAAGTCCTGTGGCGTGATTTCCTGAACCACAACCCGCAGAACCCGGCCTGGGCTGACCGCGACCGTTTCGTACTGTCCAACGGCCATGGCTCCATGCTGATCTACAGCCTGCTGCACCTCACCGGCTATGCGCTGCCAATCGAAGAGCTGAAAAACTTCCGTCAGCTGCACTCCAAAACCCCGGGTCACCCGGAAGTGGGCTACACCGCAGGTGTTGAAACCACTACTGGTCCGCTGGGGCAGGGGATTGCTAACGCCGTGGGCATGGCAATTGCTGAGAAGACGCTGGCGGCGCAGTTCAACCGTCCGGGTCACGACATTGTTGACCACTTCACCTATGCGTTCCTCGGCGACGGCTGCATGATGGAAGGTATCTCTCACGAGGTATGCTCCCTGGCCGGTACTCTGAAGCTGGGCAAACTGGTTGCGTTCTATGACGACAACGGCATCTCCATTGATGGTCACGTTGAAGGCTGGTTCACCGACGATACCGCAGCACGTTTCGAAGCCTACGGCTGGCACGTGGTACGTGGTGTTGACGGTCACGATGCTGACGCGATCAAACGTGCAGTAGAAGAAGCACGTGCTGTAACCGACAAGCCGTCCCTGCTGATGTGCAAAACCATCATCGGTTTCGGTTCCCCGAACAAAGCCGGCACCCACGACTCTCACGGTGCACCGTTGGGTGACGCAGAGATCGCCCTGACCCGTGAACAGCTGGGCTGGAAACACGCCGCGTTTGAGATTCCATCTGAGATCTATGCTCAGTGGGATGCCAAAGAAGCCGGTCAGGCAAAAGAAGCAGCATGGAACGAGAAATTTGCTGCCTACGCTAAAGCCTTCCCACAGGAAGCGGCTGAATACACCCGTCGTATGAAAGGTGACATGCCGGCTGACTTCGACGCCAAAGCGAACGAGTTCATCGCTAAACTGCAGGCGAATCCGTCCAAAATCGCCAGCCGTAAAGCGTCCCAGAATGCCATCGAAGCCTTCGGCCCGTGGCTGCCAGAGTTCCTCGGCGGCTCCGCTGACCTGGCGCCAAGCAACCTGACCATCTGGTCCGGTTCTAAAGCGATCAACGAAGATGCTGCCGGTAACTACATCCATTACGGTGTACGTGAATTCGGTATGACTGCGATTGCCAACGGTATCTCCCTGCACGGTGGTTTCCTGCCGTACACCTCCACCTTCCTGATGTTCGTGGAATATGCCCGTAACGCGGTGCGTATGGCTGCGCTGATGAAACAGCGTCAGGTGATGGTTTATACCCACGACTCCATCGGTCTGGGCGAAGATGGCCCGACTCACCAGCCGGTTGAGCAGGTTGCTTCTCTGCGTGTGACCCCGAACATGTCCACATGGCGTCCATGTGACCAGGTTGAATCCGCGGTAGCGTGGAAATACGGCGTTGAGCGTCAGGACGGCCCGACCGCACTGATCCTCTCCCGTCAGAACCTGGCTCAGCAGGATCGTACCGAAGCGCAGCTGGCGAACATCGCCCGCGGCGGTTACGTGCTGAAAGATTGCGACGGTCAGCCACAGGTGATCTTCATCGCGACCGGTTCTGAAGTTGAACTGGCGGTTGCGGCCTGGGATCAGCTGGCAGGCGAAGGCGTGAAAGCGCGCGTGGTTTCCATGCCGTCTACCGATGCCTTTGACAAGCAGGACGCAGCGTACCGTGAATCCGTACTGCCTAAAGCGGTCTCCGCTCGTGTGGCTGTGGAAGCGGGTATTGCTGACTACTGGTTCAAATACGTGGGCCTGAACGGCGCAATCGTCGGCATGACCACCTTCGGTGAGTCTGCTCCGGCTGAGCAGCTGTTCGAAGAGTTTGGCTTCACCGTTGAGAACGTGGTCGCAAAAGCGAAAGAACTGCTGTAATTGCTGGTACGGTGCGGGCTGATGCCCTCACCCCAATCCTCTCCCACGGGAGAGGGTGCAAACACCAAAAACGGTAACCCCTGGGTTACCGTTTTGCTTTTACCTCGCCACCCGGCTTTTTTGTATCTACTATTCCTCCTGCATGTAACTGCGCTGTGAATTATTCCATTAAAAATGTGACGCAAGTCATATAGCTGGCTTATTGGTCCGAGGGCTCATTCCCTTTATTCCACGTTTCGCTTATTCTGGCTGAAGCGTTTCAGTCGATTAAACGTTCGACAAATGACCAATCAGTTGGAGTTTGTGACAGGCGAGGATTCCCCTCAGAGCGTTGCTGGATTACTCTGTCAGCCACCTCGAATCAGGGAAAGCTTTGCAGGAGACTTATGACCGTACGCGTAGCGATTAATGGTTTCGGTCGCATCGGACGTAACGTGGTTCGTGCTTTATATGAATCCGGGCGCCGGGCGGAAATGACCGTGGTGGCCATCAATGAACTGGCCGATGCCGCAGGCATGGCGCATTTATTGAAATATGACACCAGCCATGGGCGCTTCGCCTGGGACGTTCGTCAGGAGAGAGAGCAGCTGTTCGTCGGTGATGACGTGATTCGTGTACTGCACGAGCAGACGATCGACGCCTTACCCTGGCGTGAGCTGGGCGTGGATGTGGTGCTCGACTGTACCGGCGTCTACGGCAATCGCGAACATGGCGAAGCCCATCTGGCGGCTGGCGCGAAGAAAGTGCTCTTCTCACATCCCGGCAGTAACGATCTCGATGCCACGGTGGTTTATGGCGTTAACCATCATGAGCTGCAAGCGGAACACCGCATCGTCTCCAATGCCTCCTGCACCACCAACTGTATTATTCCGGTCATCAAACTGCTGGACGATGCCTATGGCATTGAATCGGGCACCGTGACCACGATTCACTCCGCCATGCACGATCAGCAGGTCATTGACGCATACCACCCGGACCTGCGACGCACTCGCGCGGCGAGTCAGTCGATTATCCCGGTGGATACCAAACTGGCGGCCGGTATCACCCGAATTTTCCCCCAGTTTGAAGACCGTTTTGAAGCTATCGCCGTGCGTGTTCCTACCATCAACGTGACGGCGATCGACCTCAGCGTGACCGTGAAAAAACCGGTAAAAGCCTGTGAGGTCAACCTGTTGCTGCAAAAAGCGGCACAGCAAGCATTTCATGGTATAGTTGACTATACGGAATTACCGTTGGTCTCAGTAGATTTTAACCACGATCCGCACAGCGCCATTGTTGATGGCACCCAAACGCGCGTGAGTGGGGCACATCTGATCAAAACGCTGGTCTGGTGTGATAATGAATGGGGCTTTGCTAACAGGATGCTCGACACCACGTTAGCCATGGCCGCACAAGGTTTCAGGTAAGGCGCGTATTGCGTCTGCAAAACTTTAAGAATCAACGAGAGGATTCACCATGTCTGTAATTAAGATGACCGATCTGGATCTGGCAGGTAAACGCGTTTTCATCCGTGCGGATCTGAACGTACCGGTTAAAGATGGGAAAGTCACCAGCGACGCACGTATCCGTGCCTCTCTGCCAACCATCGAACTGGCACTGAAGCAGGGTGCAAAAGTGATGGTCACCTCCCACCTGGGTCGTCCGACCGAAGGCGAGTACAACGAAGAATTCTCTCTGCTGCCGGTTGTTAATTACCTGAAAGACAAACTGTCCAGCCCGGTACGTCTGGTTAAAGACTACCTGGACGGCGTTGAAGTTGCTGAAGGTGAACTGGTTGTTCTGGAAAACGTTCGCTTTAACAAAGGCGAGAAGAAAGACGACGAAACCCTGTCCAAAAAATATGCTGCCCTGTGCGACGTGTTTGTAATGGATGCTTTCGGTACTGCTCACCGTGCGCAGGCTTCTACTCACGGTATCGGTAAATTCGCTGACGTCGCCTGTGCAGGTCCACTGCTGGCAGACGAACTGGAAGCACTGGGCAAAGCCCTGAAAGAACCAGCGCGTCCAATGGTTGCTATCGTTGGCGGTTCTAAAGTCTCTACCAAACTGACCGTTCTGGACTCTCTGTCCAAAATCGCTGACCAGCTAATCGTCGGTGGCGGCATCGCCAACACCTTCGTTGCCGCTCAGGGCCACAATGTGGGTAAATCCCTGTACGAAGCAGATCTGGTTGACGAAGCAAAACGCCTGCTGACCACCTGTGATATCCCGGTTCCAACTGACGTTCGCGTAGCGACTGAGTTCTCTGAAACCGCTACCGCTGAGCTGAAATCTGTCTCTGACATCAAAAATGAAGAGCAGATTCTGGACCTGGGCGATGCCTCTGCAGAAAAACTGGCTGAGATCCTGAAGAATGCGAAAACCATTCTGTGGAACGGCCCGGTTGGCGTGTTCGAATTCCCGAACTTCCGTAAAGGTACTGAAATCGTGGCTAACGCGATTGCAGACAGCGACGCATTCTCCATTGCTGGCGGCGGTGATACCCTGGCAGCAATCGATCTGTTCGGTATTTCCGACAAGATCTCCTACATCTCCACTGGCGGCGGCGCATTCCTCGAATTCGTGGAAGGCAAAGTTCTGCCAGCAGTAGCCATGCTCGAAGAGCGCGCTAAGAAGTAAGCCATTTTAGGGCAGGGAAACCTGCCCAATTTTCAGCGTGCTTTTAAGAGCTCGCCCCTTTCCAAGGCCGAAGATACAGGACTCGCAACATGTCTAAAATTTTTGATTTCGTAAAACCTGGCGTGATCACTGGTGATGACGTTCAGAAGGTGTTCCAGGTAGCAAAAGAAAACAACTTTGCTCTGCCAGCGGTTAACTGCGTCGGTACCGACTCTATTAACGCCGTACTGGAAGCCGCAGCAAAAGTTAAAGCTCCGGTAATCGTTCAGTTCTCTAACGGCGGTGCTGCGTTTATCGCAGGTAAAGGCGTGAAAACTGACGTTCCTCAGGGCGCGGCAATCCTGGGCGCAATCTCTGGCGCACATCACGTACACCAGATGGCTGAGCACTACGGTGTTCCGGTTATCTTGCACACTGACCACTGCGCGAAGAAACTGCTGCCGTGGATCGACGGTCTGCTGGACGCGGGCGAAAAACACTTCGCAGCAACCGGTAAGCCACTGTTCTCTTCTCACATGATCGACCTGTCTGAAGAGTCTCTGGAAGAGAACATCGAGATCTGCTCCAAATACCTGGCGCGCATGGCCAAAATGGACATGACTCTGGAAATCGAACTGGGTTGCACCGGTGGCGAAGAAGATGGTGTGGACAATAGCCACATGGACGCTTCTGCCCTGTACACTCAGCCAGAAGACGTTGATTACGCGTATACCGAGCTGAGCAAAATCAGCCCACGCTTCACCATCGCTGCCTCCTTCGGTAACGTACACGGCGTGTACAAGCCAGGCAACGTGGTTCTGACCCCGACCATTCTGCGTGATTCTCAGGAATACGTTTCCAAGAAACACAACCTGCCGCACAACAGCCTGAACTTCGTCTTCCACGGCGGTTCCGGTTCTTCTGCTCAGGAAATCAAAGACTCCGTAAGCTACGGTGTTATCAAAATGAACATCGATACCGACACCCAATGGGCAACCTGGGACGGTATCCTGCAGTACTACAAAACCAACGAAGCTTACCTGCAGGGCCAGCTGGGCAACCCGAAAGGCGAAGACCAGCCGAACAAGAAATACTACGATCCACGCGTATGGCTGCGTTCAGCCCAGGCCTCTATGGTGACGCGTCTGGAGCAGGCATTCAAAGAGCTGAACGCGGTTGACGTTCTGTAATTTGCACTGCTGATAGCCTCAAAAAGCCCGCGTTAATCGCGGGCTTTTTTTATGCTTTTTCAACTGGCTACGGGCACTATTTATGTGATCTGTTTGGCAAAAGCTCTCGCTTTTGTTTACCCTTTACTAACTTGCCTGCCTCGATGGGGGATGCATTTCTATGGTTTGCTTAGATAAGGAATATTGAATGGAAGATCTCGGTGTTGTAGATAGCATCAATAACGCGGGCTCCTGGCTGGTGCGTAACCAGGCATTGCTGTTGAGTTACGCCGTAAACATTGTGGCGGCCATCGCCATTATCATCATCGGTATGATCGTGGCGCGCATCATCTCTAATGCGGTTAACCGCGTGATGCGGGCGCGTCATATTGATGCCACGGTGGCAGATTTCCTCTCCGCACTGGTGCGCTACGGCGTTATCGCGTTTACGCTGATTGCGGCTCTGGGCCGTGTCGGGGTGCAAACGGCATCGGTTATCGCCGTGCTGGGTGCCGCCGGTCTGGCAATTGGTCTGGCCTTGCAGGGCTCGCTGTCGAACCTGGCGGCCGGGGTACTGCTGGTGACCTTCCGTCCGTTCCGCTCTGGCGAATATGTTGATCTCGGCGGCGTGGCCGGTACCGTGCTGCAGGTGCAGATCTTCTCTACCACCCTGCGCAGCGCGGATGGCCGGATGGTCGTGATCCCGAACGGGAAAATCATCGCCAACAACATCATTAACTTCTCTCGTGAACCGGTCCGTCGCAATGAGTTCATCATTGGCGTGGCGTATGACTCGGATATCGACAAGGTTAAGCAGCTCCTGACTAACATTATCGAGTCGGATGACCGCATTCTGAAAGATCGTGAGATGACCGTTCGCCTGAACGAGCTGGGTGCTTCATCTATCAACTTTGTGGTGCGCATCTGGAGCCACAGCGGCGATCTGCAGAGTGTTTACTGGGATGTGCTGGAACGCGTGAAACGCGACTTTGACGCCAACGGTATTAGCTTCCCGTACCCGCAGATGGACGTGAACTTCAAGCGTGTGAAAGAGCCAGCGGAATAACGTTTTCCCGGTAACCCGGCATGCGCAATGCGTGTCGGGTTTAATTAGTTCTGCTTATTGCCAATTAATATTATCCATTTCCTCTTATTATCCTCCCGCAGTATAGTCTGCCCTCAAGACAGCTTCCTGAGATTAATTTTCATGTTATCTTTTTACATTCAAGGGCTTATGATTGGCGCAGCGATGATCCTGCCTCTCGGCCCGCAAAATGCGTTCGTCATGAATCAGGGTATTCGTCGTCAGTATCATCTGATGATTGCGTTGCTCTGCGCAGTGAGCGATATGCTCCTGATCTGCGCCGGTATTTTTGGCGGTAGCGCGCTGCTGATGCAGTCCCCCTGGCTGCTGGCGCTGGTCACCTGGGGCGGCGTCGCGTTTCTGCTGTGGTATGGCTTTGGCGCCCTGAAAACGGCGATGGGCAGCAATATTGAGCTGGCCAGCGCCGAAGTGATGAAGCAGGGGCGCTGGAAAATTATCGTCACCATGCTGGCGGTCACCTGGCTCAACCCGCATGTTTATCTGGATACCTTCGTGGTGCTGGGCAGCCTGGGCGGTCAGCTTGATGCCGAGCCGAGACGCTGGTTTGCACTGGGTACCGTCAGCGCCTCTTTCCTGTGGTTCTTTGGGCTGGCGCTGCTTGCCGCCTGGCTGGCTCCCCGTCTGCGCACCGCCAAAGCCCAGCGCATTATCAACGGCCTGGTCGGTGTGGTGATGTGGGTTATCGCTTTCCAGCTGGCGAAAGAGGGGATTCATCATATTCGGGAACTATTCGACTAAGCGTTGTCTTATGGACATTCGACCAGCAGCCGCTAAGCTTGCTGGCATGCGCCCTGTTACATGGGCACTCTTCGCAACATGGAGGAATAAAAGTGAAGTTGAATGTAATCGCCCTGGCGGCATTAATGGGTTTTGGCGCAGCATCCGTTCAGGCCAGTGAACTGCCTGACAGCCCGCACATTGTGACCTCCGGTACCGCCAGCGTTGATGCGGCCCCGGATATTGCAACCTTAGCCATCGAAGTGAACGTGGCGGCAAAAGATGCCGCTACCGCCAAGAAACAGGCAGACGATCGCGTTGCGCAATATCTCTCTTTCCTGGAGCAGAACGGCGTCGCTAAAAAAGATATCAACTCTGCCAACCTGCGTACTCAGCCGGATTATGACTATAAGGATGGCAAAAGCATCCTGAAAGGTTACCGCGCGGTGCGTACCGTGGAAGTCACGGTACGTCAGCTTGATAAGCTCAACTCCCTGCTGGATGGCGCGCTGAAAGCGGGTCTGAACGAAATCCGTTCTGTCTCCCTGGGTGTTGCGCAACCTGAGAAGTATAAAGACGAAGCGCGTAAAGCGGCGATTGATGATGCCGTGCGTCAGGCGCAGCAGCTGGCTTCTGGCTTTAACAGCAAGCTGGGCCCGGTTTACAGCGTCCGTTACCACGTCTCTAACTATCAGCCGAGCCCGATGGTACGCATGATGAAAGCGGAAGCGGCGCCAGTCTCTGCGCAGGATACCTACGAACAGCCAACCATTCAGTTTGACGATCAGGTTGACGTGGTGTTCCAGCTGGAGCCAGCGCAGGGTCAGCAGCAGAACCAGCAGGTTCAGCAGACTCAGCCGGTTCAGCAGAATCAGCAGCAGGATACGGCGACTAAAGCACCGTAAGTCTGGTATTCAGCACAGAAAAAAGGCCGGGTCAGCGTTAATGCGACCCGGCCTTTTTATTAGTCCTGACGCAGGACTTTATGTCCATGGGCCAGCAGCGCGTCGGTGACGTTGCGCATCATCCGGCTTTCCGGGGCAAAGCGGTGCCAGTAGAGCATACGGCGCTGGTGTAAGCCTGGTGTCAGGTCGATCAGCTCGCCGCTGTTCAGCTCTTTCTCGATCTGCAGATGCGGGATCATGCAGCAGGTGGTGCCCTGACGTGCCAGCTGCACGAAGGCTTCGGAGGAGTTCACGATATGGCAGGGTACGCTGCCCGGTGGCAGGTCGAAGTTCTGCTGTAAAAATGCCTGATGCATGTCATCAAGATGGTCAAAGGCCACGGCAGGTGCTTTCAGCAGCGCCGCGCGGGTAACGCCATTCGGGAAGTAACGCTCGGCAAAGGCTTTTGAGCCAACGAACAGATAATCCAGCGCCCCCAGCTGATCCACCAGGCAGCTTGGCAGCGCCTGAGGCTGGATACTGACTGCACCCACTACTTCACCGCGGCGCAGACGTTCCTGGGTACGGGTTTCGTCTTCAACCTGCAGATTCAGGCGAATAGGCGAATCGGCCAGCACCGGGGCGAGGGCAGGGAGGAGCCAGGTTGCCAGACTGTCGGCGTTGACCGCCAGCGAGAGCAGCAGCGGCGTGGAGCCGGTCTGTTCATCGCCCAGCCACTCATCTTCCAGCAGCTCAACCTGACGCAGTAGCGCCAGCAGCTTTTGCCCCTGTTCGGTTGGACGCGGCGGCACGGTACGAACCAGCAGCGGCTGCCCGAACATGTTTTCAAGCTGTTTGATTCGTTGTGAAACAGCGGATTGGGTAATGCACAGCTTTTGGGCTGCGCGTTCGAATCCGCGTTCACGAATAACGGCATCAAGCGCCTGTAATGTTCTGTAGTCCGGACGTTTCATTGCTCTGGCTGACTCCCAAAAAATTCAATACTTCGCACTATGACATAAATTTATGTTTGATACAGACGAAATTGGTGACCTCGCAGATCACATGGCGCAGGCGAATGCTCTATAATGCGCGTCACGCAAAATCATCACGGGCACGAGATCATGACGCAGGATGAACTGAAAAAAGCAGTAGGATGGGCCGCTCTCCAGTATGTACAGCCGGGTACCATTGTCGGCGTGGGCACAGGGTCAACGGCAGCACACTTTATTGATGCGCTGGGCACCATGAAAGGCCAGATCGAGGGCGCGGTTTCCAGCTCCGATGCCTCCACGGAAAAGCTGAAAAGCCTGGGGATCACCGTTTTCGATCTCAACGACGTTGACCGTCTGGGGATCTACGTCGACGGCGCGGATGAGATCAACGGCCATATGCAGATGATCAAGGGCGGTGGCGCGGCGCTGACGCGCGAGAAAATCATCGCCTCCGTGGCGGACAAGTTTATCTGTATCGCCGATGCCTCCAAGCAGGTCGATATCCTCGGCAACTTCCCGCTGCCGGTTGAAGTGATCCCGATGGCGCGCAGTGCGGTTGCCCGCGAGCTGGTGAAACTGGGTGGCCGCCCGGAATACCGTCAGGGCGTGGTGACGGATAACGGGAACGTGATTCTGGATGTTCACGGTCTGGAGATCCTCGACGCCGTGGCGCTGGAGAATGCCATCAATGGTCTGCCAGGCGTGGTCACCGTAGGGTTATTCGCCAATCGTGGCGCGGACGTCGCGCTGATCGGCACTGCCGATGGCGTCAAAACCATCGTGAAATGATCTGACGGGGGGAGCCTCCCCCCGCTAACTTTTTTTGCAACAGCGATATTCGGTGACTTGTGTCACATTTCTAATTCTCTCCTGACGATCCTGCCGCTTTCGTATTCCTCCACAGCATATTTCACTGCCAATTGGCGCTGTATGACATTTCTTCAGAGTCCCGACGCAAACGTTCATATTGCTGCAATAGTTTTTTTTGATATGTTGGCTGGAGCGGATTTCAATCCAGCACAACAACAGTTCAGACAATCAGACAGGGTCGGGGAAATGGCAAAGGTATCACTGGAGAAAGACAAGATTAAATTTCTGCTGGTCGAAGGGGTGCATCAGAAAGCACTGGATAACCTTCGTGCGGCAGGTTACACCAACATCGAATTTCACAAAGGCGCGCTGGATACCGAACAGCTGAAAGAGTCGATCCGTGACGCCCACTTCATTGGCCTGCGATCCCGTACCCACCTGACTGAAGACGTTATTGCCGCAGCAGAAAAACTGGTTGCGATTGGCTGCTTCTGTATCGGTACCAACCAGGTCGATCTCAATGCTGCTGCGAAGCGCGGTATCCCGGTATTCAACGCGCCATTCTCCAATACCCGTTCCGTGGCGGAGCTGGTGATCGGTGAACTCCTGCTGCTGCTGCGCGGCATCCCTGAGGCTAACGCCAAGGCCCACCGCGGGATCTGGAATAAACTGGCATCCGGCTCTTTCGAAGCGCGTGGTAAAAAGCTGGGTATTATCGGCTACGGCCACATCGGCACGCAGCTGGGCATTCTGGCGGAATCGCTGGGGATGCACGTCTTCTTCTACGATATCGAAAACAAGTTGCCGCTGGGGAATGCCACTCAGGTTCAGCATCTCTCCGACCTGCTCAACATGAGCGATGTCGTGAGCCTGCACGTGCCGGAAAACGCCTCCACCAAAAACATGATGGGTGCAGAAGAGCTGGCGCTGATGAAGCCGGGCTCGCTGCTGATCAACGCCGCGCGCGGTACGGTAGTGGATATCCCGGCGCTGTGCGAAGCCCTGAAAAGCAAACATCTGGCGGGTGCTGCCATCGATGTCTTCCCGACCGAACCGGCGACCAACAGCGATCCGTTCACCTCGCCGCTGTGTGAGTTCGACAACGTGATCCTGACTCCGCACATCGGGGGCTCTACTCAGGAAGCGCAGGAAAACATTGGTCTCGAAGTGGCCGGTAAGCTGAGCAAATACTCTGACAACGGCTCAACCCTGTCGGCGGTCAACTTCCCGGAAGTCTCTCTGCCGCTGCACGGCGGACGTCGTCTGCTGCACATCCACGAAAACCGTCCGGGCGTGCTGACGGCCATTAACCAGATCTTCGCTGAGCAGGGCGTGAACATCGCCGCACAGTATCTGCAAACTAACGCCCAGATGGGTTATGTGGTTATCGATATCGAAGCGGATGAAGACGTTGCAGAGAAAGCGCTGCAGGGGATGAAGGCTATTCAAGGCACGATTCGCGCGCGTCTGCTGTATTGATTGTGCGGTTTGTGTTGTCGGGTGGCGCTTGCGCTTACCCGACCTACAAAGTCCGAGGGTTTATGTAGGCCGGGTAAGGCGTAGCCGCCACCCGGCTTTATTCTACCAGAGCCAGATTTTGCTGGGCGTCACCACCGCAGGCAGCGGAATATCCCATTTCTCTACCGGTAACGCGTCCACGCGCTGACAATCATGGGCATAGCCCACGGGCTGTAAGCCGTGCTGCTGCCAGTTTTGCAGAGTGCGATCGTAAAAACCTCCGCCCATACCCAAACGCTGTCCGCTCTCATCAAATGCCACCAGCGGCGTCACCAGTACGTCCAGCTGATCCAGCGGCAGCACGTCACGCACATCCAGCTTAGGTTCGGTGATTTTCAGACGATTCACCACCAGCTCGCTGTGAGGATGGTAGTTGAGAAACAGCAAGTTCCCCGGGCTGAACGGGTGAAGTACCGGCAGGTAGACCTTTTTCCCGGTGCGCCAGAGCTCATCGATCAGCGGTTGGGTATCGAGTTCGCCATCAAAGGAGAGAAACAGGGCGACAGTATGCGCCATCACAACGGGTGGATAAGCCATCATGCGTGCCGCGGCTTGCTGCGCGAAATGGGCTTGCTGTTCGGATGTTAAGGCTCGGCGTTGCTGACGGATAAACTGACGAATGTGTTGACGAGAGGCAGGGACTTCAGGAAGTTGCGTCATGGTAGTCGCTGGGTAGAAAAGTGAGGGAATCTCCGAGATGCCGCCGCAGGCTGTAACCCTTGAACCCTTGGTTCAAGGTGAATGTGTCGTCATAGTTTTAAGGCTTCTCGGACGAACCGAGCATGCTCACCAACCATGGAGCGCCACATTCTTGTGGTATGAAATATCGGCTCAGGGGACTGGCCCGCATGCGAACATCTCAGAGAAATTTTTCCTTCAGGGTCACTCTACCATAGTAGACCACGAAGTGTTATTCAAAGTTTTGCCCCGGTCTGTCTGTAATTCGACCCTGATCAAGCAACGCCTGTTCAATGGTCTGCTGGAGCATTTTAATGCGTTGTTCCATGCTCGCCGCGTAATCGCGGGTCTTCGCTTTTTCCTGAGCCAGTTCATAACTGATGTTCAACGCGGCGATGAAGACCAGCTGCTCAGTATTTGTGACTCTAGTGCGTTCTTTTAAATCTTGCAACCGCTGATTCAAATCATCCGCAGCCTGATTCAAAGCATCCCTTTGTTCAGGCGGACAATTCACTCGCAGCGAACGGCCAAAAATTTGGATATCGACGGGTTGTGCAGACATGCCACCTTCCTGCTGTTTGACTGCGCTGCCTTCACTTCCGCTACCGGGGGCTGCGAAGGGGCGACACTATAGCTACCCTGGCGTGTAGAAACAAGCCCTATTCTGGTTCACCAGGGTCCAAAGTGGTAGCATATCATGAATATTCCTCCCTTTGATGACGAATGAGCATGTCTATGCAGAACGAAATGCCTGGTTACAACGATGTCAGCCAGTTACTGAACCAGCAGGGAGTGGGTTTAACCCCGGCTGAAATGCACGGTCTGATCAGCGGGATGCTGTGTGGTGGAAACAACGACAGCTCATGGCTGCCGCTGGTTCACGACCTGACGAACGAGGGTCTGGCGTTTGGGCACGACCTCGCCCAGGCGTTGCGCAGCATGCATGGCGCAACCAGCGATGCGCTGGAAGACGACGGCTTCCTTTTTCAGCTTTATCTGCCTGACGGCGACGACGTCAGCGTGTTCGATCGCGCCGATGCGCTGGCCGGTTGGGTCAATCACTACCTGCTTGGGTTGGGTGTGACGCAGCCTAAGCTGGAAAAAGTGACAGGCGAGGCCGGAGAAGCGATCGACGATCTGCGTAACATCGCTCAGCTGGGCTACGATGAAGACGAAGATCAGGAAGAGCTGGAGATGTCGCTGGAAGAGATCATTGAGTATGTGCGCGTGGCGTCGCTGCTTTGCCACGATACCTTTACGCGCGTAAAACCGACCGCGCCGGAAGTGCGCAAACCAACCTTACACTAATAACAATTCCAGGAGGGTGTCATGACTCAGCAAGAGTACCTTCGCCGCCGTCAGGCGCTGCTGGCCACTATGCAGCCGGGCAGCGCCGCGTTGATTTTTGCCGCACCGGAAGCCACGCGCAGCAACGATAGCGAATATCCGTACCGCCAGAGCAGCGATTTCTGGTACTTCACCGGCTTCAATGAGCCGGAGTCGGTGCTGGTGCTGATCAAAAGTCACGACACCCATAACCACAGCGTGCTGTTTAACCGCGTTCGGGATCTCACCGCCGAGATCTGGTTTGGCCGCCGTCTGGGCCAGCAGGCCGCACCGGAAAAGCTGGGCGTGGATCGCGCCCTCGCGTTCAGCGAAATCAACGAGCAACTCTACCAGCTGCTCAATGGCCTGGATGTGGTCTACCACGCGCAGGGTGAATACGCCTATGCCGATGAGATTGTCTTTGCCGCGCTGGATAAGCTGCGCAAAGGTTCCCGGCAAAATCTGAAAGCGCCGATAACGCTCACCGACTGGCGTCCCGCCGTCCACGAGCTTCGCCTGTTTAAATCAGAAGAAGAGCTCGATGTCATGCGTCGCGCGGGCGAGATCAGCGCTCTGGCTCATACCCGGGCGATGCAAAAATGTTGTCCGGGAATGTTCGAGTATCAGCTGGAAGGCGAAATTCACCATGAATTTACCCGCCACGGTGCTCGCTACCCGGCCTATAACACCATCGTTGGCGGCGGTGAAAACGGCTGCATTCTGCATTACACCGAAAACGAGTCTGAACTGCGGGATGGCGATCTGGTGCTGATCGACGCCGGATGCGAATTTAAAGGCTATGCCGGGGATATCACCCGTACCTTCCCGGTCAACGGCAAATTTACCCCGGCCCAGCGCGCCATCTACGACATCGTCCTGCAGTCGCTGGACACCGCGCTGATGCTGTTCCGCCCGGGCACTTCCATTCAGGAGGTCACCGGCGAAGTGGTGCGCATTATGATCAGCGGCCTGGTGGATCTGGGGATCCTCAACGGCGACGTCGATCAGCTGATCGCAGAGAACGCTCACCGTCCCTTCTTTATGCATGGCCTGAGCCACTGGCTGGGGCTGGATGTGCATGATGTGGGCGTGTATGGCCCGGAACGTTCCCGCGTGCTGGAGCCAGGAATGGTGCTGACCGTTGAACCGGGGCTCTATATCGCCCCGGATGCCGACGTGCCCGCCGAGTATCGCGGGATCGGTATTCGTATCGAAGATGACATCGTGATCACTGAATCCGGTAACGAAAACCTCACGGCGTCGGTGGTGAAAAACGCCGACGAGATTGAAGCCCTGATGGCGGCGGCCCGCCAATGAGCATCATCATCGTTGGCGGGGGCATGACGGGCGCCACCCTGGCGCTGGCGATTTCTACGCTGACCCAGGGCAAGCTTCCGGTGCATCTGGTGGAGGCCGTGGCGCCGCAGTCGGCCGGTCATCCGGGGTTTGATGGCCGCGCCATCGCCCTGGCGCAGGGCACCTGCCAGCAGCTGGCCCGCAGCGGCATCTGGCAGGCGATTGCCGATTGCGCTACCGCGATCGAAACCGTCCATGTCAGCGATCGGGGCCACGCCGGGTTTGTCACCCTTGAGGCGCAGGATTATCGTATTGATGCCCTGGGGCAGGTGGTGGAGCTGCACGACGTAGGTCTGCGCCTGTTCCGCCTGTTGCAGGATGCCCCTGGCGTGACGCTGCATTGCCCGGCGCGCGTGGAACACTTCACCCGCAGCGAAAACTCGGTCAGCGTCACGCTGGATGACGGCAGTACCCTTGAGGGACAACTGCTGGTGGCGGCCGACGGTTCCCGTTCGGCGCTCGGCCAGCAGTGTGGCATCCAGTGGCAGCAGCAGCCGTACCACCAACTGGCGGTGATCGCCAACGTTGCCACCGCCGAGCCACACCGTGGCCGCGCCTTTGAACGTTTTACCCAGCATGGTCCTTTGGCCATGCTGCCGATGTCGCAGGGGCGTAGCTCGCTGGTCTGGTGCCATCCGCTGGAAAAAGCGGATGAGGTGCAGGCCTGGTCGGATGAACGCTTCTGCACCGAACTGCAAAAAGCCTTTGGCTGGCGGCTGGGACGTATCACCCATGCCGGGAAGCGTTCGGTCTATCCTTTAGCATTAACCACGGCGTCGCAGGCTGTCTCCCATCGCGTCGCGCTGGTGGGCAATGCGGCCCAGACGTTACACCCCATCGCCGGGCAGGGCTTTAACCTCGGGCTGCGCGATGTGATGACCCTCGCCGAAACGCTGGCGCAGGCCTTTGCCCGACAGCAGGATTGCGGCGCGTATCCGGTGCTATGCCAGTATCAGAAACGACGTCAGGCAGATAAAGAGGCCACCATCGGCGTAACCGACGGGCTGGTGCATCTGTTTGCTAATCGCTGGGCACCGCTGGTGGCAGGGCGTAACCTGGGGTTAATGGCGATGGAATTATTCATTCCGGCACGCGATGTGCTGGCGCAGAGGACTCTCGGTTGGGTCGCTCGCTAAGGAGTTAACAAAGTGCAGAATGTTGATGTTGCCATTGTCGGTGGCGGAATGGTAGGACTGGCGCTGGCCTGCGGTCTGCAGGGCAGCGGTCTGCGCGTGGCGGTACTGGAGCAGAAACAGCCTCAGCCTGTCGCTTCCGATGCGCCGCCTGAGCTCCGTGTCTCAGCGATCAACGCCGCCAGTGAAAAGCTGCTGACCCGTATCGGCGTCTGGTCAGAGATCGTCGCCCAACGCGCCAGCTGCTATCACGGCATGGAAGTGTGGGATAAAGACAGCTTCGGGCATATCGCTTTTGATGATGAGAGTATGGGCTACAGCCATCTTGGCCATATCATTGAAAACGCGGTGATTCACCATGCGTTATGGCAGAAAGCGCAGCAGTGCAGCGACGTGACGCTGATTGCGCCCGCGCAGCTGCAGCAGGTGGCCTGGGGCGAAAACGATGCTTTTATTACCCTGCAAAGCGGCGACATGCTGACCGCGCGTCTGGTGGTAGGGGCCGACGGGGCAAACTCCTGGCTGCGTAACAAAGCCGACATTCCACTCACATACTGGGACTACCGCCATCATGCGCTGGTCGCCACCATCCGCACCGCGGAGCCGCACCAGGCTGTAGCCCGGCAGATTTTCCATAATGATGGCATTCTCGCCTTCCTGCCGCTGAGCGATCCGCATCTCTGCTCGATCGTCTGGTCGCTTTCCCCCGAGAAGGCCCAGCAGCTGCAGGAGGCGTCCGCCGACGAGTTCAATCAGGCCCTGTGCGTGGCCTTTGATAACCGGCTGGGGCTCTGCACCGTCCAAAGCGAGCGCCAGGTGTTCCCGTTAACCGGTCGCTATGCGCGCCAGTTCGCCGCCCATCGTCTGGCGCTGGTGGGTGACGCCGCGCACACCATTCATCCGCTGGCCGGGCAGGGCGTGAATCTGGGCTTTATGGATGCCGCCGAGCTGGTGAATGAACTGCGTCGTCTGCATCGTGAGGGTAAAGATATCGGGCAGCATCTTTACCTGCGCCGATACGAACGCAGCCGTAAGCACAGTGCTGCGATGATGCTGGCGGGCATGCAAGGGTTCCGCGAACTCTTTGCCGGTGCCAATCCGGCCAAAAAACTGCTGCGCGATCTCGGGCTGAAACTGGCTGATACCCTCCCGGGCGTCAAACCACAACTCCTGCGTCAGGCGATGGGTCTTAACGATCTGCCGGACTGGCTACGCTAATTTAGATCCCCATCACACTTTATTTTCCCGGCCTGTGGGCCGGGAAAATTCCCTCGTTTGAAATATTCTAATTTCACCCGCTTTTTCGCATTAGATTATCTAATCTAATGATTTTTATGTTACGGAAATTTCGCGCATTTTTCCGCAGTAAATATCCTCTTGTACTAAATCTTCTTCAGGTTACTTTGCTTTTGTGCGGAATGATTCGCATTTTTATAGTGAATAACTCTGTACGCTTTGCTGGCATTTTTGACCATAAGCTAATGTGATGACCCATTTTCCCTTATGGTTAACCACCGTTTTCAGTGGTAACTTCAGGGAAAAGAGAACGTTTGCGTCGGCGTCCGGGAGCGATGCCGATGCCGGGTTTTATGGTGAATTTTTCAGCATAAAACGCAAGACAGCCCAGCTCATTCAACGAGGATAAGATGGCTCAACAGACGCCTTTGTACGAACAACACACCTTATGCGGTGCACGCATGGTCGATTTCCATGGCTGGATGATGCCGCTGCATTATGGTTCGCAGATTGATGAGCATCATGCGGTGCGCACCGATGCCGGTATGTTCGACGTCTCGCATATGACCATTGTCGATCTGCACGGCAGCCGCACCCGGGAGTTTTTGCGTTATCTGCTGGCGAACGACGTGGCGAAACTGACGAAGCCGGGCAAAGCGCTCTATTCCGGTATGCTGAATGCTTCCGGCGGCGTAATTGACGACCTGATTGTCTATTACCTTACCGAAGATTTCTTCCGCCTCGTTGTTAACTCCGCCACCCGTGAAAAAGACCTCGCCTGGATCACCCAACACGCTGAACCTTACGCCATCGACATCACCGTACGTGATGACCTGTCGCTGATCGCGGTGCAGGGTCCGAACGCCCAGGCGAAAGCTGCATCCCTGTTCACTGATGAACAGCGCCAGGCCACCGACGGCATGAAGCCGTTCTTTGGCGTGCAGGCGGGCGATCTGTTTATTGCCACCACCGGGTATACCGGTGAAGCGGGCTATGAAATTGCGATGCCGAATGAAAAAGCGGCCGATTTCTGGCGTGCGCTGGTCGAGGCGGGCGTTAAGCCGGCCGGTCTGGGGGCGCGCGATACGCTGCGTCTGGAAGCCGGCATGAATTTGTATGGCCAGGAGATGGACGAAGGCGTCTCTCCGCTGGCGGCCAACATGGGCTGGACCATTGCATGGGAACCGGCGGATCGCGACTTTATCGGACGTGAAGCGCTGGAAATGCAGCGTGAGAAGGGCACCGAACAGCTGGTTGGCCTGGTGATGACCGAGAAAGGCGTACTGCGCGGCGAGCTGCCGGTGCGTTTCACCGATGCCAATGGCAACCACTGCGAAGGCATTATCACCAGCGGCAGCTTCTCTCCGACGCTGGGCTACAGTATTGCGCTGGCGCGTGTGCCGGCGGGCATTGGCGAGACTGCCGTGGTGCAGATCCGCAACCGCGAAATGCCGGTCCGCGTGACCAAACCGATTTTTGTTCGCGCCGGTAAGCCGGTCGCCTAATTATTTTTATCAGGAGAAATTCAATGAGCAATGTGCCAGCAGAACTGAAATACAGCAAAGAACACGAGTGGCTGCGCAAAGAAGCCGACGGCACTTACACCGTTGGGATCACCGAGCATGCTCAGGAGCTGTTAGGTGACATGGTCTTTGTGGATCTGCCGGAAGTGGGCGCGACCGTGACCGCGGGCGACGACTGCGCCGTGGCGGAATCTGTTAAAGCCGCTTCTGATATCTATGCGCCAGTGGGCGGCGAAATCGTGGCGGTAAACGACGCGCTGAGCGACTCCCCGGAGCTGGTGAACAGCGAGCCCTACGGCGAAGGCTGGATCTTCAAAATCAAAGCCAGCGACGAAGCGGAAGTTGCCGCTCTGCTGGATGCGACTGCATACGAAGCCCTGTTAGAAGACGAATAATGTTGTGCCGGATGGCGCTGCGCTTATCCGGCCTACAGGTCAGCGTAGGCCCGGTAAGCGTTAGCGCCACCGGGCAACAGAGTTAGAGACAACTACGATTCACTGCACGTTTCAGGAACCATCGCTCATGACACAGACTTTAAGCCAGCTTGAAAACCGTGGCGCCTTCATTGAACGTCACATCGGGCCGGATGCTCAGCAACAGCAGGAGATGCTGAAGACGGTTGGCGCGGATTCGTTAAACGCCTTGATCGGCCAGATCGTGCCGAAAGATATTCAGCTCGACACGCCGCCGCAGGTGGGTGAAGCCACCACTGAATACGCTGCGCTGGCAGAACTGAAAGGCATTGCCAGCCTGAACAAGCGCTTTAAGTCTTACATTGGCATGGGCTACACCAACGTGCAGTTGCCGCCGGTGATCCTGCGTAACATGCTGGAAAACCCGGGCTGGTACACCGCTTACACCCCATATCAGCCGGAAGTGTCTCAGGGCCGTCTGGAAGCGCTGCTTAACTTCCAGCAGGTCACCCTGGATCTGACCGGTCTGGATATCGCCTCGGCCTCGCTGCTGGATGAAGCCACCGCTGCCGCAGAAGCGATGGCGATGGCAAAACGCGTCAGCAAACTGAAGAACGCAAACCGCTTCTTCGTTGCCGCCGACGTTCACCCGCAAACCCTCGACGTGGTGCGTACCCGTGCGGAGACCTTTGGTTTTGAGGTGATTGTTGATGACGCTGATAAAGTGCTGGATCACCAGGACGTGTTCGGTGTACTGCTGCAGCAGGTTGGCACCACCGGTGAAGTGCACGACTACGGCACCCTGATTGCCGAGCTGAAAGCGCGCAAAGTTGTTGTCAGCGTGGCGGCCGATTTTATGGCGCTGGTGCTGTTAACGGCCCCGGGCAAACAGGGCGCAGACATCGTCTTCGGCTCCGCGCAGCGCTTCGGCGTGCCGATGGGCTACGGCGGTCCGCACGCGGCCTTCTTTGCCGGCAAAGATGAATTCAAACGCTCCATGCCAGGCCGCATTATCGGCGTATCGAAAGATGCCGCCGGTAACACCGCGCTGCGCATGGCGATGCAGACTCGCGAGCAGCACATCCGTCGTGAGAAAGCGAACTCCAACATCTGTACTTCTCAGGTGCTGCTGGCCAATATCGCCAGCCTGTATGCGGTCTTCCACGGCCCGGCTGGCCTGAAGCGTATCGCCAGCCGTATTCATCGTCTGGCGGATATCCTTGCCTGCGGCCTGCAGCAGAAAGGTCAAAAACTGCGCCACGCGCACTTCTTTGACACCCTGTGTGTTGAAGTGGCTGACAAAGCCGCGGTGCTGGCGCGCGCCGAAGCCGCAGAGATTAACCTGCGCAGCGATATCCTCAATGCGGTGAGCATTACCCTGGATGAGACCACCACGCGTGAAGATATTCAGGTCCTGTTCAACGTCCTGCTGGGTGACGACCACGGCCTGAATGTGGATACCCTCGATAAAGAGGTGGCGCATGACAGCCGCTCTATCCAGGCGACCATGCTGCGCGACGACGCAATCCTCGCCCATCCGGTGTTTAACCGCTACCACAGCGAAACCGAGATGATGCGCTACATGCACTCCCTGGAGCGCAAGGATCTGGCCCTGAACCAGGCGATGATCCCGCTGGGCTCCTGCACCATGAAGCTGAACGCCGCCGCCGAGATGATCCCGATCACCTGGCCGGAATTCGCCGAGCTGCACCCGTTCTGCCCGGCCGACCAGGCGGAAGGCTACCATATGATGATTAACCAGCTCTCCGACTGGCTGGTGAAACTGACCGGCTACGACGCCCTCTGCATGCAGCCGAACTCCGGCGCGCAGGGTGAGTACGCGGGCCTGCTGGCAATCCGTCACTATCACGAGAGCCGCAACGAAGGCCATCGCGATATCTGCCTGATCCCAAGCTCTGCCCACGGCACCAACCCGGCCTCTGCCCAGATGGCGGGGATGGAAGTGGTGGTTGTGGCCTGTGATAAAAACGGCAACATCGATCTGGCTGACCTGCGTGCCAAAGCAGAACAGACCAGCGATAAGCTCTCCTGCATCATGGTGACCTATCCGTCTACCCACGGGGTGTACGAAGAGACCATCCGTGAAGTGTGCGAGATCGTGCACCAGCACGGCGGCCAGGTTTACCTCGATGGCGCCAACATGAACGCTCAGGTGGGGATCACCACGCCAGGCTTTATCGGCGCGGATGTGTCGCACCTGAACCTGCATAAAACCTTCTGCATTCCGCACGGCGGTGGCGGCCCGGGTATGGGGCCAATCGGTGTGAAAGCACACCTGGCCCCGTTCGTACCGGGCCACAGCGTGGTGCAGATCGAAGGCATGCTGACCCGTCAGGGCGCGGTCTCTGCGGCACCGTTCGGCAGCGCCTCCATTCTGCCAATCAGCTGGATGTATATCCGTATGATGGGCGCGGAAGGGCTGAAGCAGGCCAGCCAGGTGGCGATCCTGAATGCCAACTACATCGCGACCCGTCTGAAGTCTGCCTTCCCGGTGCTCTACACCGGCCGCGATGGCCGCGTGGCGCACGAATGTATTCTGGATATTCGTCCGCTGAAAGAGCAGACCGGTATCAGCGAGCTGGACATTGCCAAACGTCTGATCGACTACGGCTTCCATGCCCCAACCATGTCGTTCCCGGTCGCGGGCACGCTGATGGTTGAGCCAACCGAATCCGAAAGCAAAGCTGAGCTGGACCGCTTTATCGACGCGATGCTGGCGATCCGCATGGAGATCGACCGCGTTCAGGATGGCGAATGGACGCTGGAAGATAACCCGCTGGTCAACGCCCCGCACACCCAGCACGAGATGGTGGCGGAGTGGAATCACGCTTACTCCCGCGAGCTGGCGGTCTTCCCGGCAGGCGTGGCTAACAAGTACTGGCCGACCGTGAAGCGTCTTGATGACGTCTACGGCGACCGTAACCTGTTCTGCTCCTGCGTGCCGATGAGCGAATACCAGTAACGGTTCTGCTATAACATAATCATGTAGGCCGGGTAAGCGTCAGCGCCACCCGGCTTTTTTGTTTCTGGAGGTTCTTATGGCAATCGCACTTGTTACCGGCGCCAGCCGCGGAATTGGCAAAGCAACCGCGCTTCAGCTGGCACGTGAAGGCTACACCGTGGCGGTGAATTATCACCACAACATCAAAGCCGCGACCGATGTGATCGCGCAGATTGTGAAAGAGGGCGGCAAAGCCTTTGCCCTGCGGGCAGATATCAGTGATGAAGCCCAGGTCATGGCGATGTTTGACAGCCTCGATCGTGAAGGTGAACCGCTGACGGCGCTGGTTAACAACGCTGGCATTCTGTTCGAGCAGAGCACCATCGAAAATCTCTCTGCCGAGCGCATTAACCGGGTGCTGGCCACTAACGTGACCGGGTATTTCCTCTGCTGCCGTGAGGCGGTAAAACGCATGTCACACAAACATGGTGGGAAAGGCGGGGCGATTGTGAACGTCTCGTCCGCGGCATCGCGACTCGGCGCACCGGGGGAGTATGTGGATTACGCGGCGTCGAAAGGGGCCGTGGACTCCCTTACCACCGGGTTAGCGCTGGAAGTGGCGGCGCAGGGCATTCGGGTTAACTGCGTCCGTCCGGGGCTGATCTACACCGAAATTCATGCCTCCGGCGGGGAGCCAGGACGTGTGGATCGGGTGAAGTCGATGCTGCCGATGCAGCGCGGCGGCCAGCCTGAAGAGGTGGCGCAGGCGATTGTCTGGCTGCTGAGCGAGAAGGCGTCGTACGTGACGGGCAGTTTTATTGAGTTAGCGGGCGGCAAATAAATGCCGGGTGGCGGCTTCGCCTTACCCGGCCTACACGAATCGTAGGCCCGGTAAGCGTAGCGCCACCGGGCTAAAACTTAAAGCGTCTCGCCGTTGCTGGCAATCACCGCTTTGTACCACTCAAAACTCTTCTTGCGCGAACGGGACATGTCGCCGGTACCGTCGTCGTGCTTGTTCACATAGATAAAGCCGTAGCGTTTGCTGTACTGACCAGTGGTGAACGACACGCAGTCGATGCAGCCCCACGGGGTGTAGCCCATCAGGTCCACGCCATCATACGTGACCGCTTTCATCATCTCTTCGACGTGGGCGCGCAGGTAGTCGATACGGTAGTCATCGTTAATGCTGCCGTCTTCTTCCACTTTGTCGTACGCGCCAAAACCGTTTTCGACGATAAACAGCGGCTTCTGATAGCGCTCATACAGCTCACACAGGGCGTAACGCAGGCCGACCGGGTCGATCTGCCAGCCCCAGTCCGACGCCTTCACGTGCGGGTTCGGGACGCTGCCTTCGAAGCCGGAGATCGCATCGCCAGTACCGCCTTCCGCTTTCACGGCGTTAGTCATGTAGTAGCTGAAGCCCAGGTAGTCACAGGTACCTTCGCGCAGGATCTGCTCGTCGCCGGCTTCCATGTTGATGGTGAAACCGCGGCGCTCCCACTCGTTCAGCACGTAGGACGGGTAGTAACCGCGCAGCTGCACGTCGGTAAAGACATAGCGCTCGCGCATCGATTCCTGGGCAAACATCACGTCTTCTGGTTTGCAGGAGAACGGATAGAGCGCCACCATCGCCAGCATGCAGCCGACTTTCATTTCCGGGTTGATGCGACGGGCGGCTTTCACCGCCAGGGCGCTGGCCACGAACTGGTGGTGCAGCACCTGGTACATGGTCTCTTCCGGGTTTTGATGCTCGGTATAGACCACCCCGGAGCAGCAGTAGCCGAACAGCGGGGCACGCCAGTTGCGCTGGTTGTTAATCTCGTTGAAGGTCATCCAGTATTTGACCTTGCTCTTGTAGCGCTCAAACACGACTTCAGCGAAGTTCACGAAGAAATCGACCACCTTGCGGTTGGTCCAGCCGCCGTACTCCTGCACCAGGTGCAGGGGCATTTCGAAGTGGGAGAGGGTGATCACCGGCTCGATGTTGTACTTCAGCAGCTCATCGAACATGTCGTCGTAGAACTTCAGCCCCTCTTCGTTCGGCTGGGTTTCGTCACCTTTCGGGAAGATACGGGTCCAGGCGATGGAGGTGCGGAAGCATTTGAAGCCCATCTCGGCAAACAGCTTGATGTCTTCTTTATAGTGGCCGTGGAAGTCGATGGCTTCATGGTTCGGGTAGTATTTACCTTCGATCACTTCCTGAGTGATTTCGCGCGGAACGCCGTGGGCGCCGCCGGTCAGCACGTCACAAATGCTCGGGCCTTTGCCGCCTTTGTTCCAGCCGCCTTCAACCTGGTGCGCCGCCACTGCGCCGCCCCATAAAAAGTCTTTTGGTAAGGTGAGTTTTTTCATCTTTGCTAATCTCATTAATTGACTTATTTTTGAGTCTAACAAAGGGAAATAAAAAGTCACGATATAACAATTTGCAGGAATTGTGATTTGTTACGGCAAAAAAACAGGGTGTTTTATTCCGTTAATTTCTTCGCCAGTTTGCGCCCCAGAGATTCAAGAATATAAACCACCGGGATTTGCGTCGTTATATCGTAGACGCCTCCGATACGGGTTTGCGGGACATGCCAGGAGAGATTAAAGTCCGCCAGTTTTGCCAGACGCGAATGTTCGTGGCTGGTGATGGAGAGCACCTTACAGTGATGCAGGCTGAACTGGCTGGCGAAGCGCAGGATCTCTTCAGTTTCGCCCGAGACCGAGAGCACAATTGCCAGCGCGTTTTTCGCCATATCGTTGGTGACCGGGAAATAAGGATCGTCGATATGGTTGCTGAATTTGCCAATATTGGAAAAGAAGCGTGCGCCATATTTTGCCAGTGACCCCGAGGTGCCAGCGCCGACAAATATAATGCGCTCTGAGGATAAGATAATATCCACGGCGTTATTGAGTAGCGTATCAAATTCATCATTGTTCACGCTTTTGAAAAAACTGATAATCTCGCTGGCGCCAAAATTGGCCTGCTGCGGTTCGTTTTGTTCGAGATATAATTTAAACCGCACGCGGAATTCAGAATACCCATCGCATTTCAGCTTGCGGCAAAAGCGCAGCACGGTAGTGGTGGAGACCCCTGCCGCATCCGCCAGTTCACGAATGGTCATGTACATCACCTGGTCACGGTTTTTGATGACGGTGTTGTAGACCATCATCTCCAGATTATTAAGACTGGCAATGGCGGAATGGGAGAACATGCTCACAGGGGTTAAACTCACTCATCAGACTTCATCTTCAGGGAATAATACCATGCAGCCAAACGACATTACTTTTTTTCAGCGCTTCCAGGATGACATTCTGGCCGGGCGTAAGACCATTACCATTCGCGATGAGAGCGAAGCGCACTTTAAAGCGGGTGATATTCTGCGGGTGGGGCGTTATGAAGATGACGGTTACTTTTGCACCATTGAGGTGACGGGCACGTCGACCGTGACGCTGGAAACGCTGACCGAAAAGCATGCTCTGCAGGAGAACATGACCCTCGGTGAACTTAAGCGGGTCATCGCGGAGATCTATCCGAGTCAGACTCAGTTTTATGTTATTGATTTTAAATGCCTTTGATTTTATTCCGAACAGCTGTTAGCTGAAAATATCATTCAACATCATGATTATATTCAATAAATATTAAAATTATATTTATTTTAGCTAACATGTGTTCACTGAAATCATTCTCAGTTAGCATAGTCAGTGATGCATTATTCACTTAAGTTTTCCCGGAGTTCTCTATGGTTAGCAAACCATTAACCGCACAGGGATATTCGCTGGCTGAGGAAATAGCCAACAGTATTAGTCACGGAGTCGGTCTGGTGTTTGGCATCGTCGGACTGATATTGCTGCTCGTTCAGGCCGTCGACACCAACGCCAGCGCGCTGGCGATCACCAGTTACAGCCTGTATGGCGGAAGCATGATTCTGCTGTTCCTGGCGTCCACTCTTTACCATGCCATTCCGCATCAGCGGGCCAAAATCTGGCTGAAAAAATTCGACCACTGCGCCATCTATCTGCTGATTGCCGGGACCTATACGCCGTTTTTGCTGGTGGGACTGGGTTCACCGCTGGCGCGCGGGCTGATGATTGTGATCTGGAGCCTGGCGCTGCTGGGGATCCTGTTCAAGCTGACCATCGCGCACCGTTTCAAGGTGCTGTCGCTGGTGACTTATCTGATCATGGGCTGGCTGTCACTGATTGTGGTTTATCAGCTGGCGGTAAAACTGGCGGCGGGTGGAGTGACCTTGCTGGCGGTCGGCGGAATTATCTATTCGCTGGGGGTGATTTTTTACGTCTGCAAGCGCATCCCCTATAACCACGCGATCTGGCACGGGTTTGTGCTGGGCGGCAGCGTCTGCCATTTCCTGGCGATTTATTTGTATGTAGGGCAGGTTTAATTCCGCTTTTGCCCGGCGGTGCTGCGCTTGCACGGGCCTACGGGTTTCGTAGGCCGGGTAAGGCGAAGCCGCCACCCGGCACTAACACCATCACTCTTCCAGCGAATACGGCAGCGGCTCGATGCTCAGGGTATTCACATCTTCGCGCACGCGGAACACGCTGTCCGGCTCCATATCATTATTCATGACGGCCTGCACCAGCAGGCGACCATCGTCGAGCTGAACGGCAGCAAGCACGGTGCCGGTCCGGCGCCAGTTCTCACCCATTTTCAGCTCCAGATCTTCACCGGCTTCCGGTACACGGCTGGCCTGGCCTGCCAGATACCACAGCGCACGTTTGTTGGCACCGCGGAACTTCGCGCGAGCCACCATCTCCTGGCCGGTGTAGCAGCCTTTTTTAAAGCTGATCCCGCCGAGCGCCTGCAGGTTGGTCGCCTGAGGAATAAACTGCCCGCTGTTAGCGGCGTCGATTACCGGGATGCCCGCTTCAATGTTCAACGCCAGCCACTGCTGGCTGTTATTCAGCTGAGCTTCGCCACGCAGGGCCTGGGTCACGCGCTCTGCGGTGGCGACATCGGTCACCAGCAGGAAACGTTCCGCCGGGTGTTCAAACCACAGCAGCGAGGTGGCACCGTCGTTAGTCACCTGTTTTTCGGCATCAGGCAGTTCGCTGAACAGGTTTTTCAACGCTGCGCGCGCCTGGAACCCGGCCACGCCCAGCAGCACCAGCTCATCATCGGCAGCAATGGTCACTTTTGAGAACACCGCATACTTTTTCAGCTCGGTGAGTTGGGCGTCGCGCAGGCTGCGGCGTTCGATCAGGGCAAAACCGTCCTGACGGCGGAAGAGGCGCAGGTTGCTCCACATCTTGCCTTTTGGATCGCAGTGCGCAGCCAACAGATGCTGGTGTTCGGTCATCTGGCTGACGTCAGCGGTCACCTGGCCCTGCAGGTACTTTTCGCTGTCCGCCCCCACGAGGGTGGCCAGCGCCCAGTCATCAAGAGTCATAAGCGTCAGCGGCAGACGCGCAGAGGCGACAGGCTGGCGCGGAGAAAAAGGTGTAAATGCCATAGTGAGATCCTGAATTGCATAACGCTTTGTTAATGCCTAATGGTAAAAGAGACTGTCGCCATTGCAAGCGGTTTCAACAGGCTATTCGTGCCCTCGCGCCATTCTGCGTAACGCGCCGCAAAACGGATGAACACCGGTATTTGTTGTGGTTTTTTCTGGAAGCATGCGTCAGGAACGCAATATTCCAGTAATGAAACAGCAAAAAACACGTTACACTAAGAGCCGTTTCTTCCCGGTAGATCCTCTTTCTCAGCCGATACGAACGGAACACTGCCTGAACTCAACGTTATGCAGGAAAAAGCACATGGACATTACTAACAAAGCCCGCATTCATTGGGCATGCCGTCGCGGCATGCGCGAACTCGATATCTCCATCATGCCGTTCTTCGAATACGAGTACGACACCCTGAGCGATGAGGACAAAAAGCTCTTCATCCGCCTGCTGGAGAACGACGATCCTGATTTATTTAACTGGTTGATGAATCATGGCGAACCCGCCGACGCCGAACTGCAACGGATGGTGCTTTTAATTCAAACACGGAATCGGGAACGTGGTCCTGTGGCAATCTGATTTACGCGTCTCGTGGCGCGCCCAGTGGATGTCTCTTTTGCTCCACGGCCTGGTGGCGGCTTGCATTCTGTTGATGCCATGGCCGCTGAGCTACACCCCATTATGGTTAATCTTACTGTCGCTGGTGGTGTTTGATAGCGTACGCAGTCAACGACGCATCAATTCCCGTCAGGGCGAAATCAAACTGTTCATGGATTCCCGCCTGCACTGGCAGGGCAGCGAGTGGGAGATTGTCGGCACGCCGTGGATGCTCAATTCCGGCATGATGCTCCGCTTACGCAAAGGCAACGGGAAACGCTACCAGCATTTATGGCTGGCGGCAGACAGTATGGATGAAGGGGAGTGGCGGGATCTGCGCCGGATGCTTTCGCAGCAACCGACGCACGGGCGGTAGGGGTTTAGCTGAACTGCTCCGCCATTTCGCCGAGGATCTGCTCGCACCAGTTTTGCAGGCGCTCTTCACTCAGATCGTATTGATTCGTTTCATCGATGGCCAGCCCGACAAACAGCTGGCCGTCGGCAATGATCGGTTTCTTGCTGGTAAACTCATAGCCCTCTGTCGGCCAGTAGCCGATGAAGGTCACCCCTTTCGGCGCCAGCTTGTCATGCAGCATCCCCAGCGCGTCGAGGAACCACTCGCCGTAGCCTAGCTGATCGCCCATGCCGTACAGCGCGATAATTTTGCCTTCCAGCTGCAGGGAATCAAGCTGATCCCAGATGGCTTCCCAGTCTTCCTGCAGTTCACCAAAATCCCAGGTTGGGATACCCAGAATCAGCACGTCGTACTGCTCCATCATCGTCGGGGCGTCGTCTTTGAGATTATGCAGGGTGACCAGTTCCGGACCAATAATGTCGCGAATTTTCTCTGCGGCCATCTCGGTGTAGCAGGTGCTGGAACCATAAAACAGACCAATATTCATCGCTAAAATGTCTCAATACTTGCTATGACTTTGCGAACTAGTGTACCAGAAACAAGACCCGTTCAGGCATAATGCCCCCATTGCAGAACGAAAGAGGCTGACGTGGAAAAGGATCTCGCACTCATCGAGCAATTTCTCGATGCACTGTGGCTGGAGAAGAATCTTGCCGAAAATACCCTCAGTGCTTACCGACGCGATCTGGGGATGCTGGTGGCCTGGTTACACCATCATGATCTCGCCCTGGCCACGGCCCAAAGTGGCGATCTGCAGGCGCTGCTTGCCGAGCGCATGGAGGGGGGCTATAAAGCCACCAGTTCCGCCCGGCTGCTGAGCGCCATGCGGCGTCTGTTTCAGCATCTGTATCGTGAGAAATTACGTCCCGACGATCCCAGCGCCGCGCTGGCCTCGCCAAAATTGCCCCAGCGTCTGCCGAAGGATCTCAGCGAAGCACAAGTTGAGAGATTATTACAGTCGCCGGTGGTTGACCAACCGCTGGAGTTACGCGATAAAGCGATGCTTGAAGTGCTGTACGCGACGGGGCTGCGCGTCTCTGAGCTGGTCGGGCTGACGATGAGCGATATCAGCCTGCGTCAGGGCGTAGTGCGGGTGATCGGGAAAGGCAACAAGGAGCGTCTGGTGCCGCTGGGGGAAGAGGCGGTGTACTGGCTGGAGAACTATCTTCAGCATGGGCGTCCGTGGTTGCTCAACGGTGCCTCCATTGATGTGCTGTTTCCGAGCCAGCGTGCGCAGCAAATGACGCGTCAAACCTTCTGGCATCGCATCAAACATTACGCCACACTGGCGGGTATCGACAGTGAAAAACTTTCGCCGCACGTTCTGCGTCACGCTTTTGCGACCCATCTTCTGAACCATGGCGCCGACCTGCGCGTGGTTCAGATGCTGCTTGGGCACAGTGACCTTTCAACGACGCAAATCTACACGCATGTCGCGACGGAACGCCTGCGGCAGCTACACCAACAGCATCACCCACGTGCGTGATGACTTGTAACAGGAACCAATATGAAAAAGTCTTTAGTGCTCTTCTCTCTGCTGGCAGCCTCATTATCCGGCCTGGCGCATGCTGACGATGCGGCCATTAAACAGTCCCTGGCGAAGCTTGGCGTCACCGGGAGCGAGATTCAACCTTCGCCAATTCCCGGGATGAAAACCGTGATGACCAGCGGCGGCGTAATGTACGTCACCGAAGACGGTAAGCACTTCCTGCAGGGACCGCTGTACGACGTAAGCGGTGCCCAGCCGGTCAACGTGACTAACCAGATGCTGATGAAGAACCTGCACGCGCTGGAAAAAGAGATGATCGTCTACAAAGCGGCGCAGGAAAAACATGTCATTACCGTGTTCACCGACATCACCTGCGGCTATTGCCACAAACTGCATGAAGAGATGAAAGACTACAACGCGCTGGGGATCACCGTGCGTTATCTCGCCTTCCCGCGGGCGGGCGTGCAGAGCCAGCCTGAGCAGGACATGAAGGCCATCTGGTGTGCGAAAGATCGCAACAAAGCCTTTGATGATGCCATGAGCGGTAAAGGCATTCAGCCAGCCTCCTGCGATATCGACATTGCCAATCACTACGCGCTGGGCGTGCAGTTTGGCGTGACCGGAACGCCTGCCATCGTGCTGAGCAACGGTTATGTCGTGCCGGGTTACCAGGGTCCGAAAGAGATGAAAGCGTTCCTCGATGAGCACCAGAAACAGTTTGGCGGTAAATAATTCGCGTGAAATCTTCGATACAACTCCGTCGTCGTGAAGTGAACGACAGCGCCGCGTTACCCGCGGATCTGTCGCCTCTGTTGCGTCGACTGTATGCCAGCCGTGGCGTGCAAACCGCAGACGACCTTGAACGAAGCGTAAAAGGCATGTTGCCCTGGCAGCAGCTGAGTGGCGTCGAGAAGGCCACGGAGCTGCTGTACAACGCCTTTCGGGAAGGGACGCGCATCATCGTGGTGGGGGATTTCGATGCCGATGGCGCCACCAGTACCGCGCTGAGCGTGCTCAGCCTGCGGGCGATGGGATGCGATAAAGTCTCCTACCTGGTGCCGAACCGCTTCGAGGATGGCTACGGCCTGAGCCCGGAAGTGGTCGATCAGGCCCACGCCCGCGGCGCGCAAATGATCCTCACCGTCGACAATGGGATCTCCTCCCATGCCGGTGTCGATCGTGCGCACGAGCTGGGGATCCCGGTGCTGGTCACCGATCACCACCTGCCTGGCGATACGCTGCCGGCAGCGGAAGCGATCATCAACCCCAACCTGCGCGACTGCGACTTCCCGTCAAAATCCCTGGCGGGGGTTGGGGTCGCGTTTTACCTGATGCTGGCGCTGCGTACGCGGCTGCGGGATAACGGCTGGTTTGAGTCGCAGGGTATCGCGGCGCCGAATCTGGCGGAATTCCTCGATCTGGTGGCGCTGGGCACCGTGGCGGACGTGGTGCCGCTGGATGCCAATAACCGTATTCTCACCTGGCAGGGCTTAAACCGCATTCGGGCGGGCAAATGCCGTCCGGGCATTAAGGCGCTGCTGGAGATCTCCAACCGCGATCAGCAGCGGCTGGCGGCCAGCGATCTGGGCTTTGCTCTCGGTCCGCGTCTCAACGCCGCCGGGCGACTGGATGACATGTCGGTGGGCGTAGCGCTGCTGCTGTGCGACAACATCGGCGAAGCGCGCGTGCTGGCCAACGAGCTTGATGCCCTGAACCAGACCCGGAAAGAGATTGAGCAGGGGATGCAGGCTGAAGCCCTGATCCTGTGCGAGAAGCTGGAGCGCAGCGGCGAAACGCTGCCCGGCGGGCTGGCGATGTATCACCCCGAGTGGCACCAGGGCGTGGTTGGGATCCTGGCCTCGCGCATCAAAGAGCGTTTCCACCGTCCGGTGATCGCCTTTGCGCCAGCCGGAGACGGCACGCTGAAAGGATCGGGCCGATCTATTCAGGGGCTGCATATGCGCGATGCGCTGGAGCGTCTGCATACTTTACATCCCGATCTGATGATCAAATTTGGCGGCCACGCGATGGCGGCAGGCTTGTCGCTGGAAGAGGCGAAGTTCGATCGGTTCCAGCGCCTGTTCAGCGAGCTGGTCACCGACTGGCTGGATCCGGCTCTGCTGCAGGGCGAAGTGGTCTCCGACGGTCCGTTAACCCCCGCTGAAATGACCATGGAAGTGGCGCAGATGCTGCGTGATGCCGGTCCGTGGGGACAGATGTTCCCGGAGCCGCTGTTCGATGGCCGTTTCCGTCTGCTGCAACAGCGGCTGGTGGGGGAACGCCATCTGAAAGTGATGGTGGAACCGGTCGGCGGCGGTCCGCTGCTCGACGGTATCGCCTTTAACGTCGATACATCTATCTGGCCGGACAACGGCGTGCGCGAAGTCGAACTGGCCTACAAACTGGATATCAACGAGTTTCGCGGCAACCGTACGCTACAAATCATCATCGACCATATCTGGCCACTTTAGCATCACTATTCCGCTATAAAACAGGGCGTGAATCCGGTACAATTCCGCCCTTATCTCCGCATTTTGACTAGTCCATAAAAGAAAACAGACCATGTTTGAAATTAATCCGGTAAAAAACCGCATTCAGGACCTCACGGAGCGCTCCGACGTTCTTAGGGGGTATCTTTGACTACGATGCCAAGAAAGAGCGTCTCGAAGAAGTAAACGCCGAGCTGGAACAGCCGGACGTCTGGAACGAACCTAATCGCGCACAGGCGCTGGGTAAAGAGCGTTCCTCTCTGGAAGCTATCGTCGATACGCTGGATCAGATGGCGCAGGGTCTGGAGGATGTTTCCGGGCTGCTGGAGCTGGCCGTTGAGGCCGACGACGAAGATACCTTTAACGAAGCCGTGGCAGAACTCGACGTGCTGGAAGAGAAGCTGGCGCAGCTGGAATTCCGTCGCATGTTCTCCGGTGAATACGACAGCGCCGACTGCTACCTGGATATCCAGGCCGGTTCCGGCGGCACAGAAGCACAGGACTGGGCCAGCATGCTGACCCGTATGTACCTGCGTTGGGCTGAAGCCCGCGGCTTCAAGACCGAGATCATCGAAGAGTCTGAAGGCGAAGTGGCTGGCCTGAAATCTGTCACCGTTAAAATCATTGGCGATTACGCTTACGGCTGGCTGCGTACTGAAACCGGCGTTCACCGCCTGGTGCGTAAGAGCCCGTTCGACTCCGGCGGCCGTCGTCATACCTCTTTCAGTTCCGCGTTTGTCTATCCGGAAGTGAAGGACGATATCGATATCGAAATCAACCCGGCCGATCTGCGTATCGACGTTTACCGCGCCTCCGGTGCGGGTGGTCAGCACGTAAACCGTACGGAATCCGCGGTGCGTATTACCCACCTGCCGACCGGGCTGGTAACACAGTGCCAGAACGACCGTTCCCAGCATAAAAACAAAGACCAGGCCATGAAGCAGATGAAAGCGAAGCTTTATGAACTGGAGATGCAAAAGAAAAATGCTGAGAAGCAGGCGATGGAAGACAACAAGTCCGACATCGGCTGGGGCAGCCAGATCCGTTCTTACGTCCTTGATGACTCCCGCATCAAAGACCTGCGTACCGGTGTTGAAACCCGTAACACGCAGGCGGTGCTGGACGGCAGCCTGGACCAATTTATCGAAGCAAGTCTGAAAGCAGGGTTATGAGGAACCAACATGTCTGAACAACAAGCACAGGGCGCTGACGCGGTCGTCGATCTTAACAATGAACTGAAAACCCGCCGCGAGAAGCTGGCTGCACTGCGCGAGCAGGGCGTGCCGTTCCCGAACGATTTCCGTCGCGATCGCACCTCAGACCAACTGCACGCTGACTTCGACGCTAAAGAGAACGAAGAGCTGGAAGCGCTGAACATCGAAGTGGCCGTTGCGGGCCGCATGATGACCCGTCGTATCATGGGTAAAGCCTCCTTTATCACCCTGCAGGACGTTGGCGGCCGCATTCAGCTGTACGTCTCCCGCGACGATCTGCCGGAAGGCATCTACAACGAGCAGTTCAAGAAATGGGACCTGGGCGATATCCTCGGCGCCAAAGGTAAGCTGTTCAAAACCAAGACCGGCGAGCTGTCCATTCACTGCACCGAGCTGCGTCTGCTGACTAAAGCCCTGCGCCCGCTGCCGGACAAGTTCCACGGCCTGCAGGATCAGGAAGCGCGCTACCGTCAGCGTTATCTGGACCTCATCTCTAACGATGAATCCCGCAACACCTTCAAAATTCGCTCCCAGATCATGGCCGGTATCCGCCAGTTCATGGTTAAGCGCGACTTTATGGAAGTGGAAACTCCAATGATGCAGGTGATCCCGGGCGGTGCGTCTGCGCGTCCATTCATCACCCATCACAACGCCCTCGACCTCGACATGTACCTGCGTATCGCGCCGGAACTGTACCTGAAGCGTCTGGTGGTAGGCGGTTTCGATCGCGTGTTCGAGATCAACCGTAACTTCCGTAACGAAGGCATCTCCGTACGTCATAACCCAGAGTTCACCATGATGGAACTCTATATGGCGTATGCGGATTACAAAGATCTGATCGAGCTGACCGAATCCCTGTTCCGTACCCTGGCGCAGGACATTCTGGGCACCACCGAAGTGCCTTACGGCGAAGAGGTCTTCGACTTCGGTAAGCCGTTCGTTAAGCTGACCATGCGCGAAGCGATCAAGAAATACCGTCCGGAAACCGAGATGGCCGATCTGGATAACTTCGACTCTGCGAAAGCGATCGCTGAAAGCATCGGTATCAAGGTTGAGAAGAGCTGGGGTCTGGGCCGTATCGTGACCGAGATCTTCGAAGAAGTGGCCGAAGCGCACCTGATTCAGCCGACCTTCATCACCGAATACCCGGCTGAAGTTTCTCCGCTGGCGCGTCGTAACGACGAGAACCCGGAGATCACTGACCGCTTTGAATTCTTCATCGGTGGCCGCGAAATCGGCAACGGCTTTAGCGAGCTGAACGATGCAGAAGATCAGGCTCAGCGCTTCCAGGATCAGGTTGATGCGAAAGCTGCAGGCGACGACGAAGCGATGTTCTTCGACGAAGACTACGTGACCGCGCTGGAGCACGGTCTGCCGCCAACGGCAGGCCTGGGCATTGGTATCGACCGTATGGTGATGCTGTTCACCAACAGCCACACCATCCGCGACGTGATCCTCTTCCCGGCGATGCGTCCGGTGAAGTAAGCCGTAAAGATGTAAAAAAAGCCCCGAAAGGGGCTTTTTTATTGCGCCGCGAAGGCTCTGAGTGCCTCGCGAGCCGTACTCGCTTCCATCACCATCCACGGGCTAAAGGCCCAGGGCGTTGCCTCCAGCGCGCAGAATAGCGTCTCCAGCTCCACCCACTGATAGTCCATCACTTCGTCATCGTTAATGATTATTTCACTGGTGATGCGAGCGGCAAAGACCGGGCAAATTTCGTTTTCAACAATCCCGGAGGGATCGGTACTACGATAGCGAAACTCAGGCGCGACGGGGGTGATATTGGCAATTTCAGCACCCACCTCAAAGCGACAGCGGCGGATAATCGCCTGGTCTGTCTCTTCGCCAGACTGCGGATGGCCGCAGACCGAGTTTGTCCAGACGCCGGGCCAGGCTTTTTTGCTCAGTGCGCGTCGGGTTATCAGGCATTCACCGTTGGCGTTAAAGAGCCAGCAGGAGAAGGCCATGTGCAGTAGGGTATGAGAGGTGTGTGCGGCGTATTTTTCCTGAGTGCCCATCACCTTTCCCTGGTCACTTACTAAAATAACGTGTTCTTGAATACTCATTCATGCTCCAGTACCAGCCATGCCAGATGGCTCAGCACCATCTGCAGCACTATTATACTGCATCCTTATACGAACGGTTTGACGCGCAGAGCGGAAAAGGGCTGACCCATATCAGTTCTGGCTGCTATCATAGCGCGGCCATTCACGTTGACCGAGGAACTGTTTTGTTTGCAGGAAGCCTGACGAAAAAACCCGTTTCTGCTCTGTTTTGCCTGATCCTGGCCCTGTTGCTGGCGGGATGCGCGGGCGACCAGTCATCGGACTCTGGTCCTGTGTATACCGTTAAACGCGGCGATACGCTGTACCGCATCTCGCGTGCGACCGGCACCAGCGTGAAGGATCTGGCGCGCCTGAATAATATTTCGCCACCTTACACCATTGAAGTAGGGCAAAAGCTGAGAACTAACGGCAACAGCGCCACGGCGAAAAAATCCTCCTCAAAGAGCAAAGGGAAAACCGCCGCGGTTACCCCTTCTTACACCGTACCTAAGTCCTCCTGGCCGCCCGTCGGGCAGCGCTGCTGGATCTGGCCTGCCAGCGGAAAAGTCGTCGTGCCCTATTCCTTGTCCGAAGGGGGTAATAAAGGCATTGATATCGCAGCTGCGCGAGGCACCCCGGTCTATGCATCCGGAGCAGGGAAGGTGGTCTACGTCGGTAATCAGCTGCGTGGGTACGGTAACCTGATCATGATTAAACATGGCGAAGATTACATCACGGCCTATGCCCATAACGATACAATGCAGGTCAATAACGGGCAGAATGTGAAGGCCGGTCAGAAGATTGCGACTATGGGCAGCACTGGCACAGATTCGGTTAAGCTGCACTTCCAGATTCGTTATAAGGCGACCGCTATCGATCCGCAACGCTATTTACCGCCGCAGGGCGGCAAACCGAAGTGCTAAGTGGTTATTTAATCGCCGGTTAGCGCACGGGAGTCTTGTCAGGAGAGGCGTAAGGTCTATAATGCTTTACGCACCTCAAAGCGGGCGTAGTTCAATGGTAGAACGAGAGCTTCCCAAGCTCTATACGAGGGTTCGATTCCCTTCGCCCGCTCCAGTCTCCCCAGCCAGCACCTTTCCAGAAATCCCATTTCTTTCAGCATACTACGCAGTAGCGCTTATCGACTCTTGTTGAATAGAAATCTTCATTTAACGCATAACCATTCAGTGCTAGCATGACAGGTCTGTTCTTCTATTTCTGGAGATGACTATGCTGGACATAACAAACTTTGGGCTTTTTGCCCTGTCAGTTTTCCTGCTTTCCGTAACACCAGGGCCTGATATGGCCTACGTGATAGGTCAAAGCGTGGCTAACGGAAGAAGATCGGGGATCATCTCTGCTGCTGGTGTCGCCTTAGGTAGCTGTACTCATGCTGTAGCAAGCGCAGTGGGATTAACTGCATTAATTACCGCTTCTCCGCTGATGTTCACCATCATCAAGTATCTCGGGGCGGCTTATCTTATGTATCTCGGCAGTAAGATGGTTTTGGGAACCTTCGCAAAACAAACCTCAAATCACAGCGAAGCTGAACCTGTTAAGACCAAAGCGACTCTTACGAATCTGCTTTCTAAAGGCTTCATTACAACCTTAACCAATCCGAAGGTTCTGTTGTTCTTTATCTCCTTCTTTCCTCAGTTCGTTTCACCTGGGGGCGAGCACCACACCGCCTCTTTTCTGATCCTGGGGATGACTTACGCGCTGATCGCTTTTTTGACTGATTTAACCTTCGCCATACTTGCAGGTAGCGCCGCGGGTGCAGTCTCACAAAATCGGGGATTACAGAAAATGCTGGATCGGATTGTGGGGATGGCATTTATTGGATTGGGAGTGAGGTTGGCTCTGACACGTCGTTAAAAAAAGGGGCTTGCGCCCCCTTTTATTAGATTAATGTTTTCACATCAAAATCTATGTTTGTTTCGGTATCGGCTTCGTAGTTAACTTCTTCGAATCCGAAACCAAACAACTTCAGGAACTCTTCTTTATAAGCAATGTAATCTGTCAGCTGCTCCAGATTCTCATCGGTAATCGTCGGCCAGATTTCGCGGCACGCTTGCTGAACATCTTCACGCAGTTCCAGATCGTCCATGCGAATTCGCTGCTCGTCATCAAGTTTGGCATTACCGCCATACAGGCTGGTAGTCATCAGACGATTGATTTGCTCGATACAACCTTCATGAATTCCACGGTCTTTCATGAGTTTGAACACGATGGAAATATAAAGCGGCATGACAGGAATGGCGGAGGACGCCTGCGTGACGACGGATTTTAACACCGCGACGTTTGCAGAACCGTTGAGAGGAGCCAGCTTGCTGCGTAACGCTTTTGCCGCCCGATCCAGGTCTTCCTTCGCCTTACCGAGCGCACCGTGCCAGTAAATAGGCCAGGTCAAATCCGTGCCGATATAGGAGTAAGCAACGGTCTTCGCGCCATCAGCCAGCACGCCTGCGTTATTCAGCGCATCAATCCACAGTTCCCAGTCTTCGCCACCCATCACGGTAACCGTATTACGCACTTCTTCTTCGGTTGCCGGTTCAATGCTGGCGGTAATGATCTGATCTTTGTTGGTATCAATGGCTTTAGAGGTATAAACCTCACCGATTGGCTTCAGCACAGAGCGAACAATTTCGCCCGTTTTTGGCATCTTTCTTACCGGGGATGCCAGCGAATAAACCACTAAATCAATCTGACCCAGATCTTCTTTGATCAGGTTGATGACTTCGTCGCGGCACTCATCGGAGAACGCGTCGCCGTTGATGCTTTTCGAGTAAAGACCTTCACGTTTCGCTGCTTCATCAAAAGCCGCAGAATTATACCAGCCCGCTGAGCCTGGCTTGGCATCCGTTCCCGGTTTTTCAAAGAAAACACCGATAGTGGAAGCACCGCCGCCAAATGCTGCAGAAATTCTGGAAGCAAGCCCATAACCAGTGGACGCGCCGATCACCAGCACACGCGCAGGGCCATCAGTGAGCTTTCCGTTTTTGCGGATGTACTCGATTTGATTGTTTACATTGACCTGGCAACCAACCGGATGTGTCGTTGTGCAGATGAATCCACGAATCTTGGGTTTAATTATCATGTTGATTTTAATCCATATTCAAATTTCTTAAACATAGAGTAATGATAACTCTTTTGGGAAAACTTGTAATGAAGAATACGCCTTCATTAACTAACTCTAAGATTGATAATGGTTTTGTTAAAACGCTACGGTTATTAAAAATGAAAAGCCCTGGTATGACTGTGGTTATTAAGCGGTGTCGGGCACCAAAGGGAGTGGATAACTGGATTAAATAAATGTTAACTTTTGGATCTCAACACCAGCACACTCCTTATTCCCGAAAACATAATAATTACAGAGGCAATGTCATGGATAACGATCTCCTGCAAGCGGGATACCGGGCCTATACCGGTGAGAAAATTGATGTCTACTTCAACACCGGCATCTGTCAGCATGCGGGAAACTGCGTGCGTGGCAGCGCCAGACTCTTCAACCTGAAACGTAAGCCGTGGATCATCCCTGACGAAGTGGATGTCGATACGGTTGTGCGTGTGATTGATACCTGCCCAAGCGGCGCACTTAAATACCGCCACAAATAAGCGAGAAACCATGGAAATTCAGGAAGGCCATAACAAGTTTTATGTCAATGATGCCGAAGGCAACCAGGTCGCGGAGATCGTCTTTGTTCCCACTGGCGAACACCTCAGCATTATTGAGCATACCGATGTCGATCCCAGCCTGAAAGGACAGGGCGTGGGCAAACAGCTGGTGGCGAAGGTAGTGGAAAAGATGCGCGCAGAAAACCGCAAAATCATCCCCCTGTGCCCGTTCGCCAAGCATGAATTTGATAACACCCGCGAGTATGACAATATCCGCGCCTGATGCTGAACAGCACGCTGTCGCAAACCAGCGTGCTGTCTTTTGATCAGGCAATAAACATCACCGACACGCATAACACCCCAACAATCAGCGTCAGCACATTGCCAACGGAGCGGTAAGGCTTCAGGGCCGGGATCAGGAAGGTCGAGAGGGTTGGCATGATAAACAGGATCATCGCAATAAGCGGTCCGCTGATGGCATAGATCATTGAGATGGCGTTAGGATTAATGCAGCACACCGCAAAGGTGATCAGAGAGACCCCCATCACCGATACGGCCCGATTAAAGGCCCGGCTTTTCTTCACCCCAATCTGATTTAACCCGGATTTCACTATCTCTGTGGCCCCCTCAATCACGCCAAAATAGGTGCCGAGAAACGACTTCGACATCGCGATAATGGCCACCACAATCCCGGAGATCCCAAGCCAGGAAGGGGAGGAGGGCATCATCGAGAGCGCAGAGAGAATGGTCACCCCTTCCTCTTTAGCGGCGACGATGTAGGACGGTGGGATCGACAGCAGGCAACTGAAGACAAAGAACAGCACGCTCAGGCAGATAATCAGGTACGCCACCTTCATGATGCGGGTGCATTTGCCCATCGCGGCATCGCCATATTTCTCCTGCCGATCGACGGCAAAGGTCGAAATAATCGGCGTATGGCTGAAGGCGAACACCATTACCGGAATGGAGATCCACACCTGGTGCAGGGTGTGCTTATCCACGCTCATCTGGCTGGTGAGCAGCGAGGGCTGCCAGCTGTGGGTGAGATACAGCGACACCAGCAGGAAGTAGGCGATCAGCGGGAAGACCAGAAATCCCATCACCCGGATGGTGGCGTGACGGCCCATCAGAAAGATCAGATTCAACGCCAGCACGACTCCCAGGCTGACCAGCACCCGCACCGTGGTGTCCACCGTCAAATGCTTCGCCAGCTGTTCGGTCAGCGAGTTGGTGATCGCCACGGCATAGATCTGCACCACCACAAAAAAGGCGACAAAGTAGAGCGTGGTGATCAGATTGCCGATCTTTTTCCCGTAGTAGTGCGTTACCGCGCCGGTGATGCCTTCGCTACCTTTTGTTTTTGCAGAGAGGATGAACTGGCATAACGCTTTGTGGGGCCAGTAGGTGAATGGATACGCCACGAGGGCGGTGATAAACAGGACGACAGCGCCCGCAGATCCCAGCTGGATGGGCAGAAACAAGGTTCCTGCGCCCACGGCAGTGCCGTACAGGGCAAAGCTCCAGAGGGTCTCTTCTTTAGACCAGATTTTCGACATGTGAGAAACGTATCAACTATAAAACCAACAAAAAGGAGACTATTTTACCATAATCATCAGTTGGGGTCGCAGTTGGCGCTATGAGAAGCGGGCCGGAAAGCATTTCCGGCCAGAGGGATTAAGAGGTGGCGGCCTGTCGCTGCTGGCGTCGCTTCATGACGCGATCGCGCAGGGTGTCGTACGCCCAGTTATAAAGCATGGTGTACGGCAGGAAGAAAATAAAGAAGCCAATCTCTAAGGTGAACGCCTGCAACAGGCTCACGCCCAGCACCAGCGACACAATGCCGACGCCGATAAAAATAAACCCGACTTCAAAGCCGAGAGCGTGCAGGGCGCGGACTTTAGCGGTGCGGGTGACAATATGCCGCGGCCAGAGTCTGTCGAACCCGGCGTTATAGATGATGTTCCAGATCATCGCCGTGGTGGCGAGGAGAATGGTCAATCCGCCCATCTCCAGCACCGGGCGCTGCATCAGCCAGGCGGTGGTCGGGGCAAGGATCGCCGTGGCAATCCCTTCAAATAAGACGGCGTGGAAGATACGTTCCGGCAGTTTTCGGCGTTGAATATCGTTGTGCTGCATAACCTGATACCTCATTAACCTGCCAGGATGGGCAGAGTCAGGCCGCTATTTTTATCGTTAAAACTGATATATAAAAGTTAGATTCCATCGATAAAGTAGATACATCATGCGCTACTCCCCCGAAGCCTTAACGGCGTTTGTCGAGACGGTCGCCACCGGCTCGTTCTCTGCCGCCGCCCGCCGTCTGCGTAAAAGCCAGTCCACCATCAGCACCGCCATCGCTCATCTGGAAGATGACCTCGGTTTTGCGCTGTTCGATCGCAGCGCCCGTCAGCCGGTGCTCACCGCTCAGGGCAAACAGGTGCTGGGCTACGTTCAGTCGATCCTCGCCGCCAGCGCACGGCTCGACGAACTGGCGGTCTCCCTGAGCGAAGAGACCGAAGCGCGGCTGACCTTTGTGCTTTCGGACACCCTGCACCCGGACGTGCTGGAGGAGATGCTGTTTCGCTTTGACGAGCGTTTTCCCCATACCGAATTCGAATGCCTGATTGGTGAAGAAGAGGATGTCATCGACCTGCTGCAAAAAGGGCGAGCGCACATCGGCCTTACCGGGGCGCGGGAGAGTTATCCCACCGACATTGCCGCCGTCCGCCTGCCGATGCAGACCCACATGGCGATCTATACCTCTGCCAGCCATCCCCTCGCGGCGCAAAATCGCACCGAGGCTGATGAACTGCACGGCTGGCGGGAGCTGCGCCTGAACACCTATCTGGAACGTGAGCCGGTGCTGGCGCAGGGGCCGGTGTGGTCGGCGCCTAACTACCTGATGCTGCTCAGCATGGCGGTGCAGGGCTTCGGCTGGTGCGCGCTGCCCTGTGCGCTGGTGGCGGAGTTTGCCCCTGCGAATGCCCTGGTGCAGATCAACGTCCCGGGGTGGCCGCGCTCGGTGGCGATCGATCTGGTGTGGAATAAACGCTCCCCGCCGGGGACAGCGGGAAACTGGCTGCGGCACTGGCTACAGCACCAGGCAGATCCGGTGTGATGAATACGACATTCACCTGATCGGTGCCGAAATCTAAAAGGACTACACTTAATGGGGTAAATTAACCGGCGAGAAGTGACATGAACGCTAAAAATACCATTACGCCTCGGGTGCTGATGCTCTCATCTAAAGATTGGGTGCCTAATAATCCCCATCTGCCGGTGCTGATCTATAAAGGGGTGATAACGGATGGGGATCGTGCCAGCCAGTTTGAACAACGGTTTGCCGACAACGGCTGGCCGCCCCAGTGGCGCGATGGGATTTTCGACTATCACCATTACCACTCCACTGCTCATGAGGTCTTAGGCATTTCCCGGGGGGCGGCGCGCCTGATGATTGGCGGTCCTGGCGGGGAGGAGATCGAGGTAGAGGCAGGGGATGCCCTGTTATTGCCTGCGGGAACCGGGCACTGCCGCTTATCGGCAAGTCTCGATTTTCAGGTGGTGGGGGCTTATCCGCCGGGGATGGAGTTCGATCTCTGTAAGCAGGCAGCGACGCCAGCAATACTGGCGCGGATCGTTGCGCTGCCGTTTCCTGAATCGGACCCGTTAAATGGAAACGCGCCCGCCTTAACCCAGTACTGGAAATCGCCGCCCTTCAGCCAGTGAAGGGCGGAATACCGTTACTGACCAGTATAAATATCAAAGCTGAAGTATTTAGAGGCGAGCTTTTTGTAGGTCCCGTCGGCCAGGATCGCCGCGATGGCGCCGTTCAGCTCCTGGCGTAACTGGTCATCCTCTTTGCGCAGTCCAATCGCCGCTCCGGCGCCAAACAGGGCATCGTCCTGCAGCGCGCCGCCGACAAAGGCAAATTCTTTACCCTGAGGCTTGTTGAGGAAGCTGTACTCCGCCATCACCCCGGAGAGCACCGCGCCGTCAATACGCCCGGACTCGAGGTCGCGTATCACCTGGTCGGCACCCTGATAGGCCACCACGTTAACGCCCTTGCCGCGCCACTGCTCATTGGCATAGGTTTCCTGAGCGGAACCCTGCTCAACGCCGATGGTTTTCCCCTTCAACTGATCCACGCTGTTGCTGGCGAGGCTGTTTTTACGCGCCACCAGGAAGGCCGGGCCGCTGTAAATCTTGTCGCTGAAGGCAATCTGCTCTTTACGTTTGTCGGTGATGTACATCCCGGAGAGGATGGCATCAAATTTACGCGCCTTCAGGGATGGAATGATGCCGTCGAAATTACTTTCAACCCAGACGCATTTCGCCTGCAGCTGCTGACAGATGGCATTGCCCAGATCGATATCAAAACCGACCACCTCGCCCTGTGGGTTTTTTGACTCGAAGGGGGCAAAGGTCGGGTCTACGCCAAAACGCAGCGCTTTGGTCTCGCCGGCAAACGCGGATGAGGCAGCCAGCAGGGCCACCAGCGGTAAAAGGATTTTTTTCATTATCTGTCCCTGTCTTAACGGCAATAGTTTTCAACCAAACGGGCAAAGAAGGAGGCCCCGGTGGTAATGATCTCGTCATTGAAGTCGTAGCCGGGGTTATGCACCATGCAGCCGCCTTTTTCCCCTTTCTCGCCGTTGCCGAGCAGGAAATAGCTGCCCGGACGTTGCTGGAGCATAAAGGCAAAATCTTCACTGCCGTTGGAGGGAGAGACGCTGTCGAGTACCGCATCTTCACCAAAGAATTCGATGGCCAACTGGCGGGCGAAGGCGGTCTGTTCCGCATCGTTGACCAGCACCGGGTAGGAGTCATAGATCTCCACTTCGCTGGTGGCGCCGTAGCTGCGGGCGGTAAAGTCGGTAAGCTCCTGAATGCGGCGGATCAGCAACTCGCGGATCTCCGGCTTCATCGAACGTACCGTCAGCTCCATCACCGCACTGTCCGGGATCACGTTGGAGGCAATGCCCGCCTGGAAGGTTCCGACCGTCACCACGGCGGTTTCGCCCGGCGGCACGTTACGCGCCACGATACTCTGCAGGGACATGATCAGCGCAGCCCCGGTCACAATCGGATCCACGGTGCGTTCCGGATGCGCGCCATGCCCGCCGTACCCTTGCAGGGTGATTTTCACGGTATCGGCGGAGGCCATAAAGTTGCCTTCATAGAAGCCAAACTTGCCGGTCGGCAGGTAGGGCATATTGTGCAGGGCAAAAATACGGTCGCAGGGGAAGCGGTCAAACAGCCCATCTTTGATCATGAGATCGGCGCCGCCAATCGCCTCTTCGGCAGGCTGGAAAATCAGGTGCACGGTACCGTTAAACTGGCAGGCGTCAGAGGCAATATATTTCGCAGCGGCCAGTAAAATCGCCGTGTGGCCGTCGTGACCGCAGGCGTGCATTTTGCCCGGCACGGTACTGGCCCAGGGCAAATCGGTGGCTTCGAAGATCGGTAGGGCGTCCATATCGGCGCGCAGGCCGATGGATTTGCTGCCCTGGCCCTTGCTGAGCGAGCCGACCACGCCGGTTTTGCCGATCTCCCGCGTCACCTGATAGCCCCAGCCTTCCAGCTGGCGCGCCACCAGATTGCTGGTATTGAACTCTTCGAGGCTTAATTCAGGATTGGCATGTAAATGACGACGGATGGCGATGATTTCTTCTTCTGATTCTTTTATTTCTGGAATGATACAGTCGGACATTTGTTACTCCAGTGTTAACGCGTGTTTGCATCTCCTAACTTATCGCCGCGGCGTCATAATGCAAATTCGTTCTCTAATAATTACCGTGAAAATTATAAGTTATGTGAATGCATGCAGGCTTTCACCGGGACACTCAAAATAAGTGCGTGACCTTTGTGATAAAACTCACTTTTTTTAAACAATTACATCATTAGTTGATAACAATCCTCTAGTATGAGCGGTGTCATTTTGCGCAGAGGTTGAGATGAAAGACGTCGTGATAGTGGGTGCGTTGCGCACAGCAATAGGCTGTTTCCAGGGAGCGCTCTCACGCCACTCGGCGGTAGATCTGGGCAGCGTGGTAGTCCGCGCGCTGGTGGAGCGCAGTGGCATTGAGGCCCACGAGGTTGATGAGGTGATCCTCGGCCAGGTGCTGACCGCTGGGGCCGGGCAAAACCCCGCCCGCCAGGCCGCGCTGAAGGGGGGATTACCCAATACCGTCTCGGCCATTACCATCAACGACGTCTGTGGCTCCGGCCTCAAGGCGCTGCACCTGGCGACCCAGGCGATCCAGTGCGGCGAAGCCGACGTGGTGATCGCCGGCGGCCAGGAGAACATGAGCCGCGCGCCGCACGTTCTGACCGACAGCCGCACCGGGGCCCAACTGGGCAACAGCCAGCTTATCGACAGCCTGGTGCATGACGGGCTGTGGGATGCCTTCAACGATTACCATATGGGCGTCACGGCGGAAAACCTGGCCCGGGAATATGGTATCACCCGTGAACGTCAGGACGCTTACGCTCTTAGCTCGCAGCACAAGGCCCGGGCCGCCATCGACGCAGGCCGCTTCCGGGATGAGATTGTCCCGGTCAGCGCCCGGATGCAGAACGGTGACCCTCTGCTGGTAGATACCGATGAACAGCCGCGCACCGACGCCAGCGCCGAAGGGCTGGCGTTACTCAATCCTGCCTTTGAAATTACCGGTTCGGTCACCGCCGGGAATGCCTCCTCTATTAACGACGGCGCTGCCGCGGTGATGATGATGAGCGAGAGCAAAGCCGAAGCGCTGAATCTACCGGTGCTGGCACGCATCAAAGCCTTTGCCAGCGTCGGCGTGGATCCTGCTTTAATGGGGATCGCCCCGGTGCATGCCACGCGCCGCTGTCTGGAGCGGGCAGGGTGGCAGCTGGCGGATGTCGATCTGATCGAAGTCAACGAGGCATTTGCCGCTCAGGCCCTGTCGGTGGGCAAAATGCTGGAGTGGGATGAGCGCCGGGTCAATGTCAACGGTGGGGCGATTGCGCTGGGCCACCCCATTGGTGCCTCAGGGTGCCGTATTCTGGTCTCGCTGGTGCATGAGATGGTGAAACGCGATGCCCGCAAAGGGCTGGCCACGCTGTGCATTGGCGGCGGGCAGGGCGTGGCGTTAGCTATAGAACGATAACGCGCTTTGATAAATATCAACCTGAATAAGCCTCCCCACCCGGAGGCTTATTTGTTTGTGAGCTCCGTCATATTTTTACCCCTGTAAGTACATTCTCAAACTTCCTCGAAATATTCATCGCATTCCCTGAAGTGCTAATAACAATTTAGTGTGATCCCGATCCGTTAAATTCCCTTTAAAAACCCTCTTTTGTTGATATTGCTCACGGCTGGCTTTGCCAAAAAAAATGAAACAAATATTTACGATCATGATCACTAAAATTACGTATTTAAAAAAATAAAATGCAATTCCATAAAAACGAAACATCATTTTAAACGAGGGTTTTTCCATGTTTAAGAAATCTCTGGTCCTTGCTTCACTTATTGGCGCTTCTTTCGCAGCTCAGGCTGTCACTGTCGATCTGCGTCACGAATACATTGATACTGGTACCAACGCAGACCGCGTGGCAGTTTCACACCGTTTTGATAATGGCTTTGGTTTTTCTGTCGAAGCTAAATGGAAATCTGGCGGCGATAAAACTGACCAGCCGTTTTCCGATATGGTAGGTAATGGTCACGAAGACCAGATTAGCTGGCGCTGGAAAGCCAACGATAATATCTCCCTGACGCCAGGCTTTACGGTCGAAAGTAAAGAAAGCAACACCATTTATAAGCCGTTCCTGCAAGCGCAATACAGCTTCGACAATGGCTTCTATATTTCCGGTCGTTACCGCTATGAGTACACCCGTTATCCTTCTACCCCGGACAGAGAAGATGATAAGGTTAACCGCGGTGATGCGTGGGTGGGTTGGGTAATGGGCGATTTCCGTACCGAGCTGAACTACGTTTATGCAAAAAGCTCCGAAGGCAATATTCGTAACAACAACAAAGATTACTCCCAGGAATATAACGTCAAGCTGGCGTATAAAATTGATAAAAACTGGTCCCCGTATGGCGAAGTGGGTAACGTTGGCGTGAAATCAACTGATGAACGTCAGACCCGTCTCCGTGTCGGCGTAGCATATTCCTTCTAATAACAAGCAGTACCTCCGGGATTAACCGGCTCGAAAGAGCCGGTTTTTTTATGCCTGCAATTTATGACTGCACCGATATAGGCAAAAAAAAGCCCTCCATAAAGGAGGGCAAGGCCAGTTACAGGAACACAGACACAAACATTTATTCACGCAATAATTCAGGTTGCTCAGGAAGCTTCGCAATATAGAGAGCAGGTTTGCCGTCTTTATCGGAACTAAACAGGACCGCTTTATCATCCGGGGTAAAGGATGGGTGCGGATGGGTCACCTGGCGGCTGTTGGCCACGGTTGCCCAGGAGGTATCGTGACGCGCGATGCGGAAGTAAGCCTTTTTCGCCACGTCGAACGCATACAGATAAGGATCGTTATCGATTGTGTAACCGCTGGTGTCCTTCACATCAACCGGGGTACCGGAACCATCACCTACCAGCAGGGTGCCATCAAAGTTACTCATCAGGTGCGAACAGGCCGGCATCTGCATCACTGCGCTGTTCTCGCCGGTGTCCGGGTTGAAGCTGTACACGGTACGGCCTTGCTCACCTTTTAGGTAAGAGACATACACCAGCGCCGAGCCGTTTGGGACCCAGAACTCGTGGGTGCAGCTTTCGCCTTCCGCATGCTCTTTAACCTTACGCACGTTGCTGCCGTCTTCGTTCACCATCCACATGCGGGCATCCACCAGATCGTGTGGGCCTTCATGGCAGAACGCGACGGTATTATCGTCAAACGGACGGTAGATAGGGTGGCCGAGCCAGTTTTTCTCTTCGTGGATCACGCTGCTTGCACCGGTCTGTAGATCAACGCGCAGCAGGCGGCAGTGCGGGCCTTTGTGGAAGAAGTCATGGAAGATTTGCCAGTCATTCAGCGGCGTCCAGTCGCTTTTCGCGATTTCGATGCCGACCAGTTTGGTGCAGTCGCTGTTCGCTACCCAGGTGCCGTAGCCGACCCAGTCGTCGCTAACGCGATACACTTCGCGTTCATCAAGGGTCGTCAGATTGACTTCCCGCAGAGTGCGATCATTCTTAACGTAATAGAGCGATTTATCATCCGGTGACAGGAAACCACCAAAGGTATTGTCGCCCGCGCCTTCGGTTAACTGCACCGCTTCGGCCTTTTTCAGATCCAGCAGATAGTAGTTCCAGTGGCCATCGAATTCGCCGGCAAACAGCAGATGACTACCGTCGTTGAAAAAGCATTTTTGATAGAAGTAGTTACGATGACAGGTAACTTCAGGGGGGGTCAGGCGGGTGACTTCCACGCCTGTATCCGGATCGCGACTGACCTCATAGTTCAGTTTGACCCGCATGCCTTTTGCCATGATGCACTCCTTGAATTCGACGGCAGGATTTCCCTGCGGTCCGCTCGGTAAAATATGAGTTTAAAAACTGGGTGTTAAAATATCAAAACATCGTTTCAGTGTGTGTGACTGGTGGCGCACTTCTGAAGGAAAAGCCCGCCAGATCATCATTCTCTTTACATCTGTTCAGATTTTTAGCATCCCGACATCAATTTTTTATTGTTTTATAACCTGTTGTTTAATTTGCAAATTAATCGGGATGCTTTAAACAAACGTTTTAAGAAAGCGATGTCAACTCCCTGACAATCGTGATCGCAACTGCAATTTTGAGAATAACTTACAGAAAAAGTGAAACATCGTTTTAAATGTAATTGAAAACCCATTTCACAGCAGATAATATGTGCTCATCATGAAAACGGAACGCCGTTTTGTTAATTATCCTGGCCTTCGGGGCCGATAAATTCTGGAGGTTAATGTGGAAGTCAGACAAAGCATCCACAGCGCGCATGCAAAAACGCTGGATACCCAGGGGCTGCGCGATGAGTTTTTAGTCGAGAAAGTGTTTGTCGCGGATGAGTACACCATGGTGTACAGCCACATTGACCGCATCATTGTTGGCGGCATCATGCCGGTGGCAAAAACGGTCTCCGTCGGTGGTGAAGTGGGCAAACAGCTCGGCGTCAGCTTCTTCCTTGAGCGTCGTGAGCTGGGCGTGATTAACATCGGCGGCCCGGGCACCATCACCGTTGACGGTCAGTGCTATGAGATCGGCCATCGCGATGCCCTGTACGTCGGAAAAGGCGCGCAGGAAGTGGTTTTCGCCAGCGTTGATAGCGGCAAACCGGCGAAGTTCTACTACAACTGCGCCCCGGCACACACCACGTATCCGACCAAAAAAGTGACCCCGGCGGAAGTCTCTCCGGTCACCCTGGGTGACAACCTCACCAGTAACCGCCGCACCATCAACAAATACTTCGTTCCTGATGTGCTGGAAACCTGCCAGCTCAGTATGGGTCTGACCGAGCTCGAGCCGGGCAACCTGTGGAACACCATGCCGTGCCATACCCATGAGCGCCGCATGGAAGTGTACTTCTACTTCAATATGGAAGAAGACGCCTGTGTATTCCACATGATGGGACAGCCTCAGGAGACGCGCCATATCGTGATGCATAACGAGCAGGCGGTCATTTCTCCAAGCTGGTCTATTCACTCCGGCGTTGGCACACGTGCCTACACCTTCATCTGGGGCATGGTTGGCGAAAACCAGGTCTTCGATGATATGGACCACGTTGCCGTTAAGGATCTGCGCTAGTCGCGGACAGTTAAGCACACACTTGCCTGTTCGTTCAGGCGCTGAAAGATTAAAGGATAAAAAATGATTCTGGATGCATTTTCTCTGCAAGGTAAAGTTGCGGTCGTCACCGGTTGTGATACCGGTCTGGGCCAGGGTATGGCGGTGGGTCTGGCGGAAGCCGGCTGTGACATCGTGGGTATCAACATCGTTGAGCCGCAGGAGACCATCGAGCGCGTCACCGCGCTGGGCCGTCGTTTCCTGAGCCTCACCGCTGACCTGCGTAAAATCGACGCCATCCCTGAGCTGCTGGAGCGCGCAGTGGCTGAATTCGGTCATATCGACATTCTGGTCAACAACGCCGGTCTGATTCGTCGTGAAGATGCGATCAACTTCAGCGAGAAAGACTGGGACGACGTCATGAACCTGAACATCAAGAGCGTGTTCTTCATGGCTCAGGCTGCAGCGAAGCACTTTATCGCGCAGGGTAACGGCGGCAAAATCATTAACATCGCCTCCATGCTCTCCTACCAGGGCGGCATCCGTGTGCCTTCTTACACCGCTTCCAAAAGCGGTGTAATGGGCGTAACCCGTCTGATGGCGAACGAATGGGCGCAGCACAACATCAACGTGAACGCCATCGCACCGGGCTACATGGCCACCAATAACACTCAACAGCTGCGTGCTGATGAAGAGCGTAGCGCGGCGATCCTCGAGCGTATCCCTGCGGGTCGTTGGGGTCTGCCAAGCGATCTGATGGGGCCGGTGGTGTTCCTGGCGTCCAGCGCTTCTGACTACATCAACGGCTATACCGTAGCGGTTGACGGCGGCTGGCTGGCGCGTTAATTCTCGCGCCTGTTGAAAAGACCTCTGCTCACGGGCGGAGGTTTTTTTTGTCCTCAATTAACCATTGTCCATATCGATAAACGAGGAAAATCCATAGGCATTTTACCAAAATGACGCGCATCACATATTTAATCTCTATAAATCATGTCATTAACAAAAAGTGGTGAATATTCACCCTTGTTTTAAATTGTAATGTCCATCACAGATCGCACCCTGCCAGCCAATAAATCCATATTTTCACGTTATACGACCTGACACTTTTTCAGGGTTTCTCGTAATTTCATTTAACGTCTTACGCTGTTCAGGCAGGAAAATATGACATCTATAAATGACTCAACCTTTATGCCCCGCGCGCTTCGCGATACCCGCAGGATGAACCTGTTTGTTTCTGTTTCCGCGGCGGTGGCCGGTTTACTGTTTGGGCTGGATATCGGCGTTATTGCCGGTGCGCTTCCCTTTATCACCGATCACTTTACGCTCAGTAATCGCCTGCAGGAGTGGGTAGTGAGCAGCATGATGCTGGGTGCGGCAATGGGGGCCTTGTTCAACGGCTGGCTCTCCTTCCGCCTGGGCCGAAAATATAGCCTGATGGTGGGTGCCATTCTGTTTGTGGCCGGCTCGCTGGGCTCTGCGTTTGCCACGGGCGTTGAAGCGTTACTGCTTTCACGCGTGCTGCTGGGGGTGGCGGTAGGGATTGCCTCCTACACCGCACCGCTCTATCTCTCGGAGATGGCGAGCGAAAACGTGCGCGGCAAGATGATCAGCATGTACCAGTTGATGGTGACGCTCGGGATCGTGCTGGCCTTTCTGTCTGATACGTATTTCAGCTACAGCGGCAACTGGCGCGCCATGCTGGGTGTTCTGGCGCTCCCGGCAGTATTGCTGATTGTGCTGGTGATCTTTTTGCCCAACAGTCCGCGCTGGCTGGCGCAAAAAGGGCGACACGTCGAGGCGGAGGAAGTGCTGCGGATGTTGCGCGATACCTCGGAGAAAGCGCGGGAAGAGCTGAACGAGATCCGCGAAAGCCTCAAGCTGAAACAGGGTGGCTGGTCGCTGTTTAAAATTAACCGCAACGTTCGTCGCGCAGTATTTCTCGGCATGCTGTTGCAGGCGATGCAGCAGTTTACCGGCATGAATATCATCATGTATTACGCGCCGCGTATTTTCAAAATGGCCGGGTTCACCACTACCGAGCAGCAGATGATCGCCACCCTGGTGGTGGGGCTAACCTTCATGTTCGCTACGTTTATTGCGGTGTTTACCGTCGATAAAGCGGGCCGTAAGCCGGCCCTCAAAATTGGTTTTAGCGTGATGGCGCTGGGGACGCTGATCCTCGGCTACTGCCTGATGCAGTTTGATAACGGTACCGCGTCCAGCAGCTTGTCCTGGCTCTCCGTGGGCATGACGATGATGTGCATCGCGGGTTACGCCATGAGCGCCGCGCCCGTGGTGTGGATCCTGTGCTCTGAAATTCAGCCGCTGAAATGCCGCGACTTCGGGATCACCTGTTCCACCACCACCAACTGGGTGTCGAACATGATCATTGGCGCCACCTTCCTGACCTTGCTGGACTCTATCGGCGCTGCGGGAACCTTCTGGCTCTATACGGCGCTGAACGTGGTGTTTATTGGCATCACCTTCTGGCTGATCCCCGAAACCAAAGGCGTCACCCTGGAACACATCGAGCGCAAGCTGATGGCAGGGGAGAAGTTAAGAAACATCGGCGTGTGAGGTTAACGCCCGGCGGCGCTTCGCTTGCCGGGCCTACGGTTTTCTCCCTCTCCCTGTGGGAGAGGGTTGGGGTGAGGGCATCAGACCGCACACAAGTACAGCGCCGGCATCCCTTCTTCGTCCGAGGTATACAGCACCCACTTATTGTCCGGTGAAAACGATGGATGCGGGTGCGTCACCTGGCGGTCGCCATCCAGCACTTTCCAGCTGGTGTTGTGCTGGCAGATGGAGGTTTGCGTGCCTTTTTCAATGTCGAACACCCAGATGAAGGGATCGTTAAGGCTGATATCCCCGGTATTGTGCGGCGCGCCGTCACCGACAATCAGCGAGCCGTGGTGGTTGCTCATCAGGTGGGAGCAGGGCGGGATCGCCATCAGCTGGCGGTTTTCCAGCGTCGCGGGATCGGCGCTGAACAGGTAGCGCTGCGGATCGTTCTCCTTATGCGCCACGTAATAGAGCGCCGAGCCGTCCGGCACCCAGAACTCGTGGGTAAAGCTCTCGCCCGCGTCATGCTGGCGCACCTTGCGCAGATTGCTGCCATCCGGGTTGATCAGCCACATGCGCGCATCGATCGCGTCGCGCGGGCCTTCGTGGCAAAACGCCACGGTGCTGTCGTCGAACGGCCGATAAATCGGGTGCCCGAGCCAGCGTTTTTCCTGCAAAATCACCTCACGTTCGCCGGTTTGCAGGTCGATGTTGATCAGACGGCATTCCGGATTGGTGAAGTAAAACGCGCGGAACTTGCTCCAGTCGGTGAGCGGCTGCCAGTCGCTTCTCTTGATTTCAATGCCCACCAGCTTCGTGCAGTCAGAGTTTGCCACCCAGGTGCCGTAGGCCACCCACTCATTATCGACCTCATACACCACGTACTCTTCCAGGCTAGTAAGATCCACCCGGCGCAGTTCGCGGCTATTTTTCACGTACCACAGGGACTGGTCGTCCGCGGAGAGGAAGCCGCCAAAGGTGTTGTCTCCGGCACCGTCGGTCAACTGGGTCGCCTGTTGCTGCTCAATATCCAGCAGGTAGTAGTTCCAGTGGCCCTCAAAGGCGCCGCCAAAAATCAGCTTGCTGCCGTCACGGGTAAAACATTTCTGATAGAAGTAGTTACGGTGACAAATAATGTGCGGGGGCGTCATCCGTATCACCTCGTGGCCGGTCTGGCTGTCCTGGCGGGTACGGAAACGCAGGGGGATGATTTTTCCTTTCATGGTGTGTTCCTTCAGATAAAAAAATACCCCACCGCATAACGGTAGGGTATTGATAACCTAAGATAATCAGCGCATTGCGCGTTTCAGGATACGTTCAGCCTGACGCTGGAAGTCAGCAGCGGTCTCTTCCACGGTTTTCTGACCGTAGTCGATGTACTGCAGGGAGGTGCCGAACTGAGCCACGATCTGCGGATCGTCAAAGTATGGCGATACGGAGAGTTTCGCTGGCAGAGACTGCGCCAGACGCAGGCCAGACACTGCCGGATCGTCCTCTTTGATGGTGCCGTTTTCGGTCAGGTATTTCACCGCCACTTTGCTCAGCGGTACGCCACGTTCCAGACCCAGAGTCTCAACGCCTTCTTTGCTGTTCAGCAGGAAGTTAATGACTTTCGCTGCGGCTTCCGGGTTTTTCGTGGATTTACCGATAGATAGCATCTGCGCTGGTTTAAAGAACAGACCGGCATCGGTGGCACCCGGCAGCATTGGATAGCTGCCCAGCGCCAGTTTCGCTGGTGGCTTCAGGTTGTCGGAGTATTTTTTGATGGTGGAGTTCCACATGTAGGTTCCGCCCCATTCACCCTCGATCCACGGCTTCATCTCGTACATGTTGCTCTTACCGAACGACGCATAGTACTTGGTGTCCGGCATTACGTGGCTGTCGATCAGACTTTTATAGGTCTGGAAGAACTCTACCCACTGCTCTTTGCTGTAGGCGAATTTCTTCGTCTTCTCGTCTACCGCCGGGATGTTATACTTCTGGATCATGTAGGAGTTGAGCAGCGCCAGGGTATCCTGGTGCTCCAGCACTACCGGATAGTACTGTTTGCCCAGTTTGCTTTCGAAGGCTTTACCGGCTGCTTTCAGCTCATCCCAGGTTTTCGGGTATTCCACACCCGCTTTTTTCCAGGCTTCATCGTTGAAGTAAAAGACGCGCGCGGTCACGGAGATTGGGATCCCGTTCAGCTTGCCGTCCACGGTGGTGGACTGCAGCTCTTTCGGATCGAACTGGGAGAGATCGATCACGTCCTTCATTTTGTTCAGGTCGTAGAAGCCGTCGCCGGTTTTCGAGAAGATCGGCAGCCAGTTCCAGTTGGTCTGCATGACGTCCGGCTCGGTACCGCCCGCAATCTGGGTGGTCAGACGGGATAAATGACCATCCCAGCCGGTGTATTCCGCCTTCACGTTAATATCCGGATTCTGTTTGTGGAACTCTTCCAGCGCTTTGAGTGTGACCTGGTGACGGCCATTACCGCCCCACCAGGACATACGTAAATCAACATCCTGCGCCATCGATGGCAAAGCAGTAAGGCCCAGAGTGGCGGAGATTGCTGCGCTTAAAAGCACTTTTTTCATTTTTATAACTCCAGTCAGAGAGAGATGTTCTGTTCAGTTTTCGCGTCAAAAATATGACACTTATTCATATCAAACTTAAAGTACACCTGACGGTGAAGGCCTTTGTTAATCATCGGCTTAGCTTCATCGGAAGGAATTCGGGCAGTCAGTTCATACTCGCCAACTTTCAGGTACACGAAGAATTCATGTCCCATGTTTTCGGCGCGAACCATCTCGCCGCTGCAGCAGCCCTGGGCGAAGGGCTCATCGGAGATGGAGACAAAATCAGGGCGGATCCCGTAGAAAATGTCCTGATCGGCGTAGCTGGCGACTTTCTCTTTCAGCTCCGGGCTTAACGGCATGGTCTGGTTGCCGATGGTCAGAGAGAGCTGGCCGTCCTGCTGCACCAGTTTGCTGGCGCGGATGTTCATCTCTGGCGAGCCGATAAAGCCGGCCACGAACATGTTTTTCGGTCTGTGGTACAGGTTGTCCGGGGTATCCACCTGCATGATGTGGCCGAGCTTCATCACGCAGATGCGGTCGCCCATGGTCATCGCTTCGGTCTGATCGTGCGTCACGTAGACGGTGGTCGCCGGTTTGCCGGAGGCCTTCAGCTGCTTGTGCAGGTCCGAGATACGGATACGCATCGAGGCACGCAGCTTGGCATCAAGGTTGGACAGCGGTTCGTCGAACAGGAACACGTCCGGCTTTTTCACAATCGCACGGCCTACGGCCACACGCTGGGCCTGACCACCGGAGAGCTGGCGCGGCAGGCGGTCCAGCAGCTCATCCAGCTCAAGGATTTTGGCCGCTTCGTTAACCTGGGCCTCAATCTGCGCTTTTGGCAGCTTGCTCAGCTTCAGGCCAAAGGCCAGGTTTTCACGCACGGTCATGTGCGGATAGAGCGCATAGTTCTGGAACACCATCGCAATCCCACGCTCTTTTGGCGCGAGGTTGTTGACGATCTTGTCCCCGATGCGCACTTCACCGCCGCTGATGGTCTCCAGACCGGCCAGCATACGCAGGGTGGTGGACTTCGCGCAGCCGGAAGGGCCGACGATCACCATGAATTCACCTTCAGCGATTTTCAGGTCGATAGCATGTACCGCTTTGAAGCCGTTGGAGTAAACCTTTTCCAGTTTGTTGAAAATAACTTCAGCCATGATATTTCCCTCTTAACCTTTAATTCCGCTGCTGGTTACGCCCTGTACGAAGTAGCGCTGTGCCAGGAAGAAGACAATGATGGATGGCAGAATGGAGATGCTCGCCATTGCCAGAATTTCGTTCCACGGCGCACCTTCGGTGACGTCGATGGACATTTTCAGAGCCAGTGCAATCGGGTATTTATCCACGCTATAGACGTAAATCAGCGGCCCGATAAAGTCGTTCATTGACCACATGAACTGGAACAGCGCCACGGAGATGATGGCCGGTTTCAGGATTGGCACCACCACGTACCACAGCACCTGAATGGAGTTACAGCCGTCAATCTGCGCTGCTTCTTCCATGTCACGCGGTACGCCGCGCAGGAACTGGATCAGCATGAAGACGAAGAACCCCTGGGTGGCGAAGGCCAGCGGCAGGTACAGCGGCATATAGCTGTTCAGCATGCCCATTTCACGGAACATCAGGTACTGAGGGATCAGCAGCACGGTGCTTGGCAGCAACATGGTGGTGATCAGGGTTGCGAACCAGAACTTCTTCCATGGGATCTCGAAGCGGGCAAAGCCGTACGCCACGATGGTGGAGGAGATAATGGTCAGGATCACTTTCGGGATCACATACTTGAAGGTGTTCAGCATGTAATGACCGAAGTTGTACTCGGTACCGGTTTTCCAGCCGTTGATAAACCCATCCCAGGTGGCGTGGGCCGGCCACAGGCTCAGGGTGGTGAAGATCTCGTGGTTCGGTTTGAACGACGCCGAGAACATCCACACCAGCGGATAGAGCATCAGCAGGCCAACAAACAACAGGATCACATAGCGAATACTGGCGCTAATCTTTTCACGACGCAGCGTCCGCGCCACTTCACGTTCTGCGAGGCTTCTCGCCGTGGAGAGTTGTTGAATATCAGCCATTTTTGCCTCCCTTATCGGCGGAGTAGAACACCCAGTATTTCGAAGACTTAAAGGCGATAGCGGCGAAGACAGCGACTACCAGGAACAGGACCCAGGCCAGTGCAGCGCCATAACCCATGTCAAAGTACTTGAATGCGGTGTCGTAGATGTACAGCGAGAACAGGTAAGTGGAGTAGGTTGGCCCACCGCCGGTAATGACATAGGGTCCGGTAAATTCCTGGAACGCCTGAGTGGTCTGCATGATGAAGTTGAAGAAGATCACCGGCGTAATCAGCGGCACGGTCACTTTCATGAACATCTGCCATTTGGACGCGCCGTCGATCATCGCCGCTTCATACTGCGACTGTGGGACGTTCTGCAGGGCGGCCAGGAAGATCACCATCGCCGAGCCGAACTGCCAGACGCGCAGCAGGGTCACGGACATCAGCGCCAGAGAGGGTTCGCCAAGCCAGTTCACCGCGTCAAAACCAAACACGCCAATGAAGCTGTTGAGCAGGCCATCAATCGCAAACAGGGCGCGCCACAGAACGGCAATGGCCACGGAGCTGCCGAGGATCGACGGAATATAGTAAGCGGTACGGAAGAAGCCGATGCCGCGCAGTTTAAAGTTCAGAACAAAGGCAATACCCAGCGCAAAGGCCAGCTTTAAGGGGATGGTTAAAAAGACATAGGCAAAGGTCACGCCCATGGATTTCCAGAAGAGGCTATCTTCCGTAAGCATGTAGCGATAGTTTTCAATGCCGTTAAATACCGGCGGGCTCATCAGATCGTACTCAGTAAAACTGAGGAAGAAAGATGAAACAAAGGGGAAAGCGGTGAAGAGTATCAGCCCAATTATGTAGGGTGATATCCACGCCAGCCCCAGCATCTTGTTTTCATTCATACATACCTACCTGGTAATTAATGGTTTAAAACGGAATCTGTGCGGGGAGTCATTTTTAAAACATATGAACCGTTGTTTTCAAATTGTAAAACATCGTTTTAATTTATTTTATTGCGATTTAAACTCACGTCATTCGATAAATAGTGGAAATGTGATCGCGGTCGAAACAGCGTTTCAATAAGGTGAGATGGGTGGCATTTTTATCGACTTGCGCGGAAAGGCGATGAGAAAAAACCAGCTAAACAGAGGACTTTGCGCACATATTCTGGAAATTATCGCTGGCAGATACAAACTACTAATGTTTGTAGCCACGCGCAGCGTGGGAAATAAGATAGTGAGGATATAATTAACTTGTTGAATGATTATGGCGTGACAATCAGACGGGAAAAGGCGATGCGGTGACATCGCCCTGTTTTGTTATTTCAGGAAGTCTTCACGAACCGGGGTAAAGGTATCCAGCAGGGTGCCTGGCTTCAGGCAAACGCAGCCGTGCATCACATGCGGCTCTTTATAAAGCGTGTCTCCGGCGGTAACGATATGCTTCTCTTCACCGATGGTGAATTCGAATTCGCCGGATAATACATAGGTCAGCTGCTCGTGCGGGTGGTTATGCATCGGGCCGACGGCGCCTTCTTCGAAATTCACTTCCACTGCCATCATTTTGCCGTCGTGCGCCAGAATGCGACGCGAAACGCCATTGCCCAGATCCTGCAGCGTGGTTTCTTTATGGAAAATAAACATGCTCATGTCCTGTTATATAGTGAAACGTTGTTTCATTTAATTTATCCCAGCACGGGCTAAAGGGAAGCGTGGAACCAGAGAACTGGAAACTCGATCACAAGTTTGCTTCACTGGAAGAAACTCAAAGGAGAGCGCGATGAAAACGATAGGCCTGTTGGGAGGAATGAGCTGGGAATCCACCATTCCGTATTACCGTCTGATCAACGAAGGGGTGAAGCAGCGCCTGGGCGGGTTGCACTCGGCAAGCCTGCTGCTGCACAGCGTCGATTTTCATGAGATCGAAGCCTGCCAGTCCAGCGGCGACTGGGACAAAGCCGGAGAGATCCTCGCCGATGCGGCGCTGGGGTTGCAGGGGGCGGGAGCGGAGGCCATTCTGCTCTGCACCAACACCATGCACAAAGTCGCCGCGCAGATCGAAGCGCGCTGTTCTCTTCCGTTCCTGCATATCGCCGATGCCACCGGGCGGGCGATTACCGCGGCGGGCATGAACCGCGTGGCCCTGCTCGGCACCCGCTACACCATGGAACAGGATTTCTATCGTGGACGGCTGACGGCGCAGTACGGCATCGAGAGCCTGATCCCGGATGAGGCGGAGCGGGCCCGCATCAATCAGATTATCTTCGAGGAGTTGTGCCTCGGCACCTTCAGCGACGCCGCGCGCCACTACTACCTGAGCGTGATCCAGACGCTCGCCGATCGAGGGGCTCAGGGGGTGATCTTCGGCTGTACCGAGATTGGCCTGTTGATCCCGGCGGAGGAGAGCCCGATCCCGGTGTTTGATACCGCGGCGATCCACGCCGCCGATGCGGTGGAGTTTATGCTTTCGTAACCGGCGAGGATAAAAGCCGCTCCAGTGGATCGATGATGGTATCCAGCCCCTGTTGCAGATGGGCGCTAAAGGTATCCACCAGCGCCGAGGCCGGGCGGTGCAGCGGCTTAATCAGGCTCACCGTAAAGGGCACCGAAACAGTGAAGCGGCGGATCGCAATGCCGCTGTCGGCATAATCCAGCGCCGTCAGCGGATTCACCACCGAAATCCCCACGCCCGCCCGTACCATGGCGCAGATCGACGCGGCGCTGTGGGTCTCCACCACCATCCGTCGTTTCACCTGATGCTCGGCAAACAGAGTATCCAGCAGCTGCCGGTAACTGTCGGTGCGCGACAGGCTGATGTAGTTCTCACCCTGAAAATCCGTCGGGGTCAGCACCGCTTTTTCAGCAAGCCGATGTCCGGCGGGCAGGACGCACACCTCATCTAATGAGAGCAGTTCGTGTCGGGCGGTGCCCGCCGGGGTGGCGAGGGTTTCGGTCAGGCCGAGATCGTGGCGCTGGGCCGAAAGCCACTCCTCCAGCAGGGGCGACTCCTGCGGGACGATGGTCAGGTTCACGTCCGGGTAGCGGGCGAGAAAGGGTTGCAGCAGGGCGGGCAAAAAAGATTGAGAGAAGACCGGCAGGCAGACGATGGACAGCTCGCCCTGGCGAAACTCGCGCAGGCTGTCGGCGGCGCTGACGATGCGGTCCAGCCCGTACCAGGATCGCTGCACCTCCTCGAACAGCCGCAGCCCCTGCACCGTGGGGTGCAGCCGCCCGCGGGTGCGCTCAAACAGCGTCAGGCCGATGACCTTCTCGAAGCGCGCCAGCTCGCGGCTCACCGTCGGCTGAGAGGTGTGCAGCAGGCGGGCCGCTTCGGTCAGGTTTCCGGCGGTCATCACCGCGTGGAAGATTTCAATATGGCGCAGGTTTACAGCGGGCATGGGAGGCGACCTGGTTGAACGTAATCCATATCATTTTTGCATAGACTGGCGATAAAACGATATTTTTTATTCTCTTCGCGCTATGGCGTAATCATTAAAAATTGCCTTCCCGGAGAACACCATGCCACGCCCGCTGAACAACACTGATACCGACCTGAACGCTGACAATTTACTGCGCCTGCCTGCGGAGTTTGGCTGCCCGGTCTGGGTTTATGACGCGCAGATTATCCGCGACAAAATTGCGGCGCTGCATCAGTTCGACGTGGTGCGCTTTGCCCAGAAAGCCTGCTCCAATATCCATATTCTGCGCCTGATGCGCGAGCAGGGCGTCAAGGTCGACTCCGTCTCGCTGGGCGAAATCGAGCGTGCGCTGGCGGCGGGTTACGATCCAAAGCGTGAACGCGACTCCATCGTCTTTACCGCCGACCTGATCGACAGCGCCACCCTGGCCCGGGTGCATGAGTTGCAGATCCCGGTTAACGCCGGTTCGGTGGATATGCTGGAGCAATTAGGGCAGGTGTCGCCGGGCCATCGCGTCTGGCTGCGGGTCAACCCGGGCTTTGGTCACGGCCACAGCCAGAAGACCAACACCGGCGGCGAAAACAGTAAACACGGCATCTGGTACAGCGATCTGCCTGCGGCGCTGGAAGTATTGCAGCGCTATAACCTGAAGCTGGTGGGCATTCACATGCACATTGGCTCCGGCGTGGACTACGGTCACCTGGAGCAGGTGTGCGGCGCGATGGTGCGCCAGGTGATCGAATTTGGTCAGGATCTGGAGGCGATCTCCGCGGGTGGTGGCTTATCGATCCCGTATCGCGAAGGGGAAGAGGCGATCGACACCGATCACTACTATGGCCTGTGGAACGGCGCGCGGGAGAAAATTGCCGCCCACCTGGGTCATCCGGTGAAGCTGGAGATCGAGCCGGGGCGTTTCCTGGTGGCGGAATCCGGCGTGCTGGTGGCGCAGGTGCGCAGCGTGAAGGCGATGGGCAGCCGTCACTTCGTGCTGATCGACGCGGGCTTTAACGATCTGATGCGTCCGTCGATGTACGGCAGCTATCACCACATTACCGCCCTCGCGGCTGACGGCCGGGATTTAACCCAGGCGTCAGTGGTGGAGACGGTGGTGGCCGGGCCGCTGTGTGAATCCGGTGATGTCTTCACCCAGCAGGAGGGCGGGAAAGTTGAAACCCGCGCGCTGCCGCAGGTTGTGCCTGGAGATTATCTGGTGCTGCACGATACCGGTGCCTACGGCGCGTCGATGTCCTCGAACTACAACAGCCGTCCGCTGCTGCCGGAAGTGCTGTTTGATAAGGGCGCGGCGCGTTTAATTCGCCGTCGCCAGACCATTCAGGAACTGCTCGCCCTCGAATTGTTCTGATCGAACCAGGGTCCCGTCGCTACCGAATCGCGTAATACCAGCGTGCCGGTAAACGGCGGAATCGCTTCGATCGGCTCGCTTTTCGCCAGTCGGATCGCCTGATCGATAGCGGTGGTGATCATGTTGTCGATCGGCAGATAGACGGTAGAAAGTGCAGGCTCCAGCCATTTCGCGCAGGGGGCGTCATCAAAGCCGAACAGCGACACATCCTGCGGAATATGCAGCCCGGCCTGGTGCAGCGCCTTCGACGCCCCCAAAGCCATATCGTCATTACAGGCAAACAGGGCGCTGAATGGCACCTTGTCGTTGAGTAACTCCTGGCACAGCTCATACCCGCGGGTCATCCCTGAGTCACCGTACTTTACCCGGCTCTCATCCCAGGGAATGCCATGCTTTTCCAGCGCCATGCGGTAGCCGGTCAGTCGCGCCTTGCCGGTGGGGGTGTGGATCGGCACCGTCATACAGGCGATCTCCCGGTGCCCCTGGCTTATCAGGTACTCCACGGCGCTGAACGCCGCTGCCTGCTGCTCGAAGAACACGCAGCGTTCCCGGGCCTGGCTGACGTCGCGGTTGATCACCACCAGTGGCATCTGCACGCTGTTGATCAGCTTCATGATCGCTTTTTCGCTCATGTAGCGGGTGTAAAGCACGATGGCATCACACTGGCGATCGGCCAGCATCTGCACCGCTTCTTCCTCCCGCTCCGGGGTATCGTGACCGTCGGTGACAATCAGCTGTTTCCCGTGCGTTTCGGTCTGACGGGAGGCCTGCTGCAGCAGGCGACCAAAGTAAAAACCGTCGAAGGTCGAGACCACCAGACCAATGCTGTTGCTGGTCCGGTTCGCCAGCGATCGCGCCAGAAAATTGGGGCGATAGCCCAGCTCTTCCATCGCGTTAAACACCTGCTGACGGGTACTCTCTTTCACCTGACCTGTGCCGTTCAGTACGCGCGACACCGTGGCTTTCGACACGCCCGCGCGCAGTGAGACATCCAGCATTGTTGCCATTTGCTCTTCCTGCTTCCACGTTATGCACGCAAGTTTATCACAGACGTTCAGGGGCATAAGCCGGGCGGGAGAGGCAAAACCCCCATCAGGATCACGCTTTCTGGTAACGGGTGACGGGTCAGGTAAAAGTGGTATACCAAAGTGGTTATAAATCACACTCCGGGATACCTCTTGCCGCGTTGGGAGCTTAATCACAGAACAAATCTTCACCAGAAGCTATTTTTGGTATGCCAATAGAAGCCGGCTGTACACCTTATCCCAATAAAGGCCCTTTTACTGAGGTATTACCCCATGGCATTACAGGAAAAACTGATCAACTCTCTGGGCAGTTTCGCCACTAAGTTCAACAGTTATCGCTATATCATGGCGATAAAGTCCGCCTTCATCACCTTAATGCCGGTCATCATCGTAGGCGCATTTTCGGTGCTGATCTCCAACATGGTGCTGGATCCAAAAAACGGCTTAGCCAGCTTTGAGTCGCTCTCGTTCCTCGCCACGCTGAAACCGATCACCAGCGCCCTGAACTACGCCACCCTGAACTTCCTCAATATCGGGGCCGTCTTCTTAATTGGCATCGAGCTGGGGCGCATTAACGGCATTAAGTCCCTGTTCCCGGGGCTGCTGGCGGTGATCTGCTTTATCTGCGTCACCCCGACCACCGTGGAGATGATGATCGACGGCGAAATGCACATCGTGAAAGACGTGCTCCTGCGCCAGTTCTCTGACACCCGCAGCCTGTTCCTCGGCATGTTTATCGCCATCCTGTCGGTAGAGATCTACTGCTGGCTGGAGGGCCGTCCGGGGCTGAAAATCAGGATGCCTGACACCGTGCCGCCGAACGTGTCGGCCTCGTTCTCGGCGCTGATCCCGGCGATCATTACCACCACCGTCATCGCCACCTTCGGCTTTGTGTTCCATCAGGTCACCGGCATGTACCTCTACGATGCGGTCTACCAGGTGGTGCAGCAGCCGCTGGAGCGGGTGGTGCAAAGCCTGCCGGGGATCCTGCTGCTGATGTTCGTCGCCCAGCTGTTCTGGGTGATCGGGATCCACGGTAACCAGATGATCAAACCGATCCGTGAGCCACTGTTGCTGGGGGCGATCACCGTCAACATGAGCGCCTTTGAGCAGGGGAAAGAGATCCCCAACATCATCACCATGCCGTTCTGGGATGTGTACATGAGCATCGGCGGCTCAGGCCTGACCATCGGCCTGCTGATCGCGGTGATGATTGGCACCAAACGTAAAGAGATGAAGGAGATCGCCAAGCTCTCTATCGGGCCGGGGATCTTTAACATCAACGAGCCGGTGATCTTCGGTATGCCAATCATGCTCAACCCGATTCTGGCCATCCCGTTCATCATCACCCCGCTGGTGACCGGCTCCATCGGCTACTTCGCCACCGTCACCGGTTTTGCCGGCAAAGCGGTGGTGATGGTCCCCTGGACCACGCCGCCGCTGATCAACGCCTGGCTCTCCACTGCCGGTTCGATGGGGGCGGTGGTCACGCAGGGTGTTTGCATTATCACGGCGGTGCTGATCTACCTGCCGTTTGTGAAGATCGCTTCACGCCGTGCCGAGCAGGCCGCGATTCAGGCTGCTAACAAGGAGGCGACGAATAACGCATGAGCATTAAACAGATGACTATCCCCGGGGACTTCATCCTCGGGGCCGCGGCCTCCGCCTGGCAGACCGAGGGCTGGATCGGGAAGAAAGCGGGCCAGGATTCGTGGATCGATCTCTGGTACAAAAACGATCGTCAGGTGTGGCATAACGGCTACGGCCCGGCGGTGGCGACCGATTTTATCAACCGTTTCCGCGAAGACGTGGCGCTGATGAAGCAGGCCGGGCTGACCCACTACCGCACCTCCATCAACTGGTCGCGTTTTCTCACCGACTATGAAAACGCCACCGTCGATGAGGAGTACGCCGCGTATTACGACGCCCTGTTTGCCGAGATGCACCGTCAGGGCATCGAGCCGATGATCTGCCTGGAGCACTACGAGCTGCCTGGCACCTTGCTGGAAACTTACGGGGGCTGGGCCTCGAAGCACGTGGTGGAGCTGTTTGTCCGCTATGCCGAACAGGTCTTCGCCCGCTATCACCACCTGGTGAAGCGCTGGTTTAGCTTCAACGAGCCGATTGTGGTCCAGACCCGGGTCTATCTTGACGCGCTGCGCTGGCCTTACGAACAGAACACCAGCACCTGGATGCAGTGGAATCACCATAAGGTACTGGCGACGGCGAAGGTGGTGAAGCTGTTCCGCGAGAAGGGGTATAACGGCAGCGTGGGCTGCATTCTCAACCCGGAAGTGACCTATCCGCGCTCACGTGCGGCCCATGACGTGAAGGCTGCCGAAATCTACGATCTGTTCTACAACCGGGTATTCCTCGATCCGCTGGTGCACGGCTACTACCCGCAGGAGCTGTTCACCCTGCTGGAAAAACATCAGGTGTCGTGGGAGTACAGCCCCGAGGAGCTGGCGCTGATTGCCGACAACACCGTCGACGAGTTGGGGATTAACCTCTATTACCCGCACCGGGTGAAGGCGCCGTCCCGGGCCTGGCACCCGGAGACGCCGTTCCATCCGGCGTACTACTATGAGCCGTTTGAACTGCCGGGGCGACGAATGAATCCCTCCCGCGGCTGGGAGATCGCCCCGCGCATCATTTACGACATGGCGATGCGGATCAAAAACGACTACCGCAACATCGACTGGTTCGTGGCCGAAAGCGGGATGGGGGTTGAGAACGAAGGCCAGTACCGTAACCGTGACGGCATTATCGAGGACAACTACCGCATCAACTTTATCAGCGAGCATCTCTATTACACCCTGCTGGCGCGGGAGGAGGGGGCGAACTGCCACGGGTACATGCTGTGGGCCTTCACCGATAACGTCTCGCCGATGAACGCCTTCAAGAACCGCTACGGTCTGATTGAGATCGACCTGGCGGATAACCGCGCCCGACGCGCTAAAAAGTCGGCCAGCTGGTTCCGGCAACTGCGCGATTCGCGCGTCCTGACCCTGACCCTCGATGACGAATGGAAGTAGGCGCAGATCGCGGCGCTTCTGGTAACATAGGGCGCAAACTGGCCCGCATTAACTCAGAGTACAGGTGATAACGTGGATAAGGCTGTCGTCCCGGCGGAAAAGAAGCAGTACCAGGAGATTGGCGAGGATTTACGCGCCCAGATCATCCAGGGGCACTATCCCGTGGGCTCGCGTCTGCCGCCGGAGCGCAATATCGCGGAGACCTACGGCGTCAGCCGCACCATCGTGCGCGAAGCATTGTTGATGCTGGAGCTGCAGGGCACCGTGGATATCCGTCAGGGTTCCGGCGTCTACGTGATGCGCATCCCCGAAGAGCATGAGAACGAGGAAGAGCGTCTGTTAACAAGCGACGTTGGCCCGTTTGAAATTCTACAGGCGCGCCAGCTGCTCGAAAGCAACATCGCCGCCTTTGCGGCCAAAATGGCCACCCGCGCCGATATCGACAACCTGCGTCGCATCATCGAGCAGGAGCAGCGGGCGATCGCCGCCAACGACAACAGCCAGGACAACAGCAAGATGTTCCATCTGGTGCTGGCGGGTGCCACGCAGAATCAGATGCTGCTGGCGACCGTCGAAAGCGTCTGGCACCACATGGACAGCAGCCCGCTGTGGCAGCAGTTCAACGTCCATATCGCCAGCCGGGCGTACCGTCTGAAGTGGCTGGGCGACCGGCAAACCATCCTCGCCGCGCTGCGTCGCCGCGATGTGATGGGGGCCTGGCAGGCCATGTTCCAGCATCTGGAAAATGTCAAAAAGAGCCTGCTGGAGCTCTCCGATGAAGACGCCCCGGATTTTGACGGCTACCTGTTTGAGTCGGTGCCTGTTTTTCAGGGGAAGCTGGTGTGAAGATCCAACCGCTTTACGCCGCCCCGCAACATGCGGAGCAGGTGATCGACTGGCTGTGGCAGGCCTTTGGCGACGGGCTGGCGCGAGACTTTTTCGCCAGCGTAGTGACCTACAGTCAAACTCCGGACGCGCTGCCGCTGACCTTTATTGCCACCGAGGGCGATCGGTTACTCGGCACGGTGGGGTTATGGCGCTGCGACCTGATCACCCGCCAGGATCTTTACCCCTGGCTGGCGGCGCTGTACGTGGACGAAGCGGCGCGCGGGCAGGGGCTGGCAGGAAAATTACAGCAGTACGTGCAGAGGTATGCCGCAGAGAGCGGGCATCGCGAACTGCATCTCTGGTCCGCCTGCCGCGATTTCTATGAACGCTACGGCTGGCACTATATCGGTGACGGTCTGGAGTACCCGGACAAAACCGTGCACCTCTACCGCTATTCGCTGGCCGACTCTGCCGGTGGCGTGACCGAGTGACGGCGCACCAGCGTCGGGCTGAACACGTGGGTGATCTCCGGCGGCTGGCGTTTATCCGCCAGTGACAGCGCCAGCTCCGCCGCCTGAGTCGCCATGGTGACGATCGGGTAGCGCACCGTGGTCAGACGCGGGCGGACATAGCGGGAGATCAGAATGTCATCGAAGCCGATCAGCGAAATATCTCCCGGCACGTCAATCCCGTTATCGTTCAACACCCCCATCGCCCCGGCGGCCATCGAATCGTTATAACAGGCAATCGCCGTAAAGTTACGCCCTCGTCCCAGCAGTTCCGTCATCGCCTGCTCCCCGCCGCTCTCATCAGGTTCACCGTAGGTGACCAGACGATCGTTGCAGGGCAGGTCGTTCTCGCGCAGCGCATCGTAGTAGCCCTGCAGCCGGTCTTCGGCATCGGAGATGGGGTGGTTCGAGCAGAGGTAGCCGATGCGGGTATGCCCCTGTTGGATCAGGTGGCGGGTGGCAAGCCAGGCGCCGTAGCGATCGTCCAGCGCCACGCAGCGTTGTTCATAGCCGGGGATAATGCGGTTCACAATTACCATCCCGGGGATCTGCTTCATCAGATGCACTAACTCGTCATCTGACAGCTTTTTGGCATGCACCACCAGCGCCGCGCAGCGATGGCGGATCAACTGCTCAATCGCCTGACGCTCTTTCTGTTCGTTGTGGTAGCCATTGCCAATCAGCAGAAAGTTGCCGGTGTGGTAGGCGACCTGCTCAACGGCTTTCACCATCGCGCCGAAAAAGGGATCCGACACATCACCCACCACCAGCCCGACGGTGTCGGTGGACTGCTGAGCCAGTGCCCGGGCGTTGGCGTTCGGGTGATAATTCAGGGATTCCATGGCAGTCATCACCGCCTGGCGGGACGTTTCGCTGGCCTTGGGTGAATTGTTGATGACGCGTGAAACCGTGGCAACAGAAACACCCGCCAGTCGGGCCACATCCTTAATTGTCGCCATTCTCTACCTTCTCTTTAGGGTAAGCGTTTACACACTAAATAGTGTTGCGGAAAAGTGAGGCGTATTCAAGCGCAGGGCGGTGAGGCAATTCACAAAGGTGACAGACGGCAGAGGAAATTGTGTAATCGTTACACAGCGAAGCGTGACAGAAGCGGGAGAATTTGAATCTTTGCTTACACTTTGCCTCAGGCTGTTGCGATTGTCTGCTGGCGGGGGTTTGGTCGCCATTGCTACATTTGAGATCCCAGAGGTATTGATTGGTGAGAATTCTTAGTACGTACTGCGTACTCATCTCTTGCACCAGCCTGCGCAGATGCGCAGGTTTTTTTTTGTCTTTATCCGGCTGTCGCTCCTGCTGCACTTCTCGTGTAATCTGCCACAATTTACCGTAACCCGGCTCATTGAAAGGCAAAGGGAGTTGAAATGCTATTTGGGTTCTTCCGCACGCTGTTCCGTCTTCTTTTTCGCGTCCGTCTGACGGGCGACACGCAGGCATTGCACGCCGATCGCGTTCTTATTACCCCCAACCACGTCTCCTTTATTGATGGCATCCTGCTGGCGCTGTTTTTACCCGTGCGTCCGGTGTTTGCGGTCTATACCTCCGTCAGCAAGCAGTGGTACATGCGCTGGCTGACGAAGCTGATTGATTTTGTTCCGCTCGACCCGACCAAGCCGATGATGATTAAACATCTGGTGCGTCTGATTGAGCAGGGGCGTCCGGTGGTGATCTTCCCGGAAGGTCGGATCTCCATCACCGGCTCGCTGATGAAAATCTATGACGGTGCGGGCTTTGTGGCGGCGAAATCCGGTGCCACGGTGGTGCCGGTGCGCATTGAAGGCGCGGAGCTGACATTTTTCAGCCGCCTGAAAGGGCTGGTGAAACAGCGCCTGTTCCCGCGCATCACCCTGCATCTGCTGCCGCCCACCTCCTTGCCGATGCCCGACGTACCGCGTGCCCGCGATCGACGTAAAATCGCCGGGGAGATGCTGCATCAGGTGATGATGGAAGCGCGGATGGCAGTCCGCCCGCGCGAAACCCTGTACGAGTCGCTGCTGACGGCGATGTACCGCTATGGCGCGAAGAAAAACTGCATCGACGACATCAACTTTGCCCCTGACAGCTATCACAAGCTGCTGACCAAGACCTTGTTTGTTGGCCGTATCCTCGAAAAATACAGCAAGCAGGGGGAGAAGATCGGCCTGATGCTGCCGAATGCCGGGATCAGCGCTGCGGTGATCTTTGGCGCCGTCTCCCGCGGGCGTATTCCGGCGATGCTGAACTACACCGCAGGGGTGAAAGGGCTCAGCAGCGCCTTCACCGCCGCGCAGATCAACACCGTGTTCACCTCACGCACCTTTCTTGATAAAGGCAAACTCTGGCATCTGCCGGAGCAGCTTACCCAGGTGCGCTGGGTCTTCCTCGAAGATCTGAAAGCCGAAGTCACTGTCGGCGATAAGCTGTGGATTTTTGCCCACCTGCTGATGCCGCACCTGGCCCAGGTCAAACAACAGCCGGAAGATGCCGCGGTGATCCTCTTTACCTCCGGCTCGGAGGGGAACCCGAAAGGAGTGGTTCACAGCCATAAGAGCCTGCTGGCCAACGTCGAGCAGATCAAAACCATCGCTGACTTCACCGCGAAAGACCGCTTTATGTCGGCGCTGCCGCTGTTCCACTCCTTTGGCTTGACGGTAGGGCTGTTCACGCCGCTGCTGACCGGGGCCGAAGTGTTCCTCTACCCGAGTCCGCTGCACTATCGCATTGTGCCGGAGCTGACTTATGACCGTAACTGCACGGTGATCTTCGGCACCTCGACCTTCCTCGGCAACTACGCCCGCTTTGCCAATCCGTACGATTTCCACCGCGTGCGTTACGTGGTGGCCGGGGCAGAGAAACTCCAGGAGAGCACTCGCCAGCTGTGGCAGGACAAGTTTGGTCTGCGCATTCTGGAGGGCTACGGCGTGACCGAGTGCGCGCCGGTGGTCTCCATTAACGTGCCGATGGCGGCCAAACCCGGCACCGTCGGACGCATTTTACCGGGGATGGACGCGCGGCTGCTTGCCGTGCCGGGTATCGAAGAGGGCGGACGTCTGCAGCTGAAGGGCCCGAACGTCATGAACGGCTATCTGCGGGTAGAAAACCCCGGCGTGCTGGAAGTGCCGACGGCAGAAAACGTTAACGGTGAGGTGGAGACTGGCTGGTACGACACCGGCGACATCGTGCGCTTTGACGAGCAGGGCTACGTGCAGATCCAGGGGCGCGCAAAACGCTTTGCCAAAATCGCCGGGGAAATGGTGTCGCTGGAGATGGTTGAACAGCTGGCGCTGGCCGTATCGGCGGACAAAATGCACGCTACCGCAGTGAAAACCGATGCCAGCAAAGGCGAGGCGCTGGTGCTCTTTACTACCGACAGCGAACTGAAGCGCGAGCAGCTGCTGCAGAAGGCCCGCGAGCATGGCATTCCGGAGCTGGCGATGCCGCGCGATATTCGCTATCTGAAACAACTCCCGGTGCTGGGCAGCGGCAAACCGGATTTCGTTACTCTCAAAGGTATGGTTGACCAGGCGGAGCCGCATAATGAGTGAGTCAGTACCCACTAACACCTCCATCTGGTCGAAAGGGATGATGGCGGTCACTGCCGCCCAGTTCCTCTCTGCCTTTGGTGATAACGCGCTGCTGTTTGCCACCCTGGCGCTGCTCAAATCCCAGTTTTATCCGGACTGGAGCCAGCCGATCCTGCAGATGGTGTTTGTGGGCGCTTACATCATTTTCGCCCCCTTTGTCGGTCAGGTGGCGGACAGCTTCGCCAAAGGGCGGGTAATGATGTTCGCCAACAGCCTGAAACTGCTGGGGGCCGCCAGCATCTGCTTTGGTGTGAATCCGTTTATCGGCTATACGCTGGTGGGGATCGGAGCGGCAGCCTACTCACCGGCCAAATACGGCATCCTCGGTGAACTCACCACCGGTGATAAGCTGGTCAAAGCCAACGGCCTGATGGAGGCCTCGACGATTGCGGCGATCCTGCTGGGCTCGATGGCAGGCGGGGTGCTGGCGGACTGGCATGTGCTGGCGGCACTGGGTGTCTGCGCGGTGATGTATGGCGGGGCGGTGATCGCTAACCTGTTTATCCCGAAACTGCCGGCGGCGCGTCCGGGACAGTCCTGGCGTTTTACGCCGATGACCGCCAGCTTCTTTAACGCCTGCCGGGTGCTGTGGCGTAACGGCGAAACCCGCTTCTCGCTGCTGGGCACCAGCATGTTCTGGGGCGCGGGGGTGACGCTGCGCTTCCTGCTGGTGCTGTGGGTACCAACGGCGCTGGGCATTACCGATAACGCCACGCCGACCTATCTCAATGCGATGGTGGCAGTGGGCATTGTGCTGGGTGCGGGGGCCGCAGCGAAGCTGGTGACGCTGCAAACCGTCGCACGCTGCATGCCCGCCGGGATCCTGATCGGCGTTGTGGTGCTGATCTTCGCGCTGCAGCATGCGCTGTTACCGGCTTATGCGCTGCTGTTCCTGATGGGGATCTGCGGTGGCTTCTTCGTGGTGCCGCTGAATGCGCTACTGCAGGAGCGCGGGAAACATACCGTGGGGGCAGGTAACGCCATCGCGGTACAAAACCTCGGCGAAAACGCCGCCATGCTGCTGATGCTGGGTCTTTACTCGCTGGCGGTGAAAGTGGGTGTGCCGGTGGTAGGCATTGGCGTTGGGTTTGGGGGCCTGTTTGCGCTGGCGATTACGGGACTGTGGATCTGGCAGCGTCGGCGGTGACAGGGCCGATGGGTTGTGTGCCCTGATGCCCTCACCCCGACCCTCTCCCACGGGGAGAGGGCGCAAACATTAAAAAAGGCAACTTACGTTGCCTTTTTGCTTTTATTACGGTGCCGGATAGGTATACACCTGATGCACCGCTTCAATCTCCGCTAACACCTCTTCGCTCAGCTCCAGATGGAAGCTTTCGACGTTCGTTTTCAGCTGCTCCATAGTGGTCGCGCCCAGCAGGGTGCTGGCAACAAACGGCTGACGGCGTACAAACGCCAGCGCCATCTGCGCCGGATCGAGCCCGTGACGTCTGGCGATATCCACATAGGCTGCTACCGCTTTCTGCGTCTGTTCGCCGCTGTAACGGGTAAAGCGGCTGAACAGCGTATTACGTGCCCCCGCCGGATTTGCACCGTTAAGATATTTACCGGTCAGCGTGCCAAAGGCCAGGCAGGAGTAGGCCAGTAGCTCGACGCCCTCATACTGGCTCACTTCCGCCAGACCCACTTCGTAGCTGCGGTTCACCAGGCTGTACGGGTTCTGAATGGTAACGATGCGCGGCAGATCGTGCTTATCCGCCAGGTGCAGATAGCGCATCACGCCGAAGGCCGTTTCGTTAGAGACACCGATATAGCGGATTTTCCCCGCACGCTGGCACTCGGTTAAGGCTTCCAGGGTTTCCAGCAGCGTAACGACCGGCGCACTGTCGCTCCAGCTATAGCCGAGCTTGCCAAAACAGTTGGTCGGACGCTGAGGCCAGTGAACCTGATAGAGGTCGAGGTAATCGGTCTGCAGACGCGTCAGGCTGGCGTCCAGCGCGGCGCGGATGTTCTTACGATCGAGGTTTTGATTCGGGCGAATGCCGCTGTCGTTATTGCGCGACGGGCCGCTGACCTTGGAGGCAACAACCAGCTTTTCGCGATTACCGCGTTTCGCCAGCCAGTTGCCGACGTAGGTTTCGGTTAAGCCCTGTGTTTCCGGACGCGGCGGAACCGGGTACATTTCTGCGACATCAATCAGGTTAATGCCCTGGCTGACGGCGTAATCGAGTTGCGCATGGGCATCGGCTTCGCTATTTTGTTCACCAAATGTCATCGTGCCCAACCCCAGTTGGCTTATCTCAAGTGCGCTATGGGGGATACGGTGATAATGCATAGCCGGCTTCCTTAGTTGACATGTTTTATGCGTCAGGAAACTCCCGACAAAGGAATATAAACATGACAGAGGGGAAGCGAAAAATCAAAAGGTCAGCAAGCTGCTGACCTTTAATACTATCTTTCAATAATCTGTGAAACGTCGTCGCGGTTAATCTGCATATTATTACCCTGCTGATCCCGGTAGCTAACCAGACCGGTATCATCGTCGACTTCGGGTTTGCCGTCGGTCAGGATCATGCGGCCATCTTTCGTCGCCATGACGTAATCGCTGCTACAACCTGAAACGGCAAACGCTAAACCAACAGCCGAGATTATTACTGCCCATTTTTTCATTCTTTATTACCTCCACCTGGCTCGTATTACATCTTATTGTAGTAATAACTCGGGCAAGGTTTTTTACAAAGCGGTGAAATCTGAAAAAACAGGCAAATCTGTGATAAAAGACATAATTCTGGCTAAAAAGTCAGGTATTCAGCAGAAAATGACGTGCTAACAGGGCTCCCGTGAAGTTCTTTTTCAAATAAAAGCCGCGGGGCAGCGTCAGGATAGGTTCGCCGCCCGCGCCTATGGCTTCGGTCAGCGCTTTACTGTTTGCCGCTTTGGGCCGCAGCTGGAGTACTTCCCCGTGGCGGGCGGTGATACGCTCCACCTGACCCAGCACGATCATGTCCATCAGCTCCTCCCAGTCCAGCCGCAGCTGACGATCTTCCTCCTCATTCGGGCTCCAGATCAAGGGCGCACCGACGCGCCTCTGCGCCAGCGGGATCGCGCGATCGCCTTCTACCGGGATCCACAGCACGCGCTTTAACTTATGCCGCACGTGGCTGCTCTCCCAGGTGATCCCGGTATTGCCGGTTAACGGCGCCACGCAGACAAAAGTGGTCTCCAGCGGGCGGCCCAGGCTGTCGATGGGGATCGTCTTCAGCTCCACCCCCAGGGCGGCAAAATCCTGTTCAGGTTTACTGCCCGCGCTGGCTCCCAGCCACAGCTCCAGCAGAACGCCCGTCCACCCTTTATCACGCTTAAGATCGGGGGGAATTGGCAGACCAGCCAGGGCAGCGAGTTCTCCCAGCGAGTATCCCGCCAGGCGTTGCGCTTGTTGCAGTAATGCCGCTTCCGTTGCGGGGGGAGACGTCAGAGGGGCGAGGGAAAGCATGAGCATTGCCTTATGGTTAAAAAATGAACAGCAGTTTTCCACTGCACTGAATGAGTTTATCTTTTTCTTTTTGCTGATGCCAGGTGGATGATTTATCAGTGTTTTTATCGGCTGTAATCCGGTCAGGTTGAGGAGGGCATCCGGGTTGTTCAAATCTGGTCACTGACAATAAACAGGATCTTACCCCCTGTTATCCACAGAAAAATGGGATAACTGGGTATAACACCCACTACTGTTTCCATTTACAGCCTTGACGTGGGATGAAAATCGAAAAATCAGACAAAATGTGCCTAACTTATTGGCACAATCTGTGGATAAAACCGACGTTGTTCGATCTTTCATCAGCACCAGGATCTTTAAGGTGACCTGCATCACAATAAGCGCTGTAACTCACACAATTCACAATTTAACTGTATGAATTATAGTGGTTTGTAAAAAACGCTATTCTCTGCAATATTCAGAGTGATCTGGGTTGTCCATCGGTAATTCCACACTTCTTCACAACTCTATCCACAGAAAAAGTGAATAAAATTGCCCTTCTGACCGCTCATCTGTTTATAACTCAGCTGATAATTGTGAGTTATTCAAATGTTATTAGGCTCCAGGCCAGAAAGAGAGTGGTTTACCGCCTCACTGGAGTGTGAAACAATCATTTATATATAAGGTTTAGTTTGGGGTAGTCCGGTGATTGATGACGATGGCTACCGCCCGAATGTAGGTATCGTAATTTGTAATCGCCAGGGTCAGGTTATGTGGGCCCGGCGATATGGTCAGCACTCCTGGCAATTTCCCCAAGGCGGGATCAATCCAGGAGAGTCTGCAGAGCAAGCGATGTATCGGGAGCTGTTCGAAGAAGTTGGCTTAAGCCGCAAGGATGTTCGCATTCTGGCTTCGACCCGCAACTGGTTGCGTTACAAGTTACCGAAGCGTTTGGTGCGTTGGGACACAAAGCCGGTATGTATCGGCCAGAAACAGAAATGGTTTCTTCTGCAATTGGTGAGCAGCGATGCGGATATCAATATGCAAACCAGCAGCACGCCCGAATTTGATGGCTGGCGCTGGGTCAGCTACTGGTATCCCGTTCGTCAGGTCGTGTCGTTTAAGCGCGACGTTTACCGTAGGGTGATGAAAGAGTTCGCAAGTGCTGTGATGATGCTTCAGGAGGCCCCTCCTAAGCCGCAGAGCGCACCTGCCTGGCGACGTAAAAGAGGTTAAGCTACGCACATTATGCTCACCCGCCTGCGTGAAATAGTCGAGAAGGTGGCCAGTGCCCCGCGGCTCAACGAGGCGCTGGATATTCTGGTCACGGATATCTGCCTTGCGATGGAAACCGAGGTCTGTTCGGTCTATCTGGCCGATCACGACCGCAGGTGTTACTACCTTATGGCCACGCGCGGATTGAAAAAACCGCGTGGTCGTACCGTCGCGCTGGCATTTGATGAAGGCGTTGTCGGTCTGGTCGGGCGTCTGGCGGAACCCATCAACCTTGCCGATGCGCAGAAACACCCCAGCTTTAAATATATTCCTTCCGTAAAAGAGGAGCGCTTCCGCGCCTTCCTCGGCGTGCCGATTATCCAGCGCCGCCAGCTGCTTGGCGTGCTGGTGGTCCAGCAGCGTGAGCTGCGCCAGTACGACGAAAGCGAAGAGTCATTCCTCGTTACGCTGGCCACGCAAATGGCGGCTATCCTCTCCCAGTCGCAGCTGGCGGCGCTGTTTGGTCAGTACCGGCAGACGCGCATTCGCGCCTTACCGGCTTCGCCGGGCGTTGCGATTGCAGAAGGCTGGATGGACGCCACGCTGCCGTTAATGGAGCAGGTTTACGAAGCTTCGACGCTGGACACCGCCCTTGAGCGCGAACGTCTCACCGGTGCGCTGGAAGAGGCCGCCAATGAGTTTCGTCGCTACAGCAAGCGTTTTGCCGCCGGAGCGCAGAAAGAGACGGCAGCGATCTTCGATCTTTATTCCCACCTGTTATCCGATGCCCGGCTACGCCGGGAGCTGTTTGACGAGGTCGACAGCGGCTCGGTAGCGGAGTGGGCGGTTAAAAAGATCGTCGAAAAATTTGCCGAGCAGTTCGCTGCCTTAACCGACGGCTATCTGAAAGAGCGTGCCGGGGATCTGCGTACCTTAGGCCAGCGTCTGCTGTTCCATCTCGATGACACCATTCAGGGGGCCAATACCTGGCCGCCGCGCTTTGTGCTGGTGGCGGATGAACTCTCCGCCACCACGCTTGCAGAGCTGCCGCAGGACCGGCTGGCCGGGATCGTGGTGCGCGATGGCGCCGCCAACTCCCATGCCGCCATTATGGTGCGCGCGCTGGGGATCCCGACGGTGATGGGCGCGGATATTCAGCCTTCGGCGCTGCACCGGCGTACGCTGGTAGTCGATGGCTATCGCGGCGAGCTGCTGGTCGATCCTGAACCGGTGCTGTTGCAGGAATATCAAAAGCTTATCAGCGAAGAGAACGAGCTGAGCCGTCTTGCCGAGGATGACGTTAATCAGCCTGCGGCGCTAAAAAGCGGTGAGCGGATCAAAGTGATGCTCAATGCCGGATTGAGTCCGGAACACGAAGAGAAGCTCGGCAGCCGTATTGATGGCATCGGTCTCTACCGCACCGAAATCCCGTTCATGCTGCAAAGCGGCTTCCCCTCTGAAGAGGAACAGGTCGCGCAGTATCAGGGCATGTTGCAGATGTTCAACGACAAACCGGTGACCTTACGTACCCTTGACGTTGGCGCCGATAAGCAACTGCCGTACATGCCGATCAGCGAAGAGAACCCCTGCCTGGGCTGGCGCGGGATCCGCATTACCCTCGATCAGCCGGAGATATTCCTGATCCAGGTGCGCGCCATGCTGCGCGCCAATGCCGCCACCGGCAACCTCAGCATTTTGCTGCCGATGGTCACCAGCATTGACGAGATCGATGAAGCCCGCCGTCTGATCGAACGCGCCGGACGCGAAGTCGAAGAGATGATCGGCTACGAGATTCCGAAACCGCGGATTGGGGTGATGCTCGAAGTTCCCTCGATGGTCTTTATGCTGCCGCAGCTGGCGACGCGGGTTGATTTCATCTCGGTGGGCACCAACGATCTGACCCAGTACATGCTGGCGGTGGATCGCAACAACACCCGGGTGGCGAGCATTTACGATAGCCTGCATCCGGCGATGCTGCGTGCGCTGGCGATGATTGCCCGCGAGGCGCAAGAGCAGGGCCTCGACCTGCGTTTATGCGGTGAGATGGCGGGTGACTCGATGTGTGTGGCGATCCTGATTGGCCTCGGCTTCCGTCACTTATCCATGAACGGACGCTCCGTCGCCCGCGTGAAGTATCTCTTGCGCCATATTGACTTTGAGGATGCGCAGCTGCTGGCGAAACGCAGTCTTGAAGCCCAGCTGGCAACGGAAGTGCGTCATCAGGTGGCGGCCTTTATGGAGCGCCGCGGCATGGGTGGCCTGATCCGCGGCGGGCGTTAAGCACCGGGTATCCCTTCACCTCGGGAGGAGGGATACAAACTGCGCGAAGTCTCTATACACATCTTTTACATCTCGGGCGCAACCTCCACGCTCGCTTGTGCTATGATTCGCAACTTTGGAGCGCAGGGTACACCTCTGCGCGCATCTCTGCCGCTGTCCACTTTCAGCGGAATAACAACATCTTGTGGTGACAGATGAACAGTGGCTATCTGCATTTTCCGGAGTTTGATCCGGTCATTTTCTCAGTAGGACCCGTTGCGCTTCACTGGTACGGTCTGATGTATCTGGTCGGTTTCGTCTTTGCCATGTGGCTGGCTGGCCGTCGTGCCAAACGCCCTGGCAGCGGCTGGACCAAAGACGAAGTGGAAAACCTGCTGTATGCCGGTTTCCTCGGCGTTTTCCTCGGTGGACGTATCGGCTATGTGCTGTTCTATAACTTCCCGGTCTTCCTGGCCGATCCGCTCTACCTGTTCCGCGTCTGGGATGGCGGTATGTCCTTCCACGGTGGCCTGATCGGCGTCATCCTGGTAATGGTCATCTTCGCCAAACGTACCAAACGCAGCTTCTTCCAGGTGGCTGATTTTATTGCCCCACTGATCCCGTTTGGGCTGGGCGCAGGTCGTCTCGGTAACTTTATCAACGGCGAACTGTGGGGCCGCGTCGATCCAAGCGTGTCATTCACCATGCTGTTCCCGCAGTCCCGTGCCGAAGATATGGCGCTGCTGCCGTCGCATCCGGAGTGGCAGTCGATTTTCGACACCTACGGCGTTCTGCCGCGCCACATGTCCCAGCTTTATGAAATGGCGCTGGAAGGTGTGGTGCTGTTTATCATTCTGAACCTGTTCATCCGCAAGCCGCGCCCGACGGGCTCCGTATCGGGCCTGTTCCTGATCGGTTATGGTGCGTTCCGCATCATCGTTGAGTTCTTCCGCCAGCCGGATGCGCAGTTTACCGGTGAGTGGGTGCAGTACATCAGCATGGGGCAGATCCTCTCTGTGCCAATGATTGTGGCAGGCATCTTGATGATGGTCTGGGCGTATCGTCGTCCACAGCAACAGGTCTCCTGAGGAATCATGAAACAGTATCTTGAACTGATGCAAAAAGTGCTCGATGAGGGCACGCCAAAGAACGATCGCACCGGCACCGGTACGATCTCCATTTTTGGCCACCAGATGCGCTTCAACCTGCAGGAAGGCTTTCCGCTGGTCACGACCAAGCGCTGCCATTTACGCTCGATCATTCATGAACTGCTCTGGTTCCTGCAGGGCGACACCAACATCGCTTATCTGCGCGAGAATAACGTCTCCATTTGGGACGAATGGGCGGATGAAAACGGCGATCTGGGCCCAGTTTATGGTAAGCAGTGGCGCGCCTGGCCTACGCCGGACGGCCGCCATATTGACCAGATCACCACCGTGGTGAACCAGCTGAAAAACGATCCAGACTCGCGGCGTATCATCGTCTCAGCCTGGAACGTGGGCGAACTGGATAAAATGGCGCTGGCCCCGTGCCATGCGTTCTTCCAGTTCTATGTGGCGGATGGCAAGCTCTCCTGCCAGCTCTATCAGCGCTCCTGCGATGTCTTCCTCGGTCTGCCGTTTAACATCGCCAGCTATGCGCTGCTGGTGCATATGATGGCCCAGCAGTGTGACCTGGAAGTGGGTGATTTTGTCTGGACCGGCGGGGATACCCACCTGTACAGCAACCATATGGAACAGACCCACCTGCAGCTGACCCGCGAGCCGCGTGCGCTGCCGAAACTGGTGATTAAACGTAAACCGGACTCCATTTTCGACTATCGCTTCGAAGATTTCGAAATTGAAGGTTACGACCCGCATCCGGGAATCAAAGCCCCTGTGGCCATCTGAGGCTGCAATCCTGACATGACCGGCGCCCTCTGCGCCGGTTTTTTTATGCCTGCGTGACGGTTTTGCGAGCCTTCGTCCGCGGAAATTGCAACGCGCTGCAACTCCTCCAGAAGTGCTGAAACCGCCTCGTAATTTACACATCTCTCCCTCGAACTGTTTTTTTCCTCACGGCAAACTGCTGCCATGAAAAAGGAAAAGGGTTTTACCCTCATGGAAATGCTGATCGCCATCTCGCTGATTATGACGCTCAGTGCCGCAGGGCTATATGGCTGGCGGCGCTGGCAGCAGCAACAGCAGCTATGGCAGACGGCGCGCCAGGTGCGGGATTATCTGGTGGTGCTGCGAAATGACGCCTGGCGCAATAATCAGGACCATACCGTGACCCTGAAACAGGACGGCAAACGGTGGTGTCTGTTAAAGAGCGGTATTCCGGAGTGCCAGGCGGACAACGCCTTTGTGCTCACGCCGCAGTGGCCTGACATACAGGTCACCGAGTTGACGCCTGCGCTGGGGTTTTACGGTTTACGCGATACCGCCTGGGCCGGAAGAGTGCGTCTGCAAAGCCAGGCCGGAGAGTGGCTGATCCTGATTTCCGCATGGGGACGTATCCGCATGTGCAATGGCAAGGGGGAGTTCGCATGCCGGTAAATCAGCAAGGATTTTCGCTAACCGAAGTGCTGATCGCGATGGCGATAAGCAGCGTGCTGCTGATGAGTGCGGCGCGATTTTTGCCTGCGCTACAGCGGTCGATAATGGGGCTGACGAAGCAGCAGGAGCTGGAAGAGGAACTCTGGCTGCGCATCAACGGCATCGGTAAGCACCTGCAGCGGGCGGGGTACTGCACGGGAAAATGCGAAGGCGAGGGGTTGAAGATTGGCCTGCGCGACGAATGCGTCATTGTCCAGTGGGACGAAAACAGCAACGGCCGCTGGGAAACCTCGCCATCCGCTGCCGCAGAGCAAACTGGTTTTCGCCTGAACGGCGGCGCACTGGAAACGTTGCGAGGTGCGACGCAGTGCGACGGCAAGGGTTGGGAGAGAATGACCGACCCTGACAGGATCAGGGTTCAGCGTTTTCAGGTGCAGCGCATTTCACGGGCGGGCTTTGCGCCGGAGCTGAGCCTGACGCTGGCGGCCTCCGCCAACGGACAGCCTGATGGCGAAGTCGAGGCACACCACATCGTGACCGGGTTTAATCTGTGAATCGTCAGCAGGGGATGTCATCGCTGGCGCTGGTGCTCCTGCTGTTGATTCTCGGCAGCCTGATGCTGGCCGGGCTCAACCAGCAGTTGGCCGCCCTGATGCGCATCGTCAGTACGGAACGTCAGGCGATACAGCATCAGGCGATAGCCCAGTCCGCGCTGGAGTGGGGAAGAACGCTCCCCTGGCAAACCCAGGCTGAGGTCACGTGCCGACAGCATCCGCAGCAGCCGTGGCGCGTCTGCTTACGCATCCTCGAGGAACGCGTAGTGCTTATCGCCAACAGCGGCAGGGTGATGCTGTGGCGGCTGGGCGAGGTGAAGGGTGGAAAGGTGGTCTTTTCCCCGCACGGCTGGAGCGATTTTTGTCCTCTGAAGGAGAAAGCGTTATGTCAGCAGCCGTAGCGAAACAGAAGGGGTTCAGCATCGTCGAGGTCTTGCTGGCCATGATGCTGATGGTGATGGTCGTCACCGGGCTGGCGGGTTACCATCGTGTTTTAGCCAGCCGTTTTGTCACCCTTGAGCAGTATCGCCAGCTCTGGCGTCATGTCTGGTCTCAGTCACAGCTGGCCGCCGGGGATATCCCTCCGGGCTGGCAGGTCAACAGGGTGCAGACAACACCGGCCGGATGTGTCAGCATCTCGGTCTCACTTATTTCTCCATTGGGTCGGCAGGGGCAAATGACGCGCCTGCACTGCCCGGTTAGCCAGTAGTTGGGAGCAGCAATGTTAAGGGTCTACCACTCAAACCGTCTTGATGTGCTGGAAGCGCTGATGGAATTTATCGTCGAGCAGCAGCGGCTCGACGATCCCTTTGAACCGGAGATGATCCTGGTTCAGAGCACCGGTATGGCCCAGTGGCTGCAGATGTCCCTGTCGCAAAAGTTTGGCATTGCCGCCAATATTGATTTCCCGCTGCCCGCCAGCTTTATCTGGGATATGTTTGTCCGCGTGCTGCCCGAGATCCCAAAACAGAGCGCGTTTAACAAACAGAGCATGAGCTGGAAGCTGATGACGCTGCTGCCTGAGATGCTGACACATGACGAATTCGTCATGCTGCGCCACTACCTGAACGACGATACCGACAAACGAAAACTGTTTCAGCTGGCGTCGCGTACCGCGGATCTCTATGACCAGTATCTGGTCTATCGCCCCGAATGGTTAACGCGCTGGGAAGCCGGTGAACTGATCGACGGTCTTGACCAGGCGCAGGTCTGGCAGGCACCGCTGTGGAAAGCGCTGGTGGAACATACTGCACAGCTGGGTCAGCCGCAGTGGCACCGTGCCAATCTCTATGAACGTTTTATCGCAACGCTGGAATCCGCCTCAGTGCCGCCTGCCGGATTGCCGTCCCGGGTCTTTATCTGCGGGATCTCCGCCTTGCCGCCGGTTTACCTCAAGGCGCTGAATGCGCTGGGCAAACACATCGACATTCATATCCTGTTCACCAACCCGTGCCGACATTACTGGGGGGATATTCAGGATGCCCGCTGGCTGGCCCGCATCGTCACGCGCCAGCGTCGTCGCCTGTTTGACGAGCGCGCGGTACCGCTGTTTAAAGACAGCGAGACGGCGGCCGACCTCTTTGATGAACAGGGGATCCAGGACTTACCGAATCCGTTATTGGCCTCCTGGGGAAAACTGGGGCGCGACTATATCTACATGCTCTCCGAGCTCACCGCCTCCGGTGAAGGCGATGTCGATGCCTTTGCGGATATCACCCCGGACAGCCTGCTGCATAACGTGCAGCGGGATATTCTGGATCTGGAAAACCGCGCGGTGGCTGGCGTCACGGCGGCAGAGTTTGCCAGCAGTGCCAACAAACGCCTGCTCGATCCCGACGATCGCAGCGTGACCCTCCATCTGTGTCATAGCCCGCAGCGTGAAGTCGAGGTGCTGCATGACAATCTGCTGGCGATGCTGGAGGAGGATCCACAGCTCACGCCCCGCGATATCGTGGTGATGGTGGCGGATATCGACAGCTACAGCCCCTATATCCAGGCGGTTTTTGGCAGCGCAACGGGCGATCGCTATCTGCCGTTTGCGATATCGGACCGCCGTGCGCGCCAGTCCCACCCGGCCCTGCAGGCGTTTGTCAGCCTGCTCTCCCTGCCGGACAGCCGCTTCGTTCCGGAAGATGTGCTGGCCCTGCTGGATGTTCCGGTACTGGCGGCCCGTTTTGATATCGATGAGGACGCGCTGCGCTACCTGCGTCAGTGGGTCAACGAATCCGGCGTACGCTGGGGAATGGATGATGACAACGTGCAGGAGTTTGAGCTGCCGGTCACTGGCCAGCATACCTGGCAGTTTGGTCTGACGCGTATGCTGCTCGGCTACGCCATGGAGAGCAGCCAGGGGGAGTGGAACGCCGTCCTGCCGTATGACGAATCCAGCGGCTTAATCGCCGAGCTGGTGGGTCATCTGGCTTCGCTGCTGATGCAGCTTAACCGCTGGCGGCGGGAGCTGATGAAATCGCGCTCGCTCGAGGAGTGGATGCCGGTATGCCGGGAGATGCTCAACGATTTCTTCCTGCCGGATCAGGAAACTGAAGCGGCGATGGCGCTCATTGAGCAGCAGTGGCAGGCCATTATTGATGAGGGGATCTCCTCGCACTATGGCGAAGCGATCCCCCTGTCGCTGTTACGTGATGAACTCACGCTGCGTCTCGACCAGGAGCGTATCAGCCAGCGCTTCCTCGCCGGGCCGGTGAACATCTGCACCCTGATGCCGATGCGCTCCATTCCGTTTAAGGTGGTCTGCCTGCTGGGCATGAACGACGGCATTTACCCGCGGGCGCTGGCACCGCTGGGGTTTGATTTAATGAGCCAACAGTCCCAGCGCGGTGACCGTAGCCGTCGCGATGACGACCGCTACCTGTTCCTCGAGGCGCTGATCTCGGCGCAACAGCAGCTCTATATCAGCTACATCGGCCGCTCCATTCAGGACAACAGCGAACGGTTCCCGTCGGTGCTGGTTCAGGAGCTGGTGGACTACATCGGTCAAAGCCATTACCTGCCGGGGGATGAAGATCTTAATTGCGATGAAAGTGAACAGCGCGTGAAGGCGCATATCACCTGCTGTCACAGCCGTATGCCGTTCGATGCCGTCAATTACGAGGACAACGAGCAGCAGAGCTACGCCCGGGAATGGCTTCCCGCCGCGAAACGGGAAGGGGTGGCCCATGGTGACTTTATCCAGACGCTGGATCCCTTGCCGCTGGAGACGGTGGCGTTTGAACAGCTCCAGCGTTTCTGGGCCCATCCGGTGCGGGCCTTTTTCCAGATGCGCTTGCAGGTCCATTTCCGCTCCGAAGAGAGCGAGATCCCGGATGCGGAGCCCTTTACTCTGGACGGGTTAAGCCGCTACCAGTTAAACCAGCAACTGCTCAACGCGCTGGTGGAGCTGGAGGATGCGCAGAAGCTGTTCCGCCGTTATCGCGCGGCGGGTCAGCTGCCGTATGGCGCCTTCGGTGAAATCACCTGGGATGCCCAGTGTGAGGAGATGCAGGCCCTTGCAGGTCGGGTGATTGAGTGCCGTCAGCCCGGCAAGAGCATGGAGATCGATCTCAACTGCAACGGCGTAAATCTGACGGGATGGCTGCAGCACGTGCAGCCTGACGGGCTGCTGCGCTGGCGTCCGTCGATGCTCAGCGTTTCGCAAGGTTTGCAACTTTGGCTGGAACACCTTGTCTATTGTGCTAGCGGTGGCGAAGGTGAGAGCCGGCTGTTTGTGCGCAAAGACGGTGAATGGCGCTTCCCGGCGCTCCCTGCCGCGCAGGCGATGGAGTATCTGTCGCAGCTGGTTGAAGGTTACCGGCAGGGGATGAATACGCCGCTGCTGCTGCTGCCAGAAAGTGGGGGGGCATGGATTAAAACCTGTTACGACGCCACAAATGATGCGATGTTAACGGATGAAGCGACCCTGCAAAAAGCGCGCAGCAAATTTTTGCAGGCCTACGAAGGTAACATGATCGTGCGTGGGGAAGGGGACGATGTCTGGTACCAACGCCTGTGGCGAACCCTGGAGCCGGAGTACTTCGAGGCCATCACAGACGAGGCCCGACGCTATCTGTTGCCGCTGTATAAATTTAATTAGTCCTGGCTCTGTGTAAAAATTGCACAGATTTGGGCATTCATTTATGATGCCCATCTTGTCATGGACTGATGTACACCACAAAGAGATGCTGGCCTGTCCGGCACAAAGCGTGTTAATGATGATGTCCGTGATGAAGAGGTAGTGAATGCCAGGCAGCACCTTGTTGAAAAGCTTAGTTTTGTTCGTCGCTCTTTGGACCCCCCTCAGTCAGGCAAATACCGGTTGGCAACCCGTTCAGGAAACGATTCGCAAAAGCGATAAAGATACCCGCGACTATCAGGCGATCCGCCTTGATAACGGGATGGTCGTGCTGTTGGTTTCCGATCCGCAGGCGGTAAAGTCGCTGTCGGCGCTGGTGGTGCCGGTGGGCTCGCTGGAAGATCCTGAGTCCCATCCAGGGCTGGCGCACTATCTTGAACATATGACCCTGATGGGCTCAAAGAAGTACCCCCAGCCAGACAGCCTGGCAGAATTTTTAAAAATGCACGGTGGCAGCCATAACGCCAGCACCGCGCCATACCGAACGGCCTTTTATCTGGAAGTCGAAAACGATGCGCTGGAAGGCGCGGTCGATCGTCTTGCGGATGCCATTGCCGCCCCGCTGCTGGATAAAAAATATGCCGATCGCGAGCGCAACGCCGTCAATGCGGAGCTGACGATGGCCCGTACCCGGGACGGGATGCGTATGGCCCAGGTCAGCGCCGAAACCATCAACCCCGCGCACCCTGGCTCCCGCTTTTCTGGTGGTAATCTCGAAACGCTGAGCGACAAGCCGGACAGCCCGGTGCTCGATGCGCTGCACGCCTTCCGCGACAAATACTACTCCGCCAATCTGATGAAAGCGGTGGTGTACAGCAACAAACCTCTGCCGGAGCTGGCGAAACTCGCCGCCGAAACCTACGGTCGGGTGCCGAATAAAGATATTACCCGCCCGGAAATCACCGTGCCGGTCGTCACCGATGCGCAGAAAGGCTTAATCATTCACTATGTTCCCGCGATGCCGCGCAAGGTACTGCGCGTGGAATTCCGCATTGATAACAACACCGCGCAGTTTCGCAGCAAAACCGACGAGCTGGTTAACTACCTGATTGGCAACCGTAGCCCGGACACGCTGTCCGACTGGCTGCAAAACCAGGGGCTGGTGGAAGGTATCCGCGCGGACTCCGATCCGATCGTCAACGGCAACAGCGGTGTGCTGGCTATCTCCGCGACCTTAACCGATAAAGGGCTGGCCCATCGTGATGAAGTGGTTGCCGCGATTTTCAGCTATCTCGCGCTGCTGCGTGATAAAGGTGTCGATAAACGCTACTTCGACGAGCTGGCGCACGTGCTGGATCTCGACTTCCGTTATCCCTCCATCACCCGCGATATGGACTACGTTGAGTGGCTGGCCGACACCATGATCCGTGTGCCGGTTGAGCATACGCTGGATGCGGTCAATATCGCCGATAAGTACGATGCTGACGCCGTCAAAGCCCGTCTGGCGATGATGACGCCGCAGAACGCCCGTATCTGGTACATCAGCCCGGACGAGCCGCATAACAAAACGGCCTACTTTGTGAATGCTGAGTATCAGGTGGATAAAATCAGCGAGCAAACTTTTGCCGACTGGCAGAAGAAATCTGCCGCGATTGCGCTCAAGCTGCCGGAGGTGAACCCCTATATCCCGGACGACTTCACCCTGATCAAACCAGCTAAAGCCTATGCAAAACCGCAGCTGATTGTGGACGAGGCTGACCTGCGCGTGGTTTATACCCCGAGCCGCTATTTCGCCAGCGAGCCGAAAGCCAACGTCAGTATGGTGCTGCGTAATCCTGCGGCGATGGACAGCGCCAAAAACCAGGTGATGTTTGCCCTGAATGACTATCTGGCCGGCATCGCGCTGGATCAGCTCAGCAACCAGGCCGCCGTGGGCGGGATCGGTTTCTCGACCAACGCCAACAATGGCCTGATGCTCAACGCCAACGGCTACACCCAGCGTCTGCCGCAGCTGTTTAAGGCGTTACTGGAGGGTTACTTCAGCTACACCGCCACCGAGGAGCAGCTGGCGCAGGCCAAATCCTGGTATGCCCAGATGATGGACTCTGCCGAAAAGGGCAAGGCCTTCGATCAGGCCATTATGCCGGTGCAGATGCTGTCCCAGGTGCCTTACTTCCAGCGTGAAGAGCGTCGGGCGCTGCTGCCGTCCATCACCCTCGACGAAGTGATGGCCTATCGTGCGGCGCTGAAAACTAATGCCAGACCTGAGTTTCTGGTGGTCGGCAATATGAGCGAAGATCAGGCGAAAACCCTGGCGCAGGATGTCCGCACCCAGTTGGGGGCTAAAGGTACCGAATGGTGTCGCAACCAGGATGTGTTGGTCGATAAACAGCAGAACGTGATTTTCGAGAAACCCGGCAGCAGCACAGACTCCGCGCTGGCGGCGGTCTTTGTCCCGACCGGCTATGACGAATACGCCAGCTCAGCTTACAGCGCTGTGCTCGGACAGATCGTGCAGCCCTGGTTCTACAGCCAGTTACGTACCGAAGAGCAGCTGGGTTATGCCGTGTTTGCCTTCTCGATGAACGTTGGTCGCCAGTGGGGGATGGGCTTCCTGCTGCAAAGCAGTGATAAGCAGCCGGATTATCTCTGGCAGCGTTTCCAGGCCTTCTTCCCGGAGGCGGAAGCGAAGCTGCGCGCCATGAAGCCAGAAGAGTTTGCCCAGATCCAGCAGGCAGTGATCGCCCAGATCACGCAGCCGCCGCAAACCCTGGCCGAAGAGGCCTCAAAGATCAGCAAAGATTTTGATCGGGGTAATATGCGCTTCGATTCGCATGATAAAGTAGTGGCCGAGATAAAACAGCTCACGCCGCAGAACGTCGCCGACTTCTTCCATCAGGCGGTGGTTGCCCCGCAGGGGATGGCGATCCTCTCTCAGGTTTCAGGTAGTCAAAGCAAAAAAGCTGACGTCACCCCACCTGCAGGCTGGACGGTCTGGAAGAGCGTGAGTGCATTGCAGCAATCTTTGCCCAGGAGTAAGAACGAATGACCGATACCGCCGAGTCCCTTGATCCCCTACGTTTACCGTTACAGGGGGAGCGACTGATAGAGGCCTCAGCGGGAACCGGAAAAACCTTCACCATCGCGGCACTCTATCTGCGACTGCTGCTCGGACTGGGCGGCAGCGCAGCCTTCAGCCGCCCGCTCAGCGTGGAAGAGCTGCTGGTGGTAACCTTCACCGAGGCCGCAACGGAAGAGCTGCGTGGCCGTATCCGCGCTAACATTCACGAGCTGCGCATTGCCTGCCTGAGACAGAGCACGGACAACCCGCTGTATGCCAGCCTGCTGGAGGAGATCGACGACCCACAGCAGGCGGCGCAGTGGCTGCTGCTGGCGGAACGCCAGATGGACGAGGCCGCCGTGTTCACTATCCACGGCTTCTGTCAGCGGATGCTCAGCCTGAATGCCTTTGAATCCGGCATGCTCTTTGAGCAGCAGCTCATCGAAGATGAATCCCTGTTACGCTACCAGGCGTGCGCCGACTTCTGGCGCCGTCACTGCTACCCCTTGCCTCGCGATATTGCCGAAGCGGTTCACGGTTTATGGAAAGGTCCGGAAGAGTTACTCCGCGCCATCGACCGTTATCTGCAGGGTGAAGCCCCGGTTATCAAATCCCCCCCGCCTGCGGACGAAACCCTGGCCTCCCGCCATGAGAAGATCGTCGGCTTAATCGCCACCATGAAACAGCAGTGGTCAAACAGCGTGGCGGAAATCGATGCGGTTATCGAACGTTCTGGTATCGACCGGCGCAAGTTCAACCGCGGCAACCAGGCAAAATACATCGAACGCATTACGGCCTGGGCCCAGGAGGAGAAGCACAGCTATCAGCTGCCTGACGCGCTGGAGAAGTTCTCGCAGAGGTTCCTGGCGGAGCGGACCAAAGCGGGTGGCGAAGTGCCGGAACACCCGCTGTTTGTCGCCATCGATACCCTGCTGGCTGAACCGCTGACCCTGAACGATCTGATGATCACCCGGGCGCTGGCCGAGATCCGCGACGCGGTGGCGCGTGAAAAGCGTCGTCGTGGCGAGCTCGGTTTTGACGATATGCTCAGCCGTCTCGATGAGGCCCTGAACAGCGACAATGGCGATGCCCTGGCTGCGGCCATCCGGGGCCGTTTTCCGGTGGCGATGATCGATGAATTTCAGGACACCGACCCCCAGCAGTACCGGATTTTCCGCCGCATCTGGCGTCAACAGCCCGACACCGCGCTGCTGTTGATTGGCGACCCGAAACAGGCGATCTACGCCTTTCGTGGCGCGGATATTTTCACCTATATGAAAGCGCGTGGCGAAGTCGCCGCGCACTATACGCTGGATACCAACTGGCGCTCGGCGCCTGGTATGGTGGACAGCGTCAATACTCTCTTTTTACAGATGAACGACGCCTTCATGTTCCGTGAGATCCCCTTCCAGCCGGTCAAATCCGCCCCGAAGAATGCCGGGCTGCGCTTTGAGCTACGGGGTGATTTTCAGCCAGCGATGAGCGTCTGGCTGATGGAGGGCGAGGGGTGCGGCGTCGGGGATTATCAGGCCTTTATGGCCCAGCACTGCGCGGCGCAAATCCGCGACTGGCTGAGCGCCGGTGTTCGCGGTGAAGCCATCCTGCACCGGGGCGACGAGGCCCGGCCGGTGCGGGCCTCGGATATTACGGTGCTGGTGCGCAGCCGTCAGGAGGCGGCGCTGGTACGCGACGCGCTGACATTGCTGACTATTCCTTCGGTCTATCTCTCTAACCGCGACAGCGTGTTTGAAACTCTCGAAGCTCAGGAGATGCTCTGGCTGCTGCAGGCAGTGCTGGCACCCGAGCGGGAAAGCACCTTGCGCAGCGCGCTGGCAAGCTCGATGCTCGGTCTTAATGCCCGGGACATCGACAGGCTGAATAACAGTGAAACCCTCTGGGATGAGGCGGTGGAAGAGTTTACCCGCTACCGCGAGCGCTGGCAGAAGCGGGGCGTGATGGCGATGCTGCGCGACATCATGACGCAGCGCAATATTGCTGAAAATATGCTGGCCACCGCGGGGGGCGAACGCCGCCTGACTGACATTCTGCACATCAGCGAGCTGCTTCAGGAGGCAGGAACCCAGCTTGAGAGCGAGCATGCCCTGGTGCGCTGGCTGGCGCAGCATATCGCCGAACCCAACAGCAACGCCTCAAGCCAGCAGATGCGCCTCGAAAGCGACAAACATCTGGTCAAAATCGTCACCATTCACAAATCGAAGGGGCTGGAATACCCCCTGGTCTGGCTGCCTTTTATCGCCAATTACCGGGTGCAGGATCAGGCCTTTTATCACGATCGCCAAACCTTCGAAGCCGTGCTCGACCTCAGCAAGGCGGAGGACAGCGTTGAGCTGGCCGAAGCCGAGCGGCTGGCGGAAGATTTACGTCTGCTGTACGTGGCCCTGACCCGTTCGGTCTGGCACTGCAGCCTGGGTGTCGCGCCGCTGTTCCGGCGTCGGGGCGACAAGTCCGGTGACAGCGATTTCCACCTCAGCGCCCTTGGCCGCCTGATCCAGCGCGGCGAGCCGAAAGATGCGGCCGGGCTGCGCCAGTGCCTGGAAACCCTGTGCAATGACCACATCGCACTCCAGGTTGCCGGGGTGGCTGACACCGCCCGCTGGCAGATGCCGGAGTCGGGGATGCCGGATCTGCAGGCCCGGCAGGTAGCACGCGCGCTGTTCGACGACTGGCGGGTCACCAGCTACTCCGGCCTGCAGCAGCGCGGGCACAGCATCGCTCAGGATCTGATGCCGCGCCTCGACGTTGATGCCGCAGGCACCGGCGAGGTGGCACAGGAGCCGGAGCTGACGCCGCACCAGTTTCCACGCGGCGCTTCGCCGGGCACCTTTTTACACAGTCTGTTTGAAGCGCTCGATTTCACGCAACCCGTCTCCCCGGAGTGGGTGCTGGAGATGCTGCAGAAAGGCGGGTATGACGCCCGCTGGGAGCCGGTCCTGACCCACTGGATCAACCAGGTTCTGCAGACGCCGCTCAATGAGGAGGGGATCTCGCTGAGCCAGCTTTCAGCCACCGATAAACAGGTTGAGATGGAGTTTTACCTGCCGGTCGCTGGGCCGCTTACCGCCGATGCGCTGGATGCGCTAATCCGCGAGTACGATCCGCTGTCGCGTGGCTGCCCGCCGCTCGATTTCCGCCAGGTGCGCGGCATGCTGAAAGGCTTTATCGACCTGGTATTTCGCCATAATGGGCGCTACTACCTGCTGGATTATAAGTCCAACTGGCTGGGGGAAAACGGCGAGGCCTATACCCCGGAGGCGATGGCTCGCGCGATGCAGTCCCACCGCTACGATCTGCAGTACCAGCTCTACACCCTGGCGCTGCACCGTTATCTGCGCCACCGTATTGCCGACTACGACTATCAGCACCATTTCGGCGGGGTGATCTACCTGTTTTTACGCGGCGTGGACGGCAGCTCACCGGGGTCCGGCTGCTTTGCCACCCGCCCGGATGAAAATTTAATAAATCAAATGGATAGCTTGTTTTCTGCAAGCCGAGAGGAGCTTGTGTCATGACGATGCAGGAATTATTGCTGGAGGCCGTAGAACAGCGCGTATTGCGTCGTCTGGATGTACAGTTTGCGATGATGGTGGCCGGGAACGATGAACCCTCGGTGATGCTGGCGACGGCAATCCTGAGCCGGGATACCGGAGAGGGGCATGTCTGCCTGCCGCTGTCACGTCTGCAGGCAGAGGCGAAGACCGCCGCTCTGCAGGCCTGTTTTGCCCTCCATGATAAAACCCTGGACTGGCCTACGACGCTGATGCGTTCCCGGGCGGTGAGCGCAGGGGACGAGCCGACGCCACTGGTGCTGACGGGCGACCGGCTCTATCTCAACCGGATGTGGCGCTATGAGCGGGCCGTGGCCAGTTTCTTTAGCGAAGCCAACCATCCCTTACCTCACGACAGTGCCGACGTTCAGCGTACCCTGAACGCGCTCTTTACCTCTGACGAAGCCGTTAACTGGCAAAAGGTGGCGGCGGCCGTGGCGTTAACCCGGCGTATCTCGGTTATTTCCGGCGGCCCGGGCACCGGTAAAACCACCACCGTTGCCCGCCTGCTGGCGGCGTTGATCCAGATGGCGGGGGAGGAGAAGTGCCGTATCCGGCTGGCAGCCCCGACCGGTAAAGCCGCCGCGCGTCTCACCGAGTCGCTGGGCGGGGCGCTGCAGCAGCTCCCGCTGTCCGATCTCCAGCGTAAGCGCTTCCCGACCGAAGCCAGTACGCTGCACCGTCTGCTTGGCGCTCAACCGGGCAGCCAGCGTCTGCGTTACCATGGCGGTAACCCGCTGCATCTGGACGTGCTGGTGGTGGATGAGGCCTCGATGATCGACCTGACCATGATGTCTCGTCTGATTGATGCCCTGCCGCCCCATGCCCGGGTGATTTTCCTTGGCGACCGCGATCAACTGGCCTCCGTCGAAGCGGGGGCGGTGCTGGGTGATATTTGCACCTGGGCCAGCGCCGGTTTTACCGTGCAGCGTGCCCAGGAGCTCGCCGGGATGACGGGATGTGAGATGGAAGGCAACATCAGCCCGGTGGCGGGCGCGCTGCGCGACAGCCTGTGCCTGCTGCAAAAAAGCTACCGTTTCGGCAGCGACTCCGGCATCGGCCAGCTGGCGGCAGCGGTTAACCGCGGCGATCGCCACGCGCTGCGCTCGGTGTTTGACGGCACCTTCAGCGATATCGAGAAAAAGCAGCTCCAGAGCGGGGAAGAGTATCTGGTGATGCTGGAGGATGCCCTGCAGGGTTATCAGCATTTCCTCGACCATGTGCAGCACCAGGCCGCAGAAGGGGAGATCCTGGCGGCATTTAGTCGTTATCAGCTGCTGTGTGCCTTGCGGGACGGGCCCTTTGGCGTGGCCGGGCTCAACGAAAGGCTGGAGCAGGTGCTGATGCAAAAACGCCGCATCAGCCGTCAGCCGCATTCCCGCTGGTATGAAGGTCGCCCGGTGATGATATCGCGCAACGACAGTGCGCTGGGTCTGTTTAACGGTGATATCGGGATTGCGCTGGATCGGGGCCAGGGGCTGCGCGTCTGGTTCCAGATGCCGGACGGCAGCCTGAAGTCCGTGCAGCCGAGCCGCCTGCCGGAGCATGAAACCGCCTGGGCGATGACGGTGCATAAATCGCAGGGGTCGGAGTTCGATCATGCGGCGCTGATCCTGCCTACCCAGATCTCCCCGGTGGTCACCCGGGAGCTGGTCTATACCGCCATCACCCGTGCCCGTCGGCGGTTGTCGCTGTATGCGGATGACGGTGTGCTGGTGCAGGCCGTCACCACCCGTACGGAGCGACGCAGCGGCCTGAGTGCGATTTTTGAGGCGTTATAATTTTCCCCTTTGAACCCCACAAAAAATATTGGCACGGACGGCCCCCTCTCCATTTAGGGAGAGGGCTGGGGTGAGGGGGAACATGCGGCTCAGTAGGTGGTTCCGTTCACTTTATGTTTTGTGCTTCTCTGTCAGCCGCGTCACCCGTGAACGTGTTAAGGGGCTTGCCGCCGCCCCTTAACAATCCCGGCTCCCGGCAAAGAAAATCGCCGCTTCGCGGTCCCTTCGGCTTATTCCTTACGGCTTATCGGGGGCGGGCGGAGGTAACATCCCTGTAAATCCGCCCTCTCGGCGCATCCATGCGCCTCGCCCCGGCCTGCAGGAAACGCCTCAGCGATTTTCAGCCGGCCCAGGGAGTGGCTGTCAGTTTTTCATTATTCTGCAATTATTTCATTGCTTTAAAAGCAAGGAAATTACTGTGGAGCCCATAAGACTGTGCGGAGAGGGTCAGGGTGAGGGGTCTTAACCTAAATCCGCCATCAGCACCTTCGAGCGACGCTGATAGTTGTACATCTCTTTCTTGGTTTCCGGCAGGGAATCAATATCCACTGGCGTGAAGCCGCGCTCCTGGAACCAGTGAATGCTGCGGGTGGTCAGGACAAACAGCTTGCTCAGCCCCAGCTGCCGCGCCTGGACCGCGATCCGCTCCAGCAATACCTCGCCGCGCGACGAGCTGCGGTAGTCAGGGTGCACCGCCACGCAGGCCATCTCCCCGATCTTCTCTTCCGGGAAAGGATAGAGCGCCGCACAGGCGATGGTGAGGTTGTCGCGCTGAATAATAGTGAACTTATCGATCTCCATCTCCAGCTGTTCGCGGGAGCGACGCACCAGGATCCCCTGCTGCTCGAGAGGGCGAATCAGCTCCAGAATGCCGCCGATGTCGTTGATGGTGGCGCGGCGGATCTGCTCGGCGCTCTCCATCACGATCTGCGTCCCGATACCGTCCCGGGAGAACAGCTCCTGCAGCAGGGCACCATCTTCCTGATAGCTGATCAGGTGGCTGCGGCGCACGCCGCTGCGGCAGGCTTTGATGGCGCCGCGCAGGAAGCGCACGGTGCCGGAGTAGTAATCGCCCTGTTCCTCAAGCGCTTCGACCCGGGCCTGGGCTTCGTTCGGGAACAGCTCAGAGACGATATTCCCCAGCTCGTTCGTTACCCCCTGCGAGGAGCAGAAGCCGATCATTTTCTCGGCTTTCAGCTTGATCGCCAGCTGGGTGGCAATCTCTTCTGAGGTGAGGTTGAAGCTTTCGCCAGTCACCGAGACGGCAACCGGGCCGGTGAGCACAATCGCGCCGCCGTCGAGCTGGCGGTGGATCGCCTCTTCATCGATACGACGAATACGTCCGCTGTGGCAATAATCCACCCCGTCATCCACGCCAAGCGGCTGGGCGATAATAAAGTTGCCGCTCACCACGTTAATATGCGCCCCCTGCAGCGGGGTATTGTTGAGACTCATCGACAGCCGCGCGGTAATGTCCAGCTGCAGCAGGCCGGCAGCCTGCTTAACCAGTTCCAGCGTTTTGGCGTCGGTGACGCGGGTATGTTTATGATAAATCGGTTCGTGATGATGCATGGCCAGATTGGCTTCAATCTGTGGGCGGGCGCCATACACCACGACAAGGCGAATTCCCAGGCTGTGCAGCAGTCCTATATCATTGACAATGCTGGAGAAGTTCTCATGCTCAATGGCTTCGCCGCCGAGCATAATGACGAACGTCTTCCCCCGGTGAGTGTTGATATAGGGAACAGAATGACGGAATCCCTGGACCAGTTCGATTCTACGTTCCTTCACCACGGCACAACCCCTCAATGAATTTTTATTCGTAATTTTTGTATTTTTATTCGAATATGCGCCTGCGCGCAAGCCAAATTTTTCTGCGAAGCAAAGAAAACATTCAGAGAAGATATCGTTAACGCATGATTGTTTACCCTTTTAAGGATGACAGTTTATGCATCATTCGCTAAAGTTTTCGGTCAATTTGGACGTTATGAGAAGTTATTCGATATCTTTGCTCGGGAGAAGCATGTCGGGATCCAGTAAAGCATTAAGTCGTCGCCGCCTGCTACAAGGGGCCGGGGCAATGTGGTTGCTTAGCGTAAGTCAGGTAGGGCTTGCTGCCGTCAGTCAGGTCGTCGCGGTTCGTGTCTGGCCGGCATCGACCTATACACGCGTGACGGTCGAGTCCAACCGGGTACTTAACTATAAGCAATTCGCCCTGAGTAACCCGGAGCGGGTGGTGGTGGATATCGAAGGGGTGAACCTCAATTCTGTCCTCAAAGGGATGAGTGCCCAGATCCGTGGCGACGATCCCTACATTAAGTCAGCACGGGTCGGGCAGTTTGATCCGAAAACCGTGCGCATGGTGTTTGAACTCAAACAAAACGTGAAGCCGCAGCTGTTTGCCCTGGCCCCGGTGGCCGGTTTCAAAGAGCGTCTGGTGATGGATCTCTATCCGGCCAACGCGACGGATATCCAGGATCCTCTGCTGGCGTTGCTGGAAGATTACAATAAAGGCGATCTCGATCGTCAGGTTCCGCCTGCGCAGAGTGGCCCGAAGCCGGGGAAAGCCGGGCGCGATCGCCCGATTGTGATCATGCTCGATCCAGGACACGGCGGGGAGGACTCCGGCGCGGTGGGCAAATACCGTACCCGGGAAAAAGATGTGGTGCTGCAGATCGCCCGTCGCCTGAAGGCGCTGATCGACAGGGAAGGCAACATGCGCGCCTATATGACGCGTAATGAAGACATCTTTATTCCGCTGAAGGTGCGCGTAGCGAAGGCGCAAAAGCAGCGCGCGGATCTGTTCATCTCTATCCATGCGGATGCCTTTACCAGCCGCCAGCCCAGCGGATCGTCGGTGTTTGCCCTTTCAACCAAAGGGGCAACCAGTACGGCGGCAAAACTGCTGGCAGATTCGCAAAACGCCTCTGACCTTATCGGCGGTGTCAGTAAGAGCGGCGATCGCTACGTCGACCACACCCTGTTTGATATGGTGCAGTCGCTGACCATTACCGACAGCCTGAAGTTTGGTAAAGCCGTGCTGGGTAGACTGGGCAGGGTTAATAAGCTGCATAAAAACAGCGTCGAGCAGGCCGGGTTTGCGGTGCTGAAAGCGCCGGATATCCCGTCGATACTGGTGGAAACGGCGTTTATCAGTAACGTGGAAGAGGAGCGCAAGCTCAAGACGGCCGCATTCCAGCAGGAAGTGGCGGAGTCGATACTGGCAGGGATTAAGGCCTATTTCTCGGATGGGGCGACGCTGGCGAGACGCGGATAATCAGGATGGCCGGGTTTACGCCCGGCAAAATGACAAACTGCAGATACAAAAAAACACCCGGAAGGGTGTTTATTGTTTTTAGAAGTGTTGGTTGCGGGGGCCGGATTTGAACCGACGACCTTCGGGTTATGAGCCCGACGAGCTACCAGGCTGCTCCACCCCGCGTCCGTCATTCTACTTCGTAGAATCTTACTTCTTTAAATTTGATTGGTTGCGGGGGCCGGATTTGAACCGACGACCTTCGGGTTATGAGCCCGACGAGCTACCAGGCTGCTCCACCCCGCGTCCGTCTTTCTACAGTCGTAGAAGATACTTCATCAAATTTTAATTGGTTGCGGGGGCCGGATTTGAACCGACGACCTTCGGGTTATGAGCCCGACGAGCTACCAGGCTGCTCCACCCCGCGTCCGTGGATGCGCACTATACTCGGATGACTTTTTGTTGCAACCCTTTTTCGTAAAAATCACCAAATTAGGTGTTGATTGTATGCTATGCCGACAGTTCGACTGTTTTTTGCGCAAAATTTGCGTGAGGGGAGGTAATCGCATTTCAATACCCTTGCCGGTTTGTTATCTTCGATGCGCAGAAACGGGCAACTAAAAGACGAGACATAATGAAAGGACGTTGGGCGAAGTATCTGATGACGGGCGCGATGGTAGCCATTCTGGCTGCCTGCTCCTCCAAACCGACCGATCGCGGTCAGCAATATAAAGACGGGAAACTGACCCAGCCTTTCTCTTTAGTGAATCAGCCGGATGCCGTGGGCGCGCCGATTAACGGCGGCGACTTCGCGGAACAGGTGAGCCAAATCCGCACCGCCTCGCCGCGGCTGTATGGCTCGCAGAACGCCGTCTATAACGCGGTGCAGGACTGGTTACGCGCCGGGGGCGATACCCGCACCATGCGCCAGTACGGCCTTGACGCCTGGCAGATGGAAGGCACCGACAACTACGGTAACGTCCAGTTTACCGGCTACTACACCCCGGTAGTGCAGGCGCGCCATACCGCGCAGGGTGAGTTCAAGTATCCTATCTACCGCATGCCGCCAAAACGCGGCCGCCTGCCGTCCCGCGCCGAGATCTATTCCGGTGCGCTGAGCGAAAATTACATTCTGGCCTACAGCAACTCGCTGATGGATAACTTCATTATGGATGTGCAGGGCAGTGGCTATATCGATTTTGGCGACGGCAGCCCGCTTAACTTCTTCAGCTACTCCGGCAAGAACGGCCATGCTTACCGCAGTATCGGTAAAGTGCTGATCGATCGCGGGGAAGTGAAACGCGAAGATATGTCGATGCAGGCGATCCGTGAGTGGGGTGAGAAGCACAGCGAATCTGAAGTGCGTGAACTGCTTGAGCAGAACCCATCCTTTGTCTTCTTTAAACCGCAGAACTTCGCTCCGGTGAAAGGGGCGAGTGCGGTACCGCTGATTGGTCGTGCATCGGTCGCCTCTGACAAGACGGTGATCCCGCCGGGTACCACGCTGTTAGCCGAAGTGCCGACGCTGGATCACAACGGGAAATTCTCCGGCCAGTACGAGCTGCGTCTGATGGTCGCACTGGACGTTGGCGGCGCAATCAAAGGCCAGCACTTCGACATCTATCAGGGGATCGGGCCTGATGCCGGTCACCGTGCGGGCTGGTATAACCACTACGGACGCGTGTGGGTGCTGAAACCTGCAGCAGGCGCGGGGAACGTGTTTAGCGGCTGAGTGTGGTAATATTGACGCCATGTTTTCCGGGGTGAGGGGCAACTCTCACCCTTTTTACATCTGAGGTCCTATGTCTGTGGTAATGAGCGAAGCCTGGCGCCAGCGTTTTGGTGGCACCGCGCGTTTATATGGTGAAAAAGCCCTGCAACTGTTTGCCGATGCGCACGTCTGCGTGGTCGGGATTGGCGGCGTTGGCTCATGGGCGGCGGAAGCGCTGGCACGAACCGGGATCGGCGCCATTACGCTTATCGACATGGATGATGTCTGCGTGACCAACACCAACCGGCAGATCCACGCCCTGCGCGACAGCGTCGGGCTGGCAAAATCCGAGGTAATGGCGGATCGTATTCGCCAGATCAACCCGGAATGCCGTGTCACCGTGATTGATGATTTCGTAACGGCCGATAACGTCGCCCAGTATATGGGGGCGGGTTACAGCTACGTGATTGACGCCATCGACAGCGTGCGCCCGAAAGCAGCGCTGATCGCCTGGTGTCGTCGCAATAAAGTGCCGCTGATAACCACCGGTGGGGCAGGCGGACAGATCGACCCGACGCAAATTCAGGTCACCGACCTGGCGAAAACCATTCAGGATCCGCTGGCCGCCAAGCTGCGCGAGCGACTGAAAAGCGATTTTGGGGTGGTGAAAAACAGCAAAGGCAAGCTGGGCATAGACTGCGTCTTCTCCACGGAAGCGCTGGTTTACCCCCAGGCGGACGGCTCAGTCTGCGCCATGAAGAGCACCGCGGAAGGGCCAAAACGGATGGACTGTGCCTCCGGATTTGGGGCGGCCACCATGGTGACCGCGACCTTTGGTTTTATCGCCGTGTCTCACGCCCTGAAAAAGATGATGGCGAAGGCAGAACGTCAGGCCTGACGCGCCGCCTCCAGCACCGCCTCACTTAGCGCAGTCAGCCCCTGGCTGCGCGAGGCGCTCAGCTGGCCACGTAACCCCAGCTCATCAAACAGCGCCAGCGGGCTTTCACTGAGGATCTGCGCGGCGCTTTTTCCCTCTATTGCCGTCAGCAATACCGCCAGCAATCCGCGCACAATGCGGCCTTCGCTGTCGCCATAAAAATGCAGTTTATCCCCCACGGGCGTGACCCCAAGCCAGACGCGGTTCTCACAGCCGGGGATCTCTTTTGCCTGTGCTTTCAGCTCATCGGACAGGGCGGGGAGCTGTTTGCCCAGCAGGATCAGCTGGCGATATTTGTCTTCCCACTGGCTCAGCGGGGCGAAGGTCTGTTTTAACGTCTCGTCAGTGATGACGGTGCCGAACGGGTGTCCGGCCAGAGTTGGGCTTGTCATTCATCCACCAGTAAGGCAAGGGCGCGATCGACGGCGGCAACCAGGGCCTCGACATCGCTTTGGGTGTTATAGGGTGCAAACGAGACGCGCAGGGTACCCGGAACGCCCAGCGCTGCTAGCAGCGGCTGGGCGCAGTGCTGACCGGCGCGCAGGGCAATGCCGTATCCCGCCAGCAGCGTCACCATGTCGCTGTGATGCACCCCGGCAAAATCAAACGCCAGCAGGCTTGAATCCTGAACCCGGAAAGAGCGAAAACCGGGGCGTTTTTTCAGCGCTTCTTCCGCCAGCGTTGCCAGCCCACGACTCCAGCTCTCTGCCTGCTGCAGATCGATATCCGCCAGCCACTCCAGCGCCGCGCTCAGGCCAATTACTCCGGCGACGTTGGGCGTCCCGGCCTCCAGGCGATACGGCACCGCCTGGGTTTGGAAGCCATCAAAGCTCACTTCGGTGATCATCTTGCCGCCGCCGAGCCACGGGGTCATCTGCTCCAGCAGCTCCGCTTTGCCGTACAGCGCGCCGATCCCGGTTGGCCCGTACAGCTTATGCCCGGAGAAGGCATAGAAATCGATATCCAGCTGCTGTACGTCTGCCGGGAAGTGCACCACTCCCTGCGCGCCATCGACCATCACCACCATGTCGTTGGCATGGGCGATCTCAATAGCCCGGGCCAGATCCGGACAGCCGCCGGTGACGTTGGACATCTGCCCCAGCGCGAGAATACGGCTGCGAGGAGTGATCACATCGGGCAGGCGGGCGATATCCGCCACCCAATCCGCGCCCAGGGGTAACTTCACTACCCGTGCGCCGGTCTGTTCAGCCACCATCAGCCACGGCACCAGATTGGCATGATGCTCCGCCTCGCTGACGATGATCTCGTCCCCCGGCTGCAGGCGTGGGCGGGCATAGCACTGGGCCACCATGTTGATGGCTTCGGTGGTGCCGCGGGTCCAGACAATGTTTTTACCGCTTTCGGCATTAAGCAGCTGCGCAACCTGATCGCGGGCCGCTTCATAGCGCGCGGTTAAGCGTTGTGCCTCGGCGTACTGGCTGCGATGCACATTGCCTGCGCTCAGGCTGTAAAACTGGTGGGTGGCATCGATCACCGCCTGAGGCTTGAGGGCCGTCGCGGCGCTATCTAGATAGACACCGGCATCGGCCAGCGCCGGAAACTGCGCGCGAAAATGGGCAGGGCTGAATGCGTTCATGGAATTCCTCTTTATCATGAAGAGATCGTCGCGCAAATTCAGCGGCAGGGCAAGGAGGTTGATCTCTATCGGATTTGTCTGTTTATCCTGGCGTAACAGACGAAGCAGGTTATGCTGAAATAGTGTCAGGAAGATGTTTTAGCCTGTTCTGAAACATGGTTTAGATAGCATTAATTGCTAAAGGAGATAAAAGATGAAAAAGACTGTCGCAATTGTTTCTGCCTGTATGCTGACTTTCGCCCTGAGCGCTTGTTCCGGTAATAACTACGTTATGCATACCAATGATGGCCGTTCAATCGTGTCCGACGGTAAGCCACAAACCGATAATGACACCGGTATGATCTCGTATAAGGATGCTAACGGGAACAAACAGCAAATCAACCGTGGTGATGTGAAAGAGATGGTTGAGCTGGATCACTAACGGAATTGCAGACAAAAAAAAGCACCGCAATTGGGCGGTGCTACATTAATCACTATGGACAGACAGGGTAAATGTACAGGAAGTGAAAAATTGGTAGCGTTGCTACCGGGGTCTGAATCGCAGACCAATTGCAAACACAACAACACAACATCACAACCGTAAGCCAAAAGCCTTTCAGAACACGCATTCCAAAAAAACTTTTCGTTCCGGCTCAGGAAGTGCCGCCACTATAGGTATTTGCTGGTAGTTCCTCAACGGACAATTTATAATGGCTCAGATAAAAAAAACTAATAGGTTAAACGTTGTTTCCTGTTTGTTAAAAGCCGTTAACATCTAAGCCAGATAACCATGTCCAAGCGATTACCACCTCTTAATGCATTACGTGTATTTGACGCTGCCGCCCGCCATTTAAGTTTCACGCGCGCGGCCGATGAGCTTTTTGTGACGCAGGCCGCAGTAAGTCATCAAATCAAGTCCCTTGAGGATTTTCTGGGCCTCAAGCTGTTCCGCCGCCGCAACCGTTCCCTGCTTCTGACGGAAGAGGGGCAGAGCTATTTTCAGGATATTAAAGAGATCTTCTCCCAGTTGACGGAGGCGACCCGTAAGCTGCAGGCGCGCAGTGCCAAAGGGGCACTGACTGTCAGTTTATTGCCCAGTTTTGCCATTCAGTGGCTGGTGCCGAGACTCTCAAGCTTTAACTCAGCTTATCCGGGGATTGATGTCCGAATCCAGGCTGTCGACCGTCAGGAAGACAAGCTGGCGGACGATGTCGACGTGGCAATTTTCTATGGTCGCGGCAACTGGCCAGGCCTGCGTGTCGAAAAATTGTACGCGGAGTATTTGCTGCCGGTCTGCTCACCACTACTCTTAACAGGCGAAAAAGCGTTAAAAGCACCGGAGAATCTGGCGCAGCATACGCTTTTGCATGATGCTTCTCGCCGCGACTGGCAAACTTATACCCGCCAGCTTGGTCTTAACCATATTAATGTGCAGCAGGGCCCCATCTTCAGCCACAGTGCGATGGTGTTACAGGCTGCCATCCACGGACAGGGCGTGGCGTTGGCAAACAACGTCATGGCGCAGTCCGAAATTGAGGCCGGCCGCCTGGTCTGCCCCTTTAATGATGTTCTGGTCAGTAAGAATGCTTTTTATCTGGTTTGTCATGACAGTCAGGCAGAACTGGGTAAAATAGCCGCGTTTCGCCAGTGGATCCTGGCAAAGGCGGCCAACGAGCAAGAAAAATTCCGCTTTCGGTACGAGTAACACTCTCTTTTGCGCGCAGGACGCGCATAACTTCAGGACAGAAACATGACCAGCCGTTTTATGCTGATTTTTGCCGCGGTGAGTGGCTTTATTTTTGTTGCCCTGGGCGCTTTTGGCGCACATGTCTTACGCAAATCACTGGGTGTGGTGGAGATGGGTTGGATCCACACCGGTCTGGAATATCAGGCGTTTCACACCCTGGCGATCTTCGGATTAGCCGTGGCGATGCAACGCCGTATCAGTATCTGGTTTTACTGGAGCAGCGTATTTATGGCTCTGGGTACCGTGCTGTTCAGCGGTAGCCTGTACTGCCTGGCGCTGTCGCATTTACGCCTGTGGGCGTTTGTTACCCCGGTCGGCGGCGTCAGCTTCCTGGTCGGGTGGGTATTAATGTTAATCGGTTCGTTCCGTCTGAAACGCAAGGGCGTTGTTCATGAATAAAGTTGTCTTATATTGTCGCCCGGGCTTTGAAAAAGAGTGTGCCGCGGAGATCACTGATAAAGCCGCGAAGCGCGAGGTGTTTGGTTTTGCCCGCGTGAAAGAGAATTCGGGCTATGTTGTTTTCGAGTGCTATCAGGCTGATGACGCGGAAAAACTGGTTCGCGACTTGCCGTTCAGTTCGCTGATTTTTGCCCGTCAGATGTTTGTTGCGGGTGAACTGCTGAAAGATCTGCCGCCTGAAGATCGCATTTCGCCAATTGTTGGCATGCTGCAGGGCGTGGTGGAGAAGGGTGGCGATCTGCGCGTTGAAGTTGCGGACACCAACGAAAGCAAAGAGCTGATGAAGTTCTGCCGTAAGTTCACCGTGCCGCTGCGCGCGGCACTGCGTGAGGCGGGCGTGTTAACTAACTACGAGACACCAAAACGTCCCGTGGTCCACATCTTCTTTATCGCCCCAGGCTGCTGCTATACCGGTTATTCCTACACCACCAATAACTCGCCGTTCTTTATGGGCATCCCCCGTCTGCGGTTCCCGGCTGATGCCCCAAGCCGCTCAACGCTGAAGCTTGAAGAGGCGTTTCACGTCTTTATTCCCGCTGATGAGTGGGACGAACGCCTGGCAAACGGCATGTATGCGGTCGATCTCGGTGCCTGTCCGGGCGGCTGGACCTATCAGCTGGTGAAGCGCAACATGTGGGTTTCCTCTGTCGACAACGGCCCGATGGCGCAAAGCCTGATGGATACCGGGCAGGTGACCTGGCTGCGTGAAGATGGTTTCCGCTATCGTCCAACCCGCAACAACATCTCCTGGATGGTGTGCGACATGGTAGAGAAGCCGGCGAAAGTGGCGGCCCTGATGGCCTCCTGGCTGGTGAACGGCTGGTGTCGTGAGACCATTTTTAACCTCAAGCTGCCGATGAAAAAGCGCTATGAGGAAGTCTCTCAGAACCTGGCCTACATTCAGGCGCAGATGGATGAACACGGCATTAACGTGGTGATTCAGGCGCGCCAGCTGTACCACGATCGTGAAGAAGTCACCGTGCATATCCGCCGCTGGTGGGCTGCCGTCGGTGGGCGTCGCGACGAGAGATAACCTTTGTAACGCCCGGTGGCGCTACGCTTACCGGGCCTACAACAACCCTCGTCCGTAGGCCCGGTAAGCATCGCGCCACCGGGCATAAACTCACACTCGATCTAACCGTAGCTGCTGCAAATTCCCGTCTAACTGTAAATCGGTCTGTAACCGCGCCACGTCCCGGCAAATAAATGCCATCTCTTTATGCGCTTCCAGCTTTTTGCGCCACTTCTCTGGCACCTCATCCAGGCGGGTGTAAATCCCCTCCAGATCCTGAAAATCGGTTAGCAGCTGGGCCGCGCTTTTCGGGCCAATGCCTGCCACACCCGGCACCTTTGAGCTGCTGATCCCCGCCAGACCCCAGTAATCCGGTAGCTGCTGCGGCGAGACACCAAACTCACTGGCAATAAAGGGAGCATCCAGCCAGCGTTTCTGGAAATAGTCACGGATGCGAATAGTGGGGGAGAGCAGCTGACAGTAGCCCTTGTCCGTCGAGACAATGGTGGCCTGATGCCCGGCGCTGGCGACTTTTACCGCCAGGGTGGCGGCCAGATCGTCAGCTTCGTTGCCCTCGGCGCCCCAGCAGGGAACCCCGCGCTGTTCAAAGGCGGCGCGGATGGCGGGCATTTCGGCGTGCAGGTCGTCCGGCATGGGCGCGCGGCCGGCCTTGTAATCCGGCAGGCGCTGATGCCGCCAGCCGCTGTTACGGGCTTCATCGTCAAACACGGCGACCACGTGGCTGGGCTGGCTGTGGCGGATAAGCTGCTCCAGCGCATGCAGGCAGGTATCCTTGCAGGGCGTACCCTGAACCGCGTGGATGCGCCGGATAAGGTTGAGCGCGTCGACAATAAGCAAATGAACGGCCACAGATTTTCTCCCTTCTGTTCAGTCAAATAAGGGTAACACTGTCGGCGGGGGGAAACTACGTGTGGCGGGGCGTTCGGGAAGGAGCCTCGCAAAACGAGGCTCCTTTTTGGACTTAATCGCAGGTGACAATCTTCATCGCCAGACCGCCGCGAGAGGTTTCGCGGTATTTGGCGTTCATGTCTTTCCCGGTCTCATACATGGTTTCGATCACTTTATCGAGGCAGACGCGCGGCTCGCTGGTACGGCGCAGCGCCATACGCGCGGCGTTGACCGCCTTCACGGAAGCAATCGCGTTACGCTCGATGCACGGCACCTGCACCTGACCGGCAACCGGATCGCAGGTCAGACCGAGGTTGTGCTCCATCCCGATCTCTGCGGCAATACAGACCTGCGTCGGGCTTCCGCCCAGCAGCTCCGCCAGTCCCGCCGCCGCCATTGAGCAGGCCACGCCCACTTCACCCTGGCAGCCCACTTCCGCGCCGGAGATGGAGGCGTTCATCTTGTACAGCGAGCCAATGGCGCTGGTGACCAGCAGATAGCGGGCCAGCGAGTTAGCATTCACTTCGCGGATGAACTTGTCGTAATAAGCCAGCACCGCCGGAACGATACCGCAGGCACCGTTGGTCGGGGCGGTAACCACGCGGCCACCCGCGGCATTCTCTTCGTTCACCGCCAGTGCGAACATGTTGATCCAGTCCACCACCGCCATCGGGTCGCTGGTGGTTTTGTCACTGCTCACCAGCATGCGGCGCAGGGCGGCAGCCCGACGCGGAACGCGCAGTTTGCCCGGCAGAACGCCCTCGGTAGTAATACCGCGTTCAATACCGCCACGCATCACTTCCCAGACGTTGGCAAAGTGCTGTTCCAGCTCCGCTTTGCTGTGCAATGCCAGCTCGTTTTGCATCATCAGGCCGGAGAGTGACAGACCGCTCTCCTGGCAATGGCGCTGCAGATCGGCCGCCGATTTGTACGGATAAGGAACCGCCACAGGCGCGCTATCGCTCTGGCCAAAATGATCTTCGTCGACGATAAAACCGCCGCCGATGGAGTAATAGGTTTGGCTGTAAATCGCCTTGTCGCCTGACAGGGCAGTGATCCGCATACCATTTTCGTGCAGCGACAGGTTGTCGGCATGGAAATTCATGCAGCGATCAACCGGGAACTCAACTTCGTGTTCACCCTTCGCCAGCAGCAACCGGCTGTGGGTGTTAACGTCCTGGATAAAGGCCGGGATGGCGTCAATATCAACGCTATCCGGCAGGTTGCCCGCCAGGCCCATAATAATGGCGATATCGGTATGGTGACCTTTGCCGGTCAGCGACAGGGAGCCGTAAACATCCACCACCACGCGGGTCGTGTCGTGCAGCATTCCGCGCGCAATAAGATCGTCCGTGAACTGTTTACCGGCTTTCATCGGCCCGACGGTGTGCGAGCTGGATGGACCAATACCAATTTTGAAAATATCGAAAACGCTAATCATGATGCGTCCGTTGCTACGTCTTGGGAGAAGAGTGCGCCGTCCGAAGACGGCGCGGGAGGAATTAAGCGAACAGCGAGAAGAAGATAGCGGAGATAGCAATCAGACCCATAATCACAACGAAGACGTTGCTGATCTGGCCGCTGTATTTACGCATCGCTGGCACTTTCTGAATCGCGTACATCGGCATCAGGAACAGGATCATCGCGATAATCGGGCCGCCCAGGGTTTCGATCATCCCAAGGATGCTCGGGTTCATGGTGGCAACCGCCCAGGTGGTCAGCAGCATGAACAGCGCAGTGATCTTATTCAGCTTGTTGATTTCAATGCTCTTGCCTTTACCGCGCAGCGATTTAATCACCATGCCGTTAAAGCCTTCACGTGCGCCCAGGTAGTGGCCGAGGAAGGATTTGGTAATCGCGATAATGGCGATGATTGGCGCCATCCAGGCAATGACCGGGGCGTTAAAGTGGTTCGCCAGGTAAGAGAGGATAGAGATGTTCTGCTCTTTCGCTGCCGCCAGATCCGCTGGCGCGAGGCTCAGTACGCAGCTGAAGACGAAGAACATTACGGTCAGCACCATCATGACGTGAGCGCGAGCCAGGATGCTGGAACACTTCTTCTCGGCACCCTGACCGTACTCTTCACGCTTCGCCACGGCGAAGGAGGAGATAATCGGGGAGTGGTTGAAGGAGAAGACCATGACCGGAATGGCCAGCCACAGGGTCATCCACAGGCCGTTGCCGGTAGCAGATGCGCTGCTCAGGGAGAGGGTTTCCAGCGCCGCACCGTTCCACTGTGGGATCAGGTAGCAGGCCAGCACCATCAGAGCGATAACGAACGGGAACACCAGCACGCTCATCGCCTTCACAATCATCTGCTCACCGAAGCGCACGATGGTCATCATGCCGACGATCAGGATCAGCGACAGAATGGCGCGCGGCGGCGGGGTCATGCCCAGCTGATGAGTCATGAAGCTGTCCACGGTGTTGGTGATAGCCACGCTATAAACCAACAGGATTGGGTAGATCGCAAAGAAGTAGAGCAGGGTAATCAGTTTACCAGCGCCAATACCGAAATGTTCTTCAACAACTTCGGTGATGTCTTCGCCCGGGTTTTTACCAGAAAGCACAAAACGGGTCAGGCCGCGGTGTGCAAAGTAGGTCATCGGGAAGGCAATGATCGCCATGATGATCAGCGGAATTAAGCCGCCCACACCTGCGTTAATAGGAAGGAAAAGAACACCAGCGCCGATTGCTGTGCCGTACAGGCCAAGCATCCACATGGTATCTGTTTTACGCCATCCACTTCGGGTTTCAATCGAAGCAACGGTGCTGGTTTGAGTGGTTTCCATCTGTGTCTCCAGGAGTAGCTAATGTCAGGTTTCTGGTCAAATTCAGTGCAAAAAGGGCTAATCGTAATATGAAATTCGCTCAGTGACGGTTTTTATATAATTTTTCTCCGTAACTATCGGCGGGCGGAAAGATACATTTTAGTAATGGATCTATCAGTGATCCCGATCTCAAATGCGATAATCCACTTATGATGTGGGTATCTTTAGACCATTTATCTGCTAATAAAACAGCATGACGAATTTCTGGGCGCGAAGGCTACCATTAACGATATGTGGCGAGATAGATCCCCCAGTAAGATAGGAGCCTTACGCTGTAAAAGTGTCGGTTTAGAGGATTTTTTCGTGCTTTATGGCATTTGCGGCTGATAAATCACGCTCTGGCCAGGAACGTAATCGTTTGCGTTGCGTTATGAAATAGCAAAAAGATAAGTAATAGTGATATTGCAGGCCAGGCCATGTCGCTGAAGGCAATAAAAAAGCCGGGAGGCGAAAGGCCATTCCCGGCGGGATAGGGGGCCCGGCATGCGCGCCGGGCAAGGCGTTACGCTGAGATCTCGTAACAGGGGATATAGGCAGAGCCTGGAAGCTTCATACGGTGCTGGGCGACGAAGCCCTGCAGCAGATCGTCCATGCGGCGCATCATGTCGCGGTCGCCATGAATTTTATACGGCCCAAACTCTTCGATGGCCTGGATACCCACCTCCTTCACGTTACCCGCCACGATGCCCGAGAAGGCGCGACGCAGATCGGCGGCCAGCACTTCAACCGGCTGATCGGGATAGAGTTTCAGGTTGGCCATGTTTTCATGCGACGGCTCAAACGGGATCTGCAGATCCGGCGAAATGCGGATCGACCAGTTAAAGCTGTAGGCATCCCCGGTATCGCGACGGTTCTCTTTCACCAGCGGCATCGCCTTTTTCATCAGGCGCGCCACTTCGGCGGCGTCATCGATGATGATGCGATAGTGACGGCGAGCCGCCTCGCCCAGGGTATGGACGATGAACTCATCCAGCACGCGGAAGTAGTCTGCACTCTCTTTCGGCCCGGTCAGGATCAGCGGCAGGACCTGGTCCTGGTTAGCCGGATGCATCAGAATGCCCAGCAGATAGAGCAGCTCTTCTGCCGTTCCCACGCCGCCCGGGAAGATGATGATCCCGTGCGCGATACGGACAAACGCCTCAAGACGTTTCTCGATGTCCGGCATGATGATCAGTTCGTTGACCAGCGGATTCGGCGGCTCAGCGGCAATAATCGACGGCTCGGTCATGCCGATAAAACGGCCCTCTTTGTAGCGCTGCTGGGCATGCCCCACCGCGGCGCCCTTCATCGGCGCTTCCATCGCCCCCGGACCGCAGCCGGTGCAGATGTTCAGCTCGCGCAGCCCCAGCTGGGTGCCGACACGACGGGCGTAGAGGTATTCGGTTTCGTTAATGGAGTGACCCCCCCAGCACACCACCATGCTCGGGGCTTCGCCCACGTGCAGGGCACGGGCGTTACGCAGAATGGAGAACACCAGGTTGGTGATATGGGCCGAGCTTTCGAGGTTCAGATGCTGGAAACGACCGGCGTTACTGATCTGGCCATTCACAAACAGGATATCGCGCAGGACGGCAAACAGGTTGGCCTGCAGCGCGCGAATGATGCGCCCGTCAACAAAGGCATCTTCCGGCGGGTTAATCAGCTCAAGCTTCACGCCACGTTCACGGCGCAGAACGTTAATATCAAAGCTTTCAAAGCGGGACAGCAACTCTTTGCTGTTGTCGGTCAGGCTACCGGAGTTCAGAACGGCAAGTGAACAGTTGCGAAACAGTTGATAAAGATCGCTGCTGGCCGTGCTCTTGAGCATGTCCACTTCCAGCTGCGACAACATATCCATTGAGCCAAGCGGGCTTATATGTGTAATCAAGTGAGCTCCTTACGGGACGTTTATCGTCTTTCCCTGCTGATTACAATAGCCCTGGCTTATGACCTTTCACAACCCAAAGCGCGGAACGGACCGCGCATATTGTGAATTTATTTATCTTACTGACGGACTAAACGACCGATCGCCGGAACAAAATCGGTGTTGCTGCGCCACGGATTGATATCCAGCCCACCACGGCGGGTATAGCGGGCGTAGACGCTCAGCGCTTCTGGCTGGCAGAAGTGGAGAATGTCGTTGAAGATGCGCTCCACGCACTGCTCATGAAACTCATTGTGGTTACGGAAGGAGACCAGGTAGCGCAGGAGCTTCTCACGATCGATTTTAGCGCCGCGATACTGGATCTGAACCGAACCCCAGTCAGGCTGGTGAGTGATAAGGCAGTTGGATTTCAGCAGGTGGCTGACCAGCGTTTCTTTCACCACGTTGCCGCTGGCACTATTTTCCAGCCAGGCGGTATCAAACTGGTAGGTGTCGATCTCAATATCCTGCTCGTCAATGCAGGTCCCGTGGAAGTGGGCGATTGGCTGACCTTCCAGCTCGTCGATGCGGTAGAGGGCGACGGTCACTTTCCCCTGCGCGCAGGCGCTTAAGTCACGTTCCAGCGTGCGCTGCACCGCGTCCCAGCTGTCAAAGCGGGTCTGATTGAAGCTGTTGAGGTAGAGCTTAAAGCTTTTGGACTCCACCAGGTTGACGCTGGTGTAATCCAGCTCAACGTGACCCACCGCCACCTGGGGTAAACCCCGGGCGTTGAGCCAGGAGAGCTCATACAGCGTCCAGATATCGCCGCCGTGGAAGGGCAGGTTATCGGCTTTCAGCCCGAGTGGATCGCGGTTAAGACTGCGCGGCACGCCCTGTAACAGGCTGGCGTCGTAGATATCGCGGTAGGCGGTGGTTTTGCCCAGGGTTAAGCCCGATAAGGCATCATGATTTTCGTAAGACATGTTTCATTGTCACTTTGCAGGTAAACTATGCGACTGAGTGTATCCTGGCTTATATGAAGAGAGAAACCGGTGGATAAAGAGACTGCAGCGGCCTTAACCGCGTTTACGGCACGTTACTGTGACGCCTGGCATGAACAGAACGCGTCATGGCCTCAAAGCGAGGCGCTGTATGGCGTCCCCTCGCCCTGTATTATCACCTCTTCCGGGGATACCGTGACCTGGCAGCCCCAGCCGTTTACCGCTGAGCAGAATGTAAATGCCATTGAACGCGCCATGGACATTGTGGTACAACCTGCGGTCCACGCGTTCTATACCACACAGTTTGCCGGGGATATGTGCGCTCGCTTTGATAACGAGATGCTGACTCTGCTGCAAACCTGGAGTGAAGACGATCTGCAGCGCGTGCAGGAGAACCTGATTGGGCACCTTGTGACCCAGAAGCGCCTGAAGCTATCGCCAACGCTCTTCATCGCCACGCTGGACAGCGAAATGGATATCCTCTCTGTCTGCAACCTTACGGGGAACGTGGTAAAAGAGACGCTGGGCACGCAAAAACGCCAGATCCTGGCCGCTTCCCTTACGGATTTCCTCAATAATCTTCATCCCGTCGTGTAATCCTTCGTACTACAGCGTGTGTGAGAGATCTCTTACAAAGCTTGTAAGAGATCACCGTAACATCGCACGCACTCAACCTGATATTCTTTCAATAAATCCATTTATTATCAGCATTTTGAATGCGTTCTTGATAGTAATAAGTTGCAACAACTCTTTAATTTGACTTACGCAGTGCCTTGTAAGACGAAGCGGAATAGGGGATTCTATGCCCGTCGACAGGATGCCGACACGAGAAGCGAACATCAGGATGATGGCGTTTCTTAACTCAGGACACGTCAGGAAGGCGTTACAAGGAAGGCTTCAGGAAGAAGCAAAAGGATAACGCAGGATGCGTGAAGGACACCTCCAGGAAGGAGAATGAGAGCCGGTACGGATGTCCGGTGGGTCAGGAAGACCAGGACGTTTCAGGATGAAACAGTCACATCAGGATGATGTGCGCAAGATGCAGCGGTCGAGGGAAGACCAGACCTCCGGGTCAGAGGAAAAGTTGTCACGGATGAGCAGGGAGCACTAAAAGTAGCTGGATTGCTGCGAAACGAACCGGGAGCACTGTTTTTACAGTGCTCCCTTTTTTTATTTCTGCGTGGTCTTTGCTATGCTGCCCGCCGTTCAGATTTTCAGTTGAGGTTTTCATGACGCATCACGACCACGTGCGCGCGCAGCTGCACGCCATCGAAGCTTTATTGCGCGATCATCAACTGTGGCAGGAGACGGCGCCGCAGCCTGACGCGTTTGAGAGCACGCAACCTTTCTGCATGGATACCCTGGAGCCGTTTGAGTGGCTGCAATGGGTGCTCATTCCTCGCATGCATGCCCTGATTGAGGGCGGACATCCGCTGCCACAAAACTTTGCCGTCGCCCCCTACTATGAAATGGCGCTCGACGCTGCTCATCCGTCACGGGAGGAAGTACTGGCGGCACTGCTGGCGCTGGACACCCTCTTTGGCGACGAAGCATGATTGAGATCCTCTATCAGGATGAGTGGCTGGTGGCGGTCAATAAGCCCTCCGGCTGGCTGGTGCACCGGAGCTGGCTGGATCGCGATGAAAAAGTGGTGGTGATGCAGACCGTGCGTGACCAGATTGGTCTGCATGTTTTTACCGTCCACCGCCTCGACAGACCCACTTCCGGCGTATTGTTGATGGGCCTCTCCAGCGAGGCCGGACGACGTCTGTCGCAGCAGTTCGAGCAGCATCAGATCCAGAAACGTTACCATGCGATTGTCCGGGGCTGGCTGACCGACGCCGCGACGCTCGATTATCCGCTGATCGAAGAGCTGGATAAAATCGCCGACAAATATGCCCGGGATGATAAAGAGCCGCAGCCTGCGGTAACCGACTATCGCGGTCTGGCGACTGTCGAAATGCCTGTCGCCACCAGCAAATTTCCGACCACACGCTACAGCCTGGTCGAGCTGGAGCCGAAAACCGGGCGTAAACACCAGCTGCGACGCCACCTTACCCATCTGCGTCATCCGATCATCGGTGACAGCAAGCATGGCGATCTGAAACAGAACCGCAGCGCCGCCGAACACTTTGGCTGTAACCGACTGATGCTGCACGCCAGCCAGCTGAACCTGGTGCATCCGTTTACCGGTGAGCCGCTGACCATCCGGGCCGGGCTTGATCCGGTGTGGATGCAGGCGCTGTCACACTTTGGCTGGCGCGGGCAACTCCCCGAAAATGAAAGGGTTGAGTTTGAACCCGCCAACGTTCAGGATGAACGTTAATTGCATTCATTGAGGGAGTAAACCATGGCTGTAGTCGGAATTTTTGTCGGTACGATGTACGGCAATTCGCTGCTGGTGGCCGAAGAAGCCGAAGCAATTCTCGCGGGAATGGGCCACAAAGCCACGGTGTATGAAGATCCCGAACTGGCCGACTGGGAAAAATACCGGGGCCAATATGCGCTGGTGGTCACCTCGACAACCGGGCAGGGCGATCTGCCGGACAGTATCGTCCCGCTGTACCAGGGCATTAAAGATAAGCTGGGTTATCAGCCGGAGATGCGCTACGGCATCATCGCGCTGGGTGACAGCACCTACACCAGTTTCTGCGGTGGCGGCAAAAAGTTCGACGCCCTGTTACAGGAGCAGAGCGCTCAGCGCGTGGGTGAGATGCTGATGATCGATGCCTCTGAGCACCCTGAACCGGAAAGCGAATCCAATCCCTGGGTTGAGCACTGGGGCACGCTTCTCGGCTAAATGCTTTCCCTCCCGGCCGCGGGAGGGCATTCCACCGCGTCAAGCGACCTGATTCACACTCTTCTCTTTCTCTTCTGTTGTTTTCTCACTCAGCCACGTTTCCGTGAACTACCTTCCATTGAGTTAGGCTTATGCCATAAACAACCTCAAACCCTCCCGCCAATGTTGTGTTGTTGCACGGTGAGAGGGGCCTGGATCCTTTCTTATACTTTTTCCGCCAGTTAATAAAAATGCAGTCAGTAAGGCAAAAGACCTCAACGTTTGAACTGCAAAAAACACATACACGTCATTCTGATACCCTACCGGTTGAGCTGTTCAGAATGAACGTAGCGATAAAAGCTATGATTCAGGAGTGCAAGAATGAGTTCATTAAGCCAGGCGGCGAGCAGCGCTGAAAAGCGCACCAACGCTCGCTATTGGATAGTGGTGATGCTGTTTATCGTCACATCCTTTAACTATGGCGACCGCGCCACGCTGTCGATTGCCGGTTCTGAAATGGCAAAAGATATCGGTCTGGATCCGGTCGGAATGGGTTACGTTTTCTCAGCATTTTCATGGGCCTATGTTATCGGCCAAATCCCGGGCGGTTGGTTGCTTGACCGATTCGGTTCAAAACGCGTCTACTTCTGGTCCATTTTTATCTGGTCCCTGTTCACCCTGTTACAGGGCTTTGTCGATGTCTTTAACGGCTTTGGCATTATTGTCGCGCTCTTTACCCTGCGCTTCCTCGTCGGCCTTGCCGAAGCACCCTCCTTCCCGGGCAATAGCCGCATAGTGGCAGCCTGGTTCCCGGCGCAGGAGAGGGGAACGGCGGTATCCATTTTTAACTCCGCGCAATACTTCGCTACCGTGATCTTCGCCCCGATCATGGGCTGGCTGACTCACGAAGTGGGCTGGTCACACGTGTTCTTCTTCATGGGCGGTCTGGGTATCATCATCAGCTTTGTGTGGCTGAAAGTGATCCACGAGCCAAACCAGCATCCGGGGGTAAACCAGAAAGAGCTGGATTACATCGCCGCGGGCGGGGCGCTGATCAACATGGATCAGGCGAAAAGCAAAGAGAAAGTGCCGTTCAGCCACAAGTGGGGTCAGATCAAACAGCTGGTGGGCACCCGCATGATGGTGGGGATCTACCTCGGCCAGTACTGTATCAACGCCTTAACCTACTTCTTTATCACCTGGTTCCCGGTCTATCTGGTGCAGGCACGCGGCATGTCGATTCTGAAAGCCGGGTTTGTGGCCTCTGTTCCGGCAATCTGCGGCTTTATCGGCGGCGTGCTGGGCGGGGTGATTTCCGACTGGCTGATGCGTCGTACCGGTTCCCTGAATATTGCCCGTAAAACGCCGATCGTGCTGGGTATGCTGCTCTCCATGTCGATGGTGTTCTGTAACTACGTTGACGCCGAGTGGATGATTATCGGCTTTATGGCGATGGCCTTCTTCGGGAAAGGGATTGGGGCGCTGGGCTGGGCGGTGATGGCCGATACCGCACCGAAAGAGATCAGCGGTCTGAGCGGTGGTCTGTTCAATATGTTCGGCAACATCTCCGGGATCGTCACCCCGATTGCCATCGGTTACATCGTCGGCACCACCGGGTCGTTCAACGGGGCGTTAATCTACGTAGGGATTCACGCTCTGGTGGCGGTACTGAGCTACCTGGTGCTGGTGGGTGATATCAAACGTATCGAACTGAAACCTGTCGGGGAGCGTTTATCATGAGTATGCAATCCAGCCCTGTCGTGACTGAAATGAAGGTTATCCCGGTTGCCGGTCAGGACAGCATGCTGCTGAACATCGGCGGCGCGCATAACGCCTGGTTTACCCGCAATATTGTGGTGCTGACCGATAACGCCGGGAATACCGGCGTTGGGGAAGCCCCCGGCGGCGAAGTGATCTATCAAACCCTGGTGGATGCCATTCCGCAGGTGGTGGGTCAGGAGGTGGCGCGGCTGAACAAAGTGGTCCAGCGCGTGCACAAGGGCAACCAGTCCGCCGATTTCGATACCTTCGGCAAAGGTGCCTGGACATTTGAACTGCGGGTCAATGCGGTAGCGGCGCTGGAAGCGGCGCTGCTGGATCTGCTCGGCAAAGCGCTGAACGTGCCGGTGTGCGAACTGCTCGGTCCGGGCAAGCAGCGCGATGCGGTCACGGTGCTGGGCTATCTCTTCTACCTGGGCGATCGCACGAAAACCGACCTGCCGTATCTGGAGCAATCCCCTGGCAGCCACGACTGGTATCACCTGCGCCATCAGGAGGCGCTCTCCAGCGAGGCGGTGGTGCGTCTGGCGGAAGCGGCCCAGGATCGCTACGGCTTTAAGGATTTCAAACTGAAAGGCGGCGTACTGCCGGGTGAACAGGAGATCGACAGCGCCCGCGCCCTGAAGAAACGCTTCCCGGACGCGCGCATTACCGTCGATCCCAACGGCGCCTGGCTGCTGGATGAAGCTATCGCCCTGTGCAAAGGCCTGGGGGATGTCCTGACCTACGCCGAAGATCCCTGCGGTGCTGAACAGGGCTTCTCCGGCCGTGAGGTGATGGCGGAGTTCCGCCGCGCCACCGGCCTGCCGGTGGCTACCAACATGATCGCCACCAACTGGCGCGAAATGGGTCACGCGGTGATGCTGAACGCGGTAGATATCCCGCTGGCGGACCCGCACTTCTGGACTCTCTCTGGCGCGGTGCGCGTGGCGCAGCTGTGCGACGACTGGGGCTTAACCTGGGGTTGCCACTCTAACAACCACTTCGATATCTCGCTGGCGATGTTCACCCATGTTGGTGCCGCGGCACCGGGTACGCCAACGGCTATCGACACTCACTGGATCTGGCAGGAGGGCGAAGCGCGCCTGACCAAAAATCCACTGGAAATTAAACACGGCAAGATTGCCGTACCGGATGCACCGGGGCTTGGCGTGGAGCTTGACTGGGATCAGATCCACAAAGCCCATGAAGCCTATAAGAAACTGCCCGGCGGCGCGCGTAATGACGCAGGCCCGATGCAGTATCTTATTCCCGGCTGGACATTTGACCGCAAACGCCCGGCGTTCGGTCGCCACTGATTAAAGGATTGAATTATGAGCACATTTACTACGCCTGTTGTCACTTCCATGCAGATCATCCCGGTTGCCGGCCATGACAGCATGCTGATGAACCTGAGTGGGGCCCACGCCCCGTTCTTCACCCGTAATATTGTGATTATCAAAGACAACTCCGGCCATACCGGCGTGGGTGAAATCCCGGGCGGAGAGAAGATCCGCAAAACCCTGGAAGATGCAATCCCGCTGGTAGTGGGCCAGACGCTGGGCGCGTACAAAAACATCCTTAATGCCGTACGTAACGAATTTGCCGACCGCGATGCGAGCGGCCGCGGGCTGCAAACCTTCGACCTGCGTACCACCATTCACGTGGTGACCGGTATCGAAGCCGCAATGCTCGACCTGCTGGGTCAGCATCTGGGCGTCAACGTCGCCTCCCTGCTGGGTGACGGGCAGCAGCGTACGGAAGTGGAGATGCTGGGCTACCTGTTCTTCGTCGGCAACCGCAAGCTGACCCCGCTGCCGTACCAGAGCCAGCCGGATGAGCAGTGCGACTGGTATCGTCTGCGCCACGAAGAGGCGATGACCCCGGATGCGGTTGTGCGTCTGGCGGAAGCGGCCTATGAGAAGTACGGCTTTAACGATTTTAAACTGAAGGGTGGTGTACTGGCCGGGGAAGAGGAAGCGGAGTCTATTATCGCCCTGGCGAAACGCTTCCCGCAGGCGCGCGTCACTCTCGATCCCAACGGGGCCTGGTCGCTGGAAGAGGCAATCCGCATCGGTAAGCGCCTGAAGGGCGTGCTGGCCTACGCGGAAGATCCGTGCGGCGCCGAGCAGGGCTTCTCTGGCCGTGAAGTGATGGCCGAGTTCCGCCGCGCTACCGGTCTGCCGACCGCCACCAACATGATCGCCACCGACTGGCGTCAGATGGGTCATACTCTCTCCCTGCAGTCGGTCGACATTCCGCTGGCGGACCCACACTTCTGGACCATGCAGGGCTCGGTGCGCGTGGCGCAGATGTGTCACGAGTTCGGCCTGACCTGGGGCTCACACTCCAACAACCACTTCGATATCTCACTGGCGATGTTCACCCATGTGGCCGCGGCCGCGCCGGGCACTATCACCGCGATTGATACCCACTGGATCTGGCAGGAGGGCAACCAGCGCCTGACCAAACAGCCGTTCGAAATTAAGGGCGGTATGGTGCAGGTGCCAACCACGCCGGGTCTGGGCGTTGAGCTGGATATGGATCAGGTGATGAAGGCGCACGAGCTGTACCTCCAGCACGGTCTGGGCGCGCGCGACGACGCGATGGCGATGCAGTACCTGATCCCGGAGTGGACCTTCAACAACAAACGCCCTTGCATGGTGCGTTAAGTCCGGTGCCGGTTCCTGCGGGAGTCGGCATTTTCTCTTGCGTGACGGGTGTATGCTTATGGTAGTCAACATGCGTAAGGACGGCTTATGAAGATTGTTATCGCACCGGACTCTTATAAAGAGAGCCTGAGTGCCCTGGCTGTGGCGACGGCGATAGAGCAGGGATTTTGCGAGATTTTCCCGACGGCAGAGTACGTCAAACTGCCGGTCGCCGATGGCGGTGAAGGCACTGTGGAAGCGATGGTGGCTGCCACTCAGGGAGACATTATTCAGGTGCGGGTAACGGGGCCGCTCGGCGGGCATGTTGACGGTTTTTATGGCCGCTCCGGTGATGGCAAAAGCGCGTTTATCGAGATGGCGGCGGCCAGCGGTCTGGAGCTGGTGCCCCCGGCCCAGCGTAATCCACTGAAAACCACCTCCTGGGGAACCGGGGAGCTGATCCGTCATGCGCTGGATGCGGGCGTGAAACATATCATCATTGGCATTGGCGGCAGCGCCACCAACGATGGCGGGGCAGGGATGGTGCAGGCGCTGGGCGCGAAGCTGCTGGACGAGCAGGGCAACGCCCTGGGTGCCGGTGGCGGTGAGCTGGAGAAACTGGCGCACATCGACATCAGCGGTCTGGATAAACGGCTAGCAGCCTGCCGGATTGAAGTCGCCTGCGACGTCACCAACCCGCTGACCGGGGAAAACGGTGCCAGCGCCGTGTTTGGTCCGCAGAAGGGGGCGACCCCGGAGATGATTACGCGGCTTGATGGCGTGCTGACGCACTATGCGCGGATCATTGCCCGCGATCTGGATGTCGACGTCCTCGGGCTGGCCGGCGGCGGTGCTGCGGGCGGTATGGGGGCGGCGTTATACGCTTTTTGCGGCGCGCAATTGCGCCAGGGCATTGAGATTGTGACCGATGCGCTCAACCTCGACAGCCTGGTGGCCGATGCCGATCTGGTGATCACCGGCGAAGGGCGAATCGACAGCCAGACCATTCATGGCAAAGTCCCGGTGGGAGTAGCGAAAATCGCCAAACGCCACAATAAGCCGGTGATCGGCCTCGCGGGCAGCCTGACGGCGGATGTCGGCGTGGTGCACGATCATGGCATCGATGCGGTATTTAGCGTGATCTACACCATCTGCACGCTGGAGGAGGCGCTGGAAGACGCCGCAGAAAACGTGCGGATGGCGGCAAGGAATATCGCGGCGGTGCTGAAGGTGGGGATGGAGGTGTAACCCCTCACCCTAACCCTCTCCCCAAAGGGGAGAGGGGATCGTCCATGCGCATACTTTTGCTATAAGCCCAGCACTTTCATTGCTTCCCGCGTGACGTTATCCATCTCATCCAGCAGCTCCAGGAACTCCGGTTCCAGCTCGCTTTCCGGTGTCCCTGAACGCAGCTGCTGCTCCAGCAGATGACATAGATTTTTCAGGCGCGGCACCCCACTGTACCCGCAGCTGCCGTGCAGCTTATGGATCGCATCAACGAGGTCTTCCGGGTTTTCACCTACCAGCTGCTCCTCCACCTTATTGCGGATCTCAGGCAGGAAGGCCACCAGCATCTGCAGCATCTCCCGCGCGAGGTCGTTTTTGCCCGCCGCCTGACGCAGCGCTAGCTGCCAGTCGAGGGTGGCATTGTCGTTAACCGTGATGTCGGCGGCTTCCGCAGGGGCGATCCAGCTGCCTGCCGTCGGGCCGGGCTTATAGCGCAGCAGCAGACTGTGCAGCTTCTCTTCTTCAATCGGTTTTGCCAGATAGTCGTTCATCCCGGCGCTTAACAGCTTCTCTTTCTGGCCCGCCATCGCGTGCGCAGTCACGGCGATCACTGGCGTTTGCTGCTGATGGGGGAGCTGGCGGATCAGCTCGCAGGCGCGGATCCCGTCCATGCCGGGCATCTGAATATCCATCATGATCAGGTCAAACTGCATCTGCTTCGCGCGCTCAACGGCCTGCAGGCCGCTCTCGCATAGTTCGACATGCTGAACCTGATCCTCCAGCAGGGCGCCGATCAGCTTCAGGTTGGCCGGGTTATCATCCACCGCCATCACGGTCATCGGCAGCTTGCTCTCATCGACAACGATCGGCGCAGCGGAATGGTTCAGACGGCAGTATTCGGTCAGGGTCGGCAGCAGGCGCGTGGCGGTGAGCGGCTTCAGCAGACAGGCGGCCGCCCCGTCGTGTTTCAGCTCTTCGGCGTTAATCTGCGCATGGCACGGCAGGGCCAGCAGCAGGTAGTCGGTCATCGAGGCCGCTTTCGCCATTCGCTCCTGCTGCATGGTCAGCTCGCCGGTAAAGGTCACCGGGATGCCCATCAGCAGTATGTCGTAGTGCTCAACCGGCAGCGCGGAGAAGGCCGGGCTGTAAACCACCTCCAGCGGGGTGGTGCTTAACACGTCCAGAGTGCTTTGCGCCGCGGCGGCATTGGGCTCCACGTACGCCAGTCGTTTACCCTGCAGACACTCCATCCCCGGCCGGTCGATCAGAACATTCGGGTTCAGGTCGAGGTTGATATGGAACCAGAAGGTCGAGCCGCGGTTAGGCTGGCTGTGGAAGGAGATATCGCCCCCCATCTCGTTCACCAGTTTCTGGGTGATCACCAGCCCCAGGCCGGTGCCGCCATGACGCCGTGAAATACTGGCGTCGGCCTGGCGGAAGGCCTGGAATAGCCGCGACTGATCGCGCTCGGGAATACCAATCCCGGTATCGCGGATCTGCACCTCAATCTGCACCTTGGTATTGCTGATGGCGCGCTTTTCCACCAGCACGTCAATGTTACCGCTCTCGGTGAACTTGATGGCGTTACCCACCAGGTTGGTGATCACCTGCTGCAGGCGCAGCGGATCGCCAATGACGTTATCCGGCACATCATTTTTAATGTTTAGCGTCAGCTCCAGCCCTTTGTCGTGGGAGGAGTGCGCCAGCAGGGTCACCACTTCGTCCAGGGTGCTGCGCAGCGGGAACGGAATGCTCTCCAGAATCAGTTTGCCCGCCTCAAGCTTAGAGAAGTCCAGCACGTCATTGATGATCGCCAGCAGATTGTTGGCCGACCGTTCAATGGTATGCAGGTGGTCGCGCTGGGTCGGGTTGAGCTCGGTCTTCAGGGTCAGGCGGGTAAAGCCAATCACGCCGTTGAGCGGGGTCCGCAGCTCATGGGACATGTTCGCCAGGAACTCCGACTTAATACGCGCCGCCTCCTGGGCACGCTTTTTAGCCAGATCCAGCTCGACGTTCTGGATCTCCATCTGCTCCAGGGTTTCCCGCAGATCGGAGGTGGCCTGATCGACGTTATGCTGCATCTCCTCATGGTAGGCCGCCAGCGACATCGCCATTGAGTTGATTCCGTTTTTGAGCATATCCAGCTCACCAAGCATAAAGCCTTCGACGCGGCTGTCGAGCTGACCCCGGCGGATACGGTCGACGGTATTCACCATGTTGCGGATCGGGCTGGTCACGTCGCGCATCAGACGCCAGCCGAAGATCAGCGCAATGCCGATACAGAACAGCATCATCACCGTGGAGATGAAGATTTCCCGGTACTGCTGCAGCCGCACGGACTTGAGATCCAGCTCCAGCGCCACATATCCCAGCATGTTGTTATTGGGCTTGGCATCCGCTTCGACAGATTCATCCGGTGAATAGCTTTCCGAGATGATCGGCGTGCGCAGGATCATCTTTTCGCCCTGGCGGATCACGCTCAGCCGTGTCGGGAAGGGCATGCCGGCCGGGAGCTTCAGCGTGCCCGGGTCAAGCTGGATATTGGAGGTGACAAACAGGCGATTGTGTTGGTCATACACCGAGATCGCCCGCACAATATCCGAGTGACGGCGGTGCAGGATGCTAATGAGCTGGCCGATAGACTCGCGATTTTGCAGGGTCATGCCGTACTCGCTGGAGACCGCCAGCGGCTCAATAATGCTGGCCCCCGCGTCCTCGAGCTGGCGCTGCAGGTCGTTATAACGGTGCACCACAAAGAAGGTACTCAGCAGTAAACCAATGAGTACGGTAGGGGCGAGGATCAAAATCATCATGCGCGCACGCAGGCTGTAGTTGGTCATGGAGTTCCGTTATGGGACAATTAGAGTCAATATGTTCATTTGAGATAATACCCGGCAATGGCGCAATTCTACTCTGCAAAGCGGCGCGTGACGACGCGTCAGATCATAACTGTTGATGTGACAGACCTCGATCCCTTCGGTCAGGGGGTGGCGCGCCATGATGGTAAAGCCCTGTTTATCCCCGGCCTGCTGCCCGATGAGCGTGCAGAGATCACCCTGACGGAAGAGAAACGCCAGTACGCGCGCGGGCAGGTAAAACGTCGCCTTAACGACAGCCCGCAACGTGAGAAACCGCGTTGCCCGCACTTTGGCGTCTGCGGTGGCTGCCAACAGCAGCATGCCAGCATCGCGTTACAGGAGCGCAGCAAAAGCAATGCCCTGGCGCGCCTGCTGAAGCACGACGTCAACGAGGTGATCGCCGATAAACCCTGGGGCTACCGCCGCCGGGCGCGCCTGAGCCTGAACTACCAGCCGAAAACCGCGCGTCTGGAGATGGGCTTTCGCAAGGCCAACTCCAGCGACATCGTCGACGTCAAACAGTGCCCCATTCTGGTGCCCCCTCTTGAGGCATTGCTGCCAGAAGTGCGCAAATGCCTCTCAGACCTGCAGGGCGTTCGTCACCTGGGCCACGTCGAACTGGTGCTGGCCAACAGCGGCCCGCTGATGGTGCTACGCCATACTGCACCGCTTTCGGCCAAAGATCGCGAAAAACTGGAACGCTTTTCGCATTCCCATGAGCTTGACCTTTATCTCGCCCCGCAAAGCGAGATACTTGAGCAACTGAGCGGTGAAACGCCCTGGTATGATTCAGACGGGCTACGCTTAACGTTCAGTCCGCGCGATTTCATTCAGGTCAATGATGGCGTTAACCAACAGATGGTCGCGACTGCGCTCGACTGGCTGGATATACAGCCGGATGATCGGGTGCTCGATCTGTTCTGCGGGATGGGCAACTTTACCCTGCCGCTGGCAAAACGGGCGCACAGCGTGGTCGGTGTGGAGGGCGTGGCGACGCTGGTGGAGAAAGGGCGCGACAACGCCATTCACAATGGGCTGCAAAACGTGACATTTTTTCACGAGAATCTGGAAGAGGATGTCACTCAGCAGCCCTGGGCGGCGCACGGCTTCGACAAAATCCTGCTGGATCCGGCCCGTGCAGGCGCGCCAGGCGTAATGCAGCATATTATTAAACTCGCCCCTAAACGCGTGGTCTATGTTTCCTGTAATCCGGCGACGCTTGCCCGGGACAGCGAAGCATTATTAGCGGCGGGTTACCAGATTCAGCGTCTGGCAATGCTCGATATGTTCCCGCACACTGGACATCTGGAATCAATGGCGTTGTTTGAACACAACTGATGAGTTTCGGCTTGTCGAATTCGACAGGCAAGGGTCCCTAAAGGAGAGGACAATGGTTGCGGTAAGAAGTGCACATCTCAATAAAGCTGGTGAGTTTGACCCACAAAAATGGATCGCAAGTCTGGGGATTGCCAGCCAGCAGTCGTGTGAACGCTTAACCGAAACCTGGGCTTACTGTCTGCGCACCACCAAGGGGCATCCCGATGCCGAGCTGCTGCTGTGGCGCGGCGTGGAGATGGTGGAAATCCTCTCCATGCTCAGCATGGATATCGACACCCTGCTCGCCGCCATGCTGTTCCCGCTGGCCGACGCCGAGGTGGTCTCCGAAGAGGTGCTGCGCGAAAGCGTCGGTACATCGATCGTCTCGCTGATCCACGGCGTGCGCGACATGGCCGCCATTCGCCAGCTGAAAGCCACCCACACCGATTCCGTCTCTTCCGAACAGGTCGATAACGTTCGCCGTATGCTGCTGGCCATGGTGGATGACTTCCGCTGCGTGGTGATTAAGCTTGCCGAACGCGTCGCCCACCTGCGGGAAGTGAAGGATGCGCCTGAAGATGAGCGTGTGCTGGCGGCGAAAGAGTGCACCAATATCTATGCCCCGCTGGCGAACCGTCTGGGCATCGGGCAACTGAAATGGGAGCTGGAAGATTACTGCTTCCGCTATCTGCACCCGGCGGAATACAAACGTATTGCGAAACTGCTGCACGAACGCCGTATCGACCGGGAACACTACATCGAGGAGTTTGTCGGCGGCTTACGTCAGTCGATGAAAGAAGAGGGCGTGAAGGCTGAGGTCTATGGCCGGCCGAAGCATATCTACAGCATCTGGCGCAAAATGCAGAAGAAGCATCTCGCCTTTGATGAGCTGTTTGATGTGCGCGCCGTGCGTATCGTCGCCGAGCGTCTGCAGGACTGCTACGCCGCGCTGGGGATTGTTCACACCCACTTCCGCCACATGCCGGATGAGTTTGACGACTACGTCGCCAACCCGAAACCGAACGGCTATCAGTCGATCCACACCGTGGTGCTGGGGCCGGGCGGTAAGCCGGTGGAGATCCAGATCCGCACCAAACAGATGCACGAGGAGTCCGAGCTCGGCGTCGCCGCGCACTGGAAGTACAAAGAGGGCACCTCAGGCGGGGCGCGCTCCGGTCACGAAGATCGCATTGCCTGGCTGCGTAAGCTGATTGCGTGGCAGGAGGAGATGGCCGACTCCGGCGAGATGCTCGACGAAGTTCGCAGCCAGGTCTTTGACGACCGGGTCTACGTCTTTACGCCGAAAGGCGACGTGGTTGACCTCCCGGCAGGCTCAACCCCGCTCGACTTCGCCTACCACATCCACAGCGACGTGGGGCACCGCTGCATCGGCGCCAAAATCGGCGGACGCATCGTGCCGTTTACCTATCAGCTGCAGATGGGCGATCAGGTGGACATCATCACCCAGAAGCAGCCGAACCCGAGCCGCGACTGGCTCAACCCGAACCTGGGCTACATCACCACCAGCCGCGGACGCTCCAAGATCCACGCCTGGTTCCGCAAGCAGGATCGTGACAAGAACATCCTTGCCGGCCGTCAGATCCTCGACGACGAGCTGGAGCATCTGGGCATCCACCTGAAAGAGGCGGAGAAGCAGCTGCTGCCGCGCTACAACTTCAACGAGCTGGATGAGTTGCTGGCCGCTATCGGCGGCGGGGATATTCGTCTTAACCAGATGGTGAATTTCCTGCAGGCGCAGTTCAACAAACCGAGCGCGGCTGAGCAGGATGCAGCGGCGCTGAAGCAGCTGCAGCAGAAGAGCTATACCCCACAGCACCGCAGCAAAGAAAAAGACAATGGCCGGGTGGTTGTGGAGGGCGTCGGGAATCTGATGCACCACATTGCCCGCTGCTGCCAGCCGATCCCGGGAGACGAGATCGTCGGCTTCATCACCCAGGGGCGCGGGATCTCTATCCACCGCGCGGACTGCGATCAGCTGGACGATTTACAGTCCCATGCGCCGGAACGAATCGTCGATGCGGTGTGGGGCGAAAGTTACTCCGCGGGCTATTCGCTGGTGGTGCGGGTGTCGGCCAACGATCGCAGCGGCCTGCTGCGCGATATCACCACCATTCTGGCCAACGAAAAGGTGAACGTGCTGGGCGTTGCCAGCCGCAGCGACACCCGTCAGCAGCTCGCCACCATCGATATGACCATCGAAATCTATAACCTGCAGGTGCTGGGCCGGGTGCTCGGCAAGCTGAACCAGGTGCCGGATGTGATAGACGCCCGTCGTCTGCACGGCGGGTAAGATTACCATCTTTTGTAGGCCGGGTAAGGCGCAGCCGCCACCCGGCGTTACCGATTTAACAGGATAAGACATGACCCAAATCGACCGCCTGCTCGGCATTATGCAACGTCTGCGCGATCCGGAAACCGGCTGTCCGTGGGACAAAGAGCAGACTTTCGCCACCATCGCTCCCTACACCCTGGAAGAGACCTACGAGGTGCTGGACGCCATCTCCCGGGAAGATTTTGACGATCTGCGCGGCGAGCTGGGCGACCTGCTGTTTCAGGTGGTGTTCTATGCGCAGATGGCCCAGGAAGAGGGGCGCTTTGATTTCAACGACATCTGCGCCGCCATCAGCGATAAGCTGGAGCGCCGTCATCCGCATATCTTTGGCGATGCCACCGCGGAAAACAGTACCGAGGTGCTGGCCCGCTGGGAGCAAATCAAAAGCGCGGAACGGGCTGAAAAATCCCAGCATTCAGCGCTGGACGACATCCCGTTAAGCCTGCCAGCGCTGATGCGTGCGCACAAGATCCAGAAACGCTGCTCGACGGTGGGGTTTGACTGGACCTCTTTAGGCCCGGTGCTCGACAAAGTGCATGAAGAGATCGACGAAGTGATGCACGAAGCGCAGCAGGCGGTAGTGGACCAGGAGAAGGTGGAAGAGGAGATGGGCGATCTGCTGTTTGCCACCGTCAACCTCTCCCGTCATTTAGGGGTTAAAGCCGAAGTGGCGCTGCAAAAAGCCAACCTCAAATTCGAACGCCGCTTCCGGGAAGTGGAGCGCATTATCGCGGCCCGCGGGCTGGAAATGACCGGCGTGGACCTCGATGCGATGGAAGACGTGTGGCAGGAAGTAAAACGCCAGGAATCTGATCTCTAACGGGTTTTTGCGATCAAGCGCAATTTGTGTGATTTTTTAAATGACAAGCGCTTGATTTGCGTCAAAAACATTTACCCAAAAGGGGCTATTTTCTCACTCCCAATATGAGTCAAAGCCTGAGACAGGAGACGGAGAATGAAAGTTTGTGGCGCTCGCCGTGTTCGGGTATACTACTTTCCCGTCCTGGTTATTCCATCGTTTCACCCTAACTTCTCAGGTTCAGCATGACAACGAACTATATTTTTGTGACCGGCGGGGTTGTATCCTCTCTGGGTAAAGGCATTGCCGCAGCCTCCCTCGCAGCCATTCTTGAAGCCCGTGGCCTCAATGTGACCATGATGAAGCTGGATCCGTACATCAACGTCGATCCAGGTACCATGAGCCCGATCCAACACGGGGAAGTGTTCGTTACTGAAGACGGCGCTGAAACCGATCTGGACCTGGGTCACTACGAGCGCTTCATTCGCACCAAAATGACCCGTCGTAACAACTTCACGACCGGCCGTATCTACTCCGACGTTCTGCGCAAAGAGCGCCGTGGTGACTATCTGGGCGCTACTGTTCAGGTTATCCCGCACATCACCAACGCCATTAAAGAGCGTGTTCTGGCGGGTGGCGAAGGTCACGACGTGGTGCTGGTAGAGATTGGCGGTACCGTTGGTGATATCGAATCCCTGCCGTTCCTGGAAGCGATTCGTCAGCTGGCGGTGGATATTGGTCGTGAACACGCGCTGTTCATGCACCTGACCCTGGTGCCATACATGGCTGCCGCAGGTGAAGTGAAAACCAAGCCGACCCAGCACTCTGTGAAAGAGCTGCTCTCCATCGGTATTCAGCCTGACATTCTGGTTTGCCGCTCCGATCGTGCGGTTCCGGCCAACGAACGTGCGAAAATTGCATTGTTCTGTAACGTGCCAGAAAAAGCTGTTATTTCAATGAAAGATGTCGATTCCATTTATAAAATCCCGGGCCTGTTGAAATCACAGGGCCTCGACGATTATATTTGTAAACGATTCAGCTTGAACTGTCCGGACGCAAACCTGTCAGAATGGGAACAGGTGATTTACGAAGAAGCGAACCCGGCAGGCGAAGTGACTATCGGTATGGTCGGCAAGTACATTGAACTGCCGGACGCCTATAAGTCAGTTATCGAAGCGCTGAAACACGGTGGTCTGAAGAACCGCGTGACCGTCAACATCAAGCTGATTGATTCACAGGATGTTGAAACCCGCGGTGTCGAAATTCTGAAAGATCTGGATGCTATTCTGATCCCTGGCGGCTTCGGCTACCGTGGTGTTGAAGGCAAGATCGCTACCGCACGCTATGCGCGTGAAAACAATATTCCTTACCTCGGCATTTGCCTGGGTATGCAGGTTGCGCTGATTGAATTCGCCCGCAACGTGGTGGGGATGGAAAACGCGAACTCTACGGAATTTGTGCCAGACTGTAAGTACCCTGTTGTGGCGCTTATCACCGAATGGCGCGACGAAGAAGGTAACGTCGAAGTCCGTACCGAGAAGAGCGATCTGGGTGGCACGATGCGTCTGGGTGCACAGGCTTGTCAGCTCTCTGACGACAGCCTGGTTCGCCAGATGTACGGTGCGCCGACAATCACTGAACGCCATCGTCACCGTTATGAAGTCAACAACCTGCTGTTGAAACAGATTGAAGCTGCGGGTCTGCGTATTGCGGGCCGCTCCGGGGATGATCAGTTGGTCGAGATCATCGAAGTGCCGAACCACCCATGGTTCGTCGCCTGTCAGTTCCACCCGGAATTTACTTCTACGCCGCGTGATGGACATCCGCTGTTTGCTGGCTTTGTGAAAGCCGCCAATGAGTTCCAGAAGCGTCAGGCGAAGTAAGAAAAGTTAGAACGGCAGCGCGTACCAAAGGTACGCGTTGTTTGTCTGGAGTTTTAGTTTAACTTGTACTGAGGAAAATCTAATGTCCAAAATCGTTAAAGTCATCGGTCGTGAAATCATCGACTCCCGTGGTAACCCGACTGTTGAAGCCGAAGTACACCTGGAAGGTGGTTTCGTCGGTATGGCAGCTGCGCCGTCAGGTGCTTCTACTGGTTCCCGCGAAGCGCTGGAACTGCGCGATGGCGACAAATCCCGTTTCCTGGGCAAAGGCGTAACCAAAGCTGTTGGCGCGGTTAACGGCCCAATTGCACAGGCAATCCTTGGCAAAGACGCCAAAGACCAGGCTGGCATCGATAAAATCATGATCGATCTGGACGGTACTGAAAACAAATCTAACTTCGGTGCGAACGCAATCCTGGCTGTTTCTCTGGCGAACGCCAAAGCAGCAGCGGCTTCTAAAGGTCAGCCACTGTTCGAACACATCGCTGAACTGAACGGCACTCCAGGCAAATACTCTATGCCAGTTCCGATGATGAACATCATCAACGGCGGCGAGCACGCAGACAACAACGTTGATATTCAGGAATTTATGATTCAGCCAGTTGGCGCGAAATCCCTGAAAGAAGCAGTACGTATGGGTTCTGAAGTGTTCCACAACCTGGCTAAAGTTCTGAAAGCTAAAGGTATGAACACTGCAGTAGGTGACGAAGGTGGTTATGCACCTAACCTGGGCTCCAACGCCGAAGCACTGGCTGTAATCGCTGAAGCGGTTAAAGCAGCAGGCTACGAGCTGGGCACCGACATCACCCTCGCGATGGACTGTGCAGCATCTGAATTCTACAAAGACGGTAAATACGTTCTGGCTGGCGAAGGCAACAAAGCCTTCACCTCTGAAGAGTTCACTCACTTCCTGGAAGACCTGACCAAACAGTACCCAATTGTTTCTATCGAAGACGGTCTGGACGAGTCTGACTGGGATGGTTTCGCATACCAGACCAAAGTTCTGGGCGACAAAATCCAGCTGGTTGGTGACGATCTGTTCGTAACCAACACCAAGATCCTGAAAGAAGGTATCGAGAAAGGCATCGTTAACTCCATCCTGATCAAATTCAACCAGATCGGTTCTCTGACCGAAACTCTGGCTGCGATCAAAATGGCGAAAGACGCTGGCTACACTGCCGTTATCTCTCACCGTTCAGGCGAAACTGAAGACGCTACCATCGCTGACCTGGCTGTTGGTACCGCTGCTGGCCAGATCAAAACCGGTTCTATGAGCCGTTCTGACCGTGTTGCTAAATACAACCAGCTGATTCGTATCGAAGAAGCGCTGGGCGAAAAAGCACCATACAACGGCCGTAAAGAGATCAAAGGTCAGTAATTCTGAGCCTTAATCTTTAGAAAAAACCCGCTTCGGCGGGTTTTTTTATGTCTGCGTTAAAGCAGCAGGGGCAGGGTAGCGCTGGCGGTTTGCTGGCTGGCGTCGCTGTAGCGGTTGTCCAGGGAGATGAGCGTGGTGGCAAGCAGCTCCACCAAAAGCATCACCCCCACTTTGGCATTCATCGCGCCGGCGCTGAGCGGGCCTTCGGGTTTTGCCGCAACCAGCTGCATATCGCTGATTGAAGCCAGCGGGCTGCGCGGCGTATTGCTGAGAGCCAGCACGCGTGCTCCACGCTTACGCGCAAGTTTCACTACGTGCAGCAGATCGCGGGTTGATCCTGAGCTCGAAATCGCCACCACCAGATCCTCTTTACCCAGTGTGGTTGCGCTCATCGAGGCGCGGTGCATGTCGCTTAACAGCTGCGCAGGTTTACCCAGACGCAGCAGTTTGTAGTGCAGATAGTCACCCAGAATGGCACTTGCCGCCACGCCGTAGATATAAACCGAACGCGCCTGATGCAGTGCCTGAGCGGCCTGCAGGAGCATATCCCTGTCAAGCAGCCGGGCGGTATCCCGCAGCGCCAGAACGGACTCTTCCACGACCTCATCCACCCGATCGCCCTGCGCAACCGGTGCCTGGTCACGCTGAACGTCCAGCGCCAGCGCCATCTTGAACTCCGTATAGCCTTTACAACCCAGCGTGCGACAAAGTCTGGTCACGCTTGCCTCGCTGGTTTCGCTCTCACGCGCCAGTTCGGTAATGGTGAAATAGAGCACTTTTGCCGGATCGCTTAAGACGAACTCGCCCAGTTTTTGCTGGGTCGGACTATAGCCAGAGACACCCTGTCGCAGCCTCAGCAGCAGATTTTCATTTTCTGACATGCAAAATCCTTAATGCGTTTCTCTGTGGGCTAGTGTGGCGGAAAGCGGGGGCGAGACGCCAGACATTTTAAAAAAGTATGATCGCTCTCCAGGTTATTGGTGATAATTTTCACTTTATTATTTTTATGTGGTAAAAATTTTCATCAAATAATCGGGGAGTGAAAAAATGATGCAACTGTTCAGCGGCGCCTCATCGGGCGCATGGTTCGAAAAAGCCCAGCGCTTTGGCAAATCCTTTATGTTACCTATTGCCGTACTGCCCGCCGCGGGTCTGCTGTTAGGCATTGGCGGCGCACTGTCGAATCCCAATACGCTCGCGGCCTACCCCTTCCTGGATGTGAGCTGGCTACAGGCGATATTCACTATCATGAGCAGCGCTGGCTCGATTGTCTTTGCCAATCTCTCGGTGCTTTTTGCCGTGGGGGTTGCTGTGGGGCTGGCGAAAACCGATAAGGGCACTGCGGGCCTGGCGGCACTACTGGCGTTCCTGGTAATGAATGCCACCATTAACGCCCTGCTGATCCTTAATGGCACTCTGGCGCAGGAGAACCCCGGCGCGGTGGGGCAGGGGATGACGCTGGGTATTCAGACCCTGGAAACTGGCGTCTTTGGCGGGGTGGTCATCGGGCTGGTAACCTGTACGCTGCACCATCGGTTTAACAAGATTGCCCTGCCGCAATTTCTCGGTTTCTTTGGCGGGTCACGCTTTGTGCCTATTATCAGCTCGCTGGCGGCGATACTGGTGGGGGCCATCATGACCGTCGTCTGGCCGCACTTTCAGAAGCTGATCTTCGGCCTCGGCGGTCTGGTTGATGCGACCGGTTATCTGGGCACCTTCCTGTACGGCTTTATCCTGCGTATGCTCGGCCCGTTTGGCCTGCACCACATTTTTTATCTCCCTTTCTGGACTACCGCGCTCGGCGGCAGCGAGATTGTCAACGGTCAGCTGATTGAAGGTACACAGCGCATCTTCTTTGCCCAGCTCGCCGACCCGAATACCCAGCAGTTCTACGCGGGCACCTCGCGCTTCATGTCCGGACGCTTTATCACCATGATGTTTGGCCTGATCGGTGCTTGTCTGGCGATGTATCACACGGCAAAGCCTGAAAATAAAAAGCGGGTCGCGGGGCTGCTGCTTTCGGCGGCGCTGACCTCTTTCCTGACTGGTATCACCGAGCCTATCGAGTTCTCCTTCCTCTTCATCGCCCCGGTGCTGTACGTCATCCACGCACTGTTCGACGGGCTGGCCTTTATGCTCGCCCATATTCTGCACATCACCATAGGGCAGACCTTCTCGGGCGGTTTTATTGATTTTGTTCTGTTCGGCATTCTGCAGGGCGAAGCCAAAACCCACTGGCTGTACGTGCCGCTGGTCGGGGTTCCCTGGTTCTTCCTGTACTACTCCACCTTCCGCTTCCTGATTAACCGTTTCGATTTTGCGACCCCGGGCCGGGAGAAAGAGGCCGTAGCAGAAACCGCGCTTCCTCAAAGCGAACGGGCGCAGGCGATTATTGAAGGCCTGGGTGGCAGGGAGAATCTGGACGAGGTGGACTGCTGCGCCACACGTTTACGCGTGACGGTGAAAGACGGTGGCAAAGTGAACGAAGCCATGCTCAAGGCAACCGGCGCTCACGGCGTGATCCTGCGGGGCAATGGCGTACAGGTTATCTACGGTCCGCACGTCACCATCATCAAAAACGAAGTTGAAGAGATCTTATCGTAATGAAAAATGTACTGGATATTCTGAAAGGTAAGCTGATCGTCTCCTGTCAGGCGCTGGATGACGAACCCTTACACAGCCCGTTTATTATGGCGCGCATGGCGCTGGCGGCGGCGCAGGGCGGGGCGGTGGCCATCCGCGCCAACAGCGTCGTGGACATCGAGGCCATCAAAAAACAGGTTTCGCTGCCGGTGATCGGCATTATCAAGCGCGACTATCCGGACAGCGAGGTATTTATTACCGCCACGCTGCGGGAGGTGGATGAGCTGATGGCCATAAAACCGGAGATTATCGCTCTTGATGCTACCGCGCGTCCGCGTCCCGGCGGCCAGACGCTCGCCGGGCTGATGGCAGCGATCCGGGCGCGATACCCGTCCCAACTGCTGATGGCGGATATCGCCACGGTAGAGGAGGCGAAAACTGCCCAGGCGCTGGGTTTTGACTGCGTGGGTACCACGCTCTATGGCTATACGGCCGATACCGCAGGCCATAAGCTGAAAGAGCGGGAGTGCGAATTTCTGCGGGAGGTTGTCGCGGCGGTCACCATCCCGGTGGTGGCCGAAGGCAACGTCGAAACGCCGGAACTGGCTGCCCGCTGCCTGGAATTGGGCGCGTATACGGTGGTGGTTGGCGGGGCGATCACGCGCCCGCAGCAGATTACGGCGCGATTTGTGGGTGCAATCGAGGCACAGAGCACCGATCGGGCATGATCCTGAGCCGGGGATCTGCGATACTTAACGTTTATCCCCTTCTTTGAGATGACTATGCAGTACCCGATTAACGAGATGTTCCAGACCCTGCAAGGCGAGGGTTACTTCACCGGCGTTCCCGCTATCTTCATTCGTCTGCAGGGATGCCCGGTGGGTTGTGCCTGGTGTGATACCAAACATACCTGGGAAACGCTTAGCGATCGGGAAGTGTCACTGTTCAGCATTCTGGCCAAAACCAAAGAGAGCGACAAATGGGGCGCGGCGAACCCGGAAGATCTGCTGGCGATTATTGGCCGTCAGGGCTGGACCGCGCGTCATGTGGTGATCACCGGCGGCGAGCCCTGCATCCATGACCTGATCCCGCTGACCTCGCTGCTCGAAAAAAACGGCTTTAGCTGCCAGATTGAGACCAGCGGCACGCACGAAGTGCGCTGCTCTCACACCACCTGGGTGACGGTATCGCCAAAAGTGAATATGCGTGGCGGTTACAATGTGCTGTCCCAGGCGCTGGAGCGTGCCGATGAGATTAAGCACCCGGTAGGCCGCGTTCGTGATATCGAAGCGCTGGATGAACTGCTGGAGACGCTGACCGATGACAAACAGCGCGTTATTGCGCTGCAACCGATCAGCCAGAAAGAGGACGCCACGCGTCTGTGCATTGAGACCTGTATTGCGCGCAACTGGCGTCTGTCGATGCAGACGCACAAGTACCTGAATATCGCGTAAAAAAAAGCCCGGTGGCGCGCACGCTTACCGGGCTTATAACGCTTGCCTGATTGATTACCCGCGATAGACACAACCTGCCGTGCAGGTCTCTTTGATCATCACCGCGCTCAGCAGTGGCACCAGCGGTTTAATCTCATCCCAGATCCATTTCGCCAGCACTTCGCTGGTCGGATTTTCCAGTCCCGGAATATCATTCAGATAGAAGTGATCGAGGCGATCATAGGTCGGCTTAAACGCGGCCTTCAGCTCGGCAAAATCCATGATCCAACCGGTATGCGGATCGACGTCACCCGTGATCTCCAGACGCACCATAAAGGAGTGCCCGTGCAGGCGACCACATTTATGGCCTTCCGGGACATGAGGGAGATGGTGGGCGGCTTCGAAGATGAAATCTTTAAACAGTGTGGTGGACATCATGAACTCTCAAGAATGCGGAAAAAACCGCCGCATAATACCGGAAAGCACCTTTTTTATCATTACCTAAAACGGCCCTTACCACCCGATACGCTTTGGGTGGGCAGTAGCCTTATTTTTATCTTTTATTTTCATGCAGTTAATTAATCGTTTTTATTGTTAAGAACGATAGCAAAAACAGGTTAGTCCATTTGGTTATTTATTATTTCCATCCCGTCTTTAATTGTTATGATCCGCGCCGTTAACCTTACACTCTGTTCTGTCTTTCAGATAAAAATTCAGCTTTGCTACTGGAACATAACGACGCATGACAACACAGGCCCCACCTTCAAATTTGCTTCCCCTGAACCCGGAGCAACTGGCACGCCTGCAGGCAGCCACCACTGATTTTTCACCTACCCAGCTTGCCTGGGTTTCTGGTTATTTCTGGGGAATGCTCAATCAACAGCCGGGTGCTGTGGTGAGTGCACCGGCTGCGGCCGTTGAGATCCCGGCAATTACGCTTATCTCCGCTTCGCAAACCGGCAATGCCCGTCGCGTGGCGGAAGCCCTGCGGGACGATCTGCTGGCGGCCAAACTGAACGTGAACCTGGTGAACGCCGGGGATTATAAATTTAAGCAAATCGCGTCAGAGAAGCTGGTTGTCGTTGTGACCTCTACCCAGGGCGAAGGTGAGCCGCCTGAAGAAGCGGTTGCGCTGCATAAGTTCCTGTTCTCGAAAAAAGCGCCAAAACTGGCGGGCACCGCCTTTGCGGTCTTCGGTCTCGGCGACTCCTCCTACGAATTCTTCTGCCAGTCGGGCAAAGATTTTGATAGCAAGCTGGCCGAACTGGGTGGCGAGCGCCTGCTCGATCGCGTGGATACCGACGTCGAATACCAGGCCGCGGCTGCCGAATGGCGCGCGCGCATTGTTGACGTGCTGAAAGCCCGCGTGCCGAAAGAGACGCCGGCGCAGGCGGCAGTTACTGCCGCTGGTGTGGTAAACGACATTCATACCAGCCCGTACACCAAAGAAGCGCCGCTGACGGCGAGCCTCGCGGTTAATCAGAAAATCACCGGTCGTGATTCTGAGAAAGACGTGCGCCATATCGAAATCGATTTAGGCGACTCCGGCCTGCGCTACCAGCCGGGCGATGCCCTTGGCGTCTGGTATCAGAACGATCCGGCGCTGGTGAAAGAGCTGGTTGAGCTGCTGTGGCTGAAGGGCGATGAAGTGGTGTCGGTAGACGGCAAAACCCTGCCGCTTTCGGAAGCGCTGCAGTGGCATTTCGAGCTGACCGTCAATACCGCCAACATCGTGGAAAACTACGCCACCCTGACCCGCAGCGAATCCCTGCTGCCGCTGGTGGGCGACAAAGCCAAACTGCAACAGTACGCCGCCACCACGCCAATTGTGGACATGGTGCGTTTCGCGCCAGCGCAGCTGGATGCCGATGCGTTGATCGGCCTGCTGCGTCCGCTGACGCCGCGCCTGTACTCCATCGCTTCGGCCCAGGCCGAGGTGGAAAGCGAAGTCCACGTCACCGTGGGCGTGGTTCGTTACGACATCGAAGGCCGCGCCCGTGCCGGTGGTGCCTCCAGCTTCCTGGCAGATCGCGTGGAAGAAGAGGGCGAGGTGCGGGTCTTTATCGAGCACAACGACAACTTCCGTCTGCCGGCCAACCCGGAAACCCCGGTGATCATGATTGGCCCGGGCACCGGCATCGCGCCGTTCCGCGCCTTTATGCAGCAGCGCGCCGCCGATGAAGCGCCGGGCAAAAACTGGCTGTTCTTTGGTAACCCGCACTTCACCGAAGATTTCCTCTACCAGGTAGAGTGGCAGCGCTATGTGAAAGAGGGCGTGCTCTCGCGCATCGATCTGGCCTGGTCCCGCGATCAAAAACAAAAAATATACGTACAAGACAAACTGCGCGAACAGGGCGCAGAGCTGTGGCGCTGGATTAATGACGGTGCCCACATTTATGTCTGCGGCGACGCCAATCGCATGGCGAAAGACGTTGAGCAGGCGTTGCTGGAAGTGATTGCTGAATTCGGTGGCATGGATACTGAATCGGCGGATGAATTTTTAAGTGAGCTGCGCGTCGAGCGCCGTTATCAGCGAGATGTCTACTAATGAGCGAAAAACATCCTGGCCCTCTGGTGGTCGAAGGCAAACTGACTGATGCCGAGCGCATGAAGGTTGATAGTAACTACCTGCGCGGCACCATTGCCGAAGATTTAAATGACGGTCTGACCGGCGGTTTCAACGGCGACAACTTCCTGCTGATCCGTTTCCACGGTATGTACCAGCAGGACGATCGCGATATCCGCGCCGAGCGTGCTGAACAGAAGCTGGAGCCGCGTCACGCGATGCTGCTGCGCTGCCGTCTGCCGGGTGGCATTATCACCACCAAACAGTGGCAGGCGATCGACAAATTCGCCCATGACAACACCATTTATGGCAGCATCCGTCTGACCAACCGTCAGACTTTTCAGTTCCACGGCATTCTGAAGAAGAACGTGAAGCCGGTACACCAGATGCTGCACTCCGTCGGGCTGGACGCGCTGGCGACCGCCAACGACATGAACCGTAACGTGTTGTGTACCTCCAACCCGTACGAGTCCGAGCTGCACGCTGAAGCCTACGAGTGGGCGAAGAAGATCTCCGAACATCTGCTGCCGCGCACCCGCGCCTATGCTGAGATCTGGCTGGATCAGGAGAAGGTTGCGACTACCGACGAAGAGCCGATCCTCGGTCAGACCTATCTGCCGCGTAAGTTTAAAACCACGGTGGTGATCCCGCCGCAGAACGATATCGATCTGCACGCCAACGACATGAACTTCGTGGCGATTGCCGAGAACGGCAAGCTGGTGGGCTTTAACCTGCTGGTGGGCGGTGGTCTGTCGATTGAGCACGGTAACAAGAAAACCTACGCCCGCACCGCGAGCGAGTTTGGCTACCTGCCGCTGGAGCACACCCTGGCGGTGGCCGAAGCGGTGGTGACCACCCAGCGCGACTGGGGTAACCGTACCGATCGTAAAAACGCCAAGACCAAATACACCCTGGAACGCGTGGGCGTAGAGACCTTTAAAGAAGAAGTGGAGCGTCGCGCCGGTATCAAGTTCGAGCCGATCCGTCCGTACGAATTCACCGGTCGCGGCGATCGCATCGGCTGGGTAAAAGGCATCGACAATAAATGGCACCTGACGCTGTTTATTGAGAACGGTCGTATTCTCGATTATCCAGGCCGTCCGCTGAAAACCGGTCTGCTGGAGATCGCGAAGATCCACAAAGGCGAGTTCCGCATTACCGCCAACCAGAACCTGATCATTGCTGGCGTGCCGGAAAGCGAGAAAGCGAAGATCGAGAAGCTGGCGCGGGATCACACGCTGATGGACGCGGTAAAACCGCAGCGTGAAAACTCGATGGCCTGCGTCTCCTTCCCGACCTGTCCGCTGGCGATGGCCGAAGCCGAGCGCTTCCTGCCGTCGTTCACCGACAAAGTGGAAGCGGTGCTGGAAAAACACGGTATTCCTGACGAGCATATCGTGATGCGCGTCACCGGCTGCCCGAACGGCTGTGGCCGTGCGATGCTGGCAGAGCTGGGTCTGGTGGGTAAAGCACCGGGTCGTTACAACCTGCACCTTGGGGGTAACCGCAGCGGAACGCGCATTCCGCGTATGTATCGCGAGAACATTACGGAACCAGAAATTCTTGACTCCATAGACCTGCTTGTCGGGCGCTGGGCGAAAGAGCGCGAAGCGGGTGAAGGCTTCGGCGACTTTACGGTGCGTGCGGGCATCATTCGTCCAGTGCTCGATCCCGCCCGGGATTTCTGGGAGTAACTACGAGAGGTAATTATGTCCGTACTCGATCTAAACGCCCTTAACGATCTGCCAAAAGTCGAACGTATTCTGGCCCTGGCGGAAACCAACGCCAATCTGGAAAAGCTCGACGCCGAAGGCCGTGTCGCCTGGGCGCTGGAAAACCTGCCGGGTGAATACGTGCTCTCATCAAGCTTTGGTATTCAGGCGGCGGTCAGCCTGCATCTGGTGAATAAGATCCGTCCGGATATTCCGGTGATCCTCACCGACACCGGCTACCTGTTCCCGGAAACCTACCAGTTTATTGACGAACTGACGGACAAGCTGCAGCTGAACCTGAAGGTCTTCCGTGCCGAACAGAGCGCGGCCTGGCAGGAGGCGCGCTACGGTAAGCTGTGGGAGCAGGGCGTGGAAGGCATTGAGAAATACAATGCCATCAACAAAGTCGAGCCGATGAACCGGGCGCTCTCCGAACTCAACGCCAAAACCTGGTTTGCCGGTTTGCGCCGGGATCAGTCCGGCAGCCGGGCATCCTTACCGGTGCTGGCGATCCAGCGTGGGGTGTTCAAGGTGCTGCCGATTATCGACTGGGACAACCGAACCGTATACCAGTACCTGCAGCAGCATGGCCTGAAATACCATCCGCTGTGGGACCAGGGCTATCTGTCGGTGGGAGATACTCACACCACCCGCAAATGGGAGCCGGGTATGGCGGAAGAAGAGACCCGTTTCTTCGGCCTCAAGCGCGAGTGCGGATTGCACGAAGGGTGATTGTTGTGCCCCTCACCCTAACCCTCTCCCCATAGGGGAGAGGGGATCGCACGGAGCCGTCTTTTCTCCCTCGCCCCTGTGGGGAGAGGGCCGGGGTGAGGGGAGCTAATCCCGCTACACTTTCCCCGCTTTCGCCAGCTCTTTCACCAGCGGCAGCATCACCCGCACCACGTCCCGACTGCGATGTTCGATCCGCTTTGGCAGCGCCTCGTCAATGTACTGCAGATTATCCAGCCTGACGTTATGCCAGCTCGTCCCCTGCGGGAAAGCTTTTGATTTCGCCCGCTGCTGATACCCGTCTTTCTTACCCAGAGACCAGTTGGTCGCCTCGACATACAGCACCGGGATCCCGGCCTTATCGAACTTCTCACCGTCGTTACAGCATCCGGTCCCTTTCGGGTAGCTGGCGTTGCCGCCCGGATTGGTGCCAGCAACGATACCCTGGGCGCGGGCAATCGCCAGCGCGCGGTCGCGGGTTAATTTGCGCACCGGGGGAGGGGTGGTTTTGCCGCTGTTAAAATAGAGCTTATCCCCGACGATCAGGTTATCGAGGTTGATCACCAGCAGGGTGTTTTTCTTCTCGGCCGCGCTCATGCGGTTGAGCACGTTCTCAGCCCCCAGGCGACCCTCTTCTTCGCCGCTGGTGGCGATAAAGCGGATGCTGTACTGGGTTGGAATATTCTTCAACTGCTCCGCCAGCTCCAGCATCACCCCGACGCCAGCGGCATTGTCATCAATGCCCTGCAATGTCAGGCCGCCGAGGTTGTTATCGGCATCGCTGTCGCTCATCGGCGTGTAGGTATCCAGATGCGCCATGATAATAATTTGTTGTGCGGCTTTACCTTCATGAGCTGCAATCACGGTGCTGCCGGTCACGTTGTGCCAGTTTTTGCTCTGATTGCGTGAGGTATAGATATAGCGGCTCTGGAAGGTGCGGATATCGCTCTGGTAGCCCATCTCAGCGAACTGCTGGCGCACATAGTCAGCGGAGAGCATTTCGGCGGGGGTACCGGTCATGCGGCCCGGGAAAAAGGTCGCGATATGACGCGCCTGCGTCGCAGCAATCTCACCCAGAGGGGGCGTTTTAGCCTGAACCGTTCCAGTTAAGCAAACGCCGAGCGCCAGGAGAGCGAAACGGTGGCGCATTGCGGAAAACATAGTGAGTCCTTAAAAAATAGAGCAAAATTTTAACGCGCTTAGTATGAAACTGTGACCGCGCTTACACAATTTGAATTGCTCTTAAATGCCCGTAATTACGCGTGTTAAGCACTTTTTGATATTTGCTTTTGCAGGGCGTTATTCCATTGAGTAACTACTCATTCCAATTCGTAATTTCATTCGCTATGAGCAGCCCCCTATAGTCCCACTATTCCTGGTTGTTAGCGAGTTGTAGCATTGTGGATTACCTTCCTTTATTTGCTGACATAAAAGACCGTCCGGTCCTGGTGATCGGCTGCGGTGAAATCGCCGAGCGCAAAATTGCCTTTTTACACCGGGCAGGCGCGCGCGTGCAGGTGGTTGCCGAAGCGGACTTTGATGAAGCGCAAATCGACAATGTGGTGCTGGTCATTGCCGCAACCGAAAACCGCACACTCAACCAGCGCATCTCTGATGCCGCTCACGCCCGTCACCGTCTGGTGAACGTGGTGGACGATCAGCCCCTGTGCTCGTTTATCTTCCCGTCGATTGTCGACCGTTCGCCGCTGGTGGTAGCGATCTCCTCCGGCGGCACCGCACCGGTGCTGGCCCGCGTTCTGCGGGAAAAAATCGAAGCGCTACTGCCAACCAGCCTGGGCCGGATGGCAGAGAAAGCCAGCTTCTGGCGCAACCATCTGAAAACCCGCCTGACCAGCGTGGCGGAACGCCGTCGCTTCTGGGAGCGGGTGTTCCGCGGCCGCTTTGCCAGCCTGATGCAGGCCGGTAATGAGACGGCGGCACAACAAATCCTCGAAGACGAACTGGATAACCCGGGCAGCACCAGCGGGGAGATTATCCTCGTCGGCGCGGGGCCGGGCGATGCCGGACTGCTGACGCTGCGCGGCCTGCAGGTACTCCAGGATGCGGACGTGGTGTTCTATGACCATCTGGTGACCGATGGCATACGCGAATTAATCCGTCGTGACGCCGAGCAGATCTGCGTTGGCAAACGCGCGGGCGGACACGCCGTGCCGCAGCATGAAACCAATCAGATGCTGATTGACGCGGCGAAAGCGGGCAAAACCGTAGTACGTCTCAAAGGGGGCGATCCGTTCATCTTTGGCCGTGGCGGCGAAGAGCTGCAGGCAGCGGCTGAAGCGGGCGTGCCCTTCCAGGTGGTGCCGGGGATCACTGCGGCCTCGGCGGTGACGGCCTATGCGGGTATTCCCCTGACGCACCGGGACTACGCCCAGAGCGTCACCTTTGTCACCGGCCACTACAAGGCCGACAGCACCCCGTTTGACTGGACCCATCTGGCGCAAAGCCGTCAGACGCTGGCGATCTACATGGGCACCATGAAGGCGGCGGAAATCAGTGAACAACTTATTCAACACGGGCGCGATGCAGATACGCCTGTGGCGGTGATATCCCGCGGCACGCGCGTCGATCAGCACGTGGTGACCGGCACATTACAACACCTTGCACACCTTGCGAAAGACGCCCCGATGCCCGCCCTGATTGTGGTGGGTGAAGTGGTGCAGCTGCACAGCACGCTCGCCTGGTTTCAACACACTACCGACACAGAAGGGTTCGGCTCTTCTGTTGTAAATCTGGCTTAAGGAACGGTTATGGATCAAAAACGACTGACTCACCTGCGGCAACTCGAAGCGGAGAGTATTCATATCATCCGCGAAGTGGCCGCCGAGTTCGCTAATCCGGTAATGATGTACTCCATTGGGAAAGACTCCAGCGTGATGCTGCACCTGGCGCGTAAAGCGTTTTATCCAGGCACGCTGCCGTTCCCGCTGCTGCACGTGGATACCGGCTGGAAATTCCGCGAGATGTATGAGTTCCGTGACCGTACCGCCAAAGCCTACGGCTGCGAACTGCTGGTGCATAAAAACCCGGAAGGGGTGGCGATGGGTATCAACCCGTTCGTGCACGGCAGCGGCAAACACACCGACATCATGAAGACCGAAGGGCTGAAGCAGGCGCTGAACAAGTACGGCTTTGACGCCGCCTTCGGTGGTGCCCGCCGCGACGAAGAGAAATCCCGCGCCAAGGAGCGTATCTACTCCTTCCGCGATCGCTTCCATCGCTGGGATCCGAAGAACCAGCGCCCGGAGCTGTGGCACAACTACAACGGCCAGATCAACAAAGGCGAAAGCATCCGCGTCTTCCCACTCTCCAACTGGACCGAGCTGGATATCTGGCAGTACATCTATCTGGAAAATATCGAAATCGTGCCGCTGTACCTGGCGGCTGAACGTCCGGTGCTGGAGCGCGACGGCATGCTGATGATGATTGATGACGATCGTATCGATCTCCAGCCTGGTGAAGTGATTAAAAAGCAGATGGTGCGCTTCCGTACCCTCGGCTGCTGGCCGCTGACCGGCGCGGTGGAATCTAACGCGCAGACGCTGCCGGAGATCATCGAAGAGATGCTGGTGTCGACCACCAGCGAGCGACAAGGGCGCGTGATTGACCGCGACCAGGCAGGCTCCATGGAGCTGAAGAAACGTCAGGGTTATTTCTAAGGAGCCGCCATGAATACCACTATTGCTCAACAAATTGCGGATGAAGGCGGCGTCGAAGCCTACCTGCACGCACAACAGCACAAAAGCCTGCTGCGTTTTCTGACCTGCGGCAGCGTTGATGACGGCAAAAGTACGCTGATTGGTCGTCTGCTGCACGATACCCGTCAGATCTACGAAGATCAGCTCTCTTCCCTGCATAACGACAGCAAACGTCACGGCACCCAGGGCGAGAAGCTCGATCTGGCCCTGCTGGTGGATGGCCTGCAGGCGGAGCGCGAGCAGGGCATCACCATCGACGTGGCCTATCGCTACTTCTCCACCGAGAAGCGCAAATTTATTATCGCCGACACCCCGGGGCACGAGCAGTACACCCGTAATATGGCGACCGGGGCGTCAACCTGCGACCTGGCGATCCTGCTGATCGACGCCCGCAAAGGGGTGCTGGATCAGACCCGTCGTCACAGCTTTATCTCCACGCTGCTGGGGATCAAGCATCTGGTGGTGGCGGTCAACAAGATGGACCTGGTCAACTTCAGCGAAGAGAAGTTTAACGAGATCCGCGAGAGCTATCTGACTTTTGCCGAACAGCTGCCGGGCAACCTCGACATCCGCTTCGTGCCGCTCTCGGCGCTGGAAGGGGACAACGTTGCCTCCCAGAGTGTGAGCATGCCGTGGTACAGCGGCCCGACGCTGCTGGAAGTGTTAGAGACCGTCGAGATCCAGCGCAGCGTTGAGACGCAGCCGATGCGCTTCCCGGTGCAGTACGTTAACCGTCCGAACCTCGATTTCCGCGGCTTCTCCGGCACCCTTGCCTCCGGCAGCGTGCAGGTGGGCCAGCGCGTGAAGGTGCTGCCGTCAGGCGTGGAGTCTGCCATTACCCGCATCGTCACTTTTGATGGCGATCTGCAGGAAGCCGGGGCAGGCGAAGCCGTCACCCTGGTGCTGAAAGACGAAATTGATATCAGCCGGGGCGACCTGCTGGTGGATGCAGAGGAAACGCTGCCTGCGGTGCAAAGCGCCGCTATTGATGTGGTGTGGATGGCGGAACAGCCGCTGAGCCCGGGTCAGAGCTACGACATCAAAATCGCTGGCAAGAAAACCCGCGCCCGCGTGGACGCGGTGCAGTACCAGGTGGATATCAACAATCTGGCGCAGCACAGCGTCACGGAATTGCCGCTGAACGGCATCGGCCTGGTGGATTTCACCTTCGACGAACCGCTGGTGCTGGATCAATATCAGCAGAACCCGGTAACCGGGGGCTTAATCATTATCGATCGCCTGACCAACGTCACCGTGGGCGCCGGGATGGTCCGCGAGCCTAAAGCGCAGGCGAGCGCGGTGCCGTCTGAATTCAGCGCCTTTGAGCTGGAGCTGAATGCGCTGGTGCGTAAGCACTTCCCACACTGGGGCGCACGCGATCTGCTGGGAGGCAAGTAATGGCGCAGCATGATGAGAACGTCGTCTGGCATCCTCATCCGGTCACGGTGGCCGATCGCGAACAACTCCACGGTCACCGTGGGGTTGTGCTGTGGTTTACCGGGCTCTCGGGATCCGGTAAATCCACCGTCGCGGGCGCGCTGGAAGAGGCGCTGCATAAAGCGGGTGTCAGCACCTATCTGCTGGATGGCGACAACGTGCGTCACGGGCTGTGCAGCGATCTCGGCTTTAGCGATGCGGATCGCAAAGAGAACATCCGTCGGGTGGGCGAAGTGGCCAGCCTGATGGCCGATGCCGGGCTGGTGGTGTTAACGGCGTTTATTTCGCCGCACCGTGCCGAGCGGCAGTTTGTGCGCGAGCGCGTCGGTCAGAACCGCTTTATCGAAGTCTTTGTTGATACCCCGCTGGCCATCTGCGAGCAGCGCGATCCGAAGGGGCTGTATAAAAAAGCCCGCGCGGGTGAACTGAAGAATTTCACCGGTATTGACGCAGTTTATGAAACTCCTGATGCGCCCGAAATCCATCTGGAAGGTCAACAATTGGTAACAAATTTAGTAAGCCAATTATTAGACCTGCTCAGACAGGGCGATATTATCAGATCCTGAGATGGTATTGATGGGGGTGATTATCCCCATCGATATGTCATGGTCACAGGATCAGCTATGCGAAACAGTGAGAACTACATTATCACCGGGACGGACACAGTATCGGCAAATGACGAGACGACCTGGTCTTTCCCTGGGGCGATCGTCGGCTTCGCCTCATGGCTGATGGCACTGGGCATCCCTTTCCTGTTTTACGGCAGTAACACCCTGTTCTTTTTCCTCTATACCTGGCCTTTCTTCCTGGCGCTGATGCCCGTTGCCGTAGTGGTAGGGATTGCGCTGCACTCTCTGCTCAACGGCAAGCTGCTCTACAGTTCATTCATCACCGTGATGACGGTGGTGGCGATGGTCGGACTGTTATTTTTGTGGCTCATGGGATAAGTTCAGCCATAATTCAAACCGTCACTAACTGTGTCACGTTATTGGCTTGCGCGAATCTGCAAAAAAAATGTGGTACATTTGCCCGCAATGGTGCGGCATCTCTGTAGCCCCGATGTAGAGTCGGGGGCAAAGTTATGGGATGATGATGCCGTTTTTCAGGGGGCAGGATGGGTAAACTTACGCTGCTGTTGCTGGCACTGCTGGTCTGGCTTCAGTATTCACTGTGGTTCGGTAAGAACGGCCTTCACGATTACAGTCGCGTCAGCGATGACGTGACGGCGCAGCAGGCAACAAACAGCAAACTTAAAGCGCGAAACGATCAGCTGTTTGCGGAAATTGACGATCTCAATGGCGGACAAGAGGCCATTGAAGAGCGCGCGCGCAACGAACTCAGCATGACTAAGCCGGGCGAAACCTTTTATCGTCTGGTGCCGGATGCGTCTAAACGCAACCAGGGCTCAGTACAAAACACCCGATAATCAGGCCCAGGATTATTAGCCATGGCAGTCACTTTTTCGAACGTATGCGCCGTTGTGCCAGCCGCCGGGTTTGGCCGGCGCATGCAGACAGAATGTCCCAAGCAGTACCTTTCAATTGGTGATAAAACGATCCTTGAGCACACCGTGGCGGCGCTGCTGGCGAACCCACGCGTGTCGCGGGTCATTATCGCTATCAGCCCGGGCGATGCCCGCTTTGCCGCGTTGCCGCTTGCCGGTCATCCGCAAATCACCGTCGTGGACGGCGGTGCAGAGCGCGCCGATTCGGTGCTGGCGGGTCTTCAGGCTGCCGGTGACGCGCAGTGGGTGCTGGTGCATGACGCGGCGCGGCCGTGCCTGCATCAGGACGACCTGGCGCGGCTGCTGACTATTAGCGAAACCAGTCGCGTCGGCGGCATTCTCGCCACGCCGGTCCGCGATACCATGAAGCGCGGCGAGCCGGGACTTCCGGCCATCGCCCACACGGTGGAGCGCGTTGATCTCTGGCATGCCCTGACGCCGCAATTTTTCCCCCGCGAGCTGCTCCAGGCCTGCTTAACCCGTGCGCTGAATGAAGGCGCAACCATCACCGACGAAGCGTCGGCGCTGGAGTACTGCGGTTTTCACCCCGAACTGATTGAAGGGCGCGCAGATAATATAAAAGTGACGCGCCCCGAAGATTTACAGCTGGCAGAATTTTATCTTACCCGTTCGACCCATCAGGAGAAGGCATAATGCGAATTGGACATGGTTTTGACGTACACGCCTTTGGCGGCGAGGGCCCAATTATCATTGGCGGCGTACGCATCCCTTATGAAAAAGGACTGCTCGCGCATTCTGATGGCGATGTTGCCCTGCACGCGTTAACCGACGCGCTGCTGGGTGCGGCGGCGCTGGGCGATATCGGCAAGCTGTTCCCGGACACCGATCCGGCCTTTAAAGGGGCGGACAGCCGCGAACTGCTGCGCGAAGCCTGGCGTCGTATTCAGGCCAAAGGCTACACCCTCGGTAACGTGGATGTGACCATCATTGCCCAGGCACCGAAAATGCTGCCGCATATCCCGCAGATGCGGGTGTTCATTGCCGAAGATCTCGGCTGTCATATGGATGACGTTAACGTCAAAGCGACTACCACCGAAAAGCTCGGCTTTACCGGTCGTGGTGAAGGTATCGCCTGTGAAGCGGTAGCGCTGCTGGTGAAGGCGGCCAAATGACGGATTTCGATAACCTGACGTACCTGCACGGTAAACCGCAGGGCACGGGCCTGCTGAAGGCCAATCCGGAAGATTTCGTGGTGATCGAAGATCTGGGCTTTGAGCCGGACGGCGAGGGCGAGCACATCCTGGTGCGGATCCTGAAAAACGGCTGCAACACCCGTTTTGTCGCCGAGGCGCTGGCTAAGTTCCTGAAAATTCATGCCCGTGAAGTAAGCTTCGCCGGGCAGAAGGATAAACACGCTGTGACCGAGCAGTGGCTCTGTGCCCGGGTGCCGGGTAACGGAATGCCTGATTTAAGCCAGTTCCAGCTTGAAGGCTGCCAGGTGCTGGAATACGCCCGTCACAAGCGCAAACTGCGCCTCGGCGCGTTAAAGGGTAACGCCTTTACCCTGGTGCTGCGCGAGGTGAGCCACCGCGAGGATGTCGAGAAACGTCTTACTGCTATCAACGAGCAGGGCGTGCCGAACTACTTCGGCGCTCAGCGTTTTGGTATTGGCGGCAGTAACTTGCAGGGCGCGCTGCGCTGGGCGCAAAGCAATGCCCCGGTGCGCGATCGCAATAAACGCAGTTTTTGGTTGTCGGCAGCCCGCAGTGCGTTGTTTAATCAAATCGTGAGCGAACGTCTGAAAAAAACAGACGCGAATCAAGTTGTTGTTGGCGATGCGCTACAATTAGCCGGGCGCGGCAGCTGGTTCGTCGCCACTGACGAAGAAATGGGTGATTTGCAGGCGCGCGTCAATGCGAAAACGCTGCTGATCACTGCGGCCCTGCCGGGTACCGGTGAATGGGGCCCGCAGGGCGAGGCGCTACAGGCTGAGCAGGCCGCCGTCGCCGGTGAAACAGAATTATGCTCTCTGCTGGTGCGGGAAAAAGTTGAAGCGGCACGCCGGGCGATGCTGCTCTATCCGCAACAGCTGAGCTGGAACTGGTGGGATGACGTGACCGTCGAGTTACGTTTCTGGCTGCCGGCAGGTAGCTTTGCCACCAGTGTTGTCAGGGAACTTATCAACACTTCGGGTGACTATGCGAATATTGCTGAGTAACGATGACGGGATCCATGCGCCAGGCATTCAGACGCTGGCTAAGGCGCTACGCGAGTTCGCTGAGGTGCAGGTCGTGGCTCCCGATCGTAACCGCAGCGGTGCTTCTAACTCGTTAACCCTCGAGTCCTCCCTTCGCACCTTTACGTTCGATAACGGCGATATCGCCGTGCAGATGGGCACCCCGACGGACTGCGTCTTCCTCGGCGTCAATGCGCTGATGCGTCCGCGTCCGGACGTGGTGGTCTCCGGCATCAATGCCGGGCCCAATCTGGGGGATGACGTGATCTACTCCGGCACCGTGGCGGCCGCCATGGAGGGACGCCATCTCGGTTTCCCTGCGCTGGCGGTATCCCTCAACGGCCATCAGCATTACGACACCGCTGCCGCGGTGACCTGCTCCATACTGCGCGCCCTGAGCCGTGAGCCGCTGCGCACCGGGCGGATCCTCAATATCAACGTTCCGGATCTGCCGCTGGATCAGATCAAAGGCATTCGCGTGACGCGGTGCGGCAGCCGACATCCGGCAGATAAGGTGATCCCGCAGGAGGATCCGCGCGGGAATACCCTGTACTGGATTGGCCCGCCGGGTGAAAAGCACGATGCCGGGCCGGATACCGACTTCGCCGCGGTGGACGAGGGGTACGTTTCCGTGACCCCGCTGCATGTAGATTTGACCGCGCATAACGCGCAAGATGTGGTGTCAGGCTGGCTGGAACGTGCCGGAGTGAGCTCCCAATGGTAAGTAAACGTGTACAAGCACTTCTGAATCAATTACGCACTCAGGGTATTGCCGATGAGCATGTGCTCACTGCCATCTCACTGGTACCGCGTGAAAAATTCGTCGATGAGGCGTTTGAGCACAAAGCGTGGGAAAACGTCGCCCTGCCAATAGGGCAGGGGCAGACCATTTCGCAGCCCTATATGGTGGCGCGCATGACCGAGCTGCTGGAGCTGACCCCGGACTCACGGGTGCTGGAGATCGGCACCGGATCGGGTTACCAGACCGCCATTCTGGCGCATCTGGTGCATCACGTCTGCTCGGTTGAACGTATTAAAGGCTTGCAGTGGCAGGCGCGTCGCCGTCTGAAGCAGCTTGATTTGCACAATGTTTCTACCCGTCACGGGGATGGCTGGCAGGGCTGGAAGGCTCGCGGCCCGTTTGATGCCATTATCGTGACGGCCGCACCGCCGGAAATCCCGGCTGCGCTTATGGCGCAACTGGACGATGGCGGGATCCTCGTTTTACCGGTGGGCGATGAACATCAGCTGTTAAAGCGTGTTCGTCGACGGGGCGACGAGTTCATCATCGATACCGTAGAAGCCGTACGTTTTGTGCCTCTGGTAAAAGGAGAGCTGGCCTGAGACTCGGATTTTTCCAGGGTTATTCAGGCTAATTCAGCGTATGGTGTGGCGCAAAAGCGCGTGACATTACGGTTAATTTTAAGTCACTGGTAACTAAAAACATTCCTGGGGGATAAATGAGCGCGGGAAGCCCAAAATTCACCATCAGCCGTGTTGCGGCTCTGTCACTGGTTTCACTGTGGCTGGCAGGTTGTACATCCTCGAATAACGCCCCTGCGCCGGTGAGTTCAGTTGGCGGCAACAGCAGCGGAGCTGGCAATTCATCCGGCGGCATGCTGATCACCCCTCCGTCCAGGATGGGCACAACTACACAACAAACACCTCAGATTCAACCTGTTCAACCCGTGGTTACGCAGCCAACACAGATTCAGCCAGTGGATCAGCCTGTTCAGACGGAAAATGGCCGCATTGTGTATAACCGTAAGTATGGGAACATTCCGAAAGGAAGCTATACCGGCGGCAGCACTTACACCGTAAAACGCGGCGACACTCTCTTCTATATCGCCTGGATCACCGGGAACGATTTCCGTGATTTGGCAGAGCGAAATAACGTTGCGGCCCCGTATGGCCTGAATGTCGGCCAGACGCTGCAGGTTGGTAACGCCACCGGCGCACCATTAACGCCAGGCAATACCGTTTCAGCGGCTGACGTGACGGCGCAAAATAACAGTGTGACGCCTGCGCAAAAATCAAGCACAGTGGTTGCGTCACAACCGACAATTACGTATTCTGAGGACTCAGGTGAACAGAGTGCTAACAAGATGTTGCCGAATAATAGAGGGTCTGCGACTGTCGTCACAGCGCCCGTTACGGCACCTGTGGTTAGCTCTACCGTGCCCGTTGCCAGTAGTCAGACCTCCAGTTCGCCGATCTCTTCGTGGCGCTGGCCGACTGAAGGCAAGGTTATCGAGAACTTCGCTTCCTCCGAGGGGGGAAATAAAGGGGTCGATATCGCAGGAAGTAAGGGACAGGCTATTATCGCGACCGCAGATGGACGCGTTGTATATGCCGGTAACGCTCTGCGCGGTTACGGTAATCTTATTATCATAAAACACAACGATGATTACCTGAGTGCCTACGCCCATAACGATACGATGCTGGTCCGGGAACAACAAGAAGTTAAGGCGGGGCAAAAAATAGCTACCATGGGTAGCACCGGAACCAGTTCTACACGCTTGCATTTTGAAATTCGTTACAAGGGGAAATCCGTAAACCCGCTGCAGTATTTACCGCAGCGATAATTTGGCGGGACATACCACTTCGGTTGTCTCGTTCAGGGATCACGGGTAGGAGCCACCTTTATGAGTCAGAATACGCTGAAAGTTCATGATTTAAATGAAGACGCGGAATTTGATGAGAACGGAGCTGAGGTTTTTGACGAAAAAGCCTTAGTAGAAGAGGAACCCAGTGATAACGATTTAGCTGAAGAAGAGCTGTTATCGCAGGGCGCCACTCAACGTGTGCTGGACGCGACTCAGCTTTACCTTGGAGAGATTGGATACTCTCCACTGTTAACAGCAGAAGAGGAAGTGTACTTCGCGCGTCGGGCATTACGTGGTGATGTAGCCTCACGCCGTCGTATGATTGAAAGTAACCTGCGTCTGGTGGTCAAGATTGCCCGTCGTTACAGCAATCGTGGTCTGGCTCTGCTGGATCTGATTGAAGAGGGCAACCTGGGACTCATCCGCGCGGTAGAGAAATTTGACCCTGAACGTGGGTTCCGTTTCTCAACATACGCGACATGGTGGATTCGACAGACCATCGAACGGGCAATCATGAACCAAACCCGTACGATCCGCCTGCCGATTCATATCGTGAAAGAGCTGAACGTCTATCTGCGTACCGCACGCGAGTTGTCCCATAAACTGGACCACGAGCCAAGCGCGGAAGAGATTGCCGAGCAGCTTGATAAACCGGTTGATGATGTTAGCCGTATGCTGCGTCTCAACGAGCGTATTACCTCTGTCGACACCCCACTGGGTGGCGATTCCGAGAAAGCGCTGCTGGACATCCTGGCCGATGAAAAAGACAACGGCCCGGAAGACACCACGCAGGACGATGATATGAAACAGAGCATCGTCAAATGGCTGTTCGAACTGAACGCCAAACAGCGTGAAGTGCTGGCACGTCGTTTCGGTCTGCTGGGGTATGAAGCTGCAACACTGGAAGATGTCGGTCGTGAAATCGGCCTGACCCGTGAACGTGTTCGTCAGATTCAGGTAGAAGGTCTGCGTCGCCTGCGTGAAATCCTGCAGGGTCAAGGGCTCAATATCGAAGCGCTGTTCCGCGAGTAAGCAACTTTTCGTCAAAAAAAGGCCCGTCGAAAGACGGGCCTTTTTCTTTTGTCTTAAGGCTGCGTGGTTTCGTGCAGCAGACGCCAGGTTATCGTATCGCCTTCCTGATTGAGTACCGCGCTGGACCAGCGCACGTTCACCGGCTGATCGGGGCGGGTTTGTGTCTCGCGATAGTGAAGCACCGCCCCGTTATCCCAGGTCTGCAACGTGGTTAATTCATCAATCACGATCTTCAGATCCGAACGGCTGCCGCGTTGAGCTTCCAGGAAATTTGCCAGCGCCGGGTGATCCAGATGTGCGCCGCTGGGGGCAATCATCAGAAAGTCCTGGCGAAAACGGGCGAGCAGGGCGGCAAAATCGCCTTCCCCCTGGCCTAACCAGTTTTCTAACGCGACGTGAGCATCAATAATTTCTGTTTCATAGCAGGTCATTCTTTCTCCTTTACCATCATTTTGCGGACCAGCTCCGTAAACTGGTGACGTTCCTCAGGGCTTAAACGCCCCAGAAAAGCCTCATCGACGTCATTCCCCACCGGCTTACAGCTTCCGAGCAGCGCTTCACCTTCCGGGGTTAAGAAAACAAACCGTCGGCGCTTGTCGGCCGGATCGGCTTCGCGCTTCACCAGCCCGCGAGATTCCATGCGGCTCAGCATTTCCGCGAGGGTGGCTTTGGTACTGACAGCAGCTTCGGTCAGCGCCACCTGCTCAATGCCGGGATGTTCAGCGATAGAACGCAGGACCGCATATTGCGGCTTGGTCAGCTCGGGCAAGGCCTGTTGCCAGTGCGCAGTATGCTGCTGAAAAAGCTGACGTAACAGGTGGAACGCTTCTTGTCTCAGCTCCATGAACTCTCCGGCTTAAAAATCACTTCTCTATCATAGCCGTTATCAACCGGGATTTTAACGCGACCGGTTTTAGCATTACGTGTGATCGCATACGAACGATCTTGTCAGCGTACCTCGCCGGGCGTAGGGTAAACAACACGTTCGTACACGAACAAATGAAATGAGGTACTGAATGAGAGTGATTGTTGGGATGACAGGGGCGACCGGCGCGCCGCTCGGGGTGGCACTGCTGCAGGCGCTGCGCGATATGCCGGAGGTAGAGACCCATCTGGTGATGTCGAAGTGGGCCAAAACGACGATAGAGCTGGAAACGCCGTACACCGCTCAGGACGTTGCCGCTCTGGCCGACGTGGTCCACAGCCCGGCGGATCAGGCCGCCACCATATCATCCGGCTCCTTTCGTACCGACGGCATGATCGTTATTCCCTGCAGCATGAAGACGCTGGCGGGGATCCGCGCAGGCTACGCCGACGGGCTGGTGGGGCGTGCCGCCGACGTGGTGCTGAAAGAGGGGCGCAAGCTGGTGCTGGTCCCGCGGGAAACGCCGCTCAGCACTATCCATCTGGAGAACATGCTGGCCCTTTCCCGCATGGGGGTGGCGATGGTGCCGCCCATGCCCGCGTACTACAACCACCCGCAAACCGCCGATGACATTACCCAACACATTGTGACCCGGGTGCTCGACCAATTTGGTCTGGAGCATCCCAAAGCCCGTCGCTGGAAAGGGTTGCAGGCGGCCAGAATTTTTTCACAGGAGAATGAACATGGCATTTGATGATTTGAGAAGCTTCCTGCAGGCGCTCGATGAGCAAGGGCAACTGCTGAAAATCACGGAGCAGGTCGACGCGGAGCCGGATCTGGCAGCGGCAGCCAACGCCACCGGGCGCATTGGTGACGGTGCGCCTGCGCTGTGGTTTGACAATATTCGCGGCTTTACCGACGCCCGCGTGACCATGAACACTATCGGCTCCTGGCAGAACCACGCCATCTCGATGGGGCTGCCGCCGAATACGCCAGTTAAAAAGCAGATCGACGAGTTTATTCGCCGCTGGGATAAATTCCCGGTAGCGCCGGAGCGCCGCGCCAGTCCGGCATGGGCGGAGAACACCGTCGACGGCGAGGCGATTAACCTGTTCGACATTCTGCCGCTGTTTCGCCTGAACGACGGTGATGGCGGGTTCTATCTCGATAAAGCCTGCGTGGTCTCCCGGGATCCGCTCGATCCGGATCACTTCGGCAAGCAGAACGTTGGCATCTACCGCATGGAGGTGAAAGGCAAACGCAAACTTGGCCTGCAGCCGGTGCCGATGCACGATATCGCCCTGCATCTGCATAAAGCTGAAGAGCGTGGCCAGGATCTGCCGATTGCGATCACCCTCGGTAACGATCCGATTATTACCCTGATGGGGGCGACGCCGCTGAAGTACGATCAGTCAGAATATGAGATGGCGGGTGCGCTGCGGGAGAGCCCGTATCCAATCGCCACCGCACCGCTGACCGGTTTTGACGTGCCATGGGGGTCGGAGGTGATCCTCGAAGGGGTGATTGAGGGGCGTAAACGCGAAATCGAAGGGCCGTTCGGAGAGTTTACCGGGCACTACTCCGGAGGGCGCAATATGACCGTGGTGCGCATCGACAAAGTCTCGTACCGCACCAAACCGATTTTTGAGTCGCTCTATCTCGGCATGCCGTGGACCGAAATCGACTACCTGATGGGACCGGCAACCTGTGTGCCGCTCTACCAGCAACTGAAAGCCGAGTTCCCGGAAGTGCAGGCGGTGAACGCCATGTACACCCATGGCCTGCTGGCGATTATCTCTACCAAAAAACGTTACGGCGGCTTTGCCCGTGCCGTTGGCCTGCGGGCAATGACGACGCCGCACGGTCTGGGTTACGTGAAGATGGTGATCATGGTGGATGAGGATGTCGACCCGTTCAACCTGCCGCAGGTGATGTGGGCGTTGTCGTCGAAAGTGAACGCGGCGGGGGATCTGGTGCTGCTGCCAAATATGTCGGTGCTGGAGCTGGATCCGGGTTCAAGCCCGGCGGGGATCACCGACAAACTGATTATCGATGCCACCACGCCGGTGGCCCCGGATCTCCGCGGTCATTACAGCCAGCCGGTACAGGATCTCCCTGAAACCAAAGCCTGGGCTGAAAAACTGACCGCGATGCTGGCCGCACGTAAATAAGGAGGGGAACATGATTTGTCCACGTTGTGCCGATGAACATATTGAGGTGATGGCGACGTCGCCGGTGAAAGATGTCTGGACGGTGTACCAGTGCCAGCACTGCCTGTATACCTGGCGAGATACCGAGCCGCTGCGCCGTACCAGCCGCGAGCACTATCCTGAAGCGTTTCGCATGACGCAGAAAGATATCGACGATGCCCCGCAGGTACCGACCATTCCGCCGCTGCTGTAAAAAAAGCCGGGTGGCGAGGTAAAAGCAAAACGGCAACCTTCAGGTTGCCGTTTTTAATATTTGCACCCTCTCCCTTTGGGAGAGGGCAGGGGTGAGGGGAACAGGCCGCACCGATCTACACCAGACTCTTCAACCGATAGATCCACTCCAGCGCCTGACGTGGCGACAGAGAATCCGGGTCGAGGTTCTCCAGCGCTTCCAGCGCCGGGGAGGTCTCTTCGGCTGGCACCAGCAACGACATCTGCGTCCCGTCAACCTGGGTCGCCGCCGCGTTTGGCGCCAGGCTTTCCAGCTCACGCAGCTTCTGACGCGCGCGCTTGATTACCTCTTTCGGCACCCCCGCCAGCGCCGCCACGGCCAGCCCGTAGCTTTTGCTCGCCGCGCCATCCTGCACGCTGTGCATAAAGGCGATAGTGTCCCCGTGCTCCAGCGCATCCAGATGCACGTTCGCTACGCCTTCCATCTTCTCCGGCAACTGGGTCAGCTCGAAGTAGTGGGTGGCAAACAGGGTCATGGCTTTGATTTTATTGGCCAGGCTTTCGGCACAGGCCCACGCCAGCGAGAGCCCGTCATAGGTCGAGGTTCCGCGGCCAATCTCATCCATCAGCACCAGGCTGTACTCGGTGGCGTTGTGCAGAATGTTGGCGGTTTCGGTCATCTCCACCATAAAGGTCGAACGACCGCTCGCCAGATCGTCAGCCGCACCCACGCGGGTAAAGATACGATCGACAGGGCCGATCTCCACCTTTTGCGCTGGAACGTAGCTGCCGATATAGGCCAGCAGGGCAATCAGCGCCGTCTGGCGCATATAGGTACTTTTACCGCCCATGTTCGGCCCGGTAATGATCAGCATTCGCCGCTGCGGCGACAGGTTCAGCGGGTTAGCGATGAACGGCTCGTTCAGCACCTGCTCCACCACCGGGTGACGGCCTTCAGTAATACGTACCCCGGGTTTATCGCTAAAGGTCGGGCAGCAGTAGTTCAGGGTCTCAGCACGTTCCGCCAGGTTAACCAGCACATCCAGCTCGGCCAGGGCAGAAGCGCTCTGCTGCAGATCGCCCAGGTGCGGCATCAGCATATCGAACAGGGCGTCATACAGCTGTTTTTCCAGCGCCAGGGCTTTGCCTTTCGAGGTAAGTACTTTGTCTTCGTACTCTTTCAGCTCAGGAATAATGTAACGCTCGGCGTTTTTCAGCGTCTGGCGGCGCACGTAGTGGATGGGTGCCAGGTGGCTCTGTCCGCGGCTGATCTGAATAAAGTAGCCGTGTACGGCGTTGTAACCGACCTTCAGGGTATCCAGCCCGAGCCGCTCGCGTTCGCGGATCTCCAGCTTATCGAGATAGTCCGTTGCGCCGTCGGCCAAGGCGCGCCACTCGTCCAGCTCTTCATGGTAGCCCGGGGCGATAACGCCGCCGTCACGCACCAGCACCGGCGGCGTTTCAATGATGGCCTTTTCCAACAGCTCGCGCAGTTCGCTGAATTCGCCCATCGCCTCGCGCAGTTTCTGCACCGGCGCGCTGTCGATCTCTGCCAGCTGGCTGCGCAGTTCTGGCAGCTGCTGGAACGCGTGACGCATCCGGGCTAAGTCGCGTGGTCGCGCGGTACGCAGCGCCAGACGCGCCAGAATACGCTCCAGATCGCCTACCTGGCGTAACACCGGCTGCAGGTCGCTGTATCTCTCCTGCAGGGCGCCAATGGTCTGCTGGCGGCCGGTGAGGGTGGCGATGTCGCGTACCGGCATATGCAGCCAGCGTTTCAGCATCCGGCTACCCATCGGGGTGACGGTGCTGTCGAGCACCGAGGCGAGGGTGTTTTCCACGCCCCCGGCCAGGTTCTGGGTGATCTCCAGATTGCGACGGGTAGCGGCATCCATAATGATGCTGTCCTGCTGACGCTCAATGGTAATGGAGCGAATATGCGGCAGGGCGGTGCGCTGGGTATCTTTCACGTACTGCAGCAAACAGCCCGCGGCGCACAAGCCACGCGGGGCGTTTTCAACGCCGAAGCCGGTCAGATCCCGGGTGCCAAACTGCAGGTTAAGCTGCTGGCGCGCGGTGTCGATCTCAAACTCCCACAGCGGGCGGCGACGCAGGCCGCGACGGCCTTCGAGCAGCCCCATCTCAGCAAAATCTTCTGCGTACAGCAGCTCCGCCGGATTGGTGCGCTGAAGCTCGGCAGCCATGGTTTCCCGGTCGGCCGGTTCGCTCAGGCGAAAACGCCCGGAGCTGATATCCAGGGTGGCATAGCCGAAACCTTTGCTGTCCTGCCAGATGGCGGCGAGCAGGTTATCCTGGCGCTCCTGCAGCAGCGCTTCATCGCTGATGGTGCCGGGGGTGACGATGCGCACTACTTTGCGCTCAACCGGGCCTTTCGAGGTGGCCGGATCGCCAATCTGTTCGCAGATGGCGACCGATTCTCCCTGATTGACCAGCTTCGCCAGGTAGTTTTCTACCGCGTGGTGCGGGATCCCGGCCATCGGGATCGGCTCCCCGGCCGAGGCACCGCGTTTGGTCAGCGAGATGTCGAGCAGCTGTGAGGCGCGTTTCGCATCGTCATAAAACAGCTCGTAAAAGTCGCCCATCCGGTAAAACAGCAGGATCTCCGGATGCTGAGCTTTCAGCTTCAGGTACTGCTGCATCATGGGGGTGTGTGCGTCGAAATTGTCAGTAGTGGTCATGGAGTGATGATGTCCATTTCTTTGAAAATAGTGCTTTTCAGGCGACATTAGGGTCGTGTAATACCGCTATTGTCGCATGAAAAAAAGAGCCGGCGCAGCAAAATGTCGCGACTTTACGAGGCCTCTTCCACATCCAGTTCAATCACTAATTTTCCCTGTTCAACCAGCACCCGCACCCGGGAATGGGTTTTAAAACCGGCCTCTTCCAGCCAGTCGCCTTTTAAGCTCAGCGCAGCATGTACGCTGTAGCGCGTCGGGATTTTGGTCTTGCGATCCTCGTGGCGTTTTCTGAAATAGCCCACGGTGAGATGGCGGCTGGGTCTGGAGATGCACATATCCGACATAGAAACTCCTTGTTCGCAGGGAAGGATCCGGTGAAACAAACACCTGTATAAAATGTCAGTAAAATGAGGCGAAGACAAACGTATAACTGCGAAGCGCCTTCAGGAAACGAAATGTAAAATATGAAATCGGGCTGAACATCCGGCTTGAAAAGGGTATTATTGATGCAACTTATCAGTGGGTATCAGGCCATGTCAGGAAAACGGATCGCGCGCGAAAAAGAGACCATCCGCAAGATGATCGCGCTGTATGAAAAGCAGTGTCCGCAGGCATCAAAAGCCGCGGGGCACTATCCGGCGCTGAATGCGTACGCCGACAAGCGGCTGGATAAATGCGTGTTTGGCGAGGAGAAACCGGCCTGCAAGCAGTGTCCGGTTCACTGCTATCAGCCGGCTAAACGGGAAGAGATGAAGCAGGTGATGCGTTGGGCAGGACCGCGCATGCTGTGGCGTCATCCGATTCTGACGATCCGCCATCTGATCGACGATCGCCGCCCGGTCCCGGAGCTGCCGGAAAAGTACCGCCCGAAAAAGTAACCCATCAGGCGCGCGGCCTGCGCATCGGGCGGCAGATAATCACCATGGCGAAGGCGCTGCACAGCGGGAATACCGCCAGCACCAGCCAGGGATACATTGCCCCGACGGAGGGCCTCAGCGCCTGGTCGAGCAGATCGCCCAGCAACAAATTCCCCGCCAGTACCGCGCAACCGCCTGCGGTGGCCAGGGCACCGTAGTGCGCGCCCAGCGTCGATTCGCTCGCAAACCATGGCACCACATCTTTGCCCGCCGGCACCAGCAGCATCTGCCCGGTGGTCAGTAGCGTCACAAAGCAGGCCGCTGGCAGCAGACGCAGCCAGCCGGTTGCTGGCTCTGAGGGCGCAAAGAGCGCGACGCTCAGGAAGGACGCGGCAATCAGCAGAAAGCCCACCGGCAGGATCCGCACCGCGCCCACACGACGGGCAAAGCGCGCCAGCGGCAGCTGAAAGAGGATCACCAGTCCCGAGGCCAGCATAAACAGCGGGCCGAGATCTTTTTCGCTGCCCCCGGCGCGCTGGATCTCCACCGGCAGCGCCAGATAAAGCTGGTTATAGCTTAACAGCCAGCTGCTCCAGGCGATGATAAACGCCACGAACCGCGGCTGGCGAAAGGTGGTCCACCAGGGGGTGATCTGCAGCGGCTGGTTTTTTGCCGACCCGGCCGGCAGACAGAAGAACAGCACAATCAACGCCACCACAAACACCGCGGCCCCCGCCAGCGCTACCTGGCGAAAACCCATCCCGGTGAGCAGGGCTCCCGCCACCGGGCCAAGCACCGCTCCCAGCTCGCCGCATACCGCAAACAGCGCGAACCACTCGGCGCGGCTGCGTTTGCCCTGCGCCTCGCTGCGGGTTCCGGCTTTTGCCAGTAAGGCTTCGATGGAAGGCGAGAAGAGCGCCCCGCCGATCCCGGTGAGGCACGCCCCGGCGATGATGACGGGCAGGCTGTAGCCAAAGGCCAGCAGCAGATAGCCCACTACCCGCACCACGCAGCCGCAGAGAATAATAACGCGCGCACCGTAGCGGTCGGAGAGGGCGCCGCCGACGATAAACATCCCCTGCTGGGAGAAGGTTCGCAGCCCAAGCACCAGCCCGATAAGTCCACCGGAGAGCAGCATATCGTCGCGTAAAAAAATCGCCAGGAAGGGAACAACGGCATAAAAACCGATGTTGAAAACAAACTGGCTGCCCAGTAAGACGGGCGGCCAGAGCTGTGTTGCAGGGCGGAGCAGCGTCACGATAACCTCGCCTCAGACGAGGTAGTGGATGTGTTTTTTGCCATGGTAAGGCGACAGCTCAATGCGGGTTTTCACCCGGAACACCTCCCACAGCAATTCCTCGGTGAGGATCTCCTGCGGCGTGCCGGTGGCCACAATGCGCCCTTTCTGCATCACAATCAGCGCATCGCAGAACATTGAGGCGTGGTTAAGATCGTGAATGGCGACGATGCTGGTGACCGGTAGCTGGCTGATCAACTGCATCAGCTGCATCTGATGGTGGATATCCAGGTGGTTGGTGGGTTCATCCAGCAGGATCTCGGTGGGCATCTGCGCCAGCGCGCGGGCGATATGTACCCGCTGGCGTTCCCCGCCGGAGAGGCTCTGCCAGCCCTGATCGCTGTTATGCAACATATCCACCGTCTTTAGCGCCGAATTGACGGTCTCGTCATCCTGCGCCGTCCAGCCGGAAAACGGGGAGTGGTGCGGAATACGCCCCAGCTTCACCACGTCCCGCACGCGCATGTTGGCGTCGGTCATGCCGTGCTGTTCCACGAAGGCCACCCGACGGGCAAGCTGCTTTTTAGGGATCCCATGGATGCTGGCGCCATCCAGCGCGACGGTGCCGCTATGCGGGCGACGTAAACCGGCGAGGATCCGCAGCAGGGACGATTTACCGGAGCCGTTTGGCCCCAGCAGGCCGACGGTCTGCCCCCGGGATACCGCCAGAGAGACATTGTCGACGATGACCTTTTTACCCACCTTCCAGGTGATATTTTCAGCAGTGATGCTCATCACTTATTCCTTGAACGATAGATAATCATGGCAAAGAACGGGACGCCCACCAGCGCGGTTACCACGCCAACCGGCAGGCTTTGCGGAGCGATCAGCAGCCGCGAGGCGATATCCGCCAGCACCATCAGGATCGCCCCGGCCAGCGCGCTGGCGATGAGCAGCGTGCGGTGCAGGGGGCCGAAGAAGAAGCGCATCATGTGGGGCACCACCAGGCCGACAAAGCCAATGGAGCCCGCCATGCTGACGATGGTCGCGGTCATTAAGGCGGTGACGATAAACAGGATCAGGCGCACCCAGGGCACGGCGATCCCAAGCGAAGCGGCGGCATCGTCGCCAAAGGTGAAGGCGTCCAGCGCGCGGGCGTAATAGAGGCAGATCGCCAGCCCCACCAGCATCACCACCAGCACCAGCTGGAACTCCGGCCATCTCACGCCGCTAAAGCTGCCCAGCAGCCAGAACATCACGTCGCGCGCCTGCTGGGCGCTGGCCGAGGTGCTGACGGTCCAGGCGGTGATGGCGTTAAACAGCTGCGAGGCGGCAACCCCGGCGAGAATGGTGCGTTCACTGCCGCCGCGTGCGCCGTTGGTCAGCAGGGCCACAAAGGCAAAGGCGGCAAAGGCTCCGGCAAAGGCCCCGGCGGAGAGGGTGACGGTGCCGCTGCCAATGCCCAGCACCACCACGGCGACCGCGCCGGTTGACGCCCCGGCAGAGACGCCCAGCACGTAGGGTTCGGCGAGGGCGTTTTTCAGCAGGCTTTGCAGCACCGCGCCGCAAATCGCCAGCCCCGCACCGCAGCAGGCGGCCACCAGCGCCCGGCTCAGGCGGAAGTCCCAGATCACGCTCTCGTAGATGCGGTTGAGCGGAACCTCGGTTAAGCCGATTTTATTGGTGATAGCGTAGAACACGCTCTGCAGGGGGATCGACAGCTCCCCCACGCTGACGCCGATGGCGATCACCAGCAGCAACGCCACTATCGTCATAAAACCCGACGCCGGCAGCAGCCAGTTGTGTCGGGTCTGTTGAACCACTGCTGACATTAATTCAGTCCCATCTTTCTGAGCTGTTCACCAATCTGCTCCGCGCCATAGATGGTGCGGATAGTCGGGTTCATCGCCTGGCCGTCCATGATCACAATGTGACCTTTTTTAACGGCGTCGAGCTGGCTGACGGCCGGATCGCTTTTCAGGAATTTGATTTTTTCCTGAGCATCGTCCAGCGCCCAGCGATTACGGTCGAGGCTGGAGACCACGATCACGTCCGGGTTGGCGGCAATAATGCTCTCCCAGCCCACGGTCGGCCATTCGGTTTCGGAGGTGATGGCGTTGTGGCCGCCCAGCACGTTGGCGATAAAACCGGAGGCGCTGTTTTTCCCGCCGACGTAGGCGTCAGAGGAAGGGGAAGAGCTGGAGAACCAGAAGACGAACGACAGATCTTTTTTGTTTTTACTGAATTCGCTGCGCAGGTCGGCTTCGCGCTTTTTGAAATCGGCAATCAGCGCCTGACCGCGATCTTCGACGTTAAAGATTTTGGCGAAATCTTCGATCTCTTTATACAGGAAGGTCATGTCCCACAGCTTCTGGCGGCTGCCGTACATATCGCCAATATCTTTTTTGGTGGCGCACATGCCCGGCGACATATAGCTGTTCACGCCTACGGTGGCCAGATCTTCGCGTTTGGCGACTTTACTCTCTGGCCCTAATAGCAACGGCAGCTGCGCCGGAACGAAGTCCGGGTTTTGCGCCAGAATGGATTCCAGGGTTGGGATCTCGACGGTCAGCGTTTTGACTTTTTTGTTCTGTTCAGCCAGCTGCGGCAGCACTTTGGTCGGCCAGAAGGCGCTGGCGGCCACCTTATCTTCAAGGCCCAACAGCAGCAGAATTTCAACGGTGTTTTGTCCCAGCGCCACGACGCGCTCCGGCGCTTTGGTGAAGGTTTCTTTATATCCGCAATTCTCAATCGTCAGAGGATAGGTGGTCGCAAAAGCCGAGCCTGCTGTTGCGATCAGCAATCCTAATGCGCTGATGACCTTTTTCATGGAACGCTATCCTTCATTAATGTAGTGATGCCAGATCGTGCGTCTGGCTGAGAATGAATATCATTTATTTCGGCGGAGTTTTATACAATGATATATTCATGGTGTCAATGAACGATAATAACGCCATGAAACTATTGGGTTTGTGAGGACGTTTGTAGGCCGGGCAAGCGCAGCGCCGCCCGGCGAAGGGGTGGTTAATCTAAATCGGCACCGTTGCTGGCGATCACTTTCTTATACCACCAGAACGATTTCTTGCGTTTGCGATCGAGGGTGCCGTTTCCGGCGTCATCGCGATCGACATAGATAAAGCCGTAGCGCTTGCTCATCTCGCCGGTAGAGGCGGCCACCAGATCGATACAGCCCCAGCTGGTATAGCCGATCAGCGGGATGCCGTCTTCAATGGCATCGCCCATGGCGCGGATATGCTCCCGCAGATAGCTGATGCGGTAGTCGTCGTTGATCTCGCCGTTAGCGTCAATCTCATCTTTCGCCCCGAGACCGTTCTCCACCAGGAACAGCGGTTTCTGGTAGCGGTCGTACATCATGTTCATAGTGATGCGCAGGCCCAGCGGGTCGATGCCCCAGCCCCATTCGCTCACCTCAATGTGCGGGTTGCGCAGGGACTTGACGATGTTGGCCGCGCTGGTGTTTCCCGCATTCATATCCGCCGAGGCGCAGCGCGAAGCGTAATAGCTGAACGACACAAAATCGACGGTGTTCTTCAGCAGCGCGTCATCGCCCGGATCTTTGACAATCACCACCCCTTTCTCGCGGAACACGCGGGCCGAGTAGACCGGGTAGCTGCCCCGGGCCTGCACGTCGATAAAGAACAGGTTCTCCCGGTCTTTCTCCAGCGCCATCCATACGTCTTCCGGTTTGCAGGAATACGGGTAAAAATTGCCGCCCGCCAGCATGCAGCCGACCTGGTTTTGCGGATTCACCTCGTGGGCAATTTTGGTCGCCAGCGCGCTCGCCACCAGCTCGTGGTGCGCCGCCTGGTACTTGACCTGATCTTCGTTTTCGCCTTCCTCAAACACCAGCCCAGCCCCGGAGAACGGGCTGTGCAGCATGATGTTGATCTCGTTGAAGGTCAGCCAGTACTTCACCAGCCCGTTGAACTCCTCGAAGCAGGTGCGTGCATAGCGGGCAAAGAAGTCGACCATCTTGCGGTTGCGCCAGGAGCCGTACTCGGTCACCAGATGCATCGGCACGTCGAAGTGGCACAGGGTCACCAGCGGCTCGATGTTGTACTTTTTGCACTCCTCGAACACCGCCCGGTAAAACGCTATTCCTTCCTGATTCGGCAGCGGCTCGTCGCCATTCGGGTAGAGACGGCTCCAGGCAATCGAGGTACGGAATACCGTGAAGCCCATCTCGGCCATTAAGGCGATATCTTCTTTATAGCGATGGTAAAAATCGATCGCGTCGTGGCTGGGATAGAACTCGTCATCACGCAGCGAAAAGCGTTTTTCCTTGCCGACTTTTACCGCCAGGCGGTTGGCGCCATGGGGGATCATATCGACGGTGGTCAGGCCCTTGCCGCCTTCGCGGTATGCGCCTTCGCTCTGGTTAGCGGCCAGTGCGCCGCCCCATAAAAATCCTTGTGGAAAAACTGACATTGTTACCTCGCTATACATTTATGCTTGTGCTGCTTTGGCCTGAACCGGTGCGGTTTGCAGGGCGCGCGCTTTCTCCGCGTCGTCTTCTACCGGGATATCTTCAAAGCCCAGAATCAGGGTCAGCACGAAAGAGAGCACCACGGCCAGGGCCATCACCCCGAAGACCCAGACGATAGACATCGGGTTAGCCGGGTCGAAGAACTGGACGCTGGTAAACAGGCCCGGCGCCGCCATTGAGTGGCTGGCCAGTCCGGCAATCCCGGCAACCGCGCCGCAGATAAAGCCGCTGATCAGGCTTGCAATCAGCGGACGTTTCAGGCGAACCGCCACGCCATACAGCGCCGGTTCGGAGATCCCCGCCATGATGGCAGAGGCTGCGGCGGCCAGCGCCGTCTGGCGCAGTTCCGGGTTTTTGGTTTTCCACGCTACCGCCAGGGACGAACCACCCAGCGACAGGTTGGCACCGATTTCTGACGGCATCACCATCCCCTCTTTGCCGGTTTCGGCGATGGTCTGAATGATAGTTGGAGTAAAGACGCGGTGCATCCCGGTCATCACCAGCAGCGGCCACAGCGCGCCCATAATGGCTACGGACAACCAGCCCAGATAGCCATGAATGGTGTACACCAGTGAAGAGATGCCGCTACCGATCCAGATCCCCAGTGGCCCAATCAGGACGATGGCGAGCGGGGCGGCAATCAGCACGATCAGCATTGGCTTAAGGAAGTTTTTGGTGACGGCCGGAGTAATTTTGTCCACCCAGCGTTCGATATATGACAGGCACCAGGTCATCACCAGCGCCGGGATCACCGTGTAGGTGTATTTCACCGCCGTCACCGGAACGAAGGCGAACTCAACGTGCTCGCCCTGCGCCGCTTTGGCCATCAGCTCGATAAAGCTCGGGTGTACCAGCACGCCGGCAATGGCAATCGCCAGCGACATGTTGGTCTTGAACTTCACCGCGGCAGAGGCGGCCACCATCAGTGGCAGGAAGAAGAACGCTCCGTCGCCGATCACCGTCAGAATGGTCAGCGTCGGCTCGCCTTTGGTCAGTACGCCGGTCATCTCAAGGATCATCGCCAGCAGTTTGACCATCGATCCGCCGATGATCGCCGGGATCAGCGGAGACATGGTGCCGATCAGCGCGTCGAGGATCCCCGCGCCGATGCGTTTCAGGGTCAGCTTTTGCGGCCCCTGGGGTGCAGCAGGCTGCATATCGGCAGGCAGCAGATTAACCACCTCGCGGTACGCCTGGGAAACGGTATTACCGATGATCACCTGGCACTGGTTGTCGTTGCGCACTACCCCCAGCACGCCGCTGATGCTTTTCAGCGTGGCGCTGTCGATCAGGCTCTCGTCTTTCGCCACAAAGCGCAGTCGGGTCATGCAGTGGGTGACGGCGACGATGTTGTCTTTGCCGCCGAGCGCGCTGACAACGGCGTTCGCCAGCGCAGCATAATTTTTGGCCATCGGGTTATATCCTGTTTTATCAGTAAGGTACGTCTTCACCGTGGGTAACGATGAAACTTATATAGGAAACCGGTTCCACAAAATCATGAAGAGTTTCTCTGAATCAAACAAGATCGCATTTTGACCATTTTTTAGATCCGTGATGAGGATCACCTAAGAGGGCGAAAAGCGTGATCGTCCTGCTGCGACATTTTCCACGCGGTACAGTACACTGCCGCTCATCAGATGCAGATGGAACAGATTGATGACCACGATGCTGGAAGTGGCGAAGCGGGCAGGGGTCTCGAAGGCGACGGTTTCCCGGGTGCTTTCGGGCAATGGCTACGTGAGCCAGGAGACAAAAGACCGGGTATTTCAGGCGATTGAAGAGAGCGGCTACCGGCCCAATTTACTGGCGCGCAACCTGGCGACCAAACGCACGCAAACCCTCGGGCTGGTGGTGACCAACACCCTCTATCACGGGGTCTATTTCAGCGAGCTGCTGTTCCATGCCGCCAGAATGACCGAGGAGAGAGGCCGACAGCTGATCCTCGCCGATGGCAAGCACAGCGCCGATGAAGAGCGGGAGGCGATTCAGTATCTGCTCGATATGCGCTGCGACGCGATCATCATCTACCCGCGTTTTCTCAGCGTCGATGAGATGGACGAGATCATCCTGAAGCACGAGCAGCCGGTGATGGTGCTTAACCGTCGGCTGCGCAAAAACAGCAGCCACTGCGTCTGGTCGGATCATAAAGCCTCCAGCCAGGCGGCGGTATCAACCCTCATCGAACAGGGCCATCGCGATATCGCCTTTATCACCGGATCGCTGGATTCCCCCACCGGGATTGAACGTCTTTCCGGCTATAAAGATGCCCTGGCCCAGCACCAGATCCCGCTGCGCGACTCGCTGATTGTCGAGGGTAAATGGAACCCGGCCAGCGGGGCGGCAGGGGTGGCGACGCTGCTGGCGCGCGGCGAGCATTTTACCGCGCTGGTGGCGAGCAACGACGACATGGCGATCGGCGCCATTAAGCAGCTTCATGACAGCGGCATCGCCGCGCCGGGGGCGGTTTCGGTAGTCGGTTTCGATGACATTGCGATGGCGCCCTACGTGGTGCCCGCGCTCTCCAGCGTGCGCGTGCCGGTGACCGAGATGGTGAAAGAGACCATCAGCCGCCTGATCTTTATGCTCGACGGCGGGGAGTTCACCTTCCAGCAGACCTTCGCCGGAGAGCTGATCCTGCGCGATTCGGTGATCCCCGGGCCGCACCGCTAATCACAATTCGGCGGCCGGGGGCAGCCAGGCGCGGGTAAAATCGAGCCAGCCCCCCGCGGTCAGGACCATATCCTGCACGTTTTCCAGGGCGTTGATCCGGTAGCGATAGTGGAACAGCGGCGTGCAGCGCCCCTCCGCCAGCAGACGCTGGAAAAAGGGCGTCAGATGGGCGTGAAAATGCGCTTCGCTGTCGCTGTTTTGCATCAGCTGCTGTTTTGCCGCCTCCCATCCCGCCTCGCCCAACGCCGTGGCCCAGGCGGGTTCATAGATAAACCACTCCGCCAGCGCAAACTCCGCCATGCCGGTCGCCAGATGATCCCCCAGCAGCAGATCGGCATCCGCCAGGGTATCAGGGGCATACCAGCCATCGCGATCTTTCCACTCGATATGCAGCTCACAGCCGTGCGGCTGTAGCTGGAGCCACAGGGTTTCAGCCATCTCGCGAAGCTCGGGGGTGTTGTAGCACACCAGTTTCAGCCGGGGCGGCAGGTCGCTGTCAGCGGCGGCGGGCAGGGCGGGCAACCGCAGGCCGGGAAGGATTTCGGTATGGATCTGCAGATCCTCCCGCCGACCAAAGCACTGCTGGTTGAGCGTCAGGACGGTCTGGCGCAGGTACGCGGCCAGCGCTTCGGGCAATTTTGCATTGACCATCAGCCACGCAAACCCGCTGCTGGTGGAGGTCACCGCCTCCTGGGGGGCGCTGCCTTTCCCGACCGTAATCCATGCCGGTTTATCGGCGACCGTGCCGGTGCGCCAGAACTCAATGGCATGCAGCAGCGGATGGGTAGCAAAGTACCAGGGCTGGCGCTCGAGGCGCAGAAAATGCGAGTGATGGCGGGCAATAGCGAACGGCCCGGCACCGACCTCTGGTTGTCGGGGATGGGGCAGGCGGCAGACCGGATGGGCAAGACGATGGGCCAGCAGGGCATCCGGGGCATGCAGATACACCGCCAGGCACCAGGGGGCGGCGAGGGTCACCGCGTCGATATGCAACAGCCCGCTGTTGCGGGCCGGATCGCTCAGCAGCAGCTGCACTGCACTCAGGATGTCGTCATCGCTCAGTGGCTGACCGTTATGCCAGTGTGCCCCGCTGCGCAGGTAAAAATGCCAGCGCAGTCCGTCGTCAGAGCAGGCCCAGTGGTGCGCCAGATCCGCCACCGGCTGTGCCTGGCCGGGTTCATAGCGGGTTAACCCGGCATGGACCGCGCAGATAATGTGCTGTTCGGCGCGTCGGCGATGCAGCGCCGGGTGCAGGGAGGTGAGCGGGCGATACCAGGGAATGCGCAACGTCGGCTGGTGCTTGAGCCATTTCCCGCCGAGAAACGGGGTGATGATGTGATGCAGGCTGGCGGGGTCGCCGTCCGCCAGCTGCAGGGCGCTCTGATAATCCCCCTTCTCCAGACAGGCATGCATCAGCGGGGCGCTGAGTTCGCTGGTGGTCACCAGGCAGTGCAGGGTGGCGCGATGCCCGCGCCCCGGCTGTGCCTTCCAGCTTAACCAGCCGCTTTCCGCCAGCTGGCGTAACAGCGTCCGGGCATGGCGTTCGCTGCACAGCGCCACTTCGGCCACTTCAGCGAGGGTAGTCAGTTTTGGCGTAAAGCCGTAATGCACGGAGAGCCGCTGATACTGGCGGATTTTCTGAAGCTGACGCATAGAGTTACCGGGGAAGAGTCGCAATGGTCAGAGTGTAGGCGGTTTTACGGAAGAAATAAGGGAGAGATGTAGTAACTGTTCCGGTTTTAGCCGGACGATAACGCCCTCTCCCGAAGAAGAGGGCGTCATCGGATCAGGCGTTAAGCCGCGCTCTGATTTTTAACGCGATGCTTTCCGCCTGTGGCCCCAGAATCACCTGCGCATTCTGCGTGCCCATCTTCAGAATGCCTTTGGCACCGAGCGCTTTCAGCGCCGGTTCGTCGAGGACGCTGTTATCAACCAGGGTTAAGCGCAGGCGAGTGATGCAGGCGTCCACCAGCTTCAGGTTCTGCTCCCCGCCCAGCGCAGCGATATAGTGCGTGATGGCTTCATTCTGATCGTCGGACTCGCCCGTTACGCTCTCGTCATCTTCCCGGCCCGGCGTTTTCAGCTTGAAGAAGCGGATCGCGAAACTGAAGACCACAAAATAGATCACAAAGAACAGGGCAATCAGCGGGATCAGGATCCAGGGTTTAGTGGCTAATCCCCAGTTCAGCACGAAGTCGATCAGACCCGCAGAGAAACCAAACCCGTGCAATACCCCAAGGCTGTTGGCGATGACCATGCTCACGCCAGCCAGTACCGCATGCAGGGCATACAGGGCAGGGGCCAGGAACAGGAAGGAGAACTCAATCGGTTCGGTGATCCCGGTAAGGAAGGCGGTCAGGGCCACGGAGAGCAGCATCCCCCCCACGGCAGCGCGACGTGCTTTTGGTGCGGCAAAGTACATGGCCAGCGCCGCACCCGGCAGGCCGCCCATAAAGATTGGGTATGCCCACGCCATATAGACCCCCGCATGCGGATCGCCGGCGAAGAAGCGGTTGAGATCGCCGCGGGTCAGATCGGTGGCAATCTGGGTAATGCTGGAACCGTCAATGCCCGGTACCGCGCCGCCCACCACTAAACCTTTCACCACATCCGGCGCGAGGCAGATATTGTGAATGCTGCTGGCCGCATCGTAGGTCACTTTCAGGCAGTCGCCGAGGCTGAACCAGAATACCGAGTGCAGAATGTAGTGCAGGCCGAAGGGGATCAGCGCACGGTTAAGGATGCCGTAAATAAACCAGCCGGGCTCGCCGCTGCGGGAAACCAGCAGGCTGAAGGTATCAATCCCGTGCTGCACCGATGGCCAGACGTAGCCGCAAATCCACGCCAGCAGCAGGCAGATCAGCCCGGTCATGATTGGCACTAGTCGCTTACCGGCAAAGAACGCCAGGAAGTCGGGCAGTTTCGTCTCCGAGAAGCGGTTGTAACAGTGACCCGCCACCACGCCCGCGATGATCCCGGCGAAGAAGGACATGTTAATGGAGGAGTTAATGACCGCCGTGGCTTTGGTCAGCACCAGGAAACCGACAGCGCCCGCCAGCGCGGCGGCACCAGCGTTGTCTTTCGCCAGTCCAATAGCAATGCCGAGCGCAAACAGCAGGGGCAGGCTGTCAAAAATGCCGCCACCTGCACTGGCGATAAAGGGAATATTCAGCACGTCGGGCTGGCCCAGACGTAATAAAATCGCGGCAACAGGTAAGGTCGCGATAGGCAACATCAGCGCCTTGCCCAGGCGTTGCAAATAGCTAAATGCGTTCATAATATCCATGTCCAAAAAAGGGGCTTAATTCACGGCGAAAAATAACAGCTTTTCGCGAGGGTTAAAATGGCGGGAAGTAAAAATGTGATGTACTTTAAATTAATATTCCGCTGACACCTTTGGTTTATTTATATTTAAATAAACAAGGATATCTTCGATGAATGCTTCCGCTTTTGGGCAATAAAAAAACGGCAGTTGCGCCGTCTTTTTATTAATGCTTTTTGTCGCTGACAGGCAGCATCAGCTCTTTAAGGCGCTGGGTTCGCGCCTCCGGGCTGAGGTAAAGCCAGCGAAATAATATGCGTTCGACAGGCTGTACTTTTTTAAAGTAGTCAGCAAGGTCGTTAATTTCTTTCCTGAAGGTCGCCATGTTTATCTCCGGCTAATCAATACTCTCTCAGATTAAAAAGAAATCAGGGAATAAAACAGGGTGATGTTTTTCGGCTGTTCCGCATTTTATTATTTATCTTTTTAGTTGCGTAATTAAAAAAGCCCCGGGGCACCGGGGCTGCGAAAGGCAAAATCTGACAAGCATATAACGAGTAGAGCAAGCGTTTGAGGGTTAAACAGGTAATGATTTCAGCAGGGCAAAGGCCTCCTTCATCCGATCTTCACTGACCACGAAGGCGCGTAAATGGCCCTCGCTGTCGGCACCTTTCGCCACCATCCCCTGAGGTTCGATGGCGATCTGCCAGTTCAAATCCTGGCGCTGGGTTTCACCTGCCAGATGCAGCGGCAGTTCCGGCGTTTTGACCTTCACCAGCATTGCAGGCAGTTTCAGCGGGGTGTTGGCCCCGAGCAGGTTCTTCGCCAGATACATGGCACTTAACTGGATCGGCTGCAGGAACGGCAGCACCTGACCGTTGATTTCGGCGCAGTCGCCGAGGGCATAGATATCCGGCTGCGTGGTTTGCAGATAGCTATCGACTTTCACCCCGCGGTTGGTTTCTGCCCCGGCACGCTGGGCCAGCGCGATTTCCGGACGCAGACCGGTGGCGGCAATGACTACATCCACGTCAATGCAGCGGTCCCGGTCCAGCAGGGCGCAGATCCCGGTATCGGTTTTAGTCAGGCTTTGCAGCTGAGATTTCAGCTGCAAATGCACGCCCATATCGGTCAGCCGGTGTTGTAAGCGACTGCTCACTTCGGCTGGCATCAGCGCCGACAGAATGCTGGCGGAGTGATCAACCAGGGTGACCGCTTTCCCGGCCCGGCAAAAATCCATCGCCAGTTCGCTGCCGATAAGCCCCGCGCCGACAATCATCACCCGCTGCGCGTCACGCAGCGAGGATTCACAGGCCCGGTACTCCGTCTGGCTGTTGAGGGTCAGCATCAGCTCGCGGCCCGGAACCGGCGGCACAAAAGCCGCGGCTCCGGTGGCCAGAACCAGTTTGTCATATGACCACTGGGTCTCTTTCCCTTTCACCACGTGCGCCGCCGCATCAATGTCGGCGACCCAGGTGTAAGGGAACAGGCGCAGGTTAAACTGTTCGGCAAACTCCCCCGCCGTCTGGCGAGTGAGGTCGTCGGCATGCTGACTCTGGCTGATAACGTGGCTTAAGTCAGGCTTGTTGTACTCATCCATGCTGTCCGCGGCGATCAGCGTCAGCGGGACGTTTGCATCCTGTTTACGGATATTTTTCACCAGCTGGCGGGCGGCGAAGCCCGAGCCGATAATCACGATACCGTGGCTCATTTTGCCTCCGATGCCAGTTCGTCAAAGACGTCTTTACCGAGGGAACATTCCGGGCAGAGGAAGTTATCCGGCACGTCGCTCCACGGTGTGCCTGGGGCGACATCCTGCAGCGGTTCGCCGAGGGCTGGATCGTAGATCCACTGGCAGACGCTGCACTGCATGCAAGGGCCGAGATCGGCAGCCGCGGCGGCGGCACAGGCGCAGGCTTCCTGTTCTGGTGTGGCTTTAGCGGTCGCTTCAGGCAGCGGAGCGAGCGCCCACTGACGTGCAATGTCGCGGCCGTGCTGACGGCAGATTTCCAGCGCATCCAGATCCGGACGCCATTTCGCCTTCAGGCTCATCGACATTTCAAAGCCCGCATCCTGCAGTCGGGTAGAGAGACGGTCAACCGCACCGCCGCTCCAGCCGTGGGAGCCGAAGGCGCTAGCGCGTTTGTTGCGGAAACGCAGGCCGGTCATCTCTTCCACCAGGCCGGCAATTTTCGGCATCATCACGTTGTTCATGGTGGAGGTCCCCACCAGCACGCCTTTGGAGCGGAAGACGTTGGTCAAAATGTCGTTCTTGTCGCTGCGCGCCACGTTAAAGATTTTCACCGCCACGTTCGGATCCACTTCGTTGATGCCCTGGGCAATTGCGTCAGCCATCATGCGGGTGTTGTTGGACATGGTGTCGTAGAAAATAGTGATGCGGTCTTCCTGATAGTCTGCGGCCCATTTCAGGTACTGCTCGACGATCTGGGTTGGGTTCTCACGCCATACCACGCCGTGGGAGGTGGCAATCATATCCACCGGCAGATTGAAGCCGAGGATTTCAGTAATTTTTGGCGTCACCAGACGGCTGAACGGGGTCAGGATGTTGGCGTAGTAGCGCTGGCACTGCTCGTACAGTTCAGCCTGATCCACTTCGTCATTGAACAGACGTTCGTCGCAGTAGTGCTGGCCGAAGGCGTCGTTACTGAACAGTACGGCGTCGCCGGTCATGTAGGTCATCATGCTGTCCGGCCAGTGCAGCATCGGGGTTTCAACGAAGATCAGCTGTTTGCCGTTACCGATGTCCAGTGAATCACCGGTTTTCACCACGTTGAAATTCCACTCCGGATGGTGATGGTGACCATTGATGGAGTCGATGGCGTTGTTGGTGCAGTAGATCGGGGTGTCCGGGATGCAGGACATCAGTTCGGTCAGGGCACCGGCGTGATCTTCTTCAGCATGGTTAATGATGATGTAGTCGATATCGGCCAGATCGATTTCACTGCGCAGGTTTTGCACGAACTCACGGCTGAATTTATGATCGACGGTGTCGATCAGGACGTTTTTTTCTTCCCGGATGAGATAGCTGTTGTAGCTGCTGCCGCGCAGCGTTTTGTACTCCGTCCCGTGAAAATCACGTACTTCCCAGTCACGTTGACCAACCCAATGAATATTGTTTTTAACCAGAATAGACATAGCAACCTCAACTTAATACAGCGAAATTAAACGAAAGATGTAATGGTAATTGCAGGTTGCGTGCCAACTTTTTAACTCATTGATTTTAAAATAAATTAAAAATAATAACCCCTCGTGGGTAGTCAATTTGACTGTCATTGATATAGTCAATATGACAGGATGCATTGTCAAAATGACAGTGAGGCGAAAATGAGTTTTTCTGTAGAGGTGCTGGCGAAAATCGCCATTGAGTTACAGAGCGGTATCGGTCATCAGGATCGCTTTCAGCGGCTGATCTCCACCCTGCGTCACGTGCTGGAGTGCGACGCGTCGGCGCTGCTGCGCTATGAAGGGCGGCAGTTTATCCCGCTGGCGATCGACGGCCTGGCCCAGGACGTGCTGGGACGGCGCTTTACCCTGGAAGGCCACCCGCGGCTGGAGACCATCGCCCGCGCCGGGGATGTGGTGCGCTTCCCGGCCGACAGCGACCTGCCCGATCCCTACGACGGGTTAATCCCTGGCCAGGAGAGCCTGAAGGTGCACGCCTGTATCGGCCTGCCGCTGTTTGCCGGGCAGAACCTGATTGGCGCCCTGACCCTGGACGGCATGTCGCCGGACCAGTTCGACACCTTCAGCGACGAGGAGCTGAGGCTGATTGCCGCCCTCGCCGCCGGGGCCCTGAATAATGCCCTGCTGATTGAACAGCTTGAGAGCCAGAACAGCCTGCCCGCGGGCCCGGCGGTGTTTGAGCAGGTGAAAAACACCGAGATGATCGGCCTGTCGCCGGGCATGATGAGCCTGAAAAAAGAGATTGAGATTGTCGCCGCCTCCGACCTGAACGTGCTGATTGAGGGCGAAACCGGCACTGGCAAAGAGCTGGTGGCGAAAGCCATCCACGAGGCCTCGCCGCGGGCGGTCAATCCGCTGGTCTATCTCAACTGCGCCGCACTGCCGGAGAGCGTGGCGGAGAGCGAGCTGTTCGGCCACGTCAAAGGGGCCTTTACCGGGGCCATCAGCAACCGCAGCGGCAAGTTTGAGATGGCGGATAACGGCACCCTGTTCCTCGATGAGATTGGCGAGCTGTCGCTGGCGCTGCAGGCCAAGCTGCTGCGGGTGCTGCAGTATGGCGATATCCAGCGGGTGGGCGATGACCGCAGCCTGCGGGTCGACGTGCGGGTGCTGGCGGCCACCAACCGCGATCTGCGCGAAGAGGTGCTGGCCGGCAACTTCCGCGCCGACCTGTTCCATCGCCTGAGCGTGTTCCCGCTTTCGGTGCCGCCGCTGCGCGAGCGGGGCGAGGATGTGGTGCTGCTGGCGGGCTATTTCTGCGAGCAGTGCCGGTTGCGGATGGGGTTATCCCGGGTGGTACTCAGCCCCGGTGCCCGTGCGCATCTGCTGAGCTACGGCTGGCCGGGTAACGTGCGCGAGCTGGAACATGCCATCCACCGGGCGGTGGTGCTGGCCCGGGCGGCGCGTCTGGGGGATGACGTGGTGATCCACGCGCAGCATTTTGCCCTGCATGATGAGAGCGCCCCTGCGGTGACGCCGGAAACCCCGTTAGTGGTGAATCAGAACCTGCGTGAGGCAACGGAAGCGTTTCAACGCCAGATGATTACCCGCGCGCTGGAGCAGAACAGCCGCAGCTGGGCGGCAAGCGCAAGGGCGCTGGAGACCGACGTCGCCAACCTGCACCGGCTGGCGAAACGTCTGGGTCTGAAAGGTTAGATGATGCCTGCCTGGTAGAAATCCTGCAGGTTGATGGCACCACACAGGCGGCCATTTTCGTCCACCACCGGGGCGGCGGTGATTTTGCGCTTCATCAGCAGCTCTTTGGCTTCGATGGCGCGGCTTTCTGCCTTCAGCGTCAGGCCACCAGTGGTCATGGCGCTGCTGACGTTAACTTCCAGTTGGCCGCCGCCCACCAGCCAGCGACGCAGGTCGCCGTCGGTGAAGACGCCTTTCACCTGGTTGTCGTCATCGCAGACCGCCACCAGCCCCAGTCCGGTGCGGCTCAGCTCAAGCATCGCGTCCATCACGCTGGTGTTCAGCTTCACCTGCGGGGTTGCGTCGTCGGTACGCATCAGGTGATGCACTTTGTTCAGCAGACGGGCGCCCAGCGCGCCTGCCGGGTGGGAGCGGGCAAAATCTTCTTCGTTAAAGCCGCGGGCCTGCATTACCGCCATTGCCAGCGCATCGCCCATCATCAGGGTGTTGACGGTGCTGGAGGTCGGGGCCAGGTGCATCGGGCAGGCTTCGCGTTCCACCGAAATATCCAGCGTGGCTTTGGCAGCCAGCGCCAGCGGCGAGCGGGGTTTACCGGTCATCGCCAGCAGCGCGACCGATTTTTCCTGCAGGCGCGGCAGGATCAGATCCAGCTCTTTCGCCGAACCGGAGTAGGAGATAAACAGCAGCACGTCGCGACTCTCGATCATTCCCAGGTCGCCGTGCAGAGCTTCAGCCGGATGGACGAAAAAGGCCGGGGTGCCAGTGCTGGCAAGGGTGGCGGCAATCTTTTTGCCGATGTGCCCGGATTTGCCGATGCCCGCGACAATCACTTTGCCTTCACACTGGATAATGGTGTTGGCGGCCAGAACAAAATCCTCTCCCAGACGATCCGGCAGGCGACTGGCTTCCTGCAGTTCCAGCATCAGGGTTTGACGACCTGCGTTGATCAGAAAATCACTCATCTCTCTCTCCGGTTACAATCACTTCGATTCCTTTCTCTTCCAGCGCTTGTTTGAACGCCGGATCGATACCCGCGTCGGTAATCAGCTTATCAACGCTCTCCAGGCTACAGACAATATTTGGGCTTTTACGGCCAAACTTCGACGAGTCGGCCATCAGGATCACTTCCCGGGCGGCATTGCACATCGCTTTACTGACGCTGAACACCTCGTTGAAGGTGGTGACGCCCGCGTTGAGATCGATGCCGTCGGTGCCCATAAACAGCCGGTCAAAGCTGAAATGGTCGAAGGCGTTCTCTGCCAGCTGGCCGTGAAACGAGGCTGATTTTTTACGGAAGGTGCCGCCGGGCATCAGGATGGTTTGTTCGTTGTCGAATTCGGACAGGGCGTTGACGATATGCAGGCTGTTGGTCATTACGGTGATGTTATTGAAGCGGCTCAGCATCGGCACCATCTGCAGCACCGTACTGCCCGCGTCGAGGATAATGGAGTCGCCATCATGGATATACTTTACCGCCGCGTCAGCAATTAACGCCTTCTGGTGGGTGTTGATCAGCGTTTTGTGATCGATAGGCGGATCGGCCTCGTCCTTATTCAGCACCACGCCGCCATAGGTGCGGATCACCGCCCCGGAATTCTCCAGGATCACCAGATCCTTGCGGATGGTGGTGCCGGTGGTGTCAAAGTAGTGGGCCAGATCCTCAACCGAACATTTTCCCTGCTTTTGCAGATGGTCGAGAATGGCCGCCTGCCGCTGACGGGGTTTCATAGGCGTTGAGTTCCTCAGGTTGCGAAATGATAATTTCGCAAGCTTATAACGTTCACAACGAAATTATCCATGTTTCAATTTAAGCGCTAATGATAGTGCATCCTGACACAGCGAATCATTGGGAAAGATCACATCAGGCTCTAATTCCTGTAATGCGAGACCGTTAATCGCTGCAATTTTCACCGGTCGGGCAAAGACCGTCAGCCCGCGCATCATCAACGAGTCGCAGACCCGGTGATTATCGTCCAGCGCAACGGCGACAATTACCCGTGGTTTGAAACGTCCGCCGGAGCGGCCCACGCCGACACGACCTTTCTGGCAGAGAGCGTCGAAGGCGCGGTTAAAGCGGTGGATTTGCCAGCCCCCGAGGGCCAGCTGGCACAGCCAGGCGATAACGGCGACGGTGATTAATGTGGTAACCATGTGTAGCTCCTGTGGAATTGCCGGGTGGCGGCTGCGCCTTACCCGGCCTACGGTTTGAAGGCCTTTGTAGGCCCGGTAAGCGCAGCGCCACCGGGCATTAACCCACAATCAGAACATCACCTGCCCGCCGGTGATATTGATCGACTGCCCGGTGCAGTAGGAGGCTTTCGGGCTGGCATAAAACAGCAGCATGTTCAGCACGTCCTGATAGTCGCACCCGCGCTTGAGCGGCACTTTATCGATGTAATACTGCTCCACCTGATCCGCTTCGATGCCAAGCTTAGTGGCATACTGCGGCAGCAGGGACTGGAACATCGGTGACTTCAGCAGGTTGCCGAGCATCAGCGAATGCACGGTAATGCCGTACTCCGCCAGATCCAGCGCCAGGGACTGGGTCAGCCCCACGCCGCCGAACTTGGCCGCGCTGTAGCCGGAGTTATGCTTGCTGCCCACCTTGCCGGATTTGGAGTTGATCTGAATGATGCGCCCGGCAATGCCGTCGCGGATCATCAGGCGCGAGAACTCCCGGGCGCAGAGGAAATAGCCCACCAGGTTCACCTGCAACGAACGGTCGAAATCCCCCAGTTCCACGTCGCCGATAAACGCCGCCTTTGCGATCCCGGCGCTGTAGACCAGCAGATCGACCCGGCCAAAGATCTCATTTACCCCGTGCGACAGCGCCATCACGCTCTGCTCGCTGGTGGCGTCGGCGCCAAAACCATACGCCTTGCCTTCACCAAACTCCTTATTGATCTCGCTGGCGACCCGGGCGGCTTTTTCGCTCTGAATGTCCACCACCGCCACGCGATACCCTTCTGCGGCCAGCCCGCGGCAGAGATATTCCCCTAAGGTTTGTCCCCCGCCAATGACAACTGCAACCTGTTCCATGTTTCTCTCCTTTAATTACGCCACAAATTTCAATACACAACCGGCTTCAACCGCCTGCGGAACCGGCCCGGCAACGTGCACGGTGCCCGGGTATTCCGCCGCGGTCTGGCCATCAAAACGCAGGGTGATATGCCCCAGCTCACGCAGATTCTGCTCCGCGACATCGCCCACCGCCGTCACCGGATAGCGCGCATCGCCCAGGGTGAGCTGGCTGCCAGGCCGCAGCTCGCCGCTCAGTTCGCCGTGACAATGGATAAAACAGAACTCCTCGATATCCGCCGGAGCCCCTTCACGGAAGGTGATCAGCATCTGGTCGCTCAGCGCGTCCGGGGCGCTCTGGCCGATGCGGGTAATAGTGGTCTGGTAAATTACGGTCATGACGAATTCCTCTTATTGATAGATAAAGCCAGAGACGAACCAGGCAATCAGGACGGTGGGCGCGCCGGTCAGGAAGCGGCTCACCAGCACGGAAGGAACCCCGACGCGGACGGTGTCCTGGCGCGCTTCGGCCAGCGACAGCCCCACCGGGATAAAGTCGCAGGCGGCCTGGGCATTAATGGCAAACAGGGCGGGCAGGGCGAGGTGCGGGGGAATATTGCCGAGCCCGATCTGCACCCCAATCAGCACGCCGATCACCTGGGCAATCACCGCCCCGGGGCCGAGGAACGGCGACAGCAGCGGGAAGGAGCAGATCAGCGCCAGGGTTACCAGCCCGAGCGGATGGCTGGCCAGCGGGGCGAGGCCGTGGGCGATCCAGTCCCCCAGACCGGAGGCCATGATGATGCCGATCAGCGCCGAGACGAAGGCCATAAACGGCAGGATGGTTTTCAGCACTGTGTCGATGGTGTCGCGTCCGGACTGGAACAGCACCGCCACCGCGGAGCCCATCCCCATCCCGACTTTTGCCAGCAGGCCGTCGCTCTGCTCGGTGATCTTCTTGCTGGTGTCGTACTCGCGCGGGGCACTCTTCTTCGCCGGGGCAGATCCCCCGGCCAGAGATATGTTCTCTTCCTTTACGCCGGAGACGTAAATGTCCTCCAGGATGTACTGCGCCAGCGGGCCGGATTTACCGGTCGCATGGATATTGACGGTGGGAATACGGCGTTTCGGGTAGATGCCGCAGCGCAGGGTGCCGCCGCAGTCGATCACCGCCACGCCGATCTCCGCTTCCGGCGGCTCGCCCTCCTTAAAGCCGTCTACCGCTTCCCAGCCGGTGAGTTCGCGCAGCTTGTCGACAATCGCCGGGCGGGTGCCCGCGGTGATATAGACGATCTTTTTGTTTGCTGTGGCGTCGAGTTCCAGCGGGCCGCCCCAGCCGCCCACGCCTTTTTCAATCCGGATACGGGTCATGCTGTGGCTCCTGCAAGCTGGACTTTCTGTTCAAGCTGGATGCCCATTTTCTTTTCGAAAATGGCGGTGGTGAGATCGGTCACCCAGCCGCGGAAGAAGTTGGTCACCAGGCCGACCAGCAGGTAGCTCACCGCCAGCGGGCCAAGCGGCAGGCCGAGGGTGGTCAGGCCGCTGGCGATCCCCAGATAGACGAACAGCTCGCCGGGGTTAATGTGCGGAAACAGACCGTTCATGGAATGACAGCTGTAGGACGCCGCGGCGTAGTAGCTCGGCTTGTAGCGTTCGGGCATAAAGCGTCCGAGGCTCAGGGTCATCGGGTTACAGAACACGAAGGTGCCGATGCAGGGCAGCAGCAGGTAGCGGGAGACGGGGTTCCCGGCGCAGCGCTGGGCCAGTTTTTCGATCCGGTGCTGACCAATAAAGTTGATCAATGCATTCATGATCACCAGCAGGCTGATCAGCAGCGGCAGGATCCCGGTGACCATGCTGGTAAAGACCTCGCCACCTTTCTGAAACAGCCCGATAAACCACTCGGCGCCATGGGTGATGGTTTCTATCATTGTTTTCTCCTGTAGGGTGAGTTCATCTCTGACGGGCTAATAATAATCACTTTGAAAGATTTTAAAGTGTAAAACAGATCTCACAATGAAAGAAAAATGTATTATTTTGAAAGATAATGGGCGAGGCGAGGGCGACGTGGTTGAGAAGAGGACGAATTTGTTTTCAGGCGCGTAAAGATTTTGCCGTGCGGGTTCGCATCTCTTCCTTGAGGTGTCCCGGATGCTTTACCATACTTGCCACTTATCGAATTCGTTGAATGGATGTCTCATGCTCAAGCGTCGTTACGCAGCCTTACTGCCTGCGCTTATTCTGCTCTCTGCCTGCAGCAGCAAACCAAAGACCGAAGAGGTCCTGCAACAAACGGCGGGCGCCCCGTCTGGCGGCTTCCTGCTGGAACCCCAGCATAATGTGATGCAGATGGGGGGCGACTTTGCCAACAACCCGGCGGCGGAACAGTTCATCGACAAAATGGTGAGCAAGCACGGGTTTAATAAAACCCAGCTGCAGGAGATCCTCTCCCAGGCCAAGCGTCTGGACTATGTTCTGCGACTGATGGATCGCCAGGCGCCGACCACCCAGCCACCGGCCGGGCCGAATGGGGCGTGGTTACGCTATCGCAAGCAGTTCATTACCCCGGACAACGTGCAAAACGGCGTGGCGTTCTGGAACCAGTATGAGGATGCGCTCACCCGCGCCCAGCAGGTGTACGGCGTGCCGCCGGAAATTATCATCGGGATTATCGGGGTAGAAACCCGTTGGGGCCGCGTGATGGGTAAGACCCGCATTCTGGATGCCCTGGCGACCCTCTCCTTTAACTACCCGCGTCGGGCGGAGTACTTCTCCTCTGAGCTGGAAACCTTCCTGCTGATGGCCCGCGACGAGCAGGACGACCCGCTGGATCTGAAGGGCTCCTTTGCCGGGGCGATGGGTTACGGCCAGTTTATGCCGTCCTCCTATAAACAGTATGCGGTCGACTTCAACGGGGACGGGCACATCAACCTGTGGGATCCGGAAGATGCGATTGGCAGCGTCGCCAACTACTTCAAAGAGCATGGCTGGACCCCAGGTCAGCCGGTGGCGGTGATGGCTAACGGCCAGGCGCCAGGGCTGGAGAACGGCTTTAAAACCCGCTACAGCGCGGCACAGCTCACCGCTGCAGGGTTAACGCCGCAGCAGCCGATGAGCGGTAATCAGCAGGTCAGCCTGCTGCGTCTGGATATCGGTACCGGCTATCAGTACTGGTACGGGTTACCGAACTTCTACACCATTACCCGCTACAACCACAGCACCCACTATGCGATGGCGGTCTGGCAGCTGGGTCTGGCCGTCGCGCAGGCGCGTGTGGCCTCGCCGTTCAGTTAAATCTGCTTCTGTCCGTCGAAAAAGGGAGTGGCGTTGCGCCACTCCCTTTTCATTATTAACCGCTCGGCCAGGTTAATTTTTCTGAAGCCCCCTCGTAAAACCTCCACCTCGTCCTCATATCTGGCGACTAAAGTGCTATCTTGTGCTGCACGTTTATAAGGAGTCAAAACGCGATGACTGACCATGAATTGATGCAGCTCAGTGAGAGAGTAGGGCAGGCGCTGAAACAGCGCGGTGCGACGATCACCACGGCAGAATCCTGTACCGGCGGCTGGGTGGCGAAAGTCATTACCGATATCGCCGGTAGTTCCGCCTGGTTTGAGCGCGGATTTGTCACCTACAGTAATGAAGCGAAAGCGCAAATGATTGGTGTCCGTGAACCCACGCTTATTGAGCATGGCGCGGTCAGCGAGCCGGTGGTTATTGAGATGGCGATTGGCGCCCTGCGTGCCGCCCGGGCGGACTATGCTGTCTCTATAAGTGGCATCGCCGGGCCGGACGGCGGTAGCGATGAAAAGCCTGTCGGAACGGTGTGGTTTGGCTTTGCCACGGCGCAGGGCGAGGGGATTACCCGTCGGGAATGCTTCAGCGGCGACCGTGAAAGCGTGCGTCGTCAGGCCACCGTTTATGCGTTAAAAACGCTCTGGCAACAATTTCTACAAAACACTTGATACTGTATGAGCATACAGTATAATTGCTGCAACAGAACAGAATCCAGGGTGAAGCGCAGTTGTTTCACCCGGCATGAGAGGAAAAAATGGCTATCGACGAAAACAAACAGAAAGCGTTGGCGGCAGCACTGGGCCAGATCGAAAAGCAATTCGGTAAAGGTTCCATCATGCGCCTGGGTGAAGATCGTTCCATGGATGTAGAAACTATCTCCACCGGTTCGCTTTCTCTGGATATTGCACTGGGTGCTGGCGGCCTGCCTATGGGTCGTATCGTAGAGATTTACGGGCCAGAATCCTCCGGTAAAACCACCCTGACCTTACAGGTTGTGGCGGCTGCGCAGCGCGAAGGCAAAACCTGTGCCTTTATCGATGCTGAGCACGCGCTGGATCCAGTCTACGCACGTAAACTGGGTGTTGATATCGACAATCTGCTCTGCTCCCAGCCGGATACCGGTGAGCAGGCACTGGAAATCTGTGACGCACTGGCGCGCTCTGGCGCAGTAGACGTAATCATCGTCGACTCCGTTGCAGCACTGACGCCAAAAGCAGAAATCGAAGGCGAAATCGGTGACTCTCACATGGGCCTCGCGGCACGTATGATGAGCCAGGCGATGCGTAAGCTGGCCGGTAACCTGAAGCAGTCCAACACGCTGCTGATCTTCATCAACCAGATCCGTATGAAGATTGGTGTGATGTTCGGTAACCCGGAAACCACCACCGGTGGTAACGCGCTGAAATTCTACGCCTCCGTGCGTCTGGATATCCGCCGTATCGGTGCCGTGAAAGACGGTGAGAACGTGGTGGGTAGCGAAACCCGCGTGAAGGTGGTGAAGAACAAGATTGCGGCACCGTTTAAACAGGCTGAGTTCCAGATCATGTACGGCGAAGGTATCAACTTCTTCGGCGAACTGGTTGACCTGGGCGTGAAAGAGAAGCTGATTGAAAAAGCGGGCGCATGGTACAGCTACAACGGCGACAAGATTGGTCAGGGTAAAGCGAATGCAATCTCCTGGCTGAAAGAGAACCCGGCTGCAGCAAAAGAGATCGAGAAGAAGGTGCGCGAGCTTCTGCTCAGCAACCAGGATTCCAAACCGCAGTTCGCTGTTGATGGCGAAAGCGCTGAAGAAACCAACGAAGATTTCTGATAATCGGATGTCATATACCCTAAATAATTCGAGTTGCAGGAAGGCGGCGACGCAGTGAGTCCCCAGGAGCTTACTCAAGTAAGTGACTGGGGTGAGCGAGGAAAGCCAACGCACATGCAGCTTGAAGTATGACGGGTATAAACAAGGGTCGCTTAATGCGGCCCTTTTGCTTTTTGGTTTTAGACTGCAGCAGGAGGTTTATCTATGAATGAATCCACAACGCGTCGTCCTGCTTATAACCGTCTGTTAGATCGCGCGGTGCGCATCCTTGCCGTTCGCGACCACAGCGAGCAGGAGCTTCGCCGCAAACTCGCCGCGCCGGTGATGAGCAAAAACGGGCCAGAGGCCATCGATGCCACGGCAGAAGATTACGATCGGGTGGTCGCCTGGTGCTATGAACACAGCTATCTGGACGATACCCGTTTTGTCGCACGCTTCATCGCCAGCCGCAGCCGCAAAGGCTACGGCCCGGCGCGCATCCGCCAGGAACTGAATCAAAAAGGCATTGCCCGCGAAACCAGCGAAAAGGCGATGCGTGAATGCGAGATTGACTGGTGCGAACTGGCGCGGGAACAGGCCGTGCGGAAGTACGGTGAACCTTTGCCACGTGAGTTTTCAGAAAAGGTCAAAATCCAGCGCTTTTTGCTCTATCGTGGATTTCTGATGGAAGATATTCAGGAGATCTGGCGTAATTTTACCGATTGAACGCATGCGGGATTTTACTTCCCTCTAAAGAAAACTTATCTTATTCCCACTTTTTTCAGTAGCTGGTCCGTCCAACAACGGTTGTGTAGTGACCGGCTGTGACATTTCGTTAGCTTGATTTCAGGATAATTATGAGCAAGAGCACCGCTGAGATCCGTCAGGCGTTTCTCGATTTTTTCCATAGTAAGGGACACCAGGTTGTTGCCAGCAGCTCCCTGGTACCGAACAACGATCCAACTTTACTGTTTACCAACGCCGGGATGAACCAGTTCAAGGATGTTTTCCTTGGTCTCGACAAGCGTAATTATTCTCGCGCAACCACCTCGCAGCGCTGCGTGCGTGCGGGCGGTAAACATAACGATCTGGAAAACGTCGGTTACACCGCACGTCACCACACCTTCTTCGAAATGCTGGGTAACTTCAGCTTCGGCGACTATTTCAAACATGACGCTATCCAGTACGCATGGGAACTGCTGACCGGTGAAAACTGGTTCAACCTGCCGAAAGAGCGTCTGTGGGTTACCGTCTACGAAACCGATGACGAAGCCTATGAAATCTGGGAAAAAGAAGTGGGTATCCCGCGCGAACGCATTATCCGCATCGGCGATAACAAAGGCGCACCGTACGCGTCTGACAACTTCTGGCAGATGGGCGATACCGGCCCATGCGGTCCGTGTACCGAAATCTTCTACGATCATGGCGATCACATTTGGGGCGGCCCTCCGGGTAGCGCAGAAGAGGATGGCGACCGTTATATCGAGATCTGGAACATCGTCTTCATGCAGTTCAACCGTCAGATCGACGGCACCATGGAGCCGCTGCCGAAGCCATCCGTGGATACCGGTATGGGTCTGGAGCGTATTGCCGCAGTACTGCAACACGTTAACTCCAACTACGACATCGACCTGTTCAGCACCCTGATTAAGTCCGTTGCCGAAGTGACTGGCGCAACCGATCTGAGCAACAAATCCCTGCGCGTTATCGCCGACCACATTCGCTCCTGTGCCTTCCTGATTGCTGACGGCGTGATCCCGTCGAATGAAAACCGTGGGTACGTGCTGCGCCGTATCATTCGTCGTGCTATCCGTCACGGCAACATGCTGGGCGCGAAGGACACCTTCTTCTACAAACTCGTTGGGCCACTGGTTGGCGTGATGGGCGCAGCAGGCGACGAACTGAAACGTCAGCAGGCGCAGGTTGAACAGGTTCTGAAAACCGAAGAAGAGCAGTTTGCCCGTACTCTGGAACGTGGTCTGGCCCTGCTGGACGACGAACTGTCGAAGCTGAAAGGCGATACCCTGGATGGCGAAACCGCCTTCCGTCTGTACGACACCTATGGCTTCCCGGTTGACCTGACCGCTGACGTCTGCCGCGAGCGCAACATTAAAGTTGACGAAGCAGGCTTCGAAGCGGCCATGGAAGAACAGCGCCGTCGTGCGCGTGAGTCCAGCGGTTTTGGTGCCGATTACAACGCGATGATCCGTGTTGATGGCAGCAGCGAATTCGAAGGTTACGAGCATCTCGAAACCAACGGCAAAGTGACTGCGCTGTTTGTTGACGGTAAAGCCGTGGACAGCATCAGCGCGGGCCAGACTGCGGTTGTGGTGCTGGACAAAACCCCATTCTATGCAGAATCAGGCGGTCAGGTTGGCGATAAAGGCGAGCTGAAGGGCAGTGATTTCAGCTTTACGGTCAACGACACGCAGAAATACGGTCAGGCGATTGGTCATCAGGGCACGCTGGCATCCGGCACCCTGAAAGTGGGCGAGGGCGTTCAGGCTATCGTTGACGAAGCGCGCCGCGCACGTATCCGTCTGAACCACTCCGCGACGCACCTGATGCACGCCGCGCTGCGCCAGGTTCTGGGCACGCACGTTGCGCAGAAAGGCTCGCTGGTAAACGACAAAGTGCTGCGCTTTGACTTCTCCCATTTCGAAGCGATGAAACCGGCGGAAATCCGTGCGGTAGAAGATCTGGTGAATGCCCAGATCCGTCGTAACCTGCCGATCGAGACCAACATCATGGATCTCGAGGCAGCGAAGAACAAAGGCGCAATGGCCCTGTTCGGTGAGAAGTATGACGAACGCGTACGCGTGCTGAGCATGGGCGATTTCTCTACCGAACTGTGTGGCGGTACCCACGCCAGCCGTACGGGCGACATCGGTCTGTTCCGCATCGTGTCTGAATCCGGTACCGCGGCAGGTGTGCGTCGTATCGAAGCGGTCACCGGTGAAGGCGCGATTGCGATTCTGCATGCGCAGAGCGATCAGCTGCACGACATCGCTCAACTGCTGAAAGGCGACAGCCAGAACCTGGGCGAGAAAGTGCGTAGCGTGATGGAACGTACCCGCCAGCTGGAAAAAGAGCTGCAGCAGCTGAAAGAGCAGGCTGCCGTTGCCGAGAGCGCCAACCTCTCCAGCAAAGCGGTTGAAATTAACGGTGTCAAACTGCTGGTCAGCGAGCTGACGGGCGTTGAGCCGAAAATGCTTCGTACCATGGTCGACGATCTGAAGAACCAGCTCGGTTCAACCATCATCGTTCTGGCGACGGTAGCGGAAGGTAAGGTTTCTCTGATTGCGGGCGTATCTAAGGACGTGATCGACCGTGTGAAAGCAGGGGAACTGATTGGTATGGTCGCTCAGCAAGTGGGCGGTAAAGGCGGTGGTCGTCCGGACATGGCGCAAGCCGGTGGTACAGACGCAGCAGCCCTTCCAGCGGCACTGGCCAGTGTTGAAAGCTGGGTAAGTTCGAAACTGTAATAATTACAAAGCGTACACAGACGCCATAACGACACCGTTATGGCGTACTGCGCTCTACGCTATCGATAATGATAAAGTCAGGTTGAGTTTGTGTATATCGGCTAAACTTACGTTTAACAGATTGTGATGCCATGACTACCGACACATTACGTGTTTGTCATCGCTTACTTTTTGGCGTTATATGATGGATAATGCCGGGATACAAGAGACCCGACTCTTTTAATCTTTCAAGGAGCAAAGAATGCTGATTCTGACTCGTCGAGTTGGTGAGACCCTCATGATTGGGGATGAGGTCACCGTGACAGTTTTAGGGGTAAAGGGCAACCAGGTACGTATTGGTGTGAACGCCCCTAAAGAAGTCTCTGTTCATCGTGAAGAGATCTACCAGCGTATCCAGGCTGAAAAATCCCAGCAGTCCAGTTACTGATATTATCGCGTCTCGCTGTCTGGCGAGACGCAACCCTCCCGATATATTCCTTGTCAAAAGTTACCGTTCGATTTCAACTGCTCCCTTTTTAACCTCCTGTCACACCCTTTCTCTGTCCGACATCCTCTTTATACCTACACATAACTGCCAGCAGGCCTGCAAAATCCGTTTATAAAACACCCTCTTTGCGGGTTTTACATGCGAATTGACTGTGATTTGTGCAAACGAAAAAAGAGCGTGGAAAAAGGTTTGACTTATAAGTCCCAGAAAGTAATATATGCGCCACGCAGCGACGAGAAGCTCTTAACGAGTTACTCGAAGCACTCGAAAGAGGCGTTGTGTGGTGAGGTGGCCGAGAGGCTGAAGGCGCTCCCCTGCTAAGGGAGTATGCGGTCAAAAGCTGCATCCGGGGTTCGAATCCCCGCCTCACCGCCATTTTGCATCCGTAGCTCAGCTGGATAGAGTACTCGGCTACGAACCGAGCGGTCGGAGGTTCGAATCCTCCCGGATGCACCATCCTTTACTTCATGTCGCTTTCGAAACGATATGGGGTATCAAGTAGTACAGCAGTAAATCCTGATGCATCCGTAGCTCAGCTGGATAGAGTACTCGGCTACGAACCGAGCGGTCGGAGGTTCGAATCCTCCCGGATGCACCATCTTTTGCTTTGTGTTGCTTATGAAGCAATACAGAGTATCAGCAGTAACAGTAGTAAATCCCGATGCATCCGTAGCTCAGCTGGATAGAGTACTCGGCTACGAACCGAGCGGTCGGAGGTTCGAATCCTCCCGGATGCACCATATTCTCCGAGATAGCAGCTAAACTGTTGTTTCATGTTCTGCGAGATAATCGCGAGCACCAGGGAGGATAGCGTTGCTTTAGCAACGCCCCGTAGGGCGAGGCGCAGCCGAGTAATCCTCCCGGATGCACCATTTACTATTTTCTACAGAAGTACCCTGATGCATCCGTAGCTCAGCTGGATAGAGTACTCGGCTACGAACCGAGCGGTCGGAGGTTCGAATCCTCCCGGATGCACCATCTTCTCCCTCATTGTTTATTCCTTCGACGTTCCGTCAGCAATCATCTTCTCTGTCAGCGACAAAACCCCTTGTTTACGTTAAAGTAACGTTTTGTAATCCTTCTGCGAGAGCACGATGTACGCACAGTATGACGGTTTGATCTTCGATATGGATGGCACCATCCTGGACACCGAGCCAACGCATCGTAAAGCCTGGACTGATGTCCTCGGCCGTTACGGAATGCGTTTCGACTTACAGGCCATGATTGCCCTCAACGGATCCCCCACCTGGCGAATTGCGCAGGCCGTGATTGAACTGAATCAGGCCGATCTCGACCCCCATCTGCTCGCGCGTGAAAAAACCGATGCGGTAAAAGCGATGCTGTTAGATACCGTGCGTCCTTTGCCATTAATTGAGGTGGTAAAAGAGTGGCACGGACGTCGTCCGATGTCGGTCGGGACGGGCAGTGAGAGCGCGGTCGCAGAAGCATTGCTCAACCACCTTGGTCTGCGCCACTATTTTTCTGCAGTGGTCGCCGCCGATCATGTTAAAAACCACAAACCCGCCCCGGACACCTTCCTGCTGTGTGCAGAGCTGATGGGTGTGCCCGCTGCGAAGTGCGTCGTGTTTGAAGATGCCGACTTCGGTATTCAGGCGGCACATGCTGCCGGCATGGACGCGGTGGACGTTCGCTTACTGTGAGTGACCTGCTGTCACTGACCTCACTATTCGCCAGCAGTTTTTTAAGCGCTACGCTCTTGCCGGGAAATTCGGAAGTGGTGCTGGTGGCGATGCTCTTGTCCGGCGTAAGTCAGCCCTGGTTGCTGGTGTTAATAGCAACAATGGGTAATAGCTTTGGAGGGCTGACTAACGTTATTCTTGGGCGATTCTTTCCGCTACGCAAAACGTCGCGTTGGCAGGAAAAGGCAGTCGGCTGGCTAAAACGCTATGGCGCTGCCACGCTTTTATTAAGCTGGATGCCGGTAATCGGTGATTTACTGTGCCTGCTGGCGGGATGGATGCGCATCTCCTGGGGGCCCGTGCTCTTTTTTTTATGCCTTGGCAAGGCGTTGCGCTACGTTCTGGTAGCGGTTGTGACTTTGCAGGGCATGACGTGGTGGCACTAATTGGACTGTTTGTGACCATGAACCATTACAATTATGCTAAATAAAATGATTTTGACAGGCGGGAGGTCGAATTGATCCCGGACGTATCACAGGCACTGGCCTGGCTGGAAAACCACCCTCAGGCTCTGAAGGGTATTCAGCGTGGTCTTGAGCGCGAAACGCTGCGCGTAAACGCGGATGGCAGTCTTGCAACGACGGGCCATCCACAGGCGTTGGGTTCGGCGCTGACCCATAAGTGGATCACTACTGATTTCGCTGAAGCGCTGCTTGAGTTCATTACGCCGGTCGATGGCGATATTGACCATATGCTGAAGGTCATGCGTGATATCCACCGCTACAGCGCCCGCAATCTGGGTGACGAGCGTATGTGGCCACTCAGCATGCCTTGCTACATCGAGCAGGGCCAGGACATCGAACTGGCGCAGTACGGCACGTCTAACATTGGTCGTCTGAAAACGCTTTATCGCGAAGGGCTGAAAAACCGCTACGGCGCGCTGATGCAGACGATCTCTGGCGTGCACTATAACTTCTCGCTGCCGATGGCATTCTGGCAGGCGAAGTGCGGCGAGACGGATAAAGAGGCGATCTCGGCGGGCTATTTCCGCCTGATCCGTAACTACTATCGCTTTGGCTGGGTCATTCCGTATCTGTTCGGTGCGTCACCAGCGATTTGCTCCTCATTCCTGCAGGGCAAACCGACCACGCTGCCGTTTGAGAAGACCGACTGCGGAATGTATTACCTGCCGTACGCCACCTCCCTGCGTCTCAGCGATCTCGGTTATACCAATAAGTCGCAAAGCAATCTCGGAATTACGTTTAACGAATTGCACGAGTATGTGGCAGGATTGAAGCGGGCGATCAAAACGCCATCGGAAGCGTACGACGAAATCGGGCTTGAGAAAGACGGCAAACGCCTGCAAATCAATACCAACGTTTTACAGATCGAAAACGAACTGTATGCGCCGATCCGTCCAAAACGTGTTACTCGCAGCGGCGAGACGCCGTCAGATGCCCTGCAGCGCGGCGGCATTGAGTACATCGAAGTGCGTTCTCTGGATATCAACCCGTTCTCACCGATTGGTGTTGATGAGCAGCAGGTACGCTTCCTCGATCTGTTTATGGTCTGGTGCGTGCTGGCTGATGCGCCGGAGATGAGCGCTGACGAACTGCTTTGCACCCGCACCAACTGGAACCGGGTGATCCTCGAAGGGCGTAAGCCTGGCCTGACGCTGGGTATGGGTTGTCAGACGGCGCAGTTCCCGTTGCAGCAGGTGGGTAAAGATCTGTTCCGCGATCTGAAGCGCGTTGCCCACACCCTGGACAGCGTGTACGGTGGCGAAGCGTATCAGCAGGTTTGCGACCAGCTGGTCGAAAGCTTTGATAATCCAGAGCTGACATTCTCGGCGCGTATTCTGCGTTCTATGATTGATCAGGGGATTGGTGGCACCGGTCGTGCGCTGGCGGCGGAGTATCGCGATATGCTGCAGCAGGAGCCGCTGGAAGTGTTAAGCGAAGCCGAGTTTGCTGCGGAGCGCGATGCGTCTGTGGTGCGTCAGAGTGAGATTGAAGCGGCGGACACTGAGTCGTTTGCAGCGTTTCTGGCGAAACAGGCCTGACAGAAAAGAAAAAGGCCACATCTCTGTGGCCAAAATAACATCTCTGAAGAACAGGGATGATGATAACAAATGCGCGTCTTTCATATATTCAGACTCGCGTTGAAAAGAAGAGTTCATTTTTTTTAAAAAAAAATCACTATCGGAGGTGACGTATGCCGTTATTAGATAGCTTTACCGTCGACCATACCCGTATGGAAGCACCTGCTGTACGCGTTGCGAAGACCATGCATACCCCGCACGGCGACACGATCACTGTCTTCGATCTGCGTTTCTGCGTACCCAACCAGGAAGTGATGCCCGAAAAAGGCATCCACACTCTGGAGCACCTGTTTGCCGGTTTCATGCGCGATCACCTGAACGGTAATGGCGTTGAGATCATCGATATCTCCCCAATGGGCTGCCGTACCGGTTTCTACATGAGCCTGATCGGCGTGCCGGAAGAGAAACGCGTCGCAGATGCGTGGAAAGCGGCAATGGAAGACGTACTGAAAGTAAAAGAGCAGAACCAGATCCCGGAGCTGAACGTTTACCAGTGCGGTACTTACCAGATGCACTCTCTGGAAGAAGCCCAGGAGATTGCACGTCATATTCTTGAGCGTGACGTTCGCGTTAACAGCAATGAAGAACTGGCGCTGCCAAAAGATAAGCTGCAGGAACTGCACATCTAGCAAATTACCCGGCCCTCCGCAAGAAGTGTGCCGGGTAATATTAGTTTCTTTATAAATTCCTAAAAGCCCATCTCTCGTTGTGAATCCCTCTCTTTCTCTTTATTATGCAAACAACGCATGGTAGTTATTTATATATATTATATCTATGGATGATAGATTGACGCTCATTCACTGTAATTATTGATGCGCGAATATTTCATGGAATAGATAATAATTCAGAGGGATTTATGAAAGTTTATTTTGCTGGCACCGCGATTCTTTTTTCCGCCTTTCTCCTGTCCGCCTGCAGCTCTAAGCCAGTAACACCGCCTATCGCCAAAGCCCCGGCTGAACGCAAGCAGGAGGTGCAGTGCTATCAGGAGTTCTCTGCACTGCAAAAGCTCGACCCGGCGGCCTATGAGTCCTATCGTAAGCAGTTCGATAATATTAATAAAAACTATAAAATTTACGAATCGAATAAAGCTCTGGTTGATGGTAACGCTTCTGAAGTTATGCTCACCGAAATAAATAAAAAACTGTCGCTGGTATGCGTCAGGATTCGTAATACGGTTTATACCAACATGATGAACCGTGCCAATGAAATGAATCAGTTATGAATAAATACTTCAGCGCAGCCTTGTACTGCGGATTATTATTATCGGGCGGAAAAGCGTTTTCAGCCGGAACGGATTTGTTAGAACGTTTAAGTAATGAAAAGATTATCGGCAACGATTCAACCAATCCTTTTACCGCCCCAAGTACCACTCCTAATCCTCCGGACGCGGCACCGCAGACTAAAAAGCCTGTTCGTCCGGCAGCCCGTGCCGTGCCCGGCAAAAACGACAAGGCCGTCGTCGTGGACCAGGCTAAACTTTCTCGCCTCACCGAGGCGCTTCGCCAGGCCAATGCCACCATCACCGGATTAGACAAACAGCTAAGTACGGTAGAACGTGAAAAGGCGCAGCTGGAGCAAGCCGTCGCCCACGAGAAAGAGCGCGTCGCGGAAAAAGAGCAGGTACTCGCCCGGCTTAAATCACAGCCGGATGGTAGTGCGCAAAAACTTGCCGTTGAAAGCCTCATCGCGACGCTGCCGAAATCCACTGGCGTCGATCAACAAAAAAACGCCGAGCTGGCGGAGCAACTGAACAATGCCAACGCACAGCGCGCCGCCCTGACTAAAGCGTTAAACGAGCTGCAGGCACAGAAGAACGCGCTGGATACCCAGCTCGCTACGCTGAAAACGAGCAGCGAAAAGAGCAGCGTCGCAGCGAAAGAACTCGACGTCCTAAAAAACCAGCTGTCGGCGCTGAACCTGCAAAAAGCTAACCTTGAAAGTCGGCTGGCCGAACAGGAAAAATTGTTCAGCAGCGAAAAGACGAAGGCTGAGGTTGCACAGAGCCAGCTTGAGGTCGCCAAAAAAGTAATTGCCTCGCAGGATTCGCTGCTGGCTGAGCAGAAGAACAACGCCGGAAGCGACAAAGAGAAGCTGGTCAAAGAACTTACCGATCTACAGGTGCAGAAAAAGGCGCTGGATGCCCAGCTCGCTACCCTGAAAACGAGCAGCGAGAAGAGTACCGTCGTAGCGAAAGAACTCGACGCCTTAAAAGCCCAGCTGTCGACGCTGAATCTGCAAAAAGCCACTCTGGAAACCCGGCTGGCCGAACAGGAAAAATTGTTCAGCAGCGAAAAGACAAAGTCTGAGATTGCGCAGAACCAGCTTGAGGACGCCAAAAAAGTTATCGCCTCGAAGGAGTCGCTGCTGGCCGTACAGAAGAGCAGTGCCGACAGCGATAAAGAGAAGCTGGTTAAAGAGCTGACCGAGCTTCAGGCGCAGAAAAAGGCTCTGGATAGTCAGCTAACCGCGCTGAAAGCGGCCAATGAGAAAAGCGCCGCGCTGACCAAAGAGCTTACCGACCTGCAGACGCAGAAGAAAGCGCTGGAGGCACAGCTCGCCACCCTCAAAATCAGCAGTGACAAGAGCACCGGCGCCGTGAAGGAAGTCGATGCCTTAAAAGCCCAGCTGTCGGCGTTAAACCTGCAAAAAGCCACTCTGGAAACCCGGCTGGCCGAGCAGGAAAAACAGGTCAACAGCGAAAAGGTGAAGTCTGAGATTGCGCAGAACCAACTCGAGGACGCCAAAAAAGTTATCGCTTCACAGGAATCCCTGCTGGCTGTACAGAAAAATAACGCTGGCAGCGAGAAAGACAAAAACGGTGCGCTGGCCACTCAGCTGGCTACCGCCGGGAAAGCGTCTGAGGAGCTGAAAAAACAGCTGGCCCAGCTTCAATCGCAAAAAGCAGCGCTTGAGGAGCAGCAGAAAACGCAAAGCGCCTCTCTGGCAACGCTGACGGCCGAAAACCAGAAGCTGAAGGCGAGTCAGGCAGCACCTGCAAAAGAGGGTGTAGATAAGCAGCGGATGAAGATCGATAAGGCTGCGGCAAAAGATACGCTGACCAGCTACGCCATTGGCAGCTGGTATGGCGATGCGGCAGGGCGTGAAAAAGCTAAGCTGGACGGGCTGAAGAAAAAGCTCGATCTCAACGCCTTTATGCAGGGCTTTAACGATAAGGTGAACAATAATCTGCAGCTGGCGCCAGCTGTGCTGTCGAAAGAGCTGACCGCGCTGGACCAGGTTCAGAAAAAGCAGTTTGTCGCCACGCAAAGTGAAAACGAAAAGCAGAGCAAAGCGATCATGGCTAAGGCGGCGAATGAGAAGGGGGCCAAGCGACTGCCGGAGGGGGCAATCTACCGGATTATCCAGCAGGGCCAGACCCCGCTTATTACTGGCCAGAATGAGATCATGACCGAGCTTAGCGAGGTGCTGGGCACCGGTAAGGTGATGTCCAGTAAAGAGGTTCGTGCCAGCCGGGTGAAAGATCTCCCGCCAATGTTCCAGACGGTGGTGAAAAAGATGGGTCTGGGCGGGGAGGCAAAACTGCATATTCCGGCGAAGCAGGCTTACGGTGAGGCGGGCGTGCCCGGCTTTGTGCCGCCAGGTACGGTCTCGATCATCACGATTAAAATTATCGGCATTAAATAATCGTAATCGCGACCATAAAAAAACGGATCTGCATGCAGATCCGTTTTTCTTTTCAGGCGTTTAGTGCGCGCCACCGCCTCCACCGCCCGCTCCGAACGGCGGTTTGGCGAACCAGATCAGCCCCAGCAGCACAATGAACACGCCCGCCGACACCCAGAAAATCTCGTTGGCCGAAATAATCAGCCCCTGAGCGGTGATCTGCTGCGCAATCCACCCTGATGCCTGCTGTTCGGACATGCCCATCCCCTGCAGCTGGCTGTACATCTCCTGCGCCTGCGGATTGAACACGTTCACCGATTCCGTCAGCTGCGCATGGTGCAATGACTCCCGGTTGGTCCACATGGTGGTGGTCATCGAGGTTCCGATAGAGCCCGCCAGGGTACGCATAAAGTTCGACAGACTGGAGGCCGCCGCCATCCGTTCCGGCGGCAGGCCGGAAAGGGTGATGGTGGTCAGTGGCATAAAGAAGCACGCCACCGCAAAGCCCTGAATAAACTGCGGCCACGCGGAGGCACCAAAGTCCATGCCCGGTTCAAAGGTATAGGCACGCCAGTAGAAGCACACCGCATACATAATGAAGCTGAAGGTGACCAGCCGACGCATATCGAGCTTATGGGCGAAGCGACCAATGATCGGCGACAGCAGGACCGGGATCACCCCGACCGGTGCCGATGCCAGTCCCGCCCAGGTCGCCGTATAGCCATATACCTCCTGCAACAGCTGCGGCAGCAGAACAATGGCGCCGAAGTAGAGCATGTAGGCAAGGCTGATACACAAGCAGCCTATGGTAAAGTTGCGCGACTTGAATAGCGACAGATCGACTATCGGGTTGTCATCCGTCAGCTCCCAGACAATCAGGAAGCTTAGCGCCACCACCGCCACCACCGTCAGGACGATAATCTCCTGCGAGGCGAACCAGTCCAGCTCTTTCCCGCGGTCGAGCATGATCTGCAGACTGCCGATGCCCAACACCAGCAGCGCCAGCCCCACGCCATCAATGCGTCGTTGCTCGGTGCGGGTTTCGCGACCGCGCAGCGACTGCAGGGTCAGCAACACCACCACCGCGCCAATCGGCACGTTGATAAAGAAGATCCAGCCCCAGTGGTAGTTATCGCTGATATAGCCGCCCAGAATCGGGCCGCAGATCGGGGCGACAATCACCGTCATCGACCAGAGCGCCAGCGCGATGGAGCGTTTGGCCGGTGGATAGTTGTTAAGGAGCAAACTCTGCGACAGCGGGATCAGCGGCCCGGCAACAATCCCCTGGATCACACGGAAGAAGATCAGCATGGTGAGGCTGCTGGACATCCCGCACGCCCAGGAGGCGATCACAAAGGCGATGGTGGACCAGAGGAACAGTTTCACTTCCCCGACGCGCTTTGCCAGCCAGCCGGTGATCGGAATGGAGATAGCGTTCGCCACCCCGAACGAGGTGATGACCCATGTCCCCTGGCTCAGGGATGAGCCAAGGTTCCCGGCGATGGTCGGGATCGCCACGTTGGCGATGGTGGAGTCCAGCACCTGCATGAAGGTCGCCAGCGACAGCGCAATGGTCATGATGACCAGTTGCGCCCCTTCCAACGGTTTTTGCGGTTTTTGCTGCTGCATAACGCTCACCTTTGGATTAACCGGCGTTCGCCTTCACGATCTCATCGATCAGCTTATTCACGGGCTCAAGGCTGATCTCGCGGGCATTACTTTCGTAAGCCGGGTTAGAACGCGCCTGGTTCGCCAGCATCTGACCGTCGCGGTTAGCGGTATCGACCGTCACCAGCGTGGAGAGGCCAATGCGCAGCGGATGGTCCGCCAGCTGTTTCTCGTCCAGCTCGATACGCACCGGCAGACGCTGAACCACTTTGATCCAGTTCCCGGTGGCGTTCTGCGCAGGCAGCAGGGAGAAGGCGCTGCCGGTACCCATATCCAGGCCGACCACTTTACCGGTGTATTTCACCTCGTCGCCGTAGATATCGCTGACCACCGTGGCGCTCTGGCCGATACGCATATGCGCCAGCTGCGTCTCTTTGAAGTTAGCATCCACCCACAGGTTCGTTGCCGGTACGACCGCCATCAGCGGGGTTGAGGTGCTGATCTGCGCGCCAGGCTGCACCGAGCGACGGGAAACGTAGCCGGTCATCGGGCTGACGATTTTGGTTCGCTCCAGCGCCAGCCAGGCGTTACGCACTTCAGTCGCCGCCTGCTTCACTGCCGGTTGTTGATCGAGAGTCGTGTCCAGCACCACCGCCTGGTTGGCGTTGTATTGCTGGATGGCAACATCGAGCTGGGCCTGGGCGCTGGCGACCGCATCGCGGGCGTGTTGCAGCTCTTCACGGCCAATCAGGTTGGCGGTGCCGAGGGGAACGCGGCGATTAAAGTCGCTCTGGGCCTGGGCGAGAGCCGTTTTCTGCACGGTGATGTTGGCCTGCAGCTGCTTGCTGTTGATCATCTGCTGACGGGTCTGACGCACGCTCGAGGCCAGCCCGGTCTGCGCTTTTTCAAACGCCTGCTGCGCGTCGGTTGGATCCAGCGTCACCAGCACGTCACCTTTTTGCACAAAGTCGGTATTGTCAGCCCAGACTTTCGTCACGCTGCCCGACACCTGCGCCATAATCTGAACCTGGTTCCCTGCCACGTACGCGTCATCCGTCTCTTCACTATGACGCAGTACTAAAAACCAATAGATCCCATATGCCACGGCAATGATAATAAAGAGCAAGGTCAGCAGCAGAAGGGCGCGCTTGCGTTTGCCTTTCTTCTTGTTGACCGGTTGCTGCGGGGTTGTGTTCTCCGCATTTGCGCTCATGATTTTCTCCACGATCTTATTATTTCACATCGGCTGAGCCGACCTGTTATCAGAAAGGCCAGCACTATTATGTGCTGGCCTGTCGGTTTTCTTATGAATCTGGATTTTTGGAGCGTGTCGTCGCGTTAGCGCAGCGCCTCAAGAACAGCGCCGTCTTCATCCATCTGGTCCAGACGGGTGAGAAGCTTACGGGTGATATGCTCGAGCTGCTCTTTCTCGGTACCACTTAAAGACGACCAGAGTTGATGCAGGCAGTTGTGCTGAGGTGGAAGCACCTCACGCAGGAATTCGTGACCTTTGTCGGTCAGTTGCAGATGCAGACAACGGCGGTCGTTGTCGCTTTCACGGCGTTCAATCCAGCCGCGTTTTTCCAGCTCATCGGCAATACGGGTTGCATTGGTACGAGACGAACCCAGGGCGCAGCTCAGCTCGGAAGGCTGGATGCTGTGATTCTCCTGAGACTCCAGCGTAATCAACGCCATAAATAACGTCTCGTTAATCCCTTGAGCTTTCAGCATTTTATTGCGATTTTCCAGCAGCTTGCCCTGCATGTGCATGCAGAGACGGGTCAGCAGGATCTCCTGATACGGGAAATCTGCATAGCGACTGGCGCGAAATTTAAGCATTTGTTCAATGGGCGTAAACGAACTATCCATTTGGGCATAACCTCATTAATTACAGCCGATATAGTAACGACGGTGACAAATAATGTAAATGAATTATTTGTGCGGCTAAAATCGATTAGACAAATTTCACCGTCATCAAGAGCCGGGTAGATCCGTGACCCGGTAAGCACAGAAAAGAGGGGATTGCACTGGCAAAACGGGGATGGGACTTCGGGCGTAAGCTATTCATGCGGTATTCAAATATATTACCCACATAAAAATTTCCGGAATAAATGATTCTGCCACCATATCAGACTGAGGGGCTCCTTAACACCCTGAGGAGCCCCAAACTTATGTAAACCTTATTGAATAGCTTCCTGACGATGGTAGCCGCGCCACCACACCAGCAGGTTCAGGATCGCCATCACCGTCCCGGCCACACAGACGCCCGTCCAGCCGCCATGCTGCCACGCGTAGGCGGAGATCAGTGACCCGGCGGCACCGCCGATAAAGTAGCTGGTCATATACCCGGCCGTGAGGCGGTTACGGGCGTCCGGCTTGACGCGGTAGATCACGGTCTGGTTGGTGATATGCACCCCCTGCACGGTGAGGTCCAGCACCAGGATGCCGACAATCAGCGCCAGCACCGAGATGTGCCCGTACCAGATCGCCGCCCAGGAGAGGAGCAGCATCACCAGCCCGACGGTGGTGGTAATATGCGATTTGCCCTTGTCCGCCAGACCGCCCGCAGGACGCGCCCCCAGTGCCCCGGCAGCACCTGCCAGGCCGAACAGGCCGATCATCCCTTCAGAATAGTTGAACGGCGGGGAGGCCAGCAGGAAGGCCATCGACGTCCAGAGGATGCTGAAGTTGGCGAAGGTGAAACAACCCAGCAGCGCCCGGGTACGCAGCAGTTTATCGCGGGTGAACAGGCTAAAAACGGACCCCAGCAGCTGGGGATAGTTAAGATGCGTCTCAGACTTCACCTTCGGCAGGCCGCGCCACAGGGCGAGAGCCATCACCACCATCAGCACTGAGGCCACCCAGTACACGGTGCGCCAGCCGCCGATACCCGCCAGCAGACCCGCCACGGTACGCGCCAGCAAAATCCCCAGCAGCAGGCCGCTCATAATGGTCCCGACCACCTTGCCGCGTTTTTCCGGCGAGGCGAGAGTGGCGGCGAGCGGGACTAAAATTTGCGCCACCACCGAGAACAGCCCGGTCAGGGCGGTTCCGACGATCATCATCGCCAGCGACTGGCTGGAGGCGGTGATCAGCATCCCGCCAGCCGCCAGCAGCGTCATGGAGACAATCATCGCCCGGCGCTCGAACATATCCCCCAGCGGGACGAGGAACAGCAGGCCCACGGCATACCCCAGCTGAGCGGCGGTCACGATAAAACCGGCCGAGCTGGCAGACAGGGAAAAGTTGCGAGCGATGGTTTCCAGCAGCGGCTGAGCGTAATAGTTACTGGCGACTGCCAGACCGGTTGCCACTGACATCAGCAGAATGAGAGCAGGGCTAAGCCCTTGATTATTTTTTGTCATCAGGTTTTTGAAATCATTAGTTGAGTGATTATTTTTTCAGAAAACATAATAACGGATGAAGGAGAAAGGAGGGGAGTTGTTGAGTGATGGATTGTGCGGTCTTGTCCCCTCTCGCTTCACGAGAGGGGAATCAGCAAGGTCTTACTTCTGCGCAGCCAGCGCCTCTTTCACCCAGGCATCAAACTGCTGCTGGTGGGCTTTGATCCAGCCGTCAACGTGACCCTGGACATCGGCTTCAGAGGATTTGCCCGCGTGCATCATCGCGTTCTGGGCGTTGATATCTGCCAGCGGCAGCTTCATTACCGAGAACAGCTTCGCCGCAGCCGGGTTTTTCTCAGCCCAGGCTTTGTTGGCCACGATGTGCATGGTGTTGACCGGGAAACCGTAGTTCATGCCGTTAGGCAGTTTGGTGTCGATATCCTTCTGCTCGCCCGGCAGGGAGGAGAATGGCACCTGCAGCCAGACCACATCTTTACCCGGCTTCAGCACGTCGCTCACCCAGTACGGGGTCCAGGTGTAATAGATGACCGGCTTGCCTTCTTTAAAGCGGGCAATGGTGTCGGCCATCATCGCCGAGTAGTTGCCGTGGCTGACGTCGACGGTTTTCGCCAGGTCAAAGGCTTTGTTCTGGTGATTAATCACCGCTTCGCAGCCCCAGCCCGGGGAGCAGCCCATCATGTCGGCTTTGCCGTCACCGTTGGTATCGAACAGTTTGGCGATCTTCGGATCTTTCAGCTGTTCGATGTTGGTGATGTGGTACTGATCGGCAGTCTTTTTGTCGATCAGGTAGCCCTGTGCGGCGCCGGAGACAAAGGTCCCTTCACGGTAGAACTTCTTATCGCCACCCGCCGCGCTGTACATGTCGTCATGCAGCGGCTGCCAGTTCACGGCCGTAAAGGTGGCATCGCCGGAGGCAATCGAGGTATAGCCCACGTTGTAATCCACTTCGCTGGGCTTGCTGACGGTATAACCCAGCTTCTCCAGCGCCCGGCTCACCAGCCCGGTCTGGAACGACTCTTCGGAGATGGTGCTCTGTACCGGTTGCACGGTAATGCCTTTGCCCGGCAGATCGGCAGCAAATGCGCTGGTGGAGGCAAGGGTGGCAAACGCTGTGGCAAAAATTACGCTATGTCGCATCGTTGTTCCTTATTTTACGAATGGGCGGGTGATTAACCCGACAGGGCCGGTGTTGTACCAGCGACGGTTGCCGCGACTGCGTGAATCACGACCGACAGCCTGGGTCAGGCGGTCAAGAATAATGGCGAGGATCACGATCCCGACGCCGCCCACGGTGGCCAGTCCCATATCGAGACGGCCGATCCCGCGCAGCACCATCTGGCCCAGACCGCCCACGGCGATCATCGAGGCGATCACCACCATCGACAGGGCCAGCATCAGGGTCTGGTTCACACCGGCCATAATGGTCGGCATCGCCAGCGGGAGTTGCACCTTAAACAGCATCTGGCGCGGGCTGGCACCAAACGAGCGCGAGGCTTCGATCAGATCAGCCGGCACCTGGTTAATCCCCAGAATGGTCAGACGCACAATCGGCGGCAGGGCGAAGATAATGGTCACCACCACGCCCGGCACGTTACCGATACCGAACAGCATCACGATTGGTACCAGGTAGACAAACGCCGGGGTGGTCTGCATCGCATCCAACAGCGGGCGGATAATTTTGGCTGCCCGCGGACTGCGCGCCAGCCAGATCCCCATCGGCAGGCCTATCACCACGCAGAACAGCAGGGCGGTCAGCACCAGCGCCAGGGTGATCATCGCCTGCGACCATGCGCCGATCGCGCCGATCAGGATCAGCGAGATCAGCGTCGCCACGCCCATTCCCGCGCTGCCAAACTGCCAGGCAATCAGCGCGAACAGCGCAATCGCCACCGGAGCAGGCATCCCCAGCAGCATCTGCTGGAAGCCATTCAGGATGTAATCCACCGGCACGCGAATGCCCTGGAACACCGGACGGAAGTGGGTGACTACCCAGTCGATCCCTTCGGTAACCCAGCTGTCGAGCGGGATCAGCGTCTTATGGAACGGGTCCATAATATTGAAATGCTCGGGTGCCGGCGCCGGGGCGCTGGTCAGCCAGTCTGCCGCGCCGCCATCGGTTGGCGCAGGAGCTGCGGTGGAAGAGCCCCACGCGTCAGCGGATTGTGCCGCGCTGTCCGCAGCCTCGGTGGTGCCCCACGGGTTTGATTGATCAGCCATTGTTTGCCCCCTCGCGATCTAAAGCCTGCAGCAACATGCGTTTTGAGATGATGCCGACGTACTGTTGTTCCTCTCCGACTACCGGTACCGCGCAGGGTGCCTGGCCGACATGAGAGAGCAACTCGCTGAGCGGCGTTTCCGCGTCCACGGCAAGCGGAGCGTCAATTAACGCCGCATCGATACCCTGATTTTCGCCAAGGGCGGTTTTCAGGGAATCGATGGAGACAACACCCACAAATTTATTACCGCGTTCAACCAGATAGCCGTATTCGCGGTCTTCATCCTGCAGCAGCTTAAGTGCCGATCGCGGGCCGAAACCTGGCGTTTTACGGATAATGCCGTTCGGGGCTCGGCGGGCAATATCTTTGGCGCTGAACACCTGGCTAATATCCACCCCGCGGAAGAAGGTACGCACATAATCATTCGCCGGATTATTGAGAATTTCATCCGGGGTACCCACCTGCACCACTTCGCCGTTTTGCATAATGGCAATCCGGTCGCCAATACGCATGGCTTCATCGAGATCATGGGAAATAAAGACAATGGTACGTTGATGACGCGACTGCAGTTTTACCAGCTCATCCTGCATCTCGGTACGAATTAAGGGATCGAGTGCCGAGAAGGCCTCATCCATTAATAATATATCGGGATTGATCGCTAATGCGCGGGCTAATCCGACGCGCTGACGCATCCCGCCGGAAAGTTCATCCGGGTACGCGTGGGCGTAATTTTCCAGCCCTACCTGACGCAGCGCATCCAGCGCTTTTTCCTGGCGCTCATTGGCCGGTACGCCGGCTAATTCCATACCAAAGGCGGTGTTATCTAATACCGTCATATGCGGCATCAAAGCGAACGACTGAAACACCATCGCGATCTTTTTTCTGCGCACCTCGCGGAGCTCGGCGTCCGATATTTTGGCAATATCAACGCCATCAATCAGCACCTGCCCGCGGGTGGGTTCAATCAGGCGATTGAGAAGGCGAACCATAGTGGATTTACCCGAACCGGATAACCCCATGATGACAAAAATCTCGCCTTCTTCAATGGCCAGACTGGCGTCTTTAACGCCAAGCGACAGCCCGGTTTTTTCCAGAATTACTTCTTTTGAAAGGCCTTTTTCAATATATTTGAATGCGCGCTGCGGGTGCTCGCCAAATACTTTATAAAGATTCTTAACTTCTAATTTAATTGCCATGCAATAAAGAATGTCCCGTTATTTATTTATGTCGATATCATTACCAGTGAATATAATTAACCGGCCATACCCTAACATACTCAGAATCTGAGACAACCCTGGATCGGCTTGTGGCATGATTTTTGCCGCGCGCGAATCGGCGCAATTTCCCATGAGATAAGGGCTGAACGCGGTATGAATTTTTCTTGAGAAATGTCTTATTGTGACGAAATTCGCGGAGGGAAAACAAAAATGCGGGCGAATATGACAGGGAAATAGCAACACGAAATCATGGAAATTATATTCCACTCATGCGGGTGATATTTCCCTGCAGGGCCTTACAAAATAGCGTTCTTATCGATCCCCAGCCGCTTCATGCGCGACAGGAGCGTGGTGCGCTTCAGTCCCAGCCGTTTTGCCGCCCCTTTGGGTCCGGCGATGACACCGTTGGTCTCTTTCAGCACCCGCATAATGTGTTGATATTCCTCCTCGCCTTCGCGGATCGGACTGACTGGCGCCTCCGGCGTCGCGGTGCTGGCGAAGCGAGGATAATCGATATCCGGGAGCGACAGTTGCAGGACATTGCCGCGGGTCAGGAGCACCGCGCGCTCAATCACGTTTTCCAGCTCACGCACGTTGCCCGGCCACTCCATTTTGCTGAGCTGGCGCAGGGTATCCGCCGGGATGCTGTCGATATTGCGTCCCAGCCGGTGGGCGATCTTGAAGGTGAACGACTTCACCAGCAGGGGGATATCTTCCGGGCGTTCCCGCAGCGGCGGGAGGAAGATCGGGAACACGTTGAGTCGGTAGTAAAGGTCGCTGCGGAACTCACGATCGGCGACCATTTGCGTTAAGTCGCGATTAGTTGCGGCAATCAGGCGCACGTCGGTGTGGATAGTGCGATTGCTGCCGAGCCGCTCAAACTCCTGCTCCTGGAGCACACGCAGCAGCTTGGGTTGCAGCTCAATGGGCATATCGCCCACTTCATCGAGGAACAGCGTGCTCTTGTCCGCCAGCTCAAAACGGCCAATATGCTGGGCGCTGGCGCCGGTAAATGCCCCGCGCTCGTGGCCGAACAGGTCGCTCTCCAGCAGCCCGGCAGGCATCGCCGCGCAGTTCATCTTCACCATCCGCCGCTCGCTGCGTCCGCTGAGATTATGAATGGCGCGGGCAATCAGCTCTTTACCGGTCCCGGTCTCCCCCAGGATCAGCACCGTACTGTTGCTGTGGGCCACCATCTCCACCTGCTTCATCACCGTCATCATCGGCGAGCTGCGGCCAATGATTTCACCAAAGTCGGTGGCGACGTTGTTGATCTGCTCGGTCAGGGCGAGGTTCTCGTCGATCAGCCGCTCCTTGAGGTGGCTGATTTCGCGGTAGGAGAGGGCGTTATCCACCGCAATGGCGATGCGTTCGGCAATCTGGTTCAGCAGCTCCAGATTCGAGGCGGTAAACACCTGGGCTTTGCACTGGGCCAGCTTCAGGGTGCCGAGGATCCGCTCGCGGAAGATCAGCGGGAACAGGCACAGGGTCTGATCCTGTTCGCCCCACATATCAAACAGCATCCGTTCGTAAGGGGCGTGCTGGTCACGACTGTGCAGGTTAAGCATCAGCATCTTTTTGTTACGCATTACTTTTTCGGACAGCGTGCCTTTCTCGTCCACCTCGCTCTGATCGTACAGCGGGGCGTTTTTATCCAGGTAATGGGTGGAGTAGACGAGGAGCTTGCCCTTGCGCTCGCTGCGCAACACCATGCTGATGGAATCAATGCCGAAGTTGCGCTGGATCTCCCGGGAGACCTCCGTCACCAGCTCATCGAGGTCGAGTTTCGACAGCACCGCGTTGGTGATGGCGACCAGCAGGCGAAAGTCGTTGCGTTCCCGGCACAGCACATCGTAGCTGTCGCTGTTATTCTGCCGGGCGAGGATCTGCTCAACCGCCAGACCGGCCGCCTGAGTCAGGGTTTGCAGCCGGGAAAAATCGCTGTCGCACCAGGGCAGATCGTCGTCGCGCAGGAACTCGCAGCCGCCGAAGATCCGTCCGTCGGCCGCCAGCGGGGTCAGGCAGTAGTGGGCAAAGGGGGCATAAAGATCCAGCCCGGCCAGCGCCGGCCAGGTCTCTTTAAAGGTGTCCGCCTGACAGTGCAGCACGTCCGGGCGCGACAGCATGCGGCGGAAAGGTCCGTTCGCCAGCAGCGGCTCATCTTCATAGCGGATATCCCGATCCTGCTCGTCAGTACCGTACAGACAGACGCGACGCTGCTCTGACTGCCAGAGCAGAATATGGGCGCGATCGGCCAGGTTCATCTGCCGGGCATGCCAGGTCAACGACCGCGCCAGGGCGCAGAGATCGGGCTGTTGCAGCAGGGTACGGGTAATATCGAACAATCCTTGATCGAGGGGATCGTTCGTGGGTGTATACGACATGCGTTATATCCAGAAAATGAGAAGCTAATAGGTGCTGCCGGGGTCAGCAAATACGCGGTAGCGGTTCGGCATGCGGTAAGTTCAGGGTTCGCTTCACGCCGTAAAGTCCGGTGAGCCGGACACCCTGGCGTTCCACCACCTCGCCGATGATGGCCGCGTCCTGGCCCAGAGGATGCTGGCGTAGTAAGCCTAGCACGCGCTCCGCTTCATGGCGTCCGACCGCAATCACCAGCTTGCCTTCGTTGGCGAAGTTGAGCGGATCCAGGCCCAGCAGTTCGCACGCGCCGCGCACGGCGGGCTTCACCGGCAGGGCGTTCTCCTGTAATTCGATCCCACAGCCGCTGCTGGCGGCAAACTCATGGGCGACAGCATTCACGCCGCCGCGGGTAGCGTCGCGCAGGGCTTTGATGCCCGGCTCCGCCCGCAGGGCCTGAATCAGCGGCGTCAGAACGGCGCAGTCGCTTTGCAGATCGCCGTCCAGGCCTAAGCCTTCACGCAGATTCAGGATTGTCGCGCCGTGATCGCCCAGCGTACCGCTGACCAGCAGCAGATCGCCGACCGCAATCTGGCGCATGCCCCAGTTTACGCCCTCGGGAATCGAACCGATACCGGCGGTGTTAATAAACACCTTATCCGCCGCGCCGCGCGGGACAACTTTGGTATCGCCGGTCACAATGGTGATGCCTGCTTCAGAGGCGGCGGTGGCCATGCTGGTGACGATGCGTTCCAGCGTCGCCATCTCCAGCCCCTCCTCAAGGATAAAGCCGCAGGAGAGCCAGCGTGGGATCGCCCCGCTGACCGCCACGTCGTTGGCGGTGCCGCAGATCGCCAGCTTGCCGATATCGCCCCCAGGGAAGAACAGCGGGTCAATCACGTAGCTGTCGGTGGAAAAGGCCAGCCTGTCGCCCTGAGCGGTGAGCTCATGCAGGGGAATACGGGCCTGATCTTCCTGCTCGTTCAGCAGTGGGTTGGCGAAGGCACGCATAAAAAGCTCGCCGATCAGCTGCTGCATGGCTTGGCCGCCGCTCCCGTGGGCGAGGGTTATCTGTTTCAACTTTCACACTCCTGAGAACGGTACTGATACCAGGCGCTACACGCCCCTTCGGATGACACCATCAGCGCGCCAAAGGCGCTTTGCGGCGTGCATTTATTACCAAACAGCGGGCACTGGGCCGGTTTGCAGCGCCCGGTCAGGACAGCCCCGCAGCGTGCCTCAGGATCGTCGCAGATGTCTTGCGCCCGGGTGCTGAAGTGGCGCTCGGCGTCAAACTGGCGATACGCTTCGGTGAGATGTACGCCAGAGTGTTCGATCACCCCCAGCCCGCGCCATTCGCTGTCGCCTTCAATGCCAAACACCTCGGCAATCGCGGCCTGCGCCACGGTATTACCCGCTTCCGGCACGATGCGGCGATACTGATTTTCGACCTGGCTGACGCCAGCGATTTTCTGCTCCACCAGCATCAATACGCCCTGCAGCAGATCCACCGGTTCAAAACCGGCCACCGCCAGCGGGCGCTGATGTTCAGCGGCGATAAAATCGTAGGCGTGGGTGCCAATCACCATGCTGACGTGCCCCGGGGCCAGAAAAGCGTCGATGCCGTTCTCCGGCTGTTCCAGCAGGCTTTTCAGCACCGGGATCAGGGTGATGTGCTGACAGAAAAAGAAGAAGTTCTGCACCTGAGCGGCCTTCGCCTGACGCAGGGTCAGGGCGGTGGCGGGCATGGTGGTTTCGAACCCCAGGCCGAAGAAGACCACTTTACGATCCGGGTTCTGCCGGGCCAGCTTCAGGGCGTCGGCGGGGGAGTAGATAATCCGCACGTCCGCGCCGCGCATCCGGGCATCCAGCAGGGAGCCGTTTTTACCCGGGACCCGCATCGCGTCGCCAAAGGTACAGAAGATCACTTCCGGGTGGCTGGCGATCTCAATGCAGGTGTCGATCCGCCCCATCGGCAGGACGCATACCGGGCAGCCGGGGCCGTGGATAAACTCAATATTCTCCGGCAGGAGTTGATCGAGCCCGAACTTAAAGATGGCGTGGGTATGTCCGCCGCACACCTCCATAATCCGCAGCGGACGCTGGGGGGTATAAGGCAAGGCTTCGGCGCGGGATTTAAGTGTTTCAATCAGGCGCATCACCTTCTGCGGGTCGCGGTATTCATCAACAAAGCGCATCAGCGGGACTCCTCGCCAAACAGCAGCGGGCCGACGTCCGGCTCGACGTCGAACATATTCTGCAGGGCGGCGAGGGTATCCAGCGCCTCCTCTTCATTAATCACGCTCATGGCGAAGCCGACGTGGACCAACACCCACTGGCCGAGACGGCTGGTACCGTTTTCGTCGTGAGCACCCACCAGGGTCAGATCCACATCGCGCAGCACGCCGCAGACCTCAACTTTGGCCTGCATACCGTCCACGATGGCGCTGATTTTTCCGGGTACGCCTATGCACATCGCTGCGCCTCCAGCCAGTCAAGCCAGGCGTCCATTCCGTCCCCGCGCGTGGCGGAAACCAGCAGGATCGCAATATCCGGATTCACTTCCCGGGCGGCGGCGAGGCACTTCTCCACGTCAAAGTTGAGGTACGGCAGCAGGTCGACCTTATTGAGCAGCATGATGGAGGCCGCGGCGAACATGTGCGGGTACTTCAGCGGCTTGTCCTCGCCCTCGGTGACCGAGAGCACCGCCACCTTGTGACGCTCCCCGAGATCGAAGCTCGCCGGGCAGACCAGATTCCCGACGTTTTCGATAAACATAATCCCGCCGTCGTCCAGGGGCAGGCGCTGCATCGCGTCGTGAATCATCTGGGCGTCCAGGTGGCAGCCTTTGCCGGTATTGACCTGGATCGCCGGGGTGCCGGTGGCGCGGATCCGCTCGGCGTCGTTGACGGTCTGCTGATCGCCTTCGATCACCGCGCAGGGCACGCGCTGCTGTAAGCGCTTTAAGGTCTCGGTCAGCAGGGTGGTTTTACCGGAGCCGGGGCTGGAGACCAGGTTCAGCGCCAGCTGCTGCCGGGCGCGGAACCGCTGGCGGTTCTGCTTAGCGAGCTGATTATTTTTGCTCAGCACGTCGATCTCAATCTCAACCATCTTGCGCTGGCTCAGGCCCGGCGCGTGAGTGCCTGCGGCGCCCTGGCCGTAATCAAGCTGGCCCGGCTGGTGTTCTGAAGGGGCAAACTCCCCGCCGTCAATCCGCGTGACGTTAAACGCCTGACGTGGTGCCGGAGAGAAGGGGGCGCTGCGAAAAGCGGAATGGGCATTCCGCTCATCACCTTCTATATAGAGGTTGCCTTGGGCGCAACCGCAGGTGGTACACATGATTTACTCCTGTTCAATTTCCAGACGCGTGATATGCAGTCCGTCGTCGGCGACGATATTCAGACTTGCGCCGCCACAGTCGGGGCAGCGTCGTACGCGATGGGTAAGCAGCTGGACATAAGCCTGACAGTCCTGACACCAGCATTCCGCCTGCTGCTCTTCGAGATGCAGCCCGCAGCCTTCGGCCAGGGTGCCGCGGCACACCAGCTCAAAGCAAAATTCCAGCGCGCTGCTTTCGACGCAGGAAAAGGCGCCGACGCGCAGCCAGACATCCGTCACCCGCTTCGCGTGGTGCTGATGGGCCTGTTGTTCGATCAATTCCAGCGCCTGCTGGCAGAGGGTGATTTCGTGCATTGTGCTATTCCCGTTGAAGTCGTGGGGGTTAAGCAATATTGATGCCAGCTTTCAGGAAGGAGAGAGGGCGTATGAAGTCGCCGCCCTGACAAAGATGACGAAATGACATGTCATTTTTTGTGATCGGGCAGGCTTTAAAAAATATTTATTAAAAAATTCAGTTAGTTAAAAAATGGCATGGATCGTGCTTAGTGAAGCGAACTCTTTACATATGACGCATCAGGTACTTCACCATGACACTTTCCGAATTGAGCGAAAAAGCCAATTTTATTGCCGGGCACCAGCGCGTGCTCCGCGCCCACTGGAATCACTACGGCAATTCACTGGTTCAGGCCATTACCCTCTCCAGAGCCAGTCTGCATCTGAGCGTGGGTTGCAATAACGACAATGGGCTGGGTTTCTGGCTGTTTGACCACTTCCTGATCCGCGTGACGCCTGAGCAGGCGTTCAACGGGCATATCTTCAATTACACCATCGAAGCGCGGGACGACCAGCAGAGCGTGCTGATTGGTCGCGCCCGGCTGAGCGATGACGGGATGCTGGACGGCACTATTCACATCGACCAGCGCGGGGCGGTGTTCAACCATTTCCTCGACAAAATCAACGGCGTGTATACCGCGCTGTATGAAGCCACCGAACGCGGCGAATCGCTGACCCTGGCGACCCTCGCCCGGCACCACGCTGCGGTCTGAATTCGATGTCGGCAGGTGTCGAAAATGACACTTCCGCCATTTTTCGTCAAAAATGACTATCACCAGAGGACTCCAGGTGAATCGTTTTGTAATTGCTGATCCCACGCTGTGTATCGGGTGCCACACCTGTGAAGCGGCCTGCTCAGAAAACCATCGCCAGCATGGCCTGCAAAGCCAGCCGCGACTGAAAGTGATGCGCAACAACACCGACTCTGCGCCGCAGCTTTGCCATCACTGTGAAGATGCCCCCTGCGCCCAGGTGTGCCCGGTCAATGCCATCACCCGCATCGACGGTGCCATCCAGCTCAATGAAAGCCTGTGCGTCAGCTGCAAGCTGTGCGGTATTGCCTGTCCGTTTGGCGCCGTTGAGTTTGCCGGCAGCCGCCCGCGGGCCATTCCTGCCAACTGTAATACCAGCAAAGCACCGATGGCCCCTCCGGCACCCGCCCGCGTCAGCCCGTTTCTCGACTGGGTGCCCGGCGTGCGCGCCATCGCCGTGAAGTGCGACCTCTGCTACTTCGACCCGGACGGTCCGGCGTGCGTGCGCACCTGCCCGACCAAATCCCTGCGTCTGATTGATAACCAGGACATCGCGCTCGCCAGCAAACGCAAACGCGAACTCACCCTGCATACGGATCTGGGCGATCTGTCGCTGTTCCAGTCGCAACAAGGAGAGCTTTGATGAACGCCTTATCCTTAATTAACCAGGCGCTGGCGTGGTATGTCATCAGCGCGGTGCTGGCCCTCATTTTTTGCGCTAACCGATCAGTCAGCGGCGCCATCGCCGGGATCGGCGGGGCGATTGCCAGCGCCATGGCGGTGGGGGCAGGGGCGATCGCGCTGCTCTCTTCGCAACCTCAGCACGCAGAGATGACCTGGCTGCACCTCGGCATGCAGATGACCGGCATTCGGGCGATATGGCTGATCGCCATCGGCCTGCCGATGTGCCTGATCAGCCTGTATACCATTGCCTGGCAGCGCCACCCGCAGGCGAAAGCCAACGGCCTGCTGACCAACCTGCTGATGGCCGCCGCCGTGGCCGCCATCATGGTCGATAATCTCGGCTGGCTGGTGGTGATGGCCGAAGTGATGGCCCTTTGCGCCGCGTTTCTCACCGGCTGTGCCCAGTCCGGCAAGCTGTGGTTTGTGCTGGGGCGTCTGGGGACCCTCCTGCTGGCCATCGCCTGCTGGCAGGCGTGGAGCTACTACGGCACCCTGAACTTCGGGGCGATGAGTGCTCTGGCTACCGCCCAGGCACCGGGGGCCAGCATCTGGCTGCCGGGGCTGGCGGGCTTTGGCCTGCTGGCCGGGGTGATCCCGCTGCACGGCTGGGCTCCGCAGGCCCATGCTAACGCCAGCGCCCCCGCTGCCGCGCTGTTCTCCACGGTGGTGATGAAGGTCGGTCTGTACGGCATGCTCACCGTGGCGCTGAGCGGGGCGTTACCGCCGCTGTGGCTCGGGGTACTGCTGCTGGTGATGGGGATGCTCACCGCCTTTATCGGCGGGCTGTACGCCCTGATGGAGCACAACATCCAGCGCCTGCTGGCCTACCACACCCTGGAAAACATCGGCATTATCCTGCTCGGCCTCGGGGCGGGCGTCACCGGGATTGCGCTGCACAGCAATCTGCTGATTGCGCTCGGCTTCACCGGCGGCCTCTACCACCTGGTCAGCCACGGCCTGTTTAAAACCACGCTGTTCCTCGGCGCGGGCGCGGTGTGGTATCGCACCGGTCATCGCGACATCGAGAAGCTCGGCGGCATCGGCAAAAAAATGCCGCTGATCTCGCTGGCGATGCTGGTGGGGTTGATGGCGATGGCGGCCCTGCCACCGCTGAACGGCTTTGCCGGCGAGTGGGTGATCTATCAGTCCTTCTTTAACCTCGGCACTCACGACGCCTTTGTTGCCCGTCTGCTGGGGCCGCTGCTGGCGACCGGCCTGGCGATCACTGGCGCGCTGGCGGTGATGTGTATGGCGAAAGTCTATGGTGTCACCTTCCTCGGCGCACCGCGCACCGAAGAGGCGGAAAACGCCTGCTGCGCCCCGTGGCTGATGACCTTCAGCACCGTGCTGGCAGCGCTGTGCTGCGTGGCAGGTGGGGTGGCTGCGCCCTGGTTCCTGCCGATTATCAGCGGTCTGTTCCCGGTGAACGGCGGGGAGATATCTACCGTCTCGCAACCGATGATGACCCTGCTGCTGCTCGCCGGTCTGCTGCTGCCGTTCATCCTTCTGGTGCTGTTCAAGGGCGACCGTCTGCCGAACCGCTCCCGCGGCTTTGCCTGGGTCTGCGGCTACGATCACGAGGCCGCAATGGTCATCACCGCCCACGGCTTTGCGATGCCGGTAAAAGAGTCCTTTGCCCCGGTGCTGAAGCTGCGCAAATGGCTTAACCCGGTGCGCCTGATCCCCGGCTGGCAGCGCGACTGCACCGCCGTGTTGTTCCACCGTATCGCCCTGATTGAGCTGGCGGTGCTGGTGGTTGTCGTTATCTCCCGAGGAGCCTGAGCATGACCCTCATCTTCGCACTGATTCAGGCGCTGGTGCTGTTTGCCGCTGCGCCGCTGATGGCGGGCATTACCCGCGTGGCGCGTGCCCGTCTGCACACCCGTCGTGGGCCGGATATCTTCCAGGAGTACCGGGATCTGATCAAACTCCTGGGCCGCCAGAGCGTGGCCCCGGCGGCCTCCGGCTGGGTCTTCCGTCTGATGCCCTTTGTGATGGTGGCGGTGATGTTTGCCATTGCCACCGCGCTGCCGGTGATCACTATTGCTTCACCGATGCCTGCGCTGGGGGATCTGATCACCCTGATCTACCTCTTCGCCATTGCCCGCTTCTTCTTCGCCATCGCCGGGCTCGATACCGGCAGCCCGTTCACCGGGATTGGCGCGAGTCGTGAAGCGATGCTCGGCGTGCTGGTGGAGCCGATCCTGCTCCTCGGTCTGTGGGTTGCCGCCCAGGTGGCAGGCACCACCCACATCAGCGCCGTCACCGCGACCATTTACCACTGGCCGGTGGCGCGCACCGTGACGCTGATTCTGGCAATGTGCGCCTGCGCCTTCGCCACCTTTATTGAGATGGGCAAGCTGCCGTTTGACCTCGCCGAAGCCGAGCAGGAGCTGCAGGAAGGCCCGCTGTCGGAATACAGCGGGGCGGGCTTTGCGCTCCTCAAGTGGGGCATCAGCCTGAAACAGCTGGTGGTGCTGCAGATGTTCGTCGGGGTGTTTATCCCCTGGGGACAGATGACGCAGTTCTCCGCAGGCGGCCTGCTGCTGGCGCTGGTCATTGCGGTGGTCAAGCTGGTGGTGGGCGTGCTGGTGATCGCTTTGTTTGAGAACAGCATGGCGCGTCTGCGCTTTAACGCCACCTCACGGATTACCTGGACCGGTTTCGGTCTGGCATTTTTAGCTTTCGTCTCCTTGCTGGCGGCGTGACTGTAGAGAATAACCATGTCTGAAGAAAAAGTTGGTCAACACTATCTCGCCGCACTGCATCAGGCCTTTCCGGGCGTGGTGCTGGATGAAGCCTGGCAGACCAAAGATCAAATCACCGTGACGGTGAAAATTAACTACCTGCCGGAAGTGGTGGAGTTCCTGTACTACAAGCAGGGCGGCTGGCTGTCGGTGCTGTTTGGTAACGATGAACGCCAGCTCTGCGGCAGCTACGCCGTTTACTACGTGCTGTCGATGGAGCAGGGCACCCGCTGCTGGCTCACCGTGCGCGTGGAAGTGGACGCCGACAAGCCGGAGTTCCCGTCCGTCACCCCGCGCGTACCCGCAGCAGTGTGGGGCGAGCGCGAAGTGCGCGACATGTATGGCCTGGTGCCGGTGGGCCTGCCGGACGAGCGCCGTCTGGTGCTGCCGGATGACTGGCCGGACGAACTCTATCCGCTGCGCAAAGACAGCATGGACTACCGTCAGCGCCCGGCTCCGACCACCGACAAAGAGACCTACGAGTTCATCAACGAACTCGGCGACAAGAAAAACAACGTGGTGCCGATTGGCCCGCTGCACGTCACCTCCGATGAGCCGGGCCACTTCCGCCTGTTCGTCGACGGCGAGAACATCATCGACGCCGACTACCGCCTGTTCTACGTCCATCGCGGCATGGAGAAGCTGGCTGAAACCCGCATGGGCTACAACGAAGTCACCTTCCTGTCGGATCGCGTCTGCGGCATCTGCGGCTTTGCCCACAGCACGGCCTACACCACCTCGGTGGAGAACGCGATGGGGATCGTGGTGCCGGAACGCGCCCAAATGATCCGCGCCATCCTGCTGGAGGTGGAGCGTCTGCACTCGCACCTGCTGAACCTCGGCCTGGCCTGTCACTTCGTCGGCTTCGACTCCGGCTTTATGCAGTTCTTCCGCGTGCGTGAAACCTCGATGAAGATGGCGGAGATCCTCACCGGGGCGCGTAAAACCTACGGCCTGAACCTGATCGGCGGCATCCGTCGCGACCTGCTGAAAGAGGACATGATCGCCACCCGCCTGCTGGCCCAGCAGATGCGCCGCGAGGTGCAGGATCTGGTGGATATCCTGCTGAGCACGCCGAACATCGAGCAGCGCACCGTCGGCGTGGGCCGTCTCGACCCGCAGATCGCCCGCGATTTCAGCAACGTCGGCCCGATGGTTCGCGCCAGCGGCCACGCCCGCGACACCCGCGCCGATCACCCGTTTGTCGGCTACGGCCTGCTGCCGATGGAAGTCCACACCGAGCAGGGCTGCGACGTGATTTCCCGCCTGAAAGTGCGCATCAACGAGGTCTACACCGCCCTGAACATGATCGACTACGGCCTCGACAACCTGCCGGGCGGCGAGCTGATGGTGGAAGGCTTTACTTACATCCCGAACCGCTTTGCGCTGGGCTTCAGCGAAGCGCCGCGCGGGGATGATATCCACTGGAGCATGACCGGCGACAACCAGAAGCTGTGGCGCTGGCGCTGCCGGGCGGCCACCTACGCCAACTGGCCGACGCTGCGCTACATGTTGCGCGGGAACACCGTCTCCGACGCGCCGCTGATTATCGGCAGCCTCGACCCTTGCTACTCCTGCACCGACCGCATGACGGTGGTGGACGTGCGCAAGAAGAAGAGCAAGGTGGTGCCGTACAAAGAGCTGGAACGCTACAGCATTGAACGCAAGAACTCGCCGCTAAAATAACCCGGAGCACCCATGTTTACCTTTATCAAAAAAGTCATCAAAACCGGCACGGTGACGGCGTCCTACCCGCTGGAACCGATTGCGGTCGACAAAAATATGCGCGGCAAGCCGGAGCACGACCCGCAGCAGTGTATCGGCTGCGCGGCGTGCGTGAACGCCTGCCCGTCGAATGCCCTGACAGTGGAGACCGATTTAAAGAACGGGGAGCTGTTCTGGCAGTTCAATCTGGGGCGCTGCATCTTCTGCGGACGCTGCGAGGAGGTCTGCCCGACCACCGCCATCAAGCTCTCCCAGGAGTACGAGCTGGCGGTGTGGAGCAAGGCCGATTTCCTCCAGCAGTCGCGCTTCGACATCTGCCACTGCCGGGTGTGCGAGCGCCCGTACGCGGTGCAGAAAGAGATCGACTACGTCATCGAACTGCTGCGCCACAACGGCGACAAACGCGCGGAACATCACCGGGAGAGTTTTGAGACCTGCCCGGACTGCAAGCGCCTGCAGGGGCTGACCCCTTCGGACAAAATCCATCTGACCCGCGAGATGAAGGACGCGACACAATGAGCGAACTGTTAGGGCCACGTAACGAACAGGGGATCCCGGTGCCGGTGACGGTGGATGAGTCCATCGCCAGCATGAAGGCCTCGCTGCTGAAAAAAATCAAGCGCTCTGCCTACGTCTACCGCGTGGACTGCGGCGGCTGCAACGGCTGCGAGATTGAGATCTTCGCCACCCTGTCGCCGATCTTCGACACCGAGCGCTTTGGCATCAAGGTGGTGCCATCCCCACGCCACGCCGACATTCTGCTGTTTACCGGGGCAGTCACGCGCGCGATGCGATCCCCGGCGCTGCGCGCGTGGGAATCGGCTCCGGATCCAAAAATCTGTATCTCTTATGGCGCATGCGGCAACTCCGGCGGCATCTTCCACGACCTGTACTGCGTCTGGGGCGGCACCGACAAAATCGTCCCGGTGGATGTCTACATCCCCGGCTGCCCGCCGTCGCCAGCTGCCACCCTTTACGGTTTTGCCATGGCGCTGGGGCTGCTGGAGCAGAAGATCCACGCCCGCGAGCCGGGGGCGCTGGACAGCCAGCCCGCGGAACTGCTGCATCCGGAGATGGTTCAGCCCCTGCGGGTACGTATCGACCGCGCCGCGCGCCGCCTGGCGGGCTACCGTTATGGCCGCCAGATTGCAGACGATTTTATGCGCCATCTGCTGGAAGGGGATAAAAGCGTGGCGGACTGGCTGGCCCGGGAGAACGATCCGCGTCTGAACGAGATCGTTGGCAACCTCATCCAGGTGGTCGGGCAGGAGCGTATCTGATGAGCGAAACCGTGGTCTTCAGCCAGCTCAGCCGCAAGTTCATTGATGAAAATGACAACACCCCCGACGACGCCCAGCAGGTGATCTACTACGGGCTGGCCATCGGCCACCATCTGGGGGTCATCGACTGCCTGCAGACGGCGCTGACCTGTCCGTGGGAGGAGTACCTGGCATGGATCGCCACCCTGGAAACGGGGAGCGAGGCGCGGCGCAAAATGGAGGGCGTGCCGCGCTACGGGGAGATTGTGATCGACGCGAATCATATTGTGATGCTGGCCAGCGCCTTTGACGCCGCGATAGCGCGACAGACGGCGCAGCAGCAGACGTGGAGCCGGGCGATGCTCGGCATGCTCCACGCCATTCACCAGGAAAACGCCATCTATCTGATGGTTCGGAGGCAACGTGACTGATGTTTTACTCTGCGTCGGCAACAGCATGATGGGCGACGACGGTGCCGGTCCGCTGCTGGCCGAGATGTGCCGCGAAGCGCCGCGCGGCGACTGGGTGGTGTTCGACGGCGGCAGCGCCCCGGAAAACGACGTGGTCGCGATCCGCGAGCTGCGCCCGGCTCGCCTGCTGATTGTCGATGCGACGGATATGGGGCTCAACCCCGGCGAAATCCGCCGCATCGACCCGGACGACATCGCCGAGATGTTTATGATGACGACGCACAATATGCCGCTCAATTATCTGGTGGATCAGCTGCGGGATGATGTGGGGGATGTGATCTTCCTCGGGGTGCAGCCGGATATTGTGGGGTTTTATTATCCGATGACGCCGAAAGTTAAAGAGGCGGTGGAGACCGTCTATGAAAGCCTGGCGGAGAGGGATGGGCCGCTGGGGTTTGGGGAGTTGTAGCGCGTAATCACGAAGGTACCTCTCTGGAAATGCCCGGTGGCGGCTAGCGCCTTACCGGGCCTACGAAAAATGCGTCATTTGTTAATATCCTGGGTTTAGTAGGCCGTGCAAGGCGTCAGCCGCCGCCCGGCAGAAGCGAGCACAATATTTAAACCAGGTTGCTGGCTGCGTGTACCTCTCTGAAAAGCCCGGTGGCGGCTTACGCCTTACCGGACCTATACCTGTGTTTTTTATTAGTTCTGATTTTCGTAAAGTGATAAACCGAAATTAATTTTAACGGTTATATGAGCACAAGAGTTTAAGGCGTGAGATCGCGCGAAAGAATAGGGAAGATGTTTATGCTTGCCGTTGTGGCCAGCCTGGCGGCAGGTTGTGCGCCGTTACATCCTTCGGGATGCCACAAAACCTCAGCAATAGGGAGTTGCAGTTCTGGGCGCTGGGACGATCAGGATGAATGGGGGGCGCAGGCGCGGGGTATTAAGGCTGCAATAGAAGATAAAATTGCTGAGCCACAACGCTGGAAGGGCAAAAAATGCCGACTGCATATGGAGTTTGCGCAGGATGGTACGGCGTTGAAGGTATCAACCAGTAAGGGCAACAAAGCGTATTGTGAGGCGGTGAAGTTGGCGGCTCAAAAAGCGAAGTTTCCGGCTTTTAGTAATCCAGAGGTGTATCGGGATTTTCAGAAGGCTGGGTTTGATATGCGTGGCTAGGTGGGTGATTATTGTTGGGAGGGCCGATTTGTGCCAATAGCGGACGTTACTAGTAACACTATTTATTATTTAAGGGGGAGCTGGATTACTGTCATTGTTTATGATTTTACAAAATACTTTGATGGGTACAACGGCATGAACCAGAGTTTAACAAGTCCAGCCTGATTATACCTCTAGCCCAAGGGGGATATATCTTTCTCTTGCTTAATATGCTGAATTGTATGTAAAATAGTCGCTTACTCCATTATATGGCTATTGTAAATGGAAAAATTAATTTGCACTTCATGCATCAAAAATGCAGGCTTGAGGTTTTTAGCTGAAAAATTAAGAGACCCAAGTGACAAACGTTTCTTCGAAACCTGTGGCCATACTGGTGGATTCCTTAATGAAGATAACGTAGACCAGCTTATTCAAGAGTTTTTTGTAAATGGTTCAATTCCACCGAGTTCAGGGGGAACTGCATCTGTGTATAACATTAAAGCTACAGGAATAAATGAACTCACTTTCGAGTCAGAACTAGACCATGACATTGGACTGCTGAGTCAATATAAACCTCTACCGCTTTGCCATTATGGTCCTCCGCTTTATAAAATAGGGGCAACAACAAAATATCAAGAACTAGTTATTGACGAAGTTAGTGGGTGTAGACGCAAAGAAATTTGGGAAGAAGTAATAAGGGTATGTAAACGTGTAACACTTGAACCTGACTCAATAATTTATAGAGCGAGAAAAGGAAACTCACTACCTCCAGCACTTGAAAAGGAATTTGATTCTAACCCCAATCCAATAGAGGGGCGATTTAACAAATCTGGAGAAAAAGTTTTTTATGGTGCATTTGATATTGAAACTTGCTTGCATGAGATCCGTGTGGCTCTGACCGATTGGATAGCTCTCGCAACTTTCATCGTGAAAAAAGAACTTCTATTGCTTGATATTACAGACATAACCGAGTCACCACCTACACCTTTCGAAAACATCGGGATCTTTATTCGTAAGATATTGTACAGCGGAGAATCTGAGTATCCATTATGTCAGGAATTTGCAAGTGAAATAAAAAACCGTGGTTATGATGGGTTAATTTCTTCCAGCTTTTTTAAGCAGGTGCATAAGAACGATCTGAAGAACATCATTTTATTCGGCCAGCCAGCCAAGGATGGTAAAATATCAATGACATCCACGAATAAAATTAATGTAAACTTTATTTCTTATGAGTATTCATTTGGGCCAATGGGTGATAATAAAAGATTGGATGTGAAGGCTCTAGAATTACTGACGAAACAGTATAAAGATAAGCTTAAATTAGTGGAGTCTGGAAGGTTAGAATTGGATGAATTCGAAAGATTTATGGATTATTACATGCATAGATTCATGAATATTATGGAGAATTCATAATCCTTAAATAGCTGTTCTATTCAATCCCAATTCCCGAAAATTATGATTTGATGAAACACGAATGTTGGGTAAAGCTATTCGAGGTAAGAAAAATTTCAGACTTCCACTTTTAGCTTGTAGCGAACCTTCAGCTTAATTAGCTTGTCCGCTCCATGCCAGCAATGGAAGTTGGTGTATCAGTAAGTCTATAAAAGTGAATGACCATCTTATGCTAGATGCTTAGACATCAGTTACATAGAATCAATGCGTGCACGAAGCGAGCGTTCTGAAATCTATAGAATGGGGATTCAGCCACTTGATAAATTGATTAAAAGCCTACAAATAGATGGTTAGCACGTTTTTCCGCATCTATATTTGGTAAGTTAGGCAACATTTCTTATTACTATTAAGGATATTATTATTATGTCAGAAAATCAAGAAACAAGAAAACGCCAAACTGCTGCTCAAAAAAAAGAACGTGCTGATTTTGCTGAAAAAGAAGCGAGGGCAAAAGAATGGATATCAAATCAAGCCTCGCGTGCGAATAAACTACGCTCTAAGGAAAAGGAGTTTCATGGTCTAGAACGTGAATTCATGTACTTTCAGAATAAAATGCTGAAAGATTATGAAATATCGCAAGATATTAAACACCCTAGAGACGTTGGTACTGTTAGAGAAGAATTACTGAGAGCTTTTTTTATTGATAATAAACTCTTACCGCTTAGTTATGGCATATCAAAATCTAGCGTCCGGGTTGCATCAACAACTGGACATCTTAGTAATGAAATTGACATTCTTTTTTATGATGCTTTAAATTCATTTACTCTTATGCAACGACAAAATATCTACGAGGTTTTACCTATTGAGTACTGCTATGGTGCCATTCAGGTTAAATCAAAACTCACAAAAAAAGAATTAGGAAGTGCTTTCAAAAATATTGCCTCATTCAAAAAATTAAAGAGAATGGTTGCTAATCAAGGTCCCATTATTCATTCAGGGGAAAAAATACAGAGGGATGGATTCGGGGTTATTTTTGCTTATGATACTGGCATGGATTGGAGTGATATTGTTTCAGAGTTGGAAAAACATGCACGAACTTATGATAAGAATTTACTTCCTAATGCGGTTTTCATTCTTTCGAAAGGTTTTTTCCTATATGGCGACGAGCACTTTGGTAGCGCCTATAATTCTGATATAAATAACTTTGGAGATATTGTTGTATATGGAAATCCAGATTATCAAGGGTGTTGCCTTTATCAGCTTTATGATATTGTTTTTAGTTTGCTTTATAGCACTAAAATATATAGGGCATCCCCCAAACATTACTTTAGATTGCCATTAACCGCTGGCGATCACTCTTACGAATATATCTTAGGGCAATTTGCAGAATATGGTCAGTGTGAAATACATGGCGACTATACAAGAACATATACTCCAGAGAAACTAGATCTTTTGATTAGTTGGTGCCAGACAGCAGAACCGATTAATTGGGTAAAAGCCACAGATTTAGCTTATGGATATGCAGGTGACAACTATGAAAAATATGATAGGCAACCAAGCAATGTAATAATTTACAATCCGGAATGCTTACCTCTTAGTGATATTTTAGTCACCAATAGGAAAGTGATTTTTGAAGGCAAGGAAATGCTTACCACAGTACTTGCATATGATGCGATAAAGAGTGGCGGGATGAATATATTTATTCCTTACTATTATCAAATCAAGGAGGATTTAGTTCAAGGTTGTCCAAAGTGCAAAAAAAATGCACTTAATAAAAATTCAACTGATAAGAACTAATGCCATCATTTATAGGATGGCCCACTGTTTTTATAAGCTTGAATGATGTTTTAAAATAGAGATTTTTACTCAGGGAACGTTTCAGGGCAGCATGCTGAGTGCATAATCATTTTATACAATAAATCATCTTTTTAACCATAGGCATATAATATTAAAATATCACTGATTACGCTCGTTAAAGATAAAGTATGTCCGCTTTTCACTCTTAACAGGCATTCGTTGTTTATCATACGCAACAACCGATATTGTCAGCTTATAAAAATCGAATACCCGAAGCTCGAACCCCATCCTCAAACGCATTCAGGGGCCTGCCACAGCCCCTTATCACACCTGAAATCAGTCAGCCTTCACAAACTTCCAGCCCCATTCAATGCACCGTAATATACGGCTCCTTCACAAACTCATTAACCAGCCAGACCAGGTCATGCAGCAACCCCGCCAGTTCTTTCTCCACACTTGCGGGCAACGTTCCGCCCAGAATTGCCTGCACTAAAGCCAGCGCATAATCCACCTGGGGAGCGGTTTCCTGCCAGCAGTCCGGCATACAGGAGGTGAGTGTTTCCCCCTGGATCAACTGGGCGATAAGGTGCGGCGGGAGTTCGGCATCACAGCGTTCGCGCAACTGGCGCAGCGCGTGCAGCAGACCTTCGCAGAGCGCAGTGCGGGATACTCTGTCGTCAGTTTCGATCAGTACGCTCACCAGCCCGGCGCAGTGATCGGCGACCTCGAAGAGATCCGCTGCAGCAGAAAGGGGCGTAGTCAGGGAAGCGGGAATAACCTGTTCGTCAGATTGCGGGTAAGTCAGGGTTGGGATAGTAGTCATATAGGACATCCTCTCTGTATTAATTAAATTAACCACCCTCAGAGTTCCTACGCTCGAAGGAGGTAGCACTGACGGAGGTAGGAATGCCGCCTACAGAGAAAACGGCCAGTCTCGCGACTGCTCCGCCAGTGCCACCGTGATTTTACGGGATATGCACTATCGCGACATATAAATATCGCTCTGTAGAATACGGGTTCCTACACCCGATTGCGGATGTGCCGCAACGCAGTCACTTTACGAGCATGATTATGGGAATAAAAGACTTAACCATGAATTACATAGGGTAAATTTAAGGTTTGCGAGGAGGCTTCCAGAAAAGCCATGCCGGGGGCGCTTCGCTTGCCCGGCCTACAATGCTAATGTTGTTGCTTCTAATGAAAATGATATTTCCCGCGCCTTCAGTACCTATAGCAAAACGGTAGAACTATCATCGCTATTTATATCGATGACAGCACCTATTCCAATGAAAACTATTAATTTTCTTAACCTTAAATTGTGGATCGCTTTGCGCCTATCTAGGCGATATCTCTCGCATCGGCCCGGACGACTTTGCCTGGATTTCTATGATGACCACCCAAAACATGCCGCTCAACTACTTGGTGAATCAGCTACTGGATGATGTGGGGAGGTGATTTTCCTCGGGGTGCAGCCGGATATTGTGGGGTTTTAGTATCCAATAACCCCAAAGAGGAAGAGTGCAGTCGAGACCGCGTATGAAAGTTTGGAGGACCAGGATGGGGGGAGACCGTTTATGGGACTATAAAGATGTAACTTAGCAGGGTGACGAATTACCGATCTGGTGTGGAAAGCGCTCGCAGATATGCGCGCGCTTTTTTGTTTTCAGGACGGGGCAAAATTATCTCGTGCCGTCTGATTATTCACAATGCCGATAACTGTCTCAGCGCACAGGGCTGTTTGTTAGTTCAGGGAAAGCCAAGGGGGCGGCTATGCTGAGATTAACGTGATAGCTATTGAATCTCAGGCATTTAAGTATGATTGCTGGAAAAATAGCTTTCAAGATGTTCTAGCCACCTTACTGGGCGCGCATCCCCAGCTAAAAATTTCCCTTCCAATATTCATCCATTCTGTTAACAATGGCTCTTTTAACATATGTTTGATTTTTGGAGTTGGCATTTGATTAATTTTTGCGCTGGAATCTTCTAATAGCTTTGAACCAAAGCCTAATATTATATAACATTCTTGCTGGTTTTTTTTAGAAGCTGATTCTTTACAATCGCAATGGAAATTAATCGCGCATTTACGACGTTTCAATCCAGTAGCCCCTTTCACAGCGTTTTCCCAGAAAGGAGTATCACCTGATTTGTCAAATTTCTTGATATTATTTACCGTGAGTCCTTCCTTATGATCAAAGTATAATTTAACAAGGCTGTTACTTTGGCAAATCTCCCTTAAATAATCTAGCCTTGTATGAAAATCATAGTTGTAATGATTAAGGTTTCTATCTAAGATAAGTAATTCAATAATTTCATTTGGTATTAGACATTCGGCTTCGTGAGCATTGATTACGATATATTTTCCATTGAATGGTATTTTTTTATCTTTAAATTTTAGTGATGTTCCGCCTTGTTTTCCACTCGGGTGTTTTTTATCGCTGTCCAACAGGCATAAGCAAAATCTTGTATTTTCAGTAATCTTTGAAAAACTTTTGTATGTATTGTCACCTCCGCCACCAATGTGGTCAAATAATATATTGATCGTTGATAGGTTTATGTTATGTTTATAAAAATCGCCCATTTTCAAATACAAGTCGGCATCGCTTAGATCTTCGCACAAAAGATTAATCTTCTGTATAGATGAACTGTCTTTAAAAAATTCACAACTCACAACAATCTTTTCTATTCCATTATCTTCATTTTTTTTATAATTGGAGCTTAAATTACCTAATTCAACATGGATATAGGCATTAACACCTTTAAGTAATTGATGATATTGGCGTTGTTCATTTTCAGCACGCATCGCTGCATTTCTAATTCTTTCATCAAAATTGTTGTTATTACGTATCTCTTCAAAAAACTTGGCTTCAGCTATAACAATATGCTTACCTTCTTTATAAGCTGTCATAATATTGACCACAGTTGTAAAATAAGGCTCGGTATTAATGTCTTTTTTTTCTTGATTTTCTAATTTGATTATCATTTTATTTTCCAGAGAAAAATCCAACGGGCCAGTTTTCAAAATATCCTTGATCATCGAAGTTAGCTTTATGGACCGAAGTACCCGTCCCATCTTCTTTATCAAAAATTAATATTGAAACATCATTTTTATTAAAATTTAATTCTGCATTTTCGATACAATCACCAAATGCATCAATCATTTGTTGGCTATGCGTCTCAAAAATAATTTTTATATTGGATTTAGTCTGTTTTGATAGCTCAATTATTTTAGCAAAAAGGATTGCTAGTTTTGTTTGATACGCAGGATGTAAATGCAATTCTGGTTGTTCTATGACGAAAATTGCCTCATTATTTTCATGACTGTCTTTTTGTGTCTCAAGCCAGATCGAAAGTATAATGGGTAAAACTTGCGAATAACCAAAACCCATATCACTAATGTTATGTTTAGTACTATCGTTTTCGTTTTGTATCATTATGGCATAATGACCAACTGACTGTTCAATTGTAACGTTAAATCCAAAGTTGCTACGAATCCAACTTTGGAAGTCATCGTTTTCTTTTGCTGAGAAAGAGTTCAAAATCATGGCAAGATTCGAACCTGTATGATCCATTTCATTTACTTGTAAATCTTGAAATCTATAGTATCTTTCTGTACTTGCTCTAATAGGTGCTAAATATTTTATGGATTCAAAACTGGCTCGAAGATTTTCATTTATAGCGTCAGCGATCAAATTATAACTTTTAAGAAACATAAACACTTGCATTTTACTAACGACATCTTCTAACACTGAACTGTCAGAAATTTGATTAATAAAAAATTTCTTATCAGAGAACGAACTTTGTAGAAAATTAATAATTTCAGAACGAGATATTGAGGAAAGTTGCCATAAAACTTTTGAAAGGCTTTCTAAATTGGTATTTCTATGAAAATATGGTTTTAAAGCTTCACTAGCTAAGTTGACTATCTCTCGTTCGAATTTACGCCGTGAAAATATGGAACGACGAGTCGTACGAGTAATGCCGTTCCAATAAATGTCATCATCGGCATGACTTCCAGTTTCATCTGAATTCTTAACATAAACGAGAGTCGGAAGGAATTTAATATTCATGCCTCCCAGTGTTACATTTTTATGATATTTATATTTTTTGTTTTGAAACGAAAAAAGAGCTTGAGAATAATCTTTCTCCATCGTGATTGTTAACTTTGTATGATCAACGGTAATATTTATTTCTTTAGTAATAGTTTTTTTATCGACAGAAGATATTATAAGTTTAACTACTACATCAAGTCCTTCTAAAATGTTATTTATTTCCCAGGCGAAAGGGTCACTGCTAACCTCAGATGGTTTTAATCCAAATGAAAATTCGATGTTATTACTTTGATTGTTTTTCGAAATAGCTTCTTCAAAATCACCAAAATCGACTAAGCGACCATACCATAATATCGGACCTGTGGTATTAGCTTCAAAAGACTGCCTCATAAGAGGAAATGTGCGAAGTAAAGAACTCTTGCCGCTACTGTTACGCCCTACAAAGACTGTTATAGGTGCAAGTTTAAAATGACATTCATTAGTAAAACTTCTAAGATTTTTGACGCCGAGAGTAGTAAGCATTAAATTATCCTTAATAGTTTAGTTTTTGTGGCCTTTTAAGAGTATCTACTTATCATTTTTCCATAAAAATTAAGACTTACGTATAAATTCTTCTAGCCTGTTAAATGGAACATGTGCCGATTGCAACCAAACTCTCTTTGAGTTTCATTTTGTACAAAATTTGTCGACACTATCAACAGGCTTGCATTCTTGCCTACAATCTGGTTCGGTATGTAGTCTGTCATTATTAAAAGTCAAGCTATAAATTATACAAGATTATGTATTTATTGATAGGAGTTAATTATGCCTTCTGGGCGGGCATCAGAGCAACCGGAGTGAATGACATGCTCCTCGTTGATCAACTCACGGTAATACTAGTTATTCTAACGCCAACTTTAGTCCCACGCCCTAAGCGGACTGACGGACTTTCCTTCCGGGTACGCTCACCTGCGGCATTTCCTTTTATCTAAATAAGCCATGATAATGTCCTAAGACAGATGCTGTTGCCTCTCAGCAGCACGCAGTCAGCATCCGACTTGAAAACGTCAATCCTGTCATCGTCACTTATGACGATGACAGCCACATCTCCAAATAAAATCCATTAATTTCAGATATATAATTATTGGCCCAATTTATGCATACCTCCGGCAAGCTAACCATCATTCCCGGAGATTAAGGATGAACCGTTTCATCATTGCCGATGCCAGCAAATGCATCGGCTGTCGTACCTGTGAAGTGGCCTGCGTGGTGTCGCACCACGACACCCAGGACTGCGCCTCGCTGACCCTGCAGAACTTCCTGCCGCGCATTCACGTCATCAAAGGCGTCAACGTCTCTACGGCCACCATGTGCCGCCAGTGTGAAGATGCCCCTTGCGCCAGCGTCTGCCCGAACGGGGCGATCACTCGCGATAACGATTTTGTTCACGTCCACCAGGAGCGCTGCATCGGGTGCAAAACCTGCGTGGTCGCCTGCCCGTATGGCGCGATGGAAGTGGTGCTGCGTCCGGTTGTGCGCAGCATCGGCGCCGGGCTGAACGTGATGTCGGAGAAGGCCGAGGCCAACAAGTGCGACCTCTGCTACCACCAGCCGGACGGCCCGGCGTGCATTCAGGCCTGCCCGACCAATGCCATTGTCTGCATCGACAGGCAGAAGCTGGAACAGCTGAGTCTGGAAAAACGTCGCCGCGCGGCGCTCGACAACATGTCTTCGCTGGCGCTGTAAGCGTCAGCATTACTTTTCACTTTTAGCAGGTCTGTTACTGATGAAAAAAATCACCAGCGTCTGCCCGTACTGTGGTGCGGGCTGTAAGTTAAAACTCGTCGTCGACAACAATAAAATCGTTCGTGCGGAAGGCGCGCAGGGCGTCACCAACCAGAATCAGCTGTGCCTGAAGGGCTATTACGGCTGGGATTTTCTCAACGATACCCGGCTGCTGACGCCGCGCCTCACCCAGCCGATGATCCGCTACCAGAAAGGCGGCAAGTTTGTGCCGGTCTCCTGGGACGAGGCCATTCGCTACACCGCCCAACGCCTGAGTGACATCAAGGCCAATTATGGCCCGTGCGCCATCATGACCACCGGATCGTCCCGCGGCACCGGGAATGAAACCAACTACGTGATGCAGAAGTTTGCCCGCGGGGTGCTTAACACCAACAACGTCGACTGCTGCGCCCGGGTCTGCCACGGCCCGAGCGTGGCCGGATTACAGGAGACGCTGGGCAACGGGGCGATGAGCAACTCCATCAGCGATATCGAAAACTCAAAATGCCTGCTGATCTTCGGCTACAACTGCGCCGACTCGCACCCGATCGTCGCCCGCCGGGTGATCAAAGCCAAACAGAACGGTGCCCGGGTGATCGTTTGCGATCCGCGCAAAATTGAAACCGCGCGCATTGCCGACCGGCATCTGCAGATCAACAACGGCTGCAACATGGCGCTGGTGAACGCCTTCATTTACACCCTGCTGGACGAGAGCCTCTACAACGCCGACTACGTGGCCCGCTACACCGAAGGGCTGGACGCGCTGCGCGCAACGGTCAGCAATTACGCCCCGGAAAACGTCGAGGGCATTACCGGGGTCAGCGCCCGGCAGATCCGCGAGGCGATGCGCATCTATGCCGCCGCGCCGTCCGCCACCGTGATGTGGGGGATGGGCGTCACCCAGTTCGGACAGGCGGTGGACGTGGTGAAAGGGCTCTCCACCCTGGCGCTGCTCACCGGCAACCTCGGGCGGGAACACTGCGGCGTCGGCCCGGTGCGCGGGCAGAATAACGTCCAGGGTGCGTGCGACATGGGGGTGATCCCCAACCAGTTCCCCGGCTATCAGGACGTCACCGACCCGCAGGTGCGGGAGAAATTCGCCCGGGCGTGGGGCGTCGATCCTGCGCTGATGGATGACCAGGTCGGGGTGCGCATCACCGAAGTGCCGCATCTCGCGCTGGAGGGCAAGGTCAAAGCCTATTACATCATGGGAGAAGATCCGCTTCAGACCGAAGCCGACTTAGGGTTGGTGCGCAAAGGGTTTGACGCGCTCGACTTCGTGGTGGTGCAGGACATCTTTATGACCAAAACCGCCGAGGCGGCGGACGTGCTGCTGCCCGCCACCTCATGGGGCGAACATGGCGGGGTCTTCACCTGCGCCGACCGCGGCTTCCAGCGCTTCGAAAAAGCCATTGAACCCAAGGGCAACGTCAAGCGCGACTGGGAGATCATCAGCCTGATCGCCACCGCGATGGGCTATCCGATGGCGTACCGCGATAACCAGCAGATCTGGGACGAAATGCGCGAGCTCTGCCCGCTGTTCTACGGTGTGACGTACGAAAAAATGGGCGACATGGGGCACATCCAGTGGCCGTGTCCGACCCTCGACCATCCGGGCACGCCGTGGCTCTACGAAGGCAACCGCTTCGACACCCCGAGCGGCAAAGGCCAGCTGTTTGCCGCCCCGTGGCGCAAACCGGCGGAGATGCCGGACGCCGACTATCCGCTGGTGCTCTGCACCGTGCGCGAGGTGGGGCACTACTCCTGCCGTTCGATGACCGGTAACTGTGCCGCCTTGCAGACCCTGGCGGATGAGCCGGGCTTTGTGCAGATGCATCCGCAGGATGCGCAGAGGCTCGGCATCCACGATCGCCAGCTGGTGTGGGTCAGCTCCCGTCGTGGGAAGGTGATCAGCCGCGCGGAGGTGAGCGAACGCATCAACCAGGGGGCGGTATACATGACCTATCAGTGGTGGATTGGGGCCTGCAACGAGCTGACCCAGGACAACCTCGATCCGGTCTCGAAAACCCCGGAAACCAAATACTGCGCGGTGAAGATCGACCCTATTGCCGATCAACACTGGGCAGAAAATTATGCCCAGACCACCTACAGCGCGATGAAACAACGCCTGCGAGAGGCGGTAGAGAGTTAACGCATGTGTACAAACGGCACGCTGCTGCGCATTCGCGGCAAAGTCCAGGGCGTGGGGTTTCGTCCCTGGGTCTGGCAACTGGCCCGACAGCTGGGGCTGAAGGGCGACGTCTGCAACGACGGGGCAGGGGTGGTGGTGCGCCTCACCGGCGAGTCGCAGGACTTCATCACCCGGCTGGCCGCCGGAGGCCCGCCGCTGGCGCGGATTGACGACATTAGCGAGCAGCCGTGGCACTGGGCGCCGCTCCCGGTGGATTTCACCATTTTGCCCAGCCAGCAGGGGCAGATGACCACCCAGGTGGTGCCGGATGCCGCCACCTGCCCGGCGTGCCTGGCCGAGATGAACGATCCGCGCGAGCGTCGCTACCGTTATCCCTTTATCAACTGCACCCACTGCGGGCCACGCTTCACCATTATCCGGGCGATGCCTTACGACCGCCCGGCCACCACCATGGCGGAGTTTGCGCTCTGTCCGGTCTGCGCGGCGGAGTACCGCAACCCCGCCGACCGGCGCTTTCACGCCCAGCCGGTGGCCTGCCCGGACTGCGGGCCGCAGCTGAGCTGGGTGTGCGGCGAGGAGCATAAAGAGAAGGAGAGCGCCTTGCAGGCCGCAGTGGCCGTCCTGAAGCAGGGCGGGATTGTGGCGGTGAAAGGTCTCGGCGGCTTCCATCTGGCCTGCGATGCCCGCAATGAGCAGGCGGTGAACCGGCTGCGCGAGCGCAAGCGGCGTCCGGCGAAACCGCTGGCGGTGATGATCCCGCAGCGATTAGCTGTTGCGCTTCCGGCAGAAGCTCAGGCCCTGCTGGGTTCAACCGCAGCACCCATTGTGCTGGTGGATAAACGCGATATCGCCTGCTGCGAAGCTATCGCCCCCGGGCTGAACGAGGTGGGGGTGATGCTGGCGGCCAACCCGCTCCAGCATCTGCTGATGCAGGATCTGGACTGCCCCCTGGTGATGACCTCCGGCAACCTTAACGGCTGCCCGCCTGCGCTGACCAACGACCGGGCCAGGCAGGATCTGGACGGCATCGCCGACGGCTGGCTGCTGCACAACCGCGAGATCGTTCAGCGCATGGACGACTCGGTGCTGCGCGCCAGCGGCGATATGCTGCGCCGCTCCCGGGGCTTTGTCCCGGACGCGCTGCCGCTGCCGCCCGGCTTTAATAATGTGCCGTCGCTGTTGTGTCTTGGTGCGGATCTGAAAAACACCTTCTGCCTGGTGCGCGGCGGGGAGGCGATCCTGAGCCAGCATCTTGGCGATCTGGGTGATGACGACGCGCTGGCCCAGTGGCAGCAGGCCCTGACTGCTCTGCAGGATCTCTGGCAGTTTACCCCCGAGGGCGTGGTGACCGACGCCCATCCCGGCTATCGCTCCACCCAACTCGGGGAGCAGATGTCATATCCACACCTGCGCGTGCTGCATCATCATGCCCACGCCGCGGCCTGTCTGGCGGAGCACGGCTGGCCGCGCGACGGCGGGGATGCCATCGCCCTGGTGCTGGACGGACTAGGCCAGGGGGAGAACGGCGAACTGTGGGGCGGGGAGTGTTTGCGGGTCAGCTACCGCAGCTGTGACCGGCTCGGCGGACTCCCGGCGGTGGCGCTGCCGGGCGGTGACCTCGCGGCGCGTCAGCCGTGGCGCAACCTGCTGGCCCAGTGGCAGGCGTTTGTCCCGCAGTGGCAAGCCTTGCCGGAGGCGAGTCTGCTGGCCGATAAACCCTGGTCGCCGCTGGCCCAGGCTATTGCCCGCGGGATTAATTCCCCGCTGGCCTCGTCTGCCGGACGGCTGTTTGACGCGGTAGCCGCGGCAACCGGCTGCGCCCCGGCGCAACTCAGCTACGAAGGGGAGGCCGCCTGTCGGCTGGAGGCGCTGGCGCAGCGCAGCGGGCCGGTCAGCCACCCGATCACGCTGCCGGTACGCGACGGCGAGCTGGATATGGCCACCTTCTGGCAGCAGTGGCTCGGCTGGCAGGCCGCTGCCGGGGAACGCGCCTGGGCATTTCACGACGCGCTGGCTAACGGGCTGGCGACGCTGGCGGCAGAGCATGCCCGCCGCTGTAACCTCGACACCATCGTCTGCAGCGGTGGCGTGATGCATAACCGGCTCCTGCGGGAACGCCTGCAGTTCTGGCTGAGAGATTTTACCGTGCTGGTTCCCGGGCGCCTGCCCGCCGGAGACGGCGCGATTGCATTTGGACAGGCAGTGATCGCTGCCGCGTCTCTTTCTTAAATTGGGATATCACGATGTTTATCAAATACTTCAATAATCAACCCAAAGCTATGGCGCTGATGCTGGCCTTGATCGTCACCAATATTGTCGCCTGGGGAACCGCGTTTTACCTGTTTCACACCACCCCGTCGCTGATGGCGGCCAGCCTGCTGGCCTGGTGCTACGGCCTGCGTCACGCGGTGGATGCGGATCACATCGCCGCCATTGATAACGTCACCCGCAAAATGATGCAGCAGGGCAAGCGCCCGTGCGGGGTAGGGGCCTGGTTCTCGCTGGGCCACTCCACCATCGTGGTGCTGGCCTCGATTGCCATCGCCGCCACCGCCACCGCCTTCAGCCGCAACATGGAGTGGTTCCATGAGACCGGGGGCATGATCGGCACGGCGGTGTCGGCCTTTTTCCTGCTGGCGATGGCGCTGGTCAACCTGGTTATTCTGCGCGACGTCTGGGGCAGCTTTAATAAAATGAAGCGCGGCGAGAAGGTGCCGGAAGTGGTCTCCTTTGCCCACGGCGGAGTGATGAACTGGCTGTTCCGCTCGGCGTTTCGCCTGGTGACCCGCAGCTGGCATATGTATCTGGTCGGCTTTCTGTTTGGTCTCGGCTTTGATACCGCCACCGAGATCGGGGTGCTGGGGATCTCGGCGGCCGGGGCCTCCAGCGGCATGTCGGTGTGGGCGATCATGGTCTTCCCGCTGCTGTTCACCAGCGGCATGGCGCTGATCGACACCCTCGACAACCTGATTATGGTGGGCGCCTACGGCTGGGCCTTCAACAAGCCGCAGCGCAAACTCTACTACAACATGACCATCACCGGCACCTCAGTGGTGGTAGCCCTGTTTATCGGCGGACTGGAAGCGCTGGGCCTGCTGGCGGATAAGTTTGGCCTGACCGGCGGGCTGTGGAACGGCGTGGCCGCGCTGAATGACAACCTCGGTAACGCCGGGTTTATCGTGGTCGGGCTGTTTATCCTCTGCTGGATCGCCTCGCTGATTAACTACCGCTTCAAAGGCTACGACGCGCTGGTCGTCCGCTAACGTCATCGCTGCCCGTTCGTCATGACATTTATGACGAACGGGTTGCTCTTCGCAAAATCCCTCCAGTATTTGTCTAATATTTCAGTTACTTAACTTAAAAATGCATGCTGGCACACTTCATGCATACCGCTGAGGACATATTACTAACGGAGTAACTACCGATGAAGAAAGTCGTCACGGTTTGCCCCTATTGCGCATCGGGTTGCAAAATCAACCTGGTGGTCGATAACGGCAAAGTCGTCAAGGCTGAAGCGGCACAGGGTAAGACCAATCAGGGCGATCTCTGCCTGAAAGGCTATTACGGCTGGGATTTTATCAACGATACGCAGATCCTCACCCCGCGCCTGAAATCACCGATGATCCGTCGCGAGCGCGGCGGCAAGCTGGAGGCCGTCTCCTGGGACGAGGCGCTGGATTACGTTGCCACTAAACTCAGCGCCATCAAAGCGGCACACGGCCCGGATGCGATCATGACCACCGGGTCATCCCGCGGCACCGGGAATGAAACCAACTACATCATGCAAAAATTTGCCCGCGCGGCAGTCGGCACCAATAACGTCGACTGCTGCGCGCGCGTCTGACACGGCCCATCGGTTGCAGGTCTGCACCAGTCGGTCGGTAACGGCGCAATGAGTAACTCCATTGTTGGCATTGAGAATGCCGATATGGTCTTTATTTTCGGCTATAACCCGGCGGATTCGCACCCTATCGTGGCGAACCGGGTGATCAAAGCCAAACGCAAAGGGGCGAAGATTATCGTCTGCGATCCGCGCAAAATTGAAACCGCGCGCATTGCCGATATGCACATCGCTCTGAAAAACGGCTCCAACATCGCGCTGCTTAATGCGATGGGGCACGTGATTATCGAAGAGCAGCTGTACGACCGCGCATTTGTGGCGGCCCGTACCGAAGGCTTCGAGGAGTATCGCAAAATTGTCGAAGGCTACACGCCGGAGTCCGTTGAAGCGATAACCGGGGTGAGCGCCCAGGAGATCCGTCAGGCGGCACGGATGTACGCCGCAGCGGAAAACGCCGCCATTCTCTGGGGCATGGGCGTGACCCAGTTCTACCAGGGCGTGGAAACCGTGCGTTCCCTGACCAGCCTGGCGCTGCTGACCGGCAATCTCGGCAAGCCGTACGCGGGGGTTAACCCGGTGCGCGGTCAGAATAACGTTCAGGGCGCGTGCGATATGGGTGCGCTGCCGGATACCTATCCGGGCTATCAGTACATCAACAACCCGGAGAACCGGGCGAAGTTCGCTAAAGCCTGGGGCGTGGACGCTCTGCCTGCCCATACCGGGTATCGCATCAGCGAGCTGCCGCACCGGGTTGCGCATGGCGAAGTGCGTGCTGCGTACATCATGGGGGAAGATCCGCTCCAGACCGACGCCGAGCTGTCTGCGGTGCGTAAGGCCTTTGAAGAGCTGGAACTGGTCATTGTCCAGGATATCTTTATGACCAAGACCGCGGCCGCCGCCGATGTGATCCTGCCGTCCACCTCCTGGGGTGAGCACGAAGGGGTCTACACCGCCGCCGACCGGGGTTTCCAGCGCTTCTTCAAAGCGGTCGAGCCGAAGTGGGACCTCAAAACCGACTGGCAGATCATCAGCGAGATCGCCACCCGGATGGGCTATCCGATGCACTATGACAACACCCAGCAGATCTGGGATGAACTGCGTCATCTGTGCCCGGATTTCTTCGGTGCCACCTACGAGAAGATGGGCGAGCTGGGCTATATCCAGTGGCCGTGCCGGGACGAGTCAGAGGCCGATCAGGGAACGGATTACCTGTTCGAAAAAGAGTTCTCCACCCCGAACGGGCTGGGGCAGCTCTATACCTGCGACTGGGTTGCGCCGATCGACAAGCTCACCGACGAGTACCCGCTGGTGCTGTCGACGGTGCGTGAAGTCGGCCACTACTCGTGCCGCTCGATGACCGGTAATTGTGCGGCGCTGGCCGCGCTGGCGGATGAACCGGGCTATGCGCAGATCAATACCGCCGATGCGAAGCGCCTCGGGATTGAAGACGAAGCCCTGGTCTGGGTCACGTCGCGCAAAGGTAAAGTCATTACCCGCGCCCAGGTGAGCGATCGCCCGAACATGGGGGCGGTGTACATGACCTACCAGTGGTGGATTGGCGCCTGTAACGAGCTGGTGACCGAGAACCTGAGCCCGATTACCAAAACGCCGGAGTATAAGTACTGCGCCGTGCGCGTGGAGCCGATTGCTGACCAGCAGAGGGCGGAACAGTATGTGATTGATGAATATCACAAGCTGAAAAAGCACCTGAAGGAACTGGCAAAAGGGTAAGCGCAGCGCCACCCGGCATAAAGGCGAGCGTTATCATACACAGCAGCCCTCAGGGGCTGCTTTTTTAATTGGCACATTAAATTAAAAACCAGAGCCATCTCATTCTTTAATCGGGAATATATTCCTTCGGTCGGAAAAGCTGAAAAATATAACTGGCAGGAGAGGGCAGCCATTCAGCCATCCGGGTGTTTATATGGGTAAAATAAATAATATAAACATTGCGCAGTTAATTTATCTATGTCTTAATAGCGCCATCGGTTTGGAAAACAGACCTTACGAAAGCAGTTTTAGTAAAGCAGTCCTCAGTTCAAGTGTTATCCAAAGATACCCTTCTTCATGAGTCTCCTCCTAAGTGCCAGGTAAGTAACTCTCGCAATACAGGCCATCATCGCCGCGGTTAAGTGGCTCATCATTAAGGAATTATCTATGTCTAATAAAATGACTGGTTTAGTAAAATGGTTTAACGCAGATAAAGGTTTCGGCTTTATCACCCCTGATGACGGCAGCAAAGATGTCTTCGTACACTTCTCTGCTATCCAGAGCGACAGCTTCAAAACGCTGGAAGAAGGCCAGAAAGTCTCTTTCACCATTGAAAATGGCGCGAAAGGTCCTGCTGCCGGAAACGTCACAGTCCTGTAATCTGCGTTAATTATCAGTGGTAATTACGATAGCGATGAAGGTAATAGCCTGAGCAGTTAATCTCCGCTGATAATAAAATAAACCCGCCTTGTGCGGGTTTTTTATTTTCTTCATTTGCTGACTATTGTGCCTGCCGCTTTTTCATTTTGTACATCTCTTTATCAGCCAATAAGATGCTGGTTTTGAGGTCCCGGTTAAACTTGCTCACCCCATATGAAATGGTGCTGGTTATCACGTCGTCATTCACCCCAATCGACCGCCGGGCAATCTCTTCAGCGATTCGTTCCATCACCAGCAGCGCATCGCTTTTCTGTTCGGTTTTGATAATGATCAGAAACTCATCCCCGCCATAACGAATGGCGATATCTTCTTTACGGATCGTCTGTTTAATCACGTCGGCGACCATCTGTAGCACTTTGTCGCCAACGGCATGACCGTACCTGTCATTAACGATTTTGAATTTATTACAGTCAACCAGCGCAAAAAAACGTCTTTCAAGGGTGGCGGGCTTGAGTTCAGATTCGATTTTCCTGCTGTACAGACCGGTTAAGTGGTCGATTAATGTGTGTCTTGCAACACGCGTCAGATAGCGTGATGTCAGTTTTACCATCAGCATAAACAGCAGCAGGGTGACCGGAATAAGCAGCTTAAACATCACGCTGTGATAAACAGACCCGAACATGTCGATATGGGTTATCACCTTAAACTGCGATGACAGCCCTGATTCAACGTTAGTCTGGAAATGATGATCGATATCGCAGCCAAAAATGCACAACTCGTTCAGGCTACCCGTCTCACGCAGCGTGATCCTCACCCATTTATTATGGCGGAACAGGGTATTCGCCAGGCCGTGAAGCTCTTCAAGGTTGTGATCGTAGAGCAGGTAGGCGACCGGCACATTGCTACTGTTCAGATCATAGATAAAACTCACCACGCTGTAGGCGTTGGATCTAGTGATCATGTCATGATAAATGGGGGTCGCGACTGTGCCCTTTTGCGTCAGTTTATGGGTCAGTTTACGCTTATAGTAATCCGGCATGGTGGGAATATAGAATTGAAGATTATTGAACATGATTGAATCTTCAATGGCAAAATTGTCTGTATCGATGCGGCTAAAAAAATAGAACATTTTTTGCCGTGTGGAAATGATATAGCGAAACCCCTCTTTAGTGGAAAGATCGCTTTTCGCAATATTATCCCGCACAAAAATCGCCGACGAGAGCAGGCATCGCTCATTTAAAGTGGGCTGGGTATTCATAAACAGGCTGCCATGATCCCCGGCGGCGCTGGTTTTCTGCCAGTGCCACTGGTCATTATCCTGTACCAGCGCCGGGATTTTACACCCGCCATTTTGCAGGGAGGTGGTATATTTGGTTGTAATCGCATCGGCTATATTTTCATTTTCATCAAAAATGTTCAGCAGTTTAGCCCGCACCTCATTGGTCAACTTGATGGCTTCATTCTTTTGATGGAGGAAAATAAACGCCATCATGATCGCTAAAAATATTACGCAGGCTGCTGCGGAGATCGAATAGACTTTGCTGGCGATTTTCTTTCTGGAAAAGAGATACATAACCATTTACTCCGGATAATCTTCACTGGATGCTGCTTTTTCTTTCATAATGCACGCCAGCGGCAGCGGTTTCGCGATGTGATATCCCTGGAGATAATCAACGCCAAGCTGCGATAACAACACCTTGTGTTCCTGCGTCTCCACATACTCAGCCACGACAGACATCCCCCTGGCCCGGGCAATATCAATGATTGACTTCACAATCAGCTGATCCACTCTGTTACTGATAATCTCTCTGATAAACATCCCGTCAATTTTAACGATATCGGCATCAAGATTTTTCAGCCTTTCATAGTTAGCATACCCGGTACCAAAATCATCAATAGCAATTTCAAAGCCATAATGACGCAAGCTGTTAATATTATTGATGACATTTCTTTCATTTAAGAACAACTGTTCTTCCGTCACTTCAAAGACAATGTTGTCCGGTTTTTTATTCTTTTTCTCGAACATGAAGATAATTCTTTCCGCCGTATTTTCATCCGCCAGTGTTTCCGGCGTGATATTCAGTGAAAAACGGATGTGTTGGCACGTAAGCACATTTTGATGATAAAAATCGATAAAGGCCTCCAGCACCTTGAAGTCGAGCAGTCCGCACAGACCAAACTCCGTAATCGTCGGAATAAATTTATCCGGTGTCACGATCTTCCCGTCGAGTTTCATCCTGCAGAGGATCTCATAATATTGGGTGTCGCAATGAGTATGTTCTATTTTTTGTGCATACAGCACGAGGTCATTATGAAGCAAGGCGTGCTTGAGTTTTTGCAACAATGCGATATCCAGCGTCATATGTTGCTCAATGAAATGGAGGTTTTTATCCAGCGCACTAATGTGATCCTGACCTTTGGTTGTCGCCAGATAATCAAGCTCAGAGATAGATTTGCTTAAATCAACCTGCGCGTTAAAGGTCATCCAGGAGAGGCCGAACGCCACGTCCACGTCGCTCACTCTGGTAGAGGATTTTGCCTGATTCAGTTTCTTCAGCAGCCCCTGCATGACGCTGCGGCCCTCTTTCTCCGGCAGAACAACCAACAAATCGCCATACGGAACGGAATAGACGCTGCATTTTTTGGGCAGGAATTTTTTCAGTAGATAATAAACGGCGACCTTGGCGTTAACCCGGAAGGTAAAGCCAAGATGCTTATCAAGATTATCGGCAGAAAATATTTTTACGTAACAGAGCATAGCTGGATGGGTAAGCTGCTGCAGATCTTTATTCAACAGCATCATGTTCGGCAGCATGGTCAGCGGCTCCCTGAGGGCGGCGCTGGTTATTTTTACGTTCGCCTCCTTCAGGTTTCGCTTCATCGTCGCGAGATAGGCATTAGCGATAGTGAACACGATAAAAAAGGCGGAGAAAGAGGTTAAGAGCTGACCCTTTTCGACAGTTTTAATAAACTGAGGATTCCCGGTGATAAGTATAAAGATGGCAAGCGGCCATGTCAGCGAGATGATCGCCGCGCTAAAATTAATGACGCCGTACACAAAAGCCAGAAATACCAGCGGAATGGCATAGCTGGAGATAACCGGGTACTGGCTGACGCTCGTATAGGTACAAATAAGGACGCTAATAACGAGCATCCAGACGATTAATGCATTTCGGTTGCTGGCATCCAGAATATTCTTTGTGCAGAACTTACGGGTATAATTCCATGAGGTCAATAATCGTAATAAATAGTACAAACCGGAGCTAAAGACCACGGCGGGCATCATCAGGCTTTGCAGGTTGAGGATCAACAGACGAATTTCGCTGGCTGAAAAGTAGTATTGAAAATCGTCCGGGATGAGGGTTAGCGCGCCAACAATATACATTGCCGCCTGGGCGAGAATAGGATAAATAAAACCATAACACCACAGCCGGGAAAAAATGCCCGTACTGCTGGTGATATCTATTCTGGCATAGCGCCCCAGTCTTTTATGTAATATACACTGGGCAACCGCAAGGGGGATCATCAGGCTGAGCGTCACCGCCCAGGTCTGAGTGGCGTTGAGGAGCAATTCCCGGTGCAAGGACCAATATGTTGCCAGCGTTAGCGCGGGCAACACGCTGGCACCATAAATACCTACCAGTGCGATAAAAAGACTGATGGGCAGATACGCCACGTAAATAACAGTATGATCTATCGCCACGCGCGGAGAAAATTCTCGCAACACAGGCAGAAAAAGCAATACCGTAATAAATGTGATCACTGTGTGAAGAATTTTGCTGCTTTTGTATAAATTATAGTGAGACTTTATAGATTCAATAATTTTCATAAAATGTTCGTTACAGATTAGAGTTACCCTGAAGCAATGTGCGGCATCCCTTCTGGTTCGATAACATGCATATCATATGCAGATTAATCTTAACGCAAATTGGTTTTTTATGAAAATGATTACCCGGGTTTTCCGCTATTCGCTTTCGAATAAAGATATAGTCCTTATAAATTGAAAGCGTGCAAAGCGATATTTCCATTAATATAACCCCGCCAGCCTTCATTTTCCGACGACAAACCACTGTCCGATGGGATTAATGAAATTGTCTCATTTTTCTATTCTGATAATGGCTATTAACACGTCGTTTTATTCTGTTAACAATAGTTCAAATAAATTCCCCGGTACCGGATCCACCGTTTCATTCACAACAGGAGAGTACGATGATCCGTTTCACCTCTGTAGCTGCATCACTGTTGTTATTCGCGGGCATGTCTGCACATGGCGAAACCGCCACTTCAGCTCAAATGACACTGTCAGAAACAGGCAGCCGTACAACTATTGCCGAACCCGCTGAGCACTTTACCGGGCGTGCTTACATTGACCCTCTTTTCTCCGCTGTCGCACCGCAAAGGACGGGAGGAGCGTATGTCACCTTCGTACCCGGGGCGCGTTCCGACTGGCATACCCATCCCCTCGGGCAAACGCTGGTCGTTACCTCGGGCACGGGCTGGGTTCAGCAGTGGGGCGGGGAGCGAAAAACTATCCACGCGGGTGATGTTATTCAATGCCCGCCCGGGGTTAAACACTGGCACGGCGCCACAGATAAAACCACGATGGTGCATCTCGCCATTCAGGAATCGAATGAGAAAGGTGAAAACGTAAACTGGCTTGAAAAAGTCACGGATGAACAGTATCTGCAGGCAGGAGCACATGAATGATTAAGAAGTCAGTGCTGGTCACGGTTTCTCTATTATTGATGAGCGGATGCGTTTCCCAGACCACGCAAAACAGGAGTTCGAAAATGATATCAGAAGATGCGCAGGGCGCAGTGGCGGAAGTCGCGCCCGCAATGGCGGCCTATTCCGAACGCTTTATTGAAAAGGATCTCTGGAACCGCCCGGAACTGTCGCGTCGCGACCGCAGTCTGGTGACGGTTGCGGCGCTTATCAGTCGTAACGATACCGCCGAGCTTCCTCATTACCTTAACGTGGCGCTGGACAGTGGGGTCACGCCAACGGAGATCTCTGAGACCATTACCCATCTGGCGTTTTACGCCGGTTGGCCAAATGCCACCTCTGCGGCACTGGTCGCGCGTCACGTATTTGCTCAGCGCCATATTGAGACGGCGTCACTGCCAGACGAAAAGGTGGTTTTGCTGCCTCTGGATCAAGAGAAAGAGACCCAACGCGCCACGCTGGTGGAATCAAACTTTGGCAAGGTTGCGCCAGGTGTCGTGAAGTACACCACAGAGGCGCTCTTTCTGGACCTGTGGCTGAGGCCAGGCCTGGCGCCCCGGGACAGAAGTCTGGTGACCGTTAGCGCCCTGGTGACCGCCGGGCAGGTGGCGCAGGTGCCTTATCATCTCAATCGCGCGATGGATAATGGTTTGACCCAGACTCAGGCCTCAGAGGTGCTGACCCAGCTCGCGTTTGTTGCCGGCTGGCCAAATATCTTCTCGGCATTGCCGGTGTTTAAAGAGGTGTTTGCGGGCAGACAACCTGCCTGAGAAGAGAACAGCACGAATAAACCAGGCCCCAGTGCGGGGCCTTTTTTATCAGGGATGTTTGTAATGGCGTAGCGCGTCCACCACCAGCTGGAACGCTTTCGACAGGTTGCGATTTTCCGGGTAGTAGATGTAATACCCCTCCCAGTAGGGACACCAGTCTTCGAGCACGCTAATCAGTTCCCCGCGTGCGATGTGCTTTTCGGCGATATCCCGCGGAACATGCGCCAGTCCATACCCTTCCACCGCCGCCTGAAGATTCTGGTAAATACGGCTGAACACCAGCTGACCGCTGACTTTGACATTCAGGCATTTTTCCTCTTTCTCGAACTCCCAGACGTACAGGTTACCGTGGGTGGGAAAGCGCAGATTGATGCAGTTGTGATCGATGAGGTCGTGAGGATGCTGCGGGTAAGGGTTGCGGGAAAAATAGTCCGGCGAGCCGACGACGGCAAAGCGCACATCCGGGCCAATGCGCACCGAAATCATGCCGTTGGAAATTTGCTCTCCCAGGCGGGTTCCGGCATCGAACCGGCCAGAAACGATATCCGTCAGGGCATAGTCATCAATCAGCTCGAGATTAATATCCGGGTAGTCCCTGAGCAGCGGTTCAAGTTTCGGCCAGATGACCGAGCTGATGGCATAATCCGAGGTGGAGATGCGCACGGTGCCGGCGGCTTTGCTGTTGAGATCCTTCAGCGACTGTAACCGTCCCTGGATGCCATCGATGTACGGACCCAGATCGTCCAGCATGGATTGGCCGATATCGGTTAACGCTATGCTGCGGGTGGTACGCGTCAGGAGTTTCATCCCCAGACGGGATTCCAGAGTTCGCATGCTGTGACTGAGGGCGGATTGTGAAATGCCTAACTGGGCCGCCGCTTTGGTAAAACTCTTTTCCCGTGCGACAACGATAAACGTCATCAAATCATTCAGGTTTTCCCGCGCCACGTTCTGCCCCTTACTGCCGAAAAAATGAAAAGCCAGTGTAGCGCAACGTCAAACGGAAGTGATTCATGAATTATTTGCATAATTCATATCAGGTTCCATCGCCTAATCACTGTCGTCTTTTCATTTTAGAATGGACGTTTGACAGTCCAGAGGAGCGCAAGCGTGGAATATGCAGAATTAAGCAACAGCCTGAAAATGCCGATGGCCGGTTTTGGTGTTTTTCAGGTCACCGACAAAGACGAGTGTAAACAGTCCGTATTGAGCGCGATCCGTGCAGGCTATCGTCTGATCGATACGGCTGCGGTCTATGGCAATGAAGATGCCGTGGGTGACGCCGTTCGTGAAGCCATTGCCGAAGGTCTGTGCACCCGCGAGGAATTGTTCATCACCTCAAAACTGTGGGTACAGGACATGGCCAGCTACGAGACCGCCAGAGCCGGTATCGAGGCGTCGTTAGAAAAATCGGGACTAGAGTATTTTGACCTCTACTTACTGCATCAGGCCATGCGGGACTACTTCAGCGCGTGGCGGGCGATGGAAGCGGCCTATGAAGCCGGTAAACTGAAAGCCATCGGCGTGTCCAATTTTTATGCCCATGTATTAGCCAACTTCTGTGAAACCGTTCGAATCAGGCCGATGGTCAATCAGGTCGAACTGCATCCGTACTTTGCCCAGCCTGCCGCCCTGGAAACCATGCGCTATTACAACGTGCAGCCTGAAGCCTGGGCCCCGTTGGGCGGCGGGCGACACAAGCCGTATGACAATGAGATGCTGCAGGGCATTGCCGACGCCCATAACAAAACCATTGCTCAGGTGGTCCTGCGCTGGAACGTCCAGCGCGGCGTGACGGTGATTCCAAAATCGACCCATCAGGAGCGCATTGAAGAGAATTTTGCCATCTGGGATTTCTCCCTGACGGAGAGCGAAATGGCCCAGATCGACGCCCTCGACCTGGGTTACGTCGGGGAGTCCGTGAAGCATTTTAATCCCGACTTTGTTCGCGGTTGCCTGGGCGTCAAAATTCACGACTGAGCCGTTGCGCCCCTGTTTCACCCCTTGTCGGGGTGAAACCCTCAGAAATTCCAGTCCTCATCCTCGGTCTCGACCGCTTTACCCATCACGTATGACGAGCCCGATCCGGAGAAGAAATCGTGATTTTCGTCGGCGTTCGGTGACAGCGCGGCGAGGATCGCCGGGTTCACCTCGGCCATCTCCGGCGGGAACAGCGCCTCGTAGCCGAGGTTCATCAGCGCCTTGTTGGCGTTGTAGCAGAGGAAGGCCTTCACATCCTCCTCCCAGCCGGTTCCGGCGTACAGCTCCTCGGTATAGGCCAGCTCGTTGTCATACAGATCCATCAGCAGATCCAGCGCAAAGCCTTTTAACGCCTCCCGCTCCGCCTCGCTGACTTTCTCCAGCCCTTTCTGGTACTTATAGCCGATGTAGTGCCCGTGTACCGCCTCGTCGCGGATGATCAGCCGGATCAGATCCGCGGTGTTGGTCAGCTTGCCCCGGCTCGACCAGTACATCGGCAGCCAGAAGCCGGAGTAAAACAGGAATGACTCCAGAAACACGCTGGCGATCTTCTTCTTCAGCGGCTCGTCGGCGCGATACTGTTCCAGCACCCGCTGAGCTTTACGTTGCAGGGCGTCGCTCTCTTCACTCCAGCGGTAGGCGGCATCCACGTCTTTGGTCTGACAGAGCGTCGAGAAAATCGAGCTGTAGGAGCGGGCATGCACCGCCTCCATAAAGCTGATGTTCGACATCACCGCCTCTTCGTGCGGGGTCAGCGCATCGGCAATCAGCCCCGGCGCGCCCACCGTGTTCTGCACCGTGTCGAGCAGGGTCAGGCCGGTAAAGACGCGAATGGTAAGCTGCTGCTCGGCGTGGCTCAGGGTGGCCCAGGACTGGACGTCATTCGACAGGGGCACCTTTTCCGGCAGCCAGAAGTTGCTGGTCAGGCGGTTCCACACCTCCAGATCCTTATCGTCTTCAATCTTGTTCCAGTTAACGGCCTGTACCCGTGACAGTTTCATCCTCTCTCCTTACAGCGCGCAGGACACGCAGCCTTCTGTTTCGGTGCCTTCCAGCGCAAGCTGGCGCAGGCGAATGTAGTACAGGGTTTTGATCCCTTTCTTCCACGCATAAATCTGCGCTTTATTGATGTCGCGGGTGGTAGCGGTATCCGGGAAGAACAGCGTCAGCGACAGCCCCTGGTCGACGTGCTTCGTCGCCTCGGCATAGGTATCGATAATCTTTTCCGGGCCGATCTCGTAGGCGTCCTGATACAGTGCCAGATTCTCGTTGGTCATAAAGGGGGCAGGGTAGTAAACGCGCCCGGTTTTGCCCTCCTTGCGGATCTCGATTTTCGACACGATAGGGTGAATGCTGGATGTCGCATGGTTGATGTACGAGATCGACCCGGTGGGTGGCACCGCCTGCAGGTTCTGGTTGTAAATGCCGTACTGCATCACGTCGTCCCGCAGCTGCTGCCACATCTCCCGCGTCGGCAGGGTCACACCCGCCCGGGCGAACAGGGCGCGCACCTTCTCTGTTTTCGGCTGCCAGTCGTTTTCCAGATACTGATTAAAGTACTCCCCGCTGGCGTAGCGCGATTGTTCAAAGCCCGCGAAACGCTGCCCCTTTTCCCGGGCCAGCATCATCGAGGTATGCAGGGCGTGCCAGGTGATGGTGTAGAAGTAGAGGTTGGTGAAGTCCAGCCCCTCCGGGCTGCCGTAGGCGATCCCCTCCCTTGCCAGATAACCGTGGAGGTTCATCTGCCCGAGGCCGATGGCGTGGGAGGCGGCATTCCCGGCCTCCACCGACGGCACGCTGCGGATGTGGCTCATGTCCGACACCGCCGACAGGCCGCGCACTGCGGTCTCGACGGTGCGGCCAAAGTCAGGGGAGTCCATGGTGTGGGCAATGTTCAGCGAGCCCAGATTGCAGGAGATATCGTGCCCGACTCGGGTGTAGTCCAGATCCTCATCGTAGGTCGAGGCGCTGTTGACCTGCAAAATCTCAGAGCACAGGTTGCTCATGTTGATGCGTCCGGCAATGGGGTTGGCGCGGTTCACCGTGTCTTCATACATGATGTACGGGTAGCCGGACTCAAACTGGATCTCCGCCAGCCGCTGGAAGAAGTCGCGGGCGTTGAGCCAGGTCTTCCGGACCCGCGCGTCCGCCACCAGGTCGTCATACAGCTCGCTCACCGCCACATCACCAAACGGCTTGCCGTAGAGGCGCTCCACGTCGTAGGGGGAGAACAGCGCCATGTCGGCGTTCTCCTTCGCCAGCCGGAAGGTGATATCCGGGATCACCACCCCCAGCGACAGGGTTTTGATGCGGATCTTTTCGTCGGCGTTTTCGCGTTTGGTATCGAGGAAACGCAGGATATCCGGGTGATGAGCGTGAAGATAGACCGCCCCGGCCCCCTGGCGCGCGCCGAGCTGGTTGGCGTACGAGAAGGCATCTTCCAGCATTTTCATCACCGGGATCACCCCTGAGGACTGGTTCTCAATGCGCTTGATCGGCGCCCCCGCTTCCCGCAGGTTGGAGAGGAGAAACGCCACGCCGCCGCCGCGTTTCGACAGCTGCAACGCCGAGTTCACCGCCCGGCCAATCGACTCCATATTGTCTTCAATGCGCAGCAGGAAGCAGGAGACCAGCTCCCCGCGCTGGGCTTTGCCGCAGTTGAGGAAGGTGGGCGTCGCGGGCTGAAAGCGTCCGGCGAGCATCTCGTCGGTGAGCTGGCGGGCGAGGCTTTCATCTCCCTGGGCGAGGGCCAGGGCCACCATCACCACCCGATCTTCGAAGTGCTCGAGGTACTCCTTGCCGTCGAAGGTTTTCAGCGTGTAGCTGGTGTAAAACTTCCAGGCGCCGAGAAAGGTCTGGAAACGAAAACCGCTGGCGTGAGCGTGGGCGAACAGGCTCAGCACAACGTCGCTGTCGTAGCGCGACAATACCCGGGGGTCGTAATAGCGCTCGCTGACCAGGTAGTCGAGACGCGCCTGCGGGCTGGCAAAGGCCATGCTGTTGGGGTAGACGTGGGCGTTAAAAAAGGCGTCCACCGCCTCATGATCTTTGCTGAACTGGATCTTCCCGTCCCGATCGTACAGGTTCAGCATGGCGTTCAGCGCATGGAAATCGGTCGATCTCTGCATTACGCGTTCTGCGGTTGTCGTTGCCAAAATTCGTTCACTCCTTTACGCACGTTGTCGACGTCCTGCTGGGTCCCCATCAGCTCGAAGCGATAGAGGTACGGCACGCCGCATTTTTGTGAGATGACGTCCCCGGCGCGGCCAAACGCCTCACCGAAATTACGGTTGCCGGCGGCAATTACCCCACGGATAAGCCGCCGGTTATGCGGATCGTTGAGAAAGCGGATCGCCTGCCGCGGCACCGCCCCGGCCGTTCCACCCCCGCCGTAGCTGGGCACCACCAGAATAAAAGGCTCGTCTACCTGGATCCGCTCCCGCTCGTTGAGCGGAATACGTACGGCGGGCAGCCCGACACGCTCGATAAAACGGTGCGTGTTCTCCGAGCTGCTGGAGAAGTAGACGAGCAGGCTCATGCCCGGGCGGCCTGGGCTGGCTGCGGGAGACGGTTAATCAGATCCGGGCGGAAGCCGGACCAGCTGGTCTCCCCGGCGATCACCACCGGCAGCTGGCGGAACCCCTGAGCTTTGAGCGTCTCTGCCGCGTCAGGCACCAGGTCAACGTTCACCATTTCAAAGGTCACGCCCCGGCTCTCCATGGCGCGTTTGGTGGCATGGCACTGCACACAGTTGTTTCGAGTGTAAATAATAATGCGCATGATTCGTATTTCCATCTAGAATAGGATTCCGACGCCAGTGAGTGCGTCACCCGGAGTCTGTCTTGCTTAAGGGAATACTAGATGTAGTTGTCGTAAGTTTCAACCATACAAGATATGGGAAAATTTGCCAGATTGACTGTCGTTGTCAGGTTCAGCGGGAGAGGGAACGCACGGGCTTAAAAAAGAAAAAACCCCATACCGCAGGGCATGGGGGCTGAGAAGGATTGAGTCGGATCGGGGATTATTTGCGCAGGGCGAGCAGCGCGCCGATAAAGATCCCTACCGCGGCGACGGTACCTACCGCGCACATCGGACGTTCACGGATAAAGGTGTTCGCGCAGCCGATAGCATCGCAGGCAGCCTGCTTGCCGGTGGAACGACCCTGCAGACGCGCACGGGTTTCGCGCAGCAGCGACTTAGCTTTACGTCTGGCGTCATCCGCTTCGCCCTTCGCATCCGATCCCCAGGATTTCAAAACGCTCTCCAGCGAATCCGCTAATTTACTGACATCGCTATGGATATCCTGAACATCGTCATTAACATCGTTTCGGTTTGAACGGTTAAACATATGCATCTCCCTTGAATTTGCGGTAATTAACAGTTTAGACCACCTTTTTAATATCTGAAGCCGGTCACGGCTTATCAGGCCGTTTATGGATTTTTCTGAAAGCGCTGCTATTGCTGAATACGGTAAGGTTGCCCCGCAGGACATGATAACGAGGAAAGAATATGTATTTACGACCCGATGAGGTTGCGCGCGAACTTGAAAAAGCGGGATTTACCGTGGATGTGGTAACCCAAAAAGCATACGGGTACCGTCGTGGCGATAATTATGTTTATGTGAACCGGGAAGCCCGTATGGGACGCACGGCGCTGATCATTCACCCGACGCTGAAAGAGAAAAGTCTTACCTTTGCGGATCCTGCGTCAGAGATGAAAACCAGCGACCATTATCAGCAGTTCCCGCTCTATTTAGGGGGCAACAACCAGGAGCATTATGGTATTCCCCACGGCTTCAGCTCCCGCATGGCGCTGGAACGTTTTCTGAAAGGCCTGTTTGGCGACTCGCAATAACGACGCGACTGGCTATCGCCAGTCGCTGTGCCTTACGCTTTAACCTGATGATACTGGCTGACTTTGAACAGTCGTCGGCAGTAATCGAGGAAATAGCCGTACACCGCCCCCATCAGCATCGACACCACGATATTCGAACTTACCGCCGCGGCGATCTGGTGCCAGTCGGCACCCACCGTGAGCAGAATCGCGACATAGACCGGCGACTGGAAGGTGACATAGGCCACCACGTCCGCCAGGTTTTTCATCCAGCCGGAAGGCGAGTAGCGACGGGCAACGCGCATTACCGCATCACGGTAGAAACCGTAGGGCCATGCAATAAGGATATTCACCGGGACCGCCACCAGCCGGGAGGAAAGCGACTGCTCGAAGCTCATTCCGGAGAGGAATATTTCAATCAGCATGTTCACCACCGAACAGTAGACCACCATGGCAAAGGTATCCGCTACCGCGTGGCGCAGGCGAGACTGCCGAGAGAACATGTCCTGACTCCTTGAAGGTCGTATAACAGAGAGGCTAAAGCGGGTTAGGTTAGTGCTTTAGTTTGCTTTATTTTTCGTGTATAGCGTATCTCTCTACATTGAAACCTACAATTAGTGATAAATTTTTATTTAATGGCGTTTTGTCCCTAAAATTCTCTAAACGAATCGGTTTTGCCAGCGCGGCGGCATTTTCTCTTCGCTCATTGACTTTCCTGATGACAAACAACGGGTTATGTTTTTATTTCTCGGCGTCTGGCGCGCGCTGTGTTCAGGGGGGATTTATGGGAAATTTCCCTGGAAATGTTCAGGAATTAAATAATCATCAAACGGTTTATCAGGATAAATCATACAAAAAGAGAAGCACCGCGCTTTATATTTTCTATATTTGATTTAATTTGACATAAATTATATTTTCGTGCGCTGTTGTCTGGATGTTCATAAACAAATGAATTACCATGGCCGCTATTGCTTATTTTATCGACTTGAAAAGGTTTTCATTTAATATGACTTCGCTGTTACAGAATCTTAATAATATTCGTACCCTGCGCGCAACGGCGCGCGAATTCTCGCTGGACGTGCTGGAAGATATGCTCGAAAAGCTGCGCATCGTCACGGAAGAGAAACGTAATGAACAGGCTGAAGTTGAACAGCAGCGTGCCGCGCAGAGTGAGAAAATTAACGCCCTGCTGGAAAAAATGAAAGCCGACGGTATTTCAGCAGAAGATCTGCTGGGTTCCGATCTGCTGAACACCCCGGCGCAGCCGAAAAAACGCCAGGCGCGTGCGGCAAAATATCGCTTTACCGATGTTGATGGTCAGGAAAAAACCTGGACCGGTCAGGGCCGTACGCCGAAGCCTATTGCCACGGCACTGGCAGAAGGCAAATCCCTGGATGATTTCCTGATTTAATCTCTGCCTGCGGGCGGAATAACCCCGCCCGCCAGCGTCTGCTTAGCAGACGCCAAAATCACCTTCTTCTTTATACAGCGTCACGTCCGCTGCCTTCAGGGTGAATTTCTCACCTTGCTCGTTACTCGCCTGCACCGCCACAATCTGATCGTCATGCACTTCGATCACTTTCAGTTTCGGGCCGCCCATACGCGGTTGTACATAATCGCCAACAGAAAACATGGTTATCTCCTCATGATTGTTTCGACCCTAACAGTAGCCCACACGCAGGCCGGGGTACAGCGTCCCGCGCGGATTACTCCTAAATCGCCAGCCTAAACCTGTGTAAAGAGGGTAAAAGAGGGTAAAACTGCACGCGAACGCTGGCAGGTCTGCGTAGACTCACTACGCTTAGAGTTAAAATCTCTTTTTATACAATGACCTGACTGCTTGCATGGAGAATTTATGGGTTTCTGGCGTATCGTAATTACCATTATTTTACCGCCCCTTGGCGTGCTGCTGGGCAAAGGCTTTGGCTGGGCGTTTATCCTGAACATCATCCTGACGCTGCTGGGCTACATCCCGGGCCTGATCCACGCGTTCTGGGTCCAGAGCCGCAGCTAATAATCTCGCCACAGTAAATCGCTGTAGATCCCGGTCAACACCCCCTGGGGCGCAAACTGCTGTTTGATCCAGCGGGTGACCTGGCCGGTAGCCGCATGCTGCGTGGCGAGCAGCATGCGCGAGTCCTGGCGCGGGTTATTAATCCGTCGCGTGACCAGCAGTCCCGCCTCCATCGCCTCTCTCGCCATATGCTTCGGTAAAAACCCAATCCCTTCCCCCAGAATCTGACACTGACACTTGGTATTAAAATCCGGGACCAGAATCGCCTCCTGACCGTGCAGCAGCCAGCCCACTTTTTTGTTGATGGTGTGGGCGGTGTCTTCCACCATGATGTTGGGGTACAGCCGCAGCTGGCTCTCGGCCAGCGGCTCCGGGGCCAGTGCCAGCGGATGGTCCGGGGCGATGGCAAACACCCAGCGGATGGCGCCAATCTCGGTGTAATCGATCCCGCCGCCGTCCAGCAGAGTATCCGGGGCACCGATGGCGATATTCGCCTGGTTATTGATGATCGAATCCCAGACGCCGTTGTACACCTCGGTGGTGACGGTGATCTGGCAGGTAGGGAACTGCTTTTTCAGTACCTGCAACAGGCGGGCGGTGTGGCGCGGGGTGTAGAGCAGCTGATTGATGCAGATCCGCACCCGGGTCTCAATGCCCTGCGAGATGGTGTCGATCCCGCGCTTGATGGCGTGGAAGTCATTCAGCAGGTCGATGGCTTTGCGGTAGAAGTAGAACCCCGATTCGGTCAGTTCGATGCTGCGGGTGTTACGCACAAACAGCACCACGTCGAGGCCGGTCTCCATCCGTTTGATGGTGTAGCTGATGGCCGAGGTGGTCACCCCCAGCTCGGTAGCGGCTTTGCTGAAGCTGCCAAAACGCGCCGCGGTGGTGAAGGCCAGCAGGTTCTCTTCGGTAAAGATGGAATTCATATCATGGCTCCGGACACCCATCAGTTTTGAACATATTTTAACAACGCAGTTACAACTCACTTGATGTCGGTCACAGTTCTGATAATTTGCTGCAAGCCGCGCGGCACAAGGGCTGCGTAAACATAAGCAGAATGCAGTTTAAGGGCTTAAAAAGCGGTAAAACATAAGGAAAAGGTTGCACAGACGCACATTTTGACTCCACTGTTAAATTTAACTCAACAATGAATTGGCTGTCGATGAATCATTTTTAAGCGGATTCTTTTCTGACCAGGCCGTTGCTATGCTCAGTCCATCAGAAAGGAAAACCAGGAGTGTGGATATGTCCAACAATGAGCTCGTCACTGAATTTCTGCTGGCCGCCGAACAGGGAAATGGTGACGCATTAAAAGCCTGTCTGGAAAAAGGGGTGGATATTAACGCCACCAACCGTCAGAAAAGAACCGCCGTTATTATTGCCAGCCTGAATAAACATTATCCCTGCGTGGAATTGCTGATTGCCGCCGGGGCCAATATCGACCAGCAGGATCAGACCTGTTTCAACCCGTTCCTGATTAGCTGCCTGACCAACGATCTCACTCTGCTGCGCCTGGTGCTGCCGGCCAAGCCGGATCTCGACAGGCTGACCCGCTTCGGCGGCGTGGGCATCACCCCGGCCAGCGAGAAAGGCCATCTGGAGGTGGTGCAGGAGCTGCTGACCCACACCGACATCAACGTTAATCACACCAACTTCGTGGGCTGGACGCCGCTGCTCGAAGCCATCGTCCTCAATGACGGTGGTGCCCGCCAGCAGGCGATTGTGAAATTACTGCTCGACCACGGCGCCAACCCGCACATGACCGACAAATACGGTAAATCCCCTCTCGAACTGGCGCGGGAAAAAGGCTTCAACGAGATCGCCGATCTGCTGCTCGCCGCCGGCGCGTAATACCCCGGCCAGCCATGTCCGGCTGGCCTGCACTAAAAACAGCCTTTTCCATCATGCCTTCGGGCGTGATGTGGCCCCCTTTTGCCCGCATCCAGGAGGACGTAATGCCCACCAAAATCGTTATAAAAAAGAATACTTATTTTGATTCCGTATCGCTGATGTCGGTTTCCACCAAAGCCAACAAATTACCCGGCGTGGAACAGGCCTTTGTCGCCATGGCCACCGAAATGAATAAAGGCGTATTAAAAAATCTCGGCCTGCTGACGCCGGAATTAGCCGACGCCAAAAACGGCGACCTGATGATTGTTATTAAAGGCGAGGCTGCCAACGACGAAACCCTGGCCGCCATCGAAGCCCTGTTCACCCGCAAAGAGAGCGGCGGCTCACACGAATCGCGTTACGCCACCCTCGCCAGCGCCAAAACTCACCGCCCGGACGCCAATCTGGCGGTGATCTCGGTCAACGGCACCTTTGCCGCCCGCGAGGCGCGTCAGGCGCTGGAGAGCGACCTTAACGTGATGCTGTTCTCTGACAATGTCTCCCTCGACGACGAGCTGGCGCTCAAGCAGCTGGCCCACGAGAAGGGGCTGCTGCTGATGGGGCCGGACTGCGGGACTGCCATCATTAACGGGGCAGGGCTCTGCTTTGCTAACGCGGTGCGCCGCGGGCCGATTGGTATCGTTGGCGCGTCGGGCACCGGTAGCCAGGAGCTGAGCGCGCGCATCCACGAGTTCGGCGGTGGTATCTCCCAGCTGATCGGCACCGGTGGTCGCGATCTGAGCGAAAAGATCGGCGGGCTGATGATGCTCGACGCCATCGCCATGCTGGAGGCGGACGACGCCACCCAGGTCATCGCCCTGATCTCCAAACCTCCTGCGCCTGCGGTGGCGGAGAAAGTGCTGGCCCGCGCCCGCGCCTGCCGTATACCGGTGGTGGTCTGTTTCCTCGGTCGCAACCAACCGCCTGCCGATGAAGCGGAATTACAGTTTGCCCGCGGCACCAAAGAGGCAGCGCTGAAGGCGGTCCTGCTCACCGGGATTAAAAAAGAGTCGCTGGATCTGCACCCGCTCAACTGGCCGCTGATCGAAGAGGTGCGCGCCCGTCTGACCCCGCAGCAGAAGTACATCCGCGGCCTGTTCTGCGGCGGCACCCTGTGCGACGAAGCGATGTTCGCCGCGCTGGAAAAGTACGACGACGTCTACAGCAATATTCAGCCGGATCCGACCAGACGTCTGGCAGATATCAACGTCAGCCAGGCCCACACCTTCCTCGACTTTGGCGACGATGACTTTACCAACGGCAAACCGCACCCGATGATCGACCCGACCAACCGCATCAGCCGCCTGCTGCAGGAGGCCCGCGATCCGCAAGTGGGGGTGATCGTCATGGACTTCGTCCTCGGGTTCGGATCGCACGAGGATCCGGTCGGGGTGATGATCGACGCGATCAAGGAGGCGCAGGCGATCGCCAGAGCCGACAACCGTCCGCTGGAGATCCTCGGCTACGTGCTCGGCACCGACCAGGATTCTCCGTCCCTGACCCAGCAGTGCCAGCTCCTGACCGATGCGGGCGTGATCTGGGCCAGCAGCAGTACCAACACCGGATTACTGGCACGTGAATTTGTCTGCAAAGGGGAGAAAGCCTGATGACCACCTTATTTAACCAGCCGCTGAACGTCATTAACGTCGGCATCGCCATGTTCAGCGACGACCTGAAAAAGCAGCACGTCCCGGTCACCCATCTCGACTGGACCCCGCCGGGGCAGGGCAATATGCAGGTGGTCGAGGCCCTCGATCAGCTGGCAGATAAACCGCTGGCGGAGAAAATCGCCGCCGCCAACAAGATTGCCCTGGAGCGCATTATCCAGTCCCACCCGGTGCTGGTGGGCTTCGATCAGGCCATCAACGTGGTGCCGGGCATGACCCGCACCACCATCCTGCACGCCGGTCCGCCTGTTGCCTGGGAAAACATGTGCGGGGCGATGAAGGGCGCGGTTACCGGGGCGCTGGTGTTTGAAGGGTTAGCCAAAGACCTCGAAGACGCGGCACGGTTGGCGGCTTCTGGCGACATTACCTTCTCCCCGTGCCACGAGCACGACTGCGTGGGCTCGATGGCGGGCGTCACCTCGGCATCGATGTTTATGCACATCGTCGAGAACAAAACCTGGGGCAACCGCGCCTTCACCAACCTCAGCGAGCAGATGGCGAAGATCCTGCGCATGGGCGCCAACGACCAGAGCGTCATCGATCGTCTGAACTGGATGCGCGACGTGCTCGGCCCGATGCTGCGCGACGCCATGAAGATCATCGGCGAAATCGACCTGCGTCTGATGCTGGCTCAGGCCCTGCACATGGGCGACGAGTGCCACAACCGCAACAACGCCGGCACCACGCTGCTGATCCAGGCCTTAACCCCGGGGCTGATCCAGGCGGGTTATCCGGTGGAGCAGCAGCGCCAGGTGTTTGAGTTTGTCGCCAGCAGCGACTACTTCTCCGGCCCGACATGGATGGCGATGTGTAAAGCCGCGCTGGATGCCGCCCACGGCATCGAGTACAGCACCGTGGTCACCACCATGGCGCGCAACGGCTACGAGTTCGGCCTGCGCATCTCCGGCCTGCCGGGACAGTGGTTCACCGGCCCGGCCCAGCAGGTGATTGGCCCGATGTTCGCGGGCTACAAACCGGAAGACTCCGGGCTGGATATCGGCGACAGCGCCATCACCGAAACCTACGGCATCGGCGGCTTTGCGATGGCGACGGCCCCGGCGATTGTCGCTCTGGTGGGCGGTACGGTGGAAGAAGCCATCGACTTCTCCCGCCAGATGCGCGAGATCACCCTCGGGGAAAACCCCAACGTCACCATCCCGCTGCTGTCGTTTATGGGCATCCCCACCGCTATCGACATCACGAAAGTGGCGGGCAGCGGCATTCTGCCGGTGATCAACACGGCGATTGCCCACAAGGACGCCGGGATCGGCATGATTGGGGCGGGCATCGTTCACCCGCCGTTTAGCTGTTTTGAAAAGGCGCTGTTGACCTTCCGCGATCGCTACTTCTTATAAGGTAAGCATCCATGAAAAGCATGAAACTGGAGTGGAAAAGAGGTGACTGGGCGGCGTACTTCGGGTTGATGACCAACAACCTGACCAACCTGCTGACCATGATGGGGCTGCTCATTTTTGTCGTCGGCATCCCGAAAGAGATTGTTTATGGACGTATTGCGCCAGCCTTCGGGCTGGCGGTACTGGTGGCGAGCGTCTGCTACGCGTGGTTTGGTTTACAGATGGCGCGCCAGACCGGGCGCACGGATGTGACCGCACTGCCGTCGGGGCCGAGCGCCCCGTCGATCTTTACCGTGACGTTTCTGGTGCTGATGCCGGTCTATCAGCAGACCGGCGATGCGGATTTCGCCATCCAGATTGGTCTGGTGTGGTGCTTCGTGGAGGCGATGATCCTCGCGGGCGGCTCCTTCCTCGGGGAGACCATCCGCAAGATGATCCCGCGTACCGTGCTGCTGTCGTGCCTGTCTGGTCTGGGTCTGCTGCTGCTGGCGATGAACCCGATGCTGCAGGCCTTCGAAGCGCCGACGGTCTCCTTCATCGTGCTGCTGCTGATCTTCATCAACTGGTTTGGTAAAAAGCCGATCTTCGCCCGTATCCCTACCGGTCTGCTGCTGCTGGTGGCCGGGACCGCGCTGGCGTGGATCTCCGGTATGCAGAGCCCGGAAGCGATCAAAGCTTCGATGTCCTCCTTCGGCTTCAACCCGCCGGAAGTGCATATCGACAGCTTTATGCAGGGTCTGCCGCACGCCCTGCCGTACCTGGCCTCTGCGGTTCCGCTGGGGCTGGCGAACTATATCTTTGACCTTGAGAACATCGAAAGCGCCCACGCGGCGGGAGATGAGTACCCGACCCGCAAGGTGATGCTGGCCAACGGTCTGGCCTCGATGCTCGGCTGCCTGATGGGCAACCCGTTCCCGGTGACGGTCTACGTCGGCCACGCGGGCTGGAAAGCGATGGGGGCGAGCATCGGCTACACGCTGGCCTCCGGCGTGACTATGTTCATCGTGCCGCTGTTCGGGCTGGGGGCCTTTATGCTCGCCATCATCCCGATGACCGCTATCGTGCCGATTCTGGTGTTTATCGGCGTGGTCACCGCCAACCAGGTGGTGAGGGAAACGCCCAAAATAGAGGTGCCCGTCATCTTCATCTGTCTGTTCCCGTGGATCGCCAACTGGGCGTTAACCATGATGAACAGCGTGATGGGGGCAGCGGGGACTAACGCGGCGAAAATCGGCACCGACGTGCTGCACAGCAAAGGGATTTACTACGAAGGGCTGATGCACCTGGGTAACGGTGCACCACTCGCCAGCATGCTGTGGGGCTGTATTGCGATCTTCTCCATCATCAACAAGCCGCTGCGCGGTGCCATCGCCGCCGCCGTCGGTGCGCTGCTGGCCCTGTTCGGGGTGATCCACGCCCCGGTGGTCGGCTTCGCCGAGGGCAGTTCGCTGACCTTCGTGCTGGCCTACCTGATGATGAGCGGCATGTTTGTGCTGAAGCATTTCCTCGACAGCCGTGAAGCAGTGACCGTTGAACCTGTCCCTGTTGCGAAGGAAAACGTATGAAAGAGCTTATGGTCGTCGCCATCGGCGGCAACAGCATTATCAAAGATAACGCCAGCCAGTCGATTGAGCACCAGGCACAGGCGGTAAAAGCGGTCGCGGAATCGGTACTGGAGATGCTGGCCTCCGACTATGACATCGTCCTCACCCATGGCAACGGCCCGCAGGTGGGGCTGGATCTGCGCCGGGCGGAAATCGCCCACGAGCGCGAAGGGCTGCCTTTAACGCCACTCGCTAACTGCGTGGCCGATACCCAGGGCGGGATCGGCTATCTGATCCAGCAGGCGCTGAACAACCGCCTTGCCGCCCGCGGTGAGCAAAAGGCGGTGACGGTGGTCACCCAGGTCGAGGTCGACAAAAACGACCCCGGCTTTACCCATCCGACTAAACCGATTGGCGCCTTCTTCAGCGAAGCCCAGCGTGACGAGCTGCAGCGCGCCCATCCCGACTGGCATTTCGTCGAGGATTCCGGCCGGGGATACCGCCGCGTGGTGGCCTCGCCGCAGCCGGTGCGCATCGTCGAAGCCGATGCCATCAAGGCCCTGACGCAAAAAGGCTTTGTGGTGATTGGCGCGGGTGGCGGCGGCATTCCGGTGATCCGCAGTGCAGAGGGTGACTACCAGAGCGTGGATGCGGTGATCGACAAAGATCTCTCCACCGCGCTGCTGGCCCGGGAGATCCACGCCAACGTGCTGGTGATCACCACCGGGGTCGAGAAAGTGTGCATCAACTTCGGCAAGCCCAACCAGCAGGCGCTGGAGACGGTGAACGTGGCGCAGATGACGCGCTACATGGAAGAGGGCCACTTCCCGGCGGGTAGCATGCTGCCGAAAATCGTTGCCAGCCTTGAATTCCTGCACCATGGCGGCACGCGGGTGATCATCACCTCGCCGGACTGCCTGCCTGCGGCGCTGCGTGGCGAGACGGGTACCCATATTGTGGCCTAACCCCGGCGGGCTTCCAGCCCGCCGCGAGACAATACAAGGACAAGACAATGAGTGAGAATAAAAGCCGCCGGGAGTTTCTCAGCCAGAGCGGCAAAATCGCAACCGCTGCCACCGCCTGTGCGCTGTTTGGCGCCACCGGCTCCGTCGCGTATGCTGCCGACACAGCAAAACCGACCTGCGAGACGGGCAAACCGATGAACATCACCGCGACCCACTACTATCTGGACAACGTGCTGCTGGAGGCCGGGTTTAACTTTGACGGCGACGTGGCCGTCAGCACCCGCACCGAGCTGAAAACCCTGGAGATCAAGGACGGTAAAATCGCCGCCCTGCTGGATAACAACAGCCACGCCGACGCCACGCTGCCGCACTACGATGGCGGCGGCAAGCTGCTGCTCCCGGCGATGCGCGACATGCACATCCATCTGGATAAGACCTTCTACGGCGGCCCGTGGCGCTCCCTGAATCGCCCGGCAGGCACCACCATTCAGGACATGATCCGCCTTGAGCAAAAGCTGCTTCCGGAGCTGCAACCTTACACTCAGGAGCGGGCGGAAAAGCTGATCGACCTGATCCAGTCGAAGGGCTCCACCATCGCCCGCAGCCACTGCAACATCGAGCCCACCTCCGGGCTGAAAAACCTGGAGAATTTACAGTCGGTGCTGGCGCGGCGCAAACCTGGATTCGACTGCGAGATTGTCGCTTTTCCGCAGCACGGCCTGTTGCTGTCGAACGCGGAAAAGCTGATGCGTGAGGCGATGCAGGCCGGGGCGCACTACGTTGGCGGCCTGGACCCCACCAGCGTCGACGGGGCGATGGAGAAGTCCCTCGACCTCATGTTCCAGATTGCGCTGGATTACGACAAAGGGGTGGATATCCACCTGCACGAAACCAGCCCGGCGGGGGTGGCGGCGGTGAACTACATGGTGCAAACCGTGGAGAAAACCCCCGAGCTGAAGGGCAAGCTGACCATCAGCCACGCCTTTGCCCTGGCGATGCTTAACGAGCAGGAAGTGGATGCCCTGGCCCCGCGCATGGCGGCGCAGCAGATCACCATCGCCTCGACGGTGCCGATTGGCACGCTGCATATGCCGCTCAAGCAGCTGCGCGATAAGGGGGTGTTTGTCATCAGCGGCACCGACAGCGTGATCGACCACTGGTCGCCGTATGGCCTGGGGGATATGCTGGAAAAAGCCAATCTGTATGCCCAGCTCTATATCCGCCCGAACGAGCAGACGCTCTCCCGCGCATTGGGTATTGCCACCGGCGACGTGCTGCCGCTGAACGACAAAGGCGAGCGGGTATGGCCCAAAGCCCAGGATGCCGCCAGCTTTGTGCTGGTGGACGCCTCCTGCTCCGCCGAAGCGGTGGCGCGCATTTCCCCGCGCACCGCCACCTTCCATAACGGGAACCTCGTGTGGGGGACGGTGGAGGTAAAAGCAAAACGGTAACGCCAGTTACCGTTTTTAGTGTTTGCGCCCTCTCCCTGTGGGAGAGGGAGGGGTGAGGGCAACAGACCGCACTTACCTCAATATCCCACCCTATACACCCGTCCGCTCTGGACCCCTTCCACGCTGCGGCGATAGGCCAGGGCAACGGTCGCGGCGGGCACGCTTTCAAAGCCCGGGAAGAAGCCGTCGTAGGCTTCGGCGGATTCGGTGAGCACCGTCGGGCTAATCAGGTTGATGCGGATCCCACGCGGTAGCTCGCAGGCCGCCGCACGGACAAAGCCCTCCAGCGCGGCGTTCACCGTGGTGGCATTCACCCCCTGGGCAATCGGCTCGTGGGCGACAATCCCGCTAATCAACGTGATCGACCCACCTTCGCTCAGGTAGTGCTGCCCGGTCAGCGCCAGCCGCACCTGGCCCAGCAGCTTGTCCTGCAGCCCCTGATTGAACTCGCTGTCGGTCATGGTGGCGAGCGGGCCAAAGTGCAGCCCGCCGCTGGCGGAGACAATCGCATCCACCGGGCCGATCTTCTCGAACAGCGCCTGGACGCTGGCCTGGGAGGTGATATCCACCTGATGATCGCCTTTCGTGCGACCCACGCGGATCACCTCATGACGACGACTCAATTCCTCTGTCACGGCGCGACCGACCGTACCGCTGGCACCAATAATGACGATTTTCATAGCCGACTCCTTCTGTTGTGAGCCCTGATTGTTTAATAAACCGGAGGCGGGATAAACTGGGCTAAAGTTAGATCATTACTAACCAGAGGTTTGCAATATGGATAAGCTTCGTGGCATGGAGACCTTTATCGCGGTGGTAGAGTGCGGCAGCTTCACCGGTGCCGCCACGCGACTGGATATGTCGGCGGTGATGGTCGGGAAGTACATCGCCTGGCTGGAAACGCAGCTGGGCACCCGGCTGCTGGAGCGCAATACCCGCCGCCAGAGTCTGACCGACGCCGGGCGGGTCTGGTTTGAAGAGGCAAAGCGGGTCATCGAGCAGGTGGCTATCGCCGAACGTTCGGTGGAGCGATTACGTACCGCCCCCGCGGGCACGCTACGGGTAACCGCGCCCACCTCGTTCGGCGGCTGCGTGATCGCCCCGCTGACCGCCACCTTTCTGCAGCGTTTCCCGGAGGTACGCGTTGAGCTGGATCTCACCAACCGGATGGTCGATCTGGTGGAGGAGGGGGTGGATCTGGCGATCCGCATTGGCGACATCCACGCCGAGGATCTGGTGGCGAAATATCTCTGCCCGTACCGGATGGTGATCTGCGCCGCCCCGGACTATTTAGCCCGCCACGGCATACCGCAAACGCCGGACGACCTGGTGGATCACCTCTGTCTATCCCACACCGTCTGGACCGCGCGCAACGAGTGGCGGCTGCCAGGCGTGGAAGGGGAGGTGCGCTGGAAGCGCGATGCGATTTTGCGCTGTAACGACGGATACGGGCTGAGGATGGCGGCGATTGCCGGCGCGGGATTGCTGTTGCAACCGGAGGTGCTGGTGGCGGACGAGCTGGCGAGTGGTCGGCTGATACGTGTTTTAGAAGGTTACACACCACAACCCCGACCGGTGCATCTTTTATGGCGGCAGGACTTACGTCCATTACCGAAATTAACCCAGTTTATCGCCCATATTATGCAGGCCGGGGAATAGCGCGGCCTGTAACGCCCGGCGGCGCTGCGCTTGCCGGGCCTACAATACTGTCCCCTCTCCCTTTCAGGGAGAGGGTTAGGGTGAGGGTCAGAAGCGATAACCTACGCCCACATTCCAGCCGTCGATCCCGTAATCGTCACCCAGGTCAGCAGTGGTACCTTCGTAACCAACGTGAATTGCCAGCTCAGGGGTTGGGTTAAACTGCACGCCCGCGCCGTAGGCGAAAGAGGTGGATTTATCAGAGATACCGTCGCGCTGAGTATAGTTGTCGCCGCCGTTTACCCAGGTGGTGTGGCCGTCAGCTTTCACGCGAGCAACACCGCCCAGCGCATACAGGGAAACGAAATCATTCAGGCGATATGCCGGGCCTGCCATCAGGGAGTAATATTTCACTTCGATGTGGTTTTTAACGGAGTCAGAGAAGAGATAATAATGCTCGTCTTCATCACCGCTCATATAGGTGAAGGAGCCCATCAGGCTGACCGGGGAATCCCACTCATAGCGATACTGAACGTTCACGCCGCGGATATTTTTAAAGTCTTCAACATTACTCTGCGCATAACCCACAGAAACGGTGTGATTATCCGCCAGAGCAGCGCCACTTGCCAGACTCGCCGCAACGCATACCGCCAGAGCTATTTTGTTCATTTTCCGTAATCCTTGTTGTCATTTTTTATAGATGAAGCCGGATATATCCCCACATCATGCCGGAGATATGCCACCGCAAATAAAGCGATAAAATTGTTGGTTTTTTTGGCAGGGGATGAAATAGGGAATAATCTTAAAGGCCGGAATAGTCCTGGAATTTGCCTCCCCTATATTGGTAGGGGGTTGCGCTTAAGCGGCATATTTAAAGTTAATAACGATCCTGAGCGTTTCAACATCGACCGTTATTTCACAGGCGTGCCAGAAAGAGGGCTGTTGTGATGAGATGTTATCAACAAAAAATCTCCTCAGCTCAACCAGAAGGTCCAGCAAATCAGCACTGGCCTGTGCGCCTGCAGTAAACCAGTTTGTCTCACCTGAGGTGCTGTCCACATAATCAAACTCACATTTGCAGTGATCATCTTCGGGCGACAGCTCAGCACGCACGATGATGGTTGCGGCGTTATCGGGCGCTGCGCCCACCAGGACCGAGCCAATATCATTATAAATAGCCTGGGAATCGCGCATATTTTTCTATCCTTTATTCCGTGATTGTTGAGCACTTAATTACATTTTCCCGTGGGCGCTTTGAGTGGCCCGCACTGGTCGAAGCCCAGCACTACGTATCCTTTATCTTGCATGTAGGCTACTACTTTTTCTACCCGGGCAAAAAATTGCTTTGTGATCTCCCCCGGATAGCTATTACCTCTGCCCCAAGCTGGACTTCCCACATCGATATTTTTATCGACGCCGCAGGCGTAGAGATCGGCTTTACGTTGTATGCGATCGGTATGTCCTATTGTTGCGGGCTTAAGGAGCGTCCAGAAGTACGGAAAAGCGGTGTGGTTGCTGTGCGGAAAGCTTCTTCCACTTACTGAAGATGGAATGTATCCACGGAGAGGACTTTACCAGCCGTGAAATAATGCGGACGACGGTACTCAATTATATTGAGTGCGATTACAATCGGTGGCACCGTCACAGTGTCTGTGACGGCCTCAGTCCGGAACGGTTTGAAAATCAGAACCTCGCTTAGGGCTGTGTCCACATTACGTGGGTACGATCATACAGCCATACTAATTTGAACAGACGGATATTTTAAATAATAGGGACATAATGCCCCTTTGCTTTTTTGTACTTACAATGTCGTATTTTTTTTCGTTCCGAACTGACACCACGGAAATGTGCTTAGTTGTTTTGATTATGCCTACAGGCCAATTACTGTACAAAACCTTATAAAGTGTGTGAGAATGACAGAATGGAAACTATATTAATATCAGAGGACTAGATGAGTGGATTTAGACTGATTCAGGCATGGGATGCTTGCAGAGAACTTGTACCAGAAGACTTTCAGTACATACTCCGACCAGCCGTAGCCTTCGAGAAGGCCACAGTCTACTATGATCTTGAATATGAGAACTATAATCATTTTTCTATACACCAAATGCCAAATAGAAAGAGTGGCTTTATAAATTCCTCTTCACCAATGTATCAGCGTAAACAGAATGGTATGTATGATGGGGCTTACGATCACACAGAGCATAATATAGATACAGGCTGGTATTTTGGTTTCGATAAGTCTGAAAAATGGAGCTATTATAATAATCCTTTCTATTTTGATGAGAATGGAGATCTTATCTATGATTGCTTTATGGAACATTGGCATGAGTGGTTCGAAATGGAAGTTCGAACGGCTTATGAAAAATGCTTGAATAATCATCAGGGGCGTAAACCAGCCCCAACACAAAAGATACATTATTCGGATGCTCCAATACAACACGCACAAGCGGCTAAAACAATTAATAGCAAAGCCGCCGGGCGTTTGCTAGCTGCTGGCGGTATATATAATGGTAACGTGGAGGGTTTTAGAAAAGCAGCAGAACAGTTGGGCGGGGATGCTATTAAGGGGTATGATCAGGTATTAAATGAACAAACAGCAGGTACCGCTATTGCAGCAGCATCAATTCTGTTAGCAAAGCGAGCTACAAATGTAGAGGGTATGAATACTTACTTAGGGAAATTAAGAGGTGAATCAAAACTGCTTGATGGAATTACAGTAAAAGAAATTAATTACGTCAAACGTGATCCTATAGAAACAGCAGTATTACGAAAAGAATTTAATAGTACCGTAAGAAAAAATTTTCTTAACAAATTAGCAAATACTAAAGATGCTGCTAATAGTTTTAACCCTTCTGATCTTATGAGAATGTCTGAAGGTGGAATACCTAATGGATGGAGTGTTCACCATAAATTGCCTCTCGATGATGGAGGTACTAACGCTTTTAGTAACCTAACGTTGATCGAGAATGAACCATTCCATAAAGTCTTCACTAACATGCAATCATCTGTAACAAGAGGTATGATAGTAGGTGAAAGTAAGGTGACTCCGTGGGCTATACCTACTGGCTCAATTTATCCACTTAAATAATTTGGAGGGAATAAAAATGGAAAATGAGACAAAAGAAATTCTTATCGAATTAAAGATGATGTTGGACAAATTGAATTATCCAGTAGAAAAGCCTCTTGAATTTTCATTCATAGAGAGCATAACTAAAGAAAATCATAGTGCGAAATTACAGCCGGTAATAAGTAGTGTGTGTAATGAACTCTATCAGTTATGTAATAACCAACCTGATTATTTAAATTTTTTAAAAACAATGGATGGTTTTGAATGCAACGGGTTAATTTTATTCAGTCTTTCAATACCTGAACCATTAGTTAAAAATCTCTTTGTGATGAATGATTTCTATAGGAACAATGATGACTTCATTAATCCTGATCTGATGAAGAATTTAGTAATCGGCAATGATAGCATTTCATTATTCACTTATAACTCTATAAGCAATTTGTTTGAAATTAGGGATAATGTTGCTACAGAAAACATATTTGGTTCATTTGATAACTTCAATGATTTTTTAAGAGAAATACTTGGCACTGTAAAGTAAAACTCTTACAGCGATTCTAAATCCACCTACAGAATAAATATGACAGGCGGGTTTAGAGTCTTGTTGGCTTTATTTCCTTGTAATCCATCTATTTTTAAATGAAATCTGTTAGTATTAACAGTACACTATGATTTCCCTGTTCAGTGCCGTCCGTCAATTCGGGTTTTATTACCTGGTACTGTTCAGGGCTTCATTATTAAATGAGTCATAGTAAATTTTTAATACCAGCTCAACGGTTCATTAATTAGCATGTAGTGATCTTACCCAGCAATAGTGGACACGCGACTAAGTGAGTAAACTCTCAACCAGAGGTAGCTCACATGACGAAACCAGCATCAACCACCAAAAAACCACGCAAGCAGCACACACCTGAATTTCGCCAGGAAGCCCTTAAACTGGCTGAGCGCATTGGTGTTGTCGCAGCAGCCCGCGAGCTCAGTTTGTATGAATCGCAGCTCTATACCTGGCGCAGTAAACAGCAGCAACAGCTCTCATACTCTGACCGTGAAAATGAACTCGCCGCTGAGAATGCCCGTCTTAAACGCCAGCTGGCGGAACAGGCTGAGGAGCTAGCTATCCTCCTAAAGGCCGCGACATACTTCGCGAAGCGCCTGAAATGCTTCATCAAAAGCTTTAAAAAACCGCTTAAAGACTGAAAACATATTCTCTCCTTCAAAATTTAATCGGGAGTTGTTTTTATCTACCCCAAATGATGACCACTCAATATTACCAGGTGATATTGATAAAAATTCATTTTTAATAGAGTCCAGCTCGTTTTTGACTTTGTAAAGCTCATCATAAGCTAAAGACCCACGATAAAGTTTTTCCATTACCCAGGGATATTTGCTACCTTTGACGCCGTTTTCTAATAAAGAGAGCACCAGATTAAAAAAAGCTTTTACATCAGACGCTGGACCAACTTCTGCAATGGTAATCGCTGCAAGTATTCCTACATTTTTCGCGCTTATAGCATTCATTTTCGACCTTCATCTGCTTTTAGCCACTTGCTTTGTGGTTTACTTTGCATCAGTGCCGCTGCGATGTTGCCCTCAACTATGTATAGAGACTATCGTCATAGGGCGCTTCAGCCAGAATTTTTTGAATGTCAACTCGCGCTTCCGACTCCCAGGCTGGATTCATATTCGCCATTATTTCAATAAATTTTGGAAAAGCGATGCGCCGTCCATCCCTGCCTTCAACCCTGTGATCTAACTCATACTGGTAGGCAATCTGATAGGCGAATTCGGACATTATCCAATAAAGCAGCGTATTCAAAGAGTGAGTGACTTTCCGGGAGACCTCATACCCTCTTTCTGAATAAATATAGTTATATAAATCATTTTCGAATGAAATATAGGGGGTGCCATCGCCATAGGGAGCAGAACACAGATTCACTGAATGTTTTGGAAAGCCTGCTCGTAAAATCATCTCATCAGTTTGTCTTTGTATTTCAGCAATATTGACTAACATATCAGCGAACCTCGCGAATATACTCCTAACGGATACCAAAAATCCAGAACACTATCCCCGCAGGTAAACCTTACACACTGATTTTTAAAATGGTAATTATCTCTTCTTTTCCGAATGGAAAAGGCTTATCAAAGACCCAGATTAACCAGCCTTTCACCAGATAAGAAAAAAGACCAATTATCATCAATGCGATGCACATCAAAAAACATATGCCCATAAGCGCCCAAAGGGATTTTTTGGAATTATCGAGTCTCATTTTACTTTGTCATAAAGCCAACCTCCCGCCGGAAGGGCGGGAGGTGATTCACATTACAACCTGTCCTGGGCTTTTACCGGTGATAAAAAAACCAGATGACCAAACCCGCAGGCAACCCCAGCCAGGTTAACTCAAGACATATCAACACGTCTTTGAAAGAGAAGGGAAAACCCTCTTTCACATTCCATGCTAATCCTGCGCCGACTAAACGGCCAAGGAGCGTCAGGATGAACACGGCCAGACCTATTGCGCAGCACAGGTAAACAAGGTTAATGAACGATTTAGTGCTGTTTTTCATTTTTGAAATTCCCACCTGCGAAAGCGGATTTTGTTCAGGAAAGAAGGTTAAACAATGTGGTTTTTTCCCGCCAATATAGGTCTGTAAGAACGATTCATTAAATGAGGTTAACGTAAGCCCAGCGTATCGGGAAGGCCTTTGACAAAGTCAGACTCATCCCCCCGGTACGCTTTCGCAATCTCTGCAAAGGAATCAATGACGCTTTCTTTCTCATCGTCCGTTAATAGCTGAAGCTCGGCGGCAATATGTTCCATCATTTCCACAGCGGCATCTGGATTGAGCGAATGTTCGTCAGTGAATTCAAGAAAAATGGCCATGTCGGCAATAACTTTAATCAAATGATGTGAGTGAGTCACAGATTCTTCCCCACAATAAAGTCAATTCCGCGTATCGGAAAGTGTTTTAACAAAGTCATTATAGGCTTCATGTAGATGATAAAAATAAGCATCGGGCTCATTCTTAACAACCTCGTATCGGGCTAACAATTTAGTGAATAGCCCTTCGGGAACGGGATAAGGTGCGGCTTCGTTTTTATCACAATAAAAATAAAAAAACGCCTTTTCAAGTTCCGGGATAGAAAGTCTTTCCGCCTGGCTATAAAGATACTGATACGCGAAACTCCATTCACTGGACAGTAGTAAGAAATCAAGTGCGGCTGATTTTAGTTCATCATTGACCCGGGACTGCTGCAAAAATCCCTGGCAATACTTTAGCGCAGTGGGTTGATCTTCCACGAGCAGCATGCCCAGATATTCCAGAGCATCATCATTCGGATCGTTAAATGAATTGGATTCGACATAGCCGTTTGATTGGTAGCGATCTAACCCTGCCCGTAGTTGGTTAACTGATTTATTTGTCATTTAAAGGCCCCTGTCGTCACCGTCGATAATCGTTTCGTTCCGTCTGGCAATATTGTCCAGGTTGCCGTAATTCTGACAGAATTATTCCTGCCCTGCATAACCACAGACGACGTTCTGTTTTCACGGGTGACCGTGTTCGCGGAGTCGAGCAATTTATCCATTATCAGGTGGTTATTCTTAGTGGTGTCCGCGATACCTGCGATGTCCAGTTCGCTTGCCATACCCCGGGATCGCTCAACATTATGAATGCTCTTTTCGAGGGCCGTCAATCGCTTCGCATTGGCCGGATCTTTGGCAAACTCCCGTTGGTTACTGCGTCGGGCGGCCTTAAGCGCATTGTATTCTTGCTGTAGTGCGTCGAGGTCACCTGCGGCTTTGCCGCGCAGGTAGAGTTCAATTTTATCAACGGGGATCGTCGCATCCCCCCTGACTGCGCTGGAGTGGAGTTTCCCGTTGATATCCGGCAAGTCTTTAATGTTCAGTTTGGCGTTTGAAAGCACTTTACCGGCAACTCTGGAGACCACTTTCTCCGTTACCGCAACGCCAAGTTTTGCCACTCCTGCCGTACCTGCCATTAATCCGACAATATCCGTAACCAGTTTTCCGCCTTCAACCCCGGCGTTGAACGACCCGCTTGCCCCTGCTTTCTGGTATTCATCCTCCATACGATTAATGCGATCGATATAGGACTGTTTAACCGCATCGGAGACGTTACCCAGCACATCGTCACTATTGAACAGTGATTTGAGTGCTTCATAGGTTTCAAGCGGACTGCTGGCTGTTTTGACAATGCCGTCGACGGTGTCATACAGGCCTGCAGGAACGCCTGCAATCATCCCGGCGGCAAAACTCCCGTCCTGCCCGAGATCGATAGCCGTCCATTTGGCAGACATTTGTGCCTTACACACGTAGGTTTTGCATTCGGCCAGCTCACGGTCGCGCTGCGCTTTTTGTTTGTCACTCAGGTAGTTATTCTCAACCGTCGTTTTACCCGCCTGCGCCCCCGCCACAGCTGAAGCTGAGCTGTCGCCCACCAGGCCGCCGGACAAGCCCGCCGCCAGCGTTGCCAGGGCAGAAACCGTCTGCTTCTGCGTTTCGTCCAGCTCATCGGCAGATTTGCCATACATCTCGGTGGCGATCATCCCCACCAGTTCGCCTGTGGCGGCACCGGCGGCACCCGCCAGTGCGTCCTGCCCCTGGGCGGCGGCCAGCGCGGCGTTGACCACCGCGTGGGCGGCAACTTTGCCCGCGTCGTTCAGGCCGCTGTAGTGACCAATCACCTCTGCCACGTACGGTGCGGCACCGCCCGCGAGGGCCGCGCTGAGATCGCTCCCCGCCAGCCCCTGAACCGCCGCCGTCGCCGCCTGAATTGCCTGCTGATACTGCCCACCGGTACCAAAGCCGGAGGCGCTGAGCGCGTCGTTATAGGCCGTCTGGTAGATCTGGCCGTTGATGTCGCTAAGGGTCGCGGTTTTGCCCGGGTTGGCTTTTTCCCACGCGGCTTTCGCCTCCTGCAGATCCTGCGCGTTGACGTTTTTCAGCTTCTCTTTCGCCGCGTTGGTGGCGCGGATGCTGCCCTCGGTGCGGGCAATATCCGCCACCTGATTGCCAATCTCGCCGATCAGCTGCGCCTGCTGGAGTCGCTCCTGCTCTTTCTCCTTATCGAAGATAGGGGAGAGCGTCTGGTTGGCGTGCTCCACGTCGCGGCTGAGCTGGTTGACATCCTGGACCTGCCGATCCTGATCGCGGACGATCAGCGTACCGTCCGATACCGCGGCGTGCGTGGTGCTGCTGTCATGCCCGTCGCGGTTTGCCCCCACCAGCAGGCCGTTGGCCATGTTGCCAGCAAACTGGCTGCCGATGCTGCCCCCGGTGCTCATCCCCACGCTCTGGTGTTCCACTTCGAAATCGGCGCGGTTTTCAATATCGCTGAAGCCGATGGTGCCGGTATCGAGACGGTTTTTATCGGCGGTCGCCGTCGAGCCAATCACCGCCCCGTTGAGCTGGGTATGCTCGCCCACGGTCACGTCGTAGCCGCCTTTGCCGGCGAAGATCCCGGTCTGCTCCACCACCGAGTCGTAGTTGCTGTGCATCTTGTCGCGGCTGAGGTTGACGCTGGCCGAGCCGGTCATGGAGCCAATGCTGAAGCTCCCGCCCGCGCTGGCGTTCTGCTGTTTCGAATCGTAGCGATCGCTGTCCTGCTCGGAGGTGAGGGTCAGGTTGCGGCCAATGTCCGCTTTCACCGTCTCGCCGCTCACCTGGGCCCCGGTCAGGGTGGCGTCACGTCCGGTCAGGATATTCACCTGGCGGCCCGCATCCACGGTGGTCTCGCTGTGGGTGGTGCCGTTGCCGCTCTCGTTGCCCTTGCCCCGGTTGACGCTGGCGGAGATGTTAAGGCCAAAGCCGCCGGAACCGACGCCGATCCCAACCCCGACGCTGCCGCCCTTGCTCTCGTTTTTGCCGTCCAGCAGCTGGGTGTTTTGCGCTGAGCGCAGGTAGAGATCGCGATTGGCGGCGAGAGTCAGGTCGTTACCCGCTCTGAGCTGGCTGCCTTCCACGGTCAGATCCCCGTCCGCGCTGCGCGCGCCGCTGCCGGTGGCGATCACGCTGAGATCGCGCCCGGCGTTAAGGGTACTGCCCTGGGCGGTGTTCTGCTCGCTGTACTGGGTCGATTTCGACGACTGGCTGCCGTAAGAGAGGCTAATGCCCACGGTATTGGTGTTAGAGGCATCCCCGCCCAGAGCCTGATCCATCCGTCCGGCCTGAGCGGCCTGCACCCCGGAGAGCGCGGCCTTCACGCCCTGCAGCGCCTGCAGGCGGCTGCTGCCGGAGGATTTGGCCTGCTGGGAGGCCTCGACGGCGCTGTTGAGCGCGCTGCCGACGGTGCCGGAGAGCGCCAGGGTCAGCCCGGAGGTTTTCTGCTCCACCTCGTGGGTCTGCTGGCTGCGGTTGTTCACCGCCGTGATGTCGACGTTTTTACCCGTCAGGGTCATATCCTGACCGGCCACCAGATCCGAGCCGCTCACCGTCAGGCGATCTCCCGCCCGCAGGGTCAGGTCGCCATCGACGCTGCCCACCGTGCTGCCCGCCTGGGTGGCGTCTGCGCCGGTGTCGGTGGTTTTGATGCTCTGGGTGCCGACGCTAAAGCCGATCCCGCCCGAGCTTAACAGCCCCGATTTTTTCTCCTGCTTCTGGTGCAGTTCGCTATTGCGCTCGCTCTGGGTCTCCACGGTCAGGTTGTTGCCTGCCAGCAGGGAGACATCCCCCGTACCCGCCACGTTGCTGCCGCGTACGGTGAGATCGTTTCCGGCGGTGAGGTTAACGGTATTGCCGTTCAGCTCGCTGCTCTGCACCGTCTGACGGTCAATCTGATCGCGGGTGGTGGTGGTGGTTTTCGACAGGAAGCCGTTACCGCCCACCACTTTATGCCGTTCGTCCAGATCCTGGGTGTTTTCGCCTGCCGTCAGGGTCAGGTTATTCCCGGCGCTGACGTTCAGCGCCTCGCCGGCGGAGAGGGCGGCGGCGCGGGCGTTGAGATCGTTACCGGCGGCAAGGGTGACGTCCCCTTTGCCGGTCACTTCGCTGCCAACGGTTTGGGTCTGGCCCTGCTTCAGGCTGTTGTCACCATCCCACACCAGGTTATCGCGGCTGGCGGTCTCCACCGTATTGAGGGTCATATCCCGCCCGGCCACCAGCTGCGCTTTGCCGTTCTCGCCGCTGGCGATCACCTGCGCCCCGGTCAGGGTGATATCCTGCCCGGACTGCAGCGCCAGCTTGCCGTCGTCGCCCTGCACGTAAATGCCGGAGACGCTGTTGATGGTGGTGCGGGCGAAGCTGTTCTCGCCGTTCACGCTGTCGGCGCTGAGGGTGGTGCTGGTGAGATTGATGTCGCGTCCGGCGCTGGCCAGCACGCTGCTGTCACCCACGATGGCACCGCCGATGTTGTTGATATCGGTGCGGGCGTTCAGATTAACGTCCGCACCCTGAATGGTGCCGGTCTGGTTGGTGATGTTGTCGGCGTCCAGTTGCAGGACTTTGTGCCCGGCAATCGTCCCGCGGTTAAACAGGTCGCCGTTAAGCTTGATGGAGACGTTGTTCCCGGCAATCAGCGCCCCGGAGCCGTCGATATCGCCCTGTTTCACTTTGGCGTAGACCTGCGGGACCAGCACGTTCTCGGTTGAGCCGTCCGGCATCTTCACCCGGGTGTTGACCAGCCAGACGATATCCCCGGTCAGGAGCGCCATCTGCTCTGGCGTCAGCGCCACACCGATCTTCAGATCGTACTGCTTGCCGAAGGTAATGCCGCGATCCATCAGCGCCTTGTACTGCTCTTCGTCGTTGTTGTAGCCGTCGAGATAGCGCTGGCCGGTAATGCCAATCACCTGCTCGCGGATCAGGCGCTGCTCGTAGTAGCCATCCCCCAGCCGTTTCTGGGTGTTGTCGCCATTGGCGGTAAAGGCGTCCTGCATATAGTCGCTGCCGAGCCACTGGCGCTCGTTGGTGAAACGCGGATCGGTCTCCACCAGGTACGGCACGTCTGACGACGGGTTCACCTTGAACAGGCTGTTGTCCGGCAGGGTGGTATTCGGCCCGATAATGCGGATCGCGCCGTCGGCCGGGGTCACTTCAAACTGCTGCCCGGCAGGCGGGGTCACCGGCTCGCCCGGGGAGACGGTCTGCTGCGGCGCGGGTTTCACCCCTGCGGCCTGCCCAATCGCCACGTCGGTTCCCTGCAACACCAGCGGAGTGATGCTGAGGTTACTCCCCTCGACGCTGCCGTTGCTGACCAGTTGGCCCGGTTTCAGGGCGATATCCTGAATGGTGGTTGGCGGGGTATACGCCGTGCGATCGCGCCCCTGCTCGTCGTCGCCTTTGTGGCGAATACGGTAGTAGTGGGTGACAGTGCCCTCATCATTGGTGTAACGCTTGCCGGGCACGTCCTCGTTCTGCACGCTGCCCATCTGGTCAATCGCCAGGGTGCCGCCTGCGATCACCTGGCTCTTGTCGTTAAACAGTTTGTCACCGGTCATCAGCAGGTTGCCACCCGCGAGGATCTTCGCCGGGTCGCTCTCTTTGATGCGGGTTTCGTCAATGGTACGGGTGTAGTCGTACTGGTTGAAATTGTCGTTGCCGTGGCCGGAACGCTCCGGGGTGTTGAGGTTTTTCAGGCCGTCGGAGGAGTTATCATCCACCCAGACGCCTTGCTCTGTCGAGCTCCAGCGGTTGGTTGACCCGGTGTGCTGATAGTCGGTGAGATCGTCCTGCGACACCCGCACCACTTCGGTGGAGAAGTGGTCGTTGATGTTATTGATCTGCCCGGCGGCAATCGCCATATCCCCGGCGGATTCAATGGTGGAGCTATGATTGTTAATGGTCCCGGCGCGACCGGTGACGCCGCCGCTGTCGTCCAGCGCCCCGCCAATGGTCATGCTGCCTGCGCTGTAGATCAGGCCATGGTCGGCGTTGTTCAGGGTCTGCACGCCGAGGTTCACGCGCTCGCGTCCGGCCAGCGTCGCCGCGGTGCCGTTTTCCGCAAGGTTGTTGAAGGTCTCCACATTTACCCCCACCGCATCGCCGTAGATCCGCCCGGTGCCGATGTTGGTCAGGGTGTTGGCGTTAATGCGGGTGACAATCCCGTCGATCAGGCCGGTATTGCGTACTGTCCCGCTGGCGGTCAGAGTGGTGCTACCGGCGTTGATTTCACCGCTGGCGAGGTTGGTCAGGTTGGCGCTCTGCACGTCGAGGGCGCTGCCCGCCATCAGCTGGCCGCTGTTGGTGAGGTCCCCGTCAGTCGTGAATGTCAGGTTGCCGTTAGCGATGGTGGTGCCGGTGTTGTTCACGCCGCTGGTGCTGTGGAGATCCATATCCCCCAGCGACAGCAGCTGACCGCTGGCATCGAGGGACGCCGCATCCACACTCAGCGCTTTACCCGCTTTCAGGGTGCCGCCCGCATTCATCAGGTTCAGCCCGTTACCGCTGAGCTCCAGCGTTTCGCCCGCAGCCAGCACCCCTGCGCTGTTGTTCAGCACGCCGCTGTTATCAATATCCAGCGTGTTATTTGCCAGGATGCTGCCGCGCTGGTTTTCCAGGCTGTCGGTATTCAGCGCCAGGCTCTGGCCTTCGAGGCCCTGGTTTTCCCCGAGGGTATCCTGGTTAGCAAAGTGCAGGGCAGTCAGGGTCACGCTTTTACCGCTGCGGATCAGCCCCGAGACGTTATCCACGGTGCCCCGGGCGCTGTCGAGGAGCAGATCGCCCACCGACTGGATCTGCCCGCCGCCGTTTTGCAGGTTAGTGGTGTGCAGGGCGGTTTCGGCCTCGCCAATGATGCGCCCGCCGCTGCGGTTATCAAGATCCGTGGCCGCCACATCCGCCGCGCCGCTGGCGGCCAGGGTGCCTGCCTGGTTATTAATGCGTTCTGCCGAGAAGTTCAGGGCACCCAGGCTGTTGAGGGTACCTGCGCTGTTATCGACCGCGCCGGAGGTGAGGTTAACCCCGTCGCCCTGCAGCACGCCGTTATTATTAATGAGCTGCGTGGTAGCCAGCGACAGGCTCTCTGTCGCCGCCAGCTGCCCGGCGGTATTGTTCAGCGTGTCGCCACTGAAGGTGAGGCTGTCCCCGGAGAAGGTGGTGCCGTGGCTGTTATCCAGCAGGCCGCCGCTCAGGGTCATGGCCCCGACCGATTTCAGCGCGCCGCCGTTATTGATGAGCGTGTCGAATCCGGCGGTCAACGTCCGGTTCGCGCCGATCTGGCCGTCACTGTTGTCGATGGCACCCGCGCTCAGATTAAAATCGCCGTCGCTCGCGAGGAAGCCGCTCTGGTTGTTCAGCGCGCCGCTCTCGAGGTTCAGGGAACCCTGAGAGAGCAGGGAGCCGGAACGGTTATCAAATTCATTCAGGGCCAGGGTTGCGCCGTCGGCGACAATCACCCCCTGCTGGTTGTCGAGGCGCCCGGCGTTGATGCGCTGGGTTTTCGCCGCCTCGATACGCCCTTTGGCGTTATTCACCGCCTGCTGGCTTTGGATCTCGCCGTCGCCCGCAGCCGCAGAGATCAGCCCCTGCTGGTTGTTGAGGGTTCCGGCGTCCAGTCGGGTGTTGCCCGCCACCGCCACGATCTGCCCTGCGGTGTTGTCGATGGCTGCCGCTTTAAGCTGCACGCCGTTGGCTGCGCCAATCTGCCCCTGACGGTTATCGAGCTTGCCCGGCAGATCCACCGCCAGCGCACTGCCGCCGCTGTGAACGATTTTACCTTGCTGGTTGCTGAGGTCGTGGGCGCTGAGGTTAATTGTCTCCGCGCTCAGCGCGCCCCCGGCGTTGTTGAGCATCTTACCGCTGCGGACGGTCAGTTCGCTGGCATTGACCCTGGCGCTGGCGGTGCTCACATCCCCCACGCCGCCGTCCAGCAGAACGCGTTTAGCCTGGGTCTGGCTGCCGCTGACGTCCACGCCCTGGCCGCGGGCGCTGAGGTTACCGCCCGCGAGGTTTTGACCGTGGGCGGTCAACTGGCCGCTGGTGCTGAGTTCCAGATCGCCCGCGTCGGCGAGCTTGCCGTCGCTTTTCACCCCGGCGGCCAGCACGCTGTTGGTGCTGCTGGTCAGGCTGGCGGCGTTCGCATGCACGTTATTGGCGGCGGTGATCACCCCGCTGTTGTTAAGTTCGCTGGCGGTTTGCAGGCTGGCAGCGTCGCCCGCGCGCACGGTGCCGCTGTTCTCGATGCGCCCGTCGGCAGAGATGGTTACGCTGCCTGCCTGGGCACCGATGGCCCCGGCGTTACGTACCCCGACGCCGGTCTCGGTGCCGACCATGCGGATCTTGCCTGCGTACATGCCGCCGAGGCTGGCCACGTCTACCGCCAGCTGCGGGCGGGTGGCAGGATCGTCGCTGCCTTTTTCGATCACCTCGTGGGCGGCATCCACCTTGTTGCGTCCGGTGGTGACCTTCAGATCGTTTGCCCACAGCCCGGCGTTAACCTTCACCGAGCGGGCGATGATGTCGGTGTAATCCGCGCCGGAGCTGTCCATCCCCGCGCCTTCAACCACCACCTCGCCGCGCTCGACGTTAAACCCGGTCAGCGCGCCATCTTTCATCTGCGGTTGGCCGGTGGTGAGGGTGGCGCGGTTGGCGTTGATAAAGCCGCAGCCGCTACAGGTGATGCCCGACGGGTTAGCGATCACCACCTGGGCTTTTTTACCTGCCACTTCGATCATGCCGTTCAGCTTGCTCGGGTCGCGGGAGCTCACCTCGTTGAGGATCACTTTGGCTTCGCCTTTCGCCAGCCACGGGTTGCCCGCCACCATGCCGCCCAAATTGGTCTGCACGTTGTTGTGCGAGTTGTTGAGGATCGCCCCTTTGTTGTCGACGTCGAACTGGGTGTAGTTGTTGCGTGACACCCCGGCCGCGGACGGGGTCTGGATATTGACCTGCGGCGTGCCGTTGGCGCTGTTGACCACCGTCGGCTGCTGGTTTTTTGGCGCACCGGCGTCTGCCACGATGGTGGCCTGCGCCGTCTGCACGGCCCCCATCGCCAGCCACAGGCTAAAGCTGATGGCGCTCACCTTGCCGATAAGCTGGCTATGGGTATGGCCGATGCCGGAAGAACGGGACGAACCGGCGCAGCGGGAGCGGGCGATATCCGCCACCACCATCAGCATGCCGCGCGCTTTGTTAAAGACAATTCGGTACAGGTTCTTATTCATGGTTCGTTCCTTTAAACGCTTCCGGCAGGCTTACTGCGAGCGGGTGATTCTGTTGCCACTCTCTGGCGTGTTGACGGCTGACGTGGCTGCCGTGGAACAGCATCACGCGCTTGCCACGCTCTGCGCCGCGGTGATACAGCGCGCGGCAGACGTGGTCGGGGAAGATATCGCGGCGCATCAGGTCGTACATCGCGGCGGTGTGGCCGAAGGGGGCGATCCAGTCGCAGAACCAGATCCGATTTCCGCTGTCCCAGTCCGCCTCTGGCATCTCAATGGACGGGCGGGTGAGGTAGCGGGCTTCCGCCTCCTCATTCAGCCAGGCCCAGCTGAGGAAAAAGACCGGGCGGTCGTTCTCGATAACCAGCACGTACTGACGGCGCTTAATGATCGGCAGCAGCAGGGTGGGCAGGGCGTGCAGGGGAGCATCCCGGTGCATCGGGGAGTGCATCCACAGCCAGACGGTGGCCCCCAGCACTTCGGCCTCGCTCTCTTCCCCGCCGAGGATCAGTGGGGCTTTAATCTCCAGATTTCCGACGCGCATCACCAGCTCCAGTTGAGGTTAAAGCCGAGCGTGAGATCGCTGGTTTCAAAGCCGTCCGGCTTCGAGAACGGCGTCCCGGCGAACAGGTCGTAGCCGGTGTTAAAGGCGTTGCCGCGCAGGCCCGCCACGCCGCCTGCCAGGTGTTTACCCACCTGCAGATCCGAACTGTAACCGCCCACTTCGCCGTAATCGGCACCCAGATAGAACTCCTGGTTCGGCAGCGGCGTGCGCCAGGCCAGATCGTTGCGCACGTACCAGCCGTGGCTGGCGCTCAGGGTGCGCTCGCCGTCAAAGCCGCGCACCGTCCAGCGGTTGCCGATGGCAAACTGATCCTGCGGCGTCAGCGGCGTATTGCTGATCTGGCGCAGGTACTGCACGTTGTAGCGGAAGTTCTGCGTGCCGATGGCAAATGGCAGATCGAGTCCGGCGCTGAGCTGGGTAATTTTGCTCAGGGCGGTGGCATCGCCCCAGTACTCCTCCGGTGCAGGCTGTGCGCCGAACCAGCGGGTGCCGCGCTGATAGCTGATGCCCGCATCCAGCGTCGCCTGGCCGATGTAGTGGCGATGATCCAGCCCGATGCGCCAGCCCGCGGTCTGCCGGCGCTGAACGCCCACTTCCGTATCGTCGATATAGTTGCGGGTCTCCCGCGCCAGCACGTCGTAAGAGAAGGTGGTCTTCTGCGAGCCGCTGCGGTGCAGCACGCGGCTGAGCTGAATGTCGAGGTTTTTGCTCTTACCGCTGTAGCGATAATCCTCGTTCAGCCCGGCAACGGTCTGGTGGTAGTCGTAGTCGCTGCCGGTGATGCCCAGCATCCAGTAGCCGAAGGGCACCGAGTAGTGGGCGGTATAGTTTTTGCTGCCTTTACCGCCCTTGTCATTCAGATCGTGGCTGGCCGAGACATACAGCAGATCGCTCAGGGAGAAGGGGTTATCCAGCGACAGAGTGACGCCGCCCTGGTAGCGCCCGGTGGTTTCGGTCCCGGCATCGTCCAGCGACAGGCCGATACGCCACATTTTGCTCTGCTTACGGGTTATCACCACGTCGCTCTCGCCAGGATTCTCTCCCGGCAGTAGCTCCATGTTGGCCTCGACCGTCGGCAGGCGCTGTAGGTTCTCCAGCCCCTGTTCAATATCGCGCAGATCCAGCAGGTTCCCCTCGTGAGCCGGGAAGGCGCTGTAGAGCTGGATGTAGTCGTCGCTCTCTTCAGTGAGCTTCACATGGCGGATGGTGCCCGGCACGATGGCCAGCTTCAGGGTGCCACTCTTCAGATCCTGCGACGGAGCCAGCACGCGGGTGGTGATCCAGCCGTGGTCGACGATGCGGTTCTGCATCGTGCTCATCAACAGGTTAATCCCTTTCCCGCCCAGACAGCGCCCCTGAGCCTGGTCTGCAATACGCTGGAGCGGCAGCCAGTGAGGCAGGGCCTCCTGACCGCTCAGCTCGACGCGGTTAATCGGGAAGCAGGGCTTTTCTGTTGGAAAAGCAATCTTGCCAAAGCCGGATGAGGGCTCGGACAGACGCACGTCCGGGACGGGCGGGGTTAATTGTTGCTCTAATGCTCGCTGGCGCTGCTGCTGAATAATAAATTGATTATCTGGCTCCGCCGCCTGGGCAGGAAACAGTAAAGACAGCCCGGTGGCTGTCGTTATTATTATGGCGATATTGTGTCGGGCGTTCATCGGCGAATCCGTGCTGTGTAAGCAAAAAAGAATACAATGTGAATTTGTGTAAAATTGTTTAAGTATTGCGAGGGGAAGGAAAGGGGGATTAATCCTAAAGCACAGAATTATCCGAGTTTTGGGCTCCTCAATTCTGGTAGGTTTGCGTCTTGAGAGAATATATCGGGGGTTTCACGTGGATGTCAGGAAATATCCACGCGAAACTTAAGTGAAATTGACGGTTATTTCTGGATGCGGTCGACACGCACCACAGGCGGGGTGGATTTCTTGTCCAGACTGCCGTTAATGCTGATCATATTATCGGGCTGTACGGTGCGGCCATCAAATACGGCCTGGGGAATAATGGTATCAATGGTGCCGGTTTTATCGCGGAATTTAAATTTATCCCCACCGGAGCCATCAATTAAATTACCCCGCAGGGAGATCGTAGCCCCGTCGTGCATCTCTTTAGCCTGCTCCACGGTCATGATTCTGGCATCTTCCGCGCCACGATAACCATCATCCAGCGCATGTGGCGCCGGAGGGGCAGTATCTTCCTTCAGTCCACCATTATCTTCGGCATACGCCGCCGGGATTAAAAGACAACACAATAAGGGTGCGACAGTTAATTTCATACGGCCTCCTTGGTTTAACTGGCTTGACAGATTAAGCCTGGTTGCTATTTTTTATTTTGCAAACAGGAACAGTCTTAATCAAATTTATCTATAAAAATCATCTGGCTGCATAATATTAATAAGCGAGACGGTGAGGTGATATATGGCGAATGCAAAAGAAAAATCCCCTTCTTTGCCCGGCGTGAAACAAAACCATGCCGCCCTGCAGTTTGAATACAACGCTCACCGCTTCGGTTTTGTACTGTTATTGCTGATTATTGCCGCTGCGCTGTTAGGGCTTTTTTCGGGCGGTTATTTTAGCGACGCGACAAAAACCAACGCCGCCAACAGCGTGCAGGTGGAATATCAGCGTTTTGGCCGACTGCTCTCTCCCGTGGAGTTGAAAATTACCTCGCCGGGTCAGGGTGAGACTCCGCTGACGCTGCGCATTGGCGGAGAATATATGGCGCGAACGCAAACCGATAATATCTGGCCGCAGCCCGATGAAATGCGCAGCGAGGGCGGGGAGCTGGTGCTGGTTTATCAGGCGGCAAAAGCGCGTCAGGATTTTACCGTCTGGCTCTACAGCACCCCGGAACAGCCGGGTAAAACCGTCACTACCGTCACAGTAAATAATCAGCCGGGGCTCTCTTTCTGGCAATTTATCTATCCTTAAGGGTCCCACATGGAAATGATACTCAGGGCAGTGGCGATTTATCTGATTTTACTGGTGGTGTTTAAAATAGCCGGAAGGCGGGCGCTGCTGCAGATGACCAGCTTTGATTTGATCCTGTTATTAATTATCAGTGAGGCCACCCAGCAGGCGCTGCTGGGTGAGGATTTTTCGGTTACCGGTGCCATGTTAACCATTATTACGCTGGTGGTGATTGATATGCTTTTCGGCGTGGCAAAAAAATATATCTCCGGCGCGGAATCGATGCTCGATGGTTCCCCGGTTATTCTGGTGGTACACGGTGAATTACAGAACGAAAAATTAAAAAAAGTAGATGTCTCCTGCGACGATATATTGGTATCGGCCCGACAAAATCACGGCATATACCAGCTGGAGAAAATTAAATACGCCATCCTTGAACGTAACGGGCATATTTCGATTATTCCCGAAGAGAGTGAATCATGAAAGAAAATATCTGGAACCAGGCCAAAACCACCAAGGAACTCACCAGCCAGGTGTCGACGGTGTTAACTGATTTAGGCTGGCTGCTCACCACGGCGGAGTCCTGCACCGGTGGCAATGTGGCCTCTGCGCTCTGCGCCGAAAAGGATACTGCCTCGTTCTTTGGCACCGGCGTGGTGACCTTCAACAATGAAGCCAAGCACAAGGTGCTGGGGGTGAGTAATGCCACCCTTGAAAAATACACTGCCGTGAGTAGCCAGACGGTAGGGGAGATGGCCGAGGGGGCGCTGAAGCTGGCCGATGCGGATGTCAGCATCGCCATCAGCGGCTACGCCGGGCCGGACGGCGGCGAGGATGGCACCCCGGCGGGTACCGTCTGGTTTGGCTGGTGCTTCCGCGGCGAGGTAACTACCGCCGTGCAGCACTTCACCGGCGAGTGTGAAGATGTGATTGAGAAAGCGGTTCGCTACGCGCTTTCTGAACTGTTGCGGCAGATCCCGCACTGGAAAAAGCAGTTGCACTAAGGAGAGGCTATGAGTGTGGTGGTGATTACCGGCGCTACGGCTGGGGTAGGGAAAGCCACGGCGCTGCGTTTTGCAGCGGCGGGCTACGATGTGGGGCTGATTGCCCGGGATAACCACAGTCTGGAAGCCACGCGGGCGGAGGTGGCGAACTACGGCGTCAACTGCCATGCGGTGAGCGTGGACGTGGTGGATGCCGGGGCGCTGAGCCAGGCGGCCCGGACGCTGGTCGATCGGCTGGGCGCTATCGACGTATGGATAAACAACGCCATGTGCACCACCCTGGCGCCATTTTACAGCATGACCGACGATGAATTTCGTCGGTTGACGGAGGTGACCTATCTGGGCTGCGTCAACGGCACGCGGGCCGCTATGGAGCATATGATACCGCGCGACAGCGGGGTGATTATTCAGGTCGGTTCCGCGCTGGCCTACCGCTCGATTCCACTGCAGTCGGCCTACTGCGGCGCCAAGGCGGCGATCCGTGGTTTTACCGACGCGCTGCGAACCGAGCTGATGCATGAGCGCAGCGGCGTGCATCTGGCGATGGTACAGATGCCGGGTCTCAACACGCCGCAGTTTGACTGGGCGCGGAATAAGTTCGCCTACAGTATGCGTCCGGTGGCACCGGTGTTTCAGCCGGAGGTCGCCGCCGAGGCGATCTACGGCGTGGCGCAGAAGCCGGTGCGCGAGCTATGGGTAGGGCGCAGCACCATCGGGGCGATTGTCGGCCAGTTCCTGTTCCCCGGTTTTCTCGACCGGATGATGGTGAAAAAGGCCTGGGAAGGGCAGATGGAGGAGGCGCTCAATCCACCCGATCGGCGGGATAACCTGACCAACCCGGTCGGCGGCGAGCACCGGGTGCACGGCCATTTTACCCCGGAGGCCAAATCCCGCGCCGCGGCGATCACCTCCGGCGTACCGGGCAAAGCCCTGCTGGGCACCGCCGCGCTGGCCGGACTGCTGTTAATTGGAAAGTGTCTCACCCGGCGGAAATAGCATGTAGGCCGGGTAAGCGTCAGCGCCACCCGGCTTTTTATTACGCACCGTGCCCGATGCGGCAACGCCCGGCGGGCCGTGCATGCTGTAGGTTTTGTAGGCCGGGTAAGGCGTAGCCGCCACCCGGCGATAATGCGGCTTAGTGGTAACCCTCGGTATCCCTGACCTTGCCGCGAAACACGTAGTAGCTCCATGCGGTATAAACCAGAATCAACGGGATGATCAGCAGCGTGCCTACCAGCATAAACAGCTGGCTGGACGGCGGGGCGGCCGCGTCCCAGATGGTAATACGGGGCGGGATAATGTTGGGCCACAGGCTGATGCCCAGCCCGCTAAAGCCGAGGAAAATCAGCCCGAGCGTCAGCAGGAAAGGCCGGGCGTGGCTGTGCGGGTTGCGTGTGAGCCGCCAGATCCATACCCCGAATACCGCCACCAGTACCGGCACCGGCATGAAGTAAAAGAAGTTCGGCAGCGAGAACCAGCGATCCGCCACATACTGCCAGCCAAAGGGCGTCCAGACGCTCACCACTGCCACCACCACCAGCAGCGCCAGCAGCACATGGCGGGTCAGCTCCCGCATATGACGCTGCAACGCCCCTTCGCTTTTCATGATCAGCCAGGTCGTGCCCAGCAGGGTATAGGCCACCATCAGCCCCAGCCCGCAGAAGAGATTGAACGGGGTCAGCCAGTCGAGGGCGGAACCGGCAAAGCGGCGGCCCTCGACGTCGAAACCGTTAATCATCGCCCCGACCACAATCCCCTGGCTGAAGGTCGCCAGCAGTGAACCGCCCGCGAAGGAGTAGTCCCAGAATTTGCGGTGCGACGGCGTGGCCTTAAAGCGAAACTCAAAGGCCACACCGCGGAAGATCAAACCGATCAGCATGGCGGTAAGCGGGATCGTCAGGGCGTCGATGATCACCGCATAGGCCAGCGGGAAGGCGCCAAACAGCCCCGCGCCCCCAAGCACCAGCCAGGTTTCGTTTCCGTCCCAGACCGGGGCGACGCTGTTGACCATCACGTCACGCGCCTGCGGGTCACGCTCAAAACAGAAGAGCATGCCGATACCCAAATCGAAACCATCCATGATGATGTACATCAGGGTGGCGAAGACGATGATAGCAAACCAGATAACTGAGATATCGACGCCCATTATGGTTTCTCCTCTTCCGGTACCGGTTCCGCCGCTGAGAGCGGACGCGCAGGTCTGCCGTCAGTATTCACCGAGAGATTGTCGGTAGGCTGCGGTCCCTTCTTAATCAATCGCACCAGATAGACAAACCCCACGCCAAACACCGAGCAGTAGACAACGATAAACGCCAGCAGGCTGATGCTCATCTGCAGGGTGCTGTGCAACGACACCGCGTCAATGGTGCGCAGATAGCCATACACCACCCACGGCTGACGCCCCACTTCGGTAGTGATCCAGCCCGCGAGGATCGCCACCACGCCGGCAGGCCCCATGCTCAGGGCAAACCAGTGGAACGGACGGGAGTGATACAGCCGGTGGCGGTGACGCAGCCACAGACTCACCACGCCCATCAGGATCATCAGCATCCCGAGGCCGACCATCACGCGGAATGACCAGAAGACGATCAGCGAGTTGGGGCGCTCATCTTTCGGGAAGTCTTTCAGGGCCGGAACCTGCTTATCCAGGCTGTGGGTGAGGATCAGGCTGCCAAGCGCCGGGATCTCCAGCCCATATTTAGTGCGTTCCTCTTCCATATCCGGGATGCCGAACAGCAGCAGCGGCGTAGCTTCACCCGGTGGATTTTCCCAGTGGCCTTCAATGGCGGCAATTTTTGCCGGTTGATGTTCGAGGGTGTTCAGGCCATGCATATCCCCGACAAAGGCCTGAATCGGCGCAACCAACAGCGCCATCCACAGCGCCATTGAGAACATCTTGCGCACCGCTGGCCTGTCGTTCCCGCGCAGCAGATGCCAGGCTCCCGAGGCACCCACAAACAGGGCGCTACTGAGGAATGCGGCGATGGACATATGGATCAGGCGGTAGGGGAAGGAGGGGTTAAAGATGATGGCGAACCAGTCCTCGGGGATCACCTGGCCGTTCTCGATGCTGAAGCCCTGCGGGGTGTGCATCCAGCTGTTGGAGGCGAGGATCCAGAAGGTGGACATCAGGGTGCCCAGCGCCACCATGCAGGTGGCAAAGAAGTGCAGGCCGGGCCCGACCTTGTTCCAGCCAAACAGCATTACGCCGAGGAATCCCGCTTCGAGGAAGAATGCGGTTAACACCTCATAGGTGAGCAGCGGGCCGGTGATGCTCCCGGCAAACTGGGAAAAGCCGCTCCAGTTGGTACCGAACTGGTAGGCCATGACCAGGCCGGAGACCACGCCCATCCCGAAGTTAACCGCGAAGATTTTTAACCAGAAGTGATACAGCGAGCGCCAGACGTCATTTTTGGTCTTCAGCCACATGCCCTCAAGCACCACCAGATAGCTGGCGAGGCCGATGGTTAAGGCCGGGAAGATAATGTGAAACGACACTGTGAAGGCGAACTGAAGCCTGGCGAGATGGAACGCATCGAGTTCGAACATCGTACTCTACCCCTGTCAGCGAAATGCCCCGCAAGGAACGGGGCATTGTGGTACAGCATTTTTCTTCGGCGCGGGGTTACGGTTTTTTCTTACCGGCCCCCAGCTCAGCGCCAGTTAGCGGATTGGCTTTCGGATCCGACTCGGAGCGTTTCGCCATCGCTTTCAACAGAGCGGCCTGCTCTTTCGAAAGCGTGACCTGAGCACTACCGTCCCCACCGTCAACGGCAGGTTGCGGATCGGCAACGTACTCGAAGTTTTCGTCGCTGTTCCAGCTGCCGCGAAGATCATCACCTGCAGACATATTGTAGTAGGTGGTGGCGTATTGTTCGATTGGCGGCAATTTCCCCGGTGGGAAATTATTGCGAATCGACTGCAGCGCCTTCTCAAACGAGAGCTGGTGCGCGGCTTCACGGGTCATCAGGAACGCGAGGGCATCTTTCACCCCAGGATCGTCGGTAACGTTGATCAGGCGTTCATAAATGATCTTGGCACGTGCTTCTGCCGCGATGTTCGAGCGCAGGTCGGCTGTGGCCTCACCAATGGTGTCAATATAGGCCGCAGTCCAGGGTACGCCCGCGGAGTTGGTCAGCGGTGGCCCACCCCCGTACAGCAGGGAGGTGATGTGGCTGTCGTTACCGTTTTGCGTCAGGGAGCGGTAAAGTTCCGCTTCGCTTTCGGTGCCTTCTGCCAGTTCGCCTTTGGCACCTTTATTCAGCATACCCACCATTGTGCCGATGATTTCAAGGTGGCTCAGCTCTTCGGTGGCGATATCCATCAGCATCTCTCTGCGACCTGGATCGTCATCGCCCAGCCCCTGCGTAAAGTAGCGGCAGGCAGCGGCCAATTCACCCTGAGGGCCGCCAAATTGTTCGAGCAGCAGGTTCGCGAGGCCAGGATTCGGCTCGGCAACGCGAACGGTGTACTGCAGCTGTTTTACGTGTCTAAACATAGGCTCACTCCTGGGTTATTTTTTCGCTTCCACGCCGTCAGCATCTGAACGCAGGAGGAATTGTTCCGTGGTATCCGGAATGTGCTGGATGAGCCAGTCGGCCATGCGTTGTTCTTCCGCGAGGATAGATTCGATAGCAGGTACTGACGCCACGTCCCCGGCTTTTTTCGCCGCGGCCAGCAGAGAGGTGTAGCAGGCAATTTCAAACTGTTCGAAAACGTAGCCGCTAATAGAACCTTTCACGATCTCATCCGACGCGGCCATACCGCCCATAGACTGGCCGAACGCCATCATTTTGCTCATGGAGTCTTTCAGCATCGAACGGGAAATATCGTTACGATCAAGGATCTCTTCCAGCAGAGTAATCTGGTGTTTTGTTTCAGTTATATGTTGCTCGATGCGAGCGCGTACATCAGGATAATTATCGATGCGGCTGGCCATAGATTCGAGCATAGATTCAGCTTGCTTTTCCATGGCGTGAGCATCGCGTAGCCAGTCATGGTAATGTTCTACGTGATTCATATTTTCTTCCTCGGGTTCGGTTAATTCCGGCTTACTTTTCTGCTTTCTGATTAATATTACCGACGGCCAGATCGGTGAGTTTAAGATCGGTGGATTTCTCTTCTTCCAGCGTCTCGGCTAATAGTTTTACCGCCTGGGTATAGCCTAATTGCTCTGCCAGCGTGGCGAGCGTGCCATAGCTGGCAATTTCATAGTGTTCGACTTTCTGCGCTGCGGCGATCAATGCTGCATCACGCACTTCGTTTTTCTCTGTGCTTTCAAGGACTTCATTGGCTTCTTCAATTAAGCCTTCCATTGCAACGCATTTCATTCTTTTCAGTTTAATATTCGGCGTTTTCTCCACGATCTGATCGATACGTTCAATCTGGCCGTGGGTCTCTTCCAGGTGCGCTTTAAACGCAGCGCTCAGATCCGGGCTGGAGGCTTCGCGGGACAATTTAGCCAGGGCACGGGTCAGCTGTTTTTCTGCACTGTAGGTGTCAGAAAGCAGGTGAATAAACACATCTTCTATGCTTTTCATATTCATACGCTTTTCTCCAGTGACATAAAAATTCTGCGAGCCCGCGGACCCGCAGATTACCGATTAAATTGAATAACAGGCTTTAATAATGAGATGAATTAAGAGTTGTCAGACTTACGTCCGCCACCATGGCTATGCTGACCGCCCTTTTTACCTGCTTCAGAAGCACGCTGCGGATCGTTTTTGAAATTACCGCCGCTTTGCTGTCCACCTTTTTTCCCTGCTTCAGAGGCTTTTTCACGATCCTGCGAGAAATTACCTGAACCACCACGTTGCTCTGCCATATTATGTTTCCTCATATACATCGTTTATGTCAGTAAGATACGTTTTCATTCGTATCCGTTGTCGTTCAGAATTAAATTTAGCCAGTAATTTTGAAGAGTCAAACCAGATTTTTCGTATAATTTCCTGCCCTGGTGCTGAGTTGTATGAATATATCGGTTCGCTTGTTTTCGAAATATTCTTCTACAAGGTTATGTTATCAAACGACCTTCCGGGGTCAGGGCTTTGTGCGCTTTCCTGTGTCTCGCTGAAGCGTGCGGAACCAGACGTGGCGGGGCTCTTTACTAAAGTTTACAAATGGCGTAAGCGATGCATAGCGCATAAAAAATTAAAATACGTGGGATTAGTCTTAATTGATTTCTTATATTATTCGCAGCGCTAAGGAATGACTAAAAAATAATCTAGCGAAGCGGTTGAGTATATTATGCATGGATTACAATGATTCATCGAAAATTCTACTTCGAAAAGGGTAAGCGAAGGGCCGGATTAAAAACCCTGATAAAGTATGATGGTGGATCTGCGGCCATCGGCAATACTGAGCCGGAGCGGTGACGCGGTGTCATCCTGCTAGCTGCAACGGTGAGCCATATGATTGATTTCATTTCGGGTATCCTGATCCACACTCCCTTCTGGGTCTATCTCATCCTGCTGTTTCTGATAAACCGGGGCCTCAAGGCGCGCAAGCCCGCGACCGTGGCGCTGGAAAAGCTGGCCATCATCCCGGCCATTTTTCTGCTCTGGGACATCTACGATCTGTTGGTTTTCCGCACGCTGACGCTGGCGACCGGCTCCCTGTGGCTGGTGGGATTGCTCAGCGGTGCGGCGATGGGCTACATCCTGAGCAAACGCACGGTCGTCACGCGCGCCGCCGCCCCGCGCAGCATCTATCGTGATGCGGACTATTCGGCTCTGCCTTTTATGATGCTGGCCTTTGCGGTGAAGTACGTATTGGGCGTGATGAGCGCCATCGCACCCGACGTGCTGCAGCGGCCAGGGGTGAGTGCGTTCGCCATCATCACCGGCGGGCTGTTCGCCGGGGTGTTTGTCGGCAAGTTTGTGCGCTATGTGCGGGTGTATCTGGCGGCGGAAATGCGGGAGGTGGGGTGAGGGAAATCCCCTCTCCCTGGAGGAAGAGGGCTGGGATGAACGTGCCGCGTAGTGGGATACTCCGTTAGCCGACGTTAACGAGTTCAGCTTTCTTTGTTGGCCCAACGAGGTCCATCTTTTTTTCCCGCTGGCCCACTTGTGCAAGTTTGTTGCCGTCAATAGTTGTCCAGAAGTCTGCGGCGCGTTTGGCAGCAGCAGTCGCTTTAACAGAATCGATTTTTTTGTTTTGCTTGATCATAACGTCTCCAGGTTGGTTTTTAACCATTTCATCAGAGTTTACAGCGGTCGCGTTTGCCTGACAAACAGTCGATTTTTATCTCAGTGGATACCCATCACTTTGCGTCGAATCGTTGTCTGAATATCAGCTACTGCAGAGGACATTTTGTTGGGGGCGTAAAACACTTGTGAGAATCCATACGATCGATAGCGTGGTTTCATGTCCTCCAGGGGGTCATGTATCACCACATCATCAAGTTCCATCATGCTGCAAAATGTTGTCGAATAGATCAGGGCAATAATAAAGACGTTACCTGTAAGCGCACTCTTTTTGTGAGCTATCAGATTTTCCAGCATGCAAATGGCGAACTCCTCCCTGCGAGCATCATATTTGCAAATTATTGCTGCATGCAGAACAGCAGAATCATATCCCTTCGTACTTTTTAGGCTTATATCTAAGATACCGTTATCGTTGGCATTTCCACGATAATGCTCTATTGCCCAGCGCCAGTTAAGCACCGCGTTATCGTTCTCATTCCAAAGGTAAGTTTTGTCTTCCTCGCTTAACGAACCTACGATGATGCTATCCCAACCGAAGCTCTGAATGATTTTTTGAGTAGTATGAAGGCAGTGTTCATGTATTTCCTGGAGCGATAAATTGCTCATGTCATCAGCCATCCTTAGCTGTCATCTTCCCCTCACGCTATTGTGAGGGGAAACATTCACATTAGTTAATCCACTCCACTCCCGCATCGGTTGCCAGCCAGCGCGGCGCCTTCAGGCGCTCGGCAAAATAGCTGGTTAACTCTGCCAGCAGATCGCTCATGGTGCAGGCGGTATCCGGTGCCAGCGTATTGCTGATTAACAGCCGGGCGATCGCTTCACAATAACCGCACAGCGCATCGGATTCCGGTGCGAACTCCGGCTGATGCAGGGGCAGGGAATCAACGGTGAGATATGCCTCAAGATCCCGGGGAATGGGCTCATGCAGCGTCGGTTTCAGCAGTGCCAGGCAGGCAGCGAGGCGGCCGCACAGGGCGATTTTCATTGTCGGATCCTCTTCGCACAGCATCGCTTCGCAGAAGCGTTCGCAGTTATCGGCCAGTTCGGTGAAATCGGTGTTGTGGTCGAAGGGGGCGGTAATGAGCGGGTTGATAGTAGCCATATTTATGTTCCATTAAGTGGTTTATTTACCGCCACCCGGAAATGCCAATTTCGCGGGTGGCAGAACTGAACGGAGTTGGCATTACCGGCCTTAATGGATACCGGCGCGTCTAACGACGCCCCCGTCCAGCCCACCATAGAAGTGTTGCCAGACGCGCGGTGCGTTACAGCCCCGCGTCACCATTAAGTTTAACCGGGATGCCAATCCCGACGCCAGATGTTGCTGACGTACCGACACCCTACGCCGCAAATAGCCACTATTAAAGCAGGGAAATAAGGCGGTTTTCATTCTTGCGAGGCGTCTTCAGAAACGAATGTGAATCTGGAGCGCTGTTACATAATTTGGGCGTAAAAAAGCCCACCAGAAGGGTGGGCGAGAGGCGTATTGTCGTAGCATTACGCCACAGACGATTGCGCTTTCCTCTTAGCCAGCATCTCCGCCGCAGTAATGATCTGCTGATGTTCCGCCTGCATGCGCTCGTCGTGCTGAATTTCCCAGATATCCACGTTCAGCTGCAAGTTCAGCCAAAATTCAATGGTGGTATCAAAAGCCCGGGCTAGCCGCACGGCCATGTCCGTGGTCAGTTTTCGGTTGTTATTGACCAGCGCGCTGACGCTGTTTCTGTGCACGTTAAGCATCTCTGCCAGATCGGCAATTTTTAAATGCAGCGGTTCAAGAAACTCGTTAAGCAGAATATCGCCGGGTGTGGTCGGTTTACGGGTGCTGTTTGTGAATGCCATTTTATGACCTGCCTTGTTTAGCGGGTGTCCCCATCTACATCACTCATCGGTGAGCATTGTAGGTATGAGGATCAAGATAAATCCCTTTCGCCTTACCGCCTGACCAGATGAAAATCAGTCGGTATTGCCTGTTCACGCGTATCGAATAACAACCCAGAAGCGGCGAGCTCAACGCTTCAAGCTTGTTGCCGGGTGGGCTACGCAGATCCCGATACGAGGTCGCTGCGTTGATGATGTCGAGTTTTCGCATCAGAGCTGACGCTATCTCTGCCGGGATTCTTCCATGCGGACGTCCATATAGAAAAAACTCCTCAAGCCAGGTATCGCGAAAGTCAGAGATGCTCCTTAACGTAAGTGGTGTGGTCATTCTCCATCCTGGTGAACGTAGGTCAGTCTAATGCACTCATGCACTGTGCGCAAGTGCGTTTGTTTACATGGTCCGTAATGGCAAATTAACCTGGAGTTTTAGCGTGTGGAAGCGTAGCGCTGGGGAGAATGTAAGGTCTGCGAGGCGTCTTCAGAAAAGGGGATGTGCGTAGGCCGGGTAAGGCGTAGCCGCCACCCGGCAATGTTCCAGCGATGCAACCTCACAGCGTAAACGCCCCTTCCATGGTAATGACACAGCTGCCACCCACCCGGACAACGGACTTTCCTGACGAGGCGTCATACCCCGAATAAAGCGTACTGGCTCGTCCCATATCAACGCCCTGGCTAACCTGCAGGGAGAGCGTGGTTTTATCCCGATGCAGCGCCAGCAGAGCGGTCACCGCGGCGGTGGCGCTGCCGGTGGCCGGATCTTCCGTCATGCGCGGCGTCAACATCCGCGCCTGCAGGTCGCCTGGCTCACCGGCATCTTTATCGAGGGTATAGGCATAAACAGAGACCGCGCCATCCAGCGGCAGCACCGCGCGAAAGCCCTGCAAGTTCGGCACGCAGCGGCGCAGCGCATCCCGGGAGACGAGTTCCACCACCAGGAACGGCAGGCCAACCGAGGCGACAAGCGGGTTATGCACCGCGGTGCGAATATCTTCTGCAGTCAGCGACAGGCAGGCGGCAACCTTTTCCGGGCTCACTTCAGAGCGACAGGATAAGGCTTCCGGCGTCACAAGCTCCGCGCCAGTCACCGTGCCGTTGTCTTTTAACAGCCTGACGGGAACCAGACCCGCAATCTCCTCAAACAGCAGCGTCTCAGGCAGAGGCGTGTCATTCATCGCCGCATAGGTTGCCAGCACGTAAGCGGTGCCGACGTTGGGATGGCCCGCGAACGGGATCTCACGTGAAGGGGTAAAAATTCGTACCCGCGCGGTATGGGCAGCATCGCCCGGCGGAAGCACAAAGGTCGTTTCACTGTAGCCAAACTCAACGGCAATCCGCTGCATCTGCTCGGTGCTTAGATCCTCTGCATCTAAAACCACGGCGACAGGATTGCCCAGAAAGGGGGTATCAGTAAAAACATCAGCCACAACATACCGTCTTTTCATTTACTGTCCTGAATGAAGTGATTAAAAGCAATGCATGGAAGGTACTTCCTTAGCGTGCAAATTAACACAGGCACTCATGGGAAAATGAAAAACGTCACCGAACGATCGACGCAGGTTTTACTGGCGTGGCGATCTCCATGCTAAACGAGGTTTAAAAATTCCTTTGAGTTCAGGTGATTCCTGTTCAGAACGGGCTGGCATGGCGGGCGACGATCGGCTCTCCGCTAATGGGATGAGCAAAATGCAGCTCGCTGGCGTGCAGCATCAGCCGTGGCGTCCGCTCGGTGCCGGGCGGCAGGAGCCCGCCATACAGATCGCAGCCCAGAATCGGATGGCCCAACTGCTGGCAGTGGATACGCAGCTGGTGGGTGCGCCCGGTCTCCGGGATGAGTTCAACCCGCGTCACCGGCACTTCTCCCTGGTGATAAAAACGCTCCACCACCCGATAGCGGGAGCGGGCTGGTTTGCCGTTTATGGCGCAAATCGACATCAGCGGGAACAGCGCCGGATCTTTGGCAATCGGCGCATCAATCACCCCTTCGTCATCGGCCAGATGACCGCAGAGCAGGGCGGTATAGATCTTGGTCACGCTGCGCTGGCTGAACTGCTGGCAGAGGGCAGCATTGATCGCCTTGTTGCGGGCAATCACCATCAGCCCGGAGGTGCCGAAATCAAGGCGATGCACCAGCGTGCAGCCGGGGAAAGTTTGCACCAGCCGGTGATGCACAGAATCGAGATTTTGCGGATTTTTCCCCGACAGGCTGAGCAGCCCGCTGGGTTTATTGATCAGCACCAGATGATCGTCCTGCCACAGCGTCTCTATCGGAGTGTGGCACGGCGGGGCAATAAAAGTATCGATAATGGCAGACATCAGGCTGACCGGAGGATAAAAGAGGCGGGGATGATAACCAATTTGCCGCGGGCTGGCGAATCGGCTGTATTTGCCGGGTGGCGCTACGCTTACCCGGCCTACAACACCCTCGTAGGCCCTGCAAGCGCAGCGCCGCCGGGCATTATGTTGCCTGCGCAGGTTCTTCTTTCGTTTCCGGCGTTCTGCTGCTGGAGTAGATAAAGAACAACGCGATCCCCAGGCAGACGACAGCCCCCAGACGGCTCATCGAAAACGGAATGGCCGCATTGCCCAGCCAGCCGAAATTGTCGATCAGCATGCTCATGGTGAGCTGACCAAAAATCACCGCCACCGTGGCGACCGCGGTACCGATACGTTGCACGGCCAGCACCATAATCACGATGTAGGGCACGCCAAACATCGCCCCCAGCAGCTGCCATTTAGGCACATCCATCAGGGTGACGGCATGCTTCGGCTCAAAGAAGAAGATCAGCAGGGCGGTGACCAGCGCGCCGACGGAAAAGGTCAGGAACGCGCTTTTGAAGACGCCGACTTTGCTGCCCAACTGGCCGTTGATGGCGGCCTGGATGCTCAGCGTCGCACCGCCGATGACCGCCAGAATAATCATGATAAATGTCATTGTGTTACCCCTGTGCAACCAGAACCAGCGCGGCGATGATGAACCCCAGCGCGATGATGCGTTTACTGTCAATTTTGCGGTGTGGCGTGCCCAGCAGGCCGTAATGGTCGATGATCAGGCTCTTAAAGACCTGGCCCGCAAGAATACCAATCATGGTCATGGCGATGCCGATGGCCGGGGTCGCAATGGTCAGAATAATGACGTAGATCGGGCCGAGCACCCCGCCCAGCAGTTGCCATGAGGGTTGGGCGAAAAACGACGGGCTATTGCGCGGGCTGAAAAACAGCATCAGCAAAAAGGTCAGGGCGGCGCCCACGCCGAACACGCTGAACGTGGCCCACAGATCGCCCACCTCGCCGCCGAGCGGCCCCAGCAGCCCAGCCTCGACGGACAGCCCCATGCCGCCCGCGATCACGAATAAAATCAATATCAGTTGCATACTACGCCGTCTCTCCATCGTTAAGGCCGGGAAGCGTACGCCTGAACATCCGTGAGAAAAATGCCATAATGCAATAAACACCTGTGCAGGAAATGCATTAATGTACGACGCCGCAAACATCAATATTCGCTGGCTGCTGATCTTTATTGCGGTCTATGAAACCCAGAACTTTTCGGTGGTGGCGCGGCGGGAAGGGGTTTCGGCCTCGCAGGTCTCCCGCGTGATTCATCAGCTTGAAGACGCCCTCGGCCAGCAGCTGTTCTACCGCAACACGCGGGCGATCATCCCTACTGAGAGCGGTCATCTGTTTATCCGCTTTGCCCGGGCGATGGTCAGTAATCTTGACGATGCGCGCCGGGAGCTGGACGAGCGCAAGCGGGAGCCTACCGGCGTGGTGCGTATCAATGCCCCGGTCTTTTTCGGCCAGCGGCATATCGCACCCGGCCTCCCTGGCCTGACGGAGCGTTATCCCCGGCTTAGCATCGAGCTGACGCTGACCGATGATTATATCGATCCCCATCGGGATGCCGCCGACGTGATCTTTCGTATCGGCGCGCTGACCGACTCCACTTTTCACGCCCGGGTGCTGGGGCAGCAGTTTTATCACCTGGCCGCCTCGCCGGCGTACCTGCGCAAATACGGCACGCCGGGATCGGCGGACGATATTATGGGTCACAAATGCCTGGTTTATCGCGGCTCGTCCGGCCCCAACCGCTGGCTGCTGCGTCGGCCCGGCGAGGCGTGGACCCACTATCCCGTCACGCCGCTGATGTCATCCAACAACGCCGAAACCCTGCTTATCGCGGCATTGGGCGGAATGGGGATGGTGCTGTTCCCCGACTGGCTGATTGGCGACCGGGTCCACAATGGTGAGTTGATAAAACTCCTGCCGGACCACGAGGCCTCCATCAATACCGAGCCGCTCACTATTGCGGCGATCTACCCCCATACGCGCCATCCGCCGCTGAATGTGCGGGCGGTGATTGATTACTACGTGGAGGCGTTTGGTTCGCCGCTTTACTGGCAATCATAGGTTAATGCTCAAAGGAGAAGGTAAATGCGTCAACTGTCAGTCCTGTTCTGTCTGCTGTTACTCACCGGGTGCGTCGTCAGCTCGCCGCAAAAAGCGCAATTTAATGCGGAGTATCCCAACCGCCAGGATATTCGCAGTCACACGCTGTACCGCTTTATGACGAAACCGCTCAAGCCGGGTGGGGGGAAATACTACGGCGCAAACGATCTGGCCGAGACGCTGTATGTCAGAGCTGACAACGCGGCGATGGTGGAGTTACGCTTCAACTATCCCGGCAGATCGCTGCAGGTGAAATCGCTGGATGCGCAGAACAGAACGCTGCGGGAGGAGACTTACGCGCTGCTGGATGCGTCGGCGGCAAAACCGTCCGGTGTCGAAAGCCGGTACTTCTTCCTGACCAAAGAGGGCGTACTGTTAACGAAGTATAAAAATTGCACCCCGGATATGAGCGTCGGTTGTCAATGGCAGGACCGCACGCTGTTTATTACCCGCAACGGCGATATGGCGGTGCAGTTAGCCAAAGGCGGCGCGGGTATGGCGTTTCTGGTGATCCCGTTTTATGGCTCGCAGAAATATCTGGAGATTTTCCCGAAAGCGCCGGGCGCGTAGTTGCCTTTCTCTCTCTCCCTTGAGGGAGAGGGCTGGGGTGAGGGGGGACAGGCCGCACTGCATCGCCGGGTGGCGGCTACGCCTTACCCGGCCTGGAACACCGCTCTGATGCGGGCAAATACAAATTAATGAATTGTTATTATGGTTTTTAATTAGCTAACTATAAGACTGTAACTACGTTGATTATCTTTCAGGGTTACGCACATGTTTCTGTCATGGTGGATAATTGTTCCAGTCGTAATAGGGGTCGCCATACTCTTCGTCATGGTTTCCCGTCTCTCTAATGAAGTCGATAAGCTTGAAACGGCGTTAGAAGAGAGCCGGGGCCAGCTGAAGTCTCTCGGTTATCACGCTGATGCATTCAAACAGGCGACGCGACGCGTACCTGAAAATTTGCAGCGGGTGAAAAGTTAAACATCACCTGGCCAGGAATCGCCTTAAATAAATCCTCTTCTATACTCATTTACGTTTAGTGAATTATGCCGCTGTTCTTCACGCTGCGTTGATTTTTTAGCTACCGCCCGCGCCAATAACAGCTGCACTTACCCACAAAAACGCCGTTTGAGTTATTTGTTCATTTTATAAGGGGACTTCCTGGTATGTTGCACTCTCAACCCTCCCGCGTCGGCAGCCTGTTGCTGTTGCTGGCTGCGGTCATTGGCTTCGCGGTGGCGTTATACGCGTGGCTGACACCGCTTACTGGCGTCACCGGTACTATTGGTGCGCTGGGCGTGGCCATCGCCTGCCTGTTTCTGGCAATCCTGAGCTTTATTTTGCGTGCCGCATCCCGTCGCGGCGGGCGCATTTTCCTGATTATTGTCACCCTCGTGTTCTTGTTTGGGATTGGTTTTGCAGCCGCGCTGCTGCACCAGTACATCATTACGGCAGCTATGGTGGTCGGCCTGGTCGGTCTGATTATGCTGAGCAGCAATTCCGTTCGTCACAATCCCCGCGTCAGAGCCTGAGGAGCCACCCGTGCATAACGATAAACACTATTCCGTCATTAAGGTCAGCATGACTGCGCTGGCGCTGCTGGTTACTCCACTCTCGCTGCAGGCGCAGGATAAAGCCGCTGAAGCCTCTCAGGGGACCCAGGAAGAACTCAATGTGGATGCGGCCGATCAGCAGGCGCCGGGCACCACAAAAACCACTGACGAGGCGTCAACCGGTCAGGAAGGCGGACAAAAAGTCGCGTCGGTCAATCAACCTGCGACGCCGCTGGTGCCCTCTGCCGCCACCTGGGACAGCTTCCATGGGCAGCTTAACGCCCAAAAATACAGTCCGCTCACCCAGATTACGGCGGAGAACGTCGGTAAATTAACCAAAGTCTGGGAGTTCCATACCGGCGACGTCTCGGATGGTAAAGGCGACACCCCGGCTACCGTCTGGTCCGCGACACCCATCTTCGCCAATGAGACCATCTACATAGGCACCCCTTTCGATCGCCTGATTGCGCTGGACCCGGGCACGGGTAAAGAGAAGTGGCACTATGACACCAAATCTTCACGCAAGGCGCTGACCCAGCCGGTGCTGAAAAACCGCGGCGTCTCTTACTGGCAGGCAAAAAATCCGGTCGCCGGAGAGGCGTGTCAGAAGATGGTTTACATGGGCACCGTTGACGGCATGCTCTTTGCGCTGGATGCCGATACCGGCAAGCCGTGCAGTGGCTTTGCGGACAAGGGGGTGCTGAACATTAATCAGTGGAACACGGTTAATGCCAAGTACCCGCTCTCCATCCTGCAGCCGCCAACCGTCGTAGGCGACCATCTGATTGTTGGCTGGGCCGGCAAAGACTGGGCCTATGCCGAAGCGCCTCCTGGCAGTGTATTTTCCATCAATGCCCGCACCGGCGAGCGCGAATGGACCTTTGATGCGATCCCGGCTGAGATCCGCCAGCGTACCGGGACGGCCAACGTCTGGACGCACATGTCCGCCGATGAGGCCAACGGTCTGGTCTATCTCCCGGTGTCATCCCCGTCCCCTAACTACTGGGGTGGCAACCGCGTCGATCCTATTCCACTCGGCACCTCTACCACCGCGCTGGATATCAATACCGGTAAAGTGGTCTGGTCTCGTCAGTGGGTGCACCACGACGTGTGGGATTACGATATCAACTCTGCGCCAACGCTGATGGATATCACCGTCAACGGCAAGCAGATCCCGGCGCTGATTCAGGCCACCAAGCAGGGCTTTTTGTTTGTGGTTAACCGTCTGACGGGCGAAGATGTCTGGCCTATCGAAGAGCGGCCGGTACCGCAGGGCGATGGTTCGGTGCAGGGCGAAGTTCTCTCGCCAACGCAACCTTTCCCGACCAAACCTGCACCGCTGCTCGATCAGTCGAAAAAACCAGAGATCTGGAAGCTGGCGGATGTCGTCGGTGCCGGGCAGTGTACTCGCCTGTGGGACAATCTCACCTATGACGGCATGTACACCCCGCCTGTCACCAAAGGTGAAGGCACTCTGACCTATCCCGACAGCGCCGGTGGCGTGCAGTGGGGCGGGGTGGCGTTCGATCCGCACAAGCAGATTGCCATCGTTAACACCTCCCATATCGTGCAGTACGTGAAGCTCTACAGCCGTGAAGATTACGATAAAGCGGATAAAAGCGCCGGGAATGAGAGCGGCTTTGCGCCTCAGGAAGGGGCACCTTACGGCCTGCGCCTGATGGTGGCGAATAACTGGCTGGGTATGCCGTGCTGGAAGCCGCCGTTTGGTGAGATCGTGGCGCTGGATATGCATACCGGTGATGTGAAGTGGCGTCGTCCGGTTGGCGCATCGCAGCAGTATGGCTTCTTTATGCCGGAAAGCTGGGGTTCACCGACCATTGGCGGCCCGGCGGTGACAGCAGGGGGCATTGTCTTTATCGGTGCCTCGATGGATGCCAAAGTGCGCGCTTACTCGGTGGAGAGCGGTGAAGAGCTGTGGGCCGATCAGGTTGAAGCTCCTGCGGTAGCGAACCCGTCGGTCTATGAGTACAAAGGCCGTCAGTATGTGGCGTTTGTTGCGGGCGGGAACACTATCCTGAAGGACCAGGTGGGCGATCAGGTGGTGGTGTACGCACTGCCTGAATAGTACCGTTCACATACCCCAGGGGGGAGGAGGTGCACTGAACCCCCCACCTGAGTCGCATGTTCCCCCTCACCCTAACCCTCTCCCTCAAGGGAGAGGGGATCGTCCGTGCGGGAGAGGGCAAAAAACTACCTTTCCCTTAACGCCTCTTTCGCACGGTTAAACGGCTTAATCATATAATCCATCACCGATTTCTCGCCGGTTTTGATATCCACCGTGGCAATCATCCCTGGCACAATCGAGAAGTGCCTCCCCGCTTTGTTGACCAGATAATCCTGGCTGGTGCGGATAAACACCCGGTAATAGAACACTTCCGGTTTCGCCTCATCCTGGATGGTGTCCGGCGAGATAGTCTCCACCACGCCGTCCAGCCCGCCGTAGATGGCGTAATCGTAGGCGGTGATCTTCACCAGCGCCTTCTGCCCCGGGTGGATAAAGGCGATATCGCGCGGTGACAGGCGGGTTTCAATCAGCAGGTGATCGTCCACCGGCACAATCTCCATCATCTCGCCGTTCGGCGGGATAACGCCGCCGATGGTGGTCACCTTGATGTTCTTCACAATGCCACGCACCGGGGAGGTCACCGTCAGACGAGTCACCGAATCCTCACGCCCCTTCAGCACCGCAGAGACCATGTCCACTTCGGCATTGGATTTGGACAACGCTTCCCGGGCCTGCACGTAATACTGCGAGCGCAGGTCGGTGAGCTTCAGCTCCAGGTCGCTCTTCTGGCGCTGCAGGCGCAGGGCTTCGACGTGGCTGGCGGCACCGGTTTTCACCAGCCGCTGGGTGATGGCGAGTTCCGCGTTAACCAGCTCCAGCGCCTGGCGCAGCTCGCGCCGGGAGTCTTCCAGCTGCTGGCGGCGGGAGTTGTAGAGCCGGGTTTCCGCGGCGATCAGATCGGTCCATTTCGCCAGCTCGGGCGGGAAGGTGAGCGGCAGATCGTTCACCTCCGCATGCAGACGGGCGCTGGAGGCCAGCGACGCGCGGTAGCGGGCGGCACTTTCACCGACGTTAGATTCAGAGCGGGTCGGGTCGAGACGGGCCAGCACCTGGCCGGCCTGCACCTGATCCCCCTCGTGGACCTTCAGCTCGGCGAGGATCCCGCCGTCGAGCGACTGTAAAACCTGCTCGCGGGAGCTGGGGATCACCTTCCCGGTGCCGGTCGATACCTCATCCAGAATGCTGTACCACGCCCATACTCCGCCGATGATAAACAGCAGCAGGCTGATTAACACAATGCTTCTGGCCCCGGTATAGCCGCTCTCGGAACCGAGGGTGTTATCCAGATCGTCTATCGCGGCGGCATCATGCTGACTGATTTTCATTTTTCCACTCCCGGCCATTTGCCTGCTGCGATTGTTGCTGCATCCGGCTGTTGCTCAGCGCCTGGGCTTTCGGCGCATCCATCACCAGCATTCCCTCTTTCAACACCACCACGCGCTCCACCAGCTCCAGCATCGGCACCCGGTGGGTGGCGACGATTAGGGTCCGGTTGCCAAGCCACTGGCTCAGGCGCTGAATAAATTCGCGTTCGGTGTGCTCATCCAGCGAGGCGGTAGGTTCGTCCAGCAGGACGACATTGGGATCGCGCAGGAACATACGCGCCAACAAAATTGACTGGCGCTGGCCGCCGGAGAGCCCGACGCCGTTCTCCATGATCGGATGGTCCAGCCCCTTCGCCAGCTTCTGCACGAAGGTGGCCGCGCCGCACATCTCCAGCACGGCAAAAATCTCGTCGTCGGTGGCGCGGGGCATCCCGAGGGTGATGTTCTCCCGCAGGGTGCCGTAGAACAGCCGCGCGTTCTGGCTCATCAGGCCGACGTTACGCCGCACGTCCGCCATGTCGAGATGGGGCAGGCTGAGGTTGTCGAGCCGCAGTTCGCCGCCCACCAGATCCATCCCGCCGACCATCGCCTGCAGCAGGGTCGATTTGCCCGCGCCGTTACGGCCGAGGATCGCCACGTGCTCGCCGGGTTTGATCTCCAGCCGGTTGATGCGCAGAACCGGGTTCTGCACGTCACCGCCGTAGGCAAACTGCGCCTGTTCGAACAGGTAGTGGCCGCGCAGCACGTCCTGGCGGATCGGCGTCTCTTCGCGCTGGTTCTCGGTGGGGAGCTGCATAATGTTGTCCAGCCCCTCTTTGGCTGCTTTGACCTGCTGCCAGCGGGCGAGCACGCCGCACAGGGTCGCCATCGGGGCGATCATCCGCGAGGCCAGCATCGAGGCGGCCACCACCGCACCGGTGGTCATTTCGCCTTCGATCACCATCGGGGCACCCACCACAATCACCGCGGTGTAGACCAGGCTCTGAATGGTCATTCCCCAGCTGATCAGGCCCTGGGTCAGCTCGCGGGTCTTCAGGCCCGACTCGGCGGTGATCTGAATGTAGCTGTTCCACTGTTGCAGGAAGCGGTTCTCCGCCTGCATCAGCTTGATGTCCTCCAGCCCCTGCACGCTCTCCACCAGCACCGCGTTGCGCAGGGTCGATTCATGGGCCGACTGCTTCGCCAGCGCCGCCAGCTTTTTCTGCAGCAGCAGGCCCGGCAATACCATCAGCACCGCCGCCACCGGGGCGATCCACGCCAGCGACGGGGCGATGATCGCCAGCACGCCGACAAACAGGAAGAAGAAGGGCAGGTCAACAATGGTGGAGATGGTCGAGGAGGTGACCATCTCGCGGATCTGCTCCAGCTCGCGCAGCTGGGAGATAAAGCTGCCGGTGGAGCGCGGCACCGCGCTGTTACGCAGGCGCAGGGCATGGCCGAACACCCGGTCCGAGACGCGCAGGTCGGCCCGTTTGCCCAGCAAATCCATAATGTGGCAGCGGGCGAGACGCAGGATAAAGCCGAACAGGGTGGCAATCAGCACCCCGATGGTCAGCACGTAGAGGGTAGGGTAGGACTGGGCGGGGATCACCCGGTCATAGACCTGCATCGAAAACAGAATCCCGGCCAGCGACAACAGGTTGATGAACAGCGCCGCCAGCATCACGTAGGTGTAGGGGCGCAGGTCGCGCATCACCAGCCGGTAGAGCCAGTCCGGGCGGTATTTTGAGATATAGGCATCCACCCGGCTGTCTTTTAACGCCGCCAGCGGACGCAGGGCCACCACCTGATGAATGGCCGGCAGCAGCGCCGCCAGCGAGATGCGGTTGGTCTGGGCCTTGCCGTCAAAGAAGCAGACGTCGAGCATGTCTTCCCCGTCGAAGTGCTCAATGACGCCGATCTTGCCGTCATTAAGCTCCACCACCACCGGCAGACGCCAGCTGTTGATCGACTCCTGGCCGTTGTTGAGCAGCTTAAAGGAGAGCCCCGCCTCGCGGGCCAGCCCGCTCAGGGCCGGGGTTTTGCTCTTCCCCTGTAGCCAGGGGGCGCCAGCCACCAGCGCGCCGGGAGAGCAGGCCACCCGGTAGCGGGTGGCGACATAGCCAAACGCCTGCGCCCAGTGTTCCAGCGCCTCCTGCGTCAGTGGCTCCTCGTGAAGGATATCGTCTCGCGTCATGGCTGGATCTCCACTGACTGAATAGTGTGGTTTTCAAGGCTGAAGGCGTTGCGCATTCGCCCGGTGTTATACAGGCAGTTGATCTGCAGCTGGTGCAGCTGTCCGGCGGTTTGCCACTGGGTAAAGCGGGTCTGGTAGACCTCCTGCTCGGCGTTCAGCACGTCCAGCAGCGGGCGGGAGCCCAAATCCAGATACTGCTGCTGATAGAGTTCGCGGGTGCGCTGGCTGAGGGTCTCCTGGCGGGACTGGATCTGCAGGGTGCTCATCAGGCTCATCACCTGGCTGCGCGACTCCTGCAATTTTTGCCGCACGTCCAGCCGGGTGCGCTGCACGTTGGACTGCGCCGCCTCCACCGCGTGGCTGGCGGCGTTACGCCGGGCGTCCAGGCCGCCGCCCTGGTAGATCGGCATCTCGACGTTGACCGACACGTTGTACTGGGTTTTATCCAGCGTGTCGTGGCCAGGATAGCGATTGTTAATGTAGTGGCGAACCTCCGGCTCCAGCGAGATGGTCGGGGTCATCTGGGCGTTGGCGTAGTCCAGATTGGCCTGCGCCACGTTGGCCTGCGCCCAGGAGGAGAGCACCGCGGGCACCAGCCGGTCATCCGGATCTTTGATGTCGCAGCTTTGGGCCAGTTTGGCCGGGAAGGCGTTGCTTACCTCGTTGAGGTTGTTCCAGCCGAGGTTGCTCATCAGCGTGGCGCGGGCACTGTCGAGATTGGCCTGATACTGCATCAGCTGCGAGCGTGCCCCTTCGATACGGGCGTCGGTCTGCACCACGTCCGAGAGCGAGGTAGCCCCTTCGTCGTTACGCTGGCGCGTCAGTTTGCCGATGCTGCCGAGGGCCTCAAGCTGCTCTTCGGCGGTCTCCACCATCTGCTGCCACATCTGCACCTGCACCAGCGCGGTGGCGGTATCCCGGGCGATGGTATCAATGCTCAGCAGGACGTTGGCCTGCTGCTGCACCACGCCCGCGTCTTCGGCCCGCACCTGGCTGGAAACTTTACCGAAGTCATAGAGCATCTGGGAGAGGGAGAGCACCACGGAAGGGGTAAAGCCGGTGTCGCTGGAGTTGTTACTGTAGCCGTTGTTGATCCCGGCGCTGATCTGCGGGTAGTACTTCGATTTGGCGACATCAACCTGCTGGATCTGTTCGTAGAGTTTGCCCACCGCTTCGCGAATGGTGGGGTGCCAGTTAACGGCACGGTTCACCGCATCGCCCAGGGTTAAGGTGCCGGGGGCAGCCGGGCTTGTCGGCAACGCTACCCGGCCATTCAGCGAGGGCAGCTCCTGATTTTCATTTACTTGTCCAAAACTAATGACCGCAGGGGAGTCGGCAGCCAGGGCGTGCCCGGACAACAGGCAGCACCCAAGCCACCAGCAAGGTGCTTTGTTCATGGCATTATCCCTAAAAAACTGAACAACTTTATAATGTTAAGCCCGGGCGACGTGCGCCCGGGTCTTGTTATTAGCGCTATCCGGTGATGATGTGTTGTTGGTTAACCAGCTCCTCGTAGGTTGTCTGAACGTTATCCAATGTTACCAGTGTAGTATTGGTGTAAATATTTGCTGCACCGTCCCGGTCGACAGAGATCACGGTATTGCCATTGCTGTTGGTAACACTCAGATAGTTGCCCAGCGTGGCGTTGTCCCCGTTCCAGCCCACCAGCAGATCGCTGATATCGATCTTGTCTCCCTGCGCCAGAGAGAAGTTGGTCCAGTGGTCGTTGCCGCCGTTGCCCGCCGTGCCGTTACCCGCCGTACTGTTGAGCACCTCGTAAATCAGCGTGTCGCCATAGGCGCTACCGGTGAAGGTATCGTTATGCTCGGAGCTGGCGAACTGTGGTGCCATGTTGATGGTCAGGGTCGCGGTATCGGTGGTGCCATTATCGCCGGTCAGTTTGTAGGTGAAGGTCTCCTTGGTGGTCATTGATGCCAGCGAGACGCCGCTGTTCAGGGTGTAGGTATACGCCCCGTCCACGCCGATGGTCAGCACCCCGTAATGCCCCTGAACCGTGGCGGTGGCCGTGGCAGTGGTATACGGGTCCAGGGTGGTGACGGTACCGGTATAGCTGGTGATGCTCAGACGGCTGTCCACCGAATGGAGCTGATCCAGCACGCCGCCCGAATCCGAGCCGTCAAAGATATTGCCGGTGACGGTGTGGCCCGCGGTGGTGAGCTCACTGTTGAGGAACACCGTGGTACCGGTGACGTACGGCGTGATGGAGATCTGGCCTAACCCCAGCGGACCCATCGCCCCGGTAAAGTTAAGGGTGTAGGTCCCGGCGTTCAGATCCAGATCCGGCAGGTTGATGGTGGCCACGCCGCCCAACAGCAGACCGCCATTGAAGGAACCGCTTCGGGTCACGCCTGCCCCGGTAATGGTCCAGTTCACGTTCAGGCCGCCCAGCGACAACAGTGAGGCGACGTTGAAGTGCAGCACCACGTCATGCAGGGCGGTGTTGGCCGCCACCACAAATGTTCCGCTACCCCGGCCCGAGGTGGAGGCGAGCAGGGCGGCGTTCCAGGTCGCGTTACCCACCGTATCATCGCGATAGGCTGCGACCTGCGAGATGGTGTCGAAGACCAGCGCATCGCTGACGTCGTTGACCGCATCCAGCGCCACTGGCGTTGGGGTGATGTTCAGCGAGGCGGTGTCCTTATCGCCATTCGGTGCCGTCACGGTATAGACGAAGGTATCCGGCGTGCTGATCAGGTCCGCTCCGACCCCGTTTCGCAGGGTATAGGTGTATTTCCCCTGGGCGTCGATATCCAGAGTGCCGTACTGCCCCTCAATGCGGGTGGTGCCCGTGGCGTTCACGTCAACCCCGTTCACCTGAGTAACGATGGTGCCGGCAGGCACGATGTCACTCTGCAGCACGTCGCCGGTGGTGGCGGCAGTGGTGCTGGTGACGGCGTAGACATGGTCCTCCAGAATGTTGATCTGGTAGCCGGTCAGCACCGTGATCCCCGCCGCGGTGTTCATCAGGAAGAGATACTCCCCGGCCGGCAGGGTCAGCGTCAGCGGTGCCGAGGTGCCCCCCAGCAGCGGCGCGCGCAGCCAGCCCGCCTCGGTGCGCATCCGCTCATAGCTCTGGGTCGCCGGGTTGAACTTGTAGATATAGAGGTCAAACACCGATCCCACGGCCACCCCACCAACGGAACCCTGAATCGTCATGGTGCGGGTGGTGCCTTCCTGGACGCTGTACTTCATGGTCTCGCTGCGATCGTCCAGCAGGTTGAGGTTCAGCACGTTACCCAGATTGACACCCACCACGGTGAAGCCGCTCTGGCTCGATGGACCATAGTCGATGGACTGTACCTGGGTGTTGAAGGTCAGCGAGGCGGTATCGTCCACCGCCGTGACGCTGTTTCGCACCGTGTTTTCACCCAGGGTGATCACCAGGCGGGCATCGTCCGTCGCCCCTTTCCCGGCGATGTTGTAGGTGAAGGTGTCGGTCCGGCCCAGCACTGAGGTGCTGGTGTTGGTCAGGGTGTAGGTGTAGCTCCCGTCAGCGTGGAGGGTCAGGGTGCCGTACAGCCCGTTGATGGTGGTGCCCGCCTCACCCGCCGCCACGTTGACGGTGACGCCGTTGGCGTTGGTGACGCTGGTGACCACCGTGCCGTTCGGGGCGCTGTCGCTGCCGCTCACCGGATCGGTGTCGGTGATGACGTTGCCGTTTTTCACCAGCGCGCCGGTCAGGGTGCCCGCGGTGGTTTGCGTGACGTCAACATCCAGGCTGGTATAGGACCCGGTTGCCAGCAGGTTGGTGTTATAGCTCAGGACGCGATACTGCCCGCCCGGCAGGCCGTCCAGGTTGAGGGTCACGCCGCTGGCCCCGAGGGTCAGCAGGTTAGCGAACTGCGGCAGACCGGTATCCACTTCCGTGGTCCAGGTGGTGCCGTTCCAGCGTTGAACAATCACCTCCAGGGTGTTGAGCAGGGAGAGCACGATGCCGGTGGCGCTGGCGTTGATCTCCATGTTGGCGCTGCCGCCGGTTGGTACGGTGAAGGTCACCTGGGCGGAGTTATCCCCCAGCAGCGACAGCACGTTGCCGACACCGCCCACCAGCTGGACGCCATAGTCACTGTACTGGGCGGTGCTGACGGTGGCGGTGGTGGTCAGGTCCAGACCCACCACGTTGTCACTGGCTGACAGCGGCAGGTTCGGCGCAATTACCGTCCCGGTGACGGAGGTGTTACCCGCCGCATCGGTAGCCGAGAGGGTGATCCGCTCCCCTTCGGACTGCTTGTCGAGGAAGGTGTAGCTCCAGGCTCCCTGGGCGTTGGCGGTGGTGGTCACCACGCTGTTATCGCTCAGCAGCAGGGTGATAGTGCTGCCCGCTTCGGCAGTACCGCTCAGGACGCTGCCGTCGGCGTTGAAGGTTCCCTGCGGCGTGCCCGGGGCGACGGTATCCACGATAACCGTGCTCAGTGGCGTGGACGGGCTGGTGCCGACCGCATTGCCCGCGGTGGCGGTAAAGGCGTGGGAGCCGTTACCCAACGGCACGGTTGGGGTATAAGTCCAGACCCCCGCGCTGTTGGTGGTCACCGTGGCTAACAGCACGTTGTTGTCATACAGGGTGATGGTGGAGAGCGGTTGCGCGGTCCCGGTCAGCGTCGGGGTGGTGTCGTCCGTGCTCTGGCCGCTCAGCAGGTTGCCGATGATGCTGCCCACGTTGTCGTTAACGCTGGTGATGACCGGTGGGTTCGGCACCAGCGAGTACGGCATCCGCAGATCCACCGTCAGCCCGGCGTTACCGGCCCGGTCGGTGGCAAAGACGTGCAGCAGCTCGGCGTTAACCTGCGGCGTGGAGAGCGTGACGCTGAACCTGCCGCTGGCATCAGCCACGCCGGTCCCCAGTACCGTCACGTTGTCGGTACCGAGAATGGTCACAGTGCTGCCCGCCTCGGCGGTGCCGGTGACCTGGCCCCCGCTGTTAAGCACGGTGAAGCCGCCCGGTGCGCCTGGCGCAACGGTGTCAACGGTGATGGAGGTGACTGGTGACGCCGCGCTGAGGTTGCCTGCCGCATCGGTCGCGGTGGCGGTGAAGTTATGCACTCCGTCGGTGAGGGTGGTGGTGGTCTGCGGCAGGGTCCACTGACCCTGGGCGTTGGCCGTCACCTGGCCCACCAGCGTGGTGCCGTCGTAGATCCGCACCACGGCGTTGGCTTCGGCGGTACCGTTGAGCGTCAGGCGGGTGTCGTTAGTCGGATTGCCGTTGAGTACCGGACCCTGGATCGTGCCGACGTCATCCACTACCGAGGTGATGACTGGCGCGCCCGGGGCGGTGGCATCGAGGTTAAGGTTAAAGCCCGCGGTCGGCAGACTGACGTTGCCCACCGCATCGGTGGCGGTCACCGTCAGGACGCGCTGGCCGTCGGGCAGCGGCGTGGCTGGGGTAAAGCTCCAGGCGCTGTTGGCGTCGGCCACCACGGTGCCCAGCAGCAGGTCGCCGTCATAGATACTCACCGTTGAGCCCGCTTCTGCCGTGCCGCTGAGGGTTGGTCTGGCGTCGTTGGTCAGCTGGCCGCTGGTGAGCGACACCACCGTGCCGACATCATCCACTACAGAGACCAGCACCGGCACCGCTGGCGGCAGGGTATCCACCGTCAGGCTGAAGGTGGCGGAGGCATCGCTGACGTTGCCTGCCGCGTCCGTCGCCACCGCCGTGAAGTTGTGCTGAGCGTTGGTGAGCGGCGTGGTCAGGGCGATGGTCCAGTTGCCACTGCCATCGGCGATGGCGGTGCCCAGCAGGGTCTGACCTTCAAACAGCTGTACCCGGGCGTTCGGTTCGCTGGTGCCGGTAAGCACCGGCAGGGTGTCGTCGGTGCGCTGGCCGCTGGTCAGGGCACCGGTGATGGTGCCAGCGTCGTCCTGGGCGAGGGTGATGACCGGCGCGATCGGTTTGATCGCATCGACAATCACCGTGAAGCCCGCCGAGAGATCACTGAGGTTGCCTGCCGCATCGACGGCGCTGGCGGTGAAGGTGTGGCTCCCGTTGCCCAGTTCGGTCCCCGGCGTGAAGGTCCAGTCGCCTGCGGCGGTGGCCTGCACGGTGCCGAGGGCGACGCCGTTGTCATAGACGGTGACCGTGGCGTTCGCCGCGGCTCTGCCCGACAGGGTCGGCGTGGTGTCGTCGGTGACCTGGCCGGAGACGGTGAGCGGCGTCTGGATGGTGCCCACGTTATCGGCGGCCGCGATGATGGTCGGTGCCGCTGGCGCCAGGGTATCCACCGTCAGGGTAAAGGCTCCGCTGACCGGACCGGTATTTCCGGCAAGGTCGGTGGCAGTCAGGGTCACGCTGTGCAGCCCGTCCTCAAGGAGGGTGTCAGGCGTAAAGGTCCAGCTGCCCGAGGCGTTAACCACCGCGGAGCCGATCTCCTGCCCGTCGACCAGAATGCGAACCGTGGAGCCCGCTTCGCCGGTGCCGTTAAAGGTTGGGCGGGCGTCGTTGGTGAGACCGCCATTGGTGATCGGCCCGGTAATGGTCCCGACATCATCCACTACGCTACCGAGAACCGGCGCCACGGGGGCGACGGTATCAACGCTCAGCGAGAAGGCTGGCGAGGTGCCGGAGACGTTACCTGCCGCATCGGTGGCGGTGACGCGCAACTCATGCGGCCCCTGGGCCAGATCGCTGGTCGGGATAAAGGTCCAGCCACCGTCGGCGTTCACCACCGTGGTGCCGATCTCGACCCCGTTATCCAGGATGCGGATGGTGGTGCCTGCCACGCCGGTGCCGGTCAGTTCCGGACGGGCATCGTTGGTGAGCTGGCCGCTGACCAGCAGGCCGGTATTGCCCGCCACGTCGTCGCTAACGCTGACCAGCACCGGGGTGGCCGGTGGGGTCATGTCGACGGTCAGGGTGTAAGCCCCGGACGGCTCGCTGACGTTGCCTGCGGTGTCGGTGGCGATGGCGGTAAAGCTGTGCAGGCCTTCGGCCAGTACCACCGTTGGGGTGAAGCTCCAGATCCCGCTGGCGTTAGCCAGCACGGTGCCGAGCAGTCTGCCGCCTTCATAGATAGACACGCTGCTGCCCGCTTCCGCGCTGCCGGACAGGGTCGGGGTGTTGTCGTTGGTGAAGCCGCCGCTCGCCACGTTGCCGGTGACCGGCCCCACGTCGTCGTTAGCCCCGGTGATGACTGGTGCCGCCGTTACGGTATCCACTACCAGTGAGAACGGTGCAGAAGGCTGGCTCTGGTTACCCGCCGGATCGGTCGCGGTGATGAGCAGGGTATAGGTGCCATCGTCCAGCGCTGCTGGCAGGGTAAAGCTCCATGCCCCAGTGGCGCTCACGGGTACGGTGCCAAGGACAGCGTCACCGGAGTAGATGGTGATCACGTCGCCCGGTGTCGCGGTGCCGTTCAGGGTTGGCTGGTTGTCGTCGGTCGGCGTGCCGCTGACCACTGACCCGGTCACGGTGCCGACGTTATCCACGAGGGTGCCGAGGGTCGGCGCCGCAGGCGGGGTGAGGTCGATATTGACCGTCGCCCCTGGCGACTGGCCGCTGGTCTGGCCGTCAACGGTGGCGGTCACGCTGAAGCTGTGGCTACCTTCCCCGAGGGCGGCGACCGGGAACGACCAGGCCCCGGTGGTGGCGTCGGCAGTCACGGTGCCCAGCGCCGTGGTGCTGTCGTCCAGATAGACAGTGACCAGGCTGCCCGGGATCGCTGTCCCGGTCAGGGTTGGGGTGGCGTCGTTGGAGCTGCCGCCTTTAACGTTGACGTTACCGCCGGTGCCGTTGTCATCCACAATGGCGTCGATAACCGGCACGTCCGGCAGGGCTGGCGTGGCCGGGACGTTATAGGTCCCCGGATCGCTGACGTTACCTGCCACATCGCTGGCGGTCAGGCTGAGGAGCACCGCATCGCTTTGCGGCGGGGTCAGGGCCACCGAGAACTGGCCCTGGGCGTTGGTCACGCCGGTGCCCAGCACCACGTTGCCCGGGCCAGTTACCGTAATGACGGAGCCCGCTTCGGCGGTGCCGGTCAGCGGCGTACCGCCGGAGACAATGCTGGTCACCACTGGCGCACCCGGCGCCTGGGTGTCGACGATCAGGCTAACCGGCGTGCTTTGACTGGTGTTGCCCGCCGCATCGCTCGCCACCACGGTGAAGGTGTGCGAGGCATCGGACAGCGGCGTACCGGCCGGGATCGGCAGCGCCCACTGCCCATCAGCGTTGACCTGCACCTCGCCCACCGGATTACCGTCGACCAGGACGGTGATGGTGCTTAGCGGCTCGCCGGTACCGGTCAGGGTCGGCGTACTGCTGTTCGCGTAAAGCGCACCGTTGGCGAGGGTGCTGTCGGTGATCTCCAGCAGTTGTGGGATCGCCGGTGGCACGGTGTCAATGGTGTAGACAAAGTCACTGCCCGCCTCGCTGACGTTCCCGGCGGCATCCAGCGCCGCCACGGTCAGGGTGGTAGAACCATCGTTCAGCGCTGGGGTGGTGATGGTCCAGCTACCGTTGGTGACCAGGCCGCGACCCACTTCGATGCCGTTGCTGTACAGAATGACGGTAGTGCCGTTCTCTCCGCTGCCGGTGACGGTTGGGGTGTTATCGTTGCTGCTGCCGCCCGCCGTAACGTTGCCGGTGACCGGCCCGGCGTTATCCGCCACGCTGGTGATCACTGGAGTATCAGGCACGCTGCTGTCGACGGTCACCGTCATGCTGCCTGAGATCGGCGAGACGTTGCCCGCCTCGTCGGTGGCGGTGAGGGTGAAGCTGTGTGATCCCTCGGCCAGCGGCTGGTCCGGACGCCATGTCCAGTTGCCGTTGATGTCGACCACCACTTCGCCCACCGGCACGTTACCTGTCGTGGTCTGGTCATAGATGGTGATGGTGTCGTCCGGCGTGCCGGTGCCGCTCAGCACCGGACGGGTATCGTTGGTGGCGCCGTTGTTGCTCACCGGGCCGGTGATGTCGCTGACGTTATCCGTGACGACTGGCAGCCCCGGCGCGTCCGGCGCGTCGGTATCGATGGTGATGGTCACCGGATTCGACGGCGCACTTTCGTTACCCGCGCCGTCGCTGTTGGTCACGGTCAGGCTCAGATCGTAGGTGCCATTCGGCAGGCCCGCTGGCGGGGTCCAGGTCCAGGTCCCGTCTGGCTGCACGGTGGTTTCGCCGATCGGCGTGGTGCCGTTGTAGATGGTGACGATATCGCCCTCATTCCCGGTGCCGCTCAGGGTTGGGGTGGTATCGCGGGTGCTGCCGCCGCCGGAAATAGCCGTCTCGCCACTGCCGTCAGGGTTGACGGTGATGTCCGGGATGTCCGGCGTGGCAGGCGGCACGTTATCCACCACCAGGTTAAAGGTGCCGGAGGTGGCGGTGTTGCCCGCCGCATCGCTCACCGTGGCGGTCAGGGCGTGGATGCCGTTACCCAGCGGCACGGTCAGCTGAATGCTCCATGCCCCCGTTGCGTTGGTGGTGGCGGTGCCGAGCAGGGTGGTGCCGTCATAGAGGCTAATCTGCGCGTTTGCCGGGCCGGTCCCGCGGATCAGCGGCAGGGTTTCGTCGGTCGGCTGGTCGCTGACCACGTCGCCAGTGACGCTTCCGCTGGTGTCCACCGCTACGGTGATGGCCGGGGCGACTGGCGGGACGGTATCGATGGTGAGGTTAAAGGCCGGGGAAGGCTCGCCTGTGTTACCGGCGGCATCCGTCGCCACCACGGTGATCGCGTGCGGCCCCTCGGCGAGGGCATCCTCAGGGGTGAAGGTCCATACCCCTCCTGCGCCCACCAGGGTGGTACCGACCTCAATGCCATCCACCCGAATGCTGATGGTGGTCCCGGCTTCCCCGGTACCGTTCAGGGTCGGAAGGGTGTCGTTGGTGGCACCGTTGTCAGCAATGGCCACCGGGCTGCCGGAGAGATCGTTCACCACGGAGGTGATCGCTGGCGCGTCCGGGGCGGTGGCATCCACCACGATGCTCCAGCTGTTGGAGGCGGCGCTGTTGTTCCCCACGGCGTCGACGGATTGCGCCGTCAGGACGTGGCCGCCGTCAGGCAGGGCAGCGTTGACCTGGATCTCCCAGGTACCCTCCGCGCTGGCCTGGGTGGTGCCAATCAGCACCGTACCGCTGTAGAGCTGGATGATGGCGTTGGCCGGGCCGGTACCGCGCACCAGCGGCGTTGAGTCGTTGGTGGTCTGCCCGTCGGTGACGGTGCCGGTGACAGCGGTCACGTTGTCCACCACGTCAGTAATCACCGGGATGGCCGGTGGGGTGGTATCCGGGGCGGCGATCTGGCCTTCTGCACCGGTGTTTCCGGCGATGTCAGTGGCGGTGACCGTCAGCAGTTCACCGTTCAGTTTCGGCGTGGTGAGGGTGACGGAGAAGCTGCCGCTGTCGTCAACCACGCCGGTACCGATCACTGCGTTTCCATCGCGTACGGTGATGGTGCTGCCCGCTTCACCACGGCCGGTAAGGGTAGTGCCGTTATTGAGGACGGTGAAGCTGTCCGGCGCGTCCGGGGCAAGGGTGTCGATGATAATCGAGGCCACCGGCGAGGCCGCGCTGAGGTTGCCTGCCTCATCGATGGCGACGGCGGTGAAGTTATGCTCGCCGTCCTCAAGGGCGACGAGGGTCTGATCCAGCGTCCACTGGCCTTCGGTGTTAGCGGTGGTCTCGCCCACCAGGGTTTCACCGTCGTAAATGCGCACGATGGCGTTGGCTTCGGCGGTGCCGTTGAGGGTCGGACGGGTGTCGTTGGTCGGGCTGCCGTTGAGAACCGGGCCCTGCACCGAACCGGTGTTATCCACCACCGAGGTGATGGCCGGTGCGATCGGGGCGGTAGCATCGACGTTAACGATAAACCCGGTGGTCGGCGGGCTGACATTGCCTGCCGCATCGGTGGTGGTCACCGTCAGGGTGTGTTCCCCGTCAGCCAGCGGGCTGAGCGGGGTGAAGCTCCAGGCGTTGTTCTCCCCGACGAGGGCGCTGCCCAGCAGGGTCGTGCCGTCGTAAACGTTCACCGTAGTGCCCGCTTCCGCCGTGCCGCTGAGGGTTGGTCTGGCGTCGTTGGTCAGCTGCCCGTCAGTGAGGGTTACCGTCTCACCCACATCATCCGTGACCGTGGCCAGCACAGGTGCCACGGGCACCTGCGTATCCACTGTCAGGGTGAAGATGGCGGACGGATCGCTGGCATTGCCTGCTGCATCGGTCGCTACCGCGGTGAAGCTGTGCTGGGCATCGCTGAGCGGGGTGTTGACCTCGATCGACCAGTTGCCGTTGCCATCCGCGACGCCTTCGCCCACCAGCACATCATCGGCAAAAATCTGTATCCGGGCGTTCGGTTCGCTGGTGCCGGTGAGCACCGGCTGGTTGTCGTTGGTGGTGCGGCCGCTGGTGAGCGAGCCGGTCACCGGGTCGATGTTGTCAATCGCCAGGGTAATCGTCGGCGGGGCAGGAGGCAGGGTATCGACAATCAGCGTGAAGCCCGGGGAGGTCTCGCTGAGGTTGCCCGCTTCATCACGGGCATTGGTGGTGAAGGTATGGCTGCCGCTGGTCAGGGCCGTGGCTGGGGTCCAGCTCCAGTCACCGGTTTCGTTGGCCTGCACGGTGGCGACGAGGGCACCGTTGTCGTAAATCGCCACGCTGGAATTGGCTTCAGCCTGGCCGGTCAGGGTCGGCGTCGTGTCGTCGGTGGTCTGGCCGGAGGTGGTGATTGGCGTCTGAATGGTGCCCACGTTATCGCTGATGGCGGTAAGCGTCGGCGCCGTTGGGGCCAGGGTATCCACCGTCAGGGTAAAGGGATCGCTGGCAGGACTGGTGTTGCCGGCGGCGTCGGTGGCGGTAAAGCGGATGCTGCGGGTGCCTTCTGCCAGCGCTGTTTCCGGGGTGAAGGTCCAGCTGCCCGAGGCGTTAACCACCGCGGTGCCGATCTCCAGCTCGTCAACAATGATGCGGATGGTGGCCCCCACTTCGCCGCTTCCGGTGAAGGTTGGGCGCGCGTCGTTAGTGACATCGCCACTGTCCAGCGTGCCGGTCACGGTGCCGACATCATCCACTACGGTGTTGAGGACCGGTGCCAGTGGGGCGGCGATATCGATATTGATGTTGAAGACTGGCGAGGTACCAGAGACGTTGCCCGCGGCATCGGTGGCGTTGACGCGCAGATCGTGTGGTCCGGCGGCCAGATCGCTGGTTGGGGTAAAGCTCCAGCTGCCGCTGGCGCTGACCAGCGCGGTGCCGATCTCGATCCCGTTATCCAGAATGTGAACAGTGCTGCCCGCCACGCCGGTGCCGGTCAGTTCCGGACGCACATCGTTGGTGATCTGCCCGTTGGTCAGCAGACCGGTATTGCCCGGCACGTCATCGTTGATGCTGACAATCACCGGGGTAGCCGGTGGGGTCATGTCCACCACCAGGGTGTATGCCTCCGAGAATGGGCTGACGTTGCCCGCACTGTCGGTGGCGACCACGGTAAAGACGTGCTGACCTTCCGCCAGCACGGTAGTCGGGGTGAAGCTCCAGGCGCCGGTATCGCTGGCAATCACGGTGCCAATCAGGTTGATGCCGTCGTAGATGGCGACGCTGCTGCCGGCTTCCGCGGTGCCCGTCAGGGTTGGGGTGTTGTCATTGGTGCTGCCGTTGTTGGCGATGTTGCCGGTGACCGGCCCGACGTCATCGTTGGCCCCGGTGATGATCGCTTCGCCCGCGGTGGTATCCACCACCAGGGAGAACGGCTCCGAGCGTGAGCTTTCGTTCCCGGCCGGATCGGTGGCGCTGAGGGTCAGGGCGTAGGTGCCATCATCCAGCGGTTCGGTCAGGGTGATGCTCCAGGCCCCGGTGTTGCCCACCGTGGCGGTGCCGATCAGGGTATCGTCCGCGTAAAGGCGGATCACATCCCCCGGGGTTGCCGTACCGGTGAAGGTCGGCAGGTCATCGTTGGTTGGTCTGCCGCTGACCACTGTCCCGGTCAGCGGGCCGACGTCGTCCACCACGGAACCAAACGCCGGGGCGTCCGGAGCGGTGAGATCGATATTGACCGTTGCCGCTGGCGACAGGCCGCTGGTCTGGCCGTTGTCGGTGGCGGTCACGCTGAAGCTGTGGTTGCCTTCGGCCAGTTCAGCAACCGGGTACGACCAGGCGCCGGTCGTGGCGTCAGCGGTAACGGTGCCCAGCGCCGTGGTGCTGCCGTCCAGATAAATCGTCACCAGGCTGCCCGGGATCGCCGTGCCGGTGAGGGTCGGGGTGGTGTCGTTGGAGCTGCCGCCTTTGACGTTAACGTTGCCGCCGGTGCCGTTGTCATCAAGGATGGCGTCGATAACCGGGACGTCCGGCAGCTGTGGTGTTGGCTCGACGATAAAGCTGGCCGGATCGCTGGCGTTCCCCGCCGGGTCGCTCGCTATCACGCCCAGGACGGTTTCGTTGTACTGCGGTGGGGTCAGGGCGATGGAGAACTGCCCCTCGGCGTTGGTCACGCCGGTACCCAGCACCACGTTGCCCGGGCCGGTGACCGTAATGGTGGAGCCCGGTTCAGCGGTACCGTTCAGTGGGGTGCCGCCGGAGACGATCCCGGTGACCACTGGACTATCCGGTGCGTCAGTATCCACCACCAGGGTGACCGGGCTGCTTTGGCTGGTATTGCCTGCCGCGTCGGTCGCCACCACGGTGAAGGTATGGGTGTCATCCGACAGTTCGCTGCCGACCGGCAGCGGGAAGGTCCACTCTCCCTGCTCGTTGACCTGCACCTCGCCCACCGGATTACCGTCGACCAGGACGGTGAGGGTGCTCAGCGGTTCGCCGGTGCCGCTCAGGGTCGGGATGTCGCTCTTCACGTACAGCGTGCCGTTGGCCAGGGTGCTGTCAGAGATCTCCAGCAGCTGCGGGTTGCCCGGCGGCACGGTGTCGATGGTGAAGGCAAAGTCGCTGCCGGTGCCGCTGACGTTCCCGGCGGCATCCACCGCCGCCACGGTGAGGGTGGTCGGACCGTCATTCAGCGCTGGCGTGGTGATGGACCAGCTGCCGTTAGTGACCAGCCCGCGGCCCACTTCAACCCCGTTGCTGTAGAGGATCACCGTGGTGCCGTTTTCGCCGGTCCCGTTGACGGTCGGGGTGTTGTCGTTGGTGCTGCCGCCCGCGGCGAGATTGTCATTCACGCTGGCGATGGTTGGGATCGCAGGCACGAGGCTGTCGACGGTCACGGTGATGGCATCTGAGACCACCGAGGCATTGCCCGCCGCATCGGTGGCGACAACGGTAAAGCTGTGTGACCCCTCGGCCAGCGGCTCTTCGGCGCGCCAGGTCCAGTTGCCGTTGATGTCGACCACCACTTCACCCACCAGCACGTTACCTGCCGTGGTCTGGTCGTAAATGCCGATCACGTCATCCGGTGTGCCGGTACCGCTCAGCACCGGACGGGTGTCGTTGGTCGCGCCGTTGTTGCCCACCGGCCCGGTAATTTCGCTCACGTTATCGGTGACGACCGGCGCATCAGGTTGATCCGGCGCGTCGGTATCAATGGTGATGGACACCGGCTGCGACGGGGCGCTCTCGTTGCCCGCGCCGTCTTTGTTGGTCACGGTCAGGCTGAGATCGTAGGTGCCGTTCGGTAGCCCTGCTGGCGGGGTCCAGGTCCAGTTGCCGCCTGGCGGGATGGTAGTTTCCCCGATTTTAGTGGTGCCGTCGTAGATGGAGACGATATCGCCTTCCGTCCCGGTGCCGCTCAGGGTCGGGGTGGTGTCGCGGGTGCTGCCGCCGGAGGTGAGGGGCGCTTCACCGCTTCCGTCAGGGTTGACGGTGATCGCTGGTACTTCCGGGGTGCCCGGGGCGAGGGTATCCACCACCAGGTTAAAGCTGCCGGAGGTGGAGATGTTACCCACCGCATCGCTGACCGACGCGGTCAGAACGTGGGTGCCATTAACCAGCGGCGTGGCGAGCCGCAGGCTCCAGGTGCCATCCGCATTGCTGGTGGTGGTGCCGAGCAGGGTGGTGCCTTCGTAGATGCTGATCTGCGAATTCGCCGGACCAGTCCCCTCGATCACCGGACGGGTTTCATCGGTCGGGACGTTGTTGCTGACATCGCCCTGTACGCTGCCGGTGTTATCCACCACCCGGGTGATCGCCGGGATCTCAGGGGCGACGGTATCGATGGTCAGGGTAAAGGTCCCGGAGGCGGGGCTGCTGTTACCGGCGGCATCTGTCGCCACCGTGGTGATCTCATGCAGACCATCCAGCAGCGCCGTGGCCGGGGTGAAGCTCCACTCCCCGCCGTCGCCCACCTGCGCCGTGCCAACCTCCACGCCATCCACCCGAATGCTGATGGTCGAACCCGCTTCGCCGGTGCCGTACAGGGTCGGGCGGTTGTCGTTGGTGGTGCCGTTGTTGGTGATGGCCACCGCGGTCTCAGGCAGATCGTTGATTACCTGGGAAATGGCCGGGGTGGCCGGTGGGGTGGCATCGATGATGAGGGTCCAGCTGTTGGACAAGCCGCCAGTGTTGCCATTAGCGTCAACGGCTTGCGCCGTCAGAACATAGCCGCCGTCGTCGTTCAGCTCCAGCTCGCTGGACCAGTTGCCGTCGGCATCCACTTCGGCAGAACCCACCAGGATCTCGCCGTTGTAGATATTAATGGTGGCGCCCGGTTCGCCGGTACCGGTGACTACCGGACGGGTGTCATTGGTGATCTGCCCATTAAGGACCACGCCTGTAATGCCCTCCACGTCATCCACCACGCTGGTGATGACCGGGGCCTGCGGTGGGGTGATGTCCGGGGCGGTAATGGCCCCTTCCGGCCCGGTGTTACCCGCCGGGTCGGTGGCGGTGACCGCCAGGTCTTCCCCGTTCAGGCGTGGGGTGGTGAGGATAATCTCGAAGCTGCCGTCCGGACCGGCGGTCCCTCTGCCGATGATGTCGTCGCCATCACGAATGGTGACGGTGCTGCCCGCTTCGGCGTTACCGGTGACGATGCTGCCTTCAGGGTTGATCGCAAGGTTGGTCGGGGCGTCAGGCGGGGTGACATCGCCAACCACGGTGCTGACTGGCGGGCTCTGGTTTCCGGCGGCATCGGAGGCCACCACGTTGATGGTATCCCCTTCGGTTTGTGTCTCGGTGAGGGGAACGCTGTAGTCGCCGTTAGCATCGGTCTGGCCCTTGCCAATCACCGTCCCATTCCCGTCGGTAATGGTGATGGTGCTGCCTGGTTCGGCGGTGCCGGTGACCTCAGTGCCGCCAGGGATCAGGCCGATGGTCGGCTGGTCCGGCGGGGTGCGGTCAATGATAAAATCAAACGGGGCGGAGGGGGCGCTGGTGTTGCCCGCCAGATCGGTCTCCGTCAGGGTAATGCTGTGCGCGCCATCGGCAAGCGGCGTGTCTGGCGTAAAGCTCCATTTGCCATCCGCGCCAACGGTAGCCTGGCCCACGACCTGGCCGTTGTCATAGAGGGTGATGATGCTGCCCACGTCGCCGGTGCCGTTCAGGGCAGGGCGGTTGGCGTCGGTGGACTGTCCCGCGACCAGTACGCCCTGCACCGTCCCGGTGGTGTCAGTGATCGTCACGCCGGACGGGGCATTTGGGGCAACGGTGTCAACCGTAAGGCTGAAGGCCGGTGAGGCCGGGCCGGTATTGCCCGCGCCATCGGTGGCCCGGGTGGTGATCTGGTGTGCGCCTTCGCCCAGCGCGGTGTCCGGGGTGAAGCTCCAGCTGCCGTCGCTGTTGACCTGTGCGGTGCCGATGGCGTTACCGTTGTCATAAACCGTGATGGTGCTGCCGGGTTCGCCGCTGCCGCTAAAGGTCGGGCGGGCGTCGTCGGTGATCTGGCCGCTGGTGAGCGATCCGGTCGCGCTGCCAGCATCATCGACAACGGAGTTGATAGTTGGGGCCTGCGGCGGGGTGGTATCCGCGGCGGTCACCGGGGTGCCCGGTCCTGTGTTGCCTGCCCCGTCGGTAGGGGTGACAGTCAGGGTTTCGCCGTTGGTGTACGGGGTGCCCAGATCGACGGTGAATTCACCGTTGCTGTCGGTCTGACCTCTGCCGACCACATTCCCGTTGGCGTCGGTGACGGTGATGATGCTGTTGGCTTCGGCGCTCCCGCTAAGCTGAGTGCCGTCTGGTGAGAATCTGAGGTTGCCGGCCGCGCCGGGAGGCGTGGTGTCGTTCGGGTTGGTGACCGGCGGAGTGGGGTTACTGCCATTGCCGCCGTCGCTGCCACCGCCATTACCATTATCACTGTCACTTCCACCACCGCCACCACCGCCGCCGCCACCGGCGGCAAGGGCAATGCCCCCTGCCACCGCCACGCCACCCAGGGCCCACGGCCAGATCGCCGCTTCACCTGCCGACGCGGTGGTAGTGCCTGCCAGCAGGGCATCAATGGAGGCAATCGACTGGTAGCTCTCAGCGGCCATTGGATCGGCAATCCACCACAGCGCGCCATTCTCCTCTTCCAGCACCAGCTGGCTGATACCCTGATCGCCGGCGACAAAGAAATTTTTGAGGGTCAGGGTTTCGCCGTCGGCCAGCTTAACAATCAGGTCATTGCCGCTGCGTTCGTAGCCGAGAATGTCGGCCCGTTCGGCGTTGATCTTAACGATGGAGGAGTCATTCAGCGTGACCTGAGTCCCGTCTGTTACCGATTCCACGTGTGTCAGTTTGGAGATGACAGTGATTTTACTCATGTATATTACTCCCGGCAGAGTGCAATGAAATGGCGAGCGGTTTAAGCCATTTCTATTGAGCAGATTGAGCGCCACCCGTAGGGAAACTGTTTATTTGCAACAATGACCCAGGGTAATTATTTAAAAGTTATTAATGGCTGCCGATAAAGCGATGGTGGCAGCGGTATTTTGCCCTTGGTATTCAGGGGGGTAAGACGAATGGGGGTATATTTCTCAGCAGTAAAATCCTTGTCTTTAATATTGGTAACAATTTCGGATTGACTTAATTTGATATAGCCAGAAAGTACTAAAAGCGCAAATTAAGCACCGATTAATAAAGCGTTAGCGATATTGAAGGCGTTATTTGTGCGGGTATTGAGTCATGGAGTCCAGGCGGGCTGCGGGTTGGCGTGGCTTGCGTAGCGCGGGGGAGGGACGCTTATTTTAATGTTAATTTAATTACTTAGGAATAATCTGGATGTGTAAAACAGGCGAAATTATATTTAAGTGAGGCTGTGTAAATAATTAAGTCAGGGTTAATAAGATAGTGAATATGATATATTTTTAGCTGTTTTTTTATATTGATATATACAAGTTGCATTAATAAAAGGCTCTGCTATTTAGTCCATCGTTTAAGTTAAGGCAACAGCGGTATTTGGTAGAAAAAATAGTATGAGAGTGTGATCACAATAGTAATTGCATTAAGTTTAGGGTTATTAGTTCCGGGCAATATAAATATTTTCGCTTTTGTTCGGTTATTTTCGTTTTTGTGGTTTCCAGGACGGGTAAGATGTTGCACGGTGCGGCCTGAATGCCCTCACCCCAACCCTCTCCCACAGGGAGAGGGAGCAAACATAAAAAACGGCAACCTGGGTTGCCGTTTTGCATTTACCTCCGCTAACCGGTAATGATGTGGTTCTGGTTTACCAGCTCCTCATATGTGGTCTGAACCTCCTCCAGCGTCACCAGGGTTGCGGGTGCATAGCGGGTGTCGGCTCCGTCCCGGTCGATGCTGATAACGGTGTTGCCATCACTGTTGCTGACCTGGATAAACTCCCCCAGCGTGGCGCGATCGCCGTTCCAGCCGACCAGCAGCTCGCTGATGTCGATTTTGTCCCCCGCCGCCAGCGAGAAGTTGCTGACGTGGTCGCCACCGGTCTCATTGAGCACGTTATAGATCAGCGTTTCGCCGGTGGTGCTGGCGCTCAGGGTGCTGACCACCGGCTCCTCGCTCTGGGCGAATGCCGCGGTTGCAACCGTTGCGGTTGGTGGGTTGGGCGCTGCCGGGTCGACGTTAATCGCCCAGATGTCGGACATCACGCTGTGATTGCCGCGGCGGTCAACGGCATCGGCAGTGAGGGAGTGAGCCCCGTCGGTCAGACTGGCCGGAACCTGGAACGACCAGTTGCCCGCAGAATTGACCTCAGTAAAGCCGATCTGAATATTCTCGCTGTAGACAAATATTTTGGTGCCCAGCTCGCCCGTCCCGGAGATCAGCGGAGTGCGGTCATCGGTTGTCGCCCCGCTAATGATGGTTCCGGTAGTGGTAGAGACATCATCCACCACGTTGGTAATGATTGGTGTGGCCGGAGGGGTGGTGTCATCGGCTTCTACCGTACTGGCAGCGCTGGTGTTTTTCGCCAGATCGGTGGCGGTAAGACTCAGGATCTCACCGTTCAGCCTGGCCGGGCTCAGAGCGAAGGAGAAGCTGCCTGATTCGCCAACCTCCACTTCACCGAGCCTGGTGGTGCCTTCCATAATCACTACCGTGCTGCCCACTTCTGCGGTGCCGGTGAGCGTCAGGCCATCCGTAGAGACATCCAGGTCCGCAGGCGGCGGTGGCGGCGTGGAGTCAGCGGCGGTGGCCTGGCCTGGATCGCTTTTGTTCTGGGCGGTGTCGTAAGCGAATACCGTCAGCACTTCACCGTTGAGCTGGTCAGGGGCGATATTAACGGTGAACTTGCCGTCGAGGCCGACTTCACCGGAGCCTATCTCCGTACCCCCGGCGTTAAGTATCGAGATACGCGCTCCGGCTTCGGCTTCACCGCTGACGCTGTCGCCCGTTGCGGCCACCACCAGGTCAGTGGGTGCTGCCGGGGCGGTAACATCCCGGGCAGTCAGGTCCGTAGCAGGCCCTTCGTTCCCCGCCCTGTCGGTGGCCGCTGTGCTTAGCGTCTCGCCGTTGAGCTGCGCGGCGCTCAGGGTCACTGAAAACGCCCCGTTGGCATCCGCTATTGCCGTGCCTAAGATAACGCCCAGATCGTTGCTGACCGTGACCGTCGAGTTGGCTTCCGCCGTGCCGGTGAGGATTGTCCCTTCGGTATTGAGCACCAGGCCGGTCGGGGCAGGCGGTGGCGTACGGTCGATGGTAAATTCAAACGGCGCGGAGACGGCGCTCAGGTTACCCGCCAGATCGGTCTCCGTCAGGGTGATGCTGTGCAGCCCATCCGTCAGGGCCACTGGCGGGGTGTAGCTCCAGGTGCCGTTGTCGTCTACGACCACTTCCGTCACCAGCAGGCCATTGTCATAGATGGCGATGGTGCTGCCCGGATCGCCCGAGCCGCCAAGGTCAGGCTGGTTATCATCGGTAAAGCCACCGTTAGTGAGCAGATCCTGAATAGTGCCCACGTCGTCCGTCACTTCCAGCACCGGTGCATTTGGGGCGAGGGTGTCAATGGTGAGGTTAAACTCCTCCGAGTCCGGGCTGACGTTGCCCGCGGCATCGGTGGAGGTGGCGGTGAACTGGTGGAGGCCGTCAGCGAGATTTGCGCTGGGGGTGAAGGTCCAGCTGCCGTCGCTGTTCACCACCGTGGTGCCGATGGCCTTACCGTTGTCGTAAAGGGTGACGGTGGTCCCGGCCTCGCCGCTGCCGCTGAAGACCGGGCGGGGATCGTCGGTGGTCTGGTCGCTGTTGAGCGCGCCGGTCAGGCTGCCGACAGCATCGTCCGCGAGAATAATCATCGGCGTTTCCGGCGCGGTGGTATCCGCGGCGGTAATGCTGTTCGACGGGCTGACGTTGCCGGAGCTGTCGTTAGCGACAGCCGTCAGGGTCTCGCCGTTGGTATAGGGAATGCCCAGCTCCACGGTAAAGTCGCCATTGCCGTCGGTTTTCGCCTTGCCCACCACGTTGCCGTCGGCATCGGTGATGGTGACGGTGCTGTTGGCCTCGGCATTGCCGAGCAGCTGAGTACTGTCTGAAGAGAAACGCAGATTGGTTGGGGCGGCTGGTGGCGTGGTATCGAGCGGTACCGGGCCGGGATCGATACGGTCGCTACCCCCGCCGCCTCCGCCGCCTCCGCCGCCCGCCGCCAGGGCAATGCCGCCTGCTGCCGCCACGCCACCCAGCACCCACGGCCAGATTGGGGTATCCCCGGATGAATGACTGACGTTGCCCGCAATCAGGGCATCGGTGGAGGGGATCGACTGATAACGTTCCACCGCGAGCGGTTCGTCGATCCACCACAGGGCGCCGTTTTCATCCAGCACCAGCTGGTGGTCGTTGACGAAGTAGTGTTTCAGCGTCACGGTTTCGCCGTTGGTCATCCTGACCAGCAGATCGTCGCTGCTGCGGGAATAGCTGGCGATATCACCCCGGCCGGCCTGAAGCTTCACGACGGAATCCTCGCCCAATATGATCTGGTTTCCTTCGGCTACCGTTTCCTTATGCGTCAGTCTGGAGATGACAGTGAATTTACTCATGTGTATTACTCCCAACAGAGTGAAAGAAATGCTGTGTGTTTAAATTCATTTGTTATCAGCAGATTTTAAGCGCCCCGAAAGAGGCACTATTTGTCAGAAATAGTGACCTGCTGAAATGTTTTTAAAGCGGCTCATGCCAGGCGTGATGTTTGCCATCCCTGTTATTAATATTACGATCGTCTCATTAATGCTTAAAAATGATATAGCCAGAAAGCACTATAAGCGCAAATGACGAAGCGGTGAAATGAATTATAAGCGAGAAATAACCCGCTTGTAGTCTGATTAAAAGTGCCTGGCAGGAGGGGGTTTGAGTCAGGGCCTTATGGTATGCGGGGTGGCGGCCTGCTGGGCCTGTTTATTATGGCTGGGTAAAGGTTATGGAAATTGAGGTCTGTCACAATTTATCGCGATAAATGTGCTGCTGGGTGATGTTTATTAACTGGGTGTTATGAAATTCTGATATTTATTATTTTCAGGATTGTATTTTTTGTTTTGGGGTTTATTAGCCTGAATTTTTTTAATGAGAATAATACAAAGGTATGATTTTTTAGCTGTATAAATTGATGATCCGTAAATAGCGCTACGACATAAGTACTATTTTTTGCAGGGCGTATTATCCGGCGGGGGAGGGTTTCGTCTGGATATCGATGGCAATGGCGATCCGATCGTCCACCACCAGCGCAAAGCGATCCATTTTATAGGCCGACCGGGAGATGGCGGTGGTGGCATGGAGCGCGATCGTCTCTCCCGACTGGCGATCGAGTCGGGCCTCGAGGATCACCGGACGGCTGAGATCCCGGACGGTAAGGGTGCCAAAAGCGCGGTAGCGATCCGGGCCGAGCGCCACCACCCGGGTGCTGGAAAAGGTGATGGTCGGGTAGCGGGCGGCATCAAAAAACATGTCGCTTTTCAGCTGCCAGGTAAGCAGGTTGTTGGAGGCCTGCAGCGTGGCGACCGGGATGGTGACATTGATGCGGTCGTCAAATTCATTGTCCGGGTTCAGCGTGACCTGACCCGTCACCCCCTTCAGATGTGCCCACGACGGAATGCCGCCAAAGGCGCGCCACGACAGCTTGATAGCGGTTTTCTCCGTGTCGATGGTATGGGCGATCGCCGCCGCCTGTAACGACGGGCAAATGAGCGTGACCAGCAGCAGGAGAACAAGGCGCAGCATATGATCTTCCTTTCATAGAGTGAGATAAGCGTAGAAAGGCGAAAACGCATCGGCAAGGAGGCGTGCTACAGTGAGGCATTAAAATGTGAGCTGACAAGGGTATACGATGGATTTGATCGATGGCTTAAACAAGAAATATCCGGGCGCTCAGGCATGGGCCTTCGGGGATAGTCCTGAGATGGCAAACGCACTGGCAGCCCTGGTCGTCAAAGGAGTAAAGACCGCCACCTGCTGCTCGCTGGCCTCCTTTAATGCCGATGACGCCACCCCGGGGCCCGGGAGTTACCATATTATTCTTAATGGGCAGGGCGCGCCGGTATGCGTCATCAGAATCGTCTCTCTGCGTCTGGTGCGTTTCTCAGAGGTGACAGAGGCCTTTGCCCGCAAAGAGGGGGAAGGGGACTTGAGCCTGGACTACTGGCGCGAGGAGCATAAGGCCTTTTTCACCCGGGAAGGTGTGTATGCGGATGATATGGAGCTGGTGGCCGAGGAGTTTGTGGTGGTTGAGGTGATGTGATTTGTGCCGCAGTGCAACGCCGGGTGGCGGCTACGCCTTACCCGGCCTACGAACAGTAGGCCCGGCAAGCGAAGCGCCGCCGGGCAGAAAGGCCGCACCGAAGTGACAACACCAGCATGTGACCCCGTCAAATCTCCTTAAACGCCAGCTCCAGGCGGGCCATCAGCGGTTTAAACAGGTAGCTCAGGAAGGTGCGCTCCCCGGTTTTAATCGTCACACTGGCGGGCATCCCGGCTTTTATCTTGTGATCGCGCAGCAGGCGCACCCCCTCCGGGGAGACCTGCACTTCGGCCAGGTAGTAGGGCTGCTGGGTCACTTTGTCGGTCAGGCGGTCGGCCGAGACGGTCAGCACCCGGGCCGGCACCGTCGGCAGCAGGGCGTGGTTGAGGGCCGGGAACATCACGTCGACGGTCAGCCCCGGGGCCATTTTATCGATCGCCTGCACCGGGATTTTGGCGTCGATTTGCAGCGGCTGTCCGGCGGCGACAATATCCATCAGGTGTTCGCCGGGCTGGATCACCCCACCCACGGTGCTGACTTTGACATCCAGCACGATGCCGTCGATAGGCGAGCGGATCACGGTGTTATCCAGCTCGTGGCGGGTCGACTGCAGTTCGTCCTCCAGCATCGCCACCTCTTTTTGCTTATCCGTTAATTCAGACTCCACCTCCCGCTGGTACTGGTGCTGCACCTGGTAGGCTTTGATCCGCAGTTCGTTTTGCTGCGACTTCAGTTTGGCGATATTGAGAATATCCTCCGAGATGGTACTGGAGATCTCCGCCGCCTCGCGCTCCAGCACCATCAGCTGGGCTTTGGGGTAGTAGTTCTTCTCGCTCAGCGCCCGGATAGCCCCCAGCTCCCGGTTGATCAGCGTGAACTGATGCTCCCGGTAGCCTTTAATCTTATTCAGGTTCTCGATCTGCCCCACCAGTCCGTCAAGAGACTCGCCGATCATCGACAGCTCATCCTGAATATTTTTGCGGCGGGTCTCGAACAGTTTGGCCTGCAGCTGCTGGCTCTCCGCCAGGCGTTTATTGTTGGCGAAGTTTTTGAGCAGGGTTTCGCTGAAGGTGATGCTCGCCGCGCCGTTGCGTTCCGCCAGCAGCCGGTCTTCGCTGGTTTTGGCGGAGATATACTGGGCGCTTAACGCGCTGTAGCGCATATCCAGCTGCAGGGTATCCAGGCGCATTAATACCTGGTTCTTCTTCACCGCTTCCCCTTCCTTCATAAAGATGTCGGTCACCCGGCCACCGCTTAAGTGCTGGATGGTTTTGCGGTTGCTGGAGACCGTCACCGTCCCGTCGGCCACCACCCCGGCATCCAGCGGCGCCTTCACCGCCCAGAGTAAAAACCCGCCGACCGCGATCAGGATCACCGCCAGGCCACGAATCAACGGCGGCCAGATATTGGTATCGACAAGGTCGGCGTCTGGCATTTCGGGACTTTTATTGTTGTTGTTCATGATAATGCCTCACGTGGAGTTTGATGGGTTTCAACAGGCGGCTCGCTAACGGCGGCGGGTGCGACGGGGACCGATTTCAGCATGTTGGCCTGGCGCAGGTTGGCAAACACCTGCTCGCGCGGGCCGAAGGCCTGAACCGCACCTTCGTTAATCAGCAGCACTTTATTCACCACCCCCAGCAGGGTTGGACGATGGGAGATCAGCACCACCGTTTGCCCCTGGGCGCGCAGGGCGTTGATGGCCTTGAGCAACGCCATCTCCCCGGCGTCGTCGAGGTTGGCGTTGGGCTCATCGAGGACGATAAAGGCCGGGTTGTTGTAGACCGCCCGGGCCAGGCCGATGCGCTGGCGCTGGCCGCCGGAGAGCTGATGGCCACTGGCGCCAAGCCGGGTGTCGTAGCCCTGCGGCAGGCGTAAAATCATCTCGTGAACCCCGGCCAGCTGCGCTGCGGCCACAATCAGCTCGCTGTTGGCCTCGCCAAAGCGGGCGATGTTCTGGGCGATGCTGCCGTCAAACAGCTCCACGTCCTGGGGCAGATAGCCCATCGACGGGCCGAGCAGGGTTTTATCCCACTGGCAGATGTCAGCCCCATCCAGCCGCACTTTTCCGGCCAGCGGCTGCCATACGCCCACCAGCAGCTTCGCCAGCGAGCTCTTACCGGAGGCGGAAGGGCCGATGATCCCCAGCACTTCGCCCTGTTCGAGCTGGAACGAAATGTTGCGCAGGGTGGCAGCTTTCTGCCCCGGAGGAGCGGCAAACACCCCTTCGACGCTGATGACGCCTTTCGGGGTCGGCAGGGTGAGGATCGCTTTAGAGGCCGGGTACTCCTCCAGCAGGTGGGTGAGCTGTTTCCAGCCGCTGCGGAACTGCACGAACTGCTTCCAGCTGCTGATGATCTGCTCCACCGGGCTCAGCACGCGGCCGAGGATAATCGAGGCGGCAATCATCAGCCCGGGGGTGATTTCACCGGCGATCACCAGCAGGGCACCGGCCCCCAGCGACACGGATTGCAGCAGGACGCGGACAAACCGGCTCAGGCTGCTGTAGACCGCCGATTTATCGGCAATGTGGGTCTGGAGCACCATCACTTTGGTATGGCCTTCCAGCCAGTGCTTTTTCAGGGTGGCAAGCATCCCCATGGCTTCGATGGTGTCGGAGTTCTGCAGCTGCTTGTTGAGGATGATCGAGTTGCTGACGCTCAGCATTTGCGCCTGCTGAATCGGCGTTTTGGTGGAGAGCTCCGTGAGCAGCGTCAGGCAGAGTAAAATCACGATCCCGCCGAGCGACAGATAACCCAGCAGGGGATGGACGAGGAACGCCACTAATAAATAGAAGGGCGTCCAGGGAATATCGAGCAGCGCAAACAGACTGTTGCCGGAGAGGATCTGGCGGATCTGCGCCAGCTCGTTCAGCGCCTGCGCCGGGTTATTATCCCCCGTCGCAATTTTGCGCTTAAAGGCGGCATTAAAGACCAGCTGATTTAACTTCACGTCCAGACGGTTGCCCAGCCGGATCATCACGCTGGAGCGGGCGAACTCAATCATCCCGATAACGATATATAACCCAACGATCAGCAGCGTTAGCATCAGCAGGGTGGTGGTGTTCTGGCTGGCCAGAACCCGGTCGTACACCTGTAGCATATAAATTGCCGGCGCCAGCATAAGCATATTTATCACGCTGCCAAAAAACAGCAGGGTAATAAAGGCAGGCCTGGTCCCCTTGAGGGCTTTTTTCAGTTCTGTTGACTTATACTGGCGCGGCATAGGGTGCTCCTTATTAAATCAATGAAGTCGTGTTATCGATGACCGTGGCACTTAACCCAGCTGGAAATCCGTCAACTGAATCGCGTTGACCGCCGTATTCAGTAACGTGATTTTGTCGCCGTTGGCGAAGTTCAGGACCGTCGACGTCCCGCTGGTGGTCATCGTGATGTTGCTGTTGAAGTTCGCGGCAGTAATGCCCCGTGCCTGCAGGTTGATCAGATCCTGACCGCCGGTCGGGTTACTGTCGAAGTCGGTAATGATGTCCTGCCCGAAGTTGGTCCCGAAGATAAAGAAGTCGTTGCCCCCTGCGCCGGTGAGGGTGTCATTCCCGCCCGCGCCGTTCAGGCGATCCACCCCGGTGCCGCCGGTGAGGGTGTTCCCCAGGGCGTTACCGGTCCCGGTGAAGCCGCCGTTGCCGGTAAAGGTCAGGACCTCGACATCCTGGGTCAACGTATAAGTGTTGAGACTCACCCGGACGGTATCGGTCCCGCCGTTGACCCCTTCCACCACCGTATCGCCCGCGTTATCCACGGTATAGGTGTCGTTTCCGAGACCCCCGGTCATGGCGTCAGCACCCTGGCCGCCGTCGAGACCGTCGTTACCGTTTCCGCCGATCAGGGTGTCGTTCCCGGCCAGACCGAACAGGGTATCGTCACCGTCCATCCCGTTGAGGGTGTCGTTACCTCTGCCGCCGGTCATGGTGTTGGCCAGCGCGTTACCGGTGCCGTTGAAGTTGCCGGTTCCGCTATAGGTCAGGTTTTCAAGGTTGTCGGCCATCACGTAGCTGGCGGCAGTGACCTCAACGAGATCGGTCCCGGCGTTGGCGCCTTCCGTGATCACATCACCCAGGTTATCCACGTGATAGGTGTCATTGCCGACGCCGCCCGCCATCTGGTCAGCACCCACGCCGCCGTCCAGATCGTCATTGCCCGTCCCGCCGATCAGCACGTCGTCACCTGCCAGACCGAGCAGGGTATCGTTACCCGCGCCGCCGTCGATGTAGTCGCTGCCGGATGTGCCGAACAGGGTGTTCGCCCCGTTAGTACCGGTCAGCAGATTACCGACCAGCTGGGTCGGGGCTGAGGTCAGGGTGACCGACGGGTTGCCCTCATCGTCGGTCACCGTCACCACCACCCGCAGCTGCCGCTCTACCGTCGTCTGGGTTGGGGTAAAGGTGGCCGCCGTGGCCCCGGCAATGTTGATGAAGCCCAGACCCGAACTCATCTGCCACTGGTAGCGGAAGTTGTTACCGTTGGTCAGGCCATCGCCATCGGTAATACCCGAGACGTCAGCCGTCAGGGCCAGGGTGCGGGTTGGCGTCAGATCGCTGACTACCGGCGCGCCGCGAGTCGGTTGATCCCGTGGTCCTACCGTGCCGGTGATCGCCGACACCAGGGATTCCGCATCGCCCATTCGGTCGTTGAAGCTGGCGGTGACCCGCAGCTGCGCGCCAAAGAGGTTATTGCCCACCCGGAATTCGGTGCCGGTGGCCTGGTCGCGCCACTGGCCGCCAATCAGCGCCTGCCAGGTGTAGGTGATCGGCAGGTTGTTCGCCAGACCATTGCCATCCGCCAGGTTAGCGGTGCTGACCCGGAGCAGATCGCCCACGCCAGGGGCTTTGTTGCTGATGTCGACGCTGCCGGTGGCTTTTTGCGATGTCACCCACAGCTGGGTGTTGTCGCCAAACTCCAGTTTTTCGATATTCAGCAGGCGGTCGGTGCCGTCACCTAAAGGCAGGTTGGCGGAGACGGTGGCGTGGTTGACCGTCAGGCTGCCGTCGGCGTTGCGGGTAAAGTTGTAGTTACCGTTGACGTCGCGGTAGAGCGCAATGTCGGTTTCGCCATTGTTACCGTCATTGAGGATCTCACGCACGATGTGCAGCTGGCCCGGGTTGATCACGCGGTTCAGCATGTCGGCATTGAGTTCTTTCATGCTGTCGACACTTTTGATGACGCCACCCTGTGCGTCGCGCACTTCGATACGTACGTTCAGCCAGGCATCGCCATCGATGATGTCATTCCCCGCTTTACCCATGATGCGGTCGCTGCCGCCGCCGCCGAGAATAATGTCCGCGCCGTTGTCCGGGTTCAGCACCACGCCATCTACGGCGCCATTGATGAGATTGCTGCCGACCACCTTATCGAGGCCGTTGATGCGTGCTACCCCGTCGAGGGTGAGGTTGTTGGAGAGTGGCGTTCCCTGAACCGGGGCGGTGCCAAGCGGCTGATCGGTCCCGGTGAGTACATCATTAAATTTCCAGCCCGACAGCCCCTCCACCAGGTCGAAGCGATCCCGCAGGATAAATTCCTGCTGGTTAACGAAGATCGGAATGCCGAGGTCAGAGTTGGCGCCGACAACGTCGCCCTTATGGATCGCCCAGTCGAAGCCCGCCATCCCGTTGTTACGCTGGATGCCCGCCCCCTGCACCATGATGTCATCGCCCGCTTCGCCGTCGTAGTCAGTATCGTTCCCCTGACCGTTCAGCACGTCGTGACCGACAATGGTACTGTTGAAGAACAGCTCGGAGTTTTCGCCCGTCAGGGAGTCAAAGCCGTCGCCGCCCTCAAGCCAGTCGTCGCCTTCGTTGCCCAGTAGGGCGTCGGCCCCGGAACCGCCCATGATGAAGTCATTGCCCAGGCCGCCAAACACCTCCTGGGCATCTTCGCCGACGACAATAAAGTCCTGTCCGCTGCCGCCGAAGCTGAGGTCGTTACCGTTGCCGGAGAAGATGACGTCGTTCCCGGCATCGCCGTGCAGGAAGTCGGCGTCGCCTACCGGGGTCCCGGTGTCGGTGATGATGTCGTCCCCGTCGCCACCGTGCACGGTATCCGCTTCATCACCGCCGTCGAGACGGTCGTTACCGCCGTCGCCCCACAGGCTGTCGATGCCTTTGCCGCCGATTAAGGTATCGTTACCGGCAGAGCCGCCCAGCACCACGTGCCCGTCGCCGATGTATTTCAGGTAAGCGCCATCCGCCTTGCCATCGCCGTCGATGTCCGCCCCGGCCGCTTTGCGCACCACCAGCGGGGTGAGCAGGTCTTTGAGCGCATTACCCCATTTAGGGTCAGCGCCAATCTGTACCCCGGTGTTCACTTCCAGAATATGATCCGGGGTCATGAACAGTTTCGCATGCACGTGAGAGGAGCCTTCATTGCCGAGGTCGCTGTTACGCATGACCAGGGCGGCAAACGAGTTGGCCTCCAGTTGGGTAAGCATGTTCAGGCCCTGGGTACGGCTCAGGTAGTAGAAGCGGTCCCCGTCCTGCAGCATCTCCATCTGGGTCTCAAAGACGAAGTTGAAGGTGGAGCCGAGCATGCCGCCGAACTCATTTTTCCGCTCTGCCAGGCCGCCAATCCAGAAGTCGACCATGTTCAGGCCGGTTTCTTTGTTAGCCCATGCGCCCGTGCTGTTGAAGAAGTCAAACGCGTCGGCACGCCGCGCGTCGTTGGCATCACCAAACAGCAGGAAATCTACCGCGGCGCGTTTACCTTCGATGGTGGTGGCGTCAAGGATCAACTGATGCTGCCCGTAGGCGGCCATAAAGTTGAGGATCGAGGCGGTATTTTTCAGGTAAACAGCAAAGTCAGCCCAGCTCTCATAGGGCTTCAACTCGCTGTTACCCGTCAGTTCGAAGAATTGCGCACGGGCCTGATTGAGGGTGGGCATAAAGGTGTCGCGACCGCGGGCGATGTTGAGCGCACCTAAATCCAGCGGCAGACCGACCAGGTTATTACGCAGTGCCCCGGTCAGAAACTCATCGATTTCGTTCCCCACCTGACGAGTCATCCCACGCACAATCGCACCGATGGCGGCATGACTTTCCATTGAGCCGTCGTTATCGAAGGCCAGTGGGTTAAGGAAGGCCTGAATGAGTCCGAGGTCGTCACTGGCCATATCTATGCCGATACGATCGACGCTCTCAGTGAGCATCGAGTGGCCGAAGCGGTAGACCACGTGGGCGAACTCCGCGAAGATCGCCGGGTTGATGTCGGCGGTGTTCGAGAAGACAAACGGGTCGACCGCCGGTTGCACGGCGCGGGCGAACTCTTCAAATACCAGGTGCTGGTATTCCATCTCGGTGGTAAAACGCCCGGCCTGGAACAGGTATTCGCCGTTCCACACCAGGGTGCTGGTGTCTGCCGGGATCTCGGTGATTTGGTGGTTCGGCATCAGCCACTGGTTGATCACGCTGACATCACCCGACCCCAGAATGGTGGCTTTGTACTGCTCTACCAGACGGTTATGTTCGTCGTGGAACACCGAGTGCACCGCGGTTAAGCCGACGTTCTCGTTGCCGCGGCCATCACCGGTGATGAAGTGGCGATCGAGCAGTTCGTTATCGTAGGTACCGGCTTCCGGTGCCCCGCCAATCACATCGTTGGCATCGGCCAGCAGGACGCCGTTGGCGTCAACTTTCGGCACCGCCGTGTGGGCGATATCATCGAGGAAAGCATGGCCGGTGCGCAGGGTGTCTGACGGCAGCAAGCCGCCGTTGGCCTCCACCAGGCCGTGAAGGGTGACAATCTGCACTTTCCCGTTCGCGCTTAACATCAGGTTGCCGTAGCGGTCGGTCGCCAGCAGCGGCACGTTGAAAACATCCGCATCGGTCAGCTGAATGCCGAGGAATTGCAGGGCATGGGCTTTGACCTCACCCCAGGTGGCGATCCCGTGCGCGCCATCCAGCAGATTGCCGGTTGGCTCGGGTTTGCCATCGATGAAGGTGTATTCGCGCAGGAAGATCTGATGCGACGGATGAGAGGTGTAGGTCTGGTTCTGATCGATCCACGGGGTGGTGGTGTTCACCGTATTGTGGGTGGCATCCACTTTGGCCCGGGTGAGGATCATGAAGTTGGTCGGGGAGCCCTCTTTGTACAGCGGATCGTCAGGCATCAGCGGGATAAAGACGATCCCGTTGCCCTCTTTGGGGATCAGATCCAGACCGTGGTCGAAGAACTGGCCGAAGAAGGTCATCCAGCCGTTGAAGGCGGGCGACAGGCCGACATCCGGGGAGAGGTTAGGGATGGAGAGGCTGCCGTTCTCGCTGGTGCCGCCCCCGGGGGCGTCTTTTAATCCCTCCGCCGCATCCACTGCCGCCGGGTTATTGCTGCTCTGGTCGGAAATAATATTACTGATGGTACGCGGGTCGGAATCGGTCACCACGCCGTTAGGGCCGGAGGTACTCAGATATTTTGCCAGTTCTGGATTGTTTTGAATGGCTTCCAGATCCAGCGGCACCAGACGGGGCATGGTCTGATCGGCAGCACCGTACATCTCCTGACCCGGTAACAGGTTGTTCCAGGAGCCGTCCACGGTACGAATGCCGTACGGCAGCAGCGGGTCACCTACCGCGTCGCGCAGCGCGTCGCCGTTGACGGTGCCATCGGCATTCGTGGCGGATTCGGAGATCTTGATCTGCTTGAGAATAAATTCGAGGTCATGCAGCGTGACAGTAAAATCATATTGTTCGGCCATAATTAATTACCTCAATCTTGAATCGCTATCATCATTCTTTTTCGCTGTTTAAAAATTGTGCGAAAAGGAGGTGCCGGGTCGTACGGGATTAATCCAGGGTCGGTGATTGCATTAATGCGCTCCGTGTTAAGTCGTTAATGACAGTGCCCTTTCCCCGTTATTACCGGGGTTGCCGGGGTGAATTTTGGGTAAGTTTATTTATCCCTCCTGTGGAGCGATAAATAAAATCACTGACGGACTCGACGCTTTAAATGCGCACAGGCATTCAAAGGGCCAGGGCCACAGGCATGACAAGGTTTTAGCGGGGCTTAACGAATGTTTAAAAGTGTTATCACATGTTACTGTCTCGCTATTGTGATAACTATGGAGTGTCTTTATCTTCCCACAATAATACTTTCTTATGAGCACTCAGAGGCGCGGTTATTATTTTTTCTACGCCATTTTTGCAGAGTTGTACAATTAGAAGGGCGCTGTCTATATTTTCGAAATTATTTTTGTGGCTGTTTTTGTTGAATGGGAAAATTATTTAGCAGGCGAATTTATTTTTTTAAATTCCTGGGGCGGGAACAATAATATTACCCTGCGAAGGAATAGTTGAACGGTTGGTCAAAATTAATAATGGCCAGTAAATATCAGAGAATATGTAATCGTTTTTGTAATTGATAATTATTCAGCGTGTAGTGCGTCCGTTCGCCTCTCACCTGGCGGTAATGCCTGTGGTATGATAAAGAACTCTTTAACTCAACTTCTTACGATGTAACGTCTATGACTTTGTCCCGCGAAAAACAGGCAGAAACCTCCCCGGAAACCATTGGGCGTGCATTACGCCGTCGTCCGCTGGCGCGCAAAAAATTGTCAGAGATGGTGGAAGAAGAGCTGGAGCAGATGATCCGTCGTCGTGAGTTTGCCGAAGGGGAGCAGCTGCCCTCTGAACGAGAGCTGATGGCCTTTTTTAACGTCGGGCGGCCTTCGGTGCGCGAAGCGCTGGCGGCGTTAAAACGCAAAGGGCTGGTGCAGATCCAGAACGGCGAGCGCGCCCGCATTTCGCGTCCGTCTGCGGATACCATCATCAGCGAGCTCTCCGGCATGGCGAAGGATTTTCTGGCTCATCCGGGCGGGATTGCCCACTTCGAACAGCTGCGCCTGTTTTTTGAATCCAGCCTGGTACGCCATGCCGCCCAGCATGCCAGCGAGGCGCAAATTGCTCTGCTGGAAAAAGCGCTGGAGCTGAACAGCCAGTCGCTGGATGACAATGCGCTCTTTATCCGCTCTGACGTCGAGTTTCATCGCGTGCTGGCGGAGATCCCGGATAACCCTATCTTTATGGCCATCCACGTGGCCCTGATCGACTGGCTGATCGCCGCCCGTCCTGCGGTACCTGAGCAGGCGCTGCGTGAGCATAATAACACCAGTTATCAACAGCATATCGCCATCTTTAAGGCGATCCGCAGTCAGGATCCCGATGCGGCTGAACAGGCTTTACAGGCGCACCTCACCAGCGTTTTCGCCACCTGGCACGCCTTCGATCAGAATAAAAAGCGCCGCAAGTAGCCCCACGATCGTTTAGTGAACTGGATCGCGTTCTGCGCATTTCGTTGATGTTTGTTTCGGCCTTGCTGGTATAACAGGTATAAAGGTCTACAGTCATAACATCATCATCACCTATCGAGGTTACTATGTCAGTTACGCTGAAAGGGGTTATGCCCGCTCTGCTTACACCGTTTAATCACCAGCAGCAGCTGGATACCCAAAGCCTGCGCCAGCTGGTGCGGTTCAACATTGCTCAGGGCGTGGACGGCCTGTATGTCGGGGGTTCCACCGGCGAAGCCTTTGTGCAAAGCAGCGCTGAGCGCCAGGAAGTGCTTGAGATCGTTGCCGAAGAGGCGAAAGGAAAAATCACCCTGATTGCTCATGTCGGCACCGTCAGCACCCACGAGAGCCAGCAGCTCGCCCGGGCCGCCAGCCGTTTTGGCTATGACGCCGTCTCTGCCGTAACGCCGTTCTACTACCCGTTCAGCTTTGAGGAACACTGCTATCACTACCGGGGGATCATTGATTCTGCACAAGGGTTGCCGATGGTGGTGTACAACATTCCGGCCCTCAGCGGAGTGAAACTCTCTCTGGATCAGATCAACACCCTGGTGACCCTGCCGGGCGTGGGCGCCCTGAAACAGACCTCCGGCGATCTCTTCCAGATGGAGCAGATCCGCCGGGCGCACCCGGATCTGGTGCTCTACAACGGCTACGACGAGATCTTCGCCTCCGGCCTGCTGGCTGGGGCGGATGGCGGGATCGGTAGCACGTACAACATCATGGGCTGGCGGTATCAGGGGATCGTTAAAGCCCTGAAAGAAGGGGATATCGCCACCGCCCAGGCGCTGCAGACAAAATGTAATGAGGTTATCGACCTGCTGATCAAGGTCGGCGTGTTCCGCGGCCTGAAAACGGTACTGCACTACATGGACGTGATTGAGGTGCCGCTGTGCCGCAAGCCGTTTGCGCCGGTCGATGAAAAATACCTGCCTGAGCTGCGGGCCTTAGCGCAACAGCTCCAGCACGAAAAAGAACAAGGTTAAGACAACGTCTGATGCCGGGCCTGTCCGGCATCACTCAAGCTGTACCCTACAAAAACAGCGTATGGGTTTACCCATTGCGGAGACTGACATGAATACAATGACACAAAATGTCCCGTGGTATCGTTGCCTCAGCCGTCAACAGTGGCGTGCGTTTTCTGCCGCCTGGGTCGGTTACGTTCTTGATGGTTTTGATTTTGTTCTGATCGCCCTCGTACTCACCGATATAAAAACCGAATTCGGCCTGACCACCCTGCACGCCGCGAGCCTGATCTCCGCCGCCTTTATCTCCCGCTGGTTTGGCGGCCTGATGCTGGGCGCGATGGGCGATCGCTACGGTCGCCGCCTGGCGATGGTCAGCAGTATTGTGCTGTTCTCCGTCGGCACCCTGGCGTGCGGCCTGGCCCAGGGGTACACCACCATGTTTATCGCCCGTCTGGTGATCGGCATGGGGATGGCAGGGGAGTACGGCTCCAGCGCGACCTATGTGATCGAAAGCTGGCCGAAACACCTGCGTAATAAAGCCAGCGGTTTCCTGATCTCCGGCTTCTCTGTCGGCGCGGTGGTGGCGGCTCAGGTCTACAGCCTGGTGGTGCCGGAGTGGGGCTGGCGGGCGCTGTTCTTCATCGGCATTCTGCCGATTATCTTTGCCCTGTGGCTGCGTAAAAATATTCCTGAAGCTGAAGACTGGAAGGAGAAGCAGCAGAGCAAAACCCCGGTTAAAACCATGGTGGACATTCTCTATCGCGGCGAACATCGGGTCATCAATATCGCCATGACGCTGGTGGCGGCAGTCTCCCTGTGGTTCTGCTTCGCAGGCCAGCTGGAGAGCGCTGCGATTGTCGCCGTGCTCGGCCTGCTGTGCGCGGGGATCTTTGTCAGCTTTATGGTGCAGAGCAACGGTAAACGCTGGCCGACCGGCGTCACCCTGATGGTGGTAGTGCTGTTTGCCTTCCTCTACTCCTGGCCCATTCAGGCCCTGTTGCCTACCTATCTGAAAACCGATCTGGCGTACGATCCCGCCACCGTTGCGCAGGTGCTGTTCTTCAGCGGCTTTGGCTCCGCCGCGGGCTGCTGCGCAGGGGGCTTCCTCGGGGACTGGTTAGGCACGCGGAAAGCCTATGTCTGGAGCCTGCTGGCCTCGCAGTTGCTGATCATTCCGGTGTTCGCCATCGGCGGGAGCAGCGTCTGGGTGCTGGGTCTGCTGCTCTTCTTCCAGCAGCTGTTCGGACAGGGGATCTCCGGCATCCTGCCCAAACTGATCGGCGGCTACTTTGATACCGAACAGCGCGCGGCCGGGCTTGGCTTTACCTATAACGTCGGTGCGCTGGGTGGCGCGTTAGCCCCGGTGCTGGGGGCCTTTATCGCCCAGCGGCTGGATCTGGGCACCGCGCTCTGTTCGCTCTCGTTCGGCCTGACCTTTGTCGTCATCCTGCTGATTGGCTTTGATATGCCGTCCCGCGTGCAGCGCTGGCTGCATCCTGAAGCCCTGCGTACCCACGACACCATCGACGGCAAACCCTTTAGCGGGGCCCTGATCGCGTCAGATGCATTACAGAGAGCGTCAAGATGATCGCGCTCGCCATTGATATCGGCGGGACCAAGCTCGCCGCGGCGCTGGTGGACAGCGCCCTGCAGATTATCGCCCGCCGGGAGATCCCGACACCCGCCAGCCAGACCCCGGATGCGCTGGAGGCCGCGCTGCGCGAGCTGGTGATGCCGCTCTCTTCGCGGGCGCAGCACTTTGCCGTCGCCTCGACCGGGATTATTCAGAACGGGGTATTAACCGCGATCAATCCGTCCAACCTCGGGGGGCTTTCCCACTTCCCGCTGGTGGACTGTTTATCCGCCCTGACCGGGCTCCCCGGCGTGGCCCTGAACGATGCCCAGGCCGCGGCGCTGGCCGAGTATCAGCAGATGCCGCCCGCCATCCGCGACATGGTATTCATCACCGTCTCGACCGGGGTCGGGGGAGGGGTGATCCAGAACGGCAGGCTGGTGACTGGCTCCGGCGGGCTGGCTGGCCACTGCGGCCACACCCTTGCCGACCCGAACGGGCCGCGCTGCGGCTGCGGACGAACCGGCTGCGTGGAGGCCATCGCCTCGGGGCGGGGGATCGCCGCGGCCGCACAAGGGGAGCTGGCGGGGCTGGATGCGAAAGCCATATTCGCTCACGCCGCCCGGGGTAATGCCCAGGCGGTGGCGCTGATTGCGCGTTCCGCCAGAACCCTGGCGCGGTTGATTGCGGATCTGAAAGCCCTGACCGACTGCCAGCGGGTGGTGGTTGGCGGCAGCATCGGGCTGGCCGAGGGTTATCTCCCGCAGGTACAACACTACCTGGCGCAGGAACCCTCTGCGTACCAGACCGAACTCTGTTCCGCCCGTCATCAGAGCAACGCAGGACTGCTGGGCGCGGCATTATGGGCACAAGGACATTTACAATGATTGTGGGTGATATCAGGCAGCTTCAGGCGGCCGGGCTGCCGGCGACGTTCTGTCAGGCTATCGACCAGGCGCTGAGCGCCGGGATCGCGGACCTTGCACCGGGAAGCTATCCGCTGCAGGGGGAGACGGTATTTGTCAATGTGATGGCGTTTGCGACGCAAGGTGCGGAAGAGAAACACGCCGAGCTGCATCGCCGCTACATCGATATTCAGATCCTGCTGGAAGGTGAAGAGCGGATTTATTACGGGCTGGCGGGGAGCGCGCGGGAGTGCGGTACATGGCACGAGGAGGAGGATTATCAGCTTTGCCAGCGCATTGAGAATGAACACTCCCTGACGTTAACCCCGGGAATGTTTGCGGTCTTTATGCCGGGAGAGCCGCATAAACCTGGCTGCTACGTCACCCAGCCGGGGAGGGTGAAAAAAGCGGTGATTAAGGTGCACCACAGCCTGCTGCCTTAAGGCCTAAAAACAAAGCCCGCATATGCGGGCTTTCATGGCGTTAGTCGTCTTCGCGTTCTTTAACGGCACGCTGACGTTCGTAATACTCATCCTCTGCCGAAATGATCTCATCCAGCAGGGAATCCATATCCACATCATGGACCTCTTCGACGAACAGCCCGGTGAGCGGCGATTCCGGGGTCAGTTTTCCGTCTTCATAGAGCATCCAGATCTCTTTCGCATAGCGCGTTTTCAGCAGCTGCGGGGCGAACTGACCATAATACTCGGTGATGTTATTCACATCGCGCTCAAACATGGACTGCGCATGGTTGTTCGCGGCGGCATCCACCGCCTGCGGCAGATCGATGATCACCGGGCCCTTGTCATCAAGCAGCACGTTAAACTCTGACAGGTCGCCGTGAACAATACCGGCACACAGCATGCGCACGATATTGCGGATCATGGTGTCGAAGTCTTTTACAGCCTCTTCTTCCGTTAAAGAGACATCGCTCAGGCGTGGCGCAACGGCACCATCACCGTCGGTGACCAGTTCCATCAGCAGCACGCCGTCCAGACACATATAGGGCTGAGGCACGCGTACACCGGCGTTGGCCAGGCGGAATAACGCATCGACCTCTGCCGTGTGCCAGACCTCTTCCTGTTGCTTACGGCCAAATTTAGAGCCTTTCTGCATGGCGCGGGCGTCACGCGAGTTGCGCACCTTGCGGCCTTCCTGATACTGCACGGCCTGCTTAAAGCTGCGCTGTGACGCTTCCTTGTACACTTTGGCACACTGAATCTGGTCCCCGCATAGCACGGTGTAAACGTCTGCCTCTTTGCCGCTTTTCAGGCGTTGAAGCACGTTATCTATCAGGCCGTCATCGACCAGGGGCTGGAGTCTGTTTGGGATTTTCATGCGGCTTTTATAGCGCATTTTTGCCGCTTTTCGTACCAAAAAAGCAGGCAAATATCGTCTTCCAGAGGATTAACGTGTTGCCTGGCCTTCACAACAGGCTTTGACCGCCTCAAACAGTAACCTGACACCCGCGGAGAGCTGCTTGCGGTGGGGGCAGATCATGTTCAGCGGTACGCTCTCGCCCTCGTAGTCTTTCATTAACACCTGGAGCCGACCGGCGCGGACATCTTCCGCCACGTCGAGCCAGGATTTGTAGGCCACGCCCGCTCCGGAGACCGCCAGACGGCGGATCACCTCGGCATCATCACTCATCATGGAGCCGCTGACGTTCACGCTGTGCATCTCGCCGTCGCGGAAGAAGGTCCAGCGATCGTGAAGACGCCCGCGCAGAACAAAGGTCAGGGCGTTGACCTGGCTTAATTCATCGGGATGGTTCAGGTCACCGTGGCGGGCGACCCACTCGGGGGAAGCCACCAGCACGCGGCGGTTGTCGGGGGCGACGGGGAGAGAGATATAGGACGCATCTTCCGGCATGCCGTAGCGAAAGGCGATATCCACCGGATCCTTAAAGACATCGGCTACCTGGTCGGAGAAAAAGATGCGCAGCCGCAATGCCGGGTAGCGCTCATCGAAGGCCTGAAACACCGGCAGGAGCAAATTGCGGCCTAAATCCGACGGGACGGCAATCTGCAGGGTGCCGGAGATCTCCTCTTCCGGGGTCTGGATTTTTTGCATTCCGGCATACATCGCATCCAGCATCTGGCGCGCGTAGGGGAGCCAGGCTTCGCCTTCCGGCGTTAAGCGCAGGCTGCGGGTGGAACGTGCAAACAGCCGGATGGCCAGCGACGACTCCAGCCGTTTGATGGCGGCGCTGACCTGCGCTGGCTGGACGCCCGCCTCTCGTGCCGCATCGCTGAAGCTGCTGAGGGCAGCGACGCGAACGAACAGTACCAGATCCTCAAGCCGCACCATTTTCATCTCCCGAGTGTAAGTCTTGTCTCCGCGAGGCTATTTTTCCCGTCACAGCTTCGCTTTACCATCAAATTATCGCGACACCGCTAATAAAACGCCGGAGAGATTATGAAAGCCATTGCTATTACCCGTTCTGCACCACACAACATCGACGCCCTGCACGAGATTGAGCTGCCGAAGCCAACGGCGACAGGGCACGATCTGCTGATTGAAGTGAAAGCCATCTCCGTCAACCCGGTGGACACCAAGGTACGCGCCGGGTTTAGCGGAGATACGCCGCGGGTCCTCGGCTGGGATGCCGTGGGCGTTGTTACCGCAGTGGGCGAGGCGGTGACCCTTTTCGCGCCGGGGGATGAAGTCTGGTATGCCGGAGCCCTGGGCCGGCCAGGCAGCAACAGCGAGTATCAGCTGGTGGATGAGCGCATTGCGGCCCTGAAGCCAAAATCCCTGGATAACGCCGCCGCCGCCGCGATGCCGTTAACGGCCATCACCGCGTGGGAAATGCTGTTCGATCGGCTGGGCGTTCAGGAGCAGGGTAACGAAGGCGATACGCTGCTGATCGTCGGTGCCGCGGGCGGGGTGGGGTCAATCCTGGTGCAGCTGGCGCGCAAGCTGACGAAAATGACCGTTATCGGCACGGCCTCGCGCCCGGAAAGCCAGCAGTGGGTGCAGGAGGCGGGGGCGCATTATGTTATCGACCACAGCAAGCCGCTGTCGGAAGTGCTGGCCGCACAGGGCATCAACGAGGTGACCCACGTCGCCAGCCTGAACCATACCGAGGCGCATTACGCTGAAATCATTAAGGCTCTGGCGCCGCAGGGCAAACTGGCGCTGATTGACGATCCCGAGACGCTGGATGCCCGCCCGCTGAAGGCAAAGAGCATCTCCCTGCACTGGGAGTTTATGTTCACCCGCTCAATGTTTGAAACCCGGGATATGATCGCCCAGCATCAGCTTCTGACCCGCGTGGCAGGGCTGATTGACGACCAGGTGATTACTACCACGCTGGGCGAGCATTACGGGACGATCACGGCAGAGAATGTGCAGAAAGCCCACGCTCAACTGGAAACAGGGCGTGCGGTCGGGAAGATTGTGCTGGAAGGGTTTTGACAGGTGGTAATGAATTTGGCTGGATGAGTTAAGGGTACAAAAAAGCCCGCAGGCTTGCGCCGTGCGGGCTTTCAGGACTTCGTATCAGGCTCTGGTGACCGTTAACAAAGAATTTTGGTGGGCTGGCGTCTCTGTGCTTTGAATTTTATCTTGTTGATATTTAATATTTTAATTTAAATTTATTTCGTGGAGGGTTCCAAAAAGGAACCTTAAAATATAACCATAGCACGTTGAATGGTTCCAGTACGCCAAGTGAATTCAAAATAACATGCCAGTGTAATCATGTCTGCTATGAGCTAGGTGCGGACACTGGGTTTACCGTTTCGGCAAAACTTAACTGGCAGATATCGATACGACACCAGACCCGCTAAACAACATGCGGATACCGAGGCTTATCATGACAACGCCTGGGTTTTTACCTAGCCAGTTTTCAAATGTTCCTGATGCCTTCACGACTGACCTCAGGGAAACAATTCCAGCCAGCTTCTGGATACTGCTCAAGACAAGAAATTGCAGCCAGACAGGATCCGGGGCGGGATCGACAAACTGAGGAAGAAAAGCAACTCATTACAGTTGAGCAGTTGAGCCGCAAGAGACAGAGGATAGTATTCCAACAGGTTTTCTAGAGCACTCATGCATGTTCGCCTTACACGTCACCGCCTTGAGAAAATAGGTGAGGCAAGCTGCAAGGCGTGAGCACTTTTCTCCCCGTCGGGATAGACTCAATTCTCTTATTATACCGCTTTATTTCAGAGCAAAAGTACAACTTCGGTACTATCGGGTCGATAAAATAAATACCATCATCAATGTCATTTTCCGCGTAAAGGAAATTTTTTGATGTTTTTTTGTGGACACACGAAAAAATATGGGTGTAAAATCACGCCTATCAGTGACAGTGATAGGAAATGGTCGTGAAAAAATCAAAAGTGGCAGATCTCATTGTTCAGCATGTTCAAAAACAACTCTTCATGGCCCTTTCTGACGCGATTTACGCGGCATCAAAGCGTTCTTACGATTATGCGCAAAAGAAGAAGCTAGACCACAGAGCGACCGCGCTTGGTTATGATCGTCATTTAAACCTGAATGAAACTATTTATGAGGTGTTTGAGGCCAACTGTTGTAATCCCGGCAAGCTGCGTGGTAACCGTATTGTAGAAGGCCATAGCGGTATTTTCACGATTGTTCGTGAAAGCTACAATGATAACCAGTGGAAGAGACTATTTCGCAGCAAACGTAAGCAAGAGCTCATTGCCGAAAACGTTTCTGTGGAAAAAGTGGTGCAACCGGATTTATTCTCCGATGGTTCTGATGTACCGAAAGCTACACTGTTCGTAGTATGCCGTTTTTCCGGTTCATTGCAGAATCAACCCGAAGCCCCGATGTCTATAGAGCTTGTCGTTCCAAGTTCTGACGGGAAGAGCTGGGTTTTCCATGAGCCACTTGAACTTTTTTTAACCCGATATGATGTAGTTCCATTCCAAGAAGATAATGCATTCTCTGCACTCAAAAAGGGCATTATCAAAAAAGATGGAACCGAGGAAGATGATGTATGAGCCGAGGCATCGCTGAATTTCAACCGGATAGGTTAGTGCAAGTACTAGCCGCCCGGCGGCTATCCCAAACTCAATTAGCTACGATGGTTGGCGTATCGCCAGCTACCATCAGTAAATGGCGTTCTGGCCAGCAGGCTCCAGAATCCGAGGCCTTAGAACGCTTGGCTACAGTCGTAAATGTTACTCCTGAATGGTTTACGCGCCCTCTGTTGCCGGGTATGTCAAAGCCCCTGTTCAGAAGTAATGCATCAGCTCATGTAGCAGCACGAGCAATGTTAGAAACTCGAATCCATTGGGCTAATGAGTTGGTTACTAAGCTGACTGAGTTTGTAGATCTGCCGGAGCTAAAATTACCGCACCGTAGTTTTACAAACATCGATGAAATTAGTGATGCAGATATCGAAGATGCCGCTAGTGAGTGCCGTGCCCTTTGGAATCTTGGTACAAAGGAAATATCGGACCTTACTTTAGCCGCAGAGAGTAACGGTATTATCGTTGTCAGAGAGGAAACAGGTGTCGCGCAGATTGAAGGGCTTTCCGCTTGGAGTGAGACTCTAAGTGTTCCTTTTGTTCTCCTCTCTTCGGATAAAGGTAATGCTTTTCGCAGCAGATTTGACCTTGCTCACGAAATTGGGCATCTAATCCTTCACCGCTACGTTGGTAACGAGCTCGAAGCTGAACGTTATAAGCTGAAGGAAAGCCAGGCTCATAAATTTGCGGGGGCGCTGCTGCTTCCTGCCGAGACGTTTGCCGAAGAAATTAGAACCCCGGTCACATTAGATAGCTTGCTTTTAATTAAACAACGCTACGGTATTTCTGTCGCGGCAAGCATCATGCGTTTGCATGTGCTGAATATTATTACTGAAGAAGAGAAACAAAATCTTTATAAACGCCGTTCAGCACGTTGGGGAGTGAAATCAGAGCCGGGAGATGATTATCGTGAGCCTGAAAAACCACGTTTGTTGAAACGTACTATTGAATTGTTGGCGTCTTCTGGAATTATTTCAGTTGAACGGCTTGCTGCCTTTGCGGGATTGTCTGCTATCGATGTCGAAATGATGGTTGGTTTACCAGAGGGCTATCTGACCGGCAAGAAAGCTGCTGTTGTGCATCTGGCAAAATTAAAATCTATGCTGGCCGAGCGGCGTGAAGAGCAGGCTAACGAGCATAAAGGAGCTTTGGTACAATTTACGAGACCACCTAAGCGCTCTAATTCTTAAGTTTCACGTAGCCATGCATGTTAAATGCATGGCTTCTTTATAGTAGAAACAATCATGGACGGGTTAGTTACAAAGCTTGCCAAAGACCTGCGGAATGTCTTTGAAGAAAATTTCGATTATTTTGATGAGTCGGGTGTGCCATTCTTCGGCATGTTTCCTGAGAATTGTTGCCAAGGTGCATCTGTATTTCTAGGGATGCTTCTTAGCCACTTTTTTACCCGCGATATCATAAAAGTAGTACATGGCTCTACTCGTAATAGGCTATATCATCATTTTTGGGTAGAGGTTGATTCAAAGATCTATGATCTTACCTTGGACCAATTCTATAAAAATATGGGGGATAAGTATACTGGGATCGAATTTCCAGTATATGGCGAAGATAAACATCCACTAAGACAATACTTTTTCTATAAAGAAAAAATGAGTGCGGTTCTGGCTTTTTCAATCTTCGTACAAAAACATGCGAATCTGGAAGAGATACTACCTGCATACCAATTCATTAGTAGAGAACTCGAAGTTATGGGATGGAAAATCCCATCCCCAGAATAAATTTAATACTTATGGCGGTATTTATCGTTAAACGCTTTCAGATTGCGCCGTTCATAGCGCATCCCCTTCGCAGAAAACCGGAACGGTGCGAGCAATTGGCGTTACCGGTGCATATTGCTCCGTTCACAAATTGTCTTTTGGGTTATCCGTAGGAGCCCGCATACCTCGTCTGGAGTGAGTAGATCATCATCTGTTTCACCGGGTTTTGTCATGATGTCCATCCCTTTATGTTCAGAGGGTAATTGTATATTTCACCATCAATGGTAAAGGTATGGCCACATGTATAAAGACTTAACAACGGATCTGGATACCCTCAACGCCTTCAATTCGGTGGTTCAGACAACACTCTGCGAATAAATATCACAGCCTTCCACCGTTTTTGACTTTTGCAATTTTATTTTTAGCATGTTTTAAATTTCTGGATAATTCATTTTGCTCGTAACTGATTTTGTATTTTAATATATGATCATGATTTTTATCATCAGAAATTTTTGTAAGATCAATGAGAAAATTATTTCTTATCATCCACTTTACAATTCGCTCATCGATATCTTTGTAAAGAGGATCACCGCCATAATTATAGAAATTAACATCTTGAATGTCACTAATACAATCAAGAGTGCTTAAAATATCTTTGTAATCGCTAATGTAACTGTTAATTACGGAACGGTCTTTATTGAGCTCTATTTTGAATCCATATTCAGAGAGTTCATATAAAAATAATACTGAGTTGGTATTGCAAAAATCGACATGCAACGTTCTTCTTTCGAATTTATCAATATGGCGGAGAATGATCTTGTGTAGTTCATCATCATATTCTTCTTCGATGAACCCTTTTCCTGCATGATTAATATGGTTGACATTGCATCCGGCATCTATTGCTATGGATAAAACATCAGGGGAGAGGGGAAGGAAGAGAATATTTCTTCCTCTGTTATCGACATGATTTATATCACAACCTGCATTAAGTAATACTTGTAGTCCTTCAGCATCCCTGTAATGCTCAAAAATACAGGTATAGCCTTTAGCATCTGTATGCGAAGTGTCTAAACCTAGTTCAATCAGCTTCTTTAGTATTTCGGGATTTTTTTGATGGAAGAGAGCATTTTGTCCCTGCTCGTTAATATGGTGTGCATTAATTTCATGGCTGAGCAGAAAATCCAGTGCTTCAAGGGTTCTACAGCCAAAAATGGCATTGTTGCCGTTACTGTTAACAGCATTAATATCATACCCAGCTTTTAAAGCATGCTTTATATCATCAGGTGATCTTGAATTGAAGAATGATTCAGAAATGGCAAGGTCTAATGCCCTTTCTAATAATCCCCTTTGTAATAATGACGTAACTAAGTCCATAAACACCCCCATAAAAAAATGTTTAAATTCATTAGATATCAGAAATTCTGAGAAATGCAACAGAGAGGACAGGCGTTTCTGATGTAAGGAAGTAAAATTTTAACAAACCACCCATGGAAACATCAGAAACACCTGCTGTAAATTTACGTCTGTAACCTGCCGTCCGGACTATAGGACCAAACCTTCGCGGGAGATGCTACCATTACATCGGCAATGTTGAACTGGATTTTACATCACACACGTCGTGCAAATAAAAGGAGAAGGCTATCGACTGAAGCAAAAACGGAAAGCCGGGGTTATCGCTGAAGCTAATACTGAGTAAACAAGGTGGATCAACAATAGACTGTCGGTGGTGCGGTATGTGGATCACTTTTTACCCGTTGTTAACCCATGGCGCTCCCACGCCATTTCCAGTGCTCTGATGGCAAGTTTGCTCGCAGGTGAGAATCGAATTTCATTGCCCACCCCTCTGGGTTTTCTGGCGAACAGGTCGAGAACAACGACAAGATACGCCCAGAGTAAAGTAAGAGGCAGGGTGTAGTCGGGCCATTTCCCTGCTAGGACGTAGAACTTGGCAAGATGCATCAAAAGATAACAAATTTCTCAGTTCAACTTCCTTCTGTCTAGGTTAACTCGCAAGCAGGAACTGCTTTTCATCGATAAGTGAATACGGTAGTTTTTTCAAACTAACTGAACTCTATTCGCATGACTTAAATCTTTAAGAAGGCAGGAGATTTGAATTTTGAAAAACTGGTCACCAGAGCATACTAAAGAAATCAAAGCTTGGCTTGACATAGATAACTATCGCAAGCTCGAAGACATCAGTTTAAATGCCTTGTATCACGAACTTTGGGCAAGAGCACTTCTGTACAAGCCATGGCCTACTGAAGAAGAAAAGAAAGGGCTGTGGGTGTACATGACTGAAATTTTCAGTGGTAACCCCCATCTATTCAAAGGGAAGCAACTCGATTATCCAACCGTTAACGATACCCTCTACAGTCCTCCACACATTTTTATCACCGATATCACCAGACTTGCTGAACTTAGTGTAATGGCCCTTAGTGTCAATCTTTTCACCTGGGAGGAAGGAAACGATGAATATTGTGTTAATGCGCCTCATCACGAAGCTTATGTGTCACAACTCTTGTCCCCCTTATGCGAGAAAACGGTGTTGCTTGAAATCGATCTTGGTAGTGGTACTGACGATGAAATAGCCGAATCGATAAAAGCGGCTCTGCCACAATGGAGAACGGTAAAAGAAGTGGAAGTTAATGAAACTGGTATCGTTCGTTTCGGCTATGGAACCATTAAAAAAATCATAAATTACAGGTTGGTTGCGATGCTGGACATCTTACTTTGGGCAAAAAGGAAAGGACTAAGAATCTCAGATGATCGCCTCTCCCGGCTTCTTTATACTGATGAAGATGAAGAAACAACCATCCGTTTAGGGTATCACATTAAAGACTCAGATCGTCCACTTGCGATGAAAGCTGCAACGATAGACTTCATTAGGCAGTTCAATTTTTTCATGAACCGAAATCCCCACCTGAAAAACATGAGAGTTTCAGATGTGATGAAACTCTCTGATTCTAACTGATCCCAAATTCCCGAAGTCTACTACTGCAGGGCAGACCATGACCCTGCAGTTAGGAAGCTCGCTCCTTTCTTTTCCCAACTGTTCGTATAGTGACCCCATTACAACGACAAAGGGAAAACAAAATGAACAATAAAAATATACGCCTGCTCAGACTTCCTGAAGTTATGAATAAAACCGGTTATGGTAAAGCCTGGATTTATCGTCTAATCAACGAAGGTTTATTTCCACAACCAATAAAAATTGGTTCGCGTGCAATTGCATTTGTTGAAAGTGAAGTTGATGAATGGATCGCATCTGCAATTGAGCGCTCACGTAATAATGCAGCCTGATTACGGGGTTAATGATGAATATATTAATTCCAGCATGTGAAAACAAATGGCGCTATTCAGCAATGAGCAGAGGGCCGCCTGATACATCATAAGTAGTATTAGGTCAGACTTGAGTGTTAAGAAGTAATAAAAAAGTCATTGGTGAATGTTATTATGACAGTTTACCGTGGCACTATATATTAATAAGTACAGGAGGTTTAAAATGAATAATTCAATCAGAGTGCCAGAAGATAAAGATTTTGTATGTGCATTTGTAACTTCACCGAATAGCTTATATGAGGCTATTGAGGCCTATTGTGATTATGTAGATCCGGTCGAAGAGATAGCTTTTGAGCACGTCCTTCTTTATGTGTTGTGTTCTATACTGGTCGAGGGTGGGACAGATGTTACCATTAATGATGAGTTACGAAAGTGTATTGAGCACATTGTCAATGAAAAAAATAGTGTCAGAAATAGTAACGCAGATAAAAAGATGTAAGGTCTGTAGTAAAATATCATGGGTACAGACAGCGCATGTCTGTGCCCTCTATTTTAATTCAACTGGTAATAATATATAAAAATAATGTTCTTTTGGTAGTGGTCATCAGGTTTTGCTATAAAAAACATTACAGGGATAATAATGTTCTGGACTGTTATCTCCTGCTCTTTGTTTTATTTTGGAAAACTGAAAAATATAGGGTTTAAACGGTGATGATATTTAAATTTAGTAGGTTTAATAATATTCATATCAATCAGTTCATCGATGGTCTGATAAAAGCAGCCGGGTGTGATATGTATCCATTCTTGCTGTGCAATATACGTAATACGATAAAAAATAGGGAAAAAAATGCTCTGTCTGGCGTATGCGAAGCGGTTAATGTAAGCAACCAGAATACATTGTAAATAGTATTATTCATATTCAGTCTTTCAACAGAAGATTTATTCTTTTGAAGAAAAGTGGAGCGTTTTTGTTTCATAAAGATATCCTTTTTTTGGTTAAATTTATTACTCGTGTGGAGAAAAAAGTTACCATGCTGTAATGTTTTTAAAATGGAATTCCGTCTGCAGGATATTTTCTTCTGGAGTTTTTAACCGGCTTTGTTTTACTTCCTGCACGATAAAAGTTAAACGAATTGGAAAAGTCTTCTGTCTCCAGTCTGGACTTCCTGAATTTATCCATCAGATCTTCATTGAAACGACGAGGGATTCCCTTAACGCATAAATTTGAATTCAGGTATACCTCATTATCTATGGTGTCACGAATAAGTATTTTCCTCCCAAATAATTCTTTAAATGCACGTGAAACATTAGATTTATTAAGTCCAAGCTCTCTGGCTGTACGAGACTGTGAAAAATCAGGAATAATATTGCCATAATCAATGGCTGAGAAGAGATAAAGAACAATTCTAAATGCTGTGGGCGTCAAATCCATTCTGGCGAGTGTCGCCATATTACCTTTAAAGATCATTGAGAAATCGTCCCTGAAGGACGTCTTTTTATAGCTGGTTGCTTTAATTTTTATTTCTTCCAGATCTTCGGGCATAACCTCTAATGCTTCTGCAATAATGGATTTTTGTTCTTTAGTTAATACAACACTTGTGATTGACATAATGGCTCCTTTTTTATTGTTATGATTACAGATATGGCATATTTAATTTATTTGTCAACGGCTTTGGTAGTATTATTTTAATTATATTTTATTTGAATTTTTTATCCGTTATTTGGTGGTGGTAATAGGTTGTAAAATTTAAAAAAAGGGGTGCTAAATTTAACCATCACCTGTTATGTGATTGATAATTTTTGGTGCTGAAATTAATAACGGCAGATTTTGTGTAATTATATGATTTTATTTGGTAATTTTCGATTTTGATCTGCAAGATAAAAGAGTGATAAAGAAATAAGAAACCACAGTTTTGCATTAGATCGATACTCAAGGCCTTGGTGTACCTGATGAAAACACTTTTATTATTGCTTTTCTTAAATAATATCATTTCTTAAGTGAAGCCTGCGCAACTGTGTGTTGTGCCATTGGGCTTCAGAACATTGCTATAGTGTTTTCTGTTAGTATAAATACGCTTCGCGCACGAGTTCACAGTACTGAGGTTAACTGTCATTACAAATACGCTTCGCGCAGAAGTTCAGACGAATGGGGTTAGCTGTCAGCACAAATACGCTTCGCGCAAAAAAATCAGGAGGCTGAGTTGATCGGGAAAGCGAACACAGATACATGATTTGCCCGTTTGCTGACTACGGCTCACGCCGGGACCCTTCGGAAAAACCCTTTCTGCTTCAGCGAGTGAGTGCTGCGTGCACTCAGCGGCGCTGCCAGGGAGATAAAATTACGGTTTTTCAACTGTTTGGTAAAAATAATTAAGATTTATCGGTAGTCGGGGCGTAAGCCAGTGCGTAGCAAGCTCTCAAAAAATATTCCTGTGGGTTTCTTATCTGCAATAGGGAAATAACTCAGATAATTGAAATATGAAATAGTAATACAGTCGGGAAGACACAACATTAGCACAGTAAAAGCTATTTTTATTTATGGGAGAATAAAATATATATCAATAATAAAATATTTTCATTTTACTATTGATTTTAATTTTTAAGATGATATTACTTAATTATAAAAACAAAAGTATGGAGGGAATTATGAGTGCTATTAATGTTTTATCTCAGGAGGAAAAATTTATACATATTGTTGATAAGTTTATAACCCATAATCACAACAGCGTTAATAACAATGTCTTTTATAAAAAACTTTATGTTCTCTTCGCAGGGTATCATCTGAAGTATTTTTATTCACGGGCGCAGTACCGCAATTCATGTTATCACGTTGATAATATTATGCAGATGTTTACAGGAGTCGTTTCAACCCTGAACACAACTCAGCTCAGGAAGCTTGCAAATAGCGACACGTTGCTGCATTGCCTGAATTCACTCGTGAATTATATTTCAGGCAATCTGGATGAAGCAGAGCATATTTATGCTGATTTGCTGGCACAGTATGAAAAGAAACGCATTACAGGCTCTCTGGCTTATACTCCTCCTGGCTCAGTGATCAGGAAAAGACTTTGACAGCGACAGCGGCGTGGATAGACATGGGATACTGGAGATAAATGGAGCAGGCGTATCCGGCAGGACACCAGATGCAATAAAAAAGGCAGGGCCATCCATTCGGTGTCCCGCCTGTCGTGATGGTTTTACGGTGGGTTTACTTATCAACGATCTGCCAGCCATCATCCGTTTTGACAAGGGTTACAGCAGCAGTACGCTTTTCGTTATCGACAATAGCTGTCACATTGCATTTATAGCTTTTATCAGATACTTCTACGCAGTCATGCTTTTTGACTGATTTTAATTCGCGCAGTGCGTCTTTTGGGACATCTTTGCCTGCTATAGATTTCACGAAAGCATTCGTCTGTTCCACGACCTTATTCATGGCCGTGTAAATATCCTGTTCGGAGGGTTCGCTGTTACAGCCACTCAGCAACAATGCAGCGGCAACAAGTGTGATAACGGCATAGATTTTCATAAATAGATCCCTGGCTGTAAGGTGAGTTATTGAATCAGACCCGTATTCATTCTGCTTTTATTTTCAGAGAACGACCACTTGCTGACCGTTTCTCCTTTAAATTCTATTTCCAGCGTTTTGGCTTGCGTCTGTGAGCCTCCTGTCAACAGCCCAACAACGGGAATGAATGTGGTGGCATCAAACTGATTGTTATCCATTGAATAAGTCCATTCTTCATTACCACTGTCCAGGGTAGTTCGGGTGTTCGGTTCACCTAAGCGGGCAGTAATTTCAGATTTCGTCGTTTTGTTTTTAATGATTTTTGATTGCAGACTTTGTGATGTTTCATTTTTAAGAATCTGGTTTCCTGAGTTAGAACAACCAGAAATAAAGAAAGCAGAAATAAAAAATGCTGTAGCAATGAATCTGTGCATAAACTCCCTCATTTTATTGTTTTATAAAGCGTTAAATCAATCTCGTTGAATAAACAGAATTCTGTCTGCATAAACTTTTTTAAGCTGGTACTTAAGAATAAATATACTGCCAAAAAAAACGATGACAGAGACGATAAAATTTTCAGTCCATGAGCCTGCGAAGTAAGCCAGGAGCATCACAGCGATCCCGAACAGAATGGCTACAGTGACAGGGCATTCACCGTAAACCACTTTTGCATGGCACACGGTGCAAATTTTTACACCGTGAGGACTTTCTTTAAAACAAAAGGGGCACTGCACGGTATGGTTACTCATTGCGACTCCCGGAGTTGATTTAAGCTGATGTCTTTTTGAGCATTTTCGATGAAAGAATCGCTTTAGTAAAATTGCTTGTACCGATCGATGATTGTTGTGTGATAGGTGGTAGCTATCATATGCAAATTATCGATCTATAAAAACGATCAATAATTTATTGACTATCATTGGGTTATGGACTAGCAAACTTTATGGTGTGAGAAGCTGGTTATTGCTAACTGATTGTTCCTGAGGAGAATGAGATGCTGTCACAGGAACAGGTGTCAACAGTTGCAAATGAAGAATCCTGCGAAAAGGATGGGCAGTGGCATGCAGCAGTGACATTCCTCTGCGTCTGAGAAGCACAACAAGATGGCCGAGCAATATAAGCCACGAATACAGACGACGCTGGCGGGGTATCTTACGAGCTGTATTGTGCAGTTTGCTCCTGAGCTGGATGAGGCCCACTGTCTCCTGTTGTCTTTCCAGACTAATTTTTTCTTCAAGCTGATGGATTTTCTCCAGAATCGTTTCCCGGTTTGCAACCTGTTCTTCAGACTCGCATGATGGCACTGGCACTGGCACTGGCACTGGCACTGGCACTGGCACCGGCACCGACGCAGTTGTGGGTTCTGTTGGCTTCCGTGCTTCTTTCAGTAAAGTCAGATGTTCCGGCGTAAAATCAACCAGTGCTTGCAGGGAAGACCAGCCATATTTTTTACCCAATTGAGAGGCTTTAAAGGCGATGCCCTGGTACTGAAATGAAAATCCATTCATTTTACCCGTTGTGGCGATATTGGGTTTGCAGCTCACGCCTTCCTGTTCCAGTAAGCGGACAAATGTTAGTAAATCGGGGCGGTGGGTTAATGCATTGTCGATAAGGGCCTGCAACTGTGACTTAGGGCAGGGAGCCGCAGTTCGTTCAGCCATCATCAGTTCGTTGCGGGAGGGCTTCCTTTTATCCTGACGGCGACTACCGGTTACACCCGTAGTTTCGGTGAGACCGTGTACTCTCTCCAGCTCGCTGATAATCCGGGTACTGATGAGGTTTTCATTTTTACCAAGGTATAATTTCCCACCGACCATGTTAATTCTGTTAGCTATTATATGGATATGCTGCCCGTCAGAATCATCGTGCATGATATAGCAGCGAAGATGGGTTTCAGTGAATCCCATGCGGGTCATATAATCGTCAGCGAATGCCGCCCATTGTCTGACTGACAGTGTTTCTCCCTTTGGCAGACGAAGCGAATTATGCCAGACAGGTTTGGCGACATCGGGACGCAGCAGTCGGGTGCCTTCAAATTCACTGATAAGCTCAGCAGCAGTGCTGCCCGTCATATTGCCACCGATAACATAAGGCGTAATTTTGTGGTGAGAACCTGACTTCAGGCTATAGAGAACCACACCTGTGAATTGTTTACCCCTTTTTATTTTCTGCATGCCTTTCATCGGCCTGGCTCCAGAAATGTTGAAGGAATAAGGTGATCCCTGAGAGTTTTGATTTGTCTGCGCAGGGCGAAGAGTTCTGTACGGGTCAGCTCGCTGTCAGGGCTTTTGCTGTCGAGATGATTCAGCAGGTGGTTTAAATCCTGTGAAAGGCTGCCAAGTTTAATCCATGCTTCACGATTGATTTCTGGCAGAACCGGCGGGAGTTTATTCAGGGAAGCCATCCTGAGCCATTCTCCTTTTTTATACTGACCTCTTTTACTGTCGAGAATAATTAACTCTTCTTCATTTAATCTGACACTGATGCAGTGATGTCGTATTTCATTCTCAGGAAGGTTGTCAGTATGGAATTTTCCGCGTTTTGATACTCTGGTTATATCATCATCATTACTCATGTCACTGTTCATAGTTATCCTTTTATTTCATCTTTATTACTACAGATAACCGATGAAGTGAATAAGTCAAGATGTTACGGGGTAAATAATTTAATTATTTGGATTAAAAAAGGTATACCATTTGACAAATAGTATACCCACGAGGACATATCAGATTAGTGGTCATTAAATGAAACCTTTCAGACTAAGAAAAGGGTTGTTTACTCCAGATTTTTAGAGTCTTTTTCGCACAGGTGCACGGGGGATCTCAGGCTTCATTTCTTTTAACAGGTCTTTTTTCTCTCTTCCTGCGATATAAGAAAAAATCTTATCGGAGTCAGAACGCTGTCTGAGTATATCGTCGTCCATTCGGATTCCATTTCGAATAAACCATTTCACTCTCTCTATGCCGGTGTAGATACCAATATGCTCATTGCGACAATTATAAAACTGTGTGTGCTTGATTTCGATATGTTGTTTTATTTCGTTAAAGATTGATCTCATGTCTTTAACATATAATTCAACTGTACAATGCTCTGCAAGCATGAAATTAATACCATTTTGTTTGAGGAATTTAATAAGCTCTAAAGAGTCATAAGTGATATGTCTGATTAAAACAGGTGTGCTATCGATTTTTTCTATATGTCGGATAAGAGCACTGACGTTTGATTTGTAATGCCACTTTCCATTGTCCACAGACAAATCGAGTACTGATTTACCATTATGATCAGTGTGATTAATATTACAGCCTTTTTCTATCCAGTAGTCAAAAGCATCTATGGAATAGAGGTTGTAGAGTACAGTCTGGCCTTCAATATCAATACTGTTGATATCAGCACCTGCATTAATAAGAATTTCTGCACATTTTATATTATAGCGTTTCTGGTGAAGGCAGGATTGGCCTTGATTATTCTTGTGCTGAATATTAATGCCTGAATGGATTAACAATTTCAGAACGTTTGGATTAGTGTTACAAAACAGTGCATTATTACCATAACTGTCTATGTGGTTTAGTTCTATGCCTGCTTCAATCATTGCTTTGACAGCGTCTAATTGGTCGCAATAGAAAAGGGCATTTCTACCACAATAATCAACAGCATTAATATTTATTCCTGAATTTATGCAATTCATAACTTCCTCTCTCGTCTCACTTTGGATTAATATGTTTATCATTTGTTTAGTCATGTTTCTCTCCTTTTTAGGCTGCGAATTTGTTATAAATTTCATTGTTAGCACTATACTCTTTGATTTTTACGATATCGTCATAGATCCGTGAGAATGAAAACCATGAGATCTCTTTAACTTCTCTCTTCTTGTTTTGATAAATGATATTGCACCCGCGAAACTGAAATGCATTGTTGAAGGTGTCATTGTTTGCGTTTCTGAGAAAATGTACAAATGATTTAATTGTCTCTTTCTTGCTTACGTTGTAAGAGAGAAAGGTATGAATAGAAAAGAGGGTTAAGATATTTCTCTGAGTAATCATATGCCTGGAAAAGTAACAAAAGTAAAAATCCCGCTCTTCACTTACTGGTTTTCCGAATACAGAAAATTGTGGGTTATATAATCTATAGAGATCTGCATTCTTTTTGGTTTTGGCAAGGTAGTTTGTCAGTGTTGGGTAATTGTGTTTTTTCATTTTTATTCTCCTTTATTGTTTTGGTGAAATGAATATATATTATCAAATAAATATAAATCAAATTTATTTTTTAATGATGAAAAATACGCAAGCGTTTTCTTTTTATTTAATTAATTTAATTTGATGTTTTATATAAGGAATATAATATTTGTCAAAAAGTGCTGTTTTTATTTATCATTAATAAACTTATTTGTTTATGGGTGAAATTACATGATTGTCAGGAATAGAGGCTGAAAATATCAGGTGTTGATAGGAGTATAAATTGTGGTATATGCTCTTCAGAGAGCGGGGTAGTATTTTTTCGAGATTTTATATTGCAGGAATATTTTCAGTAACAGTGTTCCATCAATAAAAAATTGCTTCAACTCTATCCATATTATGATTGTTAGAGTGAGGAGGGAAACTGGCTCATATCATCTCAGTTATTCTGTGCTCAGGTATAACTTTTAATTCGAATAAAACTATTGTTCATAGGTGTACCAATAAAGCTAAGAAATTCATATCTGAGAAAACATTTACGGCCTGCTTTCTCCGCTGTTCTGATCGATAGTTGATTTTCAGGGACAATAGTTCCTATAAAAAAGGAGGTATTTTCGGCATGCTGGCAAAGAGTCTACTCCCTTACTCGCGTGTCCAATATTCGCAGGTAAGATCAGTCTCAGCCCGGAACAGTTTGAAAGTCAGAACCTCGCTTAGGGCCGCGTACACATTATGTGGATAGGATCAGAGCACCTACTGGCTCGAAAGAAAAGCGGCGATCATCACGTGATTCTCGCTCAATATTCGTAACCAGTAAGCGCATGCCCTGAATCACTTCAAAGTGTAATTCTCAGGGAGCGAATGACTATATCTCGCTTACATCAGATCTTCAGCTCACTAAGCTTGTCCGCTTAGTGCCAATAGCGGACGTTGTTAAGCTCATGCAGTATGGATTCACGAAGAACAGACGTTATATTTTGTCCTGATTGACACGGGATGAAAGCTCCTGATGGCTCTCTTTTCGCTCGCTGTAACGATCCGCAAGATAACCGGTTTGTCCCTTAAGCAGCAGTGTGATTTTAAACAGCTCCTCGGCTACATCGACGATGCGGTCATACCATGACGAAGGTTTCATTCGGCCGTTTTCGTCGAACTCTTGCCATGCCCTGGCTACGGAAGACTGGTTGGGTATCGTAAACATCCGCATCCAGCGGCCCAGAATACGCATCTGGTTCACTGCATTGAAGGACTGGGAACCACCGCAGACCTGCATTACCGCAAGTGTTTTGCCCTGCGAAGGACGAACCGCGCCTTCACTTAAGGGTATCCAGTCAATCTGCGCCTTCATAACTGCGCTCATAGCCCCGTGCCGTTCCGGAGAACTCCACACCATCCCGTCACACCATCTGACCAGACCGCGCAGCTCGGTGACTTTAGGGTGCATGTCCGGCGCATCATCCGGCAGGGGTAAACCGGAGGGGTTAAAGCGTTTTACCTCCGCGCCCATCGCCGTCAGCAGGCGACCAGCTTCTTCCGCGGCAAAACGGCTGTAGGAGCGCTCTCTTACTGAGCCATACAGAATCAGAATCCGTGGTGGCTCCTGCAGGTGCAGACGTTCAGCGATGTGTTGATCAAAGCATTCGGTGTTCAGGGCAGGAAATTGTTCCATTTTTCTCCTCCGGACAGACCAGATGATTTCAAAGTTAATACATATGATTTACCATATGTATATTCTAAAGGGAATGGAGTGACAAATGCTACAACCTGTTCAGCTTTTCAAAATCCTGTCGGATAAAACACGGCTCACCATCGTCATGCTTCTCCGGGAGTCCGGTGAACTGTGCGTCTGCGATATCTGCGCGGCCACCTCTGAATCACAGCCAAAAATCTCGCGACATATGGCTATCCTTCGTGAGGCCGGGCTGGTACTTGACCGTCGTGAAGGCAAATGGATCCACTATCGTCTGTCACCCCACATACCAGCGTGGGCAGCTGAGACAATCACAACGTCCTGGCAGTGTATGCGGGAGGATGTGCGTGAATGGCTGGATAAATCAGCCTGCACCTCCTGCTGAGGCAGGAAGATATTTACATAATCATATATGATGGAGTCTGAGATGCTTCTGGCAGGGAGTATATTTTTACTGACGCTGGTACTGGTGATCTGGCAACCCAGAGGCCTGAGTATTGGCTGGAGCGCGAGTATCGGGGCAGTGCTGGCGCTGGGAACCGGTGTCATCCATGTCGCTGATATTCCCGTTGTCTGGAATATCGTCTGGAACGCGACAACGGCATTTATTGCGGTCATCATCATCAGCCTGCTGCTCGATGAGTCCGGCTTCTTTGAATGGGCCGCACTGCACGTCTCCCGCTGGGGTAACGGACGTGGCCGCCTGCTGTTCACCTGGATAGTCTTGCTCGGTGCCGCTGTTGCTGCGTTGTTTGCCAATGACGGCGCCGCGCTGATCCTGACGCCGATTGTGATTGCGATGCTGCTCGCACTGGGGTTCAGCCAGGGCACGACACTGGCCTTTGTCATGGCTGCAGGGTTTATTGCAGATACGGCCAGCCTGCCGCTCATTGTTTCTAACCTGGTTAATATCGTCTCGGCGGACTTCTTCGGTCTGGGCTTTACGCAGTATGCTTCCGTTATGATCCCCGTGGATGCGGCAGCGATTGCGGCCACGCTGACCATGCTGCATTTCTTCTTCCGCAGGGATATTCCGGCAACGTATGACGTTTCGCTGCTGAAGAAACCAGCCAGTGCGATCAAGGATCCGGCAACCTTCAGGGCGGGCTGGATTGTCCTGTTATTGCTGCTTGTCGGTTTCTTTGTTCTGGAGCCGCTGGGGATCCCGGTCAGTGCGATAGCGGCGGCTGGCGCAGCAGTGCTGTTTGTGGTGGCGAAAAGAGGCCATGCCATCAACACCGGGAAAGTCCTGCGCGGTGCGCCATGGCAGATCGTTATTTTCTCGCTGGGCATGTACCTCGTGGTCTATGGCCTGCGCAATGCAGGGCTCACGGAGTACCTGTCTGGTGTGCTGAATCAGCTGGCAGACAAGGGGTTATGGGCAGCGACGTTCGGCACCGGCTTCCTGACGGCATTTCTCTCATCAGTGATGAACAATATGCCGACGGTGCTGATTGGTGCGCTGTCGATTGACGGGAGTGCGGCGACTGGCGTCGTCAAAGAGGCAATGATTTATGCCAATGTGATTGGCTGCGATTTAGGCCCGAAAATCACCCCGATAGGCAGTCTTGCAACCCTGCTGTGGCTGCATGTGCTTGCCCGGAAAAATATGACGATCACTTGGGGATATTACTTCCGGACCGGCATTGTCATGACTGTGCCGGTGCTGTTTGTCACTCTGGCCGCTCTGGCGTGGCGGCTCTCTGTCACTTTGTAATGAGATACTGATATGAGCAACATTACCATCTATCACAACCCGGCCTGTGGCACCTCACGCAACACGCTGGAGATGATCCGTAACAGCGGCAACGAACCGACGATAATTCATTATCTCGATACGCCACCCACCCGTGATGAGCTGATTAAACTTATTTCAGATATGGGAATTACGGTGCGTGCATTACTGCGTAAGAATGTTGAGCCTTATGAACACCTGGGTCTTGATGAAGAGAAATTTAGTGATGAGCAGTTGATTGATTTCATGCTTCAACATCCGATCCTGATTAATCGGCCGGTTGTCGTTACGCCGCTTGGCACTCGTCTTTGCCGCCCTTCAGAAATAGTGCTGGATATTCTACCGGAAGGCCAGAAAGGAGCGTTTACCAAAGAGGATGGCGAGAAGGTCATTGACGAAACGGGGAAGCGGATTAAGTAATCTGCCCACTTCAAAATATCGGACGCCTGTTTACGCTATGCGGGCATCCGATTTTCGCTCATATGGGACAACCATAATCACATCTCCTAACCCAAAGGAGAATGAGCATGACAACATCCCCCTGGAACAAAGGCCGTATTATTGGCCAGAAACGGCCTCTTCAGATCTCTCATATCTGGGGAATCCGTATCAGACTTGAGATGGAAGGAAAAGTACGCGATTTAGCTCTGTTTAACATGGCTCTGGACAGTAAACTTCGGGGCTGTGATCTGGTTAAGCTAAAAGTTTCTGATGTGGCCTATGGGCACTCTGTTTCGGGCAGAGCGACAGTGCTGCAGCAAAAAACGGGAAGCCCCGTTCAGTTTGAACTGACTAAGGGAACCAGAGAGGCTGTAGCAGCATGGATCAAAATGGCTCATCTACGTAGTAGCGACTATCTGTTCCAGTCCCGCGTCGGTTCTTCACGACATATCTCAACCAGGCAATATAACCGTATTTTTCATGGATGGATTGATAAGCTAGGTCTCGACGAGACTCTATACAGTACGCATTCTATGCGAAGAACCAAGCCATATCTGATCTATAAAAAAACGAAGAATCTTCGAGTGATCCAGCTATTGTTAGGTCACAAAAAACTTGAAAGTACAGTCCTTTATCTCGGTATTGAAGTGGATGATGCCCTGGAGATATCTGAGTCTATTGAAGTTTAATTTGTGAGGGCTGCAACAGCAGCCCTTTGCCAGAAGCGGAATTTTATTACATCTCTATTGAATTTGTTAATGCTGAGCAGGTCAATACATGCAGGAAGTTCCGGCTGTTTCTTTGAAGTTAACGAACCAAGTAGAGTAAGCGTCGACGCGGAAATCGTCTTTGGAAAAAGCTAAGGCATTGACCAGAATTTTTTGATCAATACATAAAGTTAGGGCGGTTTCGAATGTGTGGTTGTATTCTTTACGAATTGCTCCTGCGGCAAGGTTTCTGGGCGGCGATGAACCAAATACGAACATTAGAAAAGAAAAGACGATATTTACCGTTGCTATTTCCCTTCATTTTCAAAGCACAGTAAATCAAAAATTAATTCCATATTGTTACTTTTTAGAATGTCAACATCTTTATATATTTTTTCAGACGCCCCTCCTTCATCTTCCCATTCGTTAATGGAATACTGCCATTCTTCTTGCATCAACCTGACATCTGCAGTTGGGATCTCTAAATAAGTTAGCATAGTCTACTCCGGCATCCTATCTTTATGAGGTTTTAATAGTATAGGGTACCCTACACTGTAACGCCGATTAGGTTTGCATATACTCATTAAATATATAAAAAAGCACTGTAAGAAAATAATAATCTAAGTCGTGTTATTTAGCTGCAACTTTTTATTTTCCTAAGGGTGTTGACTATACTTAAATAAATAATTTCAAACCGGAGAGTGCCATGTTTAACCATTCACCTGAAAAGTCTGAAAATGAATTTAAGGAAACAGTAAAAGAATACGCTACTAAAACCGATGATGCGTTACGTAGTGGGGCTAACAGCATGAAGAATAAAGTTGAGTCATATCCTGCGACAAGTATTCTCATAGCAGTCGGTATAGGCTTCGCTTTAGGTTTTATCTCAGGAAGAAGATGATTATCTTCGAGATGAAATTTAACTGTATCTCCTTACTTCATGAGTGCATTATTTAACAAAAATAAGATAAGTATTGAAAATATTATAGTCATTAAAGAAATCACCAATTTGTAAAAAGTGAAATCCTCCTTAAAAGAAGCACCGAACTCGGAAAGGAAGTAACTAACCATTATAGTTGCCAGACATATTGCTGGACTAAATATATAACAATCTTTCAATAATTCTTACAAAACAAGAAGCATAAAACATCCAGAGAAAAATCCTCTGCTGCATCGCTTGATGCTTATGAATATGATGCCGATGCCTCCCGGTAAGCCTTTGGGTATCCCTATGACCCGCTGCTTCGTTCGTGCATGATGAACATTCCATTAGAAAATTCATCAGGTTAATTTGCCCTGCCGCTCAGAAGGATTCATCATAAAAGGCAAAATAGCATGAAGGGAGGTAGAGGGCCATCTGTATTTTGTCAATGCACATAGTGTGACTTCCTGATTTGACAGCGATTTTTAAAAGAATGTGTTGAAAAAAAAGCCTGCGGTTAGCAGGCTATAAAGTTTTTTTACTTATTTTTTTTGTTTGTATCTTATAAATAGGGTAGGTACGCAATTAAACATGAAGCAGAGAAGGTAATGAAACTGCTATAAATATTTCCTGGCCGCATCAAATATCTCCTGTGACGTTAACTCCCTGTCAGTAGCCACGTAAACAATGCCATGATCGCCAGTTAAGGAAGGAAAACCTGCAGACATAATCCGAAGATGTGTTTATTCACCGTTTGGATATTCCTGCCTGATAGAGGATATACCTTCCAGAACGGTCATGACTTTACAGGATTCAGCATTAAAGAAAACAAGGACTTTAATCATATTCTATTATCCTGTTCTCTCGTGGGTGTTAGCTGGCAGATGCCATTAAGGTCAAAGCCATTACGTGGTTCTTTCGGAGATAGCCTCGCTCATTACGCACTTCTTATTTAACAAGCAGTTAGTTTGTGCTTTTAAAATTTTTATGCAGTAGTCCTGCACTTCATTACATCGGTCAGCACACTCATAATTGTGAAGAATATGCTGATCAGATATTAAGAATAAACGATTTTTCACTGATTTAAGTTATGGGGCTGTCTACTCAGGGATAATCCTTCATCGTTATCGCAGACCCACATTGATTTATTTATCGCAAAGTATTACGTTTGCAGCAGCAGGACCTTTGTCTCCGATCTGAATGGCGAATTCAACTTTCTGTCCTTCAAATAAAGTTTTAAAGTTGTCGCCATTAAGCGCAGAAAAATGGACAACGATATCTTTGCTGCCATCAAGAGGAGAGATGAAGCCAAAACCTTTGTCTTCGTTAAACCATTTTACCAGGCCTGTAATTCTAGAGGTCATACTGACTCCTGTTATACATCATTGTATTGATAGTAAATGTATGGACTCAAAAAGAGGGGATATCAACGATAGCGCCTGGTAATGAGAACTGCCCGGAAAATTTCTAACTTTCATTAGTACATCGAACTGATGGGATTCATTAAGGCACAGGGAATCAATATAAGCAAATTATCTTTTAGCCGTCCAGAGGTCCTGTAGGGAAAATAAAAGTGGCTGAATGCCATTTTCAATGTATAGTCTTTACGTGTTTTCAATAAGGAATTGACTTGTCCCATAAAATGACAGGAATTGTCAAAAGCTTTGATATTCTTAGTGGTAAAGGCCTCATCATCCCATCTGATGGACGAAAAGACGTTCTGCTTCACATTTCAGCCGTTAACTCCCGCGAATCAGAATTACTCATCCCTGGAAGCCGCATAGAGTTTTGCCGGATAAACGGTCTCAGGGGGCCTGTGGCTGCGAACATTTATCTTTCCTGATTTTCAGTGTGTCAAAATAGATAGATTAAAACTTAACCACATATGGTACGGTGAAGCTCATTCATTGAAAGGTTAATGGTTATGTCTGTTATCAATTACGCAATGAAATTCTTCAGCAGTGCGTCTACTGCCACAGCTGCCTGTCCTGTTTGTGGCTTAAAATCAGTACAACCGTTGTCAAAAATCCGGCTCAACCAGACCATGCTTTGCCCCGGATGTAAGGCTCTGTTTATCTCCCGACGCTAGCTCGACCAAAACCGCAGAACAGAGCTCATGTCCTATACTTATGTTAGATTCCGGCAGCTGTTAAATCCCTGATGCCTGACGCCCATCCTGAGAGAACGTTTCTGAACTGATTTCGCAACTGCTCCTGCGCGCTAACGTCGCATCAGAGCAATGCTATGAAAATGATCCCCAGAGCGTGGTTTAACCGCTCCCGTATACTGATGAATGCTGCCGAAAACATAACGTTTTCGGCGAACGATCCTGCCGGTGAAAGCTCGCCGCGGTCAGAACTCTTTTCGACCGTCCAGATGGAACGCTACGGCCAGAAGCTGGCGCGGACTCATAAAGTATCACCGGATAAGCATCCTTATTATCTTCTGAAACGGCTTGGCGACAATGAGGCCGTCATTACCCAAAACTGCTATGAGCTTAACGCGGGTAAAAAGACCAGTATCATGCCCGCCGGTGAATGGCTGCTGGACAATTATTATCTGATTGAGGAACAAATCCGCACTGTCCGCCAGCATCTGCCGAAAAGCTTTGGCAAAGGTCTTCCGTCGCTGGTATCGCCGCTGAATTGCCCACGAATTTATCATATTGCATCAGAGGCTATTGCTCACGGCGATGGCCGCTGGGATACCGCCAGCCTGACCAGCTATCTCACTGCCTATCAACAGGTGACGCCGCTGACGCTGGGTGAAGTCTGGGCGTTACCGGGAATGCTGCGCCTGGCGCTGATTGAAAATCTTCGTCGTATCAGTATGGAAGTGATAAAAGCGCAGCAAGACAGAAACCTTGCCGATACGTGGATAACAAGGATTGTCGAATGCGCAGAGAGTGCGCCTGGTGATTTAATCATGGTGGTTGCCGATATGGCGCGCTCCCGGCCTCCGTTAACCAGTGCGTTTGTCGCAGAGCTGGTGCGGCGCCTGCAGGGGCATGGCAACGCGCTGTCGTTACCTCTGACCTGGGTTGATCAGTGCCTTCGGGAACAGGGGATCACCACTGACGTTCTCATACATAGTTTCAATCAGCAGCTTGCCGCCAGCCAGCTGTCCGTAAGTAACAGCATTGCGGGCCTGCGATTATTGAGTGAAACGGACTGGGCTGATTTCGCCGAAACGATAAGCGTTGTCGAACAGACATTACGCAATGATCCTGCCGGCATCTATCCCCGGATGCACTTCAATACCCGGGATCATTACCGGCACGTAGTTGAGGTTCTGGCCAGAGACAGCGGTCTCAGCGAGCCTGAGGTTGCAGAGAAAGTGCTGGCGTTTTCAGAGGAAAAAGCGCCCGATACACCGGAACATCATGTTGGTTATTATCTTGCGGGCGAAGGTCGACAGGCGCTGGATATTCATCTCCTGGCAGACGCCTCAAGGCTCCTACGCTTGCGTCACAGTTTCAACAGAATAACCCTGCTGTCATGGATTGGAAGCCTGACGCTGCTGACAACCGCAGCGACCGCAGCAATATTGCACGAAACCGCCATGCAGGGCACAGACTGGCTGTTGATCGCGGTGATATTGCCTCTGATTATCGCTTTGACTCAGTTAATGAGCGATTTACTCAGTGATGCAACCACCCGTTTTCGCGTTCCTCGACCCTTGCCGGGGATGGATTTTTCAGCCGGGATTCCCGCTGACAGTGCCACCATGTTAGTCATTCCCTGCATGTTGACCAGCCACGAAAGTTTCAGCCAGCTCCTCACCAGTCTTGAAGTCTGCTGGTTAGGGAATGAAAACGAAAATCTCAGGTTCGCGCTGCTCACTGATTTTGCTGATTCTGAAAATGAACCCTCGCCGGAAAGTCACGCGCTGCTCAGACAGGCTATCGCCGATACGCAGGCGCTTAATCGCCGCTACCCCTCCGGCCGACCACGTTTTTATCTGTTACATCGCCAGCCTGAATGGAACCCATTGGAAGGAGCGTGGATGGGCTATGAACGCAAGCGGGGAAAACTGGCGTTACTGAACAGCTGGTTGCGCCATCCCGGAACGCAATTCGTCAGCGTTGCAGAGATGCCTGCCCACCTTTTACCGGGTCACATAAAATACGTCATTACACTGGACAGCGATACGGTGCTCCCGCGCGATACGGCACACAAACTCGTCGCGACGATGGCGCATCCGCTGAATACGCCTGAGTATGATCCGGTACGCCAGAGGGTTGTCAAAGGATTCGGTATTTTACAGCCCGGTCTTGCGGAGGAGATACCACGCAACGGTCAGGGGCGTTACGCAGCCCTGCGCAGCAGCGTACCGGGCAATAACCCTTATTCGATGATGTCTTCGGATATTTATCAGGATCTCTTTGGGGAAGGCTCGTTTGTGGGCAAAGGGATTTACGATGTTGATATTTTTATGCAGGCCACTACCAACATCTGCCCGGAAAATCTGGTACTCAGCCATGACCTACTCGAAGGATGCTATGCCCGTTCGGGTCTGCTGAGTGAAGTGTTACTCTACGAACAATATCCCAATAATTATCTGTCGGATGTTGCACGACGTTCACGCTGGATCCGGGGTGACTGGCAACTGCTTAACTGGCTAAAACCACGCGTCAGAAAAGCCGATGGAACCCGGGTCAGGAATCCGCTGACCGCACTTTCTTACTGGAAATTACTCGATAATCTGCGTCGCAGTCTGGTCGCCCCCTCCTTACTGGTATTGCTGTTCTTCACCCTGCTTGGGGTACCCAATCCGGTTTACTGGCTGGGCGTACTTTCGCTGATATGGCTTTTGCCAGCCATCCTCTGCATCGCCCATGACCTTCTGCATAAACCTCTGCGTCGCCGCCTGAAGCCGCATCTGTTACTGGTGGGGGCGGGCGCGCTGAAGCGTCTGTCAGGTATCAGCCTTAATTTTGCGATACTGCCGCACGAAGCCGGATATTCGCTGAAAGCGATCGCCGTGACGCTATGGCGACTGGGGATAAGCAGGCGTCACCTCAGCCAGTGGGTCAGCCACAGCCAGGACAGCAGTCAGGCCAGACCCACTGTTGCACGTTTTTATCAGGCGATGTGGCTTAACGTTGCCGGTGGCGTGGCGCTGACAATACTGACCGGACAATTTGCCCCACAGCTGCTGGGGATTGCGTTACCGATCGGTTTGGTATGGTGTGTGGCACCGCTGCTGATGAGCTGGCTGAGTCGCCAGCCCGTGCGTAAGGTTTTTTCGCCTAATCAGGAACAAAAACAGCTGTTACGCCAGACAAGCCGTGAAATCTGGGCTTTTTTTGAAACATTTGCCACAGCAAAAGAGAACTGGCTTCCACCTGATAATTATCAGGAAATACCACAACCGACGGTGGCACACCGAACTTCTCCTACCAATATTGGTCTTTCACTTATGGCTAACCTGACGGCATGGGACTTTGGCTACCTGCCTGGCGGAGAGGTGCTCCGGCGCGTGTCGCTCACGCTCGACACGATGGATAAAATGGAGCACTACCGGGGCCATCTCTACAACTGGTATGACACCCGTACGCTGGTTCCCCTAAGTCCACGCTATATCTCCAGCGTCGACAGCGGCAATATGGCCGGGCATTTATTGACCCTGCGTGCAGGCCTGTCCGCCATGCGTCATCAGCCTGTTTTAAGCAACCAACAGATACTGGCAGGACTGAACGATACGCTGGATATTCTGGAAAAACAGTGGGGTAAGAACCCACCTGACAGCCTGAGACTGCTGCGCAAGCATTGCCTGAACGCGGTGTCGCTCTCTCCGCAGGCGCTTTTCAGCGAACTGAAAAGCATTCGCACCCAGTGCAACCATCTGACCAGCGCATGTCATCAGGGATCTCCTCTTCAGATGCGCTGGGCTGGACATCTGGAGCATCAACTGGTTCAGCTTTGCCATGAGTGGTCTCTGTTGCTTGGCTGGTTGCCTGCATCCTGGAATGAACAGAAGCTGCCGACGCTGAGCGAGCTTGCCCGTCCGACATTAACCGGTACAGGAACGCCTCCGGCGTCAGTGGCGGAGCAGGCCCGAATGCGACTCAATATTATCACCGAGCTGGAACAGCGGCTGGATGAGCATGCCCGGATGGATTTCGCCTTTCTGTACAGTGAAGCAACCAGTCTGCTCAGCGTCGGTTATAACTGTGACACCAATATGCCTGACAAGAGCCACTACGATCTCCTGCCGTCTGAAATCCGCCTGACCAGTTTTCTTGCCATTGCGACTAATCAGCTGCCTCTTAAAAGCTGGTACGCGCTGGGTCGATTGTTTACCACGATTGATAATGAAACTGCCCTGATGTCATGGAGCGGATCCATGTTTGAATATCTGATGCCGAATCTGGTGATGCCCACCTGGCCCGGCAGCCTGCTCGATGAAATGAGTCAGTCGGCGGTTATGCGCCAGATTCACTGGGGGAAAGAACGCGGGGTGCCATGGGGTGTTTCAGAGTCTGGTTATCATGCTTTTGATGTTCAGCATAATTATCAGTATCAGGCATTTGGCGTACCGGGGCTCGGTCTGCGCAGGGGACTTGCCGATGACATGGTTGTCGCTCCTTACGCCACGCTGCTGGCGCTGATGGTTTCCCCACAGAGAGCCTGTGAGAACCTGTTCAGGCTGCAAAAAAATGGTGCACGCGGAGAATACGGTTTTTATGAAGCGCTGGACTATACCCCCTCACGTCTTGCAACCGGTCAGCTCTATGCGGTGGTACAGTCCTGGATGGCGCATCACCAGGGTATGGCATTTCAGGCGCTGGCTCATGTGCTGCTTGATGCCCCCATGACTGAACGCTTTATGTCCAGTACGGTATTCCGGTCAGCGAGTCTGCTGTTACAGGAGCGCGTGCCGGATGCGGTCGATCTGTACAGTCCGCGCCGTCATTTTGAATCTCATGAGGGCATGGTCAAACCCGTTCGCTATGAACCCCGTATTTTCTATAGCGTGGATACCCCCGCCCCGGATATTCAACTCCTGTCCAACGGCCATTATCATCTGATGTTGACCGCGGGCGGCGGCGGTTACAGTCGCTGGAATGATATTGCACTAACGCGCTGGCGCAGTGATACCACCCGTGATAACTGGGGAGCATTCTGCTACATCCGCGATACCCAGACGGGAGATGTGTGGAGCAATACCTGGCAACCAACAGGCTACACCAGCGGACAAGACGAGGAAGTGTTGTTCACCGATGCGGGGGCAGAATTCAGACGCAGCTTAGGGGGACTCAGCGTCAAAACTCAGGTGGTGATCTCTCCGGAGGATGATGTTGAATTGCGACGGCTCACACTGATTCATCGTGGTCGCAAGCCTCGCTCTCTGGAGCTGACAACCTATGCTGAAGTGGTACTGGCACCTGATGCCAGCGATCTGGCACACCCGGCATTCAGCAATTTGTTTATTCAGACTGAGCTGGCTCCTGAGCGTGACGCTATTCTTTGCCACCGGCGCCCGCGTTCACCGAATGAACCGGGCCCTTGCCTGTTTCACATGATGGTGGTGCACGGCGATAACCGACATAACGTGTCGTTTGAAACGGACAGGGCAAGGTTTATTGGACGTGGCAGAAACCCTGCGAATGCACAGGCAATAGAGACGGGAGGGATGCTAGGCAACACGTCGGGCTCGGTGCTGGATCCGATACTGGCAATTCGCAACGCCATTATTCTGCAGCCGGGGCAGCCGGTTACGATTGATATCATTTATGGCATCAGTGAGACCCGTCAGCAGAGCCTGGCGTTGCTGGAGAAATATCGCGATTACCCTATCGCCGATCGCGTCTTTGAACTGGCCTGGTCTCACAGTCTGGTGGTATTGCGCCAGATGAACGCCAGTGAAGATGATGCCACGTTGTTCAATAGTCTCGCCAGCGCTGTGCTTTACCCTGTCCAGGAGCTGCGCGCCGAAGGCCAGGCGATCGGCCGCAACCGGCGTGGCCAGTCCGGACTGTGGGGCTGGGCAATTTCAGGGGATCTGCCGATAGTGCTGCTGAGTATAACCAGCGAGGAAAGTATCACCTCAGTGACCACACTGATTCAGGCACACCGTTACTGGAGACAGAAAGGGCTGGATGTTGATTTAGTTATCCTGAATAACAGCCCCGGCGGCTACCAGCAGGGATTACAAAATCAGATTATGGAGTTAATTTATGCCGGGTCTGAAGCCAGTCTGCTGGATAAAAAAGGCGGGCTTTTTGTCCGCAACGGTGAGCATCTCTCCGCTGAGGATAAGTTGCTTTTGATGAGCGTGGCCTGTCTTTATCTTGATGACCGCGCAGGGGGTATTAATGAGCAGCTTAACCAGCGTATTCATACCCTGAAATCGCCGGCAAGGGCATTCATTCCGCGTGCTGTGCGCGAGCGTAATCAACATACGGACTGGAGCCCTGATACCAGTCAGTTATGCCATTTCAACGGATACGGTGGATTTTCTCAGGATGGGCGGGAGTATCAGATCGTCCTTCGGGAAAATGCGCTTACACCGGCTCCCTGGTCGAACATACTGGCAAATTCTCGTTTTGGCAGTGTGATCTCAGAGGCAGGGCAGGCCTATACCTGGTATGAGAATGCCCATGAATACCGGTTGACGCCGTGGGAGAACGATCCGGTGAGCGATCGCAGCGGCGAGGCATTTTACCTGCGCGATGAAGAGAGCGGGGAGTGCTGGTCGCCGACGGCTTTACCTGTTCGCGGACACGGTGATTACCTGACCCGCCATGGTTTTGGCTACAGCGTTTTTGCCCATCGTGAGAGTGGTATAGACAGCGAGTTGACGGTCCTGGTTGCTGAAGAAGATCCGGTTAAACTGGTGCTCCTGACGCTCAGTAACTCTTCGGGACGGACACGTCAACTTTCCGTCACAGGCTATGTAGAGTGGACGCTCGGAGAAACACGAACGCGCTCAGCCCCTCACATTGTGACACATGTGGCCAGAACGCCCGGCGGCTGCGGGATACTTGCGAATAACTTTTATGGTGATAATGGTGGCGGCCGAACTGCATTTTTTGCCGTCAGCGGTAATGACTGTTCTCTGACAGGGGACCGCCGGGAGTTTATTGGCCGTAATGGTTCCCTTCACGCCCCTTCGGCTATGAAACTGCAAAAGCTTTCTGGTAAGACGGGGGCCGGTCTGGATCCCTGCGGAGCGGTGCAATCGGCGGTTACATTAATTGACGGGGACCAGAGGACGTTTATTTTTATCCTCGGTGCAGAGGAGAATGATGTTTGTGCTCAGGAGACGCTGGCCCGCTACATGAACGAGGATACGGTCCGCCAGGAGCTGAACCGGATTCATAATCACTGGCACAATGTTCTCGATAAAATCGTAGTTAACACCCCCGACACGTCCGTAAATTTACTGGTTAATGGCTGGCTGTTGTATCAGACGGTCGCCTGCCGTCTTATGGCCCGGAGTGGCTACTATCAGTCTGGCGGTGCATTTGGTTTTCGCGATCAGCTGCAGGATACGCTGGCTCTGAGCCACGCTGCTCCGGACCGGATGCGTGAACAGATAATACTCTGTGCATCACGGCAGTTTATCGAGGGGGATGTGCAGCACTGGTGGCACCCGCCTCACGGCAACGGTGTGCGTACCCGCTGTTCCGATGACTATCTTTGGCTGCCGCTTGCTGTTTGCCACTATGTTGAAACGACGGGGGATATGGATGCACTGGAAATACGCATTCCTTATCTGGAGGGACGCTCGCTTCAGCCTGGTGAAGAGTCTGTCTATGACACGCCGGTCATCAGCGGCACCGAAGAGACACTCTGGTTACACTGCGTCAAAGCTATTCACTATGGACTTCGCTTCGGGGAGCATGGCCTGCCGCTGATGGGGGCTGGTGACTGGAATGACGGGATGAACCGGGTGGGTATCGAAGGCAAAGGTGAAAGCGTCTGGCTGGGCTTCTTCCTGTACGACATTTTGCAGCGGTTTGCAGCGCTGGCGGAGCGCAGGCTGGATGAAAGCGTCGCCGCGATGTGCCGTTCACAGGCTCTGCGCCTGCAAAGTAATCTCGAAGCCCACGCCTGGGATGGGGAATGGTACCGGCGCGGGTATTTTGACGATGGTACTCCCCTGGGATCGAAAACCTCACAGGACTGCCGGATTGATGCGATTGCGCAGAGCTGGTCTGTATTGTCCGGCGCCGCGAGCCCGGGACGGTGCGCAAAGGCCATGCAGGCGCTGGATAAGCACCTTGTGGATAACGAAGGAGGGCTGATCAAACTGTTAACGCCTCCTTTCGACGGACACGGTCCAAATCCGGGCTACATACAGGGGTACCTGCCCGGCGTGCGGGAAAACGGAGGGCAGTATACGCATGGCGCCATCTGGGCAGTGATGGCCTTTGCCCGAATGGGGAATGCCGGACGAGCCTGGCAACTCTGGTCAATGCTCAACCCTATAAATCATACCCTGAATGCGGACTCTGTCGGGATTTATAAAGCTGAGCCTTATGTCATGAGTGCTGATGTCTACAGCGTCGCTCCCCATACCGGACGTGCAGGGTGGAGCTGGTATACCGGTTCCGCAGGCTGGGCCTGGCGTTTACTTACCGAGGAATTACTGGGGATAAAACGTTCCGGCACTGACTTTAGTGTTCATGCCAGGTTACCGGATGAGTGGTCGTCTTTTTCTATGGCATATCAATATGGTGAAAGCCATTATCAGATTAGTGTTTCACGCGGCGATGCAGAATATTGCGTGACGCTGGATGGTGTTCTCCTCCCTGATGACAGAATACCGCTGAAGGATGATGGACAAAACCATACGGTTGAGATCATTCAGAACTGACACTGATCCCGGAGGTGCATTAACGTCTGCCGTTAATGCGCTGATTATCCCTGAGAACATCAATCGCAGTCTGCATGGCGATTTTGTCATCCCGCCTTTTTTGTTTGTCCTGCATGACCTGAAGGTATTCCAGCAAGGTGCGGGTATTAATCGGTCGGCCCTGTTTACCCACAGCCAGCACGGCTTCGCCAAGAATAATTTTCACAGGCGGTAGTTGTGCCGGATACCAGTCAAGGGTGTCTTCTGATTTCATCTTAAATTTCTCACGGAAGGGTAGTGTATCATAAATAAGACGTTCAATTTTCAATATCTGATATCCTGATTCAGACACAACTTAACATAACTTATGCCAGTTATTTTTATATTAAAGCGTATAATAATTACTGTATTCCTCAGAGAATTATTTATGTCTTATACAAATGGGCTCAGGTATTTTAAAGAAAGACCGGTTCATGTTGCCTGCCCGGTATGTGCACACAGAGCCGATCAGAAAGCAGGTAAACTAAGAAAAGATGCGGTTCTTGAGTGCCCTGCCTGCGGACTGTTGTTCAGACATTCAGAATGCCGGTGTATCGGCGGCTGATCAGCTTCTGCCACTTAACGTCAGTGATGTCGGAAAATGACAACATTCCTCCTGTACTGCTGTTGTAGAGGGTATGATAATGAAATCTAAAAAATCTGTTTTTATTGAAGGGCATATCATGTCGAACAGCTGTCACGGACAGCCTGGCCAACCTTTCTGTATTCACCGGGTCAGGTTTAGTAATGGTAAATATGCGATTATTCGGGTGGCATCAGGGATATGTTTCAAACCAGGCGAAATTATTCAACGAAACGATTGTGAGTGGTTTTATAAACTTACCAAAATTCGGCTTCTTTCTTTTGAGTACCTTGATGATGATGAATCAGGAAGACAATTCCTTGAGTATCAATGATAAAACCATGGATTTATAACAGAATAAATTTGCTGGCTTACAATTCACCCTTGGCTCTTTAAATTATTCACCAGTCATTGAAAAATATTTTTTCCTGAATTTAGATGAATTTAAATTATCTAAAACAAAATGTATCGCTAAAGACGAATTGCCTCATTGTTTTCCTTTTGCGTTATAACCTTCATTAGCATTAAGGAAATTTATGGCACAGACTTTTACTCATAATTTACTTCATCCTCGCCACTGGCTTACCTGGTCTGGTTTGGGTCTGCTGTGGCTTCTCGTTCAACTTCCTTACCCGGTTTTACATACTCTGGGCTCTGGCCTTGGAACAATATCCAGACCCTTTCTGAAACGCCGGGAAGGGATTGCGATTAGAAATATCGAACTGTGCTTTCCCGAGATGACACCGTTTGCCCGGAGCCAGATGGTCAATAAAAACTTTGCTTCTCTCGGGCTGGGACTGATGGAAACAGGAATGGCCTGGTTCTGGAGCGATGCGAGAGTCAAAAAATGGTTTGATGTCGAAGGGCTTGAAAACCTGACCGGTGCGACAAGAGGAGTAATGGTTGTCGGGATTCATTTTATGTCCCTTGAGTTGTGTGGAAGAGTAATGGGGTTATGCCATCCTATGATGGCAACGTATCGCCCACACAATGATCCATTAATGGAATGGGTACAGACAAAAGGGCGTATGCGTTCAAATAAGGCTATGATTAATCGACGTAATTTATCAGGTTTTGTTCATGCGCTAAAAGCAGGTGAAGCCGTTTGGTTTGCACCAGACCAGGATTATGGGTCTAAAGGAAGCGTTTTTGCACCTTTTTTCTCGGTAAAAAAAGCAGCCACGACGAACGGAACGTATGCTCTGTCAAAACTCGCTGGTGCACACTTGATCACACTTAGCATGATTCGACGTAGCGATAAAAAAGGTTATCACATGTATATCAGCAATCCGTTGTCAGGCTATCCAGGGGAAGACAAGGTCGCCGCAGCGGCTTATATGAACAAGATCATCGAGCGTGAAATTCTCCGTGCTCCTGAGCAATACCTGTGGATGCATCGCAGGTTCAAAACGCGTCCTGAAGGCGAAGTCTCTTTATACAAATGAACAACTCTACTTGTCATGAGCCAGAATCTATCTTTCTTGCCACTGCGTATTTGTAAAAATGCGATAAGGAATTTTCGATCGGATTCATGTTAACGATGGCTTGACTGACAGCCAAAGTTAATCAATTGAACCGGTTTGGATTTGAAGGTCCGTTTTTCGCTCACAGCAGACCTTCAGCTCAGTTAGCTTGAACGCTCCGTGCCAAAGTCGACCTTTCTATAGTAATCTGTCACAAAACATTGGGCGCAGTTCAATGGATATGTGCTTACTGGGTCTGGCTGTTCTTTTCTAACCGAAGGGCTGAAAAGCAAGAGGAACTCGGAGAAGCAAGCGCAGCGGCTTCGTAGAGTTAGCCCTTGCTTCTCTTATAATTGGCATTATTCATTCAAGAACAAGAGGATCTTCGCTTGTACAAGCGAAGCTATAATAAAAACAATCAATTAATTATTTTAAAAGTATTAAACAAGAACCTATTGACATTCATAAAATACAAGTTATTTATAATGTATGCCATAAATAAAAAGTTTTATGTCATATGTATCCTGCACTATGTGCAGTTAATGTACTACTTGTCCCATATATGGGGATATTGGAAAGGTTACTTTGTTTTGAAGTAGCCTTTCGTCCTTCAATATTAACGATTACTTATTGCTATTACCAAGTCCAGTCGAATCGAAGAACATCTTTTATCTGAAACGACTCCTAATACCCGGTTAAAGCCACAATATCTCTCGCATACGTAGACCAAAGAAAAATTATGATATTAACTATGTGATTTTTTTAGTGTTAAGTTGAATAATTAAATACTGGAGAGTTTTCTGTGCACTACCAATTGCTGGTTCATCTGTTCTGCCGCTGATGTTTCTGACTAATCTCCTGGTGACACAGAACTGTCCCTCTCTACCAGCCTTTATTCGACTCAATGTCCGGCTGCTGATACGCAGTTATCCCTTCGTATCAATGACTGACACTTAAACGTAATGCTTTAGTTGCTGGCGTATCTGACAGCTTCTTCGGCGTGAAGGTCGTTGTGTAAGTATACTTCTTGGTTTATTTAGGCTATATAAAACCATGACTATGACTTGCTGTTTTCAATAAGAGTCTTATCGTCCAAAGAATTTATTCTAGAAATTCTTTTTAACTCATTAAGATAATCAACCTCGTTTTCTAAGAACCAATGAAGAACTTTAGAGTTGCCAAGTAATTTATTAATATATGACTGGATTATAACGAATTTCAACATATCTGAACCATACTCGGTTTGAAGCTTTTTCGTTTCTTCCGAAGTTGTTGCCATTTCTTGTTCCAGACGAAGTATGGTTTTTTTTATGTCCTTTTTATAGGGAGTGTTTTTCCCTTTATTTACTATCATCGATGCCGGTGTTGCATCCAAGATGCTCATTGCAAATTTTTTACTATAATTATCAAAATTAATCATTGTACCGACTGCTTCAATTTGGCGAATTGGCTTCATTTTCCTCAAAACGTCAAATGTAGCCTTAGGTATAGGTTTATCAGAAAGTTTCGCAATTACACTTGGATCTATGCCGTTCATCACATTAGCTTTATCTTTTATGGCATCAACAGATATGCCCAAAGCAGCACTAAGTTTTTCAATTGATACTTTTGCCAGAGACTTAATTATCATTCTATGTTCTTCTACTACATTTATATGATTCACTTGTTTGTTAGGAGTGAAAGCATCATCTATGCTCGAAAGTATACATGGAGCTTTTTCTATACCTAAGTCTTTTAAAGCCTCAACCCTCAAATGGCCATCAAGTATCTTAGTGACATCTTTATCTTTGTCATAGAACACTATTATTGGTTCAATAATACCTAAGCTTTCGATAGAGGTAACTATTTGATAATATTTATGGCTTCGCTTTACGTTTTCTAATAATTCCTTAGATGGAATTAACTTATTAGTTTCCAGGTAAATAAAATTATCGCCAAAACGTATCTGAATCATTTTGATACCTCTTTGTTTACTGGGTTTAATATCTGAGATGGTAGTTCTGAAAGATTCTCTTGTTCAAGTATATGTTGAAAGCTTTTATTCATCATTATGATGTTAAAAATCTCATTTACTATTAGTAGATTGGTTTTTATGAATTTTGAGTTTTTATAAACAGATTTATGTTCAGCGATACTATTTTCATAAAGCTCAATCAACTCCTCTGCAGTCATCCTTTTTGATGGTTTGTGATAATAAAATCCGGCTGCTTTTGCACCTTTATTCCCAACTGTTCTTTGATTTAGAATGTGTTTTATCTTTATAATGTCCCGACTTTTTATTAATTTTTTATCATATGCTTCGGTAAGAATATCTTGTGCTTCCTCAGTTTCACATCTTGCAAATTGCACTGCGAGATATAGAGGCAAATTACCCCGTTCGACTGCTGAGAGAAGTTTATGCTCTCCCTTATCAAGTAGCATATTAATACTGCTCACCCAGTTCGATGAATATCCAGTAATCTCACTTATTTCGGAGTCTAAAAGTCCTCTGATTTTCATGTCTTTAATCACCTGTAATAACTCATTAGAACGTGGTCTTCTCCTTGCAATGTTTTCAACTAAACTCATAACGTAAGCATCTTCTTCTGATACATCTCTTACAATTGCTGGAATAATAGTTTCACCTAATGCAACGAGAGCCTCTATTCTCCCTTGACCACAAATTAAAGCATATTTGAAATCGTCTTCATCAATAGCTCTTACGCTTATAGGTTTGCTTAATCCTCTTTTTTTTATGCTTTCCTTTATTTCTTCATGCACTACTTTATTTCTTGTTCGTGGGTTAAGAAATTTTATTTTTGCAATCTCAATTTGAATTATTGGGAATTCATTTTTTTCAGGCAGCATATAGTTCCCTCACTTTCATGCGAGTAATAATTTGTAGAAGTTTATCAAGATTATCAAATCTATAGAGATCTAATCGAATGTTGTTTGTTTCCGTCATGCACATTTTACTATATTCGTTTTCAATCTTTGGTATGATATAAAAATCAAGAGGTGAAATATTTTGTGAATTCATTCGTATAACAATTGTTATGTCTGCTTTCTGTGAGTTATCAAACCGGACTTTCCATCTAAGTTTACCTGATTTCATATGTATGCATTTAGTAACAAGGACGGAAATTAAAAACTCATCATTGATGTAAAGCATTGGGGCATATTTATACTCGTCTATATGACAGTTACTTTTTAAAATTTCACCTTTAAAATCCTCAATTATCTCTGAGTAAAATGATCTTAGTGCTTCATTTATTTTGAGATAGCTGTAATCATGTTCTGGCTTATAACCAATCAAAGTATATGCTCTTAAAAGACCACCAAATCGCGTTCTATAAACAGAAGATGAAGGGCCTGTATCATCTTCATCAATGATAAAGCCTGATAGTTTTCCATTAGATTCTAATTTTTGTTTTAGTTTTTCTAATAGATCTTCATTAGTCAAATGAATGGATCGGAGCTGAATTATTTCTTGAGCTTTATTATATTTTTTCTTTGAAATAATAGGTTTATATGCCTTGTCACATCTAACCCATTCATGTTTGGGGTTTTTTACAAGCCTACTTTTTAGTTTGGATGAGGTTTTGTTATATATGTTGTTTCCAATATATTTTTCATTTGTCAAAATTTGATGTATTTTTGCACGAGTCCATAATGTTCCATTTTCTGCAGGAATGTTCTGTTCATTTAATCTCTCAGCAATAATAAATTCTGGAACGTTATTATCTATAAAGAGATCATAGATTCTATTTACAATTTTTATTTCATTTTTTGGTCCCGGAATTAATATTACCCTATCTGTTTGAATGCTCTTTCTTTTGCGGAAACTCAATATTTCTTTAGCTATGCCATTTTCGTCTACTAAAAGACGTCTCAGTCCATAACCAGCCATACCGCCTTGATGATAACCAAGCTTTATTAAATTTACTTGCCCTATAAATACCTTTTCAGATAAATTTCTGCTGTGATATGCAGCACTAGATCTTTTTATATTGAGTATAACAGAGGACTCTAAAGGGAAATCTTTAGTGGGTATAGGTTCGGAACAATATATAAGATCTACACCATTTCTCTCAAATAGAAAGGAATAATATGCAGCTTCATCACTATTTTGAAAACGACCAAAACGGCTCACATCATAAAATAATACAGCCTGTATATCTATTTTCTTTTGTTCTACATCGTTAAGTAACTGCTGCAAAGAATGCCTGCCTACGATACTGACTCCGCTCTTACCTGCATCATCGTAGGTATAAGCGATTTCCATATTGTTCTTTTCAGCATAATCTTTGATATATTCGGACTGATTATGTAAAGAATATTGCTGATGGTCGGTAGACATCCTCAAGTACTGTGCGACCCTAACTCTATGATTTTTGTCATTTTCGCTAGCCATGCACGAAACCTCATGGATGATTCAATACAATGTAGAGGATAAAATTGATCAAATTTTAACCGAATTCAACTGTTTTATCATTGATTAGAGCGAATTTGGTAGATCTTCGAGGTGTATGATAATCGAGAAGAGATGTGAATTATTTAGCTGATATGACCGACAGCTTTCGTTATTTGGCCTCAAGGTACCCATTTGTAAATGGCTATGCTTAGTCCACATAGGTTAATGGTGTGATCATTAATTCTTCAAATAAATCAAGATAGTTAACCCATCATGGAAGAGTTATGCGGCAATAACTTTGTATTTTTGAGACGAAACATAGTCACTCCACCATTGCATGAGAACCACACGTTCTGTGAGATACTCTGCACGATTGTAGGCTGCAATTATTTCATCTTTTTTCGAGTGGGCAAGGGCGGCTTCTAAGACATCAGTTCTAAATTTGCCACACTCCTCAGCAGCCGTTCTGGCGATTGATCGCATACCATGAGCTACAAGCTCACCTCCGAAGCCCATACGGATTATAGCCGCATTAGCTGTTTGTTCATGCATGTGATTGAGTGGAGCTTTGATACTGGGAAAAACCCACTCTCTATGCCCGCTGATGGCTTTCATTGAATCCAAGACTCGCAAAGCTTCTTTGCTCAGTGGAACTTTGTGAGGTTTCTTCATTTTCATAAACTCCGCCGGGATGTTCCACATGCCGGTTTCTATATCAATATCTGACCATCTTGTGCGAACAGCTTCACCAGGGCGAACCCATGTGAGAAGTTGCCACTCAATCAGTAGCCTTGTTTCTAAACGGACAGAAGCATTGTTTAGAGCAACCAGGAAGCGGGGGAGTTCGGAAGGGGGTAATGCTGGCATATTCTGTTTTTTTGGCTTGCTGAACCGTTGCCCCAGGTTGTCAGCCGGATTGAATTCTATGAGTTCTTCTGTTGCTGCATAGCGGAAAATTTCATTCAGGCGGGATATGATGCGGCGAAGTGTTTCAAGGACACCTCGTTTTTCTATGGGTTCTAAATGCTGTTTAAGCATTTTAGGGCGAATCTCCTTAATGGGGGTATCACCCAACGTTGGAAAGATATTTCTCTCTAGGCTTCGCCAGATGTCGTTAGCATGATCTTGGGAGATGCCTGACGTTTTGACTTTCTCATCAAGCCACTTCCTGGCTACTGCTTGAAATGTATGTTCCGTGGCATCCTTAAGGGCATTGGCTTTGTGGGTGTTATGAACTTGTGGGTCTATACCATTTGCAAGCAACGACAAGTACTCATCACGTAAAGCTCGTGCCTTCGCAAGTGTAAGGTGAGGATAGGTTCCTAAGCTCACCTTAGTTCGCTTTTTGGTCACAGGCACTGCATATCTGAAATACCAATTTTTCTTTCCTCCCTTCGCCAAGGGGGCGATTCGCAGGAGCAAACCATCGCCGTCAAAAAGGTTAACCTCTTTCTCGGCAGGTTTGGTGCTTTTGATTTCAGTGTCAGTGAGCTTCTTAGCGATTTTTGCCATGTTTGGGACCCTCATGTTTTGGACCCTTCGTGTTGGGTCCCAAAAAGGGTGCCATAACGAGTAGATTCTAGCAATTCTCGGTAGACTATTATAGACGTAAAAAAGCCCGCAAGGCTGGTTCCATGCGGGCTTGATAGACTTCACTGAACTTCAATATATCAAAAATTGGTGGAGCTGGCGGGAGTTGAACCCGCGTCCGAAATTTCTACATCCTCGGTACTACATGCTTAGTCAGTCTTTACATTCGCACGCCAGCTGCGGACAGACACGCCACTAACGAACTAGCCTGATTAGTTTTAGCACTTCAGCCCCAGGCAGGACTTCCATGCGATCTCTTTTGGGTTTGACCTCTCTTGATCCCCGTCTTAAGAGCGGAAGCTAGGGAGAGAGGGCTCTTAGCAGGTTATTAAGCTGCTAAAGCGTAGTTTTCGTCGTTTGCGACTATTTTTTTGCGGCTTTTTACGAGGCAAACCGCCCCTCGGCATGCACCTTGGGTTTCGCAAATCCCGTCGAATCCAGAATCAGCCCCAATAGTGTTACAGCAAGTATACCAGAATTCGCAGCCCGGATACCAGTCCGGAACGCTAACTTATTGAATCGCTCAATAAGTGCCCGGTTATTAACGGCCTGCGTGCTTCATGATGCGCGCTTTATCGACCTGCCATTCGCGATCTTTGGCGTCGTTACGTTTGTCGTGCTGCTTCTTACCTTTTGCCACGCCAATTTTCACTTTGCACCAGGCGTTCTTCCAGTACAGCGACAGGGCGAGGACGGTATAACCTTCGCGGTTGATGCGTCCGAAAAGGGAATCCAGCTCGCGCTTGTTCAGCAGCAGCTTACGGGTGCGGGTGGGATCGCAGACGTAATGGGACGAGGCGACCGTCAGCGGCTGAAAGTTCGCGCCAAACAGAAAAGCTTCGCCGTCTTTGAAGATCACGTAGCTGTCGCCGATGTTGGCTTTACCCGCACGCAGCGATTTAACTTCCCAGCCCTGTAACGCAAGGCCAGCTTCGAATTCTTCTTCAATGAAATACTCGTGGCGGGCACGCTTGTTGAGCGCAATGGTTGCCGAGCCAGGTTTATGTGCTTTTTTCTTCGTCATAAGTGTCGTGAAGCCGTAGGTAATCTGATGTCAAAAAGTCACCTCATTGCGTCCTGTGAGGTCTAACGCGCTATATTAGCACGAGATGAGGCTCAGCGTTTTTTTAACAGGTGATAAATGCTATTATTTGTCGGTTGTTTGATCAGGAAAAATGCTATGCCTCAGATTAGTCGTACTGCGCTTGTCCCCTACAGTGTGGAACAAATGTACCAGTTAGTGAACGACGTTCAGTCATATCCGGAGTTTATCCCGGGGTGTACCGGGAGCCGCGTGCTGGACTCAGGCCCGACGCAAATGACGGCAGCGGTGGATGTTTCCAAAGCTGGTATCAGCAAGACGTTCACCACCCGTAACACCCTGACCGATAATCAGAGCATTCTGATGCATCTGGTGGACGGCCCGTTCAAGAAATTGATGGGCGGATGGAAGTTCGTCCCGCTCAGTGCCGATGCCTGCCGGATCGAGTTCCATCTCGATTTTGAGTTTACCAACGCCCTGATTGAGCTGGCGTTTGGTCGTGTGTTTAAAGAGCTGGCGGCGAATATGGTCCAGGCCTTTACGGTGCGCGCCAAAGAGGTCTACAGTGCCGGCTAACATCGTGGTGGAAGTGGCCTACGCGCTGCCGGAAAAGCAGTATCTGCAGCGCGTAACCCTGGAAGAGGGCGCCACCGTTGAAGAGGCGATCCGAGCCTCCGGCCTGCTGACGCTGCGCAGCGATATCGATCTGGCGAAAAACAAAGTCGGCATTTATAGCCGTCCGGTCAAACTGGGCGATAGCGTGAGGGACGGTGACCGGGTTGAAATTTATCGTCCGCTGATTGCCGATCCGAAAGAGCTGCGTCGCCAGCGCGCGGAGAAGTCCGCTAAGTAACCCGCGATAAAACAAAAAAAGGTGCTCAATGAGCACCTTTTTGCATTTCTGAAACCTTACTCTTTGGTGAGCGCCGGTTTGTTGTCGATGTTGGTCAGTACGCCGCTGCTGCTGAAGGTCAGCGTCAGGGTCTGCTGGGACACATCTTCATGGCCTGGCTTCTGGCGGAACACGTAGAACCAGGTATTGGTGCCGAATGGATCGGACATCATCGGGGTACCCAGGGCATAGGCAACCTGCTGCTGTGTCATACCGACACGAATTTTAGACACATCGTTAGGAGCGAGATAGTTCCCCTGGTTGATGTCAGGGCGGTAAACCACTTTTTCCAGAGTGGAGCAGCCTGCGGTCATCATCAGAAGAACCGCTGCGGCAGCGGTCAGCGTTTTACAGCGCATAGTGATTTGATTCCTTTTCCGGCCCGGGCAATACGCGACGGCTCATATGTAATATGCCGATGATAATAGACCTTTCACCACATTAAAACCTCTGGCGTCCGGTCTGTCGGCGTTTTTATTGTTCTGTATGACCCTGAGATACCGAAAAAGTTTACGCGGCCAGCAGTTCTTTCGCGTTCGCCAGTGTGTTGCGGGTGACTTCGCTGCCGCCCAGCAGACGGGCCAGCTCCTGCAGACGGGCGCGTTTGTCCAGCGGCTGCATGTGCGTTTCGGTCATCTCGCCGTCAGTTTCTTTGCTGACGAAGAAGTGATGGTGGCCGCAACCGGCAACCTGCGGCAGGTGGGTCACACACATAACCTGGGTGGACTCGCCAAGCTGACGCAGCAGTTTACCGACTACCGCCGCGGTCGGACCGCTGATACCGACATCCACTTCATCGAAGATCAGCGCCGGGGTTTCCATTTTCTTCGCCGTAATCACCTGAATCGCCAGGGCGATACGCGACAGCTCACCGCCGGACGCGACCCGGGAGATAGCCTGCAGCGGCTGGCCCGGGTTAGTGGTCACGCGGAATTCAATGCGGTCTGCCCCTTCGGCCGTCAGGTGATTGTCTTCGAGCTTCACGTCGATAGTGAAAACGCCGTGCGGCATCGACAGCAGATGCATGCTCTCTGTGATGTGCTGGCTCAGCTCCTGAGCGTAACGCTGGCGGACATTGTGCAGCTGCGTGGCGGTTTGCATCGCCTGCTGATGATGCACGCTGACGGCCAGAGAGAGGGTCTCCAGCGAGTCGGCCTGATCGTCGAGCTGATGTTGCTCATCAAGCAGGGACTGGTGGAACGCAGGCAGCTCCTCAGGCGAAACGTGGTGCTTACGCGCCAGAGAAATTTGGCGCGAAATGCGCTGTTCCAGCTCAAACAGACGGTTGGGATCGAGATCAAGACGCTCGCAGTAGTGACGCAGCTCGTCACTGGCTTCAGAGATCTGAATCGCCGCCTCTTCCAGCATATCCAGCATACCGGACACTTTGCTGTCCACGCCCGCCAGCTCGGTCACTAACTGGCGCACGGTATAGAGCTGGCTTTGTAGATTCACATCCTCGCCATCGGCCATCAGGTTCAGCGCCTGCTGGCTGGTGGAGAGCAGCTGACCGCTGTTGGCGAGACGTTTGTACTCTTCGTCAATCTGCTCAAACTCGCCCGGCTGCGGGCTGAACTCGTTTAGCTCTTTCAGCTGATAGGCCAGCAGTTCGGCACGGGCTGCCCGCTCCTGGCTCTGCTGTTGATGCAGCGCCAGTTCACGGCAGCTTTGGTGCCACTGACGATAGTGCGCTGCCATCAGCTGCATAAGGTCAGACTCACCGGCATAGCCGTCGAGTAAGGACTTCTGCTGCTCAGGCTTGATCAGTTGCTGATGGGCGTGCTGCCCGTGGATCTGGATTAACAGCTGGCCCAGTTCGCGCAGTTGGGACAGCGGCACCGCGGTACCGTTGATAAAGCCACGGGAGCGGCCGTCGCTGTTGAGGACACGACGAAGTAAGCACTCACGCCCATCTTCAAGCTGGTTCTGTTCAAGCCAGCGCAGGGCGGCAGGGGTATCTTTCAGGGAGAAACGGGCGCAGAGATCGGCGCGGCTGGCGCCAGCGCGAACCATGTCGCCGTCGGCACGACCGCCAAGGCACAGCCCGAGCGCATCAATCGCAATAGATTTACCGGCACCGGTTTCCCCGGTGATAGCTGTCATTCCGCTGTTGAAATCAATTTCGAGCTCACGAACGATGGCGAAGTTGCTGATGGTCAGTTGTGCCAGCATAAACGTTTTCCTGTATGAAAAACCATAACTGTGTTTGTGTACAGTATAAACTGGTTTTTTATACAGTAAAGTCCTGGATGCTATTTCAGAACAATTTTTTCGACCAGCCGAGCTTGGAGCTTAATGTGTTGAAATAGCTGTAGTCTTTCGGGTGAATCAGATTCAGGTGATAATCGCAGCGGCGAATGAGCACATCTTCCCCTTCCTGAATGGGCAGCGCGATTTGGCTGTCGCAGCTGATCTCCAGGTCGTTACGGCGGTGCGAGAAGCGCAGCCGGATGGTGCTGCTGCTGTTGATGACCAGCGGGCGTGCCGAGAGGGTATGCGGAAACATCGGCACCAGGGTGATGGCATCCAGCGACGGGGTGAGGATCGGGCCGCCCGCTGAGAGCGAATAGGCCGTAGAGCCGGTGGGAGTAGAGATAATCAGCCCATCGGAGCGCTGCGAGAAGGCAAAGATTTCATCGATATAGACTTCGAACTCAATCATGTGCGCCACTTTGCCCGGATGCAGTACCACTTCGTTAATGGCGGTGCTGATCCGCTTCTGGCAATCCTGCTGGCACACCTGGGCTTCCAGTAAAAAACGTTTTTCACAGATGTAGTGCCCTTCCAGCACGTCGGCGAGCTGCTGCTGGGCGTTATCCGGGTCGAGGTCGGTTAAAAAGCCCAGGTTGCCACGGTTGATGCCGATGACTTTAATATCGTAACGGGCGAGGGTTCGCGCGGCGCCGAGCATATTGCCGTCGCCCCCGACCACCACCGCCAGGTCGGCCTGCTGACCGATTTCCGCCAGCGTGCCGGTTTTGACATTGGTAAGCTGCAGTTCCTGGGCAATCTGTTGTTCAACAATCACATCGTAGTTTTTCGCGCACAGCCAGCGATACAGCATTTCATGTGTCGTCAACGCGGTAGGGTGACGTGGATGACCGACAATCCCAATACACTTGAAATGGTTGCTCATTTTCTGAAGGTCCTTGTGCGAATGAATGATGACAATGTGGCTTGTTCCCTTGAATCCCGGAAACTGATCCCCATAATAAGCGAAGTTAGCGAGTTGAATGCAGAAAAACGCGGAGAAATTCATGAGTAGTAAAGAACAGAAAACGCCTGAGGGGCAAGCCCCGGAAGAAATTATCACGGAGCAGCACGAAGAGGTTGAGGCTGCAGAGCCTGAGGCTGGTGCTGAGCAGGTGGATCCGCGCGATGAAAAAATTGCGAATCTGGAAGCTCAGGTAGTTGAAGCCCAGAATCGCGAGCGCGATGGCATCCTGCGTATCAAAGCGGAAATGGAAAACCTGCGTCGCCGTACCGAGCTGGACGTTGAAAAGGCGCATAAATTTGCGCTGGAGAAGTTCGTCAACGAACTGCTGCCGGTTATCGACAGCCTGGATCGCGCGCTGGAAGTGGCGGATAAAGCGAACCCGGACCTGGCCCCGATGGTTGAAGGGATCGAACTGACGCTGAAATCCATGCTCGACGTGGTGAAGAAGTTTGGCGTGGAAGTGGTTGCCGACACCAACGTGCCGATGGATCCGAACGTGCATCAGGCGATTGCGATGGTGGAGTCTGAAGACGTTGCTGCCGGTAACGTGCTGATGGTGATGCAGAAAGGCTATACCCTGAACGGTCGTACCATTCGCGCGGCGATGGTCTCCGTGGCGAAAGCTAAGGCGTAACTCGCCTCCCGTAGTGCCGGGTGGCGGCTTCGCCTGACCCGGCCTACAACAGCTTACTCCGCGACGCTCTCCCTGAGCGGTTTAACCGGCAACACTCTCACCTGCTTAATCATATTGTCCTGCACGTCCAGGATATCAATATCATACTGGCCAATACGCACCCGCGTACCTGCCGCCGGGATCTCCTCCAGCGCTTCCAGAATCATGCCGTTAATGGTGCGGGCTTCCTCTTCCGGCATCTGCCAGTTAAAGGCTTTGTTCAGTTCACGAACGTTCGCGCTGCCGTCAATCAGCACCGAGCCGTCATTCTGCGGCGTGACCTCTTCGGCGAGGGAAGGGGACATGGAGGTGGTGAAGTCGCCCACGATCTCCTCCAGAATATCCTCTACCGTCACCAGACCCTGGATATCGCCATACTCATCGACCACCAGACCCACTTTCTTTTTGTTGCGCTGAAATTTGATCAACTGGGTGCTGAGCGGGGTGCCTTCCGGAATGTAATAGATCTCATCCGCCGCACGCAGCAGCACCTCTTTGGTGAACTCTTTTTTCTCGGTCATCAGACGATAGGCTTCGCGCACGCGCAGCATGCTGATGGTGTCATCCAGCGAATCCCGGTACAGCACGATGCGGCCATGCGGGGAGTGGGTCAGTTGGCGGACAATCGCCTTCCAGTCATCGTTGATGTCGATACCGACGATCTCGTTGCGCGGCACCATGATGTCGTCGACACTGACCTTTTCCAGATCCAGCACTGACAGCAGCATATCCTGGTTGCGGCGGGAAATTTGCGAGCGTGATTCATGCACGATGGTGCGCAGTTCATCCTTGCTCAGCGCGCTGCTGATCACCACATCCGCTTTAATGCCCACCATGCGCATCAGCACTCGCGTCACGCCGTTTAACAGCCAGACCAGGGGCATCATCAGGATGAGTAATGGCGCCAGCAGGAAACTGCTGGGATAGGCGACCTTCTCGGGGTAGAGCGCGGCGACGGTTTTCGGTAGCACTTCGGCAAAAACCAGTACCACAAAGGTCAGCACCCCGGTGGCGATGGCGACCCCGGCGTTGCCGTACAGACGCATGCCGACAATGGTGCCCAGCGCAGAGGCGAGAATGTTGACCAGGTTATTGCCGATAAGCACCAGGCTTATCAGGCGATCCGGTTTGCGCAGCAGTTTTTCCACTCGACGGGCGGCCCGGTTACCCTGTTTGGCGCGATGACGTAACCGGTAGCGGTTCAGCGTCATCATGCCGGTTTCTGAGCCGGAGAAATAGGCGGAGATAACCACCATAACGATCAGGGTGATGATCAGCGTGGTGGTGGAGATGTGTTCCAGGGGGAACTCCTTGGTTGCTTAGCCGGCGATCTGCTGGATGATGCGGCTACCAAAATAAGCCATTGTCAGGAGGCCTGCTCCCGCAACGTTGAACCAGACTACGCGGCGACCGCGCCAGCCTTCATGATAATGGCCCCATAACAGGACAATATAGACAAACCACGCGATGATGGAGAGCACGGCCTTGTCGATATTCTCCATGCTGAAGAGATTGTGCATATAAAACAGGCCGGTACTCAGCGTGAGCGTCAGCAAGACTACCCCGACCTGGGTGATGTGAAACATCTTGCGCTCGATGGTCATCAGCGGCGGCATTTCATTGCTGAAGGCCAGTTTTTTGTTCTTGAGCTGGTAGTCAATCCAGGCCAGCTGGAGCGCGTACAGTGCGGCAATGATCAGCGTCGCATATGAGAACAGCGACAGGCCAATATGCACCATCATCCCCGGAGTGGTTTCAAGGTGAGTGATGAACTCGTTTGGCACAAAGGTGGCAAAGGCGAGGTTGATCAGCGCAAAGGCGTAGACTATCGGCAGCAGCAGCCAGCCGCGGTTTTTCGAGGCCACAATGGTCATCACCGTACAGATCATCAGGCTCACCAGCGACCCGACGTTAAGCAGGCTCAGGTTTTGCCCGCTGCCGTCTCCCGGCAGAATGCGCGCTTCGAGCGCAAAAGCATGACTTATCAACGCGATGACAGCCGACAAAATAGCCATTCGCCGCCAGCCGCTGTTTTTTTGTAGCAGGCCAGGGATGATCAGCGCGAGGCTGACAGAGTACGCCACAAGGGCGATCAGTGCGAAAACAGGCATAGAGGTGTCGACAGTTATCCTGATGAGAAAGAGAGGCAGTATAACGTTACGTGACGCGTGCTCCAACCGTTGCATAACAACAAAGGCGGCATCATGTTATACTGCGGCAAAATTCTGTGTACGTGTCGCGTCAGCGACCTAACGTTTCTACCCCAGGCGAGAGACAATGTTTGATAATTTAACCGATCGTTTGTCGCGCACGCTGCGCAACATCAGCGGCCGTGGACGCCTTACCGAAGACAACATCAAAGAGACGCTGCGCGAAGTGCGCATGGCGCTGCTTGAAGCAGACGTCGCGTTGCCGGTCGTGCGTGATTTCATCAACCGCGTTAAAGAGAAAGCGGTTGGTCATGAAGTGAACAAGAGCCTGACCCCGGGTCAGGAGTTCGTCAAAATCGTCCGTAACGAACTGGTTTCGGCGATGGGCGAAGAGAACCAGAGTCTGAACCTCGCGGCGCAACCGCCAGCGGTAGTGCTGATGGCCGGTCTGCAGGGTGCGGGTAAAACCACCAGCGTCGCTAAGCTGGGTAAATTCCTGCGCGAGAAGCACAAGAAGAAAGTTCTGGTCGTCTCTGCTGACGTCTATCGCCCGGCGGCGATCAGACAGCTGGAGACCCTGGCTGAACAGGTTAGCGTCGACTTCTTCCCGTCTGACGTGTCGCAGAAGCCGATCGACATCGTGAATGCGGCGCTGAAAGAAGCGAAGCTGAAGTTCTTCGACGTGCTGCTGGTGGATACCGCCGGTCGTCTGCACGTTGATGAAGCGATGATGGACGAAATCAAACAGGTACATGCCGCGATCAATCCGGTTGAAACCCTGTTTGTGGTCGATGCCATGACCGGTCAGGATGCGGCGAATACGGCGAAAGCGTTTAACGAAGCGCTGCCGTTAACCGGTGTGGTTCTGACTAAAGTGGACGGCGACGCCCGCGGCGGTGCGGCGCTCTCTATTCGTCATATTACCGGTAAGCCGATTAAATTCCTCGGCGTCGGCGAGAAGACCGAAGCACTGGAGCCGTTCCACCCGGACCGTATCGCTTCCCGTATCCTCGGCATGGGCGACGTGCTGTCGCTGATCGAAGATATCGAGAGCAAAGTTGACCGCGCGCAGGCCGAGAAGCTGGCGACCAAGCTGAAAAAAGGCGACGGTTTCGATCTGACCGACTTCCTGGAACAGCTGCGCCAGATGAAGAACATGGGCGGTATGGCGAGCCTGATGGGCAAGCTGCCGGGCATGGGCCAGATCCCGGACAACGTAAAATCGCAGATGGACGATAAAGTTCTGGTGCGGATGGAGGCGATTATCAACTCCATGACGCTGAAAGAGCGTGCTAAGCCGGAAATCATTAAAGGCTCCCGTAAACGCCGTATCGCAGCGGGCTGCGGGATGCAGGTCCAGGACGTTAACCGCCTTCTGAAGCAGTTCGACGACATGCAGCGCATGATGAAGAAGATGAAGAAGGGCGGTATGGCCAAAATGATGCGTGGGATGAAAGGGATGATGCCGCCAGGCTTCCCTGGGCGTTAATCGGCCTTTTACGGCGGATCCGCAACTGTTGATTGCATTTTCCCCAGAAATCAGTAAAATTTTCGGGCTTTTAATATGACACCGGGCTCCTTCCCTCCGATGGAGCCCGGTGTTTTATTCACACAAGAGGATGTTATGGTAACTATTCGTTTAGCACGTCACGGCGCGAAAAAGCGTCCGTTCTACCAGGTTGTTGTTACTGACAGCCGTAATGCACGCAACGGTCGCTTCATCGAGCGCGTTGGTTTCTTCAACCCACTGGCCTCTGGCGCAGAAGAAGAAACCCGTCTGGATCTGGATCGTATCGCTCACTGGGTTGGCCTGGGCGCTACTGTATCCGATCGCGTTGCTACGCTGATCAAAGCAGCAAACAAAGCAGCTTAATCTGTCACGGTGGTCATGATGAGCAAAAAAGCACCTGTTGAACCGATTGTATTGGGCAAAATGGGTTCTTGCTACGGTATCCGTGGCTGGCTCAGAGTGTTTTCCTCCACCGAAGACGCTGAAAGCATTTTTGACTATCAGCCCTGGTTTATCCAGAAGGCGGGTCAGTGGCAAGAGGTCGAGCTGGAAAGCTGGCGTCACCACAATCAGGACATCGTCATCAAGCTGAAAGGCGTTGACGATCGCGATGCCGCGAATGCACTGACTAATTGTGAAATTGTCGTGGATTCGTCGCAGCTGCCTCAGCTGGAAGATGGCTACTACTGGAAAGACCTTATCGGTTGTCAGGTAGTGACCACTGAAGGCTACGGTCTGGGGAAAGTCATCGATATGATGGAAACCGGATCCAATGACGTTCTCGTCATTAAGGCAAACCTGAAAGATGCGTTCGGTATCAAGGAGCGGCTGGTTCCGTTCCTCGATGGGCAGGTTATCAAGAAAGTCGATCTCGCTACTCAAACCATTGAAGTAGATTGGGATCCTGGTTTTTAAATTCTCCTGAAAACGGTAAAAGACGGCGCTATGTGGATTGGCATAATTAGCCTGTTTCCTGAAATGTTCCGCGCGATTACTGATTACGGGGTAACTGGCCGGGCAGTAAAAAATGGCCTGCTGAGCATCGAAAGCTGGAGTCCACGTGACTTCACCCATGACCGGCACCGTACCGTGGACGAACGTCCTTACGGCGGCGGACCGGGGATGCTCATGATGGTTCAACCCTTACGGGATGCCATCGCAGCAGCAAAAGCCGCGGCAGGTGAAGGCGCAAAGGTGATTTATCTGTCACCTCAGGGACGCAAGCTTGATCAAGCGGGCGTCAGCGAACTGGCAACGAATCAGAAACTGATTCTGGTGTGCGGTCGCTACGAAGGGATAGATGAGCGCGTAATTCAGACCGAGATTGACGAAGAATGGTCTATCGGCGATTACGTTCTCAGCGGTGGTGAGTTACCGGCAATGACGCTGATTGACTCCGTTTCCCGGTTCATTCCGGGAGTACTGGGCCATGAAGCATCAGCAACAGAAGACTCTTTTGCTGATGGATTGCTGGACTGTCCACACTATACCCGTCCTGAAGTGTTAGAAGGGATGGAGGTACCGCCGGTATTACTGTCGGGAAACCATGCCGAGATTCGTCGCTGGCGCCTGAAGCAGTCGCTGGGCCGTACCTGGCTTAGAAGACCTGAACTTCTGGAAAACCTGGCTCTGACTGAAGAGCAAGCAAAGTTGCTGACCGAGTTCAAAAAAGAACACGCGCACCAGCAGCAGAAACATGATGGGATGGCCTGAGGCCCCCGAATATCAGTTTACCCAGGATAAGAGATTAAATTATGAGCAACATTATTAAGCAAATTGAACAAGAGCAGATGAAGCAGGACGTACCTTCCTTCCGTCCGGGTGATACCGTGGAAGTGAAAGTATGGGTTGTTGAAGGTTCCAAAAAACGTCTGCAGGCATTCGAGGGCGTGGTTATCGCTATTCGTAACCGCGGTCTGCACTCTGCATTCACTGTTCGTAAAATTTCCAACGGCGAAGGCGTTGAGCGTGTCTTCCAGACTCACTCTCCGGTAGTTGACAGCATTGCTGTTAAACGTCGTGGTGCTGTACGTAAAGCTAAACTGTACTACCTGCGTGAGCGTACTGGTAAGTCTGCTCGTATTAAAGAGCGTCTGAACTAAGATTCGCTTAAGCGACATCCTGTAAAAAGGGCTGGCCGAAAGGCTGGCCCTTTTTTTATCTCTGTGTGCTCTGCACGTTAACCTTGCCGTCATAAATCGTTTACAATGCCCGGGCTTTGACGGAGGGGAAGTGACGACAAAACAGCATCAGGCACAGTGGCAACGTATCGCGGCAGGTCTCGCGTTATTTGCGATCCTGATGATCGTCTTTGCGCCGCTGGTCTCTGTCTCGTTGCAAAAAGATCCCATGAGCGCGATGCCCGGTATGCACCACGACATGAGCATGATGATGGAGCACCATGCGCCGTCTGACAGTATCCCTGTCGACCATGCCGAAGCCTGCGGGTACTGCGTGCTGCTGGCCCATGTGCCGGGCGTTATCCTGGCCCTGGTGCTGCTGTTAAGCGCGGTCGTACTCCGACAACGTCTCACGCCACCGCGACCCACCGTACACCACTGGCATTTCTTCCCCTGGCTCTGTCCCGATACCCGCGCGCCACCGCGCCTGTCTGCTTAATCCGCGTGAAAAAACGTACACCCCGGTGTATCGATAACTTTTTGCCTTAAAAAGGGAAAGCATGACTACCTGCACTCCGCGCGCAGCATGGGGCAACCTGCTGCGTCGTCTTCACTTCTATATTGGTCTGTTTGTCGGACCGTTTATCTTTATCGCCGCGCTCTCCGGAACGCTGTATGTCGCAACGCCGCAGCTGGAAAATGCGCTTTATCATCACGCGCTGTTCAGCGAGACCGGGGGCACCGCACGTCCCCTTGCCGAGCAAATCGCCGTCGCGGAAAAGGTGACCGGGGGCGAGCTGCGGCTACAGGCGATACGTCCGGGCCTGACAACAGGGGAAACCACCCGGGTGATGTATATTGACCCGGCGCTGAATGCCTCGGAAAACCGGGCCATCTTTATCGATCCGGTGAGCCTGGAGGTGCGCGGAGATATGACCGTCTACGGCACCAGCGGCATTCTGCCGTTACGCCAGAAAATTGATTATCTGCATCGATCTTTGCTGCTGGGAGAGGTGGGACGTCTTTACAGCGAGCTGGCCGCGTCGTGGATGTGGATCGCCGCGCTGGGCGGGATTGCCCTGTGGTTCTATACCCGGCCAAAAAGGCGCATCAATAACCGATTTCAGAATCGCCGTCGTCTGCATGTCTCCCTCGGCTGGAGCCTGTTGCTGGGGATGCTGCTTTTCTCGGCCACCGGCCTGACCTGGTCCAAGTGGGCGGGGGGGAATGTGGATAAACTGCGGGCAGAGATGAACTGGCTCACACCGCAGGTGAACACGCAGCTGCATGGCCCGGCTGAAAAAGCCGATCCGCATGCTGAGCACCAGGGTCATCACATGACCATGCCGATGCCGGAGATGAAGCCGGACCTGGCCCTCTATGACGGCGTGCTGCAGGCGGCAAATGCCGCGGGCATTGATGCCACGAAGCTGGAGATCCGCCCGGCGAAGCGTGCTTCTCAGGCGTGGACGGTGACGGAGATCGATCGCGGCTGGCCGACGCAGGTTGATGCCGTAGCCGTGGACCCCGCGACCCTGACCGTTGTGGATCGCACCCGCTTTGCGGATTACCCGCTGATGGCCAAACTGACCCGCTGGGGTGTGGATTTCCACATGGGTGTGCTGTTTGGCCTGCCTAATCAGCTGGTGCTGATCGCCTTTGGGCTCGCACTATGCGTCATGATTGTTTGGGGCTACCGGATGTGGTGGATGCGTCGCCCCCGGCAGACGGCGACGCATCTGGCCCAGACGCTGTGTCAGAGCTGGCTGGCGCTACCAGTAGGGGGCCGCGCTGTGTGCGTTGTCGTTAGCGTTCTGCTGGGCCTGGCAATGCCGGTGATGGGTTGTAGCCTGCTGCTGTTGGTTATTGCTGACGTGCTTGTATTAAAGCGCGTGTGAACGACCACAGTGCTTTCACAGCATCAGAAAACCTGTAGATAAAAAAGGGGGTAGCATCATGCTAACCTCCTTTTTTAACGCTTATTTGCAAGGTCGTCCATCGGGTGACGAACCCCAGTTAACACGCCTGCCAGGTATTACTCTTTTGGTGGGTACTTCGTTTTATTGAGATCGCTGTCAAGGTCGTTTTTATCGACTTCAACTTCCTGTCGACGAACCGTGTCTTTCACCGTTTCAGCACGCTCTGTGGTTTCTGTACGCAGGCCGACTTCTTCGCGGACATAAGTCGTTTTATCTACCACTGGCTCCTCATGAGACTCTTCAACTTCAAGCGTCTTCTCGGACCAGTCCACATCGTTAAGATAACCCGGTTCGTTAATGGCAGAACGGAAAACGCTGGCATGCTGGGCGGTAAGAGAGATATCTCTCGAGACCTCATCTTCAACCGTATAGCGGCGCAGACGAACTTTACCATCGCTCACCCGGCGTTTACTAACGTCGATCTGCTCTTCGGCCAGCTTCAGCGTTTCACGGCTATCGTCTTCTCTGTAAGACGGATTCGCCTGAATATCATCTGAAACACGCTCCGGATAATCTGTTGGCGCGTCGTAATCTCTTGAGGTTGTATCTGAGACACGTCCTGCGACACCCGATGAAACAGTACCTCCGCTGACATAGTCAGCATCGCCAGGTAGCGGTTTATTGGTCACGATATCTTCATCTAAAAGAGGATCGGCCGTGTTCACCCCAGGCTGTCCTTGAGTGCGGTTACCCACATCATTCGTTTCACCAAGGTAATTTTTACCATAGAGATCGTTACCTGGGCCGCTGTTAACAGCATAATCATTTGAATAGGTATCCAGCAGGTTTTCAATTCTGCCTGCGTCATCCTCATCAACCCGAGCCGTCAGCAGTACGCCGCCTGCCCGGATGGCTTTGCTGTATTCTGCTGCATAGTTATCATCGACATCATCGCCGAACAGACGCTGCCAGAAGCTTGGGTGGCGAATCTCTTTGTCTTCAACATGTAATCTTTCGCCCGCAATAATATCGATGTCATCCTCTGGTACACCTTCGGCAATAAGTTTCTGTTTAGCAACTTCCGCCTGCTGCGGTTGGGTGAACGCCGTAACGATTTTTTCATGTGCCATATTTCATATTCCTCATGTTAAGTCGTAAAGGATGTCATTCATCTTCCGTTGAAATAATAATTTCCTGAGAACGCAATGTGATAATTTCCTGATGTCTCTCGGTACTGCGTTTCTTAATAATGTGGATTTCTTCAGTAAGAACGTAATGTTTAATTATTTCAACACGCTCTTCAATAATGGGGATGATCGTTACATCACCTTCCTGCCGGATCTGAGGAATATTTTGCGCTTCCAACACTTCGTTTTTGGCGAAGCGCTTAATGTCCGCATTCTCCTGCGTCAATTCGGCGGTAATATTTTTCTCGTCGACCCGCGTGGCGCGGGTGATACGTACGCGGCGATCTACAACTTTCTTCGTACCCAGCTCAAGGCGCTCTTCTGCGAGGGTAACGGTGTGCCGCTTTTTTCCGTCATCGTATTTATCCGTCATGTTTTACCCGGGATATTACTATTTAAATAAAAGCCTTAAATCAGGATTAACCAAGGTAGGCTTATGAAATTGTTTACCAATCTTAATTAAGCATAGATCAAAAAAAACGTGGGCCAGAAAAAAGCCCAAGTAAATTGTTAGCATAAGTAAATTTATGCGACGGGATCTAATTTACGTAAATGGCATAAGAATACTCCGTAAATTCTCCGTGCCTCCAGATTAATATATATCGAAAGTTATCTTATTGGTATTAGGCACTATTAACGACAAAAATGTAATGTCGCCAGTATTTCTTTCATTAAAAACAATCAATATTGCGAACCGGTTTCTCTTGTGAAATGTAGTAATTTTTTTATAAGCAAAAGGGCGAGCTTAAGTTAAACAGAAAATCCACTAACTGTAATGATAAGTTTACGAATTTACCGTTTTTATGACTCTTTTAATAGCTATGTAACGTAATGTTTACGAATTGTGGATTGCAATCTTTACTTGGTGTGGTATCGTTGGGCTTCCTCATCGAGGAAACAACTATCGCAAACGAGCTTCCAGGATCGCAATCATGCAAAAAGACGCGCTGAACAACGTACATATTAGTGATGAACATATTCTGATCACTCCGGATCAACTGAAAGCGGAATTCCCGCTGAGCGTTGAGCAAGAGGCGCAAATTGCGCACTCCCGCCAGACCATCTCCGACATTATTGCCGGGCGCGATCCGCGTCTGCTGGTGGTATGTGGTCCGTGCTCCATTCATGATCCAGAAACCGCCATCGAATATGCGCACCGTTTCAAAGCTCTGGCCGAGGAGGTCAGCGATAGCCTCTACCTGGTCATGCGCGTCTATTTTGAAAAACCCCGCACCACCGTCGGCTGGAAAGGGTTAATTAACGATCCGCACATGGATGGCTCGTTTGATGTGGAAGCTGGCCTGAAGATTGCGCGTAATCTTCTGGTGGAGCTGGTTAACATGGGCCTGCCGCTGGCAACGGAAGCGCTGGATCCGAACAGCCCGCAATACCTGGGCGATCTGTTCAGCTGGTCCGCCATTGGCGCACGTACCACAGAATCACAAACTCACCGTGAAATGGCCTCCGGTCTCTCAATGCCGGTTGGCTTTAAAAACGGTACCGACGGTAGCCTGGCGACAGCCATCAATGCCATGCGTGCTGCGGCCATGCCGCACCGTTTCGTCGGCATCAACCAGGCCGGCCAGGTCTGTCTGCTGCAGACTCAGGGCAACCCGGATGGCCACGTCATCCTGCGCGGTGGCAAAGCGCCAAACTACAGCCCGGCAGATGTTGCCCAGTGTGAAAAAGAGATGGAACAGGCGGGACTGCGCCCGGCACTGATGGTAGATTGCAGTCATGGTAATTCGAATAAAGATTACCGTCGTCAGCCTGCGGTGGCGGAATCCGTCGTCGCGCAGATCAAAGATGGCAACCGTTCGATTATTGGCCTGATGATTGAGAGCAACATCCATGAAGGCAATCAGTCATCCGAACAGCCGCGCAGCGCCATGAAGCACGGGGTTTCCGTAACCGATGCCTGCATTAGCTGGGAAACCACGGATGCGCTGCTGCGTGAGATCCACAAAGATTTGAACGGCCAGCTGGCGACGCGTCTGGCTTAAGAGGTTTGTTATGGTTGCTGAATTGACCGCCTTGCGCGATCAAATTGACGAGGTGGATAAGGCGCTGCTGGATTTGCTGGCGCGCCGTATGGCTCTGGTTGCTGAAGTCGGCGAAGTGAAAAGTAAATACGGTTTGCCGATTTACGTGCCGGAGCGCGAAGCCTCTATGCTGGCATCCCGGCGCAAAGAGGCCCAGGCGCTGGGCGTATCGCCGGATCTGATTGAAGATGTGCTGCGCCGCGTGATGCGTGAGTCTTACTCCAGCGAAAACGACAAAGGTTTTAAAACGCTCTGTCCGACCCTGCGTCCGGTGGTGATTGTTGGTGGCGGCGGGCAGATGGGACGTCTGTTTGAGAAGATGCTGACGCTCTCTGGTTACCAGGTGCGCATTCTCGAAAAAGAGGACTGGGCCCAGGCGCAGACGATGGTTGCTGATGCGGGCATGGTCATTGTCAGCGTCCCGATTCATGTCACCGAAGAGATTATTGCTAAACTGCCACCGCTGCCGGAAGACTGCATTCTGGTCGATCTGGCCTCGGTAAAAAATGGTCCGCTGCAGGCGATGCTGGCCGCGCATAACGGTCCGGTGCTCGGGCTCCACCCGATGTTCGGCCCGGACAGCGGCAGCCTGGCGAAGCAGGTAGTCGTCTACTGCGATGGTCGTCAGCCTGAAGCCTACCAGTGGTTCCTGGAGCAGATTCAGGTGTGGGGCGCGCGGTTGCACCGGATCAGCGCCGTCGAGCACGATCAGAACATGGCCTTTATCCAGGCGCTGCGCCACTTCGCAACCTTCGCGTATGGCCTGCACCTGGCGGAAGAGAATGTTCAGCTCGAGCAGCTGCTGTCGCTGTCGTCACCGATCTATCGCCTCGAGCTGGCGATGGTCGGACGGCTGTTTGCCCAGGATCCGCAGCTTTATGCAGATATCATTATGTCTTCGGGCAATAACCTGGCGCTGATCAAGCGTTACTACCAGCGTTTCGGGGAGGCGATCACCCTCCTGGAACACGGCGATAAGCAGGCGTTTATCGACAGCTTCCGTAAGGTTGAACACTGGTTTGGCGATTATGCCCAACGCTTCCAGAGCGAGAGTCGCATTCTGCTACGGCAGGCGAATGACAGTCGCCAGTAATCTGATGATGTATATACTGAAAGCCAGCACTGCTGGCTTTTTTCATTTTGGGGATTTGTCATGGCTGAACCACGCGTTCTGTTTGAATATACGGGGCACTTACCGGAGTGTCCGACCTGGAGCGAAGCGGAAAGCGCCCTCTACTGGGCAGATATTCTGGAGGGCGAGATCCATCGCTACCACCTCGCCACAGGTGAACACAAGGTTTTATCCTTCCATGAAGAGGTGGGCTGCTTCGCGCTACGCGAGGGTGGGGGCTTTATTGTCGCCATGCGGACGGGCATCTGGCTGGCGGATAAACACGGCCTCCTGCAACGCAAGGTTTGTGATAATCCGTCCAACCCGCAGCTGGCGCGTTTTAATGACGGGGGAACCGATCATTTTGGCCGCTTCTATGCGGGCACTTTCTGGGCTCCGGGGGACTACAACGGCGCTCTGTTGATGCGAATCGATAACGACCTGACGCCGGAGGTCATTCAGTGTGATATCCACGGTCATAACGGTCTGGCATTCAGCGACGACAGGCAATGGATGTATACCTCCGACACCCCTAACGCGGTGATCTATCGCACCCCGCTGGATGAGCAGGGCGAGCCGGGTAAACGGGAGGTCTTCCGTCGGTTCAAGCCGGGGGAGGGGATCCCGGATGGTGCGGCCGTGGATGTCGAAGGATGTTACTGGAGTGCGCTGTTCGACGGCTGGCGGATCGCACGTTTTTCGCCCCAGGGTGAACAGCTGGAAGAGTACCGGTTGCCGGTGCGCTGTCCGACGATGGTCTGTTTCGGTGGCGATGATATGCAAACGCTATTTATCACCACCACCCGGGAGAATATGGAGCCTGAGGAGATTGCGGCCTATCCCCTTTCGGGTGCCATTTTCACCCTGCCCGTCAGCGTGGCAGGGGTGAAAAAAGGGCCGTTTATAGCGCGTTAAGCAGGATCAACCGGGACCACGTTTTCGCTCGGATAGCAGCCCAGCACCTTCATTGAACGGGTGATCTCACCCAGTTCGCGCAGGGCTTTCTGCAGGGATGCAGATTCCAGGTTGGCCTGGATGTCGAGATAAAACATCTCTTCCCACGGGTTGCCATTAATCGGGCGTGATTCCAGTTTGGTCATAATCAGATTGTGATTTCGCAGTACCAGCAGGGCTTCTACCAGCGCACCGGCCTGCTGACCGGTCGCCATCAGCAGGGTAGTCTTGGCCGGAACCTGATCGGAAACATTGATCGCCTTACGCGCCAGCACGATGAAGCGGGTGATGTTTTGCGTCTGGTTAGCGAGGTTACGCTCCAGCACCTGCAACCCATACAGCGCGCCGCCCGCTTCGCTGCCCAGCGCGGCCACTGTAGGGGAGTTGGCCTGCGCAACTTTTTCCATCGCCGCCGAGGTGCTCTCGGTATATTCAATTTTCCAGCCCGGATAACGGTTCAGGAACTGACTGCACTGCTGGAAGGGTTGCGGGTGGCTGTATACCGTCTCGATTTTGTCGAGGTCGGTGGTGCCGGATACCAGCACGCAATGGTCGATAGGGATAGTCATCTCGCCAACCAGCGACAGGGTGGTGTGCTGGAGCAAATCGTATACGTCGTTGATCGCGCCGGAACTGGTATTCTCGATCGGCACGACAGCGTAATCTGCTTGTCCGGTCTCGACCTGGTTGAAGATATCCGCGAACTTCGCACAGCCGCTCTCAATAAACTCTTCGAAGTGACGGGCCGCATACTGACGCGCGGCGAGGTGGGAATAGGACCCTTTCGGCCCCAGGAAGGCAATACGCGCCGAATGCGGATTGGTCTTGTTGAGATGCTGTTGCAGCAACGCCTGCTGCGTCAGGACGGAGTCTTCAATAATCAGCTGGAACAGGCGGGTAATGTAGTGTGCATCCAGATGGTGGGTCTTGCCGAGATTGATCAGGCGTTCCAGCAGGTCGCGCTCACGGTCGATGTCGCGTACCGGACGATGCGACGCCAGCTTTGCTTTTCCTACCTCGACGGCCAGCGCACGGCGTTCGGCCAGCAGCGACAGCAATTTTTCATCCAGAGCGCTGATCTTGTCTCGCAGATCCAGTAACGGGTTTTCCGGTGTCATAGCGTTGCCTTAATCATATTATCGTTATCAATAAAAAAGGCCCCCCGGTGTGGGAGGCCTTGTTGTTCGTCTTCGCATTCTTTATCACACGACGAAACGCCTCCCAATCAGGGGAAGGTAAAAAAGAATGCGAAGAAAAACGGTTTAGTGGTCATGGATGATTCCTTCAAAAGACAGACTTAAAGTACCCGTACTGTTTTCACCCTGTCAATAAAAAACAAAAAACGCGCCCGAAGGCGCGTTGGCGATAGACTCAATGTAAAGGATTATTCATCTTCAACTTCTTCTGCGAAGCTGGCGTCTTTCACCGATGTTGCGGCGCGACGGGCTTCACCTTTGTGTTGCACTTTATTGAGCTGCCGTTCCAGCTTGTTAATCAAATCGTTGATTGCGGTGTACATATCCTCATGTTTCGCGCTGGCGACCAGATGGCCGTTTGGAGTATTGATAGTTGCGTCAGCGATGAAACCCTGTGGCTCCTTAGAGAGAATGATATGCGGGTTAATCAAGTGTGTTTGCCATTTATCCAGTTTGGCGAGACGGTCTGCGACGTGCTGGCGGATAGCCGGAGTAATTTCCATTTGTTTACTGGTAATGTTCATTGTCATAAATTTTACCTCTTGTCTTTCCCGTCTTGGTGATTCCAGCATACCGTTCTTAATGTCAATTTGTGTGATCTAAATCACATTTTAATGTCACTTTTTGTCAACGGATTCTTTTTGTGAGGCAGGACAGGAAGAAGCAACTTTTGCCTTGTCGTAATAAGAAATTGCGGCCATAGTTGATAGGATTGGTGCGAGCTAAACCGGTTCAGCTTAATCCGAAAACGGATAAAAAAACGGCAGCCCTGAGGCTGCCGTTTTGCATTTATCTACCAAAAGAATCAGGAGCTACTGCTGTTGGCAGCGATAATCTTCGCCACTTTGTCAGCCTGAGATGTCATCTGCAGCTCGCGATAGGCATTTTCCATCAGCTTCAGGCCATCGCGTGTTGCCTGAGTATCCGGATAATCACGCAGCATGCCTTCAACACGGTTCACGACGGCAACATATGCTCCGCGGCGGGTATAGTATTCCGCAACAGAGTATTCATATTTCGCCAGACGATCTTTCAGGAACACCAGACGTTTGCTGGCATCCGTCACGTACTGGCTGTTCGGATAGCCACGTACCAGTTTGGAGAAGTCATTGAACGCATCGCGGGCGTGCTGAGGGTCACGGTCTGAACGATCAACCCCAAAGAAGCCTTGCAGCGCACTGTCATCCAGCGCCATGTTAGTCAGGCCGCGCATATACATGACGTAATCAATATTTGGATGGGTCGGATTCAGACGCATAAAGCGATCAATCGTCGCCTGAGCCAGTGGCAGATCGGCATTTTTATAGTAAGCGTAGATCAGATCCAACTGTACCTGCTGGGAATACGGGCCAAATGGATAACGATTATCCAGCGCTTCCAGTTGCGTTATCGCCTGTTTCCAGTTACCGTCCTGCAGCTTTTGCTGAGCAGTCGCATAGATTTCATTCGGCGGATTGTCAGGGACCTGTTCACCCGAACCGGAGCAGCCTACCAAAGCCAGGCTCAACGTGGCCGCTGCCACCAGATATTTCATGCGCGTCATGACGTTTTGACTTTCCTCAAATGTTTGTCCGGGAGAATCTTTCCTGCTCCCGATTAAGACCAGCTACAATAGCACACTATATTAAACGGCAAAGCCGTAAAACCCAACGTTAAACGAAGAAGCAGTCTATGGCACAACGAGTAGAACTCACCGCAACAGTCTCCGAAAAACAACTCGGACAACGCTTAGATCAGGCTTTGGCCGAAATGTTCCCTGATTATTCGCGTTCACGCATAAAAGAATGGATTCTTGACCAGCGAGTGCTGGTAAACGGCAAGATCTGGGACAAGCCAAAAGAGAAAGTGTTGGGTGGGGAAGTGGTCGCCATCAATGCTGATATCGAAGAAGAAGTCCGTTTTGAGCCTCAGGATATCCCGCTGAACATCGTCTACGAAGATGACGACATTTTAGTGATCAACAAGCCGCGTGACTTTGTTGTCCACCCTGGCGCAGGCAACCCTGATGGCACAGTGCTGAATGCACTGCTGCACTATTATCCGCCGATCGCTGACGTACCCCGTGCGGGTATTGTTCATCGTCTGGATAAAGACACCACCGGCCTGATGGTCGTGGCCAAAACCATTCCAGCGCAAACGCGTCTGGTTGAGTCACTGCAGCTGCGTGAAATCACTCGTGAATACGAAGCGGTGGCAATCGGTCATATGACCTCCGGCGGTACTGTAGAGCAGCCTATCAGTCGCCATCCGACCAAGCGTACCCATATGTCGGTTCATCCGATGGGTAAACCGGCGGTCACGCACTATCGCATCATGGAACATTTCCGTATCCATACGCGTCTGCGTCTGCGTCTGGAAACCGGTCGTACTCACCAGATCCGTGTGCATATGTCGCACATCACCCATCCGCTGGTGGGCGATCAGCTGTACGGTGGCCGTCCGCGTCCGCCAAAAGGCGCGTCAGAAGAGTTTATCGCCATGTTGCGTAAATTTGACCGCCAGGCTCTGCATGCGACGATGCTGCGTCTCTATCATCCGATCACCGGTATCGAGATGGAGTGGCATGCGCCAATTCCACAGGATATGGTGGATCTTATTGACGCCATGCGCGCCGATTTTGAAGAGCATAAGGACGCAGTGGACTGGTTATGACCAAACTGATTGTCCCTGAGTGGCCGGCGCCAGCAGGCGTGGCGGCCTGCAGTTCCACCCGCATCGGGGGTGTCAGCGAGGGAGCCTGGGAGTCCTTAAACCTGGGCGCACACTGTGGCGACGATCTCAACCATGTAGAAGAGAATCGTAAGCGGTTGTTTGCTGCTGGCCAGTTACCCTCGAAACCGGTCTGGCTTGAGCAGGTTCATGGTACGGCTGTTCTCAGTCTTACCGGGGAACCCTATGCTTCGAAACGCGCCGATGCCTCTTACAGCACTACTCCGGGCACCGTCTGCGCCGTCATGACCGCCGACTGCCTGCCGGTGCTTTTCTGCAACCGTGCGGGTACCGAAGTGGCCGCGGCCCATGCCGGCTGGCGTGGACTCTGCGCCGGCGTGCTGGAAGAAACCGTAGCCTGCTTTGCGGATAGCCCGGATAACATCCTCGCCTGGCTCGGCCCGGCGATTGGCCCGCAGGCTTTTGAAGTGGGCCCGGAAGTTCGTGAGGCCTTTATGGCGCACGATCCGCAGGCAGAGAACGCTTTTCGCCCGGAGGGGGAGAAGTACATGGCGGATATTTATCAGCTTGCCCGTCAACGCCTGACCCACCTTGGCATCAACCAGATCTATGGCGGCGATCGCTGCACTTTCACCGAAAAGGGTGATTTCTTCTCCTATCGCCGCGACAAGACGACTGGCCGTATGGCAAGTTTCATTTGGCTGATATAACCTAAAGAATCAAGACGATCCGGTACGCGCCGTTTTCTTTTCGCATAATTCAGGTCATTCACCTTGAATAATTGAGGGATGACCTCATTTAATCTCCAGTAGCAATTTTGACCTGTTATGGGAGGAGTTATGCGTCTGGATCGTCTTACTAATAAATTCCAGCTTGCTCTCGCTGATGCCCAGTCACTCGCACTGGGGCACGACAACCAATTTATCGAACCTCTTCATCTCATGAGCGCCTTACTGAATCAGGAAGGGGGATCGGTTCGTCCTTTACTTACGTCTGCCGGCATTAATGCGGGCCAGTTACGTACAGCCATCGATCAGGCATTAAGCCGTCTACCCCAGGTAGAAGGCACGGGCGGAGATGTTCAACCGTCCCAGGATCTGGTTCGCGTACTGAATCTTTGCGACAAACTGGCGCAGAAACGCGGCGACAACTTTATTTCGTCAGAGCTCTTTGTTCTGGCGGCGCTTGAATCACGTGGCACATTGACCGACCTGCTGAAAACGGCCGGCGCAACCACCGCTAACGTGACACAGGCGATAGCACAGATGCGTGGAGGTGAAAGCGTGAACGATCAGGGTGCCGAGGACCAGCGTCAGGCATTAAAGAAATATACGGTCGATCTGACTGAGCGCGCTGAGCAGGGCAAGCTTGACCCGGTCATTGGTCGTGACGAAGAGATCCGCCGTACCATTCAGGTTCTGCAGCGCCGGACCAAAAATAACCCGGTGCTGATCGGTGAGCCGGGTGTCGGTAAAACTGCCATCGTCGAAGGTTTAGCGCAGCGTATCGTGAATGGTGAAGTTCCTGAAGGCTTAAAAGGCCGTCGTGTACTGGCGCTGGATATGGGCGCGCTGGTGGCCGGGGCCAAATACCGCGGTGAGTTTGAAGAGCGCTTAAAAGGCGTGCTCAACGATCTGGCGAAACAGGAGGGCAACGTCATCCTGTTTATCGATGAGCTGCACACCATGGTGGGTGCCGGTAAAGCGGACGGCGCCATGGATGCCGGGAACATGCTGAAACCGGCGCTGGCTCGTGGTGAGCTGCACTGCGTCGGTGCCACAACGCTGGATGAGTATCGTCAGTACATTGAAAAAGATGCCGCCCTGGAACGCCGCTTCCAGAAAGTGTTTGTGGCTGAACCGACAGTGGAAGATACCATCGCCATTCTGCGTGGCCTGAAAGAACGTTATGAGCTGCACCACCACGTGCAGATCACTGACCCGGCGATTGTGGCGGCAGCGACTTTGTCGCACCGCTATATCGCTGACCGGCAGCTGCCGGACAAAGCGATCGACCTTATCGATGAGGCCGCCTCCAGCATCCGGATGCAGATAGACTCAAAACCGGAAGAGCTGGACAGGCTCGATCGGCGAATCATTCAGCTCAAGCTTGAGCAGCAGGCGCTGAAGAAAGAGTCGGATGAGGCGAGTAAGAAGCGCCTGGATATGCTTAATGAAGAGCTGAGCGACAAAGAGCGTCAATATTCCGGCTTAGAGGAAGAGTGGAAAGCGGAAAAAGCGTCCCTTTCCGGTACTCAGACTATTAAAGCTGAGCTGGAGCAGGCGAAGATAGCCATCGAACAGGCGCGCCGCGTGGGCGATCTGGCCCAGATGTCTGAACTGCAGTACGGTAAAATTCCGGAGCTGGAAAAACAGCTGGCAGCGGCAACCCAGCAGGAAGGCAAAACCATGCGTCTGTTACGTAATAAAGTGACGGAAGTAGAAATTGCCGACGTGCTGGCGCGCTGGACCGGGATCCCGGTTGCCAGAATGATGGAGAGCGAACGCGACAAGCTGCTGCGAATGGAAGAGGATCTCCATCATCGCGTTATTGGCCAGGATGAGGCGGTTGAAGCAGTATCGAATGCCATTCGTCGTAGCCGGGCAGGTTTGTCCGATCCTAATCGTCCAATTGGCTCCTTCCTGTTCCTCGGGCCAACCGGTGTCGGTAAGACGGAACTGTGTAAGGCGCTGGCGAACTTTATGTTCGATAGCGATGACGCGATGGTGCGTATCGACATGTCCGAGTTTATGGAAAAACATTCCGTGTCGCGTCTCGTGGGTGCGCCTCCGGGCTATGTCGGTTATGAAGAGGGCGGATATCTGACAGAAGCGGTTCGCCGTCGTCCATATTCCGTCATCCTGCTGGATGAAGTGGAAAAGGCACATCCGGATGTGTTTAACATCCTGCTGCAGGTGCTGGATGATGGGCGTCTGACGGACGGGCAGGGGAGAACGGTCGACTTCCGTAACACGGTTGTCATTATGACCTCGAACCTGGGTTCCGATCTGATTCAGGAACGTTTCGGCGAACTCGATTACGGTCACATGAAGGATCTGGTACTGGGAGTGGTTAGCCACAGCTTCCGTCCTGAGTTTATTAACCGTATCGACGAGGTGGTGGTCTTCCATCCGCTGGGTGAAAAACACATTGCGTCGATTGCCCGTATTCAGCTGCAGCGTCTGTACAAACGTCTGGAAGAGCGTGGATATGAAATGCAGATTGCGGATGACGCGCTGCAGCTGCTGAGTGCGAATGGGTACGATCCGGTATACGGGGCTCGTCCTTTAAAACGCGCTATTCAGCAACAGATCGAAAACCCGCTGGCTCAGCAAATCCTCTCCGGGAAGCTGATCCCGGGCAAAACGATACAGCTGGTGAAAAAAGACGACCAGATTGTGGCAGTGCAGTAAGTCACAAAACGGCAAAAACGGGCCCTCAGGGGCTCGTTTTTGTTTGAAAACCAGGCAAGAATAGGTGTCTTGATGCAAAATTGCCTGGAAAGTGAGCGGTCAGAAAATAATTTTCACTTTATACTTGCCACCCCAGAAGAACTGCCTATAATGCGCCTCCACTGACACGGAATAACGGCAAACAAGCCGCCGGGTCAGCAGAGAAAAGCGTGAAATTATCGCTTGACTCTGAAAGGGGAAAACGTATTATACGGGACCTCGCAACGGTGAGCGAAAGCCGCGTTGCACTGCTCTTTAACAATTTATCAGACAATCTGTGTGGGCACTCAAAGTGACATGGATTCTTAACGTCGCAAGACGATAAATGAATACCAAAGTCTCTGAGTGAACATACGTAATTCATTACGAAGTTTAATTCACGAGCATCAAACTTAAATTGAAGAGTTTGATCATGGCTCAGATTGAACGCTGGCGGCAGGCCTAACACATGCAAGTCGAACGGTAGCACAGAGAGCTTGCTCTCGGGTGACGAGTGGCGGACGGGTGAGTAATGTCTGGGAAACTGCCTGATGGAGGGGGATAACTACTGGAAACGGTAGCTAATACCGCATAACGTCGCAAGACCAAAGAGGGGGACCTTCGGGCCTCTTGCCATCAGATGTGCCCAGATGGGATTAGCTAGTAGGTGGGGTAATGGCTCACCTAGGCGACGATCCCTAGCTGGTCTGAGAGGATGACCAGCCACACTGGAACTGAGACACGGTCCAGACTCCTACGGGAGGCAGCAGTGGGGAATATTGCACAATGGGCGCAAGCCTGATGCAGCCATGCCGCGTGTATGAAGAAGGCCTTCGGGTTGTAAAGTACTTTCAGCGAGGAGGAAGGCGGTGAGGTTAATAACCTCATCGATTGACGTTACTCGCAGAAGAAGCACCGGCTAACTCCGTGCCAGCAGCCGCGGTAATACGGAGGGTGCAAGCGTTAATCGGAATTACTGGGCGTAAAGCGCACGCAGGCGGTCTGTCAAGTCGGATGTGAAATCCCCGGGCTCAACCTGGGAACTGCATTCGAAACTGGCAGGCTAGAGTCTTGTAGAGGGGGGTAGAATTCCAGGTGTAGCGGTGAAATGCGTAGAGATCTGGAGGAATACCGGTGGCGAAGGCGGCCCCCTGGACAAAGACTGACGCTCAGGTGCGAAAGCGTGGGGAGCAAACAGGATTAGATACCCTGGTAGTCCACGCCGTAAACGATGTCGACTTGGAGGTTGTTCCCTTGAGGAGTGGCTTCCGGAGCTAACGCGTTAAGTCGACCGCCTGGGGAGTACGGCCGCAAGGTTAAAACTCAAATGAATTGACGGGGGCCCGCACAAGCGGTGGAGCATGTGGTTTAATTCGATGCAACGCGAAGAACCTTACCTACTCTTGACATCCAGAGAACTTAGCAGAGATGCTTTGGTGCCTTCGGGAACTCTGAGACAGGTGCTGCATGGCTGTCGTCAGCTCGTGTTGTGAAATGTTGGGTTAAGTCCCGCAACGAGCGCAACCCTTATCCTTTGTTGCCAGCGGTTAGGCCGGGAACTCAAAGGAGACTGCCAGTGATAAACTGGAGGAAGGTGGGGATGACGTCAAGTCATCATGGCCCTTACGAGTAGGGCTACACACGTGCTACAATGGCGCATACAAAGAGAAGCGACCTCGCGAGAGCAAGCGGACCTCATAAAGTGCGTCGTAGTCCGGATTGGAGTCTGCAACTCGACTCCATGAAGTCGGAATCGCTAGTAATCGTAGATCAGAATGCTACGGTGAATACGTTCCCGGGCCTTGTACACACCGCCCGTCACACCATGGGAGTGGGTTGCAAAAGAAGTAGGTAGCTTAACCTTCGGGAGGGCGCTTACCACTTTGTGATTCATGACTGGGGTGAAGTCGTAACAAGGTAACCGTAGGGGAACCTGCGGTTGGATCACCTCCTTACCTTAAAGAACCTGCCTTTGCAGTGCTCACACAGATTGTCTGATGAAAAGTAACGAGCAAGACGGCTGCGAAGTCGCGACACATCGTGTCCCCTTCGTCTAGCGGTTAGGACTCCGCCCTTTCACGGCGGCAACAGGGGTTCGAATCCCCTAGGGGACGCCACTTGCTGGGTGTGAGTGAAAGGCACAACCAATCAGTATCTCAAAACTGACTGTTAAGTCATGTTTGAAATATTTGCTCTTTAAAAATCTGGATCAAGCTGAAAATTGAAACGACACACTGTGTCTGCTCTCCGTAATAAGAGCAGATGGTAGGTGTGTTCGAGTCTCTCAAATTTTCGCAAAACGATGATGAATCGAAAGAGACATCTTCGGGTTGTGAGGTTAAGCGACTAAGCGTACACGGTGGATGCCTAGGCAGTCAGAGGCGATGAAGGACGTGCTAATCTGCGATAAGCGTCGGTAAGGTGATATGAACCGTTATAACCGACGATTTCCGAATGGGGAAACCCAGTGCAATCCGTTGCACTATCGTTAAGTGAATACATAGCTTAACGAAGCGAACCAGGGGAACTGAAACATCTAAGTACCCTGAGGAAAAGAAATCAACCGAGATTCCCCCAGTAGCGGCGAGCGAACGGGGAGCAGCCCAGAGTCTGAATCAGCATGTGTGTCAGTGGAAGCGTCTGGAAAGTCGCAGGGTACAGGGTGATACTCCCGTACACGAAGATACACCTGCTGTGAACTCGAAGAGTAGGGCGGGACACGTGGTATCCTGTCTGAATATGGGGGGACCATCCTCCAAGGCTAAATACTCCTGACTGACCGATAGTGAACCAGTACCGTGAGGGAAAGGCGAAAAGAACCCCGGCGAGGGGAGTGAAAAAGAACCTGAAACCGTGTACGTACAAGCAGTGGGAGCACCTTCGTGGTGTGACTGCGTACCTTTTGTATAATGGGTCAGCGACTTATATTCTGTAGCAAGGTTAACCGTATAGGGGAGCCGAAGGGAAACCGAGTCTTAACTGGGCGTTAAGTTGCAGGGTATAGACCCGAAACCCGGTGATCTAGCCATGGGCAGGTTGAAGGTTGGGTAACACTAACTGGAGGACCGAACCGACTAATGTTGAAAAATTAGCGGATGACTTGTGGCTGGGGGTGAAAGGCCAATCAAACCGGGAGATAGCTGGTTCTCCCCGAAAGCTATTTAGGTAGCGCCTCGTGAACTCATCTCCGGGGGTAGAGCACTGTTTCGGCTAGGGGGCCATCCCGGCTTACCAACCCGATGCAAACTGCGAATACCGGAGAATGTTATCACGGGAGACACACGGCGGGTGCTAACGTCCGTCGTGAAGAGGGAAACAACCCAGACCGCCAGCTAAGGTCCCAAAGTCATGGTTAAGTGGGAAACGATGTGGGAAGGCACAGACAGCCAGGATGTTGGCTTAGAAGCAGCCATCATTTAAAGAAAGCGTAATAGCTCACTGGTCGAGTCGGCCTGCGCGGAAGATGTAACGGGGCTAAACCATGCACCGAAGCTGCGGCAGCGACACTATGTGTTGTTGGGTAGGGGAGCGTTCTGTAAGCCGTCGAAGGTGGACTGTGAGGTCTGCTGGAGGTATCAGAAGTGCGAATGCTGACATAAGTAACGATAAAGCGGGTGAAAAACCCGCTCGCCGGAAGACCAAGGGTTCCTGTCCAACGTTAATCGGGGCAGGGTGAGTCGACCCCTAAGGCGAGGCCGAAAGGCGTAGTCGATGGGAAACAGGTTAATATTCCTGTACTCGGTGTTACTGCGAAGGGGGGACGGAGAAGGCTATGTTGGCCGGGCGACGGTTGTCCCGGTTTAAGCATGTAGGCGGAGGTTCCAGGTAAATCCGGAACCTTACTAACGCTGAGGTGTGATGACGAGGCACTACGGTGCTGAAGCAACAAATGCCCTGCTTCCAGGAAAAGCCTCTAAGCATCAGGTAACATCAAATCGTACCCCAAACCGACACAGGTGGTCAGGTAGAGAATACCAAGGCGCTTGAGAGAACTCGGGTGAAGGAACTAGGCAAAATGGTGCCGTAACTTCGGGAGAAGGCACGCTGATGGTAAGTGAAGCGACTTGCTCGTGGAGCTGAAATCAGTCGAAGATACCAGCTGGCTGCAACTGTTTATTAAAAACACAGCACTGTGCAAACACGAAAGTGGACGTATACGGTGTGACGCCTGCCCGGTGCCGGAAGGTTAATTGATGGGGTTAGCGGCAACGCGAAGCTCTTGATCGAAGCCCCGGTAAACGGCGGCCGTAACTATAACGGTCCTAAGGTAGCGAAATTCCTTGTCGGGTAAGTTCCGACCTGCACGAATGGCGTAATGATGGCCAGGCTGTCTCCACCCGAGACTCAGTGAAATTGAAATCGCTGTGAAGATGCAGTGTACCCGCGGCAAGACGGAAAGACCCCGTGAACCTTTACTATAGCTTGACACTGAACACTGGTCCTTGATGTGTAGGATAGGTGGGAGGCTTTGAAGCGTGGACGCCAGTCTGCGTGGAGCCAACCTTGAAATACCACCCTTTAATGGCTGGTGTTCTAACGTGGACCCGTAATCCGGGTTGCGGACAGTGTCTGGTGGGTAGTTTGACTGGGGCGGTCTCCTCCTAAAGAGTAACGGAGGAGCACGAAGGTTAGCTAATCCTGGTCGGACATCAGGAGGTTAGTGCAATGGCATAAGCTAGCTTGACTGCGAGAGTGACGGCTCGAGCAGGTGCGAAAGCAGGTCATAGTGATCCGGTGGTTCTGTATGGAAGGGCCATCGCTCAACGGATAAAAGGTACTCCGGGGATAACAGGCTGATACCGCCCAAGAGTTCATATCGACGGCGGTGTTTGGCACCTCGATGTCGGCTCATCACATCCTGGGGCTGAAGTAGGTCCCAAGGGTACGGCTGTTCGCCGTTTAAAGTGGTACGCGAGCTGGGTTTAGAACGTCGTGAGACAGTTCGGTCCCTATCTGCCGTGGGCGCTGGAGAATTGAGGGGGGCTGCTCCTAGTACGAGAGGACCGGAGTGGACGCATCACTGGTGTTCGGGTTGTCATGCCAATGGCACTGCCCGGTAGCTAAATGCGGAAAAGATAAGTGCTGAAAGCATCTAAGCACGAAACTTGCCCCGAGATGAGTTCTCCCTGACCCTTTAAGGGTCCTGAAGGAACGTTGAAGACGACGACGTTGATAGGTCGGGTGTGTAAGCGCAGCGATGCGTTGAGCTAACCGATACTAATGAACCGTGAGGCTTAACCTTACAACGCCGAAGCTGTTTCGGCGGATTTGAAGACGATTTTCAGCTGATTACAGATTACTCATCACGCCTGAGGGCGGGGTGAACAACAGAATTTGCCTGGCGGCTGTAGCGCGGTGGTCCCACCTGACCCCATGCCGAACTCAGAAGTGAAACGCCGTAGCGCCGATGGTAGTGTGGGGTCTCCCCATGCGAGAGTAGGGAACTGCCAGGCATCAATTAAAGAAACCCCGTACCGGAAGGTGCGGGGTTTTTTGCATTTCCCGAACCGGGCAAACTTCACAATCTCTGGCTAAAATAACAAGATACGCATCATCAGCGAGGTTATTTTGCCGAACCCACCCTTTAACTATGAACAGGATTTCGCCAACACCAACTTTCGTGATCACCCTGAGCTTTACCAGGTGGGGCGGGGAGAGCAAGGTGTTCTGCTGGTTGAACCTTACAAAAGTGAAATCCTGCCTTACTGGCGATACAAGAATGCTGAGGTTGCGACAAAATCTGCGCAGGAGATTTACGCGTTATTTGAGCAATACCGCCAGCAAGACGATTTCGTTGGTATGGACATGGCCAGAAAATTTATTCAGATGGGTTTTACCCGCGCCAGACGCTACGCCAACCATAAAGGCGGGAAAAAGTACGATGATGAACGCAATGTTCGTCCGTTAGATCATGATCCCGTTAAAGCCGAAGCGGCAAAAGTTTTCAAAGGATGGTGGGATAAAATTCGCGCCGATGAAGATTATTTGCAAAGAAAACAAGCGCATCAAAAAAAATGGGGATGAAAATGGCTTCCCTAGCAGCCCCCATTTTATGATATGTCTCACAAAATTAAATGAAACATAATAGAAACAATTTTTTTACCTAACGTTAAATTTTAAATCTGGTTTTACTGGAATGGGTGCAATGGCCCGCAATGTAAGACAGGGGATTTAAAATGACAGAAACCGTAGCAAGTACAGATACGGATAGTAAAAAAGCAACAGAGGGCGACACTCGCCGTAGGATCTGGGCAATCGTCGGTGCATCTTCAGGCAATCTGGTTGAATGGTTCGACTTTTACGTTTACTCGTTTTGCTCACTCTACTTTGCCCATATCTTCTTCCCATCTGGCAATACCACGACCCAGCTGCTGCAAACGGCAGGCGTCTTCGCCGCCGGCTTTTTAATGCGCCCAATTGGCGGCTGGTTGTTTGGTCGTATTGCCGATCGTAAAGGGCGTAAAACGTCCATGCTGATCTCCGTCTGCATGATGTGTTTCGGCTCTTTAGTTATCGCCTGTTTGCCCGGCTATGACGTGATTGGCACATGGGCACCGGCCTTACTGTTACTGGCGCGATTGTTCCAGGGTCTTTCCGTCGGGGGAGAATATGGCACAAGCGCGACTTATATGAGTGAAGTCGCAGTGGAAGGGCGTAAAGGTTTTTATGCCTCTTTTCAGTATGTAACGCTGATTGGCGGTCAGCTGTTGGCGCTCCTGGCCGTGGTGATCCTGCAGCAGGTGTTAAGTGATGAAGATCTCCGGGCATGGGGATGGCGTATTCCTTTTGCGCTCGGCGCAGTACTTGCCGTTGTGGCGTTATGGTTACGCCGTCAGCTGGAAGAAACATCACGAAAAGAGGTGAGAGCGTTAAAAGAGGCGGGTTCATTCAAAGGCTTATGGCGTAACCGGAAAGCATTTTTGATGGTGCTTGGCTTTACCGCAGGCGGCTCGCTCACCTTCTATACCTTCACAACCTATATGCAGAAGTATCTGGTTAATACCACGGGCATGCACGCTAACGTGGCGAGTATGGTCATGACGGGGGCGCTATTTGTCTTTATGCTCATACAGCCTGTTATCGGCGCGCTATCGGATAAAATCGGCCGCCGGAATTCAATGCTGATCTTTGGCGGCTTGTCGGCGTTATGCACAGTACCTATTCTCACGGCGCTTCAGCATGTTTCTTCCCCTTATGCCGCGTTCGCCCTGGTAATGGTCGCGCTGATCATAGCCAGTTTTTACACCTCGATCAGCGGTATCCTTAAAGCAGAGATGTTCCCCGCTCAGGTGCGTGCCCTGGGAGTTGGGTTGTCTTATGCGGTGGCGAATGCGCTGTTTGGCGGTTCGGCGGAATATGTCGCGCTGTCACTGAAGTCGGTAGGCAGTGAAACGACCTTCTTCTGGTACGTCACGCTGATGGGCGCGCTGGCGTTTGTCGTCTCTTTAATGCTGCACCGAAAAGGGAAGGGGATCCGTCTTTAGTGCTCCGCCAGTTGCCACAGGCTATAGCCAGCAGTGGCCCCGGCGATATCCCACGCAAAATCTTTCCAGCTCCAGCCGCTCCCCGCCGGGCGGCTGTCCCACAGCTCTTTCGATGCTCCCAGACTTACCGAAAACATCAGGCCGTACGCAGCGCTACGATCGTGGCTAACACCCTGGCGTTGGGCATATTCATTACCCGCGGCTGACAGCATCGCCGATGCTAAAAAGTGTTGCGCCTTATCCTGACCCGACCAGCTATCCTGAGCCATATGGCTGCAGCCGGACAGTACCAGGCAGCTCATTAACAGGAAATAACGCACAACGACCTCCATAAAAAAGCCCCGTCAATGACAGGGCTGAAGATTACAAGATGCGGCTGATTAAGCGATCGATTCGGATCCTGCGCAGACGGCGGATCAGCTTTCTGACCTTAACCGGGTAATCAGCGATGCTTTGCAGATCGCGATAATGATTCACCACCGTGGTGTGGGTGCGGATCAGCTCCAGCTCACGCTCGCGTTGAGCGGCCAGTTCATGACGCGGGTCGTGGATCAGAATGGCATTCTCAAGATCCAGTCGCCATGCGCGCGGGTTGAGGTTATTCCCCGTCAGCAGCATCCACTCATCATCAACCCACATCCCTTTCAGGTGATAGCTGTTGTCTTCATCTTTCCAGAGACGTACCACCAGCTGATCGGTATTCACATAATACTGCAGGCGGCTCAGGAAGCGGCGCAGATTGATCTCATACAGATAAGGCAGGGCACCGATGATCTTAAACGGCTGATCTTCCGGAATGAAGAAATCGTTCGCGGTTTTATCGCCCACGATAATCTCTACCTTTTTGCCGTCGCGTAAGAGCTGAATGATATTACGCACCAGCACAGCCGGCAGGTTGAAGTATGGCGTACAGATGGTCAGCTTATGCTCGGTACACGGCATAAGATGGAAAATGGTCTTATTGAGCAGGCTGGATTTTCCCAGGCCTACCAGCGGAGTCACCGCAAGCTGTTCGTTGTCTGCATCACCCTGGAAATGGAACATGGCATCGCGCAGTTCCTGACGGAAAAGGCGAATGTCATTTTTGATCTCCGGACTTTTTGGACGATGGGGATCGTCAAGACGATTCACGCCGCGGCCACGCACCAGGTTCTGATCCACCCACCCGAACATGACGTCCGCCATACGGGCATTACGTACCAGGTGATAGCGATCGTAACGGTATTTATCCAGCTGGTGCAGATAGACGTCATTCAGGCTCGCGCCGCTGTACAGCACGCAGTCATCAATGATAAAGCCTTTGAAATGCAGTACACCGAGCGCTTCACGGGTGTTGACCGGGACACCATAAACCGCCACGTCTACGCCAGGGTTTTCCTGCGCCATGCGGCAATACCAGTCGGCATTGGTGTTGGAAGCGGCCGCACCGATACGGCCGCGCTGGGCGCGATGCCAGTCAACCAGGATGCGGACATCCAGTTCAGGGCGCTGACGTTTGGCCTCGTATACCGCGCGTAAAATGGCGCTGCCGCCTTCATCCTGTTCAAGATAAAGCGCGATAATGCAAATACGATGCGTTGCGCTGGCAATTTTTTCCAGTAGCGTCTCCCGAAAATCGGCGGGAGCATAAAAGAACTCTACATCATCAACTGACTGAGAAAGCTTCGGTAGTTGAGCAAGGTGTTGTTGATGTTTATTACGCTTAAATTTGGACAACATCACAGTGCGTTTCTTCTCTGTTCATTGAAGGATTATGTGGACTATGCAGACAACAGAAGCGGGCAATCATACCATCAGTGCCGTTTAAAGTGGTCAACATTTCCAGTACCTTACTCTTGTTTACCTGCCGACATCAGCGCCAGCGTCAACCCGACAATGCCGTCTTCCAGCTGAATATCAACGGTAAAGCCTAATTTTCGCGCCAGGGCGATCATGCCACGGTTGTTGGGCATAGTAATGCCGTTGAGGCGGATAAGTCCGTGATCTCGCGTATAACCGATCAGCTTTTCCAGTAACCGTCTTCCTAACCCCAACCCTTTTAGATCGGAGCGAACCAGCACCGCAAATTCTGCATCGACGTTATCGGGATCGGAGATAGCGCGCGTCACGCCAAGGATCTCATCGCCCTCATCAGTGCGGCGGACGGCAACAAACGCCATTTCCCGATCGTAGTCGATCTGCGTCATATTGGCTAAATCTTCGTGGGTAAATTCGTTGATTTCACTAAAGTAGCGATAGTACAGATCTTCTTTTGTTACCTGGGCGATAAAGCGCTGCAGCTGCGGTTCATCTTCCGGCAGGATGGGACGAAATAGCGACTGCTCGCCATTTTTCATCTCCACCCACTCCTCAAGCTGATGGGGGTAAGGGCGGATCGCCAGTCGGCTTTCGCGATCGCCGGTAAAGGCTGCCACATCCATCGTCACATCCAGCGCCGTCAGCTCGCTGCCGGAGGCCAGTAAAGGATGAATATCCAGGCGCTGGATTTCCGGGCTGTCGACAATCAGGTTCGATACCTGCACCAGGAACTGGCTCAGGGCGGCAATATCCAGCGGTCGCAAGGCGCTGCGCCCGCGGATCTTCTTGCTTTTGATTGCCTGAATGACCAGATAACGGGCGAGGTTCATGTTCAGTGGAGGTAAGGCAACCACCGCTTGATCTTCAGGGCGCCACTCCACGCCTCCTTCACCCAGCATGATCAGCGGACCGAAGACCGGATCCTGTTCTACCACCACCCGTAGCTCCTGCGCACCCGCACGGTTGGCCATGCTTTGCACCAGCAGGCCATGGATCCGTGCCTGAGGCCAGGTCATTTTAACGCGATCGATAATCGCATCAGCCGCCTGCTGAACTTCCGCCGCGGTGCGCAGGTACAGCATCACGCCCTGTACTTCTGACTTATGCGGGATATCGGGGGAACGCAGTTTCAGCGCCACCGGATAACCAATCTGCTCGGCGATATGCACCGCTTCCGCGCTGTCGCTGGCGATCCAGGTCGGTAGGGTATGAATGCCAAAGGCGTTGAGGATCGGCTGCACCTCATGGGTATCCAGCGAACGCGCGCCGTCGTCAATGGCACGTTGCAGCAGGGCCCGGGCATGTCCGGTATTAGCCGTCAGATTCCCCGGCAGCGCAGGTGTTTCCCGCAGCTGTTTCTGGTTACGCCGGTACTCCACCATATGCATAAAGGCAGTGATGGTGCCTTCCGGGGTGCGGTATGTTGGCAATCCCGCCTCGCTGAACAGGCGCCGCGCCTCCTGCGAAGAAAACTCACCGCACCAGTTGGTTAGCAGCGACACGTATTTCCCTCGCGGATGCTTCTTCACGGCCTCAATCAGTGAACGAGCGCTTTCGCTACCCGGCGCTGCAGCGCTTGGGGAGTGAATGACCATCAGGGCATCAAAATCCTGGCTTTCCAGCAGGATGTTGAGGACGCTGATATAGCGATCGCTGCTGGCATCATCGCGCAAATCAAGGGGATTACCCGGCTCTACGCCGGGCGGAAGCGTCTCACGCAGGCGCTGGAGTGTCTCTTCGCTGAGCGCGGCCAGCTTCCCGTTGCGCAGCCAGAGCTCGTCCAGCGCCAGCGCGGCCGGGGCGGCACCGTTGCTGATGATCATCAGCCGCTCTCCCCGGAGCGGACGCATATGGCTCAGCGTTTCGACAGCGGAAAAGAGTTCGTGGGTATCCTGAACGCGCAATAAGCCAGCACGCTGGATGGCCGCATCCCAGGCCGGATCCATCCCCGAATGCGAATGCAGCAGACGCTGGGCAGCCGGGCTGCGTCCGCTTTTGATCACCAGAATCGGTTTATTGCGCGAGGCGCTGCGGGCCGCCGACACAAAGCGTCGCGCGTCGCTAAGATGCTCAAGGTAAAGCAGGATGGCGCTGGTTTTGGTATCGCGCGCCAGGAAATCCAGCAGCTCGTCGACATCAATGTCCAGCCCATCGCCCAGGGCGATGAAGTAGGAGAATCCCATCTCGCGCTGCTGGGCCCAGTCGAGGATGGTATTGGAGACGGCCGCCGACTGGGAGATAAAGGCCAGCTTGCCTTTACGTATCGGAACGGGAGAGAAACTGGCGTTCAACCCCTGCCAGGGGGCCAGCAGGCCAAGGCTGTTTGGCCCCAGGAGTCGCATCTGGTATCGCGCCGCGCAGGCCATCAGCTCTTTCTGCTGTTCAGGCGGCGAGGAGAGAATGATGCAGGTTTTACAGCCCTTTTTCCCCAGCGCCTCAAGGAGCGTTATATTGCGTCGGGCATGGGTACAGAGCACCGCGAGATCGGGGATAAAGGGCAGGCTGTCCACATCGGGCCAGGCCAGGACGCCCAGCACGGCTTTATACGCGGGCGTCACCGGCAGGATCGGGCCGTTAAAACCGCCTGCGAGCAGGTTTCGCATCATCAGGTAACCGGCGCGTTCGGGTTTCATCGACGCGCCGATCACGGCGATGGATTTGGGGCGGAGTAAGGCTTCTAACCCGCGCTGGCTCATACAAGTCTCCTGAAAGGGCGAGTGACCTGATGATTTTAAACGCTTTCCGGCTCCGCTGCTGTGATGCTTCCCGTACGAATGGGTTTTCCGGCCAGATAGCGTTCACGGAAAAGAGAGAAGTGATCGCCCAGCGCGTTCGCCGCCTGCACATCTCCCGCCAGATCCAGCAGGGCAATTGCCACTTCGGCGGTGCAGTACTGGCCGTCCGCATGAGCTTCGCGCAGGCGGTAATTTGAAACGCGCGACAGATCGACGGAGATAACCGGCAAAGCATCCAGGTAAGGGCTCTTGCGGAACATCTTGCGCGCCTCGGTCCAGGTTCCATCCAGCATGATAAACAGCGGCGGCTTTCCGGAAGGCGGAGCCGTCAGCACCTGACGCGTATCACCGGCATAGGAGGCCGGGAACACTACCATCGGTTGATAATCGGGGCTGGTGACGAGATCGAGCAGCGCCTGTGGCGGCTCAGTGCGTGACCACTGGAAGGCGATAGTATCCGGTAAAATATCCGCGATCAGCCGTCCGGTATTGCTGGGCTTCATCGGTTCAGTATCAAACATCACCAGACAAAAACGGCTTTCGGCATGGCTGGGGGTCAGGGTCGCGCACAGGCATTGCTTAAGCGGCAGCAGGCAACGCTGACAGCGACGAATGCGGTTACCACGGGCAAGAAAGGGGCGAGTCGCACGCGCCAGGCGTTCGGCGCGCAATTGCAGTACGGCGTTATCAGTCATGGGGGAGTGCGCAGAAAAAACGCCATTCTCGCAGAGGCGAGAGCGGGGCACAAGTTACGTGCCCCGGAATATCAGAGGGATTCGTTCAGCCAGCTATCAAACGGCGCTTTAGGGACTGCACCGTTCAGCATATCGACAACTTCACCATTCTTGAAAATCATGATGGTCGGGATACTGCGAATGCGGAAGCGGGCGCTTAACTCACGTTCAGCCTCGGTGTTCACTTTTACGAAACGCATTTTCCCGCTACGCTCCTCAGCGACATCTTCAAAGATTGGCGCGAAGTTACGGCACGGGCCGCACCACGGGGCCCAGAAATCGACCACTACCGGCAGATCGTCCTTCAGCAGTTTATCCAGAGTTGCACCGGTAGCATTAATGACATCACCATCGAACAATTCATGACCGCAGCGTCCGCATTTTGCTCCATCATCAACTCGATCATCCGGAATGCGGTTAAGAGCCTGGCAGTTGGCACATACGGTATTCATAACTAACCTCAGGTAGAGCGGGGGGACAAATCGGCAACATGCCGGTTATGTTTCCAATATGTTACATATTATCAACGACCCTGTTTGAAACGACAATGCGTTTTATTCAATGAGAACAATAGTCACAGGCTTTTATACGAAGTAATGGCTATGCGCGGGTACATCGGGTAATCTGCGCGCTTCGCGCAGCGCTGGTGGAGAAAAGCATGAACGACGAACTGAAAAACAAAAGCGGCAAGGTCAAAGTGATGTATGTCCGCAGTGATGATGACTCTGATAAACGCACCGAAAATCCGCGTACCGGAAAAGGCGGCGGGCGTCCAGGGCCATCTCGTGCAGACGGTGGCCGTCGCCCCGCCCGCGATGAGAGAAACAGCCGCGGTGATGACCGCAAACGCGACGATCGTAAACGTGACGACCGTAAGCGTGATGATTTCAAACGCGACGACTTTAACCGCGATGCGTCCCCATGGCGTACCGTTTCCCGCGCGCCAGGCGATGAGTCCAAAGCGCCTGTCGATCACGGCAGCATGGCCGGTAAAACGGTTATTGATCCGGAAGTGATCCGCCGTCAGCGCGCGGAAGAGACCCGCGTCTATGGCGAAAATGCCTGTCAGGCTCTGTTCCAGAGCCGTCCGGACTGCATCGTGCGCGCCTGGTTTATCCAGAGCGTCACGCCGCGTTTCAAAGAAGCGCTGCGCTGGATGGCGGCTAATCGCAAAGCCTACCACGTTGTAGACGATGCAGAGATCACTAAAGCGTCTGGCACCGAACACCACGGTGGCGTCTGCTTCCTGATTAAGAAACGTAACGGGACAACCGTTAAGCAGTGGGTCAGCCAGGCTGATGAAGATGACTGCGTACTTGCCCTGGAAGACGTAGGCAACCCGCACAACCTCGGCGCGATGATGCGCAGCTGCGCCCATTTCGGCGTGAAAGGGGTACTGTTGCAGGATGCGGCTCTGCTGGAATCCGGTGCGGCAATCCGTACGGCAGAAGGCGGTGCGGAGCACGTTCAGCCGATCACTGGCGACAGCGTACTGGAAGCGATTGAGCAGTTCCGTAAAGCAGGCTATGCCATTGTGACCACCTCCAGCCATAAAGGTACGACGCCGCTGTTTAAAGCGACGCTGCCGCGTAAAATGGTGTTGGTTCTGGGTCAGGAGCGTGATGGTCTGACCGATGCGGCACTGTCCAGCGCCGATCTGAGCGTCTCTATCGATGGCACCGGCAATGTAGAAAGCCTCAATGTATCCGTTGCGACCGGCGTTCTGCTGGCGGAGTGGTGGCGTCAGAACAAAGCGTAATCCCGCTTTGTCTGTAGGCCGGGTAAGGCGAAGCCGCCACCCGGCAATATGCCCGGTGGCGCTACGCTTACCGGGCCTACATATCTTATCTACTCACTTTCAGCCGGTAACTCTGGCATCCAGTCAATTGGCGTTTCGCCCTGTTTCTCCAGCCATTCATTCGCCAGCACAAAATGATTACAGCCAAAAAAGCCGCGATGCGCTGACAGCGGTGATGGGTGCGGTGCTTTCAGGACATGATGACGCTGGGTATCAATGATCGCCCCTTTCTTCTGCGCGTGCGATCCCCACAGTAAAAACACTACCCCCTCCCGATGCTGATTAATCAGGCTGATGACTTTATCCGTAAACGTCTCCCAGCCGAGACTGGCATGTGAATGCGCCTGTCCGGCGCGAACCGTCAGCACGGTGTTGAGCAACAGTACGCCCTGACGCGCCCAGCTTTCCAGATAGCCATGCGCAGGCCGGGTAAAGCCGGGGACCGAGGCTTCCAGTTCTTTATACATATTCAGCAGGGAAGGAGGGGTAGCCACGCCCGGACGCACGGAAAAGGCCAGACCGTGCGCCTGACCCGGTCCGTGATAAGGATCCTGGCCCAGGATCACCACTTTGACATCGGCCAGTTCGGTAAAACGAAAGGCGTTAAAGACGTCTTTCTGAGGCGGATAGATGGTGGTGCCGGACTCACGTTCAGCGGCTACCGTATTCAGGGTGTTGACGAAATAAGGCTGCTTTTTCTCATCGGCCAGTACATCGTGCCAGGTTAAAGGTGTTGTCATCTCGCTCTCCTGCGAATTTTCTCTGTCCCTAGCTTAACTGCTTATGACGAGGGCGCAAAATTGCCGGGGGAAAAAGGTCATCTTACTGAAAAATATTTAAAAAATTACGACGTTTTTTGAATTCTGGCTTTGGGGAAAAATTGATATAAAACAATAATCTCCCGCTATCACCCTTTTACTGGTGTGGTTTTTATTGATTTAAGTCAAAGAATGCCGAGGGGTTGACTGATATATATACACTCAAGCAACAATGGTTTTACCAATTGCCCTAAACAACGGGCGACACCCAATAGTGTAGTTTAAGGGAGGCAACACATGATTACTGGTATCCAGATTACTAAAGCTGCAAACGACGACCTGCTGAACTCTTTCTGGCTGCTGGACAGCGAAAAAGGCGAAGCGCGCTGCGTATGTGCAAAAGCAGGCTTTGCTGAAGATGAAGTTGTTCAGGTTAATGCCCTGGGCGAGATCGAATATCGCGAAATCCCAATGGAAATCAAACCGGAAGTGCGTGTGGAAGGCGGTCAGCATCTGAACGTTAACGTACTGCGTCGCGAAACACTGGAAGACGCCGTTAAGCATCCGGAAAAATATCCGCAGCTGACCATTCGCGTTTCTGGCTATGCTGTTCGTTTCAACTCACTGACTGCAGAGCAGCAGCGTGACGTGATTGCCCGTACCTTTACTGCCAGCCTCTAATCGCTGTCAGTATGCAGATAAAAAAACGCCGGGTTAACCCCGGCGTTTTTTTTACTCTTCTTTCTGCGAAGCTGGCTCGCTGCCGCTTGGCTTACGACGCTTGCCTATGTTCTTAGCATCACGGTGGCGTTGCTTCACGCGTGGTTTTTCTTTTTCTTTCTCTTTTTTCTCTGCACGCTTAGCGAGTACTTTCTTCGACGGCTTACCCGTCATTTTTTCGCTTGGCGGACGCGTCGTCGGGCGCAGTTCATCAATCACGCGCGCTTTAACCGGCTCGTCGATATAGCGGCCCACTTTCTGCAGCAGCAGATAGTCATGCGCCTCTACCAGAGAAATCGCCGTGCCTTTCAGGCCTGCACGTCCGGTACGACCGATACGGTGGAGGTAGACATCTCCACTGCGCGGCATGTCGAAGTTAATCACATGGCTTACTTCAGGAATATCAATACCACGCGCCGCCACGTCGGTGGCAACCAGCACATTTACGCGACCTTCAGTCAGGCGTTTAATCCCTTCGGTACGTTTAATCTGTGCCATCTCGCCTTCGAGATAACAGTTGTTAATCCCTGCGGCACGGAGTTGTTCAGCCAGTTCATGCACACGCTCACGTTTACGTACAAAGACGATGGTACGCGTCGTATCATCCTGTTTTAACAGGTGCTTAAGTAACTCAAGCTTATGCTCGTAGTTATCGGCACGATAATACCACTGGTGAATTTTTTTGCGCTCACGCGTGGACGGCGTGGCAGAGACCTCAGCCGGATCGTCAAGCAGACGCTCAGCGAAGTCCTTAATGGCATCACCTTCAAGCGTCGCAGAAAACAGCATGGTCTGTTTGCGCCAGCGGGTTTCGCCTGCGATGTGTTCAATATCCTGCGCGAAGCCCAGCTCCAGCATGCGGTCCGCTTCATCCAGAATCAGCGTTTCAACAGCACGGCAGTCAAAGTTTTCTTCTTTGATGTACTGCATCAAACGTCCGGTGGTGGCGACCACGATATCCTGGTTCTCACTGAACACTTCAGCGTGGTTCATGTAGGCCACGCCACCGGTGATGGTCGCGATATCCAGATGGGTATTGGCGGCCAGTTCACGCGCATGCTCCGCAACCTGAACGGCTAACTCACGTGTCGGGGTCAGAATAAGGATACGCGGTGGGCCGGATTTCTTGCGTGGAAAATCAATCAGATGCTGCAAGACGGGCAGCAGGTACGCCGCTGTTTTACCGGTGCCTGTCGGCGCTGAACCGAGTACGTCGCGGCCTTCTAACGCAGGCGGAATGGCTGCCGCCTGGATGGCAGTCGGGCGTGTGAAGCCTTTATTCTGGAGGGCTTCCAGAAGGCTTTCGTCGAGTTCAAGTTCGGAAAAAGTCGTTACAGTCATGTTCTACCTCTGTGTGGGGCGCTGATTATAGACGTTATGGCTGCGATCTTCATCTGTTTGTGTGGATATCCCTTTTCCGTCGTTACGCTTTCCCCTATGCTACACCCGTTTCATTTTGAAGGTTGCTCTGACATGTCTCAACTCAAAGCGCAGTTGCGCCGCGATGGTTTTACCTTTAAGCAGTTCTTTGTCGCGCACGATCGCTGTGCGATGAAAGTCGGCACTGATGGCATTTTACTGGGAGCATGGGCACCGGTAGCGGGCGTTAAACGTATCCTCGATATTGGCAGCGGCAGCGGATTATTAGCGCTGATGCTGGCTCAGCGTACCGGGGAGTCTGTTACCCTGGATGCGGTTGAGCTGGATCCACAGGCGGCCGAACAGGCGGCGGAAAACGTGGCTGAATCACCCTGGGCTGCTCGTATCACTCTCCATTGTGCGGATGTACTTACCTGGGCGCCAGAGCAAACGGCTCGCTATGACTTAATTGTCAGCAATCCTCCTTATTATGAACCCGGCGTCGGGTGCGCAACGCCCGAGCGCGATCAAGCTCGTTCAACCGGCTCCCTCGATCACAGCGCACTGTTAGCCTGTGCGGCGGCGTTGATCACTGAAGAGGGCTTTTTCTGCGTGGTATTACCGGAAAGCGCGGGCAGTACGCTTATTAATAATGCTCTGGAGATGGGGTGGTATTTGCGCCTGCGCACCGATATTGCTGACACGGACGGCAGACTGCCGCACCGGGTGCTGGTGGCGCTGTCGCCGAAAGAAGGGGAGTGCTTCAGCGACAGGATGGTGATCCGTGGGCCAGACCAGCGTTATTCCGAAGATTACACGGCGCTGACCCACCCGTTCTATCTGTTTATGTGAGCCAGCGGCGAGAGCACCGACGGCCCGGAATGCTCAAGCTGTTCCGGGTAGTCGAGCGTGTAATGCAGGCCGCGGCTCTCTTTACGCATCATTGCGCAGCGCACTATTAACTCAGCCACCTGAACCAGATTACGTAACTCCAGCAGGTTGTTCGATACGCGGAAGTGGGCGTAATACTCGTCAATCTCCTGCTGTAGCATTGTAATGCGGCGCAGGGCACGCTCCAGTCGCTTGGTAGTGCGCACAATCCCGACGTAATCCCACATAAAGAGGCGCAGCTCGTGCCAGTTATGCTGGATCACCACCAGTTCATCCGGGTTTTCCACGCGACTCTCATCCCAGGCAGGCAGGTTTTCCGCCTGGCGGGCATAAGGCATACGCTTTGAGATATCTTCTGCCGCCGACCAGCCGTAGACCAGGCACTCCAGCAGGGAGTTAGATGCCATACGGTTGGCGCCATGCAGACCGGTATAACTCACTTCGCCGATGGCATACAGACCGTCGACATCGGTCCGGCCATGATCGTCCACCATCACCCCGCCACAGGTATAGTGCGCTGCGGGCACCACAGGCATCGGCTCTTTGGTGATGTCGATGCCCAACCCCAACAGTTTTTCATAGATGGTCGGGAAGTGCTGACGCACAAACTCTTCGGGCTTGTGGCTGATATCCAGATACATGCAGTCCACGCCCAGGCGCTTCATTTCATGATCGATGGCGCGGGCCACGACATCACGCGGGGCCAGCTCGCCTCGCTCGTCGAAGTCCGGCATAAAGCGCGTGCCGTCGGGGCGTTTCAGGTGCGCACCTTCACCGCGCAGGGCTTCGGTAAGCACGAAATTGCGGGCCTGAGGGTGGAATAACGCGGTGGGGTGGAACTGATTAAATTCCAGGTTGGCTACGCGACAACCTGCACGCCAGGCCATGGCAATCCCGTCGCCTGAGGAGATATCCGGGTTGGTGGTGTACTGATACACCTTAGAGGCACCGCCCGTTGCCAGCACCACCGATTTGGCGCGGCAGGTTTCTACCGTCTCTTTATTACGGTTCCAGACCCAGGCACCCACGACGCGGCGCGTGCCCGGCAGGCCAATCTTGTCGGAAATGATCAAATCCACCGCATTGCTGCGTTCCAGTACCTGGATATTCGGATGACTCAACGCCTGGCTCACCAGCGTTGTTTCCACCTCTTTACCGGTAGCATCCGCAGCGTGCAGGATACGGCGATGGCTATGGCCACCTTCCCGGGTCAGGTGGTAACTCTCTTCCCCGTTGGGCTGCACATGCGTATCAAACAACACACCCTGATCGATAAGCCACTGCACACAGTGACGGGCATTGCTGGCGACAAACTCCGCGGCGTGTTTATCCACGATACCGCCGCCGGCAATCAGAGTATCTTCCACATGCGAGTCGATACTGTCCGTTTCATCAAACACAGCGGCAATCCCCCCCTGTGCATAGAGGGTGGAGCCTTCGCTGATGGGACCTTTGCTGAGGACAATCACTTTCTGGTGTGAGGCAAGTCGCAGCGCCAGTGAAAGGCCAGCGGCACCGCTGCCGATAATCAGTACGTCACAGGAGAGTTCAGAAATTGCGTTCATGATGTGTGTTTAATTTACTAAACAATGTTTGGCCAGCATAGCACCCGATTGCGATGAATCGCACGTTTTTTTTAAGCTGGGTTGCAATGACTAAACAGGGCGTCTGGCGCGGACAGACACAAAAAGAGCGAAAATATTTTGCGAAGCAGATCGTTAGCTTCAGATTATGTGGTGAAATAAAGCCCGTCTTGCGGTACCCTGCAAGCGGTAAAATGCCAATTCTTATCAGAAACTGGGTGCGTTTCAGTATCAGACTTATAATGATAGAAAATGAACAGTCTGCGACGCGATTAACAAAAACAAAGGCGTGACGGAACTTTTCGAAAAAAAGACCCTCAAAGCAACTGCTTGCTCACAGTGCAGTGTTTGGAGTGGCGTTTCGATAACGCGTGGATTTTAGGTTTGGGGAGACATTACCTCGGATGAGCGAGCAGTTAACGGACCAGATTCTGGTTGAACGGGTCCAGAAGGGAGATCAGAAAGCCTTTAACTTACTGGTGGTGCGCTACCAGCATAAGGTGGCGAGTCTGGTATCCCGCTATGTACCTTCAGGGGATGTTCCTGATGTGGTGCAAGAATCTTTTATCAAAGCCTATCGCGCGCTGGAATCTTTCCGGGGAGATAGTGCTTTTTACACCTGGCTGTATCGTATTGCGGTCAATACTGCCAAGAACTACCTCGTCGCTCAGGGCCGTCGTCCGCCTTCAAGCGATGTTGACGCCATCGACGCAGAAAATTTTGAAAGCGGCGGCGCGTTAAAAGAAATTTCGAACCCTGAGAACTTAATGTTGTCAGAAGAACTGAGACAAATAGTTTTTCGCACCATCGAGTCGCTCCCGGAAGATTTACGCATGGCAATTACATTGCGGGAGTTAGATGGCCTGAGCTATGAAGAGATAGCCGCTATCATGGATTGCCCGGTCGGTACGGTTCGCTCACGAATTTTTCGTGCGCGAGAAGCTATTGATAATAAAGTTCAACCGCTAATCAGGCGTTGACGATAGCGGGATACTGGAAAAGGTATTAGGCATGCAGAAAGAACAACTTTCCGCTTTAATGGATGGTGAGACGCTGGACAGTGAGATGCTCAACGAGCTCTCTCGCTCTCCTGAGATGCAAAAAACCTGGGAGAGTTATCATCTCATCCGCGATACCTTGCGCGGTGATACCAGCGACGTCCTCCATTTCGATATCTCAGCTCGCGTAATGGCTGCCATCGAGAATGAACCTGTTTCTCAGGCCACTCCGCTGATTCCTGAAGCCCAACCGGCACCGCACCTGTGGCAGAAGATGCCTTTCTGGAACAAAGTGCGTCCCTGGGCGAGTCAACTGACGCAAATGGGCGTCGCTGCGTGCGTATCGCTTGCAGTTATCGTTGGCGTCCAGCAGTATAACAATCAATCTGAAGTCAGCCAGCAACCAGAAGCGCCAGTGTTTAACACACTGCCGATGATGGGCAAAGCCAGCCCGGTAAGCCTGGGTATTCCTTCTGATGCATCGGCAGGCGCCGGTCAGCAGCAGCAGGTACAAGAGCAACGCCGTCGCATTAATGCGATGTTGCAGGACTACGAATTGCAGCGCCGCCTGCATTCCGAGCAACTTCAGTTTGAGCAGGCGCAAACCCAGCAGGCTGCTGTGCAAGTGCCTGGAAACCAAACTTTAGGAACGCAATCGCAGTAATGAAGCAACTTTGGTGCGCCATGTCTCTGATGGCGGGTAGCCTGTTGTTCACTGTCAACGCCTCGGCTGATGTATCGTCCGGGGCGTTGTTACAGCAGATGAACCAGGCCAGCCAGTCACTCAACTATGAGCTGGCTTTTATCAGTATCAATAAGCAGGGTGTAGAGTCGTTACGCTATCGCCATGCCCGTCTTGATAAACAGCCGCTTGCCCAGCTTTTGCAGATGGATGGTCCGCGCCGCGAAGTCGTGCAGCGTGGCAATGAAATCAGCTATTTTGAGCCGGGTCTTGAACCCTTTACGCTGAACGGCGATTACATCGTTGATTCGCTGCCTTCGCTCATCTATACCGACTTCAAACGGCTTGCCCCTTACTACGATTTTATCGCCGTAGGTCGTACCCGCATCGCCGATCGGCTATGTGAAGTACTACGTGTGGTTGCAAGGGACGGAACGCGTTATAGCTATATCGTCTGGATGGATGCGGAAACAAAATTACCCATGCGGGTTGATCTGCTGGATCGTGATGGCGAGACGCTGGAACAGTTCCGGGTGATCTCCTTCACCATTGACGATCAGGTCGGCAACAGCATGCAGAATCTGGCAAAAGCCAACCTGCCGCCGCTGCTCTCTGTGCCGGCAGGCGATCCCATCAAGTTTAACTGGGCACCAGACTGGATCCCTCAGGGCTTCAGTGAAGTGTCCAGCAGTCGACGTCAGCTGCCGACGATTGATACCGCGGTTGAATCCCGTCTTTACTCCGACGGTCTGTTCAGCTTCTCGGTTAACGTCAATCGGGCAACACCGGTCAGCGCCGATCAGATGTTGCGTACCGGACGCCGCACCGTGAGTACCAGCGTGCGTGATAACGCCGAGATCACCGTGGTGGGCGAACTGCCGCCGCAGACGGCGAAACGCATCGCCGACAGCATTAAATTCAGGGCCGGACAATGATCAAAGAGTGGGCAACTGTCGTTTCATGGCATGAGGGCGTTGCGCTGGTTCACTGTGACGTTAAAGCGTCCTGTAACAGCTGCGCCTCCCGCGCCGGTTGCGGAAGCCGGGTGCTGAACAAACTCGGGCCGCAAACATCACATACCATTAGCGTGCCCAGCACAGAGCCGCTGGTGACAGGACAAAAAGTCGAGTTAGGGATCGCCGAAGGCAGCCTGCTCGGCTCGGCGATGCTGGTCTATCTCTCTCCGCTGGTGGGGCTGTTTGCCCTGGGCGGTCTATTCCAGGTGCTGTTTGGTACCGATCCTGCCGCGATGTGCGGTGCAGCCCTGGGGGGCGTGGGTGGCTTTTTACTCGCCCGCGGCTTTTCGTCCAGGCTTGCCGTGCGCGAGGAGTGGCAGCCCGTTATTCTCAGCGTCGGCTTGCCCCCCGATCAACTTCGTGTCGAAATGCTCTCTTCTGAAGCCCGGTGATGTCACCGGGCTTTGTTTATTTACATCTCATAAAAGAAAACGCCGGATCTAAGCGCTAAGCTTGCTGGAAGAGCATTTCCCGGTGAAGGAGATGTAGTGTAGAATGCTGCGTTTTCGCACTGAAAAACGTCAGGCTATGAACAGCGGCCTCCAGGAATTCGTAAGGCATAATTATTTAACTATATGAAGAACATACGTAACTTTTCGATCATTGCTCACATTGACCACGGTAAGTCGACGCTGTCTGACCGTATTATCCAGATTTGCGGTGGCCTGTCTGATCGTGAAATGGCAGCCCAGGTACTGGACTCCATGGACCTGGAACGCGAACGCGGTATTACCATTAAAGCGCAGAGCGTTACGCTCGACTATAAAGCGTCTGACGGTGAAACCTACCAACTCAACTTTATCGACACCCCAGGCCACGTTGACTTCTCCTATGAAGTATCCCGTTCGCTGGCGGCCTGTGAAGGCGCGCTGCTGGTGGTTGATGCCGGGCAGGGCGTAGAAGCCCAGACTCTGGCCAACTGCTATACCGCGATGGAAATGGACCTTGAAGTGGTGCCGGTTCTGAACAAAATCGACCTGCCAGCCGCCGATCCTGAGCGCGTAGCGGAAGAGATTGAAGATATCGTCGGTATCGATGCCACGGACGCTGTGCGCTGTTCGGCAAAAACCGGCGTCGGCGTTCCCGATGTGCTGGAACGTCTGGTGCGTGACATCCCGGCCCCGGAAGGTGACGCTGATGCGCCACTGCAGGCGCTGATCATCGACTCCTGGTTCGATAACTATCTCGGCGTTGTCTCATTGGTGCGTATCAAAAACGGCACCATGCGCAAAGGCGACAAAATTAAAGTGATGAGCACCGGACAGGTTTATAACGCTGACCGTCTGGGGATCTTCACGCCAAAACAGGTTGACCGTACCGAGCTGAAATGCGGCGAGGTAGGCTGGCTGGTGTGCGCCATTAAAGACATTCTCGGCGCACCAGTAGGCGATACTCTGACCCAGGCGCGTAACCCGGCAGATAAAGCGCTGCCAGGGTTCAAAAAGGTGAAACCGCAGGTTTACGCGGGTCTGTTCCCGGTCAGCTCCGACGATTACGAGAACTTCCGTGACGCGCTCGGCAAGCTAAGCCTGAACGATGCCTCCCTGTTCTATGAGCCAGAAAGCTCAACGGCGCTGGGCTTCGGCTTCCGCTGTGGCTTCCTCGGCCTGCTGCACATGGAGATCATCCAGGAGCGTCTGGAGCGTGAATACGATCTGGACCTGATCACCACCGCCCCGACGGTAGTCTACGAAGTAGAAACCACTTCGAAAGAAGTTATCTACGTCGACAGCCCATCCAAGCTGCCGCCGCTGAATAATATTCATGAGCTGCGCGAGCCGATCGCGGAGTGTCACATGCTGCTGCCGCAGGAGTTCCTGGGGAACGTCATCACGCTGTGTATCGAAAAACGCGGCGTGCAGACCAACATGGTTTACCACGGTAACCAGGTTGCGTTGACCTATGAAATCCCGATGGCAGAAGTGGTGCTCGACTTCTTCGACCGTCTGAAGTCCACCTCCCGCGGTTATGCGTCGCTGGATTACAACTTCAAACGCTTCCAGGCCTCTAACATGGTGCGTGTGGACGTGCTGATCAACAGCGAGCGCGTTGATGCGCTGGCGCTGATCACTCACAACGACAATGCCCCGTACCGTGGTCGCGAGCTGGTCGAGAAGATGAAAGAGCTCATCCCACGCCAGCAGTTCGACATTGCGATTCAGGCGGCCATTGGCAACCACATCATCGCCCGTGCGACGGTGAAACAGTTGCGTAAAAACGTTCTGGCAAAATGCTATGGCGGTGACGTCAGCCGTAAGAAAAAGCTGCTCCAGAAGCAGAAAGAAGGTAAGAAGCGTATGAAGCAGGTCGGTAACGTCGAGCTGCCGCAGGAAGCGTTCCTCGCCATTCTGCACGTGGGTAAAGACGGAAAATAATCCTATAAGGAGTTGGCATGGCGAACATGTTTGCCCTGATCCTGGTGATTGCCACCCTGGTGACGGGGCTGTTGTGGTGTCTGGATAAGTTTATCTTTGCCCCAAAACGCCGCGAACGTCAGGCCGCCGCACAGGCGGCCACGGGCGACCAGTTAGAGGCGAAAACCCTGAAAAAAGTCAGCCCGAAGCCGGGCTGGCTGGAAACCGGCGCTTCCGTCTTTCCGGTGCTGGCGATTGTGCTGGTGGTGCGTTCGTTTATCTATGAACCTTTTCAGATCCCATCCGGTTCGATGATGCCAACGCTGCTGATCGGTGATTTTATTCTGGTGGAAAAGTTTGCCTACGGCATTAAAGATCCGATTTACCAGAAGACGCTGATCGAAACCGGTCATCCGAAACGTGGCGATATCGTGGTGTTTAAATATCCGGACGATCCGCGTCTGGATTACATCAAGCGCACCGTCGGCGTGCCGGGCGATAAGGTGACGTATAATCCGGTCTCGAAAGAGGTGACGGTTCAGCCAGGTTGCAGTTCCGGTACGGCCTGTGGCAGTGCGTTAGCGGTGACTTACTCCGGCGTTGAGCCAAGTGATTTCGTGCAGACGTTTGCCCGTCGCAACGGCGGCGAAGCCACCAGCGGATTCTTCCAGCTGCCGAAAGGCGAGACCAAAGAGAACGGTATTCGTCTGAACGAGCGTAAAGAGACGCTGGGTGATGTAACGCACCGTATCCTGACCGTCTCCATCGCTCAGGATCAGCTGGGGATGTACTATCAGCAGCAGGGGCAGCAGCTGGCGACCTGGATTGTGCCACCGGGACATTACTTCATGATGGGTGATAACCGCGACAACAGCGCGGACAGCCGTTACTGGGGCTTTGTACCGGAAGCGAATCTGGTTGGCAAAGCGACCACCATCTGGATGAGCTTTGAGAAACAGGAAGGCGAATGGCCAACCGGCGTACGGTTAAATCGTATTGGCGGCATCCATTAATTCCTCATAAATGAGCACGTAGTCTCTTTAATTAGAGGCTACGTGAATTATTTCAGTGATAAATCTCTTCTGACTAACGACAACCCCTGTCGTTGCGTATAGAATATTCCCCCGAAGTTTAAGGTTGGCGCTGATTCAGTGCCACGGCACACGAAACCGCGTTGGCTCCCTCAGGACGGTTTCGTGTGCTGCATTTTTGACGCATTTATTCTATTGGTATCGCATGAACCCCATCGTAATTAATCGGCTTCAACGGAAGCTGGGCTACACTTTTCAGCATCAGGAGTTGTTGCAACAGGCATTAACCCATCGCAGTGCCAGCAGCAAACACAACGAGCGACTCGAATTTCTGGGCGACTCCATTTTAAGTTTTGTTATTGCGAATGCGCTTTATCATCGTTTCCCGCGTGTGGACGAAGGTGATATGAGCCGCATGCGCGCAACGCTGGTACGTGGCAATACGCTCGCCGAAATTGCCCGTGAATTTGAACTGGGTGAGTGCCTGCGACTCGGGCCTGGCGAACTGAAAAGCGGCGGCTTCCGTCGTGAATCTATTCTCGCGGATACCGTCGAAGCGTTAATCGGTGGTGTTTTTCTCGACAGCGACATCCAGAAGGTTGAGCAGCTGATCCTGAACTGGTATCAGTCGCGCCTGGATGAAATCAGCCCGGGTGATAAACAGAAAGATCCAAAAACCCGTTTGCAGGAGTATTTGCAGGGTCGCCATCTGCCGCTGCCATCTTATCTGGTGGTGCAGGTTCGTGGCGAAGCACACGATCAGGAATTTACCATCCATTGCCAGGTCAGTGGCCTGAGTGAACCGGTGGTTGGCACAGGTTCAAGCCGTCGCAAGGCGGAACAGGCTGCCGCCGAACAGGCGTTAAAAATGCTGGAGCTGGAATGAGCGAAGAAAAGAGTTACTGCGGTTTTGTTGCCATCGTCGGACGTCCGAACGTAGGCAAGTCAACCCTGCTGAATAATCTGCTGGGACAGAAGATTTCCATCACCTCCCGCAAGGCGCAGACCACCCGTCACCGTATTGTCGGGATCCATACCGAAGGAGCGTATCAGGCGATTTATGTCGATACCCCGGGTCTGCATATGGAAGAGAAACGCGCCATTAACCGTCTGATGAACAAGGCGGCGAGCAGCTCTATCGGTGACGTTGAGCTGGTGATTTTCGTGGTTGAAGGCACCCGCTGGACGCCGGACGACGAGATGGTGCTGAACAAGCTGCGCGACGGTAAAGTGCCGGTGATCCTCGCGGTCAACAAAGTTGATAACGTGCAGGAAAAAGCCGATCTGCTGCCGCATCTGCAGTGGCTGGGTAGCCAGATGAACTTCCTCGATATCGTCCCGCTCTCTGCCGAGACCGGTCTGAACGTGGATACCATCGCGGGCATCGTACGTAAGCATCTGCCGGAAGCGATTCATCACTTCCCGGAAGATTACATCACTGACCGTTCTCAGCGCTTTATGGCGTCTGAAATCATCCGTGAAAAGCTGATGCGTTTCCTCGGCGCTGAACTGCCATACTCTGTGACCGTGGAAATCGAACGTTTCCAGACCAACGAGCGCGGCGGGTATGACATCAACGGGCTGATCCTCGTTGAGCGCGAAGGGCAGAAGAAGATGGTGATTGGCAACAAAGGCGCCAAGATCAAAACCATCGGTATCGAAGCCCGTAAGGACATGCAGGAGATGTTTGAAGCTCCGGTTCACCTGGAACTGTGGGTGAAAGTGAAATCTGGCTGGGCCGATGACGAGCGCGCGCTGCGTAGTCTTGGTTACGGCGACGACGTTTAAGTCACTAAAACGTGGATGGATGGCAAAGAGCCTTTGTCCTTCACAGCCGTCCGTGGAGCGAAACCAGCCTGATGCTGGACGTCTTCACGGAAGAGTCAGGCCGCGTGCGCCTTGTTGCCAAAGGCGCACGTTCAAAACGTTCTAATCTGAAGGGCGCGCTACAACCCTTCACACCGCTGCTGGTACGCTTTGGCGGACGTGGAGAAGTCAAAACCCTGCGCAGTGCCGAAGCCGTCTCTCTGGCGCTCCCCCTCTCTGGTATTACGCTGTACAGCGGTCTGTATGTGAACGAGCTGATCACGCGCGTTCTTGAACATGAAACCCGCTTCTCTGAACTCTTTTTCGACTATTTGCACTGTCTGCAGGCGCTGGCGGGCGTTACCGGCTCGCCTGAACCGGTGCTGCGTCGCTTTGAGCTGGCGTTGCTCGGGCATCTGGGATACGGCGTCGATTTTCTGCACTGTGCGGGTAGCGGCGATCCGGTCGAAGACGCCATGACCTACCGCTATCGCGAAGAGAAGGGCTTTATCGCCAGCGTCGTTATCGACAACAGCACCTTCACCGGACGGGATCTGCGGGCGCTGGCGGAACGCGAGTTTCCCGATGTCAGCACCCTGCGGGCGGCAAAACGCTTTACCCGCATTGCGCTCAAGCCGTATCTTGGTGGCAAGCCCCTTAAGAGCCGCGAATTATTCCGGCAGTTTGTGCCGAAGCGTTAACGAATCAAAAGAAAACCGAGGATTGTCATGGCTGAATTACTGTTAGGCATCAACATTGACCACATCGCCACCCTGCGTAACGCGCGCGGGACGGCATATCCCGATCCGGTTCAGGCGGCATTCATTGCTGAGCAGGCGGGCGCCGATGGCATTACCGTGCATCTGCGCGAAGATCGTCGTCATATCACCGATCGTGACGTACGTGTCCTGCGCCAGACGCTGGATACGCGCATGAACCTGGAGATGGCGGTCACCGAAGAGATGCTGGCGATTGCCGTTGAGACCAAACCGCACTTCTGCTGCCTGGTGCCGGAAAAGCGTCAGGAAGTGACCACCGAAGGTGGGCTGGACGTGGCTGGTCAGCTGGATAAGATGCGTGACGCCTGCAAACGCCTGGCGGATGCCGGGATCTTGGTGTCGCTGTTTATTGATGCCGATGAAGCGCAGATTAAAGCCGCCGCCGACGTGGGCGCGCCGTTCATCGAGATCCATACCGGCTGCTACGCTGATGCCGAAGACGACGCCACCCGGGAGAAAGAGTTGGATCGCATCGCCAGAGCGGCCACCTATGCAGCGGGCCTCGGCCTTAAGGTTAATGCCGGCCACGGCCTGACCTACCATAACGTCAAAGCCATTGCTGCCATCCCGGAGATGCACGAGCTGAACATCGGCCATGCGATTATCGGTCGTGCAGTGATGAGCGGCCTGAAAGAGGCGGTAGCTGAGATGAAACGCCTGATGCTGGAAGCGCGCAAGTAATGGCTATCCTCGGCTTAGGCACGGATATCGTTGAAATTGACCGTATCGAAGCGGTGATTGCCCGTAGCGGCGATCGCCTTGCCCGCCGGGTGCTCAGCGATAATGAATGGGCCATCTGGAATACGCACCAGCAGCCGGTGCGTTTTCTGGCCAAACGTTTTGCGGTGAAGGAGGCGGCGGCAAAAGCCTTCGGTACCGGGATCCGCAACGGCCTGGCGTTTAATCAGTTCGAAGTGTTTAACGATGAATTGGGTAAACCGCGCCTCAGGCTGTGGGGCGAGGCGTTAACGCTGGCGGAAAAGCTGGGCGTGGTGCATATGCATGTCACGCTGGCGGATGAACGCCATTACGCCTGTGCCACGGTGATTATCGAAAGTTAAATCTTGTCCGCGTGGTGCATCAGGACAAACTTGTCCCACAGTTGCTCTTCGGATTCAGAGTGTGCCGGATCCTTCAGGATGGTATTGGGGATAGGGCACACCTTCTGGCAGGTTGGCGTCTCGTAATGGCCAATGCATTCGGTGCAACGGTCGCTGTTAATCTCATAAATGCTGTCCCCCATCGAAATCGCCTGGTTCGGGCATTCAGGTTCGCACATATCGCAATTGATGCATTTTTTGGTGATTAACAGCGCCATCAGGAAATTCTCAGAAACAACACAAACAGGGCGGGCATTATACGCTCATTCCCTGTTCAAACCAGTTTTTTTACCAGCGCCTCACTGTGGCGAATGCGTTCCGGAGCCCGCTCCAGATCCTGTTGAACCAGCGCCATGAACAGCAGGTCGGTCAGCAGCATCTGCGCGCTGGTGGAGGAGATAGCCGCGCTGCGGGTGGCCTGCTCTTCGGCAATGGTGTAAAGACAGCGGGTGGCCCGCTGCTGCAACGCGTTGGGGGTAAAGCCGGTGATCGCCAGAATTTTCCCGCCCACGCGCAGGGTTTCATCGGCGGCAAGGTTAATCTCCCGACGTTCGCCGGAATAGGAGATAGCCAGCAGCAAATCGTCAGGCGCCATCGCCTGCACGGTGGCCAGCAGGGCATGCATATCCTGTTCGACAATGGCGATCAGGCCGATCTTATTCAGCTTCCAGCCAAAATTGCGCGCCACCAGCCCGGACGCGCCGATCCCGGTGAGGATCACCCGCCGGGCCGCGTGCAGCATGGCGACGCTCTCCAGCAGTTTCTCCTCGCTGTTCACGTCCAGCGTGGCGTGCATCGCCGCAACTTTCTCCTTGATCAGCTTTTCGCCCACCAGGCGCATCGGATCGTCGCCGCGGATCTGGTTGTGCACCGGCATGGACTGCGGATTCGGATTGCTGGCCAGGGCTTCACTCAGCGCCAGCTTCAGCGCTGGAAAACCTTTAAAGCCAATTTTTTGCGCGAATTTGACCACGCTGGACTGGCTCACGCCCGCCTCGCTTGCCAGCTGCTGGGAGCTTAAATGGCGAGCACGATCGGGCTGGGTAAGTAAAAAGTCCGCCAGTTTTTTATCGCTCTGGGCAAAGCCCGCGTATCGCTGGCGGATACGAATTAAACAGTTCATAAAGACTCCTGGCGAAATGTGATGACTGCAGCAAATGCGAATTCTGCTCGCCTGAATGAATTTTATATTCCATTATAATGCGACTATTATGAATTAAAAATTCTTGAGGCACAAAAAAATGAATCTCGGCTCACTGGTATCAGAATCCCGCAATCCACAGACCCTGGATCTCGACGCGCTCTCCACGCTTGACCTGGTTAATCGCTTTAACCAACAGGATACGCTGGTCGCGCAGGCAGTGAAAGAGACATTACCCGAGGTAGCGAAAGCCGTGGATGCCGCCGCCGCCGCGCTGAAAGCGGGCGGGCGTATCATCTACATGGGGGCGGGCACCAGCGGGCGTCTTGGCGTGCTGGATGCCTCTGAATGCCCGCCAACCTTTGGCGTCCCGCATGGTCTGGTCATCGGCCTGATTGCCGGTGGACCGGGAGCGCTGCTAAAAGCGGTGGAAGGGGCCGAGGACAGCAAACCGCTCGGCGAAGACGATCTTAAAGCTCTCAACCTGACCGCGCAGGACCTGGTGGTCGGGCTGGCAGCCTCCGGGCGTACGCCGTACGTGATTGGCGGCCTCGAGTACGCGAACCAGACTGGCTGCACCACCGTGGCAATCTCCTGTAACCCGGGTTCACCCATTGCCCAGGTCGCCGCGATTGCCATCTCGCCGGTTGTCGGCCCGGAGGCATTAACCGGCTCCACCCGCCTGAAATCCGGCACCGCGCAAAAGCTGGTCCTGAACATGATCTCCACCGGGGCGATGGTGAAGTTTGGCAAGGTTTACCAGAACCTGATGGTGGACATGAAAGCTACCAACGTGAAGCTCATCGACCGGGCCTGCCGCATGGTGGTGGAAGCCACTGGCACCACCCGTGACGAGGCGGAAGAGGTGTTGAAACAGACCGGGTATGACGTCAAACCGGCCATTCTGATGATCTTAAGCGGGCTGGATGCCGCAGCGGCGCGCGCCAGACTCGACGCGCATCAGGGATTCTTACGTGCGGCATTAGAAAACTAAAGAGGCGTACATGGAAAAAACAGCAGCCCTCGCCAGCGATATCCTTGCGGGTATTGGCGGGGAGAACAACATTCTGCGTCTGGAAAACTGCATGACGCGGGTGCGGGTGGAAGTTCAGGATGATGACAAGCTCGATCTGGCGCGGCTGAAAAAACTGCCCGGGGTCAGCGGCTACGTGAAGCAGGGGGAGCAGCATCAGCTGATCGTCGGCCCTGGCAAGGCTGCGCAGGTAGTGGACGCCATGCGTTCCCTGATGGGCGGGGCGGTGATGGATGATGCCGAGCGTACCAAAGCCCAGGTGAAGGCCAAATACAAAGCCCCGATGAGCGACGCGCTGCGCCAGCTGGCCAACGTCTTTATTCCGCTGATCCCGGCCTTTATTGCCTCGGGGCTGATCACCGGGATCATCAATATCCTGAAACGCCCGGACATTGTTGGCGACTTCGCGACCCACTACCCCAACCTGCTGGGGATCCTCGGCATTTTCGGCAGCGCGGTCTTTGCCATCATGAACATTCTGGTGGGGGTCAACACCGCCAAAGTGTTCGGCGGCTCGCTGGCAATGGGCGGGGTGATGGCGGGGATCCTCTCCAGCCCACAGCTGGCGCAAATCACCCTGTTTGGGGAAGCGCTGCAGCCTGGGCGGGGTGGGGTGATCGCCGTGCTGTTGGTGGTGGTGTTGATGTGCTGGATCGAGAAACGGCTGCGCAACCTCCTGCCGGGCTCGCTGGAGCTGATCTTTAATCCGCTGCTGACAACCTTAATCACCGGCAGCGTGGCGATTATCGCCCTGCAACCGCTGGGTGGCGTGATCTCGGAATCCATTGCCCATGGCGCCTCCTGGGCTATCGATCGCGGTGGCTTCCTCGTGGGTGGGGTACTTTCGGGCACCTTCCTGCCGCTGGTGTTGACCGGCTTACATCAGGGCCTGGTGCCGATCCACGTTGAGCTGGTGCAGGCGCATGGTTACAACGCGCTGCTGCCTATTCTGGCGATGGCTGGTGTCGGGCAGATCGGCGCGGCAATTGCGGTGCTAATGAAAACCCGGAATGAACGCCTGAAAAAGGTCATCAAAGGGGCGCTGCCGGTCGGGCTGCTGGGGATCGGCGAACCGCTGATCTTCGGCGTGACCCTGCCGCTGGGCAAGCCGTTTATCGGTGCCTGTCTTGGTGGTGCGGTCGGTGGGGCGCTCATCAGTTACTGGAAAGTGGCGACCGTTATTACCTTCGGTATTTCCGGATTACCGCTGGCATTAACCATCGTGACCGGAAAAGTCATGCTCTATCTGTTAGGCTATCTGGTAGCGGTTATCGCCGGGTTCCTGTTTACCTGGCTGTTAGGGTTTACTGATCCAGAGGAGTAAGGTTTGGCCAATCACGAGCGTCGCGTAGTCTTTTTTGATCTGGACGGAACGCTGCATCAGCAGGATATGTTCGGCACCTTTATGCGTTATTTACTGCGCCGACAACCCCTGAATGCCCTGCTCGTGTTGCCTCTGTTACCCATCATCGGCGGCGTGTTGCTAGTTAAAGGCCGCGCCGCCCGCTGGCCGATGAGCCTGCTGCTGTGGGGCTGTACCTTCGGCCACAGCGAAGCGCGTCTTAAACAGCTGGAGAAAGAGTTTGTCAGCTGGTTTCGCGGGCATGTCACCGCCTTCCCGGTGGTGCAGGAGCGGCTCACCAACTACCTCAACGCCAACGATGCTGACATCTGGCTGATTACCGGCTCGCCGCAGTCGCTGGTGGAACAGGTCTATTTCGATACCCCCTGGCTGCCGCGCGTCAACCTGATTGCCACCCAGATGGGACGCGCATACGGTGGCTGGGTGCTGACCATGCGCTGCCTCGGCCACGAGAAGGTGGTGCAGCTGGAGAAGAAAATTGGTACCCCGCTGCGCCTCTACAGCGGCTACAGCGACAGCAAGCAGGATAACCCCCTCCTGTACTTCTGCCAGCACCGCTGGCGCGTCACGCCCCTTGGCGAACTTCAGCAACTGGAATGATTTTGTGATTATGCATAGCGGGTGTGTATAATGCGCCCGCTTTTCAGACTGGAGTATGCTGCGTTGTCCGACCTTGAACTTAATCATGAATACTGGATGCGCCATGCGCTCCAGCTTGCCAAACGCGCCTGGGAAGAGGGCGAAGTCCCGGTGGGCGCCGTGCTGGTCCACAATAACCAGGTGATTGGCGAAGGCTGGAACCGCCCGATTGGGCGTCACGATCCTACTGCCCATGCCGAAATTATGGCCCTGCGCCAGGGCGGTCTGGTGCTGCAAAACTACCGCCTGCTGGATACCACCCTCTATGTCACGCTCGAACCCTGCGTGATGTGCTCCGGCGCCATGATCCACAGCCGAATCGGCACGGTGGTGTATGGCGCGCGGGATGAAAAAACCGGGGCGGCAGGTTCGCTGCTGGATGTGCTCAGACATCCCGGCATGAACCATCAGGTCAACGTGATGGGCGGGGTGCTGGCACCAGCGTGTTCGGAGATGCTAAGTGAGTTCTTTCGAATGCGGCGTCAGCAGAAAAAGCAACAAAAGGCAGAATCGAAGTTATCGGGCGAGTAAGTTCATCCGGCGATACCACCGGATAACTTTGCGCCAGCTGCTGTGCCGCCTGCGCCTCTCTCTCTTTCTCCATCAGATACCCCACCAGGCTTATCTGGTATTTGCGGATATTCTCCACGTAGGCGTACGCCTCGTGTCCACGCGCATAGCCATAGGTTAATTTGCTGTAATACGGCTTCAGGCTCAGCATCGGCAGGCGCTGTTTGACGTCTGCCCAACTGTTGGGGTTGCCTTTGGTTTTGGCCGTCAGGGCGCGGGCGTCGATCATATGGGCATAGCCCATGTTGTAGGCCGCCAGCGCAAACCAGATCCGCTCCTCTTCCGGCACCGTCTCCGGCACCTTATCCATCATCGCCTGCAGATAGCGCGCCCCGCCGCTGATGCTCTGCTCGGCATCGGTACGGTCGGTCAGGCCCAGGCTCTGGGCAGTGTTTTTGGTCAGCATCATCAGGCCGCGCACCCCGGTAGGCGAGGTGGCGAGGGCATCCCAGTGCGACTCCTGATAGGAGATAGCGGCCAGCAGGCGCCAGTCAATCTCCTGGGCGTACTTCTCAAACAACGGCTGTAGATCGGGCAGCACATTATCCACCGCCCGCAGGAAGCTGCGGGTATCGACGTAGTCAAAGTCATCCCCATGGCCGAGGTATTTCTCCTCCAGACGCGCCAGGGTGCCGTCCTCATTCATCCCGTTGAAGAAATCGAGCATCGCGGCAGAGAGCGTCTGGTCACCATCGAGCGGGCTGAACCAGGTGACGGGCTGCTCGTCAGTGACGTCCAGCGCCACTGCCAGTTCAGGATGAACACGCTGGAACAGGCTGATGGCTACCGAGTCAGCGATAGTGTAGGGCAGTTTGCCGTCGATGACCTGCTGCAGCAGCGCCGTAGTGCCGAGCTTCTCATCCACCGTCCAGTTGAGGTCAGGGTACTTCTTCTCTTTCAGCGCCCGCAGGTCGTCAATCACCACATGCCCCGGGGCGACGGTGAGCTGTTCAGCGCTGAGGCTGGCAAGGGTGCGCGGGCGCAGGCTGCCGACGCGATAGACCAGCTGCTGCGAGACGGAGTAATAGGTGGGGCCAGGCTGATAGTTTTTGCTGCGCTCGCTGTTATAGACCAGTCCGGCGGCCAGCATATCGGCTTTGCCATTATCCAGGTCGTCAAACAGCTGGCTGATGTTCTGGCGCACGGTGATCCTGAGCTTAACGCCCAGATAGTCAGCAAAGTGCTGTGCCAGCTCGTAGTCCAGGCCAATCGCTTTGTTGTTGATGGCGCTGTAGGTCAACGGCGAGGAGAGGGTACTGACGCGCAGCTCCCCCCGCGCCTGAATGGCGGCGATGCGATTTTCGGCCTTGCCGAACCAGGGGATTGAAGGCCAAAGGGCCGCTGCCAGCAGCAAGGTTACGATGCCGATGAACAGATAATTAATCTTTAATTTTTTCAATAAGTTGATTCTATGCGCTGTCTATTATTCTGCTTTGTCGTCGCCACAGTAAAAACAAGTATTACCAAAGATTTCGCGGCATTTTGCGTAAAGTTACGCCACTTGGCAACTTATTAGCGGGATAGGCAACACCAATGGTTAAATGACGGCGTCGATTTTATTACGACGCAAACGGTTTCGTCGGCGCTCAGGATCCACTATAATGGCGCCCGTTTTCCCCCCTTGCGCACACTGTAAGCGCCTCCGGCGCTTCGAAGACGAGAGACTTATGATGGAAATTCTGCGTGGTTCGCCTGCACTGTCTGCCTTCCGTATCAACAAACTGCTGGCACGTTTTCAGGCGGCCGACCTTCCGGTAAGCAATATTTACGCTGAGTATGTCCATTTTGCTGACCTGAATGCTCCCTTAACGGCAGAGGATTTGGTCCGGCTTGAACGCCTGCTGAAGTATGGCCCAAGCCTGAGCAGCCATACCCCAAACGGTAAACTTCTGCTGGTTACGCCTCGTCCGGGCACCATCTCCCCCTGGTCTTCTAAAGCAACCGATATCGCCCGCAACTGTGGTCTGAGCCAGATTGACCGTCTGGAGCGCGGCGTGGCGTATTACGTTGAAGCCTCTACCCTGACTGACGCGCAGTGGGCCGTTGTGGCAACCGAACTGCACGACCGCATGATGGAGAGCGTGTTTGCCTCTCTGGACGACGCGCAGCAGCTCTTCTCCCACCACCAGCCAGCCCCCGTCCAGAGCGTGGACCTGCTGGGTGAAGGCCGTCAGGCGCTGATTGATGCCAACCTGCGTCTGGGCCTGGCGCTGGCGGAAGATGAAATCGACTACCTGCAGGACGCGTTCGTTAAGCTCAACCGCAACCCGAACGACATCGAACTCTATATGTTCGCCCAAGCTAACTCCGAGCACTGCCGCCACAAGATCTTCAACGCCGACTGGGTTATTGACGGCGAGCAGCAGCCGAAGTCGTTGTTCAAAATGATCAAAAACACCATGGAGAAAACCCCTGACCACGTGCTGTCTGCTTATAAAGACAACGCCGCGGTGATGGAAGGTTCCGAGGTGGGCCGCTTCTTCGCCGATCGCGAAGCAGGGCGCTATGACTTCCATCACGAGCCTGCGCATATCCTGATGAAGGTCGAAACCCATAACCACCCGACGGCGATCTCGCCGTGGCCGGGTGCAGCGACCGGTTCCGGCGGCGAAATTCGTGACGAAGGCGCTACCGGTCGTGGGGCAAAACCAAAAGCGGGTCTGGTGGGCTTCTCCGTTTCCAACCTGCGTATTCCGGGCTTTGAACAGCCATGGGAAGAGGATTTCGGTAAGCCGGAGCGCATTGTGACTGCGCTTGATATCATGACCGACGGCCCGCTGGGCGGCGCGGCGTTTAACAACGAATTTGGTCGTCCGGCCCTGAACGGCTATTTCCGTACCTACGAAGAGAAAGTGGAGAGCCACAACGGCGAAGAGCTGCGCGGCTACCACAAACCGATCATGCTGGCGGGCGGGATCGGCAACATCCGCGCCGATCACGTGCAGAAAGGCGAGATCGTGGTGGGTGCGAAGCTGATCGTACTCGGCGGTCCGGCGATGAACATCGGTCTGGGCGGCGGGGCGGCTTCCTCTATGGCCTCCGGCCAGTCTGATGCGGATCTCGATTTTGCCTCCGTACAGCGCGACAACCCGGAGATGGAGCGCCGTTGCCAGGAAGTGATCGACCGCTGCTGGCAGCTGGGCGACGCCAACCCAATTCTGTTTATTCACGACGTCGGCGCGGGCGGTCTCTCCAACGCCATGCCGGAGCTGGTGAGCGACGGCAACCGCGGCGGTCGCTTCAATCTGCGCGACATCCTGAGCGATGAGCCAGGCATGAGCCCGCTGGAGATCTGGTGTAACGAATCCCAGGAGCGCTACGTGCTGGCGGTGGCCCCGGATCAGCTGCCGCTGTTCGATGAGCTGTGCCGCCGCGAGCGCGCCCCGTATGCGGTGATCGGTGAAGCCACCGAAGAGATGCACCTCTCCCTGAGCGATACCCATTTCGACAACCAGCCGATTGACCTGCCGCTGGATGTGCTGTTGGGTAAAACGCCGAAGATGACCCGCGATGTACAGACCCGCAAAGCCAGCGGCAAAGCCCTCGATCTGCAGGGTGTGACCGTTGCCGAGGCGGTTAACCGCGTTCTGCATCTCCCGGCCGTGGCGGAGAAAACCTTCCTCGTCACCATCGGCGACCGTACCGTGACCGGCATGGTTGCCCGCGATCAGATGGTTGGCCCGTGGCAGGTGCCGGTGGCGAACTGCGCGGTGACCACCGCTAGCCTCGACAGCTACTACGGTGAAGCGATGGCGCTGGGCGAACGCTCCCCGGTTGCCCTGCTGGACTTCGCCGCCTCTGCCCGTCTGGCGGTAGGTGAAGCGCTGACCAATATCGCTGCCACCCAGATTGGCGACATCAAACGCATCAAACTCTCCGCAAACTGGATGGCCGCAGCCGGTCACCCGGGTGAAGACGCCGGGCTGTACGAAGCGGTGAAAGCGGTGGGTGAGGAGCTCTGTCCGGCGCTGGGTCTGACCATTCCGGTGGGTAAAGACTCCATGTCGATGAAGACCCGCTGGCAGGAAGGCAGCGAGCAGCGCGAGATGACCTCTCCGCTGTCGCTGGTTATTACGGCGTTTGCCCGCGTGGAAGATGTGCGTCATACCATCACTCCGCAGCTTTCTACCGAAGACAACGCCCTGCTGTTGATTGACCTGGGTAAAGGTCACAACACGCTGGGTGCCACCGCGCTGGCGCAGGTTTACCGTCAGCTGGGTGACAAGGCGGCAGACGTACGCGACGTAGCGCAGCTGAAAGGCTTCTACGACGCCATTCAGGCGCTGGTGGCGCAACGCAAACTGCTGGCCTACCACGACCGTTCTGACGGCGGCCTGCTGGTTACCCTGGCGGAGATGGCCTTCACCGGCCACTGCGGCGTGGAAGCCAACATTGCCAGCCTGGGCGACGACCGTCTGGCGGCGCTGTTCAACGAAGAGCTGGGTGCGGTAATTCAGGTGCGTGCTGCCGATCGCGAGGCGGTAGAAGCCCTGCTGGCACAGCACGGTCTGGGTGACTGTGTGCACTATCTGGGTAAAGCGGTGACCGGGGATCGCTTTGTTATTGAATCCAACGGTCAGGCGGTATTTGCCGAAAGCCGCTCTACGCTGCGCATGTGGTGGGCAGAAACCACCTGGCAGATGCAGCGTCTGCGTGACAACCCGGTGTGCGCCGATCAGGAGCACGAGGCGAAAGCCAACGACACCGATCCGGGCCTGAACGTGAAGCTCTCTTTCGACATCAATGAAGACATCGCCGCGCCGTATATTGCGAAGAGCGCCCGTCCGAAAGTGGCCGTTCTGCGCGAGCAGGGCGTGAACTCCCACGTTGAGATGGCGGCTGCCTTCCACCGTGCGGGCTTCGATGCCATCGACGTGCACATGAGCGACCTGCTGGCAGGCCGTACCGGTCTGGCTGATTTCCAGGCGCTGGTGGCGTGCGGCGGCTTCTCTTACGGCGACGTGCTGGGAGCCGGTGAAGGCTGGGCGAAATCGATTCTCTTCAACGACCGCGTCCGCGACGAGTTCGAAACCTTCTTCCACCGTCCGCAGACCCTGGCTCTGGGCGTCTGTAACGGCTGTCAGATGATGTCGAACCTGCGCGAGCTGATCCCGGGCAGCGAAGCCTGGCCGCGCTTTGTGCGTAACCAGTCCGACCGCTTCGAAGCGCGTTTCAGCCTGGTGGAAGTGACCCAGAGCCCATCTCTGCTGCTGCAGGGGATGGTGGGATCGCAGATGCCAATCGCCGTTTCCCACGGTGAAGGGCAGGTGGAAGTGCGTAACGCCGCTCACCTGGCAGAGCTGGAGAGCAAAGGCCTGGTGGCGCTGCGCTTTGTCGATAACTTCGGTAAAGTCACGCAGACCTACCCGGCGAACCCGAACGGCTCTGCCAACGGGATCACCGCAGTGACCAGCGAAAGCGGCCGCGTTACGGTGATGATGCCGCACCCTGAGCGCGTGTTCCGCACCGTCAGCAACTCCTGGCACCCGGAGAACTGGGGCGAGGACAGCCCGTGGATGCGTATCTTCCGCAACGCGCGTAAGCAGTTGGGTTAAATCCAAAACGGCAACCACGGTTGCCGTTTCGTTTTGTAGGCCGGGCAAACGCCGTGCCGCCCGGCAATTCCCCGGTGTCGCAAATGTGCGACAACCCTCACATTATCATGTCGCCAATTGGCGACATTTAACCTGTTGATTTTCATAGCACCCAGAATAACTCTGCAAGGGTGTTGCTAATAAGCGACAGATAGCCTGAAAATCATCCCATCCGAAATTACCGCTGGTATCTATAAAAAATCATATAAATTAACACTTTAATATTTTTATTTGCATTCTGGCACATCTGTTGCATAATAATAACCAGTGGCTCATTCACCCTCTTATGTCAGCCCCTTCGGGACGCGCTACATAAACTTCGAATGACGCACAAAAAGGTGCCTGCCGTCCAACTACTGATCATAGCGTTGCTTTATCAGACCCAGGGCGAAACGTCGAGTTAGGCACCGCCTCATTCCATAATAAAGCCGGGTTTTTAACCCGGCTTTGTTGTATCTGAAGGGTTGTCCAGCTAGCATCCTCTTACCTCCTCGCGACAGAGAGTAATGCGTTGAAACGCTGGCCTGTTTTCCCTCGCTCCTTGCGACAGTTAGTCATGATGGCATTCCTGCTGATCCTGCTGCCTTTGCTGGTCCTGGCATGGCAGGCATGGCAGAGCCTGAACGCCCTCAGCGCCCAGGCGGCGCTCACCAACCGTACTACCCTGATTGATGCCCGCCGCAGCGAGGCGATGACCAATGCCGCGCTGGAGATGGAGCGCAGCTACCGGCAGTATTGCGTCCTCGACGACCGAACCCTGGCAACCGTCTATCAAAATCAGCGTAAGCGCTACAGCGAAATGCTCGATGCCCATGCCGGGGTATTGCCGGATGACAAGCTCTATCAGGCCTTACGCCAGGATATTAATGCCCTGGCGCAGCTCCAGTGCCTTAACAGCGGCCCCGATGCGATGTCTGCCATGCGGCTGGAAGCCTTTGCCAATGCCAACGCCGAGATGGTGCAGGCGACCCGGGCGGTGATCTTCTCCCGCGGGCAGCAGCTCCAGCAGGAGATTGCCGAGCGCGGCCAGTTCTTTGGCTGGCAGGCGCTGGTGCTATTTCTGGTCAGCCTGGTGCTGGTCCTGCTCTTCACCCGCATGATCATCGGCCCGGTCAAGGGCATCGAGCGGATGATCAACCGGCTGGGGGAGGGGCGCTCGCTGGGCAATACCGTGGTCTTTACCGGCCCGCGCGAGTTGCGCTCGGTCGGGCAACGGATCATCTGGCTCTCTGAGCGGCTGGCGTGGCTCGAATCCCAGCGCCACCAGTTTTTACGCCACATCTCCCACGAACTGAAAACCCCGCTCGCCAGCATGCGCGAGGGGACCGAACTGCTGGCCGATGAGGTCGCCGGACCGCTGACGCCAGAGCAGGGGGAGATTGTGGAGATCCTCGATGCCAGCAGCCGCAATCTGCAAAAGCTGATTGAGCAACTGCTCGACTACAACCGCAAACTGGCCGACGGCATCCCCGAGCTGGAGCGCGTCGAGCTGGCGCCGCTGGTGGATATGGTGCTCTCCGCCCACAGCCTGCCTGCCCGGGCTAAAATGATGCATACTGAACTGGCACTCTCGACGCCCGCCTGTTTAGCCGAACCCATGCTGCTGATGAGCGTCCTGGATAATCTTTATTCCAACGCGGTGCACTATGGCATTGAATCCGGTACCATTTATGTTCGCAGTTTTACGCGCGACTCACGCGTCTGTATCGATGTCGCCAACACCGGAAACCCGATCCCCGACGATGAAAAAACGATGATCTTCGAACCCTTTTTCCAGGGGAGCCATCAACGCAAAGGGGCGGTTAAGGGAAGCGGTCTGGGGCTGAGCATCGCCCGCGACTGTATTCGTCGTATGCAGGGAGAGCTTAATCTTGTCACTGACGACCGTACCGATGTCTGTTTTCGCATCGAACTGCCGCTTGAGTCGGAAAAATCACTGAAATGAATCTAAGTCTGGTGAGTATGTCACACGTCTTTTCCCGCGCCATTAACGCGGTCTTTTCCGGCCACTTTATTCGCCTGAGCCTTCCCTGCCTGCTGCTGACCGGCTGCGTCACCCACGCACCCGCGCCAGCGATTAGCGACAAGCAGGATGAAAAATTGCCTGAACATCAGCTGGCGGACTTCCTCTCTACCGACTGCAATAATATCTGGCAGCTGCACGGTCAGGAGACCGACAGCAACCCGCTCTTCTGGCTGCGCGGCATGGACTGCGCGGACCGCCTCTCACCCGCCGCCGCGCGCGCAGAGGCCCGGGGCTGGACCGATGACACCTGGCAGGAGAGCTTTAAGCGCGGGATCCTGCTGGCGAATGCCAAAATTAACCCGGTGGAGCGGCGGGTATTGACCACCCGGCTGGATGCGCTGAGCCCGCAGATCCCCGCCCAGGTGCGCCCGCTTTACCAGCTCTGGCGACACGGGCAGGTACTACAGCTGCAGCTGGCGGAAGAGCGTTCCCGCTACGGCAAGTTACAGCAGACCACCGATGGCGAACTGGATAACCTGCGCCAGCAGCAGCAATATTTACGCACGCAGCTGGACACCACCACGCGGAAGCTGGAAAACCTGACCGATATTGAACGGCAGCTCTCCACCCGCAAGCCGGTCAGTAACTATCTGCCGGATGCGCCGAAGAGTGCGACACCATCCGCTGACGGCGACGCGGCGGATACCCCGAACCAGGAGGATGGAAAGCCATGACAAGCCGAAAACCTGCGCATCTTTTGCTGGTGGATGATGACCCCGGTTTGCTGAAGCTGCTGGGCATGCGTCTGGTGAGCGAGGGCTACAGCGTGGTGACCGCCGAAAGCGGTCAGGAAGGGCTGAAAGTGCTGGGGCGCGAGAAGGTCGATCTGGTCATCAGCGATCTGCGGATGGATGAAATGGACGGCATGCAGCTGTTTACCGAGATCCAGAAGCTCCAGCCCGGCATGCCGGTGATTATCCTTACCGCCCACGGCTCGATCCCCGATGCCGTGGCGGCCACGCAGCAGGGCGTCTTCAGCTTCCTCACCAAGCCGGTGGATAAAGACGCGCTTTATAAAGCCATTGATGACGCGCTGGAACACGCCGCGCCGTCCGGGGACGAGACGTGGCGGGAGTCATTTGTCACCCGCAGTCCGATCATGCTGCGGCTGCTGGAGCAGGCGCGGATGGTGGCGCAGTCTGATGTCAGCGTGCTGATTAACGGCCAGAGCGGCACCGGGAAGGAGATCCTCGCCCAGGCGATCCACAATGCCAGCCCGCGGGGCAAAAATGCCTTTATCGCCATCAACTGCGGGGCGCTGCCCGAGCAACTGCTGGAGTCGGAGCTGTTTGGTCATGCGCGCGGGGCCTTCACCGGCGCGGTCAGCAGCCGGGAAGGGCTGTTCCAGGCCGCAGAAGGCGGCACGCTGTTCCTCGATGAAATTGGCGATATGCCCGCTCCCCTGCAGGTCAAGCTGCTGCGCGTGCTGCAGGAGCGCAAGGTCAGGCCGCTGGGCAGTAACCGTGATATCGACATCAACGTGCGCATTATCTCGGCCACCCACCGGGATCTGCCCAAGGCGATGGCGCGCAACGAGTTCCGCGAAGACCTCTTCTATCGCCTTAACGTCGTCAACCTGAAGATCCCGGCGCTGGCGGAGCGGGCGGAAGATATTCCCCTGCTGGCCACCCAGCTGTTGCGCCAGTCCGCCGAGCGGCATAAGCCCTTCGTGCGGGCCTTCTCCACTGATGCCATGAAGCGGCTGATGACCGCCAGCTGGCCCGGTAACGTGCGCCAGCTGGTGAACGTGATTGAGCAGTGCGTGGCGCTCACCTCCTCGCCGGTGATCAGCGATGCGCTGGTGGAGCAGGCCCTGGAGGGGGAGAACACCGCCTTGCCGACCTTCGTCGAGGCCCGTAACCAGTTCGAGCTCAACTATCTGCGTAAGCTACTGCAGATCACCAAAGGCAACGTCACCCATGCCGCACGGATGGCCGGACGTAACCGCACCGAGTTTTATAAGCTGCTGTCGCGCCATGAGCTGGAAGCAAACGATTTTAAAGAGTGATACGCTAAATTCCGCCTGAATATGATACTGTGAGCAACCGATTACGAGGCAGCTGACAGGCATAAGTTTAAGGAACACCATGAAAAAGATTGATGCGATTATTAAACCTTTCAAACTGGATGATGTGCGCGAAGCGCTGGCGGAAGTCGGCATCACCGGCATGACGGTAACGGAAGTGAAAGGCTTTGGTCGTCAGAAGGGCCACACGGAACTCTACCGTGGCGCGGAATACATGGTCGATTTCCTGCCGAAGGTAAAAATTGAAATCGTGGTGTCGGACGACATCGTCGAGACCTGCGTGGATACCATTATCCGCACTGCGCAGACCGGCAAAATCGGCGACGGCAAAATTTTCGTCTTTGACGTGTCGCGCGTGATCCGTATCCGTACCGGCGAAGAAGACGACGAGGCGATTTAATCCCGCGTCGTTTGTTGCCCGTTGGCCCGCGCAAGCTGAGTCCAACCGGACGGACACGTAAAATGCCGCTTGCAGCAGCCATTGGTATAGGGTGTACAAGACTATGCTGAATTCTTGAGGTTTAAGCCTTACTATGGCTATAAACATTAGCCTAACTGGTTAACCTTCGATTAAACCACCTCTCCAGGTGGTTTTTCGTTTACAGGGCAAGAAATACACGCTCTCAAAAAAGGATCTCAAGAAGATCCTTTTCTATTTTGGCTTCTCACCAGGCTATCTGACGGCTTTTCAGGTACGGAAAATGTCTGACCAGAATCGTATTTCCGTCGTGAACAGTCACAATCTCTACCGGTGTAAAATACTGCCAGAGCAGATAGCCACAGCCTGCGACAGCGATAACGTCCGCTATCAACCGCTTATTCACCCCGCCTCCAGTTTAATATGACTCATATTTCAGCCCGTAATTCCTACTCCATCTCACATCGAAAAGTGGTTTTCTATCAATACACCGAGCCTCTGTCGACATGTCATTGAAACAAAAAACCTCATCTGTAAACCACAGCAAGCTTTCGTTCGGTTCAGTACGATATCCATTCCCAAAATCCATAATCAAAACGTGATAGAAGCCGTCTTCATCTTTGTGTGGAATCCCGTATTTTTCCTGAATCATGTCCTTATTAGCTTCCCACCAGTCTATCCGACGGCTTTTCAGGTACGGAAAATGTCTGACCAATATTTTATAACTGTCATGAACTGCTACAATCTCCACTGGGGTCTGATACTGCCATAGCAGATAACCCCCGGAAGCTGCAGCAATGATGCCCGCGATCAGCCGTTTATTCACCTCTCCTCCCGCTAATTTCCACGGTCGCATTCATCTCGGTGATAAATGGCCTGTAGCCATATTTCATATAGCGCTGCAGCACAAACCAGATACGAAAAAGTCGCCCCTCACGGTAAATAGGGTTCAGGATATCTGCATCATCAAGTCCGAAGTGATCCTGAATTCGGTAATGCACCTTTGCTCGGTAGTGGTCACCCATCACCTCCAGTGATTCCAGCGTAATATGCGTGGCCCAGGTATCATGGACGGTAATCACCAGCCCGTTAGTCCGGTCGACCAGATGGTCAAATTTAGGTAATACAGCATCATTGACGTCATTAAAGTTGCCCTTGTCGTCGAATAATACGCTTTCTTTACGCTGCGGGATAAAGCCATATTCGTAGCTCACAGCATCATCCAAAGCCTTTTTAATCTTCAACAACGAGCTTTTTTCAGAACGGTCATTCAAAATCTGCTCTTTAAGCGCCTTATCCAACAGAGGGCTACTGTACGGCCTACCGCTGTTACCCTGCATATGGCTGATCATCTCTGTGATGATGTCCTGATATTCCCCCTGAAACGAGAATACCTTCGCCAGCCCCCGGAACTCATCAAACATCAGCCGGGCGCTTTCATCCCGGCTGATAATGACCGGCTTACTCTCCGTCAGGTTGCCCGGATAAAATCCGCCATACGGACTGGTGGGAGCTGACGGTGCAAGGGTTAGCGTATACGGGTTCACTTTTGCCGAGACATCCGTCAGGCCAAAGCGCCCTTTCAGCACCTCCTCGCTCAGATCGCCGCAATGCATGTCCTTCGCGTCATAATCATCCATAAGGCGCTTCGTGGTATAAATCCGCACCGGAAGCGGCAGAGGTTCAGGCGGTGCTTCTGCCGGTACAGCAGCCGTTGGCCGGGCTTTCGCCGTCTGGGCGTATTGCACCGGCTCTGCCCCGGATGCAACCGTCATCATCATCGGGTCTGACACCTCAACCACACCCGGCGCGATGAGCCAGTTTGTCCCTGTCGTGCACCCGCAGCGAATGGCGGAACCGTCTACCGCAACCGCCACCATATTTGTCTGCCGGTGATCTCCGCTGACGATCACCCCGACCTCGCCGCATTTCGGGCAGTGCGAGGTTTTATCCCCGATATAGAGTTTCAGCTTCCCCATCACCGACATGCCGGGACGGGAGGCATAGCAGACAGAGCCCGTGGACGTTTTATCCCCGTCAAGCCCGACGTTTTTACCGTGAACGATACAGCCTCTGTTGACCCACATCGTCTTCAGACTCCTTTCGCCAGAAACGACTCGTCCATCGGCATACCGTCACGCTCAACCAGCATACCGGTTGCCTGCGGTGTACTGATAATCTGGTCGCCGTTGCTCAGAAGGCTGTCCACAAGCGCAATCCCGCGCTCGTTTTTAGTGATGTTCTTTCCGCAGCCGTTGATAATCCGTGCGTTAGTGCCGTCAGGGTAAACCACCTCATCGCCTTCCAGCGCGATATTGACCCTGCGCCCGCCCTCAAGCTCAATCTCACCACCATTCCATGCTGCCCGCACCACACCACCTCGTGCTGTCAGACTGCCATCAACGGCAATCCGGAAAATCGCCGTCGCCGGATGATCACACATAAAAGCTTCCTGTGCTTCGACAAGCTCCCGTGCGCTATCCGGCATCGCCGCTTTCTGCTCTGCTGAGAACGGCGGCATTGATAATGAAGCCGCCATTTCTGGGGGCAGTTCATTGGTGTATTGCTGTGACATATAAAATCCTTTTTGTTTGTGTGGTTAATAAGTATCCCATCATACACTGGGTAGCTTCAGGGTAAATAGCTTTACCTGTCGCCAATATTGGACCTCCTCAGCGGGAAAATTTCTCTTACAGCCTGTCGGAAAAGCCAGTGATGAAGGTGGTATACGTTCTCAAAGCTCGATGCAGAAGGTGCGCCTTTATTGCGCTCGGAGCGGGGCTGACAGTATCTGATGGCAGGCTATCAGGCTTAATTGAAGGCCAGAGCATGAAGCGAAGCATATTGTGCAAAGGGAAATGCTTGAATAATGCTCTGATAGAGAAATCTATCTGGAGCGGACAAACCTGAAATTAAAAGGCCTGAGTCCGGTAGACTACCGAACCCAGGCCCTGAAAACCGCTTAACATGAACAGTCCAACTTTATGGGCTTATTCCAGAAGAGGGGCTTTTTGCATTACAGCACCTTATGCGGGCCGAAGCATTCGTAATGAATGTTCGCTTTATTCACCCCCAGCTCAACCAACTGCGCCGCGGCATACTGCATAAACGCCACCGGGCCACAAACGTAGAACTGCATCTCCGGCGCGTGGAAGTGATCTTTATGCTGGCTTAACGCCATCAGACCTTCGCTGTCGAAGCGCGCTGCGGCGCGGTCATCGTCTGTCGGCAGGCGATACCAGGTATGCGCGGTAAAGTGCGGCAGACCGGCAGCCAGAGTTTTCACTTCATCAGAAAACGCATGCACTTCGCCATTTTCTGCGGCGTGGAACCAGTTCACCTGCGCCTGATGCTGCGATTTCGCCAGGGTATCCAGCATCGCCAGCATTGGAGTCTGACCGACACCCGCGGAGATCAGCGTCACTGGCGTATTAGCATCCACCGCCATAAAGAAATCACCCGCCGGTGCGGCCAGATGTACCACATCACCGACGTTGGCTTCGTTGTGCAGCCAGGTCGAGACCTGACCACCTTCCTCGCGTTTCACCGCAATACGATAGCCTTTGCCGTTTGGCTTGCGGGTCAGGGAGTACTGGCGGATCTCCTGATGCGGGAAGCCTTCAGGCTTCAGCCACACGCCCAGATACTGGCCCGGCTGGTAATCGGCAACCGGCTGACCGTCGACCGGCTCAAATTCAAAGCTGGTAATAAGCTGGCTGCGCGGCGTTTTTTCCACGATACGGAAGGCGCGGGTGCCTTCCCAGCCGCCGTTCTTACTGGCGTTTTCGCTGTAGATCTGCGCTTCACGGTTGATAAACACGTTAGCCAGCACGCCGTAAGCTTTTCCCCACGCGTCCAGCACCTCCTGGCCCGGGCTGAACATCTCATCCAGCGTCGCCAGCAGATGGCTGCCCACGATGTTGTACTGCTCGGGTTTGATCTGGAAGCTGGTGTGTTTCTGGGCAATTTTTTCCACCGCTGGCAGCAGCGCCGGCAGGTTCTCAATGTTGCTGGCGTAGGCGGCAATGGCGTTGAATAACGCTTCACGCTGATCGCCGTTACGCTGGTTGCTCATGTTGAAAATCTCTTTGAGCTCCGGGTTGTGCGCGAACATACGATCGTAAAAATGGGCGGTAAGTTTTGGGCCGGTTTCAACCAGCAGGGGAATGGTGGCTTTAACGGTAGCGATGGTTTGAGCGTCTAACATAGCAGCTTCCTTCAAATGTTACTTTAATGATGTATTTTAGATGCATCTTATAAAAAATAACCCTGCGTTGTAAATGGTTCTTTGCAACGTGAATTAACTGCATCACAAACCTGAAAAGAAATCCAGTTTACAGGGTGAGAGCGTTATTGCTCAAACCCTTGCGTGGCGGGTAGGTAAACGTTTGCGTAAAATCGTTTGTCAAGACCTGTTATCACTCTGCTAATCAGTTATACTGTTGCCCGTCGTCCAACTGGACCGCCTTTTTCAGGCAAAAATTTACTTGTTAGCTGAGTCAGGAGATGCGGATGTTAAAGCGTGAAATGAACATTGCCGATTATGATGCCGAACTGTGGCAGGCTATGGAGCAGGAAAAAGTACGTCAGGAAGAGCACATCGAACTGATCGCCTCCGAAAACTACACCAGCCCGCGCGTGATGCAGGCGCAGGGCTCTCAGCTGACCAACAAATACGCTGAAGGTTACCCGGGCAAGCGCTACTACGGCGGTTGCGAGTACGTGGATATCGTTGAGCAGCTGGCGATCGACCGTGCCAAAGAGCTGTTTGGCGCCGACTACGCCAACGTGCAGCCGCACTCCGGCTCTCAGGCTAACTTCGCGGTTTACACCGCGCTGCTGCAGCCGGGCGATACCGTTCTGGGTATGAACCTGGCACAGGGCGGCCACCTGACTCACGGCTCCCCGGTTAACTTCTCTGGCAAACTTTACAACATCATCCCTTACGGCATTGATGAGTCCGGTAAAATTGACTACGAAGACATGGCGAAGCAGGCTAAAGAGCACAAACCGAAGATGATCATCGGTGGCTTCTCTGCTTACTCCGGCGTGGTTGACTGGGCAAAAATGCGTGAAATCGCCGACAGCATCGGCGCATACCTGTTCGTCGACATGGCGCACGTTGCCGGTCTGATCGCCGCAGACGTGTACCCAAACCCGGTTCCACACGCTCATGTGGTGACTACCACTACCCACAAAACCCTGGCAGGTCCACGCGGTGGCCTGATCCTGGCGAAAGGTGGCGATGAGGATCTGTATAAGAAACTGAACTCTGCGGTATTCCCAAGCGCGCAGGGCGGCCCGCTGATGCACGTGATCGCAGCGAAAGCTGTGGCGCTGAAAGAAGCGATGGAGCCCGAGTTCAAAGTTTACCAGCAGCAGGTAGCGAAAAACGCCAAAGCGATGGTGGAAGTGTTCCTGAACCGTGGCTACAAAGTGGTCTCCGGCGGGACGGAAAACCACCTGTTCCTGCTGGATCTGGTGGATAAAAATCTGACCGGTAAAGAAGCTGACGCCGCCCTGGGCCGCGCCAACATCACCGTCAACAAAAACAGCGTACCAAACGATCCGAAGAGCCCGTTCGTGACTTCCGGTATCCGTATCGGTTCACCGGCTGTCACTCGCCGCGGCTTTAAAGAAGCGGAAGTGAAAGAGCTGGCTGGCTGGATGTGTGACGTGCTGGACAACATCAATGACGAAGCCGTTATCGAACGCGTGAAAGCCAAAGTGCTGGATATCTGCGCGCGCTTCCCGGTTTACGCATAATTCTGCCCCGCAGAATAAAAAGGCCGCGAATGCGGCCTTTTTTTATGGCTAACGCCGGTCGATGGAGATAGCCCCCGGCCCGGCGACCGCCAGCAGCAGAAACCCGCCAGCGATACTGATGTTCTTGAAGAAGTTAATCATGTTCGGCATCACCGCATCGCCACTCATATCCCAGTAGTGGTGACCAATCACCGCCGTACCCAGGGTATAAAAAACAAACAGCACCGCCAGTGGACGGGTAAAAAAGCCGAGCACGATCAGAATGGCGGCGGGCACCTCCATGATCACCGCCACGATGGCCGCCAGCATCGGCATCGGGGCGCCGAGCTTCGCCATGTACTGCACCGTGCCGTCAAAATCAAACATCTTCGGCACGCCAAAAATAATAAACAGCAGGATCAGGGCGAGGCGGGCGATCAACAGGATCAGCGCCCGGGAGTGACCGAAATCGAAATAGCGTAATCTGTTCATGGCAGGCTCGATATGAGTGGGATTTATCTTAAAGCTAATACACAAAATGCCGGTCCGCCATCCAGGTTTTCGTCATAAATCAGGCATCAGGGTGATGTAAATTTTCCTGTCTGCGACAGGTTCCCGTCAGCCTGCCTCCAGCGCATCCTCCACAAACAGATAACCAATACCGATAATCTGCTGCTGCCGGGTTAAGCCGCCAAAAGCGATTTCCGTTTGCCGGTTACGCACCGCATCCCCCTGATCGAAGGGGGTAAAGCCGATCTGGCGATTAATGGTTTGCAGCCAGCGTTCGCCGAAGGTGCAGCTGCGACCATAGAACCAGATTTGGTTGATGTTGAGCACATTGAGCAGATTGTAGAGCGTCAGCCCGATGGCGTTAGCGGCCTCGTCGGCCCAGCGCTGAATATTCACGTCACCCTGACGCCAGGCATCCAGCAGCTGCAGGCTGGTAAGGGTATCCGGGTCGAGACTCAGGGAGCCGGGTTGTGATTTCAGCCACAGCCGCGCCTGTTTTTTTAAGGCCGACAGGGAGGCGACCGTCTCCAGGCAGCCGTATCGCCCGCAGGCGCAGGCCACGCCGTCGCGATCAAAAATGGTGTGGCCAATCTGCCCGCTGCCGTTAAGCGTTCCGCGATAGACCTGGCCATTAATGACGAACGAGGAGCCGATGCCGTAATCGACGTTAATCACGCAAAAATCGTCGCGGTTGGCCGGGTTTTGCCATTTTTCCGCCAGGGCCAGCATCACACAGTCGTTATCCACCATCACCGTGATGCCGAGTTTTTCTTCCAGCAGATACTTAATCTCGATCGGTTTTTTCCACGGCGCCTGGGGCATGATCTGGGACACCCCGGTGGCGGTATCCACCTGGCCGTGGATCCCGAGAGCCAGGTTAATCCGCTGCCCCGGCCAGCGTTTACGCTGCTGCTGCCACAGGCCTTCGATGGCCTGCAACAGCGCCTCTGGGGTGCGGGCGTTGACGTCGGTCCAGGTAAAATCGCCCAGGGGTGACATGCGCCCGTCGATCAGCTGGCTTTCAATGCTGGTGGGGCTGACATTCATGCAGAGTATCAGTGGACCCTCATCCGGGATCTGGTAGTGACCGCTGTTCATCCCTCGGGTGCTGAGGTTTTCGCTGGAATGCGCCAGCTTATTGTCAGCCACCAGCTCATCCAGAATCTTACTGACGGCGGGGATCGACAGCCCGGTGTGCTGGGCCAGCTGCGATTTACTCAGACGCTTATAGCGCCAGATAAGCGCCATGATCGTGCGGCGGTTATGCTGCCGCACCCGCTGGTTGTTCAGACCGGCTATCTGCATTTCACTAAACTCCGTTAATAGTATTGCGTGAGCATTACGCAATCAGCGCGCTGAATTCCTCTCTACACTGCCATCTTATCGTCTTTCACTGTTATTTGTTTACTGGAGTGTGAATATGTCTGGAGCAGTTAACGTCTGGCGGGAAACCATCGCCTTACCGACATGGACCACAGGCGCAGAAGATACCAACCCGATGTTCCTGGAAAAACGCGTGTACCAGGGTTCCTCCGGCGCGGTCTATCCCTACGGCGTGACCGATACCCTGACCGGGACCCGCGAGATACGTGATTACCAGGCGGTATGGATGGAAAACGACTTCATTCGCATCATGCTGCTGCCGGAGCTGGGCGGACGTATTCATCGCGCATATGACAAAGTTCAGGAGCGTGATTTCGTCTACTACAACGAGGTGGTGAAACCGGCGCTGGTGGGCCTGCTGGGGCCATGGATCTCCGGCGGGATCGAGTTTAACTGGCCGCAGCACCATCGCCCGACCACCTTTATGCCGGTTGACGTGACCATCCAGCAGCAGGATGGCGGGGCGCAGACCGTCTGGCTGGGTGAGGCCGAGCCAATGCGCGGCCTGCAGGTAATGACTGGCTTTACGCTCTACCCGGATCGGGCATTGATTGAGATCACCGGCAAAGTCTTCAACGGCAACGCCACGCCGCGCCACTTCCTGTGGTGGGCCAACCCGGCGGTGAAGGGCGGGGACGATCATCAGAGCGTCTTCCCGCCGGACGTTACGGCGGTGTTTGACCACGGCAAGCGCGCGGTCTCGGCTTTCCCGATTGCCACCGGCACCTACTATAAAGTCGACTACTCGGCGGGCGTGGATATCTCGCGCTACAAAAACGTGCCGGTCCCGACCTCCTACATGGCAGAAAAATCGGCCTACGATTTTGTCGGCGCCTACCATCACGGGGAGCGGGGCGGCCTGCTGCACGTGGCCGATCACCACGTCTCGCCGGGTAAAAAGCAGTGGTCCTGGGGCCATGACGATTTTGGTCGCGCCTGGGATCGCAATCTGACCGATGAAAACGGCCCCTATATTGAGCTGATGACCGGCGTCTTCACCGATAACCAGCCTGATTTCACCTGGCTTGCGCCGTATGAAGAGAAGATCTTCGTGCAGAATTTCCTGCCCTATAGCGAGCTGGGGCAGGTGCAGAACGCCAACACCCAGTTGGCGCTTAAGCTGGAGCGGTGCGAGCAGCAGCTTCACCTCGGCCTGTACGCCATCGCCCCGCTTCAGGGCGTGCGCCTCGAACTGACCGCAGAGGGCAAGCCGGTGTGGGAAACGCAGCTGACCCTGATGCCGGGTGAAAGCTGGCAGCAGGCGCTGGCGGACGAGTGGCCGCAGCGCTTAACCCTGACCATAAAAGAGGCCTCGGGCCGCACGCTGCTGCATTATCAGGAGCATATCGCCAAGGAAACCCCGCTGCCGGACCCGGCCACCGCACCCGCCATGCCGGAAAACATCAGCAACAGCGATGAACTCTATTTTATTGGTCAGCATCTGGAGCAGTACAACCACGCCAGCCGCTATGCGGAAGATTACTACCGCCGTGCGCTGGAGCTGGATGCCCACGACTATCGCAACAACGTCGCGCTGGGCACCCTGGCGCTGAACCGCGCCGACTGGGGGCTGGCGCAGCGCTGTGCCGAAGCCGCCCTGGTGCGTGCGCATAAGTTAAATAAGAACCCGCGGGATGGCGAAGCCAGCCAGCTGCTGGCGACAGCGCTGGAGCGGCAGGGGGACGACGATGCCGCCTGGGATCACTACTACAAAGCCTCCTGGAGCGGAAACTGCCGCGATGCCGCGTTCTGGTCGCTGGCGCGGCTGGCGATGAAGCGCGGGAATTACGCTGAGGCGCTGGAAAAAGTCGACATCAGCCTCGGGATCAATGCCAGCAACAATCTGGCGATGGGGCTCAAAGCGCTGGCCCTGGCTCAGGTTGAGGGCGAACGCACCGCGCAGGACTACATTGACGGCTGCCTGCAAACCCATCCTCTCAGCTACGCCCTGCACTATGCCCGTTGGGCGATCGCCCGGGACGAGGTTTCACGTGACAAGCTGTTGCAGGTGACGGGTCGTCGTGGGGCCAACGCCTGCGTGCTGGCGGGCTGGTTAACCGCGATGGGGATGCAAGACGCCGCGCGCGAAATGCTGGATCTGCTCGACAGCCAGGAGACCTTGCCTCAGCTCTGGCGGGCCGCATTAAGCGATGAGCCCGCCACGCGTGCCCATTACATTGCCGCCGCGCGCCGCTGTGAGCCCAACCGGGTGCGTTTCCCGAACGCACTGGATGAAGTGCAGATGCTGCAGCGCCTGCAGGATGATCCGTTCGCCCGCTATCTGCTGGGCTGCTTCTGGTACAGCAAACGTCGATATGACGATGCGGTCGCCTGCTGGCAAACCACCCTGGCGCAGGAGCCGCAGTTTGCTCCGGCGCACCGCCTGCTGGGGATCTACGCCTGGAATAAAGAGCACAACCTGGCGCTGGCGGAGCAGCATCTGCAACGCGCCGTGGAGCTGGAACCTGACAACCCGCGTTTCCTGTTTGAGCTGGATTATCTCAATAAGCTCACCGGCCAGCCGGTGGCAAAACGCCTCGCCATGCTTACCGGGCGGGAAAATGTGGTCCTCAAACGCGATGACCTGACCGCCGAACTGTTAAGTCTGTGGAACGGTTCCGGGCGCTACGACGCTGCGGCGCAGGTGCTTCAGGCGCGTCAGTTCCATCCGTGGGAAGGCGGGGAAGGCAAGGTGACCGGGCAGTATCTGCTCAACCAGCAGCACCGCGCCTTGCAGCACATTGCCCGCGGCGAGTTCCGCGAGGCGATTAGCCTGCTGCAGGCGGCCCTGCGCTATCCGCACAACCTCGGGGAGGGGCGTCTGCCGGGGCAAACCGATAACGATATCTGGTATCTGTTGGGCTACTGCCACGCCCGTGGCGATGAGCAGGCCGAGGCGCAGCGCTGCTTTACCCGGGCGGCACAGGGAGAATCAACCCTTGCGGCCGGGCGCTACTACAACGATCAGCCAGCGGATTACCTGTTCTGGCAGGGGATGGCCCTGCGGCAGCTGGGGGACAGCGCGGCGGCGGAGCGTCACTTCCAGGGGTTCCTGGCCTGGGTGCAGGCGCATCGCGACGACGTGCCGGAGGCGGATTTCTTTGCAGTCTCGCTGCCGGATCTGGTGGTGCTGGATACGCCAGCCGGGCAGCAACATCAGCAGCACTGCCTGTTCATTGAGGCGCTGGGTCATGCCGGACTGGGTGACAGCGCAGCCTGCAAACGCCAGCTGGCGGCCTTGCTGGCACTTAACCCGGCCCATGACAAAGCGCATCTGATTCAGCATGCGCAGGCAGCCGGTATTTTCCATTAACTGACTCTGCAGGTGGGGAAACCCACCTGTTAACCCTCTGTACCCTGCGTTTCCCTTAAAGAGGAATCAACATGAATAACAGTGCGCAGACACAACTGAAAATGGGCTACGTCTGGACTATCTGTCTGGTCGCCGCCTGCGGTGGATTGCTGTTTGGCTACGACTGGGTGGTAATTGGCGGGGCCAAACCCTTCTATGAAGCCTGGTTCTCGATTACCGACCCGGCGCAATCCGGCTGGGCGATGAGTTCCGCCCTGGTGGGCTGTATTTTCGGGGCTTTAATCTCTGGATGGTGCGCCGATAAATTTGGCCGTAAGTGGCCGCTGATCCTCTCGGCGGTGCTGTTCAGCGCCTCGGCGTGGGGCACGGCGGTGGCGAGCAGCTTTGACATGTTCGTGGTCTATCGCATCGTCGGCGGGGTGGGGATTGGCCTCGCCTCCGCCCTCAGCCCGCTCTACATCGCCGAGGTCAGCCCGGCGGATAAGCGCGGTCGCTTCGTGGCCATTAACCAGCTGACCATCGTGGTGGGGGTACTGGCGGCGCAGCTGATTAACCTGATGATTGCCGAGCCGGTGGCACCTGGTGCCACCCATGAGGCTATCGTCCAGAGCTGGAACGGGCAAACCGGCTGGCGCTGGATGTTCGGTGCCGAGCTGGTTCCGGCCCTGGCGTTCCTGGTCCTGATGTTCTTTGTTCCGGAATCCCCGCGCTGGCTGATGAAGGCCGGCAAGCCGGAACGTGCCCGCGCCATGCTGGAGCGTATTGGCACCCCGGAGTACGCCAGCCAGACCTTAAAAGAGATCGCCCACACCCTGGAAAAAGACACCCAGAAAGTGGCGTACTCCACGCTGCTGCAGCCCCAGGTCAAACCGATCGTCATTATTGGCATGGTGCTGGCGATGTTCCAGCAGTGGTGCGGGATCAACGTCATCTTCAACTATGCCCAGGAGATCTTCGCCTCGGCCGGGTTTGATATCAACGACACCCTGAAGTCGATTGTGGCGACCGGCATCATCAACCTGGTCTTTACCCTCGCCGCGCTGCCGCTGGTGGACAAAATTGGCCGTCGCAAGCTGATGCTGTTAGGCGCCTCGGGCTTAACCATTATTTATGTGCTGATTGCCAGCGCCTACGCGATGAACATCATGGGCTGGCCGGTTCTGCTGCTGGTGCTGGCGGCGATTGCCATCTACGCCCTGACGCTGGCCCCGGTGACCTGGGTGCTGCTGTCGGAGATCTTCCCCAACCGCGTCCGCGGCCTGGCGATGTCGATGGGGACCCTGGCGCTGTGGATCGCCTGCTTCCTGCTGACCTACACCTTCCCGCTGCTCAATGCCGGGCTGGGTGCGGCGGGCAGCTTCCTGCTCTACGGAGCGATCTGCGCCGCCGGGTATCTCTACATTCTGCGTAAAGTCCCGGAAACCAAAGGCGTGACCCTGGAGGCGCTGGAGGAGCAGCTGGAGAAACAGCACAGCAAAGTGGCCGCAACGGCGGATGCCGGGCGCGTACACTGATGGACCTGCTGTTGATAGAAAACGCGCATCTGCGGATGCGTGTTAACCCGCAGGGCGGCGGGTTGCAGGGACTCTTCTCCCTCACCCACGGGCAGCCCGTGCTGTGGGATGAGGGCGACAGCGCGCTGTTTCCGATGGTGCCGCTGGCCAACCGGGTGGCGGGTAATCGCTTTGCCTTTCAGGGGCGGGATATTACCCTGCCGCAAAGCCCGGTGGACCAGCGCTTCTTTTTGCACGGCGATGGCTGGCAATCTCCCTGGCAGGTGGCCTCGCTCACCGATACGGAGTGTGTTCTGAGGCTGCGCCGCCAGCATGACTGCGGCTTCGATTATCAGGCGGTGCTGCGCTATCAGTTGCGCGAGCATGTTCTGCGGGCGGAGCTGATGCTCACCCATCTCGGCCCGCAGCCGATGCTGTATGGCCTGGGCTTTCATCCATGGTTTTACGTTGACGAACACAGCCGCCTGCAGTTTTCCGCCAGCGGCTACTGGCCGGAAGGGGAGCACCATTTACCGCTGGCGTGGCAGGGCGATATCCCGCCGGAAATCGATTTCAGTACCGCCCGGCAGGGGAGGGATGGCTGGCTGAATGTCGGCTACTCCGGCTGGAACGGCGTGGCAACGATCCTGCGTGATGTGATGAATATCACAATTACCGCGCAAACTCCGTGGCTGATGCTGTTCAGAATGTCGGGTAAATCACTCCTGTGCCTCGAACCGCAGAGCCATCCGGTCAACGCTCACCATATGGCCGGGCAGCCTGGGCTGGTGGTCTTAGGCCCGGGCGACAGCACCCGTTTTGCGATGGAGATTGCCGTCGAAAGCGCCGCCTGAGCCTGTTAATCAGCTGTTAATACCCGCTTGCGCCAGCCTGTTTTTACCGCCAGACTATCGCCTCCAAAACGGGAGGGATTCATGGTTTTGCATTCCACGCGCTGGCTGGCGCTCAGCTACTTCACCTACTTTTTTAGCTACGGTATTTTTCTGCCTTTCTGGAGCGTCTGGCTCAAAGGGATTGGCCTCACTCCGGAGATGATTGGCGTTCTGCTTGGCTCGGGCCTGGTGGCGCGTTTTCTCGGTAGCCTGCTTATTGCCCCGCGCGTCAGCGATCCCTCCCTGTTAATCAAAGCCGTGCGCGTGCTGGCGCTGCTTACCCTGGTGTTTATGGCCGGCTTCTGGGTTAGCCAGCAGTTTGCCTGGCTGGTGGTGGTGATGGTGGGCTTTAACCTCTTCTTCTCGCCGCTGGTGCCGCTGACCGATGCGCTGGCCAATACCTGGCAGAAGCAGATCACCATGGACTATGGCCGGGTGCGGCTGTGGGGCTCTATCGCCTTTGTGATTGGCTCGGCGCTGGTGGGCAAGCTGGTCAGTCTGTATGACTATCAGGCCATTCTGGCCCTGCTGAGCGTCGGAATTGCCTCGATGCTGCTTGGGATGCTGCTGCGCCCATCGGTGATGCCGCAGGGCGAAAGCCGTCAGCAGGAGAGCGCCGGCTGGCCGGCATGGCGCTCGCTGGTGGCCCAGAGCTGGCGCTTCCTCGCCTGCGTCTGCCTGCTGCAGGGGGCGCATGCCGCTTACTATGGCTTCAGCGCGATTTACTGGCAGGGAGCCGGGTATTCGGCCTCGGCCGTAGGCTACCTCTGGTCGCTGGGCGTGGTGGCGGAAGTGATCATCTTTGCCCTCAGCAACCGGCTGTTCCGCCGCTTTGGTGCCCGGGAGCTGCTCCTGCTCTCTGCCGTCTGCGGCGTTGTTCGCTGGGGGATCATGGGCTGGACTACCGAGCTGCCGTGGCTGATTGTCGCGCAAATCCTGCACTGCGGCACCTTTACGGTGTGCCATCTGGCGGCGATGCGTTATATCTCGGCCCGCGAAGGCAGCGATGTGATCCGCCTGCAGGCGGTCTACTCGGCGGTGGCAATGGGAGGCAGTATTGCGATCATGACCGTCTTCGCCGGCTTCCTGTACCAGCATCTCGGTCATGGGGTATTCTGGGTGATGGCGCTGGTGGCGCTCCCCGCGATCCTGCTGCGTCCGCGGGTGGCAGCGCGCTAAGATTCCAGCATGGCGCGAATATGTTCCTGCTGCTGCGCATTCAACGCCTCGATGGCGTGGATGAGCGGCGGTGAGAACAGCGGCAGGGCGGTGGTGTAGGGCGTGACCACCAGGGCGGCCTCGCGCGGGGCGCCCTCCTTCTGAAAGGCCTGTAGCGTCACATAACGAATGTTCAGCGGCAGCAGGGTTAACTCCCGCAGCTGCTGCTCAATCAGCTCCTCGCAGGCTTTATCCTCCCCGGTCAATAACACCACCTGTTTTTCATGCAGATCGCTCTCCTGCATCAGCCAGGCGCCAAAGATCACCGCCACCAGGCTCGACTCCTCCTCGGAGAAGCGCAGACCAAACTCCGACTCCAGCTCGAACAGCACCTCCCGGGTGGTACGCATCAGGCGCGGATAGAGGCGGTGGATCTCCTCGGGGAGGCTGTTGTCGATACCGATGCCAAACAGCGAGCGGTCCAGCGCCTGGGAAATATGCACATAAAGCTGATCGGTCAGCCCCTTCTCGTCGCTGAACTGCATGCCGGTTTGCCCATGAAAGCGGGCGATCATGCGGGTGATGGTGCGGCGCAGCCGGTCATCTTCCTGGTGCGCATCGCGAAGGGGATCCGGCGTGCGGAGCATCATAAACAGCAGCGCCAGGAAAGGTTGCTCATCGGCGTGGGGCACCAGCGCCACGCGGCGCTGCCAGTGGCGCACAATCTCCTGCGCCATCAGATATTCGTTGCGTGACTGGGTCCAGTTGCGCTGGATCACTGAAAATTCCGGGCTCTGGCCAAGATGGTGCTGAAGCAGGCAGTACTGCAGATAGAGCTGCAAAAACTGCGTGTCCCGGGATTCAAACTGACGCTGCAGGCGGCGGGAGCAAAAATTAATCAGCGCCCGCAGGTTGGTATCGTCATATAAAGTGCGGGCGATGCCGAGCTGCTTTAGCGCGATTTTCAGAGATGGGGTAAACTGCTGCGCGACGAAGTGGGGGCAGAGGCGTAACGCCCGGCGCAACCAGTGCAGCAGGCATAAACGTTGGTTCAGGTGGCTACCTTCAAGCAGGTAGCAGCCATCATGCTGTGTCGCAATGTCGAGCTGGTGATAGCGCTGGATCTCCATGCGCATCTCGTCGATATCCTGCCGGCAGAGGGCATCATCGACACCATTGATTTCACCGATGCGTTGCAGGTTGGCACGGAATCCTGGCACATAGAGCATCAACAGAACCTGGCAGCGGCGCTGCGAACTGGAAAGTGCAGATGGCATTTCGAGAGTCGTCATCATCTGTCGGGTTCCAGTGAGTGTGTTTGATAAGAATAGCTAAAGGATCTACGCCATAGCACAGGATGCCGGGCTTTCCTTCAGGAATGCGGGTGAACATCACAGAATTTTTGACGTGAGGAAGAGATGCAAACAGTGAAACGCAGCGCAACGACGCTTTTTTTGGCGGTTTTGTCTTTTGCCGCCGCCGCGCACCCTCACAGCTTTATCACCCTGAAAACTCAGATCATGGTGAAAGACGACCAGCTTACCGGGCTGAAGATGCGCTGGGTGATGGATGAGCTGACCTCCGCCGATCTGCTTTATGATGCCGGAAACGCAAAGCCGGGGGATGAGATCTGGAAGAAGCTGGCGGCAGAGGTGATGGCCAACGTGCTCGGTCAGCACTACTTTACCGAGTTCTGGCACAACGGGGAGAAGGTGAAATTCCTCAACCGGCCCACCCAGTACGGTATGACCCGCGTTGATCATCAGGCGGTGCTGACCTTTATCCTGCCGCTGGCGGAGCCGCAGCCGCTGGCCGGGCAGAAATATACCTTTTCCACCTTCGATCCCTCCTACTACGTGGACATGAGCTACGCCGAGGATAACGATGTGTCGCTGCCCGCTGAGCTGCAAAAAAGCTGCGCCCTCACCATCGATACCCCGGAGCCCAGCGATGAGACGCTGAGTTTTGCCAGCTCGCTGGATAAAGACGATGCGCCCCCGGAAGATATGGATCTCGGCAAACAGTTTGCCCAGACGGTGACCTTACAATGTCAGTAATTCGCGCGCGCCGCGTAGCGGATCTCTGGCCGCTGGCGCTGTTTCTGCTTGTGGCGGTGTCAGGGGCCATCTGGCTGTGGCAGGCATGGCCGCAGGTAATGCGTCAGAGCATTCTCTGGCAGCGGGACGTCAATCAGCAGATGAGCGGCTTGCTGAAGGCGGTGGCCGAAAATCCGACGGCGGCGGGCGGGTCGCTGCTGGTATTCAGCTTTTTATACGGCGTGCTGCATGCCCTGGGGCCGGGCCACGGCAAAATCGTGATCGCCACCTGGCTTGCCACCCATCCCTCAAAACTGAAATCGAGCATCGGCTTAACCCTGGCCTCCTCTTTATTACAGGGTGTGGTGGCGATCGCCCTGGTGGTGGGGGTGTTAACCCTGTTGCAGCTCCCGGCGCGGGATCTGCATATGAGCAGCTTCTGGCTGGAGAAGGGAAGCTATGCCCTGGTGGGCGTGCTGGGATTCATGCTCTGCTGGCGGGCGCTAAAAAAACTGCGGGCGTTGCTGCGTAAACCGACCTTTAAAGCCTTTACTCCGCATCACGTGCACGACGCCAACTGCGGCTGCGGCCATCAGCATCTGCCGAGCCCGACGCAGATCCAGCGCGCTGACGACTGGCGGGCGCGGATGATGATTATTCTGTCGATGGGGATGCGACCCTGTTCCGGGGCGATCATGGTGCTGCTGTTCAGTAAGGTGATCGGGGTGTTCAGCTGGGGCGTGGCCTCGGCGCTGGCCATGGCGGCGGGAACGGGGCTCACTATCTCTTCCCTGGCGCTGCTGGTGCACGGTTTTCGTCAGCTGGCGGTCAGGCTTAGCGGTAATAAAGCGCCTGTACTGTGGCGACAGATCGGGTGGACAACGCTGGCACTAGCCGGTGGGGTGGTGTTGCTGGTGGCGGCGGTGATGATGTGGATCAGTGCGGTGCCGGTAGGGCGGGGGATGCGACCGTTTTAGCAATATTGCCCGGTAAGCGAAGCGCCACCGGGCAATATTCACAGAATTAACGCTTCAGCGCTTCACTCAGTTCGTCACGCATGTTCGCCAGCATGGATTTCACCACACGTGGGTTACCTGCAACGATGTTGCCAGACAGCATGTAGTTGTGGCCGCCGGTGAAATCACACACCAGAGCACCTGCTTCGCGAGCAATCAGTTCGCCAGCAGCAAAGTCCCATGGCTTCAGGCCAATCTCAAAGTAACCGTCCACGCGGCCAGCGGCAACGTAGGCCAGATCCAGCGCAGCAGAACCGGAGCGACGGAAGTCAGCGCACTCGGTGAACAGTTTGCCCAGGATTTTCATGTACGCAGGTGCGTGCTGTTTGGCTTTGAACGGGAAACCGGTCGCCAGGATGGTGCCGTCGAGATCGCGAGCGTTGGTGCCGCGCAGACGGTAGCCGTTCAGCTGTGCGCCCTGACCGCGGGTGGCGGTGAACAGTTCGTTACGCATTGGATCGTAAACCACCGCCACTTCAGTACGGCCTTTGATGCGTACGGCGATAGAAACAGAGAAGTGGGGCAGACGTTTAACGAAGTTGGTGGTGCCATCCAGTGGATCAATAACCCATTGAACATCCTGATCTTCGCCCACGTGCTCACCGCTTTCTTCGGTGATGATGGTGTGTTGCGGGTAAGATTTGCGAATGGTTTCGATAATCATCGCTTCTGCGGCTTTATCGACGTTAGTCACAAAGTCATTGCTGCCTTTCTGGCTGGTTTCTACGGAATCTGGAGTTTCGTAGTGTTTGGCAATTACATTACCCGCCTTGCGCGCTGCGCGCACGGCGATGGTCAACATAGGATGTTGCATCGGTTACTCTCACTGGATGTTAAAGAACGGGGGATACGAAAACGGCGCAGAGTATAGCAGCGGGATCGGATTATGTCTTCCGTTTATGGTAGCATGGGCGAATATTCTTCAGACACTGAATTCAAACGTAAAAAAATTATGCTGCAAAATATCCGAATCGTACTGGTCGAAACCTCACATACCGGCAATATGGGCTCGGTGGCCCGCGCGATGAAAACCATGGGCTTAACCAATCTCTGGCTGGTTAACCCGCTGGTCAAACCCGACTCGCAGGCTATCGCGCTCGCCGCGGGTGCCAGCGACGTCATTGGCAATGCGCAGATCGTTGATACCCTGGATGAAGCCTTAGCGGGTTGCAGCCTGGTGGTTGGCACCAGCGCGCGTTCGCGCACTCTGCCGTGGCCGATGCTCGATCCGCGTGAATGTGGGTTGAAAAGCGTTTCCGAAGGTCAGCATGCGCCAGTGGCGCTGGTGTTTGGCCGTGAGCGCGTGGGGCTGACCAACGATGAGCTGCAGAAGTGCCATTATCACGTCGCCATTGCCGCTAACCCGGAGTACAGCTCGCTGAACCTGGCGATGGCCGTGCAGGTTATTGCCTATGAAGTACGTATGGCATGGCTGGCAACCCAGGAGAAAGAGACCTACGCCGCGCCAGAAGAGACCCCGTATCCGCTGGTGGATGACCTGGAGCGTTTCTATGGTCATCTGGAGCAGACCCTTCTCAGCACCGGCTTTATCCGCGCCGGGCATCCGGGACAGGTGATGAATCGCCTCCGCCGTCTCTTTACCCGTGCGCGTCCGGAAAGCCAGGAGCTGAACATCCTGCGCGGTATTCTGGCGTCGATTGAGCAGAAGAATAAAGAGTAATGCGGTGGTGCCGGGTGGCGCTGCGCTTACCCGGCCTACAGGACCGTAGGCCCGTGCAAGCGAAGCGCCGCCGGGCAAAAACTGATGAGCGCACAGAAGGTTAAATACCTGACTAAAACAGTCAAGTAAATAGTTGACCAATTTAGTCGGGAATGTCAGACTTGGCCCTGCTATGCAATACCCCCACTTTACAATAAAAACCCCGGGCAGGGGCGAGTTTGAGGTTAAGTAAGACATGAGACTGACATCTAAAGGGCGTTATGCCGTGACCGCGATGCTGGACGTTGCGCTCAACTCCGAATCGGGCCCGGTTCCGTTGGCTGATATTTCTGAACGTCAGGGAATCTCCCTCTCTTATCTGGAACAGCTTTTCTCCCGACTGCGTAAAAATGGCCTGGTTTCCAGCGTCCGCGGTCCTGGCGGCGGATATCTGTTAGGTAAAGACGCGGGCAGTATTGCCGTTGGCGAAGTGATTAGCGCAGTTGACGAATCCGTCGACGCGACCCGTTGCCAGGGTAAAGGCGGCTGTCAGGGCGGCGATAAATGCCTGACTCACGCGCTGTGGCGCGATCTGAGCGACCGTCTGACCGGCTTCCTGAATAACATCACCATTGGTGAACTGGTTAACAACCAGGAAGTGCTGGACGTCTCTGGTCGTCAGCACTCGCACGAGTCCCAACGTAATACCCGCGCGCAGGACGCTATCGACGTCAAATTACGCGCGTAATAAAAAATAAGTATTTCAGAATCAGGCCGGGGCATTACTCGCCCCGCGTACTCGGTCGTACATCCAGCCGGTTGCCTGATTCCTTGCATTGAAGCGATGTACGGAGTTTAAAGAGCAATGAAATTACCGATCTATCTCGATTACTCCGCAACCACGCCGGTGGACCCGCGTGTTGCCGAGAAAATGATGCAGTGTCTGACCCTGGACGGAAACTTTGGTAACCCGGCTTCCCGTTCTCACCGTTTTGGCTGGCATGCTGAAGAGGCGGTAGATATCGCCCGTAATCAGATTGCCGAGCTGGTTGGCGCTGACCCGCGTGAAATTGTTTTCACCTCCGGCGCGACCGAATCCGATAACCTGGCGATCAAGGGTGCGGCCAATTTCTATCAGAAAAAAGGCAAGCACATCATCACCAGCAAAACCGAACACAAAGCCGTGCTGGACACCTGTCGTCAGCTGGAGCGTGAAGGGTTTGAAGTGACCTACCTCGCACCGCAGCGCAACGGTATCATCGACCTGAAAGAGCTCGAAGCGGCCATGCGTGATGACACCATCCTGGTCTCCATCATGCACGTGAACAACGAAATCGGCGTGGTGCAGGATATCGCTACCATCGGCGAACTGTGCCGTGCCCGCGGTATCATCTACCACGTGGATGCGACCCAGAGCGTGGGCAAACTGCCTATCGACCTGAGCCAGCTGAAAGTGGACCTGATGTCCTTCTCCGGCCACAAAATCTATGGCCCGAAAGGCATTGGCGCGCTGTACGTGCGTCGTAAGCCACGTATCCGTATCGAATCCCAGATGCACGGTGGCGGTCACGAGCGCGGTATGCGTTCCGGTACTCTGCCTGTTCACCAGATCGTTGGGATGGGTGAAGCCTACCGTATCGCCAAAGAAGAGATGGAAACCGAGATGGCACGCCTGCGTACGCTGCGTAACCGTCTGTGGGAAGGCGTGAAGGATATGGAAGAGGTCTACCTGAACGGCGATCTCGAGCAGGGCGCACCAAACATTCTTAATGTCAGCTTCAACTATGTTGAAGGCGAGTCGCTGATCATGGCCCTGAAAGACCTGGCCGTCTCCTCCGGTTCTGCGTGTACTTCCGCAAGCCTCGAGCCGTCCTACGTGCTGCGCGCACTGGGCATGACCGACGAACTGGCACACAGCTCTATCCGTTTCTCTTTAGGTCGTTTCACTACCGATGAAGAGATTGACTACACCATCAAGCTGGTTCGCAACTCCATTGGCCGTCTGCGTGACCTTTCTCCACTGTGGGAAATGTTCAAAGAAGGCGTGGATCTGAACAGCATTGAATGGTCACATCACTAATCGGTTTGTAAGGAGAATTCAACATGGCATACAGCGAAAAAGTTATCGATCATTACGAGAATCCACGTAACGTGGGCTCCTTCGACAACAGTGATGACAGCGTGGGCAGCGGCATGGTGGGTGCACCAGCCTGTGGCGACGTGATGAAGTTGCAGATTAAAGTCAACAATGAAGGTATCATTGAAGACGCGCGCTTCAAGACCTACGGTTGCGGTTCCGCAATCGCTTCCAGCTCCCTGGTCACCGAGTGGGTGAAGGGCAAATCCCTGGACGAAGCGCAGGCAATTAAAAATACCGATATTGCTGACGAACTCGAACTGCCGCCGGTGAAAATTCACTGCTCTATCCTGGCGGAAGATGCGATTAAAGCCGCAATCGCGGATTACAAAAGCAAACGTGAAGCAAAATAATTAGTTGAGGTTGTTATGTCGATTACCCTTAGCGACAGCGCTGCCGCGCGAGTAAGCTCCTTCCTGGCAAACCGTGGCAAAGGCTTTGGCCTGCGACTGGGTGTACGCACTTCCGGCTGTTCCGGTATGGCGTATGTACTGGAATTTGTTGACGAACCTGCGGCGGAAGATACCGTGTTCGAAGACAAAGGCGTGAAGGTAGTGGTCGATGGTAAAAGCCTGCAGTTCCTGAACGGCACTCAGCTGGACTTTGTCAAAGAAGGCCTTAACGAAGGGTTTAAATTCACCAACCCGAACGTGAAAGATGAGTGCGGCTGCGGCGAAAGCTTCCACGTCTAATTGCGTATCACCTGCTAACCCCACCGCAGCCAGACTGTGTGTGGGGTTTGTTTTAATCAGCTAACCCTGAGATTGTTATGGATTACTTCACCCTCTTTGGGTTACCAGCCGGGTATGAAATTGATACTCAGGCGCTGGCGGCCCGTTTCCAGGATCTGCAACGTCAGTACCATCCGGATAAGTTCGCCAGCGGCACTCAGGCGGAACAGCTGGCGGCGGTGCAGCACTCTGCGACCATCAATCAGGCGTGGCAAACCCTGCGCAATCCGCTGAGCCGGGCAGAATATCTGCTCTCGCTTCATGGGTTTGATCTCGCCAGTGAGCAACACACCGTCCGCGACACCGCTTTCCTGATGGAACAGCTGGAGCTGCGTGAAGAGCTGGATGAGATCGACCAGGCCAAAGACGAAGCGCGTCTGGAACGTTTTATTAAGCGCGTAAAAGGGATGTTCGATGCCCGCCATCAGCAGATGGTTGACCAATTGAATAACGAGACGTGGGATGTGGCGGCGGACACTGTGCGCAAGCTGCGTTTTCTCGATAAACTGCGAAGCAGTGCTGAACAACTCGAAGAAAAGCTGCTCGATTTTTAATTTCGGAAGCAATTATGGCCTTATTACAAATTAGTGAGCCGGGCTTAAGTGCCGCACCGCACCAGCGTCGTCTGGCGGTAGGCATCGACTTAGGCACCACCAATTCGCTGGTGGCGACCGTGCGCAGCGGCCAGGCTGAGACGCTGGCGGATGCGCAGGGTCAACACCTGCTGCCGTCTGTGGTCCACTATCAGCCCCAGGGCCACAGCGTGGGTTACGACGCCCGCGCCAATGCGGCACAGGATCCTGCCAACACCATCAGCTCGGTAAAACGCATGATGGGCCGTTCCCTGGCAGACATCCAGAGTCGTTACCCGCATCTGCCGTATCAGCTGCAGGCCAGTGAAAACGGCCTGCCGATGATCGCCACCACTGCCGGTTTACTCAACCCGATCCGTGTCTCTGCCGATATCCTTAAGGCGCTGGCCGCTCGCGCGACCGCGACCCTGGAAGGCGAGCTGGATGGCGTAGTGATCACCGTTCCGGCCTATTTCGATGACGCCCAGCGTCAGGGCACCAAAGACGCGGCGCGTCTGGCGGGCCTGCACGTGCTGCGTCTGCTCAACGAGCCGACTGCGGCTGCCATTGCCTACGGCCTCGACTCCGGTCAGGAAGGGGTGATTGCCGTCTTCGACCTCGGCGGCGGGACCTTCGATATTTCCATTCTGCGCCTGAGCCGCGGGGTGTTTGAAGTACTGGCCACCGGCGGCGACTCTGCTCTCGGCGGCGACGACTTTGACCACCTGCTGGCGGATCATATCTGTGAGCTGGCGGGGATTACCGATCGGAGTGATGCGCGCCTGCAGCGTCAGCTGCTGGACGCCGCCATTGCCGCCAAAATCGCCCTCAGCGATGCCCCGTCCGTGACCGTTGAGATCGCAGGCTGGAAAGGCGACATCAGCCGCGAGCAGTTCAACGAACTGATCGCCCCGCTGGTGAAGCGCACTCTGCTGGCCTGCCGTCGCGCGCTGAAAGATGCAGGCGTCGAGGCACAAGAGGTGCTGGACGTAGTGATGGTCGGCGGTTCGACCCGCGTGCCGCTGGTGCGTGAGCGCGTGGGCGAGTTCTTTGGCCGCACGCCATTAACCTCTATCGACCCGGATAAAGTGGTCGCCATTGGCGCCGCCATCCAGGCCGATATCCTGGTCGGCAACAAGCCGGACAGCGAAATGCTGCTGCTGGACGTCATCCCGCTGTCCCTCGGTTTAGAAACCATGGGTGGCCTGGTTGAGAAGGTGATCCCGCGTAACACCACCATTCCGGTGGCGCGTGCGCAGGAGTTCACCACCTTCAAAGACGGCCAGACCGCGATGTCGATCCACGTCCTGCAGGGCGAGCGCGAGCTGGTCCAGGATTGCCGCTCGCTGGCGCGTTTCGCGCTGCGCGGCATTCCGGCGCTGCCTGCGGGCGGGGCGCATATCCGCGTCACCTTCCAGGTGGATGCGGACGGCCTGCTGAGCGTCACGGCGATGGAAAAATCGACCGGTGTCGAATCCTCCATCCAGGTGAAACCGTCCTACGGTCTGACCGATGGCGAAATCGCCACCATGATTCAGGACTCAATGAGTTTTGCTGCGCAGGATGTGAAGGCGCGCATGCTGGCTGAACAGAAAGTTGAAGCCGCACGCGTGCTGGAAAGCCTGAACAGCGCACTCACTGCTGATGCCGCGCTGTTAAGCGCCGCTGAACGTCAGGCCATTGACGACGCCGTCGCGCAACTGAGCGCGGTAGCGGAAGGCGATGACGCTGACGCCATAGAACAAGCGATTAAAAACGTTGATAAACAAACCCAGGAGTTCGCCGCACGCCGTATGGACCAGTCTGTCCGTACCGCGCTGAAAGGCCACTCCGTGGACGAGGTTTAATATGCCAAAGATTGTTATTTTGCCTCATGCGGACCTCTGTCCGGATGGTGCAGTTCTGGAAGCTGAGACTGGCGAAACCATCCTTAACGTTGCCCTGCGCAACGGTATCGAAGTGGAACACGCCTGTGAAAAATCCTGTGCCTGCACGACCTGCCACTGCATCGTCCGCGAGGGCTTTGACTCTCTTGCGGAGAGCACAGAAGATGAAGATGACATGCTGGATAAAGCATGGGGTCTGGAGCCGGAAAGTCGTCTGAGCTGTCAGGCGCGCGTCACCGATGAAGATCTGGTGGTCGAACTTCCGCGTTATACGCTTAACCACGCACGCGAGCATTAATATGGGACTGAAGTGGACAGACAGCCGTGAAATCGGCGAGGCGCTGTACGACGCTAATCCGGATCTCGATCCGAAAACCGTACGCTTCACCGATATGCATCAGTGGATTTGCGATCTGGAAGAGTTTGACGACGATCCTAACGCATCCAATGAAAAAGTTCTGGAGGCGATTCTGCTAGTCTGGTTAGACGAAGCAGAATAAAAACGTTACGGGCTGCCTTCAGGCGGCCCGTTTGCTTGTTGCTAATAAGGATAAATAAAAATGACCGAAGCGATGAAGATTACGCTCTCTACTCAGCCTGCCGATGCGCGCTGGGGTGAAAAAGCGACTTACAGCATTAATAACGACGGTATTACCCTGCACCTGAACGGCAGCGACGATTTAGGCCTGATCCAGCGCGCGGCGCGTAAAATTGACGGTCTGGGCATTAAACATGTCACCCTCGACGGCGAAGGCTGGGATGTGGATCGCAGCTGGGCCTTTTCGTCAGGTTACAAAGGCCCGAAAGGCACCCGTAAAATTGAGTGGGCCAGCCTCGACGCGGCGGCACAGAAAGAGCTGGAAAGCCGTCTGACCATCATCGACTGGGTGCGTGACACCATTAACGCCCCGGCGGAAGAGTTAGGCCCGGAGCAGCTGGCGCAGCGCGCGGTGGATCTGCTGAGCAACGTCGCTGGCGACAAGATGTCTTATCGCATCACTAAAGGCGAAGATCTGCGCGAGCAGAACTACATGGGTCTGCACACCGTAGGCCGTGGTTCTGAACGCCCGCCGGTTCTGCTGGCGCTGGATTACAACCCGACCGGCGACAAGCAAGCCCCGGTGTATGCCTGCCTGGTGGGTAAAGGCATCACCTTCGATACCGGCGGTTACAGCCTGAAGCAGAGCGCGTTCATGGACTCGATGAAGTCCGACATGGGCGGCGCGGCTACCATTACCGGCGCGCTGGCTTTTGCCATCACCCGCGGCCTGAACAAGCGCGTGAAGCTGTACCTGTGCTGCGCCGACAACATGGTCAGCGGTAATGCCTTCAAGCTGGGCGATATCATTCGCTACCGCAACGGCAAGAACGTCGAAGTGATGAACACCGACGCCGAAGGCCGTCTGGTGCTGGCCGATGGCCTGATTGATGCTTCTGCGCAGAAACCTGAGCTGATCATCGACATGGCGACCCTGACCGGCGCGGCGAAAACGGCGCTGGGCAACGACTACCATGCCCTGTTCAGCTTCGACGACAAGCTGGCGGCCCGTCTGCTGGCCAGCGCCGCTGCCGAGAACGAGCCGTTCTGGCGTCTGCCGCTGGCCGAGTTCCACCGCAGCCAACTGCCGTCGAACTTTGCCGAACTGAACAACACCGCCAGCGCGGCCTATCCGGCCGGTGCCAGCACCGCCGCCGGTTTCCTGTCGCACTTCGTTGAGAACTATCACGAAGGCTGGCTGCACATCGACTGCTCCGCCACCTACCGTAAAGCAGCGGTTGAGCAGTGGTCTGCTGGTGCCACCGGTCTGGGCGTGCGCACCATTGCGAACCTGTTGACCGCAGAGTAATTGGCTTGCCCGGCGGCGCTGTGCTTGCACGGGCCTACGGAGTCATTGTATTGCCCGGCGGCGCTGTGCTTGCACGGGCCTACGGAGTCATTGTATTGCCCGGCGGCGCTACGCTTGCACGGGCCTACGGGTTTTGTAGGCCGGGTAAGCGAAGCGCCACCCGGCGTTTTTTGAAGTTGTGAGTCTATGTCAGAAACCAAAAACGAATTAGAAACCCTGCTGGAGAAAGCGGCCACCGAGCCCGCTCATCGTCCGGCATTTTTCCGCACGCTGCTGGAGTCCACCGTCTGGGTGCCCGGCACCGCCGCGGAAGGTGAGCAGGTTGTTGAGGACAGCGCCCTGGATCTGCTGCACTGGGAAAAGGATGATGGCACCTCGGTTATCCCGTTCTTCTCCTCCCTGGAAGCGTTGCAGGAAGCGGTTGAAGATGAGCAGGCGTTCGTGGTGATGCCGGTGCGTACGCTGTTTGAGATGACGCTGGGCGAAACCCTGTTCCTGAATGCCAAACTGCCGACCGGGAAAGAGTTTACCCCGCGCGAAATCAGCCATCTGATCGGTGAGGAGGGCAACCCGCTCAGCACTCAGGAGGTGCTGGAGGGCGGTGCATCTCTGCTGCTGTCGGAAGTGGCCGAGCCACCGGCGCAGATGATCGACTCCCTGACCACCCTGTTTAAAACCCTCAAACCGGTGAAACGGGCGTTTCTCTGCTCCATCAAAGAGCAGGCTGACGAACAGCCGGTACTGCTGATTGGCATTGAGGCAGATGGCGACATCGAGGAGATCATCCAGGCGACAGGCAGCGTGGCGACCGATACCCTGCCGGGCGACGAACCGATCGATATCTGTCAGGTGGTGAAAGGGGAGAAGGGCATCAGCCACTTTATCACCGAGCACATCACGCCGTTCTATGAACGTCGCTGGGGTGGCTTCCTGCGCGATTTCAAAAACAACCGCATTATCTGAACCATCACGGGGTGATCTTCACCCCGTTGCTTCCAGCAGCAGTAAATCCATCAGCAGCACCAGGTTCGACTCAAACGACGTCACCCCTGCGGCCTCGGCAGCGAAATGCACCGCTTCGTCGTACAGCGCAAAATGCAGATCCGCCATCCCCGCCAGCGTGTTTGCCGACGCCCGGGTAAAGGCCACCACCGTCATCCCCACGTTCTGCGCGATCCGCGCCTTATCCAGTACCTGCTCCGTTTCGCCACTGCGCGACACCGCGATGAAGACCTGATAGCGCGAGGCGTTGCTGAGAAAAATATTGCGGCTGTCGCCAGGACCGGAGATAAACGCCGTCTTGCCCAGCACCTGCAGTTTTTTGGTCAGGTACTCGGCAAACAGGTAGGAAAAGCCCGCCCCGTAGAGAAAGAAGCTCTCTTTCTCCCGCAGCAGTTCGCCAAAGCGGCGACGTTTTTCCGGTGTCGCCCACTGCAGGGTCTGCTGATAATTAGCAATAAACTGATTAAACAGTGCGGGGAGTTCCGCCGTCTGGCTGGCTTCAGCTGCAATGTGCGGCGTATCGCTCAGCAGCTGCTTGCAGTGCCAGGTGAACTCGCTAAAGCCGCTGAAGCCCAGCTTGCGGCACAGACGCATAATGGTGGCGGTAGAGACGAAGGTCGCCTGCGCCAGCTCCCGCACGGTGATTTGGCCCACCAGCAGGGGATGTTCGGTGAGATGGGCCAGCACGCGATACTCTGCGCGGGTCAGAGACTCCCCACGCGTTAACAGTGTCGCCAGACGGTTATCCATTACTGAGCCGGTTCAACCGGCAGATCGTCCCGGGCACCCCATTCACTCCACGCCCCGTCGTACAGCGTGACGTCGGTTTTGCCGAGGGTCGCCAGCGCCAGAATGACGACGCAGGCGGTGACCCCGGAGCCACAGCTGGCGACGATCGGCTGATGCAGATCCACGCCCTGACGAGAGAAAATCTCCCGCAGCTCGTCGGTGGTTTTCAGTTCGCCTTCAAACACCAGATCGCCCCACGGCACGTTAAGTGCGCCGGGGATATGGCCGCGTTTGAGGCCCGGGCGCGGCTCGTCGGCCTCGGCGTTAAAGCGCGGGGCAGGGCGGGCATCGACAATCTGCGCGGTCTGCTCGTGGCTTGCCAGCAGCACGTCGGTGACGCGCTTGATCGCCCCGGCATCGAAGGTGGCTTCGAAATCGCCATCCGGCAGAGAGATATCGCCCTGCTGGAGAGGCAGCTCAGCCCGCTGCCAGCCGGCAAGACCGCCCGCCAGAATCGACACTTTCTCCACGCCGAAGGTTTTCAGCATCCACCATGCTCGCGGAGCGGAGAAGAGGTTACCCTCATCGTAAACGACCAGATGCTTATCGCGGCTGATGCCCAGCTCGCGCATCGCCACGGCAAAGGCTTCCGGGCGCGGCATCATGTGCGGCAGGGGAGAGGTATGATCGGAGAGCGCTTCGATATCAAAAAATACCGCGTCCGGCAGATGTCCGGCGCGGTATTCTGCGGGCATATCGCGAAGGTGTTCCTGACCGGCAGGAGCCATACGAGCATCAATGATTTGAACTTCAGGGTCATCACTGTGCTCAATCAGCCAGTCGGCTGAGACAAAATACGAGGTGGACATGGGTGCCTCCATTAATGAATCCATTGATGGATTGTCGGTGTTTTTTCTGACACCGACAAGCGGACCACGTTCAACTCGCGAGCAAGCCCTTATTTTTTCACTGCTTCCCCATCCTGCCAGGCTTTTTGCAGCGCCGGCCAGTATTCCCGGTTAGCCTCGATCATCTCATCCAGGATCGCTTTGGCATGCTCCATCGTCGGCACGGTGCGGTTCAGGGTGAACGCCTGCAACGCTTTTTCGTAGCTGCCTTCGATGGTGGCTTCTACCAGCAGTTGCTCCGAGGCCAGCTGCTGTTGCAGCAGGGTCTGGTGGAACAGCGGCACCTGACCGATGCGGATCGGCTCAGGCCCTTCGCTTGTAATATACGCCGGAACCTCAACCATCGCGTCGTACGGCAGATTGGTAATCGCCCCCCGGTTTTCCACCATCACCAGATGACGCTGACGCAGGTTAAACGCCAGCGAGCGGGCCACATCCACGATAAACTCGCCGTGCACTCCCACGTGGAAGGCATCCGACAGGATCCCGGTCTGTTTATACTCTTCCGCGGCGGCAAACAGCTTTTTCTCACGTCCGTTCATCACTTCGTTGGCGCGGGTGTAGTCCGGGTTCTGGTGCTCCACGATCTGGTTCGGCATCAGGTAGTATTGCAGATACGGGTTCGGCAGATATTCCGGGAAGTTATCCATGATCGGCTTGATGTTGCGCCAGGTTTTCACCCACGATGGATCCGAGTGCTGCGGGTCGGTTTTGGCCGCATCTTCGGTCAGCAGACCAAATCTGGCGATATGGCGACGCAGCTCCGGCAGCCTGTCCTCGCCGTCCACCAGCACGCGGGTAAACCAGCCGAAGTGGTTGAGGCCGAAGTAGTCCACCTCCAGCTTGTGGCGATCCACGCCCAGAATGGCTCCCATGTTACGCATCGCCGCCACCGGCATATCGCAAATGTTCAGTACCCGGGCCTCCGGGCGCAGGCGACGCACGCCTTCGGCAACAATGGCTGCCGGGTTGGAGTAGTTAACGATCCACGCCTTCTCATGGGCATAGCGGTCAACCATGTCGATCAGCTCAACCATCGGCAGGATGGTGCGCAGGCCGTACGCCAGTCCGCCCGGGCCACAGGTCTCCTGGCCGACCACGCCGTGACGCAGGGGGATCTTCTCATCCTGCTCGCGCATTTTGTACTGGCCGACGCGCATCTGGGCGAAGACGAAATGGGCCCCGCTGAACGCCACTTCCGGGTCGCTGGTGACGCTAAACTTAATGTCCTGGCTGTGATCGCGAATCACTTTCTCGACCACCGGCGCGATGGTGCTCTGCCGCGCTTCATCGATGTCGTAGAGACGAATTTCGGCCAGCGGGAATTTGTCCAGCTGCACCATCAGGCTTTTCACAATCCCGGGCGTATAGGTGCTGCCGCCACCGGCGATAGAGAGAATAAATGGGGGGGTAATCATGTTTATCTCCTTCAGAGAACCGTCTCGACCGCTTCTCGCATTTTTTTGACATGCAGCCCGTAGACCACCTGAACGTTGTTACCTTGCTTGATAATGCCTTTCGCGCCCGTCGCCTTGAGCCGCGGCTCGTCGATGATGGCTACGTCTTTGACCGTGACGCGCAGGCGGGTGTAGCAGTTGTCTACTACCTCAATGTTTTCGCGTCCGCCGAGGCCGACGACAATCGCCTCGCCCAGACCATCATTGCTGCCTTTCGCCTGATACTCCTGTTTGCTGTACAGACGGGTCTCCTGATCTTCCTCTTCACGCCCTGGTGTCTTCATGCGGAAATGCAGGATCAGGAAGCGGAAGACCACGAAGTAGAGGCTGAACATGATCAACCCGACCAGGATGTACATCGGCCAGTTGGATTTTTCGGTGCCCAGCGGCAGGTTATAGAGAATGAAATCGATGATGCCGTTGGCCCCGATGGCGTGAACCCCCAGCAGATAAAAGAGCATCATGCCGATCCCGGTCAGCACCGCGTGAACCACAAACAGCAGCGGGGCGACGAACAGGAAGGAGAACTCAATCGGCTCGGTCACCCCCACCAGCAGCGAGGTGAGTGCCGCCGGGATCAGAATCGCTTTCGCCGCGGCTTTACGCTCCGGCTTCGCGGTCATGTACATCGCCAGCGCGGCGGCAGGCAGGCCAAACATTTTGCTGATGCCGCGGGCATCCCATACCACGGTGCTGCTGAGCTGCTTCACCTCCGGACAGGCCATCTCGGCAAAGTAGATATTGCGCGCGCCCTGATAGGTGGCGCCGCAGACCTCCTGGGTGCCGCCCAGCTCGGTATAGAGGAAAGGGGTATAGACCAGATGGTGCAGACCGGTCGGCACCAGGATGCGCTCAAGGAAGCCGTAAATCGCCACCCCAAACGCCCCGGAGCCTTTAATGGCTAAGGCCATGGCGCTGATGCCGTGCTGGGCAAAGGGCCACAGCTCGCTCATTACCACCCCCAGCAGCATCGAGACCGGGAGCATAATGATGGCGACGAAGCAGTGCCCCGAGTAGATCGCCATCGCGCCGTTAAACTGCACGCCGGAGTATTTGTTATACAGATAACCTGACAGCGCCCCGGTAAGGATCCCGGCAAAGACGCCCATCTCCAGCACCTGTACCCCCAGCACCATGCTCTGCCCGGCAGCTTTCATCTGATCAGCGGGAGCCAGCGCCCCCTGTAGCTGCATGGTCACGTTCATGGCGTTGATAAACACCACGAAGGTCACCAGGCCGATCAGCGCCGCGTAACCTTTGTCACGCGTTGCCAGACCGATGGGGATCCCCACGGCAAACACCAGCGCCAGGTTGACCAGCACCGAGACGGCGGATTTTGAAATCAGCTGGCCGATGCTCTGGATCAGTGGATGGCCGAGGAATGGCAGATACCCGGCAAGGGCGCCATTACCTAATACATTACCAAAAGCAATGAACAGACCGACTATCGGCAGGATAAGTACAGGTCCGTACAATGATTTTCCGAAATTTTGTAGGGCGTTCACGGCTCGTTTCATGTCGTTCTCTCTTATTGAACCGCGCACTCAGGGTGCGTCATAGCATTAAAATTAGCAGGGCAAGCGCGACCTTATCCAGCTATCTTATTGTTTTAAAAACAAATGACGTTAAAGGTTACATGTAACCTTTAACGCTGTGATCGCGGCAGCAACGAAATCTTTATCGGCACAGAAAAGTTTGCGAGGCGTTGTCCAGAATTGGAATCAACGCTTTTGTATTAATGAAACTTGCGGATAATACTTATCCCGACGACGACCAACAGGCCCGCAAGGCCAGGGATAAAGGATGAAACCGTTTCGCCTTGCCGCGCTGTCATTAGCGCTGCTTACCTCCATCACGCTTGTCGGCTGTGATGAGAGTGACGATAAGACCTCTTCAGCGGCACCCGCCACCGCCACTGCTTCCACCTCTATGCCAGCGCCTGCTTCTGCGCCGGTCAAACCGGACAACGCCACGCTGGAGAAGCTGGCAGCACAAAGCCAGGGCAAAACGCTGTCCCTGTTGGATGCGTCTGAGATCCAGCTGGAGGGTGCCGCTGCGCTGGTGCTGACCTTCTCGGTGCCGCTCGATCCTTCGCAGGATTTCGCCCGCACGGTGCATGTGGTCGATAAAAAAAGCGGCAAGGTTGACGGAGCCTGGGAGCTGGCGCCGAACCTGAAAGAGCTGCGCCTGCGTCATCTGGAGCCGAACCGTAACCTGGTGGTTACCGTCGAGCGCGATCTGCTGGCGCTGAATAAAAGCACCTTTGGCAGCGACGTCGAAAAAGCCATTACAACCCGCGATATTGCGCCGAGCGTGGGCTTTGCCAGCCGCGGCTCGCTGCTGCCGGGTAAGGTGGTGGAAGGGCTGCCGGTGATGGCGCTGAACGTTAATAATGTCGATGTGAATTTCTACCGGGTCAAACCCGAGTCACTGGCCGCCTTTGTCAGCCAATGGGAGTACCGCAGCTCGCTCACCAACTGGGAATCCGACAATCTGCTGAAGATGGCGGAGCTGGTCTACACCGGCCGTTTTGACCTTAATCCGGCCCGCAATACCCGCGAAAAACTGCTCCTGCCGCTGGCGGATATCAAGCCACTGCAGCAGGCGGGTGTCTATATCGCGGTGATGAATCAGGCCGGGCATTACAACTACAGCAATGCTGCCACCCTCTTTACCCTCAGCGATATCGGTCTCTCCGCACACCGCTACCATAACCGGTTGGATATCTTTACCCAGAGCCTGGAGAACGGCGCGGCGCAGTCGGCGATCGAGGTGCAACTGCTCAACGATAAAGGGCAGACTCTGGCGCAGGCCACCAGCGACGCCGACGGTCACGCGACCCTGCAGACTGACAAAGAAGCCGCGCTGCTCCTCGCCCGTAAAGACGGGCAGACCACGCTGCTGGATCTCACCCTCCCGGCGCTGGATCTGGCGGAGTTTGCTATCTCCGGCGCGCCGGGCTTTAGTAAACAGTTCTTTATGTTTGGCCCCCGCGATCTCTACCGCCCGGGCGAAACGGTGATCCTCAACGGCCTGCTGCGCGACAGCGACGGCAAACCGCTCCCCGACCAGCCGGTGAAGCTCGAAGTGCTGCGCCCGGACGGGCAGGTGGCGCGCACCGTGGTCAGCCAGCCTGCTAACGGGCTTTACCGCTTTGACTATCAGCTTGATAGCGGGGCACAAACCGGGATGTGGCATGTTCGTGCCAGCACCGGCGATAACCAGCAGCGGATGTGGGATTTCCACGTCGAAGACTTTATGCCAGAACGCATGGCGCTCAATATTGCCGGGCAAAAAACGCCACTATCCCCGCAGGATCCTGTCGCGTTCGATGTCACCGGGTATTACCTCTACGGTGCCCCTGCCAACGGCAACAGCCTGCAGGGCCAGCTCTTCTTGCGTCCGCTGCGGGAAGCCGTGGCCGCCCTGCCGGGCTTCCAGTTCGGGGATATTGCCGAAGAGAACCTGAGCCGCAGCCTCGATGAGGTGCAGTTAACCCTCAACGAGCAGGGACGTGGGCAGGTGAGCAGCGACAGCCAGTGGAAAGAGACCCACTCTCCGCTGCAGGTTGTTTTGCAGGCCAGCCTGCTGGAGTCCGGTGGCCGTCCAGTTACCCGCCGGGCAGAGCAGGCCGTCTGGCCAGCCGCAACTCTGCCGGGCATCCGTCCGCAGTTCGCCAGCAAAGCGGTCTATGACTACCGCACCGATACCACCGTCAATCAGCCGATTGTCGAGGAGAACAGCCAGGCCGGGTTTGATATCGTTTACGCCGATGCCAGCGGGGTGAAAAAAGCCGTCTCGGGCCTGCAGGTGCGTCTGATCCGCGAGCGCCGCGACTACTCCTGGAACTGGTCGGAGAGCGACGGCTGGCAGTCACAGTTTGATCAAAAAGATCTGATCGAGGGCGAGCAAGCGCTGGATCTGGCCGCCGACGAAACCGGAAAAGTCAGCTTCCCGGTGGAGTGGGGCTCCTATCGTCTGGAGGTGAAAGCCCCGGACGAGGCGGTCAGCAGCGTGCGCTTCTGGGCAGGCTACAGCTGGCAGGACAACAGCGACGGAACGGGGGCAGCACGCCCGGATCGCGTTACCCTGAAACTGGATAAACCGGCCTATCAGCCCGGGGATAGCATCAAGCTGCACATTGCCGCCCCGGCAGCAGGGAAAGGCTATGCCATGATCGAATCCAGCGAAGGGCCGCTGTGGTGGAAAGAGATCGAGGTCCCGGCCGAGGGGCTGGATATGACTATCCCGGTGGATAAAGCCTGGAAACGTCACGATCTTTATCTCTCCACGCTGGTGGTTCGCCCCGGCGATAAATCCAAATCCGCCACGCCAAAACGGGCGGTGGGCTTGCTGCATCTGCCGATGGGTGATGAAAACCGTCGCCTGAGCATTGCGCTGGATAACCCACAGAAAATGCGTCCGAACCAGACCCTGGCTGTCAAAGTGAAGGCCAGCGTGAAAGAGGGGGCGACCCCGCAGAAAATCAACGTGCTGGTCTCGGCGGTGGACAGTGGAGTACTCAATATTACCGATTACGTCACTCCCGATCCGTGGCAGGCATTCTTTGGTCAGAAGCGCTATGGCGCGGACATCTACGACATCTACGGCCAGGTGATTGAAGGCCAGGGGCGTCTGGCGTCGCTGCGCTTTGGTGGTGATGGGGATGAACTCAAGCGTGGCGGTAAACCGCCGGTCAACCATGTCACTATCATTGCCCAGCAGGCGCAGCCGGTAGAGCTGGATGCCAACGGTGAAGGGACCGTTTCGTTACCGATTGGTGACTTCAACGGCGAGCTGCGTCTGATGGCTCAGGCCTGGACCGATGACGATTTCGGCAGCAGTGAGAGCAAGGTTATCGTTGCCGCGCCCGTTATTACCGAGCTGAACACTCCACGCTTCCTGGCCAGCGGCGATAACGCCAGGCTGGCGCTGGATCTAACCAACCTGACGGATAAACCGCAAACCCTGAACGTGGCGCTGACCGCGGGTGGAAATCTGGCGCTGGAAGGTAGCCAGCCGCAGCCGGTGCAGCTGGCGGCCGGTGAACGCTCAACGCTGTTTATTCCGGTGCGGGCGCTGGATGGTTACGGCGAGGGCGAAATCGTCGCCCAGGTAAGCGGCCTGACGCTTCCCGGTGAAACCTTTGCACCACAGCAGAAGAGCTGGAAGATCGGCGTACGTCCGGCGTTCCCGGCGCAGACGGTGAACAGCGGCACGATGCTCAAGCCGGGTGAAAGCTGGCACGCGCCGGAACAGCATCTTGCTCATTTCTCTCCGGTGATACAGGGGCAGCTCCTGCTCAGCGGCAAGCCGCCGCTCAACCTGGCCCGCTATATTCGCGAGCTGCAGGCCTATCCATATGGCTGTCTGGAGCAGACCACCAGCGGCCTGTTCCCGTCGCTCTATACCAGTGCCGCCCAGCTGAACGCCCTGGGCATAAAGGGCGACACCGACGAGAAGCGCCGGGCGGCTATTGAGATTGGCATCTCCCGCCTGCTGCAGATGCAGCGTAACGACGGCGGTTTTGCCCTGTGGGATAAGGAAGGGCCGGAAGAGTACTGGCTCACCGCCTATGTCACCGATTTCCTGGTGCGCGCGGGCGAGCAGGGTTACAGCGTTCCGACGGATGCAGTTAACAATGCCAACAACCGTCTGCTGCGCTACCTGCAGGACCCGGGCATGATGGCGGTCCGCTACAGCGACGACACCCCGGGTAGCAAGTTCGCTATTCAGGCCTATGCCGCGCTGGTGCTGGCGCGTCAGCAGAAAGCCCCTCTCGGCGCATTGCGTGAAATCTGGGAGCGTCGTGCCCAGGCAAAATCTGGTCTGCCGCTGATGCAGCTGGGACTGGCGCTGAAGCTGATGGGGGATGCACCCCGCAGTCAGCAGGCGCTGGATCTGGCGATCAAAACCCCGCGTAGCGAAACCCAGAGCTGGATGGCCGATTACGGCAGCCCGCTGCGGGATAACGCGATGATGCTCAGCCTGCTGGAAGAGTACAACCTGCTGCCGGATGCGCAGAACACGCTGTTGAATGCGCTCTCTCAGCAGGCGTTCAGCCAGCGCTGGCTCTCTACCCAGGAGAGCAATGCCCTGTACCTGGCGGGGCGTTCCCTGCAGAACCTCTCCGGGGCATGGCAGGCGACCACCACACTGGCAGAAGGTAGTACCAGCGGAGATAAACCACAGGTGCAGAACCTTAACGCCGATCAGCTGGCTGCTCTGCAGGTGACCAACACCGGTACTACGCCGCTGTGGGTACGCCTGGACAGCAGCGGTTACCCGCAATACGCGCCGCAGCCTGCTTCTAACGTCTTGAAAATTGAACGTCAGATTCTGGCGACCGATGGCAGCAGCAAATCCCTCTCGTCCCTGAAGAGCGGTGAGCTGGTGCTGGTCTGGCTGAACGTTACCGCCAGCCAGAGCGTGCCGGATGCGCTGGTGGTTGACCTGCTGCCTGCCGGGCTGGAGCTGGAAAACCAGAACCTTGCCAGCAGCAGCGCCAGCCTGCAGGAGAGCGGCAGTGAAGTACAGAACCTGCTCAACCAGATGCAGCAGGCCGATATTCAGCATATGGAGTTCCGCGACGACCGCTTTGTCGCTGCCGTGCCGGTCAATGAATACCAGCCGGTGACCCTGGTCTATCTGGCGCGCGCGGTCACCCCGGGAACCTATACCGTGCCTGTGCCGCTGGTGGAATCGATGTACGTGCCGCAGTGGCGGGCAACGGGTGCGGCCAGCGGCCCGCTGACTGTCGTTCCGTAACGTGCAGTATCGGAAATGGATACGCTCCCGCTGGCTATGGCTGGTGGGGGCGATACTTCTGCTGTGGGGCGGCGTCATTGCTGCCGATCGCCTGTGGCCACTCCCGCTACACGAGGTCAATCCTGCCCGGGTGGTAGTGGACGAGAAGGGCATCCCGCTGTGGCGATTTGCCGATCGCGACGGGATCTGGCGCTATCCGGTCACCATCGAAGAGGTTTCCCCCCGCTATCTCGAAGCCCTGATCCAGTATGAAGATCGCTGGTTCTGGGATCATCCCGGCGTAAATCCGTTCTCGGTGCTACGCGCCGCCTGGCAGGATCTTACTGCCGGGAAGGTGGTCTCGGGCGGGAGTACGCTGACCATGCAGGTTGCCCGTCTGCTGGATCCTCATCCCCGGACCTTCGGTGGCAAAGCGCGTCAACTCTGGCGCGCGCTCCAGCTCGAGTGGCATCTCTCTAAACGTGAGATCCTGACCCTCTATCTGAACCGTGCCCCCTTTGGCGGCACGCTGCAGGGGGTGGGGGCCGCCAGCTGGGCTTACCTGGGGAAAGCCCCTGCGCAGTTGAGCTACTCCGAAGCTGCGCTGCTTGCCGTCCTGCCGCAGGCCCCGAGCCGTTTGCGTCCGGACCGCTGGCCGGAGCGTGCTGAGGCGGCACGCAATAAAGTTCTCAGGCGCATGGCCTCTCAGGGCGTCTGGCCCCCGCGTCAGGTGAGCGAATCGCAGGAGGAGCCAGTATGGCTGGCCCCCCGGCAGATGCCGCAGCTGGCACCCTTGTTCTCGCGCATGATGCTCAGCAAAAGCCGTGATACCAAAGTGGTGACAACCCTCGATGCCACACTCCAGCGCCAGCTGGAGGAGCTGGCGCTGAACTGGAAATCCCGGCTGCCGCCCCGCAGTTCACTGGCGATGATCGTGGTCGATCATACCGATATGAAGGTGCGCGGCTGGGTCGGATCGGTGGACATCAACGACGACAGTCGTTTCAGCCATGTGGATATGATCCAGGCGATCCGATCCCCGGGATCGGTGCTCAAGCCCTTTGTCTATGGCCTGGCGATGGATGACGGGCTGATCCACCCGGCCTCGCTGCTGCAGGATGTCCCGCGCCGCACCGGCGATTACCGTCCGGGGAATTTTGACAGCGGTTTTCATGGCCCAATCAGCATGAGCGAGGCGCTGGTGCGATCCCTGAACCTGCCCGCCGTGCAGGTGCTGGAAGCTTACGGCCCGAAAAAGTTTGCCGGGATGCTGCGTAACGCCGGACTGCCGCTGTTGCTGCCCGCAGGCGCTCAGCCGAACCTCTCCCTGATCCTCGGCGGTGCCGGGGCGCGTCTGGAAGATATCGCTGCGGCTTACAGTGCTTTTGCCCGTCAGGGTCGGGCAGGGAAGCTGCGCCTGCAGCCGGACGACCCTCTGCTCGAGCGGCCACTGCTCTCGCCCGGGGCGGCGTGGATCGTCCGCCGCATTCTGGCCAACGAGGCGCAGCCGCTGCCGGACAGCGCCCTTGCTCAGGTAGTACCCCTGGCGATAAAAACCGGTACCAGCTATGGCTACCGTGACGCCTGGGCGATAGGGCTGAATGCACGCTACGTGATCGGAATCTGGACCGGCAGACCGGATGGTACGCCGGTGGCAGGGCAATTTGGTTTTGCCAGCGCGGTGCCGGTGTTAAATCAGGTCAACAACCTGCTGCAGTCGCGTTCGGCGCTGGATGAGGCGCGCCTGCCGCGCGACCCGCGTCCGGCCTCGGTGAGCCGGGGCGTGATCTGCTGGCCGGGTGGACAGTCTCTGCCTGAAGGGGATAGCAACTGTCGTCGTCGCCTCGCGACCTGGCTGCTTGAGGGAAGCCAGCCGCCGACGCTGCTACTGCCGGAGCAGGAGGGCATCCGTGGGATTCGTTTCCCTGTCTGGCTGGATAACAGCGGCAAACGCGTGGCGGCGGACTGCCCGCAGGCCCAGGAACACAGCGTCGACGTCTGGCCTCTGCCGCTGGAGCCCTGGCTACCGCAGGCGGAACGACGGGCTGTGCGCATCCCGCCTGCATCTGCAACCTGCCCGCCGCTCGGCCAGGCTTTCCCGGCGCCGCTGCTCCTCTCCGGTATTCGCCAGGGAGCGGTGATTAAGCGCCTGCCGGGTGAGGCGCGCGTGTCATTGCCTCTGCTGGCCAGCGGCAGTAACGGTGCCCGCTGGTGGTTTCTTAATGGCGAACCGCTAAATGCGCAGGGGCGGGCGTATACGTTGCATCTTGAAAATGCCGGAGAGTATCAACTGTTGGTGATGGATGAGGCGGGGCAGGTGGCGACCGCTGATTTTACGTTGCAATAGATAAAACAGGTTTTAGCCCCGATCTGTTGTTAAAACTCGTCTTATTTTAAAAAAATGTTACATCCATCCATAGGCAATGGCGTGAATGCTCATTATAATCCGCGCCATATATTTCGCATGAATGCAAAACAACAGAACAAATCACAGAGGTAATCATGGCTATTGAACGTACTTTTTCCATCATCAAACCAAACGCGGTGGCAAAAAACGTTATTGGCAGCATCTTTGCTCGCTTTGAAGCGGCAGGGTTCAAAATCGTTGGCACCAAAATGCTGCATCTGACCGTTGAGCAGGCTCGCGGTTTCTATGCTGAGCACGAAGGTCGCCCATTCTTCGACGGTCTGGTTGAGTTCATGACCTCTGGCCCAATCGTGGTTTCCGTGCTGGAAGGCGAAAATGCCGTTCAGCGTCACCGCGATCTGCTGGGTGCAACCAACCCGGACAACGCGCTGGCCGGTACCCTGCGCGCAGATTACGCTGACAGCTTCACCGAGAACGGCACCCACGGTTCCGACTCCGTAGAATCTGCTGCACGCGAAATCGCTTTCTTCTTTGCAGAAGGCGAAGTGTGCTCACGTACCCGTTAATTTAACGGTTTCGTTTATACATTATTTTCGTAAATGCCGCGTGCAAACGTGGCATCCCTGCGTCAGACTTTGTACAATGCAACGCCCCGGATGAGCAGACTGCTTTCCGGGGCGTTTCTTTTCAACCCTCCACGGGCCATAACGTGTAACAACGAGGCCGGAATATATTATGTCTGAATTAGTTAATACCTCCGAAGTCGCCATTCCTGCGGTTCCAAATAAAAATGGAAAAATCAACCTGCTGGACCTGAACCGTCAGCAGATGCGCGAGTTCTTCAAAGAGATGGGCGAGAAGCCGTTTCGTGCCGACCAGGTCATGAAGTGGATGTATCACTATTGCAGCGACGACTTTGATGACATGACTGACATCAACAAAGTGCTGCGCAACAAGCTGAAAGAGGTCGCGGAAATCCGCGCCCCGGAAGTGGTGGAAGAGCAGCGTTCAGCTGACGGCACCATCAAATGGGCGATAGCCGTAGGCGATCAGCGCGTTGAAACGGTCTATATCCCGGAAGAAGATCGCGCCACGCTGTGTGTCTCTTCCCAGGTCGGTTGTGCGCTGGAGTGTAAGTTCTGCTCCACGGCGCAGCAGGGCTTTAACCGCAACCTGCGTGTGTCGGAAATCATCGGCCAGGTCTGGCGTGCGGCGAAGATCGTCGGCGCGGCAAAAGTAACCGGCACCCGTCCGATCACCAACGTGGTGATGATGGGGATGGGCGAGCCGCTGCTGAACCTGACTAACGTGGTTCCGGCCATGGAAATCATGCTCGATGACTTCGGTTTTGGCCTGTCCAAACGTCGCGTGACGCTCTCTACATCAGGTGTTGTGCCTGCGCTGGATAAGCTCGGCGATATGATTGACGTTGCGCTGGCGATTTCGCTGCATGCGCCGAACGATACCATCCGTGATGAGATCGTCCCCATCAACAAAAAGTACAATATCGAGACCTTCCTGAACTCGGTGCGGGGCTACATTTCGAAGTCCAACGCTAACCAGGGACGCGTCACCATTGAGTACGTCATGCTGGATCACATCAACGACGGCACCGAGCATGCGCACGAGCTGGCCGCGCTGCTGAAAGATACGCCGTGCAAGATTAACCTGATCCCATGGAACCCGTTCCCGGGCGCGCCGTATGGCCGTAGCTCGAACAGCCGTATCGACCGTTTCTCCAAAGTGCTGATGGAGTATGGTTTTACCACTATCGTGCGTAAAACCCGCGGCGATGATATTGATGCCGCCTGTGGTCAGCTGGCCGGTGAAGTTATCGACCGCACCAAGCGTACGCTGCGTAAACGTATGCAGGGCGAAGCGATCGACATCAAGGCCGTGTAATTATTATGCAGTCACGGCGCATTATCTGCGCCGTGGCAGCGTAAGATGCGAATAAACAGTCATTGCACCGGTGTATTGATAATAATTACGGTGCGTTTTATATGACTTTAAGGCAGTATGTAACGACGCAACAACAGTTTAGCCTCACTGACAAGCCGCTTCTGTCAACGAAAACCTGACAGTGTTGTGCTGTCTTACTAAGGTTAACTGACCAGAAGTTTCGCGGTGCGGGTGGCATTGTGACTCACCGGCGCCAGAATCCTCAATTTTCACGTACCAGTAGTTGTAGCGAATGAATACTGAAGCCACTCACGACCAAAATGCAGCACTTTCCACTGGCGTTCGTCTTCGCAACGCCCGTGAACAACTCGGACTAAGCCAGCAAGCCGTTGCGGAACGCTTATGCCTGAAGGTTTCCACGGTCCGCGATATTGAAGAAGATAAGGCACCTGCCGAACTTGCTTCAACGTTTCTGCGTGGTTATATCCGCTCTTATGCGAAACTGGTGCATATTCCAGAAGAAGAACTGCTGCCGATGATGGAAAAACAGGCACCGGTCAGAGCGGCGAAAGTCGCGCCGATGCAGAGTTTTTCGCTGGGCAAACGTCGTAAAAAGCGTGATGGCTGGCTGATGAGCTTTACCTGGCTGGTACTGTTTGTGGTTATCGGCCTGACGGGCGCCTGGTGGTGGCAGAACCACAAAGCGCAGCAGGAAGAGATCACCACCATGGCCGACCAATCCTCCGCCGAGCTTAACGGCTCGGCAGGTGAGGGCGCGCAGAGCATCCCCCTGAATACCGACGCCTCAGCAACCGCCAGCGAACCGCAGGCGGTTACTGCCGGTACGGCGAATACGGCAACGGCGCAGACTGCTGCGCCAGTCGTTGATCAAACTGCCCAGGCTCCGGCTGACAACGCCGTGGTTTCGCCTTCACAGGCAGACGTCGGGACGGCACCGGCAGCCACCGCGGATAACGCGGTTCAGCCTCTGCCATCCGATCCGGCGGGCGTGACCGCTGCAGCGGCCGACCCGAACGCGCTGGTCATGAACTTCAGCGCCGATTGCTGGCTGGAAGTGACCGACGCGACCGGCAAAAAGCTGTTCAGCGGTCTGCAGCGTAAGGACGGAACGTTAAATCTGGCAGGCCAGGCGCCTTATAAGCTCAAGATTGGTGCTCCGGCAGCGGTCCAGATCCAGTTCCAGGGTAAACCTGTCGATCTGAGCCGTTTTATCAGAACTAACCAGGTTGCGCGTCTGACCCTCAATGCCGAACAATCAGCAGCACAGTAAGTAACAGACAGGCAACGCGGGAGATTTTCCATGCATAACCAGGCTCCTATTCCACGTAGAAAATCGAAACGTATTTACGTCGGGAATGTGCCAATTGGCGATGGTGCTCCCATCGCCGTTCAGTCGATGACCAATACTCGCACCACTGACGTGGCAGCGACGGTCAATCAGATCAAAGCGTTAGAACGTGTAGGCGCAGACATAGTCCGCGTTTCCGTACCGACAATGGATGCGGCAGAAGCGTTCAAACTTATCAAACAGCAGGTCTCCGTTCCGCTGGTTGCCGATATTCACTTCGATTACCGTATCGCGCTGAAAGTCGCGGAATACGGCGTTGATTGCCTGCGTATCAACCCTGGCAACATCGGCAGCGAAGAGCGTATCCGCGCGGTGGTCGATTGCGCCCGCGACAAAAACATTCCCATCCGTATCGGCGTAAACGCCGGTTCGCTGGAGAAAGATCTGCAGGAAAAGTATGGCGAACCGACTCCGCAGGCGCTGCTCGAATCGGCCATGCGTCATGTGGATCATCTCGATCGTCTGAACTTCGACCAGTTCAAAGTCAGCGTTAAAGCGTCGGACGTTTTCCTTGCCGTTGAATCCTATCGTCTGCTGGCGAAGCAGATCGATCAGCCCCTGCACCTCGGGATCACCGAAGCAGGCGGCGCGCGCAGCGGTGCGGTGAAATCAGCGATTGGCCTCGGCCTGCTGCTGAATGAAGGCATCGGCGACACGCTGCGTGTCTCACTGGCCGCCGATCCGGTGGAAGAGATCAAAGTCGGTTTCGATATCCTGAAATCGCTGCGTATTCGCTCCCGTGGCATCAACTTTATCGCCTGCCCGACCTGTTCACGTCAGGAGTTCGACGTCATCGGTACGGTTAATGCGCTGGAGCAGCGTCTGGAAGACATCATCACCCCGATGGACGTTTCGATTATCGGCTGTGTGGTGAACGGTCCGGGTGAGGCCCTGGTGTCGACCCTGGGCGTTACGGGTGGCAATAAGAAAAGTGGTCTCTATGAAGATGGCGTCCGCAAAGATCGTCTGGATAATAACGACATGATCGATCAGCTTGAAGCCCGCATTCGCGCCAAAGCCACCATGCTGGATGAAGCGCAGCGCATCAGCGTGCTACATGTAGAAAAATAACGTGATGGGAAGCGGTTCGCTTCCTGTGTATGATTGAACCCTTCGGTTATGAACCCCAGGGTTCATTTTTGTCTATAGAAAGAGAACAAACGTGGCAAAGAACATTCAAGCCATTCGCGGCATGAACGATTATCTGCCTGCCGAGACCGCCATCTGGCAGCGCATTGAAGGCACCCTCAAGCAGGTGCTCGGCAGCTACGGTTACAGCGAAATCCGTTTGCCGATTGTAGAGCAGACCCCGTTATTCAAACGCGCTATCGGTGAAGTCACCGACGTGGTTGAAAAAGAGATGTATACCTTTGAGGATCGTAATGGCGACAGCCTGACCTTACGTCCGGAAGGTACGGCGGGATGTGTACGCGCCGGCATCGAGCATGGTCTCCTGTACAATCAGGAGCAGCGCCTGTGGTATATCGGCCCAATGTTCCGTCACGAACGCCCTCAGAAAGGCCGCTACCGCCAGTTTAACCAGTTGGGTGTCGAAGCCTTCGGTCTGCAAGGCCCGGATATTGACGCAGAGCTGATTATGCTGACCGCCCGCTGGTGGCGCGCGCTGGGTATCGCTGACCACGTCTCCCTGGAGCTTAACTCCATTGGTTCTCTTGAAGCGCGTGCAAATTATCGTGATGCGCTGGTGGCCTTCCTCGAGCAGCATAAAGAGAAGCTGGACGAAGACTGCAAGCGTCGTATGTACAGCAACCCGCTGCGCGTGCTGGATTCCAAGAACCCGGACGTGCAGGCCCTGTTGAACGACGCGCCTTCCCTGGGCGATTATCTGGATGAAGATTCCCGCGAACACTTTGCTGGTCTGTGCAAACTGCTGGAAGCTGCGGGTATTGCTTATACCGTCAATCAGCGCCTGGTACGTGGTCTGGACTACTACAACCGCACCGTGTTTGAGTGGGTGACCACCAGCCTCGGCTCACAGGGAACAGTCTGCGCGGGTGGTCGTTATGACGGCCTGGTAGAGCAGTTAGGCGGCCGCGCGGCACCGGCAGTCGGTTTCGCTATGGGCCTCGAGCGACTTGTTTTGTTAGTTCAGGCAGTTAATCCGGAATTTAAAGCCGATCCTGTTGTCGATATATACCTGGTGGCCTCAGGCGCGGAAACGCAGTCTGCGGCAATGCAGCTTGCCGAACGTATGCGCGATGCGCTGCCAGCAGCTAAGCTGATGACCAACCACGGCGGCGGCAACTTTAAGAAACAGTTCGCCCGTGCCGACAAGTGGGGCGCGCGTATCGCACTGGTGCTTGGCGAGTCAGAAGTGGCGAGCGGTGAAGTAGTAGTGAAGGATCTGCGCTCTGGTGAGCAAACAACGGTAACGCAGGACGGCGTTGCGGCGCACTTGCGCACTCTACTGGGCTAAGGAGAAGGACTGCGTGGAAATGTACGAGAACGAAAACGACCAGGTTGATGCGATTAAACGCTTCTTTGCTGAAAACGGCAAAGCACTGGCTGTTGGGGTCATTTTAGGTGTTGGCGCCCTGGTGGGCTGGCGTTACTGGAACAGTCATCAGGTCGATTCCGCGCGTGGCTCCTCCTTACAGTATGAAAATACCGTGAGCGCCATTAAGGCCGATCAGCCCCAAACCCTGGCGGCGGCAGAGAAATTTGCCGCAGACAACAAAAACACCTATGGTGCCCTGACATCGCTGGAAGTGGCTCAGCAGTTCGTTGATAAAGGCGAGCTGGATAAAGCGGCAGCCCAGCTGCAGCAGGGTCTGGCAGCCGCAGGCAACGACAACCTGAAAGCGCTCATCAATCTGCGTCTTGCCCGTATTCAGGTGCAGCAGAAGAAACCAGACGAAGCGTTGAAAACCCTGGACTCTGTCAAAGGTGAAGGCTTTGCCTCAATCGTTGCCGACCTGCGTGGCGAAGCACTGCTGAGCAAGGGTGACAAACAAGGCGCGCGCAGCGCATGGGAAGCGGGTGTTAAAAGCAACGCCTCACCCGCGCTGAGCGAAATGATGCAGATGAAAATAAATAATTTGTCCGTCTGAGAGGGACCCGATGCAATTGCGTAAATTACTTCTGCCAGGACTGCTTTCCGTTACGTTATTGAGCGGCTGTTCACTGTTCAGCGGCGAAGAAGATGTTGTCACCATGTCTCCACTGCCGACGGTTGAAAACCAGTTTGCACCGTCTACTGCCTGGAGCACCTCCGTTGGTGACGGCATTGGCGACTTCTACTCCAACCTGCATCCGGCTTCTGCGGACGGCGTGGTCTATGCGGCTGACCGCAAAGGCACGGTAAAAGCCGTAAACGCGGATGACGGCAAAGAGGTGTGGTCGATTAATCTGGCTGAAAAAAGCGGCTGGCTGTCACGCACCCCGGCTCTGCTTTCAGGTGGGGTAACGGTAGCTGGTGGCCATGTCTATATCGGCAGCGAGAAGGCACAGGTCTATGCCCTTAACGCCAGCGACGGTTCCATTGCCTGGCAAACCCGCGTTGCCGGCGAAGCACTCTCCCGTCCGGTCGTCAGCGATGGCATGGTGCTGGTGCATACCGCTAACGGTCAGCTGCAGGCGTTGAATGAAACTGACGGTGCGGTGAAGTGGACCGTTAACCTGGATATGCCTGCGCTCTCCCTGCGCGGTGAATCTGCTCCAGCCACTGCCTTTGGTGCAGCCATTGTTGGCGGCGATAACGGTCGCGTTAACGCCGTATTGATGCAGCAGGGTCAGCTGATCTGGCAGCAGCGTATCTCTCAGGCAACCGGTCCGACCGAAATCGACCGTCTGAGCGATGTGGATACCACCCCGGTTATCGTCAATGGCGTTGTCTACGCGCTGGCTTATAACGGCAATCTGACCGCGATGGATCTGCGTAGCGGCCAGGTGATGTGGAAACGCGAGCTGGGCTCGGTGAACGATTTTGTGGTGGACGGCAGCCGCATCTATCTGGTGGATCAGAACGATCGCCTGCTGGCGCTGAGCACCGATGGCGGCGTGACGCTGTGGACGCAGAGCGATCTGCTGCACCGTCTGCTGACCGCACCGGCGCTGTATAACGGCAGCCTGGTGGTAGGTGATAGCGAAGGTTACATGCACTGGATTGACCCGAGCAACGGCCGTTTTGTCGCTCAGGAGAAAGTCGACGGTTCCGGTTTCCTGACCGAGCCGGTAGTGGCTGATGGCAAACTGCTGATCCAGGCAAAAGACGGTACGCTGTACGCGATCACGCGTTAATCACCGCGGTTGTAGTATACTCAACGGCTCCTGTTGCTTCAGGGGCCGTTTTGATTTTTTAAAAAACGCCGCAAACGCGACGTGATATCGAATTTTATGAGGCTTTAAACATGGTACCTGTGGTCGCGCTTGTCGGGCGCCCGAATGTTGGAAAATCCACTCTTTTTAACCGTTTAACACGCACCCGTGATGCGCTGGTTGCGGATTTCCCGGGGCTCACGCGTGACCGTAAGTACGGTCGTGCAGAAGTGGAAGGTCGTGAGTTTATCTGTATCGATACCGGCGGTATCGACGGGACAGAAGACGGCGTTGAAACCCGCATGGCGGAACAATCCCTGCTGGCGATCGAAGAAGCGGATATCGTGCTGTTTATGGTAGATGCGCGCGCGGGCCTGATGCCTGCCGACGTTGCCATCGCCAAGCACCTGCGCTCACGTGAAAAATCCACCTTCCTGGTGGCGAACAAAACGGACGGTATCGATCCCGATCAGGCGATGGCCGATTTCTGGTCGTTAGGCCTGGGCGATATCTACCCAATCGCCGCCTCTCACGGTCGTGGCGTTACCAGCCTGCTTGAAACCGCGCTGCTGCCGTACGTTGACGAGATCAACCCGCCGGAAGAGGTCGACGAAGACGCCGAATACTGGGCGCAGTTCGAAGAAGGCGAAGAGGGTGAAGAGGAGCCGGAAGACGACTTCAACCCGCAGGATCTGCCGATCAAGCTGGCCATCGTCGGTCGTCCAAACGTCGGTAAGTCAACGCTTACTAACCGTATTCTCGGTGAAGACCGCGTGGTGGTATACGACATGCCGGGCACCACACGCGACAGCATCTACATCCCGATGCAGCGTGACGAGCGTGAATACGTACTGATCGACACCGCGGGCGTGCGTAAGCGCGGTAAAATTACCGATGTGGTTGAGAAATTCTCGGTAATCAAAACCCTGCAGGCGATTGAAGACGCCAACGTGGTGATGCTGGTTATCGATGCCCGTGAAGGTATCTCCGATCAGGATCTCTCCCTGCTCGGCTTTATCCTCAATAGTGGGCGCTCACTGGTTATCGTCGTCAACAAGTGGGACGGCCTGAGCAACGAAGTGCGTGAGCAGGTCAAAGAGATGCTGGACTTCCGTCTGGGCTTTATCGACTTTGCCCGCGTTCACTTCATCTCTGCCCTGCACGGCAGCGGCGTGGGTAATCTGTTTGAGTCCGTACGCGAAGCCTACGACTGTTCAACGCGTCGTGTCGGTACCGCGATGCTGACCCGTATCATGACCATGGCGGCAGAAGACCATCAGCCACCGCTGGTGCGTGGTCGTCGCGTGAAGCTGAAATATGCCCACGCCGGCGGTTATAACCCGCCTATCGTGGTGATCCACGGTAATCAGGTGAAGGATCTGCCAGATTCTTACAAACGCTATCTGATGAACTACTTCCGTAAATCGCTGGAAGTGATGGGTACACCGATCCGTATCCAGTTCAAAGAAGGGGATAACCCGTTTGCTAACAAACGTAACACCCTGACGCCGAACCAGATGCGTAAGCGTAAGCGTTTGATTAAACACATTAAGAAAAGCAAATAATCGTTGCTGTTCTGCTGAAAAACCCGCGCCCGTCGCGGGTTTTTTTATGCCCGAAAGGAACGAATAATTATTGATGTGATGTCAATCACTATTCATGTTTATCCAACATAAAATCTAAGAAATAAGACGATTGTCGAACTTTCGTCTTTTGAGGGTGCTCCGGGGGCTGGACAAAAGTTGCCTTAGGTTATCAAATGGTTAAATAACATTTCGCCGGATGTAAAAAAGCTACCTAATCGCTAACCGGGTGGCTGGCTTCCGGTGTTAACAAGCAACACGACACATCGTCTCAGGAGAATTATGCAATCCTCTGTTAATAAAAACGAAAGCCGAACTTTCTTCGGCCATCCTTATCCGCTCGGCGCGCTGTTCTTCACGGAGATGTGGGAGCGCTTCTCGTTTTACGGTATTCGTCCGCTACTGATCCTGTTTATGGCGGCAACCGTCTATGACGGCGGCATGGGGCTGGCGCGTGAAAATGCCTCTGCTATTGTCGGCATCTTCGCCGGGACCATGTATCTGGCCGCGCTGCCGGGCGGCTGGCTGGCGGATAACTGGCTCGGCCAGCAGAAAGCGGTCTGGTACGGCTCAATTCTGATTGCCCTCGGCCACCTGTCGATTGCGCTCTCTGCGGTGATGGGAAACAACCTGTTCTTTATCGGCCTGATGTTTATCGTTCTCGGCTCGGGCCTGTTCAAAACCTGTATCTCGGTGATGGTGGGCACGCTGTATAAGAAAGGCGATGCGCGTCGTGACGGCGGCTTCTCACTGTTCTACATGGGCATCAACATGGGGTCATTTATCGCGCCGCTGATCTCCGGCTGGCTGATTAAATCCCACGGCTGGCACTGGGGCTTTGGTATCGGTGGCATCGGGATGCTGGTGGCGCTGGTTATCTTCCGCCTCTTTGCCGTGCCGTCGATGAAGCGCTACGACAGCGAAGTAGGGCTGGATTCTACCTGGAACAGCCCGGTGGCGAAGAAAAAAGGCGTTGGCGGCTGGTTACTGGCCCTGGCGGCGGGTATTGCGTTTATCGTGACCCTGATTGCCCAGGGTGTGATTGTCATTAACCCGGTTGCCGTGGCCAGCGTGCTGGTGTACGTCATTGCCGCCTCGGTGGCGCTCTACTTTATCTGGCTGTTCATGTTTGCCGGTCTGAACCGTAAAGAGCGCGCCAGGCTGCTGGTCTGCTTTATCCTGCTGGTGTCGGCGGCCTTCTTCTGGTCTGCGTTTGAACAAAAGCCGACCTCGTTTAACCTTTTCGCCAACGACTACACCAACCGCATGATCGGTGATTTTGAAATTCCCGCGGTGTGGTTCCAGTCGATTAATGCCCTGTTTATTATCCTGCTGGCGCCAGTCTTTAGCTGGGCCTGGCCGAAGCTGGCGAGCAACAACATTCGCCCGAGCAGCATCACCAAATTTGTGATCGGCATTCTGTGTGCGGCAGGGGGCTTTGGCCTGATGATGCTGGCGGCGCAGAACGTTCTCAGTAACGGTGGGGCGGGCGTATCGCCGTTCTGGCTGGTGGGCAGTATCCTGATGCTGACCCTCGGTGAACTGTGCCTGAGCCCGATTGGTCTGGCGACCATGACCCTGCTGGCCCCGGAGAGAATGCGCGGCCAGATGATGGGCCTGTGGTTCTGTGCCAGCGCCCTGGGCAACCTGGCGGCGGGCCTGATTGGCGGTCATGTGAAGGCCGATCAGCTGGATATGCTGCCGGATCTCTTCGCGCGCTGCTCCATCGCACTGCTGATTTGTGCCGCTGTCCTGATGGTGCTCATTGTTCCGGTGCGTCGTATGCTGGAAAATACGCAGACGAAAAACGAGCCGAAGCCCGTAACTAACGCCTGATATCTGCCCGACCTGGCCGGGGCGTGCGTTACGCTCCGGCCTTGCCAAAACAGAGGTGATACATGCAGATAGGGTTTGTTGGACTTGGCGCGGTGGTTGAAACCGCCTACTTACCCGCACTACAAAACACCTTTGGTACCTCCCTCCGCTGTCTGGGGTTTGATATCCAGACAGACAGGACCCTTGATGGCGTCACCCGCTGTCCTTCGCTTGCCGACCTGCTTGCTCGTCCTCTCGATACGCTGTTTATCACTACCGCATCGCTGCAGCACCTTGAGGTGCTTGAGCAGGCCCTGGCGTCCTCCATCCCGCGCATTGTGGTCGAAAAGCCGATTGTCGCCACCCTTGCTCAAATCGACAGAGTGAAAACGCTGTTGGCGAGACCGGAAGCGGCCTCCAGGGTGCTGGCCCTCGATCACTGGATGGCGCGCATTAACCTGGTGCAGCTGGGATTGGTCAGGGACTTGTCGGACATCGCCAAAATCGACGGTTTTTTACAGGAGCCGAGCGGGTTTAACGCGGCGGGGGAACCCATCGCGCTCAACTTTGCCACCGGGGAACCGGACACCCGCACGCTGCGCCATCCTGACGGGGTGATTCTGGATATTGGTACGCACGTGCTGGCGATGATACGGGAAACGGTGCGTTACCTCGGCGGCGACGGCGATATCGCCCTGCAGGTTGTCACCGCCAGAGATCGTCTGGGATGCGATATCGCCAGAGGCGATCTAACCACCGCGGAAGGCGAGGCGCATCTTCAGGGGCAGGTCAGCGGCGTGCCGGTGGAGATCTGGCTCAATAAATATGCCGGGCCGTCCGGAGGACAAAAAGGGCTGCGGCTGCATCTGCGGGATGGACGCGTGATGAGCCACGACCGGCGCGGGGCAGAAGATGTGCTTGAGCTGATCGAGGGCGACAAGGTTCAGTCCTGGCGTTTTGGTGGCACGATCTATGAGCGCTGTCTGGCGGAGCATATTCTGGGGGAGCACAGTCTGTTTGCACGCGCCCCGGCCGAAGTAAGCCGCACGACGCAGCGCAGACTGGAAGAGGTGGAGCTGCTGCTGACATTACAGCAGCAGCTGCGTGGCCCTCAGTGAACGCATCGTGTTAACATCAGTGCAGAACTGAATGTCCTTCAAAGGAGTCATCATGTCGATTACCTGCCCGGATTGTCATGCAGAGCTGGAGCCGCAAAACGGCGTGGCGCACTGCGAGCGTTGCAACAAAGATATCGCCCTGGAAGCGCGCTGCCCGGAGTGCCATCAGCCACTCCAGGTATTAAAAGCCTGTGGTGCGGTGGATTATTTCTGCCAGAACGGCCACGGTCTGATCTCGAAAAAGCGCGTGGAGTTCGTCAGGGCTGACGCTTAATCGCAGACGCAGCCTTCGCCTTTCTGCCAGAGTTCGACCAGCGACTCTGGCGCTTCCTGCTCGGGAACCAGCACAATGATGTCGGTGTATTGCGCCTGATTGTGCCGGGTCCAGATGATCTGAATGCGAAAATAGCGCTGGTCGCCGCCGCCGGGTGACGACCGCTGGCCAGGCGGCTCTCCCCGTGGAATAGCCTGCTCCAGTATGTTTACCACGCGCTGGCGCTGCGCGCTGTTAAGCGTCGAGAGCGCGATGCGCCGCAACCCGCTGAGATGGGGGATATAGGCCACACCACCTTCACGCGCCAGCTCGACCACCGCGTCATCCGTCAGTTCCGGAACCTGCATTTACAACACTCCCACCTGTTTCCAGGCTTGCTCAATGGCTGCGGCGACGTCACCACCCGATCGCTTTTCACCGTGTGCCACCGTTAGTTTCGCAAAGGCGTCAAAATCTGCATCTTGCGCCAGCTGTCGATCGCAAACCGTGTCATACCAGGCATAACCGGCTTTCTCCCAGGCATGGCCGCCAATGGCCGTCGCGGCAAGATAAAACGCGCGATTAGGAATGCCTGAATTAAGATGCACGCCGCCGTTATCTTCGCGCGTTTTGATAAAGTCTTTCATATGCGCGGGCTGCGGATCTTTGCCGAGCAGGGGATCGTCATAGGCGGTTCCAGGTTCTGACATCGATCGCAGCCCTTTGCCATTAATCCCCTCGGCCAGCAGGCCTTCGCCAATCAGCCAGTCTGCCTCATTGGCGGTTTGCTTAAGGTGATATTGCTTCACCAGCGCGCCGAACACGTCTGATAACGACTCGTTCAGCGCGCCGGACTGTTCAAAGTAGATAAGCCCGGCTTCCGTCTCTGTAACGCCGTGGCTTAGCTCATGGGCAACTATGTCTATGGCGATGGTAAAGCGGTTAAAAATATCGCCGTCCCCGTCGCCAAATACCATCTGCTGCCCGTTCCAGAAGGCGTTCTGGTACTCCCGGCCATAATGCACGGTCCCGGTGAGGATCAGCCCTTTGTTATCGAGGGAGTCGCGCTGATAGTTTTTCCAGAAAAAATCATGGGTGATGCCCAGATAATCGTAGGCTTCGTCCACCGCCACGTCGCCGTTAGAGCGCTGCCCCTCATAGCGTACCTGGGTGCCCGGCAGCTCCTGGGTCTGCCTGGCGTCGTAAATGTCCCGCTCCCGCTGTCCGGCCTTATTAACGTGCGGCGCAGCGGGTTTTCCCGGCATGTGGGCCATCAACGTCTGGACATGGGTCAGGGTCTGGCGGGCGCAGCGCTGCTGCGGCTCAGAGCCACTCTCAATAATACGGCGAAGAATATAGGGCGGGATCACGCTAAAGGTTCGGGTCATGCGTCTCTCCTGTTATGGCAATGCCGAAAAAAGCAACAGCTTAAGTGTATGCCATAGTGGCGAAACGGCAGGCAAGTCGGACAAATCGCGGGATGAAAGTGCGCAGGATTTAAGTTATAACGACCTGACGCGTGTCAGGCCTTTTTGCGCGCGCGGGTTTTCTTCACCGGCGTCACGCCTTTCACTTCGCTTTCCACCCAGCCGTCAGACAGCCGGGTGGTGAGCAGATCCCCGGCTTTGACCTGTTTGGTTTGCTTCAGCACGTTGCCGTCGGTCACGGTAGTCACGCTGTAACCGCGCGCCAGCGTCGAGAGCGGGCTGACGGCCTCCAGATGGGTGACCGCATTACCAAAACGCTCGCGGGTACTGCTCAGGCGCGCGCGCAGGTTATCCGCGAGGCGGTACTCCAGCTGTTGAATACGCGTTTGCGCCCGATAAATGCGCGGCTGCGGGTTTTGCTGATTCAGGCGTTGAGTGGTGCGCTGCTGGCGCTGGACCGCCCGTTTAAGCTGATTATCCACTGCGAGGTTCATCCGCTGGCGCAGACGTTCCAGCACGGTTTGCTGACGTGCCAGACGCAGCTGCGGATGCTGCTGCTGCAGGCGGTGATGAAGCTGGGTAAAGCGACGGGTGCGGTTGGCGAGGAAATAGTCCATCGCCATCTCCAGCCGCTGCTGGCCGTTCTGCATCTGGCGCAGCAGTTCGAGCTGATTACGGCTCACCATTTCAGCTGCGGCAGAGGGCGTGGGTGCCCGCAGGTCGGCAACAAAATCGGCGATAGTGACGTCAGTTTCATGCCCGACGGCGCTGACCACCGGGATCTGGCTGGCAAAAATCGCCCGTGCCACGCGTTCGTCGTTAAAGCTCCAGAGATCTTCCAGCGAACCACCCCCGCGCCCGACGATTAGCACATCACACTCCTGACGGGCGTTGGCAAGCTGAATGGCGCGGACAATCTGCCCGGGCGCATCGTCACCCTGCACGGCGGTCGGGTAGATGATCACCGGCAGGGAAGGGTCGCGGCGTTTCAGGACGTGCAGAATGTCATGCAGCGCGGCGCCGGTTTTCGAGGTGATCACCCCTACGCAGTGGGCAGGGGAGGGGAGCGGCTTTTTGTACTGCTGATCGAACAGCCCTTCTGCCGACAGGGCGGCTTTCAGCTGCTCATATTTTTGCTGCAGAAGACCTTCACCCGCTGGCTGCATGCTCTCAACGATAATCTGATAATCACCGCGCGGTTCGTACAGGGTGATACTGGCGCGAACCAGAACCTGTTGCCCGTGCTGCGGCCTGAACGTCACCCGACGGTTGCTGTTGCGGAACATCGCGCAGCGCACCTGAGCGGTGTTGTCTTTCAGGGTGAAGTACCAGTGACCGGATGCCGGCTGGGTGAAATTAGAAATTTCTCCGCTGATCCACACCTGGCCGATTTCCTGCTCAAGCAGCAAACGGACCGTCTGGTTAAGGCGGCTGACGGTATAAATTGAGGGGGATTGAGAGGATAACATGTGAGCGGGATCAAATTCTAAATCAGCAAGTTATTCAGTCGATAGTAACCTGATAAGAGGCAATCGCAAGCATTTTTTATAAAAAAGTGTAGATGCAATCGGTTACGCTCTGTATAATGCCACGGCAATATTTAACCACCCAGGTCAGAGATATTGCCCATGCTACGTATTGCTAAAGAAGCACTGACGTTTGACGACGTCCTCCTCGTTCCCGCTCACTCCACCGTTCTGCCGAATACTGCCGACCTCAGCACGCAGTTGACTAAAACCATTCGCCTGAACATTCCTATGCTCTCCGCGGCAATGGACACCGTGACTGAAGCGCGCCTGGCTATTGCCCTGGCTCAGGAAGGCGGCATTGGCTTTATTCATAAAAACATGTCTATCGAGCGCCAGGCAGAAGAAGTTCGCCGCGTGAAGAAACATGAATCTGGCATCGTTACCGACCCACAGACCGTTCTGCCAACCACTACTCTGCACGAAGTGAAAGCCCTGACCGAGCGTAACGGCTTTGCAGGCTATCCGATTGTGACTGCTGATAACGAGCTGGTGGGCATTATCACTGGCCGTGACGTGCGTTTCGTCACCGACCTGAACCAGCCGGTCAGCGTCTACATGACCCCGAAAGAGCGTCTGGTCACCGTGCGTGAAGGCGAATCCCGCGACGTGGTGCTGGCAAAAATGCACGAAAAACGCGTTGAGAAAGCGCTGGTTGTGGATGACAGCTTCCACCTGCGCGGCATGATCACCGTTAAAGACTTCCAGAAAGCAGAACGTAAACCGAACGCCTGTAAAGACGAGCATGGCCGTCTGCGCGTGGGCGCTGCGGTTGGCGCTGGCGCAGGCAACGAAGAGCGCGTTGATGCGCTGGTTGCTGCGGGCGTTGACGTCCTGCTGATTGACTCCTCTCACGGCCACTCCGAAGGCGTGCTGCAGCGTATTCGTGAGACCCGTGCAAAATACCCTGATCTGCAGATCATCGGCGGTAACGTGGCAACTGGCGCAGGCGCTCGCGCCCTGGCTGAAGCGGGTTGCAGCGCGGTGAAAGTGGGTATCGGTCCTGGCTCCATCTGTACTACCCGTATCGTGACCGGCGTGGGCGTTCCGCAGATCACTGCGGTATCCGATGCGGTAGAAGCGCTGGAAGGCACCGGTATTCCGGTTATTGCTGACGGCGGGATCCGTTTCTCTGGCGACATCGCCAAAGCCATCGCGGCCGGTGCCGCAGCGGTAATGGTCGGTTCCATGCTGGCCGGTACCGAAGAGTCCCCGGGCGAGATCGAACTGTTCCAGGGCCGTTCTTATAAGTCGTACCGTGGGATGGGTTCTCTGGGCGCGATGTCCAAAGGCTCTTCTGACCGTTACTTCCAGACCGACAACGCTGCCGACAAACTGGTGCCGGAAGGTATCGAAGGCCGCGTGGCCTATAAAGGCTACCTGAAAGAGATCATTCACCAGCAGATGGGCGGCCTGCGCTCCTGTATGGGTCTGACCGGCTGTGGTACCATCGACCTGCTGCGGACTAAAGCGGAATTCGTGCGTATCAGCGGCGCGGGTATTCAGGAAAGTCACGTTCACGACGTGACCATCACCAAAGAGTCCCCGAACTACCGTATGGGCTCCTGATAAGTTTCCACGCCCGGCTATATGCCGGGCGATTTTGTTTCACTTGCCTCGGAATTAGCGTCAATGACGGAAAATATTCATAAACATCGCATTCTCATTCTGGATTTCGGTTCGCAATACACTCAGCTGGTCGCTCGTCGCGTCCGTGAGCTGGGCGTTTACTGTGAGCTGTGGGCGTGGGATGTCACGGAAGCACAGATTCGCGAATTCAATCCAAGCGGTATCATCCTCTCCGGCGGCCCGGAAAGCACCACCGAAGATAACAGCCCGCGCGCGCCACAGTATGTATTCGAAGCTGGCGTGCCGGTGTTCGGCGTCTGCTACGGCATGCAGACTATGGCGATGCAGTTGGGTGGCCACGTTGAAGGGTCTAACGAACGTGAGTTCGGCTACGCGCAGGTTGAAGTTCAGACTGAGAGTGCCCTGATCCGCGGTATCGAAGACTCCCTGACCGCCGACGGCAAAGCGCTGCTGGACGTGTGGATGAGCCACGGCGACAAAGTCACCGCCATCCCGTCTGACTTCGTGACCGTCGCCAGCACCGAAAGCTGCCCGTTCGCCATCATGGCTAACGAAGAGAAACGCTTCTACGGCGTGCAGTTCCACCCGGAAGTGACTCATACCCGTCAGGGTCTACGCATGCTGGAGCGTTTTGTCATCGACATTTGCCAGTGTGAAGCCCTGTGGACGCCAGCAAAAATCATCGACGATGCGGTTGAGCGTATTCGCCAGCAGGTCGGTGACGACAAAGTGATCCTCGGCCTCTCCGGCGGGGTTGACTCCTCCGTGACCGCGATGCTGCTGCACCGCGCCATCGGTAAAAACCTGACCTGCGTGTTCGTGGACAACGGTCTGCTGCGCCTGAACGAAGCTCAGCAGGTGATGGACATGTTTGGCGACCACTTCGGCCTGAACATCGTTCACGTTGAAGGCGAAGAGCGTTTCCTGACCGCGCTGGCGGGTGAAAACGATCCGGAAGCGAAACGTAAAATCATCGGTCGCGTGTTCGTGGAAGTGTTCGACGAACAGGCCTTGCGTCTGGAAGACGTGAAGTGGCTGGCCCAGGGCACCATCTACCCTGACGTGATCGAATCTGCGGCATCCGCAACCGGTAAAGCACACGTCATCAAATCTCACCACAACGTGGGCGGCCTGCCGAAAGAGATGAAGATGGGTCTGGTTGAGCCGCTGCGCGAGCTGTTCAAAGACGAAGTGCGTAAGATTGGTCTGGAGCTGGGTCTGCCGTACGACATGCTCTACCGTCACCCGTTCCCGGGCCCGGGTCTGGGCGTACGCGTGCTGGGCGAAGTGAAGAAAGAGTACTGCGACCTGCTGCGTCGTGCGGACGCGATCTTCATTGAAGAGCTGCACAAAGCTGACCTGTACAACAAAGTCAGCCAGGCGTTCACCGTATTCCTGCCGGTTCGTTCTGTGGGTGTAATGGGCGATGGCCGCAAGTACGACTGGGTTGTCTCCCTGCGTGCGGTTGAGACCATCGACTTTATGACTGCCCACTGGGCGCACCTGCCGTATGACTTCTTAGGCCGCGTCTCTAACCGCATCATCAACGAAGTAAATGGCATTTCGCGGGTAGTGTATGACATCAGCGGGAAGCCACCTGCGACGATTGAGTGGGAATAATCTGCTAATCGTGCCGGGTTGTTTATAACCTGAAGAACGCATAAAAGCCCTCTAATACAGAGGGCTTTTTTATTTTTTGTGAACATTTTCTGCACAATGCGTTCTGTTAATGGCAAAAATATTATGAAGTAAATAAATATAGAGAACTTAATTACTCTAAAAAACGCTTTAATTTAATATCATTATGTGGGTTTTTGATTTCAAATTATTTAATTTGTGAATAAGCCAATCATTTATATATCTATTATCCATTGATGGTTTTTTTCTTTATAAATAGTTTAAATAACTGATGGGTGTAAGTAGATTGGTTGTTTATCCTGTCCGCCAGATGGTTTTGTAGGGCTTATGCTTTGGCTTTAATAAGCAACGACTAAAATGACTTTTATTATTCTGGCGATATTTTTAACGTTGTGTTTTTTAACTTGATGAAATGGAACGTATTATATGTTCGTGATTGTTTTTTGAACGGATTAGGTGGGTTGTTTTAAATTTTGGAATTTATTAAGCTTATTACTCCAGCAGCTAATAACACTGCATCTGCATTCGTATTGCTTTCACTACGTGTGCATATAGTTAGTGTTAATAATGGTGGGAAAAATGGCGTTAGATTTATTTAAAATTGCTTTCTGAATAATTACATCTCCATTGGAATGAAGATGTGTTTGCCTACTTAAATAAGGATATATTATGACTGGTTTAAAAAAAATTGCCTTAGCATTTACCGTAGTTGCTCTTCCATATTCTGCACTGGCTGCGCCGACGGTAACATTTGAAGGTGAAGTAACCGATCAAACCTGTTCCGTAAATATTAACGGACAAACCAGCTCTGTGGTCATGCTGCCAACAGTAGCTGCAACGGAATTTGGTGAAACTCTGACTAACGGTCAAACTGCAGGCCTGACGCCGTTCACCATCTCCCTGAGTGGTTGTAAGTCTTCGACCTCAAGCACCAATATCACCACCAAATTCCTGGGTTACGATGTTGATAGCACCACCGGAACGCTGGGTAACCGCGCCACTACGGATGCGGCTACAGGCTATGGTATTCAGTTGACCACCTCCGGTACAGGCGGCACCGCAGTACAACTGTCTGGTGTAACCAGCGTACCAGGTCTGGTGCTGGCGGCTAATGCCACCACAGCAAGCTACGAGTTTGGTGCTCAATACTATGTTGTTGATGCGGCTACTGCTGCTCCAGGTAAAATCAGCGCTGTTGCGGAATACACAGTAAGCTACCTGTAATTAGGTACATTCTGGCCTGGCGGAGATCGCCGGGCCAGAATGTATATTCAGCTGTAAAAGGCGTGGAGTTCGAGGGATGTACAAGTTTTTCATTTTTCTGATTATTTTTATTGTATCAGGCATAAACACCGCGTCTGCCAGTGTCGTAATGACAGGGACCCGCGTCATTTTCCCTGAGCAAGCAAAAGAAAAAACAGTTCAATTAAGAAATCCTGATAACAAAGCTTATCTTCTTCAGATGCAGATTGACGATCATGAGGAAATTAAAGAAAAAGCTGACAGCTCATCATCGTTTATAGTTACGCCACAAATATTTCGTATGGAGCCCAATTCGGGGCAATCAATCAGAATAAAGTATATTGGCGATAACTTACCACAGGACCGCGAGACTATTTTTTATTTCAGCTTTAGCCAGCTGCCTTTACTGAAAAAAAACGAACAGGCCGCGAATCAACTGGTTCTTGCTGTGACTTCACGAGTGAAAATTTTCTATCGTCCTAAAGGTATTGCTGGTGCTCCTGCCGATGCTGTGAAGGCTTTACGCTTTAGCCTGGATGGCAAGCGTATTAAGGTAAGCAATCCAACGGGGTATCATGTCGTTGTAAGAAAAGCGAGTTTATTGGTTAATGGTAGAGAAATTACCCTGGCCGATTCGACCCTGGTTGCACCGAAAAAAGAGACCGAATGGACGCCTTCTGCATCCGTATCCCGCCTGGCAGGAAGCCAGTTACGTTTAGTGGTCGTCAATGATTACGGCGTTGATAACGTGAATACCATTAACCTCTAAAGAGAATTTTATTCAATTCTTTGCTGTATGTTAAATCATTTGGGATGGATACCAAATCAATGAAATATCCTGCAATGCTATGCTTGATATTGGCATCGGTTTCTGCCGCGCAAGCTGCCTCTGAAAACGAGCACGTAAGTACAAATAATTCGACATCGGACAATGATTACGTGTTTGATAAGGATTTATTCCGCGGGGGGCGATTTAGCGAGGAATTATTAGGGCGTTTAACCAGGCCAAACAGTATTCTGGCTGGCCAATATAAAATGGATGTTTATATTAATAGCCAGTTTTCTGAGCAATATAATATCGATTTTATTGAACAACCCGATGGTTCAGTGAAACCCTGCCTAACGCCTGAGATGCTGACAGCAATAGGCCTGAAGAATGTGGAGAATGCCGAGGGTACCTGCAAACTGATCGAGCAGGTTGCCAAAGGGAGCAGCACCTATGTTGATGCTTCCCGTTTTCGGCTGGATTTTACTATCCCTCAGATGCTGTTGAATAAAGTGCCGCGTGGCTATGTCAATCCGCGGGAACTGGATACCGGCAGTTCGCTGGGGTTTGCCAACTATATTGCTAACTATTATCACGTCTCCTATTCAGATAATGAAATGAGGGACAGAGATTCCGTGTGGGCATCGCTGAACGGTGGGCTTAATCTCGGAAGCTGGCAGTATCGTCAATTATCCAACATCAACTGGGATAAAGAGGGCGGGAGTAAATGGAATAATATCCGCAGCTATGTGCAGCGGCCCTTACCCCTTATCCAGAGCCAGCTGATGATGGGAGAATTGATCACCAACGGGCGCTTTTTTTCCGGCCTGGATTATAACGGCGTGAGCCTGTCGAGCGATGAAAGGATGCTCCCGGATTCAATGCGGGGTTATGCCCCGACGATCCGCGGCGTGGCGACGTCGAATGCGAAAGTTTCCGTGACGCAAAACGGTACGGAAATTTATCAGACCACCGTCGTTCCCGGTGCCTTTGAAATTAACGATCTGTATCCCACCAGCTATAGCGGGGATCTTATCGTGACCATTACCGAGGCCGACGGTTCTGTCAGCCATTTTAGCGTGCCGTTTTCGGCTGTTCCTGAATCCATGCGCCCGGGCATCTCGCGCTACAGTGTTGAAATAGGTAAAACGCGGGATAGCGGGGAAGAGGCAGCGTTCAGCGATCTGATTTGGCAGCGCGGGATAACCAATAGCATCACGGCGAATACGGGGCTGCGTATTTCTGATGGCTATCAGTCAGCGTTAATAGGCGGGGTGTACGGCAGTTATCTGGGGTCGTTTGGCGTGGATGCCACCTACTCCCGGGCTGATTTACCCGACGAGGGCTACACCGAGGGCTGGATGGCACACCTTGCATGGAGCAAAACGTTCCAGCCAACAAGCACAACGGTTTCCCTTGCAGGTTATCGCTATTCCACTGATGGCTATCGCGATTTCAGCGATGTACTCGGTTTACGTGAGGCATGGAAGCACGGCGAGGCGGATGACTGGCAGTCCAGCACCTATCGTCAGCTTGCGCGCTTTGATGTGTCAGTCAGTCAGAGTCTGCAGAGCTACGGCAATATTTTCCTGACCGGTTCGGCGCAAAGCTACCGCGGCGATCGGAATAAGGATATGCAGCTGCAGTTTGGCTACAGCAACACTTTCGCGTATGGCATCGCCATGAACCTGTCCGTGGGTCGACAGCGGACGGGAAGTTATAACGATGATGAAGGAAGTATGCAGACCATGACGTCCTTATCATTTTCGATTCCGTTTGGTTCAGGTCCGCGTGCGGCAGATCTGACAAACTCCTGGACCCACTCTTCTGACGGCGGCGATCAGTATCAGACCGCTGTTTCGGGGATGGTGGATGAAGCCATGACCACAAACTACAACCTGAACGTGACCCGCGATCAGGAAAACAAACAGACCACCGTCGGTGGCAACCTGCAGAAACGAACGACGTTTGCCACGCTGGGCGTCAATGCCTCGCAGGGGAAAGGGTACTGGCAGGCATCGGGTAATGCGCAGGGGGCATTTGTTGCCCATTCCGGCGGCCTGACGATGGGGCCGTATCTGGGCGATACCTTTGCGCTGGTCGAGGCGAAGGGCGCCACAGGGGCAAAAATCTTTAGCTCGCAGCAGGTGGTGATCGACAGCAATGGGTATGCGTTGGTTCCGGCAGTGACGCCTTATCGCTACAACCGAATTTCCCTGGACCCTCAGGGGATGGAAGGCGATGCGGAACTGGTGGACAGTGAGAAGCAGATCGCCCCGGTGGCAGGTGCTGGCGTCAAAGTGGTGTTCCGTACCCGTACCGGTACCGCGCTGCTGATCCGTACCCGCTTTAAGGATGGTCAACCGGTGCCGTTGGGGGCGGATGTGCTGGACGAAAAGGGCGATATCGTCGGGATGGCGGGTCAGGGCGGACAAATCTATGTGCGGGCTGAAAAGACCGAGGGCGAGTTAGTGGTTCGCTGGGGTGATGACGCTGAAGATAAGTGTCGTATGCCCTATAAATTTCCTGCGGCTAAACAGGGAAATGCCTTACTTAAGCTCGACGCTGTATGTGTCAATTGATTGCATGGAGGACAAATGAACAAAAGGAATACGCTGCTAGTGAAGTTATGTGCAGCACTGTTGCTGCTCGGGGTGGCACTGCCATCATGGGCGACATGTAATAAAAAGAGTACTTCCTTGCAGGCAGATAGCGGGTACAGCGCGATTATCCCCTTTGGAAAAATCAATCTGCCGGACCCCTATTTTGTTCCGGTAGGAAGCCTGCTCGCGAGCACCGTTGTACCCTCGACAAACTATACAACCCTTGGCGCGACAGGGAGTACCGTCTTTTGGGAATGTGACCAGGCCGATCTACCGAACATTTATTACCTGATCGCCACCAACGGTGACGATCGGGTTGGCGGCAATGTCGATATCGGCGCGCAAGACGGTCTTGATGGTGTCTACGCAACCTGGTTTGCCTATGTGGGCTTACGCCAAACTATGTCTGGTGTCGTGGTCTCTCGCTACTGGAAAAAAGTGCCTATTACCACATACGGTACCGAGGGCGGAAAGATCCAAATTCGCTTGCAGGATATTCCCCCGTTGCAGGCAGAGCTGTACCGGGTGAGTACGCTTCCCCCTGCCGGGGTCGCCTCTTTTTGTGCGGGGATCACCTATGCCAGCTCAGCAGGAAAAATGTATACCTGTACCGAGCCTAACGCCTACATTCAGCTGTCAGGCGATGACAACGTCTCTTTCAGTTTTGGCCATGACAAACCCGGCGATGACTGTGCAACGAAATATGCCTTTTGGGGATCTGATAATGGCTTTGGCTATGGTATGCGTACCGCCAATAAACTCTATTCCAACCCCACTTGTGTGGCACGTAACGTGACGCCGTTTGTCCTGTTTCCAACGATTACGGCCAATGCACTGGAAGAAGGGCAGGAGGTAACCGGGAATTTCTCTGTCCGGGTGGAGTGCAGTGACGCAGTGACGTCGGGGATTAATGATACCCAGACCGCGCTGGGCTTACAGGTCTCGGATGGTGCCTACAGTGCAGCCTCAACGCTGGGGCTTGTCAACGGCAGCGGCGGGGTCAGCGCGCTGGTTTCGGATAACTATTTTGATAGCAGCATGGCCAAGGGCGTGGGTATAACCGTGGCAAACAGCAAAGAACCTGCAAAGGCGCTGACGTTTGTAGGGCAACCCGGCATCGCGACGCTAACACCGGGTGGCAACGCCGCAGGCTGGTATCCCGTCCTGCAAGGTGCAACCAAAGACGGTAGTTCTATGGCCGGATACTCCTGGTACACTTACGATTTTATTGCCACATTGAAAAAGTTAAATGGACAGACGGTCACGCCGGGTAAAGTTCATGCCACTGCCTATGTACTGGTGAAGATGCAATGATCCGTTATATGGCTGCGCTCCTGGCCTGGCTCCTCATAATACCTGCCCAGGCAGGTGTTATGGCCTCCTCAACGCGGGTGGTTTATCAGGCTACCGATCGGGAAAAATCGCTGATGCTGGTTAATACCAATGATTATCCCGTCATTGTGCAAAGCTGGGTGGACGATGGCACAGGCGATCCAGATTCCGCTCATGCCCCGTTTGTGATACTCCCTCCGGTACTGCGCGTGGCACCGAAAGGGATCCAGTCGCTGCGTATTCTTTATAATCAGGAGCCGCTTCCGACAGATCGTGAATCGGTTTTCTGGTTGAATTTATATGAAATTCCATCTGCGATTGGCAAGGTTAAAGACGAGCGGAAACTCGCGTTGGCGATGAATACCCAGCAAAAGATCTTTTACCGTCCGAAAGGGATCTCTCTGTCGTTAAAGGATGCTGTTTCCCGGTTGAGTTTTCACCTTAAGCATGACGGCGCGCAGTGGTTTATCGAATGCGTAAACCCAACACCGCTGCACATCTCATTTACCTCTATCACCTTACTGAACGGCTCCTCGGAAAGCGCGGTTCAGCAGCAGCCAGACATGATGACAGCCCCTTTTAGCACCAAAAACTATGCGCTTAAGGACGTAAGCAATTTAACAAATAAGGGGATAATACGGTTTCGTTATTTGGATGATGCCGGGGAACAGCACTCTGTAGAGGGCAAATTAACATCTGGTTAGAGTGTCGGTCAGGACTAAGGATATCCTGAGCGGGACACTCCTCACGTCAACATGCACTGGAACACTTAGCGGTCAGGCGCTTCGACTGACAGGCTGGATTGCTGTGCCTGCTTTTTTTCCTGATGATGATGCCAGGCGCCAATAGAGGAATAAATAAAACGGCCAAGGAAAAAGGATAAACTGATTAGCAGTATGATTCGCGTCATCCGAGTGTTAAACCGATGTCGTTTTCGCATACGTGTAGCCTGACTCACTGTCGTGTTCCTGAAAATACCCTGAGGGCGATGTGCCATTAAGGCATACGGAAGCCACAGGGGTCAATTATTCGGTTTGTAAAATTCCGTCAACGATTAATTCACCTGTTGTTATGTATATTATTAATTTATTTACACCATTGATAATTCGCACAAAATTATCGTTAAAAAACGTGAATATTCTTATTCGGCAATAATATTTTTGATTTAAGTCAAATCTCGCTCGCCATGGCTTACTAAAATCTTTCCTCCTTTCGTGTTTGCGTTATTTCGTCTGCACGACAACGTCGTCAGGTTGGATGCCTGTCTGAACTGCCCCTGGATGAGTGGGTTAACTATGGCATCTATGACTATCTTTTCATTATACAAAAAATACAAAGACCGCTGGTGGGCATTGCCCCTAATCCTGCCGATCGTTCTGCTGCCCATTGCACGACTTGCCACGACCTACACCCAGGTTCAGGGAAATATCGTGGTGCTCTATTACATGCCATTGGCGTTTTTATTGTCGATGATGCTGTTTTACGGCATGGCGGCGGTGCCAGGCATTGTGATTGCGCTTTTTGTACACTATTACCCTTTGGTGGGCGGTTACGAGACCACCGTAGCGATTGGCCATTATTTGATTCCGATAACCCTCAGCTGGGGTGGATACCGGGTTTTTGTTCCCCGCCGCAATAATGTCTCCTATGGTGACGCCCGGCTGATGGCGCAACGGATGTTCTGGCAGATGCTCTGCCCGGCCACGATTTTTCTGCTGCTGTTTCAGTTCGCCGTCTTCCTTGGGGTCTACAAAACCCGGTTTGACCTGGCGGGGATCAGCACCCCCGGGATCCGCTCGCTGATTAACTACCAGGGCTTACTGGTCGGGTGCCTGACGGGCGTGCCGTTCTGCTATCTCATCATCCGCATTCTCCGCCATCCCCGCTATCTGCGAAGCCTGCTGTCGCAGATCGTGGGCCAGGTCGATCGTAAAGTGACGGTGACGGAAGTGATTATCTGGACCGCGGCAACCGGCGCACTGCTGGCCTTGCTCCTGTGGCCGATCAACGAAAACAGCACCATTTTCAGTACCAATTACACGCTCTCGCTGCTGATGCCAGTGATGCTATGGGGATCGATGCGCTTCGGTTATAAGCTGATGTCCCTGATCTGGACGCCGGTGCTGATTATCTCTATTCACTTTTTTGACAGCTACATTCCCCGGGCACAGGGTTACGACATTCAGCTCACCATCACCACCTCCAGCTATCTGGTCTTTACCTTCGTGGTGGTTTATATGGCGATGCTGGCGACGCGTCAGCGCACGATTAATATCCGCGCCAGACGGCTGGCATTTCTCGACCCAGTGGTGCACATACCAAATCTGCGGGCGCTCAACCGCGCGCTGGGGAAAAACCCCTGGTCGGTGCTCTGCTTCCTGCGCATCCCGGAGCTGGAGGTGCTGGGGCGTAACTACGGTGTTTTGCTGCGTATCCAGTACAAACAGAAACTGGCTGCGTGGATCCATGACTATCTGCAGCCGGATGAGTGCGTGTATCAGCTGTCCGGGCACGATCTGGTGTTGCGGCTGAATACCGAACTGCACCAGTCCCGTATTGACGAGCTGGATCTACATATCAAACGTTTTCGCTTCGTCTGGGATGGGATGCCGCTCCAGCCGCAGGTGGGGGTCAGCTACTGCTACGTGCGTTCCCCGGTGGTGCATCTTTATCTGCTGCTGGGGGAGCTGAGCACCATAGCGGATCTCTCCCTGGCGACCAATCACCCGGAAAACCTGCAGCAGCGGGGCGCCATCAATCTGCAACGCGGCCTGAAAGACAAAGTCGCGATGATGAATCGCCTGCAGCGCGCGCTGGAAAAAGATGAGTTTACCCTGCTGGCGCAGCCGGTGAAGGGGATCCGCGGCGATGACTATCATGAGGTGCTGCTCCGGCTGCAAAATGATGGTGCCGAGCTGATTGCCCCCGATGAGTTTCTGCCCGTCGCGCAGGAGTTTGGCCTCTCTTCGCGGATTGATCTGCTGGTGCTGGAGAAGACGCTGCAGTTTATGGCCGATAACCGGGAGAGTCTGCCGGGCCAGCGTTTTGCCATCAATCTGTCGCCATCATCCGTTTGCCGGGCACAGCTGCCGCTTGAGGTGAGCCGCATGCTGGAAACCTATGGCATTGAGAGCTGGCAGCTCATTTTTGAGATCACCGAGAGCAGCAGTTTTGGCAATGCCGGGCTGGCCATGCAGACGATGAACCAGTTGCAGCAGATGGGATGCCGGGTCGCCATTGATGATTTCGGCACCGGCTACGCCAGTTACGCCCGCTTAAAAAATGTCGATGCCGATATCCTGAAGATCGACGGCAGCTTTATTCGTAACATCGTCAGCAACAGTCTGGATTACCAGATTGTGGCCTCGATTTGCCATCTGGCGCGGATGAAGAAGATGCTGGTGGTGGCAGAATATGTCGAGAGCGAAGAGATCCGTTGCGCCGCGGAGGCGCTGGGGATTGATTACTTCCAGGGCTATTTAATAGGTAAACCCGTCAGGCTGGAGTCTTTGCTGCCGCAACAGGCGCTCGCAACGAGCGCCTGAAGGGCAATCAGGCGGCGACGTTCGGAGAGTGCTCTTCTTCAATCTTCAGACACCAGCCGGTAACGGCGCTCCAGTACTGCTGCTCTCTTTCCAGATCCAGCAGCACCAGCGCGTTCTGGCTGAACCAGTCGTGCGGGAAGCTCAGCGTCCAGTGGTTGTCGTCCGTAGTGAGCGTCAGGGTTGGCGGCGTGGTGGTCGCCTGACGCTGGTTGTTGAGCAGCACGCCCAGACGTAACAGCTGGATCAGCGGCAGGAACTGTTTTTTCTTGAACAGCGTAAAGCGCGGCAACTCGTCCAGCTTAACGGCTTTGCGATGATAGCGTACCAGCGAGGCCATCATGGTCTGCTGCTCCTGATTGAAGCCAGGCAGGTCGCTGTTTTGCAGAATGTAGGCCGAATGGCGGTGCATCCCGCTGTGATTGATGTTCAATCCGACTTCGTGCAGCATCGCCGCCCACTTCAGCAGGGCCGCCAGCTGCGGATGCGCCAGTTTCGGGTTCTGGGTTTCCCACTGCTCATACATATGGGTGGTAGTTTCCAGGACCCGCTTCGCCTGCTCACGATCGATGTTGTACTGATTCGCCAGGCTCTGCGCGGTACGGCTGCGAATATCCTGGTGACGGAATCGGCCTTCCATCTCGTAGAGTACGCCTTCGCGCAGCGCGCCGTCAGACAGGCGCAGCTCACGAATGGCCAGCGCATCGAACACGCCGCACAGGATCGCCAGACCCGGCACAAACACCGCCTTGCGCTCTTCGGACAGGCCAGGCAGGCTCAGGGCATCAAAGCTCTTATGCTTGATCACCTCTTCCATCAGCATCGACAGACGCTCCGGGGTGATAAAACCGTCTTTTTCGCCCATCTCCACCAGCACTTCATGTGCGGCTTTAATCGTACCCGAGGCGCCGAGCGCCACGTTCCAGCCCTGCAGTCGGTACTGCCAGGCGAGCGACTCCAGCTTCTGCACCGCGGCCATGCGGGCACGCTGGAAGTTTTCCCGGCTGATGGTCCCACCCGGGAAGTAGAGTTGTGCAAAACTGACGCAGCCCATCCGGCGGCTTTCCACCAGATGTGGCTCAAAGTTTTCGCCAATCACCAGCTCGGTGGAGCCACCGCCGATATCGATCACCAGCTTGCGGCCTTTTTCTGGCTGAGTATGTTCCACACCCATGAAAATCAGTCGGGCTTCTTCATTCCCCGAAATGATCTCGATAGGGTAGGGGATCACCTGCTCCGCACGCTTTAAAAATTCGGTGGCGTTCGACGCCTGGCGGAGGGTGTGGGTCCCGACAATGCAGACGCTCGATGGGGTGAAACCCTGCAGGCGTTCGGCAAACAGCGACAGGCAGTTCAGCCCGCGCTCCATCGCCTCTTCGCTGAGCATGTTGTCCGGCCCCAGGCCGTCAGCCAGGTGGACGCGCTGTTTCAGCCGACCGATGATCTGCATTGCACCATCGACTTCACGGGCAATGACCATGTGGAAGCTGTTAGAGCCAAGGTCGACCGCAGCAAACTCCTGCGGTCGTGGGGTCTTATCGTTTATCGGCATAGGTTAATCGGATTGCTCGAGTGATTTGATATAGTCGTAAATCGCCAGCTGTGCCCGCACTTTACGGCGATTGCCGCGCGGCACATAGCGGTTACTCAGTTCTTTATCGATATAACGTGCTTTTACAGTATCGCTTAACAATAAGTCAATGATATCAAGAATTTGTTGCTTCAGCCGCGGGTCAAGCAGCGGCGCCGCCACTTCAATGCGGTAATCGATGTTACGCGTCATCCAGTCGGCAGAGGAGAGGTAGACGCGTTTATCGCCACCGTTCTCAAAAATATAGATGCGATCGTGTTCAAGGTAGCGGTCGACGATGCTCGTAACGCGAATATTTTCACTGATTCCCTCAAGTTCAGGGATAAGCGAGCACATGCCGCGGATCAGCAGATTGACCTGAACCCCGGAACCGGAAGCCGCATACAGGCGATCCACCAGCCCTTTATCGACCAGGTTGTTGAGCTTCAGCGTAATGCCAGCCGGCAGGCCATTCTGGGCATTGGCGATCTCTTTGTCGATCATGTCATACAGCAGGCGACGGGAGTTCTGCGGCGACACCAGCAGATAGTCGAAGCTGACCGGGCGATACGGGTTCTCAATGAAGTTAAAGACCCGGCGCACCTCGTTGGTGATGCGCGCATCGGCGGTGAGCAGCGAGTAGTCGGTATAAATTCGTGCGGTCTTCTCGTTAAAGTTGCCGGTACCGATGTGGGCGTAACGCACCACGTCCTCCCCCTCTTTACGGGAGATGAGGAACAGCTTGGCGTGGATCTTCAGCCCCGGGGCCGAGAAGATGACGTGTACGCCCGCTTCGGTCAGGCGGCGGGCCCAGTGGATGTTGGCCTCTTCATCGAAGCGTGCCTGCAGCTCCACCACCACGGTCACTTTCTTGCCGTTGTGGGCGGCGTGGATCATCGCATCGATAATGCGGGAGTCTTTCGCCACGCGGTAGATGTTGATTTTGATCGCCAGCACGTTGGGATCGAACGATGCCTGACGCATCAGCTCCAGCACGTGCTCAAAGGTGTGGTACGGATAGTAGAGCAGTACGTCGCGCTCGCGAATGGCGTCGAAGCCGTTGCGGAACTTATCGAACCAAATATGGCGCAGGCGCGGCAGCGGCTTGTTCACCAGATTGGCTTTGCCGACATTCGGGAAGCCGATAAAGTCTTTAAAGTTGTGATAGCGGCCACCCGGGACGATGGAGTCGTAGCGGGAGATGGTCAGCTTTTCACGCAGCATCTCGACCATCGCGTCCGGCATATCGCGCTGATAGACGAAGCGCACCGGCTCCGCGGTCAGACGCTGCTTGAGGCTGGAGGACATCAGCTCCATCAGGCTGGCTTCCATCTCGTGCACCAGATCGTACTCGGCGTCACGGGTCATCTTCATCGAATAGGCGTTCAGGGCGTCGTAATCGAAGAAGCCCTTAAAGATGTCGTCCAGACAGTAGCGCAGGATGTTATCCAGCAGGATCATCGGTTTGCGGCGGCGCGGGGTTTCCGGCGGCAGGTTGACGAAGCGCGGCACTTTATCTGACGGGATCTCCAGCAGCGCATAACGGATGCTGTCGCCACGAATAATCTCCACCGCCAGATAGGTGTAATCATCCTTCAGGAACTGCACCAGATCGGTTTCGCGGTTAATCAGAATGGGGGTGATGTGCTGGCGCAGATAATGTTTGAAATAGTGACGCAGCCAGCTCTGCTGGTTGACCGAGAGCTGTCGCTCGTTAATCAGGAAGATTTGATTGCGTGCCATCTCCAGCAGCAACTCGTTATACAGACTGTCAAATTCCTGATCGGCTTTCAGAACCCGGGACTGGATCTTGCCCAGCAGATGACGCGAATTGGAATTTAAACCCTGCTCTTCGCTAATGATGATTCGGCGTTTCAGCTCAGCAAAGCGAACTTTGTAGAACTCATCCAGGTTATTGGAGTAAATCCCCAGAAAACGCATGCGCTCAATCAGCGGGTTAGTTTTATCCGCTGCTTCCTGAAGCACGCGCTCATTGAAGGCTAACCAGCTTAGCTCTTTCTCGATGTATAACTTTTCCTGACCCATTACTACTCACACTCCAGTTCAATCACAGGACGTGGTAAATCCGTCTCGCCTTTATTATGGCGAGCATTTCCACTATATGTCCAACTGTGTCAGAAAAGTATGACAGTTAAATTTTTTATTGAGGGATAATAACGAGTTGCCGGGCAGACGGGGCAAAGGGTGTTGTAGGCCGGGTAAGCGATAGCGCCACCCGGCAAAAGACTACTCTTCGGCCGCGTGGCCTTGCGGGGGTAACGGCGCGCCATCCAGCCAGGCGGCACCGTCGCGCATTTCAAGGCGGCCATCAACAAACCAGCTGACCACCAGCGGATAGATGGCATGCTCCTGGGCCTGAACCCGGGCGGTGACATCCTCTTCGCTGTCGCCTGCAAACACCGGCACTTTCGCCTGCAGGATCACCGGGCCACCGTCCAATTCGTCAGTGACAAAATGGACCGAGGTGCCGTGCTCCTCGTCGCCATTATCCAGCACCTGACGGTGGGTGTGCAGGCCGGGATATTTTGGCAGCAGGGAAGGGTGGATGTTCAGCAGTCGCCCGGCATAGTGCGCCACAAAGGCCGGACTGAGGATCCGCATGTAGCCCGCCAGCACCACCACGTCCGGGGCGTAGGCGTCGATCTCCTGCACCAGCTCACGATCAAAGGCTTCGCGGCTGGCAAACTGCGAGGCACCGAGCGCATGGGCGGCAATGCCTGCGTCGCGGGCGCGCTCAAGGCCGAACGCGTCGGCCTTGTTACTGAATACTGCGCGAATGGTGCCGTTGATCTTCTTCTGTTCGCAGGCATCGATGATAGCCTGCAAATTACTTCCGTTACCGGAAATGAGCACCACTATGTTTTTCATTCAATGACCACACGCTGTTCGGAATCAGATGCTTTGATGATACCGATTTTCCACGCGTTTTCACCTTTGGCCTGCAGCAGCGCCAGGGCATTGTCCACTTCGCTGGCTGGCAGAGCGATCAGCATCCCCACGCCGCAGTTGAAGGTGCGATACATTTCATGATCGCTGACGTTACCGGCATCCTGCAGCCAGTTGAACACTGCCGGCCACTGCCATGAGGATTCGTCGATTACCGCCTGGGTGTTGTCCGGCAGTACGCGCGGAATATTTTCCCAGAAGCCGCCGCCGGTGAGGTGGGCGATGGCGTGAACATCCACGTTCTCGATCAGCTCCAGAATGGATTTCACGTAGATGCGGGTTGGTTCGAGCAGGTGATCGGCCAGCGGTTTGCCTTCCAGCTCGGTGGTCAGCGGATCGCAGCCACTCACTTCAACAATTTTACGCACCAGAGAGTAACCGTTGGAGTGCGGACCGCTGGAGCCCAGCGCAATCAGCACGTCGCCGTCGGTCACTTTGCTGCCGTCAATGATTTCTGATTTTTCGACAACGCCCACGCAGAAGCCGGCTACGTCGTAATCTTCGCCGTGGTACATCCCCGGCATTTCAGCGGTTTCACCGCCGACCAGCGCACAGCCAGACTGCAGACAGCCTTCAGCGATACCGCTGATCACGCTGGCTGCGGTGTCGACGTCCAGCTTGCCGGTGGCGTAGTAGTCGAGGAAGAACAGCGGCTCAGCGCCCTGAACCACCAGGTCATTCACGCACATGGCAACCAGGTCAACACCGATGGTGTCGTGGCGTTTCAGATCCATCGCCAGGCGCAGCTTGGTGCCGACGCCGTCAGTGCCCGAGACCAGAACCGGTTCGCGATATTTTTGCGGCAGCGCGCACAGTGCGCCGAATCCTCCCAGCCCACCCATCACTTCCGGGCGACGGGTTTTTTTAACGACCCCTTTGATACGGTCAACCAGCGCATTACCTGCGTCAATATCTACACCGGCATCTTTGTAGCTGAGAGAAGTTTTGTTGGTCACGGCTCAAGTCCCCACGCGATTGCATTGCGATTGTAAGAAAAATCGGCGCAATTCTAACAGTCCAGGCAAACGTTTGCGAGCCCATTCTGCAACAGAAAAAAGGGGCCCTGAAAATCCAGCAAAAATCGCGTGCTGACACGCAAACTTGAACCCGTTCACGAAAATGAAACCGGGTACATTCTTATACTTGCAACCCCTTCGCTGAATGCACATCATTTCACTGAAACCGGTTTCTGTACTCTTTTTTGCCGATAATTAACGCTGAATGAGGGATATCGCATGTCAGGATTCAAAGAGGGTTTTCTGTGGGGCGGCGCGGTGGCGGCGCATCAACTTGAAGGCGGCTGGCAGGAGGGCGGGAAGGGCCCGAGCGTCGCAGACGTAATGACCGCAGGCGCGCACGGCGTCCCGCGCGAGATCACCGACGGCGTGCTGCCGGGCAAAAACTACCCCAACCATGAAGCCATCGATTTCTATCACCGTTACAAAGAGGACATCCAACTCTTTGCAGAAATGGGCTTTAAATGCTTCCGCACCTCGATTGCCTGGACGCGTATTTTCCCCAAAGGCGACGAACAGCAGCCCAACGAGGCGGGCCTGCAGTTTTACGACGATCTCTTTGATGAGTGCCTGAAGCACGGCATCGAGCCGGTGATTACCCTCTCGCATTTCGAAATGCCTTATCACCTGGTGAGCGAATACGGCGGCTGGCGTAACCGTAAACTGATCGACTTCTTTGTGCGCTTTGCCAGCGTGGTGTTTACGCGTTATCAGCACAAAGTGAAGTACTGGATGACCTTCAACGAGATCAACAACCAGGCCAACTTCCACGAAGATTTCGCTCCGTTCACCAACTCCGGCCTGCACTATCAGCCGGGTGAAGATCGCGAGCCGGTGATGTTCCAGGCGGCGCACTACGAGCTGGTGGCCAGCGCCCTGGCGGTAAAGGCCGGACGTGAAATCAACCCGTCCCTGCGTATCGGCTGCATGATCGCCATGTGTCCGATTTATCCGCTGACCTGCGCCCCGGACGACATGATGATGGCGATGAATGCTATGCATCGCCGCTACTGGTTCACCGACGTGCACGTGCGCGGCGCCTATCCGCAGCATCTGCTCAACTATTTTGCCCGTCGCGGTTTCGAGCTTGATATCACCGAAGAGGACAAAGCAGCGCTGAAGCAGGGCTGTGTGGATTACATCGGCTTCAGCTACTACATGTCGTTTGCCACCAAGGCGACGGCGGATAACCCGCAGCTGGATTACGACGAGAGCAAAAGTCTGGTCTCCAACCCCTACGTGCAGAAATCGGACTGGGGCTGGCAGATTGACCCGGTGGGGCTGCGCTACTCCCTGAACTGGTTCTGGGATCACTACCAGCTGCCGCTGTTTATCGTCGAAAACGGTTTTGGTGCCATCGACGTGCTGGAGAGCGACGGCACGGTGAACGATCAGTACCGCATTGACTATCTCAGCGCCCATATCCGCGAGATGAAAAAAGCGGTGGTGGAAGATGGCGTGGATCTGATGGGCTATACCCCGTGGGGCTGTATCGATCTGGTCTCAGCCGGCACCGGTGAAATGAAAAAACGCTATGGCTTTATCTACGTCGATAAAGACAACGAAGGCAACGGCACGCTGAATCGCAGCAAGAAAAAATCCTTCGACTGGTATCAGAAGGTGATTGCCAGCAACGGCGAGTCGCTTTAATTCTGCATTGCCGGGTGGCGGCTTCGCCTTACCCGGCCTACAACCCCTGTAGGCCCGTGCAAGCGCAGCGCCGCCGGGCATAAAAACTGCCGCTTAGCCCTCCGGTTTTTTTTGTCTCTTTTATACTCTCTGCAGCCCGTTATTCACTTTGGTTGATCCCGGTCAAGCAAGATGGGTATGGCGTAGTCCGCAAAAAGCGGTATAATCCGGCGATTTTTTTGTGGCTGCCACCCGAAGGAGAAAGAGAATGAAGATTGTGGAAGTGAAACACCCACTCGTTAAACACAAGCTGGGCCTGATGCGTGAGCATGACATCAGCACTAAGCGCTTTCGTGAACTGGCCTCTGAAGTTGGCAGCTTACTGACCTATGAAGCAACCTCCGATCTGGAAACTGAAACTGTCACCATTGAAGGCTGGAACGGCCCGGTACAGGTTGAGCAGATCAAAGGTAAAAAAATTACCGTTGTGCCAATCCTGCGTGCGGGTCTGGGCATGATGGAAGGCGTGCTGGAGCACGTCCCGAGCGCGCGTATCAGCGTGGTCGGTATTTATCGCGACGAAGAGACGCTGGAGCCGGTTCCGTATTTCCAGAAGCTGGTTTCCAACATCGACGAGCGTATGGCGCTGGTTGTTGACCCGATGCTGGCGACCGGTGGTTCAATGATCGCCACTATCGACCTGCTGAAAAACGCGGGCTGCAGCAGCATCAAGGTACTGGTACTGGTTGCCGCGCCGGAAGGCATCGCCGCGCTGGAAAAAGCGCACCCGGACGTGGAGCTGTACACCGCCTCTGTCGATCAGGGTCTGAACGAGCACGGTTACATTATCCCGGGTCTCGGTGATGCCGGTGATAAGATTTTTGGTACCAAATAAGTGAACAACGAAAAAGAAGCCGACTTTGATAGTCGGCTTTTTTTTGAATAAAAAAACCAACCGCTAAAAACAAACAACACTTGAGGAAAACACTATGACGCGCCGTGCTATCGGGGTGAGTGAAAGACCGCCGCTTTTACAGACAATCCCGCTTAGTTTGCAGCACCTGTTTGCGATGTTTGGCGCAACCGTGCTGGTGCCAATCCTGTTCCACATTAACCCGGCTACCGTGCTGCTGTTTAACGGTATCGGGACGCTGCTGTACCTCTTCATCTGTAAAGGGAAAATCCCGGCCTATCTGGGTTCAAGCTTTGCCTTTATCTCCCCGGTACTGTTGCTGCTGCCGTTGGGCTACGAAGTGGCGCTGGGCGGCTTTATCATGTGCGGCGTGCTGTTCTGTCTGGTGGCTTTCATTGTGAAAAAAGCCGGTACCGGCTGGCTGGACGTGATGTTCCCACCTGCGGCAATGGGCGCCATTGTTGCCGTCATCGGGCTGGAGTTAGCCGGTGTCGCGGCGAACATGGCGGGCCTGCTGCCTGCCGACGGTCAGGCGCCGGATACCAAAACCATTATCATCTCGCTGGTGACCCTGGGCGTGACAATCTTTGGCTCCGTGCTGTTCCGTGGCTTTATGGCGATTATCCCGATCCTGATTGGCGTGCTGGCGGGCTATGCGCTCTCCTTCGCCATGGGCGTGGTGGATACTACGCCGATCGCCCAGGCCCACTGGTTCGCGCTGCCAACCTTCTACACCCCGCGCTTTGAGTGGTTTGCCATCTTCACCATTCTGCCTGCCGCGCTGGTGGTGATTGCCGAGCACGTCGGCCACCTGGTGGTCACGGCAAACATCGTCAAGCGCGACCTGATCCGCGACCCGGGCCTGCACCGCTCGATGTTTGCCAACGGCTTCTCGACCATTATCTCCGGTTTCTTCGGCTCAACGCCAAACACCACCTACGGTGAGAACATTGGTGTGATGGCCATTACCCGCGTGTACAGCACCTGGGTTATCGGCGGCGCGGCGATTATCGCTATCCTGCTCTCCTGCGTGGGTAAACTGGCGGCAGCCATCCAGATCATCCCGGTCCCGGTGATGGGCGGCGTTTCGCTGCTGCTGTACGGGGTAATCGGTGCCTCCGGTATCCGTGTCCTGATCGAATCGAAAGTGGATTACAGCAAAGCGCAGAACCTGATCCTGACCTCGGTGATCCTGATCATTGGCGTCAGCGGTGCCAAGGTGCACATTGGCGCGGCCGAGCTGAAAGGCATGGCGCTGGCAACCATCGTTGGTATTGCCCTGGCTCTGATCTTCAAACTGATCTCCGTTCTGCGCCCGGAAGAAGTGGTCCTGGACGCGGAAGAGACAGAAAAAGTCTCCCATTGATCCTCTAACCGGGCGGCCGATCCGCCCGGTTCTCTCCCCGCTTGTTCCGTGTTAAACTCTGGGCCGATTCCGAGTAAGACCTGGTTGAGGTATTTCTGAACGCACCGGCACAGCTCTCTTTGCCACTTTATCTTCCCGACGACGAAACTTTCGCGAGTTTCTGGCCGGGTGATAACCCCTCTTTACTGGCTGCACTGCAAAACGTGTTGCGCCAGGAGCACAGCGGTTACATCTATATCTGGTCACGCGAAGGCGCGGGGCGCAGCCATCTGCTGCATGCCGCCTGTGCCGAACTCTCGCAGCGCGGGGATGCGGTCGGCTATGTGCCGCTGGATAAGCGCACCTGGTTTGTGCCGGAAGTGCTCGATGGGATGGAACAGCTGTCGCTGGTCTGCATCGACAATATCGAATGCGTGGCGGGGGATGAGCTGTGGGAGATGGCGATTTTTGATCTCTACAATCGCATTCTGGAGTCCGGGAAAACCCGGCTGCTGATCACCGGCGATCGTCCACCGCGTCAGTTGAACCTGGGGCTGGCCGATCTCGCCTCCCGCCTCGACTGGGGGCAGATCTACAAATTACAGCCGCTCTCCGATGAAGATAAATTGCAGGCGTTGCAGCTGCGGGCGCGGTTGCGGGGGTTTGAACTGCCGGAAGACGTGGGACGTTTTCTGTTAAAACGGCTGGATCGCGAGATGCGTACGCTGTTTGTGACCCTCGATCAGCTGGATCGGGCATCTATCACCGCTCAGCGAAAGCTCACCATTCCCTTTGTGAAAGATATCCTCAATCTGTAGGCCCGGCGCACGCAGGCTACCGGGCCATTTTACTTACTTCACAATCTCCAGCACCTGTTCAGGTGGGCGGCCAATACGTGCTTTACCGTTTGCCACCACAATCGGGCGCTCGATCAGCTTCGGATTATCCACCATCGCCTGAATTAACGCCTCTTCAGTGAGCGCGCTGTCAGCGAGGCCCAACGCTTTGTAAAGCTCCTCTTTCTGGCGCATTAACGCTCTGGCACTGCTCATGCCCAGCTGGCTTAACAGCGTGCGCAGGGTGTCCGCATCCGGCGGCGTCTCCAGATAGAGCACCACCTGCGGCTCAACGCCGTTGGATTTCAGCAGGGCTAGTGTTTCGCGGCTCTTTGAGCAGCGAGGGTTGTGGTAGATCGTAACCGCGTCAGACATCTCTTCTCCTTTACATCTTTTCATACGGACGGTAGCGCTGCTGCAGCTGGCGCAACTGATCGATGCGGGCATCGTAACGGGCCTGTTGCAGGCTACCGAGTTTCACCTGCGAGCTGGCGCTGCTCAGCAGGGAGATGGCCTGATCCAGGCGTCCGACCAGGGCGTAAGCTTCGGCGCGGGCCGCCAGCTCCTGATCGCGATGGCCAAGGGCGCCTTCCGCCTGGGCCAGCAGATCCCAACCGTTAGGATCGTCTTTATTACTGAAGGTGTAGCGGTTGAGGAGGGGCGCGGCTTGCTGCGGCTGTCCGCCCTGTAAATAAGCATTCGCCAGGTTGAGTTGCAGGACCGGATTAGTGCGTATTTCCCGCGCGCCTTTTAGTCGGTTAATCGCATCCTGGGCTTTTTTCTGCCCTAAATCGATGTCGGTGGCCAGATCGAGATACCAGGCATTGTTGGCCTCTGCGGTCAGCAGCGGCTGCAGGTTCTTGCGGGCCTCATCATAGTTGCTGGCCTCCATCGCCTGTAACGCCCGACCGTACTGGGCCGCGCGCTGTTCACGCACGTTGCCTTTCGCCAGCGCGTCCAGCAGATCGTTGGTCAGCTGGTTACGCCCGGAGTTGTACATGCCGAGGCTTCTGACCTTCGCCATGTAGAAATCTTCCGAGGACTGCACCACTACCGGACGCATCTGGTTGGCACGGTTACGCGCATCCGACAGACGGCTTTCTGGCAGAGGGTGGGTCAGCAAAATTTCCGGTGGACGCGAGGAGTAGCGCGCCCGATCGAGTAACTTTTCAAGGAAATTCGGCATCGCCTGCGGGTCAAACCCGGAGCGCTGCAGCACCTGTATACCGATGCGGTCAGCTTCCTGTTCATTCTGCTGGGTAAAACTGATCATTCCCTGACGCGTACCCGCCAGCGTACCGGTCAGCGCCGCCATCCCCGCCTGCGGGCTGGCCATCGCCAGCAGAATGGAGCCCAGCGCGCCCACCCAGGTGAGCGGGGCGCTGCGCTTCTGATCTTCCATGGCGCGTGCCAGATGGCGCTGGGTGACGTGGGAAATTTCGTGCGCCATCACCGAGGCCAGCTGGCTTTCGTTATCGGCGTAGCGGAATAACGCCGAGTGCAACACCACATTGCCGCCGAAGAAGGCGAAGGCGTTGATCTCATCGTTATTGATTAAATAGAAGTGGAAAGGGGTTTTCACCGAATCCGCATGGGAGACAAGGCGCATTCCCAGGGAATTGATGTACTGCACCAGCAGCGGATCGTTAATCAGCGGCGCACTGCCGCGCAGCTGGCGCACGTAATAGTCGCCCATTTGCAGCTCCTGACCAATGGAGAGCGTGCTGCCTGCCGAGGTGCCCATGTCCGGCAATGATTCTGCAGAGTCAGCGAACGCAGGCACCATCTGGCCGGCGGCCAGCACAGCGATGAGCGTCGCAACCAACGTTTTTTTCAACTGCCTGAACATAACCTCTGTCCTGTCTGGTGGGTGTGCTAATTTGACCGAATAACCCGCATATCGTTCACCTGCGGCTGCTCTGCGAGTGTAGCCGCGTCAGGGCGATAAGAAAATCCCTCTTTTCAGGCTTTTGCGTTTTGTGACAGAGCAAGAAAAAGCGAAAGTCTTTTCATTGACTCTCCGATACAATTCACCTTTTACGTCCAGCCATCATCTTCAGGGAAGGTTGCATGCTCGAGTTATTAATGCAGTGGTACCGCCGACGCTTTAGCGATCCGGAGGCCATTGCGCTGCTGGTTATTCTGGTTGCCGGATTTGGCATCCTCTTCTTCTTTAGCGGGCTGCTGGCCCCGCTGCTGGTGGCGATTGTGCTCGCCTATTTGCTGGAGTGGCCGACGGTCCGGCTGGAAAATATCGGCTGCTCCCGCCGCTGGGCCAGCATCATCGTACTGGTCTTTTTTGTCGGTATCCTGCTGGTGATGTCCTTTGTGGTGCTGCCGATTGCCTGGCAGCAGGGGATCAACCTGATTCGCGATATGCCTGGCATGCTCAGCAAGCTCTCGGATTTTGCCGCCACCCTGCCGCGTCGTTATCCGGCTCTGATGGATGCGGGCATTATTGATGCGATGGCTGAAAACATGCGTACCCGCATCATGACGATGGGGGACACGGTGGTGAAATTCTCCCTCGCGTCGCTGGTGGGCCTGCTGACGCTGGCGGTCTATCTGGTGCTGGTGCCGCTGATGGTCTTCTTCCTGGTTAAAGATAAAGAGCAGATGCTTAACGCGGTGCGCCGCGTGCTGCCGCGTAACCGTGGCCTGGCAGGGCAGGTATGGAAGGAGATGAACCAGCAGATCACCAACTACATCCGCGGCAAAGTGCTGGAGATGATCGTTGTCGGTATAGCCACCTGGATTGGCTTCTTCATCTTTGGTCTTAACTATTCGCTGCTGCTGGCGGTGCTGGTGGGCTTCTCGGTGCTGATCCCGTATATCGGGGCTTTCGTGGTCACCATTCCGGTCGTGGGCGTGGCGCTGTTCCAGTTTGGTCTGGGCACCGAGTTCTGGAGCTGTTTCGCAGTCTATCTGATTATTCAGGGCCTGGACGGTAACCTGCTGGTGCCGGTGCTGTTCTCGGAAGCGGTCAACCTGCACCCGTTAGTCATTATTCTCTCGGTGGTGATTTTTGGCGGGTTATGGGGATTCTGGGGGGTGTTCTTTGCCATCCCATTGGCAACGCTGATTAAAGCGGTGGTTCATGCCTGGCCGGATGTGCCGGCGGTTGAGGAGTAGTCTGTTGCCCGGCGGCGCTAACGCTTGCACGGGCCTGCGGGTTTTGTGCGGACTGATGCCCTCACCCCAACCCTCTCCCACGGGGAGAGGGCGCAAACACTAAAAACGGCAACTCAGGTTGCCGTTTTGCGTTTACCTTCAGGCGTTCTCTTTCACCCAGTTCAATACCACGTCGTGGTGATTGCTGGTTTTGAAGTCATCAAACACATGCTCAACCTTACCTTCGGCATCGATCAGGAAACTGATGCGGTGGATACCGTCGTAGGTTTTGCCCATAAAGGTTTTCTCACCCCAGATGCCAAACTCACCGCAGACCTGATGGTCTTCATCGGAGAGCAGCGTGAAGTTCAGCAACTCTTTTTCGGCAAAACGAGACAGCTTTTCAGGCTTATCGGTACTGATACCCAGCACTTCCACGCCCGCGCTCTTCAACTCATCCATGTTGTCACGTAGACCGCACGCTTGTACGGTACAGCCTGGCGTCATGGCTTTTGGGTAGAAGTAGACCAGAACACGCTGTCCCTGGAAGTCGGTTAAATTTACTTGCTCGCCGTCTTGATCGGGCAGGCTAAATTTCGGTGCGATGTCACCGGCTTTCAGTGGATTCATTACTCAACTCCGTCTTGTTCATGCTGGGAATAATTGACGACGTTTATACTGCCTTGCGCATTTAATTCTGTACAGAGGGCTTTGAACGCTTGCTCTATATTTGATGCATCCTGAGAGGCCGGGCTGTGCGCGGTGATCTGGATAAACAGTTTAGGAATAGTGTGGCCTTCACCTGGCTGGGTACGGGAGACCAGCTCGGCAATGTTCATCTGATGGCTATCAAACAGGGCGGTAAAGCGTTCGATTAAGTGCGGGGAGTCAGTCACTTCCACCTGGACCCAGACGGTTGCCGGCAACGCTGGCTGCGGACGTGCGGTGGTGCGCTTCATCACGATTAACAGATCCAGCTCTGCGCCTTTTAACGGCAGGGTCGATTCAATTAAGGTGATGGCATTCCACGATCCGGAAAGCAGCATGATGAAGGTGAACTCTTCCCCCAGCATCGCCAGACGACTGTCTTCAATGTTGCAGCCGCAGCTACTGACGTGGCGAGTAATGGTGTTTACGATCCCCGGCCTGTCAGCACCCAGCGCAGTGATAACCAGGTAATGTTGTGATGATGTTGTCAAACCGGTTCTTCCTTTGCATGGTTTAGTCTTTCTAAGGAAAGCATAAAAAAAACCGGCATACAATAACCTGGAGGCCTCATGTCCCTTGCTTTTATTACAGCACCAAACGTACCATTGAGGCTCTTGCACGCACAGAGGATGGCCCATGTTCACGGGAAGTATTGTTGCGCTTGTTACACCGATGGATGAGAAAGGTAATGTCTGCCGGTCAAGCCTGAAGAAACTGATTGATTATCATGTCGCCAGCGGAACCTCGGCGATTGTTTCGGTAGGGACTACCGGTGAATCTGCAACGCTGAGCCATGAAGAGCATGGCGAAGTGGTCATGATGACCCTCGAACTGGCTGACGGGCGTATCCCGGTTATCGCCGGTACGGGCGCCAACGCGACCGCTGAAGCCATCAGCCTGACCCAGCGCTTCAACGACTCGGGTGTGGTCGGTTGCCTGACGGTAACGCCATACTACAACCGTCCGACCCAGGAAGGTCTGTTCCAGCATTTCAAAGCCATCGCTGAACATACTGACTTGCCACAAATCCTGTATAATGTGCCGTCGCGTACTGGCTGCGATATGCTGCCAGAAACGGTTGGCCGTCTCGCGAAAGTAAAAAATATTATCGGTATTAAAGAGGCGACCGGGAACTTAAGCCGTGTTCATCAGATCAAAGAGCTGGTTTCAGACGACTTTATTCTGCTGAGCGGTGATGATGCGACCTCGCTGGACTTTATGCAGCTCGGCGGCCACGGGGTAATTTCCGTGACCTCCAACATTGCAGCCCGCGATATGGCTGAAATGTGTAAACTGGCGGCTGCCGGTCATTTCCAGGAAGCCCGCGTGATTAACCAGCGTCTGATGCCGCTGCACAACAAATTATTTGTCGAACCCAATCCGATCCCAGTGAAATGGGCATGTAAGGAGTTGGGACTTGTAGCGACCGATACGCTGCGCCTGCCGATGACCCCGATTACCGACCACGGTCGCGAAACGGTCACTGGCGCGCTGAAGCATGCCGGTCTGCTGTAAAGTTTAGGGAGATTTGATGGCTTACTCAGTACAGAAGTCGCGCCTGGTGAAGGTTGCGGGTGTTTCGCTTGTTATGCTGCTCGCGGCCTGTAGCTCAGATTCACGCTACAAGCGCCAGGTGAGCGGTGACGAATCCTATCTGGATGCTGCGCCGCTTGCTGAACTTCATGCGCCCGCTGGCATGATCCTGCCCGTTCAAAATGGCGACTATAACATTCCGGTCACCAATGGGAGCGGCGCGGTAGGCAAAGCGCTTGATATCCGTCCGCCAGCACAGCCTCTGGCGCTGGTAAGCGGGGCGCGTACTCAGTTCACCGGCGATACCGCGACGCTGCAGGTTGAGAGCGCGCGTAATGCCGCGCTGTGGCCGCAGGTTGTCAGCGTGATTCAGTCGAAGAACTACACAATCACGCAACGCGATGACGCCAGCCAGACGCTGTCGACAGACTGGATCGAATGGTCCCGTCTGGATGAAGATCAACAGTACCGTGGACGTTATCAAGTCTCTGTTAAACCTCAGGGTTATCAGCAGGCGGTCGTGGTTAAGTTGCTGAACCTCGAGCAGGCAGGCAAGCCCGTCTCCGATGCCGCTTCCCTGCAGCGCTACAGCACCGAGATGCTTAACACCATCGCTGCGGGCCTCGACAAAAACGCAACCGACGCTGCCAATGCTGCCCAGAGCCGCAATGGCGCAACCTTCGACGTGCAGAGCGCTGCCGACGAAACCGGTCTGCCAATGCTTGTCGTACGTGGTCCGTTCAACCAGGTCTGGCAGCGTCTGCCTGCCACGCTTGAGCGCGTCGGCATGAAAGTGACCGACAGCACCCGCTCGACCGGCAGCATGGCGGTGACCTACAAGCCGCTGTCTGACAGCAGCTGGGAAGCGCTGGGCGCACGCGATCCGGGTCTGGCTTCCGGCGACTACAAGCTTCAGGTCGGCGATCTGGACAACCGTAGCAGCCTGCAGTTTATCGATCCGAAAGGTCACACTCTGACCCAGTCGCAGAACGATGCGCTGGTCGCTGTCTTCCAGGCGGCATTCAGCAAATAAAAAAGAGGGCTGGTGAATCCAGCCCTTTTTATTTTCGTGCTACGCAAACGTGTGCGTGGCATAATATCTCCAGTTTTGAACACAAATCATCACACCAGGAGTAATGAAGATGCAGAAGCAAGCTGAGTTGTATCGTGGCAAAGCGAAAACCGTATACAGCACGGAGAACCCGGATCTGTTGGTGCTCGAGTTCCGCAATGATACGTCAGCAGGAGATGGCGCGCGCATTGAACAGTTTGACCGTAAAGGGATGGTGAACAACAAGTTCAACCACTTCATTATGAGCAAGCTGGAAGAAGCGGGCATCCCTACGCAAATGGAAGCGTTGCTGTCCGATACCGAATGTCTGGTGAAAAAGCTGGATATGGTACCGGTGGAATGTGTCGTCCGTAACCGCGCCGCAGGCTCCCTGGTGAAGCGTCTGGGTATTGAAGAGGGCATCGAGCTCAACCCGCCGCTGTTCGACCTGTTCCTGAAAAACGACGCCATGCACGATCCGATGGTTAACGAATCTTACTGCGAAACCTTTGGCTGGGTGAGCAAAGAGAACCTGGCGCGCATGCAGGAGCTGACTTTCAAAGCCAACGACGTGCTGAAGAAGCTGTTTGATGACGCCGGCCTGATCCTGGTCGACTTCAAACTGGAATTCGGATTGTATAAAGGCGAGGTGGTTCTGGGTGATGAATTCTCCCCGGACGGCAGCCGCCTGTGGGACAAAGAGACGCTGGATAAAATGGACAAAGACCGCTTCCGCCAAAGCCTGGGCGGTGTGATTGAAGCGTACGAAGCCGTTGCCCACCGTCTGGGTGTTAAACTCGACTAATCCCGTCCTGTCGCCAGGGGAACCTCTGTTCCTCTGGCATCTCACCTTTGTTTCCAGTGGTAATCTTGCCCCGAACCGCCTACGATCATATTTATTATTAAGATGATAATTTCGAGGTGGTTATGCGCTGGCAAGGGCGTCGTGGAAGCGACAATGTAGATGACAGACGTAGTAGCGGTGGTCCGTCAATGGGTGGGCCGGGCTTCCGGCTGCCGGGCGGAAAGGGCGGTATCATTATTCTGCTGGTGGTCGTGGTAGCAGGTTACTACGGGGTCGACCTGAGCGGGTTACTCACCGGGCAACCGATGCCGCAGCAGCAGCAGGCGACGCGCTCCATCAGTCCAAATGAAGATGAAGCGGCAAAATTTACCTCGGTGATCCTGGCCACCACGGAAGATACCTGGGGTCAGCTGTTCGACAAAATGGGTCGCACCTACCAGCAGCCGAAGCTGGTGATGTACCGCGGTGCCACGCGTACCGGCTGTGGGACCGGGCAATCGGTGATGGGGCCGTTCTACTGTCCTGCCGATGCCACCGTCTATATCGATCTCTCCTTCTACGATGACATGAAACGCAAGCTGGGTGCCGACGGCGACTTTGCCCAGGGCTACGTCATCGCCCATGAAGTGGGCCATCACGTGCAGAAACTGCTAGGCATTGAGCCAAAGGTTCGCCAGCTTCAGCAGAATGCCAGCGAGAGCGAAGTGAATGCGCTGTCGGTGCGTATGGAGCTGCAGGCTGACTGCTTTGCCGGGGTCTGGGGCCACAATATGCAGCAGGAGGGCGTGCTGGAGGCGGGAGACCTGGAAGAGGCGCTTAACGCCGCGCAGGCGATTGGCGACGATCGTTTGCAGCAGCAGAGCCAGGGACACGTGGTGCCGGACAGCTTTACTCACGGGACGTCAGAACAGCGTTACAGCTGGTTCAAAAAAGGCTTTGACGGCGGCGATCCTGCCCAGTGCAATACCTTCGGTAAGGCCATGTAATTCTCAATGTCAGGGATGAATTTATCCGGGTTACCGGAACAACTGGCGCGGGAGGGGCACCGGCGATTACTGGTGCTGAGCGGGGATGACACATGGACGCAGCAGCAGGCGCTGCTGCTGAAAGAAGAACATCCCGGAGACTGGCTGTGGGTTGGCGACAACGCCCCCCAGCTCCCGTCCTGTTCACCCCAGGCGCTGAATCAGCTGTTGGGCCGTGAATTTCTCCACGCCATCTTCGATGCCCGCCAGGGCTTCGATGTCTCGGCCTTTGCGGCCGTCGGCGGCACGCTGCGGGCCGGAAGTATACTGGTTTTACTCACCCCAGCCCTTGCACGTTGGCCGGAGCTGGCCGACCAGGATTCGCTGCGCTGGAGCGACAGGCCAGAGCCAATCCCCACTCCTCGCTTTACTGAACATTTCTGCCGACATATCACGCGCGACCCGCAGGTTTTACTCTGGCAGCAGGGCGCCTCTTTTCCCCGATTGCAAACCCTGCCTGCCCCCGACTGGCATCCGGCCAGCGGTGAGCCGCAGCGGGAGCAGGCCGCGATCCTCGCCTGGTTGACGACGATGCCCGCAGGGGTCGCCGCCGTGACCGCCGCGCGCGGTCGCGGAAAGTCGGCGCTGGCAGGCATGCTGCTGCAACGCATTGCAGGCCACGCCATTGTCACGGCACCCGCCAGAGCGGCGACGGAAGTTATCGCCCGCTTCGGTGGCGACCGCTATCACTTTATGGCCCCGGACGCGCTGCTGGCTTCGGACGAGCGCGCCGACTGGCTGATCGTTGATGAGGCGGCGGCGATCCCCGGCCCGCTGCTGGCGCGGCTGGTGACGCGCTTCCCCCGGGTGCTGCTAACCACCACGGTGCAGGGTTATGAGGGTACCGGCAGGGGATTCCTGCTGAAATTCTGCGCCCGCTTTGCCGGGCTGCGTTACTTCACCCTGAGTGAACCGGTGCGCTGGGCCGCGGGCTGCCCGCTGGAGCGTATTATCGCCGAGGTGTTGCTGTTTGATGACGAACCCGACGAGCGTCTCCCGCAGGGGGAGATCGTCTGTGCGCCGCTGGAGCAGGAGGCCTGGAGCCGTGATCCTGACCTTCCGGCGGCGGTCTATAAATTGCTCTGTGCCGCGCACTACCGGACCTCACCGCTTGATCTGCGGCGGATGATGGATGCCCCGGGGCAGCATTTTGCCGTCGCCCGAACGGCTGATGACGTCTGCGGCGCGCTGTGGCTGGTGGAGGAGGGGGGGCTGAGCCCGGCGCTCAGCCAGGCGGTGTGGGCGGGCTACCGCCGTCCACGCGGCAACCTGGTGGCGCAGTCGCTGGCCGCTCATGGCGGCTCCCCGCAGGCCGCCACCCTTACCGCCCGGCGGGTAACGCGCGTTGCGGTCCATCCCGCTCGCCAGCGTGAGGGCATTGGCCGGGCGCTGATTGCCACCGCCCGCCAGCAGGAGAATATCGACTATCTGTCCGTCAGCTTCGGCTATACCGAGGAACTCTGGCGCTTCTGGCAGCACTGTGGCTTTGTGCTGGTGCGTATGGGCAGCCACCGCGAGGCCAGCAGCGGCTGCTATACGGCGATGGCGATGCTGCCGCTTAGCCCGGCGGGGCAGGCGCTGTGCCAGCGCGAGCAGCAGCGGCTCTGTCGCGATGCGCCAGTCATTGAACGCTGGAATGGTGAAAAGATCCCGGTAGCGCCCGCTGGTGAGGCTACCCTTAATGATGATGACTGGCTGGATCTGGCCGGGTTTGCCTTTGCGCACCGCCCCTTTACGGCGGCGGTGGCCAGCCTGACGCGACTGCTGCAGGCGACGGATCTGCCGCTGGCAGGCGTGCGGGGCAAAATCGAACAGGGGCTGGACGACAGCGACCTGAGTCGCGCGTTAGGCCTCAGCGGACGCAAAGCCCTGCTGAGCCAGCTGCGTATCGAGACGGGCCAGGCGCTGACGCAGCTGGACAGCGAACGCTGCCAGAAGCTGAAGCATACCGTTTTGCAATGGCAATTTTTTCAATGACTTCATCAGTAAACTGGCATGTTCATTCTGCCTGTCAGGCGTAGAATCCCGCTTATCAAATAAGGAGACTGCCATGAAACATGACCATTTTGTTGTCCAGAGCCCCGATCGTCCGGCTAAACAGCTACTGCTGCTGTTTCATGGCGTCGGCGATAACCCGGCCAATATGGCGCAGATTGGCAGCTGGTTTGCGCCGCTGTTTCCTGATGCTCTGGTGGTCAGCGTGGGCGGCGCAGAGCCGTGCGGCCCCGATGGTCGGCAGTGGTTTTCGGTGCAGGGCGTGACTGAAGAGAGCCGTCAGGAGCGGGTGGATGCGATCATGCCGACCTTTGTCGGGACGGTGCGTTACTGGCAGCAGCAAAGCGGTGTCGGCGCGAATGCCACCGCGCTGATCGGCTTTTCTCAAGGGGCGATCATGGCGCTGGAGAGTGTAAAAGCCGAGCCGGGGTTAGCCTCGCGGGTGATTGCGTTCAATGGCCGCTACGCGACCCTGCCGGAACGGGCGAATACGGCGACTACGATCCACCTGATCCACGGCGGGGAGGATCACGTCATTGAGCTGTCCCATGCGGTTGCCGGTCAGGAAGCGCTGATCCGCGCGGGCGGCGATGTGACGCTGGATATTGTTGACGATCTGGGACACGCCATTGACGATCGCAGTATGCAGTTTGCGCTGGATCACCTGCGTTTTACCGTGCCGAAACACTACTTCGATGAAGCACTCAGCGGCGGTAAGCCGAACGACGACGGCATTGTTGAGTTTCTCTGAGGGCTAACCCTCTCCCGCAGGGGAGAGGGTTAAGACATTACTTCTTCTGGTCCTTCTTCGGCCAGTCGTCTTCATCATCCCACTTGTCGTTAAAGTCACGATGTGGGGGGAGGTCAGGTTTGTTGGCGAGGAATTTCTTATGGTCAACGCGCTTGAGATCCTTGATCACGTTCAGCAGCACGCCTACCAGAAAAACCAGTACCAAAATCCACCAGTATTTAGCCAGCCAGTCCATTCGCTTATCCTTCTTCAGGGCAACCGTCAGGCGACGAGTTGCTCCATGATACGTTGATACATACGGGCCAGCAGCTGCAAATCAGCGGCATTCACGCATTCATTAATTTTATGAATGGTGGCATTCACCGGCCCAAGTTCGACCACCTGTGCACCCATACGGGCAATAAAGCGTCCGTCGGATGTGCCGCCCGTGGTCAGTAGTTGCGGTTTAATTTCATTATAGTGCGCGATAGCGTTAACCACCGCATCCACCAGCTTCCCGCGCCCGGTCAGGAACGGCTGACCGGAAATCCACCACTCCACGCTGAAGCGCAGCTGGTGTTTCTCCAGCAGGGCCGCAACGCGGGCTTTGATCATCTCGTCGGTCAGTTCGGTACTGAAGCGGAAGTTAAACTGTACAAACAGATCGCCGGGGATGACGTTGTTGCTGCCAGTGCCGGCCTGAATGTTGGCAATCTGCATGCTGGTCGGCGGGAAATAGTCGTTGCCCTTGTCCCACTCGATCCCCACCAGCTCGTTGAGCATCGGCGCGGCGCGGTGTACCGGGTTATCGGCCAGATGCGGATAGGCCACGTGCCCCTGCACGCCGTGAATGGTGAGGTTACAGGTCATCGAGCCGCGACGGCCATTTTTGACCACGTCACCCACCACTTCGGTGCTGGACGGCTCGCCCACCAGGCAGTAATCCAGACGTTCGTTGCGCGCCATCAGCGCTTCCACTACCTTCACGGTGCCGTTTTTGGCGCTGGCTTCTTCATCGGAAGTGATTAAAAACGCCAGACGGCCTTTATGGTTCGGGTATTGCGCCACGAAGCGTTCGGCGGCAACCACCATCGCCGCCAGGGAACCCTTCATGTCCGCCGCGCCGCGACCAAACAGCATGCCGTCGCGTATCGTTGGTTCGAAAGGGGGATTGATCCAGCGGTCAGCGTCACCGGCTGGCACCACATCAGTATGTCCGGCAAACGCCAGCGTTTCGCCCTGACCGCGCCAGGCCCAGAAATTTTGCGTATCGCCAAAATCCATAGGTTCGACGGTAAAACCAATCGCCCGCAGGCGTTCGATCATCAGCGCCTGACAACCCGCATCATCCGGGCTCAGGGAGGGGCGGCGAATAAGCTGCTGAGTCAGCTCAATGACCGGGCATGACATAGACTACACCTCAATAAAATAGGTTTGGTATTGCTTTTCGTTGAAACCCAGCAGCATAGGCTTACCGGGCGCCCAGAGCAATGGGCGTTTGATGATTGCTGGCATTTCAAGCATTAAGGCAGCGGCGCTGTCGGCATTATTGATACTGGCGCGGTGATTTTCTTCCAGCTTGCGCCAGGTGGTGCCGCGGGTGTTCAGCAGCGCTTCCCAGCCCAGCTCCGCGATGAATTTCTGCATTAAATCAGCATCCAGACCGTCGACGCGATAGTCATGAAAACGGTAATCGACGTGGTTATCGTCCAGCCAGCGGCGGGCTTTTTTGATGGTGTCGCAATTTTTGATGCCGTACAGGGTGATCATGGTGAATCCTTTTGTCTTAATCGTGGCCAGTTGCTCAGTATTTTCGAAGCTTCAATGATTGCGGAAATATAACACATTTGTTTTATGACATTATTTTATATCCATGCCTGGCATAAATAACGTTCAGGTTATGAATATTATTTCATCTTTATCGCATAGAAGTCCAGGCGCTAAAAAGTCGTGTAAGAACAGTCGCTAATTAATTTTTTCATCGTTAATCAAGGTTATTTCAAAATATTGCAGTTGGTCACATAAAATTTATCGGACTGGACCCATATTATCTACAAGCCAGTGGTACCAACGGGGGTAGAGCAGAAGAGCTGATTAAAAAGTCTTCACAATGATGATATATTCTCGTAGAATGGCCATAATAATAAGAGAGGTAGTTATGATTGAACGTGAACTGGGGAACTGGAAAGATTTTATCGAAGGCATGCTTCGTAAATGACATTCAGGAAGAAATGCAAGAGCACTTAATTAGCTAAATAACTATAGTGTGGAAATAAACACACAAAAAAGGCGGCCGGTAAGGACGCCTTTTTCATTTTCAACATCTTATTTCTGTCGTTCCTTTAACGGGAAACGCCGACGGACCAGCACAAAGAACAGCGGCACAAAGTAAATGGCGAGGATGGTCGCGGAGATCATCCCGCCCATTACCCCGGTTCCCACCGCGTGCTGGCTGCTCGATCCCGCGCCAGAGCTGGTAGCCATCGGCAGCACGCCAAAAACAAACGCCAGCGAGGTCATCAGGATCGGACGCAGGCGCTGGCGACAGGCATCAAGAGTCGCTGCCATCAGCTCCTGACCTTTCTCATTCATCTCGTTAGCAAACTCAACAATCAGAATGGCGTTCTTCGCGGACAGGCCAATAACCGTTAGCAGCCCGACCTGGAAGTAGACATCATTCTCCAGCCCGCGCATCCAGGTGGCGAGCAGGGCGCCAATCACCCCCAGCGGCACCACCAGCATCACCGAGAACGGCACCGACCAGCTCTCGTACAGGGCGGCCAGACAGAGGAACACCACCAGCAGCGACAGAGCATACAGCGCCGGCGCCTGGGCACCGGAGAGGCGCTCCTGATAGGACATCGCGGTCCACTCAAGACCAAAACCGGCAGGCAGCTGCTGGACCAGATTTTCCATCACGTCCATCGCCGTACCGGTACTCACGCCCGGCGCGGCCTCACCGACAATCTCTACCGCCGAATAGCCGTTGTAGCGCTCCATACGTGGGGACCCGGTCTCCCAGCGTGAGGTGGCGAAGGCCGAGAAGGGCACCATACCGCCGTCTTTGTTACGCACATACCACATGTTGATATCGTCCGGCAGCATGCGGTATTTAGCCGCCGCCTGCACGTAGACCTTTTTCACGCGGCCCCGATCCATAAAGTCGTTCACGTAGCTCGAGCCCCACGCGGTTTGCAGGGTGTCGTTGATATCGTCAATGTCCACGCCGAGCGCCTGCGCCTTACGCTGGTCGATATCAATCTGCAGCTGCGGGCTGTCATCCAGACCGTTATGACGCACGCGGGTAAGGGAAGGATCTTCCCCGGCCAACTCAAGCAGGCGGTCACGCGCGGCCATCAGCGCCACATGCCCGGCCCCGGCGTGATCCTGCAGCTCCATATCAAAACCTGCTGAACTGCCGAGCCCGCTGATCGCCGGTGGGCTGCTGGCGAAGACCCGCGCCTCTTTAATGTGGCTGAAGGCTTTAGTGGCGCGCTCGATAATGGCGAACGAGCTGCCGGTTTTGGCATCGCGCTCATCCCAGTCTTTCAGGCGCACGAACATACGCGCCACGTTCTGCCCGTTCCCGCCGGGGCCAGAGCCCACGGTGGCAAAGACCGACAGCACGCTATCCTTCTCTTTAGTGAAGAAGTACTGCTCGACCTGCTGGACTACCTTCAGGGTCTGCTGTTGGGTAGAGCCGCTGGGCAACTGCACTGAGGTGATGAACATACCCCGATCTTCCAGGGGCAGGAACGAGGTGGGCAGACGCAGGAACAGGAACACCATACCGCCCAGCAGCAGGACGTAGATCAGCACCCAGCGCAGGCTGCGATGCAATATCCGCCCGACGCCCGCCTCATAGCGCGCGGCGTTGCGGTTAAACATACGGTTGAACCAGCCAAAGAACCCTTTCTGGCCGTGCTGCTCGCCCTTGTGCAGCGGTTTAAGCAGGGTAGCGCACAGCGCTGGGGTAAGGATCATCGCCACCAGCACCGACAGCACCATCGCTGAGACGATGGTGATGGAGAACTGGCGGTAGATCGCGCCGGTGGTGCCGCCAAAGAAGGCCATCGGCACAAACACCGCCGACAGCACCATGGCAATCCCCACCAGCGCCCCCTGGATCTGCTTCATCGATTTTCGCGTCGCCTCGCGCGGGGAGAGCCCCTCTTCGCTCATGATACGTTCGACGTTTTCCACCACCACGATGGCGTCATCCACCAGCAGACCTATCGCCAGCACCATCGCAAACATGGTGAGGGTGTTGATGCTATAGCCAAAGGCGTACAGCACCGTGAAGGTGCCCATCAGCACCACCGGTACCGCGATGGTCGGGATCAGCGTGGCGCGGAAGTTTTGCAGGAACAGGTACATCACAAGGAACACCAGGGCGATGGCTTCCAGCAGGGTTTTCACCACATCTTCAATCGAAGCCTTCACAAAAGAGGTGGTTTCGTAGGCAATTTTGTATTCGAGCCCGTGGGGGAAATAGTGCGACAGCTCATCGAGGCGGCTGATGACCTGTTCAGCCGTGGCCATCTCGTTGGCCCCGGAGGCCAGCTTGACCCCCAGACCGGAGGCCTGCTTGCCGTTGAAGCGGCTCAGGTAATCGTACTTCTCCGCGCCCATCTCCACGGTGGCGACATCACCCAGCCGCACTTCCGAGCCATCCTGATTGACGCGCAAGGTGATATCGCGGAACTGCTGGGGAGTCTGCAACAGCGACTGGGAGTTGATGGTGGCGTTCAGCGCCTGCTTATCAATGGACGGCGTACCGCCCAACTGGCCGACCGCAATCTGCGCGTTTTGCGATTCGATGGCGTCGGTGACATCCTTCGCGGTCATCTGGAAACTGTTCAGCTTCGCCGGGTCGAGCCAGATGCGCATCGAGTATTGCGAGCCGTAGGCGTCGATATCCCCCACGCCGTTGATGCGGCTGAGCGGATCCTGAATATTACTGGCGACATAGTCGGCGATATCCTGCTTATCCATCGACCCGTCGGTGGAGACAAAGGCGATGGTCAGGATGTTGGTATCGCCGGTTTTACGCACCGTCACGCCCTGATTCTGCACCGCCTGCGGCAGCTTACGCAGCGCGGACTGGAGCTGGTTCTGCACCTGCTGCACCGCTTCATCCGGGTCAGCGCCCGCGGTAAAGCTCAGCGTGACCGTCGCCTGCCCGGTGGCGCTGCTCTGGGAGGACATGTACATCAGGTTGTCGAGGCCGGTCATGTTCTGCTCGATCACCTGGGTGACGGTATTCTCAAGGGTTTGTGCGGAGGCCCCCGGATAATTAGCCGTGATCCGCACGTTAGGCGGAGCCAGATCCGGATACTGCTCAACAGGAAGGGAAAAAATGGCCAGCGTGCCGGTCAGGCACAACAGAATTGCCAGCACCCAGGCAAAAATGGGGCGATCGATGAAAAAATTCGCCATTAAAATAAGACCTCGTTTTGCTGCGCGTCGTCATTGTACATTGCCCGCATCACTCTAGCGGCAAGGCGGATGCCAAACGTGGAGAAATAAAGGAGATAATGTAAATTATCATGCGCTTTATCCGCGCGATTATCCTGAAGCGGTGAGTATTGCCCATCCCCATGGCTGAGCGGTGACATTCCCCCTGATTTTACCGTTATTTACCCTCGGTACTGGCTGACGAGCGGAAACAGACGCTGACCTGCGTCCCTCCGCCGGGTGGCTGGGAGAAGTGCAGGGTGCCTCCGAGCCTGTCGGCGCGCTCGCGCATGATGTTCAGACCGTAGTGACCCGGCGGCTCGCTGGCGTCGCCAATTCCAATCCCGTCGTCGCGAATGTTCACCGTATGGCTGCCGTCCGGGGCGGTAACGCAGCTGACCTGAATATCGCTGGCCTGGGCGTGCTTGATGGCGTTCAGCACTGCCTCGCGCACAATCTGCAGCAGGTGAACCTGCATCTGGGCGTCCAGCGCCAGGGAGGAGAGGCGACAGTCGAGGCGCAGTGTTGCGCTGGTCTGCTTCTGCAGATCGTCCAGCGTCTCCTGCAGCGCGGCGGGGAGGTTGGCCTGATTCAGGGTCAGACGGAAGGTGGTCAGCAGCTCGCGCAGCTGGCGGTAAGCGGCATTCAGCGCCCGGGAGAAATCGGTAATGATCCCCTGCGCCGGCTCATTCTCCTCCGGCACCGCATGTTTGAGCAGCGTCAGCTGGATACGCAGATACGACAGCACCTGCGCCAGCGAGTCGTGCAGTTCCCGGGCGATGGTGGCGCGCTCCTCCATCAGCAGCAGCTGGTGATAGTGCTTCTGAGCCTGGTTGGAGAAGAGGCCACGCCCGAGCATGGTGGCGACGTTTTTCATCAGTGGGATCGGAACGGCGCGCTGCTCGCTTTGCCAGCGCAGCTCACCGAAGCGGGTCTCCAGCATAATGACCGGCAGCACCTGCGTCTCAAGGTGTTCAGCGGCCTCGCCCTCCTGCATTTTCCAGCCGTCGCTGGTATGCAGCGCCAGCCAGGTAATTCCGGTGTATTCGCGCACGGTTTGCAGGATATGACGGAAACAGTGGCTGTCGATCTTGCTGGTGTTCATCTCCTGCGAACAGGTAAACAACATCTCCAGCTGCTGGTGGGCCTCGTGCAGATGGTGGGTCTTCTCTTCAACCGAAATTTCCAGCGAGCGATACAGGCTGTGCAGCTCGGTGGCCATATGGTTAAAGGTGCGGGAAAGCAGACCAAGCTCGTTCGGCAGATCGGTATCCGGCACCGGGGTATCAAACCGGCCCTGTTCGATGTGCAGGCTGGAGGCGACCAGATGATTGAGCGGGGCGACCACCTGCCGACGGATGCGCCGCAGCGTGTTGAATGCCAGCAGGATGATGCCGATCCCGCCGGCAAAGGAGATGGCGAACACCAGCTGGATTTTATGTTCGGCGTAATGCTGCAGGGAGAGGACAAAGGCGTCAATACGCGCCACATACTCATCCATATGGTTCTGATACCAGACGTAATCGCCCTGATCGAGCTTCTCGCTTACCCCCTGCCACGCCAGCTGCAGCTGGTGATAATGCTGTTGAACCTCATCCGGCACGTACCAGCTTTTCAGCGTCAGCAGGGCGGGGGCGTTCAGCGTTTGCTGCCAGGTCTGGCGATGGGGCAGCAGATCGGCGCTGCCCCGCTGCATATCGTAACCCAGACGATAGCTCTGCATGCGCAATGACCCCGCCAGGTTGATCGCTTCGGCGTCGCGCTGACTGCTGGCGAGAGTAAACAGGGCGATGGCGCTGGTCAGTAGCGACAGCGCAATGATGGCGAAAAAGGCCCGGGCAAGGCTGCGTGAAACCGGTTGTTTTACAATCACAAATCGCGTCCTGAGCTAATACGAAACAAACCTGAACAACGTTTCCGCGGAGGGAATGAAACGTAATTTCATCAGGAATGAAATTAATTGATCTGACACAGGTTCAGGCGAAATAGTTCGCGTTCTTGGGCAATTGAACATTGCCTGAATTCGTTGCGGTGGGTAAATACATTATTCATACAAAGAATAAGGTTATTCAGCCCAGCAGGGGAACCGTGATGAATCATTTTATTATGGCCAACAGCCAGCTCTGCATTGGATGTCGTGCCTGCGAAGTGGCGTGCGTCATGGCGCATCATAATGAACAACATGCCCTCAGCGCGCGCCATTTTACCCCTCGTATCACCGTGGTGAAAGAGGGCAATACACACAGCGCCGTCACCTGCCACCACTGTGAAAACGCCCCCTGCATCCAGAGCTGCCCGAACGGGGCCATCAGCCGGATGCGCGACAGCGTGCAGGTTGACGCGAAGCAATGTATCGGCTGCAAAGCCTGTGTGGTGGCCTGCCCGTTTGGCACCATGGAGATCGTCACCACCACCGCGCAGAAATGCGATCTGTGCCTGGATCGCCCCGAGGGCCCGGCCTGCGTGGCGAACTGCCCGGCGGATGCCCTGATGCGCGTTACGCCCGCTACCCTGAACCAGCTGGCCCGCACGCGGCAGGTACGCACGGCGCGTCATGAGGCGCAGCCGTGGCAGACCGGGGCGGCGCTCGCTCCCCGTGAGGTCAGCAAACGCGAGCGGATGTTTGCCCTGACCGCCCGCGGCGAGCCGGATAAACTGACTCCCGAAGCACGAGCGGGTAATTTCAACGAAATTTATCTGTCGTTCCGCCCGGCGCAGGCCCAGCGTGAGGCCGACCGCTGCCTGACCTGCGGGGAGCATTCAGTGTGCGAATGGACCTGCCCGCTGCACAACCATATTCCCCAGTGGATTGAGTGCGTCAAGGCCGGGGATATCGACGCCGCGGTGGAGTTATCCCATCAGACCAACTGCCTGCCGGAGGTAACCGGCCGGGTCTGCCCCCAGGATAAACTGTGCGAAGGCGCCTGCACGGTGCGCGACGTTGCCGGGTCGGTGACCATCGGCAATATCGAACGCTATATCTCCGACCAGGCGCTGGCCAAAGGCTGGCGGCCCGATCTGAGCCATGTTATCCCCGTCAATAAGCAGGTCGCCATTATCGGGGCCGGGCCCGCCGGACTGGCATGCGCCGATGCGTTAATCCGCCGCGGGGTCAGCGTCACGGTCTTCGATCGCCACCCGGAAATCGGCGGCCTGCTCACCTTCGGCATTCCGGCCTTTAAGCTGGATAAATCCCTGCTGGCCCGCCGTCGGGAGATCTTCACGGCGATGGGCATCCGCTTCGCGCTCAACTGTGAGGTGGGGAAAGATATCCCGCTGGCGCAGCTGCTCAGCGAGTACGATGCCCTGTTTGTCGGCGTGGGCACCTACCGTTCAATGAAGGCGGGCATTCCCCATGAGGATGCGCCCGGCGTATACGATGCCCTGCCGTTCCTGGTGGGCAACACCCGACAGCTGATGGGGCTGCCGTCGTCGGAGGAAGAACCCTATGTCGATACTGCCGGGCTGAACGTGGTGGTGCTCGGCGGCGGCGATACGGCGATGGACTGCGTACGCACCGCGCTGCGCCACGGGGCTGCCAGCGTCACCTGCGCCTACCGCCGGGACGAAGCCAACATGCCGGGCTCGAAAAAAGAGGTCAAAAACGCCCGGGAAGAGGGAGCCGCCTTTGAATTCAACGTTCAACCAGTGGAGCTGACCCTCGACGAGACCGGGCGGGTTAATGGTATTCGCCTGCTGCGCACCCGGCTGGGCGAGCCGGATGCCCAGGGCCGCCGTCGCCCGGAGCCCATCGAGGGCAGCGAGTTTGTGATGCCTGCCGATGCGGTGATCATGGCCTTTGGCTTCAACCCGCATGCCATGCCCTGGCTACAGGCGCAGGGCGTCGAAGTGGACGACTGGGGGCGGATCGCCGCCAGCGTCGAGACGCGCTACCGCTATCAGACCAGCAACCCGAAGATCTTTGCCGGGGGCGACGCGGTGCGCGGTGCCGATCTGGTGGTCACAGCGATGGCGGAAGGGCGACACGCCGCCCAGGGCATCGTCGACTGGCTTGGGGTTCACGCGCCAGCGGCGCATTAAGCCGACGGACGACAACGCAGGCTTCACAGCGTAAAATGACCGGCATGACGCGTAATGGAGCCCGTATAACCTTGAAAATTGAACTGATTAAAGACAAGTGCCTCTCGGATAACTATTTCATTCTGCGCAACCTGACCTACGATTTGACGCGGCGTAACGGCGAAGTGGTGCGCCACAAACGTGAAGTGTACGATCGCGGTAACGGTGCCACGGTACTGCTCTATAACCCTGCGAAGCAGAGCGTGGTGCTGATCCGCCAGTTCCGTATCGCCACCTGGGTGAACGGCAATCCCGACGGACGCTTGATTGAAACCTGCGCCGGGCTGCTGGATAACGATGAGCCGGAAGTCTGCATTCGCAAAGAGGCGATCGAAGAGACCGGGTTTATTGTCGGTGAGGCGCGTAAGGTGTTTGAGCTGTACATGTCCCCCGGTGGGGTGACGGAAATCGTCCATTTCTTCGTGGCGGAATACAGCGATGCCCAACGTGCGGGCAAGGGCGGCGGCATCGAAGACGAAGAGATCGAGGTCCTGGAGCTGCCCTTTAGCGAGGCGCTATTGATGGTACAATCGGGTGAAATACGGGACGGCAAAACGGTGATACTCTTACAGTATTTGCGCAGTTCTGGGTTAATGGATTGATCTTATTATCCTTAATAAGATGTATTTTATATAAATCTATCCGATAAATCCGATTGAGTAAGCCCGGCCTGAGCAGGAAGATACGGTCTGTTTGTCAGTTTTTGCTTCCGGGATCCTGCTATTCATGCGTCACAGCCTTTTTCTTATCTTTATGCTCAGCGTGCTGCCCGCATCTCTGGTTCAGGCGGCACCTGCTCAGCAGTCGTTTACTGACTGGCAGGTGACCTGCAACAACCAGAACTTTTGCATTGCGCGCAATACCGGTGAGCATAACGGGCTGGTGATGACCCTGAGCCGCAGCGCCGGGGCGAAAACCGATGCGGTGCTGCGTATCGATCTCGGTGGGCTGGCGACAATCGATCCCAAAGCGCCCGCCATCGCGCCTCGCTTGCAGCTCGACGGCGAGCCGCTGCAGCTTGCTCCCCCGCACTGGCAGGTTACCCCCTGGCGTCTGACTACCGATCATACCGCCACCATTACCGCCTTGCTGACCACCCTTCAGCAAAAAAAGGCCATCACCCTCGCGGATGGCAAGCAGGTTATCTCCCTTGATGGACTGAAAGAGGCGCTGCAGTTTATTGACGCCCAGCAGAAGCGTGGCGGGAGTGAAACCGCGTGGATCAACAAAGGCGCGCAGCCGCCGCTGAGCGTCCCGCCCGCACCAGCCCTGAAAGAGGTGGCGGTGGTCAACCCGACCCCCACACCCTTGACCCGTGAGGAGCGCAGCGATCTTACCGACTATGGCACCTGGCGCATCAACAGCAGCCAGTGTTCTCTCGATCCGACGCGTCGTGAAGTGCGGGTCACCGCCTTAACCGATGACAAAGCGCTGCTGATCGTCAGCTGCGAGGCCGGGGCGTATAACACCGTCGATCTGGCCTGGCTGGTGTCGCGCAAAAAGCCGTTTGCCTCCCATCTGGTGCGCCTGCGCCTGCCGTTTGTGCCGTCGAGCGACAGCAGCGAAATGGAGTTGATGAACGCCAGCTTCGATGAGAAGAGCCGCGAGCTGACCACCCTGGCCCTGGGGCGCGGGATTGCCGACTGCGGGATACAGACGCGCTGGCGCTTTACCGGCCAGCGTTTCCGTCTGGTGCGTTACGCCGAAGAGCCAAGCTGCGATAACTGGCATGGACCCGACTCCTGGCCGACGTTGTGGATCACGAGGTAAAAGCAAAACGGCAACCATTCGGTTGCCGTTTTTAGTGTGTGCACCCTCTCCCTGTGGGAGAGGGCGGGGTGAGGGCATCAGGCCGCACAGCCGGGCAAAGCACTTACAGCAAGGCCTGCGCCTTCTCCACCACGTTCTCCACGGTGAAGCCGAAGAACGGGAACAGCTTGTCGGCAGGCGCCGATTCACCATACCCGGTCATCCCGACAATCTTCCCTTTCAGCCCGACATACTTGTACCAGTAGTCCGCGATACCCGCCTCGACCGCGACACGCGCCGTCACGTCAGAAGGCAGCACCGACTCACGATACGCTTCATCCTGGGCATCAAAGATATCCGTTGAAGGCAGGGACACCACCCGCACCGCATGGCCTTCTGCGGTCAGCTTCTCCGCCGCCTTAACGGTGATCTCCATCTCCGATCCGGTAGCAATCAGAATCACATCCGGCTTGCCGCCGCTGTCTTTCAGGATATAACCCCCGCGGGCGATATTTTTCACCTGCTCCGGCGTGCGCTCGATCTGCGCCAGGTTCTGGCGAGAGAGGATCAGCGCCGTCGGGCCATTATGGCGCTCCACCGCCAGCTTCCAGCCCACCGCGGCTTCGACCTGATCGCATGGCCGCCAGGTGCTGAAGTTTGGCGTCAGACGCAGGCTGGCGAGCTGCTCCACTGCCTGGTGGGTCGGACCATCTTCCCCCAGCCCGATGGAGTCATGGGTGTAGACCATGATCTGCCGGGCCTTCATCAGCGCCGCCATACGCGCGGCGTTACGCGCATACTCGACAAACATCAGGAAGGTCGCGGTGTAAGGCACAAATCCGCCGTGATGGGCGATACCGTTGGCAATGGCGGTCATCCCAAACTCGCGCACCCCGTAGTGAATGTAGTTCCCGGCCAGATCTTCCTTGAGTGAGGTTGAGCCCGACCAGATGGTCAGGTTACTCGGGGCCAGATCCGCTGAGCCGCCCAGCAGCTCCGGCAGGATCGGGCCAATGGCGTTTAGGGTGTTCTGCGAGGCCTTACGGGTGGCGATCTTCGCCGGGTTGGCCTGCAGGTTCTCGATCAGCGCCTGGGTGGTCTCTTCCCAGTTCTCCGGCAGGCCGCCGCTCATGCGACGACTGAACTCGGCCGCCAGCTCCGGATGGGCTTTCTGGTAGGCGGCAAATTTTTCGTTCCAGGCCGCCTGCGCTTTTTCGCCCTCTTCACGGGCATCCCAGGCTTTGTAGATCTCTTTCGGGATCTCAAAGGCCGGGTATTTCCAGCCCAGTTTCTGACGGGTCAGGGCCACTTCTTCTTCCCCCAGCGCCGCGCCGTGTGACTCCTCTTTGCCGGCTTTGTTCGGGGAGCCAAATCCGATGACCGTACGACAGATAATCAGCGACGGTTTATCGGTCACGCTTTGCGCTTCCTGAATGGCCGCTTTTAGCGCCTCGGGATCGTGGCCGTCAATCTCGTGCACCACGTGCCAGTGATAGGCTTCAAAGCGTTTTGCCGTGTCGTCAGTGAACCAGCCCTCGGTCTCGCCGTCGATGGAGATGCCGTTGTGATCGTAGAAGCCAATCAGCTTGCCCAGCCCCAGGGTGCCCGCCAGGGAGCAGACCTCGTGGGAGATCCCCTCCATCAGACAGCCATCACCCATAAACACATAAGTGTTGTGGTCGACAATCTCATGTCCCGGCTGGTTAAACTGCGCCGCCAGCGTGCGCTCAGCAATCGCCAGCCCGACCGCATTCGCCAGCCCCTGACCCAGCGGGCCGGTGGTTGTCTCCACCCCAGGGGTATAACCCAGCTCCGGGTGACCCGGGGTTTTCGAGTGCAGCTGGCGGAAGTTTTTCAACTCCTCCAGCGGCAGGTTATAGCCGGAGAGGTGCAGCAGGCTGTAGAGCAGCATCGAGGCGTGACCGTTAGAGAGAATAAAGCGGTCGCGGTCGTACCACGTTGGATCGTTGGGGTTATGCTTCAGGAAATCATTCCACAATACTTCAGCGATATCGGCCATGCCCATTGGTGCGCCTGGATGACCGGAATTGGCTTTTTGCACGGCATCCATGCTGAGGGCGCGAATGGCATTGGCTAACTCTTTACGGGACATAGTTCACTCCATGGCAAGGTTACAGTTTGGCGGCGAGCAGATCTTCGAGTTTGCGTTGGTCGACCGCGAAAAGACGGATCCCTTCTGACAGCTTATCGACCGCCATGGCGTCCTGATTATGCTCCCAGCGGAATTCGGCTTCAGTCATCGGTTTTGGTTTTGGCAGCACCGTTGAGGACGGCACCAGGCGGCGGATCACCGACTCCTCTTTATCCTGCAATTCCTGCAGCAGGTTAGGGGAGATGGTCAGGCGGTCACAGCCGGTGAGGGCGAGGATCTGCTCGGTGCGGCGGAAGCTGGCGCCCATCACGATGGTTTCGTAGCGGTGTTGCTTATAGTAATCGTAGATATTGCGAACGGACTTCACGCCCGGATCTTCTTCTACCACGTAGGGGTCCATCGGCTGGCGGGCCTGATACCAGTCATAAATACGCCCGACGAACGGTGACACCAGGAACACCCCGGCTTCGGCGCAGGCGCGAGCCTGAGCAAAGGAGAACAGCAGCGTCAGGTTGCAGTTAATCCCCTCTTTCTCCAGCACCTCAGCGGCGCGGATCCCCTCCCAGGTGGAGGCCAGTTTGATCAGAATGCGCGATTTCTCGACGTCCTGCTCCTCGTAGAGCTGCACCAGACGCCGCGCTTTGGCGATACTTTTCTCCTGGTCAAAGGAGAGGCGTGCGTCCACTTCGGTAGAGACCCGTCCCGGGATGCTTTTCAGAATTTCGCTACCAATATTGACCGCCAGCTTATCGCTGGCCTCAGCGACCTGTTGCTCTTTGGTTTTGCCGCGTCCTTTACCGTACGCAATCGCATCGTCAATCAGGTGCGAGAAGTGCGACAGCCCGGCGGCTTTCAGCAGCAGCGACGGGTTGGTGGTCGCATCCTGTGGCTGGTAATGGCGGATGGACTCGATATCCCCGCTGTCAGCCACGACCGTGGTGAATTGTTTGATGCCGTCTAGTTGGTTCATAAATAATTACTCCTTGGAAATAAAAGAGTTGGTGGAGTGTGTTAGATCACACTTCTGCGAAATTCGCGATGTACTTAACAAAAAAGCATAGCAGACGGACATGGTCTTGCTTTGATGGGCAGGTAACATGATTGTTATAAATTGATAACAATTTTTGTTTTTTGATGGTGAGAGTTTGGCAGCCTTCAAAGTTTGAACGGCGGTCAGCAGCGATACTATCCGCCACCCAGGGTGAACTCCGACCATAACAACATCACCCATTTTGAACGATACGTGAAAGGAACCTTACAATGGACGAGCAGTTAAGACAGAGTGCCCTCGATTTTCATGAATTCCCCGTTCCCGGTAAAATTCAGGTCTCCCCAACCAAACCCCTCGCGACCCAGCGCGACCTGGCATTAGCCTACTCCCCGGGCGTGGCCGCGCCTTGTCTCGAAATCGAAAAAGATCCGCTGGCGGCCTACAAATACACCGCCCGTGGCAACCTGGTGGCGGTGATCTCCAACGGCACCGCGGTGCTGGGGCTGGGCAATATCGGGGCGCTGGCCGGTAAACCGGTAATGGAAGGCAAGGGCGTGCTGTTCAAGAAATTCGCCGGTATCGACGTGTTTGATATTGAAGTGGATGAACTCGACCCGGACAAATTTATCAACGTGGTGGCGGCGCTGGAGCCGACCTTTGGCGGCATCAACCTCGAAGACATTAAAGCCCCGGAATGTTTCTACATCGAGCAGAAGCTGCGCGAGCGGATGAACATTCCGGTGTTCCACGACGATCAGCACGGGACAGCGATCATTAGCACCGCCGCCATCCTGAACGGCCTGCGAGTGGTGGAGAAGAACCTTTCTGACGTGCGCATGGTGGTCTCCGGCGCGGGCGCGGCAGCCATCGCCTGTATGAACCTGCTGGTGGCGCTGGGGATGCAGAAGCACAACATCGTGGTCTGCGACTCGAAAGGCGTTATTTACAAAGGCCGCGAGGCCAATATGGCCGAAACCAAAGCCGCCTACGCCGTGGACGACGACGGCAAACGCAGCCTGGCGGATGTGATGGACGGGGCGGATATCTTCCTCGGCTGCTCGGGCCCGAAAGTGCTGAACGAAGAGATGGTGATGAAGATGGCGCGCGCGCCGCTGATCCTCGCTCTGGCAAACCCGGAGCCGGAGATCCTGCCGCCGCTGGCGAAAGCGGTCCGTCCGGATGCTATCATCTGTACCGGCCGTTCCGATTACCCGAACCAGGTCAACAACGTCCTGTGCTTCCCGTTCATCTTCCGCGGGGCGCTGGACGTCGGCGCCACTGCCATTAACGAAGAGATGAAGCTGGCGGCGGTTCACGCCATTGCCGAGCTGGCGCACGCCGAGCAGAGCGAAGTAGTGGCCTCGGCCTATGGCGATCAGGATCTGAGCTTTGGCCCGGACTACATCATTCCAAAACCGTTCGACCCGCGTCTGATTGTTAAAATCGCCCCGGCTGTCGCTAAAGCGGCGATGGACTCCGGCGTGGCGACACGCCCGATTCAGGATTTCGATGCTTACGTCGATAAGCTGACCGAGTTCGTCTACAAAACCAACCTGTTTATGAAGCCCATCTTCTCCCAGGCACGCACCGACGCAAAACGCGTGGTGTTGGCGGAAGGGGAAGAGGCTCGCGTCCTGCACGCCACCCAGGAGCTGGTAAGCCTGGGGCTGGCGAAGCCGATCCTGATTGGTCGTCCGAGCGTGATCGAGATGCGTATCCAGAAGCTGGGGCTGCAGATCAAGCCGGGCGTGGACTTTGAGATCGTCAACAACGAATCCGATCCGCGCTTCAAGGAGTACTGGAGCGAGTATTACGCCATCATGAAGCGCCGGGGGATCACCCAGGAGCAGGCCCAGCGGGCGGTGATCAGCAACACCACGGTGATCGGGGCGATCATGGTTCATCGCGGCGAAGCCGACGCGCTGATCTGCGGCACCATTGGCGACTATCACGAACACTTCAGCGTGGTGCAGGAGATCTTCGGCTATCGCGAAGGGGTTCATACCGCCGGGGCGATGAATGCCCTGCTGCTACCAAGCGGTAACACCTTTATTGCCGATACCTACGTCAACGACGATCCGACCCCGGAAGAGCTGGCGGAGATCACGGTGATGGCGGCGGAAACGGTGCGTCGCTTTGGTATCGAGCCGAAAGTGGCCCTGCTGTCGCACTCCAACTTTGGCTCCTCCAAATCGGCGGCGGCCTGCAAGATGCGTCAGACCCTGGATCTGGTGCGTGAGCGCGCGCCAGAGCTGATGATTGACGGGGAGATGCACGGCGATGCCGCGCTGGTGGAGAGCATCCGAAACGAGCGGATGCCGGACAGCCCGCTGAAAGGCTCAGCCAACGTGCTGATTATGCCGAACGTCGAAGCGGCGCGTATCAGCTATAACCTGCTGCGCGTCTCCAGTTCGGAAGGGGTGACCGTCGGGCCAGTACTGATGGGCGTGGCGAAACCGGTGCATGTGTTAACCCCGATTGCCTCGGTGCGTCGGATTGTGAATATGGTGGCGCTGGCGGTGGTAGAGGCACAGACCCAGCCGCTGTAAGGGGGCTTCCCCTCACCCCGGCCCTCTCCCCAGAGGGGCGAGGGTGAAAAGACGGCTCCGTGCGGTTCCCTCTCCCCTTTGGGGAGAGGGTTAGGGGGAGGGGTTAAATCCAGTCCCGAACCTGAATAAACTCTTTCAGGGCAGCCTCGCGGCTGCCTTCTTTTGGATCAAAGTTATACTCCCAACGCACCAGCGGCGGCATCGACATCAGAATTGACTCCGTGCGTCCACCGGTCTGCAGGCCGAACAGCGTGCCGCGGTCCCACACCAGATTGAACTCCACGTAACGCCCCCGACGATAGAGCTGGAACTCGCGCTCGCGCACGCCGTAATCGTGGTTTTTCCGCCGCTCGACAATCGGCAGGTAGGCGTCGGTATAGCCGTTACCCACCGCCTGCATAAAGCTGAAGGCGGTATCAAAATCCGGGGTATTCAGATCGTCAAAGAACAGGCCGCCAATTCCGCGCTGCTCGTCACGGTGCTTCAGGTAAAAATAGTCGTCGCACCACTTTTTGTACTTCGGGTAGATGTCTTCACCAAAGGGCTGGCACAGGTCGTGTGCGGTCTGATGCCAGTGGACAGCGTCTTCTTCAAAGCCGTAGAAGGGGGTTAAGTCGAAGCCGCCGCCAAACCACCACACCGGATCGGCACCCGGTTTTTCGGCGATAAAAAAGCGCACGTTGGCATGGCTGGTGGGCACGAAGGGGTTATGCGGATGCACCACCAGTGAGACGCCCATCGCTTCAAAGCTGCGGCCCGCCAGCTCCGGGCGGTGCGCGGTGGCCGAGGCGGGCATGGCATCGCCGTGCACGTGGGAGAAGTTAACCCCGGCCTGCTCGAACACGCCGCCGTTACGCAGCACGCGGCTGCGCCCGCCGCCGCCGGCTTCGCGCTGCCACTCATCCTGCTGAAATTCACCGCCATCGACGGCGCTCAGTTTCTGGCAAATTTCATCCTGCAACTGGAGCAGGAAGGTTTTGACCAGCTGTGCATTGGGTTTCATTAACGTTTCCTGGAGTGCGCTTTCTGGTTATCGAACCAGTTGAAGTAACTGATGATCCCGGAGGCGATGGCGTTGGCGATCTTCTGGCGAAACGCCGTGGTGCCCAGCAGTCGCTCTTCTTCCGGGTTGGTGATGAAGGAGGTCTCCACCAGCACGGAGGGAATCGACGGGGATTTCAGCACCACAAACGCCGCCTGCTCGGTGCCTTTGCTGTGCAGACGGTGCACCGGCTTAATCTTTTTCAAAATATGCGAGCCGAGGGTGAGGCTGTTCTTGATGGTGTCGGTTTGCACCAGGTCAAACAGCACCTGCTGGAGCAGATGATCTTTGTCGGTAGTTTTCTTTCCGGCCACTTCATCCGCACGGTTTTCACGGTCGGAGAGGTATTTTGCCATGGCGCTACTGGCGCCACGATTGGAAAGGGCAAATACCGAAGCACCCGCCGCCGATGGGTTAGTAAAGCCGTCCGCGTGAATCGACATAAACAGATCCGCGCCGTGCTTGTGGGCGATCTCCACGCGGTCGTACAACGGAATAAAGGTGTCGCCGGAGCGGGTCAGGCGGGCGTCAATGCCGTTGCTGCGTAAAATTGACCGGACGTTTTTTGCAATCGCCAGTACAACATGTTTTTCTTTAGAGCCGTTACGGCCAATGGCGCCGGTATCGATGCCGCCGTGACCCGGATCCAATACCACCACGCGTTTTCCGCCGCTTTTTTTGGCTTTGGGTTTACTGTGTCCGTTGCTGGTTTTAAGCGTGCTCTCGTCTTTTGCCTGAGCCTGCCTGGCGATGCCCGTTAACGTCAATGCCGCCAGCCCCGCTTTAAGAACCTGACGACGCGATGTGAGTGTTTTTAAGGGTTTGAATGTGCTCATGCGGCCTGAAGTGTAAAAAATGAGTGTCCTGGTGTTATATCGTATCGTCTTTTCCGTTACGACAGTCCGTGTGGTGAATTGTTTTACTTTTCATTTCAATACGTGACAAAGTGCCATTATGCCAAATTTCCTGACGTTTTTCGCTGGATATTGGCGAAAGAGGGCGTTCGCGTCATAATCACTGTTTTTGAACCCAAAAAGGCGGTTAATACCATGGAGATACGCGTTTTTCGCCAGGCAGACTTCGAAGAGGTGATCACCCTTTGGGAGCGCTGCGATCTACTGCGGCCCTGGAACGATCCGGAGATGGACATCGAGCGCAAGCTCAATCATGACGTCAGTCTGTTTCTGGTCGCGGAAGTGAATGGCGAAGTGGTGGGCACGGTGATGGGCGGTTACGACGGGCATCGCGGCTCGGCCTACTACCTGGGCGTTCACCCGGAGTTTCGCGGGCGTGGCATTGCCAACGCGCTGCTCAATCGTCTGGAGAAGAAGCTGATTGCCCGCGGCTGCCCTAAAATTCAGATTATGGTACGTGAAGATAATGACATGGTGCTGGGCATGTACGAGCGCCTCAACTATGAACATGCCGACGTGCTGACGCTGGGCAAACGCCTGATAGAAGATGAAGAGTATTGATTTTCACCCTGGCGACTATGACAGCCACGGCCGGGTTCGTCTGCCGTTTCTGTTCTGGTGCGTGCTGCTGCTTCAGGCGCGGACCTGGGTGTTGTTCGTGCTGGCCGGTGCCTCCCGCGATCAGGGCAATACGCTGCTGAACCTGTTTTATCCCGATCATGATAACTTCTGGCTCGGACTGCTGCCGGGGATCCCGGCGGTGCTGGCCTTTTTACTCAGCGGGCGGCGTCATCTGATGCCGCGAATCTGGCGCGCGCTGCGCTGGCTGTTGATCCTCGCCCAGGTGGTGCTGCTGGGCTGGCAACCCCTGCTGTGGCTGAAGGGTGAAGCGCTGAGCGGCATCGGCATTAGCCTGCTGGTGGCCGATATCGTGGCGCTGCTGTGGCTGGTGACCCATCCCCGTTTACGCGCCTGTTTCACGCCCGAGAAAGATTAAACGGCACTTTTTAGCGATGCTGCACTCCAACAAGCGTTAGATTAACCAGAAAGGAACTCCCGATGAAATCGCTGCGTTTACTGTTATGCGCGCTCCCCGTTGCCCTGACGGGCTGTTCAACGCTCTCCGCCGTGAACTGGTCTGCGGCTTATCCCTGGAACTGGTTCGGCTCATCTACCGAAGTGACCGAACAGGGCGTGGGCAATATCACTGCCGCCACGGCGCTGGAACAGAGCGCTATCGAATCGGCGTTAGGCGGTGATTACCGTCTGCGCAGCGGCATGAGAACGCAAAACGGCACCATCGTGCACTACTTCGAAGCGCTGAAAGATGACCAGCTGGCGCTGGTGATTAACGGTGATAAATCCACTGTCGGGCGCATTGAGGTACTGGACAGCGAAATCGAAACCGACACTGGGGTAAAAATCGGTACCCCGTTCAGCGACCTGTATCAGAAAGCCTACGGCAACTGCATAAGCGTGCCGGGTGACGACAGCGTGACGGTGGAGTGTAAGGCCGACGGTAGCCAGCATATCAGCTACCAGTTCAGCGGAACCTGGAACGGCCCGGACGGATTAATGCCTGCTGATGACACGCTGAAGAACTGGAAAATCAGCAAAATTATCTGGCAGCAGTAAATTGCGCCTGGACAAGCCGCCTCGCTGAAAAAGCGGGTATAATCGCCGCCATCTATGCCACGACGTCGTGGCATCTTTTTTTTCAGGAGGAGCGATGTCTCAGGTTCAGAGTGGCATTTTGCCAGAACATTGCCGCGCGGCGATTTGGATCGAAGCCAGTGTTAAAGGGGATATCGATGCCCTGCGTGCGGCCAGCAAAATTTTCGTTGATAAACTGGCCACCTTCCAGGCCAAATTTCCGGATGCCCACTGCGGCGCGGTAGTGGCGTTCGGCCACAACGTCTGGCGTCAGCTGAGCGGTGGGGAAGGGGCTGAAGAGCTGAAAGACTTTGTCCCTTACGGCAAAGGTCTGGCTCCGGCCACCCAGTACGACGTGCTGATCCATATTCTCTCCCTGCGTCACGACCTGAACTTCTCCATTGCCCAGGCCGCGATCGCCGCGTTTGGCGACTGCATTGAGGTTAAAGAAGAGACCCACGGTTTCCGTTGGGTGGAAGATCGCGATCTGAGCGGCTTCGTTGACGGTACTGAAAACCCGGCAGGGGATGAGACGCGTCGTGAAGTGGCGGTAATCAAAGAGGGCGTGGACGCGGGTGGCAGCTATGTGTTCGTCCAGCGCTGGGAGCACAACCTCAAGCAGCTTAACCGCATGAGCGTGCCCGATCAGGAGATGATGATTGGCCGTACCAAAGAGGCCAATGAAGAGATCGACGGCGACGACCGCCCGGCGACCTCCCACCTGAGCCGTGTGGATCTGAAAGAGGATGGCAAAGGACTGAAGATTGTGCGCCAGAGCCTGCCGTACGGCACCGCCAGCGGGACGCACGGCCTCTACTTCTGCGCCTACTGCGCGCGTCTGTATAACATCGAACAGCAGCTGCTGAGCATGTTTGGCGATACCGACGGCAAGCGTGACGCCATGCTGCGCTTTACCAGACCGGTGACCGGCGGTTACTACTTCGCCCCCTCTGTTGAGCGTCTGCTGGCGCTGTAAAAGTACTGTTCTTCTGTAGGCCGGGTGAGCGCTAGCGCCACCCGGCATTTTACCCCGCACCCTTATTCCCTTTTCTGCTTGCAAATCACCAAACGGTATATAAAACCGTTACTCCTTTAGTACTCGTTATAAATATGATGACCCTAAGAAAATCATCACAACGTTTAGGGTGCGCAATGGCCGTTACTGTACTGAAAAAAGGATCTCTGGTGCTGGCAGCTTCAGTGTTGCTGGTCGCTCAGGCGCAGGCAACCGAACTGCTGAACAGCTCTTATGATGTCTCCCGCGAGCTGTTTGCCGCCCTCAACCCGCCGTTTGAACAGCAGTGGGCGAAAGACAATAACGGCGACAAGCTGACCATCAAACAATCTCACGCCGGTTCGTCCAAACAGGCGCTGGCGATCCTGCAGGGGCTGAAAGCGGATGTGGTGACCTACAACCAGGTGACCGACGTGCAGATCCTGCACGACAAGGGCAAGCTGATCCCGGCCGACTGGCAGAGCCGTCTGCCGAACAACAGCTCACCGTTCTACTCCACCATGGGCTTCCTGGTGCGTAAGGGCAACCCGAAGAATATCCACGACTGGAACGACCTCGTACGTTCTGACGTGAAGCTGATTTTCCCGAACCCGAAAACCTCCGGCAACGCCCGCTATACCTATCTGGCTGCCTGGGGTGCTGCGGACAAAGCTGACGGCGGCGATAAAGCCAAAACCGAACAGTTCATGACCCAGTTCCTGAAAAACGTCGAAGTGTTTGATACCGGCGGTCGCGGCGCGACGACCACCTTCGCAGAACGCGGTCTGGGCGATGTGCTGATCAGCTTTGAGTCGGAAGTGAACAACATCCGCAAACAGTACGAAGCCCAGGGCTTCGAAGTGGTGATCCCGAAGACCAACATTCTGGCGGAGTTCCCGGTGGCGTGGGTGGATAAAAACGTCGAAGCCAACGGGACAGAGAAGGCGGCGAAAGCCTATCTCAACTATCTCTACAGCCCGCAGGCGCAGACCGTGATCACCGATTACTACTATCGCGTGAACAACCCGGACGTGATGAACAAACTGAAGGACAAATTCCCGCAGACCGACCTGTTCCGCGTGGAAGACCATTTTGGCGCCTGGCCTGAGGTGATGAAAACGCATTTCGTCAGCGGCGGTGAGTTAGACAAACTGTTGGCGGCGGGGCGTAAGTAATGTTTGCAGTCTCTACCAGACGTGTGCTGCCGGGCTTTACCTTAAGCCTCGGGACCAGCCTGCTGTTCGTCTGTCTGATTTTGTTATTACCACTCAGTGCGCTGGTGGTCCAGCTCTCTGAGATGAGCTGGTCCCAGTACTGGGAAGTGATCAGTAACCCGCAGGTGGTGGCGGCCTATAAGGTGACGCTGCTGTCGGCGTTTGTGGCCTCGATTTTCAACGGTGTGTTCGGCCTGCTGATGGCGTGGATTTTAACCCGCTACCGCTTCCCAGGCCGCACGCTGCTGGATGCGCTAATGGATCTGCCGTTTGCGCTGCCTACCGCAGTGGCCGGTTTAACCCTCGCCTCGCTGTTCTCGGTGAACGGCTTTTACGGTGAGTGGCTGGCGAAGTTTGATATCAAAGTGACCTATACCTGGCTCGGCATTGCGGTGGCGATGGCCTTTACCAGTATCCCGTTTGTGGTGCGAACCGTGCAGCCGGTGCTGGAGGAGTTAGGTCCGGAATATGAAGAAGCGGCCGAAACCCTGGGCGCGACGCGCTGGCAGAGTTTCCGCAAAGTGGTCATGCCGGAACTCTCTCCGGCGCTGGTGGCCGGTGTCGCACTGTCGTTTACCCGCAGCCTCGGCGAGTTCGGCGCGGTGATCTTTATCGCCGGTAACATCGCGTGGAAAACCGAAGTCACCTCGCTGATGATTTTTGTTCGTTTGCAGGAGTTTGATTACCCGGCGGCGAGTGCCATCGCCTCGGTGATCCTCGCGGCCTCGCTGCTGCTGCTGTTCTCGATTAACACTCTGCAAAGTCGCTTTGGTCGACGCGTGGTAGGTCACTGATGGCGGAAATCACTCAATTGAAACGCTACGACGCGCCCCGCATTAACTGGGGAAAATGGCTGCTGATTGGTACCGGCGTGCTGGTATCGGCCTTCATTCTGGTCGTGCCGACGGTGTACATCTTTGTCCAGGCGTTCAGCAAAGGCATTATGCCCGCGCTGCAAAACCTGGCCGACCCGGACATGCTGCACGCCATCTGGCTGACGGTAATGATTGCCTTGATTACCGTACCGGTGAACCTGGTGTTTGGCATCCTGCTGGCCTGGCTGGTAACGCGCTTTGACTTCCCGGGCCGCCAGCTCCTGTTGACCCTGCTGGATATCCCGTTTGCGGTCTCGCCAGTGGTGGCCGGTCTGGTATATCTGCTGTTCTACGGCTCCAACGGCCCGCTGGGCGGCTGGCTGGATGAACATAACTTACAGATTATGTTCGCCTGGCCGGGCATGGTGCTGGTGACGGTCTTTGTGACCTGTCCGTTTGTGGTGCGCGAGCTGGTGCCGGTGATGCTGAGTCAGGGCAGTCATGAAGACGAAGCGGCGATTTTACTTGGCGCGTCCGGCTGGCAGATGTTCCGCCGCGTAACCCTGCCGAACATCCGCTGGGCGTTGCTGTATGGTGTGGTGCTGACCAACGCCCGCGCCATTGGCGAGTTTGGCGCGGTATCGGTGGTGTCCGGCTCGATCCGCGGCGAAACCCTGTCGCTGCCGCTACAAATTGAATTGCTGCAGCAGGACTACAACACCGTCGGTTCCTTTACCGCCGCAGCCCTGCTGACGCTGATGGCTATTTTGACCCTGTTTTTAAAGAGTATGGTGCAGTGGCGTTTAGAGAATCAGGCCAAACGCCAGCATCAGGAGGGAAATCATGAGCATTGAGATTGCCAATATTAAGAAGTCCTTTGGTCGCACCCAGGTGCTGAACGATATCTCGCTGGATATCCCTTCCGGACAAATGGTGGCGTTGTTGGGGCCGTCTGGCTCCGGTAAAACCACGCTGCTGCGTATTATCGCCGGTCTGGAGCACCAGACCAGCGGGCACATCCGTTTCCACGGCACCGACGTCAGCCGCCTGCATGCGCGCGATCGTAAGGTGGGCTTTGTGTTCCAGCATTACGCCCTGTTCCGCCATATGACGGTGTTCGACAACATCGCCTTCGGCCTGACGGTACTGCCGCGTCGCGAGCGTCCCAATACCGCCACTATCAAGGCGAAAGTGACCAAACTGCTGGAGATGGTGCAACTGGCGCATCTGGCTGACCGTTACCCGGCCCAGCTTTCCGGCGGGCAGAAACAGCGCGTGGCGCTGGCTCGCGCCCTTGCGGTTGAGCCGCAGATCCTGCTGCTGGATGAACCTTTCGGCGCGCTGGATGCCCAGGTGCGTAAAGAGCTGCGCCGCTGGCTGCGTCAGCTGCATGAAGAGCTGAAATTCACCAGCGTCTTTGTGACCCACGATCAGGAAGAGGCGATGGAAGTGGCCGACCGGGTGGTGGTGATGAGCCAGGGGAATATCGAGCAGGTCGATGAGCCAGAACAGCTCTGGCGTGAACCGGCCACCCGCTTTGTACTGGAATTTATGGGCGAAGTGAACCGCCTGCACGGCACGGTTCGCGGCGGTCAGTTCCACGTCGGTGCCCATCGCTGGCCGCTGGGTTACACCCCTGGCTATCAGGGCCCGGTAGATCTGTTCCTGCGCCCGTGGGAAGTTGACGTCAGCCGTCGCACCAGCCTCGATTCGCCGCTGCCGGTGCAGGTGCTGGAGGCCAGTCCGAAAGGTCACTACACCCAGTTAGTGGTACAGCCGTTGGGCTGGTATGACGAACCGCTGACGGTGGTGATGCGCGACGAGGAGCCGCCATACCGCGGCGAACGGCTGTTTGTCGGCCTGCAACATGCGCGCATTTATCACGATAAGGATCGCATCGAGACGCGGGGAGATCTTGCTCTGGCGGAATCTGCCTGATAGGTTAACGCCACGTAGTTTTGCCGGGTGGCGCTGCGCTTACCCGGCCTACAATATGATCCCTGTAGGCCCGGTAAGCGAAGCGCCACCGGGCTTTTTATTGGACAGCGATCATGAATACACTCGAACAAACCATCGGCAACACCCCTCTGATCAAACTGCAGCGCATGGGGCCGGACAACGGCAGCGAAATCTGGATCAAACTGGAAGGCAATAACCCGGCGGGGTCGGTCAAAGACCGTGCGGCGCTGTCGATGATTGTCGAGGCGGAAAAGCGCGGTGAAATTAAACCCGGCGATGTGCTGATTGAGGCCACCAGCGGGAATACCGGCATCGCACTGGCGATGATTGCCGCCCTCAAAGGCTATCGCATGAAGCTGCTGATGCCAGACAATATGAGCCAGGAGCGGCGTGCTGCGATGCTGGCCTATGGCGCCGAGCTTATTCTGGTCAGCAAAGAGCAGGGGATGGAAGGGGCCCGCGACCTGGCGCTGGAGATGGCGAACCGCGGCGAAGGCAAACTGCTCGATCAGTTCAACAACCCCGATAACCCTTACGCACACTACACGACGACCGGCCCGGAGATCTGGCAGCAGACCGCAGGCCGCATCACCCATTTCGTCTCCAGTATGGGCACCACCGGCACCATCACCGGGGTATCCCGTTTTCTGCGCGAGCAGGAAAAGGCAGTCACCATTGTCGGTCTGCAGCCCGAAGAGGGCAGCAGCATTCCGGGCATTCGCCGCTGGCCTGCGGAGTACATGCCGGGCATTTTTAATGCCTCACTTGTGGACCAGGTGCTGGATATTCATCAGCGCGAGGCGGAAAATACCATGCGTGAACTGGCCGTGCGCGAAGGGGTCTTCTGCGGCGTCAGTTCTGGCGGCGCGGTAGCCGGCGCCCTGCGGGTAGCAGCGGCAACGCCGGGGGCAGTGGTGGTGGCGATCATCTGCGATCGCGGCGATCGCTACCTCTCTACCGGCGTGTTTGGTGAGGAGAGCTATGCGCAGGGCGCAGGGATCTAAAGGCTATGGAAATGATTTTATTCCGGGACAACTCCCGGGCGCAGCAGACCGATATTGTGGCGGTGCAGTCCCAGGTGGTGTACGGCAGCGTCGGTAACAGCATTGCGGTGCCCAACATTCGCCAGCATCACCTCAACGTGACGGCGATCCCGACGGTGCTGTTCAGCAATACCCCGCATTACGACACCTTCTACGGCGGGGTGATCCCCGACGAGTGGTTTAGCGGCTATCTGAAAGCGCTGGGCGAGCGCGACGTGCTGCGCGAGTTGAAGGCGGTCACCACCGGCTATATGGGCAGCGCCAGCCAGATTGCCCTGCTGGCGGAGTGGCTGCGTGTGGTAAAGGCGCAGCATCCCGATGTACTGATCCTGGTAGACCCGGTGATTGGTGACACCGACAGCGGCACCTATGTCAAACCGGAGATCCCGGAAGCCTACCGTCAGCACCTGCTGCCGCTGGCGCAGGGAATTACCCCGAACGTTTATGAGCTGGAAGTCCTTAGCGGCAAATCGTGCCGGGACAACGCCAGCGCCATTGCCGCTGCCAGAGGGCTGCTATCCGATACCCTGCAGTGGGTGGCGATCACCAGTGCGCCGGTTGCCGGTGATACTGACAGCATCCACGTAGTTTTAGTCTCCCACGATAACGTGACGGTCAGCGCTCATCCGCGCATCAAAGCCGATCTGAAAGGCACCGGGGATCTGTTCTGTTCTGAACTGGTCAGCGCGCTGGTGCAGAACGAGAGCGTGGCTGCGGCGATAAGCCGGGCAGGGGACAGGGTGACGCAGGTGATGCAGCACACCCAGGAAAAGGGGTACGACGAGCTGGTTCTACCGGCCTGACAAACGAAAATGGCGCCCGAAGGCGCCATTTTTCTGTGCGGCAAGAAGTTACTTCTTGATGCGGATAACCGGGGTTTCACCCACGGTAACGCTGCCGGACAGTTTGATCAGTTCTTTGATTTCGTCCATGTTGGAGATAACAACCGGAGTCAGGGTAGACTTGGCTTTCTCTTCCAGCAGTGGCAGATCGAATTCAATAACCGGGTCGCCAACTTTAACGCGCTGGCCTTCTTCAGCGATACGCTTGAAGCCTTCGCCTTTCAGCTCGACGGTGTCGATACCGAAGTGAACGAACAGCTCAATACCGCTATCAGATTCGATAGAAAATGCGTGGTTGGTTTCAAAAATCTTACCGATGGTACCATCAACCGGCGCAACCATTTTGTTACCGGTCGGTTTGATAGCAATGCCATCACCAACAATTTTCTCTGCAAACACGACATCCGGCACGTCTTCGATGTTGACGATTTCACCAGACAGCGGAGCAACAATCTCAATAGTTCCGGTGTCGCTGTTGCCTTTGTCACCGAACAGTTTACTAAATAACCCCATTAGCCATCTCTCCTAAGCAGTAAATTGGGCCGCATCTCGTGGATTAGCAGATTGTTTTTTCTTCAATGAACTTGTTAACCAGCGTCATTAACTCGTCCGTTGTCGGTTGAGCAAGAGCCTGCTCTGCTAATACCTTCGCATCTTCGAAGTTCGTGTTACGGATGATCTTCTTAATGCGCGGGATGGAAATGGCGCTCATAGAGAACTCGTCCAGACCCATACCCAGCAACAGAAGTGTAGCACGTTCATCGCCTGCAAGCTCACCACACATACCAGTCCATTTGCCTTCGGCATGAGAAGCATCAATAACTTGCTTGATAAGCGTCAGCACGGACGGTGACATTGGCTGGTAAAGATGTGAAATCATATCATTACCACGGTCAACTGCCAGGGTGTACTGGGTTAAATCGTTGGTACCAATACTAAAGAAATCGACTTCTTTCGCTAAATGACGGGCAATCGTTGCCGCGGCTGGGGTTTCCACCATCACGCCGACTTCGATAGATTCGTCGAAAGCTTTACCTTCGTCGCGCAGTTCCTGTTTGTAGATCTCGATCTCTTTCTTCAGTGCACGCACTTCTTCAACAGAGATGATCATCGGGAACATGATGCGCAGTTTACCGAAAGCGGAAGCACGCAGGATGGCACGAACCTGGTCACGCAGGATCTCTTTACGATCCATCGCGATACGTACCGCACGCCAGCCCAGGAACGGGTTCTCTTCTTTCGGGAAGTTCATGTACGGCAGCTCTTTGTCGCCACCGATGTCCATGGTACGGACGATAACCGCCTGTGAGCCACACGCTTCAGCTACCGCTTTGTAAGCAGCAAACTGCTCTTCTTCGGTTGGCAGCGCGTCACGGTCCATGAACAGGAATTCAGTACGGTACAGGCCTACACCTTCCGCGCCGTTGCGCTCAGCGCCATCAACGTCACGCACGGTACCGATGTTGGCACAAACTTCAACCTGATGACCGTCCAGCGTGATCGCCGGCAGATCTTTCAGTTTTGCCAGTTCGGCTTTCTCGGTGGCAACCTGTTCCTGAACGGCACGCAGCTCTTCGATTTGCTCGTTGGTTGGGTTGACGTAAACCAGATTGTTTACGGCATCCAGAATCAGATAGTCGTCGTTTTTAACCTGCGCGGTCACGCTACCGGTACCCACGATGGCTGGCAGTTCCAGAGAACGCGCCATGATAGAGGTGTGGGAGGTACGGCCGCCGGCGTCAGTGATGAAACCCAGCACCTTGTTCAGGTTCAGCTGTGCGGTTTCTGACGGGGTCAGGTCAGCAGCAACCAGGATCACTTCGTCCTGAATCGCGCTCAGATCGATGATGGCCAGGCCGAGAATGTTGCGCAGCAGGCGCTTACCGATATCACGCACGTCAGCCGCACGCTCTTTCAGGTATTCATCGTCCAGCTCTTCGAGAGCAGTCGCCTGACCTTCGATAATTTCATGCGCAGCGGCATCCGCTGTCATGTTCTTATCTTTAATCAGGGCTATGATTTCCTGCTCCAGCTCCTCATCTTCGAGCAACATGATGTGGCCTTCGAAGATGGCTTCTTTTTCTTCACCGAAAGTTTCGCCAGCTTTAGTCTTGATCGCTTCCAGTTGCGCAGATGCCTTTGCACGACCACTCAGAAAACGTTCAACTTCCTGACTAACCTTGTCGGCAGAAATTTTTTTCCGGTCGATGACGATCTCGTCTTCCTTCAGCAGCAGTGCTTTGCCGAAAGCGATACCCGGGGATGCTAAAATGCCTGAAATCATAACCCTACCTTACTTGTGACTGATTTTTACAAAGAACCCGGATACTTACTCGAGCTCAGCCATCAGTTTTACCAGATGCTCAACTGCTTTCTGCTCGTCTTCGCCTTCTGCGGAGATGGTCACAACGGTACCCTGAGTCAGGCCCAGAGTCTGCAGTTTGAACAGGCTTTTTGCGCTGGCGCTTTTGCCGTTGGAAGTCACAGTGATCTCAGAAGTGAAGCCTTTTGCTTCTTTAACAAACTGAGCAGCAGGGCGGGTGTGCAGACCGTTCGGAGCGGTAATGGTAACTTCTTGCTGGAACATTGTATTTCCCCAACTTATTGGTTTAGTGTTGTGGAACTAAAGTCTAGCCTGGCGGCAGGACTTTAGCCTGTATTGTTAGCACCGGCTTAACGGCACGAGGCACAGATGTGTCAAACGTATTCCGGTACTGGCATGTCAGGCTGCTGACGTCTCGTTCGACATTAAACATTATGCCGCGAAAGCAAGACTTGAACCAAATCATAAAATCGATTCAGCAGCGGGAATTCGTGTATCGATTAATTTCGAGCTTCAAAATAATTGTCAGCTTAAATACCAGAGCTAACAGGGTGAAGCAATGCCAGACGAGATAAAACTTTGAAGCAGGCCACAAAAAAGCACCCGAATGGGTGCTTTTTTACGCGATATTTACATTCTGGCACTACTGTTGCAATTCTTTCTCTGTGAAGAGATCGGCAAACAGTGCAGTACTTAAATAACGCTCACCCGAGGAAGGAAGAATAACCACGATATTCTTATTGGTAAAGGTTTCATCTTCGAGTAATTGCAGCGCAGCAGCGACGGCAGCACCGGAGGAGATCCCGGCCAGAATACCTTCTTCTTCCATCAGACGACGGGCGGTAGAGATGGCTTCATCGTTGGTGATAGCCACAACTTTATCAATCAGTTTCAGATCCAGGTTGCCCGGAATAAAGCCTGCGCCAATACCCTGAATTTTGTGCGGGCCTGGTTTCAGCTCTTCACCGGCCAGCGCCTGAGCAATTACCGGGGAGTCGGTTGGTTCAACGGCAACGGTAATCAGATCTTTTTTACCTTTCGTGCCTTTAATATAGCGAGAGACGCCGGTCAGCGTACCGCCAGTACCCACGCCGGAAATAAAGACATCCACCTGACCGTCGGTATCTTCCCAGATTTCCGGGCCGGTGGTCTTCTCGTGAATCTCCGGGTTAGCCGGGTTGCTAAACTGCTGAAGCAGCAGATATTTTGCCGGATCGCTGGCAACAATCTCTTCTGCTTTCTGAATAGCACCCTTCATTCCTTTTGCGCCTTCGGTCAGGACCAGATTCGCGCCCAGCGCTTTCAGCAGCTTGCGACGTTCAATACTCATGGTTTCCGGCATGGTCAGGGTCAGTTTGTAACCGCGCGCGGCGGCAACGTAGGCCAGAGCAATACCGGTGTTACCGCTGGTTGGTTCAACCAGCTCAACGCCAGGTTTCAACACGCCACGCTTTTCCGCATCCCAAATCATATTGGCACCGATACGGCATTTTACGCTGAAGCTTGGGTTACGAGATTCTACCTTCGCCAGGATGCGTCCATTACCGATACGGTTCAGTCGAACCAGGGGCGTGTGACCGATAGTCAGCGAGTTGTCTTCAAAAATCTTACTCATGGCCTGTCCTTAACTGTTTGAAATTGGGATACCGTGCCAGCATACCTGTTGCATCAGTATGGGGAAGTAAGGAATTCGCATATCTATATGCTGATGAGAAATAATGCTATCCAGTATGGAATAAGGGATGGCATAAGCCATCCCTTTATTTAACTTATTTCCACAACGCGTGTTTATCACGGTAACAGTCGACCCACATCGCCGTCGCGCCGCACACCGCAACCGGCATGATGAACAGATTCAGGAACGGAACCATGGTGAAGAGGCTGGTCAGCGCGCCAAACTGCATGTTGGTCATCTTGCGGGCACGCAGGGCAGTACGCATCTCTTTAAACGGGACTTTGTGGTTATCGAACGGGTAGTCACAGTACTGGATCGCCAGCATCCACGCGCTGAACAGGAACCATAGCACCGGGGCCACCGTCTGCCCGATACCCGGAATAAAGTAGAGGATCAGCAGCACGATGGCGCGCGGCAGGTACCACGCGAACTTTTGCCATTCGCGTTTCATAATACGCGGCAGATCCTTCATGATGCCCAGCACGCCGGTATCTGGCGGCGTCGCACCCGTTAGCCGGGCTTCGAGTTGTTCGGCGAGCAGGCCATTAAAGGGGGCGGCAATCCAGTTGGCTATCGTGGAAAAGAGATACCCAAAGACCAGCAGGATGGAAATCACCACCAGCGGCCACAGCAGATAGCTGAGCCACTGCAGCCAGTCGGGTACATGGCTCATAATGGCCGGGATCCAGCTGCCCAGGCGAGTGAACAACCACCAGAAGGCGCCTCCCATCAGCAGAATGTTAATCAGCAGAGGGAGGATCACAAAGCGCCGGATACCCGGGAGCGAAACCAGTTTCCAGCCCTGAGAAAAGTACCAGACGCCGCTGCGGGGAGGGGAAGATGTTGATGAAACCATAACCAGGTTGAGCTCCTTTTATCACAACCAGTGAAATTGCCTGCCTATATTAGCCAGTTGCGGCGCATTCACCAGTTCGGAAATGTTCGAAAAAACAGCAAAAAGCACGATTTAGTTCATCTTTATGCTGTGAATGCTCCCCATACACTTGCACTTGACGTAATCGGCAAATACTCTTAGTGAGTAAATGTTTGCCGTGGTGGCAAGGTGTTAGAACAACAGAGAATATAATGATGCAGGATTTGCGTCTGATATTAATCATTGTTGGCGCGATCGCCATAATCGCTTTACTGGTCCATGGGTTCTGGACCAGCCGTAAAGAGCGCTCTTCTATGTTTCGCGATCGCCCACTGAAGCGCATGAAGTCTACTCGTGACGACGATAACGATGACGATATCGAAGACACGGAAGACGAGGGTGTGGGTGAAGTACGTGTTCATCGGGCCAATACTGCGCCCGGCGCAGGCCATGGGGAGCAAGAAGCGCCTCGTCAGCCTCCGCAGCATCAGTACCAGCCGCCTTACGCATCTGCTCAGCCGCGTCCCGCTGCGCCGCCGCAGCCTGTGGTCGAGCCGGTACACCAGCCGCAACCGCAGCAGCATGAGCCTGTGCGCCAGCAACCGGCGCCACAACCCCAGTATGTTGCTCAGCCTGAACCGCAGCCGGTCGTGCAGCAGCAGGCTCCTCAGCCTGTCGCGCCAGCGCCGCAACCGGCCCCTGCGCCTGTTGTTGAGCCAGAGCCGGTAGTTGAAGCCGCCCCAGTGGTTGAAAAACCGCAGCGCAAAGAGACGGTGATCGTCATGAGCGTAGCGGCCCATCATGGCACAACGATTAATGGCGAAGTGCTGCTCAACAGCATTCACCAGGCGGGCTTTAAATTTGGCGATATGAATATCTTCCATCGCCACCTGAGCCCGGACGGGAGTGGTCCTTCCCTGTTCAGCCTGGCGAACATGGTTAACCCGGGCACCTTTGATCCGGAAATGACCGGTGATTTTACCACCCCGGGCATTACCATCTTTATGCAGGTGCCGTCTTACGGCGATGAACTGCAAAACTTTAAGCTGATGCTGCAGTCTGCCCAGCATATCGCGGACGAAGTCGGCGGTATGGTGCTCGACGATCAGCGTCGAATGATGACGCCGCAGAAACTGCGCGAGTATCAGGACCGCATCCGCGAAGTAAAAGAAGCTAACGCGTAAGGTTCCGCGTTTGTTTCACACCACCTCAACCCCCGCATGTCGGGGGTTTTTCTCATTAATGGTGCGACATGGACTCAATCGAACAACAACTCACCGAACTACGAACCACGCTTCGCCACCATGAATATCTCTATCATGTGATGGATGCGCCCGAAGTGCCGGACGCGGAATATGACCGACTGATGCGTGAATTGCGCGAGCTTGAAGCGCAGCGTCCCGATTTAATTACCCCGGACTCACCGACCCAGCGTGTCGGCGCCGCGCCGCTGGCCTTTTTTAGCCAGGTGCGTCATGAAGTACCGATGCTGTCGCTGGATAACGTCTTTGACGAAGAGAGTTTCCTCGCCTTCAACAAACGCGTTCAGGATCGCCTGAAGCAGACCGATGCCCTGAGCTGGTGCTGCGAGCTGAAGCTGGATGGCCTGGCCGTCAGCATTCTGTATGAAAACGGCGTGATGACCCGCGCTGCCACCCGCGGCGACGGCACCACGGGCGAGGACATTACCACCAACGTCCGCACCATCCGTGCTATCCCGCTTAAGCTGCATGGCGAGAACATTCCGGCACGTCTGGAAGTGCGTGGCGAAGTCTTCCTGCCTCAGGCGGGCTTTGAAAAAATTAACGAAGAAGCGCGCCGCACTGGCGGAAAAATCTTCGCTAACCCACGTAATGCCGCCGCAGGCTCGTTACGCCAGCTGGACCCGCGCATTACCGCGAAGCGACCGCTGACCTTCTTCTGCTACGGCGTAGGCATCCTGGAGGGAGGCGAGCTGCCTGATACCCATCTGGGCCGCCTGCTGCAGTTTAAGGCCTGGGGGCTGCCGGTGAGTAACCGCGTGCAGCTGTGCGATTCGCCTGAAGCGGTGCTGGCGTTTTATCGCCAGGTTGAAGCAGACCGTCCGACGCTGGGCTTTGATATCGACGGGGTGGTTATCAAAGTCAACTCCCTCGCGCTTCAGGAGCAGCTGGGCTTTGTCGCCCGTGCGCCGCGCTGGGCGGTAGCCTTTAAGTTCCCGGCCCAGGAGCAGATGACCTTCGTGCGCGACGTGGAGTTCCAGGTCGGCCGTACCGGGGCGATAACGCCGGTTGCCCGTCTGGAGCCTGTCCAGGTAGCCGGAGTGCTGGTCAGCAACGCAACCCTGCATAACGCCGATGAGATCGACCGTCTGGGGCTGCGCATTGGCGATAAAGTGGTTATCCGCCGGGCGGGGGATGTGATCCCGCAGGTGGTCAACGTGGTGGAGTCAGAGCGCCCTGAGGATACGCGTGCGGTCGAATTCCCGACCCACTGTCCGGTGTGCGGCTCAGACGTTGAACGTGTCGAAGGTGAAGCCGTGGCTCGCTGTACCGGCGGTTTAGTCTGCGGTGCCCAGCGCAAAGAGTCCCTGAAGCACTTCGTCTCCCGCCGGGCGATGGATGTCGACGGCATGGGGGACAAAATCATCGACCAGCTGGTTGAGAAAGAGTATGTCCATACGCCGGCCGATCTGTTCCGCCTGACGCCGGGCAAGCTGACCGGGCTGGATCGGATGGGACCGAAATCCGCGCAGAACGTGGCTGACGCGCTGGAAAAATCCAAAGAGACCACCTTCGCCCGTTTCCTCTACGCGCTGGGTATCCGCGAAGTAGGGGAGGCGACCGCAGCAGGGCTGGCGGCATACTTTGGCACGCTGGAGGCGCTTGAGAAGGCGACGATTGACGAGCTGCAAAAGGTGCCGGACGTCGGCATTGTGGTCGCCACCCACGTCTTTAACTTCTTCTCGGAAGAGAGCAACCGTGAGGTGATCGGTCAGTTGCTTAAGGAAGGCATTCGCTGGCCTGCGCCGCAGGTGATCAACGCCGAAGAGATCGACAGCCCGTTTGCCGGGAAAACCGTGGTGCTGACCGGCAGCCTGAGCCAGCTCTCACGCGATGACGCCAAAGCGCGTCTGGTGGCGCTGGGGGCGAAAGTGGCTGGCAGCGTGTCGAAGAAAACTGACCTGGTGATTGCCGGAGAAGCGGCGGGCTCCAAGCTGGCGAAGGCGCAGGAGCTGGGGATTGACGTGATTGATGAAGCAGAGATGCTGCGTCTGTTAGGAGAGTAACGTGGATAAAGCGCAGCTTATCGAGATAGCCAATACAGAGATGCCGTTCGGGAAGTATAAAGGCCGTCGGCTGATTGATGTGCCGGAAGAGTATTTGCTGTGGTTTGCCCGTAAGGATGAGTTTCCTGCCGGGCATCTGGGTGAGCTGATGGCGCTCACGTTACTGATTAAAACCGAAGGGCTGACCCAACTGGTTCAGCCCCTGCGTCGTCCTTAAACTTTCGCCGTGCGGGCCTGCTCCCGGGCCTGCAACTCGTCGGTCTGGCGTTTATAACGACGCGCCATGACCGCGCAAATCATTAGCTGCAGCTGGTGGAAGATCATCAGCGGCAGCACCATCATCCCAATCACCGAGGTCGGAAACAGAATGTTGGCCATCGGGATCCCGTTCGCCAGACTCTTTTTCGAGCCGCAGAAGACAATGGTAATTTCATCGGCTTTGTTGAACCCGAAGCGACGCGCGGCAAAAACGTTGATGCCAATGATAATCGCCAGCAACACCAAGCTGACCACCACGATAAACAGCAGCGACCCGACCCCGACTTTATGCCAGATGCCGTTCACCACGGCTTCGCTGAACGCGGAATAAACCACCAGCAGAATCGACGACTGATCGGTTTTGGCAATCCACTTCTTATGCTTCGCCACAAAGGCCCCGATCCATGGCCGGGAAAGATGCCCCAGCACAAACGGCAGCAGCAGCTGCAGCATGATTTTGCCCACCTGCTCCAGACTGCCTTCCGCACCATGCATGTCCATCACCAGCCCAACCAGCAGCGGCGAGAGGAAAATCCCCAGCAGGCTGGAGGCGGACGCCGAGCAGACGGCAGCCGCCACGTTACCGCCTGCCATAGAGGTAAAGGCGATTGCTGACTGCACCGTGGCCGGCAAAATACAGAGGTACAGGAAGCCGCTATACAGGGTCGGATCGACATTGATCGGCGCCCACCAGGCAAACAGCACGCCCAGCACCGGGAAGACGACAAAGGTGCTGCACATCACCCACAGATGCAGTCGCCAGTGGCTACCGCCAGAGATAATCGCTTCCCGGGAGAGTTTGGCCCCGTGCATAAAGAACAGCAGCGCGATGGCGGCGGTGGTAAGCCCCTCAAAAAAAGGAACAAAGCCACCGCGAGCGGGGAAGAAGGAGGCGAGCAGGACCACGACGATAAGGGTAATAGTGAACGGATCGAGAATGCGAAAAAGTTTCATAAACACTCCTGAAAACAGATAGCGCTATTGTGCTTTCTTCCATTTGAGAAATAAAATTGATTTATTGCATCTATTCATGAGTAAAACAGATGAATTACTCGTTACGTCAGCTGCGTGTTTTTGTCACCGTCGCGCAGGCGAAAAGTTTTAGCCGTGCAGGCGAGATTATCGGCCTGAGCCAGTCGGCGGTCAGTCACAGTGTGAAAGAGCTGGAGCAGCAGACCGGCGTCCGGCTGATCGACAGAACCACCCGCGAAGTGATGCTGACCGAGGCGGGCCATCAGTTGGCGGCCCGGCTGGAGCGGATCCTCGACGAACTTTCCAGCACGCTGCGGGACGTCGGTCGGGTAGGGCAGCAGCTCTCCGGGACGGTACGGGTCGCTGCCAGTCAGACCATTTCGGCGCATCTCATTCCGCACTGTATCGCGTTCAGTAATCATCAGTACCCGGATATCAATTTTGTGCTGCACGATCGCCCCCAGCAGTGGGTGCTGGAGAGTATTCGTCAGGGAGAGGTGGATTTCGGCATCGTCATCGATCCGGGGCCGGTCAGCGATCTGGAGTGTGAAGAGGTGCTCTCGGAACCCTTTTTACTCCTCTGCCGCGACGACGATCCTCTTGCCGCCCTGGAGGAGGTCACCTGGCAGGCGCTGCAGGGGGCGAAGCTGGTGTTACAGGATTATGCCTCTGGCAGTCGACCGCTGATCGATGCAGCCCTTGCCGGGCAGCTGGTGAGGGCGACGATTGTGCAGGAGATTGGCCATCCCGCCACGCTCTTTCCGATGGTGGAAGCCGGGATTGGCATCAGCGTGCTTCCAGCGCTGGCGCTGCCGTTGCCCCAGGGGAGCCGCTTAACGATCAAGCGCTTCACGCCTGTCGTCGAGCGTAAGCTGATGCTGGTTCGTCGCAAGAATCGCTCGCTGTCAGGGGCGGCGCAGGCGCTGTGGGAAGTGGTACGTATGCAGGCGCAGCAGTTGACCGAGGCCCGCATACGCGATCCACTCTTTACTACAGGGACGTGTTAAACGTAGACATCAATCTGGCGATCGCTGGAAGGGGCCTTAACACCTTCGGCTTTGGCTTGTTGTGCCTCCTGCTTCTGCTGCGCTTCTTCCGCCTGACGACGCTGCAGCTGCGCAAGTTGTGCTTGCAGCATTTTGATCTGCGTTTGCAGTAGCTCTTGCTGTTTCTTTTTTTCTTCTGCCGAGCCACTGCCGTTGGCGACATCCTTCAGCTGCTGGGTCAGTTTGGTGATTTGCGAGGTCAGGCGGCTGATCTGTGAGGAGAGATCGTTCCCGCTCGAACTGCTGCCGCTACTGCGTTGGGGTTGTACGGACGCTGCGGATGTTTGAATAGTGGTCATGCTAATTTCCTCTGCCTAAAGAAGTAATATCGGCAGGGAATAGAAGGACTTGAGTCAGACTACCAGTATTGGCAGGAATTGCAGATAGCAAAAAAGCGCCTTTAGGGCGCTTTTTTACATTGGTGGGTCGTGCAGGATTCGAACCTGCGACCAATTGATTAAAAGTCAACTGCTCTACCAACTGAGCTAACGACCCGAAATGGTGGGCGATGACGGGCTCGAACCGCCGACCCCCTCCGTGTAAAGGAGATGCTCTACCAACTGAGCTAATCGCCCATTTCGGAACTGCTATCGATAAGGTGAGAATGGTGGGCGATGACGGGCTCGAACCGCCGACCCCCTCCGTGTAAAGGAGATGCTCTACCAACTGAGCTAATCGCCCATTCTCAATTCTTATCTACACTGCGGCATCTATCGAAGTAGATGGTGGGTGATGACGGGCTCGAACCGCCGACCCCCTCCGTGTAAAGGAGATGCTCTACCAACTGAGCTAATCACCCCCGCTGTGTGGAGTCGCATTATAGGGAGAGTTGAAAATGAGTCAACGGCTTTTCTAAAGATTTTGTTCGTTCGTCGTAAAATTAAACAAAACGATCGCGAAACCGCCAGTGATGCATGATTTCTAAACAAAAACGGCTATGAATGAGGATCTGACAGCAACAAGATTGAGGAATCAGGCGGGAGTGATAGAATATTGCCCACTTTCGTTTCCAGGATATGCCGGTTGTCGGCATCTTTATCACTGTAAGGCCACTTCATGAAAATCAAAACTCGCTTCGCGCCAAGCCCGACCGGCTATCTGCACGTCGGCGGCGCGCGTACTGCTCTCTATTCCTGGCTGTTTGCTCGCAACCAGGGCGGTGAGTTTGTGCTGCGTATCGAAGACACCGATCTCGAACGCTCCACGCCGGAAGCAATCGAAGCCATCATGGATGGTATGAACTGGCTTAATCTGGAGTGGGATGAAGGCCCGTATTTCCAGACTAAACGTTTTGATCGCTACAACGCGGTTATTGATGAGATGCTTGAAGCGGGTACAGCCTATAAGTGCTACTGCTCAAAAGAGCGTCTGGAAGCCCTGCGCGAAGAGCAGATGGCGAATAATGAAAAGCCACGTTATGACGGTCGCTGCCGCCACGATCATCAGCATCACGCCGCGGATGAGCCGTGCGTAGTGCGTTTCGCAAACCCGCAGGAAGGGTCGGTCATCTTTGACGATCAGATCCGCGGCCCGATCGAATTCAGCAACCAGGAGCTGGACGATCTGATCATCCGCCGTACTGACGGTTCTCCAACCTATAACTTCTGCGTTGTGGTTGATGACTGGGATATGGCGATCACCCACGTGGTGCGTGGCGAAGACCACATCAACAACACCCCGCGTCAGATCAACATCCTGAAAGCGCTGAATGCACCGGTTCCGGTTTACGCTCACGTGTCGATGATCAACGGCGACGACGGTAAAAAGCTGTCCAAACGCCATGGCGCGGTCAGCGTGATGCAGTACCGTGACGACGGCTATCTGCCGGAAGCGCTGCTCAACTATCTGGTGCGTCTGGGCTGGTCCCATGGCGATCAGGAGATCTTCAGCCGTGAAGAGATGATCCAGCTCTTCACCCTGAGCGCGGTAGGGAAGTCTGCCAGTGCGTTCAATACCGATAAACTGCTGTGGCTGAACCATCACTACATCAATACCCTGCCGCCAGAGTATGTTGCAACCCAGCTGCAGTGGCACATTGAGCAGGCAAACATCGACACCCGCAACGGCCCGCAACTGGCCGACCTGATCAAACTGCTGGGTGAACGTTGTAAGACCCTGAAAGAGATCGCAGAAAACTGCCGCTACTTCTATGAAGAGTATGACGAGTTTGACGCCGACGCCGCGAAGAAGCATCTGCGTCCGGTTGCACGTCAGCCACTGGAAGTGGTTCGCGACAAGCTGGCCGCCATTACCGACTGGAGCGCTGAGAATGTGCATCATGCCATTCAGGCGACAGCAGATGAGCTGGAAGTTGGGATGGGTAAAGTCGGAATGCCGCTGCGCGTAGCCGTTACCGGTGCAGGTCAGTCTCCGGCGCTGGACGTTACGGTGCACGCGATTGGCAAAACCCGCAGCGTGGCGCGTATCAACAGAGCGCTGGACTTTATTGCTGAGCGCGAAAGCCAGCAGTAATCAGGACGTAAAAAACAAAACGGCAGGTTTCCCCTGCCGTTTTTTATTCCGCTGGCTGATGAATGCTCAGCCGCACGAGAAAACCCTGTATCCCTTCCCGGGTAAGCAGCGTTTCAAGCCGCTCCTGTTCCGCTAAGGTCATATTCTCCAGCGCATTGATGATCCCAGGAAGCACCGCCACGGGCTTAGCGTCACCGTAACTGGCTGCGGTTTCTGCCAGCTGGTAGAGCGCCTGGCGTTTACGAATGGCCGGAATATTCATGATGTGCGCCTTCACCTGCGCATCAATAAGAATGAGGCGCGCGCGCCCACCTTTTACCCCATTAATGCCTTCCGTCTTCCAGCCATTTTTGCGCACCCAGCGGTTTACGGTCTGCCTGGCGACGCCCAGCGTCTCCGCCAGCTCTTCGGTGGTCATTTTGCTACGTAATTTTTTCATATCAGTTCTGATCGCGAATCCCTAAGCGTTGTAACAATCCGGTGATCCCTTCCCGGAGTAATAAAGAGGTAAGCTGTTTCTGCTCTGCCGGCGTCATTTCATTGGCCAGTGTGATCAGCAAGGCCTGCAGCGAGTTATCCGTAGAGGCTTCCGGTAATGTGGCCGCCTCCGGAGCCCGACGCGCATTGCGAATAAATTCCCGTACTTTCTCATTAACATGGACCAGACGCGCCTTACCGCCCTGAACGCCGGGTTTTGGCGAGGTGGACCATCCCTCTTTACGCACCCATTTATTGATGGTCTGGCGGCTATAGCCAGTGAGCCGGGCCAACTCTTCTGGCGTCATTCGTTCCTTGATCATGCAATTTCCTGAGTAAGAGTGTGGGTAATTAGAGGTTCATTTTATAACACCGTTTTACTGGAAAACGTGACAAGATTAACTCATGGCTGCGAGCGTTCTCGCAATGTGATTCATTTGCTTGAATTTTCAGCGGTTGAACGCCAGAGTGAGAATTTGCCGTTGACACCCGGCAAGGGAATTCATATTATGCCGCCCGTCAACACGACACGCTTTACGCGATGGGGCTATAGCTCAGCTGGGAGAGCGCTTGCATGGCATGCAAGAGGTCAGCGGTTCGATCCCGCTTAGCTCCACCAAACTCTGAACCCAACAGAGTCTGGTGCGTAAACAACATTGTGGGGCTATAGCTCAGCTGGGAGAGCGCTTGCATGGCATGCAAGAGGTCAGCGGTTCGATCCCGCTTAGCTCCACCAAAATTTGAACCCTCGCCGAATGGCGGGGGTTTTTTTATGCCTGCAATAAACTCCTTTAGTTTCACCGCATTGACAAATAAATAGCTTTTTCCGGTAAAAACTTTACTAAATGTAATGACTTTTCCTGGCCTGGAATGTTGTATCAGGGTTTTAAAGAATCTATGATTAATATGAATTTAATAACGCCAGGTTAATAGTTAAATAAAATTAATGAAAAGCAAAAGTCATTTTAACGGAAAAAGCTTCGTGCTTGCTCTGGCGTTATGCATGATTGTCGTGCCATTTTCCCGCCTTATTTCCCCGAAATCTGTTATCGATGGCTTTGAGGTTTATCTTGCATGGATGCCGCTGAGCGTCATGCTGGCGATCCTATTATTATTCGGACGTCAGGCTGTCCTGCCAATTATTATCAGCTTCGCCATACTGAATGAATGGAACCTGGAACTGTCGGCAAAGCAGGATCTTATCTTGCTCTTTTGTCAGGTGTTCAGCACGCTGGGAGTCTGCGCCATGCTCCGCTGGCAGGTGGGGCCGCGCTGGCGCTACCACGTACCCAGTCGGTTCATGGCGGCTCGTATTACGTGGTTGGGATTTGTCCTGCCGCTGGTAATAAAACTGACAATGTTCCTGGCCGGCTATTTATGTGATTTTCCCGTTACTCTCGCCAATTTCACGGATCGCGGCTCGGTAATTTATCATGTGGTCGATGTTCAAAGCCTGGTTTGCGCCGTTATCATCTTCACCATGTTGTTCTATTATCCGATAAGAATGGTTATTAATCCTAATTATGCCCGCGCATTCTGGCGAAGAAATATACATAATTCATTCTCATCCCGAAACCAGTTATTTACATCTGTATTACTTCTTTGCCTTATTGCTGGCCTTCTTCTGCTCTGTTTACCCTTTACTTCAGATATTATTGCCGGCTATCTGGTACCTGTTATTTTCATTTTATTTACAATTGGCATTAGCCGCTTTCGCTATCCGCTGATTGTCCTTGGCTGGGCACTGAGTGCCCTGATGTTGCTCACCTACAACAGTAACTTTTTGCAGGGCGTGCAGAACGGCTACTCGCTGGCCTTCGTACTATCGGTCCTGATCTCCTTTGCTATCTGCCTGGCTTACATGTCACGCATTTATCAGCGCAGCGAATGGCTCAAACGCGGCTGGCAGGAGAGGGCGCTGATCGATCCGCTGACCGGTTTACGTAACCTGCGCGCCCTGGAATCCTTTTTGACGGACAACAAGGGCACCACCTTGTGCTGTTTGCGGATGGATAATCTGGAATTCCTGAGCCGTCATTATGGCCTGATGATGCGCGTCCAGTGTAAACGCGCCATTATTCGCCAGCTGCAGCCGCTGCTGATGCCTAATGAACAGGTATTCCAGATCCCCGGTAACGAACTGGTGGTGGTGCTGAGCGGCCCGGAAACCGGGGCGCGGTTACAGCACATCGTGGATCACCTCAACAGCCGTAAAATCTACTGGAACAACACCGGGCTGGACATTGAGTTTGGCGCCGCCTGGGGAGGCGTGGAATACCAGTGCGGCGAAAGTCTCTACCATACGCTCGGGCAGCTCAGCTGGCTGGCGGAAAAGTCCTGCTCGGCGCATCAGGTCCTGTCGCTGAATAACAGCCTTGAGACAGTGTCGGGGCAGACGACCGAGCGCGTCCTGATGCTTAGCCGGGTGAAACGGGCCCTGGATGAGGGCGGTTTACGTCTCTATGCCCAGCCGATCCAGCGGGGCGATGGGGTGGGCTACCACGAAATCCTGTCGCGGCTGGAGAGTGAAGGCGAGTTGCTGACTCCCGATAAGTTTCTGCCGCTGGTGGCGCAATTTAACCTGAGCCGGCGCTTCGATATCAGCGTGGTGGAAGCGGTACTGGTGTGGCTGCGGGATCACCCCTCGGAAGACCGCTGCGCGCGTTTCTCGGTGAACCTGATGCCTTTGACGCTGATGCAGAAAGAGATCGCGGCGGAGATCATTGCTCTGTTTGAACGCTACCAGGTGAAACCGCAGACGGTGATCATCGAAGTGACCGAAGAGCAGGCCTTCTCGAATTCCGAAGTCAGCATCGCCAACATTCAGCAGCTGCGTCATTACGGCTTCAAACTTGCCATCGACGACTTCGGTACCGGCTACGCCAATTACGAACGTCTCAAGCGCCTGCAGGCGGACGTCATTAAGATTGATGGCTGCTTCGTGAAGGATATCTGTAGCGACAGTATGGATGCGATGATTGTGAAATCGATCTGCAATCTGGCGAAGACCCGATCGCTGTGTGTGGTGGCGGAGTTTGTCGAAACGGAAGAGCAGCGTGAGATGTTGCTCGCCTCGGGGGTGGATTACCTGCAGGGATATCTGATAGGTAAACCGCAACCGCTCAGTGAATAACAGACGTAAAAAAACCGGGGAGGATAAGTCCCCGGTTTTTTTGAGCTGATTACAGGACCAGTGCAGCGATAGACGCAGACAGGACGCTGACCAGCGTAGAGCCGTAAACCAGCTTCAGACCGAAGCGGGAGACCACGTTACCCTGCTCTTCGTTCAGGCCTTTAATCGCACCCGCGATGATGCCGATAGAAGAGAAGTTGGCGAAGGAGACCAGGAATACGGAGAGGATACCTTCAGCGCGCGGGGAGAGGGAACCGGCGATTTTTTGCAGATCCATCATGGCGACGAATTCGTTAGAAACCAGTTTGGTTGCCATAATACTGCCCACCTGCAGCGCTTCGCTTGCCGGGACACCCATCACCCAGGCGACCGGGTAGAAGATGTAACCCAGAATGCCCTGGAAGGAGATACCCAGCACAGCAGCAAACAGGGCGTTCAGCGCGGAGATCAGGGCGATAAAGCCGATCAGCATCGCAGCAACGATAACCGCCACTTTGAAACCTGCCAGAATGTACTCGCCCAGCATTTCGAAGAAGCTCTGACCTTCGTGCAGATTCGCCATCTGCAGGTTCTCTTCACTCTCATCCACGCGGTACGGGTTGATCAGCGACAGAACAATAAAGGTGCTGAACATGTTCAGAACCAGCGCAGCCACCACATATTTTGGCTCCAGCATGGTCATATACGCGCCCACGATAGACATGGAAACGGTAGACATTGCGGTAGCCGCCATGGTGTACATGCGGTTGCGGGACATTTTGCCGAGGATATCTTTATAGGCGATAAAGTTCTCAGACTGACCGAGGATCAGGGAGCTTACGGCGTTGAAAGATTCCAGTTTGCCCATGCCGTTCACTTTAGACAGCACGGTACCGATAGCGCGGATCACAATCGGCAGAATGCGAATGTGCTGCAGAATACCGATCAGGGCAGAGATGAAGACGATAGGGCACAGAACCTTCAGGAAGAAGAACGCCAGACCTTCATCGTTCATTTTACCGAATACGAAGTTAGTCCCTTCGTTGGCAAAGCCGAGGAGGCTTTCGAACATCTCGGAGAAGCCCTTTACGAAACCCAGACCCACGTTGGAGTTCAGGAAGAACCACGCGAGCAGAACTTCAATAACGAGTAATTGAATAACATAACGAATGCGGATTTTTTTACGATCGCTGCTGACCAGCAACGCAAGCACGGCAACGACAACAAGTGCCAGGACAAAATGTAGGACGCGGTCCATATTTGCTCCAAATATGAGGCAGGTTTAATTTCGCTGCACATTCTATGAAACAAGCGTAAAGAAAACGAGATCAAAGCCACACTATAGTCACGTCCTGTGACGAGACTCAAAAATAGTGACATACGATACGTTTTTGTTATGTTGTGTAAATGAGTTAAAAGTTAAGTTTGTGTGCTACGCTTCACAAAGGTTGCGTGTATTTATCGTTTGGCAGCCTTTCCACGTTTTCAGCCTGCTTATTGTTCTTCGCTATCACTGTAATCAATATAACCATTTTAAATGAACTTGATAATCATTCGCATTTTGATAGCATTAAACATAGCAAAGGCTATATTTCTGAGGCAAAAATGACCAACAGTCGCATTGATGAGAGTAGCAGTGGCAAAGCAGCACGCAAAATGCGGTTTGCATTAATGGGACCTGCGTTTATTGCCGCTATTGGCTACATCGATCCCGGTAACTTTGCGACCAACATTCAGGCCGGGGCCAGCTTCGGCTATAAACTGCTGTGGGTGGTGGTGTGGGCTAACCTGATGGCGATGATGATCCAGGTGCTGTCGGCAAAACTGGGCATCGCCACCGGCAAAAACCTCGCAGAGCAGATCCGCGACCACTATCCGCGTCCGCTGGTCTGGTTTTACTGGGTGCAGGCCGAAATTATCGCCATGGCGACCGACCTTGCGGAGTTTATCGGTGCCGCAATCGGCTTTAAGCTGATCCTGGGCGTATCGCTCCTTCAGGGGGCGGTGTTAACCGGTATTGCCACCTTCCTGATCCTGATGCTGCAACGCCGCGGGCAAAAACCGCTCGAAAAAGTGATTGGCGGCCTGCTGCTGTTCGTGGCGGCGGCCTATATCGTTGAGCTGATCTTCTCCCAGCCTGACGTCGTCCAGCTCGGCAAAGGGATGGCGATCCCGAGCCTGCCCACCACGGAAGCGGTGTTCCTGGCGGCCGGGGTGCTGGGCGCCACCATTATGCCGCACGTAATCTATCTGCACTCCTCGCTGACCCAGAACCTGCACGATGGGTCGCGGCATGAGCGTTATTCTGCAACCAAATGGGATGTGGCGATCGCCATGACCATCGCCGGGTTTGTTAACCTGGCGATGATGGCCACCGCCGCGGCAGCATTCCACTTTAACGGTCATACCGGTGTGGCCGATCTGGATCAGGCCTATCTGACCCTCGAACCGTTACTCAGCCACGCCGCGGCCACCATTTTTGGCCTGAGCCTGGTGGCAGCGGGTCTTTCGTCAACGGTGGTCGGTACCCTGGCGGGACAGGTGGTGATGCAGGGATTTGTGCGCTTCCATATTCCGCTATGGGTGCGTCGTGCCGTCACCATGCTGCCGTCCTTTATTGTGATCCTGATGGGGCTCGATCCGACCCGCATTCTGGTGATGAGCCAGGTGCTGCTGAGCTTTGGTATTGCGCTGGCGCTGGTGCCGCTGCTGGTGTTCACCAGTAATAAGACGTTGATGGGCGATCTGGTGAACAGCGTGCTGGTGAAACGGGCAGGGTGGGCGATAGTGGTGCTGGTGGTGGCGTTGAATCTTTGGCTGCTTATCGGCACTGCGTTGGGATTATAAAAAAGGCGCCGTGAGGCGCCTTTTTCGTATTAGTGACGATGACCGTGTCCGCCATGACCGTGACCTTTGCGGCCGCGATGGTCATCACGATCGCGCCAGCCTTCACGGTAGCCGCGTTCATAGGCGTTACGTTTATCCCAGCCACGGTGGTAGCCGTTGTCATGTTTGTGCCAGCGTTTGCCACGCCATTCATAATTACGATGCCAGTAGCCGCGGTCACGCCAGCCGCCACCGTCCCAGTAGTTACCGTAATTATCGCGATCGCCAATTTGTAATTTTACGGATGGCAACAGGGTGATTTCGCCAGCATTAGCGACCAGCGGGGCTGAAGCCATTAATACTGCTGCCAGAATCAGGGACCTGAACATTATTATTCTCCTTCACGATCGGAGCCGTAAGCGGCTTGTTAACGCAATATTAAGGGGCGGTAAAGCCCCGGATAATCGCTTTAACTCCTAATTCAGAAGGCGTAGCACTTTTTGCTAAAAGTGCTTTTAAATAACGCTGCTCAGGATGGATTCTATTTCGCTCAGCTCCTCAGGGGTGAAGTGACGATTCGCCAGCATCCCCACCGCATCGTCGATTTGCGCCGTTTTGCTGGCGCCGATCAACACCGAGGTGATGGCCTCGTGATGTAACACCCAGGCCAGCGCCATCTGCGATAATTTCTGGTTACGACGTTCGGCCAGGGCATTGAGCTGACGCACTTTCTCCAGCTTCTCGTCGGTGACCTGATCCGGGTTGAGGAAGCGGCTGCCGCTGGCGGCGCGGGAATCTGCCGGAATACCGTTCAGATAACGGTCGGTAAGCTGGCCACCGGCGAGCGGCGAAAACGCAATGCATCCCACCCCTTTCTGCTTAAGCACATCCAGTAATCCTTCTTCCGGGGCGCGTTCCAGCATCGAAAACTTTGGCTGGTGAATAAGGCAGGGGGTGCCCAGATCGTCGAGGATGTCGATGGCCTGTTGGGCCAGCTCCGCCGGGTAGTTGGACAGTCCGACGTACAGTGCCTTGCCCTGACGCACCAGATGGTCGAGCGCTTTCATGGTCTCCCGTAGCGGCGTTTCCGGATCCGGGCGGTGATGATAGAAGATATCGACATACTCCAGCCCCATGCGTTTCAGGCTTTGATCGAGGCTGGCAATCAGGTATTTACGCGACCCCCAGTCGCCGTACGGCCCCTCCCACATGGTATAGCCCGCTTTGCTTGAGATGATCAACTCATCACGCAAATTGCCGAAATCTTCCTGCAGGATCCGGCCGAAGTTACGCTCCGCCGATCCCGGCGGTGGACCGTAGTTATTGGCAAGGTCGAAATGGGTAATCCCCAGATCGAAAGCACGATGTAAAAGTTGACGGCTGTTTTCGATCAGCGTTGCATCGCCGAAGTTGTGCCACAGCCCGAGGGAGATGGCAGGCAGCTTAAGACCGCTTTGCCCGCATCGTTGATACGACATTGATTGATAACGATTTTGCTCCGCCTGATAAACCATAAGTTTTTCCCTCTACGTCAGATAGTCTTTCAGTGTATACGTTTACACCACGACTGAGGCACACAGAGTAACGCGCAAAAATACGTAAAGCATGGTTTCCATGATCTGAATATCGCCATTCCTGGACAGCTATCACGCTTCTTCAATACTCAAAGTGACGTCAACATTATAAGGATAACAGTCATGCTTACCCCCTACACCGTCGCCGATTACCTGCTGGACCGCCTTACAGATTGTGGTGCCGATCATCTGTTTGGCGTGCCAGGCGACTACAACTTACAGTTCCTCGATAACGTTATCGCCAGCCCGGATATTGGCTGGGTGGGTTGTGCTAACGAGTTGAATGCGGCCTACGCCGCCGATGGCTACGCGCGCTGCAAGGGTTTTGCCGCGCTGTTGACCACCTTTGGGGTGGGCGAGCTCAGCGCCATGAATGGTATCGCGGGCAGTTTCGCCGAGCATGTTCCGGTTCTGCATATCGTGGGCGCGCCGGGTAGCGCCTCGCAGAAAAGAGGGGAACTGCTGCACCATACGCTGGGTGACGGCGAGTTTCGTCACTTCTATAAAATGAGTGAGCCCGTGACCGTCGCCCAGGCACACCTTACCGAACAGAATGCCTGCTATGAAATCGACCGGGTGTTGACCGAAATGCTCCGTGAGCGCCGTCCGGGCTACATCATGCTGCCGGCCGATGTGGCAAAAAAACCTGCCACCCCGCCTGTAAGCGCTCTCATTGATCGTCTTTATGAAAGCGACAGTTTCCGCCTCGATGCCTTCCGCCAGGCGGCAGAAAAAAGACTGGCGGCCAGTGAGCGCACTGCGCTGCTGGCCGATTTCCTCGTCCTGCGCTACGGCCTGAAAAGCCAGCTCCAGCGCTGGGTGGAGCAGACGCCGATGGCCCACGCCACCCTGCTGATGGGGAAAGGGATCTTTGACGAGCGCAAACCGGGCTTCGCGGGGACCTACAGCGGCTCTGCCAGTGCCGCCGGGGTCAACGAGGCCATTGAAGGCGCCGATACGGTGATCTGCGTGGGGACGCGCTTTACCGATACGCTCACCGCCGGGTTCACCCACAAGCTCACGCATCAGCAGACGATCGACGTACAGCCGCACGCCTCGCGGATCGGGGATGTCTGGTACACCGGGATCCCGATGACCCAGGCGATTGAGGTCCTCTCCAGCCTGTGCCACCAGTACGCGAGCGCCACTACGGAAACCCGTCCGGCCCGGCAACTGCATGCTGTTCACCCCGGGACGCTGAGCCAGGACAGCTTCTGGAAAACGCTGCAAAACTTTATTCGCCCGGGGGATATTATTCTCGCCGACCAGGGAACATCCGCCTTTGGCGCGGGCGCGCTGCGTTTACCTGAGGAGGTGAATTTTATCGTTCAGCCGATCTGGGGCTCGATTGGCTATACCCTTGCCGCCGCCTATGGCGCGCAGACGGCCTGTCCGGATCGCCGCGTGATTGCGATTACCGGCGACGGCGCGGCGCAGCTCACTATCCAGGAACTGGGCTCGATGCTGCGGGACAAACAGTGCCCGGTGATCATGGTCCTGAACAACGAAGGCTACACGGTTGAGCGCGCCATTCATGGCCCGAATCAGCGCTATAACGACATTGCGCTGTGGAACTGGACGCAGATCCCGCAGGCCCTCAGCCTGAACTGTCAGGCCGAGTGCTGGCGGGTGAGTGAGGCGGTGCAGCTGGAAGAGGTGCTGGAGAGAGTGGCGCACCCGGAACGGCTTTCGCTGATTGAGGTCATGCTGCCGAAAGCCGATGTTCCACCGCTGCTGAGTGGCATCATCCAGGCGCTGGAAGCACGTAAAAGCGCCTGATTATTTATCCTCGTTAGAGGCAGCCAGCATAGGTCTGCCCGCCAGCAACAGCCAGGCGGGCAGCATCACGATACAGAGGAGCGGCAGCAGGGTGGTGTCTGGCACCACCACTGCCGCCATAAACAGGCTCAGCCACGCATCCCGGGTGACAACCAGCACCAGCCCCAGAATCGAACAGGAAACGGTAATCGCCGCCGGGACCGCCTCGACGTGCTCATGCAGCATCAACCCCAGCGCGGCACCGACAAACACCGCCGGGAAAATCCGTCCACCACGAAAACCACAGGCCGCTGCCACCACCAGCGCCGCCAGTTTGATCAGCGCAAAGAGCAGATAATCTGAAACGCTGAACAGCTGACTGAATGCCATCTGCTGCATCTCATCCAGTCCTTTAAACAGCGTGATATTGCCGCCAATAGCGCCGAGGATCCCTAGAATCAACCCGCCTGTCCCGAGGATAAGTACCGGGTGCTTCAGGCGATGCATCAGCCGGTGCAGGCGCGGCAGGCACCAGACCGCCACCATCCCCAGCGCAATGGCGATGGCGACAACAATCGCCCCGCTAAAGATATCGGCCAACTGCATCTGGCTGTAATGGGCGATGGGCAAGGAGAAGTGGGGATGGAAAAAGAGGCTGGTGGTCAGGGCACCGGCGGCGGCGGAAAGTAGTGGGGCGAACAGGCGATCCCAGAGGGGGATCTCGGTGTTGCCGCTCAGGGTCTGGGAAAATATCAGCGCCGCCGCGACGGGCGTGCCGAACAGCGCGCCAATGGTGCCCGCCGAGGCGAGAATGGTCCAGTCCAGGGCGTTGACCCGGGGAAACACGCGCGATCCCACGGCAACGGCGAGGGCGATATTCACCGCCATCACCGGATGCTCTGGCCCGAGGCTGACGCCCCCCGCCAGGCCAATAATCAGGGCGATAATCAGCCCGGGCAGGGCGGCCGTATCCACCGGGGCACCAATCAGCGGCTCTGTCGCCGGGTCCGGCCCGGCATGACCGGGGGTGTAGCGGATCACCAGCCCCACGGCGATGCCGGTCAGGGTCAGGGTCAACACCACCCAGGTCGGAGAACTCGCGTTAAGGCCGACTGCGGAAGGTAATGACGTCCAAAGTACTGCCTGTAATACGGAGGCAACTTTCATGATCACAATCAGAATCAGGCTGGAGGCGACGCCAATAATCAGCGCGGGAGGGGCCAACAGCAGCATCGTTCTGGCTCGCGGATGGAGCATGATGATTTCCTTGTAAAAAATGGCGGTCATTACTTTGCACGCTCAGACTGATGCTAATAGTGCAAATGGTGCTGAAACGGTAAAGTTATTCTGTGACGAAGATCGATTATCCTGGGGTGCTTTTATTCAGGCCGTTGTTGTTATCGGGCCTTGAATTTAGAGTGTGCCAAAGAGTTATTTTGACTTTAGCGGAGCAGTAGAAGAATGACAAAGTATGCTTTGGTAGGAGATGTAGGAGGCACTAACGCGCGTCTGGCGTTATGTGACGTCAGTACGGGGGAGATCTCCCGCGCCAGGACCTATTCCGGGCTGGATTATCCCAGCCTTGAAGCGGTGGTTCGTGTCTATCTGACCGAGCATGATGTCAGCGTGGAGGATGGCAGTATCGCTATTGCCTGCCCAATTACCGGTGACTGGGTGGCGATGACCAACCACACCTGGGCGTTTTCCACGGCGGAGATGAAAGCGAACCTTGGGTTTGCGCATCTGGAAATTATTAACGACTTTACCGCGGTGTCGATGGCGATCCCGATGTTAAAGCCGGAGCATCTGATCCAGTTCGGCGGCACCCAGCCGGTGGAAGGTAAACCGATCGCCGTCTATGGCGCCGGCACCGGGCTGGGCGTCTCGCATCTGGTGCACGTCGACAAGCGCTGGATCAGCCTGCCAGGGGAAGGTGGCCACGTCGATTTCGCGCCGAACAGCGAAGAAGAGGGCATTATCCTCGAAGAGCTGCGAGCAGAACTGGGCCACGTGTCGGCGGAACGCGTGCTCTCCGGTCCGGGCCTGGTGAATCTCTACCGGGCGATCGTGAAGTCCGACGGGCGACTGCCGGAAAACCTGAAGCCGAAAGACGTGACCGAACGTGCGCTGGAAGACAGCTGCACCGACTGTCGTCGCGCGCTGTCGCTGTTCTGCGTGATCATGGGACGGTTTGGCGGCAACCTGGCGCTGAATCTGAGCACCTTTGGCGGGGTTTATATCGCGGGCGGCATTGTGCCGCGCTTCCTCGACTTCTTTAAATCCTCCGGTTTCCGCGGCGGCTTTGAAGACAAGGGCCGCTTCCGCGAATACGTCCGCGATATCCCGGTATACCTGATTGTCCATGACAACCCGGGCCTGCTGGGCGCGGGCGCGCATCTGCGTCAGACTTTGGGACAGGTGCTGTAATCCTTCCTCCCCGGTGAACGTCCGTTCGCCGGGGACCATCCTCACAGGTGCATCAGCTGGCGAAACTCTTTCACCTTGCTGCGACTTACCGGCACCTGAAAATCCAGATCCTTCAGCCGCAAAATGTAGGTGTTGTTAAACCAGGGCTCGATCTCGCGGATCTTATGCAGGTTGACGCAAAATGAGCGGTGGCAGCGGAAAAAATGGCTGGTCGGCAGCTTGCCGCAGAATTCGGTGATGTTCATCGGCATCACAAACGACTCGCGACGGGTATAGACAAAGGTCATCTTCTCATGCGCTTCGGCGTAGTAGATATCGTCCACCGGCGTCACGATGATGCGTTCATCCTTGATCAAATTGATGGTGTCATTTTCGCGCGTGACCGGCGAGGCGGCGACCTGTCCCGCGCCGGATTGCTGCTGCCAGGCTTGCTCAAGCTTTTGCAGCATGCTGACGATCCGCGACTCCTGGTAAGGCTTGAGAATATAGTCGAAGGCTTCCAGCTCGAAGGCCTCCACCGCATGCTCTTTCCACGCGGTGACAAAGACGATAAAGGGCTTGCTGGCAAACTGACTGATGTTTTGCGCCAGCAGCACGCCGTCCAGCGACGGAATATTGATATCCAGAAAAATGGCGTCGACCCTGTTGTGCTGAAGGTATTTCAGCACGTCCAGCCCGTCCTCAAAGGTGCCGACGATCTCCATCTGGCTATGTTCTTTGATAAGCCAGCTCAGCTCCTGTTGCGCGAGTATTTCATCTTCCACAATGATGACTTTCATGGGTCACTCTCTCCAGGGCGATAACAACGTCTGCGCATGAACGGGGGACCGTTCATTGGGCACATAAAAAGCGATCTCGGTGCCCGGTTCAAGGCGGCGAATGTGCAGCCCTTCACCATAAAGCAGCTTAACGCGGTGATGAACATTCAGCAGACCAATTTTATTACCTGGCATCTCGTTTGACTCCACCCGCTCAATCACCTGGGGATCGATACCGTGGCCGGTGTCGCGTACCGCCACCCGCACGCGGTTACCGCACTCCGCCACGCTTATCGTCACCACGCCTTTGCCCTTGCGCGGCTGAATGCCGTGAACAATGGCATTCTCCACCAGCGGCTGGATCAGCAGGCTCGGGATGACGCAGTTCACCTCTTCATCAATGTCATAGATGACGGTGAGCTTATCGCCAAAGCGCGCCTGCTCAATGGCGATGTAATCCTTAATCTGGTAGAGCTCTTTTTTGATGTCGATCTGCTCATCATCCTTCAGCTCAATGTTGTAGCGCAAATAGCGCGACAGATTGAAGATCAGCTGCCGGGCGGTGTCCGGATTGAGGCGGATTGACGAGGAGATGGCATTCAGGGCATTGAACAGGAAATGGGGATTGATTTTACTCTGCAGCGCGCGCAGCTCGGCTTTGTTGGCCATCTCCCGCAGCTGCTCGGCACGGGACACCTCCAGCTGGGTGGAGATAATCTGCGACAGCCCGACCGCCATCTCCTGCAGGGAGGAGGTAATCTGGTGCGCGTGGCAGTAGTAAATTTTTAGCGTGCCGGTGACGACCCCTTTTTCCCACAGCGGGATCACCAGCATGGAGTGGATCTCCGGGGTGCGGTGAGCTTCGTCGTTATTCTTGATGATAATTTTGCCATCGCTGATGGCCTGGCGGGTGGTGGGGCTGACGGTATCGTCATTATCCCGGTAGTTATGCTCCCCCACGCCCACGTAGGCCAGCACCCGATTAATATTGGTTATGGCCACCGCATCGGCGTGAATGTCGGTGCGGATGATGTCGCACACCTGACGCAGGGATTCGACATTAATATCGCGAAACAGCGGCAGGGTTTTATTGGCAATATCCAGCGCCAGCTTGGCCTGACGGGCGGCGCTGGCCTCTTTTTCGCCCTCCACGCTCTGTACCAGCAGCACGATAAAGCCCACGCAGACGCTGCCGAGGATCATCGGGATGCCGATTTTCGACACTATATCCAGCCCAAGCTCAATGGTCGGTGCCCAGGCCACCACCAGGATCATGGTGAGAGTTTCGCAGATCATCCCGGCGATAATGCCCGCCCGCCAGTGCTGCTTTTTGGGAACCTTACGGTTGATCCAGCCCGACAGCACGCCCGCGATGATGCTGGTGATCAGGCAGGGGATCGCCGTCACGCCGCCGATATCGATCAGGTAACGGTGGGTCCCGGCGATGACGCCGGTGATGATCCCGACCCAGGGGCCAAACAGGATCCCGCCGGACATCACGGCAATTACGCGCACGTTGACCAGGGAGCCCTCCACTGGCACCCCGGACCAGGTGCTGAACAGGGCAAACATTGAGAAAATGGCGGTCACGGCCAGCAGCTCGCGCGGCGAGTGGGCCGATTTATGCAGCAGCTCGCGGAACAGGCGGATACGGATCAGGAAGAACAGGCAAATCAGCATTAATGCCGCGCGATCGAAGACCGCCAGCAGCATATCGAATATTTCGTGCACGGGATGACCTGGGCAAACGGGAAACAACCATGATAAAAAACCTGACGCCCAATGACCAGTTATCCGTCAGTTTTATCAAATGGGGAGAAGGCGCACTTTTCAAAGGGGATAGTGTCAGGTTGACCTGCCAGGTGCGCTTACGAGAAAACCCACCCGAAAGTCGTAAATCTATTGATATTAAAGTGTTAATAAAATGGCATCAGAAATGCCGCTATTCATTTTTACTTCCCATTTTAGTCGCAGCAGAGTTCCCGTTTTAGCGCTACGTCTTTTTTTATTTTTCCCCTCTCGACAAGCCGAATTTTTTCGGGTTATTTTCTAAGCACGCCACACATCGTGGCGACGTCGCTCGGACGGTCCGGGCGCTAACGTTATCTGAGGTATCTATGGCTGATTCCAGTCCTGAACGCCGTTTTTCGCGTATCGATCGTCTCCCCCCGTATGTTTTTAATATTACCGCTGAACTGAAAATGGCTGCGCGTCGGCGCGGCGAAGACATTATTGATTTCAGTATGGGCAACCCGGACGGCGCTACGCCGCCACATATCGTGGAAAAACTCTGCACGGTCGCCCAGCGCCCGGATACGCATGGCTACTCCACCTCCAAAGGGATCCCCCGTTTACGCCGCGCCATCTCGCGCTGGTATCAGGACCGCTATCAGGTTGAGATCGATCCCGAGAGTGAAGCCATCGTCACCATCGGTTCGAAAGAGGGGCTAGCGCATCTGATGCTGGCCACGCTGGATCATGGCGACACGGTGCTGGTGCCGAACCCCAGCTACCCAATTCATATTTACGGCGCGGTCATCGCCGGGGCGCAGGTACGCTCTGTGCCGCTGGTGGAAGGCGTCGACTTTTTCAACGAGCTGGAGCGCGCTATCCGCGAAAGCTATCCGAAGCCGAAGATGATGATCCTCGGCTTCCCCTCCAACCCGACCGCCCAGTGTGTCGAACTCGATTTCTTTGAGAAGGTGGTGGCCCTGGCGAAGCGCTACGACGTGCTGGTGGTACATGATCTGGCCTACGCCGATATCGTCTATGACGGCTGGAAAGCCCCGTCGATTATGCAGGTTCCCGGCGCGCGCGACGTGGCGGTGGAGTTCTTCACCCTGTCGAAAAGCTACAACATGGCGGGCTGGCGCATCGGCTTTATGGTCGGCAACAAGACGCTGGTAAATGCCCTGGCGCGCATCAAGAGCTACCACGACTACGGCACCTTTACGCCGCTGCAGGTGGCGGCCATTGCTGCCCTGGAAGGAGATCAGCAGTGCGTGAAGGATATCGCCGCACAGTACAAACGCCGTCGCGATGTGCTGGTCAAAGGGCTGCATGAGGCGGGCTGGATGGTTGAGATGCCGAAAGCCTCCATGTACGTCTGGGCAAAAATCCCGGACGCCTATGCGGGGATGGGCTCGCTGGAGTTCGCCAAGAAACTGCTGCAGGACGCGAAAGTCTGCGTCTCACCGGGGGTGGGCTTTGGCGAATATGGTGATACGCACGTGCGTTTCGCGCTGATTGAGAACAGCGACCGTATTCGCCAGGCGGTGAGGGGGATCAAGAGTATGTTCCGGGCCGACGGGCTGTTGCCGCAGGGGACAAAATCCGCGTCTGAGTAAGCCAGTCAATAAGCATAAAAAAACAGGCGCCAATAGCGCCTGTTTTTTTTGCATTTTCTTTGCTCAGTTCATCATCAGGGCAAAGGTGCCGACCCAGGCGAACACAATAACTGAAAAACCCATAAAGAAATATTTCACGTTCATCGCTCCGCGTATATCGTGATACGCATTAAATTCAGAGTCCAACTGAGTATAGAGAGGTGAAGTCAGGCCAGAGCGGAAATGAGAATTATCCCCGTTTTGACATCGACTCCAGCTCAGAATTCTGTGCTTTCAGGTAGCCAGACGGCGCTAATGTACGCTTAAATTTCAGGGGTGACAAGAGGGGATTTTTTAAATACTTTCCGCGACTTACGAGTGTCGTGGAACGGCGACAGTTTAATTTCCCAGGGTAATAAATTGCCCTTGAGCAACATAGCGTGCTAACGATAAATCAGGGTGATTACAGGTTATTGAAAAGGCTAGTTTCAAGGCGAAACTAACCTTTAGCAGAGGGTTACCGGTAGAGGGACGGTTCGCCTTCAGGGCGAGTTTTGAAGCGGCGATGCACCCATAAATACTGTTCAGGTGCACGCATGATCTCTTTCTCGATCACCTGGTTGATATACGCCGCGGCGGCCACCTCTTCCTCAGGGTAATTTTCCAGTTCCGGCATAATAAACAGGCGATAGCCGCTGCTATCGTTTTTTCTTACCATCGTCACGGTCAGCATTACCGATTTAGACAGGCGTGATATCACGAATGTGCCGTTGGTGGTGGCGACCTCTTTTACCGCGAAGAACGGGGCGAAGCTGCTGCCATTGCGGCCATAATCCTGATCGGGGGCAAACCACACCGCTTCCCCTTTTTTCAGGGCGCCAACCAGCCCGCGTAAATTATTCCGGCTGATCATCGCTTTATTGGAGCGCATACGGCCGCGGGTCTGCACCCACTCCATTAGCAGGCTGTTGTGCGGTCGATAGGTGGCCATCATCGGCTGGCATAACCCCATCACGCGACCGCCCAGCTCCAGCGACATAAAGTGCACGCCAATCACCATCACGCCGCGCTGTTTGGCCTGTGCGCGCTGTAAATTTTCCAGACCTTCCACATCGAACCACTTACGTACCCGATGGTCCGGCCAGAACCAGGCCATTCCGGTTTCCAGTAACGCCATGCCGATAGATTTAAAATTCTCAGTAATCAGACGCTCACGCTCTTCGGGCGATAAAGCCGGAAAACAGAGCTCGAGATTTCTGCGGCCGATAGATTCCCGGCGTTTGAGAAAACGACGCGAGAGGCTACCGAGGGTGGAGCCCAACCAGAGCAGCGCCGGGTAGGGGAGTTGTACGAGCAGCCACAGGACGCCCAGACCAAACCACGTAAACCAGTAACGGGGATGCAAGAGGGCGAGTGTGAATTTGCATTGAGACAAGATAAAACGACCTTTTTGAAGAGTGTGGAAGTAGCGCCAGACAGGCGATACGCCGTACTGTTTTTATGACCCGTATTAATACTAATGGTTCCAGGCCGTTACCGTAAAGGTCGACTGGTCTGATAGTGCGTGTCGCCGCGTGGCGGCGTAATGTAGCACTGAATATATCTTAACGGCTATCACTACTTCACGCTTGAAAAACCAGCAAAAAACAGGCCCGTTTATTGTCCTGGAAAAGACCTTACTTATCACGCGTTTCGTAGCCAAAATCAAAGTCCATTAACAGATTCTGGCGTAGGGCGTGGTTTAACGGATAGCTGTAACTTTGCCCGATGCTGACCGCATGAATGACCCGCAGCAGCGTGCCGCCGCTCAGCGACGAGGACGCCCCGGTAATCGCCACGTCCGCCCCCTGTAATCCATGACGCAAGGCATGATAGGCCGGAGAGGCCGTGATGCTGTTATTCATCAGGCTGAACATCCCCAGCAGCAGGCAAATCAGCAGCACCGGAAAGAGTAGCGCATGTCGGTTGAGCAGGCGAACCGGACGCCACGAGGTGATATACAGCAGGGCCGCACTCAGGGGGAGCAGCAGCAGATAGAGCAGTTTTGCCAGATGGGTAAGCGCGCCGAGCAGTGAGAACATCAGCGCAATCGGCGGAACAATCACCGCCCGCGCCGCATCCTCTCCCGCTTTTTCATTCGCACCGCCCGGGCCATAGCTGGCCAGCGCGGCCTGCAGGTGGGGGAGCTGCTGTTGCATAGCGTAATCAAGATGAGGGGCTTGCAGCTCAAGGGCAAACTGCTTAAGGGCATCATCTTTGGGGTATTCAGAGCGAACCCGGCTCTGAGGAGGAAGCGCCAGCGTTTCACGCAGCCTGCTCTGCACCACGTCCAGCATGAAAAACGCCTCCCAGTCGAGTCGGGCAGGGATCATCGCCTCGTGATAACGCACGTTTTTCTGCGTCACGCTGGAATAGTCGAGATAGTCCTTATAAATGTCCGCACGCGCCGCCAGCCAGGCTTTGTAATAGCCGAGGATCCCTCCCTCCTGGACGCTGATGCTGTCGCGCAGATTCTGCGCCGTCTCGCTTTCCAGCAGCGGGTGATAGCGGCTGACCGAGCTCATCAGCAGCGGCAGCATCGCCAGAAACGCTTTCCCCGAGGGGCTGGTCCACATCTGGCGCTGCCCGCCGTCTTCATCCAGCGGGATCCCCTCCAGCGTCTGGTGCCCGTCAATCAAGGATTGCTGGTAGAGCTGTGCCAGCAGCGATTTCTGACGAAATTCGCCGGTACTTTGCGCGACCTGCTTTTCAATCACGCGTTCCACTGTCTGCCAGGTCACCACGCCGGTGAGCAGGCAGAGTGAAAACACCATGCTTGCCACGTACAGCGGGGGAAAATCGATGCCGCGTTTTTTCAGCCGGACGTTGCCTGCCAGCACCAGCTGGAGCACCAGCAGGGCCGCGGCAATGGCGGTTAACGCCCGGCCATAGCGTTCCATACTGTGGATGTCTTCGGGGGTAGAGAGACTTCCCACCAGATCGAGCAGGCGCGAGTTAAATGCCAGTTCGCAGATGAGGTAGGTGAGGGTGATGATAATCACCAGACCGTTTTGCCAGAGAGGCAGGGTCGGGCGCCTGATATCAGGCTGGCTGCTCAGTTCACCGATGGCGCGTTCGGTCATGATTTCAGCTCCAGACTCGTCTGACGGCTTGTCGCCGGTTGCCAGATCTGCTCGGGCAACGAATTATCCAGCACCGGCATCGCTCTGGGCTGACGTTGTTCTGCGGCTTTGGTCGGCGGGCGTTTTTTCGTTTTCACCGGCGGCGCCTCCTCTGGCGCTACGCTCCAGGGTTCCGGCGCGCGCTGCACGGGCATCACCGGGGGCGGAATGTACGCGGGGCGGTAGTATTTTTGCACCGGTCGTCCCCGGCTGGCGGTATTGTCCCCGGAAGAGCATCCGCTGAGCCCCAGGAGTAGCATGAACAGCATAAGCCCGCAGCGGGGTATGTTTTGCAGTGGCACGCTCATCAATGTGTCCTGACCCTGTATCACAGCGGCGTTATGGTCAGTATGTATTCGCCCTCAACATTCACGCCTCATAATTTTTTAGTATTCATGGCGGGCCCCTCATCTGAAGTCATGAGACCGAAGCGGCTGTCCAGGGTCATAGTGAGCATATATTCGCCGTCCACGTTGACGGCATGCCAGGCCGCGCCATGCTCGCCAATTGCCATTCCCTGCAATTTCAGCTGGGCGATCAGATCGGCAAACTCAGCCTCGTTAACCGGGCGCGGCTGCCAGAAGGTCCGTTTATTGTCGGTAAAAATTGGCAGAAGCTGGATCTGCGGTATCGAATGACCGAGCAGCAGGCGGACGATAAACCCGTATGCGGGCATGCCACGCTCCCGGTATTCGCCGTTGCTGTTAAACACGGCGTTGCCAATGCTGTAGACCACCAGGCTCTCGTCCAGTCGGGCGGCATCGCCCGCCATATGCGGCCCGGAACCAATGATGAGATCGGCCCCGGCCTCGCTCAGGCGCTTCGCCTGTGCCCGCTGTCCGGCGGTGGTCCAGCGGTAGTCCAGCCCCCAGTGGGCGAGCACGATGGTGGTGGCCGGACGGGCGCTGGCTTTCTCCTGTCGCAGCTGTTCGATGAGCCCGCCGCTCAGGCAGGCGACGCCCGCGCGGCGCGGCCGGGCGTAGAAGGCGCACTCCTGCTCCATATAGCGGCGATACCAGTAGGCGCTGAAAATCTTGTACTGCCTGCCACCCACCGTCAGCACCAGCGGGGCATACGCCTGCTGAGCATTGAGCCCGGCCCCGATGCAGGCGATCCCGCCATCACGAAACGCCGCCAGGGTGCTGTGCAGACCCGGCAACCCGGCATCCATGGCGTGATTGTTACCCAGCGCTACCGCGTCGATGCCCTGTTTGCGCAGGGCGGCAACCGAGGCGGTCGGATCTCCGATCAGACAGAAGGGTTTGCGGCCCTCCAGGCTGGCGCTCAGGTCGGTGGTCAGGGCCGCTTCGAAGTTGGCGAGGGTAAAGTCACTCCCGCGCAGCAGCGGAGCGATCGCCGCAAAGCTGTGGTCATACCCGTGGCGCTGGAGGGCGTCATCAATCCCGCGCGCCTGCCGGCGGCGGGTGTACCACTCGCCAAAATAGGTGTCCCCCAGCAGGGTGAGGGTGGCGGCTGGCTTTTCGATCTGCCGGACGACTGACGCCGGTGCGGGCGGTCGGCCTTCGGCCCGGGCCAGCAGTTCATCCAGCAGATAGTCGAGATGGAAGGCGTCATTTGCTCCGGCGGCGCAGGCCAGCCACAGCTCACCCGCTACCCACTGCAGCGCAACGCCCCAGCGCCCGGCACAGAACTGCCCCCAGGCGCTGCCGTTACTGTGCAGGTTGCCGGTTTTACGGTACACCCGCTCGCCGATCGCCGCCTCATACTCCCCCAGCCACGGCAACAGGTGCGGGTAGCGCTGGTGGAAATGGCGCATCAGCCGGGCAATATCGGCCAGCGTGGTGCGCTGGCCGGGGCGCGGGCGGCCGGAGACGTTATTGAGATGGGTGTGATGCATGCCCAGTGTGGCGCTCAGCGCCCGGAGCTGTTTCAGCGCCTCTGCGCTGCTGCCCGCCAGCAACTCCGCGAGGTGAATAGCGGCATCGCAGGCGGTATGGATCAGCATCCCCTGCACCAGCGATTTTACCGTTGCCGCGCTGCCCCGGGGCAGGCCGAGCGCCGGGTTGCCCTCCAGGATGGCGGCGGCAATGTCGCGCACCTTTACCGGGGTATCGAGTGTGATTTTTTTTGCCAGCAGACGATCCGCAATGCAGCAGGTCAGTAGCAGCTGGCTGAGATACGTCGGCGCAAAGGTGCTGCCGCTCAGCTGAGATACCCGCTGATCGCCGGTGGTGAGGTTGATCAACAGGCGTGCGGTTTGCCCTTTCCCGAGCGCAGGCGGGGCCGCGAAACGGGCTTTCAGCAGGCCGGCGACCCGCTTAAAGTCGGAATTGCGCGCGCTGCCTTTGACCAGCACGATATCGCCGTCGCGCAACGTCGGGGTTACGGCCTCCACCAGTGCTTCAGCGGTAAGGAAGTGACCGCCGCGAACGCCGTCCGGCAGGGCATCGTGCAGGGTCGCCATCTCCTCGCCGTGCAAAAATGCCTGCTGGCAGTCCGCCGCCAGCAGGGGCTCTGCCAGCGCGCGGTGGATCGCCCCGGACTGCTCGCCGAGGTTGACAATCCGCCCCAGCAGGGCAATGACCCGGCCACCGCCGTCGCGGGCACGCTGCGCCGCCACCTCAAAGGCGTTGAGCATCGACAGGTATTCGGCGTTGTAGCTGTCGTCAATCAGGGTAACGGCACCACCGTCCGGCAGCGGCAGCGCGGTAATGCCCATATGTTGGCCGTCGCCGCGCCAGGCCTCCAGGCTGGTGATGCTCTGCTCCGGGCTGACGCCCAGCAGATCGGCGGCGATCAGCGCCGCCACCGAGTTAAGCGCGCCACCCTTATCGGGCACCGCCAGCCGGTAACGCAGGGGCTGGTTGCGGAAGAGAAGGGTAATCTGGCTCCCGTACGCGTCCGGGGTGAACGCCGTGATGGGCACGTCGGCGGCAGCGTCGAAACCGTAGCTGATGATGCGGGCGCCGTCCCGGAGGACGCTCTCTGCCACGCGGTCATACAGGGCCATGTCGCGGTTTAGAATGGCGTAGCCGCCCGGAATCAGACCCTGGCTGATGCGGGCTTTAAAGCGCGCTACATCCTCGAGAGAGGTGACGTTTTTCCCCACCTGGGTGATGCCGACTTCGGTCACGATGACGATATGCGGCTTGATACGTGGGCCGATCCCGCCGTTGCGCATCCACAGGGCCGAGATTGCCACCTCCATTACCACTGACTGCGGGTTGCAGGCGGTACGGGCCAGCGTGACCAATGCCCCTGTACGGGTGTTGTGGTTGCCGCGGCTCGCCACCACCGACATGCGGGGAGCAAGAATGCTGTCCAGCATCGCTTTGGTCGTGGTTTTCCCAACCGTACCGGTGATCGCCACCACTTTGCCGTCCAGCCGTCGCCGGGCCGCTTCCGCCAGCCTCTGCAGCGCCTGATAGCTGTTGCCCACCACCAGTTGGGGGAAGTCGGGAGGCAGATCCTCAAGGCGTCGCTGGACGATCGCCCCACAGTAGCGGGAGGCGTGACGGGAAAGTGACAGATGGGTATCGGTCCAGGTCGCGTAAATCCCGGTATTGCCGGAGCCCTTGAGCCAGGTATCGGTATCCATGGCAATAAACAGGCAGGGGCGGGTGGCGTGCGCCTTGTCGTGAAAAAGGGCAATGTCGTCGGCACGCCAGTCCGCATCCGGACGATGATGCCAGATGCCGCCGGACAGTTTTTCGAGGTCGGCGGCCGTCCATCCCGGTGCGTCAGCGTGGCGTGGGCGGGGTGATGTCTGGCTCATGGTCCTGTCCTTACGGTTTTGGGGTATGCCCGCGCTGCGGACAAAGCTTAATGGCGTTGATCGCGGCATTACCCAGCAGATCGTGGTACTCCGGCGGAGCGGCGGGACGTTCGAGCAGCATTACCCGGTGGCCATGCTCGCGCAGCGCAGCGGCAAAGCGCGCCTGCAGATCGAACGGGGTGTTGCGATCCTGCGGGTTGCCGATCACCAGGATCAGCCGCAGGGGATCGGCGGCGATCCCGCTAATATGATCGAGCGGGTCCCAGGGATGAGGCAATCCCGTGCTGTCCAGCGCGGGGGCAGGGGGCGCATTGCGCTGCTGGCGCATACGCTGCGTCCGCTCCAGCAGCCCCCAGGCACCGGAGGTCAGCACCGCGCAGTCGATATCCCGCCGACCGGTAGCCAGCAGCGCCGAGGCGGCAGTGGCTCCGCCGCTGTGTCCGCTGAGGATAAAACGCTGAATACCGTATCGGGCTTTGATGGCGTCGAGGCTTGCCGCGATCGCCTGAAACTCTTCCGCCTGGCGGCGGCGGTAGTGGTTGCCGCTGGAGCCGTAGGTGCCGGGACGAGCGATAATAATCGTCGGCAATCCGGTCTGGCGCAGCATGGCCCGGGCCTGACGGCGCTGAGCGTTGGCGGTATTGCCGGGAATAGCGTCCGGGGAGCGTTTAATCTGCGCGACCCGGTCGCCTTTCAGTACCACCAGGGCCAGGGGAGCGTCACGCAGCGTGCCCGCGCTGAAATAGCGCATGCAGGCTTCGCCGCTCGGGTACTGCACCCAGACGGCGTCGTTGCTGGTTGGACAGTGTTGTCGGCTGGGCGGTTGGTTCCACAGCAGGGGCGTCTCAGCGTAAGCGAAAACGCTTATCAGCAGCAGAAATCCTGACACACACCATCGACTCACAACACCGCCCCGGGGAAACAACAGACATACAGAATACACAACTTGTCATACATAATGGTATCATCGGTTAGGATTTTTCTGACAGGGTGCCTCTGGCGTTTTCAGGAGTTAACATGCCGCTCAGCGACTTACTTGCGCAAACCCGCCCGGCGATGGAATTGCTGGACGTTGCGCCTAAACCGTCGATTTGCCCCACCTGGGCGATCTTTTTTAGTGCCTCCGACAGTCAACGCCGTGCCCAGATTGTGCAGGGTTGCGGCGACACCTTTGAACAGGCCTGGCAGCAGGGGGCGCAGGCGCTACAGCAGTGGCAACAGCAGAGCGGCACTGACGTCTGCTGGCTGCGGGTTGACCTTGTCGATAAGGTGGAGGCATTGCGCTGGGACTCGCTGGAAGCCCGACTCGGCAAAACCAAGCGTAACTATTTTCGCTATGGCCTGAGCCTCGATCCGGCGTTTCGCTACGCCATGCTGGAGCAGGAGATTGCCGCCAACGCGCTGCTCTACCACGGTGACCACGGCGTCGCCACGCCGAATGCCAACAACCTGGCCCATTTCTCCCGCCGTCGCTTCGGGGCGGTGCTGAACTGGCCCGAACAGCCTGACCAGACGCTCTGGCGCTTCACCACCCGGGCGCTGTTTTGCGACGGCGAGCAGTTGCTGCCCATCGAATCGACCGGGCGTAACAGCGGCTATCGCCAGCTCCCCGACTGGCAGGCGACGGCCCTGGAGCCGATGATCGCCTCGGCCACCGACTATCTGGCGCGCCAGATCACTGCTACCGGGCGCTACCACTACGGCTGGTTTCCCTGCTTCGATCGCGCCATTCCGACCTATAACGCCCTGCGTCACGCCAGCTCGACCTATGCCCTGCTTGAAGGCTGGGAAGTCACGCGCGAGCCAGAGCAGTTCGCGGCCATCGAGCGGGCGCTAAACGACCTCTGCACCAGCTTCATTCGCACCTGTACCCTGCCGGATAGCAGCGAGGCTGATTTCCTGGTGGATACCGGGGATGAGATCAAGCTTGGCGGCAACGCGGTGTGCATCCTGGCGATGGCGAAATACAGCGAGCTGACCGGGGATAACCGCTTCCTGGCGCAGATGGCGCGGCTGGCGAACGGGATCGGCTTTATGCAGGATCCGCAGACCGGCGGGTTTGTGCATGTACTGAATGCCGGAGATCTCTCTCTTAAGGCGGCGCACCGCATTATCTATTACGACGGCGAAGCAGCCTTCGCGCTGATGCGCCTTTACGGCCTGACGAAGGCCCCGCGCTGGCTGGAGATGGTCGAGCGGGCGATGGATTACTTTATCGCACAGAAGCACTGGCAGGCCCACGATCACTGGCTCAGCTACTGCGTCAACGAGCTGACGCTCTACCGGCCGCTGGAGCGTTACTACCAGTTTGGGCTGGATAACGTGCGCGACCACCTCGATTTTGTCCAGAACCGGGTTACCACCTATCCCACGCTGCTGGAGCTGATGATGGCGGCATCAAAGATGATCGCCCGGCTGGAGACCTCGCCGCATAAGCACCTGCTGGCTGGCTTCGATATGGACGTGTTCAACCAGGCGCTGGAGACCCGCGCCCGCTATCTGGCGAATGGCTTTTTCTGGCCGGAACTGGCGATGTTCTTTAAAAATCCGCCGCGGATCGTCGGCAGCTTTTTTATTCGTCACCACAGCTATCGGGTGCGGATCGACGACGTCGAGCACTACCTCTCTGGCTATGTCGCGTATCGCCAACGCTGGCGCGCCCGGTCAGACGAGCAGTAAGCCGCCTCTATGCGACCTCTTCGCTCCCTCATATCAGTGCGTTGTCGACGTTGGTTGTCGCTCTGGCTGGTGGCATTGCTGGTTATCTCGCCAGGGCTCGGTGCCGGGTGGGATTTCAGCGCCATCAGCACCCGCACCGAGCGGCTGTATGGCCCGGCCACCCCCGCCGCCCGACAGCGGATCGCTGAGTGGGCGGCCTTGCTTAACACCCCGTCGCAGGGCACGATCCAGGACACGTTAAAGCAGGTAAATCAGTTTTTTAACGCCAGAATGGCTTTTCGGGATGATATCGTCGTCTGGAAGCAGCAGGATTACTGGGCAACGCCGATTGAATTTCTGCGTAAAGGGGCAGGGGACTGCGAGGACTTTGCGCTGGCGAAATATTTCACCCTGCGTGAAATGGGCGTACCCGCGAACCAGTTACGTATTACCTATGTAAAAGCACTCGAACTGAATCAGGCGCACATGGTGGTGACATGGTATTCCACCCCCACGGCGATCCCGCTGGTTCTGGATAATCTGAAAACCGCCATCCTGCCGGCCACCCAGCGTACGGACCTGCTTCCGGTCTACGCGTTTAACGGCGAAGGGCTCTGGCTGCCGCAGTCCGGCGGCAACAAACGCGTGGGCGACAGCAAACGGCTCTCCCGCTGGCAGGATCTTCTCACCCGCATGCGTGCAGAAGGATTTGAAATTAATGAATAGGATAGGGCCATGTCTCTTTATAAACAGCTACTGATCGGCATCTGTTTATTTACGTTTGTCATCTTCTGCGGCAACTTCGTGGTAACCCTTGAGAGTTCCCGCGAGCAGTACCGCAATCAGCTTAGCGCCCACGCGCAGGATGCGGCGACGGCGCTGGGGCTGTCGCTGACCACCCATATCGACGACCCGACGATGACCGAGCTAATGGTCAACTCCATCTTCGACAGCGGTTATTTCTATCGCATTCGCGTGATCGACATTAAGACCAATAAACCGATCATCGAGCGCAGCGATGTGCCCCAGAATACCCGCGTTCCGCAGTGGTTCGTGCGGCTGGTGCACCTCAACCCCGGTGAAGGCGACGCCATTGTGATGCGCGGCTGGACGCAGGCCGCCCGGGTCGAGGTGGTCAGCCATCCGATGTTCGCCCTGGCCCGCCTGTGGAACAGCATTGTCGCCAGCTTTTTGTGGCTGACCGGCTGTAGCCTGCTGTTCCTGCTCGCCGCCACCCTGCTGTTACGGCGTATGCTGCGCCCGCTTAACTATATCGTCGACCAGGCGATGGCGATCACCCGCCGTGAGTTTCTCAATGTATCGGCCTTGCCGAAGACCCCGGAGCTGCGGCGGGTGGTTGAGGCCACCAACATGATGGTGACCCAGCTTAAGGTGTTATTCAGCGATCAGGCCCGGCGCACCGAATCCCTGCGTCAGGAGGCCTATCACGACAGCCTGACCGGGCTGAGCAACCGTCGGGCGTTTGATATGCAGCTGCAGTCGCGCCTGAGCGATGAAGAGAACCCTGCCGGACACATCATGCTGCTGCGGGTCCAGGATCTGATGGGGCTCAACCAGCGTCTGGGCGGGGCGAAATCCGATCAATTGCTGGTGGCGGTGGCGGATATTCTTAGCGGTCTGCAGCGCAACTATTTTCACAACGAAGGCTTTGTCGCCCGCGTGCGCGGCGGGGAGTTCGCTATTATCGCCCCGCTGATGCTGGGGCAGGATCTGGATAACCTGAGCAACACCCTCACCACCCAGCTGAAGGCGCTGTCTGAAACCGGCATGAGCGACCTTTCGCCGGTGGCCCACTTCGCGCTGGTGCCTTTTAACGTCGGCGATACCCCGCAGGCGGTGCTGGCGCAGGCGGATCAGGCCCTGGCGAGAGCGGAAACCGAGATGCGCTTCTTTGCCAGCCCCGATACTGCCCCGGCCGGTGAGCGCGAAGAGGATCATCACAGCTGGTACACCCGGCTGGACGCGGTGCTGACCAACGGCGCCTTCGAGCTCTTCTCGCAGCCGGTGTATGCGTGTAATAACCCGCATGTGGTGCTGCACCATAAGATCCTCGCCCGCATTAAAACCCGGGAGGGTGAGCTGGTGCCGGCGGGACGCTTTATGCCGTGGATCCACCGTCTCGATCTCAGCCGTCGCATGGATATCGTGATGCTCCAGCAGACCCTGCAGGAGCTGGCTAAATCGCCGCGCCCGCTGGCGCTGAGTATCAGCGGTGCCAGCGTGGCTGACGACCAGAGTCTGAAGGCTCTCCTGCAACCGCTGAAAGGCGCGCCGCAGCTGGCGTCCTGGCTGACCCTTGAACTCGATGAGAACGAGCTTCCCGACGTCGAACGCGTCAACGTGCTGGTCAGTCGCCTGAAGGCGTTGGGTTGCCGTCTGGGGATCCAGCATTTTGGTGGTCGCTTCCATCTTATTGGCAATTTACCGCAGTGGGGTCTGGCCTGGATTAAAGTCGATGGCAGTTATATTCGCAATATAGACAGTGAAGATGATAAGAAACTGTTTATTGAGGCCATTTACTGGGCAACCCGCCAGATTAATCTTCCCCTTATTGCCGAACGAGTGGAAACAGCTGGGGAACTGGCGATTCTGGAAAACATTGGCCTGCATGGTGCGATGGGGCGCTATTTCGCTGACGCCAGTACACTGGGTAGAAATTAACCTCACAGAGTGAGTGGAGGCTGAAAATGTATTACGTAGAACGCGATACGGAAAGACGAATTATACGGGTGGAGCTGACGCCTTTTACCACCATGACGGAACAACATGATCTCTGCACCCCCGAGATTGACGAGTGGATGCGCCAGCGAGAAATCCGTGAAGCCACGCTGTATCAGCTGCGGCAGAGCGATCTGGAGATGGTGCGTGTGCTGGAGGATTTGATCGAGGTGCTGATGAGCAAAGGCGTCATCACCATTACCGACCTGCCACCGGCCGCGCAGGCGAAACTCACCAGCCGCGCGCAGGCGCGCCGCTCGCTGAGTGGTCTGGAAGGGTTAATCGCGGATGATGACGAGGGGCTTATTTAAGCTGCCTTCATTACCTGACGGATTAATAGGGAGCCAATAGCCTGGCTCCCTGTTTTGATAGTGCATACCTTTTTAGATTCCTATTTATTCATGTCATCAATTAATATAGGGGGCTGACACGGACCTGCATCAATAAATTTCTTATTGAGAGGCGTATCCTTGTCAGCGTTGCACAGCAAATTACTAATACAGATTTAATTCTTTTTTAGCATTCTAAGCCTGAGTAAGGGATGAATTGGGCATGTAAAGGATTGAGGGAAAAAATATATGAGCGGCGTATCCGGGATCGTCAAAGCAGTAATAGGGCAGGTATTCGCAGTCAGTCCTGACGGCAGCACAAGGTTGCTGACGGAAGGCGACAGGATCCTCGACGGGGAACAAATTCAGACGGGCGCGACTGGCGCGATTACCTTATCGCTGGCGGATGGCAAACAGGTAGATCTGGGCCGTGACAGCCACTGGGACAGCACAGGGCACGTGACCACTGACGCCACGGCGTCCGAGCAGCAGGACGTGGCTGCTATTCAGCAGGCCATTGCCGACGGGCAGGACCCGACGCAGACCCTGGAGGCGCCAGCCGCAGGTCCTCAGCCCGTTAATTCTGGCGGTGAACCAGGCGGCAGCGGCGGCGGGTCGCATACCCACGTCGTGCTCGATTTAACCGCTGAGATTGTTGACCCTGATGCGGGCTACCCGACGACCGGCCTTGATTTCCCCGATGATGAGCCCCCGGAAGAATTAACGCTGCTCGATAGTGATGATTCGGATGCGGATGCGGATGCTGATGCAGATGCCGATTCTGATGCAGACGCCGATGCGGATTCCGATTCTGACTCAGATGCGGATGCGGATGCCGATGCGGATTCCGATTCTGACTCAGATGCGGATGCCGATGCCGATGCGGATTCCGATTCTGATGCGGACGCCGACGCCGATGCCGACGCCGATGCAGATGCGGATGCCGATTCTGATGCAGACGCAGATGCCGATGCGGATGCGGATTCCGATGCAGACGCAGATGCCGATGCGGATGCGGATTCCGATGCAGACGCTGATGCCGATGCGGATGCGGATTCCGATGCAGACGCTGATGCCGATGCAGACGCCGATGCCGACGCGGATGCGGATTCCGATTCTGATGCTGACGCCGATGCCGATGCCGATGCCGATGCCGATGCCGATGCCGACGCGGATGCCGATTCTGACTCAGATGCGGATGCAGACTCAGATTCTGATGCCGATGCAGACGCTGATGCAGATGCTGATGCGGATGCTGATGCGGATGCCGATGCGGATTCCGACGCCGACGCCGACGCCGACGCCGACGCCGACGCGGATGCGGACACCGATTCTGACTCAGATGCAGATGCAGATGCGGATGCCGATGCAGACGCTGATGCAGATGCAGACGCGGATGCCGATGCCGATTCTGATTCAGATGCAGACGCTGATGCTGACGCAGATGCGGATGCCGATGCGGATGCCGATGCTGACGCAGATGCGGATGCGGATGCCGACGCAGATGCTGATGCTGATGCAGATTCTGATGCCGACGCCGACGCCGACGCCGACGCCGACGCCGACGCGGATGCGGATGCGGATTCCGATTCTGATGCAGACGCTGACGCCGATGCTGATGCCGACGCCGACGCCGACGCCGACGCCGATGCAGATGCCGACACCGACGCCGACGCTGATGCAGATGCAGACGCGGATGCCGATGCCGATGCCGATGCCGATGCTGATGCTGATGCAGATGCGGATGCGGATGCGGATGCAGATTCTGACGCCGATGCGGATTCAGATGCGGACGCTGACGCGGATGCGGATTCCGATGCAGACGCCGACGCCGACGCCGATGCTGATGCCGATTCTGACTCAGATGCGGATGCAGACTCAGATGCAGATTCTGACGCCGATGCCGACGCGGATGCGGACTCCGATTCTGACTCAGATGCGGATGCCGATGCAGATGCCGACGCTGATGCCGATTCTGATGCAGACGCTGACGCTGATGCCGATTCTGATGCAGACGCTGACGCCGATGCCGATTCTGATGCAGACGCTGATGCCGATGCCGATTCTGACTCAGATGCGGATGCAGACTCAGATTCTGATGCTGATGCGGATGCCGACGCGGATGCGGACGCCGATGCGGATTCCGATTCTGATGCCGATGCGGATTCCGATTCTGATGCGGATGCGGATGCGGATGCGGATGCCGATTCCGACGCTGATGCCGACGCCGATGCCGACGCGGATGCGGACGCCGACGCGGATGCGGACTCCGATTCTGACTCAGATGCAGATGCGGACGCTGATGCGGATGCTGATGCCGATTCCGACGCGGATGCGGATGCCGACGCGGATGCTGATTCAGACGCTGATGCCGATGCGGATGCCGACGCGGATGCAGATGCAGATGCCGATGCGGACGCTGACGCGGATGCCGATGCCGATGCCGATGCGGATTCCGATGCAGACGCGGATGCCGATGCTGATGCGGATGCGGATGCGGATGCAGATTCCGACGCGGATGCGGATGCCGACGCGGATGCGGATGCCGACGCGGATGCGGATGCCGACGCGGATGCGGATGCCGACGCGGATGCAGATGCAGATGCAGATTCTGACGCTGATGCAGATGCAGATGCAGATGCAGACTCAGATGCTGATGCTGATGCTGATGCTGATGCTGATGCTGATGCGGACGCCGACGCCGATGCAGATTCTGACGCCGATGCGGATTCAGATGCGGACGCTGACGCAGATACCGATGCGGATGCAGATTCCGATGCAGACGCCGACGCTGATGCCGATGCGGACGCTGACGCGGATGCCGATGCGGATTCTGATGCAGATGCGGATGCTGATGCCGACGCGGACGCCGATGCGGATGCGGATGCGGATGCCGATGCTGACGCGGATGCCGACGCAGATGCAGATGCCGACGCAGATGCCGATGCCGATGCCGACGTCAAACTGACCGTTACCGTTACCCCTGGCGATAAGACGACCGAGACGTCAGATGACAAAATCATCCACATCAACGGCGGCAGCGGCGATCCGAACGGGTACGATATCCAGAACGGTGTCATCGTGGCGATCGGCAGTAACGTGCATGTCTGGCTGACCCCGGATAGCCCGGACGGCAAGATTCAGGGCGACTTTGTGCCGAAGGCCGACAGCCCGGATCAGATCCACTACTACACCAGCCAGGGTAACGCCAACGCCAACAATGGCGATAAGACCCATACCGATATCTTTGTGGTGGGTGATCATACTGGTGGCTACTACCAGCAGGGCGACTGGTCGCAGGATCACTATGAATTCCGACCGCTCAACGGCATTACTGGCAACCAGGGCTTACCGCAGAGCAGCGTAGGTAAGGACTATATCTTTGTTCAGGGTAATGAAGCTGACTACACCGTCACCGGTGTCGATCATCCGCAGAACGGCAAAAACAACGACATAGACAACCTGCATGTGGTCGATAACGATACCGGGAAGTCGCCATTCCAGAATGCCAACGGCATCGAGGGCGTTGTTTTCGGCGACGGGCCTTCCGGAACGCACGGCGGCGATACCACCGTCACCACCACGGCCACCCTGAACCTCGACGTGAATCTGGAAAGCTCAAACAGCAGCGACCATCTGACCAGCCTCACGCTGGGGGGCATTCCTGAGAATGCGACCTTTACGGGTAACTACACCAGCGTCAGTTACGACGCGGACAACAAGGTCTACCACCTGACCTTCGATAACGACACCTCGCACTTTACCGGCCAGGTCACTGTTGAACTCCCGAACGGTGAGAGCGATTTCGGTGACATCACGCTGGAAGTAGGCTCTACCGCCGACAATCAGCACCAAAGTGACTTTACCATTGACGGTAAAGAGGGCGGCACCGTCGTCAGCGAAAGCCACGGTGGGGAAGAGCATGCAGATGACGCTGTTGACGACGATCACCCTCTGATGGCCAGCCACAGCGTTGAGGAGAGCCATACCGATCATGACGGCGAGGCGAGCGATAAGCTGTCGCATACCGGCAGCCTGGATGCTGACGATCACGCTGCCTCGTTAATTGATGACGATAATCTGATGCTCAACACCACCGCAGCGCTAACGGCCGATCATGCTGGTGATGCGCTGCTGAACGATGCGCAGAGTGAAACCCTCACTACGCTGCAGAGCGCCGGTCCGGATCAGGACGAGCAGCTGAACTTTAGCGATCTCATTCATGACGAAGAGCATAACGATCTCAGCACCCTGATTCAGGCCGGGCCGCAGAGCGATGCGGCGGATGGCCCAGCGGAGATCGAACATGTTCCCGCTGAAGGTGGCGAGATAGCCGGAACGGAAGGTTACGATGCCGGAAACGAAGCGATGCTGGATAACTTGATCGCCAAACCGGAAGATCACGCCTGATCGGCTGCCGCGCAGAGTGCGGTTGGGCTCTGCGCGGCAACAACGATGATTTGAATTCAGGTCAGACGAAGGATCCCGTCCGATCATAAACCCGCAGGATGCATTTTATCCCTCGGTCTGATGGGATTTTCTCAGGTGGATAATGATCCACACTCAAGGGATGTGAAGGAAAAACAACAAGATGAAACACTATAGTCAGATTATGATGGGTGCGGCGCTGGTGTTGAGCGCCACGCAGAGCCAGGCCACTACCCTGGAGCAGGCCGTAAAAGACAGCCTGCTGTGGCACCCGGAAGTTAACGCGTCGGTAAACAGCCGATATTCCGCCGATCAGGATCTTCGCGCCGCCAAAGGTGGCTATCTGCCGACCCTGGATCTCACTGCTGGTACCGGTTGGGAGCAAACCGATAACGCCAGCACCCGTGCAGGAGGCGATCATCTGCGTGATTTGCACCGCAGTGAATCCGCTATCAACCTGCGCCAGAACGTCTTCAATGGTTTTGCGACCACCAGCGAAGTGGGCCGCCAGAAAGCGACGGTCAACTCCCGGGCCTGGACGGTGCTGAATACCAGCGAATCCACCGCCCTGCAGGCGATCCAGAGCTATCTCGACGTGCTGATGCGCCAGAAGATGGTGGCGCTGGCAGAAGATAACCTTAAGAATCACGAGCGGGTATTCGATCAGATCCGCCTGCGTACCGAGCAGGGCGTGGGTCGTCAGGCAGACTTTGAGCAGGCTCAGGCCCGTCTGGCACAGGCGCGCAACAATCTGCTGACCGAGCAAACCAACCTCGAAGACTCCCGCGCTAACTACCAGAGCGTCACTGGCAAAGAGCCTGATACTCTGGTGATGCCCGCTAAAATCGCGGTTCCCGCCTCGCTGGATGCTGCGCGTTCGGTGATGCTGGAAAACAACCCGCTGCTGAAACAGGCCGATGCCGATGTGGAAGCGACCCGCCAGCAGTATGAGGCGGCAAAATCGCGCTTCTACCCGGATGTGAACGTTGAAGTTGGACGTACCATGGATAACAACATCGATGGCACCCGCGGGCACAGCCAGGAGTGGCAGGCGATGCTGCGCATGCGCTACAACCTCTATAACGGCGGCAGCGATCAGGCCACGCTCACCTCTTACGCCTACAAAATGAAAGAGGCGGAGGATGTGAAAAAGAATGCCCAGCGTCAGCTGAACGAAGATCTGCGTCTGGCCTGGAACGCCCTGAGAAACGCCCACCAGCAGGTGCCGATCGCCAAAGAGTATGCCGATCGCAGCGTACAGGTGCGTAGCGCCTATCAGGAGCAGTTCAGCCTGGGCGACCGCACTCTGCTCGATATGCTCGACAGCGAAAACGAAGTATTCAGCGCCCAGCGCCGCTACGTTGAGCTGCAGTTTGTCGACATGTTTACCACCTATCGCATCAACGCCCGTACCGGTGAGCTGCTCAGGAACCTGAACATTCAGGCGCCGTCGGCAGCGCAGCCGCTCGATCAGGCGCAACGTACCCAGGCAGAGCTGCCTGAGTTAAAATAGGGCCTTTGAAGGCTGACGGGGGTTATTCCGGCTGACACCGGGACAACCCTCTCTTTTTTATCTGCGGCATCGGTCTGCAGAACACTGAGGCAGAGAATGACGCCTGATATTGACTCCTCCGATCGCATTGAGACCACCCCGCAGGCGCAGGGCAGGCAGGATCCGCGGCAAAGCCATGACGATCCGCTCCTGGATGCGCTGATGATCGTCTGTAAATTGCATAACATTGCCACCAGCCGCAATGTCCTGACTACCGGCCTGCCGCTGGAAGCCCATACCCTGACGATTGAAACCTTTCCGCGCGCTGCCGGACGGGCAGGGCTCAAGGCGCGGGTGGTGCAGCGTCCGCTGGAAAACATTACTGCGATGTCTCTGCCCGCTATCCTGCTGCTGAAGAACAAGCAGACCGCGGTGCTGATTGGCTGGGATGAGCAGCAGCGCGCGCGTCTGCTGCCCAGCGAAACGGAAGGCGGTGAGATTACCGTATCCCCCGAGACGCTGGCGGAAAACTACAGCGGCCGGGTGATTTTTATCTCCCCGGAACATGAATTCGATGCCCAGCCGACGGCCACGCTGCCGCGCACTACCGCCTGGTTCCAGGACACGCTCAGGCTGTCGAAATTCCTCTACGTGGATGCGGTGGTCGCCAGCTTCCTCGTGAACCTGGTGGCGCTCGCCGCCCCGCTGTTTGTAATGAACGTCTATGACCGGGTGGTGCCCAACCAGGCCACGGCCACCCTGTGGGTACTGGCGATTGGCATCAGCATTGCGTATGTGTTCGACTTTGTACTGAAGATCCTGCGCGGTATTTGCCTCGACCTGGCGGGTAAAAAGACCGACCTGGTGGTCTCTTCGGCGCTGTTCGAGCGGCTGCTGGGGATGAAGATGAAGCTCCGCCCGCCGCGGGTGGGGAGCTTCGCGCAGAACTTCCAGGAGTTCCAGTCGATCCGCGACTTCCTGTCGTCGCTGACGCTCACCGCCTTTATCGACCTGCCGTTTACCCTGCTGATCCTGCTGGTGATTGGCATCATCGGGGGGCCGCTGGTGTTTATCCCGCTGCTCTGCTATCCGCTGGCGCTGCTGGTGAACTGGCTGATCCAGCGCCCGCTGATGTCGCGGGTCAAGAAAACCTATCAGCTCTCCAACGAACGCCAGGCGATGCTGGTGGAGACGCTCACCGGCCTGGATGCCATCAAGATCAATAACGCCCAGAGCGAGCGCCAGTATCAGTGGGAACACCTCACCGGCCAGCTGAGCAAGCTGGAGCTGCGGGTGAAGTCGCTCTCCTATGTGGCGGTGAACTTTACCGCCTGGCTGCAGCAGTTCAGCGGCGTGGCCATTATCGTGGCCGGGGTCTACATCATTATTGGCGGCAACCTGAGCATGGGCGGGCTGATTGCCTGCTACCTGCTGCACCGTCGCGCCATGATGCCCATCGGCCAGCTGTGCAGCCTGATCACCCGCTACCAGCGGGCGCGGATGACTAAAGCCACTATCGATCGGATGATGAACCTCGAGCAGGAGGTGCAGGATGACGAGGTGCCCCTGAAGCGGGAAACGCTCTCCGGCGCCATTGAGCTGCGCGACGTCACCTTCGTCTACCCGGGCAACCAGTACGCCTCGCTCAGCAATGTGTCGCTGACCATCCAGCCCGGCGAGAAGGTAGGGATCATCGGCCGCAGCGGGTCGGGCAAAAGCTCGCTGGCGAAACTGCTGGTCGGCTTTTATCAGCCGGACAGCGGCAATGTGCTGATTGACGGTATTGATGCCCGCCAGATCGATGTCCACGATCTGCGCCACAACATCGGCTATGCCCCGCAGGATATCCATCTGTTCAGCGGCACCCTGCGGGAGAATCTGGTCTACGGCGCCAGCTACGTTGACGACGAGACCATGCTGCGGGTCGCCACCCTCACCGGGGTGCACGAGTTCGCCCGTCGCCATCCGTCCGGGTACAACATGCAGGTAGGCGAGCGGGGGATGAGCCTCTCCGGCGGCCAGCGGCAGGCGGTGGCTTTAGCGCGTGCGCTGCTGCTCGATCCGCCGGTACTGCTGATGGATGAGCCCACCAGCTCGATGGATAACACCAGCGAAGATCTGATTAAAAAGGCGCTGATACCGGTCATCAGCAACAAAACGCTGCTGATGGTGACGCATCGTGCCTCGCTGCTGACCCTGGTGGACCGTCTTATTATTGTCGACAACGGCAAAATTATTGCCGACGGCCCGAAAGAGAGCGTCATGAGCGCGCTGAAGAAGGGACAAATTCATGCGAATCGTTGAGTCGCTTAGCCGCCTGATGAGCTGGCTGTCAGGAGATAAACAGCCCGCACCGTTCACCACTAACGAGGTCAACAAAGCTCTGCTGGATGATGCCCCGCGAGTGGTGCGCGTCACGCTGTGGGCCATCTTCGCCTTCTTTATCGCCATGATCCTCTGGGCGTCGCTGGCGAATATTGATGAGGTGACGCGTGGGGAAGGGCGGGCCATTCCCTCCTCGCGCCTGCAGAAAGTGCAGAACCTTGAAGGCGGGATCGTGGCCGAGGTCTTTGTGCATGAAGGGGAGGTGGTGAAAGCCGGGGCGCCGCTGCTGCGTCTGGATGATACTCAGTTTCGCTCCAACGCCGGGGAGTCCGACGCCGATCGGCTGGCCCTGCAGGCACGGATCCAGCGTCTGACCGCTCAGCTTGACGATGCGAAAACGCTGACCCTGGCACCGGAGATTGTGCAGAAGGCGCCGGATATCGCCAATGGTGAAATGGAGCTGTTCGCCAGCGTTAACAAACGTATCCAGAGCGAGCTGGACGGACTCAACGAACAGCTGGTGCAGAAGAAGCAGGAGCTGCTCGACTTCCAGGGCAAGGTCAGCCAGTACCGCCGTAGCCTCGGGCTGCAGCAGCAGGAGGTCAGTATGTCTGAACCCCTGGTGGCCAAAGGGGCAATCTCAAAAGTAGAGGTATTGCGCCTGCGTCGTGGCGTGGTGGAAACCCAGGGACAGCTGGACTCGGTGCTGCTCGCCATTCCCCGGGCGGAAGCGGCCATCAAGGAGATTGAGAGTAAGGTCAGCGAAACGCGGGGGCGTTACCGCAGCGAGGCGCTGGGGCAGCTCAACGAGGCGCGAACCGATCTCAGCAAAATTGAGGCCTCGGGCAAGGCGATTTCCGACCGGGTGAACCGCACCCTGGTGACTTCCCCGGTGCGCGGCGTGGTCCAGCAGCTGCTGGTCAACACCATCGGCGGCGTGATCCAGCCGGGTAACGACCTGGTGGAGATTGTTCCGCTGGACGATACGCTGCTGGTGGAAGCGAAGATTCGCCCGCAGGACATCGCGTTTTTACGTCCGGGCCAGGAAGCGACGGTGAAGTTCACCGCTTACGATTACACCATCTATGGCGGACTAAAGGGCACGCTGGAGCAGATCAGCCCCGACACGGTGACCGACAAAGACGGGAAGAGTTTTTACATTATTCGTCTGCGCACCGACAAAAACCACCTCGGTACGGATGAGAAACCACTGTTGATTATTCCGGGGATGGTGGCCTCGGTGGATATTATTACCGGTAAGAAAACGGTGATGGCCTATCTGCTGAAACCGATCCTGCGCGCCAGAGCGGAGGCGTTCCACGAGCGTTAAGAAGGGAGACAGACCACCTCCTGGAGAGGTGGTCTGTCAGTATTACCACATCAGATCGTCAGGCACGACAAAATCGGCGTATGGATCGTCTTCGTCCTTCGCTTCCTGAGTCAATTCGCTGCTTAACACGATATAGCTCGCATCACGCTGGGAAATTTTCTCGGCAACGATGGCGGGGATAATCGCATATTCGCTCTCACGGCCCGCGTCGGCAACCAGACGCGCAATGGCGAGACGGCCATTGATCAGCTGTGCTTGCGTGGTTTTATCGACATAGATTTTTTTGATCAGGTTATCGTCGGTGAAGTTAAAACCGATATCGCCTTTTGCCACCACGATCCGGTTCATCTCGATTAACTGCTTGATCTGCGCCTTATACTCTTTCGCCAGGGCGGCCTGCTTTTGCTGCTCGCTTAACGCTTTATCACGTTCAACCTGCGCCTGCTTATTCACTTCAACCGCTTCGCGTGCCTCACGCGCCTGCACGCGGGATTTTTTGGCGGTGCGCTGCACTTTCGCCATTTTTTTGCTGGTGACTAAGCCAGCTTTAAGCATCTGCTCTTGTAGTGTGAGTTTGGTCATGTTCGTTTCTGAAATCCGTCAAATGATTGGCAGATTATACCCTGGAGCGTTGGTGGCGTGCCAGGTGATGGACGCCCGGGGCACAGTATTCAGGAAAGCTGGAACGCCGCGGCGTCGGTAACCTGCGCAAAACCGGCGTCGAGCAGACCCAGGGTCACATCATGAATGGCCTTTGCGCTGAGCTGATGGCTTTCCAGCTCAAAGCTGAGTACCGCATCTTTTAGCACCGTCATCTTTAACCCCAGATCGGCGCCCATTCTGACGGTTGAGTTAACACAAAATCCGGCCACAGCACCGATAACCACCACCTCAGCAATATGCGCCTCCTGGAGATAAGCCAGTAATCCCGTTGAGCTGAACGCGGAGGAGGTGTGTTTAATAAATACCGGTTCGTCAGCGCGCTCTTTGAACGCGTCAAGAGGCTGGCTTGATGGCGAGCTGTGATGGAGAGGAGAACCCTGCTCAGGCGTCTGGTGGCGTACGTGGATGACGGGGGTGCCAGAGGTTCTGAATTTTTCAATTACCGAGGTCATGTTTTCAATGCTGTTCTGAGGGAAGTAATCCACGCCCTGCTGGATTCTCTCTTTTACAAAATTCTGCATATCGATGATGAGTAGCGCTTTTGACATATTACCCTCTGTAAACCGGACTGGTGGCATGGTGAGTCAGCGTTCTAGAGTAACTGTTTTTGCTCAGAGGCGTCAGCGCCCTGGTTTGGTGGGGGGGAGCTCCGATAGTCCGGAGCTCTGGCGTCTTAGCGAACCACGTTACCGTGCTGTACGCAGCGACCATCGTTGCAGTTAACGGCATCCACTCTGGCGGCGCGGTGGTTTCTTGCCTGCGCGGTCACCGTCGCGGCAGCGACCGGATGCGCGGAGTTTGCCACTACCGCAGCGCGCTCAACCGGGTGAAAGATAACCCCGGCAAAGGCAGAGCAAGGAGCGATTAAGGCCAGAACGATCAGGATTTTTTTCATGTGCTTTCTCCGTTGTTTTTCTGAGGTGCGAATTCGTTTTAACGGCGCGAGAGTACAGCACAGCGATGTGGGACGTTGTGTGTATGGGTGCTATTGGGGAACGGAAGACGGGAGAATGTCCCCTGCAGGAATCTAATTTAATCTTAAATGACTGATTTTTATATTTATTTTTGTAATTTATTTTAAGGGGAGATCCTTTAAGAGATAAATTATCTAGTATGATTGGCAAAAGTACTCAGGTTCTTAGCAACTACTAAGTGGTCGATATGTAACCTAAAAGGTAAAGCTATGACAAATTGGCAATATTGTCAGCTCCCGGTAAGATTATAAAAACAACTTTATAATCTAGGACTGCTACGCGTTTCTCATTTCTTGTTAATTTGTCTCATTTTCCTCAATTATGATGCCAAACCATACTTCAATTATCTCGATCATTAAAAAGCAAATTGAATTAATAACTTCATCCATTCTTTCGAGTTCTATTTCATCATCTACTTTAAAACCGAAGGTAATAGCTATAACAAGAATGCTATCCTTATATTTTTCCTTTTTTTCTTCAGGTAGTAAGTTTATTTTTCCTTGTGAATTTTTGAGTTTAAAATAAGACTCTATTTTTTCTTTTGCTTTCGTGTTAAATTTCAATTCATCATCAAAAAGAGAATTGAATAGCTTTTTTTTATTTAATGCCTCTATCAGATGCTCTTCTTCATTGTGATGTTCTTTTAAATACGAATAAAAATCCCGTTCTTTGTTCAACATATTGTTGTTTTTAGTATTTTTTATTGCTAGTTGGTAATTATATAAACCGATGAAAAACACAAAAACAGGGATAAAAATCAGTGATTGTTTTAAAATTGAAATGGGTGTTTCAAATATTTTTCCAGCAGAAACAATACATTTTTCAGTCAAGCAAATAACTAAGTCTCGATTGCTAATGATATCGAGAAAACTGATTACAGCCAAAACGATTAATGAAATGAAAGCTATAATAATTAATGTAAGAAGAGTGAAGGAAAAGGAACTTGCAAGTATGGATTTAATTTTCATTTTTAATTGGACTTATTAATTTTAAGCGAAGCTTAAATTCATTTGCCTCTACTGGGTAAAGTTTTTTCAAGATCTCAATGCGAAATATGACTTGGAAATATCTTCTCAAATATCTTTCAGTATTGCCACATACAGCATAATCCTTTGATAAGTTAGAAATTACTCTATTAATTCTTTTTATTTCTTTATGTTCAGGAAGAGGGTCGCAATGCCTCGAAAGCAGTTTTTTTAAAACAGGATAATCTGGGCAATTAACCCTTTTTAATTTGGTTGTTTTACCTTTTACAGAAAAATAGGAATTATGATAATTTTTGTCCATTCGAATTTTATCATTCCCATAGCCTGTTTTTACAATTCTGTTAACTTGTGTTTTTATAACAAGCCTTTCATTCTTGGTAAATCTTGGTGATGATTCTTCTATGCATAGACCATGCACTTTAAATGATTGAGTTGAATGAGTTGAAAGAAGTTTAGTTTTTTTATCATTAATAGTTAATTCTTTCTGCTTGATGAAATCTGAAATAATTCCTTCTACAAATTTCCAATCACCCTCTTTCTCAAGACGCGATATAGTGATGTCATCGATTAAGCGAGTATATCTAAAGCCAAGACTCCGAAGGTAACTTACCTTATTAGGCTCGCAATCATGAAAGTAAAGATTTGCTAAATAGGTGCTTGTAGGTGCTCCTTGTGGAACAAAACCATCATAGGTTGTTAGTTTTGTTAGAATATCAGAGACCTCATCTGAAAATTTGAAAACTTCTTTAAATAGCTTGAAAACGAATTTCGCTTTCATCGTAGGAAAAAAATTTTCAATATCTATTTTTATGAGGATTTTAGCTTTACAATGTTGCTGTGCACACAAGATATAATCACGTGGATTTTCTTTATCAGGTATTGAACCGTATAAATAGTTAGGGTAGTTTATTTGATTGAATATTTTATTGTTTATTTTGCGTAAGATTGTTTTTAACATCCGATTTGGTGCGTAAACTATTCTTTCACCACCATTCTTCTTTTTTATCGGAGGTTTAACATAATATGATCTTTCAACACCATCCCTAACGAGATTGTTGAATTTTTCGACATCTTTAATCCCAAGGAGTGCAATTAAACTTTCCTTTTTTTGAATGGGAGTAAAAGTATCTTTAAATGAGAAATCCTTCGGCATGTGATCCTTCTTAGATAAAAGTTAGCGTCCTCGCGGCCAGGAAGGGCAGTTGAATCCGAAGGAAGCAACACAAAAGTATAAAGTCCACCCTACCTTCACTAACTTTTTCCAACTGTGTACTGTACTCCGTGGTCTAGCTTTCGCATGGCTCGCCAGAGTGCACCCAGAAAGACCTTTCGGTCGTCCTAGAGATAAGGACAGGTCTTTTTGCTTTAACGCTTCCCTTTTCATCAAGTGAGGTGTTTATCCCACGACATTGTTTTAACAGAATTGGGATTGTTCTTAAAGCTTTTTTACGGGCTACATTAGCTTTTCTTGCACTCAATCATTTATAGGCAGTTCAAACATAAATTTCACTTAAAAGCTATCTACAGGCACTATCAATTGAATGGGTTTGAGGCGGAATCTCTTTGTATGTATAGAGAAGCCCACCAGCAAGAGCAGTGATAAAGCTATCAACATCATCATCCAGTCCCCACCAGATGGATTGCTGTGCAATACCAAATTGTGACGGATAAATGTTAAGTTTTTCAACCGGGCTAGCGTCAATAGGGATTCGACTGTCAGGGTATACTTCAGCATATCCTTCAGGATCATGGTGCCGCCAAAGTTCTTCATGTGTCAGTCCAGGTTCATCATATGTAAGCACATTAGTAACTATTGCTACATCCACCAGCTCAGTGACTTCCATGATGATTAATCCTGCGATCATTGGCGGTAGTTCGTCAGTCTCAATGCCTCGCACAATAGTATGTGCATACTCTCGGTAACGCTGATCCTCACCCTGATAGCGATACTGCTTGATCAGATCAGCAATCCGACAAAGTGTATTTGAAATCTCTCTTCTGTCCTTTTCGGCGCTTCTACGAAAAGGTATAGACATCATCTTTGTAAGAATGTCCAGATAGTATGGTTTAAGACCATTAAACCGCTCTTGCAGCGTTTCTACTGCATTGTTGACCCATGACTCGTATTTTTTCTTTCCATTAGTATTAAGCACATTACGCGCACTGATAACGAGTCCTCTGACATAGCCAAGCCCCAATAGATATTGGGTTAACACTTCAGTTGATTGCTTACTGTAGAGTTTTTTAATGGCTAGGGCACGAATACCAAGAGCATTCGTTAGCGAGGGGGCAAAGTCGGGCTTAACGTACGTCATTGGCTCCTGATGTTCTCTTAGTTCTTTAAAGGCGGCACTAAGCTTCGCAATACGATTTGTTGTAGTTTGGGCATCACTGGTGTCACTAATGCTTGGTGTCATTGATAAATTCATTGGGCAATTCTTGCGGTAACGGAAAGAAGGCGATCAATTCTTAAAACGGTAGATCGTGGTTTTGCCAGCTTTTATGTTCTTCGCTGCCAGTGATGCAACAATTTGAGGGTAGCTCATTCCATCAGACCACATAGCTGCAATCAGTTCGCCATATTTATATTTAGGGCGACCCATATGCACCCCCTCGGCTCTTGCCCGCGTGATACCCGCAGTGCGACGCTCTGCGATAAGGTTTTTTTCCATCTCAGCAAAACCCGCCATCATATGAAGCATCATTTTCCCGGCAGGCGTGCTGAGGTCGAATCCTTCCCGAAGGCTGACAACTTTCACGCCTTTAGATTCGAGAGCTTTAACTGTGGTCAGAACGTCAACGGCATCGCGGCCAAGTCGGTCAATTGCAACCACAACAAATACGTCACCCTTACGAGCCGTTTTGATTGCTTCATTCAGAGCGGGGCGCTTTTTGGCGGGAACTGCACCGCTAACACCCTCATCATAAAATTCGAAGTCCTGCTCTACCTGATACCCGGCTTCCTGAATCTGGCGGCGCTGGTTATCTATGCTTTGGTCGTTTGTTGAAACTCGAAGGTAGGTGATAAGTGCCATCGGTAGGGTATCCGTGTTCAAAAAGTTAGTTCGTAAATTGTATAGTTCGTAAATACACAAAACAATCTTTATGAACACTCGATGGGTGGCTTTTAGTGCTGTTCGTAAAGGAGTACCTTTGTGAACTTCAACAAGCCCAAAGTGCGAGGCAATATGAATACAATATTTTTGCTCATGGCTGAATACGAAACGCCTACAGTTCCTCTAGCGGAAATTTGCGAAAAGTATCTGGGGCTCAAACCCAGGACGGCGGAGGATAAGGCGGCTTTGGGGCAATTGCCGTTACCTACCTTTAGGCTCGGAACTAGTCAAAAATCACCACGGCTAGTACATCTTCAAGATTTGGCCGAACTTATTGACCAGAAGAGAAAAGAAGCAAAAAAGCAGCATGAGTATATGAATGGGCGACCCTAATGCAATCCGCATCCCTAAATGTGATTGCTCGTTAGCTTGAGGGGAATGGTTTTTATTATTTGGGACGGCAGATAACAAAAACCCGCCGAGGTAGGCGGGTGTTTGTCTGGGGTTTATTGTCCATAGACATCGTTCATGGCGGCGTCTTTATCCACATCCAGTATTTGCCCGGAACGCTCCAATTGCGCTACGCGCTCCCTACAGAAATTATCTATGTCGTAAAGATTCCATACTCCTAAGACTGTAACACCACCCGAAGTAGCGCATCCATAGGCTGTTCGTCCATCCATATGCTGTGCGTTATCACGCGAAACTGTACACCCGGTCAGTGTGATCACAGTAAGTATCACCAGTAATTGATTTCTCATTTTATTTTCCATGTTTAGAAAGCCGACATGCTGACCTAGTTGTTAATAATTATTGTGAGAATAAATGCTAAGTAAAAAATCGGCATACCCACCCCAACCCCGAGTACAGCGCCAGAACTCAACGCCACAAATATGCATTAACTCACTGGCGGGGACGGAAAAGGGCGGCAACACGCTGAGGCAGTAAGCAATTTGTCTGCACAGGAGCTGTTTTGTCTGCATGGAGGGGGAATTTGTCTGCATGAAATGATTTCCAGGGAGATCTTTTGAAGGTCACGCAATTCCTCGTGCAGACATGTAGACAATACAGACAACCAAAAATACCTATATACGTACACGTAATGACGTGACGCTGTATTAAAAACGCACGGCGCGGCGCATTCTAATTTCCTCATACGCGAGAAAACACATGTCTGCATTGTCTGCATGTCTGCAAGGTTGTTTATATTCATGTATAACAAGTGGTTATGACTATTTTTTGCAGACATCATGCAGACAAAATGCTTGTCATGCAGACATTTGAATATTAAATGAACTACGACCCACATCGGTTTGTATGCAAAGTGAGCATAAAAAATAAAAAAGTTGTAGTGAGGTAAAAGATAGTGTGGCTGTGAACGAAAATTAAGCCCTATTCCGTTAGGGCTTGGTTTTTGCTTTTGGGGTTTTATAGAGGTGAGGTTGTTAGGGGGAGCCCGCTGAAACGATAGGTGGTTAAATCTCACCTATCTCCTCTGGCGCGGAAATTTTTATCACCCTCACATTAGTTGTCGCCGACCCGCTTCTTACGCGGCGCTGTACTGTTCCGTCCCTTTCGCCACGAGCGTCTAGCGGTATTTCGTGGTAGCCGTATTTTGTGAGTATCGACAACATGTCTCCACCAGACATCCCGCAGGCTTCCTTTGCGGCGTTGTTGAGTTGGCGCTTGTTGAGGTAGAACACCGGGCGACATTCATCACCGTTGCCAGATTCAACCATATCGAGCCATCCCGCTGACTCATCACCACCTCGCTGGAGGTTAGCTTTGTTTCCTTCTCTGGCTATAGCCCCCATGCGACCAGTTGCACCCGTCAGGTAATCCCAAAGCTCGATGGCCGCAGCCATATCACGAGCATGGCCTACATCGTTGCTTGCCATCTCCTTAATCATGTTTTCCCTTACCGCATCAAATATCTCATCCGGGCTGTAACCTGTGATACCCGTTGACATCATCCCGGCAGCATAAATAATTCCATACAGAGAGTGCGCTCTGACTTTATGACCCTCTCGGGCATTCATCACATCCGGGTACAGATCGCACATCAGGCATTCGAACCGCTCGGAATAGCTCTTTAGCTCGGCTTGAATCCTACCCCATCCAAGCTCAGCAAGGTGCTTGAGCCATTCAATCCCAGCCACGCCGTTATATGACAGCATAGCCGACGTAAGAGAGCTGGCGAACGCCCTTATATCTCTGTTTCCTTTGAGGTCTTCCGGCTCAATGAATGGTTGTTCGATTAGACGACCTTCAGCACCAGCTTTAAATCTGTGCTTCTCTTTTTGCCAGAGTTCGTCGGCGATGGTCTTTTCGGCGGTCATCAGACAGATGGTGCTAAATGAAGTTACAGGCAGGTTCTTTCCGTCCTGTCCGCTGCGGCCTTTAGCTTTGCCGTTTGCGATTGAGTAAACAAGGTTCTCAAAATCAGCACCTCGGAGGTTAGGCATTGCTGACAGGTCATCGATACGCATCGCGGAGCCGCTGGAGTTCACCGCGCTATTAATTATCGCTGTATATGTGGCGTTTGCGCTTTCTGTGAGCTGGTCAGGGTCGCCCCATAAGCTTGCGCCGAGCTTCATAGCCAGTGTTTTACCTTTGCCTGAGCGCCCATATACATTGACCGTGATACCTTCAGCCTTGATTGAGCCGTTACGGACAGGAAACAGGACTGATGCCAGCTCCAGCAGTATTTGAAACGTCAGACCGTGGTTGCCTTTGGTTAACCCAATAACATTTTCGCGATAATCTGAAATGGACCCTGTTGGGGTGGTCCTGTATTTGCTTTCAATGGGGCTATCGAACTCAAAAAGCACGCTATCAGCCAGATATGTTTTCCCCGCTTGAGAAACGTAGAATTTTTTGCCGTCATGCTCATGCCAGCCAGGAGCCGAGCCATAGACGGCAAATGGTAAGTCCTGCTCTACCAGATAAGCATTGCGGTAGAAGTCAATATAAGCACCGTCAACTACTACCTCCGAGCCAAGCGAGCGCAATGCAGCAGCCAGGCGCTTAGCATCACTTTCTGCGCAGTACCCAATACAGCCTCTTGCCCGGAGGCTTTTTCTTTTCTGGCCTTCTCCAGTTCCCGCTTAAACTTCTCTGTCATCAGTTCGGCTCCCAACTCCATGCGCACATCATCCCAATCCTGTTTCTTTCTTCCCAGGCATAGCGGGGCGACCACCAGCCCATTGACAGCACTGGCGGCTTCATTGGCTTTCACCAACCCGGTGTTTTGCTTTGGTCTACCATGGGCATCAACATCGCTAGGCGCGTGATAGTCATTGTCTGCAGCTATAACAATCTCAAGTGCCGGGAAACGATCCCTAAAGGCCGTGGCGACGTTTTGCAGATTGTTTGCGTTAATGGCTGCAACAATATGCGCGGATGGCTCCGCAAGCGATACGCTGCGTGCAGTGGCGTACCCCTCGGTAATGATGAGGATGTTTGCTTTGTCATTTGGCTGCACGTCGATAAATGCGCCGGAAATTGGCGCGTTTTTCATTAAGTTTTTGTGTCGGGGCTGGCCTTCATTGTCTAAAGCGTTTGGGGCGGGCAGGTATTGCACTGAACGGTCACGATTATCAATGTCCGTCAGACGTAATACACCATCACCACGAGCGGTAACGGGAAGAACGCAGTTTTCAAAGCCTTTAGCCTTGAGGTACTCACATTCCGATGATTGCGCTTTGTCTTGGACGGCACGAACTCGCGGCGCGGCTGCTGCAATCTGCTGCGCCTCCAGTTCTGCGTATTCACGCTGTCTCTGTTCAAGGGCTTCTTTCTGTTCCCGCTCTCTTGCTGTCCTTTCTTCGGCGCTTGGCGGTGTGTAGCTGTCGTCCGCTGCGAAGAATCCAAGGCCCATGCGCTCATCCACCAGCTTAGCGGCTTGGCGAATGAGGGAGCCCGGTACTTTCTCATTTGTGGGGGCGCCCAGTTCTTTACGCGCTATCAGGTCGAGCACACCGAAACCGCAGCCTTTGACGCTGCATGTGCAAATATAGGTTCCGGCTGTCGCACCAGCCATGCGGACCCGGAATTTACGCTTACCGCAGAGCGGACATTCGTGCTCTTTACTGGTTGCTTCGCATGGGATTGAAAACGCCGCACAAGCGGCGGCGTAATTGGTTTTCATCCAGTGCTTTACGTTGTCGAGGGCGCTCATTTTACGTATCCCCATTCATGGGCATAGCGTCCGCCTTTGGATGTGTTCACACCTATCCTAAGCTCACGCGCGTTCAGAGCACCAACTCGCACCATGAAGCCATCACCAGTAGTAAGAAAAGGCTTTCCTGTCGCAGGGATGGCGCCGGTTAGCGAAAACGCCAAAGCTTTGAGCCGTTAGGCTTGATGATCATGAATAAACCAGAGCCATCCGTGAGGGTATAATCCGTTTCTCTTGGGGGTGCGCCTTTGATTTGAAGGTTAGTTAAAGCCATAAGTATCTCTCCCGAAGTTCTAACAGCGCGAGAGTAACCAAAAGAGATACTTTTGATCGTAGCTAAGGGTGCTATTTACTGGAAATGAATGGATAAAGAAATAGGCTTCAGGCCTTGCGTAGTGCGGGGTTTGCGACGTTTACTTGCTACTAATAAAAACGGTCATGGTGTCCCCTGCAGGAATCGAACCTGCAACTAGCCCTTAGGAGGGGCTCGTTATATCCATTTAACTAAGGGGACAAAGCGGCACGAGTATAACGCCATTTATACAAGGCGTTAAGCTCGCCACCGCCTGACTGCTTAAAGTGTCGCCATTCAGGCCGATTTTTTATTCTCTTCCGCTTCCTCCTGCCGGGCCTGCTCTTTGGCTTTGATCTCGGCTTTGCGCTTATTCGACATATCGTTACGAATTTGCGCATGGCTCAGCAGGGCAAAAATAAAGGTGCCGCCGCAGATATTGCCTGCCAGGGTAGGGATCGCGAAGGGCCAGAAGAACTCGCTCCAGTGGATGGTGCCGTTAAAGACCAGATATAAAATCTCCACCGTGCCCACCACGATATGGGTGGTATCGGCCAGGGCGATAAGCCAGGTCATCAGAATAATAACCACGATTTTGGCCGAACCGGCAGAAGGGAACATCCACACCATGGTGGCGACGATCCAGCCGGAGATGATGGCGTTAGAGAACATTTCGAGAGGGCTGTTTTCCATCACCCCGGTGCCGATTTTCACAAACGCGTCGCGGGTGGGCTCGTCAAATATCGGCATATATTCAAACGCCCATGCCGCGACGCCGGTACCGATAATATTACCGAATAACACCACGCTCCACAGGCGCATCAGCAGGCCGAAATTGCCCCATGTCGGGCTCTGCATCACCGGCAGTACTGCGGTGACGGTATTCTCGGTAAACAGCTGCTGGCGCGCCATAATCACGATAATAAAGCCAAAGGTATAGCCGAGGTTTTCCACTACCATCCCGCCGGGAATACCTTCAAACTGAACGTGAAAAATCCCTTTGGCCAGAAAAGAGGCGCTCATTGATAACCCGGCAGCGATGGCCGACCACAGCAGAGCCATGGCATCGCGTTCCAGCTCTTTTTCACCGTCCTGGCGAATATGTTCGTGGATCGCCATGGCGCGCGAGGGGAGGTGGTCCTCATCGACCTCAATCTTCTTTCCCCGGCGGTTCTCCTCGCTTTCAACTTCCAGCTCTTCAGTATGATTGTCTAATTTCTCTTCTTTGAGTTCGTCCATTGTGGTGCTCCTGATGTGACTGATACCCATAAGCGTAGCGGTTTTTATCTCATCGCCCGTGGGTATGCTCTTAAATTCCTGTTATGGCAATAAACGCGATACATCCCCGGCTAAGGCCGTATAAAATTGCCAGCCTAACGAAAACGTAAAGCCAGGCTATTCTGAGATCATAAAGAAGGTGCTTTATTGCCCCGATTTGTGGTCGTAGACATCAGTAAGCGTGCTGATACAATCACTTGCACATTTACAGACGGAGCGCGAAAGCGCCAGTACGGATGGCTTTTGGTGATAGCCATACTTAACAGGGAGAAAGATATGAAACTTCGGCTGTCGGTGGTTGCGCTGGGCACCACGTTGCTGATGGGCTGCGCCAGTTCTGGCGAGCAACAGGGGCGCTCCGATCCTTTGGAAGGATTCAACCGCTCCATGTATAACTTCAACTACAACGTGCTGGATCCCTATGTGGTGCGTCCGGTTGCGGTGGCATGGCGTGACTATGTTCCACAACCTGCCCGTAACGGGCTGAGCAACTTCACCAGCAACCTTGAAGAGCCTGCGGTGATGGCGAACTACTTCCTGCAGGGCAATCCCTATCAGGGGATGGTCCACTTCACCCGCTTCTTCCTGAATACCCTGTTAGGGATGGGTGGCTTTATTGATGTTGCCGGAATGGCGAATCCGAAGCTGCAACGCGAGCAGCCCCACCGTTTCGGTAGTACCCTGGGTCATTACAATGTAGGTTACGGCCCGTATGTCCATTTACCGTTCTACGGCAGCTTCACCCTGCGTGAAGACGGTGGTGATGCGGTGGATACCCTCTATCCGGTGCTGTCATGGCTGACCTGGCCGCTATCGGTAGGTAAATGGACGCTGGAAGGGGTGGAGACGCGCGCCCAGCTGCTGGATTCCGACGGCCTGCTGCGTCAGTCCTCCGATCCGTACCTCATGGTGCGTGAAGCTTACTTCCAGAACCATGACTTTATTGCTAACGGCGGCAAGCTGAAACCGGAAGATAACCCGAACGCAAAAGCGATCGAGAATGAACTCTCCGAGATTGATGCGGAATAAAAAAGAAAAGGTGAGCACGAGGCTCACCTTTTTTTATCGCTACGTAATTAGAACGCGTAGTTGAAGTTGGTCCCGAACAGCCACGCCTTACCTTCGGAAGTGAAGTTATACGCCGCCGCGCCTTCGCCCTCGGTGAAGCTCACTTTCTGACCATGCATGTAAGATGCGCCAACGTCGATAGAGGCATCATCGTTAAAGGCGTAGGACATACCGGCGCTCAGCCACAGACGGTCCTGATCCGGAATAGAGATAGAACGCTTGTTGGCCGGAACCGGGCTGTCATCAAAGGCGATACCGGTGCGGAAGGTCCAGTTTTTGTCGTAGTAGTAGGTGGTACCCAGCGCAATACGGTACGCGTCCTTAAAGCTTTCTTCTTTATAGAACAGGGTTTGATCGTTGCTGCCGGTGGCCTTCAGCTCCTGGAACTGGCTCCAGCTGGTGTAGGTCAGGCTGTAGTGGACAGCCCACTGTGGCGCCACGAGGTTATACCCGGAGACTTCCCACATTTCTGGCAGATGCAGCGACAGAGAACCACTCTCGGTGCGACCACCGGTGCCTGACGGCAGACCCATACTGCCCAGGATGCTGTTCAGAGCCGGGTTGATGGAGCTCTTATAATCGCCCTCGAAGTCGATTTTCACTTCTGAACGGTAGGTCAGACCCCAGCGGTTATTTTTATCCAGCTCGTACAGGATACCGGCGTTCCAGCCGAAGCCCCATTCGTCGCCTTTCAGGTAGGCAATCTGATCGTCAGGTTCGTTAATACCATTCAGGTAGGATGGCGGTACACGGCCGGTCAGCTGACGTGACAGCAATGGACCCAGCGAACCGGCATAACGCTCAATTTTGGCTCTCGCGTAAACGGCATCAAAGCCCACGCCAAAGCTCCAGTTGCTGTCGAGACGATAAGCCCCGCTCAGGTTCAGGTTGAGGGTTTCCAGATCGGTTTTACCGCCGTAGATACCTGCCCCGTAGCTATCGTTAAATTCGGTTGCCAGACCGTAGTTGGAGGTAACAGACGCACCCCAACCAAACTGATCATTGATTGGCATAACAAAGTGCACGTTAGGCACCCATGCAGTAGGGGCGATGTTGTCCTGGTTTGCACTTTGTCCTGTTAAGGCGGAGTTACCCGTGACATTCACATCAGGATCGATATAGACGGCACCGATAGAGAAAGTCGGGCGATCGAACATGGTGATCAGCGCCGGGTTACGGCTCGCGTTCCCTGCGTCATCAGCGATGGCACCTTCCCCGGAATAGGCGCGGCCCAGCCCTGAGGAGGAGAACTCGTTAAGCTGAAAGCCCGCTGACCAGGCGGAGGTGGAGACGATTGCCACTGCGATTGCGAGCGCAGTTTTTTTGAACAGGGTTTTCTGGCTCATGACCATAACCTCATTGAGTTATTTTTATTCAATATTTGTTACACACCGTAACAGGAGCGCGAAGTGTAGGGTCTGTGGTAACACTTAGAAATCAGACCAGTGGCGAGAGTATAGGTCTGACCAGATGGAATGTTGCAAGTGTGTTTATTAATATTTACTGATATGTTTTTCGAAACGGGATCTGGTTGGCAAAATTGTGACCAGTTCGCTTACTCCGAACGGGTGATTTTTGTTTTAGATCATTTTTACGTGTGATATTGCTCACTTACCGGCGTTTACGCCATTAACGACTGGAGCCCCTCCCGGGCGGGGCGTAAAATATCAGCATTGTGTCTATTTCGCGCCGTGCGCGACTACAGAGGAAATCTACTATGAGTAAATGCAGTGCTGATGAAACCCCGGTTTGCTGCTGTATGGATGTGGGTACCATCGTGGATAACACGGATTGCACCGCCTCTTACAGCCGTGTCTTCGCCAGCCGTGCTGAAGCCGAAGAGACTCTGGCAGCCCTGACCGCGAAAGCACGCGGCGTGGAGTCTGAACCGTGCGACATCTCTTCCACCTTCACCGAAGTGGACGGCGGGGTGCGCCTGGACATCGACTTCGTGTTCAGCTGCGAAGCTGAGTCCCTGATTTTCCAGCTCGGTCTGCGTTAATTTCCCTTCAACGCCTCCATTCATGGGGGCGTTTCATTTGAGCTCTGTGGCTTCGCTCGCAATTTTTCTTCTCCCCGATTGGCTAATGTAAAAATTTGGTTAAGACTGTTATCAGGTCAGACCACTTTGCGTATTTGTTATTCACAGGGGAGCGTTATGAGTCAGGCATTACCGCTAATCACCCGTCAGGGGGATCGCATTGCCATTGTCAGTGGATTACGCACGCCATTTGCCCGTCAGGCGACGGCTTTTCATGGCATACCTGCAGTCGATCTGGGAAAAATGGTCGTAGGGGAGTTACTGGCTCGCAGCGAAATACCGCCCGAGGTGATTGAACAGCTGGTCTTTGGCCAGGTGGTGCAGATGCCGGAAGCGCCCAATATCGCCCGTGAAATCGTGCTGGGCACCGGGATGAATGTCCATACCGATGCCTACAGCGTCAGCCGTGCCTGCGCCACCAGCTTTCAGGCGGTGGCGAACGTCGCGGAAAGCCTGATAACAGGCACCATTCGCGCCGGGATCGCCGGCGGGGCCGACTCCTCATCCGTATTACCCATAGGCGTCAGCAAAAAACTGGCCCGCGTGCTGGTGGACGTCAACAAAGCCCGCACCATCGGGCAGCGCTTATCGCTTTTCTCGCGCCTGCGCTTGCGCGATCTGCTCCCTGTGCCGCCTGCCGTCGCCGAGTACTCCACCGGCCTGCGGATGGGCGACACCGCCGAACAGATGGCGAAGACCTACGGCATCACCCGCGAACAGCAGGATGCGCTGGCGCACCGCTCACATCAGCGCGCCGCTCAGGCCTGGGCCGAAGGCAAGCTGGCGGGAGAGGTGATGACGGCCTACACCCCGCCATACCGCGAGCCGCTCAGTGAAGACAACAATATCCGCGGCACCTCAACGCTGGCGGATTACGCAAAACTGCGCCCGGCATTTGACCGCAAGCACGGCACCGTGACCGCCGCCAACAGTACGCCGTTAACCGACGGTGCGGCGGCGGTGATCCTGATGACCGAATCCCGCGCTAAAGAGCTGGGCCTGACTCCGCTCGGTTACCTGCGCAGCTATGCCTTTACCGCCATTGATGTCTGGCAGGACATGCTCCTGGGGCCAGCCTGGTCCACGCCGTTGGCGCTGGAGCGTGCCGGGCTGACGATGGCCGACCTGACGCTTATCGACATGCATGAAGCCTTTGCCGCCCAGACCCTGGCCAACCTGCAGCTGCTGGCCAGCGAACGCTTTGCCCGGGATGTGTTAGGCCGGGCCCACGCGACGGGCGAGGTCGATGAAAGCAAATTTAACGTGCTGGGCGGCTCCATTGCCTACGGTCACCCCTTTGCGGCGACCGGCGCGAGGATGATCACCCAGACGCTGCATGAGTTACGCCGTCGCGGCGGTGGGTTTGGCCTGGTAACCGCCTGCGCGGCGGGTGGTCTGGGTGCCGCAATGGTTCTGGAGGCGGAATAATGGAGATGACAACGGCGTTTACCCTGCATGTACGACTGGACAACGTGGCGGTAGTCACCATCGATGCGCCAGGCGAAAAGATGAATACCCTGAAAGCCGAATTTGGCGGTCAGGTGCGCGCTATCCTCAAGCAGGTGCGTGAAAACAAAACGCTTCGCGGGCTGGTATTTATCTCGGCCAAGCCGGACAACTTTATTGCCGGGGCCGATATCAACATGATTGCCCGCGCGAGCAGCGCCCAGGAAGCGGAAGATCTGGCCCGTCAGGGGCAGCAGATCATGGCTGAAATTCATGCCCTGCCGATCCCGGTGATTGCGGCAATCCACGGCGCCTGCCTCGGCGGCGGTCTGGAGCTGGCGCTGGCCTGTCACGGGCGGATCTGTACCGACGACGGCAAAACGGTGCTGGGCCTGCCGGAAGTGCAGCTTGGCTTGCTGCCCGGCTCGGGCGGCACCCAGCGTCTGCCGCGGCTGGTGGGCGTCAGCACGGCGCTGGAGATGATCCTCACCGGCAAACAGCTGCGTCCGCGTCAGGCCCTGAAGGTCGGGCTGGTGGATGAGGTGGTTCCGCCGTCGATTTTGCTTGAATCCGCGGTTGCGCTGGCGCTGAAAGACAAACCGGCCGGGCGTCGCTTACCGGTGCGCGAGCGCGTGCTGGCAGGTCCGCTGGGCCGCACGCTGCTGTTCAGAATGGTGGCGAACAAAACCGAACAAAAAACCCAGGGTAATTACCCGGCGGCAAAACGCATTCTCGAGGTTATCCATACCGGTCTGACCCAGGGCAGCAGCAGCGGCTATGCCGCAGAAGCTAAAGCCTTTGGTGAGCTGGCGATGACCCCGCAGTCGCAGGCGCTGCGCAGCATTTTCTTTGCCAGCACCGAGGTGAAAAAAGATCCCGGCAGCGAGGCGGAGCCTGCACCGCTTGAGGCCATCGGCGTGCTGGGTGGCGGGCTGATGGGAGGCGGTATCGCCTTCGTGACCGCCAGCAAGGGCAAATTACCGGTGCGGATCAAAGACATCACTCCGAAAGGGATCAACCACGCCCTGCAATACAGCTGGCAGCTGCTTGATAAGAAGGTCAAACGCCGCCATATCAAAGCCAGTGAGCGCGATCGCCAGCTGGCGCTGATCTCCGGTACCACGGACTACAGCGGATTCCGCCATCGCGAGGTGGTGATTGAGGCGGTATTTGAAGATCTGGCCCTGAAACAGCAGATGGTGGCCGAGGTCGAAGCGCACTGCGCGCCGCACACTATCTTTGCCTCTAACACCTCATCGCTGCCAATTGGCGATATTGCGGCCCAGGCCGCGCGTCCTGAACAGGTGATCGGGCTGCATTACTTTAGCCCGGTCGAAAAAATGCCGCTGGTGGAAGTGATTCCTCACGTCGGCACCAGCCCGCAGACCGTTGCCACAATTGTAAAGCTGGCGAAAATGCAGGGTAAAACGCCGGTGGTGGTGGCGGATAAAGCCGGGTTCTACGTTAACCGCATTCTGGCCCCTTACATCAACGAAGCCATGCGCCTGCTGATCGAAGGGGAAAAGGTTGATCACATTGATAATGCGCTGGTGAAGTTTGGTTTCCCCGTTGGGCCAATCCAACTTTTGGATGAGGTGGGAATCGATACCGGCACTAAAATTATACCTGTGCTGGAAAGTGCTTACGGGGAACGATTTAGCGCCCCTGCAAACATTGTTTCAGCAATTTTGAATGACGATCGCAAAGGCAGAAAAAATGGACGCGGTTTCTATCTTTACGATCCAAAAGGGCGTAAAAGCAAGAAGCAGGTAGACCCGGCGATCTATGGGCTTATTAAGCCCACCGGCGAGGGCAAATTGTCTGCGACACAGTGCGCAGAACGCTGTGTGATGATGATGCTCAACGAGGCGGCGCGCTGCTTTGATGAGCGGGTGATCAAGAACGCTCGCGACGGCGATATTGGCGCGGTGTTTGGCATTGGTTTTCCACCTTTCCTGGGTGGCCCGTTCCGCTATATGGATAGCATTGGCGCGGGTGAAGTTGTTGCGATTTTACAACGACTGGCTGTGCAATATGGGCCGCGGTTTACACCGTGTGACACATTATTGCAGATGGCGGATCAGGGGCTGCGATTTTGGCCAGCAAAGGAAACTGACCCGGTAAATTAAGGTCAAATAAGAGTAAATCCGCCGTTGAAGGGTCTGGTCCTGTCTAATTTATAAACTGACATTGACTATACTTACGCCGTTGAGGTAAAAAACAGCGTTTCATTCAACGGATGGATCAGGCACAATGCCCGGCCATCGGGTTTTCTACCTCGTGATGTGTTCACGCGGGGTGTTAACACCGGTGATCCTGGTCAACAAAAGCGGTGCAATATGCAAGTTTTTATCATGCGTCACGGTGACGCGGCACTCGATGCTGCCAGTGACTCTGTTCGTCCTCTGACGCCTTGCGGCTGTGACGAGTCCCGTCAAATGGCAACCTGGCTGAAAGGGCAAAAAGTGGATATTGAGCGTGTCCTCGTCAGCCCGTTCCTGCGTGCTGAACAGACACTGGACGTGGTAGGGGAGTGTATGAACCTGCCTGCTGGCGTCGATATCCTGCAAGAGCTTACCCCTTGTGGCGATGTAGGTCTGGTCAGTGCCTATCTTCAGGCCCTGAGCAGTGAAGGCGTTACCTCTGCGCTGGTGATTTCCCATCTGCCGTTAGTCGGCTACCTGGTCTCTGAACTCTGCCCGGGCGAAACGCCGCCGATGTTCAGTACCTCTGCCATTGCCAATGTCACCCTCGATGAAACGGGTGTCGGCGTGTTCAACTGGCAGATGAGCCCCTGCAATCTGAAGATGGCGAAAGCTATCTGACGTAAACCACATCCAGGCGGGTAGCCTCAGCCACCCGCCTGCCTGTCAGGGCAGCTCAGGCGGTTGCCACTCTTCAACTTCAATCAGCACCAGCAAGGCGGCATCTCCGCCGTACTCTTTGGGTGCCTGATGAAAAGCCATTACGTGCGGATGCTGGGCAAGCCACAGCGGCGTTTGCTGCTTCAGAATATGCTTCCCGTGACCGTGCATCACGCAGGCGCAAAACAGATGTTCCCGGCGACAGGCGGCAATCAACGCTCCCAGCTCCTGCTTGGCCTGCATCTGGGTCAACCCGTGCAGATCGAGAAACAGCTCCGGCGAATAATCCCCGCGACGTAATTTTTTCAGCTCGAAATGGCTCACATCCGCGCGCACATATTTTACCGCGCCCTCGGTGTTCAGCAGCGGCTGAAACTCATCGGAAAAATAGTGGCTGGCGTCGGCCTGCTCCTGGATTAACCGTTTTACCGGCACTTCACTCACTTTTTTGCGTATCGGAGGGTGGACGATGGTGTCCTGCTTGATTTTACGCGTGCCGGTCATCAGCTGACGAAACAGCGTTTGATCCTCCTCGCTCAGCGATGTTTTCTTTTTCATGGGTCCGTCTCATCTCTTATTTCCGACAGTGTACCTGACTCGCCGCACGGCAAAACGCATTTTTTACCCGCAAGGCGTTAGCGACAATGCTGATTTATCGCCGTCTTCGTGGCACACTAGCCGCCGAAAATTTAGCGAGCATGCCCTGGAGAACATAGTGGATAAAATTTTTGTCGATGAAGCGGTGAATGAGCTGCAAACCATTCAGGACATGTTGCGTTGGGCGGTCAGCCGTTTCAGCGCGGCCAATATCTGGTACGGTCACGGCACTGATAACCCGTGGGACGAGGCGGTGCAGCTGGTGCTGCCATCCCTCTATCTGCCGCTGGATATTCCGGAAGATATGCGCTCTGCGCGCCTGACCTCCAGCGAGAAACACCGCATCGTTGAGCGCGTGATCCGCCGCGTCAACGAACGTATCCCGGTGGCCTACCTGACCAATAAAGCCTGGTTCTGCGGACATGAGTTCTTTGTCGATGAACGCGTGCTGGTGCCGCGCTCGCCGATCGGTGAGCTGATCAACAACCAGTTTGCTGGTCTGATTGACCATCAGCCGGAGCACATTCTGGATATGTGTACCGGCAGCGCCTGCATCGCCATTGCCTGCGCCTACGCCTTCCCGGATGCGGAAGTGGACGCGGTGGACATCTCCTCTGATGCGCTGGCGGTAGCGGAACACAATATTGAAGAGCACGGCCTGATCCATCACGTAACGCCAATCCGTTCCGATCTGTTCCGCGATCTGCCGAAAGTGCAGTACGACCTGATCGTCACCAACCCGCCATACGTTGACGCAGAAGATATGTCCGACCTGCCGAACGAATATCGTCATGAACCGGAACTGGGTCTGGCGTCCGGCTCTGACGGCCTGAAGCTGACCCGCCGCATTCTTGCCTGCGCGCCGGATTATCTGACCGATGACGGCATTCTGATTTGTGAAGTGGGTAACAGCATGGTACATCTGATGGAGCAATATCCGGATGTGCCGTTCACCTGGCTCGAGTTCGACAATGGTGGCGACGGCGTCTTCATGCTGACCAAAGCGCAGCTTCTCGCCGCGCGCGAACACTTCAGCATCTACAAAGATTAATCCAACGGGCTTCGGCCCGTTTCACATTGCGCAAACACAGAAAGCTCAAACACAGAACAACGAAAACGGAGCCGTGATGGCAGGAAACAGTATTGGACAATTATTCCGCGTGACCACCTTTGGTGAGTCGCATGGTCTGGCGCTGGGTTGCATCGTTGATGGCGTACCGCCAGGCATCGAACTGACTGAGGCCGATTTACAACACGATCTCGACCGCCGCCGCCCCGGGACATCGCGCTACACCACCCAGCGCCGCGAGCCGGATCAAGTCAAAATCCTGTCAGGCGTCTTCGAAGGACGCACCACCGGCACCAGCATTGGCCTGCTGATTGAGAATACCGATCAGCGTTCGCAGGACTACGGCGCCATCAAGGACGTGTTCCGTCCGGGCCATGCCGATTACACCTACGAGCAAAAATACGGTTTCCGCGACTATCGCGGCGGCGGTCGTTCTTCCGCCCGTGAAACCGCCATGCGCGTTGCCGCAGGCGCTATCGCTAAAAAATATCTGGCGCAGAAATTTGGCATCGTGATCCGCGGCTGTCTGACCCAGATGGGCGATATCCCGCTGGCGATCGAAGACTGGGATCAGGTCGAACAGAACCCATTCTTCTGCGCGGATGCCTCAAAGCTGGAGGCGCTGGATGAACTGATGCGCGGCCTGAAGAAAGAGGGCGACTCCATCGGTGCCAAAGTCACGGTGGTGGCTGACGGCGTACCGCCGGGCTGGGGTGAGCCGGTCTTTGACCGCCTCGATGCCGATATCGCCCATGCGATGATGAGCATCAACGCGGTGAAAGGGGTAGAGATTGGCGACGGTTTTGACGTTGTGGCCCTGCGCGGCAGCGAGAACCGCGACGAGATTACGAAAGAGGGCTTCCAGAGCAACCACGCGGGCGGCGTGCTCGGCGGGATCAGCAGCGGGCAGCAGATTGTTACCCATATCGCGCTGAAACCGACCTCCAGCATTACCGTACCGGGGCGCACCCTGAACCGCGCGGGCGAAGAAGTCGAGATGATCACCAAAGGGCGTCACGATCCGTGTGTCGGGATCCGCGCTGTGCCGATCGCAGAAGCGATGCTGGCGATCGTGCTGATGGATCACTTCCTGCGCCAGCGCGCGCAGAATGCGGATGTGACGACTCCTCTTCCACGCTGGTAACCATGAAAAAAACCGCAATTGCTCTGCTGGCGCTGCTCGCCAGCGGGGCCTCGCTGGCGGCAACGCCGTGGCAGAAAATCACTCACCCGGTCGCCGGGAGCGCCCAGTCGATTGGCGCCTTTTCCAATGGCTGTATCGTCGGTGCCCAGGCGCTGCCGCTGCAGTCCGGTACCTGGCAGGTGATGCGCACCGATCAGCGCCGCTACTTTGGCCACCCGGATCTGGTGCTATTTATTCAGCGGCTGGGTAATCAGGTGCATAACCTGGGGCTGGGCACGATGCTGATTGGCGATATGGGCATGCCTGCGGGCGGACGCTTCAACAGCGGCCACGCCAGCCATCAGACCGGGCTGGATGTCGACATCTTCCTCCAGTTGCCAAAAACGCGCTGGTCCTCCTCCCAGCTGCTGAAGCCGCAGGCGCTCGATCTGGTCGCCAGCGACGGTAAGCGTGTGGTGCCGTCGCGCTGGTCGCAGGACGTTTCCAGCATGATCAAGCTGGCGGCGGAAGATAACGAGGTGACGCGCATCTTCGTCAACCCGGCCATCAAGCAGCAGCTCTGTGAAGATGCCGGAACCGACCGCGACTGGCTGCGCAAAGTGCGGCCGTGGTTCCAGCACCGGGCACATATGCACGTCCGTCTGCGTTGCCCGGCAAACAGCCTTGAGTGTGAAGATCAGCCGTTACCGCCGCCAGGCGATGGCTGCGGCGCGGAATTACAAAGCTGGTTTGAGCCAGCGAAACCTGGACCCACTAAGCCTGTGAAGAAGACACCGCCGCCGTTGCCGCCTTCCTGCCAGGCGCTACTGGATGAGCATGCCCTGTGATGGACCAATTTACCGAGTTGTTTATGGTGTCGCCGCTGTTGCTGGTGGCGCTGTTTTTTATCGCCATGCTGGCCGGATTTATTGATGCCCTGGCCGGCGGCGGCGGATTACTGACCGTTCCGGCGCTGCTGGCGGCGGGGATGAGCCCGGCCCAGGCGCTGGCGACCAACAAGCTGCAGGCCTGCGGTGGGTCGCTCTCCGCGTCGATCTATTTTATCCGCCGCAAGGTGGTGAGCCTTGCGGATCAGAAGCTCAATATTCTGATGACCTTTATCGGGTCGACCTCCGGGGCGCTGCTGGTTCAGCATGTGCAGTCCGACATCTTGCGCCAGATTTTGCCGATCCTCGTCATCTGTATTGGTCTCTACTTTTTGCTGATGCCAAAGCTCGGGGAAGAGGATCGCCAGCGCCGCCTGCACGGTCTGCCGTTTGCCCTGATCGCGGGTGGCTGCGTCGGCTTCTATGATGGCTTTTTTGGCCCGGGTGCCGGGTCGTTTTACGCCCTGGCCTTTGTGACCCTGGCCGGGTTTAACCTCGCCAAATCCACCGCTCACGCCAAGGTGCTGAACGCCACTTCTAACCTCGGCGGCCTGCTGCTGTTTATCATCGGCGGGAAGGTGATCTGGGCAACCGGCTTTGTGATGATGGCCGGACAGTTTATGGGCGCACGGGTAGGATCGCGCCTGGTATTAAGCAAAGGGCAACAGCTCATCCGTCCGATGATTGTCATTGTCTCGGCCGTCATGAGTGCCAAACTTCTTTATGACAGCCACGGACAGGAGATCCTCCACTGGTTGGGGATGAACTAATGAACAGTACGCATAAATATGAACAGCTGATCGAGATATTCGACGGCTGTTTTGCTGATGATTTTAATACCCGTCTGATTAAAGGCGACGACGAACCGATCTATCTTCCTGCAGATGCTGAGCTTCCGTATAACCGGATCGTCTTTGCACACGGCTTTTATGCCAGCGGTTTGCATGAAATATCGCACTGGTGTATTGCCGGAAAAGCGCGTCGCGAGCTGGTGGACTTTGGCTACTGGTACTGCCCGGACGGACGTGACGCGGCGACCCAGGGACAGTTTGAAGATGTGGAAGTGAAACCCCAGGCGCTGGAATGGTTGTTCTGCGTGGCGGCAGGATTCCCGTTCAACGTCAGCTGTGACAACCTCGAAGGCGACTTCGAGCCAGATCGTATTGTCTTCCAGCGCCGCGTTCACGCGCAGGTGATGGACTATCTTGAGAATGGCATCCCGGAACGTCCGGCGCGCTTGATCAAGGCTTTACAGAATTATTACCACACGCCGGAGATCACGGCGGAATGCTTCCCGTGGCCGGAAGATCTTTAATAGAGGAAAGAAGATGATCGCAGAATTTGAATCACGCATTCTGGCGTTAATTGATGACATGGTAGAACACGCCAGTGACGATGAGCTGTTCGCCAGCGGTTATCTGCGTGGACACCTGACGCTGGCCGTTGCCGAGCTGGAAGCCGGAGACGACCATTCACCACAGGCGGTGCACGCCGAAGTATCCCGTAGCCTGGAAAAAGCCATTCTGGCCGGCGAACTCTCTCCGCGCGACCAGTCGTTAGTGCTGGGGATGTGGGAAACCTTGTTTCAGAAAGCCAGCCTGAACTAATCGGGAATCGCCCGGTGGCGCTACGCTTACCGGGCCTACGCTTTAACCATCTTCCCCTTCAACAACTTCCTCACCCATAACCGGTTCGGATTCAGCGCCGCCAGCGTATGCGCATCCAGCGGGATCGGCTCGTGACTCATTTGCGCGGCAAGAACTTCTGCCGTCAGCGGCGCCGTACAGAGCCCGCGTGAACCCAGCCCGCCCAGCATAAACAGATTGCGGAATTCAGGGGCACTCACCGCCTGGTCTTTGTTGTTCACTAAATCCTGATACGCCGCCAGGGTGGCGTCATAGTCCGGCACCGCCCCGGTCATCGGGAGATGATCCCGGGTGGCACAGCGAATACCGTTCCGCGCTTCTCCTGCGCTGACATCCACCTCACGCGCCCATGCCGCCTGGGGGAAACAGTCGATCAGCCGCTGACGGTTGTGCTGCTGATCGTCGTCGCTGTACTGCGGCTCGGTCTGCCCGCGGTGATAGCTGGCGCCGATACAGTGCTGGCCATTAGTCGGGTTTTGCGGGGTTAGATACCCGTCGTAGCAGAGCACCTGACGCAGCTGGCTCAACTGCGGGGCCGCCGGGATATGGCTGACCTGTCCGCCCACCGGATACACCGGCAGCGGTGCGGTCTGGCTGAACTGGTTGATGCCATGCCCGTTTGCGAGCACCACGCTGCCGTGCTGTGCCTGCTCACCGTTGGCAAAGTGTAATTTCCACTGCGTATCGGTCTGCTCCAGAGACATAACCTGGCGGCCATAGTGCACCTGCAGGCCAAGGGTCTGCGCCAGAGTGATGACTGCGGCAGTAAGTTGCGCCGGGCACAGCCAGCCGCCGAGCGGATACTGGATCCCGCCGCAGTCGGTCGGCACTCCGGTGCTCTCTGCCACCTGTTGGGCATCGACCGCCACGGCGATCTGCTCTGGCAGGTCCATAAGGAGCATCTGGTTAATTTTCTGCTGGCTCTTCTCGTCCCAGCCAAGCTGGGTGACGCCGCACCAGGCATGATCAAATGCCACCGGCAGGGCATCGTACAGACGACGGGCGAAGGTAAATGCCGTCGGGAAAAACTGGCTCAACGCCGTATCCTGGGCACTCAGCAGAGGGTAGAGCGCCCCCTGACGATTACCGGAGGCGCCCGTTGCCGGGGCATCGTCGGCGCAGTAGAGCGTCACCTGCCAGCCACGGCGTAACAGCGCCAGCGACAGCAGGGCGCTGGCAATCCCGCCGCCCACCACGGCGGTTTCCCGCCCGTCGCTGGCGGTGCGGGTAAACCATGGCGTGCGGGCAGGGGAGGGGCGATCCTGCTTCATCACCCCGACGAGCATTTCGCGCTTACGGCCAAAGCCTTTGGTTTTTTGCATGGTGAAGCCGGCTTCCTGCAGGCCACGACGCACAAATCCGGCGCAGGTAAAGGTGGCGAGCGTTGCCCCGGGGCGGGCCAGGCGGGCCATCGCGGCAAACAGCTGCGGGCTCCACATATCCGGGTTTTTGGCCGGCGCAAAGCCGTCGAGGAACCAGGCGTCAACTTGCTGGTTAAGGGAGTCATCGAGCCGATCAGTGAGGTCGTTGATATCGCCGAGCCAGATATCGAGCGTGACGCGCCCGCCGTCCAGCAGCAGACGATGGCAGCCCGCGATGGGCAGCGGCCACTGGGCCTGGAGCTGCTCAGCCCAGGGCGCTAATTCCGGCCAGTGTTGATGGGCCAGACGCAGATCGGCGGCGGCCAGCGGGAATTTCTCAAAACTGATGAAATGTAATCTTTGCAGCGTAGCCTCAGGGTGGGCCGCACGGAAGCGATCGAAGGCCTGCCAGAGGGTAAGAAAGTTCAGGCCAGTGCCAAAACCGCTCTCCGCCACCACGAACAGATCGCGGGGATGTGCCGGAAAACGGGCGTTCAGCTGATTTCCATCGAGGAAAACATAACGTGTCTCTTCCAGTCCGTTATCATTAGAGAAGTAGACATCATCAAAATCTCGGGAAACAGGTGTACCCTCAGCGTTGAATTCGAGGTTGGCAGGTTGTATGGCGTTTTGTTTCACGTAAGTTACTCGTCTGACAGGCTGTGCCGCGATCTTAACGATGTGCGTCTGTTGGTGCAAATTTCCGCAGAAAATGGCTGATCGGACTTGTTCGGCGTACAAGTGTACGCTATTGTGCGACTCGAAACTTAAAATAGTGCGACTTACAGAGGTATTGAATGAAACGTGCAGTGATTACTGGCTTGGGCATCGTTTCCAGCATCGGTAATAACCAGCAGGAAGTCCTGGCATCTCTGCGAGAAGGACGCTCCGGGATCACCTTCTCTGAAGAGTTTAAAGATTCTGGCATGCGCAGCCATGTCTGGGGTAATGTCAAACTTGACACCACGGGCATGATCGATCGCAAAGTGGTCCGTTTCATGAACGATGCCTCTATCTACGCCTACCTCTCCATGCAGGAAGCGATTGCTGATGCAGGCCTGAGCGAAGACGTTTACCAGAACAACCCACGTGTGGGTCTGATCGCTGGCTCCGGCGGCTCGTCAAAAGCGCAGGTGTTCGGTGCTGACGCCATGCGTAGCCCGCGCGGCCTGAAAGCGGTGGGTCCTTACGTGGTGACCAAAGCGATGGGCTCAGCGGTATCCGCGTGCCTCGCAACGCCATTCAAAATTCACGGCGTAAACTACTCCATCAGCTCCGCCTGTGCGACTTCCGCTCACTGTATCGGTAATGCGGTAGAGCAGATCCAGCTGGGCAAGCAGGACATCGTGTTTGCTGGCGGCGGCGAAGAGCTGGGCTGGGAAATGGCCTGTGAATTCGACGCAATGGGCGCCCTGTCCACCAAATACAACGAAACGCCAGAAAAAGCGTCCCGTACCTATGATGCGAGCCGTGACGGCTTCGTTATCGCAGGCGGCGGCGGTATGGTTGTGGTTGAAGAGCTGGAACACGCTCTGGCCCGTGGCGCGCACATCTATGCTGAGATCGTGGGCTACGGCGCAACCTCCGACGGCGCAGACATGGTTGCACCATCCGGTGAAGGCGCAGTGCGCTGCATGAAGATGGCGATGCACGGTCTGGATACCCCAATCGACTACCTGAACTCCCACGGTACTTCTACTCCGGTAGGCGACGTGAAAGAGCTGGGTGCAATCCGCGAAGTGTTTGGCGACAACAGCCCGGCCATCTCCGCGACCAAAGCCATGACCGGTCACTCTCTGGGTGCGGCTGGCGTGCAGGAAGCGATCTACTCCCTGCTGATGCTGGAACACGGCTTTATCGCCCCAAGTATCAACGTGGAAGAGCTGGACGAGCAGGCTGCTGGCCTGAACATCGTCACCGCGCCAACCGAGCGTGAGCTGAACACCGTGATGTCTAACAGCTTCGGTTTCGGCGGCACCAACGCCACGCTGGTCATGCGTAAGCTGAAAGCATAAGCGTTTGAATGTATAGTAGAAGGGAGCCTGAGGGCTCCCTTTTTTATGCCTGAAATCGGAGTTATGCATGACGGCCGTTACCTCAGAAAAAAACGCCTCCTCCGGGAATACCTCCCTGTTCCGCATCGCCTTTGCGGTATTCCTGACCTATATGACCGTTGGCCTGCCGCTGCCGGTGATCCCGCTGTTTGTTCATCAGGAGCTGGGCTATGGCAATACCATGGTCGGCATCGCCGTGGGTATTCAGTTTTTAGCCACGGTGTTAACCCGCGGCTACGCCGGACGTCTGGCGGATCAACATGGCGCAAAACGCTCGGCGCTGCAGGGCATGTTTGCCTGCGGACTGGCGGGCGGTGCATGGCTACTGGCCGCGCTGCTGCCGGTGGATGTTGCGTATAAATTCGCGCTGCTGGTGGTGGGGCGCTTAATTCTCGGCTTTGGTGAAAGTCAGCTCCTGACCGGCACTTTGACCTGGGGAATGGGGCTGGTCGGGCCCGCACGTTCCGGCAAAGTGATGTCGTGGAACGGGATGGCCATCTACGGTGCGCTGGCGGCGGGTGCTCCGCTGGGTCTGTTCATTAACAGTCAGTTTGGCTTTGCGGCGTTGGCTGCTACCACGATGGTATTGCCGCTGCTGGCATGGGCGTTTAACGGCACGGTGCGCAACGTTCCGGCTCATAAAGGGGAACGACCCTCCCTGTGGAGTGTGGTGGGGCAAATCTGGCAGCCGGGCCTGGGGCTTGCGCTGCAGGGCGTAGGTTTTGCGGTGATTGGGACCTTCGTCTCGCTGTACTTTATGAGCCGCGGCTGGGCGATGGCCGGGTTTACCCTCACCGCCTTTGGCGGCGCGTTTGTCCTGATGCGGGTGCTGTTCGGCTGGATGCCGGATCGTTATGGCGGCGTGAAGGTGGCGGTGGCGTCGCTGGTGATTGAAACCCTTGGCCTGGTGCTGCTCTGGCAGGCCCCCTCCGAGCCGGTCGCCCTGCTGGGCGCAGCTCTCACCGGCTGCGGCTGTTCGCTGATTTTCCCGGCGCTGGGGGTTGAAGTGGTGAAACGCGTCGCTCCACAGGTACGCGGTACGGCGCTGGGCGGTTATGCCGCGTTTCAGGATATCTCATACGGAGTCACCGGGCCGCTGGCAGGGCTGTTAGCCACCTCGTTTGGCTATCCGTCGGTGTTCCTCGCGGGGGCGGTTTCTGCGGTGGTGGGGATTGTCGTCACCTTAGTGGCGTTTCGTAAATCGTAGCGGTTAGTGCCGGGTGGCGGCTGCGCCTTACCCGGCCTACGGTTCTTGCTTATGTAGGCCCGGTAAGCGGAGCGCCACCGGGCAAAACATCACGCCACCAGCCAGAAAATCGCCAGCGCAATGATTAACGCAATTAACATCAGCCCGGGGCGGGCAGACAGGGTTTTGAACGTCTCCACGACCGGCGCAAACAGCGGGCTGTAGATTGGCTGAATGTTTCGCGCCTCCGGCACACCCGCTTCTCGCTCGCTACGGCGAATAAAGATCTGATTCAACAGATCCTGCACCTGGGCGGTGGTCAGCACCGTCTGCGGCGTAGCCTGCCAGTTCTGGCGGGCGTAATCCTGAATGCTGTCCCACTCCTGGGTTTCCAGCGGCTGTTTCAGCGCCGCCTGCAGGCTGTGCAGCGTTGGCGCGGTCTGAGTGCTCAGGGTCTGGCGGGCCTGCAGCCAGGTGGCAAGATGGGTAAACTGTCTGGCCGGTATCAGCTCTCCTGCCTTCACGCCTGACAACTCCAGCATCGACTGCCAGATCAGTTTGGTCGGCTCGCCCGTGGCGGCGGCGAGTTTGGTCACCATCTGCTTGAGCGTATTGTGTTCGGCTGGCAGCAGTGGGCGTTCGGTGGCCTGACGCTGCTGTGGCTGTGGAATAGCGAGCTGGTTATTTTGCAGCAGCGTCAGCACCGTTTTCAGCTGGTCGGGCGTCAGCTGGCTCAGCGCCGTCTGGCCATACTGCTGGCGAATAAAATCGCTGACCGCCTGGCGGTTATTCCCCTGGCTTAACAGCTCTGTCAGCTGCGAGACCATCTGCCGGGTGGTGTGGTTCTGCTGCGCGGTGTTCAGGCGCTGGTTCAGGTTTTGCTCAGCCGCAGGGAAGTGGCGCGACAGCATGGGCGCATCACTCTTCAGGCCCAGATCGTGTTTGACCCCGGCCCATACCTCCGCATTTTGCTGCGACGTCAGGGCAATCAGCCGGGTGATCAGGCGTTCCAGTACGGTGCGCTGCTGTGTGGAGAGGGGCTGTTCGCCTGCGACATGAGACGGACGCGGGCCGTCACCCGGAGGTTGCGGCGGCGTACCTGAAATGGGCTGCATCGTCAAAAAATCCTTAAAGTCGTTACTCAGCGTAAACCAGGTTACGTATATGCCTGGCGGCCAGATTATGGCACACTTGACCGGTTAACTTCCTCTCAAACAGGTACTCAGACGTGAAAATCCTCGTTGATGAAAATATGCCTTACGCCCGCGAGCTGTTCAGCCGCCTGGGTGAGGTTAAGGCCGTTCCCGGACGCCCGATCCCGCTCGCTGAGCTGGATGATGCCGACGCGCTGATGGTGCGCTCAGTGACCAAAGTGAATGAGGCGCTGCTGTCTGGCAAAGGGGTGAAGTTTGTCGGTACGGCGACCGCGGGAACCGATCATGTGGATGACGCGTGGCTGAAGCAGGCGGGGATCGGTTTTTCCGCCGCGCCGGGCTGTAACGCTATCGCGGTCGTGGAGTATGTTTTCTCGTCCCTGCTGATGCTGGCCGAGCGTGACGGGTTTACCCTCGCCGATCGTACCGTCGGTATTGTCGGGGTGGGTAACGTCGGCGGTCGCCTGCAAAAGCGCCTCGAGGCGTTAGGAATCCGCACGCTGCTGTGCGATCCCCCGCGTGCCGACCGTGGCGATGAGGGCGATTTCCGCAGCCTGGACGAGCTGGTGGCCGAATGTGACGTGCTCACCTTCCATACGCCGCTGTTTAAAGACGGGCCCTATAAATCCCTGCATCTGGCCGATGAGGCCCTGATTAGCCGCCTGAAGCCGGGCGCTATTCTGATCAACGCCTGTCGTGGCCCGGTCGTGGATAACGCCGCGCTGCTGAAGCGTCTGGATGCCGGTCAGGATCTCAGCGTGGTGCTGGACGTCTGGGAGCCAGAGCCGGATCTCAACGTGGCCCTGCTGAATAAAGTGGATATTGGCACCGCGCACATCGCGGGCTATACCCTGGAAGGTAAAGCACGCGGCACCACTCAGGTGTTCGAGGCCTACAGCGCCTTTATTGGCAAATCGCAGCAGGTGGCGCTGGATACCCTGCTGCCGACCCCGGATTTTGGCCGCATTACTCTGCATGGCCCGCTGGATCAGGCAACGCTGAAAAGGCTGGTGCATTTAGTGTATGATGTGCGCCGCGATGACGCGCTGCTGCGAAAAGTAGCGGGTATGCCGGGTGAGTTCGACAAGCTGCGCAAGCACTATGTGGAGCGCCGGGAATGGTCTTCCCTGTATGTGATGTGTGATGACGCTGCGGCGGCATCACTGCTGCATAAGCTGGGCTTCAACGCCACTCATCACCCGGTACGTTAATGTCTTCTTAATGCTCCCTGGCGGATAACCCGCCGGGGACGCTTTTTTATTTCTGGAGTAAACCACCATGTCTGAAGGCTGGAACATTGCCATACTGGGCGCAACGGGCGCCGTGGGCGAAGCCCTGCTCGAAACCCTTGCTGAGCGTCAGTTCCCGGTGGGGGAGATCTTTGCCCTGGCGCGTAATGAGAGCGCAGGTGAACATCTGCGTTATGAGGGCAAATCGGTACGCGTGCAGGATGCGGCTGAATTTGACTGGACTCAGGCGCAGCTGGCCTTTTTTGTCGCCGGGGCTGAAGCCTCCGCAACCTATATTGAAGAAGCCACCAACGCGGGCTGTCTGGTGATTGATTCCAGCGGCCTGTTCGCCCTTGAGCCGGACGTACCGCTGGTGGTGCCGGACGTCAACCCGTTCGTACTGGCCGACTACCGTAACCGTAATATCATCGCCGTCCCGGACAGCCTCACCAGCCAGCTGCTGACCGCTCTGAAACCGCTGATCGATGAAGGCGGTTTATCCCGCATCACCGTGACCAGCCTGCTGTCGGCCTCCGCCCACGGTAAAAAGGCGGTGGATGCGCTGGCCGGGCAGAGCGCGAAGCTGCTGAACGGTATTCCGGTGGATGAAGAGGACTTCTTTGGTCGTCAGCTGGCCTTCAACATGCTGCCACTGCTGCCGGATCGTGAAGGCAGCGTGCGTGAAGAGCGCCAAATTGTCGATCAGGTGCGCAAGATCCTGCAGGATGACGGCCTGATGATCTCCGCCAACTGCGTGCAGTCGCCGGTGTTTTACGGTCATGCCCAGATGGTGAGCTTTGAAGCGATGCGTCCGCTGGCGGCGGAAGAGGCGCGCGACGCCTTTGCCCGCGTCGAGGAGATCGAGCTGTCTGAAGAGCGCGAGTTCCCCACCCAGGTGGGTGACGCAACGGGCAACGCCCGTCTCTCCATCGGCTGTGTGCGTAACGATTACGGCATGCCGGAGCAGATCCAGTTCTGGTCGGTGGCCGATAACGTCCGCTTCGGCGGCGCGCTAATGGCGGTAAAAGTCGCTGAGAAACTGGTGCAGGAGTATCTGTACTGATGTCAGAAGTGGAACAAAAGCCGGTCCATAAAATTGCCCTCGGGATTGAGTACGATGGCAGTAAATATTATGGCTGGCAGCGACAGAATGAGGTGCGCAGCGTCCAGGAGAAGCTGGAGAAAGCGCTCTCTCAGGTGGCGAATGAGCCCATCAATGTCCTGTGCGCAGGGCGTACCGATGCCGGTGTCCATGGTACCGGGCAGGTGGTTCACTTTCAAACCACTGCGGTGCGTAAAGACGCGGCCTGGACGCTGGGGGTAAATGCGAATTTACCTGGAGACATCGCGGTGCGTTGGGTCAAAACTGTGCCCGATGATTTTCACGCGCGTTTCAGCGCCACCGCGCGCCGCTACCGCTATATCATCTATAACCAGCGCCTGCGTCCGGCTGTATTGGGCCAGGGCGTAACGCATTTTTACGCGCCGCTGGATGCCGAACGTATGCAACGCGCCGCGCAGGCGCTGATTGGCGAAAACGACTTTACCTCGTTTCGCGCGGTTCAGTGCCAGTCGCGCACGCCGTGGCGCAACGTAATGCACATTAACGTCAGCCGCTATGGCGCGTATGTGGTGGTTGATATCAAAGCCAATGCCTTTGTACATCATATGGTGCGGAATATTGTTGGCAGCCTGATGGAAGTGGGCGCCGGACACCAGCCGGAGAGCTGGATTGCAGAGTTGCTGGCAGCGAAGGACAGAACCCTGGCAGCAGCAACGGCGAGAGCGGAAGGGCTCTATCTGGTCTCGGTCGATTACCCGGATCGTTTTGACCTTCCAAAACCGCCAATGGGCCCGCTGTTTTTAGCGGACTGATAGCCGTGCAATAAAGGTTTAGACAATATGGATTTTATTCGCTTTGTAATTGATTTTATTCTGCATATTGATGTTCACCTGGCCGAGCTGGTCGCTGATTATGGCGTCTGGGTGTATGCGATTCTGTTCCTGATCCTGTTTTGTGAAACCGGGCTGGTGGTGACCCCGTTTTTACCGGGCGATTCGCTGCTGTTCGTGGCGGGGGCGCTGGCCTCCCTTGAAACCAACGACATCAACGTTCACCTGATGGTGGTCCTGATGCTTATCGCCGCGATCCTTGGCGATGCGGTGAACTACACTATTGGTCGGCTATTTGGCGACCGGTTGTTCAGTAACCCGGACTCGAAGATTTTCCGTCGCAGCTATCTGGATAAAACCCATACGTTTTATGAGAAGCACGGCGGTAAAACCATTATCCTCGCACGCTTTGTGCCCATCGTCAGAACCTTTGCCCCCTTTGTAGCGGGGATGGGGCATATGTCGTACCGTCAGTTTGCGCTTTATAACGTGACGGGTGCGCTGTTATGGGTACTCAGCTTTACCTACGCGGGCTATTTCTTCGGTACTATTCCCATGATTCAGGAAAACCTTAAGTTACTGATCGTAGGGATTATTGTGGTCTCCATTCTGCCCGGCGTGATCGAAATTATTCGTCACCGGCGCGCGGCGGCAAAACAGGCAAAATAAAAGCACGACTGCGGTTCGACCACTTTTTTATCCAAAGTTTCGGGCTGTTATGTTTTAATGTGCAACATTCATGGTCTGTCGGGGGCAAAAATGGCATTATGCGCCCCTTACAGCAAACCTGGTTCAGGCAGAAAGGTTATCAATGAGCTGGATTGAACGAATTAAAAGCAACATCACCCCAACCCGCAAAGCGAGTATTCCTGAAGGGGTGTGGACCAAATGTGACAGCTGTGGCCAGGTCCTGTACCGTGCCGAGCTGGAGCGTAATCTGGAAGTTTGTCCGAAGTGCGATCACCACATGCGTATGTCGGCGCGTAACCGCCTGCATAGCCTGCTGGATGAAGGTTCTCTGGTTGAACTGGGCAGCGAGCTTGAGCCGAAAGATGTGCTTAAGTTCCGCGACTCCAAAAAATACAAAGACCGTCTGGCCTCTGCGCAGAAAGAGACCGGCGAGAAAGACGCCCTGGTGGTGATGAAAGGCACTCTGCACGAGATGCCGGTTGTCGCAGCAGCGTTTGAGTTCTCCTTTATGGGCGGCTCAATGGGTTCCGTGGTCGGCGCGCGCTTCGTGCGTGCGGTAGAGCAGGCGCTGGAGGACAACTGTCCGCTGATCTGCTTCTCCGCCTCCGGTGGTGCCCGTATGCAGGAAGCGCTGATGTCGCTGATGCAGATGGCGAAAACCTCCGCAGCGCTGGCGAAAATGCAGGAACGCGGTCTGCCGTATATCTCCGTACTGACCGACCCGACCATGGGCGGCGTATCGGCAAGCTTTGCGATGCTGGGCGATCTGAACATCGCTGAACCGAAAGCGCTGATCGGCTTTGCCGGCCCGCGTGTTATCGAACAAACGGTTCGTGAGAAACTGCCGCCGGGCTTCCAGCGCAGTGAGTTCCTTATCGAGAAAGGCGCTATCGACATGATCGTTCGCCGTCCGGAAATGCGCCTGAAACTGGCAAGCGTTCTGGCGAAGCTGATGAATCTGCCGTCGCCGAGCCCGGATGAGCCGCGCGAAGGCGTGGTAGTACCGGATCAGGAACCCGAGGCCTGATAACTGAAAAGGGCAGGGCCAATGGCGCTGCCCTTTTGCTTTCTAACCGTAACTGAAAAGCGCGCAACATGGAAAATATCACTCTTCCCCAAGCCACGTCGCCCCTGGCCGCGTGGCTTTCTTATCTGGAAAACCTGCACAGTAAAGCCATCGACATGGGACTTGAGCGCGTCAGCCAGGTAGCGGCGCGCCTTGACGTTCTGAAACCGGCTCCTTTTGTCTTCACGGTGGCAGGCACCAACGGCAAGGGCACCACCTGCCGCACGCTGGAATCCATGCTGATGGCGGCGGGCTACAAAGTGGGTGTCTACAGTTCGCCCCATCTGGTGCGCTACACCGAGCGTGTGCGGGTACAGAACACCGAACTCGCTGAATCAGCCCATACCGCCTCGTTCGCAGAGATCGAAGCCGCGCGTGGCGACACGTCGCTGACCTATTTCGAATACGGCACGCTGTCGGCGCTGTGGCTGTTTAAGCAGGCCCAGCTGGACGTGGTGATCCTCGAGGTCGGGTTAGGCGGGCGGCTGGACGCCACTAACATCGTGGATCCGGACGTGGCGGTGGTTACCAGCATCGCGCTGGATCATACCGACTGGCTGGGGCCCGATCGCGAAAGCATTGGCCGTGAGAAAGCCGGTATTTTCCGCGCCGGTAAACCGGCGATTGTCGGCGAGCCCGATATGCCGCACACCATCGCTGATGTGGCCCGGGAGAAGGGTGCGCTGTTGCAGCGTCGTGACGTCGACTGGCGCTACAGCGTGACGGAGAGCGGCTGGCGCTTTGAAGATGCCAGAGGCGCGCTGGACAACCTGCCGCTGCCGCAGGTGCCGCAGCCGAACGCCGCCACGGCACTGGCCGCCCTGCGCGCCAGCGGTCTGACGGTGAACGAGCAGGCCATTCGCGACGGCATTCAGCAGGCTATCCTTGCCGGACGTTTCCAGATTGTCAGCGACTCACCGCGTCTGATTCTGGATGTGGCGCATAACCCCCATGCCGCGGCTTACCTCGCCGGACGTCTCAAATCATTGCCAAAAACCGGGCGCGTACTGGCGGTTATCGGTATGCTTCATGATAAAGATATTGGCGGCACGCTGGCCTGCATGGAGACTGTGGTCGATAGCTGGTATTGTGCACCTCTGGAAGGCCCACGCGGGGCGACGGCTGAACAGCTGATGGAACATCTCGGCGAGGGCCAGAGTTTTGCCAGCGTCGAGCTGGCATGGCGTGCGGCGATGGCGGATGCCAGACCAGAAGATACCGTGCTGGTGTGTGGATCTTTCCACACGGTGGCACATGTCATGGACGTAATGGATGCGGGGAGAACCGGTGGCAAGTAAGTTTCAGAACCGTTTAGCAGGCACCATTGTGCTGGTGGCGCTGGGAGTGATTATTCTCCCCGGGCTGCTTGATGGACAGAAAAAACATTATCAGGATGAGTTTGCAGCGATCCCGCTGGTGCCGAAACCTGGCGACCGGGATGAGCCGGATATGCTGCCGGCGGCGACGCAGGCGTTACCTGCTCAACCGCCTGAAGGCGCGGCTGAAGAGGTGCAGGCGGGCGATGCCGCGGCACCGTCCTTAGACCCTACGCGTCTCGCGACCGGGAATAACAACGAACTGGATCCGGCGCCGGTGGAGCAGTATGCGCCAAAACCGGTGCAAAAACCAAAACCGGTTGAGAAGCCGAAACCGCAGCGCGATAACACCAGCCAGCAGCTGGCAGCGGCGACGGAAACACCTCCGGCCAAACCGGCGGCAGAAGAGAAACCTGCGCCAACCGGTAAAGCCTATGTCGTGCAGCTCGGCGCGTTGAAAAATGCCGACAAGGTCAACGAGGTGGTGGCTAAACTCCGTGGCGCGGGGTATCGCGTTTACACTTCACCTACGACGCCGGTACAGGGTAAAATCACCCGTATTCTCGTCGGCCCGGATGCATCGAGAGATAAGCTGAAGGGGTCGCTTGGCGAGTTGAATCAACTCTCCGGTCTGAGCGGCGTAGTGATGAACTACAGCGTGAACTGAGTTTTTCGCTGACTAAAAAACAGGCGCAGCAGATTGCCTGAGAAGGTAACCCGCCTGGGGCGCTGAATATTTTTTCAGCGCTTTTTTTATTTACGCGCGGGAAGGAAATCCCTACGCAAACGTTTTCTTTTTCTGTTAGAATTCGCCCCGAACTGGATGACAGGGCGTTTAATCGTGGGACGTATATGGTCTGGATTGATTACGCCATCATTGCGGTGATAGGTTTTTCCTGTCTGGTTAGCCTGATCCGTGGCTTTGTTCGTGAAGCGTTATCGCTGGTAACCTGGGGCTGTGCCTTCTTTGTTGCCAGTCATTACTACACTTACCTGTCTGTCTGGTTCACGGGCTTTGAAGATGAACTGGTCCGAAACGGAATCGCCATCGCGGTGCTGTTTATCGCGACGCTGATTGTAGGCGCCATTGTTAACTTCGTGATTGGCCAGCTGGTTGAGAAAACCGGTTTGTCAGGAACGGACAGGGTGCTCGGGATCTGTTTCGGTGCATTGCGAGGAGCGTTGATTGTAGCCGCGATACTGTTCTTCCTTGATACCTTTACCGGGTTTTCAAAAAGTGAAGACTGGCAGAAGTCGCAGCTGATCCCGCAGTTCAGCTTCATCATCAGATTGTTCTTCGACTATCTGCAAAGCTCGTCGAGTTTTTTGCCCAGGGCATAAACCCTGAGATGTGGCTTAACGAGGAAATGACGAATGTGCGGTATTGTCGGTATCGCCGGTTTCATGCCGGTAAACCAGTCTATTTATGACGCATTATCGGTGCTTCAGCACCGTGGGCAGGATGCTGCGGGTATCATCACCATTGATGCACACAACTGCTTCCGTTTACGTAAGGCCAACGGCCTGGTAAACGATGTGTTTGAAGCCCGCCATATGCAGCGTCTGCAGGGTAACATGGGTATTGGTCACGTTCGTTACCCTACCGCAGGCAGTTCCAGCGCCTCTGAAGCGCAGCCTTTCTACGTTAACTCTCCGTATGGCATCACGCTTGCTCACAACGGCAACCTGACCAATGCCCACGAGCTGCGTAAAAAGCTGTTTGAAGAGAAGCGTCGCCACATTAACACCACTTCTGACTCTGAAATTCTGCTTAACGTCTTTGCCAGCGAACTGGATAATTTCCGTCACTATCCGCTGGAAGCCGACAACATTTTTGCTGCCGTGGCGGCGACGAATCGTCTGATTCGCGGGGCCTATGCCTGCGTGGCGATGATTATCGGCCACGGTATGGTCGCGTTCCGCGATCCGAACGGTATTCGTCCGCTGGTGCTGGGTAAACGTGATATTGGCGATGGCCGCACCGAGTATATGGTGGCCTCCGAAAGCGTGGCCCTGGACACCCTGGGCTTCGAGTTCCTGCGCGACGTTGCCCCGGGCGAAGCGGTCTACATCACTGAGAAAGGCCAGCTGTTTACCCGCCAGTGTGCGGAAAACCCGGTCACTAATCCGTGCCTGTTCGAGTACGTCTACTTTGCTCGTCCGGACTCCTTCATCGACAAGATCTCCGTCTACAGCGCCCGTGTGAATATGGGTACCAAGCTCGGGGAGAAGATTGCCCGCGAGTGGGAAGATCTGGACATCGACGTAGTTATCCCGATCCCGGAAACCTCCTGCGATATCGCGCTGGAGATGGCGCGTATCCTGGGTAAACCGTACCGTCAGGGCTTTGTGAAAAACCGCTACGTTGGCCGCACCTTCATCATGCCAGGCCAGCATCTGCGCCGTAAATCGGTACGCCGCAAGCTGAACGCTAACCGCGCTGAGTTCCGCGACAAGAACGTTCTGCTGGTGGATGATTCCATCGTGCGTGGCACCACCTCAGAGCAGATTATCGAGATGGCCCGTGAAGCAGGGGCGAAGAAGGTCTACCTGGCCTCTGCGGCACCGGAAATTCGCTTCCCGAACGTGTACGGCATCGACATGCCGACCGCCAACGAGCTGATTGCTCACGGTCGTGAAGTGGACGAGATCCGCCAGATCATCGGCGCCGATGGCCTGATTTTCCAGGATCTGAACGATCTGATCGACGCGGTGCGCGCCGAGAACCCGGATATTCAGCAGTTTGAGTGCTCGGTGTTTAACGGTATCTACGTCACCAAAGATGTTGATCAGCAGTATCTCGACTATCTCGACTCTCTGCGTAACGACGACGCGAAAGCCGTGCAGATGGCGAACGATCTCGAAAGCTTAGAGATGCACAACGAAGGTTAATCCTTATCGCAGGCGAGGGCGTCCGCCCTCGCTTGCAACTCCCGCCAAAATCCTGCACAGTCTGCCCTGTTACAGTAAGGGCGATAATATGAAACGATTGATAGTAGGGCTCTCAGGGGCCAGCGGCGCGATTTACGGTGTCCGTTTGCTGCAGGTATTACGCGACGTCGCTGACGTTGAAACCCATCTGGTGATGAGCCAGGCCGCGCGTCAGACCCTCTCTCTCGAAACCGATTACTCCCTGCGTGACGTTCAGGCGTTGGCCGATGTGGTGCACGATGCCCGCGATATCGCCGCCAGCATCTCCTCCGGGTCGTTTAAGACCGCGGGGATGGTGATCCTGCCCTGTTCCATCAAAACCCTCTCCGGCATCGTCAACAGCTATACCGATACCCTGGTGACCCGCGCCGCCGACGTGGTGCTGAAAGAGCGCCGCCCGCTGGTGCTCTGCGTGCGTGAAACCCCGCTCCATCTGGGCCACCTGCGGCTGATGACCCAGGCTGCCGAACTGGGGGCGGTGATCATGCCGCCGGTCCCGGCGTTCTACCACCGCCCGCAAAGCCTGGATGACGTCATTAATCAAACCGTGAACCGGGTTATTGACCAGTTCGATATTGAACTGCCGGACGATCTCTTCGCCCGCTGGCAGGGCGTCTGACGGCAAAGGTGTCCTGCTCTGGGGCAGGTCAGCGCAACGTGCCCTGTTTCAGGGCAATTCTGCAACCGCGATCATATCCTCAACATTTAATTCCTTTTTTCCTTTCTTCCCACTGCGGTTCGTTTGGCAGACCTGCTATCTTTCACCATTAAGGCAATCTTGCAACCTTTCGTTAACATATTTAACGTCGTAATTTTGCACTCATTGCAATCTGGCATAAGACCTGCAAGGGATCGCCTGTAACAACACACAACATCATCTATTACAAAATAAAATCACGACACTTGAGGGTAATGTATGAAGAAGACGGTTCTGGCTCTGTCTTTGCTGGTGGGATTAAGCGCAGCGGCAAGCAGCTATGCGGCGCTCCCACAGACCGTACGTATCGGTACTGACGCGACCTATGCGCCGTTCTCATCGAAAGATGCGAAAGGCGACTTTGTCGGGTTTGATATCGACCTGGGGAATGAGATGTGCAAACGCATGTCCGTGAAATGCACCTGGGTGGGCAGCGACTTTGATGCGCTGATCCCCTCCCTGAAAGCCAAAAAAATCGACGCGATTATCTCCTCGCTCTCCATTACCGAGAAGCGTCAGCAGGAGATCGCCTTCTCTGAAAAACTGTACGCAGCGGATTCACGCCTGATTGCGGCGAAAGGCTCGCCGATCCAGCCGACCATTGATTCGCTGAAAGGTAAGCACGTTGGTGTCCTGCAGGGCTCCACCCAGGAAGGCTTTGCCAATGCCAACTGGCGTGAAAAAGGCGTCGATGTGGTTGCCTACCAGAACCAGGATTTAATCTATTCCGATCTGGCGGCAGGGCGTCTGGATGCCGCTTTCCAGGATGAAGTCGCGGCGAGCGAAGGCTTCCTGAAACAACCGGCAGGGAAAGAGTTTGTCTTTGCGGGTCCGTCGGTCAAAGACAAAAAATACTTTGGTGACGGTACCGGGATCGGCCTGCGTAAGGACGATGCCGAACTGAAAGCGGCATTTGATAAAGCCTTTACCGAACTGCGTAAAGACGGCACCTACGACAAACTGGCGAAGAAATACTTCGACTTCAATGTCTACGGCGACTAACCGTTACTGACGGGTGCGCACCATAATGGTTCCCTGTTATGGTGCTCCAGTAACAATTGCGAACCACAACGGTGCATATCCTGTGCCGCATTGGTTATAAAGTGAATAGTTAAGCACTCGCAATGCACTTTTTCGCGCGCGCGGGGCATAATCTTTTGCCTTGCCGCGGCGATTAATGGCACATTAAGAGCACCCCCGTCGGCGTTAAAATCCCGTAAGAAGACAGTCTGTTGAGGATAGATATGAAAAAACTGGTGTTGTCACTTTCTCTGGCTCTGGCATTTTCCAGCGCTACTGCGGCATTCGCAGCAATTCCGCAAAAAGTACGTATTGGTACTGATCCGACTTATGCCCCCTTCGAATCGAAGAATGCGCAGGGTGAACTGGTAGGATTTGATATCGATTTGGCGAAAGAGCTGTGCAAACGTATCAAAACAGAGTGTACCTTCGTTGAAAACCCACTGGATGCGCTGATCCCTTCGCTGAAAGCGAAAAAAATCGACGCCATTATGTCTTCACTCTCCATCACCGAAAAACGCCAGCAGGAGATTGCCTTCACAGACAAACTTTATGCAGCGGATTCCCGTCTGGTGGTAGCAAAATCTTCCGATATCCAGCCAACCCTGGAGTCACTGAAAGGTAAACGTGTGGGCGTGCTGCAGGGCACCACCCAGGAGACCTTTGGTAACGAGCACTGGGCACCGAAAGGGATCGAAATCGTCTCTTATCAGGGCCAGGAGAATATCTACGCTGACCTGACTGCGGGCCGTATCGACGCCGCTTTCCAGGACGAAGTTGCCGCCAGCGAAGGCTTCCTGAAGCAGCCTGTCGGGAAAGATTATAAGTTCGGCGGTCCGTCCATTAAGGACGAAAAACTCTTCGGCGTGGGCACCGGTATGGGGCTGCGTAAAGAGGACAACGAACTGCGTGAAGCGCTGAATAAAGCCTTTGCCGAGATGCGTGCGGACGGGACTTACGAAAAACTGGCGAAGAAATACTTCGACTTTGATGTCTACGGTGGCTAAACGCCCCACTCAATAACGTGCGACCCCTCCCGTTAGGGGAGGGGAAAAGACACGGCGTCACCACTCACGACACGACAGGGCAGGCGGTATGCTGTACGGATTTTCTGGCGTAATTTTACAAGGCGCACTCGTCACCCTTGAACTGGCTCTCAGTTCGGTAGTGCTGGCGGTGTTAATAGGCCTGGCGGGCGCGGGCGCGAAGCTTTCGACCAATCGGGCGCTGGCTCTGCTGTTTGAAGGCTATACCACCCTGATCCGCGGCGTGCCTGACCTGGTGCTGATGCTGCTGATCTTCTACGGTCTGCAAATCGCCCTTAACGGCCTGACGGATGCCATCGGTATGGCACAGATTGATATCGATCCTATGGTGGCTGGTATCATCACCCTGGGCTTTATCTATGGGGCCTACTTTACGGAAACCTTCCGTGGCGCCTATATCGCGGTGCCGAAAGGGCATATCGAAGCGGCCACGGCCTTCGGTTTAACCTCCTCTCAAACCTTCCGCCGTATTATGTTTCCGGCCATGATGCGCTTTGCGCTGCCGGGCATCGGTAACAACTGGCAGGTTATCCTCAAAGCGACGGCGCTGGTCTCGTTACTGGGGCTGGAAGATGTGGTGAAAGCCACGCAGCTGGCGGGTAAAAGTACCTGGGAACCGTTCTATTTCGCCATCGTGTGCGGGGTGATTTATCTGGTGTTTACCACCGTTTCCAATGGTGTACTGCTGTTGCTTGAGCGTCGCTACTCCGTGGGTGTGAAGAGGGCTGACCTGTGATCGAGATTATTCAGGAATACTGGAAATCGCTGCTGTGGACCGACGGATACCGCTTTACCGGTGTGGCGATCACCCTCTGGCTGCTGATTTCTTCCGTGGTGATGGGTGGCATTCTGGCGGTGTTTCTCGCCATTGGTCGCGTCTCCAGCAATAACTACATCCGCTTCCCCATCTGGCTGTTTACCTATATTTTCCGTGGGACGCCGCTGTATGTGCAGCTGCTGGTCTTCTACTCCGGGATGTACACGCTGGAGATCGTCAAAGGCACCGAGATGCTGAACGCGTTCTTCCGTAGCGGGCTGAACTGCACCGTGCTGGCGTTAACGCTGAACACCTGCGCCTATACCACCGAGATCTTTGCCGGGGCGATCCGCTCCGTGCCACACGGTGAAATTGAGGCGGCGCGGGCCTACGGCTTCTCCTCCGTGAAGCTCTACCGCTGCATTATCCTGCCGTCGGCGCTGCGCATTGCGCTGCCTGCCTACAGCAATGAAGTAATTTTAATGCTGCACTCCACCGCGCTGGCCTTTACCGCCACCGTGCCGGATCTGCTGAAAATTGCCCGCGACATTAACTCGGCGACCTATCAGCCGTTTACCGCCTTCGGCATCGCGGCGGTGCTCTATTTAATCATTTCTTACGTCCTGATTAGCCTGTTCCGCAAAGCGGAAAAACGCTGGTTGCAGCATGTCAAACCTTCGACGCACTGAGAATTAAGATGGCTGAGAACAAATTAAACGTTATCGATTTGCACAAACGCTACGGCGAACATGAAGTGCTGAAAGGGGTGTCGCTGCAGGCAAATGCGGGCGATGTGATCAGTATTATCGGCTCGTCGGGGTCGGGTAAAAGTACCTTCCTGCGCTGCATCAACTTCCTCGAAAAGCCGAGCGCCGGCAAGATTGTGGTCAGCGGCGAGAACATCAACCTGGTGCAGGACAAAGACGGTCAGCTGAAGGTAGCGGACAAGCACCAGCTGCGGATGTTGCGTACCCGACTGACGATGGTGTTCCAGCACTTCAACCTCTGGAGCCACATGACGGTGCTGGAGAACGTGATGGAAGCGCCAGTGCAGGTGCTGGGCTTAAGCAAGCAGGAAGCCCGTGCCCGTGCGGAGAAATACCTGGCGAAAGTGGGTATCGACGCGCGCCAGCAGATTAAGTATCCGGTGCATCTCTCCGGCGGTCAGCAGCAGCGTGTCTCCATCGCCCGTGCGCTGGCGATGGAGCCGGAAGTGCTGCTGTTCGACGAACCCACCTCCGCGCTCGATCCTGAGCTGGTAGGCGAAGTGCTGCGCATCATGCAGCAGCTGGCCGAAGAGGGGAAAACGATGGTGGTGGTGACTCACGAGATGGGCTTCGCCCGTAACGTCTCCAACCACGTGATTTTCCTGCATCAGGGCGTAATCGAAGAGCAGGGCCACCCGGATGAGGTGCTGGCGAATCCGAAGAGCCCGCGTTTGCAGCAGTTCCTGAAGGGATCGTTGAAGTAGTTTTTGATGTTTATTCCCTCTCCCTTCGGGAGAGGGTCAGGGTGAGGGGATCAGGCCGCACCGTACTCCAGCCGGTAAACCCAGTCGTCATACCGCACGCCGTTAATCTCATACGCCTGTTCCAGCACCTGGGTACGTACAAAGCCCGCTTTCTCTAACACCCGCACCGAACCACCATTATCCGCCAGCACATACGCGTTAACCGCCTTTACGCCCACCCGAATAAAAGCATATTTACAGACGGCCTGCAGCGCCTCGCTGGCAATGCCCCGGCCCTGCGCGGCGGCGATCACCGTATAACCAATATCGGCTTCTTCAGGATATTTAGCGCTGATTTGCAGCCCAATATCCCCCAGCGGGGTGTCGTCATCCTGGGCTCGAATGACAAAGGTGTGCGGAGCCCTCAGGCGGGCAGCAAACAGGCGACGGGTCTCTTTTTCTGCGGCAATAGCGGCCATATAGCGCATGATTTCAGGCGATTCGCGAAGCCGCAGGAAGAAGGGCCAGTCAGCGGGCTCAAAAGGGGAAAGTGTCAGCCTGGGAGTGGTAATTGTGGCCATCGTAACGCCTTACTATGAGAACGGGCGGACCAATTTAACACAGCCGATCGGATAGATTTAACCTACCACATCTCCCAGGGCTTCTTCTAAGTCGTACCACCTGAAGGCAAACCCGGCCGCCTCCAGACGCTTCGGCAGCGCGCGCTGACCGCCCAGCACCAGCACCGAGGATTCTCCCATCAGCAGGCGGATAGCGGAGGCCGGAGCGCGAACCACGGCCGGGCGATGTACCGCATGCCCCAGGGCATGGGCGAACTGCTCGTTGCGAACCGGGTAGGGGGAGACCATATTGAACGGGCCGCGCAGATCGTTATCCAGCAGCCAGAGAATACCATTCACCATATCGTCGATATGGATCCACGCCAGATACTGACGACCATTGCCCATCGGGCCGCCGAGACCCAGCTTAAACACCGGCAGCATCTTCGCCAGAATCCCGCCTTTTGGTGCCAGCACTACGCCGGTGCGCAGCAGGCAAACACGGGTCTGCTCGCTCTGCGCCCCGCAGGCGATCTGCTCCCAGCGGGCGCACAGCTTATGGGTAAATTCGTTGTGCGGCGGCTCCTCTTCGGTGACCACCACTTCGCCTAAATCGCCGTAATAACCCGATGCTGAACCGGAGATAAACACCGACGGCGGCGTTTCGCTGGCCTTGAACATATCCACCAGTCGCTGGGTGATGTTCCAGCGGCTGTTGCACAGCCGCTGCTTATGTTCTTTCGTCCAGCGTTTGTCGGCGATGGGTTCCCCCGCCAGATTGATGACGGCATCAAAGCCGTTCAGATCCTGATGCTCGGTGAGCCCTTTCCAGATATCGATGCCGGAGCCGAGGGCCTGACGCGCTTTCTCGGGACTGCGCGTCACCACCGTAAGCTCATGGCCGAGCGTCTGCAAACGAGGGATCAGATGCCGGCCTATCAGGCCAGTACCACCGGTTATCAGGATCTTCATACAACCTCCAGGGTTACGCCTGGCGTTGCCAGCTTAACGCCATTGAGACGGAGTCGGCATAGCGCAGGGCGTGAAGTTTATCGATCTCTACTTCAGCATAGGTGACCCAGTGATGTTCACGTGCGATATCCAGCACATCCTGAGTTAATTTTTCCAGTAAAGAGAAGCGGTTACTCTCGACATGTTGAATGATGCTTTTGGTGACGGTGCGATAGTTCAGGGCGTCATTGATATCTTCACTGTCCCGGGCCTTGTCGGCCGGGTAGTGGATCACCACATTAACGACGATATCCTGACGGTTGGCACGCTCCTCCTCTTTGATGCCGATATAGGTGCGCAGGCGTAAATTTTTAATACGAATAATCGCGTCGTGCTGGGACATTGCAGGCTTCCTCGGTGTCATTATTGCCACCATGATACATGAGGAAACCGTTTATATCTGCTGCACTTTTTGCATCGCGCGCTCGGTTGCCGGACGGGTGCGGATGCGCTCAAACCAGTTGTTCACCGCAGGCCACGACGCCAGGTCGACGCGATGGTTTTCATGGGTATTGACCCACGGCCAGCAGGCGATATCCGCGATGCTGTAGTGCTCCCCTCCCAGCCACGGCGATCTCTCCAGACGTTTATTCAGCACGTTATAGAGCCGCTGCGTCTCAACCTGAAAACGTTCGATGGCGTAGGGGATGGGCTGCGGTGCAAAGTGGTTAAAATGATAGTTCTGACCAATCATCGGCCCCAGCCCGCCCACCTGCCAGAAGAGCCACTGCAGGGTGACGTGGCGTTCCCGTAATTCGCCGCTCAGCAGCTTGCCGCTTTTTTCCGCCAGGTAGAGCAGGATCTCACCGGACTCAAACAGGCTCAGCGGGGCACCGCCATCGTCCGGGTCATGATCGACGATGGCCGGGATTTTATTGTTAGGCGAAATGGCGAGAAACTCAGGGCGGAACTGTTCGCCTTTGCTGATATCAACCGGCAGGATGCGGTAATCCAGCTGGGCCTCCTCCAGAAAAAGCGTGATCTTATGCCCGTTGGGGGTGGGGGCGTAGTAAAGGTCAATCATCGCAACTCCTGTCATAACGATTATTGCGGCATAAGATCGATTATAGGTGGTGATGATAAATCGTGAGTTTTCATCAAGTGACAGCCGGGGCAGGAGGTTATATTTTGGATAGATACCCACCTTCCGAAGCGTTACGAGGATTTTATGAGCCAACCTGCGATTACCCTGTGGTCAGATGCCGATTATTACTCCCCTTACGTCATGAGCGTGTATGTCGCGCTGGCCGAGAAGGGATTGCCTTTTACCCTGAAGACCGTGGATCTCAGCCGGGGTGAAAATCGACAGCCGCAGTGGCGAGGCTATGCCCTGACCCGCCGCGTGCCGGTGCTGGAGATCGACGGCTTTGAACTCAGTGAATCCTCGGCCATTGCCGAATATCTGGAGGAGCATTTTGCCCCGCCGGAGTGGGAGCGGATCTTCCCTCACGATCGGCAAAAACGCGCTCGCGCACGCCAGATCCAGGCGTGGCTGCGCAGCGATCTGATGCCGATCCGTGAGGAGCGCTCTACCGACGTAGTGTTTGGCGGGGTGAAAAAACCGGCCCTCAGCGAAAATGCGCAGCGGGCGGCAAACCAGCTCTACGATGTTGCCTCGTCGCTGCTTGCCCACGGCCAGCAAAACCTCTTCGGAGAGTGGTGTATTGCCGATGCGGATCTGGCCCTGATGCTCAACCGTCTGGTGCTCAATGGCGACGACGTGCCCCAGCAGCTGGTGGATTACGCTAATTTCCAGTGGCAGCGGGCGTCCGTGCAGCGGTACGTGGCGTTGTCAGCGAAGCGGGCGGGCTAATATTCCGGTATAATGGGGCAGCTTTTCGACACAAGGAATTACTGATGAAGCTGATGTTTGCATCGGACATCCACGGCTCGCTGCCGGCGACCGAACGGGTGCTTTCGCTGTTTAACCAGAGCGGGGCGCAATGGCTGGTGATCCTCGGGGATGTACTGAACCACGGCCCGCGCAACCCGCTGCCCGAAGGCTACGCGCCTGCTGAGGTCGCCGATCGACTCAACGCCTACGCGTCGCGGATTATCGCCGTGCGCGGTAACTGCGACAGCGAAGTTGACCAGATGCTGCTGCACTTTCCCATCACCGCCCCCTGGCAGCAGATCCTGCTGGAGAACTGTCGGCTGTTTGTGACCCACGGTCATCTGTTTGGTCCGGATAACCTGCCCGCGCTGAATGCTGGCGATGTGCTGGTTTACGGCCATACTCATATTCCGGTAGCCGGGAAACAGGGCGACCTCATACACTTTAATCCTGGCTCGGTCAGCCTGCCCAAAGGCGGTTTTTCCCCCAGCTACGGCATGCTGGATGGAAACCATTTGTGCGTTATGACGCTGAATGATGGCCAGGTTATTGCGCAGTCAGAGATTAATCCGTAATTTACTCCTCAACAGTAAACGCGCCGCGAGAGCGCTTTAAAGAGAAGGTTTCCCGATGGTGGAGCAGAGTCATTTGGCAAGTACGGAATGGGTGGATATTGTCAACGAAGACAATGAGGTAATCGCACAGGCGAGCCGCGAGCAGATGCGGGCGCAGCGCCTTCGTCATCGCGCGACCTATATCGTCGTGCACGATGGGATGGGCAATATTCTGGTTCAGCGCCGTACCGAAACGAAAGACTTTATGCCCGGCATGCTCGATGCTACCGCCGGTGGCGTGGTGCAGGCCGATGAGCAGTTACTTGATTCCGCTCGCCGCGAAGCGGAAGAGGAGCTGGGGATTGCCGGCGTGCCGTTTGCCGAACATGGCCAGTTCTACTTTGAAGATAGCCACTGCCGCGTCTGGGGAGGCCTTTTCAGCTGTGTCTCCCACGGTCCGTTTGCGCTGCAGGAGGAAGAGGTGAGTGAAGTCTGCTGGATGACCCCGGCGGAGATCACTGCGCGTTGCGATGACTTCACGCCAGATTCGCTGAAAGCGCTGGCCCTGTGGATGAGCCGCAATGCCAGCAACGAGCCGGTTAAGCACGAAGAAGCTTAATCGCAACCATAAAAAAAGGCGACCCGCGGGTCGCCTTTTTACGTTGGGGTGTTGCTTACTGCTGGGAAGACTGGATCGCGGTCAGGGCGATGGTGTAGACGATATCGTCTACCAGCGCGCCACGAGACAGGTCGTTCACCGGCTTGCGCATACCCTGCAGCATCGGCCCGATAGAGATCAGGTCGGCTGAACGCTGTACCGCTTTGTAGGTGGTGTTACCGGTGTTCAGATCCGGGAAGATGAACACGGTAGCGCGACCCGCAACCGGCGAGTTCGGCGCTTTGGATTTCGCTACGTCAGCCATAACTGCGGCGTCATACTGCAGCGGGCCATCGATAACCAGATCCGGGCGTTTTTCCTGAGCAATACGGGTCGCTTCACGTACTTTCTCTACGTCGCTACCTGCACCAGAGGTACCGGTGGAGTAGGAGAGCATCGCTACGCGCGGTTCAATACCGAAGGCAATCGCGGAGTCAGCAGACTGGATTGCAATCTCGGCCAGCTGTTCAGCAGTTGGATCCGGGTTGATCGCACAGTCACCGTACACGTAAACCTGTTCCGGCAGCAGCATGAAGAACACGGACGAGACCAGCGAGCTGCCTGGTGCAGTTTTGATCAGCTGCAGCGGCGGACGGATGGTGTTCGCAGTAGTGTGAACCGCACCGGAAACCAGACCGTCAACTTCGTCCTGCTCCAGCATCAGCGTACCGAGAACCACGTTGTCTTCCAGCTGTTCGCGGGCAACGGCTTCAGTCATGCCCTTGCTCTTACGCAGCTCGACCAGACGGGCAACGTAGCTTTCGCGCACCACTTCCGGGTCCACGATTTCGATACCAGAACCCAGCTCAACGCCCTGAGAAGCAGCAACGCGGGTGATCTCATCCGGGTTACCCAGCAGCACGCAGGTAGCGATACCGCGCTCGGCACAGATGGCTGCGGCTTTAACGGTACGCGGTTCGTCGCCTTCTGGCAGCACAACGCGTTTGCCCGCTTTACGCGCCAGCTCGGTGAGCTGATAACGGAAGGCTGGTGGAGAGAGACGACGGCTGCGCTCGGAGGTCGCGGTCAGGGATTCAATCCAGTCGGCATTGATGCAACCGGCAACGTATTCCTGCACTTTCTCGATACGCTGATGGTCATCAACCGGTACTTCCAGGTTGAAGCTCTGCAGGCTCAGAGAGGTCTGCCAGGTGTTGGTGTCTACCATGAAGACCGGCAGGCCGGTGGCAAATGCGCGTTCGCACAGTTTGCTGACGCGTGGGTCCATTTCATAGGCACCAGTCAGCAGGATCGCACCGATTTCCACGCCGTTCATCGCCGCCAGGCAGGCTGCAACCAGCACGTCAGGACGGTCAGCGGAGGTCACCAGCAGGGAACCTGCACGGAAGTGTTCCAGCATGTGCGGAATGCTACGCGCACAGAAGGTCACGGACTTCACGCGACGGGTGTTGATATCGCCTTCGTTAACGATGGTGGCGTTCAGGTGACGCGCCATATCGATTGCACGGGTGGCGATCAGATCGAAGCTCCACTGCACCGCGCCCAGCACTGGCAGGGAGCTATACTCCTGCAGTTTAGCCGGATCGATTTTCACGACTTTCGCTTTGGACGAGTCGTCGAAAATTTCAGACAGGTCAGGGCGAGTACGGCCTTGCTCATCAACCGGGGCGTTCAGTTTGTTAACGATAACGCCGGTGATGTTGGCGTTTTTCGCGCCGCCGAAGCTGCTGCGGGTCAGCTCAATACGCTCTTTCAGCTGTTCCGGGGTATCGGTACCCTGGGACATGACGAACACGATTTCCGCGTTCAGCGTTTTGGCGATTTCGAAGTTCAGGGACTGAGCAAACTGATGCTTGCGCGTCGGAACCAGGCCTTCTACCAGCACCACTTCCGCATCCTGGGCGTTAGCGTGATAGTTAGCGATGATCTCTTCCATCAGCACGTCTTTCTGGTTGCTGGAGAGCAGAGACTCAACGTGGCTCATCTTCAGCGGTTCAGCGGCTGGCAGGTTAGAGTTCGCACGAACGATAGTGGTGGTCTGGTCTGGGGCATCGCCACCAGCACGTGGTTGAGCGATTGGCTTAAACACGCTCAGACGAACGCCTTTGCGTTCCATCGCACGGATCACACCGAGGCTGACGCTGGTCAGGCCTACGCTGGTTCCGGTCGGGATCAGCATAATAGTACGGGACACGATTTATCCTCTTTCGTTACCGCCGAAATCAGGCGGGCTACAAAACAGCACCGCCAGCATTGCTGGCGGTGTGGAATCAGGCAGTCAGACGGTTCGCGTCTTGCGCGATAACCAGCTCTTCGTTGGTTGGGATAACCATTGCCAGAGTGGTGCCTTCTTTGTTGATGAAGCCAGACTTACCGAAGCGCGCAGCAAGGTTACGTTCATGGTCAACGTCAAAGCCCAGCACGCCCAGTTTGCCCAGGGACAGCTCGCGCACCATTGCTGCGTTCTCACCGATACCACCGGTGAAGACCACGCCATCCAGACGACCGTCCATCAGTGCAGTGTAAGAACCGATGTACTTGGCCAGACGGTGGCAGTAAACGTCCATTGCACGTTTAGCGTCTTCTTTCTCGGCGTAGTTGTCTTCAACGTAGCGGCAGTCGCTGGTGACTTCGGTCAGACCCAGCAGGCCAGACTCTTTAGTCAGCATTTTGTTGATATCTTCAACGCTCATGCCCAGGGTATCGTGCAGATGGAAGATGATTGCCGGATCGATATCACCGGAGCGAGTACCCATCACCAGGCCTTCCAGCGGGGTCAGACCCATAGAGGTATCAACGCATTTGCCGTTACGGATAGCAGAAACGGAACCGCCGTTGCCCAGGTGGCAAGTAATGATGTTCACTTCTTCAACCGGCTTGTTCAGCATTTTCGCAGCTTCTTGCGTCACGTAGAAATGGCTGGTGCCGTGCGCGCCGTAGCGACGAACGCCGTGCTCTTTGTACAGTTTGTACGGCAGGGCATAGAGGTAAGACTCTTCCGGCATGGTCTGATGGAACGCGGTGTCGAATACGGCCACGTTTTTGTCTTTCAGATGCGGGAAGGATTTCAGTGCTTCAGCGATACCGATCAGGTGAGCCGGGTTATGCAGCGGTGCAAAAGAGGCGGAGTCTTTGATGCCCTGAATAACGGAGTCGTCGATGATTACAGACCTGGTGTACTTCTCGCCACCATGAACGATACGGTGACCGATAGCAGTCAGCTGAGCGGACAGTTCTGGTTTTTGTGCCAGAATAGTGTTAACGATAAAGTTCAGCGCTTCGCTGTGAGCGGCGCCTGCACCTAAAGCCGCTTCCTGTTTGCTGCCGTCCATTTTCCACTTAAGACGTGCTTCAGGAAGATGGAAACATTCGGCCAAACCAGAAAGGTACTCTTCACCGTTGATCGCATCGATGATAGCGAATTTAAGTGAGGAGCTACCGCAGTTCAGAACCAGTACTAACTTACTCGACATGGAAGTACCTATTATTGATACGTGGCTAAAAAAACGTCAGTGAGTCAAGGATCGTAGCGCAAGATATCGCTGACATTTATGATTAACATCATGCCCGAAGTACATTTCGGCATGACGAAAGGAATACATATGATTTTATGCCATTTTGCGCATTTTTCCGGCAATGGCATAATGTGCGATAATTTGACGAGTGAACATTCCTCGTCTAAGGCCTTTGCAGGCCGGCACAGGATACCCGATACTGGGTAGCGCTGACAAAAGTTTTTGAACGATGTCATGACCAGTTGTGGTTTTGCACGAATTTTTTAATCTTTATATGTGAAGTTGAGGTAAGCCATGTCGACACCCGTGAACCCTTCCGTGAGCTTTTTTAGCCTGTTTCGCCGGGGACAGCATTATTCGAAGACGTGGCCACTGGAAAAGCGGCTGGCACCCGTCTTCATTGAGAACCGCGTGATCCGCGCGACCCGCCACGCTATTCGGTTGATGCCGCCCCTCGCCGTTTTTACCCTGTGCTGGCAGATTGCACTGGGTGGGCAACTCGGACCTGCGGTGGCTACCGCGCTGTTCGCCCTGAGCCTGCCGATGCAGGGATTGTGGTGGCTGGGTAAACGCTCGGTAACGCCATTGCCGCCATCAGTGTTGTCCTGGTTCTATGAAGTTCGCGGCAAGTTGCAGGATGCCGGTCAGGCGCTGGCTCCGGTCGAGGGTAAACCCGACTATCAGGCGCTGGCCGATACCCTGAAGCGGGCATTCAAGCAACTTGATAAAACATTCCTCGATGACTTGTGATTGATCATCGAAACGATCGCTAAAAGAAGGCACAGTAACCCACCGTTACCGTGTCTTTTTTTTACGCTGCCATGTGCAACAGGAGTCGAAAGATGGAAATGACCCACGCTCAACGTCTGATTTTATCTAACCAGTACAAAATGATGACGATGCTTGATCCCGACAACGCCGAGCGCTATCGCCGCTTGCAGACTATCGTCGAACGTGGTTTCGGTTTACAGATGCGCGAGCTGGATCGCGAGTTTGGCGAACTTAAGGAAGAGACCTGTCGTACCGTTATCGACATCATGGAGATGTACCACGCCCTGCATGTTTCATGGACTAACCTGAAAGATGCCCAGACCATCGACGAACGTCGTGTCACCTTCCTGGGCTTTGATGCGGCCACCGAATCCCGTTACCTGAGCTATGTCCGCTTTATGGTTAATGTGGAAGGGCGCTACACCCATTTCGATGCCGGTACCCATGGCTTTAACGCCCAGACCCCGATGTGGGAAAAGTATCAGCGGATGCTCAGCGTATGGCACGCCTGCCCGCGTCAGTACCATCTGAGCAGCAATGAGATTCAACAAATTATTAACGCCTGACGGAGGTTGATGTGCAGTGTAAAGGTTTTCTGTTTGATCTGGACGGTACGCTGGTCGATTCGTTACCGGTGGTGGAGCGCTCCTGGTGTCGCTGGGCCGACCGGCATGGCATCGACCATCAGGAGGTGCTGAATTTTATCCATGGCAAACAGGCCATAACCTCTTTACGGCACTTTCTCCAGGGGAGAAGCGAAGCAGAGATCCAGGCGGAGTTTACCTGGCTTGAGCAGGTTGAAGCCACCGATACCGAGGGTATCACCGCGCTGCCGGGGGCGCTTGCGCTGCTCAAACACCTGAATGAAGCGGGGATCCCGTGGGCTATCGTCACCTCCGGCTCGGTTCCTGTGGCCCATGCCCGGCACAGAGCGGCAGGGTTGCCGGTACCGGAGGTGTTTATCACCGCAGAGCGGGTGACGCGCGGCAAGCCGGAGCCCGATGCCTTTTTACTCGGCGCGAAGCTGCTGGGGCTGGCGCCAGAAGCGTGCGTGGTGGTGGAAGATGCCGCCGCTGGTGTGCTGGCAGGTCTTAATGCCGGCTGCCATGTCATCGCCGTCAATGTTCCCGCCAACTCGCCGCGTCTGCAGGAGGCCGACCTCGTGCTCAGCACGCTGGAGGCCGTCGCCGTCAGCCGTACAGCCGACGGGAATGTAACCGTCTCCCAAAAAATGTAATCCCATGATATAGCCCCACATTGTTGGGGCTTTTTTATGGCACTATCGGCGTCACTCTCTTCTGACAAGGATCTGTTTTGAACGGTGAACTTATTTGGGTCTTAAGCCTGCTTCTTATCGCGATTATTCTGTTTGCGACCGGCAAAGTCCGCATGGATGCCGTGGCCCTGCTGGTGATCGTGGCCTTTGTGCTCAGCGGCACCTTAACCCTCCCGGAAGCCTTCTCTGGCTTTAGCGATCCCAACGTTATTTTAATTGCCGCTCTGTTTATCATCGGCGACGGCCTGGTGCGCACCGGCGTGGCGACCAGTATGGGCTCATGGCTGGTCAGCGTGGCGGGCAACAGCGAAACCAAAATGCTGATCTTTTTGATGCTTACCGTCGCCGGGCTGGGGGCGTTTATGAGCTCCACCGGGGTGGTGGCAATCTTTATTCCGGTGGTGCTGAGCGTCTCGATGCGCATGCAGATCTCGCCCTCGCGCCTGATGATGCCGCTCAGCTTCGCCGGGCTTATCAGCGGCATGATGACGCTGGTGGCCACGCCGCCGAACCTGGTGGTCAACAGTGAACTGCTGCGTGAGGGGCTGGAAGGCTTTGGCTTCTTTAGCGTGACGCCGCTGGGGCTGGTGATCCTTGTGCTGGGTATTATCTATATGCTGCTGACCCGCTTTGCCCTGAAGAGCGACAAGCAGGATAAACCTCGCGACGGCTGGAAGCGCCGCACCTTCCGCGATCTGATCAAAGAGTATCGCCTCACCGGACGGGCGCGTCGTCTGGCGATCCGCCCCGGCTCACCGCTGATCGGTCAGCGTCTGGACGATCTCAAACTTCGCGAACGCTACGGGGCCAACGTTATTGGTGTGGAACGCTGGCGTCGTTTTCGCCGGGTGATTGTGAACGTTAACGGCGTATCGGAGTTTCGCGCCCGGGACGTGCTGCTGATTGATATGTCCTCCGCGGATGTCGATCTGCGCGACTTTTGCAGCGAACAGTTGCTGGAGCCGATGGTTCTTCGCGGGGAGTACTTCTCCGATCAGGCGCTGGACGTGGGGATGGCGGAGGTGTCGCTGATCCCCGAGTCGGAGCTGCTCGGCAAAACCATCCGCGAAATAGGCTTTCGTACCCGTTACGGTCTGAACGTGGTGGGGTTAAAACGCGACGGTGTAGCGATGGACGGCTCGGTGGTGGACGAGCCGCTGGAACTGGGGGATATCTTCCTGGTGGTGGGCAACTGGAAGCTGATCACCCAGTTGGGTCAGAGAGGTCGCGATTTTGTGGTGCTCAATTTACCTATCGAAGTGAGCGATGCCTCTCCCGCCCACAGCCAGGCGCCGCACGCCATTTTCTGTCTGGTGTTGATGGTCGCCCTGATGCTGACCGACGAAATTCCTAATCCGGTGGCAGCGATCGTGGCCTGCCTGCTGATGGGCAAATTCCGCTGTATCGACGCTGAAAGCGCTTACAAAGCAATTCACTGGCCGAGCATCATTTTGATTGTCGGCATGATGCCCTTTGCGCTGGCGCTGCAAAAAACCGGTGGGGTCGATTTGGTGGTGAAAGGGTTGATGGAGCTGGGGGGCGGCTACGGCCCTTACATGATGCTGATGTGTCTGTTTGTCATGTGCGCCACCATCGGGCTGTTTATCTCCAACACCGCAACCGCGGTCCTGATGGCACCCATTGCGCTGGCGATGGCGAAATCAATGGGGGTATCGCCTTATCCCTTTGCGATGATGGTGGCGATGGCCGCGTCAGCCGCCTTTATGACGCCGGTCTCGTCACCGGTTAACACCCTGGTGCTGGGACCCGGCAAATACAGCTTCAGCGACTTCGTGAAGCTCGGCGTGCCCTTTACCATTCTGGTGATGGTGGTGTGTGTGGTGATGATCCCGGTGTTGTTCCCGTTTTAAAGCAGCGGGATACGGTTTTGTAGGCCGGGTAAGGCGCAGCCGCCACCCGGCAACACATTACAACGGCGAATCCTGGCTGATCTCATCCAACGACAGCTGGAAGCTCGGAACAAACACCTGCATAAAGTAGTCCATCTCCTGACTGCGGCGCGCCTCAAGGGTCTTTTCGAGGCGGGTTTTCGCCAGTAAAAACTCATGATTGCCGGCTGAAAGCTCTTCCAGACATTTCAGGTAGGCGCAGAGCGCGTCCGCCTGCTTGACGATCGACCGATCCTCTTCGCTGTAGCTCTGCTCGTCAATCAGCGGTTCGAAGATATCCCGCAGCTCTTCCGGCACCATATCGACCAGTTTTTGCTGAGCGATTTTCTCGATCGCTTTGTACTCCTGGGCAATTTGCGAATTGAAGTACTTCACCGGGGTCGGCAGATCGCCCGTCAGTACCTCAGAGGCATCATGGTACATCGCCAGCAGGGCGATACGTTCGGCATTGACCTGGCCGTTAAACTTGCGGTTTTTGATGGCTGCCAGCGCGTGGGCCACCATGGCAACCTGCAGACTATGCTCGGAGACGTTCTCGGTACGCACGTTACGCATCAGCGGCCAGCGATTAATCAGTTTCAGGCGGGAAAGATGGGCGAAGAAATGACTCTGACTCATAAGTTACCTTTGGTCTTGCACAGCGACAGGTTTCATTGTGAGGGGAGGGGCGGTGAGATGCAAATCGGGCTGCCAGTGGCAGCCCGAGGGTCATATTACTGATGGTATCCGCCGAGGAATCGCCCGAAGCGGCTGATGGCCATCTCCAGTTCATCCTCACGCGGCAGGGTAACGATGCGCACATGGTCCGGCCACGGCCAGTTAAATGCGGTGCCCTGCACCAGTAACACCTTTTCCTGCAGCAGGAAATCGAGGACCATCTTCTGATCGTCAAAGATGTTGAAGCGTTTGATATCAATTTTCGGGAACATATAGAGCGCGCCGTTTGGCTTCACGCAGGAGACGCCCGGAATATCGTTAATCAGCTCCCAGGCGCGTTGACGCTGCTCATACAGACGCCCGCCAGGCACGATAAATTCACTGATGCTCTGATAGCCGCCGAGTGCCGTCTGGATCGCATGCTGGGCCGGTACGTTGGCGCACAGACGCATGGAGGCCAGCATCTCCAGACCTTCGATATAGCCTTTGGCATGTTTCTTCGGCCCGTTCAGCACCATCCAGCCCTGACGGAAACCGGCGACGCGGTAGGTTTTGGACAGCCCGTTAAAGGTGACGGTCAACAGATCCGGCGCCAGCGCCGCAATGGAGTGGTGCTGCGCCGCGTCGTACAGGATTTTGTCGTAAATCTCGTCCGCGAAGATGATCAGGTTATGCTGGCGGGCCAGCTCGACAATCTCCAGCAGTAGCTCTTTAGAATAAACGGCACCGGTTGGGTTGTTCGGGTTGATGATGACGATCCCGCGGGTGCGCGGGGTGATTTTGGCTCGAATGTCATCCAGGTCCGGGAACCAGTCAGCGGATTCATCACACAGGTAGTGCACCGCTTTACCGCTGGAGAGCGACACCGCCGCGGTCCACAGCGGATAATCCGGTGCCGGAACCAGCATTTCGTCACCGCTGTTCAACAGGGCCTGCATCGCCTGGACGATCAGCTCGGAAACACCGTTACCAATATAGATATCTTCTACGGTGACATCGCGCATGCCCTGCGCCTGATAGTGCTGCATGATGGCTTTACGCGCAGAGTAAAGGCCTTTGGAGTCGCTGTAGCCTTGCGCCGTCGGCAGGTTGCGGATCACATCAACCAGAATTTCATCCGGTGCATCAAAACCAAATGGCGCCGGGTTGCCGATATTGAGCTTAAGTACTTTATTACCTTCTTCTTCGAGACGTTTTGCCTCTTTAAGAACCGGGCCACGAATGTCGTAACAAACGTTATCTAACTTGCTGGATTTTTCGATGGGTGACATGAATCTTTAACCTTTTCGCTGTTATTGCTACTTCCTGCCGTGGAAGTTAGCACGGAACAATGTACTCCTCGCTTGGCCGATTTTGAAGCGTTGGCAGAAGAAGATTTTGTCCATTCCCCGAAAGTGATATTGAAATTTTTAACTGTTTTTTAACTTTGCTTACATTTTATGGGCCATATTTTTATTGTTATTTGGTGATTTATTTTGGTTGTAGCGTATTAAAATGGATTTTACGCTGTAAAAAAGCCGCGTATTGAGCGACTTAGGCTGGCAGTGCTACAGTTTCCTACAGGAACATTTCGTAAAAGCTGAATGAAATGCAGTAGCGTTTACTTCCCTGCCTTTTTATATAAAGGTTGCCCGTGTGAATTTAATGTTAAGTATTATTAATCATTAAGTCTTGATCGAATTATTAGTTATTTCCAAATAAAGGCGAAATCGCAACTTTCGTTAATATAAATAAAATTAGTTTAGCGAGTTATCAATCAGGTTAAATCACTGGAAACGCAATAAGGCTTATAAATAAAAAGGTTTTAGGGTAAGATGTCACTGAGTTTAGCGAAGAAAGATAACAGGTCACTCCAGGCCTTGATACGTTAGCCTTTAATAGTTTATTGTTATTGTTAGAATTATCTCTGCCTTGAGAAGTTAAGTGACACCATTGCTGCTTAACCTGTACTGCGATAAAGTTGACGTTGGAAATGCATCTTCTTTTATGGAATTTACATCATCCGGCAAACATCTATATATCTCGAACGTTGTTGAGAATAAAAATATCGTCAGATAAGTTGTTTCTGACCACTGATATACCCAGCACAATTACATTACGCAGGCACAATGCCAGACCGGGACGTCAGAGGATTTTTTTCAGAAGGAACTGTATTACTTTTACGCACACAGCTTAAACCCGGGGCAGCTCCGTACGAGCAACCTGTAAGTGAAAAGATATGATTAATGCAAATCGTCCGATACTGAATCTCGACCTCGATCTGCTGAGAACCTTTGTGGCGGTCGCCGATCTGAACACCTTTGCTGCTGCCGCGGCCGCAGTTTGCCGTACCCAATCTGCGGTCAGTCAACAAATGCAACGACTGGAGCAACTGGTGGGTAAAGAGCTTTTTGCCCGTCATGGCCGCAATAAGCTGTTAACGGAACACGGGATTCAGCTGCTGGGTTATGCCAGAAAAATCCTACGTTTCAATGATGAAGCATGTACATCCTTAATGTTTAGTAATCTGCAGGGTGTCTTAACTTTAGGTGCGTCTGATGAGTCGGCGGATACTATTCTGCCGTTCCTGCTCAACCGCATCAGTTCGGTTTATCCGAAACTTGCGCTGGATGTCAGGGTTAAACGCAATGCCTATATGGTCGATATGCTGCAGGAGCAGGAGGTCGATCTGGTGGTCACTACTCACCGTACCGGCCAGTTTAACAGTCTGACGCTGCGTACTTCGCCGACGCACTGGTACTGTGCCGCAGAATTTTCTCTGCAGCGCGGGGAGCCGGTTCCGCTGGTGCTGCTGGACGATCCCAGCCCGTTCCGCGACATCGTGCTGGCCACGCTCAATGCCGCCAACGTGCCATGGCGACTCGCTTATGTAGCCTCAACGCTGCCTGCGGTTCGCGCAGCGGTGAAAGCGGGGCTTGGCGTCACGGCACGCCCGGTTGAGATGATGAGTCCGGATTTACGGGTATTAGGGAAAGCGGATGGATTGCCTGCGCTGCCGGATACGGAGTATATGCTGTGCCACAACCCGCTCAGCAATAATGAACTGGCGCAGACCATTTTTAACGCCATGGAAAACTACGACAACCCCTGGCAGTACAACAATGTTACTCCGCAAGGGGGGGGCGACTCCCTGGTGACAGAGCGCGATTTCGAGTAAACGAATCACTCATAATCTGATAACAATTGTACCAACGAAAAAGAACCACTGCGGCTGATGACCAGCAAAGTGGTTCTTTTTTTGCATATGCCCCCTGCTGTTGACCTTATTTTTTCGACAATCTTGTGCTTTATCAAACCGATAGTTGTCCATCCTGCCTTGCAAAACCTGCTTCCCCGCTTCTCTCTAATGTCAATGGGCATGTTAAAAAAGCAGCAAAGATGTTGCCGTTTTTTTGATTGAATTAACAAAAGCGTGTCACAGATCAAGAAAATACTCCTCTTTGGGGGGAGGAATCAGCGGCAAATCCTGTCAAAATAGACGGGTAATCTTTGTATTAGATTGCTACGGACTCGATTCAACACCCCCACGCCGGAACGCGCCTCACACTTTTTGAGGGTAAAGGGCATTAAATGTTAATGAAGATCGACCGATGTAATCTAATGTGAAGAAACTTTTGTTAAAGTTGACAAAAGGTTATAGAAAGGAGTAAAAAACCACATCATTTTGCTGTCTATGTCTCATTTTTCGACAGTTAGTGTACGGTTATTTGTTCCTCCCCATGAATCGATGTGATGCCCATCTGCCAGAAAGAGCAGGGTTTTCAGGTATCACTTTTGATGAGTAAGCAATGAGTATGTCAACATCCACAGAAGTCATCGCTCATCACTGGGCATTCGCAATCTTTCTTATCGTTGCCATTGGCCTGTGCTGCCTGATGCTTATCGGCGGCTGGTTCCTCGGCGGTCGCGCCCGGGCAAGGCACAAAAACACGCCATTTGAATCGGGTATCGATTCGGTAGGTACCGCGCGTTTACGCCTGTCCGCCAAGTTCTATCTGGTGGCCATGTTCTTCGTCATCTTTGATGTGGAAGCGCTTTACCTGTTCGCATGGTCGACCTCCATTCGTGAGAGTGGCTGGGTAGGCTTTGTCGAGGCCGCAATTTTCATTTTAGTGTTACTGGCCGGTCTGGTTTATCTGGTGCGTATCGGCGCGCTGGACTGGACACCTGCACGTTCACGCCGTGAACGTACCAACCCGGAAAACAGTATCTCTAATCGTCAGCAGTAACAGCGAGGCAATAAGATGGATTATACGCTCACCCGCATAGATCCTAACGGTGAGAATGACCGTTACCCCCTGCAAAAGCAGGAGATCGTAACCGACCCCCTGGAGCAAGAAGTCAATAAAAGCGTGTACATGGGCAAGCTCGAAAATGCCATGCACGATATGGTCAACTGGGGTCGTAAGAACTCCATCTGGCCATACAACTTTGGCCTTTCTTGCTGCTACGTTGAAATGGTGACGTCATTCACTGCGGTGCATGACGTTGCGCGTTTTGGTGCAGAAGTACTGCGTGCCTCTCCGCGTCAGGCTGACCTGATGGTGGTAGCGGGAACCTGCTTTACCAAGATGGCGCCGGTCATTCAGCGTCTGTACGACCAGATGCTCGAGCCTAAATGGGTTATCTCCATGGGTGCTTGTGCAAACTCTGGCGGTATGTACGACATTTATTCTGTTGTGCAAGGTGTAGATAAGTTCATCCCGGTGGACGTTTACATCCCGGGCTGCCCACCGCGTCCAGAAGCCTATATGCAGGCTCTGATGCTGTTGCAGGAGTCGATTGGCAAAGAACGCCGTCCGCTCTCCTGGGTCGTGGGCGACCAGGGCGTGTACCGCGCTAACATGCAGTCCGAACGCGAGCGTAAACGCGGCGAACGTATTGCAGTGACCAATCTGCGTACACCGGACGAAATTTAATTTGCGCCTGTGGGCATGGAGATAACCTTCGCATATCACTATTCAAATAGCGCGAAGCCACGCCCGACAGTCACCACGGACCTTTTGCAATGGTGAACACTATGACCGACTTAACCGCGCAAGACGCCGCCTGGCAAACACGGGATCATCTGGATGACCCGGTCATTGGCGAACTGCGCAACCGTTTTGGGCCGGATGCCTTTACTGTTCAGGCCACCCGCACCGGGGTACCCGTTGTTTGGGTGAAGCGTGAGCAGTTACTGGAAGTGGTTGATTTCCTAAAGAAACTGCCTAAACCTTACGTTATGCTGTTTGACTTACACGGCATGGACGAACGTCTGCGTACTCACCGCCACGGTTTACCCGCGGCGGATTTTTCCGTTTTCTACCACCTGCTCTCAATAGACCGCAACACGGATATCATGCTCAAGGTGGCGTTGTCTGAAAACGACATGCATCTGCCGACGATCACCAAACTTTTCCCGAACGCCAACTGGTATGAGCGTGAGACCTGGGAAATGTTCGGCATGACCTTTGACGGTCACCCGCACCTGACGCGCATCATGATGCCGCCAACCTGGACCGGTCACCCGCTGCGTAAAGACTACCCGGCGCGCGCCACCGAATTCGACCCGTTTGAGCTGACCAAAGCCAAACAGGATCTGGAGATGGAAGCGCTGACCTTCAAGCCGGAAGACTGGGGCATGAAGCGCGGTACCGACAACGAGGACTTCATGTTCCTCAACCTCGGTCCGAACCACCCGTCTGCGCACGGTGCATTCCGTATTATTCTTCAGCTTGATGGCGAAGAGATTGTCGACTGCGTGCCTGATATCGGTTACCACCACCGTGGTGCTGAGAAGATGGGCGAGCGTCAATCCTGGCACAGCTACATTCCGTATACCGACCGTATCGAGTACCTCGGCGGCTGCGTAAACGAAATGCCATACGTGCTGGCCGTTGAGAAACTGGCGGGTATCACCACCCCGGATCGCGTTAACGTGATCCGCGTGATGCTGTCAGAACTGTTCCGTATTAACAGCCACCTGCTGTATATCTCCACCTTCATTCAGGACGTCGGCGCGATGACCCCGGTCTTCTTCGCCTTTACCGATCGTCAGAAAATCTACGATCTGGTGGAAGCGATTACCGGTTTCCGTATGCACCCGGCCTGGTTCCGTATCGGCGGTGTGGCACACGATCTGCCGCGCGGCTGGGACCGTCTGCTGCGTGAATTCCTTGACTGGATGCCGAAGCGTCTGGCGTCGTACGAGAAAGCCGCGCTGCGTAACACTATCCTGATTGGCCGTTCTAAAGGCGTTGCTGCCTATGGCGCGAAAGAGGCGCTGGAGTGGGGTACAACAGGTGCAGGTCTGCGTGCCACCGGTATTGATTTCGACGTGCGTAAAGCCCGTCCTTACTCTGGCTACGAGAACTTCGACTTTGAAGTCCCGGTTGGCGGCGGTGTATCCGACTGCTACACCCGCGTGATGCTGAAAGTGGAAGAGCTGCGCCAGAGCCTGCGCATCCTTGAGCAGTGCCTCAATAACATGCCGGAAGGCCCGTTCAAAGCGGATCACCCGCTGACCACGCCGCCACCGAAAGAGCGCACGCTGCAGCATATCGAAACCCTGATCACGCACTTCCTGCAGGTTTCCTGGGGCCCGGTCATGCCGGCGCAAGAATCCTTCCAGATGATCGAAGCGACTAAGGGTATCAACAGTTACTACCTGACCAGCGACGGCAGCACCATGAGCTACCGTACTCGTGTGCGTACGCCAAGCTTCGCGCACCTGCAGCAGATCCCGGCCGCCATTCGCGGCAGTCTGGTCTCCGACCTGATTGTGTATCTGGGTAGTATCGATTTTGTTATGTCAGATGTGGACCGCTAATTATGCACGAGAATCAACAACCACAAACCGAGGCTTTTGAGCTGAGTGAAGCAGAACGTGCCGCCATTGAGCACGAGATGCACCACTACGAAGACCCACGTGCGGCGTCCATTGAAGCGCTGAAAATCGTACAGAAACAGCGTGGTTGGGTGCCGGATGGGGCGATCTATGAGATCGCAAAAGTGCTGGGTATTCCGGCAAGTGACGTAGAAGGCGTAGCCACGTTCTACAGCCAGATCTTCCGTCAGCCGGTTGGCCGCCATGTGATCCGCTACTGTGACAGCGTCGTTTGTCACATCACCGGTTATCAGGGCATCCAGGCCGCTATCGAGAAAAAGCTCGATATCAAGCCAGGGCAGACCACCTTTGATGGTCGCTTTACCCTGCTGCCAACCTGCTGCCTGGGCAACTGCGACAAGGGGCCGACCATGATGATTGATGAGGACACTCACAGCCATCTGACGCCGGAAGCCATTCCTGACCTGCTGGAGCAGTACAAATGAAAACTGTAATTCGTACTGCTGAGACTCATCCGCTGACCTGGCGTCTGCGCGATGACAAACAGCCGGTATGGCTTGAAGAATACGAGAGCAAAAACGGCTACGCCGGGGCGCGCAAAGCCCTGAGCGGTATGGCGCCGGACGAGATCGTTAATGCGGTAAAAGACGCTGGCCTGAAAGGGCGCGGCGGCGCAGGCTTTTCCACCGGTCTGAAGTGGAGCCTGATGCCGAAAGACGAATCCATGAACATCCGTTACCTGCTGTGTAACGCCGATGAAATGGAGCCTGGCACCTATAAAGACCGCCTGCTGATGGAGCAGCTGCCGCACCTGCTGGTGGAAGGCATGCTGATCTCCGCGTTCGCGCTGAAAGCCTACCGCGGCTACATCTTCCTGCGTGGCGAGTACATCGAAGCAGCAGAAAACCTGCGTCGCGCGATTGCCGAAGCCACTGAAGCGGGTCTGCTGGGCAAAAACATTCTCGGCACCGGTTTTGACTTCGAGCTGTTCGTGCACACCGGGGCAGGGCGTTATATCTGTGGTGAAGAGACCGCGCTGATTAACTCCCTCGAAGGCCGCCGTGCTAACCCGCGTTCCAAGCCACCGTTCCCGGCGAGCTCCGGCGTATGGGGTAAACCGACCTGCGTTAACAACGTCGAAACCCTGTGTAACGTTCCGGCCATCCTCGCTAACGGCGTGGAGTGGTATCAGGGCATCTCTACCAGTAAAGATGCCGGTACCAAGCTGATGGGCTTCTCCGGTCGCGTGAAGAATCCTGGCGTCTGGGAACTGCCGTTTGGCACCACCGCCCGTGAGATTCTGGAAGACTACGCCGGTGGCATGCGTGATGGCCTGAAATTCAAAGCCTGGCAGCCGGGTGGGGCAGGGACGGACTTCCTGACTGAATCCCATCTCGATCTGCCAATGGAATTCGAAAGCATTGGTAAAGCAGGCAGCCGTCTGGGTACGGCGCTGGCGATGGCCGTCGACCACGAGATCGGCATGGTACCGCTGGTGCGTAACCTGGAAGAGTTCTTCGCCCGTGAGTCCTGCGGCTGGTGTACACCGTGCCGTGATGGTCTGCCGTGGAGCGTGAAGATCCTGCGTGCTATCGAGCGTGGCGAAGGCCAGCCTGGTGATATCGAGACACTTGAGCAACTGTGTCGATTCCTGGGCCCGGGCAAAACCTTCTGTGCGCATGCGCCAGGTGCGGTTGAGCCGCTGCAGAGCGCGATTAAATATTTCCGCGACGAATTCGAAGCAGGCATCAAGCAGCCGTTCAGCAATACCCATTCAATCAATGGTATTCAGCCGAACCTGTTGAAAGCGCGCTGGTAAAAACAGAATTTTGATTAACGCTCGAAGTTAATTCGAGCCAACTGGAAGCATGCTAATGGCTACGATTCATGTAGACGGCAAAGAATACGAGGTCAATGGCGCGGACAACCTGCTGGAAGCTTGTCTGTCCCTCGGCCTTGATATTCCGTATTTTTGCTGGCATCCGGCGCTGGGGAGCGTCGGTGCTTGCCGCCAGTGTGCGGTGAAGCAATATCAAAACGCGGAAGACACGCGTGGTCGCCTGGTGATGTCCTGTATGACGCCAGCCACCGAAGGTACCTTTATTTCTATCGACGATACGGAAGCGAAACAGTTCCGTGAAAGCGTGGTGGAGTGGTTGATGACCAACCACCCGCACGATTGTCCGGTCTGTGAAGAGGGCGGTAACTGCCACCTTCAGGATATGACCGTGATGACCGGGCACAGCTTCCGTCGTTACCGTTTCACCAAGCGTACCCACCGTAACCAGGATCTGGGGCCGTTCATCTCTCACGAAATGAACCGCTGCATCGCCTGCTACCGCTGCGTGCGTTACTACAAAGACTACGCCGACGGCGAAGATCTGGGCGTCTATGGCGCACATGACAACGTCTACTTCGGTCGTCCGGAAGACGGTGTGCTGGAGAGCGAATTCTCCGGTAACCTGGTCGAAATCTGTCCGACCGGCGTCTTCACCGATAAAACGCACTCCGAGCGTTACAACCGTAAGTGGGACATGCAGTTTGCGCCAAGCATCTGCCAGCAGTGCTCCCTCGGCTGTAACACCAGCCCGGGTGAACGCTATGGCGAACTGCGTCGTATCGAAAACCGTTACAACGGTACCGTTAACCACTACTTCCTCTGCGACCGCGGTCGTTTCGGCTATGGCTATGTGAACCTGAAAGACCGTCCGCGTCAGCCGGTTCAGCGCCGTGGCGACGACGTCATCACCCTGAACGCCGAGCAGGCGATGCAGGGCGCGGCGGACATTCTGCGCCAGTCGAAGAAAGTGATCGGTATCGGCTCCCCGCGTGCCAGCGTCGAAAGCAACTTCGCGCTGCGTGAGCTGGTGGGTGCGGATAACTTCTACACCGGTATCGCTCAGGGCGAGCAGGAACGTCTGCAGCTGGTGCTGAAAGTGCTGCGCGAAGGCGGGGTTCATACTCCGGCCCTGCGCGAAATCGAATCCTATGATGCGGTTCTGGTATTGGGTGAAGATTTAACCCAGACCGGCGCTCGCGCTGCCCTGGCGGTTCGTCAGGCGGTGAAAGGGAAGGCGCGTGAAATGGCAGCGGCCCAGAAAGTGGCTGACTGGCAGATCGCAGCGATCCTCAACATCGGTCAGCGCGCCAAACATCCGCTGTTTGTCACTAACGTCGACAATACCCGTCTGGACGACATCGCGGCCTGGACCTACCGTGCCCCGGTTGAAGATCAGGCGCGCCTCGGCTTTGCTATCGCTCACGCGCTGGACAGCAGCTCCCCGGCCGTTGAACTGGATCGCGATCTGCAGAACAAGGTTGACGTGATCGTGCAGGCGCTGGCCGGTGCGAAGAAACCGCTGATCATTTCCGGTACTAACGCCGGTAGCGCAGAGATCATTGAAGCGGCTGCCAACGTGGCTAAAGCCCTGAAAGGTCGCGGTGCTGACGTTGGCGTGACCATGATTGCCCGTGCGGTAAACAGCATCGGTCTGGGCATGATTGGCGGCGGCTCTCTGGAAGAAGCGTTAAGCGAACTGGAATCCGGTTCTGCTGACGCGGTGGTGGTGCTGGAAAACGACCTGCATCGTCATGCTTCTGCTGCCCGCGTAGATGCCGCTCTGTCTAAAGCGCCGCTGGTGATGGTTATCGACCATCAGCGCACGGCAATCATGGACAAAGCGCATCTGGTGCTCTCTGCGGCAAGCTTCGCCGAAAGCGACGGCACCGTGGTGAACAACGAAGGCCGCGCCCAGCGCTTCTTCCAGGTTTATGACCCGGCCTACTACGACAGCAACATCGTGATGCTGGAAAGCTGGCGTTGGCTGCACTCCCTGCACAGCACCGTGCTGAGCCGTGAAGTGGACTGGACCCAGCTCGACCACGTGATCGACGCTGCCGTGGCACAACTGCCGCAGCTGGCAGGCATTAAAGATGCGGCACCGGAAGCCAGCTTCCGTATTCGCGGCCAGAAACTGGCCCGTGAACCACACCGCTACAGCGGTCGTACCGCGATGCGTGCCAACATCAGCGTGCATGAACCGCGCCAACCGCAGGACAAAGACACCATGTTCGCCTTCTCGATGGAAGGGAACAACCAGCCGTCTGCACCGCGTTCGCAGATCCCATTCGCATGGGCGCCAGGCTGGAACTCCCCGCAGGCATGGAACAAGTTCCAGGCGGAAGTGGGCGGTTCTCTGCGTCACGGCGATCCGGGCGTACGTCTGTTTGAAGCAAGCGAAACCGGTCTCGAGTTCTTCTCCACCGTGCCGGCACGCTTCCAGGCGGAAGAGGGCAACTGGCGTATTGCACCGTACTACCATCTGTTTGGTAGCGACGAAATGTCCCAGCGTTCCCCGGTCTTCCAGACCCGTATGCCGCAGCCGTACATCAAGCTCAATCCGGCAGATGCCGCGAAGCTTGGCGTCAACGCAGGCGCGAACATCAGCTTTAGCTATGAAGGCCAGACAATCAGCCTGCCGCTGATTATCTCTGAAGGTCTGACAGCAGGGCAGGTGGGTCTGCCGATGGGTCTGCCTGGCATCGCGCCAGTGCTGGCGGGTGCGCGCCTTGATAACCTGCAGGAGGCAAAAGCATGAGTTGGTTTACGCCCGATCTTATCGACATCCTGCTGAGCATCCTGAAAGCGGTTGTTATTCTGCTGGTGGTCGTTACCTGCGGCGCGTTCATGAGCTTTGGTGAACGTCGTCTGCTCGGTCTGTTCCAGAACCGTTACGGACCGAACCGCGTGGGCTGGGGTGGTTCACTCCAGCTGGTCGCGGACATGATCAAGATGTTCTTTAAAGAGGACTGGGTCCCGCGCTTCTCGGATCGCGTGATCTTTACTCTGGCACCGATGATCGCCTTTACCTCGCTGCTGCTGGCGTTTGCTATCGTTCCGGTCAGCCCGACCTGGGTTGTGGCGGATCTGAACATCGGGATCCTGTTCTTCCTGATGATGGCAGGCCTCGCGGTCTACGCGGTGCTGTTCGCCGGCTGGTCCAGTAACAACAAATACTCCCTGCTGGGTGCGATGCGTGCGTCTGCGCAGACCCTGAGCTACGAAGTGTTCCTGGGTCTCTCCCTGATGGGCGTGGTGGCGCAGGCCGGTTCATTCAACATGACCGACATCGTCAACAACCAGGCCGACATCTGGAACGTGATCCCGCAGTTCTTCGGTTTTGTGACCTTTGCTATCGCGGGCGTGGCGGTGTGTCACCGTCACCCGTTTGACCAGCCAGAAGCCGAACAGGAACTGGCCGACGGTTACCACATTGAATATTCCGGCATGAAGTTCGGTCTGTTCTTTGTGGGCGAGTACATCGGTATCGTCACCATTTCCGCGTTGATGGTAACGCTGTTCTTTGGTGGCTGGCATGGCCCGTTCTTACCGCCGTTCATCTGGTTCGCGCTGAAAACCGCGTTCTTCATGATGATGTTCATTTTGATTCGTGCGTCCTTACCGCGTCCGCGTTATGACCAGGTAATGTCCTTCGGCTGGAAAGTGTGCCTGCCGCTGACGCTCGTCAACTTGTTGGTAACGGCGGCTGTCATTCTCTGGCAGCAGCCATAAGGGGCTTTAGACCATGACCTTGAAAGAAATTTTGGTAGGCACCGGCACCCAGTTGCGCAGCATCTGGATGATCGGCCTGCACGCGTTTGCCAAACGCGAAACCCGGATGTACCCGGAAGAGCCGGTATATCTGCCGCCGCGCTACCGTGGCCGTATCGTGCTGACGCGCGATCCGGACGGTTCGGAGCGCTGCGTTGCCTGTAACCTGTGTGCGGTAGCCTGTCCGGTCGGCTGTATCTCTCTGCAAAAAGCCGAGACGGTAGACGGTCGCTGGTACCCGGAGTTCTTCCGCATCAACTTCTCACGCTGCATCTTCTGCGGTCTGTGTGAAGAAGCGTGCCCGACCACGGCGATTCAGTTGACCCCGGACTTCGAGCTGGGCGAATACAAGCGTCAGGATCTGGTGTACGAAAAAGAGGATCTGCTGATTTCCGGTCCGGGCAAATACCCGGAATATAACTTCTACCGGATGGCGGGTATGGCAATCGACGGCAAAGATAAGGGCGAAGCAGAGAACGAAGCCAAGCCTATCGACGTCAAGAGCCTGTTACCGTAAGGAGAGGGGCAATGGAATTCGCTTTTTATATCTGTGGCCTGATCGCCATCCTGGCTACGCTGCGAGTGATTACGCACACCAACCCGGTGCATGCGCTGCTCTATTTAATCATTTCGCTGCTGGCCATCTCCGGGGTGTTCTTTGCGCTGGGCGCACACTTTGCGGGTGCGCTTGAAATCATCGTTTACGCCGGGGCCATTATGGTTCTGTTCGTCTTCGTGGTGATGATGCTGAACCTCGGCGGCTCGGAAATCGAACAGGAACGTCAGTGGCTGAAACCGCAGGTGTGGATTGGTCCGGCAATTTTGTCGGCCATCATGCTGGCGGTGATCGTTTACGCCATTCTGGGCGTTAACGACCAGGGTATCGACGGTACGCCAATCAGCGCCAAAGCGGTGGGTATCACCCTGTTCGGGCCATACGTACTGGCGGTTGAACTGGCCTCGATGCTGCTGCTGGCAGGCCTGGTCGTGGCATTCCACGTCGGTCGCGAAGAGCGTGCTGGCGAGGTGCTGAGCAACCGCAAGGACGACAGCGCGAAAAGAAAAACGGAGGAACGCGCATGATCCCTTTACAACACGGACTGATCCTCGCAGCGATTTTATTCGTGCTGGGCTTAACCGGTCTGGTTATCCGCCGCAATCTGCTGTTTATGCTGATTGGCCTGGAGATCATGATCAACGCTGCCGCGCTGGCCTTTGTGGTCGCCGGTAGCTACTGGGGCCAGACCGATGGTCAGGTGATGTACATTCTCGCCATCAGCCTTGCGGCTGCCGAAGCGAGTATTGGCCTGGCGCTGTTACTGCAGCTCCACCGTCGCCGCCAGAACCTGAACATCGATTCAGTAAGTGAGTTGCGTGGATGAACATGCTTGCCTTAACCATTATTTTTCCGCTGATCGGCTTCCTGCTGCTGGCATTTTCTCGCGGCCGCTGGTCTGAGAATCTGTCTGCAACCATCGGGATGGGCTCAATCGGTCTGGCTGCGCTGGTCACAGCGTATGCGGGTATCGACTTCTTCAGTAACGGACGTCAGGCCTACAGCGTGCCGCTGTGGACCTGGATGTCGGTCGGTGATTTCAACATCGGTTTCAACCTGGTGCTGGATGGTCTCTCTCTGACCATGCTCTCCGTGGTGACCGGCGTGGGCTTCCTGATCCACATGTTCGCCTCCTGGTATATGCGCGGTGAAGAGGGTTACTCCCGCTTCTTCGCCTACACCAACCTGTTTATCGCCAGCATGGTGGTTCTGGTGCTGGCCGATAACCTGCTGCTGATGTATCTCGGCTGGGAAGGCGTAGGTCTCTGTTCTTACCTGCTGATCGGTTTCTACTATACCGATCCGAAGAATGGCGCAGCGGCAATGAAAGCGTTCGTCGTGACCCGTGTGGGTGACGTCTTCCTCGCCTTCGCGCTGTTCATTCTCTACAACGAACTGGGCACGCTGAACTTCCGCGAAATGGTGGAACTGGCGCCAGCGCACTTCGAAGCAGGCAACAACATGCTGTGGTGGGCAACCCTGATGCTGCTGGGTGGTGCTGTGGGTAAATCCGCACAGCTGCCGTTGCAGACCTGGCTTGCTGACGCGATGGCGGGTCCAACCCCTGTCTCCGCGCTGATCCACGCCGCGACCATGGTGACCGCCGGTGTCTACCTGATTGCGCGTACCCACGGTCTGTTCCTGATGACCCCGGAAATCCTGCATCTGGTGGGTATCGTAGGTGCGGTAACGCTGGTGCTGGCAGGCTTTGCTGCGCTGGTGCAAACCGACATTAAACGCGTTCTCGCTTACTCCACCATGAGCCAGATTGGCTACATGTTCCTGGCGCTGGGCGTCCAGGCGTGGGATGCGGCGATTTTCCATCTGATGACGCATGCGTTCTTTAAAGCGCTGTTGTTCCTCTCGTCTGGTTCGGTGATCCTCGCCTGCCACCACGAGCAGAACATCTTCAAGATGGGCGGTCTGCGCAAATCCATTCCGCTGGTTTACGTCTGCTTCCTGGTAGGCGGCGCGGCGCTGTCGGCACTGCCGCTTATCACCGCGGGCTTCTTCAGTAAGGACGAAATCCTTGCGGGCGCCATGGCAAATGGTCATATCAATCTGATGGTTGCGGGTCTGGTCGGTGCATTCATGACCTCTCTGTATACCTTCCGTATGATTTTCATCGTCTTCCACGGTAAAGAACAAATTCACGCTCACGCAGGGAAGGGGATCACCCACCACCTGCCGCTGATTGTGCTGCTGGTACTCTCCACCTTCGTTGGCGCGATGATTGTGCCACCGCTGCAGGGCGTACTGCCGGACACCACCGAGCTTGAGCACGGTCGCGTTCTGACGCTTGAAATCACCTCGGGTGTGGTCGCCATTGCGGGCATCCTGATTGCTGCATGGCTGTGGCTCGGTAAACGTACGCTGGTAACTGCCGTTGCCAACAGCGCGCCGGGCCGTCTGCTGGGCACCTGGTGGTACAACGCGTGGGGCTTCGACTGGCTGTACGACATGATCTTCGTGAAACCTTTCCTCGGCATTGCGTGGCTGATTAAACGCGATCCGCTGAACTCACTGATGAACACCCCGGCAATCCTCTCCCGCTTTGCAGGTAAAGGCCTGCTGTTCAGCGAGAACGGGTATCTGCGCTGGTATGTGGCGTCCATGAGCATCGGTGCGGTTGTGGTGCTGGCGCTGCTGATGGTGTTGCGTTGATCGTTAAGTGAATTTAATTCGAATTCGTTGAAAATCAGGCCCCTTCCGGGGGCCTTAAAAAGGAATGCAAATCGCCATGTTACTACCCTGGCTAATATTAATTCCCTTTATCGGTGGGTTCCTGTGCTGGCAGACCGAACGCTTTGGCGTGAAGATGCCGCGCTGGATTGCGCTGATCACCATGGGATTGACGCTTGCGCTTGGCCTGCAACTCTGGTTGCAGGGCGGCTACTCTCTGACCCAGTCCGCGGGTATTCCGCAATGGCAGTCTGAATTCATTCTGCCGTGGATCCCGCGTTTCGGTATCACCATTCACCTGGCGATTGATGGTCTGTCGCTGCTGATGGTGGTGCTGACCGGTCTGCTCGGCGTTCTGGCGGTGCTGTGCTCCTGGCGAGAAATCGAAAAATACCAGGGCTTCTTCCACCTGAACCTGATGTGGATCCTGGGCGGCGTGATCGGCGTGTTCCTTGCCATCGACATGTTCCTGTTCTTCTTCTTCTGGGAGATGATGCTGGTGCCGATGTACTTCCTGATCGCGCTGTGGGGCCATAAGGCGTCCGACGGTAAAACGCGTATCACGGCGGCAACCAAGTTCTTCATCTACACCCAGGCGAGTGGTCTGGTGATGTTGATTGCCATCCTGGCGCTGGTGTTCGTGCACTACAACGCGACCGGCGTCTGGACCTTCAACTATCAGGACCTGCTGAAGACCCCGATGTCCCACGGCGTTGAATATCTGCTGATGCTGGGCTTCTTCATCGCGTTTGCGGTGAAAATGCCGGTGGTGCCACTGCACGGCTGGCTGCCGGATGCGCACTCCCAGGCACCAACGGCCGGTTCCGTTGACCTGGCGGGCATCCTGCTGAAAACGGCGGCCTACGGTCTGCTGCGTTTCGCCCTGCCGCTGTTCCCGAATGCCTCCGCAGAGTTCGCCCCGATTGCCATGTGGCTCGGCGTGATCGGTATCTTCTACGGTGCCTGGATGGCCTTCACCCAGTACGACATCAAACGTCTGATTGCCTACACCTCCGTCTCCCACATGGGCTTCGTGCTGATTGCTATCTACACCGGTAGCCAGCTGGCGTACCAGGGCGCGGTGATCCAGATGATTGCTCACGGTCTGTCTGCAGCCGGTCTCTTCATCCTGTGCGGCCAGCTGTATGAACGCCTGCACACTCGTGACATGCGTCAGATGGGTGGCCTGTGGGGCAAAATGAAATGGCTGCCAGCGATGTCGATGTTCTTCGCGGTGGCTACCCTGGGGATGCCGGGTACCGGTAACTTCGTCGGCGAATTCATGATCCTGTTCGGCAGCTTCAAAGTGGTGCCGCTGATCACCGTGGTCTCTACCTTCGGTCTGGTGTTCGCTTCGGTTTACTCCCTGGCGATGCTGCACCGCGCTTACTTCGGTAAAGCGAAGAGTGAAATCGCTGCCAAAGAGCTGCCGGGGATGTCGCTGCGCGAGCTGTTCATCATCCTGCTGCTGGTCGTACTGCTGGTGCTGCTGGGCTTCTATCCGCAGCCGATTCTGGATACCTCGCACTCCGCGATGGGTAACATCCAGCAGTGGTTTGTTAATTCTGCTTCTACTACAAGGCCGTAAATCGCCATGACAATAACTCCACAACAACTGATTGCGCTGCTACCGCTGCTGATCGTCGGATTGACGGTGGTGGTTGTGATGCTCTCCATTGCGTGGCGACGCAATCACTTCCTGAATGCCACGCTGGCGGTTCTGGGTCTGAACGCTGCGTTAGTCTCCCTCTGGTTTGTTGGCCAGGCGGGCGCGATGGATGTCACTCCGCTGATGCGCGTTGACGGCTTCGCCATGCTGTACACCGGGCTGGTGCTGTTAGCCAGTCTGGCGACCTGTACCTTTGCTTACCCGTGGCTGGAAGGCTACAACGACAACAGAGAAGAGTTTTACCTGCTGGTTCTGATTGCTGCCCTCGGCGGTATTCTGCTGGCGAATGCGAACCATCTGGCGGCGCTGTTCCTCGGTATTGAGCTGATCTCTCTCCCGCTGTTCGGCCTGATCGGTTATGCCTTCCGTCAGAAGCGCTCTCTGGAAGCGAGTATCAAGTACACGATCCTGTCTGCTGCTGCGTCGTCCTTCCTGCTGTTCGGTATTGCGCTGATCTATGCTCAGTCCGGGAACCTCTCCTTCATGGCGCTCGGCAAGAGCCTCGGCGACGGCATGCTGCACGAGCCGCTGCTGCTGGCGGGTCTGGGCATGATGATTGTTGGCCTCGGCTTTAAACTCTCTCTGGTGCCGTTCCACCTGTGGACGCCAGACGTTTACCAGGGCGCGCCGGCACCAGTATCCACCTTCCTGGCGACGGCGAGCAAAATCGCTATCTTCGGTGTGGTGATGCGTCTGTTCCTGTACGCACCGGTAGGCGAGAGCGAAGCGGTGCGTGTGGTGCTGGGTATTATTGCCTTTGTCTCCATCATCTTCGGTAACCTGATGGCGCTGAGCCAGACCAATATCAAGCGTCTGCTCGGTTACTCCTCCATCTCGCACCTGGGCTATCTGCTGGTGGCGCTGATTGCGCTGCAAAGCGGCTCCATGTCGATGGAAACCGTGGGCGTTTACCTGGCCGGTTATCTGTTCAGCAGCCTTGGCGCGTTCGGCGTGGTAAGCCTGATGTCCAGCCCGTACCGTGGCCCGGATGCGGATTCACTGTTCTCCTACCGTGGTCTGTTCTGGCACCGTCCGATCCTCTCTGCGGTGATGACGGTGATGATGCTCTCCCTGGCGGGTATCCCGATGACGCTCGGCTTTATCGGTAAGTTCTACGTGCTGGCCGTGGGTGTGCAGGCGGGTCTGTGGTGGCTGACGGCGGGTGTCGTTATCGGCTCCGCGATTGGTCTCTACTACTACCTGCGCGTTGCCGTGAGCCTGTACCTGAGTGCACCTCAGCAGCTCAACCGCGATGCGCCAGGCAACTGGCAGTACAGCGCCGGGGGTATTGTGGTGCTGATCTCTGCGCTGCTGGTACTGATCTTCGGTATCTATCCGCAGCCGCTGATTACCATCGTGCAGCACGCGATGCCGCTGATGTAGAAAACAAAAAACCCGCCTCGGCGGGTTTTTTTATGGTTTGCGCCCTCTCCCTGTGGGAGAGGGACGGGGTGAGGGCACCAGCCCGCAGCAGTCTTAAGCCAGCTGCTTACGACTAATCAACGGCCCATCAATCTTCTTCGTTGAACGCTCCAGCACCTCTTCAATCACCGATGACAACTCGTTCAGCTCGAACTTCGCCACATAGCCATCGGCTTTCACCTTACGGATATGGTCTTCGTTGGCGTTGCCGGACAGGGAAGAGTGGATCACCACCGGAATGTCTTTCAGGATCGCATCGGATTTGATTTTACGGGTCAGGGTAAAGCCGTCCATCTCCGGCATCTCGAGGTCGGTCAGCACCAGGGCGATCTTATCGGTGATCGGCACCCCTTCCGCCTGAGCCTGTGCCGCGAGAACGCCAATCTTTTCCCACGCCTCTTTGCCAGTGATATGCATCAGCGCCGGGATCGCCATCGCCTGCAAGCCTTTCTCCAGCATCGAGCGCGCCACTTTGGAGTCTTCCGCCACAATCGCCACGGCACCCGGCTTGATGTTGAACTGGGTGGTCTTCAGGTCGGTGGCATGCAGGTCGTGATTGGCCGGGGTGATGTCATACAGGATCTGCTCCACGTCCAGCACCATCGCCAGATCGTTGGTGTCGGTCTTTTCGTCCAGACAGGCAATGCTGGTGATATAGCGTCCGCTGACCGCGGTTTCCGCCGCATGCACTTGCTTCCAGTCCAGTCGCATAATGTTCTCCACCGACTCGACGGCAAAAGCCTGCACGCTGCGGGCATACTCGGTGATCAGCAGAATGTTCAGACCCGTTGTCGGCTTGCAGCCTGCCACAGCGGCGAGGTCGATAACCGGGATCACCTGGTCACGAATATTAACCATCCCCATCAGGGGTGACTTCATGCCCGCCGGCTTGGTGAACGCTGGCATGGGCACAATCTCGCGAAGCTTAAAGACGTTGATGCCGAACAGCTCAGATTTGTTTTCGTTCATTGAGGTGCCGAGACGGAACAGCAACAGCTCAAAACGGTTCGACAGGGTCAGATTTGCCCTGTCATCAATGTCTTTCTGGAAATTATCCATTCTACCCTCGAGTGAAAAATACCTGCCTGTTAGGGGTTATCGGCAGACTCGGGGAAAACCAGAGCATTAAACACGCATCGCGGCAAAATCTTCTGCCAGCTGACAGTCGGCAAACAGGGCGCGGCACTCTGCCAGCAGCATGGCGCAGCCCTCTGCGTCATAGCGGGAGCTGACATGGGTGATGACCAGTTTCTTCACCTGCGCGTCGCAGGCAAGCCTGGCCGCCTGACGCGTTGAACTGTGACCGCGGCTGTTGGCCTTCTCCTCCATCGCGGCCTCAAGCGTGGCCTCATGCACCAGCAGATCGACACCCTGAGCCAGCGCGAGAGCGCTCTCGCAGGGGGCGGTATCGCCGAAAATAGCCAGCTTCTTGCCCGGGCGCGGTGGGGAGAGATAGTCGGCGCCATCGATCGTCCGTCCATCCTCGAGGGTAATGCGTTCCCCGCGCTTCAGCTGCTGGAACAGCGGGCCAAAAGGCACCCCGGCGGCAACCAGCGCTGCGCCATCGAGGGCGCCGGGTCTATCGTGTTCCTCAATGCGATAGCCGTAACACTCCACGGGGTGATTCATCGCCGCGGCGGTCACGGTATATGCCTCATCGCTGAACACCACCCCGGCGCTTATCTCGACAATCTCGAGGGGATAATCGGTCCAGGATCCGCTGATGCGCAGGCTGGTTTCGACAAACTCACGGATACCGGATGGGCCGTAAATGGTCAGCGGATGGATATTGCCCGCCATCGAGCGGCTGCACAGCAGCCCCGGCAGGCCAAAGAGGTGATCGCCATGCAGGTGGGTAATAAAGATTTTATCCAGCTTGCCGGGATGGCTGGCGGTGCGCAGCAGCTGGTGCTGCGTCCCTTCGCCGCAGTCAAACATCCACAATCCGCCGCGGGTCGGGTGCTGTAAATCCAGCAGAATTGAGGTGACGTTGCGCGACCGGGTTGGCACGCCAGCGGATGTTCCTAAAAAAAGCAGTTCCATAATGCATTCAGCCTCTGTGCCCGGGACGAAAAGTCATTAGTATAACGGCTACCGACACGATAAGGAGACCCCGATGATCCAGTGGCAAGATCTGCACCATAGCGAGCTGACCGTTCCCACTCTCTACGCTTTACTTCAGCTGCGCTGCGACGTCTTTGTGGTGGAACAAACCTGCCCTTACCAGGACATAGACGGCGACGACCTGGTGGGGGAGAACCGCCATATCCTCGGCTGGAAAGATAACCAGCTGGTAGCTTATGCGAGGATTCTGAAAAGCGACGACGATTTTTCCCCCGTTGTGATTGGCCGGGTGATTGTCAGCAGTCAGGCCCGGGGCGAAAAACTGGGTTATACCCTGATGGAGCAAACGCTGCGCTCCTGCGAAAAGCACTGGCCGAACAAGGCGTTATACCTGGGGGCTCAGGCGCATTTGCAGCCGTTTTATGCCCATTTTGGCTTTGCGCCGGTGACCGAAATCTACGATGAAGATGGCATCCCGCATATCGGAATGGCCAAAGAGACGGAACAAGCGTAGCAGGCAGAATCGGCAGGGATTGTCTATAGTTAGCGGACTGATGCAACCACAAGGAGAAAACTATGTCCTTCCAATCTTCGGAAACGCATGTTGATGATGATCTGACGCTGTTAAGTGAAACGCTGGAAGAAGTCCTTCGTTCTTCAGGCGATCCGGCCGATCAAAAGTACATTGAGCTGAAGGCGCGTGCCGAACAGGCGCTTCACGACGTGAAGACGCGCGTGAGCCATGCGTCGGATACTTACTATTATCGCGCTAAAAAAGCGGTCTATCGTGCAGACGATTATGTCCGTGAAAAACCATGGCAGGGTATTGGGGTAGGTGCCGCCGCCGGTCTGGTGCTCGGTCTGCTGCTCGCCCGCCGTTAATTCAACACGCACGCTTCTCCCTGCCAAATCGTGGGTACTGCTTTTTCAGGCAACTACCCCGTATAATGTGAGGTTTTTGAGCCGGGAGAAGTTCGCGTGCACTCGATTTCCACCGCACTGGCAGGCCTTTGCCATCAGTTAGCAGACGATTTTCCTGATGCGCCTGGTCTGCATCACCTTGATGTCTCCTTTGCGCTCAACGACGCGTTTGACCCTCTCGCCTGGCTGAATGCCCAGCAGATTTTCCCTCAGTTTTACTGGCAGCAGCGTAACGGCGATGAAGAGTACGCCGCGCTGGGCGCGACGAAACACTTCTCCTCTCTCACTACTGCCCGTCAATTTTTACACTGTTATCCGCAATGTCCTGACCTTCGGGCGGTGGGCGTCAATGCGTTCGATCCGCACAAGGGCAACCTGTTCCTGCCGCGTCTGCTGTGGCAACGTCACGGCGGAACCGCGACGCTGCGGCTGATCCTCTGCAGCGCCACCTCGCTGAAAAACGATGCGCAATGCGCGCGCGAATTCATAGGCTCCCTCCAGGAGAGTCAGCCCGTTGACGCCGTTGTCCAGCCGGTAGTGAGCGAAACCCATCGGCCTGAGAAATCCGGCTGGCTGGCGTTGGTCACCCGGGCAACCGACGCCATTGCCCGGGGCGAGTTCGACAAAGTAGTGCTGGCCCGGGCAACGGATCTGCAGTTCAACCTGCCGGTTAATCCTGCCGCCCTGATGGCCGCCAGCCGTCGGGTGAATTTCCAGTGCTACCACTTCTTTATTCGTTTTGATGCGACTCATGCCTTTCTCGGTTCGTCGCCGGAACGGCTGTGGCGGCGACGCGGAACCCTGCTTCGCACCGAGGCGCTGGCCGGTACGGTCGCCAGCCATCCTGATGATACCCAGGCTGCCCGCCTGGGCGAATGGCTGATGAATGACGATAAAAACCAGCGGGAAAATATGCTGGTGGTCGAGGATATCTGTCAGCGCCTGCAGCGCGATGGCGGGGTACTTGACGTCCTGCCGCCGCAAATCGTGCGTTTGCGTAAGGTTCAGCATCTGCGCCGCTGCATCTGGACGGCGCTGCAGCAGCCGGATGATGAACAGTGCCTGATGCGGTTGCAACCTACCGCGGCCGTCGCCGGTCTGCCGCGACATATTGCGTGGGAGTTTATCGCCCGCACCGAACCCTTTGACCGGGAGTGGTATGCCGGTTCCGCCGGATATCTGTCATTAGCGCAAAGCGAGTTCTGCGTGGCGTTACGCTCGGCAAGCGTGCAGGGGAGCAGCGTGCGCCTGTACGCCGGCGCGGGAATTGTGAGTGGTTCTGACCCTGAACAGGAGTGGCAGGAGATTGAAAATAAAGCCGCCGGACTGCGCTCTCTGCTCCTAAAGGATTAATACTGAGTCGTACTTACCCGACTCATATCAAAATTACATCTTTTTCTATTATTTATACTACGTCGTAATATTGATACCGGACAATTCCATGTCAGTGAGTTCCTTTAACCGGCGCTGGGCGGCGGTGATCCTTGAAGCCCTGACCCGCCATGGCGTCAGGCACGTTTGCATCGCACCCGGTTCGCGTTCAACGCCGCTGACCCTGGCTGCTGCGGAGAACCGCGCCTTTATTCATCACACCCACTTTGATGAGCGCGGTCTTGGGCATCTGGCGCTGGGGCTGGCGAAAGCCAGTAACGCCCCGGTGGCGGTGATTGTCACCTCCGGTACGGCGGTGGCGAACCTCTATCCGGCGCTGATTGAGGCCGGGCTGACCGGCGAAAAACTGGTCCTGCTGACGGCGGATCGTCCCCCGGAGCTGATCGACTGTGGCGCAAACCAGGCCATTCGCCAGCCGGGGCTTTTTGCCTCTCACCCCACGGAAACGCTCTCCCTGCCGCGTCCCACCCGGGATATCCCCGCCCGCTGGCTGGTCTCCACGGTGGATAACGCCCTTGGCGCCCTGCGTGCGGGCGCGCTGCACATTAACTGTCCCTTTGCCGAGCCGCTGTATGGCGAAATGGACGAAACCGATCTTGCCTGGCAGCAGGCGCTGGGCGACTGGTGGCAGAGCGATAAACCCTGGCTGAGCACCCCGGCAGAACTCTCAAGCCCTAAACAGCGCGACTGGTTCTTCTGGCGGCAAAAACGCGGCGTAGTGCTCGCGGGCAGGATGAACGCGGCGGAAGGTAAAAAGGTGGCGGAGTGGGCGCAAACCCTCGGCTGGCCGCTGATTGGCGACGTGCTCTCCCAGACCGGGCAGCCGCTGCCGTGCGCCGATCTGTGGCTCGGCAATGCGAAAGCCGTCACCGAGCTGGAGCAGGCGCAGATTGTGGTCCAGCTGGGCGGCAGTCTGACGGGGAAACGACTGCTGCAGTGGCAGGCCACCTGCACGCCGGAAGAGTACTGGCTGGTGGACCCGCGGGAAGGTCGGCTGGATCCAGCCCACCATCGCGGCCGTCGGCTGGTGTCGAATGTAGCCGACTGGCTGGAACTGCATCCGGCGGAAAAACGTGCCCCCTGGGCCGCGGCGATCCCGGAGCTCTCCCGTCAGGCCTGGCAGTTGACGGCGCAACACAGCGAAGAATTTGGCGAGGCGCAGCTGGCGCACCAGATTCGTCGCTATCTGCCCGAGCAGGGGCAACTGTTTGTCGGCAACAGTCTGGTGGTGCGTCTGATTGATGCGCTTTCCCGCCTGCCGGCAGGCTATCCGGTGTTCAGTAACCGTGGCGCCAGCGGCATTGACGGGCTGATCTCCACCGCAGCCGGCGTCCAGCGCGCCAACGCCCGGCCGACGCTGGCGATCGTTGGCGATCTGTCGGCGCTGTACGATCTCAACGCCCTGGCGCTGTTACGTCAGGCCTCGGCGCCCTTTGTGCTGCTGGTGATTAACAATAACGGCGGGCAGATTTTCTCCCTGCTGCCGACACCCCAGAGTGAGCGGGAGCGCTTCTATCTGATGCCGCAGAACGTGCAGTTTGAACATGCCGCGGCGATGTTCAGCCTCCGCTATCAGCGCCCGACGAACTGGGCCGAGCTGGAGAGCGCCCTGAATACGGCGTGGAGCAAACCTCGCGCCACGCTTATCGAAGTGGTGGTCAACGACAGCGACGGCGCGCAGATGCTGCAGAGCCTGCTGGCGCAGGTAAGCCATCTATGATCCTGCAAGGGACGCCCTGCGCTGGTGCGCCAGGAAAACCCTGGCTGGTGTTCCTGCACGGCTTTTCCGGCGATCGCCGTGAATGGCAGCTGGCAGGAGAGAGGCTGGGTGACTATCCCCAGCTGTATCTCGATCTGCCGGGCCACGGTGAATCAGCGTCCATTGCGGTGAGCGGTTTCAGCGACCTGAGCGATCTGCTGAATCGCACCCTTGTTAGTTACAACATACTCAATTACTGGCTGGTGGGGTACTCCCTTGGCGGCCGCATTGCGATGTATCACGCCTGCCAGCGCCCAAAAGGGCTGCAGGGGCTGATTGTTGAAGGGGCGCATCCGGGGTTACGAGATGACCAGGAAAAAGCAAGCCGCCGCGCCTCAGATGCCCATTGGGCCGCGCGTTTTCGCCATGAACCCTTAGAGGCGGTGTTTGCCGACTGGTATCAACAGCCGGTCTTCGCGTCGTTAACCGACGTGCAGCGTCAGGCGCTGGTGGCCCTGCGCAGCCGCAACAACGGCACGACCCTCGCCGCGATGTTGCAGGCAACTTCCCTGGCCGAACAACCCGATTTACGGCCTGCGCTCGCTGAGGGCGTGGCCCCTTTTTTCTATCTGTATGGCGAGCGGGATGAGAAGTTCAGGGCGATTGCCCGGGAACTGCCCGCCATCGGCCATCAAATTTCCCATGCCGGACATAACGCCCATCGGGAAAATCCCGATGCGGTGGCCGAGCGTCTGGCCCAGATACTCCGTCTACCCATAAAGGACACTCTATGATCTACCCTGATGAAAACATGCTCTACGCACCGGTGGAATGGCAGGACTGCTCCGAAGGTTACACCGACATTCGTTACCACAAATCGGCGGACGGGATCGCCAAAATCACCATCAACCGTCCCGAAGTGCGTAACGCGTTTCGTCCGGTCACCGTCAAGGAGATGATCAATGCTCTGTCGGATGCCCGTTACGACGACAACATCGGCGTGATTGTTCTCACCGGGGAAGGCGAAAAAGCCTTCTGCGCCGGGGGCGATCAGAAAGTGCGTGGCGACTACGGCGGATACCAGGATGACTCCGGCGTACATCACCTGAACGTCCTCGACTTCCAGCGCCAGATCCGCACCTGCCCGAAACCGGTAGTGGCGATGGTTGCTGGCTTTTCCATCGGCGGGGGTCACGTGCTGCACATGATGTGCGACCTGACGATTGCCGCAGAGAACGCCATTTTCGGCCAGACCGGCCCGAAAGTCGGCTCCTTCGACGGCGGCTGGGGAGCGTCCTACATGGCCCGCATCGTCGGTCAGAAAAAAGCGCGTGAGATCTGGTTCCTGTGCCGTCAGTACAACGCTCAGGAAGCGCTGGATATGGGCCTGGTTAACACCGTGGTGCCGATTGCTGACCTGGAAAAAGAGACCGTCCGCTGGTGCCGTGAGATGCTGCAAAACAGTCCGATGGCGCTGCGCTGCCTGAAGGCGGCGCTGAACGCCGACTGCGACGGCCAGGCCGGGCTGCAGGAGCTGGCGGGCAATGCCACCATGCTGTTCTACATGACCGAAGAGGGTCAGGAGGGACGCAACGCCTTCAACGAGAAGCGTCAGCCGGACTTCAGTAAATACAAACGGAATCCGTAATGCGCAGCGTACAGATCTACCGCTGGCAGCTACCGATGGACGCGGGTGTGGTGCTGCGCGAACGGCGGTTAAAAACCCGCGACGGTCTGTTCGTTCATCTGCAGCAGGGCGATCGACACGGGTGGGGAGAAGTCTCCCCTCTGCCGGGCTTCAGCCGCGAATCGCTGGAGGAGGCCGAAGCCGCCCTGCGGGCGTGGACTCTCGCCTGGCGCGACGGCGAAGCGCCTCTGCTGCCAGGCCTGCCTGCGGTGGACTTTGGCATCAGCTGCGCGCTGGCGGAGCTGGACGGTTCCCTGCCGGAAGAGGCGGATTATCGCGCGGCCCCGCTTTGCACCGGGGATCCTGACGAACTTTTTGCCATTCTCGCCGCTATGCCGGGCGAGAAGGTGGCGAAGATCAAGGTGGGTCTGTACGAAGCGGTGCGCGACGGGATGGTGGCGAATCTGCTGCTGGAGGCTATCCCGGATCTGCGTCTGCGCCTGGATGCCAACCGCGCCTGGACGCCGCTGAAAGCGCAGCAGTTCGCGAAGTACGTTAACCCGGCCTACCGGGACCGCATTGCCTTTCTCGAGGAGCCCTGCAAAACGCGGGCGGACTCGCTGGCATTTGCCCGCGAGACAGGAATTGCCATCGCCTGGGATGAAAGCCTGCGTGAAGACGATTTTGAATGGATTGCCCAACCGGGCGTTCGCGCGGCGGTGATCAAACCCACCCTCACCGGCAGTATCGCGAAGGTGCGTGAGCAGGTAGAAGCAGCTCATGCCCTCGGGCTGACGGCGGTGATCAGCTCCTCGATTGAGTCGAGCCTCGGCCTGACCCAGCTGGCGCGGATTGCCGCGCAGTTCACGCCGGGCACCGTTCCCGGCCTGGATACCCTGAACCTGATGCAGGCGCAGTTACTGCGGCCCTGGCCAGGCAACACCTTGCCGTGTCGGGATCGCGAGGCGCTGGAGCCGCTGCTATGACCTTTTTCGACTGGCCGTGGCGGCACTGGTGTACTGTCCATCCTGAAAAAACAGCCCTGCGGCTTAACGGCGAATGCCTGACCTGGCGCGAACTCTGCCAGCGTATCGATGCGCTGGCGAGCGGTTTTGTCCTGCAGGGGGTAAGGGAAGGGGATGGGGTAATGCTGCAGGCGCATAATCATCCCGACACGCTGCTGGCGTGGCTGGCGCTATTGCAGTGTGGGGCGCGGATCCTGCCGGTGAACCCGCAGCTGCCCCGTTCCGTGGTGGAGATCCTGCTCCCGCCCCTGACGCTGCGGTTTGCGCTGGTGCTTAACGGCGAGGGCGGTTATGCCAGCCTGTCTGCCCTGAAAATGGATCGGCATAAGGGGAGTACTGGCGCGGCCTGGCAGCCTGAACGACTGGCGACCATGACCTTAACTTCGGGTTCGACGGGGCTGCCGAAAGCGGCGGTGCACACCTGTGCTGCGCACCTTGCCAGCGCTGAAGGCGTGCTGGCCCTTCTGCCCTACGCCGGGGAGGACGACTGGCTGCTCTCCCTGCCGCTGTTCCATGTCTCTGGACAGGGGATCCTGTGGCGCTGGTTGCTGGCGGGCGCCCGCCTGACCGTCTGTGAAAAACAGCCTCTGGAGCAGATGCTGCAGGGCTGTACCCATGCTTCTCTGGTGCCGACGCAGCTCTGGCGCCTGCTCAACGGTGAGGAAAAGGTTGCGCTAAAAGCGGTACTGCTGGGTGGCGCGGCGATCCCGGGGGAGTTAACCCTGCGGGCTACCAGCCGGGGCATACGCAGCTGGTGCGGGTATGGCCTGACGGAGTTTGCCTCCACGGTCTGCGCCAAAGAGGCGGATGGCCAGGCGGATGTCGGCTATCCGCTGCCGGGTCGGGAAGTGAAGCTGGTGGAGGGGGAAGTGTGGTTAAAGGCCGCCAGCATGGCCAGCGGCTACTGGCGTGATGGCCAGCTTGTCCCCATCGCCAATGCGCAAGGCTGGTTCGCCACCCGCGATCGCGGTGAGATAGTGGACGGACGCCTGACGATCCTCGGTCGCATGGATAACCTCTTTTTCAGCGGCGGGGAGGGGATCCAGCCGGAAGAGCTGGAGCGGGTGATCGGTACTCATCCTCAGGTCAGCCAGGTGTATGTCGTTCCCCTCGATGACGTCGAATTTGGACAGCGGCCCGTAGCGGTCGTCGAGTGCGAAGCGGGAGTGGATATCGCGCAACTGCCACACTGGGTCGGCGATAAGCTGGCACGCTTTCAGCAGCCGGTGCACTGGCTGGTCCTCCCGGCCGAACTGAAAAATGGCGGGATTAAGATCTCCCGACGCGCTTTGCAACAGTGGGTTTATCAGTCGTTGAAAGGTTGATTTGCGAGCCTGCTCGGGAAAGGAAATCAACAAGCTTACCTGCAGCGCACGCTGTGCTATTTTCCGGCGAAAGGAACTGGCGCAAGGGAAAATATGCACAGCCCATCAACACCTACGCCGCATGACGCGGTATTTCGTCATATTCTGTCGCAGCCGGAAACGGCGCGTGATTTTTTAGCGATTCATTTGCCTGAAAAATTACGCGCGCTCTGTGATTTATCGTCGTTGCGGCTGGAGTCGGGCAGCTTTGTCGAAGAGGATCTTCGTCTCAGTTACGCCGATCTCCTCTGGTCCGTTAATACCGCTTCCGGCGAGGGGTATATTTATGTGCTGATCGAGCATCAAAGCTCCCCGGATCGGCATATGGCCTTTCGCCTGATGCGTTACGCGATTGCTGCCATGCAGCGACATCTCGACAAAGGGCATCGTGAACTGCCGCTAGTGATCCCTTTGCTGTTTTATCATGGTCGGGTCTCGCCTTATCCCTGGTCGCTGCGCTGGCTCGACGGCTTTCAGGTGCCTGAGCAGGCCGAATCCCTCTACACCGGGCCCTTTCCCCTGATTGACATCACCTGCCTGCCCGACGAAAGCATCATGGAACACCGCCGGATTGCGATGCTGGAACTGCTGCAAAAGCATGTCCGACAGCGGGACATGCTGGAACTCCATGAGCAACTGGTCAGGCTGTTGACGCTGGGATACACTGGCAACGCCCAGCTCAAAACGTTGCTCAACTATCTTCTCAAGGCCGGTCATACCGCCGATCCCGCAGCGTTTTTGCAGGCATTAGCAAACAGGACTAAGGATCATCAGCATAAGGAGACGTTAATGAATATTGCGCAATATCTCCGGGAAGAGGGCATGGCCCAGGGATTAAATCAGGGGCTGAGTCAGGTTAGAGCGGAAGGCATCGAACAGGAGGCGCTTCGCATCGCGAAGGTGATGCTGGAAAAGGGCCTGCCGCCGGAGACTGTCACTCAACTGACCGGGCTGGCACCCGAGATTGTCGAGCAGGCCAGACATTAATCCTGCAACAGAAAACGGGAGCCTGGGCTCCCGTTCTGTTTTTACTTCTCTTCGGCTAAGCGCATCAGCGCTGCCTGAACACCCGCCCCGTAGTCAGGATGAACCTCGCTGAACAGGGCAATCTGGCGCGCCTGAATAAATGCCGGCACATCCCGCATATCCCCGGCGATACGTGCAAACATCCGCTGATGCTCTTCCGGGCTCAGCAGTTCAAACAGCTTGCGCGGCTGGCTGAAGTAGTCCGTATCTTCACGATGATTCCAGTGGTCAGCGGCACCCTCAAGCGACAATGGCGGCTCGCTGAAGTCCGGCTGTTCCTGGAAGACGCCAAAGCTGTTTGGCTCATAGGTAGCACCGTTGCCGCTGTTGCCATCCACACGCATCGCACCGTCGCGATGGTAGTTATGGAACGGACAGCGCGGGGCGTTCACCGGGATCTGATGATGGTTAACGCCTAAACGGTAGCGGTGGGCATCGCCGTAGGAGAAGAGACGCCCCTGCAACATGCGATCCGGTGAGAAGCCAATCCCCGGCACCACGTTAGCAGGCGACATCGCCACCTGCTCAACTTCTGCAAAGTAGTTATCCGGGTTACGGTTCAGCTCCAGCACGCCCACTTCCATCAGCGGATAGTCGCCGTGCGGCCAGACTTTGGTCAGATCGAAGGGGTTGTACGGCACCTTCGCAGCATCGCTTTCCGGCATGATCTGCACGTAAAACGTCCAGCGTGGGAAATCGCCTTTTTCGATAGAGGTAAAGAGATCGCGCTGGGAACTCTCGCGATCTTCTGCGACCAGGCGTTTGGCTTCATCATCCTGCAGGTTAGCAATCCCCTGTTGGGACTTGAGGTGGAATTTCACCCAGAAGCGTTCGTTGTTGTGGTTAATAAAGCTGAAGGCGTGGCTGCCAAAGCCGTGCATGGTGCGATAGGAGCACGGCAGGCCGCGATCGCTGAAGTCAATGGTGAGCTGGTGCAGCGTTTCTGGCAGTTGAGAGAAGAAATCCCATTTGTAAGTCGGATTACGCAGGTTGGTACGCGGATCGCGTTTTACCACGTGATTCAGATCCGGGAACTTCAGCGGATCGCGCAGGTAGAAGATGGGCGTGTTATTTCCGACCAGATCCCAGTTACCTTCTTCGGTATAAAACTTGATGGAGAAGCCGCGGATATCGCGTTCGGCATCGGCGGCGCCGCGTTCACCCGCAACGGTGGAGAAGCGCACAAAGAGATCGGTTTTTTTACCGACGGCGGAAAACAGCTTCGCCCGGCTAAAGGCGGTGATATCCTGGGTCACGGTAAAGGTACCGTAGGCGCCTGAACCTTTGGCGTGCATCCGACGTTCCGGGATCACCTCCCGGTCGAAATGCGCCAGTTTTTCCAGAAACCAGACATCCTGCAGCAGCATTGGTCCACGTGGGCCCGCCGTAGCAACATTATTGTTATGAACCACGGGGCAGCCGGAGGCGGTGGTTAAACCTTTCTTGCTCATGTTTTCTCCCTGATGTGTGAGTATTGGTCTTTAAATTTCCGTTTTGAGCGAAAGATAATCTAAAGAAGTTAGTCAGGGTGGGTATTGATCGGACGCAACCTAATCGGGCGTAAAGTGTTTCTCAGAATTTAACATTGTTAAAACCTGTAAGTATCAACTGGTTACAATCTAATTTTTTTATTACATCACCTCAGCGTTGATCCCTGGCCGACTCACGTTAAAATCACGCGTTTTTGGAATTTATCTCAATAATTGTGCGGGATCACGACAATGAAAAAAGTGGCATTACTGGGCCTTGGCGGCCTGATGTTCGTTTCTGCGGCAGCAAACGCAATTTCCATCAGCGGCCAGGCCGGTGAGGACTACACCAATGTTGGCGTCGGTTTTGGCACGGAAACGTCGGGCCTGTTTGCGACCGGCAACTGGACCAATAACGACGATGAGGGTGACGTGGCCAGCGTTGGCCTGGGCCTGAACGTGCCTCTCGGTCCGTTCCTCGCCACCGTGGGCGGGAAAGGTATCTACACCCACCCGAAAGACAGCGATGAAGGCTATGCGGCAGCAGTAGGCGGCGGCCTGCAGTGGAAAATTGGCGACAGTTTCGGTCTGTTTGGCGAGTATTACTACTCCCCGGACTCCCTCTCCAGCGGTATCGATAGCTACGAAGAGGCCAACGCCGGTGCGCGCTGGACCATCATGCGCCCGATCACTATTGAGGCGGGCTACCGTTACCTGAACCTGGCGGGCAAAGACGGCAACCGTGACAACGCGATTGCCGATGGCCCGTACGTGGGCGTGAGCGCAGGCTTCTGATCCCCCGGCGCGGCGTTCTGCCGCGCCTGTTTCTCTCTTCCCCCAACAGCCGATTGCGCTATAGTGTTTTCACCACAAATGCGGGAGAACACAATGATAAACGTGGAGATGCTGTCCACTGGCGATGAAGTGCTGCATGGACAAATCACTGATACCAATGCGGCCTGGCTGGCGGATATTTTCTTTGAGCAGGGATTACCGTTAACGCGGCGTAATACGGTGGGCGACTCGCTGGAGGCGCTGGTCAACGTTCTGCGTGAGCGTAGCGAACAGGCAGATGTGCTGATTGTTAACGGTGGCCTCGGCCCCACCAGCGACGACCTGAGCGCGCTGGCCGCCGCCACGGCGAAAGGCGAAGCGCTGGTGCTGCACACCGAGTGGCTCAGCCATATGGAGCGGTTCTTCAGCGATCGCGGCAAGGTGATGGCTCCCAGCAACCGCAAGCAGGCAGAAATTCCGGCCAGCGCGGAGCTGGTTGATAATCCGGTCGGCACCGCCTGCGGCTTTGCCGTTCAGCTTAATCGCTGCCTGATGTTCTTCACTCCCGGCGTCCCGTCTGAATTTAAGGTGATGGTGGAAAAAGAGATCCTGCCGCGTCTGCGTCAGCGTTTCACCCTACCGGAACCGCCAATCTGTTTGCGTCTCACCACCTTTGGCCGCTCGGAGAGTGACCTGGCCCAGAGCCTCGATCATCTGACGTTGCCGCCAGGTGTGACCATGGGCTATCGCTCCTCGATGCCGATTATCGAACTGAAATTAACCGGTCCGGCAACCGAGAAGGCTGCCATGCTGGCCCTGTGGCCTGAGGTGCAGCGCGTGGCGGGTGAGAACCTGATCTTCGAAGGCACCGAAGGGCTCCCGGCGCAAATCGCCCGCCATCTACAGGCCCGCCAGCTGAGCCTGACCCTGAGCGAGCAATTTACCGGTGGCCTGCTGGCGTTACAGCTCTCCCGGGTAAGCGCTCCACTGCTGGCCAGCGAGGTAGTACCTTCTCAGGAAGAGACCCTGGCGCAAACTGCCCACTGGGTGGCCGAGCGGCGTGTGAAACATTTTGCCGGTCTGGCACTGGCGGTGTCGGGTGCGGAAGAGGATCATCTCAACTTTGCCCTGGCTACCCCGGAAGGCACCCACGCCCTGCGGGTGAAAATGAGCACAACGCGCTACAGCCTGGCAGTCCGTCAGGAGGTCTGCGCGATGATGGCGCTGAACATGCTGCGCCGCTGGCTGAACGATAAGCCGGTGGCCAGCGAGCATGGCTGGATCAACGTCGTCGAATCGCTGTACGTTGAGTAAAACCTGTGCCGGGGCCTTTCCCCGGCACGTTCAGCCCAGCGCCTTCGCCAGCAGGGTAATCGGATGTTCACAGCGCTTGCGGGTGGACATCTCAATCTGCCACTTGCAGGTTTCGCAGTCGGTCACCACGATATCCGCGCCGCTCTCTTCAATCTGGCGGAACAGCGGGGCGCCAATCGCCTGTGACGTTTCGTAGTTTTCACGCTTAAAGCCGTAGGTTCCCGCAATACCGCAGCAGCGCGAATCCAGCACCGTCAGCTCAAGGCCCGGAATCAACCGCAGCAGTTCAAGCGTATAGAGCGACCAGCCCATTTTCTCCATATGACAGGGTGTGTGATACACCACTTTCAGGGGCAATTTCCCCAGCGGCAACGTCTGCCCGCTATCCAGTTTGCGCCACAGGTAACGTGTCGCCAGCTCGATGTGCTCGCGCAGGCCGGTATTATCTACGTCCAGCAGATGCGGATACTCATCGCGCAGGGTGAAGGCGCAGGTGGACGAGGTCGCCAGCACCGGAATACCTTTGTCGATAATGGCTTCCCGCAGCGACGCGACATTGCTTCTGGCCTGCCTGCGCGCTTTATCGGTAAACCCGTTGGCAATCAGCGGTACGCCGCAGCACTTCTCTTTATTCAGTAGTTGAATGCCTGTTCCGATGGCGTTAAGCACCTTCAGCAGATCTTTACCCAGCTGCGGGTGGTTGTAGTTCACATAGCAGCCGTGGAAAAAGGCCACCTGGTCGGTAAACTTCGCCTGCTCCGCCGCGACGGACTTGTACCAGCGGCGGAAGGTGCCGTGAGAATATTTGGGCAGACTGCGGTGATGGTCTATCTTCAGCGTGGCATCCAGCAGCTGGCGCACCGGTTTGAGAGAGGTCGCTGCATTCACCAGCGGGGCAAACGGCGTCGACAGGCTGCCCATCAGGTCGGTGTGGCTCAGAATGGCGTCCCGCAAGGACGGTTTTTGCGTGCTATAGCGCGCCCGGGCGCGCTGGATGATATCGCCGATCTTGACATCGGACGGACAGGCCACCTCGCAGCGTTTACAGTTAATGCAGTATTTCAGCGCCTCGTCGTACAGCTTGCCGTCCTTCAGGCGCAAACGCTCGCCGTCCGGTCCGGCCTGTTTCGGACCAGGATAGCGCGGATTTACGCCGCTGACCGGACAGACGGTGGTACACACCGTGCATTTGATGCAGCTTTCAAAACGGGTATCGTTCATCGTTCAGCCTCCGTGCGCTGGCTAATCTGCTCTGCGACATACAGTGCCGTCACGGCGCAGACGCCGCCACCGCATCCCTGGGCGACAGGATCGTATCCGCCCAGCAGCGAGCCGATGGCAAAGAGATTACTGACTGGCTTACCGGCAAGTTGCGGATGTAGCTGATTATCGGCAATCACGCCGAACTGTTGCCAGGGCTGCGGCGAGAAGAAATCACTCTGATACCAGTCCGCGCGGGAGGCGCTTTGCCGCACATCCAGCCCCATAATGGCTTCCCGGATGCCATCCCGGCTGCTCAGCAGTCCGTTACTGAAGAAACTGCCGCTTGCCAGCACCGTATAGCGGGCACGAAGCGGAATATCATCGTGGTTGCGCGTCCAGATTTCACTTATCGCGCCGTCCGTCAGCGTCATTTTCTTCACCTCATCCCCCGCCATCCAGACGCCACCCTGCGCAACAAATTTGCGCTGCAGCTGGGTATGCAGGCGAATGCCGGGTACGGAAGGGGGCAGGGTTGGCAGCAGACCGAGGGTGCAGGGCAGACGATCTGATAGCCAGTGCCAGAGGCGGTTGTCGCGTAAGCCAAAGCAGGCGGGCATCAACAGCGCGTCACAGCTTTCGCCGAGCGGCCTGAGCGCGTCATACAGCAGCGGCCATTTATCTTCGTTATCAAGAAAGCGGGCGATATTCACCGCGCGAAACTCACTCGGGTTGTCGCGCAGGATATCCAGCTCGGGCAGCTCTATCTCTGCCGTTTCGGCATTAACCCCCTGACGGCAAAGTGACGCCGCCGCGAGATGGGGCTGAAAATCCAGAAAACCGCTGATACCCACGACCCGCACACGCGCGGCATTAAACGGGGCAACGGGTACCTCCTCCGGACTGAGCCAGGCGGAGCGCAGGGTGCCGAGCGGCGTGACGCGCTGATGATTTTGCCTGGCGCTCCCCTTCAGGCGTGCGCCGCAGTCCGCCAGTAGCGCTTCGGCTTCCAGCGCAAAGCGGTCAATATGCTGCGCGCCAGTCAGGTGATAGGGGTGCTCTGGCGGCAGTTGATCGCGGTACGCTTCGTCTATCAGATCCAGAGAGCCCGACGAGAAGTGCAGGGCGCTCTGGCCCCGGGTGATAATGGCGCAACGCAGCCCCTGCCTCGTCAGTTTGATGCCACAGAGCAGGCCCGCCAGCCCGCCGCCGACAATCACGGTATCAAATTTCATCCTGTTGCTCCTTTTCAAGACCGCAAAGCCCCTGGTAGACCCAGCGGGTAAACTCGCTTTCACGCAGGGCATCACCCCAGGCGACAGGCTGAATGCCCTTCCAGCGCTCGTTTAAAAATGCGCTAAGCTGATCGAGCGACTGGGTGGCGGTAGTGGTATGAAAACGTTGCAATAGCCCGGCGGCACGACAGGCGCAGAGCTCTCCCTGGCAGGTCCCCATTCCGACGCGGGTGCGGCGACGGAGGTCGAGCAGGCTATTGACCGTCAGGTTCTCCACCGCGTATTGCACTTCCCCGGCGGTAACGGCTTCACATTCGCATACCAGGCTGCGGCTCAGTCGCCCTTCGCCCAGCCAGGCCGGCGTCCTGTCGCCATGGCGATAGATAGCCGAACCACGCAGGGGGGCAGGGAGGGAGATGATTTTTTGTAGCGTTTTCTCAGTGGACTGCCGCGATCCGGGCAGAGGCTGTTCTGCCGTCACGCACGATTGGGTATTGCCCAGCTTGCGGCAGACGGCATCGGTTGCCCACTCGGCCATCAGACGATAGGTCATCAGCTTGCCACCGGTGATAGTGATAAACCCGTCCAGACCGTCACGCGCGGCATGGTCGAGCAGCACAATGCCACGGCTGACGTTACGTCCGCTCGGGTCGTTGTCGCTGGCGACCAGCGGACGTACGCCCGCGTAGGCGCGCAGAATACGCGTCTGCGCCATCACCGGGGCCAGTTTTTCCCCTTCGCGTAGCAGGATGTCGACCTCTTCGGCGGTCACGCGGTTGTAATCAATCTCGCTGTAGTCCACGTGGGTTGAGGTTGTACCTATTAACGAAATGGTATCGCCCGGGACGAGGATATCGGCGTCAGAGGGTATGCGGCAGCGGTTGATCACGTGGTTATTGATGCGATGGTCGAGGATCAGCAGCGAGCCTTTCGCCGGGAACATGCGCACCGACAGGTCGGCGTATTCCGCAATGCGCTGCCCCCAGATCCCCGCCGCGTTGACCACGACGGCGGCATACAGCTCGCCGTGTTCGTTGTATTGCGTGTTAAACACCCGCACGCCGCAGATGCGATTACCTTCCCGGATAAGCCCGGTCACGTCGTGCCCGGTGAGGATACGCGCGCCATGCTCGCGGGCGTCCAGCATATTGGCGGCGGTCAGGCGGAACGGATCGACGGTGCCGTCAGGGACTTTCACCGCGCCGATAAGCGCCGGGTTAACCGAAGGTTCCAGCCGCCGCGCCAGCGCCGGGTCCATAGCCTCAGCCTGAATGCCAGCTGCATGACAGGCGGTGATAAAGGTGTCCTGAAAGGCGAGATCATCCTCGGGAAGGGTGATAAAAAGGCCGTCGGTCGGTTCAATACAGTGGCGGGCTATACGCCTGAGGATCTGGTTTTCAGCAATACATTCGCGCGCGGATTCAGCGTCGGTGACCGCATACCGCGCGCCGCTGTGCAGCAGGCCGTGGTTACGCCCGGTTGCGCCTGTCGCAATATCATGGCGCTCCAGAAGCGTGACGCTTAAGCCGCGAAGGGCGCAATCGCGTGCGATCCCGGCGCCGGTAGCGCCACCACCAATGATTATCACATCGCTGAACCGAGGATCGTGAATGGTCATTGTCATCCCTCTGTGTTCGTTTTTTTATCATTTAGCCACACTAAAACTGTGGTTTGTTTGATTTCGAGCACAAACGAGCGATATTCGAAAGTGAAACGTGATTTCATGAGCTTTTTTGCGCATTCTGTCATATTTCTGTAACAATCTGTGCGTTGATTCACAGTAACAATCACTGAGATTTCTTAACATCGCGGCCTCGCTGGAGTCGGGGGCAGTTAAGCCCCTGTAAATTCAATACCTGGCCACGGAGGCTGTTATGCTCAGTATCTTCAAACCTGCGCCGCATCGGGCGCGTCTGCCAGAGGCAGAAATTGATCCGCTATACCGCCGTCTGCGTTGGCAAATCTTCCTGGGGATCTTCTTCGGGTACGCGGCGTACTATCTTGTGCGTAAAAACTTTGCGCTTGCCATGCCGTATCTGGTGGAGCAGGGCTTTTCCCGTGGCGATCTGGGGTTCGCGCTGTCAGGGATCTCTATCGCCTACGGTTTTTCCAAATTCATTATGGGTTCAGTGTCCGATCGCTCGAATCCGCGCGTCTTCCTGCCTGCCGGTCTGATCCTGGCGGCAGCGGTCATGCTGTTTATGGGCTTTGTGCCGTGGGCAACCTCCAGCATTGCCGTCATGTTCGTCCTGCTGTTCCTCTGCGGCTGGTTCCAGGGGATGGGATGGCCGCCATGCGGACGTACCATGGTGCACTGGTGGTCGCAGAAAGAGCGTGGCGGGATCGTGTCGGTGTGGAACTGCGCGCATAACGTGGGGGGCGGTCTTCCGCCTCTGCTGTTCCTGCTGGGGATGGCCTGGTTCAACGACTGGCACGCTGCGCTTTATATGCCGGCCTTTGGTGCGATCGTGGTGGCGATTATTGCCTTTGCGCTGATGCGCGATACGCCACAGTCCTGCGGCCTGCCGCCGATTGAAGAGTACAAAAATGACTATCCGGATGATTACAGTGAGAAGCACGAAGAAGAGCTGACGGCAAAACAGATCTTCATGAAGTATGTGCTGCCCAACAAACTGCTGTGGTACATCGCGGTGGCGAACGTGTTCGTTTACCTGCTGCGCTACGGCATTCTGGACTGGTCCCCGACCTACCTGAAAGAGGTGAAGCACTTCACGCTGGATAAATCATCCTGGGCCTACTTCCTGTATGAATACGCCGGGATCCCGGGCACGCTGATTTGCGGCTGGATGTCGGACAAGGTGTTCAAAGGTAACCGCGGTGCGACGGGCGTCTTCTTTATGACCCTGGTGACCATCGCCACCGTCGTGTACTGGCTCAACCCGCCGGGCAACCCGGGTGTGGATATGGCCTGCATGATCGTCATCGGCTTCCTGATTTATGGTCCGGTTATGCTGATCGGCCTGCATGCCCTGGAGCTGGCACCGAAAAAAGCGGCAGGCACGGCGGCAGGCTTTACCGGTCTGTTCGGCTATCTGGGCGGTTCGGTCGCGGCGAGCGCCATCGTGGGCTATACCGTTGACTTCTTCGGCTGGGACGGCGGATTTATGGTGATGATCGGCGGTAGCGTACTGGCGGTACTGCTGCTGATTGTCGTGATGATCGGTGAGAAACGTCATCACGCGGAAGTGCTGGCACGTCGTCAATAAGGAACATTGCCATGAAATTATCTCACTTAACAACCGGTCTGCTGCTGGCGGGCCTGATGACAGGGTCCGCGCTGGCGGCGGATAAAATCGTTATCGCCCATCGCGGTGCCAGCGGCTATCTGCCGGAGCATACGCTACCGGCGAAAGCGATGGCCTATGCACAGGGCGCGGATTATCTGGAGCAGGATCTGGTGATGACGAAGGACGACCAGCTGGTCGTCCTGCATGACCACTATCTTGATCGCGTGACGGACGTGGCGGAGCGTTTCCCGGACCGTGCGCGCCAGGATGGCCGGTTCTACGCCATTGATTTTACCCTGGCGGAGATCCGTTCCCTGAAGTTTACCGAAGGTTTCGAGATTGAAAATGGCAAGAAGGTGCAGGTTTATCCGGGACGTTTCCCGATGGGAAAATCTGACTTCCGCATCCATACCTTCCAGGAAGAGATTGAGTTTGTTCAGGGGCTGAACCACTCAACCGGTAAAAATATCGGTATCTATCCGGAAATCAAAGCGCCGTGGTTCCACCACCAGGAAGGGAAAGACATTGCCGCGAAAACGCTGGAGGTGCTGAAACACTATGGCTACACCAGCAAGAAGGACAAGGTGTATCTGCAGTGTTTTGACGCCGCTGAGCTGAAGCGCATCAAAACCGAGCTGGAGCCGAAGATGGGGATGGATCTCAATCTGGTGCAGCTGATTGCTTACACTAACTGGAATGAAACCCAGGAGAAGCAGCCGGACGGGACGTGGGTGAACTACAGCTACGACTGGATGTTCAAACCGGGTGCGATGAAGCAGATTGCGCAGTATGCCGACGGCATCGGGCCGGATTACCACATGCTGGTGGCAGAGGGTTCCACGCCGGGCCACGTGAAGTTGACGACGATGGTGAAAGAGGCGCATGCCAGCAAGATGCAGGTCCATCCTTATACGGTGCGCGCGGACCAGTTGCCGGAATATGCGACGGATGTGAATCAGCTTTATGAGGTGTTGTACAACCAGGCGGGTGTGGACGGATTGTTTACAGATTTCCCGGATAAAGCGGTGACGTTCTTAAAATAAAAAAAGGGCCGGAAGGCCCTTTTTTACATCTCGATCTCAATATCGCCTTTTGCCCTACAGCAGCAGGGCAAAATTTCCCCTTCGTTGATGAAGGCCAGCGGCTCGGTGATCCAGTCAACCTGGCCGGTCACCAGGCGGCAGCGGCAGGAGCCGCAGTAGCCTTCACGGCACTGGTATTCAACTGCAATCCGGTGGGATTCCAGTGCAATAAGCAGGGAAGGGTGTTCTTCCTGGCACAGGAGTTCTGTGCCAGTCAGGCGAAGCGTCACGCGGCTCATCAGAGCTGGAAGTCGCTCAAATCATCGGTGTTGACTTCGGAGTCAATCTGACCGACCAGGTAGGAGCTCACTTCCACTTCCTGCGGCGCCACCTGGACGTTATCGGACACCAGCCAGGTGTTGATCCACGGGATTGGGTTGGAGCGGGTCTGGAACGGCAGGTCAAGACCCACCGCCTGCATGCGTATGTTGGTGATGTACTCGACGTACTGGCAGAGAATATCTTTGTTCAGGCCGATCATCGAGCCGCCCTGGAACAGGTATTCTGCCCACTCTTTCTCCTGCTGCGCCGCCTGCACAAACAGGTCATAGCTCTCCTGCTTGCACTCTTCTGCAATCTCAGCCATCTCCGGATCGTCCACGCCGCTGCGCAGCAGGTTCAGCATATGCTGGGTGCCGGTCAGGTGCAGGGCTTCATCCCGGGCGATCAGACGGATGATTTTGGCATTGCCTTCCATCAACTCGCGTTCCGCGAAGGCGAAGGAGCAGGCGAAGCTGACGTAGAAACGGATCGCTTCAAGAGCGTTAACGCTCATCAGGCACAGGTAGAGTTTCTTCTTCAGCTCACGCAGGTTTACGGTGACGGTTTTGCCGTTCACGCTGTGGGTGCCTTCACCCAGCAGATGCCAGTAGCTGGTCATCTCAATCAGGTCATCATAGAAGTGCGCAATGCCCTGCGCGCGCTTCAGGATCTGATCGTTGGTGACGATATCATCGAACACAATCGCCGGATCGTTGACGATGTTACGGATGATGTGGGTGTAGGAGCGGGAGTGGATCGTCTCGGAGAAGGCCCAGGTCTCAACCCAGGTTTCCAGCTCCGGGATGGAGATCAGCGGCAGCAGCGCCACGTTCGGGCTACGACCCTGGATGGAGTCCAGCAGCGTCTGATACTTCAGATTGCTGAGGAAGATGTGCTTTTCATGCTCCGGCAGCGCCTGGAAGTCGATGCGATCGCGGGAAACGTCAACTTCTTCCGGACGCCAGAAGAAGGAGAGTTGCTTTTCAATCAGCTTTTCGAAGATGTCATATTTTTGCTGATCGTAGCGTGCCACGTTGACCGGCTGGCCGAAGAACATCGGCTCTTTGAGCTGGTCGTTTTTCGTCTGTGAAAAGGTGGTGTATGCCATGAGTGTGTCCTGTGAGAGATTTTGTAGATCGGGCAAACAAAATCGTAGGCCGGGTAAGCGTAGCGCCACCCGGCATTTACATTAAATCTTACATGCGCCGCTTTCGCAGCCATCATCCTGAATGGACGGGGCCATATCGTCCTGCGCATCTTCCGCACCGTCACGGGTGTTTTGATAGTACAGGGTCTTCACGCCAAATTTATAGGCGGTAAGCAGGTCTTTCAGCAGCTGCTGCATCGGCACTTTTCCGGACGGGAAGCGTGACGGATCGTAGTTGGTGTTGGCAGAGATCGACTGGTCGATAAACTTCTGCATGATGCCCACCAGCTGCAGGTAGCCGTCGTTATTTGGCATCTCCCACAGCAGCTCGTAGTTGTTTTTCAGCAGCTCGTAGTCCGGCACCACCTGGCGCAGGATCCCGTCTTTCGACGCTTTGATGCTGACGTGGCCGCGCGGCGGCTCGATGCCATTGGTGGCGTTGGAGATCTGCGAGGAGGTCTCGGACGGCATCAGGGCAGAGAGCGTGGAGTTACGCAGGCCGTGAGTCTTAATGGATTCGCGCAGAGCTTCCCAGTCAAGATGCAGCGGCTCGTTGGCGATCGCGTCCAGGTCTTTCTTGTAGGTGTCGATCGGCAGAATGCCTTTGGCGTAGGTGGTTTCGTTGAACCACGGGCAGGCGCCTTGCTCAATGGCCAGATCGTTGGAGGCTTTCAGCAGGTAATACTGAATGGCTTCGAAGGTCTGGTGCGTCAGATTGTTGGCGCTGCCGTCGGAATAACGCTTGCCGTTTTTCGCCAGCCAGTAGGCATAGTTGATCACACCGATGCCGAGGGTACGACGACCCATCGCACCACGTTTGGCCGCCGGGATTGGGTAATCCTGATAATCCAGCAGCGCATCCAGGGCACGGACCGCCAGCACTGCCAGCTCTTCCAGCTCGTCGAGGCTGTTAATCGCACCCAGGTTGAACGCGGAGAGCGTACACAGGGCGATCTCGCCGTTTTCGTCGTTCACATCTTCCAGCGGTTTGGTCGGCAGGGCGATCTCCAGGCACAGGTTGGACTGGCGCACTGGGGCAACGACCGGATCGAACGGGCTGTGGGTGTTGCAGTGGTCGACGTTCTGGATGTAGATACGGCCGGTCGAGGCGCGCTCCTGCATCATCAGGGAGAACAGTTCAACCGCCTTCACGCGCTGCTTACGAATACTGTCGTCCTGCTCGTACTGAACGTACAGGCGCTCGAACTCATCCTGATCGGCAAAGAAAGCGTCGTACAGGCCCGGGACGTCGGACGGGCTGAACAGGGTGATGTCGCCACCTTTCAGCAGACGGGTGTACATCAGCTTGTTGATCTGTACGCCGTAGTCCATGTGACGCACGCGGTTACCTTCCACGCCACGGTTGTTTTTCAGGACCAGCAGGCTTTCAACTTCCAGATGCCACATCGGGTAGAACAGGGTCGCTGCACCACCGCGCACGCCGCCCTGGGAGCAGGATTTGACTGCGGTCTGGAAGTGTTTGTAGAACGGGATACAGCCGGTGTGGAACGCTTCACCGCCGCGGATCGGGCTACCCAGGGCACGAATGCGACCGGCGTTGATGCCGATACCGGCGCGCTGGGAAACGTATTTCACAATGGCGCTGGAGGTGGCGTTAATAGAGTCCAGGCTGTCGCCGCACTCGATCAGCACGCAGGAGCTGAACTGGCGGGTTGGGGTGCGCACGCCGGACATGATCGGCGTTGGCAGAGAAATTTTGAACGTGGACACCGCATCGTAGAAACGCTTCACGTATTCCAGACGGGTATCGCGCGGATAGCCAGAGAACAGGCAGGCGGCAACCAGAATGTAGAGGAACTGGGCGCTCTCGTAGATTTCGCCGGTCACACGGTTCTGGACCAGGTATTTACCTTCCAGCTGCTTCACCGCGGCGTAGGAGAAGTTCATATCACGCCAGTGATCGATAAACCCGTCCATCTGCTTGAACTCTTCTTCCGTGTAGTCTTCCAGCAGATGCGTGTCGTATTTGCCCAGCTCTACCATCTTCACCACATGATCGAACAACGCTGGCGGCTCAAACTGGCCGTAAGCTTTTTTACGCAGGTGGAAAATGGCCAGACGGGCAGCGAGGTACTGATAATCCGGTGCTTCGCGGGAGATCAGATCCGCCGCAGCTTTGATAATGGTTTCGTGGATATCAGACGTTTTGATGCCGTCATAGAACTGGATGTGAGATCGCAGTTCCACCTGAGAAATAGATACGTTGTTCAGTCCTTCTGCTGCCCAGTCGAGAACACGATGGATTTTGTCCAGATTGATACGCTCGGTAGCACCGTCGCGCTTTGTCACCAGCAGACTCTGATTCATGTGGGTTTTTACCTGTCCGTGAAAAATGAAAATATCCCCCGCTTATCCACAGACCTCTGTGGATAAATACTATATATAGGGGTTGTGCGTTAAGCATAACGCAAGATGGTGAGTATTCTAGTAAGGATTCTTTTCAGCACAAGAGTTGATTTTGAGGTTAAATTCAGGTTGTGAAAGGGTAAAAAAGCGTAAGTCCTCGTGCCGTAAGGCCTGGACGTGATGTCAATAATGTAGAAAAAAAAATGAAAATTTGATCGACTGCTGATTTCTTCAACGGGTCTTAAAAAATGCGCAACTGAGGGTTGCGCATTCATCAGAAAAAGAGTGGCTAACCTTACTCTTTTTTTGCAGTGGTATGGAGCATGTAGTTAACGTCCACGCCCGGTGCCAGTTTGAACTTGTCGGTCAGGGGATTGTAATGCAGCCCGGTGATGTGCTGCTCTTTCAGCCAGGTGCCATCGACCCAGCCCAGCAATTCGGCGGGTTTGATGAATTTTTTCACGTCGTGCGTGCCCTTTGGCACCATCCGCAGCACGTATTCCGCGCCGACTACTGCCATCAGCCACGCCTTGCCGTTGCGGTTGATGGTGGAGAAGAACACCTGGCCGCCCGGTTTCACCAGTGCCGCACAGGCTTTTACTACCGATTGCGGGTCGGGAACGTGCTCCAGCATCTCCATGCAGGTGACGACGTCATACTGATGGGCATGTTTCGCCGCGTGCTCTTCGACGGTTTCCTGCACGTACTCCACCTGAACACCGCTTTCCAGCGCATGCAGTCGCGCCACCTGTAGCGGCTCGAAGCCCATATCCAGGCCGGTCACGGTAGCGCCTTCGCGCGCCATGCTCTCTGCCAGGATGCCGCCGCCGCAGCCTACATCGAGCACTTTTTTACCGAACAGGCCGCCGGAACGCTCTGCGATATAGCCCAGACGCAGGGGGTTAATGCGGTGCAGGGGTTTAAACTCACCTTCAAGATCCCACCAGCGCGAGGCGACGGCTTCGAATTTGGCGATCTCTTCCTGGTCAACGTTGGGAGCCACCGGGGATTTTTCCGCATTCATGGACGCTTTTACTCCGTAATTTAAAGACGAGGAAGTATATCAGGATAACAAAGCAAATTAGTTTAAACCTAAGCGGGTGTGTTATAATTTCCGACCTTTGAATCCGGGATACAGTAGAGGGATAGCGGTTAGATGAGCGACCTTGCGAGAGAAATTACACCGGTTAACATCGAGGAAGAGCTGAAGAGCTCCTATCTGGATTATGCGATGTCGGTCATTGTTGGCCGTGCGCTGCCGGATGTCCGCGATGGACTTAAGCCGGTACACCGTCGCGTACTATACGCCATGAACGTATTGGGCAATGACTGGAATAAAGCCTACAAAAAATCTGCCCGTGTCGTTGGTGACGTAATCGGTAAATATCACCCGCATGGTGATACAGCAGTTTATGACACCATCGTCCGTATGGCGCAGCCATTCTCATTGCGTTACATGCTGGTTGATGGTCAGGGTAACTTCGGTTCAGTCGACGGCGACTCCGCCGCGGCGATGCGTTATACGGAAATCCGTATGTCGAAAATCGCCCATGAGCTGATGGCCGATCTGGAAAAAGAGACCGTTGATTTCGTCGATAACTACGATGGCACCGAGCGCATTCCGGATGTGATGCCAACCAAGATCCCTAACCTGCTGGTAAACGGTGCATCCGGTATCGCCGTAGGTATGGCGACCAACATTCCGCCGCACAACATCACGGAAGTGATCAACGGCTGCCTGGCCTATATCGACGATGAAGAGATCAGCATTGAAGGGCTGATGGAACACATCCCGGGTCCGGACTTCCCGACCGCCGCCATCATTAATGGCCGTCGCGGCATTGAAGAAGCGTACCGTACCGGTCGCGGCAAGATCTATATTCGCGCCCGCGCTGAAGTGGAAGCGGACGCCAAAACCGGCCGTGAGACCATCATCGTCCACGAAATCCCGTATCAGGTGAACAAAGCGCGCCTGATCGAGAAGATTGCCGAGCTGGTTAAAGAGAAGCGTATTGAAGGGATCAGCGCGCTGCGTGATGAGTCTGATAAAGACGGCATGCGCGTCGTGATTGAGATCAAACGTGACGCGGTAGGGGAAGTGGTTCTTAACAACCTCTACTCCCTGACCCAGCTTCAGGTCTCCTTCGGCATCAACATGGTGGCGTTGCACCATGGTCAGCCGAAGATCATGAACCTGAAAGATATCCTGAGCGCGTTCGTCCGTCACCGCCGTGAAGTGGTGACCCGTCGTACCATTTTCGAACTGCGTAAAGCTCGCGATCGTGCACACATCCTTGAAGCTCTGGCGGTTGCGCTGGCGAACATCGATCCGATCATCGAGCTGATCCGTCGTGCACCAACGCCTGCCGAAGCGAAAGCAGGTTTAGTGGCTCAGCCATGGGCGCTGGGGAATGTCTCTGCGATGCTGGAACGTGCGGGCGATGACGCTGCGCGTCCGGAGTGGCTGGAGCCAGAGTTTGGCGTACGTGATGGTCAGTATTACCTGACCGAACAGCAGGCTCAGGCGATTCTGGATCTGCGTCTGCAGAAACTGACCGGCCTTGAGCACGAAAAACTGCTCGACGAGTACAAAGAGCTGCTGGAACAGATTGCCGAGCTGCTGCATATCCTTGGCAGCGCCGATCGTCTGATGGAAGTGATCCGTGAGGAGCTGGAGCTGGCCCGCGATCAGTTTGGCGATGAGCGTCGCACTGAAATCACTGCCAACAGTTCTGATATCAACATTGAAGATCTGATCAACCGCGAAGACGTGGTGGTCACCCTGTCTCATCAGGGCTATGTGAAATATCAGCCGCTGACCGACTACGAAGCACAACGTCGTGGTGGTAAAGGCAAATCTGCAGCACGTATTAAAGAAGAAGACTTTATCGACCGCCTGCTGGTGGCCAACACCCATGACACCATCCTCTGCTTCTCCAGCCGGGGTCGTCTGTACTGGATGAAGGTTTATCAGCTGCCGGAAGCGAGCCGTGGCGCGCGTGGTCGTCCGATCGTTAACCTGCTGCCGCTGGAAGCGAACGAACGTATTACCGCAATCCTGCCGGTACGTGAGTACGAAGAGGGCGTGAACGTCTTTATGGCGACCGCCAGCGGTACGGTGAAGAAGACCGCTCTGACCGAGTTCAGCCGTCCACGTTCTGCCGGTATCATTGCCGTCAACCTGAACGAAGGCGATGAACTGATTGGTGTGGATCTGACCTCCGGTTCCGACGAAGTGATGCTGTTCTCTGCCGCCGGTAAAGTGGTGCGCTTTAAAGAGAGCGCCGTGCGCGCCATGGGTCGTACCGCGACCGGCGTTCGCGGCATCAAACTGGCGGGCGAAGACAGCGTGGTTTCCCTGATTGTTCCACGTGGCGAAGGTGCAATCCTGACCGTCACGCAGAACGGCTACGGTAAACGTACCGCCCAGGACGAGTATCCAACCAAGTCCCGCGGTACTCAGGGCGTTATCTCGATCAAAGTGACCGAGCGTAACGGCTCCGTTGTTGGCGCGGTCCAGGTTGATGATGCTGACCAGATCATGATGATCACCGATGCCGGTACGCTGGTGCGTACCCGTGTGTCTGAGATCAGCGTGGTGGGCCGTAACACCCAGGGCGTTATCCTCATCCGTACTGCGGAAGATGAAAACGTAGTGGGTCTGCAGCGCGTCGCTGAGCCGGTGGATGACGAAGAGCTCGACTCCATCGACGGCAGCGTCGCAGAAGGTGACGATGAGATCGCACCGGAAGCGGACACCGACGACGATGCAGCGGATGATGCTGAAGAGTAACGTCTCCTGACGATAAAGGGCCGGTTTCCGGCCCTTTTCTTTTGTAGCACACGCAATTGCAGACAACCGAACATTGCGACCGCGCGCGTTTACCGCTACCTTAAGCCCATTCCTTTTGACCCTGATGGCGGAGCCTCGCCCCCTTGAAATACCTCGTCTCCTTTCGAACCACGCTGAAAGTTTCTCGCTATCTGTTTCGGGCGCTGGCGCTCCTGATCTGGGTGTTGATCGCCCTGTTTTCGGTGTTTTACATCGTCAACGCGCTGCACCAGAAGGAGTCGGAGATCCGTCAGGAATTTAATCTCAGCTACGAACAGTCCCAGCGCTACATTCAGCGCACCGCAGACGTCATGAAGGAGCTCAAGTACATCGCCGAGAACCGTCTGACGGCGGAAAACGGCGTGCTGGCCACCCGCGGGCGCGACAGCAAAACCGAGGTGCCCAGCTTTGAGCCGCTGTTCCCCGATTCTGATTGCGCTGCGATGGGCCCGGCATGGCGCGGGTCACTGGAGTCGCTGGCCTGGTTTATGCGCTACTGGCGCGATAACTTCTCGGCAGCTTACGATCTGAACCGGGTCTTTTTGATTGGTAGCGAAAACCTCTGTATGGCCAACTTTGGCCTGCGTGACGTACCGATGGATCGTGATAACGCCCTGAAAAGCCTGCATGAGCGGATCATGAAATACCGCAATGCGCCGCAGGATGAGCGCGGCAACAATCTGTTCTGGATAAGCCAGGGCCCGCGTCCAGGGGTAGGGTACTTTTACGCCATGACGCCGGTCTATCTGGCCAACCGCCTGCAGGCGATGCTCGGCACTGAACAGACTATCCGCATGGAGAACTTTTTCACCCCCGGCAACCTGCCGATGGGCGTGACTATTCTTGATGAAAATGGCCACTCCCTGATCTCGCTGGCGGGGCCGGAAACCCGGCTCAAGGTTGACCCTCGCTGGATGCAGGAGCGTTCGTGGTTTGGTTATACCTCCGGTTTCCGCGATCTGGTGCTGAAAAACAGCCTGCCGCCATCGTCCCTGAGCATCGTCTATTCCGTTCCGGTGGATCTGGTGCTGGAGCGTATCCGCATGTTGATCCTCAATTCGGTGCTGCTGAACGTGCTGGTGGGGATTGCGCTGTTTACGCTGGCGCGGATGTACGAGCGCAAAATCTTTATTCCGGCGGAGATCGACGCCCAGCGCCTCGAAGAGCATGAGCAGTTCAACCGCAAGATTGTCGCCTCTGCGCCAGTGGGGATCTGTATTCTGCGTACCCTGGACGGTACCAACATCCTCAGTAACGAGCTGGCGCATAACTATCTGAATATGCTGACCCACGAGGACCGGCAGCGGCTGACGCAGATCATTTGCGGGCAGCAGGTCAACTTCGTCGACGTACTGACCAGCAACAACACCAACCTGCAGATCAGCTTTGTGCACTCGCGCTATCGCAATGAGAACGTCGCCATCTGCGTGCTGGTGGATGTCTCCGCGCGCGTCAAAATGGAAGAGTCGTTGCAGGATATGGCCCAGTCGGCTGAACAGGCCAGCCAGTCGAAATCGATGTTCCTCGCCACCGTCAGCCACGAGCTGCGCACCCCGCTGTACGGAATTATCGGTAACCTCGATCTGCTGCAGACCAAAGAGCTGCCCCGGGGCGTTGACCGTCTGGTGACGGCGATGAACAACTCCTCCAGCCTGCTGTTGAAAATCATCAGCGATATTCTCGACTTCTCCAAAATTGAGTCTGAGCAGCTGAAAATTGAGCCGCGCGAATTCTCGCCGCGCGAGGTGATGAACCATATCAGCGCCAACTATCTGCCGCTGGTGGTGCGGAAACAGCTGGGGCTGTACTGCTTTATTGAGCCGGACGTGCCGGTATCGCTGGAGGGCGATCCGATGCGCCTGCAGCAGGTGATCTCCAACCTGCTCAGCAACGCCATTAAGTTCACCGATATGGGCTGCATCGTAATGCATGTCTCGAGGGCAGGGGACTATCTGAGCATCCGCGTGCGCGACACCGGGGTGGGTATTCCGGCCAAAGAGGTGGTCAAACTCTTTGATCCGTTCTTCCAGGTGGGAACGGGGGTTCAGCGTAACTTCCAGGGCACCGGTCTGGGGCTGGCGATTTGTGAAAAACTGATCAGCATGATGGACGGCGATATCTCGGTGGATACCGAGCCGGGTATGGGCAGCCAGTTCACCATCCGCATTCCGCTCTATGCCGCGCAGTCCCCGAGCATCGTGGTGGATGGATTAAGTGATAAACGCTGCTGGCTGGCGGTCAATAATGCCTCGCTGTATGCCTATCTGGAGTCCCTGCTGACGCCGCACGGTATTCGTGTGGCGCGCTACACCGGGCAAACACCGGATGCGGAAGACATACTCCTCACCGACGATGAGCTGACGCAGCCGTGGCAGGGCAAAGCGGCGGTGATCTTCTGCCGTCGCCACATCGGTATTGCTCAGGAGCGTGCCCACGGCGAGTGGGTGAACAGCGTGGCCTCGCCGCACGAGCTGATTGCGCTGCTGGCGCGCATCTATCGTATCGAGATGGACGCAGGCGATGGCTCGGCAGCGCTGCCGTCCCCGGAATCAGCACAGTCGCTGAACGAGGACATGATGATCCTGGTGGTGGATGACCATCCGATTAACCGCCGTCTGCTGGCCGATCAGCTGGGCTCGCTGGGCTATCAGTGTAAAACCGCGAACGATGGCGTGGATGCGCTGAACGTGTTGAGTAAAAACCATATCGACATTGTCCTGAGCGACGTGAACATGCCGAACATGGACGGTTATCGCCTCACCCAGCGTATTCGCCAGCTGGGCCTGACGCTGCCGGTGGTGGGCGTTACCGCCAACGCGCTGGCAGAAGAGAAGCAGCGTTGTCTGGAGTCGGGGATGGACAGCTGTCTTTCCAAGCCGGTGACGCTGGACGTGCTGAAACAGACGCTGTCGGTGTATGCGGAGCGGGTGAGGAAAACGCGAGTATAAGAGTGCGGCCTGATGCCCTCACCCCAACCCTCTCCCACCGGGAGAGGGCGCAAACATAAAAAAAGGCAACTTACGTTGCCTTTTTACATTTACCATGCCGCCGGGCATGTAGTTATCAGTCTTTATCTGCCGGACTCAGGGTCACGGAAGAGAGATAGTTCAGCAGGGCGATATCGTTTTCCACACCCAGTTTCATCATCGCAGATTTCTTCTGGCTACTGATGGTCTTGATGCTGCGGTTCAGCTTCTTGGCAATTTCCGTTACCAGGAAACCTTCTGCAAACAGACGCAACACTTCGCTCTCTTTCGGTGACAGACGTTTGTCACCGTAACCGCCAGCGCTGATTTTTTCCAGCAGACGGGAGACGCTTTCCGGGGTAAATTTCTTCCCTTTCTGCAGCGCGGCCAGCGCTTTTGGCAGATCGGTTGGTGCGCCCTGTTTCAGGACAATCCCTTCGATATCGAGATCCAGAACGGCACTTAAAATGGCCGGGTTGTTGTTCATGGTCAGCACGATGATCGAAATACTCGGGAAATGACGCTTGATGTATTTGATCAGCGTGATCCCGTCACCGTATTTATCTCCAGGCATGGAAAGGTCGGTGATGAGCACGTGCGCATCAAGTTTTGGCAGGTTATTAATCAGTGCTGTGGAGTCTTCAAATTCGCCGACTACATTCACCCACTCGATCTGTTCAAGTGATTTGCGAATACCGAACAGTACAATCGGATGGTCATCGGCAATAATTACGTTCATATTGTTCATGTATAAGGCTACCTTGCTACAGCAAGCTTTTGACATAATCGTCAATGTCGCTGATGTATTTTTCTATGCTGGCGGCATCTTTCTCACGAATAAGATGTTCCAGCGTTTCACATAATTGCTTGCCTGGAACCAGATTAAGCATGGCAAACACCCCTTTGAGCCGGTGTGCTGTCTGAGCCAGCGCTGCGAAGTCGTTCGCGGCGGATTCAGTATACAACCTCTTAACATCATCTGGTACTGTGTCTACGAAGAGAGAATAATAGCCGCTGGCCTGCAGTTCGGCATTTTCATTGCCGCCCAGTGGGGATTCCGGGATCGTTTCCTGCGCCAGTTGCTCCTCTATTAGTTGTAGTACAGCTTCCTGCATCGCATTGCTCATATTAAAGTTGACGCGCACCTGGCCGGGGCCAATTTTTCGCACGCCTGGCTCATCATCGCTTAAAAGCAAGCCCGAGGCAGTAAGATTAGACGGATTATCCGTTAAAAAGAGATCATATTCTTGACTTGCCAGCCTTTCGTCCGGGGAGATACAGGTCGCACCCCAGTTTTCCAGCTGACGCACCACGATACTGCGGATCTCATTCGACGTCACATCCACCATGATCACCACGTCGTCCAGCAGGCCCTCATCGTCCTCGGTTTCCTGCGGGGTGGCCGGCATTTTCACATGCAATGAATAACGGGTGCCCAGCGACTCACGGGCTTTGATATTCAGGTGGCCGCCAAGCTTACGCGCCAGCTGATCGCACAGCCAGAAGGTGAGGGCGTTGGCTTTACCGTAGTTGTCGCCCTGGGTATCGTTCAGGAACGGGAAGTGCAGGTTATCGATTTCACTGGCCGTGACCCCTTCGCCGGTATCGAGGATACGGAAGGTGAGACGGTCATCGGCCGACTCATCGCTGCTCACTTCAAGCGTGATTTTGCCAATCTGGGTGGTGGTCACCGCGTACTGGATCAGCATCAGCAGGATGCGACGCAGCGCGTCACGGTCGCCGTGGCGCTCATCGTTGGCGCGCAGCGGGTTGTTAATCAGCAGCTGTAGCCCTTTACGCTTGATCACCGGCAGCACCTCCGGCACCACTTCATCGATAAGATCCTGAATCGAGAACAGCGTGGCGGTGCTCTTCCAGCTGTCATTTTCCAGCATATTGGCGAGCTGGATCTCATCCACCAGACGCACCAGTGTATCGGCATGACTGGACAGCTGTAGGCTTTCCGGGCTGCTTAACTGCGCTGCTTCGCTGGCCAGCGCCTTCAGCGGAAGTTTGAAGGCGTCGCCAATATTCTGCATAAAGGCCGCCCGGCCCTGCTGGTTCTTCTCGTACAGCCTTTGTGCCTGCTTGAGCTTTTTATTCACCAGCACCTCGCGATCCTGATCGCGAATGATAAAGATCTGCGTGCGCGACGCCACCTGGCTGCGGAACTGGCGGATCTCATACAGCTCATTGTTGATGGTGGCCTGAATCACGCCCTGATGCTGATCTGCCATGCTGGTAATGTTCTGCAGATTCAGGTGCGGCAGCAGGTGATCGGCGATCTTATTGCTGATCACCGTGCGGTTGGCCTCCTGGTCGTGCACCAGCAGACCGAGCGGCAGCACCGAGACAATCTCTTCATTCAATGCGCGCAGGACGCGCAGCTCGTTGCTGGTGCCGCTGGCGACGGGAACATCGCTCTGGCGACCCGGCTGCGAGCGGAAGGTGCTGTAACCAAACAGCGCCAGCGCCAGCAAACCGATATTGAGCAGCAGCGGCAGCAGGATATTTTGCAGCGTATCCAGCAGCAGCGTACCAAAAGGCACCTGCCAGACCAGACGCATACCGGTGGTGTTCAGGGAGGAAGCAATCTCGATTTTCGATCCGTTAAAGGAGATCGAGACGCTATCGGGGCTCTCTTTGTCCGTCTGCGCGCGCTGGTTTTGCACCGAGGTGTCCTGCTCGAGGCGGAAGCTGTCGAGCGGCATATCCGGGGGGATCAGATCGTTGATTGGCAGATCGAAGGCCACTACCGTCGCCAGATGGCCTGGCTGGTTGAAGGTGGTGCGCAGGGTAAAGTAGTGGCCATTCTGCCAGGCCAGTCGGCGCAGGGAAGAGAAGCTTTCGCGCTCATCCAGGGCATTGGCCTGCTGCAGCATCTCCGCACGACGGGAATCGACAATCGAACCCACCGACGACTCTTTAAAACCGGAGGAGAGGTCTTTCAGCGGCAGGGTGGAGATCAGGATCATGCTGTTGTCCTGACCGTTGAGATAGTACATCGACCAGGGCACGGTCTCCGCGCCCCACAGCGTATCGAGATAGGTCGACATGCGCTGGGTCATCTCCAGCGTAGCGCTGTCGTGTGAGCCAAAGATCAGGGCTTCGGTTTTGCGCCGCGTTTTCTCCAGATAGTAGACGTCCTGCTTCAGGCGCGTCTCCTGCAATCCTTCAGCGGAGGAGGTCGTTGGGGTAGCCGCGATGTTGTCGTAAATCTGCCAGGTTGCGTAGCGCCAGGTGTCGATACGTTTATGCATGGCGTGGCTGATATCAACAATCTGATAGCTTCTGTCTTTTAACCAGGTGTTCACCGCGCTCTGTACCATTACGCCCATGGTCACTAACAGCACAACGATCAATAGAAGAAAGAAACGGGTAATACTGCCCGGAAGCAGAGAAAATTTGTTCGCGGCTGTGGTTTCTGACTGACTCATTGATGTGTTTAACCCGTTATGGCTGCGCTTCAGGCGAATAGGGCAGTATAAAGCGTAATAATCGAATTTCCAGCTTCACGCCACTTAGAGGCTGACTTTTTCGCTCCGTTGCGTGAGGCAGAGGGGGTGTCTTAAATCTGTACGGTCGAACTTTTATTGTACAAATAAGGGACAATATATGGAAAAAATAGCACGAATTAACAAGAAATTAAATTAGCCATTCCATTTTTAAGCCTAAAAATAGCACGCTAAGATTTAATTAATAGTCGTTATAGTTTCAGGCAGGTAGCACAAATATGCGGGATTTGCGTAAAGAAAGGTAAAAAAAAACCGAACGCATTGCATTCGGTTCAATTCGGGATAAACAGACATTCAAATATGAATGACGGTAATAAATAAAGTTAATGATGATAGCGAGAGATATTTTAGTAGCCGGATGAATTTTTGTTTTGGCAATCAGTGCTATAATGAATTTTTATATAAGTCATTGAATTAAATAATTAATTTTAAAATTTTGTTTTTTAGTGCTTTATTTTTTAACTTTGCGTGCGGCAAAAAAGTTCCCTCATTTTTACAAATTGAAACATCTATGCGGCAATATGAAACATCTTAAAAGTTTTCGTATCATATTCTTATTGGATTATTCTGTATTTTTGAGGAGAATGAACTTGCCGACTGGTTAAGAGGGTTGATCAGTAAGCAGTGGTAATAAAAGACATATAACAGAGGGTTAAAATAATGAAAGTTAAAGTACTGTCCCTCCTGGTACCAGCACTGCTGGTAGCAGGCGCAGCAAATGCGGCTGAAATTTACAACAAAGACGGCAACAAATTAGATCTCTACGGCAAAGTAGACGGTCTGCACTATTTCTCTGATGACGAAGGCGCTGATGGCGATCAGACCTACATGCGTATCGGCTTCAAAGGCGAAACTCAGGTTAACGATCAGATCACTGGCTACGGTCAGTGGGAATACAACGTTCAGGCTAATGACACTGAAAGCAGCAGCAACCAGTCCTGGACGCGTGTGGCCTTCGCCGGTCTGAAATTCGCTGAAGCAGGTTCTTTCGACTACGGTCGTAACTACGGCGTGATCTACGACGTAACTTCCTGGACCGACGTTCTGCCAGAATTCGGCGGTGACACCTACGGTTCTGACAACTTCCTGCAATCCCGTGGTAACGGCGTTGCGACCTACCGTAACCAGGACTTCTTCGGTCTGGTTGAAGGCCTGAACTTTGCTCTGCAGTACCAGGGTAAAAACGGCAGCGTCAGCGGTGAAAACGATACCGGTCGTAGCCTGCTGAAACAGAATGGTGACGGCTTCGGCGGCTCCCTGACCTATGACCTGGGCGAAGGTTTCAGCGTAGGTGCAGCAGCAGCCTCTTCCAAACGTACCGCAGACCAGAACGGCCCAGGCGTTTATGGCCGTGGCGACCACGCTGAAGTGTATAGCGGTGGCCTGAAATACGACGCGAACAACCTGTATCTGGCAGCGCAGTACTCCCAGACTTACAACGCGACCCGTTTTGGTGACTCTCAGAGCGACGCCGACAACGCTGTTTACGGCTTTGCGAACAAAGCACAGAACTTCGAAGTGGTTGCACAGTACCAGTTCGACTTTGGTCTGCGTCCATCCGTGGCTTACCTGCAGTCTAAAGGTAAGGACATCGAAGGTAACGGCGACCAGGATCTGCTGAAATATGTTGATGTTGGCGCGACTTACTACTTCAACAAAAACATGTCCACCTATGTTGATTACAAAATCAACCTGCTGGATGCAAATGCCTTCACCGATCGTGCCGGCATCAGCACTGATGACATCGTAGCCCTGGGCCTGGTTTACCAGTTCTAAGTCTTACGCAGTAGTGCAAAAAGGGGCCAACTGGCCCCTTTTTTTGGCCCTGCTATCAGCCCCTTACAAAGCCTGCTTTTTAGTGTACTCTTGCCGGTCTCAGGCTTGAGGATAATAACGAATGGAAATTACTTTTCTGCGCGTCGGTTTTCTGGCGACACTTTTTATGCTTTCTGCGTGCGATGCACCCACCCCTCCGGTCAAGAGCGAAACCGCTGCCGCGACGGTGCTGGAAGGCAAAACCATGGGCACCTTCTGGCGCGTTAGCGTGATTGATCTCCCGGCGGCCCGGGCGGAAGAGCTGCGCGGGAAGATCCAGTCCCAGCTGGACGGCGATGACCAGCTGATGTCTACCTATAAAAATGACTCCGCCCTGATGCGCTTTAATCACTCCCAGAGCACCTCCCCCTGGCCGGTGAGTGAGGCGATGGCCGATATCGTCACCGAGTCGCTGCGGGTGGGTTATAAAACCAACGGCGCGATGGATATCACCGTCGGTCCGCTGGTTAACCTCTGGGGCTTTGGCCCGAACAAACAGCCGGTGAAAACTCCCGATCAGGCACAGATTGACGATGCCCGGGCGCAGACGGGCCTGCAGCATCTGACGGTCATCAATCAGTCCGGCAAGCAATACCTCGAAAAAGATATCCCCGATCTGTTCGTTGATCTATCGACGGTCGGAGAGGGCTATGCCGCCGATCACCTGGCCCAACTGATGGCCGAAGAGGGGATCCCGCGCTACCTGGTGTCGGTGGGCGGGGCGCTGGTCAGCCGCGGCATGAATGCCAGCGATAAACCCTGGCGCGTGGCGATCCAGAAACCCACCGATCGGCAAAACGCCGTGCAGGCCATTGTGGATATTAACGGCCACGGCATCAGCACCTCCGGCAGCTACCGTAACTATTATGAGCTGGACGGAAAACGCATCTCCCATGTGATCGACCCCCAGACCGGCCGCCCGATTACGCACAATCTGGTGTCGGTGACGGTGATCGCCCCGACGGCGCTGGAAGCGGATGCCTGGGATACCGGCCTGATGGTGCTGGGAACAGAGAAAGCCAAAGAGATCGTGCGCGAGCAGGGTCTGGCGGTCTATATGATCGTTCGCGAAGGGGAGGGCTTCAAAACCTGGATGTCCCCGCAGTTCGCCAGCTTCCTCGTCAACGGGGCGAATTAAAAAGCAAGGTTGCGGGTTTTTGTCGGGTGGCGTTCAGGCAGGCTAGGCGTATGCTTATATAAGGAGCCGATCATGAAAAAGCCGAACCTGATAAATGATGATCAACGCTGGCTGGCGGTGCAGGCCCGTGATGAGAGTGCCGACGGTCAGTTTGTGTTTGCCGTACAGACCACCGGCATCTTCTGCCGTCCCTCCTGCCGGGCGCGCCACGCTCTGCGCGAAAACGTTCGCTTTTACGCCGATGCCCGTCAGGCTGAGCTGGCGGGTTTTCGTCCCTGCAAGCGCTGCCGCCCGGATCAACTGGATCCCCAGGCGCAGCGGATCGCCACCATCGAAAAAGCCTGTCGCTTACTGGAGCAGGAGCAACCGCTGACGCTGGACATGCTGGCGCAAGCGGTGGCGGTGAGCCCGTATCACCTGCATCGTCTGTTCAAATCCTTCACCGGCATGACGCCGAAAGCCTGGCAGCAGGCGGCCCGGGCGAAACGACTCCGCGACGCCCTGGCCCAGGGCGAGAAGATCACCGATTCGGTGCTGGCGGCGGGTTTTCCCGACAGCAGCAGTTACTATCGCAAGGCTGACGCCACGCTGGGTATGACGGCGAAGCAGTACCGCAACGGCGGGGAGGAAACCACCGTGCGCTATGCCCTGAGCAGCTGCACGCTGGGGCGCTGCCTGGTGGCGGAGAGCGCACGCGGTGTCTGCGCCATTTTACCCGGGGATGAGGACCGTGCCCTGATTGCCGAGCTGGAGACACTCTTTCCCCACGCCCAACGAGAACAGGCCGATGCCGCCTTCGCCGCGCGCGTCGCCCAGGTGATCGCCAGCGTGGATAATCACGCCGTGGCACTGGCCCTGCCACTGGATATTCGCGGTACAGCCTTCCAGCGTCAGGTCTGGCAGGCCCTGTGTGCCATTCCGGGCGGGGAGACCGCGAGCTATCAGCAGGTGGCCAACGCCATAGGTCATCCCGGTGCGGTGCGGGCGGTGGCCCGGGCCTGTGCCGCCAACAGGCTGGCGATTATCATCCCCTGCCACCGGGTGGTGCGTAGCGACGGCGGGCTCTCGGGCTACCGCTGGGGCACGGCCCGTAAAGCGGCGTTGCTGCGCCGTGAAGCCAATAAAGAGGAGGTATAATGCTGGATCTTTTTGCGGATGCTGAACCCTGGCAGGAGCCGCTGGCACCCGGGGCGGTGATCCTGCGCCGCTTTGCGCGGGCAGGGGCCCCGGATTTAATGCAGGGGATCGAACAGGTCGCCAGCGCCTCGCCGTTTCGCCAGATGGTCACCCCGGGGGGATACACCATGTCGGTGGCGATGACCAACTGCGGCGGACTGGGCTGGACTACCAATCAACGCGGCTACCTCTATTCTCCGGACGATCCCCTGACCGACACCCGCTGGCCGCCAATGCCTAACGCTTTTGCCGCCCTGTGCCATGATGCAGCCTGCGCGGCCGGTTATCCCGACTTTCAGCCGGATGCTTGTCTGATCAACCGCTACGCCATCGGGGCTAAACTCTCCCTGCATCAGGATAAGGACGAGGCCGACCTGCGGGCGCCGATTGTCTCGGTCTCACTCGGCCTGCCCGCCGTCTTCCAGTTCGGCGGATTACGGCGCAACGATCCGCTGCAACGCCTGCTGCTGGAGCATGGTGACGTGGTGGTGTGGGGCGGGTCATCCCGCCTGTTTTATCATGGTATCCAGCCCCTTAAACCGGGAGAACACCCTGTCACAGGAGAGTATCGCTACAACCTGACCTTCCGTCAGGCGGCGAATAACGAATAAAAATAAGAATTATTCTTGATGTAAGTGACGAGCAGTTTACACTGCTGGCTGTTTTTTCTTGTCTGGATTGCTCTGCATGGAACTCCTGTTACTGGTCTGGCGCCAATACCGCTGGCCGTTTATCGCGGTGATGGCCTTAAGCCTGCTCAGCGCCACCCTGGGTATTGGACTTATCGCCTTTATCAACCTGCGTTTGATTGAAACGGTGGACACCACCCTGATGGTGTTGCCGGAATTTCTCGGCCTGCTGGTGCTGCTGATGGCGGTCACCCTGGGTTCGCAGCTGGCGCTTACCACCCTCGGTCACCACTTCGTTTTCCGCCTGCGCAGCGAGTTTATCAAGCGTATTCTGGATACCCAGGTTGAACGCGTCGAGCAGCTGGGCAGCGCCTCTCTGCTGGCCGGGTTGACCAGTGATGTGCGCTCAATCACCATCGCCTTTGTGCGTCTGCCGGAGCTGGTGCAGGGGATTATCCTGACCTTCGGCTCAGCCGCCTATCTGGCCTGGCTCTCCACCAAAATGCTGGCGATCACCGCCCTGTGGATTGTGATCACCATCTGGGGCGGTTACATGCTGGTGTCGCGCGTCTATAAGCACATGGCGGTGCTGCGTGAAACCGAAGACAAGCTCTATAACGACTATCAGACGGTGCTGGAAGGGCGCAAAGAGCTGACCCTGAACCGCGAGCGCGCCGAGCACATCTTCAATAACCTCTATATCCCGGATGCCCGCGAATATCGCCATCACATTGTGCGGGCCGATACCTTCCATCTGAGCGCGGTCAACTGGTCAAATATCATGATGCTGGGGGCGATTGGCCTGGTCTTCTGGATGGCGAACAGCCTTGGCTGGGCGGATACTAACGTCGCCGCTACCTACTCGCTGACCCTGCTGTTCCTGCGTACGCCGCTGCTCTCCGCCGTCGGTGCGCTGCCGACCCTGCTCAGCGCCCAGGTGGCCTTTAACAAGCTGCGCAAGTTTTCGCTGGCCCCTTACAAAGCCGAATTCCCGCGCCCGCAGGCCTTCCCGGACTGGCAGACGCTGGAGCTGCGCAACGTCACCTTTACCTATCAGGACAACGACTTCTCTGTCGGACCGGTGAACTTAACCCTTAACCGCGGCGAGCTGCTGTTCCTGATTGGCGGTAACGGCAGCGGAAAATCGACGCTGGCGATGCTCCTCACCGGCCTGTATCAGCCCCAGTCGGGCGAGATCCTGCTGGACGGTAAACCGCTGAGCGCCGAAAAACCGGAAGATTACCGCAAGCTGTTCTCTGCGGTATTCACCGACGTGTGGCTGTTCGATCAGCTGCTGGGCCCGGAAGGCAAGCAGGCCGATCCGGCGCTGGTGGAGAAGTGGCTGGCGCATCTGCAAATGTCGCACAAGCTGGAGCTGCAGGATGGCAAGATCCTCAACCTCAAGCTGTCGAAAGGGCAGAAGAAGCGCGTGGCGCTGCTGCTGGCGCTGGCAGAAGAGCGCGACATCATTCTGCTGGATGAGTGGGCCGCCGATCAGGACCCGCATTTCCGCCGCGAATTCTACCAGGTGCTGCTGCCGCTGATGCAGCAGATGGGTAAAACCATCTTCGCCATCAGCCATGACGATCACTACTTTATTCATGCCGACCGCCTGCTGGAGATGCGCAGCGGTCAGCTGAGTGAGTTGACCGGCGCTGAACGTGATGCCGCGTCGCGTGATGCAGTGGCCCGTACCGCCTGAGTATCAAATATGCCGGGGGCGGTTTCGCCGTCCCCGGTCTGTAACTGCCGCTTTTTTGTTCTTCCCGCCGATTCGTTTATTAAAATTTACACAACCCCGCGCTATGCTTAATGCCAACTCATTTAATGGATTTATGAATTATGTCTGTATTGAATAAGAACAGCGCACGGCTGCGCGATGAAGAGCGTGCGCGCCTGATCTGGCTGATGACCACCGACAAAGCGCTTACCTCTACCCTGCTGGGTAAACTCACCCTGGCTGAGCAATATGACGTCGGCACCTTAGCCGACGATATTGCTGAGGTAGGGGCGCTGGTAGCCCATTTACCGCCGCCGGATCTGGCCGACACCCTCGAAGCCTTACCTTCGGAAGAGCGCCATGCCCTGTGGCGGCTGGTGCAGGATCACGAGCGTGGTCAGGTGCTGGTGGAGGCGTCCGAGAACGTCTGGGAAGATCTGATCGATGAGATGAGCGACGACGCGATCCTCGATGCGCTGCGTACCCTGGATATCGACGATCAGATCTATCTCGTGCAACATCTGCCGCGCAACCTGACCGGACGCCTGCTGGCGTCGTTGCCGCCTCAGGAACGCGCCCGCGTCCACCAGGTCATGCACTATGAGCAGGACCGCGTCGGGGCGATCATGGAGTTCAGCGTGATCACCGTACGCCCGGACGTCACCCTGGGCACGGTCCAGCGTTACCTGCGTCGGCTCGGTAAAATGCCGCAAAACACCGATAAGCTGTTTGTGACTTCCCGGGATAAAACCCTGCTCGGCGAGCTGGAGCTGCAGACCATTCTGCTCAACAGCGCCCAGAGCAAGGTCAGCGAGGTGATGGACCCCCAGCCGATGCTCTTCTCCCCGGAAGATGATGCTGAAAAAGCCGCGCGTACCTTCGAGCGTGACAACCTGCTCAGCGCCGCGGTAGTGGATGCCGTGGGCAAGCTGTTAGGGCGACTGACCATCGATGAGATCGTCGATGTGGTCTATAAAGAGACCGACAACGATATGCGCGCCCTCGGGGGCCTCAGCGCGGAAGAGGATGTCTACGCCCCGGTGAGCAAGGCGGTGAAAACCCGCTGGGCATGGCTGGCGATCAACCTCTGCACCGCGTTTATTGCCTCCCGTGTCATCGATGGATTTGAACACACCATCTCGCAGCTGGTGGCTTTGGCCTCGCTGATGCCTATCGTGGCAGGCATTGGCGGCAATACCGGTAACCAGACCATCACCATGATTGTGCGCGCCCTGGCGTTGCAGCACATCCAGCCGGGCAACTTTACCTTCCTGATTTTGCGTGAGCTGGGCGTGGCGTTGATCAACGGCCTGGTGTGGGGCGGGATTATGGGCGGTATCACCTGGTGGCTATACGACGATATGGCCCTGGGCGGAGTGATGACCCTGGCGATGGTGCTGAACCTGCTGGTGGCGGCGATGATGGGGGTGATCATTCCGTTAACCATGACCCGCCTCGGGCGCGACCCCGCAGTGGGGTCGAGCGTGATGATCACCGCTATCACCGATACCGGCGGGTTCTTTATTTTTCTTGGCCTGGCGACGCTGTTTCTGCTGTAGCGGCGTTATGGCGTCGCAGGCGGGCAGGGAGGATCGCCATCAGGATAATCCCGCCCAGCACGCCAATCGCCAGATTGCCGGTTGAGACGGTGGCCGCAACGGTCACCAGCATCACCAGCGTTTCAGCCACGGGGGCCTCTTTGACGGTGCCCGGCTGAATACTGTGCCAGTTGAAGGTTTTCACCGCGACGATCGCCATGATCCCCGCCAGCACCGCCATCGGGATTTTGGCCATCACGTCGCTCAGGGCTGTGACCAGCAACAGCAGCACCAGCCCGGCGGCCAGGGTGGAGACGCGGCTGCGCCCTTTACCCATTTCGACGTTAACGATGGTCTGACCGATCATCGCGCACCCGGCGATCCCGCCAAAGAAGCCCGCCATGATATTGGCTACGCCCAGCCCCATGCTCTCGCGGCGCTTGCTGGACGGCGTGGCCGTCAGCTCATCCACCAGTTTCGCCGTCAGCAGCGACTCCATCAGGCCAACAAAGGCAATGCTCAGCGCGCAGGGCCAGATAATGCTCAGGGTATGCAGGTTAAGCGGCACCAGCATCTGGGTGATCCCCGGCAGACCGCCGCCGATCGAGCCTTCGTCGCCGACGGTCGGCAGCAGCTGGCCGCTGGTAACGGTAAACAGGGTCAGGACCACAATCGCAATCAGCGGAGAAGGGATACTTTTAATGTAGCGGGGTGCCCAGAGCACAATCAGCAGGGTCAGAACAAACAGGCCGACAATCAGCGGGCTTTTGCTCCAGAAATGCGGCACCTGGGCAAAGAAAATTAAAATCCCCAGCGCGTTCACAAACCCGGTCATCACTGACTGGGGAATAAAGCGCATCAGGCGCGCCATTCCCAGCGCACCAAACAGGATCTGGATCAGGCCCGCCAGCAGCACCGCCGGCAGAATATATTGCGCGCCATGCTGATGAACCATCGGCCCAATCACCAGCGCCACGGAACCCGCAGCGGCGGTTACCATCGCCGGGCGTCCGCCCATTACCGACAGCGCCAGGCATAATACCACCGAGGCGAACAGGCTCACTTTCGGATCGACGCCCGCCACAACCGAGAAGGAGATGACCTCTGGAATGAGCGCCAGGGCGGTGATGACACCGGCCAGGGTTTCACGCATCAACAGCGACGGAGAACGCAGAACCGATAAGGTCCGGGGAGAGGTATGGGTTTGAGACATAGTTTTTCGCAGGTTAGTGGCGCTGGGCAGGATCTGTGCGGCCGATCACAAAGGGCAGCATAGTAGCGGTAAAATGCCCACGTTGCCAGCCCGGCAGCGTCATACCCCTACAAATACCGCGACATTAATTATCATAATTACAATAATTATTTAACCTTTAAACAATATTTAATTATTGCTACCGTGGCGCCGCAATCGACTTCATCTGCATACATAGCGAACAAAACGCTTATTACGAAGGCACTAATTATGAAAAAAATGACTGCCCTGTTGCTGGCTGCGGCGGCAAGCTTTAGCGTTGCCCCGATGGCGGCGAAGGCTCAGGCATCGCAGGATCAGGAAACGGACGTTCTGTTAATTGGCGGCGGGATCATGAGCGCCACGCTGGGAACCTATCTGCACGAACTTGAGCCGAACTGGTCCATGACCATGGTTGAACGCCTGGACGGCGTGGCGCAGGAGAGCTCTAACGGCTGGAATAACGCCGGTACCGGCCACTCGGCCTTAATGGAGCTGAACTACACTCCGCAGAAGAAAGACGGCTCTATCAGCATTGAGAAAGCCGTGGAGATCAACGAAGCATTCCAGATCTCCCGTCAGTTCTGGTCTCACCAGGTGAACAGCGGCGTATTGCACGATCCGCACAGCTTCATTAACACCGTCCCGCACATGAGCTTTGTCTGGGGCGACGACAACGTTAACTTCCTGCGCGGTCGTTATGCTGCCCTGCAGCAAAGCTCGCTGTTCCGCGGGATGAAGTACTCCGAAGATCACGCTCAGATCAAAGCGTGGGCACCGCTGGTCATGGAAGGGCGAGACCCGAACCAGAAAGTTGCGGCGACCCGGACCGAAATCGGTACCGACGTGAACTACGGCGAAATTACCCGTCAGCTGGTGGGCTCTCTGCAGAAAAAAGAGAACTTCAACCTGTCGCTGAACAGTGAAGTGCGCGGCTTTAAGCGTAACGCGGACAACACCTGGAGCGTGACCGTTGCCGATCTCAAGCACAATGAAGAAGAGCACGTCATCAAGGCGAAGTTCGTCTTTATCGGTGCGGGCGGCGCGGCGCTGAAGCTGCTGCAGGAAACCGGCATTCCGGAAGCGGAAAACTATGCAGGCTTCCCGGTTGGCGGCCAGTTCCTGGTGTCGGAAAACCCGGAAGTGGTGAACCGTCATCTGGCGAAGGTGTATGGTCAGGCGTCCGTGGGCGCACCACCGATGTCGGTGCCGCACATCGACACCCGTATTCTTGACGGCAAGCGCGTGGTGCTGTTTGGGCCGTTCGCGACCTTCTCAACCAAGTTCCTGAAGAACGGTTCGCTGTGGGATCTGCTCAGCTCTACCACCACTTCGAACGTGGGACCCATGGTCGATGTCGGTCTGGATAACTTCGATCTGGTGAAATACCTGATTAGCCAGGTGATGCTCTCCGATGACGATCGCTTTGAGGCGCTGAAAGAGTACTATCCGGACGCGAAGCTGGCAGACTGGCGTCTGTGGCAGGCGGGTCAGCGCGTGCAGATTATCAAGCGTGACGAAGAGAAAGGCGGCGTGCTGCGTCTGGGCACTGAAGTGGTCAGCGATAAAGAGGGCACCGTGGCCGCGCTGCTGGGGGCATCCCCGGGGGCATCCACTGCTGCACCGATCATGCTGCATCTGATGGAAAAAGTGTTTAAAGACAAAGTCGCAAGCCCGGAATGGCAGGCGAAGCTGAAGACCATTATTCCGTCTTACGGTACGGCGCTGAACGGCAACGTTGACGCTACCGAGCAGGAGCTGGAGTACACCAGCCGCGTACTGCAGCTGAAGTATGAAAAGCCGCAGGCACCGGATGTGGCGCCTCAGGCTGAGCCGCAGGCGACATCCCAGCCGGAAAGCAAACCGGTCGCGGATATCGCGCTCTGATACAAAAAAGCCGGGTTATCTGACCCGGCTTTTTTATTAACGCGCGACGGCGTTCCCGACCTTATCGTCGGCCTGCCAGATGCGGTATTTCACCTCAACGTTGTCCGGCGTATAGACCACAATCGGCAGCTTGCTGTTGTAGCGCAGCAGTCTATGCTCCCCCAGACTGGCGGTCACAAATTTCGCCCTCTTTTTCCCTTCCGGGCAGGCCATCATGGTCGAAACCGGCGAGGTGACCTTATCAAAGACATAATAGTCGTAGCCCCAGCCTTCCAGCGTCTTGCTGGTTAACTGGCCGCCCAGGCGATGCACGTTGCAGTCCACCTCCAGCGTCTGGCCGATCAGCAGCTCAACTTTATAATTTGCTTCATCTTTCTGCGCGGGCAGGTCGATAACCTGGCGCTTCATCCCGTGCTCCGCCTGCGGATACGGGGCCGTTTTCTCAAGCGGTTGAGCGGCAGGGGCGGCATATGCGCTGGCACAGGCCAGGGCCAGCAGGGCGACGACGCTTTTAGGTGCGTTTTTCACAGTCATTCCTTTTTATGTCAAACGATTCACGCCTACACTAGCATAAGTGGTGTTTATTGCCTTTATTTTATTTATATCTGGTTTATATCACTGGTTATTTGCCTTTGTTGTGGTTTTAAATACTGGATTGGTGCCGGGGCGACGATCGTGGTAGGGTTAGCGGCAATCATTGTTATTCATCTGTGAAGGAATAAATGCATGGTACGCCAAAAACTTAACACGCCGGCCGGGAAAAAATTTCTGCTGGCACTGCTGACGGTGTTTATGATCGCGGTGATTGGAGTGGGCCGTGTGACGATCGTCGGTGTGATTGAGCAGTACAACATCCCGCTGACGTCGTGGACCACCAGCATGTACGTTCTGCAATCGGCGATGGTGCTGGTCTACAGCACGGTCTTTACCGTTCTGCTGGCCATCCCGCTGGGGATTTTTTTCCTCGGGGACAGCGATAAGCACTGAGTTTTCCCGCTAGCAGGAGTGGCGCATGGTCTCCCGGTTTTCCACGCTGAGCCGGATCCCCAAAGGGGTCTGGGTGGTTGGCGGCGTCAGCATGTTGATGGATATCTCTTCGGAGATCATTCATAGCCTGTTACCGCTGTTTATGGTGACTACGCTGGGTGCCAGCATCATCTTTATTGGCCTTATCGAAGGACTGGCGGAAGCCACGGCGCTGATCGTCAAGGTCTTCTCCGGCGCCATCAGCGACTATCTCGGAAAACGCAAAGGGCTGGCGCTGCTGGGCTACGGGCTGGGTGCGGCCAGCAAGCCACTGTTTGCGCTCGCGTCCTCGTCGGGGATGATCCTCGGGGCGCGCTTAATTGACCGGGTAGGGAAGGGGATCCGCGGCGCGCCCCGTGACGCGCTGGTGGCTGACGTGACGCCGCCGGAACTGCGCGGGGCGGCATACGGGCTGCGTCAGTCAATGGATACCATCGGCGCGTTTCTTGGTCCGTTGCTGGCGGTCGGCATGATGCTGCTGTGGAACGACGATTTCCGCACCATCTTCTGGATCGCCGTTATCCCCGGCGTGCTTGCCGTCGCGCTGCTCTTTTTTGGCCTGCATGAACCCGCCTCTCCCGTCACCCATAAACGCACCAATCCGATCAAAAAAGAGAATCTGAAACGCCTCGGGGCGAGCTGCTGGTGGGTGATTGGTCTCGGCGCGGTCTTTACCCTGGCCCGCTTCAGTGAGGCCTTTCTGGTGCTGCGGGCCCAGCAGGCGGATATTCCGCTGGCGCTGATCCCGCTGGTGATGGTCGCCATGAACCTGCTTTACGCCTTTTCTGCTTATCCGTTCGGCAAACTCTCTGACGTCATGAGCCACACCCGCCTGCTGCAGTGGGGGCTGGTAGTGTTGATCGCGGCGGATATCGTGCTGGCGCTCACCACCCACTGGGCGGGGATTATCCTCGGCGTGGCGCTGTGGGGCATCCATATGGGGATGACTCAGGGACTGCTCACCGCGATGATCGCGAAAACGGCACCCGCCGATCTGCGCGGTACCGCCTTTGGTCTGTTCAGCATGGTGAGCGGCGTGGCGCTGCTGATTGCCAGCCTGGGCGCGGGAATCATCTGGGAAGTGTGGGGGGCGGAATATACCTTCTACGCCGGAGCGGCGATCTGCCTAGTGACCCTGGCCTATCTCCTCAGGCGTCCGGCAGCGTTGTAAAGTGCGCAGCTGCGGAAAATTATTGCGTTAAAAATTCGGAGAGTTAGCGCCGTTTTGTTACCAATGTGGTCCTTTCTATCAGGAGATTTTTATGAAAAGGACCACACTGTATTCCGCGCTGGCATCAGCTCTGCTGCTGCCTTCTCTTTACGCTCATGCCGGCCCGCAGGCGCACGTTGTCTGCGCTTACAACCACACTCTGGGGGATGACGCCGTAATGATGTTCGGCAAAGTCAATCAGGCGATGTGGCACGACTTTTTTGGCAACACCCGCACCGATGCGTTCTCATCCTATGCCTCGCTGCGCAAGCAGTCAGAAACCACCTGCGATAACAAAGCCGACAGCTCGGCCTACTGGGCACCCTCCCTGCGTCTCCCGGACGGTACGGTGGTCAAGCCTGCCTACCAGAAAACCTATTATCAGGCTTCAAATGTCGATCAATATCCCCTCAGCCCGTTCCCTGCCGGGCTGGCGATGGTGGCGGGGGATCATCACGGCACCAGTCCTAACTCGCGGATCACCTTTTTATGCGCCAACGGCAAAGGTTACAGCAATAAAATCGGGGAGGTGTGCGGCCTGAGAAAAGCCAAAGATGCGGTGCAGTTCAATATCGGCATCCAGTTCCCCAACTGCTGGGATGGCATCAACCTGAAGCCGCATCACGGGATGGCTAACGCGGCCTATGATGTGAAAGGGCAGTGTCCTTCCGGCTTCCCGGTGAAGATCCCGACGGTGAACATGAACGTGGCTTACGTGCTGCACGGTATCACCTCCCTGGATACCGCCAAAGCGCAGCTGTCCCTCGATCCCACCATGAACGGCGACGCGCGCGAGGAGCACTGGGGCAGTCTGTACACCGCCCATGCCGACTTTATGAACGGCTGGACCGAAGAGGGAGCGCGCTTTATGACCGAGATGTGCATGAACCAGGGCATGGATTGCGGCACCAACGTCCCGTATGGCTATTCGAAAGCGAAGGCCAACGTCTGGGTGAGCAGCGAGGCGCCAACCACGCCGGTTCCGACGGCACAGACCCTGTTAATTCAGGATAACTGGAAGAACGGCGGTCGTACCCGTAACGTCGAGACCATGAGCCTGGTGAAATTTAAGATCCCTGCGCTGCCGACCGGCCAGGATCCGTCCCTGTTTAAGTACAAAGTGCGTATCTTCGGTGGGAAAGTCGAAGCTAACGGCGCGGATCAGATCTTCTTCTATCCCGCCAGCAACGACTGGGATCCGGCCACCGTTACCTGGAAAAAACGGCCTTCCTGCAACTACAGTTCGGATGCGATCCTGTATCTCAACAACAAACGTGAGTACCGGATGGTCGATGTCGACAAGGCGGTGCGTAAAGCGCTGGCCGCAGGGAAAACCGAGATCTCCTGGTACATCGGTGGCGATCGTCAGGGCAATCACTACCAGTTCAGCCCGGCGGATTCCAGAGAGAGCCTGATGCTGATGCTGAGCGGGTACAAACATACTCCGGAAATCTGACAGGCATAAAAAAACCAACCGCAAGCGGTTGGTTTTTTTTGAGGAATTTTTGGTCGGCACGGAGAGATTTGAACTCTCGACCCTCGCCACCCCATGACGATGCGCTACCAGGCTGCGCTACGTGCCGACACGAAAATTTATACTACCTATTTCCGCGTTTAATGCAAGGTCAGTTCAGGCTAACTGATTAATTTTAAATCAGTTAGCGATGAACCGTTTTTCATCCGTCAACACCTGTAACAGCAGGCTGAGCTGCGGCGTCTGGTCGTTGAGTTTTTCACCCTGCAGGTTATAGGTTTTGTAATTCCCGTTGCTGCTCAGGACCAGCGTCAGGGCTGGCGTCGTGACGGCCAGCGTATTGTTGCTGGCGGCGGTCACCCAGTTGTGGCGACGGGTGGCGCTGAACAGATCCTGACCCTGGGAATACTCATTGGCTGGCGTGCTGACGTGGAGCAGACGCTGCATCAGAGTGGTCATCACATCTTTGTGATCGGTCAGCATGTTAATGCGCTGCGATGGTGTGCCAGGCCAGTGGATCACCAGCGGAACATGCAGACGAGGGCGGGACCAGTCGACATCGTTGCGCTCGTTGCCCAGCGGCACGCCGTGACCCGCGGTGATCACTACCACCGTATTCTCCAGCTTGCCGGATTCACGCAGGGCGTTCAGCACGCGCGCAATCTGGGCATCCACATCGCCGGCAGCCTGAGCGTAGCGGCGGGCAAAGGTTTTCTGGTTACTGTCATCCAGGGTGGTGCTGTTGAAGGCAACCCAGGAGAACCAGCGGTTATCGTCCTGGGCATAGCGGTTCAGCCAACTGATCCACTGTCCGGCGGTCTGAGCGTCGGACTGGCTGCGGGTGGCCGGCAGCGAGAAGTCGGACAGCAGCGCCTGACGGAAGAGCGGGCTGCTGAAGCCATCAGACGAGAACAGCCCCAGCTGGTAACCCTGCTGGTTCAGGCCGGTGATCAGCGCCGCAGGAATACGCGACGACAGCACGCCGTCCATATAGCCCGGCGAAATGCCGTAGAACAGGCCGAAGATCCCGGTATCGGTAGCGTTACCGGAACTCATATGCTGGGTAAAGTTGATGTTCTTATCGGCAAACTCCGCCAGCGTCGGCATCTGCTTCTCAAAGCGCGAGTAGTTCAGGCCGTCAACGGTGATCAGCAGGACGTTCTGGCCCTGGCCCATATCACGGTAGCGCAGATCGCTGAGCGGATACTGCACCGATACCGCTTCGGGATCGCCTTGCTCAATCAGGCGGCGCTGATACTCCTGCGCATCCAGCAGGCCGTGTTTCTCGAGGAAGCGGCGGGCGGTCATCGGATAGGAGAGCGGCAGGTTTGCGCGCTGCATAGTGATTGGCCGATAGAAGTTGGCATCCGCCCAGATATACATGAAGTGCGAGCCGATAAAGGCCACGAAGAACAGAGCGGCAACCGGTTTGGCGTAGCGACGACGACGCGTCAGGCTGCGCAGCTTTTGCCAGCTCCAGGTGGCAAAAAGCATCTCAATCAGCAGAATAATGGGCACGCTGATAAACATCAGCTGCCAGTCACGCGCGGTTTCGTTCTGGTCGGGGTTAATCACCAGTTCCCAGACGACAGGATTTAGATGCAGGTGGAAACGGGTAAAGACTTCGCTGTCGATAAGCAGCAGCGTCATGCCCACAGTGGCCAGGATCGCGGAGACAAACCGCATCAGCCGCTGCGACATGACGACAAAGGTCAGCGGGAAGAGGATCAGTAAATAGGTGGCGAAGACCAGAAAGCTGAAATGGCCTATGACGCTCATCCACGAATAGACGCGTCCGGCCAGTGTTGTCGGCCAGTCGGCGACAAACAGATAACGACTGCCCAGCACCATCGCCAGCAGAATGTTAAACAGGGCAAACCAGTGCCCCCAGCTAACCATCTGGGAGACTTTTTCACGGTAGCGCTGACGATTCGTCACCATAAACTGTCGTTCGTTTCCCTTAGTGCGCCTGGTCGTCGTTAACCGAGGACTGTAAGGCCTGAGCGAAAGATTTCGCGATCGCCTGGCGCTGGGCCGGCGCAACGCTGGTATTGATAAGGTTAGTCACCATATTGCCCAGAACCATCAGGGAAAGGTCGGTTGGCGCCTTATGTTTTTCCAGTACGTTGAGCAGCTCACTGAGCATTTGTTCAACGTGTTCATCACTGTAGCGGGAGAGTTGTGGCATAAATCGAAATCTGTTTGTAGAGGAAAGGGCAACATATTACCGTAGCAACAGCTTTTTTTCCCCTTTTTTATCTTCGGTTGCATACATGTCTGGCGGGTGGTTGAATACGGCCCGGTCTAAAAGGAGAGTTTATCATGAGTCTGGATATCAACCAGATTGCCCTGCACCAGCTTATCAAGCGTGATGAGCAAACCCTTGAGCTGGTGCTGCGCGATTCGTTACTGGAACCTACCCCTACCGCGGTTGACATGATCGCGGAGCTGCACCGAGTTTACAGCGCCAAAAACAAAGCCTATGGCCTGTTCAGCGAAGAGAGTGAACTGGCGCAGACCCTGCGCCTGCAGCGTCAGGGCGAAGAGGATTTCCTCGCCTTCAGCCGGGCCGCTACCGGCCGTCTGCGCGATGAGCTGGCTAAATACCCGTTTGCCGACGGCGGGATCGTCCTGTTCTGCCACTATCGCTACCTGGCGGTGGAGTACCTGCTGGTGGCGGTACTGAACAACTTAAGCAGTATGCGCGTCAATGAGCAGCTGGATATCAGCTCTACCCACTATCTGGATATCAACCACGCGGATATCGTGGCGCGTATCGATTTGACCGAATGGGAAACCAATCCGGAATCGACCCGCTATCTGACCTTCCTGAAAGGGCGGGTAGGGCGCAAGGTTGCCGACTTCTTTATGGATTTCCTCGGCGCCAGCGAAGGCCTGAACGCCAAAGCACAGAACAAAGGCCTGCTGCAGGCGGTGGATGACTTCACCGCGGAGGCCGAGCTGGACAAATCCGAGCGCCAGAACGTGCGTCAGCAGGTGTACGCCTACTGCAACGAGCAGCTGCAGGCGGGAGAGGAGATCGAGCTGGAATCCCTCTCTAAAGAGCTGGCTGGCGTCAGCGAAGTGAGTTTCCAGGACTTTACGGCAGAGAAAGGCTATGAGCTGGAAGAGAGCTTCCCGGCGGATCGCAGCACCCTGCGTCAGCTCACCAAATTTGCCGGTAGCGGCGGTGGGTTAACCATTAACTTCGATGCCATGCTGCTGGGTGAGCGCATTTTCTGGGATCCGGCGACCGACACGCTGACCATTAAAGGCACCCCGCCAAACCTGCGCGATCAGCTGCAGCGTCGCACTTCCGGCGGTAAATAACAGCCATAAAAAAACCCCGCAATGCGGGGTTTTTTCTCGATACGTTAGCGATTACGCGCGAACGAAGTCGATGTGAGACAGTTTTGGCTTGAACGGGTGACGCTGAACAGCCTGAACCTTCACTTTTTCTTCTTTACCGTCAACAACCAGGGTCAGAACTTCGCCGTAAAAACCAGGCTTGTCCTGCAGGTTCCACACTTTGTCGTGGTCCAGTTCGATTGCGATCGGAGCAGCTTCGCCGCCATAGATGATGGCAGGGAATTTGTTTGCTACGCGCAGGCGGCGGCTCGCACCCTTGCCCTGCTCTTTACGTGCTTCTACATTGATAGTTAACATTGATTTCTCTCTGTACATATTATTCCTGCTACAGGCGACCCAGCAGCAGGTAAGTGTTCAGCCTCACGGATGTGAAGCGGGCGGCATTTTATACTCAAATGACCCGCACATCAATGAAAAGTCCCTTTATCCCCGTAATTCATTGGCCCGGCGGTAGCGACCTTCATAATCAAAAACCTTCTCACGCACCTGCCAGAACTGCCCTTTTTTCCGCGCCACCACGAAGTCAGGGTGGCGCAGCAGCGGCTGTTGATGGACGATGTCCGCCGCGGTTATCCAGCGCAGCGGCACACCCGGCGTGCGGGTATGCGGGCGGATAAACAGCTGTTCAAAGGCGGTACGCTGGGCGGGCGTCTGCAGACGGAAGCGCTCACTCACGTCAGCGCCATCCTCATCGTAATAGGTAATTTTCAGCCATTCGCCTTTCTCATCCGCGCCGTGGGCCAGCACCATCCCACTGCAGCGCAGCACCAGCGCGTCCTTCAGCTTCAGGGCCGCTTTCAGCATATCGTCGGGATCGACCAGCACCGTATCGCAGGCGCGACAGCGGCGGGCGGCAATGTCATTTTCGGCGTTACACTGCGGACAGTTTTTAAAGCGGAAGCGGTAGTCGCACTGCTCGCGATGGCCGTCGTCATCTTCAAACCAGCCCTGACAGCGGCGGCCAAAGTGTTCAATCAGGGTGCCATCGGCGGTGGTTTTGCCCCAGAAGGTGTTGGCAAACCCGCAGCCGGGACAAAATACCTGCACGGGGACGTTGTCACTTTTCCCCTTTGGCGCCCCCACTTCCGGGGCGTACAGGTCGTGTGGGTTCCCGGCATAATCCAGAATCAGGCAGTCGGTTTTGCCGGGGGCTAAACGCAGGCCGCGGCCGACAATCTGCTGATAGAGGCTGACCGATTCAGTCGGACGCAGAATGGCGATCAGATCCACGTGCGGGGCGTCAAAGCCGGTAGTAAGCACTGACACATTGACCAGGTAGCGGAACTGCTGCGCTTTAAAATCGTCAATCAGTCGATCGCGCTCGCTGCCCGGCGTTTCGCCGGTGATAAGCCGCGCTTCGCTGGGGGGCAGCAGGCCGGTGATTTCCCGGGCGTGCTCCACGGTAGCGGCAAAAATCATCACCCCTTTGCGTTCGGCGGCAAACTCCATTATCTGGCTGATGATGTGCGGGGTAATACGATCCTGCTTTTTCAGCTCGTGGTTGAGATCCGCCTCGCTGAACAGGCCATTGCTCTGCACCTGCAGCCGGCTGAAATCGTACTGCACTACCGGCATGTCCAGCCGCTCCGGCGGCGTCAGGTAGCCGTGTTTAATCATGTAGCGCAGGGGCAGCTCGTAAATGCAGTCGCGGAACAGCGCCTTTTCATTGCCGCGCACCATGCCGTGATAATGAAAGCGGTAGATCCAGCCTTTACCGAGGCGGAACGGGGTGGCGGTAAGCCCCAGCAGACGGATGTGAGGATTCACGCTCTTCAGGTGGGCCAGGATCTGCTGATACTGGCTGTCGTCGTCATCGCTGATGCGATGGCACTCATCCACGATCAGCAGCGAGAACTCGCTCTGAAACTTGTCCAGATTGCGCGCCACCGACTGCACGCTGCCAAACACCACTTTGCCGTGACTCTCTTTGCGCTGTAACCCGGCGGCAAAAATATCGGCCTCGAGGCCCAGCGCCAGATACTTGGCATGGTTCTGCGCCACCAGCTCTTTGACGTGCGCCAGCACCAGCACGCGCCCGCGTGCCAGGCGCGCCAACTCGGCGATCACCAGGCTTTTGCCCGCCCCGGTGGGCAGGACGATGGCGGCCGGTTCTTTATGCTGACGAAAGTGGGCGAGGGTGGCGTCCACGGCTTCCTGTTGATAGGGGCGAAGTGTAAAGGTCATGGTTACTCAGCTTTGTTATCCCGCATATAGTATGCCACGAAACTTTTTCCCTTGAGTGGCGCACAGAGCCCGTTATACTGAGCTGTTGTTAACTGCTTCTTTTCCGGGCGCCTCGTCCGGCTCCTGGCACCTTTAAGGCTAAAATTATTTCATGCGACTTGATAAGTTTATCGCTCAGCAACTCGGCGTAAGCCGCGCTATTGCTGCGCGTCTGATTCGCGGCAGCCACGTTACTGTGGATGACGATATCGTGCGAGACAGCGCGTTCAAACTCCAGCCTGAGCATCAGGTGGAATATGAAGGCAATTCGCTGACCCAGCAGAACGGCCCGCGTTACTTCATGCTCAATAAGCCGCAAGGCTATGTCTGCTCGACTGACGATCCCGATCATCCGACCGTGCTCTACTTCCTGGATGAGCCTGTGGCACATAAGCTGCACGCCGCCGGACGTCTGGATATCGACACCACCGGCCTGGTGCTGATGACCGATGACGGTCAGTGGTCGCACCGTATTACCTCGCCGCGCCACCAGTGCGAAAAGACCTATCTGGTGAACCTCGAATCGCCGGTGAGTGACAGCACGGCAGAACAATTCGCCCACGGCGTCCAGCTGCATAATGAAAAAGATCTGACTAAACCCGCCGTGCTGGAAGTGATCACCCCTACCGAAGTGCGTCTGACCATCAGCGAAGGGCGCTACCATCAGGTAAAACGCATGTTTGCTGCCGTGGGTAACCACGTTGTCGGTCTGCATCGCGAACGGATCGGCGAGATCGCTCTCGACCCGGACCTTGCGCCAGGCGAATACCGCCCGTTGACGGAAGAAGAAATTGCCAGCGTTGGCCTCTCTTCACGCTAATTTCAGGAGTTAACTGTGACCACCAGGCCACACTCGTCGTTCAGCATTGTCTTTATCCTTGGCCTGCTGGCCATGCTGATGCCGCTGTCCATCGACATGTATCTGCCCGCGCTGCCGGTGATCGCTGAGCAATTTGGCGTCCCGGCGGGTAGCGCACAAATGACCCTCAGCACCTATATCCTCGGCTTTGCCCTCGGCCAGCTGCTGTACGGACCGATGGCCGACAGCCTGGGCCGCAAACCGGTGGTGCTGGGCGGGACGCTGGTGTTTGCCGTTGCCGCAGCGGCCTGTGCGATGGCGCAGTCCATCGATCACCTGATTGTGATGCGTTTCTTCCACGGCCTGGCGGCCGCGGCGGCCAGCGTGGTGATCAACGCCCTGATGCGTGATATCTACCCGAAAGAAGAGTTCTCCCGCATGATGTCATTCGTCATGCTGGTCACCACCGTTGCGCCGCTGGTAGCCCCGATGGTCGGTGGCGCGGTGCTGGTGTGGTTCAGCTGGCACGCGATTTTCTGGATCCTGGCGCTGGCGGCCCTGCTGGCCTCGGCGATGATCTTCTTCTTTATTAAGGAAACTCTGCCCGCTGAGCATCGACAGAAGTTTCATATCCGCACCACTCTCGGTAACTTTGCCTCACTGTTTCGCCATAAGCGCGTGCTGAGCTATATGCTGGCCAGCGGCTTCAGCTTTGCCGGGATGTTCTCCTTCCTCAGCGCCGGGCCGTTTGTCTACATCGAGCTTAACCACGTCTCCCCGCAGCATTTTGGCTACTACTTTGCGCTGAACGTGGTGTTCATCTTTGTGCTGACCATGATTAACAGCCGCTTCGTCCGCAAGGTGGGGGCGCTGAACATGTTCCGCATCGGACTGTGGATCCAGTTCGTGATGGCGGTGTGGATGGTGGTGACTGCCTTCTTCGACGTCGGCTTCTGGACGCTGGTGGTGGGTATCGCGGCGTTTGTCGGCTGTATCTCGATGGTGTCGTCTAACGCGATGGCGGTGATCCTCGACGAGTTCCCGCATATGGCCGGGACCGCCTCCTCCCTGGCGGGCACTTTCCGCTTCGGCATTGGCGCCATTGTTGGGGCGCTGCTGTCGCTCGCGACCTTTACCAGCGCCTGGCCGATGCTCTGGTCAATTGCGTTGTGCGCCACCGGCTCAATTCTGTTCTGCCTCTACGCCAGTCGGCCCCGAAAAGCGGTGAAATAACGCACAAGAAAGGGTCCCGATGGGGCCCTTTTTTGATTCGGGTCAATCAAAACTGGTTTCTCTGAGGCCATGTTTGTTTCTTTTATGTAAAATATATTTGTGTAAATAGTCACAGCTTTGTACCTAAAAAGGTTGTGTTAGATCACAGAAACGGGTACATATAGCGCCGCTATCGATCTGAAACACTGACTAAAAGCCCTGATAAATAAGACGCCAGAGCCCGCAGGAACTGGGTGTAAGCGTTTTCTTACTCAAAACAGAGCAAGTGTTTAATGATGTGTTACTATAAATGTAAATAGATTGTGAAGTATATTGTGCTTCCGGGGAACAGACGTGAATACATTACAGCTCTCCATTATTCATCGCTTGCCGCAAAGCTATCGCTGGTCGGCGGGTTTTGCAGGCTCGAAGGTTGAACCGATTCCGCAAAATGCCGCGAACGGTGACAACTGTCTGGTGGCGCTCAAGCTGCTGGGCCCGGAAGAGGGCAACGCATGGCCGGTGATGGAAAAACTGAGTCAGGCCCTGACCGATATTGAGCTTTACAGCTCGGTCCTGGAGTGCGAAGGCGAGCCGTGCCTGTTCGTGAAAAGTCAGGATGAGTTCGCGGCGACCTGCCGCCTGAAAAACTTCGGGGTGGCGATCGCCGAATCCGTAGCAGGTCAGGCTCCTGTCTGAGCGTCAGCGTAACGCTAACAGCTGACGCGTATACGCCTGCGTCGGCGCGGCAAACACGCGCTGACACTCCCCTTGCTCGACCACCTCTCCCTGCCGTAACACAATCACCTGGTGACACAGCGCCCTGACCACCTGTAAATCGTGGCTGATAAAGATGTAGGCCAGCCGGTGCTTCTCCTGCAGATTTTTCAGCAAGGCCAGGATTTGCGCCTGCACGGTTTTATCCAGCGATGAGGTCGGTTCATCCAGAATAATCAGCTCCGGGCGCAGGATCAGCGCGCGGGCAATGGCGATGCGCTGGCGCTGGCCGCCGGAAAAGGCAGCCGGATAACGATGCCGGGTCTGCGGATCCAGTCCCACTTCGCCCATCACCCGAATGACCTCCTCTTCACGCGCCTGCGCGCTGAGGTCAGGCTGATGCACCCGTAGCCCCTCCTCAATAATTTGCTGTACGTTGAGACGCGGATTCAGGGAGGAGTTCGGATCCTGAAACACCACCTGTATCCGGTGGCGGACGGGCAACATCTGTCGGCGATCCCAGCGGTGCAGCGGCTGGCCGTCAAACATAATTTCCCCTTTCGAGGCGATCAGGCGCAGCAGCGCCAGCCCGGTCGTACTCTTCCCGGAGCCGGACTCACCCACCAGTCCCAGGGTTTCTCCGGGGCGCAGCGTGAAGCTGACGTTGTTCAGCACCTGCTTATTATCCACCACCCGACGCAAAAGGCCTTTGCGCACCGGAAACGCCACGGACAGATCTTTTACGCTCAGCAGCGGTTGTGCCGTATCCGGCAGCGGAACGGGATCCCCGTCAGGTTCGCTGTTAAGCAGCCGCTGGGTGTAGGGATGCTGCGGGGCAGCTAACAGCGTCGCGGCCCGGTTCTGCTCCACGCAGCGGCCGCTCTGCATCACCGCTACCCGGTCGGCCAGCTTTTTTACGATGCTGAGGTTGTGGGTGATAAACAGCAGGCTCATATTCAGCTCGTCGCGCAGCTCGCGTAACAGCTGGAGGATCTGCGCCTGCACCGTAACATCCAGGGCGGTGGTGGGTTCATCGGCGATCAGTAATTCCGGGCGGGTCAGCAGCGCCATGGCAATCATTACCCGCTGGCGTTCACCACCGGAGAGCTGATGGGGAAAATCCGCCAGCCTTTTGGCGGCGTTGCGGATCCCGGTGCGCTCAAGGCAGTCGAGCATCTCTCCGCGGGCCGCCTCCTTACGCATCCCACGATGCAGGGAGAGCACCTCGTAGAGCTGTTTTTCGAGGGTATGCAGCGGGTTCAGCGACACCATCGGCTCCTGGAAAATCATGGCGATCTTGTTGCCCCGTACCCCGCGCAGGGTGCGCTCGTCAGCATGCAGCAGCGACTGGCCGTGAAACAGGATATCGCCCTGCGGGTAGACCACCGGCGGGGCGGGGAGCAGGCGCAGCACGGAGAGGGCGGTGACGCTCTTCCCGGAACCCGATTCCCCCACCAGCGCCAGCGTCTCCCCGGCATCGATTTGCAGGGAAATATCATTCACCACGGTGCGCAGCTCACCCTGCTGGCGAAAGGCAATGGAGAGGGCGTCAATATGAAGCAGAGGCTGGGTCATCTTACACCGCCTTATTCGGATCAAAGGCATCGCGGACCGCTTCGCCAATAAAAATCAGCAACGAAAGCAGCACGGCGACGGAGAGAAAACCGGCAATCCCGAGCCACGGCGCCTGCAGGTTGTTTTTGCCCTGTAACAGCAGCTCGCCCAGCGACGGCGACCCCAGCGGCAACCCGAAGCCGAGGAAATCGAGCGAGGTGAGGGTGGTGATGGAGCTACACAGAATAAACGGCAGGAAGGTCAGGGTGGCCACCATGGCGTTCGGCAGCATGTGGCGGAAAATGATCCCGCGATCGCTTACCCCCAATGCCTGGGCGGCGCGGATGTAGTCGAAGTTACGGGTGCGCAGGAACTCGGCCCGCACCACGCCCACCAGCGCCATCCAGCCAAAGAGTACCGTGATCGCCAGCAGCCACCAGAAGTTGGGCTGCACCACGCTGGAGAGCAGAATGATCAGGAACAGCGTCGGCATGCCGGACCAGACTTCGATAAATCGCTGCCCCCAGAGGTCAATTTTGCCGCCGTAGTAGCCCTGAATCGCCCCGGCCAGTACCCCCATCACACTGGAAAACAGGGTCAGCAGCAGGCCAAACAGAATCGAGATCCGCGTCCCGTAGAGAATGCGCGCCAGCACGTCCCCGCCGTTGGCATCGGTACCCAGCCAGTTTTGCGCCGAAGGCGGAGACGGGAACGGGGTGGTGGTGGCAAAGTTAATGCTGGTGGCACCAAAGCGGACCGGGGTCCAGAGCACCCAGCCGTGGTTGTTGAGCTGCGCCTGTAACCACGGGTCCTGATAATCCGCCGCAGTGGCGAAAGGGCCACCGAAGTCGCTTTCGCTGTACGTTTTCACCACCGGGACGTACCAGCGATCGTTAAAGTGCACCAGCAACGGCTTGTCGTTGGCAATCAGCTCTGAGCACAGGCTGAGGAGGAAAAACAGGGCGAAAATCCACAGCGACCAGTAGCCGCGGCGATTGGCCCGAAAGCGAGCCCAGCGGGCCTGGTTGATGGGGCTTAAGCGCGGCATCAGCGACCCTCAAAATCAATGCGTGGATCGACCAGCGTATAGCAGATATCACTGAGGATATTCAGCAGCAGGCCAATCAGGGTGAAAATATAGAGCGTGCCAAACATCACCGGGTAATCCCGCGAGACGGTGGCCTCGTAGCCGAGTAGCCCCAGACCGTTGAGAGAGAACATCACCTCAATGAGCAGGGAGCCGGTAAAGAACATGCTGATAAAGGTGGCCGGGAAGCCGGCGATCACCAGCAGCATGGCGTTACGAAAAATATGTTTCCACAGGATGCCTCGCTCGCTCACCCCTTTGGCGCGGGCGGTGACCACGTACTGCTTGCGGATCTCGTCGAGGAAGGCGTTTTTGGTCAACATGGTCAGGGCCGCAAAGCCGCCAATCACCGTCGCCAGCACCGGCAGGGTGATGTGCCACAGATAATCGGTGATCTTCTTGTACCACGGCAGAGTGCTAAAATCGGTCGACACCAGCCCGCGCAGCGGGAAGAGGTCGAAATAACTCCCCCCGGCAAAAAAGACGATCAGCAGCACGGCAAAGAGGAACGCCGGGATCGCATAGCCAATAATAATGAAGGTGCTGCTCCAGATATCGAACCGACTGCCGTTATACATCGCTTTGCGGATGCCGAGCGGGATCGAGACCAGGTAGATAATCAGGGTTCCCCACAGCCCCAGGGTGATGGACACCGGCAGGCTCTCTTTGATCAGATGCAGCACCGAGGCGCTACGAAACAGGCTGTCGCCAAAATCAAAGCGCAGATAGTCCCCCAGCATTTTGAAGTAGCGTTCGTGGATCGGTTTATCAAAGCCGTAGCGCTGGGTGATCTCGGCGATCACCTCCGGATCGAGGCCGCGCCCGCCGCGATAGTGGCTCTCATTGATATTGCCCACCCCGGTGCGGGCGTGGCTGGCGCGCATCCCTTCATCGCCCCCGCCGGGCATCGACCCGCTGTTGCCGAACTCGATGGCGGCAATCGCCTGATCCACCGGGCCGCCCGGGGCGATCTGCACGATAAAAAAGTTGATGGTGATAATCGCCCACAGGGTGGGGATTATCAGCAGTAAACGACGAAGTAAATAAGCGCCCATTGCGTATCCTTAACGCCGCTCGGCGGGTAATTTCGCCGCTTTGTTAACGTCATACCACCAGTTTTCAAACCCGAGCGCATAGACCGGGCGCTGGGCCGGCAGGGCGAATTTATCCCAGCGGGCTACCCGGTCCTGGGCCATAAACCACATTGGCAGCATGTAATAGTTCCAGGTCAGGACCCGATCCAGCGCCCGCCCGAGGGGCAGCAGCTTCTCTTTATCGCCCTGTGCGGCAACGATTTGCGCAATCAGGGCGTCGATGGCCGGGTTTTTCACCCCCGGCGCATTATAGGTTGAATCAATGTATTCCGAGGACCAGGAGATCTGCAGGTCAGTCCCGGGCCAGGGCATCGCCCGCCACAGGCGCGGCATCATATCGTAATCACGGTTGCGCATGCGGTTGGTGGCTTGCGAATTATCCACCTGGCGGATGTTCATGGTAATGCCCAGCCGTTCAAGATTGTGCTGGAACGGTAGCACCCACTGGTTATTACCGCCCGAGGGCAGCAGCAGCTCAAAGCTGAGCGGTTTGCCGGTTTGCTTGTTGACCCGCCGCTTATTTTTGATCTCCCAGCCAGCCTCGTCCAGCAGCTGACTGGCTTTCAGCAGGTTATTACGATCGTAGCCATCGCCCTTTGAGACCGGCGGTTGGAAGACGGTGGTAAACACCTCGGCGGGGATCGCGCTTTTCAGCGGGGCGAGGAGGGTCAGTTCCGCGGCATCCGGGTATCCCTTTGCCGCGTACTCTGTATTCTGAAAATAGCTGTTAACCCGGCTGTAGGCGCCATAGAACAGCGCCTTGTTCATCCACTCAAAATCAAAGGCGAGGGTAATGGCCTGGCGAACACGGCGATCGCTGAATACCGGGCGCTGAATATTAAACGCCAGCCAGCGCGTATCCTGAGCGGAGTCGTTTTTCAGCGCCTCTTTCACGATAAAGCCGCGGTCAAAGTTTTTCCCGATGTAGCGCGTGGCCCAGTTTTTGGCGCTGCTCTCCACCCGCATATCAAAGGCACCCGCTTTGAAGGCTTCGAAGGCCACGTTATCGTCCAGATAGTAGTCGTAGCGCAGGGTGTCAAAATTCCAGCGGCCCCGGTTCACCGGCAGGTTGGCCGCCCAGTAATCCTTCACCCTGGAGTAGATCAGATACTGGCCCATCCGCCAGCGGGTGATGCGGTACGGCCCGCCAGCCAGCGGTGGGGTGGCGAGCGGATCGCTGAGCTTGTGATCTTTCCAGAACTTTTCAGGCATCACCGGCAGGGTCAGCAGGCTCAGCATATCCTCTTTATTGGGTTTGGTCAGCGTAATGCGCACCGTCAGCGGGGCGATGGCCGTCACCGTGGCCCCTTTATAGACCAGCCGGAACTGCGGCACCCCTTCGGTCATAAATTTATGGAAGGTGAAGGCCACGTCGCTGGCCTTCACCGGCGTGCCGTCATGAAAGCGCGCCAGCGGGTTGATGGTCAGCTCCATCCACGAAAAATCATCGGCGTAGCGTGCCTGCTCTGCTACCAGCGGATAGTAGCTGCCGGGCTCATCGTCAGAGGTGGTGAAGAGGGTATCGTAGAGGGCGTCGGTGCGCTCGGCCGCCACGCCGCGCAGGGCGTAGCGGTTGAAGTTGTCGAAGGTACCAATGGCCGCCAGGGTGACGCTGCCCCCTTTCGGCGCAGCGGGGTTGACGTAATCGTAATGATCGAAGTTGATGGCGTATTTCGGCTCGCCAATCACCGCGAACGCGTAGCTCTCTTTGATGGTTTGCGCCTGGCTGAGCCCACTCATCATCGCCATCAGCAGCACTATTATGCGCACAATCATTCCGCTACGTTTTCCTCTTACACTCTGGCCGGGCCGGATACCTGAATAATAAGTGACGTAGCGGTGGTTGGGAAATTATTCGCTGTCGGGATGTATATCCGGTTTCCAGGTCATAAGCTGCTCCAGGCGCATCGGGCGGCTGATCCAGTAGCCCTGAAGCATATTGACGCCGTGATCGCGCAGCCATTTCGCCTGCTCGGGGGTCTCGACACCTTCGGCGATGGTCACCATATTCAGCCGCCGGGCGAGGGTCAGCACCGTGTCCAGCACCGGGGAGGTGACGGTCTCCATGCCGATGGCGTTGACGAAGCCCCGGTCGATTTTGAGATAGTCCATGGTGAAACGCTCAAGGTAGATCAGGGCGCTGTGCCCGGTCCCAAAGTCATCTACCGCGATTTCAAACCCTTCCAGATGCAGCCACTCAAACAGCTTCGTCGCTTCCCGCTGATTCAGCATATCGCGCTCGGTAATTTCGAGCACAATCTGGAAATGATCTGGCGGCAGCGAGGCGGCGAATTTGCGCATATCGTCCTTGAAGCTGTCGGCATGCAGATGGCCCGGCGAGATATTAATCCCCAGCTTGGAACCCGGCGGGAGGCATTTTTTCAGCGCCGGGGCGTCGCGCAGGATCAGGTCAAAGAGATGCAGCGTCAGTGGCACAATTAATTTCTGCGCTTCCGCAAAGCTAATAAAGGCATCAGGCGGGATCTCCCCGGCGCCGGGATGGTGCCAGCGCATCAGCACCTCCACGCCGCCCGGCTGTAGAGTAACCGCATCCACGACCGGCTGATAGACCACGTGAAACTGGTTCTGCTTAATGGCGGTGAGGATCTCTTTCCGCGGATTGGCGCGGTTCATCAGCCCGTAGAAACAGAGCACCCCAATGCTGGAGCCACACATCAGCCCAAACAGCAGCGCAAATTGCAAATCGGCCAGCGTCCAGGTTTCGGCGTACAGATGAATGGTGAGCGGCAGCCCCTCAATCTGGCTGGCGCGCGCAGGGTGTTCCTTCAGGTCCGAAACAGGGATTAACTGGTTTGAATAGGTCGAAAAAGCGGTCTTGCCGATAATAAGGGCAATACCGGCAAATTCATCCTGGCGGGCGGTATATAACAGATAGGGGGTCAGGTTGAGATTAATAGAGGTAAATACCCCGCCGTTATCCAGCAGCGGATTTCGGTGCCATAACACAATGGCCGGTTTTTTCGGCATCATCGGCGTACCGGGCAGCAGGACCATATCGACCTCTTTACTAATGTCGATATCCGGCACCAGCTCGCTGAGGGGCACATGCAATGGCCCGGTAGCTGACGAGCAGAAGGCGATTTTATCTTTTACCAGCAGGAAGGCCCGGACGTTAAGGCTGAATGCGGCGCGGGAAGTTAGTTCGGCGCTGACTTCGTGGCACTGGCTTAAGGTCAGCGGCTGCAATTCATCAACTGAGATGCGCAGCTCTTTAAAATAATCGGCCATGTAGTCATGGAGGTCGGTAATCAGATTATCGTATTTCACTTCCCGTTTGTGATAACTGAAAAAAAACTGCATACCGCCGCAGAGCAGGGCGACAATAAGACCGACAAGGACGCTGAGCATCAGCACTCTTCGACGGGTTGATAAATGGCGGGTAAACATAAATGTTATCGGATCCTGATGTGCCGCCCGCGTTATCATGACGGCTAAACTCACGCAACTATCAGACTATAGCCTGGAACGGCCAGACCTGATTTCCATGTTGAGGTACAAAAAAAAAGCACTGCATAAGCAGTGCTTTTTTACCATGCTGTCAGTCAAGGGAAACGGACAGCACAGGCGGTTAACTGCGAGTCAGTACACGGCGCGCTTCATTGTAGCGCTTTTTCCAGTACGGTTCGTTCATACTGGAGATAGTCACACCACTGCTGGTGGACGCGTGGACAAACTGGTCGTTACCAATATAGATGCCGACATGACGGCCGGTAGAACCCGCACGGAACAGCACTAAATCGCCGGTGCGTAAGCTGCTACGCGAGATCGATTTGCCCATTTCCTGTTGTTGATAGGTCGAACGCGGAAGTTCTAAACCAAACTGCTCGCGGAAAGTACGTTGTACGAAACCGGAACAATCAATCCCTTTACGTGTATCGCCGCCCAGGCGATAGCGCACGCCCTTCCAGCTAGCATACTGGTCCATTAATCGGGATTTAATATCCAGATTGCTGACCATTTTTTCAAATTCATCCTGAGAAGCTTGCAGTGAAGAGGCGTCTTCCGACCCCACAACACGCGTCTCAGGATGCATATTCTTTGCGGTATTCGATGCGCTACAAGCTGAAAGCAGAACCGCTACTGCAATCGCCGGGATCACCCGTGAGAAGTATCTCAAGATCGGTTGAGATTTGACCATGTTGTTTATTATCCCTTGAAGTCCTTAACGACAAATATCGTTATAAAAAATGCCAAGCGAGACGAGACTAAATACCTGCGCACTATCAGACAATTCTTTATGGTCAAATCTGTGGCGAATCGCACAAATTTATTTACAACGATAATAATTGCAGCGCTGAGGTAAAACGAGTCTGAGAGTACCCGATCGGGACGGTCATTGCGAGAAAAAATATCCTTTTTTTTATAAGAAAATGTGATACCGAAAGTGAGCAACCGGCAAAGCAATATGGCGGCTTAATTTAGGTTAAGTATTGAACAACGTGTTAATTTCTAACGTTATTACTATTACAGTAAGATGACAGTGGGGAGGGATGCAGGAAGATAATCAATCAGGGATTGGTGATAATCCCTGACTGAAACTATTAATTTTGGTTAGAAATTTGTTTTAAGATTGTTGAATTACCCGGGGCAGATAGCGATCAAATAAGCCTATTAAGCGATCGCTTAAGGGGGTCATCAGACACCAGGGAAGCCCAATCAACGCCACTGAAAGGGATCCGACGGCAATATCGCTGAACCAGTGCGCGCCAATCATTACCCGCGGGAAAGAGAAAAACATAAAAATAATCAGGGCTAATGCGAAAGTCTTATGACCAAAATAGCGCCACATAAAGGCGGTGAAAATAAGCAGCATCATGCCATGATCGCCCGGGAAACTGTCCTTCGAGGCGTCTTTTGTCGAAATATGCAGCAATTCACTGACGCGGTAGATATCCGGGAAAAATAGCGTCGGACTCGAGCGTTTCACCGGAATAAGAGCCTGTGCCAGCTGGTTCAAGACCACTGCCGTCAGCAGCATCACCAGGCCGATCATCAGAATACGCCGCCGCCCGGCAGCACTCTCGTTGCGCCAGAAGGTGAGCATCAGGTAGCCCATCGCCAGCAGGGAGCAGACGTCAAAGGCCCGGTTATTGGTGATCGCCACCAGCCACAGGAAGGCGCGACTCTCTGCCAGTTGCTGGTTAAAGAAGTGAAATATCCCGCTATCCAGCGGGAACCAGAAACCGTGGTTGACCGGCAGATACCAGGATAAAAAGAGCGCCAGGCCAGCGAGGTTGAGCAATAAAATGGGAATTAGTCGGGTTTTCATCATCATGCCCTGAGCTGTCAAAACAGGCAACGTTAGTCGCCCGAACCTAAACGAAGCTTCAACAAGCTCGACTGTAGGGCGTTCCAGTCGGTGTTAACCGCACTAATTAACTCTATTCGGCTATCCGGCGGCGTGACACCCTGGGTTTCGATGTGAAAATCGGCCCCCTGGCGATTGACCTGTAACAGCCCCTCGGGAATACGCATCACCCCCTTCACGCGGTCGACCGGTGCCAGCCGGACCCACTCCAGCAAACCGATGGTGTCGAAGCAGGTGTCGGCATCGAATACCCAGCCGCAGGCCTGATGCCCCTGGCCGCTGTTCAGGCTGCGACGCCAGCGCTGGTGAGCAGGCAGGCTCAGCGCGGCCAGACCCTGTTTTTCGCCGTGGCTGTGGGCATGGGCAGCGCTGGCGGACAACGCCTGCAGATTACGCCGCGGCAGGTCAAGCAGGGCATTATCGATATTCCCCTGGGTGGTGTGCGAGAGCTGACGTTCACCGCCGAAGTGCTGCCACCAGATATCCAGCGCGGCACGGCTTTCCGCGGTGGCGCGATCCTCTTTATTGGCAATGATGATGTCGGCAGCGGCAAGCTGATCGCGGAAATTCTCGTTCTGGACATATTTTTCGTCCAGCAGCTGACGCGGGTCGAGCAGGCACAGGGTGGCGCGCAAATCGATCCACGGCTCATAGACCGGGGCGGTCAGCAGGTCGAGGATCTGCTTCGGATGGCCCAGCCCGGTGGGTTCAATCAGCAGCCGGTCGGGCTTGCCCTGACGCAGCAGGGTGTTCAGCCCCACCTGCATCGGCAGGCCGTTCACGCAGCACATACATCCCCCCGGGATCTCCTTCACCAGCGCCCCGTTATCGGCCAGCAGGGCGCCATCAATGCCGATCTCGCCAAATTCATTGACCAGCACGGCCCATTTTTCACCGGGATCTTTATTCGCCAGCAGGTGCAGTATCGACGTGGTTTTCCCGCTGCCGAGAAAGCCAGTAATGAGATTGGTTTTAGTCACAGGTGCTCCAGGGGTGATAAATGTAATGCTATAACAATTATCAGTAATCCTGCCGCAAAAAAACAGCCCTGGGAAGGGGGAGGGCGAACGGGAGACGTCCCGCTCGCCTGAAACGCACCGGTTAACCCTGGAGCGTATCGATAATGGCCTGGCGGGCGCCCGACTGGCGGATGCGCTGGTAAGCCGCGGTAACGGCATCCACGAACTGCGGATCCTGCGGCAGGTCGGTGCCAAAGATTTCACTCAGCGCCAGCAGGGCGGTGACGCGCTCCTCTTCGCTGCTGGTCTCAACAATGGCGCGAATTTTATCGCTCAGCGGATCGCGGACATCAATGGCATTACCCGCATCATCCACGCCACTGACGTAACGCATCCAGCCCGCAACCCCGAGGGCCAGCAGCGGCCAGGCGGTATCGCGCTGGCGGTGGAGACGAATACTCTCCAGCATCCGCTGCGGCAGCTTCTGGCTACCGTCCATCGCAATCTGCCAGGTGCGGTGCTGCAGCGCCGGATTGGCGAAGCGGTCAATCAGGCTGTCGGCGTAGGCGGTCAAATCCACCCCGGTAATGCGCAGCGTCGGAGCCTGTTCTTCAAGCATCAGGCGACGGGCGGCGTCACGCAGGGCGCTGTCCGCCATGCAGTCGTTGATATGGGCAAAACCGGCCAGATAGCCGAGATAAGCCAGGAACGAATGGCTGCCGTTGAGCATGCGCAGCTTCATCTGCTCCCACGGCAGGACGTCCTGCACCATCTGCACGCCAGCCACTTCCCACTCCGGACGACCGGCGACGAAATTGTCCTCGATCACCCACTGGATAAAGGGCTCACAGCTGATAGCGCACGGATCTTCAACCCCCACTTCACGGGCGATTTCGGCCAGCGAGTCGTCGGTGGCGGCGGGTACGATCCTGTCCACCATGGTGCCCGGGAAGCTGACGTTGGCGGCGATCCACTCTGCCAGCTCTGGAGAACGCTTATGGGCCATCCCCAGCACCGCGTTTTTCACCACGTGGCCGTTATCAGGGATGTTATCGCAGGAGAGCACGCTGAACGGGGTCAGACCGCGCTCGCGACGGCGATGCAGGGCTTCGACGAGGATCCCCGGCGCGGAGTGCGGCGCATCGGGATGGTCAAGATCGTGAATAATTCGTTCATTGCGGGTATCGAGCTTGCCGGTGGCCGGATCGATGCAGTAACCCTTTTCGGTGATAGTCAGCGAGACAATCGCCACCTGCGGCTCGCAAAATTTCTCGATAATGGCCGCCAGCGAATCAAGCTTAGCGTTCAGGCATTCATGAACCGCCCCGACGATAATCGGCTGATTACCCTCAGCGCCTTTTTCCAGCACCGTAAACAGGTGATCCTGCGCGCGCAGCTGGCTCATCAGCGTATCGCCGCTAAACAGGCTAATCTCACATATCCCCCAGTCGCCGCCGTTGGCGTTGAGCACCCGATCGGTCAGGAGCGCCTGATGCGCGCGATGAAAGGCACCAAAGCCGAAATGGACGATACGGGAGCGTAATGCCTGGCGATCGTACTGCGGCTGTAACACGTGAGCGGGTAGCGCGGTGGAGGCAACTGTCTTCATGAAATAAACACCTGATTAACCATTAATTAACAATGCCAGTGTAAAGTTATATGACAGCAAATTGAATTGGTGAGCCGTAATTATCCGGGAACTGTGAGATGGATCAATCAATATAGCGAGACACATTGACCTGCCTGGTCAGGCATGTATGGTAGTCGTCATCTCGGTAGATAATATTGGTATAACAACTTTAGAGGGTGAATCAATGGAACAAACCTGGCGTTGGTACGGGCCGAAAGACCCGGTTTCTCTTGATGATGTGCGTCAGGCTGGCGCAACGGGCGTCGTCACCGCACTGCACCATATTCCCAACGGTCAGGTATGGCCAGTGGAAGAGATTAAAGCGCGTCAGGCGCTGCTGGCAGAGAAAGGGCTGACCTGGTCGGTGGTGGAAAGTATCCCGGTTCACGAAGAGATCAAAACCCACTCCGGCGACTACCAGACCTGGATTGCCAACTACCAGCAGAGCATCCGCAACCTGGCGGCCTGCGGGATTGATACCGTGTGCTACAACTTTATGCCGATCCTCGACTGGACGCGTACCGACCTGGAATATGAACTGCCGGACGGCTCAAAAGCGCTGCGTTTTGACCAGATCGCCTTTGCCGCCTTCGAGCTGCACATCCTGAAGCGTGACGGCGCAGCGGCAGATTACACCGCCGAAGAGCAGCAGCAGGCTCAGGTGTGGTTCGACAATGCCAGCGATGCCGATATTGAAAAACTGACCCGTAACATCATCGCCGGCCTGCCGGGTGCGGAAGAGGGCTACACCCTCGACCAGTTCCGCGCGCGTCTGGCGGAGTATGGCAACATCGACAAAGCCCAGCTGCGGGAAAACATGGCCGTCTTCCTGCGCGCCATCGTGCCGGTGGCGGAAGAGGCGGGCGTACGTCTGGCGATCCACCCGGACGATCCTCCGCGTCCGATCCTCGGCCTGCCGCGTATTGTCTCCACTATTGAGGACATGCAGTGGCTGAAAGAGACGGTGGACAGCATCAACAACGGCTTCACCATGTGTACCGGCTCCTACGGCGTGCGTGCCGATAATGACCTGGTGCAGATGATTGAAACCTTTGGCGACCGGATCCACTTCACCCACCTGCGGGCCACCTGCCGGGAAGATAACCCGAAAACCTTCCACGAAGCGGCGCACCTTGGCGGCGACGTGAACATGGTGGCGGTAGTCGATGCGATTCTGCGTGAGGAGCAGCGCCGTAAGCAGGCAGGCGATCTGCGTCCTATTCCATTCCGTCCGGATCACGGGCACCAGATGCTGGACGATCTGCGTAAGAAAACCAACCCGGGTTACTCGGCGATTGGGCGTCTGAAAGGGATGGCCGAGGTGCGCGGCGTGGAGCTGGCGCTGAAGATGACCAAATATCCTGAGCTGCTGTAAGAGGTATTGCCGGGTGGCGCTGCGCTTACCCGGCCTACAAAAAACCGGCCAATGAGCCGGTTTTTTTATGCCTGCTTTTGTAGGCCGGGTAAGGCGAAGCCGCCACCCGGCGCAAACAGCACTCTGTTAGTCAGCACGACCCATATAGCGTTTTTCTTCGATATGGATGCGGATCTTCTCGCCTGCGGAGAGGTATTCCGGCACCTGCACCACCAGACCGGTAGTCAGGGTTGCTGGTTTGTTACGTGCGGAAGCGGAAGCACCTTTGATGCCTGGTGCGGTTTCCACGATCTCCAGATCGACGGTCTGCGGCAGTTCCAGTGCCAGCAGCACGCCATCCCAGGTCAGAACCTGCATATCCGGCATTCCGCCTTCCGGGATAAACAGCAGCTCTTCTTCAATCTGATCTTTGGTGAAGATGTACGGGGTGTAATCTTCTTTATCCATAAATACGTATTCGTTGCCGTCAACGTAGGAGAAATCGACATAGCGACGGGTCAGGGTAACGGTATCCACGATATCGTCGCCTTTGAAACGCTCTTCAACTTTCAGACCGGTACGCACATCAGCAAAACGCATTTTGTACAGCGTTGCTGCGCCACGGGCGCTTGGTGCCTGAATATCGATGTCTTTCACAATCAGCAGCTTGCCGTTGTAATTCAGCACCATACCTTTCTTAATTTCGTTCGCTCTTGGCATTGCAATAATCCTGTTCACGGGAAGGTCAAAAATATCGCGTCAAAGTACTCGCGCGCGGCATTTCAGGCAAGTGGATTTCGTGGCTTTTGCTATCAATACGCAAAAGGTGTTACTGTGCGCGTCACGCCCGCGGGAGCGGCTTTCTTTCAGGTAAAGTACGTTTATGGATTGCCGTCCGGACTGCGGAGCATGTTGCACCGCCCCCTCCATCTCAAGTCCTATTCCCGGGATGCCCAACGGCAAGCCTGCTAACACCCCCTGCGTCCAGCTGGACGCGCAGCAGCGCTGCAAAATTTTCGGCTCGAGCTTGCGGCCGAAAGTCTGTGCCGGGCTCCAGCCGTCGCCTGAGATGTGCAGCACCTCGCGCGGGCAGGCCATGACCTGGCTGCTCGAACTCGAGGCGCTCACCGCGCCTTAAATATCTTTAATGCGCGTCAGGCAGAGCGTGGTGAGGATGCACATCCCCAGCGCAATCCAGAACACCGCATGATAGCTCCAGATCTCGGCCACTACCCCGGCCACCGAGCCGGCAATAATCCAGCCCACGCGGGTGGTATTGGTGTAGAGCGTCGTGGCGGCACCCGCCTGGCCCGGCATCAGATCCTGGAAGTAGAGCATGCCGATCCCGGCGAGAATGCCAATATAGATGGCATTCAGCAGCTGTAATCCCAGCAGCACCACCGGCGAGTGGGCGCTCAGCATCCCGACGTAAAACAGCAGGCCCGCAACGGCGGCAACGCGCATCAGGAAGCGCTTACCGAAGCGTTTAGCGTAGTAGCCTGCAATCAGCATCGTTGGGATCTCCAGCCCGGCGGCCGTGCCCATCATCACCCCGGCCAGCTTCTCGGACAGATGCAGCTCATTAATAATAAACAGCGGCATATTGATGATGTACAGGCTGTTGGTGCCCCACATTAAAGTGCAAACCGTAAACAGCAGCAGGGCGTCGCGACGGTTGCGGCGGGGGGATTCCAGCACCCCGGTGGCCAGCTTCGGCTCTTTGCGCATCGTCGGCAGGAAAAACCACACCATCGCCCCACAGACCACAAACGCCACCGCGGCGCTGAGATACATCGCCGTGAAACCAAATCCCATTGCCAGGGCGTAAGCCAGCGGCGGCCCGACCACCCATGCCAGTGACACCTGGGCACGCAGGATCGAGCTGAACATCACCGCCTCGCGGCCGGTATGGTCGGCATGCTCCCGGGCTAAGGCGAACAGCTGCGGGTTAGCGGTAGAGCCAAAGCTGCTGAGAAACACGCCGACAAACAGCAGCACGAAATAGTTACGGTTCCAGGCAAACAGCAGGCAGGCGAAAACGCCCATCAGGCAGCAAAAGACGATCAGCGATTTGCGGTCGCCTTTCTTGTCCGAACGTCCGGCCAGAAACTGGCTGACCAGGATGCCGATGATGGCACTCCCGGTAAAGAAGAAGCCGACCATGGCCGGACGGACATGCACCTCGTTGGTGAGGAACAGGCTCAGGGTAGGGGTTTGTAACGCCCCGGCAATCCCGGTGAGAAAGGCAACAATGAGAAATGCCGATGAGGTCAAATCAAATGACTTCGGAGAGGCAGCGGCGGGGGTCGTGTGCATGTTTCTGTATCAGTGATATGAAGAGAGGCGGAGTGTACGCCGCTTGTCAGAAAATAGACAGATATCCACACCCCTTACCCCACAAAAAATCAAAAAGGTATTTCATCCTGTCGCTGCGCTTGCTGAAGTTGCTGAAACCGAGCGGTGACTCGGTGTCGGAAGCGTGAATCTGAAGCAAAAATGTGCTGTAACTCTAAATTTTGCATGCTGAAATCAGCCATTACTTGCAAGGTAACGCGTAAAGCGCAAGACTTCTTGAAACGTTTCAGCGCTAATTGGTTTACCTAACCTAAACGGATTGGCGCCTTTTTTCACATTTAAGCTGAAACGATTCAATTTCAGCAGGAGTGGAGAACCATGTTCCAGTTATCCGTACAGGACATTCATCCCGGCGAACAGGCCGGTACTAAAGAAGAGGCTATCCGGCAGATCGCCGCCGCGCTGGTGCAGGCGGGCAACGTCGCCAACGGCTACGTTGACGGCATGCTCGCTCGTGAACAACAGACCTCAACCTTCCTTGGCAATGGCATCGCCATTCCACACGGCACCACCGATACCCGCGATCAGGTGCTGAAAACCGGCGTTCAGGTTTATCAGTTCCCGCAGGGCGTGCTCTGGGGCGAAGGCCAGGTGGCCTATGTCGCCATCGGGATTGCCGCCAGCAGCGATGAACACCTCGGCCTGCTGCGTCAGCTGACTCACGTCCTGAGCGATGACTCGGTGGCTGAACAGCTGAAATCCGCTACCACCGCTGAAGAGCTGCGCGCCTTGCTGATGGGTGAAAAACAGAGCGAAGCCCTGAAGCTGGATAACGACATGCTGACCCTCGACGTAGTGGCATCTGATCTGGTGACCCTGCAGGCGCTCAACGCCGGTCGCCTGAAAGAGGCCGGTGCGGTGGATACCGCCTTCGTGGCTCACGCTATTAACGATAAGCCGCTGAACCTCGGTCAGGGCGTCTGGCTGAACGACTGTGCTGAAGGCAACCTGCGCAGCGCTATCGCCGTCAGCCGTGCGGCCACGCCGTTCGATACTGCCGGTGAAAGTGCCGCTATGCTGGTTACCGTGGCGATGGCTGATGACCAGCCGGTTGAGGTGCTGAAGCGCCTGAGCGACCTCCTGCTGAACAAAAAAGCTGAACAACTGCTGAAAGCGGATGCCGCAACTCTGCTGGCGCTGCTGACCAGCGACGATGTGAATACCGATGAACTGCTGAGCGCCGAGTTTGTAGTGCGTAACGAACATGGTCTGCACGCGCGTCCGGGCACCATGCTGGTCAACACCATTAAGCAGTTCAACAGCGACGTTACCGTTACCAACCTCGACGGCAGCGGGAAGCCGGCCAACGGCCGCAGCCTGATGAAGGTTGTCGCGCTGGGCGTGAAGAAAGGCCATCGCCTGCGTTTCACCGCGCAGGGTGCGGATGCTGAACAGGCGCTGAAAGCGATTGGCGAGGCCATCGCGGCCGGTCTGGGGGAGGGCGCATAATGAGCAGACGTGTTGCCACCATTACGCTGAACCCGGCTTACGACCTCGTGGGCTTTTGCCCGGAAATTGAACGCGGCGAAGTGAACCTCGTGCGTACTACTGGCCTGCACGCGGCAGGTAAAGGGATTAACGTTGCGAAAGTGCTGAAGGATCTCGGGATCGACGTCACCGTCGGCGGATTCCTTGGCAAAGATAACCAGGATGGTTTCCAGCAGCTGTTCAGCGAGCTGGGGATCGCCAACCGTTTTCAGGTGGTGCAGGGCCGTACCCGTATCAACGTGAAAATGACCGAGAAAGATGGCGAAGTGACCGACCTGAACTTCTCCGGTTTCGAAGTCACCCAGGCCGACTGGGAGCGTTTCGTTAATGACTCCCTCACCTGGCTGGGCCAGTTCGACATGGTCTGCGTCAGCGGCAGCCTGCCGTCCGGCGTCAGCCCGGAAGCGTTCACCGACTGGATGACGCGCCTGCGCAGCCAGTGTCCGTGCATCATCTTTGACAGCAGCCGCGATGCGCTGGTGGCCGGTCTGAAAGCCGCGCCGTGGCTGGTGAAACCGAATCGTCGCGAACTTGAGATCTGGGCCGGCCGTAAGCTGCCAGAATTAAAAGACGTGATTGAAGCCGCCCATGCCTTACGTGAGCAGGGTATCGCTCATGTGGTGATCTCCCTGGGTGCCGAGGGCGCGCTGTGGGTTAACGCGTCCGGCGAGTGGATCGCCAAACCGCCGTCGATGGAAGTGGTCAGCACCGTGGGTGCCGGCGATTCGATGGTGGGCGGGTTGATTTACGGCCTGTTGATGCGTGAATCCAGTGAACATACGTTACGTCTTGCCACCGCCGTTGCTGCCCTGGCCGTCAGCCAGAGCAATGTCGGGATCACCGATCGTACCCAGTTAGCCGCGATGATGGCGCGCGTTGACTTGAAACCTTTTAACTGACAGCAGGAGAGGCATAATGAAAACGCTGCTGATTATTGACTCTGCACTCGGACAGGCGCGCGCCTATATGGCGAAAACCTTGCTGGGTTCGGCGGGACATAAAGCACACCTTGATTTCATCGACAACCCGGGCGATGCCGAACTGGTTATCGTCCTGGGCGACAAGATCCCGGCCGACAGCTCGCTGAACGGCAAAAAAGTGTGGCTGGGCGATATCAATCGCGCCGTCGCCCACCCGGAACTGTTCCTGAGCGAAGCGAAAGGCCATGCGGCGCTGTATACCGCCCCTGTCGCTGCGGAAACGGCAACGGCTGTTTCCAGCGGTCCGAAACGCGTAGTGGCGGTTACCGCCTGCCCGACCGGCGTCGCGCACACCTTTATGGCCGCAGAAGCCATTGAAACCGAAGCCAAAAAACGTGGCTGGTGGGTAAAAGTTGAAACCCGTGGTTCAGTGGGCGCAGGCAATGCCATCACTCCGGAAGAGGTGGCGGCAGCGGACCTGGTGATCGTGGCCGCGGATATCGAAGTGGATCTGGCGAAGTTTGCCGGTAAGCCGATGTACCGCACCTCCACCGGTCTGGCGCTGAAGAAAACGGCTCAGGAGCTGGATAAAGCGCAGGCGGAAGCCAAACTGTTCCAGCCTTCAGGTAACACCGCCTCTTCGGCCTCTGAAGGCAAGAAAGAGTCCGCCGGGGCCTATCGTCACCTGCTGACGGGCGTCTCCTACATGCTGCCGATGGTGGTAGCGGGCGGTCTCTGTATCGCGCTCTCCTTCGCCTTTGGTATCGAAGCCTTCAAAGAGCCAGGTACCCTGGCGGCGGCGCTGATGCAGATTGGTGGCGGCTCGGCGTTCGCGCTGATGGTGCCGGTGCTGGCAGGTTACATTGCATTCTCCATTGCTGACCGTCCGGGTCTGACCCCGGGTCTGATCGGCGGTATGCTGGCCGTGAGCACTGGCTCTGGCTTTATCGGCGGGATCATCGCGGGCTTCCTCGCAGGCTACGTGGCGAAGCTGATCAGCTCGAAGCTGAAACTGCCGCAGAGCATGGAGGCGCTGAAACCGATTCTGATCATTCCGCTGTTCTCCAGCCTGGTTGTTGGTCTGGCGATGATCTACCTGATCGGTAAGCCGGTCGCGGGTATCCTTGAAGGCCTGACCCACTGGCTGCAGACCATGGGCACCGCCAATGCGGTCCTGCTGGGTGCGATCCTTGGCGCCATGATGTGTACCGATATGGGTGGTCCGGTGAACAAAGCAGCATACGCGTTCGGCGTTGGCCTGCTGAGTACCCAGACCTATGCTCCGATGGCGGCGATTATGGCGGCAGGTATGGTGCCACCGCTGGCGCTGGGCCTGGCGACTATCATTGCCCGTCGTAAGTTCGACAAGGCGCAGCAGGAAGGCGGTAAAGCAGCGCTGGTTCTGGGCCTGTGCTTTATCACCGAAGGGGCTATCCCGTTTGCTGCCCGTGACCCGATGCGCGTTCTGCCGTGCTGTATCGTCGGCGGTGCCGTGACCGGTGCCATCTCCATGGCGGTTGGCGCAAAACTGATGGCGCCGCATGGCGGTCTGTTTGTTCTGCTGATCCCGGGTGCGATTACCCCGGTGCTGGGTTACCTGTTCGCGATTATCGCCGGTACGCTGGTAGCAGGTCTCTCTTACGCGGTGTTGAAACGCCCGGAAGCTGAAGTGGTGGCCGCGAAAGCAGCATAATTACGCAGAAAGATAAAAGGCAGAGGAAACTCTGCCTTTTTTTATTGCCTTTAAACGTGCAACGGGTCGCATTCTTTTGTAGAGCTGAATACTGTCTCTACAAATAATTGTGATTCTGTTCATGATCGTTTAACGATCCGTATTTCATTCCCTTTACTTCCCCCTTCTTACGCATAATATGAACACGTGTTCGCATGTAAACATATGCTCTAATAACTTTTAATGTTACCGAATCGCTTAATTGTCATTGCGATGGCCAGCGTGCCAGAGGATGTTCTATGCGTGAAAAGGATTATATTGTTGTTATTGGTTCTGCAAATATGGACGTGGCGGGATATTCACATGATTCCCTCAATTACGCCGACTCTAATCCAGGAAAAATAAAATTCACACCCGGGGGCGTAGGCCGCAATATTGCGCAAAATCTGGCGCTACTGGGTAAAAATGTCTGGCTCCTTTCCGCGGTAGGCGACGATTTTTACGGTCAGTCGCTGCTGTCACAAACCCAGGCCGCCGGGGTGCAGATCGATAAGTGCCAGGTTATTCCCGGAGAAGGCACCTCCAGCTATTTATCGTTACTCGACAATACCGGGGAGATGCTGGTTGCCATCAACGATATGGCGATTTCTGACCACATCAATCCGCACTATCTGGCCCATCATCTGGCGTTTATCCGTGCCGCAAAAGCGGTAGTGGTGGACTGCAATCTCAGCGAGTCAGCCCTCGCATGGATCTTTGAGAATGCAGGCCAGACGCCGGTGTTCGTCGATCCGGTCTCGGCCTGGAAGTGCAGCAAAATTAGCGACTGGCTGAGCCATATCCACACCCTGAAACCCAACCGGCTGGAGGCAGAAACCCTGAGCGGCATCCCGCTCTCCTGCGCGGCGGACGCGCCGAAAGTGGCGGCCTGGTTTCACCAGCATGGCCTGTTCCGGCTGGTGCTGAGTATGGGCGGTGACGGCGTTTATTACAGTGAGAACGCGGGTGAAAGCGGCTGGTCAGCGCCGTTTAAAACTCAGGTAGTCAACGTCACCGGCGCGGGGGATGCAATGATGGCCGGGCTCGCTTTTTGCTGGCTGGCAGGCGCCACATTTAAATATTCCGTTCGTTTTGCCCAGGGCTGCTCTTCGCTGGCGCTGGCTTCCGTATATACCAATAACCCTGATTTATCGTCTGAAAACGTTAACGCATTAATGGAGAGAGAACATGTCTGAATTAAAACTTCCTGCTGAGTTCCTGCAAATTTCTCCTGAGGTTCAGGACGCTTTAAATAATAACAAACCAATTGTGGCGCTTGAATCCACCATTATTTCTCACGGCATGCCTTTCCCGCAAAATGCCCAGACGGCGCTGGAAGTCGAAGATGCCATCCGCCAGCAGGGGGTTATTCCGGCCACCATTGCCATTATTGGTGGCGTAATGAAAGTTGGGCTGAGTAAAGAGGAGATTGAATTATTAGGCCGCGAAGGCCATGCGGTGACCAAAGTCAGCCGCCGGGATCTTCCTTTTGTGGTGGCTGCAGGCATCAACGGCGCCACTACGGTGGCCTCTACCATGATCATTGCCGCGATGGCCGGGATTAAGATCTTTGCCACCGGCGGGATCGGCGGCGTTCACCGTGGCGCAGAGCACACCTTTGATATTTCCGCTGATTTACAGGAGCTGGCGAAAACCAACGTCGCCGTAGTTTGCGCCGGGGCGAAATCGATTCTCGATCTCGGCTTAACCACCGAATACTTAGAGACCAATGGCGTGCCGCTGATTGGCTACCAGACGCAGTCCCTGCCAGCCTTTTTCTGCCGCTCCAGCCCGTTTGAGGTCAGCATCCGTCTCGACAGCGCCGAGGCCATCGCCCGGGCAATGGCGGTGAAATGGCAGACCGGTCTCAACGGCGGCCTGGTGATTGCCAATCCCATTCCCGAGCAGTTTGCGATGGCGGAAGAGACTATCAATGCGGCTATCGACCAGGCGGTAAGGGAAGCGGAAGAGCAGGGCGTGACCGGCAAAGCCAGCACCCCGTTCCTGCTGGCCCGTGTGGCGGAACTGACCGGCGGCGACAGCCTGAAATCAAATATCCAGCTGGTCTTTAACAATGCCCGTCTGGCCTGCGATATCGCGAAGGCTTATCAGCGTATGGCGTAACCCTTCACAGGCAGTTTGCCGTCGCCTGTCTTCGCAGTGGAATCACGGATACCCGGCCTGTCGCCGGGTTTTCAGGTAAGGAAATCATTATGGACGTAATGAGAAGTCTGCTGGGTATGGCGGTACTGTTGGCGATAGCCTTCCTCCTGTCGGTGAACAAACGCCGTATCAGCCTGCGCACCGTCGGCGCCGCATTCGTATTGCAGGTGGCGATCGGCGGCATCATGCTCTATTTCCCACCCGGCAAATGGCTGGTCGAACAAGCTGCTATCGGGGTGAGTAAGGTCATGTCCTACAGCGATGCCGGCAGCGCCTTTATCTTTGGGGCGCTGGTCGGGCCAAAGATGGACACTCTCTTTGACGGGGCCGGGTTCGTGTTTGCCTTCCGGGTGCTGCCCGCCATTATCTTTGTCACCGCGCTGATCAGCCTGCTGTACTACATCGGGGTGATGGGGCTGCTGATCCGCGTGCTGGGCGGTATTTTCCAGAAAGCGCTGCGCATCAGCAAAATTGAATCCTTTGTCGCGGTGACCACCATCTTCCTCGGGCAGAACGAGATCCCGGCGATCGTGAAACCCTTTGTCGATAAGCTAAACCGCAACGAGTTGTTTACCGCCATTTGTAGCGGGATGGCGTCGATTGCCGGGTCGATGCTGATTGGCTACGCGGGGATGGGAGTGCCGATTGACTATCTGCTGGCCGCCTCGCTGATGGCGATCCCGGGCGGGATCTTGTTTGCCCGCCTGCTGAGTCCGGCCACCGAGGAGTCGCAGGTCACCTTTGAGAATCTTTCCTTCAGCGAGACGCCGCCAAAAAGCATTATCGAAGCCGCAGCCACCGGGGCGATGACCGGGCTGAAAATCGCTGCCGGGGTCGCGACGGTGGTAATGGCGTTTGTGGCGATCATTGCCCTGCTGAACGGTATGCTGGGCGGCATCGGCGGTTGGTTTGGCATCGAAAGTCTGAGCCTCGAAGGGCTGTTTGGCTACGCCCTGGCACCGCTGGCGTGGATCATGGGTGTCGAATGGCAGGATGCGACTCTGGCGGGCAGCCTGATTGGCCAGAAGCTGGCGATTAACGAGTTCGTCGCCTATCTCAACTTCTCGCCGTATCTGCAAACCGCCGGTCAGCTGGACGTAAAAACCATCGCCATTATCTCGTTCGCGTTGTGCGGTTTCGCCAACTTCGGCTCGATCGGAGTAGTGGTGGGGGCCTTTTCGGCAGTATCGCCCCAGCGCGCCCCTGAGATCGCCCAGCTTGGCGTGCGGGCGCTGGTGGCGGCAACGCTCTCTAACCTGATGAGCGCCACCATCGCCGGGTTCTTTATCGGTTTAGCGGGCTCGTGACACTCAGGCCGGGTAGCGACACTACCCGGCTTTTTTACTGCGGATTGTTCAGCAGGGACCAGGCGTTATCCACTGACAGGGTCGGATTGTTAATGCTTTCACTGGCGCGGGAAAGCGCCGCGCAGGCGAGGGCAAACCGCGCCGCATCAGCAAAATCGCTCCCGTCGAGGAAACCGTAAATCAGACCTGCCATAAAGGCATCATCGGCACCAAAACGGTCGACCACAGGGTGCTCAGGAGGGGTCAGCAGGAACGGCTCCGCGCCTTGCTCACTGCACAGCACCGAATCATCTTCCAGACACACCACAATCCGCTGCACCCCTTTCTCATGCAGGGCGGTCAGCGCGGCATGACGATCGTCGCACTCCGCCAGAATCTGCAGCTCTTTCAGCGTCGGCTTGAGGGTATGGATGCGCGACAGCCAGGGCTTGATTCTGTCGGCTTTAAATTCTGAAACCGTGTCGACAAACACCGGAACATCTCCGGCGAGGGTAAAGACCCACTCCAGAGATTCTGCCGTGAGATTACAGTCGGCCAGCACCACCCCGGCATGGGCCAGCAGCTCGCGCGACTGGTTCAGCAACTGCGGCGTCAGCTCCTGCAGGATGTGCGTGTCGTTGATGGCCAGCACGGTGTCGTCCTGCGGGTTAGCAATCGACAGATAAGTTGCCGTGCTTTGCCCGTGCAGGCGGATCGTGCTCTGAACGTTAACGCCTGCCAGCCGGGTTTGCTCCAGCAGGGTTTCGCCATAAAAATCACTGCCGACCGCGGAGATCAGGTGTACCTCGCGGCCCAGCAGCGCCAGGTTATGGGCAATATTTCGCGCCACGCCACCTGCCGCGCACTGAATCGCCCCCGGATGGGAGGAGGGTTCAGGGAAGCGAATGTCGGCCACGCCGCGAATATCCATATTGATCGCGCCAAGCGCCACGCAATAATCCTGTTCGGTGAGGATATAGCCCTTGCCCTTGATTGCTCCTTTGCGCATCAAATCCATAATGTGCGCGGCCACGCGCGAGCGGCTGATATCCAGAATCTGGGCGATTTCATGCTGCTGAATAAGAGGGTTGCGCCGCAGGATCTTCAGGATCTGCTTTTCCCTTTCGTTCATCATTATGCGGTGGCCTCAGCGTGCTGCTGTGCTTTCAGCCAGGCGATCTCTTCCGCCCAGATATCCGGGTTAATGGTTTCCAGCACCAGCGGAATACCGTCGAAACGCGGGTCCTGCATGATAAAGCGGAACGCGTCGTGGCCGATATTGCCTTCACCGAGGCTATGGTGGCGGTCAACGCGGCTGCCAAAGGTGCTTTTCGCATCGTTGAGGTGCATGCCGCGCAGGTATTTAAAGCCCACAATGCGTTCAAATTCCGCGAAGGTTTTTGCACACTCTTCACTGCTGCGCAGGTCGTAACCGGCGGCAAAGGCGTGGCAGGTATCAATGCAGACACCGACGCGGGTTTTATCTTCCACGCCGTCGATGATGGCCGCCAGATGCTCAAAGCGGAACCCGAGGTTGCTGCCCTGTCCGGCGGTATTTTCAATTACTGCCGTCACCCCTTGAGTCTGTTCCAGCACAATATTGATCGACTCGGCGATCCGCGCCAGACAGGCATCTTCGTCGATCTGCGACAGATGGCTGCCCGGGTGGAAGTTCAGCAGCGTCAGGCCAAGCTGCTCGCAGCGCTGTACTTCATCGAGGAAAGCCGCGCGGGATTTATCCAGCGCCTCCTGTTCCGGGTGACCGAGGTTAATCAGGAAGCTGTCGTGGGGCAGGATCTGACCGGAGGTGAAATGGTATTTTTCGCAGGCCGCTTTGAACTCATCAATTACCTGAGTGGTTAACGGCGCGGCGCGCCACTGGCGCTGATTTTTGGTGAACAGGGCGAAAGCGGTCGCCTCAATTTCGGCGGCACGAATGGCGGCATTTGCCAGACCGCCAGCAGCGCTGACGTGCGCTCCAACATATTTCATACAGGGACTCCTGTTAACCCGCAAACGCTTATGATAGCGGGTTAACAGGAGAAGGATGAAGTGGTTTATGCCAGCAGGCTGTGTACCGCCAGGTTAATGGCACCCCCGCCGACAATCAGCCAGACGAAGAGCACCAGCGCCATCAGCAGCGGTTTGGCTCCGGCCTTTTTCAGGGCGCTGACGTGAGTGGTCAAACCCAGCGCCGCCATCGCCATCGCCAGCAGTACCGTATCCAGCGTCACCAGCATATCCACTACCGCTTTTGGCAGCAGATGGAACGAGTTAAACACCGCCACCACAATAAACAGGATCGCAAACCACGGAATGGTGATTTTGCTCTTCTCGCCGTTGCCCGCTGGAGCAAGCTGCTTCACGCGCGCCGCCAGAATCAGCAGGAAGGGGGCCAGCATCATCACCCGCAGCATTTTGGCGATCACCGCCGCATTCTCTGCTTCCGGGCTGATGGCGTGACCCGCTGCCACCACCTGGGCCACCTCATGCATCGTCGAGCCGATATAAATCCCGTAGGTTTCCGGGCTAAACCAGTGCGCCACCAGCGGATACATCGCCGGATAGAGGAAGATCGCCAGGGTACCGAAGATCACCACTGTCGCCACGGCAACCGTCACCTTACTGGCCTCGGCCTTTACCACCGGCTCGGTCGCCAGCACCGCTGCGGCGCCACAAATGCTGCTCCCGGCGCCAATCAACCAGCTGGTCTGTTTGTCGAGCCCGAACACCTTCTGGCCGATAAAGCAGGCCAGCAGGAAGGTACTGGTCAGGGTTAACACGTCGATGGCGATCCCGCTGACGCCCACGTCAGCAATCTGCGCGAAGGTCAGGCGAAAACCGTACAGGATGATCCCGAGGCGCAGCAGGTGCTGTTTGGCGAAGATCACGCCGCTATCACAGGGTTTGTAGATGTGCGGATAGACCGTATTCCCGACGACCATACCCAGCAGGATGGCCAGCGTCAGGGCACTGAATCCCGCCCCGGCCACCGCCGAAATACTGCCGCCCCATAAGGCCACACCGGTGACCAGCGCGCTCAGCGCCAGGCCAGGAATGTAGCGCCGGACTGAATGATGATGCTGTAGGGTGAGTGTTGTCATAGCCTTCTCCTTTTCTCTGGCTAAAGGTTACGGCGCGCTGGTTTAAAAATAAAATTGATTATATATTTATAATTAATCTCTATAAGTGGTAAGCAGTGTGCTTACCGTTCCGGATGGTGACTATGCACATTACGTTACGCCAGCTTGAGGTCTTTGCCGAAGTGCTGAAAAGCGGGTCGACTACCCAGGCTTCTCAGATGTTGGCCCTGTCCCAGTCTGCGGTCAGCGCCGCGCTGACCGATCTGGAAGGTCAGCTGGGCGTTCAGCTCTTTGACAGGGTAGGGAAGCGGCTGGTGGTGAACGAGCACGGGCGACTGCTCTATCCCCGCGCGCTGGCGCTGCTGGAGCAGACCGTCGAGATCGAACAACTGTTTCGTGAAGACAATGGCGCCATCCGCGTCTATGCTAGCAGCACCATCGGCAACTACATCCTGCCGGAGGTGATTGCCCGCTACCGCCGCGATTTCCCGGGTTTGCCGCTGGAAATGAGCGTTGGCAACAGCCAGGACGTGATCAACGCGGTGATCGATTTTCGGGTGGATATCGGCCTGATCGAAGGGCCGTGCCACAACGCCGACATCATTGCGGATCCCTGGCTGGAGGATGAGCTGGTGGTCTTCGCCTCGCCGGCCTCTTCTTTATTACAGCAGGAGGTAACCCTGGAGCGGCTGGCGCAGGCACCGTGGATTTTGCGCGAGCAGGGGTCAGGCACGCGGGAGATCGTCGATTATCTGCTGCTGTCGCACCTGCCACAGTTCCATATGGGCATGGAGCTGGGCAATTCGGAAGCCATCAAACATGCGGTACGCCACGGTCTGGGCATCAGCTGCCTGTCGCGCCGGGTGATTGCCGAACAGCTGGAGAGCGGCACGCTGGTGGAGATCCCCGTTCCGCTGCCGAACAAGCTGGTGCGCACCCTGTGGCGCATCCATCACCGCCAGAAGCACCTCTCTAACTCCCTGCAGCGTTTTCTGCGTTACTGCGAAATGTAAGCCCGCCCGGCGGCGTTTTGTCCGCCGGGATCTATTCCGCGCACCAATACTATTCTCTGCTTTACTTATAATCCTGGCCCGGTCATGAAGCTCTCTTATAACAGGGCATTTGTGCCGGAAGAGCTGGCGATCGTCTGCTACAATCGCGCCTCATTTTTTGAATGGACAGCATTTTCATATGGTTTCCGAAACTAAAACCACAGAAGCGCCCGCGCTACGTCGCGAACTCAAGGCGCGTCACCTGACGATGATTGCCATTGGCGGTTCTATTGGTACAGGTCTTTTTGTCGCCTCTGGTGCGACCATTTCTGCAGCGGGCCCGGGCGGCGCGCTCTTTTCCTATATCCTGATCGGTTTGATGGTCTACTTCCTGATGACCAGCCTGGGTGAACTGGCGGCGTACATGCCGGTATCCGGTTCTTTCTCTACCTACGGTCAGAAATACGTGGAAGAAGGCTTCGGCTTCGCGCTGGGCTGGAACTACTGGTACAACTGGGCGGTCACCATCGCCGTGGATCTGGTGGCATCGCAGCTGGTGATGACATGGTGGTTCCCGGATACGCCGGGCTGGATCTGGAGTGCGCTCTTCCTCGGGGTGATCTTCCTGCTGAACTACATCTCTGTGCGCGGTTTTGGCGAAGCGGAATACTGGTTCTCGCTGATCAAAGTCGCCACGGTAATCATCTTTATCATCGTAGGCGTGGCGATGATTGTTGGCATCTTCAAAGGCACCGAACCGGCGGGCTGGAGCAACTGGGGGATTGGCGATGCGCCGTTTGCCGGGGGCTTCTCGGCGATGATTGGCGTGGCGATGATCGTCGGCTTCTCCTTCCAGGGCACGGAACTTATCGGTATTGCCGCCGGTGAATCCGAAAACCCGGAGAAGAACATTCCGCGCGCGGTGCGGCAGGTCTTCTGGCGTATCCTGCTGTTCTATGTGTTTGCCATCCTAATTATCAGCCTGATCATTCCGTATACCGATCCGAGCCTGCTGCGTAACGACGTAAAAGACATCAGCGTCAGCCCGTTCACGCTGGTGTTCCAGCATGCCGGTCTGCTCTCTGCGGCGGCGGTAATGAACGCGGTGATCCTGACGGCGGTGCTGTCGGCGGGTAACTCCGGGATGTACGCCTCTACCCGTATGCTCTACTCCCTGGCCTGTGACGGCAAAGCGCCGCGTATCTTCGCGAAGCTCTCCCGGGGCGGCGTGCCGCGTAACGCGCTGTATGCCACCACCGTGATTGCCTGCCTGTGCTTCCTGACCTCGATGTTCGGCAACCAGACGGTCTACCTGTGGCTGCTGAACACCTCCGGGATGACGGGCTTTATCGCCTGGCTGGGTATCGCCATCAGCCACTACCGTTTCCGTCGCGGCTACGTGAAGCAGGGTTATGACATTAATAATCTGCCGTACCGTTCCGGGTTCTTCCCGCTGGGTCCGATCTTCGCCTTTGTGCTCTGTCTGATCATTACCCTCGGTCAGAACTACGAAGCCTTCCTGGCTGACACCATCGACTGGGGCGGCGTGGCAGCGACCTATATTGGTATCCCGCTGTTCCTGATCATCTGGTTTGGCTACAAGCTGACGAAGGGATCAAAGTTTGTCAGCTATAGCGAAATGGACTTCCCGAATAGCTTCAAAAAATAAACGCAACGCCTCTTTTAAACCCGCTCATCCGAGCGGGTTTTTTTATCTCCACAGTATGCCATCTTGACATAACTTTTAACAATTGAATTGATAATAGTTATCGTTTGCCTTATCATTATCGAATTAATAAAAAGCAGTTGTGAGCAGTACATATTTGATTTTGCTGTGTTTACCTCATGGAGATAGTAAATGTTTAGGTTGAATCCCTTCGTTCGGGGAGGGCTGTGTGCGTCTGCTCTGTCCCTGACCCTGCCGGTTGTTGCGGCGGAATCTGGCGACACGATGGTGGTGACCGCTTCGGCCAACGAGCAAAACCTGAAGGATGCCCCGGCCAGTATCAGCGTCATTACCCAGCAGGATCTGCAGCGTAAGCCAGTGCAGAACCTGAAAGATGTGTTACGGGACGTTCCGGGCGTGCAATTAACTGACGAAGGGGACAACCGTAAGGGTGTCAGTATTCGCGGTCTGGACAGCAGCTATACGCTGATCCTGGTTGACGGGAAACGCGTCAACTCGCGCAACGCCGTTTTCCGCCATAACGACTTCGACCTTAACTGGGTTCCGGTTGATGCTATCGAGCGTATCGAAGTGGTGCGCGGGCCGATGTCCTCCCTCTATGGCTCCGATGCCCTGGGCGGTGTGGTCAACATCATCACCAAAAAGATCGGCCAGAAATGGACCGGCACCCTCACCGCCGACACCACCATTCAGGAGCATCGCGATCGCGGTGACACCTACGGTGGCCAGTTCTATACCAGCGGTCCGCTGGTGGATGGCGTCCTCGGGCTGAAAGCCTTTGGTAGCCTGTCAAAACGCGATAAAGACGATCCTCAGGATTCAACAACCAGCGCCACCGGGGAAACCCCGCGTATCGAGGGCTTCACCAGCCGCGATGCCAACGTGGAATTTGCCTGGACCCCGAACGAGAACCACGATTTCACCGCCGGCTACGGCTTTGACCGTCAGGACCGCGATTCCGACTCGCTGGATCAGAACCGCCTTGAGCGCCAGAACTACTCCCTGAGCCACAACGGCCGCTGGGGCCTGGGCAACAGCGAGCTGAAATTCTACGGCGAGAAGGTCGATAACAAAAATCCGGGCAACAGCAACCCAATCACTTCCGAAAGCAACTCTATTGACGGCAAATACGTTCTGCCGCTGGGAGAGATTAACCAGCTCCTGACCTTTGGTGGGGAATGGCGTCATGACAAGCTGAAAGATCCGGTTAACATCACCGGCGGTAGCAGCAGTAACACCTCTGCCAGCCAGTATGCGCTGTTCCTGGAAGACGAATGGCGGATCTTCGAGCCGCTGGCGCTGACCACCGGCGTGCGTATGGACGATCACGAAACCTACGGCGACCACTGGAGCCCGCGTGCTTATCTGGTCTACAACGCCACCGACACCCTGACGGTAAAAGGCGGCTGGGCAACGGCATTCAAAGCGCCATCCCTGCTGCAACTGAGTCCCGACTGGACCACCGGCTCCTGCCGCGGTGCCTGTGAAATTGTCGGTAGCCCGGATCTGAAGCCGGAAACCAGCGAAAGCATCGAGTTGGGTCTCTACTACAACGGGGAAGAGGGCTGGTTAGAGGGCGTGCAGGGTAGCATTACCGCTTTCCAGAACGACGTTGATGATCGCATCAGCATTCTGCGTACCGCGAACGTTAATCAGGCGCAGGGCTACCCGAACTACGTCGGCCTGAACGCCGACGGCGAACCGGTGTTCCGTTACTACAACGTCAATAAGGCGCGTATCCGCGGCCTGGAGACGGAGGTGAAATTCCCGATTGCCGAAGACTGGCGCATGACGCTGAATTACACCTACAACGACGGGCGTGATATCAGCAACGGCGACAACAAGCCGCTCTCCGACATGCCTTTCCATACCGCGAACGGCACGCTTGACTGGCAGGCAACCCAGGCGTGGTCCTTCTACGTGCAGGGCAATTACACCGGTGAGAAACGCACCGTTACCGATGGGGATGCAACGCCGGGCGGCTACGTGGTGTGGAATACCGGTGGCGCATGGCAGGCAACCAAAAACGTCAAGCTGCGTGCGGGGGTCATGAACCTGCTGGATAAAGATCTCAGCCGCGACGACTACAGCTACACCGAAGAAGGACGCCGTTACTTTATGGCGGTGGATTACCAGTTCTGATGGTGGGATCGCCGGGCGGCGCTGCGCTTGCCCGGCCTACATAGGGCACTTGTAGGCCCGGTAAGCGAAGCGCCACCGGGCATCAGGCTGCACTTACTTCAACAACTGCTGCGCATGGAAGCGCAGATGATCTTCAATAAACGACGCAATAAAGTAGTAGCTGTGATCGTAGCCGGTCTGGATGCGTAGCGTCAGCGGCCAGGCCTTCTGGCGCGCGGCTTCCGCCAGCACCGCCGGTTGTAACTGGCTCGCCAGGAACTGATCGGCATCACCCTGATCGATAAGCGTCGGGATCGCCTGTTCCGGCTGGCTGGCCAGCATCAGCGCGCAGCTGTCCCATTCCTGCCAGGTCGCTGCGTCCTCACCCAGATAATGGCTGAACGCTTTTTGCCCCCACGGCACCTGGGCCGGATTCACGATCGGCGCAAAGGCCGACACGCTGACATATTTACCCGGGTTTTTCAGCGCCATCACCAGCGCACCGTGGCCGCCCATTGAGTGGCCGCTGATGGCACAGCGATCGGATACCGCAAACTCCGCCTGGATCAGCGCCGGCAGCTCATCGCGCAGGTAATCGTACATCCGGTAATGATTCGCCCAGGGCGCCTGAGTGGCGTTGAGGTAGAACCCGGCACCTTTGCCAAGATCGTAACCGGCATCGTCTGCCACCTCGTCACCGCGCGGGCTGGTATCCGGCATCACCAGAGCGATCCCCAGTTCCGCTGCCACGCGCTGGGCGCCCGCTTTGGTAGTGAAGTTCTCATCGTTGCAGGTCAGGCCGGAGAGCCAGTAGAGTACCGGCGGTTTTGCGGCACCGTTAGTTGGTGGCAGAAAAATGCTGAACGTCATGGCGCAGTTCAGCACCGCCGAGTCATGACGCCAGCGCTGCTGTCGACCTTCAAAACAGTGGTGCTCTTCGAGCAGTTCCATGCAGGGCTCCTTCAGGAAGGTTGTATAAAGAGATGAAGGTCATAATACAGATAATTCAATAACGAGTGAGTAACTTTCACTTCCGCATTAACGACATATCCTGCATCATGAATTTACGAAACTTTAACATCTGGAGTGGTCATGGCGCTGCGTATCGCGCTCAGCGGTTTTGTGGTTCTGGTGGTGGCGATGGGAATAGGGCGTTTCGCCTTTACACCCCAGGTGCCGCTGATGATTGCGGCAGGGCAACTGACCCTGACCAGCGCCGGGCTGGTGGCGGCCATGAACTACCTCGGCTATCTGGTGGGAGCATGGGATGCCATGCGCGCGCACCGGTTTGTCGAAGGCCGTCTGTGGCTGGGGATTGTTGGCGCGGTGGCGCTGACCCTGCTCTCGGCCGTCGCCGATAACGCTGTGGTCCACGGGCTGCTGCGGTTTGTCATTGGCTGCATGAGTGGCTGGTCGATGGTACTGATCGCCGCCTGGACCAACGATCGGCTGGCCCATTTCGGTAAGCCAGGCCTCAGTGCCGCGGTCTTCGCCGGGCCGGGGGCAGGCATCACGATAAGCGGTCTGCTGGCGGTGTGGATCCAGGCCCAGGGGTTGTCGGCCAGCGCGGCATGGCAAATCTACGGCGTGCTGGCACTGGTGCTGATCGCCGTGGTGGCTCGCTATCTGCCGCGTGCCGGACAGCTGCACCGCCCGGGTACCACGCCGGAGCCGCTGGCGCTGACCCGGGATCTGCGTCGTCTGGTCTGGAGCTACAGTCTGGCCGGGTTTGGCTATATTCTCCCGGCGACCTTTCTGTCGCAGATGGCGGCGCTGCGCTTTCCTGGCAGCGCGTTTGCCCAGTTTGTCTGGCCGGTTTTCGGCGTGGCTTCGGTGCTGGGCATTGCCCTGAGTATCGCTCTGCGCCATCTCTCCACCACGAATCGCAGACTGGCGCTGGTGCTCTGGCTGCAGGCGGTGGGGGTGATTGCTGCCTGGCTGTTGCCGGGGATGGCCGGTCTGGTGACCGGTGCATTGCTGGTGGGCGGCGGATTTTTATGTGCGGTACAGCTCTCGCTGCTTTACGGGCGTGAACTGGCACCGAATCATACGCGTTACATGGCCGGATTACTCACCACTGGCTATGCCATCGGGCAGCTGATTGGCCCGATGACCTCGGCGTTGTCGAGCTGGCTCACCCACCAGCTGGAGCCCGCTCTGGGCCTTGCGGGTATCGCCCTTTTCGTGGCGGGCGGGCTGGTCTGGCAGCGTCAGGTTGAAAGGTAACGGCAATTGCAATAATTATCGCGGTGAATACTGGATTATGCTCGCCGCCTCGCGCACAATGACTGCACATTTTGCCCCATGTAGGGCAGAAGCGCGCCACACCTGCAGGAGAAAAGAATGTCATCAATGAGTAAAGAAGCAGCTCTCGTCCACGAAGCACTGGTTGCGCACGGCCTTGAAACCCCGTTGCGTCCACCGGTTCAGGATCTGGACAACGAAACACGTAAACGTCTTATTTCCGGCCATATGACCGAAATCATGCAGCTGCTGAATCTCGATTTGAGCGATGACAGTCTGATGGAGACCCCGCGTCGCATCGCCAAAATGTATGTCGATGAGATTTTCTCCGGCCTGGATTACGCCAATTTCCCAAAAATCACCGTCATTGAAAACAAAATGAAGGTGGATGAGATGGTAACGGTGCGTGATATCACCCTGACCAGCACCTGTGAACACCACTTTGTGACCATCGACGGCAAAGCGACCGTGGCCTATATTCCGAAAGATGCAGTCATTGGTCTGTCGAAAATTAACCGCATCGTGCAGTTCTTTGCCCAGCGTCCGCAGGTGCAGGAGCGTTTAACCCAGCAGATCCTGATCGCGCTGCAGACGCTGCTTGGCACTAACAACGTGGCGGTTTCCATTGACGCGGTGCATTACTGCGTGAAAGCGCGCGGTATTCGCGATGCGACCAGCGCTACCACGACCACCTCGCTGGGCGGCCTGTTTAAATCCAGCCAGAACACCCGTCAGGAGTTCCTGCGCGCCGTGCGTCACCACGACTGATCATCAGGGCAGAATAGATGGAAAGAAATGTCACGCTGGATTTCGTTCGTGGCGTCGCTATTCTGGGTATTCTGCTGCTCAATATCAGCGGCTTCGGTCTGCCGAAAGCCGCTTATCTCAATCCCGCCTGGTATGGCGATATTACCCTCAGCGACGCCTGGACATGGGCGGTGCTGGATCTCTTCGCCCAGGTCAAATTCCTCACTCTGTTTGCCTTGCTGTTCGGGGCCGGCCTTCAGCTGCTGCTGAAGCGCGGTAAACGCTGGATCCAGGCCCGGCTTTCGCTGCTGGTACTGCTCGGATTTATTCATGGCCTGCTGTTCTGGGACGGCGACATTCTGCTGGCCTACGGGCTGGTGGGGCTGATCTGCTGGCGCATCATCCGCGATGCGCACGATATCAAAAATCTCTTCAATACCGGCGTGGTGCTGTTCCTTATCGGCGTGGCTATCCTGCTGCTGCTGGGGGTGATCTCTGGCGGCTCCACCAACCGTTCCTGGGTGCCGGATGCGGCCAACCTGCAGTACGAGCAGTACTGGAAGCTGGGCGGCGGAATGGAGGCCATCAGCAACCGGGCCGATATGATTGGCAACAGCCTGCTGGCGCTCGGGGCGCAGTACGGCTGGCAGCTGGCAGGGATGATGCTGATCGGCGCCGCGCTGATGCGTACCGGCTGGCTGAAAGGCGAGTTTAGCCTGCGTCATTACCGGCGAACCGGGATCTGGCTGGTGCTGGCCGGGCTGGCGATTAATCTTCCGGCGGTGATCGCCCAGTGGTATCTGCACTGGGATTACCGCTGGTGCGCATTTTTATTACAGGCACCGCGTGAACTGAGCGCGCCGTTGCAGACGATAGGCTATGCCGCACTCATCTATGGCTTCTGGCCGCAGCTCTGCCGTTACCGTCTGGTGATCGCGGTGGCCTGCGTCGGACGCATGGCGCTCAGCAACTACCTTTTACAGACGCTGATCTGCACCACCTTGTTCTATCACCTCGGCCTGTTTATGCAGTTTGATCGCCTGCAGCTAATGGGTTTCGTCCTGCCAATATGGCTGGTAAATATCCTTTTCTCTGTTTTCTGGCTGCGTTATTTCCGTCAGGGGCCGCTGGAATGGCTATGGCGGCAATTAACCGCACGTGCTGCAGGTGTTTCATTAAGTAATACATCCGGATAACGATCTGGATCACAATCATTAACAAAACGGATGTAACCGTTTTCATCCTTGTGAGCTTCTTCACGTAGTCCTCCCTTTCTCGCTGCCAGAATAGTCACCTTGCTAAACACAGGGGGTGTCTGTGAGTTGCTGCAATCTAAATAAGGGTGGTGAATATGATCACCATTCGTGACGTCGCGCGTCAGGCGGGCGTTTCTGTCGCCACCGTTTCCCGGGTTCTTAATAACAGCGCGCTGGTCAGTCCGGAGACGCGTGAGTGCGTGATGAAAGCCGTCACGGCGCTGGGCTACCGGCCTAATGCGAATGCTCAGGCACTGGCAACCCAGGTCAGCGATACCATCGGCGTGGTGGTGATGGATGTGTCTGACGCCTTCTTTGGTGCCCTGGTGAAAGCCGTAGACATGGTTGCTCAGGAGCACCAGAAAAATGTGCTGATCGGCAACAGCTACCACGAGGCGGAAAAAGAGCGTAACGCCATTGAGGTGTTGATCCGTCAGCGCTGTAACGCCCTGATCGTTCACTCAAAAGCCTTAAGCGATGAGGAGCTGTCTGCCCTGATGGAGCAGATCCCCGGCATGGTGCTGGTCAACCGCATCGTGCCGGGCTATGCCCACCGCTGCGTCTGCCTTGATAACGTCAGCGGAGCGATGATGGCGACGCGGATGCTGGTGAATAATGGCCATCAGCGCATCGGCTATCTTGCGTCAAACCACCGCATTGAAGATGACGAAATGCGTCGTGAAGGCTGGCAAAAAGCGTTGCTGGAGCAGGGCATTACCGCCCCGGACAGCTGGATCGGCACCGGCTCGCCGGACATGCAGGGCGGGGAGGCAGCCATGGTGGAGCTGCTCGGGCGCAATCTGCAGCTGACCGCGGTCTTTGCCTACAATGACAGCATGGCCGCAGGGGCGCTAACCGCGCTGAAAGATAACGGCATTGCGGTGCCACAGCATTTGTCACTGATTGGTTTCGATGATATTCCCATTGCCCGTTACACGGACCCGCAGTTGACAACGGTGCGCTACCCCATCGCCTCTATGGCGCGGCTGGCCACGGAGCTGGCGTTACAGGGGGCCGCTGGCAAGCTCGATATCAACGCAACCCACTGTTTCATGCCGACTTTAGTGCGTCGCCATTCGGTTGCCATTCGGCAAATTGTGGTGCCGATCACTAACTAATAATTCGTCGTGATGTAACCGTTTTCAATTTGTGAGTAAATTCACAGTAAGTTAACAATGCGCTGTCTATGATGTCAGCGTTTTAGTGACTGAAACGCTATGTAACGGTGAGTAATCGTTTTTACTATAGCCACGGCACGTTAAACATCCAAAAAAACGCATTCTGGAGCGTTACCGACCAAGGAAGATAGAAATTTTATAAGTGGACTTCGGCGGGCAGTAACGTTTCTTTAACATGCCGCCGCCGATCGTTATTCACACGAACTACCCTGCATAAAAAAAACCGGAGATATCATGAATAAGAAGGTGTTGACTCTGTCTGCTGTTATGGCAAGCATGCTTTTTGGTGCGACCGCGCACGCTGCAGATAGCCGTATTGGTGTGACTATCTATAAATACGACGACAACTTTATGTCTGTTGTGCGTAAAGCCATCGAGAAAGAGGGCAAAGGGGCGCCAGACGTTCAGCTGCTGATGAATGACTCTCAGAATGACCAGTCCAAACAGAACGACCAGATTGACGTCCTGCTGGCTAAAGGCGTAAAAGCCCTGGCAATCAACCTGGTTGACCCGGCTGCTGCGGGCACCGTTATCGAGAAAGCGCGTGGCCAGAATGTGCCAATCGTGTTCTTCAACAAAGAACCTTCCCGTAAAGCGCTGGATAGCTATGACAAAGCCTTCTACGTGGGTACCGACTCCAAAGAATCCGGCATCATTCAGGGCGACCTGATTGCTAAACACTGGGCTGCTAACCCGAACTGGGATCTGAACAAAGACGGTCAGGTTCAGTTCGTTCTGCTGAAAGGCGAACCAGGCCACCCGGATGCTGAAGCCCGTACCACTTACGTGATCAAAGAGCTGAACGACAAGGGTCTGAAAACCCAGCAGCTGGCGTTAGATACCGCCATGTGGGATACCGCGATGGCGAAAGACAAGATGGACGCCTGGCTGTCCGGCCCGAACGCTGACAAAATCGAAGTGGTTATCGCCAACAACGATGCGATGGCAATGGGTGCTGTAGAAGCGCTGAAAGCTCACAACAAATCTTCTGTGCCGGTATTTGGCGTGGATGCCCTGCCTGAAGCAATGGCGCTGGTTAAATCTGGCGCAATGGCCGGTACCGTGCTGAACGATGCTAACAACCAGGCGAAAGCTACCTTCGATCTGGCGAAAAACCTGGCAGACGGCAAAGGCGCTGCTGACGGTACCAACTGGAAAATCGAAAACAAAGTTGTTCGCGTACCGTACGTTGGCGTAGATAAAGAAAACCTGGCGCAGTTCACCAGTAAATAAGTTTTAGTATTCCACTGGGCGCAGTTTCTGCGCCCTTTTATCACGCGACGCGAGGCCGAGAAGGTATAATTATGGTCAGCACAACGACTCAGTCGTCCGGTGAATTCTTGTTGGAAATGAGCAATATCAACAAGTCTTTTCCCGGGGTTAAAGCACTGGATAATGTTAATTTAAAAGTACGGCCTCACTCCATTCACGCTTTAATGGGTGAAAACGGTGCGGGTAAATCAACATTATTGAAATGCTTATTTGGGATCTATCAAAAAGATTCTGGCAGCATTGTTTTTCAGGGGAAAGAGATCGATTTCCATTCTGCCAAAGAGGCACTGGAAAACGGTATTTCGATGGTTCACCAGGAACTTAACCTGGTACTTCAGCGTTCGGTGATGGACAATATGTGGTTGGGTCGTTATCCGACCAAAGGCGTATTTGTCGATCAGGACAAAATGTATCGCGATACGAAAGCCATTTTTGATGAACTGGATATTGATATCGATCCGCGTGCGCGCGTGGGTACGTTATCGGTTTCACAGATGCAGATGATCGAAATCGCCAAGGCGTTCTCCTATAACGCCAAAATCGTGATTATGGATGAGCCGACCTCTTCATTAACGGAGAAAGAGGTGAACCACCTGTTCACCATTATCCGTAAGCTGAAGGATCGTGGCTGCGGCATCGTTTATATCTCGCACAAAATGGAAGAGATCTTCCAGCTGTGTGATGAGATCACGGTGCTGCGCGACGGTCAGTGGATTGCCACTCAGCCGCTGGAAGGGCTGGACATGGACAAGATCATCGCCATGATGGTGGGTCGCTCCCTGAACCAGCGTTTCCCGACGAAAGAGAACAAGCCGGGTGAAGTGATTCTGGAAGTACGCAACCTTACGTCGCTGCGTCAGCCTTCCATTCGCGATATCTCCTTCGAACTGCATAAAGGGGAGATCCTCGGGATTGCTGGTCTGGTGGGGGCCAAGCGTACCGATATCGTGGAGACCCTGTTCGGTATTCGCGAGAAATCCGGCGGGACCATCACTCTGCACGGGAAAAAGATCAATAATCATAACGCCAACGAAGCCATTAACCACGGTTTTGCGCTGGTGACGGAAGAGCGCCGCTCAACCGGTATTTACGCCTATCTGGATATTAACTTTAACTCGCTAATTTCTAATATTCAGAATTACAAAAACAAAATCGGTCTGTTGGATAATTCCCGCATGAAGAGCGATACCCAATGGGTAATTGACTCGATGCGCGTGAAAACCCCAGGTCACCGCACGCAAATTGGCTCGCTCTCCGGTGGTAATCAGCAGAAGGTAATTATCGGACGCTGGTTATTAACCCAGCCTGAAATTCTGATGCTGGATGAACCCACCCGTGGTATCGACGTGGGTGCAAAGTTTGAAATTTATCAGCTGATTGCTGAATTAGCCAAGAAAGATAAAGGGATCATTATTATTTCGTCCGAAATGCCGGAATTGTTAGGGATCACAGATCGTATTCTGGTCATGAGCAATGGTCTCGTTGCCGGAATTGTTGAAACCAAAACGACAACGCAAAACGAAATTTTGCGTCTTGCGTCTTTGCACCTTTAAGATTAGGGGCTCCTCATGAGTGCGTTAAATAAGAAAAGTTTTCTTACTTATCTGAAAGAAGGCGGTATTTACGTTGTTCTTTTAGTCTTGCTGGCCATTATTATTTTCCAGGATCCGACATTCTTAAGTCTCCTGAACTTAAGTAACATTCTGACCCAGTCTTCGGTGCGTATTATTATCGCCCTGGGCGTAGCGGGTCTGATCGTCACCCAGGGTACTGACCTGTCAGCCGGTCGTCAGGTTGGTCTGGCGGCGGTTGTCGCGGCAACGCTTCTGCAGTCGATGGAAAACGCCAACAAGGTGTTCCCGGAGATGGCGACCATGCCGATTATTGTGGTAGTCCTGATTGTCTGCGCTATCGGTGCGATCATCGGTCTGATTAACGGCATCATCATCGCTTACCTGAACGTAACGCCGTTCATCACCACCCTGGGTACGATGATCATCGTTTACGGTATCAACTCCCTGTACTACGACTTCGTGGGTGCCTCGCCGATTTCCGGTTTCGACAGCGGCTTCTCTACCTTCGCGCAGGGCTTTATCGCGCTGGGCAGCTTCCGCCTCTCTTACATCACCTTCTACGCCCTGATTGCGGTGGCCTTTGTCTGGGTGCTGTGGAACAAAACCCGCTTCGGTAAAAACATCTTTGCTATCGGCGGCAACCCGGAAGCGGCGAAAGTCTCCGGTGTTAACGTCGCGCTGAACCTGCTGGTTATCTATGCCCTCTCCGGCGTGTTCTACGCGTTCGGTGGTTTGCTGGAAGCGGGCCGTATCGGCTCTGCTACTAACAACCTCGGCTTTATGTATGAGCTGGATGCGATTGCGGCCTGCGTCGTGGGCGGTGTCTCCTTCAGCGGCGGTGTGGGTACTGTGCTGGGCGTGGTAACTGGTGTGATCATCTTCACCGTTATCAACTACGGCCTGACCTATATCGGCGTGAACCCGTACTGGCAGTACATTATTAAAGGCGCGATCATTATCTTCGCCGTTGCGCTGGACTCCCTGAAGTACGCGCGTAAGAAGTAAGATTGGTGATAATAAAAAACCCGCGTAATGCGGGTTTTTTTATGGTTGCTGGGGTTCATTTGCTAACAGCGACACGATAAGTGATTTTGAGGTGGGGACCAGTCCGGTTTCCAGCCCGAACGGTTTAAAGACTTTATTAATCATCTCTGCAGAAAAATTGCCTTTATCATTTTCCACTTCTGATAACGTCTTACGTGCCACCTTCACCAGACGAGCATAATCATCCTGACGCAGCCCTAAAACTTCGATCCTGAGTCGCTTCAATGCCTGGCCTTGCGTGATATTCCCCAGTAACAGGTCCCGGATAATGGCATGCATCACCGGTTTACGGTCCAGCGTATTGACTCTGGGTTTATTGGGTGAGAATCGCTGGCTGCCTGAGCCTGTAATGAGCGCTTCGTCCGCTATGGGGAGCGGAGAGGAGGGAAGACGCTGATTGCGGCTGCGTAGATTTGCCAGCGTGGCACTCAGGTCTGACTGTTTCTTATCAGAAGATTTCATAGCAATTTCCAGCGCGTCAGTTTATCGGCAATAAAGTTGAAACCAGTAGCGGGCATCTCAAGAATCTGCCCGGGCACACCACGGTCTTGTAAGCGTGCTTTAAGCCCAGCAAGCTGCGCTGATGTTTCCCGTAATGCAGCTAAAAGTTGGGGAGCGGGAACTAAATCAGACAGCGCCTGAGCGATACCGTTGAAATCGTACTCACCGCCTGATTCATAGGGTGATGACCACTTTGTTGAGCGTGGTATCCCTTCCGGATCTGCTTTCATCGGGGCAAAATCGTATATGGGGGCCAGATAAATTTTATTTTCTGTTCTGATAAAAGCGGTATTACGACCGTGATTGTCACTGTTGCCAAACAAAATATTCAACAGGTCTCGGCGAACCCATTCGACAACAAACTCAGGAATATTGAAATTGTATCCCTGCTCGCAACACATATTACTGCGTGTGATTTTTTCGATTAATGTGCGAAGCGTTGTTTCATGATCGAGAATAACCCCCGGGCCCTTTTGTAACAGGGAATAGACAGATTCCATCCCTAACTTGATTAACTCCCCTTGCGCATTTCTTGCGATATCAAAACGGGGCAGCCATAAGGAAGGGTAGCTACGACCTTCCAGTAGCCTCATCCCTTCGGTGGGGATAGTGCTGAACCCCATGGCTGTTAGCTCATGATAATAATGAAATTCAGCTCTCAATATATTGCAGTCGATTTCGTTTCGCGCACCCCGAGGGTACTTAACCAGATAATAACTGTCCTGGTTGTCAGGGTTATTTTGCCAGGTATCGATCCAGATCTTTTGTTCCTTGCTGCAACGCAACAATAATTTTGGCGCCTCCCCGCCGGCACCTGTTGCCCCACCGGCTGCAGCGCCTCTCTCCTGAGCATAATCGAGAAAATCGGCGGCGCGGTTAATAACATCTTCTACCGTAAAATAGTGCGCTTCCGCGTGCGGATGATAATCGGGAACGGATTCTTTAATACGTAGGTTACCAACAGGAGACATCGTGCCATATTTCAGCAGGATAAAATTTTGCTGGCCGATGGGTAGATCGTTAATGTCGAGATAGTTTATCCAGTAACGACGACTTGCGCCGCCTGGAATGATGTCATCCAGGAATCTCAGCCAGCCTGGTTTACCCCGATCATCAAAGTAGAGGGAGACAGGATAATTCAGTGAGACGGCATGATGATCGTCATAGTCAAGAAAATCGATAGCATAATCAGAGAGATAATTGACTTCCGTGGTTCGCCAGTCGTCATTATCGCTATAAGGGAAAGTGACGATCGCAATGTCTTGCCATTCGCTGTACAACCACGCCTGTATTGTTAATGACTCCATTATCGTCTCCTCCTTGCCACATGAGTAAAATATTACGCATTAATCAGCAATTTGCCAGTTAATGTAACTTATATTACTCAGGAATGGGCCTGGAAGGTTTTAATGTGTACTATAGGCCGCATTAAACTCAGGGGGTGGCTTTCTTCTTCTGCATCTCCAGCAGTTGCTCTGGCGTAACCGCCGGATAGCCCTGGGCATCTTCCGGCACTTCAAGCATCGCCGGGATCGGCACCAGCGGGCCTAAGAAGCGCGGCTCACGTTTGAAGACATAGAGATCGGCCAGTGCACCGAGGCGAGCGCCAAACTCGCGCACCCGCACGGTGAGCATGTCTTTCGGTGACGGGACGGCATAACACTGCGCCTGAATGCCCATATGCAGGGCAATAAACAGCGCGCGCTCGCAGTGGAAGCGCTGAGTGATGATGATGAAATCGTTGGTATCAAACACCTTGCGGGTGCGCACAATCGAATCGAGGGTTCTGAAACCCGCGTAGTCGAGCACGATATCCGCCGGATCAACGCCTGCGGCAATCAGATCCTTACGCATGGTGACCGGCTCATTGTAGCTCTGCAGCGCGTTATCGCCGCTCAGCAACAGGTAGTTGACCTTCCCACTGTTGTAGGCGTTGAGCGCTCCCTGAATGCGGTAACGGTAATACTGGTTGATCACCCCGGTGCGGTAATACTTGGCGGTGCCGAGCACTACGCCAACCTGACGGTAGGGCAAGTCCTGAAGGTCATCAAAGATATAGGGGGCCGTTTTCCAGCTCATCCAGCGGTCGAGGCCCAGCGCAGTCAGCAGCACAATGGCGATCAGGGCAACCAGGCTGTAAAACACGCGCTTTAACATACAGATGACTCTTACCAAAGGTGAAATTTCACTCAGGCTACTTTACCCGTCTGGTAAGCGCAAGAAACGGCGGTTTAATTGGAGGGATTTTCATCAATTGTGCGGGCATTGCTGCCCGCATCAAGGACTTACGCCAGCAGAACGCGGTCGATGCTGGTGCAACCCAGGGCGCGCAGCGTGGCCGCAGTGGCATCCCACTGGATCAGCGGAGCGTCGGCTTTTTCCGCCAGAATGGCGCGCTGGATGTCCGGGTAGTCGTAACCGTTGAGGCTGAGCAGGTTCAGGGCGCCCTGCAGCGGTGGCAGCGTCGGGTTAAAGGCGGCGTTCTCGGCATAGCTGCCGGTGAAGAGTCGGCCATCGCGACACTCCAGCGCCACGCCGCTCGGGGAGTTACTGTACGGTGCGTGTGACTTGTTGGCAGCGAGAATAGCCGCCTGGGCCAGCTCGTCACCGCTGACGGCATAACCATGATCCTGCTCATCCATCAGCAGGGATTTAATCTCCAGATCCTTAGGTCCGAAGGCGTCCGGCAGATAATCTTCCAGCGTATGCGGGGCGCGGCCCGGGAGGTTGATGCGCAGCTGCAAACCGCTGTTGAGCTCGTTCATAAACTGACGACAGTGGCCGCACGGCGTGTAGTTCACGGTAATGGCCTGCAGGGAGTGTTCCCCGCGCAGCCAGGCGTGGCTGATGGCGCTCTGTTCTGCGTGCACGGTCTGCTGCATGGTGGCCCCAATAAACTCCATATTGCCGCCGAAATACCAGGTGCCGCTCACGCCGCGCGCAATGGCGCCGACGTTGAAATGAGAGAGGTCCGCACGGGCGCAGGCCGCCGCCAGGGGCAGAAGTGCAAAGGCCAGCGCGTCATCATCCAGATCGGTAGCACCTTTCAGGGCGGTGACCTGTTCAGCCGTCAGCAGGGCGGGGAAGTGTGCATCCGCCAGAACCGGGGCCAGGGCTGACTGCAAATTCTCTGCAAGCTGAGCGAAAGCTGATTGAAAACGTGGATGCATGGCGTTGCCTCTTAAAGGTTAATGGATCGGTAGTGTACGGAGCCGATGCGGCTTTATATGTGACTCAGATCTCATTATTTGTGCAACTTATGAAACTCAAATGAAAAATGCGCGACGCGTCGCAAATTTTAGCCCATGACCGCCAGAATAATCGGGAACAGGAACGGCGCGATCAGCGAGGTCATGATCCCGCAGATCACCAGCGCCAGGGAGCTGAATGCCCCTTCCTGATAATCCAGCTCCGCGCAGCGGGCGGTGCCGAGGGCGTGCGAGGCGGTGCCCATCGCCAGACCACGGGCTGACTTAGTGCGAATGCGCATCGCGTTGAGCAGCGTATGGCCTAATACCGCCCCGAGAATACCGACATAAATAACGCACACGGCGCTGATCGCCGGGATACCGCCGAGACTGCCACCCACTGCCATTGCGATCGGCGTGGTCACGGATTTAGGTAAAATAGAGGCTGCGATTTCCGGCGTCGCCCCCATCAGCAATGCCACCGACGTACCGGTGATCATCGCCACCACGCTACCGATCAGGCAGATGGTAATGATCGACTTCCAGCGGGCGCGGATCTGGTGCAGCTGTTCATACAGCGGAAACGCAAGTGCGACCACCGCAGGCTGGAGCAGATCGTTGAGGACCTTGCTGCCCTGGAAATATTTCGCATAAGGGATGCCGGTCAGCAGCAGGAACGGAATAATCACCACCATCGCCACCAGCAGGGGATTGAGCAGGGGGAACTTCAGGCGCACCGCCAGCTTGCGGGCGGCGAAGAATACCGCCACGGTAAGCGGCAGCGACCACCAGATATTGGCCATCATTTGTTCTGTCCTTTCTGTCCAACCACGTTACGTTCCCCGTGCACCAGATGCGTGCTCCAGCTCACCACTAAAAACGCCACCAGCGTACTGATGGTGCAGGAGACAAATATCGGGCCAAACTGCGCACTCAGCAGGTCGTAATACTGCATCACCCCCACGCCAATCGGCACGAACAGCAGCGCCATATAGCGGATTAATACCGAGCAGCCGGGCTTGACCCATTTTGCCGGGAGGATTTGCAGCGCGAGCAGCACAAACAGGATCAGCATGCCAATAATGCTGCCGGGAATGGTAATGGGCAGCAGGGAGGCGAGAAAGATACCCGCATACAGGCAGGCATAAATCAGGATGAAGGCGCGCAGGTATTGCCAGACAACTATCAATGATTTCTTCATGGTGAAAGTCCTTAATGGAACGCATTCATCATACAATTAAAACCGGAAACGTGCTACGGATCACATCATGACTTTTGAGCATACCAGACATTACTTTCTGGAACGTTGGGCATTTCCCCAAACCGCAGGAGACAACGTGGCGCTGACAAGATACGATCAACAGATAAAGATAATGATGCTCAAATCCGGCCCTTACCCTTTACTGGAGGTAAACAATGCCATCAATTCTCATTAAAACCGCCGACGAGCTGGCTCGCCAGCGCCACGCGGGTGAACTGCTGGCCTCGGTGTTCACCATGCTGGACGACTTTATTAAGCCTGGCGTATCCACTATGGAGATCAACAATCGCGCCGAGGCCTTTATCGTCGATCAGCTTAAGTCCCGTCCGGCCAGCAAAGGGCAATATGATTACCCCTACGTGCTGAACACCTCGGTCAACGACGTGGTCTGCCACGGGATCCCTAAAGAGTCGGAACACCTTAAATCCGGGGCTATCGTCAACGTCGACATCACCCTCGAAAACGCGGGCATGATCGCCGACTCCAGTAAAATGTATCTCATTGGTGACGTTTCGCCTCTGGCCCGCCGGCTGGTGAAAGCGACCTACGAAGGGATGTGGAAGGGGATCAAGGCCGTCAAACCGGGTGCCACGCTGGGCGATATCGGCCACGCCATTCAGTCCTATGTTGAAAGCCAGGGCTACAGCGTGGTGCGGGAATATTGCGGCCACGGCATTGGCAAAGAGATGCATGAAGAGCCGCAGATCCTGCACTACGGCAAACCTGGCGAAGGCCCTGTATTACAGGAGGGGATGGTCTTTACCATCGAACCGATGATCAACCAGGGCGGCAGCCGGATCAAAACGAAGAAAGATGGCTGGACGGTGGTGACCCGTGACAAAAAGCTCTCTGCCCAGTGGGAACATACCATCGCCGTGACCGCAGATGGGTTTGAGGTGCTGACCCTTCGCCCCGAAGAGTCCATTCCTGGTTAAAGCCGCAACCCACACGCATCTCTGTCCTGACGCTTCCCACCTTTCGCGGGAGCGGCTACTATAGCGCCTCTTTTTTGACGGGTACTGATATGCGTGTATTACTGGCACCGATGGAAGGCGTGCTCGATTCGCTGGTGCGTGAGCTGCTGACCGACGTTAACGATTATGATCATTGCATCACCGAGTTCCTGCGGGTGGTGGATATGTTGTTGCCGGTAAAATCGTTTTACAGACTCTGCCCGGAACTGCATCACCAGAGCCGCACCCCTTCCGGCACTCTGGTGCGGATACAGCTGCTGGGGCAATATCCCGAGTGGCTGGCGGAAAATGCCGCCCGCGCCGTTGAGCTGGGCTCCTGGGGCGTGGATCTGAACTGCGGCTGTCCATCGAAAATGGTCAACGGCAGCGGCGGCGGGGCCACGCTGCTTAAAGATCCCGAGCTAATCTACCGCGGCGCGAAAGCGATGCGCGAGGCAGTGCCCTCCCATCTGCCGGTCACGGTGAAGGTCCGTCTGGGCTGGGACAGCGGCGAAAGGCAGTTTGAAATTGCCGATGCGGTGCAGCAGGCGGGTGCCAGCGAGCTGGTGGTTCACGGCCGCACCAAAGAGGATGGCTACAAAGCCGAACGCATTAACTGGCAGGCCATCGGCGAGATCCGCAGGCGTCTGACCATTCCGGTGGTGGCTAACGGCGAAATCTGGGATCGCGAAAGCGCCCTGGCCTGTATGGCAGAAACCGGCTGCGATTCAGTGATGATCGGGCGCGGGGCGCTCAACGTGCCTAACCTCAGCCGGGTAATCAAATACAACGAGCCGCGGATGCCCTGGCCGGAAGTGGTGACTCTGCTGAAGAAGTACACCCGCCTCGAAAAGCAGGGCGACACTGGCCTGTACCACGTGGCGCGCATCAAGCAGTGGCTGAGTTATTTACGGAAAGAGTACGACGACGCGCTGGACCTGTTTCAGGAGATTCGCGCCCTGCAATCCTCGGCGGAGATCGCCCGGGTCATCCAGTCAAAATAAGCCAACGTCGATCTGCGTCACGTTTTTCAGCGGGGCGCATTGAGGCGAAGCGCGAAACTGGTAAAGTGCGTTAACTGGATTGTTACTGCTGCGGCAGGCAAAACCTGATTTTCTGGCATCTGCCGGAGGTCAGGTTTTTTTGTTTCTGGGGCATGGAATGAAAATCGCCAAAATACTGAATAACAATGTGGTGGTTGTTCTGGATGAACAGGGGCGCGAACAGGTGGTGATGGGCCGTGGGCTGGCCTTTCAAAAGCACCCTGGCGACGCGGTCCCGAAAGAGAACATCGAGAAAGTGTTTGCCCTGCAAAGCGACGAGCTGGTGCAGCGGCTGGGGGAGTTACTCAGCCAGATCCCGCTGGAAGTGATGACCACCTGCGACCGCATTATCGGGCTGGCGGCGCAGCGGCTGGGCAAGCTGCAGGAGAGTTTGTACATCACCTTAACCGACCACTGCTACTTTGCGATTGAGCGGCAGAAGAAGGGGCTGGCGATCAAAAATGTGCTGCTGTGGGACATCAAGCGGCTCTACCCGCGCGAGTTTGAGCTGGGCCAGCAGGCCCGGGCCATCATCGCGAAACGGCTGGGCGTGGAGTTGGGTGAAGATGAAGCCGGGTTTATCGCCCTGCATCTGGTCACCGCCCAGCTCCACAGCGAGATGCCGGAGGTGATGCACGTCACCCGGGTGATGCAGGAGATCCTACAGCTGGTGAAATATAGCTTACAGCTGGAGTATGACGAGGAGTCGCTAAGCTATCAGCGCTTCGTTACCCATCTGAAATTTTTCGCCCAGCGGATGCTGACCCGCACCGTGGTCGCGGATGACGATGCCTCGCTGCACTCGGCGGTAAAAGATAACTACGCGAAAGCGTGGGTGTGCGCCGAGAAGATCGCCCGGCATCTGCAAAAGAGTTATCAGCGCGAGCTGACCACCGAAGAAATTATGTTTCTCACCATTCATATTGAGCGCGTGAGAAAAGAGGGGCGCTAAGTCCCCAATCTGGATTGTTACTGCACTACGCAGGCAAAACCTGAGCGCGGCTCCCGAAAGGGCGTCGTTCTCGGGTTTTTTTGTTTTTAGACTCAGTCAAACCCTGCCTGCGGGCAGTGAAGAAGGAAACAGAGATGGAATATCAAGCACTGGCGAAGGATATTCTCGGCCACATTGGCGGCAAAGAGAACATCGTCAGCCTGGTTCATTGCGCGACCCGGCTGCGTTTCAAACTGAAAGACAAACACAAAGCGGATGGTGAAGGGCTCAAGCAACATCCTGGCGTGATCATGGTGGTCGAAAGCGGCGGCCAGTTTCAGGTGGTGATTGGCAACCACGTTCACGACGTCTGGCAGGCGGTGTGCCAGGAGGCGGGGCTGGCTGACGACGCGGCACCTGCCACCGAGGAACAGGGCGAAAAAACCAGCCCTGGCGGCCAGCTTATCGATATTGTCTCCGGCATTTTTACCCCTTTTATCGGCGTCCTTGCCGCCTCGGGGATCCTGAAGGGGTTGCTGGCTCTGGCGGTGGTGTGCGGCTGGCTGACTACCGACAGCGGCACCTACAAAATCTGGTTTGCCACCAGTGACGCGCTGTTCTTCTTCTTCCCGCTGGTGCTCGGCTATACCGCCGGGAAAAAGTTTGGCGGCAGCCCGTTTATCACCATGGTGATTGGCGGGGCGCTGGTGCACCCGACCATGATTCAGGCCTTCGAGGCCAGCCAGCAGGCGGGCGCGGCGGCCAATGCCTTCCTCGGCATTCCGGTGATCTGGTTTAACTACAGCACCTCGGTCATTCCGATCATCCTTGCCGCCTGGGTCAGCTGCTGGCTGGAGAAGCAGGGCAATAAACGCCTGCCGTCGGCGATGAAAAATTTCTTCACCCCGCTGATCTGCCTCGGCGTTACGGTACCGCTGACCTTTCTGGTGATTGGCCCGGTGGCGACCTGGCTCAGCCAGATGCTGGCCAACAGCTATCAGTGGATCTACGTGCTTGCCCCGTGGCTGGCGGGTGCCGCGATGGGCGCGGTGTGGCAGGTGTGCGTCATCTTCGGTCTGCACTGGGGGCTGGTACCGCTGATGATCAATAACCTTGCCGTGCTGGGCCATGACTCGATGCTGCCGATGCTGTTACCGGCGGTGATGGGCCAGGTGGGGGCCGCGCTCGGCGTGTTCCTGCGTACCCGGGATACCAGGCTGAAAATGCTGGCGGGCTCCTCGGTCACGGCCGGGATTTTCGGTATCACTGAACCGGCGGTGTATGGCGTGAACCTGCCCCTGCGTCGTCCCTTTATCTTCGGCTGCGTGGCCGGAGCGGTGGGCGGCGCGATTGTCGGTTTCTTCGATACTCATGTTTACTCCTTTGGCTTCGGCAATATCTTCACCATCGCGCAGATGATCCCCCCAACGGGGGTGGACGCCACGCTGTGGGGCGGGATTGCGGGAATGGTGGTGGCGCTGGTGCTGAGCTGCGTCCTGACCCTGATCGCCGGCATGCCTGCCAGCACGGTTCCGGTCTCTTCCCCGGCGGTGGTTAACGCCGATGAAGAGACGGTCCTTTCGCCGATGCGCGGCACGGTGCTGGCGCTGGACCAGGTGCCGGACGCCACCTTTGCCAGCGGCCTGCTGGGGCAGGGGGCGGCGATTATTCCTGCCGATAACAAAGTGATTGCCCCCTTTGCCGGGGAGGTGGCCTCAATATTTGCCACGAAACATGCCATCGGCCTGCTGAGCGACAGCGGCATCGAAGTGCTGATCCATGTCGGGATCGACACCGTGAAGCTCGACGGCAAGCCGTTCACCACCCACGTCAAGGTGGGTGACAAAGTACAGCCTGGCGATCTGCTGCTGGAGTTCGACCGTCAGGCGATTCTCGATGCCGGATACGATCTGGCGACCCCGATTATTATCAGCAATAGTGACGACTACCGTGATGTCGCGACCGTGGCGGCAACCGCCGTTCAGGCCGGCGCACCGTTGCTTTGCGTCAGCCATCAATAACAGGAGAACGTAATGAAAACTTTCCCGGATGATTTCTTATGGGGCGGCGCGGTTGCCGCGAATCAGGTAGAAGGCGCTTACCTGGACGATGGCAAAGGATTGTCCACCTCTGACATCCAGCCGCAGGGGGTGTTTGGCCCGGTAGTAGAGCGGGTGGCGGGCGACAGCGGCATCAAGGATGTGGCGATCGATTTCTATCATCGCTACCCGGAGGATATCAAACTGTTTGCCGAGATGGGTTTCAGCTGCCTGCGTGTCTCCATAGCCTGGACGCGGATCTTCCCGAACGGCGATGAGCAGCAGCCGAACGAGGCCGGGCTGGCCTTCTATGACAGGCTGTTTGACGAGCTGGCGGCGCATAACATTACGCCGCTGGTGACCCTCTCGCACTACGAGATGCCGTGGGGCCTGGTGAAGCAGTACGGCGGCTGGGGCAGCCGTCAGGTGATCGGTTTCTTCGAGCGCTACGCCCGCACCGTCTTCACCCGCTACCAGCACAAGGTCAAGCTGTGGCTCACCTTTAACGAGATCAACATGTCCCTGCACGCGCCGATGACCGGCGTCGGCCTGCCGGAGACCAGCAGCAAGGCGGAGGTCTATCAGGCGATCCACCATCAGCTGGTGGCCAGCGCTCTGGCGGTGAAAGCCTGCCACGAGATCATCCCGGATGCGAAAATCGGCAACATGCTGCTGGGCGGCCTGGTCTACCCCCTGACCTGCAAGCCGGACGATGTGCTGGAAGCCCTGCAGGAGAACCGCGCCTGGCAGTTCTTCGGCGATGTACAGTGCCGCGGGGCCTACCCGGGCTACATGCTGCGCTACTTCCGCGATAACGGCATTCAGCTCGAAATCACCGAGGCCGATCGCGAGGCACTGAAATCGACCATCGACTTCATCTCCTTCAGTTACTACATGACCGGCTGCGTCACTACCGACGAAGAGCTGAACCAGCAGGCGCGGGCCAACATCCTGAATATGGTGCCGAACCCGCATCTGGCCAGTTCAGAGTGGGGCTGGCAGATCGACCCGGTTGGCCTGCGCACCCTCCTGAACGTGCTCTGGGATCGCTATCAGAAGCCGCTGTTTATCGTCGAGAACGGTCTGGGGGCGAAGGACAAGCCGGACGCCGACGGCGTGGTGCAGGATGATTACCGCATCAGCTATCTCAACGACCATCTGGTGCAGGTGCGCGAGGCGATTGACGACGGCGTGGAGGTGATGGGCTACACCAGCTGGGGGCCAATCGATCTGGTGAGCGCCTCCAAAGCGGAACTCTCCAAACGCTACGGTTTTATCTACGTCGATCGCGACGACAGCGGGGCAGGTACCCTGGCGCGCAGCCGTAAGAAGAGTTTTTACTGGTATCAGGAGGTGATTGCCACCAAAGGCGCGTCGCTGAAAGGCTGATGCCGCAAGGGCGCCCGCCGGGCGCCTTTTCTATCTGTGTAAAGGTATGACAAAGTGTGGATTGCCACCGATTCCTAAAAAAATGAAGCGCAGCGGGCGTATTTTGCAGCCTTCTTTTTTATGTGAATAACCTGATGAAACCTTCACGTTTTTACTGTTTCTGCCTGCCTCTCTCCCTTTTCCTGGTTGCCTGTGCCCCTCACCATGATACGGCGGCCTCGCTTCATCAACAGATCCCCGCCATGAAAATAGAGACCGGGCTGGCGGCCGGGCAATGGCCCAAAAATGCGTGGTGGGAGGATTTCCACGATCCGCAGCTGACGGCCCTGATCGTAAAGGCCCAGGCCGACGCGCCGGATATGCAGATTGCCCGTCAGCGCATTGCCCTTGCCGAAGCGCAGGCCAAAATGGCGATGGCTGCTGAAGGCCCGGAGGTGGATTTCTCTGCCGATGCCGAGCGGCAAAAAATGTCCGCCGAAGGGCTGATGGGGCCCTTTGCGATCACCGATCCGGCGGCCGGCACCACCGGCCCGTGGTACACCAACGGCACCTTTGGCGTTACCGCTGGCTGGGATCTGGATTTATGGGGCAAAGACCGGGCTCAGGTGGAGGCCCGCATCGGGAAAGTTAACGCGCAACAGGCGGAGCTGGAACAGACCCGCCAGCTGCTTGCCAGCAGCGTGGCGCGCCTCTACTGGGAGTGGCAGACTCAGGCTGCGGTCGGGCATGTCTTAACCGCCATCAAGCAGGAGCAGGGGAATATTATCAGTACCGACCGGGAGCTGTATCAGCATGGCATCACCTCGTCCGTGGAAGGGGTTGAAACCGACATCAATGCCGGTAAAACCGATGAGCGCATCGCGGAGGTGAACGGCAACCTGAAAGCCATCGAGGCACGCCTTGAAGCCCTGACCAACACCCCGTCGGTAACCCTCACCCCGCACGCCTTGCCCACCGTCGCGACCACGCTGCCGAACTCGCTGGGCTACCAACTGCTGGCCCGCCGCCCCGATCTGCAGGAAGCCCACTGGTATATTGAAGCCTCCCTGCATGAGGTGGATGCCGCGAAAGCCGCGTTTTATCCCGATGTGAACCTGATGGCGTTTCTGCAGCAGGATGCGCTGCACCTGAGCGACCTGTTCCGCTCCTCGGCGCAGCAGATGGGTGTCACCGCCGGTCTGACCCTGCCGATTTTTGACAGCGGACGCCTGAATGCCAATCTCGATATCGCCCAGGCCCAGAGCAATCTGTCGATCGCCAACTACAACAAAGCGGTGGTGGAGGCGGTGAATCAGGTGACCCGTACCGCCAGCGAGGTCGAAACCCTAATGGAAAAAAATCAGCACCAGCAGCGCGTTGAGGCGGATGCCGCGCGGGTGGTGGCCCTGGCACAGGCGCGTTATAAGGCGGGAATTATCGCCGGAACGCGCGTCAGCGAAGCGCGAATCCCGGCCCTGCAGGAACACCTGGCCGCGCTCACGCTGCAGGGGCAGTACATCGATGCCACCCTGCAGCTCACCTCCGCGCTGGGCGGCGGCTATCAGCACGGGTAGAAAATGAGAAGTAACTATACTTACCTCTTTGTCTTCTTTTCTGGAGGTGAGTATGGGTTCAAACAATCGTGTGGCTATTGTGACGGCATCGGATTCAGGGATCGGTAAAACCACGGCGCTGATGCTGGCGGAGCGTGGGTTTGATATTGGCGTCACCTGGCACTCGGATGAAGAGGGGGCGATGAAAACCTGTCGTGAGGTCGAGGCGCGCGGACAGCGGGCCGAGGCCATTCATCTGGATCTCAGCCAGCTACCGGACGGGGCGAAGGCGATCGAGACCCTGATTGAGCGCTTCGGACGTATCGACGTGCTGGTCAACAACGCCGGGGCGATGGTCAAAGCGTCGTTTCTGGAGATGGAGTATGAGCAGTGGCGATCCATTTTTAGCGTCGATGTCGATGGGGCGTTTCTCTGCTCGCAGATCGCCGCCCGGCAGATGGTAAAGCAGGGTGAGGGCGGGCGGATCGTCAATATCACCTCGGTGCATGAACATACCCCGCTGCCGGATGCCAGCGCCTACACCTCGGCAAAACATGCCCTCGGCGGCCTGACCAAGTCGATGGCGATGGAGCTGGTGCATCACAATATTCTGGTTAACGCCGTCGCGCCGGGGGCCATCGCCACGCCGATGAACGACATGGACGACAGTGAAGTGGAGCCGGGCTCGATGCCGAACATTCCGCTGGCAAGACCGGGGCATACCAAAGAGATCGCCAGCCTGGTGGCCTGGCTGTGTGACACCGACGCCAGCTACGCCACCGGACAATCCTTTATCGTCGATGGCGGCTTTATGCTGGGCAATCCGCAGTTTAAACCGGCAGAGTAAATCAGTGGCGATCCCGGCGTTTTAGCCACCAGCGTACCGCGAGAACCAGCACCACCACCAGGATCAGCCAGATCCAGTGGCGCAGGTGCTGGTTTAGCGAGTGCAGCCATGGCTCCAGCACTTCACCCCCGACGTAGCCTAAGGTGGTGAAGATCAGCGCCCAAATAATGGCCCCGACAATGTTGAGCGGCAGGAAAATTTTTGGCGGCAGACGGCTGGCGCCGATCAGCAGCGGGCCGATGATGCGAAAGCCGTACATAAAGCGGGTGCCGATGACGAACAGGTAGGGGTGACGCTGGATCAGCTGTTGGGCGCGGTCGATTTTCTTCTGATGGCGGGAAAAACGTCGCAGGATTGCCGGACCAAACCGCACCCCAACCAGGTAGAGCAACTGATCGCCGATCATCCCGCCGAGCGCCACGGCGGCCACTACCAGAGGGAAACGTAGCAGTCCCTGATGCGCCGCCACGCCCCCCAATAGGGTGATGGTTTCGCCTTCCGCTATGCTGCCAACAACCAACGCGGCATAGCCATACTGTGCAATGAGAGTATTGATATCCATGGGTTAAGCGTAGCGCAGGATACGTTAGTTGCCGAACAGGTATCCCACGACCATCATAATGGCGAAGATAACCCCAAAAAAGGCAGCACCTGTCGCCCAGGCAAAAGGGGCGATCTCTTCTTCTTTTTTAATATCGGCCAATCGGGCCAGCGCGTGCTGGCCGTCCGGGGCAATAATCTCCTCGAACTGCTTTTCATACCCCTGATTGATGAACAGCACGGCCCCCTGCACGTCGGACTTCTCAAGTGCAGTAGTTTTGTTTCCCTTTTTGAAAAAAACGAATTCCGGCATCAGAGACTCCTTCCTGTAAAACTCTGTTTAACAGGGATTAACATATCAGAACCCCACACCATTAGCGGCATTTTTATACTGTACAAAAAATAATCTCAGGCCTGCATTATACTTGAGTTATCGCTATACGGGCCGACAACAAGGGGGCGTTATGAACCATGTCTGGGGACTCTTTTCCCATCCCGATCGTGAAATGCACGTGATCAGAAGCGAAAACGAAACGGTCAGTCATCACTATACCCACCATGTGTTGCTGATGGCCGCCGTGCCGGTGATATGCGCGTTTATTGGTACCACGCAAATAGGCTGGGATTTTGATGACGGCAATATCGTCAAACTGTCGTGGACCACCGGCCTGGCGCTGGCCGTGGTGTTTTATGCGCTGATGCTGGCCGGGGTGGCGGCGATGGGGCGGGTCATTTACTGGATGGCGCGCAAATATCCGCAGCGGCCTTCGCTGACGCACTGCATGGTGTTTGCCGGGTATGTGGCAACACCGCTGTTTCTGAGCGGGATTGTGGCGCTCTATCCAATCGTCTGGCTATGCGCGCTGGTAGGAACCCTGGCGCTGTTTTATACCGGATATCTGCTCTATATCGGCATTCCTACCTTCCTGAAGATCAACAAAGAAGAGGGCCGAAGCTTCTCCGGTTCAACTCTCGCCATCGGCGTGCTGTTACTTGAGGTGCTGCTGGCGCTGACGGTTATTCTTTGGGGTTATGGATATCGTCTCTTCTGACGTCACTGCATTGCTGGCGTAATTGCCAGCAATGCAGCATCTGTTCACGATTAACTACTGGCAGCAAGGCATCCGGACGGCTATGATGCCTTAGCCAGCCCGCGTTCGCGCCATGACCCGGGCGGTGTACGTTATTACGTGCATGAATAATTATCAGAAATCTCACCATGCTGAAATTCCGCGTTTCTTTATTGAGTCTTGCACTGTTGCTGGCTGTGCCAGTGGCGACCCCGGCGATCGCCAAACCTGCCGCTGTGGCTACTGCGGCCCAGCCGGAGATTGCCTCCGGTAGCGCCATGATCGTCGATCTGAATACCAACAAAGTGATCTACTCCAGCCACCCGAATCTGGTGCGCCCGATCGCCTCGATTACCAAATTAATGACCGCGATGGTGGTGCTTGATGCCCGACTGCCGCTGGATGAAAAACTGCGGGTCGATATCAGCCAGACGCCGGAGATGAAAGGGATCTACTCCCGGGTGCGCCTGAAGAGTGAAATCAGCCGCAAAAACATGCTGCTGCTGGCGCTGATGTCCTCGGAAAACCGCGCTGCGGCAAGCCTGGCGCATCACTATCCGGGCGGCTATAACGCCTTTATCCGCGCGATGAACGCGAAAGCGAAGGCATTGGGGATGGTTCAGACGCGCTTTGTGGAGCCAACCGGCCTGTCGATTCATAACGTCTCAACGGCGCAGGATCTGACGAGATTGCTGATTGCCACTAAGCAATATCCGCTGCTCGGCCAGCTCAGTACCACCCGTGAAGAGATGGCGACCTTCTCGAATCCGGCCTATACCCTGCCATTTCGTAACACCAACCATCTGGTTTACCGCGATAACTGGAATATTCAGCTGACCAAAACCGGCTTTACCAACGCCGCGGGCCACTGTCTGGTGATGCGTACGGTCTTTAATGGCAAGCCGGTGGCGCTGGTGGTGATGGATGCCTTCGGCAAATATACCCACTTTGCCGATGCCAGCCGTCTGCGGACCTGGATTGAAACCGGGAAGGTGCAGCCGGTACCGGCTGCGGCGCTGAGCTATAAAAAGCAAAAAGCCGCCCAGATGGCGACAGCGCAAAACGATTGAGTTGTTTGTAAATGCCGGGTGGCGCTGCGCTTGCACAGGCCTACGGGATTAATGCCCGGCGGCGCTTCGCTTGCACGGGCCTACGGTTTTGTAGGCCGGGTAAGCGCAGCGCCACCCGGCAATACCGGGCACAATGCCTCTTACTCCGGCAGCGTCCAGTCACCGTCATTGAGAGGGCGCTGCATAATCAGCGTATCGCGCCAGTCCCCTTTCTTGTAGCCCACGCTTCTGAGCTGTCCCGCCACTTCGAATCCATGTTTTTTATGCAGGCGTAACGAACCGGCATTGTTTGGCCCATCCCCGACGATGGCGATCATCTGCCGCCACGGCCCCTCTTCGCTACGGGCAATCAGGGCGCTCAGCAGTGCGCTGCCAAAGCCGCGTCCGGGCGTGCTGGCCTCGACGTAAACTGAATCTTCAATGGTGTAACGGTACCCGGGGCGCGGGCGATAGAGGGTGGCGTAACTAAAGCCCACCACAATCCCCCGATAGAGTGCCACCAGCCACGGCAAACCCTGGCTGGTCACCGCGCTAATACGCTGGCGCATCTCGTCTATAGTAGGGGGAACCTCTTCAAAGGAGGCACGCCCGTTAAGGACGTGCCAGGCGTAAATGGCGGCAATGGCATGCGCATCCTCCGCCTCTGCATCGCGAATCTGAACGTCAGTTTCGGAAAAAATTTCAATAGCCGACATAGGTGTCCGCTCCTCGCAAAAAAGCCAGAGAAACGTTTCCCTGGCGACCCGTGGCTACTCTAGTACGATTTGTATGGGCTTAATAGCGGGCCCACCCTGGCTAACTGGTTTGATCAGTGGCTTGCGCACCATGCCCCGCTGTTTCAGGCTGCTCTTTCCAGTTTTTATGCTTGGTGGTTTTACCAATGCCCGGGTTCATGCTGTTTGTCGGGTCATTTTCGCGATAAAACTGCTTTAATGCGGCCGGGGCTTCGTAAATGTGACCCACATTGTGTTCCGCCGGGTACTGCGCGCCGCGCGCCTTCAGCAACGCCAGCATCTGCGCCTTCAGGGCGTGGGCATCCACCCCTTTTTTGACGATGTAATCCTGATGGAAGACATAACACATAAAGTGGCCGTAATAGAGCTTATGCACCAGCTGGCTGTCGATCTCAGGCGGCAGCTGCTCGAACCACTCGGTATCGTTGCGGCGCAGGGCGATATCCAGCGCCAGAATGTCTTCCACCTCGTCGGCGTGTACCGCCTGATAGCGGATCGCGGCCCCGGCGGCGGCAAAGCGGTGTAAAAAGGCCTTGCTGCCCTCTTCAGGGGTGCAGGCGAAGAAGTCGCCCTCGGCGCTTTTAAAGAATTCCGCCAGCCAGGTCTGCGCTTCGGCAATGCCGTCGCCGGACATTTTCAGCAACAGGTGATGTTCGTACTTATCCCGCCAGCTTTTCATCCGCGGCGGCAGGTGCGCCGGGAAGGCATTGCCCAGCTTTTGCATAAAGCGGTCGGTAAAGTGCGGCTTAAACAGCGATACCTTCTCCAGCATCGCATCGGTGCGCCCCTTCATGGTGAAGAAGAAGGGCATCTTGTCGGTGCCGAGCTTGTCGATCATCAGGAAGGTATCTTTGCCGTAGCGTTCGGCAATGTCGTAGATATCCCGGTGCATATACTCACCGGCCACCGGCAGGTGGGTGAACTCCCCGAGGATGTGGCGACGAATGGTGGTCAGCACCTCAGGCTGGTTGGTGCCGATGTAAAACACCTGCTGCCGTTTCTCGGCCGGGAAGGTGTCGAGGCGCACGGCAAAGACGGCCAGCTTGCCGGCACAGCCGGAAGATTCAAACAGACGATCCGGGTCGGCGTTATAGCGCGCCGGGGTGTCGGCGTCGATCTCGCGTACCCGGGAGATGTAGTCATGATCGTGGGCATGGCGGCCGTCGTGCAGTACATCGCTGTCCTTGACGCGATCGTCATCCAGCTTGCTGAGGATCTGCTCCGGCGTGACGCCCAGATCGATACCCAGGTGGTTCACCAGGGTCAGTTTGCCCTGTTCATCAATACGCGCAAACAGGGACATTTCGGTATAAGCCGGGCCGCGCTGCACCAGCGAGCCGCCGGAGTTGTTGCAGATCCCGCCGATCACCGAGGCGCCGATACAGGACGAGCCGATCACCGAGTGCGGCTCGCGGCCCAGTGGTTTCAGCGCCTTCTCCAGGGAGTAGAGCGTGGTGCCCGGATAGGCCAGCACCTGCTCGCCCTTGTCCAGCAGATGCAGCTTGTCGAGGCGCAGGGTGCTGATAATTACAATGTCGCGGTCATAATCGTTGCCGTTCGGCGTGGAGCCTTCGGTCAGGCCAGTATTAGCCGCCTGCATCAGAATGATTTTGTCTGCCGCCACGCAGGCGCTGAGCACCCGCCACAGCTCCAGCAGGGTGCCAGGGAAGACCACCGCCAGCGCGTCGCCTTGTCCGGAGCGAAAGCCCTTGCGGTAGCGGGCCGTTTTCGCGGCATCGGTCAGCAGGTGCGCCTGGCCTACCAGACGTGACAGTTCGTTAATGAAGCTGGTGTTATCAGAAGACATCGTCCACCCCTTGTGGTTATTCAAATGCGTGTCCAAAATCATAGCGCGATTAATGTTTAAGCGAACCAGTATTCACCAGAAAAATCAGAGAATAAACCCTGCAACGTTCACAGGGTTTATGGCACACTGCGCTTTTCGTACGGTCTGGCCGCGACTATCCGGCGGTTATTGATGAGAGAGTAAACGAGATGAAATGGCTTTGTTCTGTAGGGGTAGCTGTGAGTCTGGCGCTGCAACCCGCGCTGGCTGATGACCTGTTTGGCAATCATCCGCTGACGCCGGAAGCCCGCGACGCTTTTGTCACCGATCTGCTCACAAAGATGTCGGTCGATGAGAAAATCGGCCAGCTGCGTCTGATCAGCGTCGGCCCGGATAACCCGAAAGAAGCCATCCGCGAGATGATTAAAAACGGGCAGGTGGGGGCAATTTTCAACACCGTCACCCGTCAGGATATCCGCAAAATGCAGGATCAGGTGATGGAACTCAGCCACCTGAAAATCCCGTTATTCTTCGCCTATGACGTGGTTCACGGTCAGCGTACCGTCTTCCCGATCAGCCTCGGCCTGGCCTCCTCCTTTAACCTCGAGGCGGTGAAAACCGTCGGCCGCGTGTCGGCTTACGAAGCGGCGGATGATGGCCTGAACATGACCTGGGCGCCGATGGTCGACGTCTCCCGCGATCCGCGCTGGGGCCGTGGCTCAGAAGGCTTCGGGGAAGATACCTATTTAACCGCAACGATGGGCAAAACCATGGTTGAAGCGATGCAGGGCAAAAGCCCGGCCGATCGCTACTCGGTAATGACCAGCGTTAAGCACTTCGCCGCCTATGGCGCAGTGGAGGGCGGGAAGGAGTACAACACCGTCGACATGAGCCCGCAGCGCCTGTTTAACGACTATATGCCGCCGTACAAAGCCGGTCTCGATGCCGGGAGCGGCGCGGTGATGGTGGCCCTGAACTCGCTGAACGGCACCCCTGCGACCTCCGATGCCTGGCTGCTGAAAGATGTGCTGCGCGACCAGTGGGGCTTTAAGGGCATCACCGTCTCCGACCACGGCGCGATCAAAGAGCTGATCAAGCACGGCACGGCCTCTGACCCGGAAGACGCGGTGCGGGTGGCGCTGAAGTCCGGCATCAATATGAGCATGAGCGACGAGTACTACAGCAAGTATCTGCCGGGTCTGGTGAAGAGCGGTAAAGTTACCATGGCGGAGCTGGACGATGCCACGCGCCACGTTCTGAACGTGAAGTATGACATGGGGCTGTTTAACGATCCGTACAGCCACCTGGGGCCGAAAGAGTCCGATCCGACGGACACTAACGCCGAGAGCCGTTTACATCGCAAAGAAGCCCGCGACGTGGCGCGCGAAAGCCTGGTGCTGCTGAAAAACCGTCTGGACACGCTGCCGCTGGCCAAATCCGGCACCGTGGCAGTTGTTGGACCCCTGGCTGACAGCAAGCGCGACGTGATGGGCAGCTGGTCTGCGGCAGGCGTGGCCGATCAGTCCGTGACCGTGCTGACCGGCATCAAAGACGCGCTGGGCGACAAGGGCAAGGTGATTTACGCCAAAGGCGCTAACGTTACCAGCGACAACGACATCGTCACCTTCCTCAACCAGTATGAAGAGGCGGTGAAGGTCGATCCACGCCCGGCGCAGGAGATGATCGACGAGGCGGTTAACGCCGCGAAGCAGTCCGACGTGGTGGTTGCCGTCGTGGGTGAAGCCCAGGGCATGGCCCATGAAGCGTCGAGCCGTACCGATATCACCCTGCCACAGAGCCAGAAGGCGCTGATTGCCGCGCTGAAAGCCACCGGTAAACCGCTGGTACTGGTGCTGATGAACGGCCGTCCGCTGGCGCTGGTTGACGAGAACCAGCAGGCGGATGCGATCCTGGAAACCTGGTTCGCCGGCACCGAGGGCGGGAACGCTATCGCCGACGTGCTGTTTGGCGATTACAATCCGTCGGGCAAACTGCCTATGTCCTTCCCGCGCTCCGTCGGGCAGATCCCGGTGTACTACAGCCACCTGAATACCGGTCGTCCGTACAACGCGGATAAACCGAACAAGTACACCTCGCGCTATTTCGACGAAGCCAATGGCCCTCTGTATCCGTTTGGCTATGGCCTGAGCTACACCACCTTCACCGTTTCCGACGTGAAAATGTCGGCACCGACGATGAAAGCGGATGGCACGGTAACGGCCAGCGTCGAGGTGACCAACAGCGGCAAACGTGAAGGGGATACGGTGATCCAGATGTACGTCCAGGATGTGACCGCCTCCATGAGCCGTCCGGTGAAACAGCTGCGTGGCTTCGAGAAGGTGCACCTGAAACCAGGCGAAACCAAAACCGTCAGCTTCCCGATCGACGTGGATGCGCTTAAGTTCTGGAACCAGCAGATGAAATACGCCGCCGAGCCGGGCAAGTTCAACGTCTTTATCGGTGTCGATTCTGCCCGTGTGAATAAGGGCGAGTTCGAGCTGCTGTAAATAGCGCCACCCGGCAATACCCAAACGGGGCTGCGTCACTGAATACGTGACCGGCCCTACAATTTTCCTCCTTCTGTTTTGAAACTCGTTTATTCCGCTCGTTTAAAACCCTTTCCCCATAAAGAATTGTGACTTTTTTCACACTTCAATTTTGCCTGACCCGCCAAAACGTGACCCCCATCAAAAGCGCTTTATATCACCGCATTCAGGCGTGACGACCTTCACTCTTCGCTCAAAATCCGCAGAAACGGCCCGCGAGCCGGGGGATAAAACCGCGTGTAATGCCTGTCACTTAACAGCTGACAGGTACCAACATGAAGCTCTCGGTAGAACAACTCGACCTCGACCGCAGCGGTCTGACTTCCGTTACCACTGCGCTGCAGAGCCTGATCGATACCATCGACCAGGCCGGGGGTGGCACGCTGGTGGTGACGCCGGGGATCTGGCTGACGGGCACGCTGGTGATACCGTCAAACTTTACCCTGCATCTGGAGGCGGGCGCGCATCTGCTGGCCAGCCCCCACGAGGCCGACTATCTGGCCGCCGAAACCCAAAGCATGGCCGAGCAATCAAGGATGGCGCTGCTCTACGCCCGCGACGCGCATCACCTGACCCTGAGCGGGGCAGGCCGTATCGATGGCAATGCCAGCGCCTGGTTTGCCCCGCATCCGGACGCCCAGGGCTACCGCCAGCCGAAAACCCGTCGCCCGCGGATGCTGGTGCTGGAAGGGTGCCAGCAGGTGCGGATCCGCGATATTACCTTGTGTGACGCGCCGATGTGGACCGCGCACCTGGTCAGCTGCAACCACGTGTTCATCAACAACATCACCATCGATAACGATCTCACCCTCTCCAATACTGATGCCCTGGATATCGACAGCTGCCAGCACATCCACCTCAGCGACAGCTATTTCAGCGCCGCCGATGACGGCATCTGCCTGAAAACCACCGCCAAAGCCGCGGAACTACAGCAGCCGATCGAGAACGTGACGGTCAACAACTGCATCATCCGCTCGAAGAGCTGCGCTATCAAAGTCGGGACCGAAACCTTCGCTGATATCCGCAACCTGGTGGTCAGCAACTGCATCATCTTCGAATCCAACCGCGCTATCGGCCTGGTCTCCCGGGATGGCGGCCAGTTCAGCCAGATGCTGTTCAGCAACATTATTTTCGACTGCCAGCACGGGGACCCCTGCCACTGGGGCAAAGCCGATCCGGTCTTTATCTCCGTCCGCCATCGCGCCCCGGATATTCAGCCGGGGGCGATAAGCCAGATCACCTTCTCGAATCTCAGCGGCAGCGGGGAAGGGGCCATCAACCTGCACAGCGATATCCCCGGCGCTCTCCACGACGTGACCTTCAACGGCCTGAACTTCGCCCAGCGCCTGAGCGCCAGCGACGAGCAGGGCTGCTATGACCTGCGCCCGCCCTGCAACCCGCAACGCCCGACCGGGATGGGGCGGGATAATGCCTGGCGACTCAACCCGCAAACCGGCCGCGCCCACGGGGTGGAGCCTTATCCGCACGGCCTGCCCGGGCTGTATGCCGCAGGGATTGAGGGATTACAGCTGCACGCTATCCAGATCACCCGTCCGCAGCCGTTACCCGCGGGCTGGGATGAAGAGAGCATCCGTATCGACCCGGCAAATTCAGGGGAACAAAAATGATAAAAAAAGTGCGAGAAATAAAACTGCGTAACTATGTCTGTTACGGACTGGCGGACGTGATTGGCTCCGGTGCCTTTACGCTGGTCAGCGCCTGGCTGCTGTTTTTCTTAACCACCTTCTGCGGGCTGACGCCGATCCAGGCCGGCTCGCTGTTTGCGGTGGCGCGTATTGTCGATGTGATCATGTGTCCGGTCATCGGTTACATTTCCGATAACTTCCATAAGACCGCGCTTGGCCGTCGCTTTGGCCGACGCCGCTTCTTCCTGCTGGCCAGCATCCCGCTGGTGTCGGTCTACAGCCTGCTGTGGGTGGAGGGCTTCAGCTACTGGATGTACCTGCTGTTCTACATCCTGTTTGAGATCGTCTACACCATGATCATCATCCCCTACGACACCCTGTCGGCAGAGATGACCTCCGACTTTAAAAAGCGTTCTAAGCTGACCAGCGCCCGCATGTACATTGCCCAGTTGGCCGGTTTTGCCGCCGCTTTCCTGCCGGGCCGCCTGGTAGCGTACTTCGGTCCCGAATCCTCAGACTCGTTCTTCTACACCGGGGCTATCTTTACCGTCTCGTTCATGATCGTGCTGTTCTTTGTCTACTTCGGCACCTGGGAGCGCTCGCTGGAGGAGATCCAGCAGAGCGAAGTCCATGACGCAGAGGAGGCGAAAGAGCCCCTGGCGACCCGGCTGTACCATATCTACTACGATTTCGTCTCAACCCTGAAAATCAAAACCTTCCGCTCGCACCTCGGGATGTACCTCGGCGGCTCGGTAGCACAGGATATTTTCAACTCGGTCTTTACCTACTTCGTGGTCTTTGCCCTGATGACCTCCTCGGTGATGGCCTCTAATCTGCTTGGCGTCATCAACGCATTGCAGTTCTTTGGCGTCGGGATCGCCACCTGGCTGACCCTGCGTTACTCCCCGTCCCGCGCCTTTGCCACCCAGGCGTCGATGGCGCTGGTGGCTTTCGCCTTGCTGGTGTCGGCGTATTTTCACCAGACCGGCGGGATGGTGCTGCTGTATGCCGGGGCGGCGATTGCCGGTCTGGCCCGCGGCGGGATCTACGCCATTCCGTGGAACAACTACACCTTCGTGGCGGATGTGGACGAGATCCTCACCTGCCAGCGTCGGGAAGGCATCTTCGCCGGGTTTATGAGCCTGCTGCGTAAAGCCTCGCAGGCGATGTCGATTTTTCTCGTCGGCGTGGCGTTGCAGATGTCGGGTTTTGTCTCCGGGCAGGCCGCCCAGCCACAGTCGGCCATCAACATGATCATGGTGATCATGATTGTCCTCCCGGTGATCCTTACTATCTGGGGGATCTGGTCTGCCTTCCAGTTCCGCGTCAACAGCCGGACCCACGCCATTCTTAACGAAGAGGTGGCGCGCCTAAAGCAGGGCGGCAGCAAAGCCAGCGTCAGCGCCGAAAACCGTCAGGTCATCGAGAGTCTGACCGGCATGCCGTACGAGCACTGCTGGGGCGAGAACAGCGTCGGCTACCTCAATCGCAAACGGCTGCTGGCGCGTCACGCCTCCCCGCAATTGAAAAATGCATAATCCTCAACCAGTACCGGGCCCCGTGCCCGGTCCGTTAAGACCACACAGATGACAGAACACAGCGTATTCATACAGCAAGGGATCTGGGCCCGGCTGGGGCTGCCCCGGGAGTTGAGCTGGGGCTTTATCGGCATTTTCCTGTTTATTACCGGCGCCACCATCGAGCAAAGCTGGCTGGCCTCGATGCTGCAAAACCGCGGCTATGACGCCTTCCACATCAGCCTGCTCTCATCGGTATTTGGCCTGGGCGTGGCGGCAGTCTCCTGGTTCTCGGGGTTTGGCGCCGGGGTATTGGGCCTGCGTCGCCTGATGTGGGCCGCGACGGCGGTCTACTTTCTCGGCTCGATTCCATTTATCGGCTATGCCCTGCCGCAGGGCAACTACCCGCTGATGGTGGCCAGTTACGCCCTGCGCGGCGTGGCTTACCCGCTGTTTGCCTACTCCTTCCTGGTGTGGATCAACCAGCGCTGCGAGCCGCGGATCCTCGGCCGGGCAGTCTCCTGGTTCTGGATCGCCTTTGGCGTGGGGATGACCATCGTCGGGCCCTGGTACTCCAGCCTGATGCTGCCTGAAGTCGGCGAAACTGCCACCCTGCTGAGCGGCTTTGTCTTTGTGATGCTCGGGGCTTTTTGCGCCCTGGTGCTCAATCGCGATCGCCCGCAGGTGGAGCAGGGGGGCAGCATCGGGGCGGCGCTGGCTGAAGGCATCATGGTGCTGATTCGTGAACCGAAAATGCGTCTGGGGGTAATCGTCAAAACCATCAATGACATCGGCAAGTTCTCGCTGGTGATCCTGATGCCGGTCTACCTCCCGCGCTTTGGCTTCAGCATTGCACAGTGGCTTACTGTCTGGGGGCTGGTGAACCTGGTTAACATCTTCGCCAGCTACTTCTTTGGCTGGCTGGGGGACACCATCGGCTGGCGCAACACCGTGGTCTGGTTCTCCGGCACCCTGTGCGGACTGGCGATGCTGGCGGTGTGTTACGCCCCGGTGCTGTTTGGCGACAGCGAAACGGCGCTGTTCTGCGCCCTGGCACTCTATGCCATCGGGCTGGGGGCGTTCGGACCGCTCAGCGCCCTGATCCCATCGTTATTACCGGATAACAAAGGCGCGGCCATCTCCTGCCTTAATCTGGGCTCCGGCCTGAGCAACTTTGTCGGCCCGCTGATTGTCACCCTGTGCGTGGCCCCGCTGGGCGTGGAAGGGACGCTGTGGGTGATTGCCATTCTGTACTTTGCCGCCAGCGTACTTACCCTTCCGTTAAAACTGCCGGACCAGGGCTAAAACCCCGCTTTTCGACTACGCTTTTCTCTCAAGCCTCTGAAAAAGGCGGCAAAATCATGAGGAAAGTGGAATGACTATCTTAAAGGGGATTGTTGGCTCAACGGCGCTGCTGGCGGCGTTGAGCCTGCCTTTGCAGGCCGCTGAGCCGGTAAAGGTCGGGTCAAAAATTGATACGGAAGGCGCGCTGCTCGGCAATATCATTTTGCAGGTGCTTGAGAGTCACGGCGTAAAAACCGTCAATAAAGTGCAGCTCGGCACCACCCCGGTGGTACGCGGAGCTATCACCTCCGGCGAGCTGGATATTTACCCGGAATACACCGGCAACGGGGCCTTCTTCTTCAAAGATGAAAACGACCCGGCATGGAAAAATGCCAGCGCCGGGTATGAAAAAGTCAAAAAGCTCGATGCCGAACAGAACAAGCTGATATGGCTCACACCGGCACCGGCCAACAACACCTGGACCATCGCGGTGCGTAAGGACGTGGCGGAGAAAGGCAAGCTCACCTCCCTCGACGATCTCAGCCGCTACCTGAAAGAGAAGGGCGACTTTAAACTTGCCGCCTCGGCGGAATTTATCGAGCGCCCGGACGCCTTGCCAGCCTTTGAAAAAGCCTACGACTTCAAGCTGGACCAAAGCCAGCTCCTCTCCCTGGCGGGCGGTGATACCGCGGTGACCATCAAAGCGGCGGCCCAGCAAACCTCGGGCGTGAATGCGGCGATGGCCTACGGTACCGACGGCCCGGTAGCGGCGCTGGGTCTGCAAACCCTGACCGATCCGAAAGGCGTTCAGCCGATCTATGCTCCGACGCCAGTGGTGCGCGAAGCGGTGCTGAAAGCCTACCCGGAGCTGGATGCCTGGCTGAAGCCAGTATTTGAAACCCTGGATGAGAAAACCCTGCAACAGCTGAATGCCAGCATTGCAGTGGAAGGGCTGGATGCCAAAAAAGTGGCGGCAGATTACCTGAAGCAGAAAGGGCTGGTGAAGTAGCCCCAGGACAGTTCAGTGCCGATAAGATGTCATAACCGCGTCCTGCTGCTGCTGGCTGTCATAGCCCTGGCCGCAGGCGCGTTACCTTTCGTTAATTTCGCCCCTAACCGGCTGGTGTCCGGAGAGGGGCGTGCCCTCTGGCAGGTGTGGTCGTTTTCCCCTGCGCTGCTGCTGTTACCGCTGGGCCTGCTGCTGGGGTTAACCCTGGCCCGCGGACGCTGGGCGTTAGCGGTGACGCTGGTGGTGTGCGAGCTGCTGTTCGCCGGGCTGGTCTGGAGTGCCGGGCTGGCGGCGTCGCATCTCGCCACCGCGGAGAGCCCGCTGGCGCGTACCGCGGTGGGCAGCGGCCTGTGGCTATGGCTGGCGCTCTGCCTGCTGGCCTGCAGCGATGCCATTCGCCGGCTCAGCCCGCAGCCGATCTGGCGCTGGCTGCTGCAGGTGCAAATCTGGATCCTGCCGCTGGGGCTGTTATTCAGCGGCGAACTCCATTCTCTCTCCCTGCTGAAAGAGTATGCCAACCGCGAGGATATTTTTAACGCTGCCCTCGCCCAGCATCTGACCCTGCTGGCAGGAACCCTGGTGCCGGCGCTGCTGGTCGGGGTGCCGCTTGGGATGCTCTGTTATCGCCGTCCGACGACGCAGGGGCCGGTGTTTGCGGTGCTGAACGTGATTCAGACCGTGCCGTCCGTAGCGCTGTTCGGCCTGCTGATTGCCCCTCTGGCCGGGCTGACCCGTGCCTGGCCGTGGCTGTCGTCGCTGGGGATTGCCGGGACCGGCATGACCCCGGCGCTGATCGCGCTGGTGCTCTATGCCCTGCTGCCGCTGGCGCGCGGGGTGCTGGCGGGGCTCAGCCAGGTACCGGCCGAGGTGCTGGAGAGCGCCGACGCGATGGGGATGAACACCCGTCAGCGTTTCTGGCAGATCCAGCTTCCGCTGGCGCTGCCGGTGCTGCTGCGTGGCCTGCGGGTGGTAGCGGTACAGACGGTGGGGATGGCGGTGATTGCGGCGTTAATCGGCGCGGGAGGATTCGGGGCACTGGTGTTCCAGGGCCTGCTGAGCAGCGCGCTGGATCTGGTCCTGCTGGGGGTGATCCCGACTATCGTCCTGGCGGTGGTGGTGGATGCGCTGTTTGCCCTGTGGATCGCCCTGTTGGGAAGGAAGACCAATGATTGAATTTCATGATGTAAATAAAACCTTTGCCGGGGAGCCGGCGGTCAGCGATCTGAACCTGACCTTTGCCGAAGGGGCTTTTTCGGTGCTGATTGGTACCTCGGGGTCGGGCAAATCGACCACCCTGAAGATGATCAACCGGCTGGTGGAGCACGACAGCGGCCTGATCCGCTTTGCCGGAGAGGAGATCCGCAGCCTGCCGGTACTGGAGCTGCGTCGCCGGATGGGCTACGCCATTCAGTCCATCGGGCTGTTTCCGCACTGGACGGTGGCGCGCAACATCGCCACTGTGCCGCAGCTGCAAAAATGGTCCCGGCAAAAAATCGACGAACGGGTGGATGAGCTGATGGCCCTGCTGGGGCTGGATCCGGTGCTGCGTGAGCGGTTCCCGCATCAGCTCTCCGGTGGTCAGCAGCAGCGGGTAGGGGTGGCGCGTGCGCTGGCCGCCAATCCGGAGGTGCTGCTGATGGATGAGCCCTTTGGCGCCCTCGATCCGGTGACCCGCAGCGCCCTGCAGCTGGAGATGACCCGCATCCACCGCATCCTGGGCCGCACCATTATTCTGGTCACCCACGATATCGACGAAGCCCTGCGGCTGGCGGACCATCTGGTATTGATGGATAACGGCAGAGTGGTGCAGCAGGGAACGCCGTTGAGGCTGCTGACCCAGCCCGCGAATAGTTTCGTGCGCGAGTTTTTTGGCCGCAGCGAGCTGGGCGTGCGCCTGCTGTCGCTGCGCACGGTGGGCGAGTCGATGCGACGGGAGATCGCCGTCAGTCAGGTCAGCCCGCTGCGGGCCTCCATGAGCCTGCGCGATGCGCTCTCGGCCTTTGTCAGCAGCGGCAGCGAAAGCCTGCCGGTGGTGGACGACGAGGATCGCCCGTGCGGCACCCTCTGGTTCCGCGATCTGCTCAATCAGGAGGCGGCGCATGACGTGGTTACGTGATCCGCTCCCGTGGCTGGTGGCCCTGTTCGTGGCGCTCCTCCTGTGGATGCCCCACAGCGGACCGCTGTTCAGCGCCCTGTTCCCGGAGCTGCCGCGCCCGGTCTATCAGCAGGAGAGCTTTGTTAGCCTGACGCTGTCACACTTCTGGCTGGTGGGTGCCTCAAGCCTGATCGCGATTGTGCTGGGGGCCGGAGCCGGGATCGCCGTGACCCGCCCGGCCGGGCGTGAGTTTCGCCCGCTGGTGGAGACCATCGCCGCGGTCGGACAGACTTTTCCGCCGGTGGCGGTACTGGCGATTGCGGTGCCGGTGATGGGATTTGGACAGCAGCCCGCGATTATCGCGCTGATCCTTTACGGAGTATTGCCGATTCTGCAGGCGACGTTAGCGGGGCTGGCGTCAGTACCCGCAGCGGCCATCAGCGTGGCGGAAGGGATGGGGATGAGCGGCTGGCAGCGTCTGCGCAACGTGGAGTTGCCGCTCGCCGCGCCGGTTATGCTGGCCGGGATCCGCACCTCGGTGATTATCAATATCGGTACGGCGGCCATTGCCTCCACGGTGGGGGCTAACACGCTGGGGACGCCGATTATTATCGGCTTAAGCGGGTTTAATACGGCCTATATTATCCAGGGGGCGCTGCTGGTGGCGCTGGCGGCGATTGTGGTGGATCGTGCCTTTGAGCGGCTGGCTAAGCGCCTCAGCCGACACCGCCACGGACAATAAACGAATACCCTGCCAGCATCACGCCGCCAATACCGCTAACGGCCATGAGAATGAATAGGGTGATAACCGCGACTTTGGTTGCCTTCATAATGTGCTCCTGATGTTAACAGAGCGATTATACGGTGAAGCACGGCTGTTAATGAACCATTAATTGCCTTTCAGCGGGAACACGGGATAGCCATGCGCCTGCCACTGGGTAAGCTGTTGCTTCTGCGCTGCGGTAGGGGATTCGCCGCACCAGACCAACAGCGTCTGCCCGTCGAACAGCTCCGGGCGCAGCTGCACCAGCGAGTGCGCCAGCACGTCGACGCGCCAGCCCTCCTGCGCGGCTATCCACGCCTCCAGCCAAAGGCGGGTGGTATCCTGCACATTCCAGCCGACAACCAGCGCATCCTTGCTGTTCTTCTTTCGCGCGGTGGCCAGACAGATGCAGATGTAGTTGATCAATACCCCGTCCAGCGCACTCAGCAGCGCCTGCAGCGTGGGCTGCTGGGACTGGAGTCGGCGGCGTAACGGGACGAACAGGTGCGAAATTAAGGTTTGCGCCGGGTATTCGCTGCCGCGCTCCTTGAGCCACACGCGCAGGCGATGCAGATGGCCGGACTGCAGATAACGCAGCAGCACCTCCTGCTGTTCGCGCCAGATGTCCTGCTCCTCCTGGCCTTCCGGGCTCAGTAGCGTCTTGACCTTGCCGACCTGCACGCCGTTATCAATCCAGCCCTTGATCTCCCGGATGCGATCGATATCTGCATCGGTAAACAGCCGGTGCCCGCCGTCGGTTCGCTGTGGTTTGAGTAGTCCGTAACGTCGTTGCCATGCGCGTAACGTTACAGGGTTGATATCACACAGGAGTGCCACTTCCCCAATCGTGTAGAGCGCCATGTTTTCCCCCGGCTTGCACATGCCCAGATTAACTGTAGACGCAGTTTGCTGAACCAGGAAGGATTGCTCTTTTTTTGCACTATTAATGTGAATTTCGGAATACGTTGAGTAAAAGGTGTGATGCCTGACACGAAAACACATTTTTATCCGCGTGCTGCCAGGCAAGTTAAGACGCTTCAGTGTATGTTACGCGGTTTTAGCGTTGTGGTTTGTGGGCATGTACGAATTTAATCTGGTGTTGCTGCTGCTTCAGCAGATGTGTGTGTTTCTGGTCATCGCGTGGCTGATGAGTAAAACACGCCTGTTCATCCCCCTGATGCAGGTCACCGTCCGCCTGCCGCACAAGCTGCTCTGCTACGTTACCTTCTCTATCTTCTGCATCCTTGGCACCTATCTCGGCCTGCACATTGAAGACTCCATTGCCAACACCCGGGCGATTGGCGCGGTGATGGGCGGCCTGCTCGGCGGCCCGGTGGTCGGCGGGCTGGTGGGCCTGACCGGGGGGCTGCACCGCTATTCGATGGGCGGAATGACGGCGCTGAGCTGTATGATCTCGACCATCGTCGAAGGGCTGCTCGGCGGCCTGGTCCACAGCGTGATGGTCCGGCGCGGTCGCCCGGATAAAGTCTTTAGTCCGCTCACGGCGGGGATGGTCACCCTGGTTGCCGAGCTGGTGCAGATGCTGATCATTTTACTCATCGCCCGCCCGTTCGAGGATGCCCTGCATCTGGTCGGCAGCATTGCCGCGCCGATGATGGTTACTAACACAGTGGGTGCCGCGCTGTTTATGCGCATTTTGCTCGACAAGCGGGCGATGTTTGAAAAGTACACCTCCGCCTTCTCGGCAACGGCGCTGAAGGTCGCAGCCTCGACGGAGGGGATCCTGCGCCAGGGCTTTAACGAAGAGAACAGCATGAAGGTGGCTCAGGTCCTGCATCAGGAGCTGGATATCAGCGCCGTCGCCATTACCGATCGCGAAAAACTGCTGGCCTTTACCGGCACCGGGGACGATCACCACCTGCCCGGGAGACCGATTTCGTCCACCTATACGCTTCGCGCCATTGAGACCGGTGAGGTAGTCTACGCCGACGGTAACGAAGTGCCGTACCGCTGCTCGCTGCACCCGCAGTGCAAGCTGGGCTCAACGCTGGTGATCCCGTTGCGCGGCGAAAATCAGCGGGTGATGGGCACCATTAAGCTCTACGAAGCGAAAAACCGCCTGTTCAGCTCCATCAACCGAACCCTGGGGGAGGGGATTGCCCAGCTGCTGTCGGCGCAAATCCTGGCCGGACAGTACGAGCGGCAGAAGGCGCTGCTGACCCAGTCGGAAATCAAGCTCCTGCACGCTCAGGTCAACCCGCATTTTCTGTTTAACGCCCTCAACACCCTGAAGGCGGTGATCCGCCGGGACAGCGAGCAGGCGACGCAGCTGGTGCAGTTTCTCTCGACCTTTTTCCGCAAGAACCTGAAGCGGCCGTCGGAGATCGTCACCCTGGCCGATGAGATCGAACATGTGAACGCCTATCTGCAAATTGAGCAGGCTCGGTTTCAGTCGCGCCTGCATGTCACGCTCTCGGTGCCGGATGAACTGGCCTGGCAGCAGCTGCCGGCCTTTACCCTGCAGCCGATCGTCGAGAATGCGATTAAGCACGGCACCTCGCAGCTGCTGGGCACCGGAGAAATTGCCATCACCGCCAGCCGCTTTAACCGCTATCTGGTGCTGGATATTGAAGATAACGCCGGGCTCTATACCTCAACTACCGAGGGCGGCGGCCTGGGGATGGGGCTGGTGGATAAACGCCTGCGCGCCCATTTTGGTGAGGATTGCGGCATTACCGTCGTCTGCGAGCCGGACTGCTTTACCCGCATAACCTTAAGACTGCCTCTGGAGGAGCACGCATGATGAATGTGCTGATTGTCGATGATGAGCCTTTGGCGCGGGAAAACCTGCGGTTTTTGCTGCAGGAGCAGAGTGATATCGAGATTGTTGGCGAATGTGCTAACGCCATCGAAGCCATCGGCGCGGTGCATAAGCTGCGCCCGGACGTGCTGTTCCTGGATATCCAGATGCCGCGCATCAGCGGCCTGGAGATGGTGGGGATGCTCGACCCGGAGCATCGACCCTACATCGTGTTTCTCACTGCCTTTGACGAGTACGCGGTCAAAGCCTTTGAAGAGCACGCCTTTGACTACCTGCTGAAACCCATTGAAGAGCAGCGGCTGGAAAAGACCCTCAACCGTCTGCGCCAGGAGCGCAACGTGCAGGACGTCTCCCTGCTGGCGGAGCATCAGCAGCCGCTGAAGTTTATCCCCTGTACCGGCCACAGCCGCATTTATCTCCTGCAGATGGACGACGTAGCCTTCGTCAGCAGCCGGATGAGCGGGGTATTTGTCACCAGCGGTGAGGGCAAAGAGGGCTTTACCGAGCTGACGTTGCGCACCCTGGAGAGCCGCACGCCGCTGCTGCGCTGTCATCGCCAGTATCTGGTCAACATGGCGCACCTGAAAGAGATCCGCCTGGAGGAGAACGGGCAGGCGGAGCTGGTGCTGCGGGCCGGGCAGACGGTGCCGGTCAGCCGTCGCTATCTGAAAAGTTTGAAAGAGGCGATAGGGCTGTAAAACTGGTACACTGCGCGGCAGAGCATCATCGACAGTTAAAGGCACACATGATTAGCAATGACATTCTTCGTAGCCTGCGCTACACCCTGAAAGCAAACAATAACGACATGGTGCGCATTCTTGCGCTTTCCGATATGGAATCCACGTCGGCAGGTTTCGACACCTGGATGACCAAAGAAGATGAAGACGGGTTTGTTCGCTGCCCGGACATCATCCTGTCAGGTTTCCTGAACGGTCTGATCTACGACAAGCGCGGCAAAGATGAGTCCGCGCCTGAGCTGGCGCTGGAGCGTCGGGTGAACAACAACACGGTGCTGAAAAAGCTGCGCATCGCCTTTTCCCTGAAGACTGACGATATTCTGGCGATCATGACCGAGCAGAAATACCGCGTCTCAATGCCGGAAATCACCGCCATGATGCGCGCCCCGGATCATAAAAACTACCGCGAGTGCGGGGACCAGTTCCTGCGTAATTTCCTGCGCGGACTGACGCACCGGGTGCATCACCCGAAGGCGTGATGCGGCAGGGTGCGGCCTGATGCCCTCACCCCGACCCTCTCCCACGGGGAGAGGGAGAAAACAAAATGCCATAAAAAAAGCCGGATGATGAATCCGGCTTTTTTGTTATTTCACCTGCTGACCAGGCTTCGCGCCTTCATCAGGGCTTAACAGGAAGATCTCCTTCCCGCCAGGGCCTGCGGCCATCACCATCCCTTCCGAGATGCCGAAGCGCATCTTGCGTGGGGCGAGGTTCGCCACCATCACTGTCTGACGACCAATCAGCACCTGCGGGTCCGGGTAAGCAGAACGGATGCCGGAGAAGACGTTGCGCTTCTCGCCGCCCAGGTCCAGGGTCAGACGCAGCAGCTTGTCAGAGCCTTCGACGAATTCCGCGTTCTCGATCAGCGCTACGCGCAGGTCAACTTTGGCGAAATCATCAAAAGTAATGGTCTCCTGAATCGGATCGTCCGCCAGCGGGCCGGTAACCGGTGCGGCTGCGGCTTTCACCTCTTCTTTCGACGCCTCAACCAGCGCTTCGACCTGCTTCATCTCAATGCGGTTGTACAGCGCCTTGAAAGCGTTCAGCTTGTGGCCGAGCAGCGGCTGGTGAATGCTGTCCCAGCTCAGTTCGGTGTTCAGGAACGCTTCGGTACGCGCGGCCAGCTGCGGCAGTACCGGCTTCAGATAGGACATCAGCACGCGGAACAGGTTGATACCCATAGAGCAGATCGCCTGCAGGTCGGCATCGCGGCCTTCCTGTTTGGCGACTACCCACGGCGCCTGCTCGTCAACGTAGCGGTTAGCCAGATCGGCCAGGGCCATGATCTCACGCACCGCTTTACCGAATTCACGGCTTTCCCAGGCTTCGCCAATCACGGTAGCCGCGTCGGTGAAGGTTTTGTACAGCGCCGGATCCGCCAGTTCAGCCGCCATCACGCCGTCAAAACGTTTGGCGATAAAGCCGGCGTTACGGGAAGCCAGGTTGACTACTTTATTGACGATGTCGGCGTTGACGCGCTGGACGAAATCTTCCAGGTTCAGGTCGATATCGTCGATACGGGAAGAGAGCTTCGCCGTATAGTAGTAGCGCAGGCTGTCGGCATCAAAGTGGTTCAGCCAGGTGCTGGCCTTGATGAAGGTGCCGCGGGATTTGGACATCTTCGCGCCGTTCACCGTCACATAGCCGTGCACGAACAGGTTGGTAGGCTTGCGGAAACCGCTGCCTTCCAGCATTGCCGGCCAGAACAGGCTGTGGAAGTAGACGATGTCTTTGCCGATGAAGTGGTACAGCTCGGCGTCGGAATCTTTCTTCCAGTATTCCTCGAAGCTGGTGGTGTCGCCGCGTTTGTCGCACAGATTCTTGAAGGAACCCATGTAGCCGATTGGCGCATCCAGCCAGACGTAGAAGTATTTGCCCGGCGCGTTCGGGATTTCGAAGCCGAAGTAAGGCGCATCGCGGGAGATATCCCACTGCTGCAGGCCGGATTCAAACCACTCCTGCATCTTGTTCGCCACCTGCTCCTGCAGCGCGCCGCTGCGGGTCCACGCCTGCAGCATTTCGCTGAAGGACGGCAGGTCGAAGAAGAAATGTTCGGAGTCACGCATCTCAGGCGTCGCACCGGATACCACGGATTTCGGCTCAATCAGCTCGGTCGGGCTGTAGGTCGCGCCGCACACTTCGCAGTTATCGCCATACTGATCCGGGGATTTACATTTCGGGCAGGTGCCTTTCACAAAACGGTCCGGCAGGAACATGCCTTTTTCCGGATCGTAGAGCTGAGAGATGGTGCGGTTTTTAATAAAACCGTTCTCTTTCAGACGGGTGTAGATCAGCTCCGACAGCTCACGGTTCTCGTCGCTGTGCGTGGAGTGATAGTTGTCGTAGCTGATGTCGAAGCCAGCAAAATCCGTCTGATGTTCCTGACTCATTTCAGTAATCATCTGTTCCGGGCTGATACCAAGCTGCTGGGCTTTCAGCATGATCGGCGTGCCGTGTGCGTCGTCTGCACAGATGAAGTTAACCTGATGGCCGCGCATTCGCTGGTAACGGACCCAGACATCAGCCTGGATATGCTCCAGCATGTGGCCGAGGTGGATTGAGCCGTTTGCGTACGGCAGAGCGCACGTTACCAGAATTTTTTTCGCGACTTGAGTCATAGTGGACATTACTTCTTTGGTAGTGAAAAGGGCTTTGATAGTACCAAATGGGGCATTATTAAGTAAGCACAAACCATGGCCTTTCAGGTAAACTTGTTCAACAAAGCTCTTATCCACAATAACAAAAGGAGTCGGGATGAGTTCTCAATCCCAGGCCAAATCACCGGAAGCCTTGCGCGCAATGGTCGCCGGAACGCTGGCTAATTTTCAGCACCCCACCCTGAAGCACAATCTCACTGCTCTCAAGGCGTTACATCACGTGGCGTGGCTGGATGATACCCTGCATGTTGAGCTGCAGATGCCGTTCGTCTGGAACAATGCGTTTGAGACGCTGAAAGAGCAAACCAGTGCTGAGTTGCTGCGCATCACCGGGGCGAAGGCCATTGACTGGAAATTGTCCCACGCTATCGCCACCCTGAAGCGGGTGAAAAACCAACCGGGCATCAACGGCGTGAAGAACATTATCGCCATCAGCTCCGGCAAAGGTGGGGTGGGCAAATCCTCCACCGCCGTGAACCTGGCGCTGGCGCTGGCTGCCGAAGGGGCGAAGGTCGGTATCCTCGATGCCGATATCTACGGGCCTTCCATTCCGAATATGCTGGGCGCCGAAAATCAGCGTCCAACCTCGCCGGATGGCACCCATATGGCACCGATCATGGCCTACGGCCTGGCGACCAACTCGATTGGTTATCTGGTGACCGACGACAATGCCATGGTGTGGCGCGGGCCGATGGCCAGCAAAGCGCTGTTGCAGATGTTGCAGGAGACGATGTGGCCGGATCTCGATTATCTGGTGCTGGATATGCCCCCGGGTACCGGTGATATTCAGTTGACGCTGGCGCAAAACATCCCGGTTACCGGGGCGGTAGTGGTCACCACGCCGCAGGACATCGCGCTGATCGACGCCAAAAAAGGCATCGTGATGTTCGAGAAGGTTGAAGTGCCGGTGCTGGGCGTGGTCGAAAACATGAGCATGCACATCTGCAGCAACTGTGGTCATCATGAAGCGATCTTTGGCGCAGGCGGGGCAGAGAAGCTGGCGGCGCAGTATCACACCCAGCTGCTGGGGCAGATGCCGCTGCACATTACGCTGCGTGAAGATCTCGACAGCGGGAAGCCGACCGTGGTCAACCGTCCTGAAAGTGAGTTTGCTGAGATGTATCGCCAGCTGGCGGATCGCGTCGCGGCCCAGCTCTACTGGCAGGGGGAAGTGATCCCGGGCGATATCGCGTTCCGCGCGGTGTAACATTTGGGTGCGGCCTGATGCCCTCACCCCGGCCCTCTCCCACGGGAGAGGGTGCAAACACAAAAAACGGTCACCTCAGGGCGACCGTTTTACATTTACCTTGCGATTAACGGTGGTAGAAGATATCGCCGTTATACGCTTTGTAGATCTTGCCGTCGGTATCACCCACCAGCACGTAGTTCTCACCCATATAGGTCCAGTGCGTGCCAGCTTGTGGTTCAGGCAGGTTGCGCAGCTTATATTGCTTGATGGTGTACTCAGGTGTCAGATACTGTGCCGGGGCGAAATCACCAATCTTAAATTTCGTAAAATCGGCTACAAACTCCTGTTCCTCATAGGCCTGGATGCCAGAGGGTGCCGCTGCGGCTTGTGGTGCAGCAAACGCCGCGCTCGCCAGTGACATCAGTACGCCCAGAAGTAGAATTTTACCTTTCGTCATTTTTTCTCCAGATTAACCGTGGCCATTACTCTTGGTCTGCTGATTCGTGACCGAGCAACAGATACTCTATTTTATGTTTTGCCGGCTGGCTGGGCTGGTAAAAAATGTAACAAATCAACACATCCTTGTACATGCCGGGCTGGTTCTAATTATTTTTACCGTGAATGCATTTTTATTTTATCTTTATATTATCTATGTTTCCTTTTATAAAATCCGAAAGCAACCCCCAATACCAATATAGTCATGTTCGGGATGTATTTTTTTGTTTGTAGAATGCTTATGATAAAGCCTAATTTATTGGTGTTGTTTTTGCTTTCTCCTATCTAAAGAAGTTACCAGACAATCGTCAGCCCGGCTGGTGCATTTCTTTTGTCAGGTTATTTTATTGTAACTCTCTGATATTAATTAATATTTTAAATATTAATTACGTATATCTATTGCCGGGAGTTATCCAGAAATTAATGGGCTATTAACGTAATTCGTAGAGTATTATTAATTAATGACAATCCCACTCCGCACCGGCGCGGGTTTTTTGGCCGCCCTGTTATTAGCAGGCTGCACAATTACGCCCGGCCAACATATCAATACTTCTGGGAAAAATAACGTTGCTGTCGCCGACAGTTCGCTTGATTTGGATAAGAAAGTGGATGTCTGGCCGTTAACACCCTCCGTCATTGAACAGCTCCGCGGCGATCGTGAGAAATCTCAGTCAAATCCGAATCTGGACGAGGAATTAAAAAACTGGGAATACCGGATTGGCCCCGGGGATGTGCTGATGATCACCGTCTGGGATCACCCGGAACTGACCACGCCGGCCGGGCAGTATCGTAGCGCCAGCGATACCGGTAACTGGGTCGGTGCCGACGGCACGCTCTTTTATCCCTATGTCGGTAAGCTCCAGGTTGCAGGCAAGACCCTCGCTCAGGTGCGCCAGGAGATCACCGCCCGGCTGGACAGGGTGATTGAAAGCCCGCAGGTCGATGTCAGTATCGCGGCGTTCCGTTCGCAGAAAGCCTATGTCACTGGCGAAGTGGTCAAATCTGGCCAGCAGCCGATTACCAATATCCCCCTGACCATTATGGATGCGATCAATGCGGCGGGAGGCCTGTCTGCTGATGCCGACTGGCGCAACGTGGTGCTCACCCACGGCGGCAAAGATACGCGAATTTCGCTCTACGCCCTGATGCAGCATGGCGATCTCACGCAAAACCGCCTGCTGTGGCCGGGGGATATTCTGTTTATCCCGCGCAATGATGCCCTGAAAGTCTTTGTCATGGGCGAGGTGGTGAAACAGAGCACACTGAAGATGGATCGCAGCGGTATGACGCTGGCAGAAGCGTTGGCCAGCGCCGGTGGTCTGAATCAGGACATGGCCGATGCGACCGGCATCTTCGTCATCCGCTCCACCACCGGAAAAAGCCCGGACGGCAAAATTGCGCGCATCTGGCAGCTGAATGCCCGCGACGCGTCTGCCATGGTGCTCGGCACAGAGTTTCAGCTCCAGCCCTACGATATCGTCTACGTGACGACGGCGCCGGTCTCGCGCTGGAACCGCGTACTGACCCAACTGGTGCCTACCATCAGCGGTGTACATGATCTGACGGAAACCGTGCGCTTTATTAAGTCGTGGCCTGAATAATGATCCAGTCCATTCTGGTGGTGTGTACTGGAAATATATGCCGCTCCCCGATCGGAGAACGGCTCTTACAGCAGCAGTTACCGGCATTATCCATCGCTTCGGCGGGCATTTGCGGTCTGGCCGGTCATCCGGCAGATCGCCATGCCCAGCAGATCGCGGCCATGTATGGCCTTTCGCTGGCAGATCACGTTGCCCGCCCGCTCACGGCGGCAATGATGCGGGAATACGATCTGATCCTCGCCATGGAGTCAGGGCAAATTAACCGGATTTCGCTCATCGCACCGGAGGCGCGTGGTAAGGCCTTGCTGTATGGGCAATGGCTAAGGGAACAGGAGATCCCCGATCCGTACGGTAAAGGCATGGAAGCCTTTGAATATGTTTTTCGCCTGCTTGGCGAAGCAAGTCAGGAATGGACTAACCGACTTACAGTAAAGGGATTACGGTCATGTCGTCGAAAAACGTGAATGCACAGGGTTATGCTGTTGATAATCAAGAGTTGGATCTGGCACGTCTTCTGGGGGAGTTAATTGATCATCGCGTGTGTATTCTTAGCGTCACGCTATTGTTTGCGCTCTGCGGGACGTTGTATGCGTTATTTGCATCGCCGGTCTATGTCGCAGATGCCATGGTGCAAGTAGAAAATAAGCAGCAGAACAGCATTCTCAAAACCTTAAACCAGCTGGCACCGGAGCGGGCATCGGATTCCGGCGCCGAGATGCAACTGCTGAAATCGCGGATGATCCTCGGTGAAACCGTAGAGGCATTGCGCTTACGCGATGAGATAACCCAGGTTCGTCTGCCGGTTATCGGCAAGGCCTGGGCGAAGCTTACCGGACAACCTGCCGCCACAGTGATCCTCGATAATCTGACGCTTCCGGCCACCCAAAGCATGACCCTTACCGCCGAAGAGAACGGGCACTACCTGCTGGAAGGGGAGGGCTTTAGCGCGCGCGGCACCGTAGGGACCCCGCTGCAGCACGCCGGAGTAACGATCGCCGTTCGCGAATTGACGGCACCGGCAGGGACGCGTTTCAGACTGCGGCAGCACGCGCAGCTGGAAGCGATAAACGCCCTGAGCCGCCAGTTTAGCGTCACGGAGCAGGGCAAAGAGAGCGGGATCCTCTCGCTGAGCCTGACCGGGCAGGATCCCGCGCGCATCGCCACCGTGCTGAATCACATTGCGCAGAGCTATCTGCAACAGAACATTGCTCGTCAGGCTGCGCAGGACTCGCAGAGCCTTAGTTTCCTTCAACGCCAGCTGCCACAGGTGCGCGGTGAGCTGGAGTTGGCTGAAGAGCGTCTGAACACCTACCGTAAGCAGCGCGATTCGGTGGATTTGACCCTCGAAGCCAAGTCGGTGCTGGAGCAGATCGTTAACGTCGATAATCAGCTGAATGAGCTGACCTTCCGCGAAGCCGAGATCTCCCAGCACTTTAAAAAGGACCATCCCACCTATCGGGCGCTGCGTGAAAAACGTCAGACGTTAGAGAGCGAGCGGGAGCGGCTGAACAAACGGGTAGGGACGATGCCGTCGACGCAGCAGGAGATCCTGCGCCTCAGCCGCGATGTCGATTCTGGCCGGGCGGTTTACCTGCAGCTGCTAACCCGACAGCAGGAGCTGAATATCTCCCGCTCCAGTACCATCGGTAACGTACGTATTATCGATTCGGCGGTAACGCAGCCTGCACCCATTAAGCCGCGCAAGGCGTTAATCGTGGTCATTGCGACCCTGTTTGGCTTCTTCGTCTCGACAGGCGGGGTGCTGGCGAGATCGGCACTGCGACGCGGGATCAACGCCCCTGAACAGCTGGAAAGTGAAGGGATTAGCGTCTATGCCACCTTGCCTCATTCGGAGTGGCTGCACGGTAAAACCCGGGTGGGCAACCGCTATTTCTTCCACTACTGCAGACGGCATAAAACCACCGACGTGCCTTTTTTACCGATCGACAGGCCGCTGGATAATTTTGTCGAAGCGGTGCGCGGGTTACGTACCAGCCTGCACTTCGCCATGATGGATGCCGAAAATAACATTCTGATGTTCAGTGGCCCGTCTCAGGACTGCGGCAAAACGCTGGTTAGCACCTCGCTGGCAGCGCTGGTGACCCAGGTCGATCAGCGGGTGCTGTTTATCGATGCGGATATGCGTAAAGGCTACGTGCACAATATTTTTGGCCTGCGCAATGATGCCGGCCTGTCGGACGTGCTGTCAGGTAAAGTGGCCTTCCCGCAGGCAATACAGACTTACGCCAGCGGCCAGTTTGATGTGGTGACCTGCGGGTATTATCCGCCGAATCCGTCCGAGCTGCTGATGCACGACCGTTTCCGCGAGTTTATGGTCTGGGCCAGCGCGCAGTACGACATGGTGATTGTCGATACTCCGCCGATTCTGGCCGTTACGGATGCCGCGCTGGTGGGCCGGGTGGCAGCCACCACGCTGCTGGTGGCGCGGTTTAACGTTACCAGCGTCCGGGAGATGGAGGTCAGCCAGCGTCGCCTGCAGCAGATGGGGGTCAACATTAAAGGGGCAATCCTGAACGACGTCGTGAAGTCGGCGGCCAGCTATTATGCTTCGGGTTACGATGCTTACGGCTATTCCGCAGCGCAGAGCGCAAAGAATAAAGCGAGATAACGAGGGGAATAAAGACCCGGCAGCGAGCGCTGCCGGGTTGAACAAACTTACTTCGCCAGCAGCTCGTGCGCCGTGCGTTCCACCAGTGACAGCAGGACTTTGACATCCTCCAGCGTCACGATTGGGTTCAGTAGGGTCAGCTTCAGGCAGGTGATACCGTTATGCTCGGTCACACCGACGTTGGCACGGCCCGATTCCAGCAGCGCATCACCGATCTTCTGGTTGAGCAGCGCAATGGCCGCATCGTCCAGATTCAGCTCAGGGCGGAAGCGGAACAGCACGCTTGCCAGCTGGGGTGGCATCACCAGTTCCAGCTGTGGCTGTTCAATCACATACGCGGCAACCTGCTGCGCCATGGTCACACCGTGATCGATGATCTCAGCGTATTTCTTCTGGCCCAGCGCCTCCAGGCTCATCCACAGCTTCAGTGCGTCGAAGCGACGGGTGGTCTGCAGGGATTTGGACACCAGGTTTGGTACGCCAGCCTCTTCGTCAAACTCAGAGTTAAGGTACGCCGCCTGATAACGCATCAGCTCATAGTGACGCGCCTCTTTCAGCAGGAATGCGCCGCAGCTGATGGTCTGGAAGAACTGCTTGTGGAAGTCCAGCGTCACTGAATCCACCAGCTCGATACCGTCGAGGTAATCGCGATACTTCTCGGACATCAGCAGCGCGCCGCCCCAGGCCGCATCCACGTGAACCCAGATGTTCTGCTTCGCCGCCAGCTCTGCAATCGCACGCAGCGGATCGATAGCACCCGCATCCGTGGTGCCGGCAGTGGCAACAATCGCCAGAATCTTTTCGCCGTTGGCATTGCACTGCTCGATTTTCGCCGCCAGATCATTCAGATCCATACGCGAACATTCGTCAGTTTTTACCTGAATAACGGACTGATAGCCGAGGCCCATCAGCGCCATGTTCTTCTGCACGGAGAAGTGCGCGCTGTCGGAGCACAGAACGCGGATCTTACGCAGATCGCCCACCAGACCATCCTGCTGGACGGAGTGGCCCTGACGCGCGAAGAACGCATCGCGCGCCAGCATCAGACCCATCATGTTGCTCTGGGTGCCGCCGCTGGTGAAGACACCGGCGTCGCCAGGCTGGTAACCCAGACGGGTACGCAGCCACTCGATCAGTTTTATCTCGATAATGGTCGCAGACGGGCTCTGATCCCAGGAGTCCATACTCTGGTTGGTGGCGTTGATCATCACTTCCGCCGCCTGGCTTACCACCAGACTCGGGCAGTGAAGATGCGCCACGCACTGCGGATGATGCACCGCCAGGCTGTCTTTCAGGAAATATTCAACGGCACGCTCGATGGCGGTCTCGTTGCCCAGCCCTTCCGGGCTGAAATCCAGGTTGATACGTTCGCGCAGCTCGGCAACCGTTTTACCCTGGTACATTTCCGGCTGTTTCAGCCACTGCATAACCGCCTGGGTGCTCTGCTCGATGGCCTGCTGATAGGCTTCGATGCTGTGCGCCGACGACGACAAAATCGGGTTTAAATCTGACATTGTATCCATTGTCTCCGGTTAGACTGGGCGAACGCCCGCAGCAAGCAGCGCCTGCTCAAATTTGTCCAGGAACACGTTCAGCTCCTGATCGCTGATCAGCAGGGAAGGCAGCAGACGCACAACGTTACCGTTACGACCGCCACGCTCCAGAATCAGACCGGCTTCGAAGCATTTCTTCTGGATCAGCGCAGACAGCTCGCCATCACCCGGGAAGCAGCCCATATGGTCAGCAGCTTCGTGCGGTTTCACGATCTCGATGCCGATCATCATGCCCAGACCGCGCACGTGACCGATGACCGGATAACGTTTCTGCAGCTCAACCAGCTTCGCTTTCAGCCACTCGCCCTGGGCGGCAACTTTATCGGCAATGTTCTGCTCTTTGAGGATCTGCAGGGTGGTGAGGCCAGTAGCCATCGCCAGCTGGTTGCCACGGAAGGTACCGGTATGGTGACCAGGAGACCAGGCATCGAACTGCTTTTTGATACCCAGCACGGCCAGCGGCAGGCCGCCACCGACAGCTTTGGACATCACGACGATGTCTGGCTGGATACCTGCGTGTTCAAAGGCGAAGAATTTACCGGTACGGGCAAAGCCTGCCTGAACTTCGTCGAGGATCAGCAGAATGCCGTGCTCTTCGGTCACTTTACGGATGCGCTGCAGCCACTCAACCGGCGCCGGGTTCACGCCGCCTTCGCCCTGAACGGCTTCCAGGATCACGGCAGCAGGTTTACGCACGCCGCTCTCGACGTCGTTGATCAGGTTTTCGAAGTAGTAGGTCAGGGCTTTCACACCCGCTTCGCCGCCGATACCCAGTGGGCAGCGGTACTCGTGCGGGTAAGGCATGAACTGCACTTCTGGCATCATGCCGTCAACCGCTTCTTTCGGAGACAGGTTGCCGGTCACGGACAGCGCGCCGTGGGTCATGCCGTGATAGGCACCGGAGAAGCTGATAATGCCGCTGCGGCCAGTCACTTTTTTCGCCAGCTTCAGCGCGGCTTCAACAGCGTCCGCACCGGATGGGCCGGTAAACTGCAGGCAGTACTCTTTGCCCTGACCTGGCAGCATAGAGAGCAGGTATTCTGAGAACGCGTCTTTCAACGGCGTGGTCAGATCCAGGGTATGTAACGGCAAGCCGCTGGTAATGACACTTTGGATGCTTTTCAGCACATCAGGATGGTTATGACCCAGCGCCAGCGTTCCCGCTCCGGCCAGGCAATCCAGATACTCTTTGTTATCCGCATCGGTGATCCACACCCCATCCGCCTTAGTAATAGCTAAAGGCAGTTTGCGCGGATAACTCCTGACATTGGATTCCATTTCAGCCTGACGGGCCAGATAGGTTTCGTTGGTTTTGAAAGAAGAGGCATTCAAAGTATCAATACGGACTTTATCCGTCATCATATCACTCCTACAACCGCAGCTCAGCACGTGGCCACGATTGAATAATTAATTAAGAAAATGAGAAGGGCATCAAAAATCGCGGCCAATATAGAGCCTTTTTGCGTAGGGCTCAATGGTTAATTGTTTATCGTTTTGTTACGCGCGTTGAAACAACGCGCGTAAGCCGTAACCCCGCATGGCAACTGAGGTTTCCTGGGGGGCACTCCGGGGGAAAAAGTGGGGTATTTTAGAATGCTTTAGGACTACTTTGAACAACGTTCAGAATCCCGTGATCGCGACCATGGGTTTTATTCCATGACGCATCAGTGACGCCATCCGCGTCGAGAGAAATCGACAGGATATAACCGGCTCCTTTGATCTCGTAAAAATTAGCATTCAACCGCTTCACCGTGGCTTTCTTGCCGTTGATGATGGCCTGGGTGAAGCCATTGTTGATGGTGGCTTTGATACCGTTAGCGCTAAAAGAGGCTTCGCGCAGCGGATCGGCAACATGGGCCGCCTGGCCATGTTGTACGGCGTCATGGGCATTTTCTAAGGCCTGTTTTTCGGCAGCAGCATTGATCGTGGCCTGACGGTTCTGGTCTGCGATATAGCACGCATCACGGCTGACGCCCTTTGCTTCACACTGCGCTAACCGCTGCTCTTCAGAGACACAGCCCGACAGCAAAGCGGCAATCACACCCACCAACAGAATCTTTTTCATACATTAACCTTAAAGGAGTGAGGAAGGTTTTCCCCGGTTGTTGATTCGATAATTATTATTGGCCTGGCCACTTTTTGCTGGTGTCTATATTAGAGACGCAACAGTGGCGCGCGCTGAATATCACGCAAGGGGCGTTTTCTCAGGTTGACGAAGATCACATTTAGCACGGATAGCTAAAAACTTGAGATTTGTCCTGGTGAATGGTTACTCACGAGTTACGGGAAGGTTTAAGGTATGTATGTCCTAGTTGTGCTGAGAGAAACGTTAGAACTCAGAAAGGTTAGTGCATTCCATTTTGCACGCGATTTATTCTACTGCAATGTATGTAATTGATATGATCGGTCTTAGGCGATTTCTTTATAATAGAACTACAGGGGCATTGCTACCCCTGATTGTTCAGAAAATTATTCAGCTCTAAATTTAAACATAATTAATAAACCGATAAAGCACAATGTTCCAATTACCATTGCAAAATATTTTATATAAAACCATGAAATGTCACTTTTGTCTAAATTTTTAAAAAAAATAATTTCCTCTTGTGTTAATGTCTTTTTTGTTGCTGGAAAATTCGTGAAAAGCAATGCGCAAATCAAATAGGACTCTTTATAACCCCAAAAGAAAAAACCACCATTTTTCCCCACTGTCATTGAGAATGGTGTATACCCAAACTGTTTTTTAAATTTTTCGACTATAGCATCAAATTTTCTTTCTGTTAATTTACCATAGATTAGATAGAATAAAAAAGATAGAAAAAATAAAGACAGTAAAATGATTAAAGATATATCAAAGGGTTTCATTCAGCCTCCTCGAACAGGGTATAGAGCGAGTTACCTACTTTCTCTCCTCCCCAGTTGCCAGCCGTACCACCAGCGAAACCTAGAGTTCCACCAGCGATAAGTGTACAAGCCAAGCCTGCTGTTCCAGCGGTTCCAATGCCAAGGGCGATACACAGAGAAATTGCAAGAGAGCCTGTTAAAATACCGCCGCCAACTCTCCCTGAGAAACTGCCTTTTTCAGTGTATTTCTTCCTGATGCATTTAGCTTCACGACCAATTGAGCAAGCCTCATTTATCTCATTCATTGAGTGAACCGCACTGAACCCAATACCTACGTAGCCAGTATATTTCATAGCTTTAACGTATTTAGCTGCTCGTTCAATGTGAGTGGCATAGCCTTCAATGTCACTGATCCCCGTTCCATTCCATTTGTGGGTAATAGAACTGCTGGAGAGGCCGAGCGCGTTTTTTATTTTGGTATACTCTCCGAATTTCATCGCCTTATTCAGGAAGCTAACTTTGAGTATAGGCTCAAGCTCTTTAAATAACTGGCTACGTCTCACGTAAAATTGTTCACCAATCAACGCACCTCTTGTTAAGTAGGTATTCTTGTATGTATCCTGGATCTCTTTAAGAATTTTTTCGATATTCTCAAAGTATTTCCCAACAGGATCAGCGGCAAGGCCAATTCCAGTATCAGCGTAACTGGTGAAATTAGCTATGGTGGCGTAATGCATATGCAGGAAGTTAGCTTCCTGGTGTGTCAACGGTTCCAGTACGGTATCAATGCGCTGTTTTGCCACTTTCATGTGAGCGATTTGTTCGTCGTCCTGCATTTCAGGATCAACCAGAAGCATAATCGAACCGGCTTTATAGCTTTTGTCTGTACCATTCAGCGTAGCGAATAGCTCTTTGGCACCTGCTGGTGGAGTGCCTGTAAATAGCAGACGTTGCCAGGCTTCTGTAGTACCGCCGTAGGGGAGCACGGCGAAACCTGCATCTGTGCCTTTTTTCCTTTTCGCTGTCTGGGCGTGTTGTTCTGGTTCTGCCTCTGAACTTAAGTTCGGCATAAGTGCATTTGGTACAAGAGCAACAGCCGCAGCACTTGAATTTTTTGATAGATATAGAGTTTCTTGTTCGTAACAGTCAGGAATAGAAGGGATGAATTTGGCTTTGCAGGGGCAGGAACTGATACTATCCAGTGTTCCAGCCAGTCTTCTACCTTTGTTCCAGATGTCAGTGGTACCACCCAGTATTTTATATGTACCAGGATGCTTTCCGCATGACACCAGGTCACCTTCGCGCGCTCCGGCTACACCATACCAGCTTAGTGTTTCATCCCCTGTGAGTATCTTCCCTTTACAGGTTGTTGGATCACCAACCCGTAGATAAAAACCTAGCGCCATAACTCTCTCCGTTTGTTATGTCAAGATTTATGATGGCTATTCTACAAACAAAAACCTGGCAAGCAACAAATATCATACTTAAGTTAAATTTATTTTGTTTATATCAGCTTGGTTGAGTGTTGATGTAAATCAACCCCCAATTTGCTTTTCACGTTGAAAATATCCCGATGCTTTTGGAACTGTATTAAGCACAGCCAATCATTGCTTATTTCAGGGATGAAAAGTAGAGTGCAACGGCGATTATTGCATTCGATTCGTCATAATGTCTGCTTTTCGGCATTGGCTGACTGGGTGAAAAACATTCGGCACCTACAGCAAACCTGAGGTCAAAGGTAAAGAGGAGGGATCGCTAAACGATATTGACATACGTTCCCCTTATCCTCTGCTTCTTTTGTAATTGATGGGTTGGACAAGGAGTAAATGGTTAGAATGAGAATAAGCCAAATAAAAATATATTTGGCTTTTTTTGTCACGCTTTGATAAATAGATAAGAGGAAATGACATTAGAAAGGAGTAAAATAGTAGTTATCAAAAATAATGTGAACTTGACTTTTAGCCATGATGTCATTTCATTGGGTAAAGTTCTGATGAAATCATAATGGTCTGAGTTCATACCTCTAACTATGAAATTGCTTTTTTTTACAATAAGAGGGAAGAAGAAATAAAAATCTTTTTGGAATGTAAAAAATAGCCCCCCTGCCTGAGCAAGTGTTATTCCATTTGGTAGAAATCCAAATCGCTCGCGGAAAAGTTCACACAATATAATATGATGCTTATTTTTTAATGCGGAATACCCATATGTTATGATTGTAGAAACCATAAAGAGTACGAATAAAATAGCAGATGTAATATTCACGCTATTTACCTATCGAGTTATAAATCATCTCACCAAAGCCTTCGCCTTTGTCTGAGAAGTATTCACCAGCAAGGATACCGCCACCACTCCCAAGTATTACACCACAGGCTAATGCGCCAGCCCCACCCACCTCTATTGTTGTAACACCCAAAACTAAAGAGCAGATACCCATACCAATAGCACCTCCTGCATATCCGCCAGCAAGCCCCCCTGCGAAACTACCAATCTCAGTATATTTTTTCCTATTACATGCAGCCTCTCGACCGGTTGAACAAGCCTCATTTATCTCATTGATTGAGTGAACCGCACTAAACGCTATTCCAACGTAACCAGTATAACGCATCGCTTTGGTATATTTAGCCGCTCGCTCGATATGCGTTGCGTAACCTTCAATATCACTTATCCCTGTTTCATTCCATTTATGAGTGATTGAACTGGTAGATAAGCCAAGCACATTTTTAATTTTCGTATACTCACCAAACTTCATGGCCTTATTCAGGAAACCAACTTTGAGCACACGGTCAAGTTCAGTGAATAGCTGAGCACGTCTAACATAAAACTGTTCGCCGATTAATGCACCTCTTGTTATGTAGGTATTCTTGTATGTATCCTGGATCTCTTTAAGAATCTTTTCGATATTCTCAAAATATTTCCCAGCTGGATCGGCTGCAAGCCCTATACCTTTATCGGCAATATTAGAGAAGTTAGCAATCGTGGCGTAATGCTTATGGAGGAAGTTAGCTTCCTGGTGTGTCAACGGTTCCAGTGCGGTATCAATGCGCTGTTTTGCCGCTTTCATGTGAGCGATTTGTTCGTCGTCCTGCATTTCAGGATCAACCAGAAGCATAATCGAACCGGCTTTATAGCTTTTGTCTGTACCGTTCAGCGTAGCGAATAGCTCTTTGGCACCTGCTGGTGGAGTGCCTGTAAATAGCAGACGTTGCCAGGCCTCTGTAGTACCACCACAGGGGAGAACAGCAAAACCTGCATCAATACCTGTTTTCTTTTTAGCTGCCTGTGCGTGTTGTTCTGGTTCTGCTTGCGGTTGTTGAGATGCAGCAAAAGCGGCTGCTGCGGTTGCCGCTTCTGCCAGATACCTTGCTGTTGCCTGAGAAGGGGACTCACCTGGGCCGATCCAGCCCAAAGGGGCTATGATACGGTTAGAACCAGAGGGGCATCCACATAAAACGACGCACCTGTCCACTGCTACAGGGATCTGGTGAATTGTGCGGTGTGGCTCACCTTCAACAACTTTCCCTTCTTTGCCACATTTCGGGCAAGCGGTGGTCTTGTCACCCAGAACAATTGGGCGGCGACCAAGGATGTTACCAAAAGAAAGTGATGGGATGAGTTTTGCGCCAGTTGTAGTTTGATCACCAAACAACGCCATTCCCCGCCCTAAAACGTTTGGACGCATTCCCCCCATTTACGCCACCTTTTCAACAGTCAGAAAATCATCTGGCATTGATTCACTCTCGCGAACAGTGAACACTGATCCATAATCTGGGGTGCTGATAATCACATCTCCGTTATCAAGCAAGCTACCAACCAGCGCAATTCCTTTACCTTCCCATTCGCTTAACTGCCCGGCGCTGGAGATGATGACAGCCTTCGTTCCGTCTGGATAAGTGACGGTTGCACCTTCTGTAACCATACTGACCCATTGACCATTATCAAGCTGGACTTTCATACCCTGGCTCGGATCTGGGTTAGGTTCATCTACAGTGCCACCCCGAAGAGTGAGACTTCCGGCAACGGCTGCGCGATAGATGGCTATAACTGGATGGTATTTGGCGTACTCTTGCTGTTCGATAACGAGTTGGCGGGCTTCTTCATTCATTTCGGACAGTTGCTTGTCGGTATAACGAGAAACTTCAAAAGATGCGCTGATTTCAGGGGTGAGATCGTTGTTGTACTGTTTCATAAGTCCTTCTACTTGTTATAGAAATAATCACAGAGGTCATTTTACAAGCAATAACCACATGCGCAACAAGTATTAGGCCTAAGTGAAACTATGTTTCTTGCATCGCTCCTTTTTTGCTGGCTGGGGTGGGGGTTATAAAAGGGGTTATGCGTATTTTCACAGTGAAGAAGCGATAACCAGGAGGGCGGGCTTGCGTCAGCATGCCACTTCCCCTAAGCTGGCAAAAAGTAAGTTAACTTGTACCAAATGACTCGGGGTGCCCTTCTTCGTTGAAGGCTGAGAAATACCCGTACCACCTGATCTGGATAATGCCAGCGTAGGGAAGTCAGATGCCCTTCGGGCAATCGCTTCTTCGCGCAAGGCAGGAGCGATACCATGCAGCCTGACCTGCTCAATTTACACGCCTTACACCATTTCCGAACCCATTCCCCGCTGACCCACTGTATGACCAACGACGTGGTGCAGACCTTTACCGCCAACGTTTTGCTGGCCCTCGGCGCATCACCGGCGATGGTGATAGAAGCCGAAGAGGCTGAACAGTTCTCCGCTATTGCCGATGCGCTGCTGATTAACGTCGGGACCCTGACCGCCTCGCGTGCCCAGGCGATGCGCCGGGCGATTGAAAGTGCGGTGGCGGCGGGTAAACCCTGGACGCTCGATCCGGTGGCCGTTGGCGCCCTGGCGTACCGGACCCGTTTTTGTCAGCAAATTCTCGCCCTCAAACCGGCGGCCATTCGCGGCAATGCCTCTGAAATTCTGGCCCTGGCCGGGATGAGTGCAGGCGGGCGCGGCGTTGACACCACCGATACCGCCGCCAGCGCGCTGCCGGCAGCCCAGGCGCTGGCCCGGCAGACCAATGCAATTGTGGCGGTGACCGGGGAGGTGGATTACGTTACTGACGGGCTGCGGACCCTGACCATTACCGGCGGCGATCCGCTGATGACCCGCGTGGTGGGCACCGGCTGCGCCCTGTCTGCGGTCGTGGCGGCCAGTTGCTCACTGCCGGGCGACCGGCTGGATAACATCGCCGCGGCCTGCGGCTGGATGAAACGGGCCGGGACGCTGGCGGCAGCGCAGAGTCGGGGGCCGGGCAGTTTTGCCCCGGCGTTTCTGGATGCCCTGTGGGATCTGGGGGCGCAATCATGAAACGGATTAATGCCCTCACCATCGCTGGCACCGACCCGAGCGGCGGGGCCGGGATCCAGGCCGACCTGAAAACCTTCTCGGCGCTTGGGGCCTACGGCTGCTCGGTGATCACCGCCCTGGTGGCGCAGAACACCCGCGGGGTGCAGTCGGTCTATCGCATCGAGCCGGACTTCGTGGCGGCGCAGCTGGAGTCAGTGTTCAGCGATGTGCGCATCGACACCACCAAGATCGGCATGCTGGCCGAAACCGATATTGTCGAGGCGGTGGCGGAGCAGCTCCTGCGGCATCGGGTCAAAAACGTGGTGCTGGACACGGTGATGCTGGCGAAAAGCGGCGATCCGCTGCTGTCACCCTCCGCCGTCGACACGCTGCGTAAAAAGCTGCTGCCGCAGGTGGCGCTGATCACCCCCAACTTGCCCGAAGCGGCGGCGCTGCTGGGTGCCCCACATGCACAAAACGAGCGAGAAATGAAAGAGCAGGGCACGGCGTTACTCGCCCTGGGTTGCGGTGCGGTGCTGATGAAGGGCGGTCATCTGGATGACGCTGAAAGCCCCGACTGGCTGTTCACCCGCGACGGAGCCACGCGCTTTACCGCCCCGCGTATCAAGACTAAAAACACCCACGGCACCGGCTGCACCCTCTCCGCCGCGCTGGCTGCGCTGCGTCCACGCCATGACAACTGGCCTGATACGGTGCAGGAAGCCAAGCGCTGGCTCTCTGCCGCGCTGGCCAAAGCCGATAGTCTGGAGGTGGGTCACGGTATTGGTCCGGTACACCATTTTCATGCATGGTGGTAAGCCTTATACTGGCAGGACACATCAGGCCTGAGAAAAACAGAGATGGAACAAGCGCATACCCGACTAATTGCTCAACTGACTGAACGGATCGCTGCCCCTGACAATACGCCGCTGTATCTGAAGTTTGCCGAAACCGTAAAAAATGCGGTGCGCAGCGGGGTGCTGGAGCATGGAAATATTCTGCCAGGCGAGCGCGATCTGAGCCAGTTGACCGGGGTGTCGCGCATTACCGTGCGTAAAGCGATGCAGGCGCTGGAAGCAGAGGGTGTGGTGACGCGCGCCCGTGGCTATGGGACGCAAATCAATAACATTTTTGAATATTCACTCAAAGAAGCGCGCGGGTTTTCTCAGCAGGTGGTGCTGGGCGGTAAAAAGCCCAATACGCTATGGGTCAATAAGCGCGTGGTGAAGTGTCCGGAAGAGGTTGCTGCTCAGTTGTCGATTGCCCCGGAAAGTGATGTCTTTCTGCTGAAACGTATTCGCTACGTGGATGATGACGCCGTCTCGATTGAAGAATCCTGGGTTCCGGTGGCACTGATCCAGGACCCGGACGCCATTGGTATTTCGCTGTACGACTACTTCCGCAACCAGAATATCTTTCCGCAGCGTACCCGTTCTCGCGTCAGTGCCCGCATGCCGGACATTGAATTTCAGACCCACATTAAAATGGATGACAAAATACCGGTGCTGGTGATCAAGCAGGTTGCGCTTGACCAGCAACACCGGCCCATCGAGTACAGCATCAGCTACTGTCGCAGCGATCTATACGTTTTTGTGTGCGAGGAGTAACTCCTCGCGCGTGGGGGCGCAATCTCCCCCGCGATGGCTGACCACCCAGGCGGCCACGGCATTGCCCAGCATCACGGCGTCAGCAATATCCCATCCCGCCGCCAGGCCGGCAAGCGTGCCGCCCGCGTGGCTGTCGCCTGCACCAATGGTGTCGACCATGGTGGCCGGAAAGGCAGGAACATGACCCGAGGCGTCAGCGTCATACCAAATCGCACCATCTTTGTCGTGACGGACAATCAGCACTGAGCCGAACCGTTGCTGCCAGTGGGCACCTAGCATCTCATCCTCTACACCCCATCTTTCAGCGGCAAGTTGTGCCTCCTGGCGATTGAGCGACACGATCGGCTTGCAGGCCATAATCCGTGTCATCAGCGCATCAGGAATATCCGCAATCCGTGGCCCAAAGTCGATGAACGTGGTCACGTCCTGAAGGCCTTCCAGCCAGCCCGTCAGTAACTCACCGCATGGCGATGCCAGCTGATAACCGGACAGATAGACCAGACTATTTTGCGGCACGTTAAGCGCATCAAGCCAGGGCTGCTGCCACTGATTCTCCACCCCGCTAAACGACATAAACGTTCGCTCGCCGTCAGGCTCCACCAGCGCCAGGCACCAGCCGTTATCGCCGGTTTCGGCTTCCACCACGCTGTGAAGATCCTGTCTGGCCATCGCTTGACGAATAATGTCCGCCCACACGCCATGGCCGACGGGCAGCGCATTTTGTGCGGTGATCCCCAGGCGTTTCAGGGCGATGGCAATGTTTAACGCGCAGCCGCCGATGTTGACGCCCTGCTGTTTGAGCTCGATATCACACCCGCGCCAGGGCAGGGCGTAAGCATCGGCGATAACGTCAATCACCGCTGCCCCCAGTACCGTCACCGGGCGTGTGGCGTGTAATGCGTCAAGACGCCGGGAAAAAGAACTCATACCGCCTCCCTTTGCTCCCGGTAATGCAGGAGTTTTTCGCCATAATGACCAAAATCGAGCTGGTTAACGGCGTCGAGTTCGTTCTTTAGCCCCGGGTCAATCGCCTGCACGCCGTGCAGGGCCCCACAGATAGCCGTTGCCATCGCGCCAATGGTGTCCGTATCACCGCCCAGATTGGCGCATAACATGGCGCAGCGGTTCGGGTCAGTACCGGCCAGCTCGACCATCGCAATCGCCGCCGGAACCGATTCAATGGTACTGGTTCCTGCCCCGACGAGTTGATACACCTGCTCGCTGGCGGACTCTGTGCCATTGGCCTCCCGCACGGTTTTAAGCGCCAGCTCAATGCGCGCGGCAAGCGACGCACTGAAGGTGGTGGTGTTGGCTTCCTGTGCATAGCGGGCAACAGCCGGCAGGGCATCGGCAATGTTCTGCCAGCGCTCACCGTCGATGGCGCACGATATCGCCCAGGCAATCACCACCGCACCGGCGATGGCAAGGTCCGATTTATGGGTCGGGCTGGAGGCCAGCGCGACCTGTTCAACAAAGTGCTCCAGACGCGAAGCCGGGAGCAGGCAGCCCAGCGGGGAGGCGCGCATCGCTGCACCATTGGTGACGCCGTTGTTTTCCAGTTCGCTCACCGGCTTGCCGTCGCGAATGGCGTTGAGGGCGATTTTCGATGTCGGGCCGAGTACGTTCTTATTAAAGGCGTCGAAGTCGAGCGCCCAGTGCAGGATGTGTTTGCCGATAACATCCGCATCAATCTGCCCGTCGCACTCGATAATCGCATCGGCCAGACACAACGCCATTGAGGTATCATCGGTGAACTCAGCGCGGTCGAAATAACAAGCCGCGTTATTTTCCGCCGGGCCGGGCAAGAAACGGTCAATCCAGCCGAAATGCGCTTTTACACGCTTTCTCGGCCACAGCTCTGATGGCATGCCCATCGCATCCCCTAAAGCCTGCCCGTAAAGCGCACCGAGAATACGTTGTTGTTTCATTTAACTTCCCCTTGTGTCAGCGCGGTATCGCCATCAACCACCTCAATTGCGGTGATCTCTTTATCCGATTCGCGGAAAAACAGCATAAACAGCACGGCAATCACCGCAATCATGATTGCACCAAACGTCCACATTCCGGCCCAGTTGAAGGTCAACCCATTCACCGGCTCTTTGTAAGCGAACATTTTTTCCATCATTACGCCGCCCAGACGGTAACCCAGCAGGCTACCAAAGCCCTGACAGCACAGCGTAATCAAGCCCTGCGCCGCGGTACGCATATGCGCCGGCGCTTTTTTGTCCACGTAGATGTACGCGGTCACGTAATAGAAGTCGTAGCTCACGCCGTGCAGCAGGATGCCGAGGAACAGCAGGGCGTAGGTGAAGTATTGTTCCGCCCCGCCGTAAACAAAGAAACCATAGCGAATGGCGGCGGTGATAAGACCCAGCAACAAGACCTTCTTAATACCAAAGCGTTTGGTAAAGAATGGCAGAGCCAGCATAAAGAAAATTTCTGAGAACTGACCGAGCGTCATCCAGCCCGTCGCGTTTTTCATACCTACTTCCGTCAGATATCCGGTGGCGAAGATGTAGTAGAACGCCAGCGGCATCGCGAACAGGAACGAGCAGAAGAAGAACACCAGGAAGTTCTTATCGCGCAGCAGGATCAGCGCATCCAGCCCCAGCATCACTTTGAAGTCCAGCTTGCCGGTACTCTTCGGCGGCGTATTCGGCAGGAACAGTGCGAACACGCCGAGCAGGGCAGAGCTGGCAGCGGTCATCAGCAGCGGAATATTGGTGTCGGAGATATCGCTATAGCCCATCATCTGCGGCAGGAACCCACAGGCCAGGCCGGAGGCGATCCAGCCGATAGTGCCCATCACGCGAATGCGTGGGAAATCCGCCTCGACATCGTCAACATTAGCAAAAGCGATACTGTTGGTCAGGGCGATGGTCGGCATATAGGTCAGGGAGTAGGCCAGCAGCAGCGGGAAGAAGGTGCTGAACTGGGTTTGTTGCGCGGCGAAGTACATCAGAATGGCACCGGCAAACATCAGCACCGCCAGCACTTTCTGGGCGGCAAAGAAGCGATCGGTCAGCGAGCCGACCAGGATCGGCGAGAGGATCGCCGCAATCGCGGTACAGGCATAAGACCAGCCGATTTCTCCGGCACTAAAGCCGCTTTTACTCAGCCATAGCCACAGCGGCACAAACCATGCGCCCCAGATAAACCATTCAACAAACATCATGAATGACAGTTGGACTTTCGTTTTCATTGTTTAATCCTGCATGTCAGAGAGGGTACGCCTTTAACATACCACTCAATAATACCTTTTAAATACCTTTGTGGTGATTGTTTGATCGGTGTAACAAAATTGTTGTACACGAAACGCGCCAGCGACCGGTACGGAAAAAACGCTGCGGGCGGTGGAAATAGAGGAGAGGCAGTACCAGGCTTAGTCTGCTCACAACAATGTGAGCCTGGATAATTTGCGCCGACATCACGTCGGCACTGACGGGAGGAAAACCATGACTGATATTACGCAATTGCTGGGCAAAGATGCCGACAGCCTGTTACAGCATCGTTGTATGACCATTCCAGCCGACCATCTTTACCTGCCTGGCCATGACTACGTCGACCGCGTGATGGTGGACAACAACCGTCCGCCGGCGGTGCTGCGAAACATGCAGACGCTGTACAACACCGGACGTCTGGGCGGGACAGGGTATCTGTCGATCCTGCCGGTGGACCAGGGCGTGGAGCACTCCGCGGGCGCGTCCTTTGCCGCTAACCCGCTCTATTTCGATCCAAAGAACATCGTCGAGCTGGCGATTGAGGCGGGCTGTAACTGCGTGGCCTCTACCTACGGCGTGCTGGCGTCGGTCTCGCGACGTTACGCGCACCGCATTCCGTTCCTGGTCAAGCTTAACCACAACGAAACCCTGAGTTACCCCACCGAATATGATCAGACGCTTTACGCCAGCGTTGAGCAGGCTTTCAACCTCGGTGCGGTCGCGGTGGGTGCTACCATCTATTTCGGTTCAGAGCAGTCGCGCCGTCAGATAGAAGAGATCTCAGCCGCCTTCGAGCGTGCCCATGAGCTGGGTCTGGTGACCGTGCTGTGGGCCTATCTGCGTAACCCGGCCTTCAGCAAAGACGGGACGGACTACCATGTTTCTGCCGATTTAACCGGCCAGGCCAACCATCTGGCGGCCACTATCGGGGCGGACATCGTCAAGCAGAAAATGGCCGAAAACAACGGCGGCTATACCGCGGTGAAGTTTGGCTATACCGACGATCGGGTGTACAGCAAACTGACCAGCGATAACCCCATCGACCTGGTGCGCTACCAGCTGGCGAACTGCTATATGGGCCGTGCCGGGTTGATCAACTCCGGCGGCGCGGCAGGGGGGGAAACCGATCTCACCGATGCGGTGCGCACGGCCGTTATCAATAAACGCGCGGGCGGGATGGGTCTGATCCTCGGTCGCAAGGCGTTTAAGAAATCGATGGCCGATGGCGTGAAGTTGATTAATGCCGTGCAGGATGTCTATCTGGATAAGAAAGTGACCATCGCGTAACCATACTGCCGGGTGGCGACTATGTCTTACCCGGCCTACAAACTTCATTCAAAAATCCCTCCCGATCCACTTCACACTTCCCCTGGCTTTTGTGAAAAGTGTCACTCCCCCCCGTGCAGATGCACAAGAAATGGTCAGCGCTTAGCGGAATTTGTCTAAGGCAGTGGATGAATTTTGCGCTTACAGTTAGTTTCGAAACAGCTTTTCAAAATGCTAAAGGCACTGAACCTACGTTGTTTTAAGGACTAATAATGAAAATCGAATCTGTAAACGTCACCGTCTTTCAGTATCCCACGCGCCGTGTCTCCGATACCGCCGGGCACTCCCACCCGGGCCCGGAGAGTCTGGCCAAAATGGCGATGCTGACCATTACCGCAGACGATGGCACCAAAGGGTATTCATTTGCACCGCCGGAAGTGGTGCGCCCTTTTGTGGTCAATACCTTCTTTCGTAAAGTGATGGTCGGCCAGGACGCGTTCAATCGCGAGAAGATCTGGCAAGAGCTGGCACACTGGCAGCGCGGCAGCGCCCACCAGCTGACCGAACGCGCGCTGGGGTTTGTGGAGCAGGCGCTGTGGGATCTGATTGGCCGCAAACTCAATATGCCGGTGTGGAAACTGCTCGGCGGCTACCGCGACAAAGTCCCGGCCTACGGCAGCACCATGTGCGGCGATGACCTGCCGGGTGGCCTGTCGACGCCGGAAGAGTACGCCAGCTTTGCCGAGACGCTGGTCGCCCGCGGCTATAAAGCCATCAAGCTGCACACCTGGATGCCGCCGGTCTCCTTCGCTCCTAATCCAAAGATGGACGTCAAGGCCTGCGCTGCGGTGCGTGAAGCGGTCGGCCCGGATATCGATCTGATGATCGACGGCTATCACTGGTACAGCCGCACCGAAGCACTGTACATCGGCAAGGAGCTGGAGAAGCTCAACTTCGCGTGGTTCGAAGAGCCGATGGAAGAGGAGAGCATGTCCTCCTATGCCTGGCTGGCGGAAAACCTCTCCATTCCGATCATCGGGCCGGAAAGCCTGGGCGGCAAGCACCACAGCCGCGCCGACTGGATCAAAGCCGGGGCCTGCGACATTCTGCGCGCCGGATCGAATGGCGTCGGCGGTATCTCGCCGACCCTGAAAGTGGCGAACCTCGCAGAGTCGTTCGGCATGGACTGCGAAGTGCACGGCAACGGCGCGGCGAGCCTGGCGGTAATTGGCGCCATCAAGAACTGCCGCTGGTATGAGCGCGGCCTGCTGCACCCGTTCCTCGATTACGACGAACCGGCGGCGTATCTGCACAGCCTGATCGACCCGATGGATGATGAAGGCATGGTCAGCCTGCCGACGCGCCCGGGACTCGGCGAAGACATTAATTTTGCGTATATCGAAGCCAATACCGTCAGCCACGACTGACAAATAAAAACGTACCCTACAGGCGATATATACATGAAAAGATCTCCTCTGGCAGGAGCGTGTTTACTCGCGCTCGCGCTGATGATGGGGAGCGGTGCGGCGTACGCAAAAACGCCGCCCGATCAGCTCATCATCGGTATGAACATGAACAACCTGCTGACTCTCGATCCGGCCGCGATGACCGGTAACGAAGTGGTCGGCATTGTGGTCAATCTCTACGATTCGCTGGTGGAACTGGACCCCAACACCCTCACCAACGTCAAACCGGCGCTGGCGAAATCCTGGGACATCTCCCCGGACGGTAAAACCCTGACCTTCCATCTGCGCGATAACGTCACCTTCCACTCCGGCAACCCGCTCACCGCCGAGGACGTGGTGTGGTCGATGCGCCGCCTGCTGCACCTGAACCTGGCTCAGGCCTCGGTGTGGAAATCTTATGGGTTTTCTAAGAAGAATATCGATCAGCAGATTAAAGCCCTCGATGACCACACCGTGCAGCTCACCCTGCCGAAGGCTAACGATCCGCAGCTGGTGATCTACTCCCTCGGCGCGCTGGGCAACCTCGGCGTGCTGGACCGCAAAACGGTGCTCAGCCACGAGGTCAACAGCGACTGGGGCAACCGCTGGCTGACCACCAACGAAGCCGGTTCCGGGCCATTTATGCTCGACACCTGGCAGGCAAAAGACGTACTGCGCATGCAGCGCAACCCGACCTACTGGCGCGAATCGCCGAAGATGAACCGCGTGGTCCTGCGCCACTTCCAGGAGTCGCAAACCCTGCGCCTGATGGTGGAGAAGGGCGATCTGGATATCGCCAGCAACATGGCGGTGGCGGACATCAACGCTCTGCGTAAGGATCCGCAGCTGACGGTGGAGGCCGTGCAGAAGGGTACGGTCTACTACGTGGCGATGAGCATGAAGGAGGCGCACTTTGCCAACCCGAAAGTGCGCGAAGCGGTACGCTACCTGATTGACTATCAGGGTATCAACAAGGCGCTGATGCCGGGCTACGGCGTGCTGCACCAGCGGCCGATCAAGGCCGGGATGCCGTCAACGCTGCCGGATCCCGGCTACAAGCTGGATATCCCGCGCGCCAAAAAACTGCTGGCAGAAGCGGGCTACCCGGACGGCTTCGACACCACCCTGCGGGTGCTGGCGGATCAGCCGTTCCTTAATATCGCCATCGCCGTGCAGTCCACCCTGATGCAGGCGGGCATTAACGCCAAAATTATCACCGGCACCGGGAACCAGATCTACGGCGCGATGCGCGAGCGCAAGTTCGACATGCTGGTCGGACGCGGCGGCAGCGGGGTAGAGCCCCATCCGCACTCCAGCCTGCGCGCGCTGGTCTATAACCCGGACAACAGCGACGAGGCACGACTGACGAACTTCCAGGGCTGGCGCACCGGTTTTTACGACAAACCGCTGAACGAGATGATCGACAAAGCCCTGCTGGAGCGCGATCCGCAGAAACAGATTGCCGATTACCAGCAGATCCAGGTGCGTTATGACCAGTTGATCCCGGCCCTGCTCCCGCTGTCGCAGATGGTTGATTCGGTGGTTGTGCGCAACGAAGTCAAAAACTTCCAGTCGCATCCGTCGGCCACCACCTTCCTGCGCGAAGTGTACAAAACCGGAGGTGAAAAATGAGCGTTGCGATCCTCGCCCCGGGCTCCCGCACCCGCCGTTTCTCAAAACGGCTAACCCAGGTGCTGGTGACCCTGTTCGGCCTGCTGGTGCTGACCTTCTTTATTGGCCGGGTGATGCCGGTGGATCCGGTGCTGGCGATTGTCGGCCCGGATGCCGACCACAGCACCTATCAGCAGGTTTATCAGCAGCTGGGCTTTGACAAGTCCCTGCTGACCCAGTTTGGTATCTACCTTAACAACCTGCTGCACGGCGATTTCGGCAATGCCCTGCTGACCGGCAAACCGGTGCTGGACGACATTATGCGCGTCTTCCCGGCGACCCTCGAGCTGGCGACGATGGCGATTATTGTCGGGGCTGGTTTAGGTATCCCTCTGGGGGTGCTGGCCGCCGCACGGCGTAACAGCGTCTCAGATTATGTGGTGCGCATCATCAGCCTCGCCGGTTACTCCACGCCGATCTTTTGGGTCGGGATGATGGGGCTGCTGCTGTTCTACGCCTGGCTCGGCTGGGTGGGCGGCGCAGGACGGCTGGATCTGGGTCTGGACGGCCTGGTGCCGCGTCGCACCGGATTGATGACCGTCGACGCCCTGCTGGCAGGCAACAGCGCGGTGTTCTGGAACGCCATTAACCATCTGGTGCTGCCGGCCTCGCTGCTGGGCTTCCACTCCCTGGCCTACATCAGCCGCATGACCCGCAGCTTTATGCTGGCCCAGCTGTCGCAGGAGTTCATCATTACCGCCCGGGTGAAAGGTTTAACCGAGCGGCAGGTGATCTGGAACCACGCGTTCCGCAACATCCTCGTTCAGTTGCTCACCGTGGTGGCGCTGGCCTACGGGTCGCTGCTGGAAGGGGCGGTGCTGATTGAAACCGTCTTCTCCTGGCCGGGCTTTGGCTCCTATCTTACCGGTAGCCTGCTGCTGGGGGACATGAACGCGGTGATGGGCTGCGTCCTGCTGGTGGGGATCATCTTCGTGATGCTCAACCTGCTCTCTGACATGCTGTATCAACTCTTTGACCCGAGGACGAAATCATGACCGTTTCTCTGGATACACCCCTGCAACCTGTTCGCAGCGAAGGACGTCAGCGTCTGGCGCGGATGGCCCGTCGCTCGCTGGGCTTTGCCGGGCAGATGGCGCGTAACCCGCTGACGGCGATTGGCGGCGGCATCATTCTGCTGCTGTTGATCGTCGCGGCCTTCGCGCCGTGGATTGCGCCGTACAACCCGCTGGTACAGGATCTGAATAACGCCCTGGTGGCGCCGAATGCCCAACACTGGTTCGGCACCGACGAGTTTGGCCGGGATATCTTCAGCCGCCTGGTCTACGGCTCGCGCATTACGCTCTATATCGTGCTGCTGGTGTCGGTCACCGTCGGGCCGCTGGGGCTGCTGCTGGGGGTTACCGCCGGGTACTTTGGCGGCAAGGTCGATGCGGTGCTGATGCGCGTTACCGATATCTTTATCTCCTTCCCAAGTCTGGTGCTGGCGCTGGCGTTTGTCGCCGCCCTCGGTCCTGGGCTGGAGCACGTGGTGATTGCGATTACCATCACTGCCTGGCCGCCGATTGCCCGTCTGGCCCGGGCCGAAACCCTCTCGTTGCGCCAGGCCGACTTTATCTCTGCCGTGCGTCTGCAGGGGGCCTCCCCGGTGCGGGTGCTATGGCGTCACATTGTGCCCCTGTGCCTGCCGTCGGTGATTATCCGTATAACCATGAACATGGCTGGGATCATCCTGACCGCCGCCGGTCTCGGCTTCCTCGGTCTCGGCGCGCAGCCGCCGGAGCCGGAGTGGGGGGCGATGATCTCCAGCGGGCGCACCTACATGATGGAGTGCTGGTGGGTAGTGACTATTCCGGGGCTGGCGATCCTGATTAACAGCCTGGCGTTCAACTTCTTAGGAGATGGCTTACGTGACATCCTCGATCCTCGCAGCAACTGATGCGCCACTGCTGGACGTGCGTGACCTGCACGTCGACTTTATCAACGGACGCGCGGTCACCAACGCGGTGCGCGGCGTCTCCTTTCAACTGGGGCGCGAGAAGCTGGCGATTGTCGGCGAGTCGGGCTCCGGCAAATCCACCGTCGGACGGGCGCTGCTGCGCCTGCACCCGGCAAAGGCGCAGATCACCGCCACCCGGATGCAGTTTGGCGATGTCGATTTACAGAAGGTCAGCGAGGCGCAGATGCGCGGCATTCGCGGCAAGCGTATCTCGATGATCATGCAGGACCCGAAGTACTCCCTTAACCCGGTGGTCTGCGTCGGGGATCAGATTGCCGAGGCCTGGCTGACCCACCATCCGGGGCGCAAGGCGGAGGCGAAAGCCAAAGTGCTGGAGATGCTCGATGTGGTGCGCATTCGCCAGCCGGAGCGGGTCTATCAGCTCTATCCGCACGAGATTTCCGGCGGGCAAGGGCAGCGCATCATGATCGCTATGATGCTGATCACCGACCCGGAACTGGTGATCGCCGATGAGCCCACCTCGGCACTGGACGTCTCGGTGCGCCTGCAGGTGCTGGGTCTGCTGGATGATTTAGTCCAGTCCCGCGGGCTGGGGCTGATCTTTATCAGTCACGACATCAACCTGGTGCGCAGCTTCTGTGACCGGGTGCTGGTGATGTACGCCGGACGGGTGGTGGAGTCGATTGCCGCCTGCGATCTGCACAACGCCCGGCACCCGTATACGCAGGGTCTGATCAATGCCCTGCCGGAGATGAATCACCGCCGCCCGGTGCTGCCGGTGTTGCAGCGCCAGGCCAGCTGGCTGACCGAATAAGGAGCGAAGATGATCGAGGTAAAAAACCTGAATCTGGCCTTCGGCGAAGGCGAGAAACGCAGCCAGGTGTTGTATGACGTCAATATTAACGTCCAGCCGGGGGAGATTTATGGCCTGGTGGGGGAGTCGGGCTCGGGCAAAACCACGGTGCTGAAGTGCCTGGCCGGGTTGTTCACCCACTGGGACGGGGCGCTGGCGATCAACGGCCAGCCGCTGGAGCGGCGCATCAGCCCCCAGCGCTGTCGGCTGGTGCAGATGGTGTTTCAGGATCCCTACGGTTCGCTGCACCCGCGGCATACCATCGGCGATATTCTGGAGGAGCCGCTGCAAATCCACGGCATCAACGACCGGGATCGGCGCATTCACGCGCTGCTGGATAAAGTGGGCCTCAATCGCGCCTTCCGCGATCGCTATCCGCATCAGCTCTCCGGCGGCCAGCGTCAGCGCGTGGCGATTGCCCGGGCGCTGATCCTGGAGCCACAGGTGCTGCTGCTCGACGAGCCGACCTCGGCGCTGGACGTCTCGGTGCAAGCGGAGATCTTAAACCTGCTGGCGGAGCTGCAGCGTGAGTCGAAGCTCACCTATCTGATGGTAACTCATGACCTGGGGGTGATCGCCCATCTGTGCCAGAAGGTGGCGGTGATGCAGTACGGTAAAATCCTCGAAACCCTGACGGTGGATGACCTGGTGGCAGGGCAGGCGCAAACGGATTACACCCGGATGCTGGTTAACGCCAGCCAACAGTATTCCCGCGAGATGGCCCGGGAGGTGGCGGTGTATTAGGCCGGCGGCTATTGCCGGGTGGCGCTGCGCTTACCCGGCCTACAAAATTACGGTTTTCGTAGGCCGGGTAAGGCGAAGCCGCCACCCGGCAACCCTCACCGGAGTAACGGACAATCCGGTGGCAACCGGCACTGGAGGGCGCCAGGCAACAGCGCGATGCGGAAATGATCGCCGCTCAGCGGTTCGCCATCCAGATTAAAGGTCATGCCGTGGGGGGCAACGACCTCAAACCAGGCTGACTGACCGTCGATGACGTTCGGGCTCTCTTCCGGTCTGGTCAGGGTCGTCAGCAGCGCCGGAAGCAGTTCGTTGGCGGAAAAAATGCGCAGCTGGAGCTGTCCATCGTTAATCAATGCATCCGGGCAGAGCTGTTGCCCGCCTCCCGCCTGACGGCCATTGCCGATACCGATCACCAGCGCATCGCCCTCCCAGCGAAAGTTCTCGCCGCGAATTTCACACGTATCAGGCTTGAGTAAATCCATTCGCGCCAGACCGTGGATCAGGTACGAGACACCGCCCAGCGCGGCTTTCATTTTTTCCGGCGTTTCGCTGGTAATGCGGGTGCCAAACCCGCCGGTCGCCATATTGATAAAGCAGGTAGTGTCGTTGACCCGGGCGATATCCACCGCCGTGGCTTTACCGGCGATCGCCAGCTGCAGGGCCTTGTCGAGGCTCTCGGGGATCCCGGCGCTGGTGGCAAAATCGTTGGCGGTGCCGAGCGGCAGAATACCCAGCGCCGGACGCTGCGCGTCGGGCAGGTCAATCAGCGCCGTCGCCACCTCATTGATGGTGCCATCGCCGCCGCCCGCAATGACGGTCTCCACCCCAAGGTCGCAGGCTTCCTGAATATAACGGGCTGCATCACCTTTCTCCCATGTCACGCGGACATGGATCACCACTCCTTCTTCCCGAAGAAGCGTCACGGCTTCGCGCAACAGGTCGTTGCCTGTCCCTTTGCCGTTAAGAATTAATAAACTTGCCGGATAGGTCGCCATCCACATTGCTCCTGTGCTGATCTTTCAAAAGTGTATCGCAGCGCGGACAAAAGCGGGTAAGAAGAGGATGAAAGGATAAAAATTAAATGAGTGGCGAGGCGAAACGTGCGCCACTCGGACCGGGCTTTTATGAGGCGATGGCGCCATACGGGCATAACGCGAACACGCAGTCCTGGCGATGTTCACAGCGGGTGAGCAAATTGCCATGGTTGCCGGGACAGCCTGAATTCGCCAGTAATGATGACCAAAAGGAGGGGTTATAGGAAAAAGTTCGCATGATGTGAAGCTTTCTGAGTCTGCCATCAATGGCAATGCCGAAGGGGCCGGTAACAAGGACTGAACCAATGCTGATAAAATAGTCGCCTTTATACCAGATGATTAGCCTGAGATTTTTAACCGTAAGAACATGTATAAATATTGTTCCGGTACGCGGGCATACCATCCTGTTTTCAACCACCCAGTACATATATTTCTCCTTATCCTTAAGTGAAATTTCATTCATAAAGAGAATAGCATCGCCCAGGCTGTTGATAACCCTGAATTTGATAAATTGATAAATCCTGGGGTTTCTGGTTGTAAATATAACTTAATTTACGTTACAGCCATTTTCGAAGGGGATGAAATACCACCATGGGAGCAGGTGACGCCCTATAAGGGAGATTAAAAAACAGGCTAAGAAAATAAGGCGGAGTTTTTTTAGGCAAAAAAATTAGCCTGCGTAAGGGAGATTACTCAGGCTAAGGAGGTGGTTCCTGGTACAGCTAGCATTTATGGGTTATGTTTTTCAGCGTCATGGATAATACCCGTATCAAACGCAGCGGTATGTGATCGAATTCTAAGAATCATCTCATACCAGAAAATAACCCCTAAAATCACCCGACGTGCGGATTACGGGTATTTTCTCCGGTGAAATTACGCATCAGCAGGGCATAATCCAGGGAAATATCTTCCGGCACTGGCAGCCAGACGGTATGGCCGTCTCCCGGCGCGACCGATACCGCTTCACCTTTCCCGTTTTCCATATGTTCGAGGGTGAAGTTGACGTTGCCTTGCGGGGTCATCAACTCCAGGCTGTTACCCACGAGGAATTTGTTTTTCACCGCCACGGCTGCGAGAGGGCCTTTGCGCTCGCCGGTGAACTCACCGACAAACTGCTGGCGCTCGGAAAGCGAGTGACCGTAGTCGTAATTCTGGTAATCATCGTGGGTATGACGACGCAGGAAGCCTTCGGTATAGCCGCGGTGCGCCAGCCCTTCCAGGGTATCCAGCAGGGTCGGGTCGAAGGGTTTGCCCGCCGCCGCGTCGTCGATCGCCTTGCGATAGACCTGGGCGGTACGCGCGCAGTAGTAATAGGATTTGGTGCGGCCTTCAATCTTCAGCGAGTGCACGCCCATCTGGGTCAGGCGCTCAACGTGGGCGATGGCGCGCAGATCTTTTGAGTTCATGATGTAGGTGCCGTGCTCGTCTTCGAACGCGGTCATGTACTCGCCCGGGCGCTGGGCCTCTTCAATCATAAACACGCTATCGGTCGGCGCCCCGATGCCCAGCGTCGGCTCAATGGTCTGCACCGGGATCGGCTCGTGCTTGTGCACGATGTTACCGACATCATCCTGCTTCCCTTCCTGGACCTTATATTCCCAGCGGCAGGCGTTGGTACAGGTGCCCTGGTTCGGGTCACGCTTGTTGATATAACCCGAGAGCAGGCAACGGCCAGAGTAGGCCATGCACAGCGCACCGTGGACGAAAATCTCCAGCTCCATTTCGGGAACCTGGCTGCGGATCTCTTCGATCTCTTCCAGAGACAGCTCGCGGGAGAGGATCACGCGGGTCAGCCCCATCTGCTGCCAGAATTTCACCGTCGCCCAGTTAACGGCATTGGCCTGCACCGAGAGGTGAATATCCATCTCCGGGAAGTTCTCCCGCACCAGCATGATTAAACCCGGGTCCGACATGATCAGCGCATCCGGCCCCATCTCCACCACCGGCTTCAGGTCGCGGATAAAGGTTTTCAGCTTGGCGTTATGCGGCGCGATGTTCACCACCACGTAGAATTTTTTCCCCTGCGCGTGGGCTTCGTTGATGCCGAGCTGCAGATTCTCGTGGTTGAATTCATTATTACGCACGCGCAGCGAGTAACGCGGTTGGCCCGCATAGACGGCATCGGCGCCATAGGCGAAGGCGTAACGCATATTTTTCAGCGTTCCCGCCGGGGAGAGGAGTTCCGGTTTAAACATGTTTGTTCTCGTTCTGATGACAGGTCAGATGCGCACACCAGGTGGGCGCCGGGAGGAGATCCCATACTTTAAGGGCGGGCATTGTAACGCTGCGGGGCGGGGAGGTAAATCCTTCAGATAACAAAACGCCGACGGCAGGACAGTACCGTCGGCGTTTCATTCACCGGGGCGATTAGAGATCGTCCTGGGTATGATCGACAATAATTTCCAGCGTTTTACGGATGATATCCGCTCTGACAACGTCGCGTGTGGACTCAATCTGCTGGATCAAGCGTAAAATAATCGCTTTGTTGGTCAGCGGTTCCTTCGCTTCCACAATCGCGCCCACAACGGATTCCAGCAGCGCCCACTCTTCGGCTAACAAACCACCGGCGCTACGGAAATAGTTGGATAACGCAGCATTAGGCAGTTGGTCATAAAAGTCTGATTTCTGGAGCATAGCCTGACTCATAGTGTCGCACCGGTTAGGTTAATAAATGAATAATACAGTCAGTGTTTTTTGCTGTCGGCTTGCTGTCTGGTGCCAAACAGGGGATACACATTGCTGTTGTTTCGACCATCCGTGTCCCATTCCTGCTGTTCATTCATCGGCTTGCGTTGCGCGCCGCCCTTACCATCGTTGGATATTTCCAGGATGATTTGGGAAAGCACATTCCGACGCTGGCCGTCTCGCTCTGTCGATAACATCTGTTGCAGCCTTTGCAGCAAAAGCTTCATGCTGATGGGGCCGTTATCCTTAAGCAGAGAAAGAGTGGCTTCGCCAATAAGTTCATCAGTAAGTCGTTCATGGTCACTTCTGTTCATAACTACGTCTCTGTTGCCACACCTACCTGTAAGAGGAATTGCGGCATTAAGTCAGTCTGTGGCGACAGTATAAAAAAAGTGTCCCGAAGAAAAAACTGACTTGAAAACAATTCAATTAGCAGCTGTGGGCGTACGTCTCTTAACGATCAAACAGCAGGCCAATCAGCGTCTGGTAACGGCTCTCCTCTTCCTGATCCGTTGCCTGTTCCATCCGGTAAAGCAGTCGGGTGCAGATGGATTTTCGGTTGAGGATTTTCCCTTCCCGAAGGAGCTCCACGACGATTTGTCCCAGCGTTTCCTGCTGGGAAGGCTGGTTTGCTTTATTAAAATACTGGGTAATGGCATTGGCTGTATTCGGTGCAAACCCGTTCTCGCGCATATGTCACTCCTGAAATCCGCAGAGCTAAAAAATGGTTAATGTCTTGTTAACTGAGGAATACTGTACAGGCTAATTGTACAACTTAACAAATATATTTTGATCATTACGTGCTAAACAATAAATATCAATATGTTAACCGTAATAAAATTGGCAAAATAGAAAGAAAATATTGTACATTTTCGGTGATTTTTACCGTTATTTCCGTAACAGGAAAAGGGCGACGCCAGCCCCGGATGGGTTAACAAGACGTAACACCAACCATCTGATACCGTGGACTTTCATTCACCTCCTCTATTGGAAACATATGCTCACTACCATCATTTACCGTAGTCACTACCGTGACCACGTACCGGTTACTGTGCTGGAAGACATGGTTGTTGCAGCAAACAAAAAGAACAGCGAAGCCGGGGTCAGCGGCATTCTTCTGTTCAACGGCAAGCTCTTTTTTCAACTGCTGGAAGGACCCGAGGAGAGCGTAAGAGCCATTTACCGCGCCATATGTGAAGACCCGCGCCACCACAACGTGGTGGAGCTGCTGTGCGATTATTCTCCCTCGCGGCGCTTCGGTAAGTGCGGTATGGAACTCTTTGATTTACGTCGATACGATCCTGAAGAGGTCCTGCAAAACGTACTGGATAAAGGCACGACCAAGTATCAGTTAACCTATAACGACAGGTCGCTGCAGTTCTTCAGAACCTTCGTCGAGGAGAGTGAAAAAGAGAACTACTTTGAGCTGCCGTCAGGGGAGCAGTGGGACTTTATTGCCGATAATGACGCCCCCAGCGTTCGCTCCCTGACGCGGCGCTACAGCGAGGTGTGCAACTTTGCCTTCCAGCCGATTATCGATCCGCTGGCGCGGGAAATTGTCTCGCTGGAAGCCCTGATCCGCACCCCGGAAGGGGCCCTGTCCGGGAACTGGTTCGAAGGGTATGTGGGGGATGAACTCTACGAAGCCGATCTGAAAAGTAAGAGCGTTGCGTTTGCGATGGCCAGTGCGCTGGGGCTGGGCGATCAGAGCCTCTCTGTAAACCTGCTCCCGATGACGCTGGTCAACGTGCCCAATGCGGTCAGCTATCTGATTCAGGAGATAGAGGCCAACGGGCTGGTGCCTGAGCAGATCGTGGTGGAGTTTACGGAGAACGAAGTCATCTCCCGTCTCGACGAGTTCACCGGCGCGGTGCGTGAGTTAAAGGCCGCCGGGATCGGCGTGACCATCGACCACTTCGGCGGCGGTTTTGCCGGGCTGCTGCTGCTGGCGCAGTTCCAGCCAGACCGGATTAAGATTAACCGTGACCTGATCCGCGACGTGCACAAGAGCGGTCCACGCCAGGCTATCGTGCTGGCCATCATCAAATGTTGTACAGCTTTGGAAATTTTGATCTCCGTGGTCGGTGTTGAGCAGCCAGAAGAGTGGATGTGGCTCGAATCCGCCGGGATTTCTCACTTCCAGGGACACCTGTTTGCCCACCCTCAACTGGCCGGCATCCCGCCTGTGTCATGGCCTGAGCCGCGCGACACCTTCTGAAACTGATACTCATCGGGCAGTGATACAATTCTGTTGTACAATATAACAAGTTGTACACCCCGGTGAGATTCGTTACCTTGGGTAACGAATATATCGGTCAGGAAGGGAGAATCGATGGCCTTTTACAGTATTGGCGATGTGGCTGAACGCTGCGGCATAAACCCCGTTACCCTGCGCGCATGGCAGCGCCGGTACGGGTTGCTCAAGCCTCAGCGCAGCGAAGGCGGGCATCGACAATTTGATGACGACGACATCCTGCGCATTGAAGAGATCAAGCGCTGGATTGAGCGTGGCGTGCCGGTTGGCAAGGTCAAAGCGCTGCTTGATCAAGGAAAAGCGCCTGAGCCCGGCGACTGGTCTGCGCTGCAGGAAGAGATGATTGGTACGTTACGCCAGGTTAACCCGACCAAACTGCGTGCGAAAATTGCGGCCTTCATTGCGCTCCATCCGGTGGATACCCTGATTGACACCGTCTTTGAGCCCCTGCGCAATACCCTGAGCCTCGATCGTGATACTGCACGCGCCATGCGCAGTCTGCTGGATGGCATTCTGATTGAGCATGCCGTATCAAGCCTCACGGCCTCGCGTGTTAAAGCGGGCAGGGATGCTTTACTGATCGGGTGGGGGATTGAGGACCGTACTGGTCTGTGGCTGGAGGGCTGGCGCTTATCTCAGCAAGGCTGGCGCATTGATGTCTTTGCCGAACCCCTTGATTTACCCCATCCTGAGTTCTTCCCCGGGCAACAAATTCTGGTCTGGACGGGCCGGGTGATTTCTCCGGAACAGCTTCAGCAGCTGGACCACTGGCAAAAGCAGGGCTATGCCATCAGGGCATACGGCGCGGCGAACGCGGCCTGATCGGCTTACCCGCCGCAGCGGGTACTGTTTTTCCTCATACTATCCCATACGGCACGCATCCGCTTCCCAGCGATACCCCACGCCATATACCGCCCGAATAAACGACTGATCCGCGTCGAGGGATTCCAGCTTGCGACGCAGGTTTTTGATATGGCTGTCGATGGTACGGTCGGTCACCACCCGGTAGTCATCATACAGATGGTTCAGCAGCTGCTCGCGGGAGAAGACCTTGCCCGGCTCGTGGGAGAGGGTTTTCAACAGGCGGAACTCGGCGGGGGTCAGATCCAGCAGCTTGCTGCGCCAGCTGGCCTGGAAACGGCTTTCGTCGATGATCAACGGACTTTCGGCATCCAGCGCCTGCAATTCACGCTGCGGTTTGCAGCGGCGGAGAATGGTTTTCACCCGGGCGACCACTTCGCGCGGGCTGTAGGGTTTGCAGATGTAATCATCGGCGCCGATCTCCAGCCCCAGCAGGCGGTCGATCTCTTCGATTTTGGCGGTCACCATCACGATCGGCACTTCAGAGAAGCGGCGGATCTCGCGGCACAGGGTCAGGCCGTCGGTGCCGGGCAGCATCAGATCGAGCAGGATCAGATCCGGCGGGGTGTGGCGCACATACGGCAGAACCTGATCGCCGTGGCTGATAAGCGACGGGGCATAACTTGCCGCCCGCAGATAGTCGATTAATAACTGCCCAAGCTTAGGCTCATCCTCCACGATCAGGATGCGGGGTGTGTTTTCGTCAATGGGTAACTCAGTCATACTTCTCTCGATAAATCGCGTTCCAGCGGTAGCTCTACTGTAATGCTAACCCCGCCAAAAGGCGAATGGGCGGCGCGGATGGTGCCCCCGTGGGCCTCAACGATGTTGACGCAGATCGCCAGCCCCAGGCCGGAGCCGCCGCTGGCACGGTTGCGGGAGCCTTCGGTGCGATAAAAACGTTCAAACAGCCTGTTGAGCTGCTCGTCAGAGACGCCGGGCGCGGTGTCGGCAAAGGTCAGCGCAAAACGGTGATCTTCGCATTTGCCGGAAATACGCAGCATGCCCCCGGGGTCGGTATAGCGCAGGCAGTTTTCCAGCAGGTTGTTGAAGAGCTGCATCAGCCGGTCGCGATCGCCAAACACCACCGCGTTCTCCGGCAACGACAGCTCGATGCGCAGGTCGCGGCTGGCAAAGCGTTCGCGGAAGACGCCGCTGGCCATTTCCAGAATGTTAATCACATCCACCGGCGCTTTCTGATAGGCCAGCGCCCCCTCGTCGGACATCGATAGCTGATGCAGGTCGTCCACCAGCTTGGTCAGCGTGCCGACTTCCGCCTGTAATGAGGTGACGGATTCCGGGGTGAACTGGCGCACGCCATCCTGAATCGCCTCCAGCTCGCCGCGCAGCACCGCCAGCGGGGTGCGTAGCTCGTGGGAGATATCGGCCATAAAATCCCGCCGCATCTGCTGGTTCTTCTCCAGGGTACTGGCGAGCTGGTTAAAGTCCTGCGCCAGCTTGCCCAGTTCGTCCTGGCTGCGGGTATCCACCCGGGTGGTGAAATCCCCCGCCGCCAGTTGATGCGTGCCTTCCACCAGCCGTTTTACCGGGGCTAAGAGTCCACGCGCCAGCGGGAAGGTCGCCAGGGCCGCCAGCAGGGTGGAGAGGGCGACAATCAGCCAGCTGGTCTGGCGCTGCTGCCGGTCAAAGTTGATGTCGGTATTGCGCGTCAGCCGCTCCACCGGAGAGGCGATCACCCAGCCGACGGCAGCGCCGTTCACCGTAATGGCCCGCTTCGTACCGTCCGGCGGCACCGGGGCGCGCGGGCCGACCAGCACCCGCATCTCCTGGTCGATCACCCAGAACTGGGTCCGCCAGCCGTGGGGAGGCATGCCGGGGCCGGGGCGATCGTCGTCGGTGTCGTGCTCCAGCGAGCGCAGGATCTGGAAGATAAACCGGTCATTGTTGCGTAAAAAACGCCAGTTGCCGTGCAGGGCGTACTGCTCGGCCAGGGCATCGCTTAACCCCTGTAGCCGCTGCTCGTTACCGTGTTTGATGTAGTCGATAAAGCCGCGCTCAAAGCTGACCCGCACCGCCCAGTGCATGGTGATCAGCAATACGATGCAGGTGGCAAAGATGGCCAGAAACAGCTTGCCGGTAATGCCGGGCCGCCAGAACTTCATGGTTCACTCCTTTTGCGCCGCCTGAGGACGACATTCTTGCTGGTATCATCCGGGACCCGGGCGAAAACAATGGCCGGCAGGGCGATAATCAACGCCATGCTCAGGTAGGTGTAGAGGAATACCTGATGGACGACGGGACTGTCGGTGGTCAGGTGCTGCTGGCCGTACATGCCCAGCAGCAGCCCGGCGATGGTCACCCCGACGCTCATCGATAGCTGCATAATCATCGACAGCAGGCTGTTGCCGCTGCTCGCCTGCTCGTCGGGCAGATCTTTCAGGGTCAACGTGTTCATGGACGAGAAGCGGATGGAGTTGATCATCCCCTGGCAGAACAGCACCAGCGGCAGGACGTAGTACCAGCCCAGCAGCGCCACGGCCATAAACAGCAGGCTCACCAGCGCCAGCCCGAGGGTGGAGGCCACCAGCACCCGGCGATAGCCGATCGCGTTCACCACCTGGACTACAATGCGCTTCATCCCCATGCTGCCAAGCACCATCGGGATCATCATCAGCCCGGCGTGGAACGGCGAATAACCGAGGCCAATCTGCAAAAAGACCGGGGTCATAAACGGCAGCATCCCGCTGCCGATGCGCCCGACAAAGCTGCCGAGCAGCCCCAGCCGGTAGGTGGTATTACGAAACAGGCTCAGGCTGAACAGGGCGCGATCGTTATCCCGGGCATGCCACAGATACCAGAGAATGGAGATCACCCCGATAGCGACCAGTCCGGCCAGTGACAGGGTGGAGATCCCCAGCCCTTTCTGCCCGTCCAGCGCCAGGGTGAGGGTCGCCATGCCCGCCGCCAGCAGGAAGAAACCCACCAGATCGAAGCGCCGGGTCTGCATTTTGTAGTTCGGCATCAGCCAGAGGGTGGCGATCGCCCCGATAATGCCCACCGGCAGGTTAATCAGGAAGATCCAGTGCCAGGAGGCATACTCCACCAGCATTCCGCCGAGGGCCGGGCCGAGCAGCGGCCCCACCTGGCCGGGCAGGGTGACGAAGGTCATCGCCGCCATGTACTGCGCGCGCGGGACGATCTTCATCACCGTCAGCCTGCCGACCGGAACCATCATCGCCCCGCCAACGCCCTGCAACACCCGGGCCATCACCAGCCCGTTCAGCGTCTCTGCCCGGGCGCAGAACAGCGATCCGGCGGTAAACAGCACGATGGCGGTAAAGAAGACATTACGCACCCCGACCTTGTCCGCCAGCCAGCCGCTGGCGGGCAGCATTACCGCCACCGTCAGCACATAGGCGACGATCACCATATGCATATGCAGCGGGCTCTCCCCCAGGCTTTGCGCCATTGAGGGGAGGGCGGTATTAACGATGGTCGTATCCAGGGCCTGCATAAAAAAGCCGAAGGCGACAATCCATAGCTGCCAGCGAACGTTGGCGGGGAGATCAGTCATTAGCCGGTTACCGTCTCTTTCTGTTTACGTGAAAAACGCACCCGTAAGCGATCAAAGAACAGATAGACCACCGGGGTGGTGTACAGGGTCAGCAGCTGGCTCATCACCAGCCCGCCGACAATGGTGATCCCCAGCGGCTGACGCAGCTCTGCGCCGTCACCTGCGGAGATCACCAACGGCAGAGCTCCAAACAGCGCCGCCAGGGTAGTCATCATGATCGGACGAAAACGCAGCAGGCAGGCCTGGAAGATCGCCTCCTGCGGGGTCATGTTGCCGTTGCGTTGCGCCTCCAGCGCAAAGTCGACCATCATGATGGCGTTTTTCTTTACGATCCCGATTAACAGCATAATGCCAATCAGGGCAATCAGGCTGAAGGGCGCGCCAAACAGCTCCAGCGCCAGCAGCGCCCCCACGCCCGCCGAGGGGAGGGTGGAGAGAATGGTCAGCGGATGGACGTAGCTCTCATACAGCACCCCGAGGACGATATAGACCGTGGCAATCGCCGCCAGAATCAGGATCACCTGCGAGTTCATGGTCTCCTGGAATACCTGAGCGGTACCGGCAAAGCTGCCGCGCACCGTTGACGGCACCCCGAGCTGGGTCATGGCGCGATTAATGGCCTCGCTGGCTTCCGACAGGGATTTGCCGGTCGGCAGGTTAAACGACACCGTCGACGCCGCCGACAACCCCTGGTGGTTCACCGACAGCGGCGCGTTCGAAGGCTGCCAGCGGGCGAAGTACGACAGCGGGATCGCCTTGCCGTCGTTATTAATCACAAACATCTTATCCAGGGCACTGATGTCCTGGGTGTAGCGCGGATCAACCTCCATTACCACCTTGTACTGGTTCATCGGCTGATAGATAGTGGAGATCTGCCGCTGACCGAAGGCGTTGTTCAGCAGGCTGTTGGCGGCACTGACATCGATGCCCAGTCGGGACATGGTTTCGCGATCGTAGGTCAGGGCCATCTCCGCACCGTTGTCCTGCTGATCGGAGTTAACGTCCGCCAGCTCCGGCAGGGCCGCAAGCGCCTTACGAATTTTCGGCTCCCACTCCCGCAAGGCGGCGAGATCGTCCGACAGCAGGGTGTACTGGTAGCTGGCGTTCGACTGACGCCCGCCGACGCGGATATCCTGCACTGCCACCAGGAACATGTTCGCCCCCGGCTCTTTGGCGAGTTTCACCCTGAGGCGGTCGATCACCTGCTGGGCGGTTTCGTTGCGCTCGTCGCGCGCCTTGAGGGTGATAAACATCATCCCGCTGTTGACCCTTGAGCCGCCGGTAAAGCCGGTGACGTTATCCACGGCCGGGTCTTCACGGATGATCTTCATGAAATCCTGCAGCTTGCCGCGCATCGCCTGGAAGGAGATGCTCTGGTCGGCCTGAATGCCGCCCATCAGCACCCCGGTGTCCTGCTCCGGGAAGAAGGTTTTTGGGATGGTGATGTACATCCAGACGTTAAGCGCGATGGTGCCGATCAGCACCAGGCCGACGATCCGGGTGTGGTTCAGCACCCACTTCAGCGATTTGCCATAACTTTCCTGCAGCGCCATCAGCATCCGGCCAAAGCCTTTTTTGCGCGGCTGCGACTGGGGCGGGCTGCGCTTGAGCATCCAGCCGCACATCATCGGCGTCAGGGTTAAGGAGACTAACAGCGAAATGCCGATCGCCACCGACAGCGTCACCGCAAATTCCCGCAGCAGACGCCCCGGAAGGCCGTCCATCAGCAGCAGGGGCAGGAACACCGCCACCAGCGACAGGCTCATGGAGAGCACCGTAAAGCCCACTTCCCGGCTGCCCTGCAACGCCGCCTGGAGCGGTTTCATCCCCGCTTCGAGGTGGCGGGAGATGTTCTCCAGCACCACGATGGCGTCATCCACCACAAAGCCGGTGGCGATGGTCAGGGCCATCAGCGACAGGTTGTTGAGGCTGAATCCGCACAGGTACATGGCGGCAAAGGTGCCGATCAGCGATACCGGCACCGCCACCGCCGGGATCAGCGTTGCGCGTCCGGAGCGCAGGAACAGGAACACCACCAGGATCACCAGCGCTACCGAGATGATCAGCGACTGCTCCACCTCCTCCAGCGAGGCGCGGATGGTGGGGGAGCGGTCCTGGGCGATCTGCAGGTCGATGGCTGCCGGAATAGTCTCCTGCAGCTCCGGCAGACGGGCGCGGATGCTGTTCACCGTCTCAATAATGTTGGCTTCCGGCAGCTTGCGGATCATCAGCAAAATTGCCGGTTTGGCGTTGGTCATCCCGGCGTTGCGCACGTCCTGCACCGAGTCGGTGACGCTCGCCACGTCGCTTAAGCGCACCGCCGCGCCGTTGTTGTAGTGGATGATTAAGGGCTGATATTCCGCGGCGGTTTTCAGCTCGTCGTTGGTCTGGATCTGCCAGCGTTGGCTGGCATCCTCCACTGAACCCTGAGGTCTACGCACGTTGGCGTTGCTGATGGCGCTGCGCACGTCATCCAGCGACACGCCCTGGTTAAACAGCGCCTGCGGATTCAGCCCCACGCGCACCGCGGGCAGGGAGCTGCCGCCAACGTCGACATCGCCCACGCCGTCGATCTGGGCGATGGTCTGCGCCAGCTGGGTGGAGGCGAAGTCGTACAACTGCCCCTGGGAGTAAGTATCCGAGGTCAGGGTCAGGATCATGATCGGCGAGTCAGACGGGTTGGCTTTGCGGTAGGTCGGCCGGCTCGGCATCCCGCTCGGGAGCAGGCTTTGCGCGGCATTGATCGCCGCCTGCACGTCCCGCGCCGCGCCGTTGATGTCGCGGTTAAAATTGAACTCGAGGATGATGCGCGTGCTGCCAAGGGAGCTGCTGGAGGTCATCTCGTTGACCCCGGCAATGCGCCCGAGGGAGCGCTCCAGCGGCGTCGCCACCGACGAGGCCATGGTCTCCGGCGAAGCCCCGGGCAGCGAGGCGCTGACCATGATCACCGGGAAATCCACCTGCGGCAGCGGGGCGACCGGCAGCAGCCGGAAGCCAAGTACGCCGCAGAGAGTGATGGCCAGCGAAATCAAAATCGTCGCCACCGGGCGGTAAATGAAGAGGGCGAAAAACTTCACTTACGCCTCCTCTTCGTCACGTTTCGGGAAGCGGCTTTTGGTCCACAGCGCTAACCGGTCAAACAGCAGGTAGATCACCGGAGTGGTGAACAGGGTCAACACCTGGCTCACCAGCAGACCGCCAACCATGCCGATGCCTAACGGACGGCGCAGCTCGGCCCCGACCCCGGTGCTGAGCATCAGCGGCAGGGCACCGAGCAGCGCCGCGAGGGTGGTCATCAGGATCGGACGGAAACGCAGCAGGCAGGCCTGATAGATCGCCTCCCGCGGCGGCATGCCCTGCTCACGCTCGGCGGCGAGGGCAAAGTCGATCATCATGATGGCGTTCTTCTTGACGATGCCGATCAGCAGGATGATGCCGATGATCGCAATCACGTCCAGCTCGCTGCCCGCCAGCATCAGCGCCAGCAGGGCCCCCACGCCTGCGGTCGGCAGGGTCGAGAGAATGGTGATCGGGTGGATAAAGCTCTCATACAGCACCCCCAGCACGATGTACATCGCCACCACCGCGGCAACGATCAGCCAGATGGTGCTCCCGAGCGCCGCCTGGAAGGCGAGGGTGCTGCCCTGGAATTTGGTCTGGATGTCGGTCGGGAAGCTGAGGTTTTTCTCCGCGTCGGTGATGGCCTGCACCGCTTCGCCCAGCGAGTAATCGTCCGGGACGTTAAACGAGATGGTGGTGGACGGGAACTGATCCAGATGGTTCACCGCCAGCGGGGTATAGCGCTCCTCCACTTTGGCGATGGCGCTGAGCGGCACAATCCCGCCGCTGCTGCTGGTCAGGCGCACCGAATCGAGCGCCGCCAGGCCTGGCGTCTGTTGGGTATCGTGCTCCAGCACCACCCGGTACTGGTTGGCCTGGGTGTAGATGGTGGAGATCAGGCGCTGGCCGAAGGCGTTGTACAGCGCGTTATCCACGTCCGCCATGGAGATCCCCAGGCGGCTGGCGCTGTCGCGATCGACGTTGATGTATGCCGCGAGGCCTTTGTCCTGCCAGTCGCTGCTGACGTCGGAGAGCTGCGGCAGCTGCTGTAGCTCATCCACCAGCTGCGGCACCCAGGTGCTGAGGGCCTCGAGGCTGGTGGCCTGCAGGGTGAACTGATACTGGGTGCGGCTCACCGTGGTGTCGATGGTCAGATCCTGGGTCGGCTGCAGGTACAGCTCCACGCCCGGAACTTTTGCCACCGCGCTCTGCAGGCGGTCGATCACCGTATTCACCCGGTCGTCACGATCGTCCAGCGGCTTGAGGTTGATCTGCAGGCGGGCGCTGTTGAGCGACGGGTTGGTGCCGTCGACCCCGACGAAGGCGGTCAGGCTCTCCACCGCCGGATCTTTCATGATCGCTTCCGAGACCGCCTGCTGGCGCTGGGCCATGCTGGCGAACGACACCGACTGCGGCGCCTGGAGGGTGCCCTGAATAATGCCGTTATCCTGGATCGGGAAGAAGCCTTTCGGGATCATCACCCACAGCAGCACGCTCAGGGCCAGGGTGCCGAGCGCCACGCCGAGGGTCGCCCACGGGTGGTTGAGCACTTTTGCCAGCATGCGGCCATAGGCGGCAATAATGCGCTCAAACATCCGCTCTGAAGCGCGGGAGAAGCGGTTCTGCTTGCGCAGGGACTCGTGGCTCAGCATGCGGGCGCACATCATCGGCGTCAGGGTCAGGGAGACCACCGCTGAGATGAGGATCGCCACCGCCAGGGTTACGGCAAACTCGCGGAACAGGCGGCCGACGATATCGCCCATAAACAGCAGCGGGATCAGCACCGCAATCAGCGAGAAGGTGAGGGAGATAATGGTGAAACCGATCTCACCGGCCCCTTTCAGCGCCGCCGCCAGCGGCTTTTCGCCTTTTTCGATATAGCGGGAGATGTTCTCGATCACCACGATGGCGTCATCCACCACGAAGCCGGTGGCGATAGTCAGAGCCATCAGGGTCAGGTTGTTAATCGAGAAGTCGAGGAACACCATCACCGCGAAGGTGCCCACCAGCGACAGCGGCACCGCCACGGCGGGAATAATGGTCGCCGGAACGTTGCGCAGGAACAGGTAGATGATCATCACCACCAGCGCAATCGCCAGCATCAGCTCAAACTGGGTGTCGCTGACCGAGGCGCGGATGTTGGTGGTGCGGTCCGACAGCACCTTGACGCTGACGGATTTCGGCAGGCTGTCGATAAGCGTTGGCAGCATGGCGCGGATGCTGTCGGCGGTATCGATGATATTCGCCCCCGGCTGGCGCTGGACGTTCATCACGATCGCCTGCTGCTTGTTGGCCCACGCCCCGAGCCAGCTGTTTTCTGCCCCTTGCTCAACGGTTGCCACGTCGCCTAAGCGGATCGCGGCCCCGTTCTGGTACGCGACAATCAGCTGACGATACTCATCCGCGGACTGCATCTGGTCGTTGGCGGAGAGCGTCACCGCCCGGGTCGGGCCATCGAGGGAGCCTTTCGCCGAGTTGACGTTGGCGTTGCTGATGGCGGTGCGGATGGTTTCGCTGGTCAGGCCGAGAGAGGCGATCGCCTGGGCGTTCAGCTTGACGCGAACCGCCGGGCGCTGGCCGCCGGAGAGGGTCACCAGCCCGACGCCGGAGACCTGGGAGATCTTCTGCGCCACCCGGGTTTCCACCATGTCTTCGACCTGGGTCATCGGCATGGCGGAGGAGGTGACGGCGAGGGTCATGATCGGCGGATCCGCCGGGTTGACCTTGCTGTAGACCGGCGGGTTAGGCAGGTCGGAGGGCAGCAGGTTGGTGGCGGCGTTGATCGCGGCCTGCACCTCCTGCTCGGCAACATCCAGCGACAGGCTGAGCTGGAACTGTAATGTCACCACTGACGCACCGCCGGAACTCTGGGAAGACATCTGCTTCAGGCCCGACATCTGGCCAAACTGGCGCTCCAGCGGGGCGGTAATGGCCGAGGTCACTACGTCCGGGCTGGCGCCAGGATAAAGCGTCACCACCTGAATGGTGGGGTAATCCACTTCCGGCAGGGCAGAGACCGGCAGGAAGCGGTAGCCGATGATCCCCGCCAGCAGGATCGCCACCATCAACAGGGTGGTGGCAACAGGGCGCAGGATAAACAGACGTGACGGCCCGCCTGTAGCGCTCGGGGGCATCACCTGCATCAGGCGTTCTCTCCCTGTTTTTTATGGTCGCGTTTAGCAGGTGCGGCAGGGGTGTCGCTGTGGGCTTCCACCACTTCCACTTTTGCCCCTTCGGTCAGACGGTCGATGCCGTCGGTCACCACGCGGTCGCCTGCCGACAGCCCGGCGGCAATCACCACGCTCTGGCTGTCCTGAATGCCCGGTTTCACCAGGTGTTTGCTGACTTTGTTGTCGCTGTTCAGCACCCAGACGAAGTTGCCTTCGTTACCCATCTGCAGGGCTGCGGTCGGGATCACTACCGCATTCTCTTCGGTGGCCACCAGCATCCGGGCGTTAACAAACTGGTTCGGGAACAGGGCGTCGTCCTGATTGTTGAAGCGCGCTTTCAGCTTGATGGTGCCGGTGGTGGTGTCGATCTGGTTGTCGAGGCTCAGCAGGGTGCCGTCGCTCAGCTTCTGCTTGTTGGCGCGATCCCAGGCTTCCACGGTTAAGCTCTGCCCGGCTTTTTGCGCCTGGATCACGGTGGCGATATCGCTCTCCGGCAGGGTAAACACCAGGTCGATAGGGTGAGTCTGAGTGAGCACCACGATCCCGGTGGTATCGCCGCTGGAGATCTGGTTGCCGATATCCACCTGTTTTAAACCCACGCGCCCGTCGATAGGGGCGGTGATGCGGCTCCAGTCGAGCTGGAGCTGCGCGCTGGCCACGGCGGCTTGATCCGCTTTGATGGTGCCGAGGCTTTCGCTCACCAGCGCCTGCTGGGCATCAAGCTCCTGGCGGGAGACGAGGTTGGTTTTCACCAGTTGTTGATAGCGGGCCAGATCGCGGCGGGCATTGGCGAGGGTGGCGGTGTCTTTCGCCAGCTGTCCCTGGGCCTGAGCCAGCGCGACCTTGAACTGGCTGGGATCGACTTCCGCCAGCAGATCGCCCGCTTTCACCTGCTGCCCTTCCTGGAAGTGGAGGGCGATCAACTGTCCGTCGACGCGGCTGCGCACGGTAACGGTGTTGGCGGCAGTGATGGTGCCGAGCCCGGAGAGATAGCGCGGCACGGATTTACTGACCGCGGTCGCGGCCTGCACCGGCGCCAGAGGACCGCTGCGCATCCCGTGGCGTCCACCGCCTGCCGGGCGCTGCGCCTGGCTTGACGCACCAGCAGGGGTCGAAGAGTGTTGATGCCAGTACCACGCGGCGGCAAGGGCCACCACAATGATGCCAGCGGCGATTACCCAGCGGGATTTATTGCGGCCTTTCATCGTTATACGTACTCATCCTGAAACTGTGCGGAAAATAATACTAGTTTAGTGAGGCAATGGAGCAGAAAAATGGAGGAAATATGGAAGACTGTCTGGAATTGTCTGAATGGAGGTGAAAGCAAAACGGCAACGCAAGTTGTCGTTTTTAGTGTTTTCTCCCTCTCCCTGTGGGAGAGGGCGGGGTGAGGGCAACAGGCCGCACCAGTTGTAGGCCGGGCAAGCGCAGCCGCCACCCGGCATTTCCACCTTAGCTGAAGACCACCTGCGCCCAACGGGCCAGCCCGGCGGTGACGGAGCCAAAATCATCGCCCCCGGCAATCGGGATACCCGGCAACTGCTGCGCCAGCGCTTTTTTGATCAGCGGTGAACGGGCGCTACCGCCGGTGAGATAGATCACGTCCGGCTTTTCGTTGCCGTTATCCAGCGCCAGCTGCACCTGTTCCAGAATGCGCTGTAACGGCTGCGCCAGCGCCGCTTCCAGCCCCTGCTGGCTGATGGCGGTCGCCAGCTCATCGCTGATGAACGGCAGCGTTACGGCATGCTCTGCGGCCTCCGAGAGCGCAATTTTGCTCTCTTCCGCGCTGCGCACGACGCGATAGCTCAGACGCTGACGCCACACTTTATGCAGCAGCGCCACTTTATCGCCGTCCTGGGCGTCGCGCACCAGATCGTTAAGAAAACGTCCATTGGCGACGCTGTAAAAATCACTCTGGGCAGGCACATCGTTGATCGCCACGGCGTTCCACCACGGCAGGATCGGCAGGGCGGTGCCTTTTTCGGTCTGGCCGCCCATACCGAGCAGCGGCATCAGGCTCCGGAAGGCGAGGGCGATATCCAGGTCGTTACCGCCGATACGGCAGCCGCTGTGTCCCAGCAGGCTGGTTTCGCGATCCCGGCGCTGTTGCCATTGTGGGCCCATCAGCAGCAGCGAGCAGTCGGTGGTCCCGCCGCCGATATCCACTACCAGCACCCGTTTTTCACCGCTCAGGGTCGCTTCAAAATCGAGACCAGCAGCAACCGGCTCGTACTGGAACACCACGTCTCGGAACCCGGCGCGCTGGGCGGCACGCTCGAGGATCCCCTGCGCCTGCTGGTTAGCCTCATCGCCACCCAGCCCCTGGAAGTTGATCGGACGGCCAATCACCGCCTGGGTGATCTCTTCCGTCAGCTGGGACTGCGCCTGCTGGCGAATATGCAGCATCATGGCGCAGACCAGATCTTCAAACAGCGCCACCTGCTGCGGCTTCAGGCCGCTGGCACCGAGGAAGGATTTCGGTGACTTAACGAAGTACACCTCCTCCGGGTCCTCAATATAGTGACCCAGCGACGACAGTCCGAACTGCACGCTACCCGGGGTGACATCGATATCTTCGTCGCGGTTAAAGTTGACCGCGCGGCGCAGCAGCGCCTGCGTTTCCGTGCCGGTGGCCGGAACCTGGTGATGGCGGTACAGCCACTCGCTCACCGCCTCGCGGGTCGGTGCGCAGAGCATCGACGGCAGCAGCGTGCTGTTATTTTCCATTTTCAGCAGCTGCGGCTGCCCGTTTTGCATTACTGCTACAGAGCAGTTGGCGGTGCCATAGTCAAATCCGATAAACACGTCAGCGTCCCCATGCCATTGAGAAGGGGCGAGACTTTAGCGAAATGTCAGGCTGGCGACAACAGGAATATGAAAGCAAGGCGCAACCCGCCATCTCCGTTTATGCTGAGACAGGACAACAAAAGGAGCGACGATGTTTACCCTCACCTGGCAGCCGCCCTATGACTGGCAATGGATGTTGAAATTTCTTGGCGATCGTGCGGTGGCCGGGATTGAAATCGTGACCGCCACTGACTACACCCGCAGCTTTGCCTGCCAGGGCCATCGGGGGCTGATCCACGTCACGCCGCATCCCGGGGGCACGCTGGAGGTGGTGCTCAGCGACGGGCTGCTGCCGATTGCCGATCTCTGTCTGGAACGCATCACCCGCCTGTTCGATCTGCACTGCGATCCGCAGCAGATCGCCGCTACCCTCGGCACCCTCGGGGCCGCGCGCCCCGGCCTGCGCCTGCCGGGTTCAATGGATACCTGGGAGCAGGGGGTGCGCGCCATCCTCGGGCAGCTGGTCAGCGTGGCGATGGCGGCGAAGCTGACCGCGAAGCTGGTGGCGCTGACTGGCGACCCCCTGCCGGAAGCGCCGGGCTATCGCTGCTTCCCGGAACCTGCCGCGGTGGCAGGGGCCGATCCGCTGGCGCTGAAGGCGCTGGGTATGCCGCTGAAGCGCGCGGAAGCGCTGATCCATCTGGCGCAGTCGGTGGTAGCAGGGGATTTCCCGGCGGAGGCCCCGGAGGATATCGCCAGCGCGATAAAAGCGCTGCAGACCCGGCCGGGGATTGGCCGCTGGACGGCGAACTACTTTGCCCTGCGCGGCTGGCAGGCAAAAGATGTCTTTCTGGCGGATGACTATCTGATTAAGCAGCGTTTTGCCGGGATGACCCCGGCGCAAATCCGCCGCTATGCCGAACGCTGGCAGCCGTGGCGCTCGTACGCCCTGCTGCACATCTGGTACACCGACGGCTGGACGCCGTCAGTTGATGCCGAAATAACTGGTATTTAGCAGCAGTTCCAGCGGCTGCGGCTCACCGATGGTGTTGCCGAAGATATAGTCGATACCAATGCCGGAGAGGGTGTCCATCATGATCGGCTGGTTGCTCGGCCCGGCAATGGTCTTGATGCCCAGACGCTGGGCATGGCCCTGAATAATGGTCACCAGCATCTCATCCATCAGATTACCGTGGACGTTAACCACCAGCTCCGGATCGAGGAGCAGGTAATCGGCCATTTGCGCGCTCAGGTGGTTGAACACCTCCATATCGCGACCAACATGGCTCAGGATAATGCGGCATCCGGCCTGGCGCAGTTTATCCAGATTGTTGCGGGAGTGCTCATCCTCCAGCGTCAGCACGCTGACGTGCACCACCAGATGCAGCAGACGCGGCTGCAGCGGACTGGCGCTCAGCATCTCCAGCAGCTCATCCACCAGCGTGGCGCTGGCAAGACCGGCCATCGACAGCGGCAGGGCGACCCCGGTGCCTTTGCTGGTCAGTGGCGTGGCGAAATTGCGGAAAAACTCCTGCAGGATCCGTCTGTCGAGGGCGTGAATTAACTCAGGCTCCGCCAGTCCGGCCCGGAAGGCTTGCTCTTCCAGCATCTCGCCGTCGTTGGTCCACAGACGCAGGGCCAGCATCCAGAAGGTGCTGCTCTCGGGAACCCGCGGTGAGGCGACGCTGCGGGCGATCATCAGCAGATGATTGTCTTTGATCATATGCCACTGCTCGTCGAGGGAGATGGTGCCCGGCGCGTTGTGCATCCGTTCCTGCTGCGGCTCATACACCGTCACCACGCCGCGACCGTTATTTTTCGAGGAGTAGCAGGCGATATCGGCCTGCGACATCACCTCAGAGGCCTGATTGTTGCGCTCGTCGATCTGGGTGATCCCGGCGCTGGCACCGATCCGGTGCAGGCGGCCCTCCCACATAAAGTGATACTCGTTGATGGCGTCAATGATGCGACCCGCTATGTAGCGCGCGCTTTCGGTATTGCAGTCCGGCAGCAGCAGGCCGAACTCATCCCCGCCAAGGCGCGCCAGCATGTCGGTGGAGCGCAGCATGCTGAGCATCAGCGACGACAGCTCCCGCAGCAGGGCATCCCCCGCCGCGTGGCCAGCCGTGTCGTTGACCGCCTTAAAGCGGTCCAGATCGATAAACACCAGCGCGTGACGCTGACGGGTCTCCTGCACGGTATGTAACATCCGCTTGAGATAGGATTCGAAGCTGACGCGGTTCGCCAGGTGGGTGAGGGCATCGTGCGAGGCGTTGTAGCTCAGCTCGCGCAGCATTTTGCGCGACTCGGTGACGTCCTGAATGACCAGCACCGAGCCGATATTCTGTCCGTCGAGGGTGCTGAGTGGGGTAATGCTGTAGTGGATATCGTAGCTGCCGCCGTTGCGGCTGTGCAGCACCACGTCCTGTTCGATGTCGGTCCGGGACATATCCCCGCTGTGAATGTTCTCCATCAGCGGGCCGTTATCCCCGAAGGTAATATGCAGCACCGAGAGGATCGGTTGCCCCAGCGCATCCTGCTGCAGCCAGCCGCTCATCTTCTCCGCCACCGGGTTCATAAAGGTGACATTCATATTCACGTCGGTACAGAGCACCGCTTCACCGATGGAGTCGAGGGTAATATGCAGACGCTCTTTTTCCTGGAACAGCGCCTCATTCAGCTCCTTGACCTCGGTCATGTCCATATTGATGCCGAGCAGACGTTCCACTTCACCCTGTTTATTCAGCACCCGGTTTGCCAGGGCGCGGATATGGCGAATACCGTCTTTCACCCGGATACGGAACTCCAGCTTGAAGGGGATACGGGCCGCCAGCGCATCGCGCACCACCTGTTCTGCCTGGGCGCGATCTTCCGGCAGCATGCACTCGTGCCACAGCTGCCAGGTGGGTTTAACGTGGGCCGGAACTTCGTACAGCTCGAACATACGCTTGTCCCAGCTGATGACGTTAGGTTTGACGTCCCACTCCCAGATGCCGATCCCGCCCGCTTCGTTGGCCAGGGTAATACGCTCCATCAGGCGCTTATTGACCCATTCGGTATGCTTGAGATCGTTAATGTCTTCGATCTGGGCGATAAAGTAGAGCGGCGTGCCGTCGGCGTGACGCACCAGCGACACCGCCAGTAGCGCCCAGACCACCTCCCCATTACGGGTGTAGTAACGTTTCTCCAGCGAGTAGCTGTTGATTTCGCCCTTTAACAGCTGGTCCAGCTGCTCCAGGTCGCTTTCCAGATCTTCCGGCCAGGTTAACTGCTGGAAGTTAAGGGCGCGCAGCTCTGACTGGCTGTAGCCGAGGAACTGACACAGGGCTTTATTGGCCTGCAGCCACTGGCCGTCGGTGCTGACCAGCGCCATGCCGATGACGGAATACTCCATCGCATTGCGGAAGCGCTCTTCGCTCTCGGTAATGTGCTTGCGCTCTGCGCGGAACGCATACATCACCATGGTCATGACGTTGGCGGGCAGCAGCATCATCAGGAACGGCAGCCAGGGGGCGTTGATCATCACGCTGGCATTTTGCGTCACCAGCGAGGTGGGATTTTTGGCGATCATCAACGACACCATCATCACCGTGACGAGGAACACCAGGAAGGCTTCCAGGCGCGGGAGACGCACGGCGCTCCACATCAGCAGAACAATAATGGCCGTAAACGGCCACGGCAGAAACTGCAGGGCGATCCAGCTCAGGATCAGCGTTACCACCATGGTCAGCAGCGTTTCGAACAGCAGGCGCGGATTGCGGTGACGCAGAAGATAGTGCGGTTTGAACAGCAGGCCTAACGGCACCAGCGCCAGCGAGCCGATGGACTCCGACAGCACCCAGACCAGAAAACTGCGCACGGGCTCGTCATTTGGTACCAGCAGATAAATCAGCACTCCGCCCAGCAGGGGAGGGATCACGGCGCTCCCGATGGCCAGACGGATCCAGTCTCCGAGGTTCTGCAGGGGATTGTAGCTGGGGAGCAGTTTACGCAGCAGCAGGGCCCCGACGAAGGCCTCTGCGATGTTGATGCCGGCGAACCACAGGTTGAGCGACTCCCAGGAGAAGATCAGCCCGGAGGCACAGATGTTACCGAGGGTGCAGGCGAGGGCGATCCCGGGCCACATCTTCCCGGCGTGGCGATAAAACGCCACCATCATAATGGCGGTCGGGAACCATAAAGGTGCCAGAAATGTTCCGAAACGCGTTAATTCAAGCGAGAAAAGAGTGAAGATGAAGGTAACCAGACCAAGACTGACAAGCCGTAGTAAAGGATGTGGCGTAGTTACCAAAACGCGCTGGTATTTTTTATTCATTACCGCTTTATCCGAAGACGCCATGCCGCCAGGAGCCAACTCCGGACGAATTCATTTCTAATTTGAATCATGCTAGTACAAACAATTTACAATTAATATGGTAGGCGCTCATAATTTGACATCACAGAGTTATTAAATACTTATCCTGCAAAGATTTCATCCTGGGTGCTGAAAAAGTGAGCGGGAAAATTTATGGCAGGGACGATCCGCCTGGACTTTGAACCCGTCTCGCATAACATTTCTATTCGACTGGTATCAGGCCCGTGAAATCCCTATAATTGCCGCGTTTGACGCTCAGGCGTCGTCCTTCCTTACATCCAGGTTACTCAATTTATGACTGATAAGTCTCATCAGTGCGTCATTATAGGCATCGCCGGCGCATCGGCTTCAGGTAAAAGTCTCATTGCCAGTACGCTTTACCGTGAATTACGTGAACAGGTCGGTGATGAGCACATCGGTGTCATTCCAGAAGACAGCTACTACAAAGATCAAAGCCATCTGTCGATGGAAGAGCGTGTTAAGACCAACTATGACCATCCCAGCGCGATGGATCACAGCCTGTTATTCCAGCACCTTCAGGCCCTGAAGAACGGCACCGCCATTGAGCTGCCGGTGTATAGCTATGTTGAACACACCCGTCTGCAGGAAACCGTTCGCATTGCCCCGAAAAAGGTCATCATTCTCGAAGGGATCCTGCTGCTGACCGACGCCCGTCTGCGCGAGTCGATGAACTTCTCGATTTTTGTCGATACCCCGCTGGATATCTGCCTGATGCGACGCATCAAACGTGACGTGAACGAACGCGGCCGCTCCATGGATTCAGTCATGGCGCAGTACCAGAAAACGGTACGCCCAATGTTCCTGCAGTTCATTGAGCCTTCCAAACAGTATGCCGATATCATCGTGCCGCGCGGGGGTAAAAACCGCATTGCCATTGATATTCTGAAAGCGAAAATCAGCCAGTTTTTTGAATAACACGCGCGAATTGTGTACCGTTCAAAGATAATCGGGTTCGCCCTCCGGCTTTGTTGGCCAGAGGGCGCGATGCACCAAAGGAGAAAGTGGCATGCGTCTTTGTGACCGAGATATTGAAGCCTGGCTGGACGAAGGCCGTCTGACCATCACCCCGCGCCCGCCGGTCGAGCGGATTAACGGCGTCACCGTCGATGTGCGTCTGGGGAATAAGTTTCGTACCTTCAGCGGTCATACCGCGCCCTTTATCGACCTGAGCGGACCGAAAGATGAAGTCAGCGCGGCACTCGATCGGGTGATGAGCGATGAAATCGTGCTGGCCGATGGCGATGCGTTTTACCTGCACCCGGGTGAACTGGCGCTGGCGGTCACCTTTGAGTCTATTACCCTGCCGGCAGATCTGGTGGGCTGGCTCGACGGGCGCTCCTCTCTGGCGCGTCTGGGGCTGATGGTGCACGTCACCGCGCACCGTATCGATCCCGGCTGGTCCGGGCGGATCGTGCTGGAATTCTTCAACGCGGGTAAACTGCCGCTGGCGCTGCGCCCGGGCATGATGATCGGCGCGTTGAGCTTTGAGCCGTTAACCGGTCCGGCGGCCCGTCCGTATAACGCCCGCCAGGATGCAAAATATCGCGACCAGCAGGGTGCGGTCGCCAGTCGTATTGATAAAGACTGAGCTTAAATCCGGTCCATTGAGGAAGCCATGAGAAGAGTTCTGACAACGCTGATGATTTTGCTGGTGGTGCTGGTTGCTGGCCTGTCAGCGTTGGTTCTGCTGGTCAACCCCAATGACTTTCGCGCCTACATGGTGCGTCAGGTCGAGGTCCGCAGCGGGTATGCGCTGAAGCTGGAGGGGCCGCTGCGCTGGCACGTCTGGCCGCAGCTGAGCATCCTCTCCGGGCGCATGTCCCTTACCGCGCCGGGAGCGTCGGTGCCGCTGGTGGCTGCCGACAATATGCGCCTCGACGTGGCGTTGATGCCGCTGTTTTCGCATCAGCTGCAGGTCAATGAGGTGATGCTCAAAGGGGCGGTGATCCAGCTGACCCCGCAGTCTGAGGCGGTGCGTAACGCCGATGCGCCGGTGGCCCCACGTGAGAACACCCTCCCGGATAAAGCGGAAGATGCCGGCTGGTCATTCGATATTGGCCGCCTGAAGGTGGCCGACAGCCTGCTGGTGTTCCAGCACGAAGGTGACGAGCAGGTCACGGTGCGCAATATCAACCTGCAGATGGAGCAGGATGAGCATCACAAAGGCAAGATCGACTTCAGCGGCCGCATTAACCGCAATCAGCGCGATCTGACGCTTTCCCTCGCCGCCAATGTGAATGCCTCTGACTATCCGCACCTGCTGAGCGCTGACATCCAGCAGTTGAGCTGGCAACTGACCGGCGTCGATCTGCCTGCACAGGGCATCAGCGGCCAGGGTACTTTGCAGGCGCAGTGGCGTGAAGAGCAGAAGCAGCTTGAACTCAATCAACTCAATTTACAGGCCAATGACAGCGCGATGACCGGCCAGGCCAGCGTGATCCTTGGCAGCGAACCGCAGTGGAACATGAACCTGCAGTTCGACAATCTTAATCTGGAAAACCTGCTCCCGGCCCAGGCCGCCGCGGCCGCCGACGGCGAGGCGGTGCAGCAGGGGCAAACGCAGGCCAAACCTCAGCGCCCGGTGATCTCCTCCAACCTGGAGCAGCCCGATTACAACGGCCTGCGCGGCTTTAGCGCCGATATCCTGCTGAAAGCCAACAGCGTGCACTGGCGGGGTATGGACTTCAGCCAGGTCAGCAGCCAGATGACCAACAAGAACGGCCTTCTGACCATTGCTGAGCTGAGCGGTAAAATGGGAGAAGGGCATATCTCTTTACCCGGCACGCTCGACGTGCGTAAAGCGGTCGCCCGGTCCTCTTTCCAGCCGCGTCTGGATAACATTGAGATCGGCACCATTCTGAAGGCCTTTAACTACCCGATTTCGCTCACCGGTAGCCTGACCATGGCCGGTGATTTCTCGGGCAGCAAGATTGACGCCGACGCCTTCCGTCACCACTGGCAGGGCCAGGCCCATCTGGAAATGCAGAACACCCGCATGGAAGGGCTTAACTTCCAGCAGCTGGTGCAGCAGGCGGTGGAGCGTAGCAGCAACGTGAAGGTAAAAGAGAACGTCGACAACGCGACCCGTCTGGACAGCTTTGTCACCGACCTGAGCCTCAACGCAGGGCAGGTGACGCTGAAGGATATGCAGGGTGAATCGCCAATGCTGACGCTCGAAGGAAACGGGAGTCTGGATCTGATCAAAGAGACGGCCGACACCCGCTTCAAAATCCGCGTGCTGGAGGGCTGGCTGGGTGAAAGCAGGCTGATCGATTTCCTGAAAACCACGCCGATCCCGCTGAACGTCTACGGCAACTGGCAGGCGCTGAACTACAGCCTGCAGGTGGATCAGCTGCTGCGTAAACATCTTCAGGATGAGGCGAAACGTCGTCTTAGTGGTTGGGCGGAGAAGAACAAAGATTCGCAGAACGGCAAAGATGTGAAGAAGTTACTGGAGAAGCTTCAGTAAGCGCTTTCCCCTCACCCTAACCCTCTCCCCGGAGGGGAGAGGGAACAGTCTGGTGCGGTCTTATAGACTGAACTCGATCGTGTTTTCTCCCTCGCCACTATGAGGAGAGGGCGGGGTGAGGAGTCGCAGAACGGCAAAGATGTGAAGAAGTTACTGGAGAAGCTTCAGTAAGCGCTTTTTCCCCTCACCCTAACCCTCTCCCCGGAGGGGAGAGGGAACAGTCTGGTGCGGTCTTATAGACTGAACTCGATCGTGTTTTCTCCCTCGCGCCTATGGGGAGAGGGCGGGGTGAGGAGTCGCAGAACGGCAAAGATGTGAAGAAGTTACTGGATAAGCTTCAGTAAGCGTTTTTTCCCCTCACCCTAACCCTCTCCCCAGAGAGGAGAGGGAACAGTCTGGTGCGGTCTTATAGACTGAACTCGATCGTGTTTTCTCCCTCGCCCCTATGGGGAGAGGGCGGGGTGAGGGGAACGCATCACAACTCGTAATCCACATCATCCTGCGTCATCAGCGGGATCAGCTGCACCTTCTGCACCCGGTGGTTTTCCACCTCCAGGGTTTTCAGCGCATAATCTCCCACCTGAACCTCTTCCCCCGGCTGCGGGATCCGCTGCAGATACTCCATCAACAGACCGGCAATGGTGTGGTATTCGCGCTTATCGTCCAGCGGCAGCGGTACGTACTGCACCAGATCCTCCAGCGGCATATGGCCGTTGGCGGTCCAGCTGCCGTCGGCATTCTTCTGAATATCGTGCCGGGCGTCGATCTCTTCCACTTCGTTCGGCAGATTACCGGCAATGGTCTCCATCACGTCGCTGAGCGTCACGATCCCCTCTACAGAACCAAACTCATCCACCACGAAGGCGAAATGGGTGCGCGCGTTGCGGAACTGCTCCAGGGCCTGCAGCAGCGGCAGCACTTCCGGGAACACCAGCGGCTGGCGGATCAGCACACGCAGGTTGAGCGGCTCGCCGCGCAGCTGCTGATTGAGCAGATCGATAACGTGCACCACGCCCAGCAGCTCCTCCTCCTGCTCCCCGCCGGTGACCACAATACGGGTGTGCTGGTTTTTATCCAGCAGCGCACGAATGGTGCTCTCGGGCGTGTTCAGGTCGATATGTTCAATATCGTGGCGCGAAGTCATGATGCTGCTGACCGAGCGCTGGTTGAGATGCAGCACCCGCTCAATCATTCTCCGCTCCTGCGGGGCAAAGATCGGGCTGTTGTCGTGGTCGGCCAGCAGCGAAGCCGTCTGCGCATCCAGCTCGGCATCCTCCTTTTTACCGCTCAGCAGGCGAATAACCGTGTCGGCGGTGCGCTGGCGCAGGGTCTGATTGGCAGAGAGGAAGCGGCGGCGGTTGAAGATGGCCAGCTGGTTCAGCGCCTCAATAATCACCGAGAAACCAATCGCGGCGTACAGATAGCCTTTCGGTATGTGGAAGCCAAAACCGTCTGCCACCAGGCTAAAGCCGATCATCAGCAGGAAGCTCAGGCATAAAATCACAATCGTCGGGTGATCGTTGACGAAGCGGGTGAGCGCCTTGCTGGCCATTACCATCAGGGCAATGGCGATAATCACCGCGGCCATCATCACCCCAAGGTGATCGACCATCCCCACGGCGGTGATCACTGAATCCAGGGAGAAGACGGCGTCCAGCACCACGATTTGCGCTACCACAGCCCAGAATTTGGCCCCGCGCCGCTGGGTGGGGTTCTCGTTGTCCTTGCCTTCAAGCCTTTCGTTAAGCTCCATGGTGGCTTTGAAGATCAGGAAAAACCCGCCAAAGAGCATGATCAGATCGCGGGCGCTAAAGCCAAAACCGTGGACGGTAAACAGCGGGCGGGTGAGCGTCACCAGCCAGGAGATAGAGGCCAACAGCAGCAGGCGCATCACCATCGCCATTAACAGGCCGGTAATGCGGGCGCGGTCGCGCTGAGCAGGGGGCAGTTTTTCGGCGAGAATAGCGATAAAGACCAGGTTATCGATACCGAGCACAAGTTCCAGCACCACCAGGGTGACCAGCCCGGCCCATATTGATGGATCTGCTATCCATTCCATAGTGTGAGTAATACCTTTTGTTATATGACAATTGTCACATTTCGATCATGGATACTGCGCCTGAAAAATGCAATGCCAGCCGGACATTTATCTGTACAGATTTTACTGAATCACGGTGGAAATAAACCCTGCGCTCTGTGGGTTAATATTGTGAATAGTCTGTATTATCGCAAAATAAGAAATATCGCAGGTCAAAGTGCTTCCTTCAATAAAGTCAATATCAAGCTATTCCTAAAAATGCAGAAGTGTGGCCGTTAATATTAATCTTAAAAGCCACGCCTTCGTTGATGTTTCCTTGCCTGCTATTCCGTTAGCTGCAACAATTCTTTCAGCATCAAATTGCGCTGTTTTTTGCTGCTATTTCTGTATCGGTTTAATGACATGAAAAACTTATATCGCGTTCGGAATTATCCGGCCTTTTATATTTTTCGTTATGCCGTGCCAAAGAGGGTGTTTACTCATAACTTACTGTTTAAACAGTAGATTGGTAACTGAAAGCCAAGGGCGGTAGCGTGCCTGAAAGCGTGTTAATCAGCCTCGATTATTCTGTCAATAGTCTGAATGCAAATAAGCCTCTTTTAGGACTGATGCCAGTTATATTTCACTTTTATTGACTGCATGCTAAAAGTAATACGCCTCCGCGCTTATTTAAATGCACAGGATAATTACTCTTCCATAGTGATAAATAATCAATGATGAAATCCAAAATGAAATTGATGCCATTATTGGTGTCTGTGACCTTGATGAGTGGTTGTACGGTCTTTCCCGGCAGCAATATGTCAACATCGGGCAAGGATGTGATTAAACAGCAGGATGCTGATTTTGATATCAACCGCATGGTGAATGTTTATCCAATGACCCCGCAGCTGGTTGAACAATTACGCCCCCGCCCGGTTGTCGCACGGCCGAATGTCGACCTCGAGCAGGAGATCGCCAACTACCAGTACCGCGTAGGGCCTGGAGATGTCATCAACGTTACCGTCTGGGATCACCCGGAACTAACCACCCCGGCGGGGCAGTATCGTAGCTCCAGCGATGCCGGTAACTGGGTTCAGTCGGATGGCACCATGTTCTATCCCTATGTCGGCAAAATACGTGTTGCCGGCAAAACGCTCTCCCAGATTCGTAGTGATATTACCGGCCGTTTAGCGCAGTACATCGCCGATCCGCAGGTGGACGTTAATATCGCCGCATTCCGTTCACAGAAAGTCTATGTCTCCGGCCAGGTGAATAAATCTGGCCAGCAGCCGATCACCAACGTGCCGCTGACGGTGCTCGACGCCATCAACGCCGCGGGCGGGCTCACCGATGGCGCCGACTGGCGCAATGCGGTGCTGACCCATAAAGGTAAAGAGGAGCGTATCTCCCTGCAGGCGCTGATGCAGAACGGCGACCTGAGCCAGAACCGTCTGCTCTATCCAAGTGACATCCTGTTTGTGCCGCGCAATGACGACCTGAAAGTGTTCGTGATGGGCGAAGTGAAGAAACAGAGCACCCTCAAGATGGACTTCAGCGGTATGACCCTGACCGAAGCGCTGGGCAACGCGGAAGGGCTGGATATGAGCACCTCCGACGCCAGCGGCATCTTCGTGATCCGTCCGATCACCGGAAATGGTGGGAAGGGCAAGATTGCCAACGTCTACCAGTTGGATATGTCTGATGCGACCTCGCTGGTGATGGCAACCGGGTTCCGCCTCCAGCCGTATGACGTGGTCTACGTCACCACCGCGCCGATTACGCGCTGGAACCGTGTGATGAACCAGCTGATGCCGACTATCAACAATATCCATACCATGACCGACACGGTACATCAGTACCACAACTGGTGATAACGATGTTTAACAAAATTCTGGTGGTTTGTGTGGGGAACATCTGCCGTTCCCCCACCGCTGAGCGGCTTTTAAAACAGTACCAGCCACAGCTGACCGTCGCGTCAGCCGGGCTGGGCGCGCTGGTCGGCAAAGGGGCCGATGAGCGCGCAAGTCAGGTCGCGGCAGAGCATCAGCTTTCGCTCGACGGGCATTGCGCCCGTCAGGTGACAGCCAGCCTGTGCCGGGACTACGACCTGATCCTCGCCATGGAAAAACGCCACATCCACGCCCTGTGCGATATCGCACCGGAGATGCGCGGCAAGGTGATGCTGTTTGGTCACTGGGACAATGAGCGTGAGATCCCCGATCCGTATCGCAAAAGCCATGAAGCGTTTGAGGCGGTTTACACCTTACTCGACCAGTCTGCCCGCCAGTGGGCACAGGCACTGAACGTTCAGCAGGGATAATAATGACAGCAAACGTAAAACCTTCTTCCTCCCCGAGTGCGGGCGGTGATGAGATTGATATTGGTCGCCTGATCGGCACCGTGGTCGAGGCGCGCTGGTGGGTGATAGGCATCACCGCGGTATTTGCCGTTGCGGCGGTGATTTACACCCTCTTCGCTACGCCGATCTACAGCGCCGATGCGCTGGTACAAATCGAGCAGAACAGCGGCAGCTCGCTGGTGCAGGACATTGGTTCAGCGCTGGCGAACAAGCCGCCCGCCTCGCAGGCGGAAATTGAGCTGATCCAGTCCCGCCTGGTATTGGGTAAAACCGTGGACGATCTGGATCTCGACATCGGCGTCAGCAAAAACACCTTCCCGGTGTTTGGCGCGGGCTGGGACCGGTTGATGGGCCGTCAGAACGACACCGTCAAAGTCACCACCTTTACCCTGCCTGCCGGGGGAGCAAGTCAGGTCTTCACCCTCGGGGTGCTGGGCAAAGATCAGTATGAACTCACCAGCGACGCCGGCTTTAGCGCCCGCGGCAAGGTGGGGGAGATGCTGACCAAAGACGGCGTGAGCATGATGGTTAGCGCCATTCATGCCCAGAGCGGCAGCGAGTTCACCGTCAGCAAATTCTCAATGCTGGGAATGATCAATAACCTGCAGGGCAACCTGACGGTCACCGAAACCGGGAAAGATACCGGGGTGCTGAGTCTGACCTTTACCGGGGAAGACAAGGATAAGATCCGCGACATTCTCAACAGCATCACCCGCAACTACCAGGCGCAGAACGTGAAGCGTAAGTCGGAAGAGGCGTCAAAAAGTCTCGACTTCCTTGCCAAACAGCTCCCGGAAGTGCGCGGCCATCTGGATGAAGCCGAGAACAAGCTCAACGCCTTCCGTCAGGATAAAGATTCCGTTGACCTGCCGCTGGAAGCGAAATCGGTGCTGGATTCGATGGTCAACATCGACGCCCAGCTCAACGAGCTGACCTTTAAAGAGGCGGAAATTTCCAAGCTCTACACCAAACGTCACCCTGCCTACCGCACGCTGCTGGAAAAACGCCAGACCCTGGAAGAGGAAAAAGCGAAGCTCAATGGCCGCGTCACCGCGATGCCAAAAACCCAGCAGGAGATCCTGCGTCTGACCCGAGACGTGGAGTCCGGTCAGCAGGTCTATATGCAGCTGCTGAACAAACAGCAGGAGCTGAAGATCACCGAAGCGAGCACCGTAGGCGACGTGCGGATTGTCGATCCGGCCATCACCCAGCCCGGCGTGCTGAAGCCGAAGAAGGCGCTGATTATTCTCGGCAGCATTATTCTCGGCCTGATGCTCTCCATCGTTGGCGTGCTGCTGCGCTCCCTGTTTAACCGTGGGATCGAAAGCCCGCAGGTGCTGGAAGAGCACGGTATCAACGTCTACGCCAGCATCCCGCTCTCCGAGTGGCAGAAGTCCCGTGACAGCGTCAAAACCACTAACGGGGTTAAACGCTACAAACAGAGCCAGCTGCTGGCAGTCGGTAACCCAACGGATCTGGCCATCGAAGCCATTCGTAGCCTGCGCACCAGTCTGCACTTCGCCATGATGCAGGCCAGCAACAACGTGCTGATGCTCTCCGGGGTCAGCCCGTCGATCGGGAAAACCTTCGTCTGCGCCAACCTCGCTGCGGTGGTCAGCCAGACCAACAAACGTGTGCTGCTGATCGACTGCGATATGCGTAAGGGCTACACCCACGAGCTGCTGGGCACCAACAACGTTAACGGTTTGTCGGACATTCTGCTCGGCAAGGGCGATATCACCCAGTGCGCGAAACCGACCTCCGTGCCTAACTTCGACCTGGTCTCCCGCGGGCAGGTGCCGCCGAACCCGTCGGAACTACTGATGAGCGAGCGCTTCACCCAACTGGTGAAGTGGGCCAGCGAGAATTATGACCTGGTGATCATCGATACCCCGCCAATCCTGGCAGTCACCGATGCGGCAATCGTGGGTCGCCACGCGGGCACCACCCTGATGGTGGCGCGTTATGCGGTCAACACCCTGAAAGAGGTCGAAACCAGCCTCAGCCGCTTCGAGCAGAACGGCATTCCGGTGAAAGGGGTGATCCTCAACTCCATCTTCCGCCGTGCCGCTGGTTATCAGGATTACGGGTATTACGAGTACGAATATAAGTCGGACAGCAAGTAATGAGCCATTCGGGGAATACCATGACAACACGCCCTTTGATTTCTATCTATATGCCGACATGGAACCGTCAGCAGCTGGCGATCCGTGCGATAAAGTCGGTATTGCGCCAGGATTACGACCACTGGGAGCTGATCATCGTCGATGATTGCTCCTCCTCCTGGGAACAGCTGCAGCAGTTTGTCACTGACCTCAACGATCCGCGGGTGGTCTACACCCACAACGCCATCAACTCCGGTGCCTGCGCGGTACGCAATCAGGCGATCCTGCAGGCCAACGGTCAGTACCTGACCGGTATTGATGACGACGATGAGTGGACGCCGAACCGGCTCTCGACCTTCCTGGCGCATCAGCATCATCTGGTGACCCATGCGTTCCTGTATGCCAACGACTACGTCTGCGAGGGGGAGGTCTACTCCCAGCCCGCCAGTCTGCCGTTGTACCCGAAATCACCTTACTCGCGCCGCCTGTTCTACAAGCGCAACATCATCGGCAATCAGGTCTTTACCTGGGCATGGCGCTTCAAGGAGTGCCTGTTCGATACCGAACTGAAGGCCGCCCAGGACTACGACATCTTCCTGCGGATGGTGGTGGAGTATGGCGAGCCGTGGAAGGTGGACGAGGCGACGCAGATCCTGCACATCAACCACGGCGAGATGCAGATCACCTCCTCGCCGAAAAAGTTCTCCGGCTACTTCCACTTCTACCGCAAACACCGGGACAAGTTCGATCGCGCCAGCCGCAAGTATCAGCTGTTTACCCTGTATCAGATCCGCAACAAGCGCATGAACTGGCGCACGCTGCTGACGCTGATCTCGGTGCGCAACGGTAAGCGTCTGGCTGACGGACTGCGGGGGAAATAATGGTGCTGGAAGATTGTCGCGCAAACAGCTGGAGCCTGCGCCCCTGCTGCATGGTGCTGGCCTACCGGGTGGCCCATTTCTGCTCCGTCTGGCGCAAAAAGAACGTCCTCAACAACCTGTGGGCGGCCCCGGTGCTGGTGCTGTACCGCATCATCACCGAGTGCTTCTTCGGCTATGAAATCCAGGCCGCGGCCACCATCGGACGGCGCTTTACCATTCACCACGGCTATGCCGTGGTGATCAATAAATTCGTGGTTGCCGGGGATGATTTTACCATCCGCCACGGCGTGACTCTCGGCAACCGCGGTCCGGACAGCCTTGCCTGCCCGGTGATTGGCAATAACGTTGAGCTGGGCGCCAACGTGGTGATGATTGGTGATATCACCGTAGGCAATAACGTCACCATCGGAGCCGGAAGCGTAGTGCTCGACAGCATCCCGGACAACGCACTGGTGGTGGGCGAGAAGGCCCGGGTGAAGGTGATCAAATGAATATTCTGCAATTTAACGTGCGTCTCGCCGAGGGCGGGGCGGCAGGGGTGGCGCTGGATCTGCACCAGCGCGCGCTGCAAAAAGGGCTTCAGTCGCGCTTTATCTACGGCTACGGCAAGGGCGGCAAGAAGAGCGTCAGCCACGACCGCTATCCGCAGGTGGTGAAACATACCCCGCGTCTGACCTCGGTGGCGAATATTGCGCTGTTCCGTCTCTTTAACCGCGATCTGTTCGGCAACCTTAACAGCCTGTATCGCACCGTGACCCGCACCGCAGGCCCGGTAGTGCTGCATTTTCACGTCCTGCACAGCTACTGGCTGAAGCTGGAAGAGGTCGTGGCCTTCTGCGAGAAAGTGCAGGCGCACAAACCCGATACCACGTTCGTCTGGACCCTGCACGATCACTGGAGCGTCACCGGCCGCTGCGCCTTTACCGACGGCTGCGAAGGCTGGAAAGAGAATTGCCAGAAGTGCCCGACGCTCGGCAACTATCCTCCGGTGAAGGTGGATCGCGCTCATCAGCTGGTGGCCGGTAAACGTCAACTGTTCCGCGACATGCTGGCGCTCGGCTGTCAGTTCATCTCCCCCAGCCAGCACGTGGCCGATGCGTTTAACAGCCTGTACGGGGCAGGGCGCTGCCGAATCATCAACAACGGCATCGACGTGGCCACCGAAGAGATTCTGGCCGAGCTGACCCCGGTCGCCGTGACGCCGGGCAAACCGAAAATCGCGGTGGTTGCCCACGACCTGCGCTACGACGGCAAAACCAACCAGCAGCTGGTGCGCCAGATCATGGCCCTCGGGGACAAAATCGAGCTACACACCTTCGGGAAGTTTTCGCCCTTTGACGGTGCCAACGTGATTAATCACGGCTTCGAAACCGACAAGCGCAAGCTGATGAGCGCCCTGAACGGCATGGATGCGCTGGTGTTCAGCTCCCGGGTTGATAACTACCCGCTGATCCTGTGCGAAGCGCTCTCCATCGGCGTGCCGGTGATCGCTACCCACAGCGACGCGGCGCGGGAAGTGCTGGAGAAATCAGGGGGAAAAACCTTCACAGAAAACGAGGTGCTGCCGCTGGTGCAGCTGTCGAAGGCGGAAATTGCACAGGCCGTTTTTGGCACTGACCTGGAATCGTTCCGCACCCGCAGCCGTCAGGCCTACAGTGGACAACAGATGCTGGAGGAGTATGTCTCGTTCTATCAGAATCTGTAGCTATCTGCTGCTGCCGCTGATCTACCTGCTGGTCAACGTCAAAATTGCCCAGCTGGGTGAAAGCTTCCCGATCACCATCGTGACCTTCTTACCGCTGCTGCTGTTGCTGTTTGTCGACAAGATCAGCGTGAAAAAACTGATGATTGCCCTGGGGTTGGGGGTGGGGCTGACGGCCTTTAACTACATCTTTGGTCAGTCGCTGGACGCCAGCAAATATGTCACCTCCACCATGCTGTTTGTCTATATCGTGATCATTATCGGGATGGTGTGGAGTATTCGCTTTAAAACCATCTCGCCGCACAATTATCGGAAGATCCTCAGGTTCTTTTATCTGGTCATCGGCATCATTGTGACGATAGCGGCGCTGGAGATGGCGCAAATTATTTTGACAGGCGGCAGTAGCCTGATGGAAATAATTTCGAAATATCTTATTTACAGTAATAGCTATGTACTGAATTTCATTAAATTTGGTGGCAAGCGTACGACGGCACTCTATTTCGAACCGGCATTCTTTGCTCTGGCGTTAATCTCAATTTGGCTCAGCATCAAACAGTTTGGTATCAAAACGCCCAAGAGCGATGCTATGATTCTTGCAGGAATAGTCCTGTCAGGATCGTTCTCCGGGGTAATGACCTTTATCCTGTTTTACCTTCTTGAGTGGGCGTTTCAGTATCTGAATAAAGAGGCGATCAAGAAAAAGTTACCTTTAGCGATCATTTCATTGTCAGTGTTCCTGGTCGGGGTGGTATTTGCCTTCCCGTATATTTCCGAACGCCTGGGTGATTTGGGTACCGAGGGATCGTCATCTTATTATCGTATTATCGGTCCGCTGGTGATGGTGGGTTACTCTTTAACCCATATTGATGGCGTAGTCAGATTCGGCTCACTTTACGAATATGTCGCATCATTCGGAATCTTTAACGGTGCGGACGTCGGAAAAACCATAGACAATGGCCTGTATCTGCTGATTATTTATTTTTCGTGGTTCGCAGTGTTATTAACGGCGTGGTATCTGTTCAAAGTTTTCAAAATGACGATCAGCGCTTTTGGTGATAATCAGAATTTTCGCGTACAGCTTTATCTTTTTACGCCGGTGTCGCTGTTTTTTACCGGGTCAATATTTAGCCCGGAATACGCATTCTTAATTGTTTGCCCGTTTATTTTGCGCAAGGCGCTTAATATTACGCATTCATAACGAGGTGGTTTATGTTACTCAGCGTTATTACTGTTGCCTTCCGTAATCTTGACGGCGTGGTAAAAACCTGGCGTTCGCTGCGCAACCTGGCCCGCGATCCCAGCCTCAGTTTTGAATGGATTGTGGTGGATGGCGGTTCCAACGACGGCACGGCAGAATTTCTCGAAAAACTGAACGGTGAGTTCAACTTACGTTACGTCAGCGAGAAGGACCGCGGTATCTACGATGCCATGAATAAAGGCATCGACATGGCGCAGGGTCGCTACGCGATCTTCCTCAATTCTGGCGACATTTTTCATGACGATGTGGCGCAGTTTGTACGCCAGCTCGGTGACGTGCAGGGTAACGCCATGATCCTCGGCGATGCGTTACTCGATTTTGGTGACGGAAATAAAGTGCGCCGGGCGGCGAAACCGGGCTGGTATATTTACCACAGCCTGCCGGCTAGCCATCAGGCGATTTTCTTTCCGGTAAGCGGATTAAAAACGTACCCGTACGATCTGCAGTACCGCGTCTCGTCGGATTACGCCCTGACCGCCAGAATGTATAAAGCCGGTTATCCGTTTAAACGTCTCCCGGGGCTGGTATCTGAATTCTCGATGGGCGGCGTGTCAACCTCGAATAATCTTGAATTATGCCAGGATGCCAAAAAAGTGCAGCGCGAAATATTGCGCATGCCGGGTGTGCTCGCGGAATTGTCTTATTTATTGCGTCTGAAAACGACCGGTAAAACAAAAGCCTTATATAACAAAGCCTGAATATAAGGAAACACGATGCAGGAATTAAGTGGCTTCTCTGTGCCAAAAGGATTTCGTGGCGCAGGCGGTATTAAGGTGCAGTTATGGTGGGCAGTTCAGGCGACGTTATTTGCCTGGTCGCCGCAAATAATGTACCGCTGGCGCGCCTTTTTATTACGTCTGTTTGGCGCAAAAATCGGAAAAAACGTAGTGATTCGCCCGTCGGTAAAAATTACTTACCCGTGGAAATTAACCTTAGGGGATAACGCCTGGGTGGGTGACGAGGCGGTGTTATATACGCTGGGTGATATTTCGATTGGCGCCAATTCAGTGGTGTCGCAGAAGTGTTATCTCTGCACCGGCAGTCACGATTATATGAGTCAACATTTTGATATTAATGCGCAGCCCATCACCCTGGGTGAGAAATGCTGGCTGGCGACCGATGTCTTTGTCGCGCCGGGTGTTTCCATTGGCGATGGCACCGTTGTTGGTGCGCGCAGCAGTGTTTTTAAATCGCTTCCGGCAAATAAGCTTTGCCGTGGCAATCCCGCAGTGGTGATACGCGAACGCGTTGAAACTGAATAACTTCTGATAAGTCTGGAGAAAATAAACATGTCTAAAGTCGCTCTCATCACCGGCGTTACCGGACAGGATGGTTCTTATCTGGCGGAACTCCTGCTGGAAAAAGGCTACGAAGTGCACGGAATCAAACGTCGTGCCTCCTCGTTTAACACCGAGCGCGTGGATCATATCTACCAGGATCCACATGCAGCAAACCCGAAATTCCACCTGCACTACGGTGACCTGACCGACAGCTCCAACCTGACCCGTATTCTGCAGGAAGTGCAGCCGGATGAGGTTTACAACCTGGGCGCGATGAGCCACGTAGCGGTCTCCTTCGAATCCCCGGAATACACCGCCGACGTGGATGCCATGGGTACCCTGCGTCTGCTGGAAGCCATTCGCTTCCTCGGTCTGGAGAAGAAGACCCGTTTCTATCAGGCGTCTACCTCCGAGCTGTATGGCCTGGTGCAGGAGATCCCGCAGAAAGAGACCACCCCGTTCTACCCGCGCTCTCCGTATGCCGTGGCTAAAATGTACGCCTACTGGATCACCGTGAACTACCGCGAGTCCTACGGCATCTACGCCTGTAACGGTATTCTGTTCAACCACGAATCCCCGCGCCGCGGCGAAACCTTCGTGACCCGTAAAATCACCCGCGCCATCGCCAACATTGCTCAGGGTCTGGAATCCTGCCTGCACCTCGGCAACATGGACTCCCTGCGTGACTGGGGCCATGCCAAAGACTACGTGAAAATGCAGTGGATGATGCTGCAGCAGGAAAAACCTGAAGACTTCGTGATCGCCACCGGCGTGCAGTACTCCGTGCGTCAGTTCGTTGAGATGGCGGCCGCCCAGCTGGGTATCAAGCTGCGCTTCGAAGGCACCGGCGTGGAAGAGAAGGGTATCGTGGTCTCCGTGACCGGCCATGACGCACCGGGTGTGAAGCCGGGCGATGTGATTGTCCAGGTTGACCCGCGCTACTTCCGTCCTGCTGAGGTGGAAACCCTGCTCGGCGACCCAAGCAAAGCGCACGAAAAACTGGGCTGGAAGCCGGAAATCACCCTCCAGGAGATGGTGTCAGAGATGGTTGCCCACGATCTTGAAGCGGCGAAGAAACACTCCCTGCTCAAGTCCCATGGCTACGAGGTTGCCATCGCGCTGGAGTCCTGAGTATGAGCAAACAACGAATTTTTGTTGCCGGTCATCGCGGAATGGTGGGTTCCGCGATTGTTCGCCAGCTGGAACAGCGCGGTAACGTCGAACTGGTCGTTCGCAACCGTGATGAACTGAATCTGCTCGATGCGGGCGCGGTACAGGCATTTTTTGCCGAGCAGCGCATCGACCAGGTCTATCTGGCGGCGGCAAAAGTGGGCGGCATTGTCGCCAACAACACTTATCCGGCAGATTTCATCTACGAAAACATGATGATTGAGAGCAACATCATTCACGCTGCGCATCTGCATAACGTGAACAAGCTGCTGTTCCTCGGCTCATCCTGTATCTACCCGAAGATGGCCAAACAGCCCATCGCCGAGAGCGAGCTGCTGCAGGGCACGCTGGAAGCGACCAACGAGCCCTACGCCATCGCCAAGATTGCCGGGATCAAGCTGTGCGAATCCTATAACCGCCAGTACGGTCGCGACTATCGCTCGGTGATGCCGACCAACCTGTATGGCCCGAACGATAACTTCCACCCGAGCAACTCGCACGTGATCCCGGCGCTGCTGCGTCGTTTTCACGAGGCGACCGTCAGCAACGCACCGGAAGTGGTGGTGTGGGGCAGCGGCACGCCAATGCGCGAGTTCCTGCATGTGGATGACATGGCCGCCGCCAGCATTCACGTGATGGAGCTGGCTCGCGAGGTGTGGCAGGAGAACACCGAGCCGATGCTGTCGCACATCAACGTTGGCACCGGAGTGGACTGCACTATCCGCGAGCTGGCCGAGACTATCGCTCAGGTGGTGGGATACAAAGGCCGCGTGGCCTTCGATGCCAGCAAACCCGACGGCACGCCGCGCAAGCTGCTGGATGTGACCCGTCTGCATCAGCTGGGCTGGTTCCACGAGGTGACGCTGGCCGCAGGGCTGGCCAGTACCTACCAGTGGTTCCTGGAAAACCAGCAGCGGTTCCGGGGGTAGATATGTTTTTAAGTCAGGAAGATTTTGCCACTGTGGTGCGTTCCACTCCGCTTATCTCCATCGATCTGGTGGTGGAGAACGAGCGGGGGGAGTTCCTGCTCGGGCAACGCACCAACCGTCCGGCTCAGGGCTACTGGTTCGTGCCGGGTGGGCGAGTGCAGAAAGACGAGACGCTGGAAAATGCCTTTGCCCGTCTGACACAGGCGGAGCTGGGGCTGCGTTTGCCGATGACGGCGGGGCAGTTCTACGGGGTCTGGCAGCACTTCTATGACGACAACTTTTCCGGCACCGGTTTCACCACCCACTACGTGGTGCTGGGCTATCGCCTGAAGGTGAATGAGGCAGACCTGCGTCTGCCTGATTCTCAGCATGACGACTACCGCTGGCTGACGCCTGAACAGCTTCTGGCCAGCGATAACGTGCATGACAACAGCCGGGCCTACTTCCTGGATCAGTCAGGGGTGCCGGGTTTATGAAAATTTTGGTGTACGGCATTAACTACTCCCCGGAGCTCACCGGTATCGGCAAATACACCGGCGAGATGGTGGAGTGGATGGCCAGCCAGGGGCATGAGGTGCGGGTCATTACGGCCCCGCCTTATTACCCTGAGTGGCAGGTGGGCGAAAATTATTCAAACTGGCGCTATCGTCGCGAAGAGGGAGCTGCCACCGTCTGGCGCTGCCCGCTGTATGTGCCGAAACAGCCATCGACCTTAAAGCGTTTGATTCATCTGGGCAGTTTTGCCCTGAGCAGTTTCTTCCCGCTGATGGCGCAACGTCGCTGGAAGCCGGATCGCATTATTGGCGTGGTGCCGACCCTGTTTTGCACCCCAGGCATGCGCCTGCTGGGCAAGCTCTCCGGGGCCCGCACTCTGCTGCACATTCAGGATTATGAAGTGGACGCCATGCTCGGTCTGGGCATGGCGGGCAAAGGCAAGGGCGGCAAAGTCGCGAAACTGGCCAGCGCCTTTGAGCGCAGCGGCCTGCATAACGTGGATTATGTCTCGACCATCTCCCGCTCGATGATGAACAAAGCGCAGGAGAAGGGCGTGGCGGCGGAGAAGGTGATCTTCTTCCCAAACTGGTCGGAAGTGGCGCGTTTTCGCGACGTCACATCTGACGATGCAGCAGCGCTGCGCGCACAGCTGGGTCTGGCTGAGGCGCAAAAGATTGTTCTCTATTCCGGCAATATCGGTGAGAAGCAGGGTCTGGAGAGCGTCATCGATGCTGCCGCCGCGCTCAGCGATAAGCCCTTGCAGTTTGTAATTGTCGGCCAGGGTGGCGGCAAAGCGCGGCTGGAGAAACTGGCCCGCGAGCGCGACCTGCATAACATTCAGTTCTTCCCGCTGCAGTCTTACGATGCCTTACCGGCGCTGCTGAAGATGGCCGACTGCCATCTGGTGATACAGAAGCGCGGCGCGGCGGATGCGGTCCTGCCCTCCAAGCTGACCAACATTCTGGCAGTGGGCGGCAACGCGGTGATCACTGCCGAAGCCCACACCGAGCTGGGCCAGCTGTGTGACAACCTGCCGGGGATCGCCGTCTGTGTGGAGCCGGAGTCGGTACCCGCGCTGGTAGAGGGGATCGAACAGGCGCTGAACATGCCCAAAGAGAACAGGGTAGCCCGTGACTATGCCGAACGCACGCTCGAGAAAGAGAACGTGCTGAGCCAGTTTATTGCAGATATTCGGGGATAAATCATGAGTAAAAATACGTTGTACCCGGTGGTAATGGCAGGTGGCTCTGGCAGCCGGTTGTGGCCGCTCTCCCGCGTGCTCTATCCAAAACAGTTCCTCTGCCTGAAAGGGGAACTCACCATGCTGCAGACTACGGTCAACCGCCTGAACGGCGTGATGTGTGAAAGTCCGGTGGTGATCTGTAACGAACAGCACCGCTTTATCGTCGCCGAGCAGCTGCGTCAGCTGAACAAGCTGACCGAAAATATCATTCTGGAACCTGCCGGACGTAACACCGCCCCGGCCATCGCCCTGGCGGCGCTGGCCGCCCAGCGCAGCAGCCCGGATTGCGATCCGCTGATGCTGGTGCTGGCCGCGGATCACGTGATCCAGCAGGAAGAGGCGTTCCGCGAGGCCGTGCGTTCAGCCATTCCTTATGCCGAAAGCGGCAAGCTGGTGACCTTCGGCATCGTGCCGGATATGCCGGAAACCGGCTATGGCTACATTCGCCGTGGCAACGTGACGCCGGGTGAGGGGGACAACCTCGCCTTTGACGTGGCGCAGTTTGTCGAAAAACCGAATCTGGAAACCGCCCAGGCCTATGTCGCCAGCGGCGAGTATTACTGGAACAGCGGCATGTTCCTGTTCCGCGCCGGACGTTATCTGGAAGAGCTGCGGAAGTACCGCCCCGATATTCTGGACGCCTGCGAAAAAGCGATGGCTACCGTTGACCCGGATCTGGACTTTATCCGCGTTGACGAAGCCGCGTTCCTCGCCTGCCCGGATGAATCCGTGGATTACGCGGTAATGGAACGCACCGCCGATGCAGTGGTGGTGCCGATGGATGCTGGCTGGAGCGATGTTGGCTCCTGGTCCTCGCTGTGGGAAATCAGCAACCAGACGCCGGAAGGCAACGTTCATCACGGGGATGTAATCAGCCATAAAACGGAAAACAGCTACGTCTACGCTGAATCCGGGCTGGTGACTACCGTCGGGGTGAAGGATCTGGTGGTGGTCCAGACCAAAGACGCGGTGCTGATTGCCGATCGCAACGCGGTGCAGGACGTCAAAAAAGTGGTCGAGCAGATCAAAGCCGATGGCCGCCATGAGCACCACATTCACCGTGAAGTGTACCGTCCGTGGGGCAAATATGACTCCATCGACGAGGGCGATCGCTATCAGGTTAAACGCATCACCGTGAAACCGGGCGAGGGGCTGTCGGTGCAGATGCACCATCATCGCGCCGAGCACTGGGTGGTGGTGGCGGGAACTGCCAAAGTGACCATTAACGATGTGGTGACGCTGCTGGGTGAAAATGAATCCATTTACATCCCGCTGGGGGCGACCCACTGCCTGGAAAACCCGGGGAAAATCCCACTCGATCTGATTGAAGTGCGCTCCGGCTCGTATCTGGAAGAGGACGACATCGTTCGCTTCGAGGATCGCTACGGGCGGGTTTAGCCCCTGAGCGTGGCTTGCCGGATGCGCGTTGCTTATCCGGCCTACGAATGACGCAAAACAAAAAATTAAATTGGCCCTGTTTGGGTCGGGCCAACTGTTGCCTGAATAAGGGGTAATGATGCAAAAATTAACCTGTTTTAAAGCCTACGATATTCGCGGCAAGCTCGGTGAAGAGCTGAATGAAGACATTGCGTGGCGCATTGGCCGCGCCTACGGCGAATATTTAAAGCCAAAGACCATTGTGCTGGGCGGCGACGTGCGTCTGACCAGCGAAGCCCTGAAACTGGCCCTGGCGAAAGGGCTGCAGGATGCGGGCGTTGACGTGCTGGATATCGGTTTGTCCGGCACCGAAGAGATCTACTTTGCCACCTTCCATCTGGGCGTTGACGGCGGGATCGAAGTGACCGCCAGCCATAACCCGATGGACTACAACGGCATGAAGCTGGTGCGCGAAGGGGCTCGCCCGATCAGCGGCGATACCGGTCTGCGTGACGTCCAGCGTCTGGCGGAAGCCAACGATTTCCCGCCGGTGAACGAGGCGAAACGCGGCAGCTATAAAAAGATTGATCTGCGTGAGGCCTATATCGATCACCTGCTGGGCTACATCAACCTGGCGAACCTCAAGCCGCTGAAGCTGGTGATCAACTCCGGCAACGGCGCGGCAGGCCCGGTGGTGGACGCTCTGGAAGCCCGCTTTAAAGCGCTTAACGTGCCGGTGACCTTCGTTAAAGTCCACAACACCCCGGACGGCACCTTCCCGAACGGTATTCCAAACCCGCTGCTGCCGGAGTGCCGGGCCGATACCCGCAACGCGGTGATTGAGCACGGCGCGGACATGGGCATCGCCTTTGACGGCGACTTCGACCGCTGCTTCCTGTTCGATGAAAAAGGGCAGTTTATCGAGGGCTACTACATTGTCGGCCTGCTGGCTGAAGCCTTCCTCGAGAAAAACCCCGGCTCGCGCATTATTCACGACCCGCGTCTCTCCTGGAACACGGTGGATGTCGTGGCTGCGGCGGGCGGCACCCCGGTGATGTCGAAAACCGGCCATGCCTTTATCAAAGAGCGGATGCGGGAAGAGGATGCGATCTACGGCGGAGAGATGAGCGCTCATCACTACTTCCGTGATTTTGCCTACTGCGACAGCGGGATGATCCCGTGGCTGCTGGTCACTGAACTGCTGTGCCTGAAGGGCCAGACGTTGGGTGAGCTGGTGCGCGACCGCATGGCGGCCTTCCCGGCGAGCGGGGAGATCAACAGCACGCTCGCGGCCCCGGCCGAGGCGATTGCCCGCGTGGAGAACCACTTCGCTCTGCACGCGCTGGAGATCGACCGCACCGACGGGATCAGCATGACCTTCCCCCAGTGGCGCTTCAATTTACGCTCGTCGAACACCGAGCCGGTGGTGCGCCTGAACGTGGAATCCCGCGCCGATGCGGCGCTGATGGCGGCGCGAACGCAGGACATTATGGCGCTGTTGAATCAGTAATCCTTGCCCCTCTCCCGACGGGGGAGGGGCCCCTGAAACAGGAACAACGATGACAAATCTAAAAAAGCGCGAGCGAGCCAAAACGAATGCATCGTTAATCTCTATGGTGCAGCGTTTTTCTGATATCACCATCATGTTCGGTGGCTTGTGGATGGTGTGTAAACTCAGCGGGCTGCCCTTCCTCTACATGCATCTGCTGATGGCGCTGATCGCGCTGGTGGTCTTCCAGATGATCGGCGGCATGACTGATTTCTACCGCTCATGGCGTGGCGTCAAGATCGCCACCGAGCTGCTGCTGCTGTTGCAGAACTGGACCTTGAGCCTGGTGTTCAGCTTCGGGCTGGTGGCCTTCAACAACGACTTTGATAATCGCTTTGCTACCTATTTTGCCTGGTACCTGCTCACCAGCGTGGGGATGGTGGTCTGCCGATCGCTGATCCGCTACGGCGCAGGCTGGCTGCGTAACCGCGGCTACAACACCCGTCGGGTGGCGGTGGCCGGGAGTATGCCCGCCGGACTGGCGCTGCTGGACGGTTTTCGTAAAGAGCCGTGGCTGGGGTTTGACGTGGTCGGGGTTTATCACGACGCCCAACCCGGTGGCGTATCGGCTGACTGGGCGGGGAACTACTCCCAACTGGTAGACGATGCCAAAGCTGGCAAGATCCACAACGTCTATATCGCCATGCCGATGAGCGATGAGGCCAGAATCAAAACCCTGATGCGCAAACTGGCGGACACCACCTGCTCGGTGATCCTGATCCCCGATGTATTTACCTTTAACATCCTGCATTCCCGCATTGAAGAGGTAAACGGCGTGCCGGTGGTGCCGCTGTATGACACGCCGCTCTCCGGCCTCAATCGGGTGCTGAAGCGCGTGGAGGATATCGTCCTCTCATCCCTGATCCTGCTCCTGATCTCCCCGGTGCTCTGTGCCATTGCGCTGGCGGTGAAGCTCACATCAAAAGGGCCGGTTATCTTCCGCCAGACCCGCTACGGTATGGACGGTAAGCCGATTATGGTGTGGAAATTCCGCTCCATGAAGGTGATGGAGAACGACGAGGTGGTGACCCAGGCGACGCAAAACGATCCGCGCGTCACCCGCGTCGGTAACTTCCTGCGTCGTACCTCCCTCGACGAACTGCCGCAGTTTATTAATGTGTTAACCGGGGGCATGTCGATTGTCGGCCCGCGTCCGCACGCCGTGGCGCATAACGAGCAGTATCGCGCTCTGATTGAAGGCTACATGCTGCGCCACAAAGTGAAACCGGGCATCACCGGCTGGGCGCAGATCAATGGCTGGCGCGGCGAAACCGACACCCTGGAGAAGATGGAAAAACGCATTGAGTTCGACCTGGAGTACATCCGCGAGTGGAGCCTCTGGTTCGATATCAAAATTGTGTTTCTTACCGTCTTCAAGGGCTTTGTGAACAAAGCGGCGTATTAAGATGAGCTTACGTGAAAAAACCCTCAGCGGGGCAAAGTGGTCGGCTATCGCCACGGTGATCATCATCGGCCTCGGGCTGGTGCAGATGACGGTGCTGGCGCGCATTATCGATAACCACCAGTTTGGCCTGCTGACCGTCTCGCTGGTGATTATCGCTCTCGCCGATACGCTGTCGGACTTCGGCATCGCCAACTCGATTATTCAGCGTAAGGAGATCAGCCATCTGGAGCTGACCACCCTCTACTGGCTGAACGTCGGACTGGGGATTGTGGTGTGCGTGGCGCTGTTTCTGCTGAGCGATGCCATCGCTGGCGCACTGAACAACCCGGAGCTGGCCCCGCTGATGCGCGCATTGTCGTTTGCGTTTGTGGTAATCCCGCATGGGCAGCAGTTCCGCGCGCTGATGCAAAAGGAGCTGGAGTTCAGCAAAATCGGCATGATTGAAACCAGCGCCGTGCTGGCCGGGTTTACCTTTACCGTGGTCAGCGCCCACTTCTGGCCGCTGGCGATGACCGCCATCCTTGGTTATCTAGTCAACTCTGCTGTACGTACACTGCTGTTCGGCTTCTTTGGTCGCAAGATTTACCGCCCTGGCCTCCACTTCTCGCTCAAATCGGTATCATCCAACCTGCGCTTCGGCGCCTGGCTGACCGCCGACAGCATCATCAACTATGTGAACACCAACCTCTCTACGCTGGTGCTGGCGCGCATCCTCGGCGCCAGCGTGGCGGGGGGCTATAACCTGGCGTACAACGTGGCGGTGGTACCGCCGATGAAGCTCAACCCGATCATCACCCGCGTGCTGTTCCCGGCCTTTGCCAAAATTCAGGACGACACTGAAAAGCTGCGGATCAACTTCTACAAGCTGCTGTCGGTGGTGGGGATCATTAACTTCCCGACCCTGCTGGGGCTGATGGTGGTCTCCGGCAATATGGTGCCGCTGGTGTTCGGTGAAAAGTGGGTCAGCATTGTGCCGATCCTGCAGCTGCTGTGCGTGGTGGGCCTGCTGCGCTCGGTCGGTAACCCGATTGGGTCCCTGCTTATGGCCAAAGCCCGCGTTGATATCAGCTTCAAATTCAACGTTTTCAAGACATTCCTGTTTATTCCGGCGATCGTCATCGGCGGCCATCTGGCCGGCGCGATGGGGGTGACGCTGGGCTTCCTGCTGGTGCAAATCATTAACACCGTGCTGAGCTACTTCGTGATGATTAAGCCGGTGCTGGGCTCGAGCTATCGCCAGTACATCCTGAGCCTGTGGCTGCCGTTTTACCTGTCGCTGCCGACGCTGGCGGTGAGCTATGGCTTAGGGCTAGCCCTTAACGGCCATCTGCCGCTGGCGGCGCTGCTGGCGGTGCAGGTCGCTGCCGGTGCGCTGGCCTTCGCGGTGATGATTGTGCTGTCGCGTAATGCGCTGGTGGTAGAGATCAAACGTCAGTTCTGCCGCAACGAAAAGATTAAAACGCTGCTTCGCGCAGGCTAATTTTAAGAGGTCATTATGAAATTACTGATTCTGGGCAACCATACCTGTGGTAACCGTGGTGACAGCGCCATTCTGCGCGGCCTGCTGGATGCCATTTACGCGCTGTCGCCGGAGACTGAAGTCGATGTGATGAGCCGCTACCCGGTGAGCTCCTCCTGGCTGCTGAACCGCCCGGTGATGGGCGATCCGCTCTACAGCCAGATGAAACAGCACAACAACGCTGCCGGGGTAATGGGGCGGGTGAAAAAGGTGCTGCGCCGCCGCTATCAGCACCAGGTGTTACTCTCCCGCGTGACCGATACCGGCAAGCTGCGCAACATCGCCATCGCCCAGGGCTTTACCGATTTTGTCCGTCTGCTTTCCGGCTACGACGCCATCATTCAGGTGGGCGGCTCCTTCTTCGTTGACCTCTACGGCGTGCCGCAGTTCGAGCATGCGCTCTGTACCTTTATGGCGAAAAAGCCGCTGTTTATGGTCGGCCACAGCGTCGGGCCATTCCAGGATCCACAGTTCAACCAGCTGGCAAACTATGTGTTTGGCCACTGCGATGCTCTGATCCTGCGTGAGTCGGTGAGTCTGAATCTGATGCAGCGCAGCGAGATTGACACCACCAAAGTAGAGCAGGGGGTGGACACCGCCTGGCTGGTGGATCATCAGGAGGCGAACTTTACCCCCAGCTATGCGGTGCAGCACTGGCTGAACGTGGTGGGGCAGCAAAAAACCGTCGCCATCACCCTGCGCGAACTGGCTCCGTTCGACAAACGTTTGGGTACCACTCAGGCAGCCTACGAAAAGGCTTTTGCTGAGGTGGTGAACCGGGTGCTGGATAGCGGCTATCAGGTGCTGGCGCTCTCCACCTGTACCGGGATCGACAGTTACAACAAAGATGATCGCATGGTGGCGCTGAATCTGCGCCAGCACGTCAGCGATCCGTCGCGCTATCACGTGGTGATGGACGAACTTAACGACCTGGAGATGGGCAAACTGCTGGGCGCCTGCGATCTGACCGTGGGTACCCGTCTCCATTCGGCGATCATCTCCATGAACTTTGGCACCCCGGCCATTGCCATCAACTACGAACACAAGTCTGCCGGGATCATGCAGCAGCTGGGGATGCCGGAGATGGCGGTGGATATTCGCCATCTGCTGGATGGCTCCCTGGGCGCGATGGTGGGCGACACCCTTGGCCAGCTGCCGGCCATCAACGAACGCCTGGCGGTGGCGGTGAAAGCCGAACGTGAGAACGGCATCAGGATGGTGAAATCGGTGCTGGATCGGGTCGGGGAGGGCAAATGAAGGTTGGTTTCTTCTTACTGAAATTCCCGCTGTCGTCCGAAACCTTTGTGCTTAACCAGATCACCGCGTTTATTGATATGGGTTATGACGTGGAGATTGTCGCCCTGCAGAAGGGCGACACACAAAATACCCACGCCGCCTGGACCCAATATGACCTGGCCAGCAAAACCCGCTGGCTGCAGGATGAGCCGCAGGGCAAGCTGGCGAAACTGGGCTACCGCGCCCGCCAGACCCTCCGGGGGCTGCATCGCCCGGGCACCTGGAAGGCGCTGAACGTCTCCCGCTATGGTGCCGAGTCGCGCAATCTGATCCTCTCCGCTATCTGCGGCCAGACGGCACAGCCCTGGCGTGCGGATGTGTTTATCGCTCACTTCGGCCCGGCCGGTGTGACGGCGGCCAAGCTACGCGAGCTCGGGGTTATCGAGGGCAAAATCGCCACCGTCTTTCACGGGATCGATATCTCCAGCCGCGACGTGCTGAACCATTACACCCCGGAATATCAACGCCTGTTTCAGCGTGGCGATATGATGCTGCCGATCAGCGATCTCTGGGCCGGACGGCTCAAAAGTATGGGCTGCCCGCCCGAGAAAATCACCGTCTCACGCATGGGTGTGGATATGCAGCGCTTCACCCAACGTCCGGTTAAAGCCCCGGGAAGCCCGCTGGAAATTATCTCGGTGGCGCGCCTGACCGAGAAAAAAGGGCTGCATGTGGCGATCGAGGCCTGCCGCCAGCTTAAAGAGCGTGGGGTGGCGTTTCGCTATCGCATCCTCGGCATTGGCCCCTGGGAACGCCGCCTGCGTACCCTGATCGAACAGTATGGGCTGGAAGCCCATGTCGAGATGCCCGGGTTCAAGCCCAGCCATGAAGTTAAAGCCATGCTTGATGCCGCGGATGTGTTCTTGCTTCCGTCAGTCACCGGCGCGGATGGCGACATGGAAGGCATCCCGGTGGCGCTGATGGAGGCGATGGCGGTGGGGATCCCGGTGGTCTCTACGGTGCACAGCGGCATTCCAGAACTGATCGAGCCTGGCCACTCCGGCTGGCTGGTGGAAGAGAACAACCCGGCGGCACTGGCCGGGCAGCTGGAGAGCTTTGCTTCACTTGACGATCGGGCGCTCTCGCCGGTGCTGCAAAACGCGCGCCGGAAAGTAGAGACCGATTTCAATCAACACCTGATTAACCGGCAGTTAGCCACTCTGCTTCAGACGCTTTAAAAAGGGAGGCGATATGCCGAAAGAGATGACGCGACGCGCGTTTGTCACCACCTGTTCCGTCCTGGCTGCCGCACCGCTGATCGGCGTGCGGGCCGCCGCCACCAGCAGCACGGTCGATATCAGCCGCTATAACCATCGTGACTGGATCGCGGCGTTCAAGAAGGCCTTTACCGACGGCGATACCGTGGTGGTGCCCGCCGGGCTGACCTGCGACAACATCAATACCGCCATTTTTATCCCCGAAGGTAAAACCCTGCGCATCCGCGGCGCGCTGACCGGTAACGGGCGCGGGCGGCTGGTTCTTCAGGATGGCAGTAAAGTCATTGGCGAAGGGGAGGGGCGTAGCGAAAATATCACCCTCGACGTCCGCGGCTCCGACTGCGTGATTCAGGGGCTGGCGATGAGCGGTTATGGCCCGGTGACCCAGATTTACATCGGCGGTAAAAAGCCGCGGTTGATGCGCAACCTGCTGATCGACAACCTGCGGGTGACGAAAGCCAACTATGCGATCCTGCGTCAGGGGTTCCACAACCAGGTGGATGGCGCCAAAATCACCAACTGCCACTTCAGCTATCTGCAGGGCGATGCCATTGAGTGGAACGTGGCGATCAACGACCAGAACATCCTGATCTCTGACCACGTTATCGACCATATCGACTGCACCAACGGCAAGATTAACTGGGGGATCGGCATCGGGCTGGCCGGCAGCACCTATGACAATGCCTACCCGGAAGACCAGGCGGTGAAGAACTTTGTCGTCGCCAATATCACCGGCAGCAACTGCCGCCAGCTAGTGCATGTCGAGAATGGTAAACACTTTATTATCCGTAATGTTAAAGCCCGAAATATCACCCCGGACTTTAGCAAGAAAGCGGGGATTGATAACGCCACGGTAGCAATATATGGCTGCGATAATTTTGTCATCGATAACGTAGAAATGATCGACAGCGCAGGCATGTTAATTGGTTACGGGGTGATCAAAGGCAACTATTTGTCGATCCCGCAGAATTTTCGCCTCAACAATATTCATCTCGACAACCAGAAGCTTGCACGTAAATTGCGCGGAATACAGATCTCTTCCGGCAATGCCACCTCGTTCGTGGCGATCACCAATCTCGAAATGAAGCGCGCTACGCTGGAGCTGCATAATAAACCGCAGCATCTTTTTATGCGTAATATCAACGTGATGCAGGATGCCACTGTCGGACCCGCACTGAAGCTGAATTTTGACCTGCGCAAGGATGTGCGTGGGAAATTTATGGCCCGGGAAGAGACGCTGCTCTCACTGGCGAACATTAATGCGGTTAATGAGAAAGGCCAAAGTTCGGTGGATATCGACCGCATCGATCAGCACACGATTAATACGGAACGGCTGAATTTTAATCTGCCGAAGCGCTAAATATTAACCAAACACCATTTTGCGAAGATTCCTGGAATTTAAGCGCGCGGATTCGGACTGCATCCACTGGTATTCGTCTGGCAGCGGCGTAACATCTACGCCTGATTTGTAGCAAATCGTGCTGGCGAAACCAGGCTAAAGAGCTATAATTCGGCAACCATTTTAAGGTGGAAGAAATATGATTAATTTGAAAGCGGTTATTCCGGTAGCCGGTCTGGGCATGCATATGCTCCCGGCCACAAAAGCCATTCCTAAAGAGATGCTGCCGATCGTTGACAAGCCGATGATTCAGTACATCGTCGACGAGATTGTTGCTGCAGGGATCAAAGAAATCGTTCTGGTAACCCATTCTTCGAAGAATGCGGTGGAAAACCATTTCGACACCTCCTACGAACTTGAAGCCCTTCTGGAGCAGCGCGTTAAGCGTCAGCTGCTGGCGGAAGTGCAGTCCATCTGCCCGCCAGGTGTGACCATTATGAACGTTCGCCAGGCGCAACCGCTTGGGCTCGGTCACTCTATCCTGTGCGCGCGTCCTGTGGTCGGCGATAACCCGTTTGTGGTTGTTCTGCCGGACATTATTCTGGATAACGCCTCTGCCGATCCGCTGCGCTACAACCTTGCAGCCATGGTTGCCCGTTTCAACGAAACCGGCCGCAGCCAGGTACTGGCGAAGCGCATGAAGGGCGATCTGTCCGAATACTCGGTGATTCAGACCAAAGAGCCGCTGGATTCAGAAGGTCAGGTCAGCCGTATTGTTCAGTTTATTGAGAAACCGGATCAACCGCAGACGCTCGACTCCGATCTGATGGCCGTGGGTCGCTATGTGCTTAACGCTGAAATCTGGGCTGAGCTGGAGCGTACCGAGCCAGGCGCCTGGGATCGTATTCAGCTGACGGATGCTATCGCGGAACTGGCGAATAAGCAGTCTGTGGACGCCATGCTGATGACCGGTGACAGCTACGACTGCGGTAAGAAGATGGGATACATGCAAGCCTTTGTTCAGTATGGCCTTCGTAACCTGAAAGAAGGGCAGAAGTTCCGGGAAAGCATGAAGAAACTATTAACCAACGATTAACGATTGGTTGGTCGTTGACTAAACGGCAGTGGATCATTCCGGGCTTTCATAGGCCATGAGAATGACACTGCCGTTTTCTTTTTAAATATTTTCTTAAATTTCAGTCAGTTAATTGCTGCTTTTTTGTATTGTTAGCCTGTTTTTTTCCCTTGTTTCTGCTGGCATTTAAGACGACAATTATTAATTGACTTGAATGCTGATCTGGCGCCATTTTGCCGGGGTCAGACGACAACATATCCCTATTATGAACCACGTTCAGTGCACTGGTAGCTGTTAAGCCAGGGGCGGTAGCGTGTCTGAACTATTCAATCTACGGAAAATAACGCGTGAAAATTCTTGTTACTGGCGGTGCTGGTTTTATCGGCTCTGCGGTTGTCCGACATATTATTCAAAACACTCAGGATGAAGTCGTTAATGTCGATAAATTAACCTATGCAGGTAACCTGGAATCTCTGGCTGACGTGAGCGCCAGCCCGCGTTACGCATTTGAGCATGCTGATATTTGCGATAAAGCGGCGATGGATCGTATTTTTGCCGAGCATAAGCCTGATGCGGTGATGCACCTGGCGGCGGAAAGCCATGTTGACCGTTCCATTACTGGCCCGGCTGCCTTTATCGAGACCAATATCGTCGGCACCTACGTATTGCTGGAAGCGGCCCGTGCGTACTGGTCAACGCTTGGCGAAGAGGCGAAGAAAGCATTCCGTTTCCACCATATCTCCACCGATGAAGTGTATGGCGATCTGCCGCACCCGGATGAACACCCAGCGTCTACTGAGCTACCGCTGTTTACCGAGACGACGGCCTATGCGCCAAGCAGTCCGTATTCGGCCTCGAAGGCCTCCAGCGATCACCTCGTACGCGCCTGGTTGCGTACCTACGGGTTCCCGACCATCGTGACCAACTGCTCGAACAACTACGGTCCTTACCACTTCCCGGAAAAACTGATCCCGCTGGTGATCCTGAATGCGCTGGACGGTAAAGCGCTGCCGATTTACGGTAAAGGCGATCAGATCCGCGACTGGCTGTATGTTGAAGATCACGCCCGTGCGCTCTATACCGTGGTAACTCAGGGTCAGCCAGGCGAGACCTACAACATCGGCGGCCACAACGAGAAACAGAACCTGGATGTGGTTTATACCATTTGCGATCTGCTTGATGAAATTGTGCCGAAAGAGGGCTCATATCGCGATCAAATTACCTACGTAACTGACCGCCCGGGCCATGACCGTCGTTATGCCATTGATGCCGATAAGATTAGCCAGACCTTAGGCTGGAAGCCGCAGGAAACCTTTGAGAGCGGGATCCGTAAAACGGTGGAGTGGTATCTGGCCAACACCCAGTGGGTGGAGAACGTGAAAAGCGGTAACTATCAATCCTGGATTGAACAGAACTACGGGGAACGTCAGTAATGAATATCCTTTTGTTCGGCAAAACAGGGCAGGTGGGTTGGGAGCTGCAGCGTTCGCTCGCCCCGCTAGGTAACCTGATTGCCGTCGATGTTCACTCTACCGAGTATTGCGGTGATTTCAGTAATCCTGAAGGTATTGCTGAAACCGTGCGCCGCATTAAGCCGGATGTCATCGTCAACGCGGCGGCCCATACCGCCGTAGATAAAGCCGAGTCTGAGCCCGAATTCGCGCAGTTGCTGAACGCCACAAGCGTGGAAGCCATTGCCAAAGAGGCTGAAAAAATCGGTGCCTGGGTTGTACACTATTCTACCGATTACGTTTTTCCTGGCGATGGTGAAAATGCGTGGCGGGAAACGGATGCCACTGCACCTTTGAACGTGTATGGCGAAACCAAACTCGCCGGTGAAAAAGCTCTGCAGGAAAATTGTGCCCGTCACTTAATTTTCCGCACCAGTTGGGTTTACGCGGGCAAAGGGAATAACTTTGCCAAAACCATGCTGCGTTTTGCCAAAGAACGCCCGGAGATGTCGGTCATCAACGATCAGTTTGGTGCACCAACAGGCGCTGAACTGTTGGCAGATTGCACGGCGCATGCGATTCGTGTGGCTATGAAACAACCTGAAGTCGCAGGGCTCTATCACCTGGTTGCAGGTGGCGTGACCACATGGCACGACTACGCCGCGCTGGTATTTGACGAAGCGCGTAAGGCTGGCATTGAGCTGGCGATTACTAAGCTCAACGCGGTACCTACCAGTGCTTATCCTACCCCTGCACGTCGCCCAAATAACTCCCGTCTGAACACGGAAAAATTCCAGCAAAACTTTGATCTGGTATTACCTCAATGGGATATCGGCGTAAAACGTATGCTGGCTGAGCTGTTTACGACTACTGCGGTCTGACCTTAAATTTAATGCCCGTTTACGGGCATTTTGCACATATAGAGATGATGAAATGAAAACGCGTAAAGGGATTATTTTAGCCGGTGGCTCCGGAACTCGTCTGTACCCGGTCACTATGGCTGTCAGCAAACAACTGCTGCCCATCTATGACAAGCCGATGATTTACTACCCGCTGTCCACGCTTATGCTGGCGGGTATTCGCGATATTCTGATTATCAGTACTCCTCAGGATACTCCACGTTTTGAGCAATTGCTGGGTGATGGCAGTCAGTGGGGAATTAACCTGCAATATAAAGTCCAGCCGAGTCCGGACGGTCTGGCACAGGCCTTTATCCTGGGCGAAGAGTTCATTGGTGAGGACGACTGTGCGCTGGTGTTGGGTGACAACATCTTCTATGGCCATGATCTGCCGAAGTTGATGGACTCCGCGGTAAGTAAAGAAAGCGGTGCTACCGTCTTTGCTTATCACGTGAACGATCCTGAGCGCTATGGTGTCGTAGAGTTTGATAAAGACGGTATTGCTGTCAGCCTCGAAGAAAAACCGGTTGAGCCAAAAAGTAATTACGCCGTAACCGGGCTCTATTTCTATGACAACAGCGTTGTTGAGATGGCGAAAAGCCTTAAGCCGTCTCCGCGTGGTGAACTGGAAATTACAGACATCAACCGAATTTATATGGAGCAGGGGCGTCTGTCCGTTGCCATGATGGGACGCGGTTTCGCCTGGCTGGATACCGGTACGCATCAAAGCCTGATTGAAGCCAGCAACTTCATTGCGACTATTGAAGAGCGCCAGGGGCTGAAGGTGGCGTGTCCGGAAGAGATTGCGTATCGCAAAGGGTTTATTGATGCGGAGCAGGTCAGGAAACTGGCTGAACCGTTAAAGAAAAATGCTTATGGCCAGTATCTCCTAAAAATAATAAAAGGTTATTAACAACCAGCATCGTTAACACTAAGATTTCGGGTATAATAAATCCTTCCCTAACGGTCCGACTGAAGAACGTGATTACAGCAATAAGAGATATTATTTAAATTATTTGAAGGGAATTCGGCTTGTCTTGAATGCTATCCCAGGGAATTACATCAAAAAATTAAAGGTAAGTGGCTCGAATTGCACCACCAGTCTAAGTATTATGCATAAGGAAAATGCGTTATTGTAAAAAGCAAGGTTACTAATTCACTAATAATAAATACCCTTACTTCTCCCAATTAAAATGTATTATTATTTACTGCAATGTAAACAGTCTCTATTAGGATGCTTCAAAATTTGGATAAATCAATTTTAAAAAACATCATATCTCTTTTTTTAGTTCAGGGTGTAGGTTATATTTTACCTCTGGTCACTCTTCCATACCTCGTCAGAGTCTTGGGGCCCGCAGGCTATGGTAATTTAGGGTTCTCATTAGCATTAATTCAATATTTTATACTGCTGACGCAATATGGATTCGATTTTTCGGCTACTAAAGAGATAGCTATCCATAAGGATAACAAAAATAAAGTCAGTGAGATATTCTGGTCAGTTATTTACTGTAAAATTGCGTTATTGATTTTAAGCGGAGTTATATTATTAATCGCTATGCAGTTTGTGCCGCTTCTTAAAAAGAATGATGATATTGTTTTTGCATCTTTCGTTAGCGTAATTGGAATGGCATTTTTACCTTCATGGCTCTTTCAGGGTAAAGAGAAAATGGGGCGCATGGCCATTTATAATATAATAGCCCGGACTTTAACGTTGCCTGCAACATTTTTACTAGTACAGTCCCCGCAAGATGTCTGGATTGCTGCATTAGTAACAAGTTTTGGGATAGTACTGGCTACATTGTTTAGTCTGATTATTGTGTACCATGAACGTTGGGTAGATTTTCGCAGGCCAAATATAGAGCATATTAATGAAGCTATGACCGGGGGCTGGCATATATTTTTATCAAATATAGCAGGTAATTTGTATATCAATAGCATTCCAGTTTTTTTAGGTTTCATGACCAAGCCTGAAACTGTTGGGCAGTATGTTGCCGCTGATAAAATCAGGCAGGCAGTTCAAGGATTGATGGGGCCGGTTACGCAGGTATTTTATCCTAGAATAAGTGCGTTGATGTCAAGTGACAAAGTTAAAGCAATAAGATTAATTAAAGGTTTGTTTAAAATACAATGCGCGGCGGCATTTTTGATTTCATTGTGCATATTTATTTTTGCCGAAAAAATAATACTGGTTCTATATAGTAAGCAATATACTGAAGCTGTTTTTTTATTGAAGTTGATTTCACCCCTGGTGTTCATTATCAGTATAAGTAATGTTCTGGGAGTGCAGGGTATGCTGACGATGGGTATGAAAAAGGCATTCAGTAAAATTGTTTGGCTTGGTGCCGTAATTAACACACTAATCATATTCCCATTTATATATAATTATCAGGCAGAAGGTGCAGCTATTTCTGTTTTAATTACGGAAGTGTTAATTATGTTGTTAATTATCTACAAGGTCAGAAATATATGGAGTGACTTATAATGCCTGCTCTAGGTTGTGTAGTTGTTTGGTACAATCCATCAAAAAAAGAATTAAATAACATTAAGTCTTATTATGCTCATGTAGATAAAATTTATATAGTCGATAACTCCGATAGAGATAATTCCGGTTTATTGAACACTCAAGACTTTTCTGCGGAGAAGATCGAATATCATCCAAATCTAACTAATATTGGTATTGCTTCTGCATTAAATAAAGGTTGTCTATTTGCGATTGAAGATGGGTTTGAATGGGTTATGACAATGGATCAGGATTCAACTTTTCCTGAGCATGAAATAACAACGTTAGTTAATGAGTTTGAAGCTAAAGTAAAAGTCTATAAAGATATCGCGATAGTTGCACCGAGAACATCTGATTTACAACCCCATGGGTTCGTGGAAAAAGTTATCACTTCAGGGAACATCGTTAATCTTCACGCCTACAAGCAAGTTGGTGGTTTTGATGATGAGCTTTTTATCGATGAAGTAGATCATGATTTTTGCTTTAAATTAATGCAGGCTAACTATAAGATTTTTCTACTTTCAAATGTGCGCATGGCTCATTCCTTAGGGAATAGTAAAATCCATAATTTTATATTTAATTATAAATTTCATGTAATGCATCACAGTCCAGTAAGGAAATATTATATTATTCGAAATCGATTAGTTGTGAGAAAAAGATATCCTGCATATACACGTAGATATATAAAAGATAATATTCACCTCTTGATTAGCATTATACTTTTTGAAAGCAATAAACTTGAAAAGATAATTAATGTTGCTAGAGGGTATTTTGATTATAAGAAAAATAAATTGGGAAAAATAAAATGACGAATGTTATACCTGATAAGAGGGTAGGCGCAGTATATTGATTCAATCTATGTGAGACAAAATACATCCCCTCACTAACTAAACGAAGCACATATCCACTATACACTTTATTAGTTTAGAAAAAAATTCGGGCGTAAATATTTAATAATACCGAATGAAAGAATATCATTTTTTTCATCATCGTGCCTGTGGTGCTTTCGATCCTGAGTCTTTTAAAATCATCTTTTGTAGAGCATGTCAACTTTACATAATTTTATTACAGCTATGTGGTTTAAATTTTCGAACCGGCAGTGTTATCTTTAAACCTTATTTAATTTATTAAAAACTAATTATGAAAGCTTATATTATTGTCGCTCTTTATTATCCGCACTATTTCGAAAAAGTAAAAAAAGAGATATTTGCTATCTTTAATAAAACGGATTTTCATGTTTTATTTGTAGACAATAGCGGCAAGCTGCTCCCTCAAAATGAGTCTGAAGGAAATATAAATTGGCTTAGAGGCAGCAACGTAGCGGGTGAATTTTCAGCTTGGGATGAAGGTTATGCATTTCTGGCGGAAAACAGTACGCCACGCAGCGATGATATCGTTATTTTCATGAATGATACTTTCTGCCACCATCGCTTTTTCACTTTCTACGATAGAATACTCTACCGCAGGGCGATAGCACACTGCGCCTGCAATAGTTTCTATGGCGAGTTAAATAGGACTGGCGCGGTCTTTTCTGTCAATGAGCTACCATTGACCGCATGGATCTCATCCTATGTTTTCATGAGCCGTATGGAAAACATCGATAAGTTGCTTCCTTTGAACTATGCGTCGACAATTAGTAACAAACACCTCGCCCAAATCGAGAGTGGGCTGGCACAGCGGAAGGTAGATGTACCCCTCTTTTCGGAAAACCTTAACCAGCATCTTAGTCACTGGCTTTTTCCGGTTAGCGGCAACGGATGGTACAAAGCGGGTAAAATCTCTCCAGCAATTCTCTTGTTCAAGCTTAAGGCTATCATTAATGAAAAGTTATTGACCCATAAGGCGCTTAAAAGCGATCTCTTTGTAGAGGATATCTATAAAGGGAAACCGGGCAGAATATATAACTCGCTGCGCAATAGACTTTACATTTTTTGCAAACGCCATAAATGATAATAAGTGACATAAATTGATGAATACCAATAACATTGAAATAAGCGCTCCGGGCAGAAAATATTCCAGATTCGCATCACTATGTTTACTGATCATACTCCTTGCGATGACCCTAAACGATTTGCCCTTACAGCAATTTTTAGGCACGCTAGGCGCAAGTCCTATGTGGGCCGTAACATTGATAATGTTTGTGTTATTTGTTATTAATAATAAATTTTATCTATATTTAGATAAATACAGTCGTCTCTTTATGATTTATTTTTTGGTGACCTTTAGTATATCCTTTATTCAGTGTGTCTATTATTATTTTGCTGAAGGGACTATGTTAAACGCTTATGGTGTGTCTGTCCTTAACAAGCATTTCTTTGCTTCTTCATATTACTTTTTCTATTTCTTGACAGTTTTCTGTGCAGGTTATGCGCTGCTGTCGGTATCTTGGGATTTTTTCGCAAAATCTATTATTTTGATTGCTTTTTTTCTGACAGTTATTATTGCTGTCGAATATGTTATGCCGAATGTACTCGCACCAATCCATTTGAGCATGGAGGGATATGAGGTTGGTTCACGCCTGCGGGTGTTATCACCTGAACCGTCAATAGCGGCTTTCACGTTTAATATCTTTTTATTGCTGGCAATAACACTCAGTAACGTCAGCATCGTCAGGCTCATCCTTTGGGGCGCGCTGCTGGTAGGAAACCTGCTTATTGGCTCTAAGTCCTCGTTGATGTTGATGATGCTTGGCGCGCTTCTGGTCTTCTATTTTAATATGACGTTAATACAGAAATTAAAATCTCTCATTGTGCTTGTTCCGGTTGCTGCAGCGGCAGTATATATTTTTCTTAACAAAGTATTGCCTGCTTTGACAGTAGATATAGAAAATTTCACCAGCGTGAGCACACGTATGATCACCTCGTTATGGGCGATCTGCAGCTTGTTCTTTTACCCCTTGGGTGAAGGATATGGTACTTACACCGCCTGGTTTGTCGATCCTCTCAATTTTGCGATAAGCTTATCCAGTGGTCTGGTACCTTTTCAACTTAACCTGCTCGAAATTAATAATATGATTGATACCGGCGATTATCTAGCCGCGAAATCTGGCATATTGTTTTCTATTGTTCATAGCGGATTTATAAGCGTCATATTTTATTTTATGCTTTACAAAAATGCTTTTCTGGATATTAAGGCCAGTAACGCTGGTCACTATCATAAAATAATGCTGCGCGTAACTATGTGGTACTCTCTCCTGTCAATTTTATTAGCTGTAAACATGGAGGTACTATATACATTTCTTTTGCCCTTTATCGTTGTGAATAGTTTAAATAAAAAAGTATTAAGAGCAAATAGCGTTGAGCAGCATTAAGACAACATATCTTGTTCAATAAAGAGCTGAATAATGCGGCTATGCTCTGACAACAAAACCGATCGTTATTTTTAGGAACTGCTAACGGCGAAAATTTGAGCAGACTGACAATGATAACGATGAAAGGTAACGCTGACTATACGCCTACTTTAAAGCGAGCTTTATACATTGAATTTAATTAATTAGAGCCATCACCGGGTAAATGATAATGGGAAAAATGCTTTATATATCAATGTCTCTGGAAAGTTCAAACTATGGCGGGAGTATTGTTTCCAGGGCAAATTTAAAGGCATTGAAAGCCAACGAAAGCCTGCAGATCAAAGAGATCGCGATAGTCAGGAAAAAAGAGCATAACTATGCTTGGGAATTACTGGCTAAGAGCTCAAAAGTTCAGACAGCCATAAACAATTTATGTGGCTTCGCGGGTAGGCTAAATGCTGAAATTTTCAACAAAATTAAAGGAATTATTCAAGAATATCAACCGACTATTCTATATCTTGATTCAAGCCTATTGGGAAGCGTAGCGGAGTGGTGTAAAAAGAGAAATCCTGCTATCAAAGTAGTCACCTTTTTCCATAATGCTGAAGTTGATTTTGAAAAGGATCGCCTTAAGAGTGGTAAAATCCATTATTTACCATCGTTTTTTTCAACAACCGTAGCAGAAAAAAAAGCAGTTAAATACAGTGATCTATTGATAGCCCTGCATCAGGCCGATTCGGACCGGCTTTTTAAGCTCTACCAAAGGAAAGCGGACTACTGCGTCCCAGTTTGCATAGTAGATGAGCCCATCGCGGATAGTGTGCTTTACGGAACTGATCTCGCGCAGACCAAGCCTTTCATTGTTGGCTTTATCGGCACAGCCTTTTATGCGAATACTGAAGCTGCGAAATATATCTCTCGACATATTGCCCCCGCGTTTGCTGAGGATAGCCAAGTACAATTTGTTATCGCTGGTAACGGATTCGAGAATTACGCAGCAAAATTAGGCAAGCCCAATGTCGTCATCAGCGGCTTTGTGGAGTCGCTGGAAGATTTTTATAAAAATGTTGATGTAATTTTATCACCCATATCCATTGGTGGGGGCATGAAAGTTAAAGTTGCTGAAGCACTTAAATACAATAAAAAAATCATCGCTTCAACTTTTACTCTGATTGGGTACGAGCAGTCGCTGACGAGTCCTGATATTATCAGCTGCAGCAGTAAAAAAGAGTACATTACAGCCATTAGACATGCCAGAGACACACGGATTAACGTTTCATCAACAAGGAAATTATTTAAGAAATATTACTCTGATCATGCATGTGAAGAGTATTTTAAAAAAATATTTAACTGACAACTGTTTAATGAAAATTAGAATTTTATTTTTTTCAAAGAGGTATATGTGCGTATTCTAGAAGTAAGTAAGCTGTATCCTCCATTCTGGGGGGGGATCGAGACGGTGGTTTATGATATATCGACAGTACTGAACCAAGAAGGCTACGCTGTTGATGTGTTATGTGTATCGGAAAAAAACAACTCTTCAAAAGAAGTTATCGATAACGTAAATGTTTATCGGTGCGCCAACCTCGTCCATTTGGCAAGTACTTATATTTCTTTTGAATTTATCAAGTTCTGGCAAAAAATAAGAAATAATTATGATGTTATTCATATTCATTTGCCCAATCCTCTTGCGCTACTTGCTTTTTTATTATTTAAGCCGCGTAAAGATAGTAAAATCATTGTTCATTGGCATAGTGATATAGTAAAGCAAAAATATCTTAAAATTCCATTTATCCCGCTGCAGAACTATTTACTCTCTCGCTGTTATAAAATTATTGCAACCAGCCACGTGTATGCTGAAGCTTCGGAGGATCTTCAGAAATATCTCAATAAGATTGAAGTTATCCCTATCGGTATCGATGAAGAAAAGATGGTTGCTACACCAGAGGCTGTCGCCCATATAAAACAACGTTATGCCGGAAAATTTGTCATTTTCTCATTAGGTCGTCATGTCTACTATAAAGGCTTTGAATATCTTATCGAAGCTGCAAGATATCTCGATGAAAATCATATTATTCTTATTGGCGGTCAGGGTGAGTTAACCCAGGAATTAGAAGCGAAGATCAAAGAGTATAAACTCCAGGACCGGGTAAAAATGTTGGGACGCATTTCTGCTACGGAGTTGCCGGCCTACTTTAATGCAGCGGATGTGTTCTGCCTTCCTTCTGTCGAGCGCTCTGAAGCCTATGGTGTGGTGCAACTTGAGGCGATGGCTTGCGGTACGCCAGTTATCTCCACTGATATCCCGGGCTCCGGTGTCGCATGGGTCAACAAACATGACGTGACGGGATTAGTCGTTCCGGTGAAAAACGCACAGGCATTAGCAGCAAGTTTTAATTATTTGCGCGAGCACCCAATTAATAGAAGACAAGTACAAGAGTATTTTAAACAGCATTATACTAGGTCCAAAATGGTTGATTATCTCATCAAGGTTATAGAGGGAGCTTAATATGAAAATATTACCGGTTATTATGGCAGGGGGTTCCGGAACACGCCTCTGGCCCCTTTCGCGCTCTCTGTATCCAAAACAATTTTTATCATTAGTAGAAGATGCTTCGTTACTGCAGGCTACTCTGCTACGGCTTAATAGCCTGGAGTGCAGCATCCCTTTAATTATCAGCAATAATGAGCATCGCTTTATCGTTGCTGAACAACTACGCCAGGCGGGAATTAACGACTTTGACATCATTCTCGAACCTGTCGGCCGCAACACGGCTCCGGCTATTGCCCTTGCAGCACTACATGCATTAAAAGATGGTGACAATCCTATTATGCTGGTGCTGGCTGCTGATCACGTCATCCAGAATGTCGATGCGTTTTGTAGCAGTGTAATTCAGGCGCAGACGCAGGCGGCGGAAGGTAAAATGGTCACCTTTGGCATTGTGCCCTCACGGGCTGAAACCGGCTACGGCTACATTCGCCAGGGCGAGGCAATTGATGAGTCGGTCTACAAGGTTGATAAATTTGTTGAAAAACCTGATCAGACCACCGCAGAATCCTATTTACGTGACGGGCACTACCTGTGGAACAGCGGAATGTTCATGTTTAAAGCCAGCGTCTATCTGGCAGAGCTGGAAAAATTCCGGCCCGACATCCTTAACGCCTGTAAGCTTGCGATGGCGGGTGCATGCATCGATCTTGATTTTATCCGACTTCAAGAAGCTGTTTTTGCCGCTTGTCCAGATGACTCGGTTGACTATGCCGTAATGGAAAAGACCAGCCACAGCGTCGTTGTGCCAATGGATGCACAGTGGTGTGACGTTGGCTCCTGGAGCTCGTTATGGGACATCTCTACCAAGGATGACAATGGCAACGTTACTCACGGCGATGTCATCTATCACAATAGCAATAATAATTATGTTTATGCTGAAAGCTCGCTGGTGACCACAATTGGCGCTGACGATCTGGTAATTGTACAAACGAAAGACGCGTTGCTAATTGCAAAACAGGATCAGGTTCAGGACATAAAAAAGGTTGTTGACGTCCTAAAGCGTGAAAACCGCAGCGAGCATATCTCTCACCGCGAAGAGTATCGCCCTTGGGGACGTTATGACTCGGTCGATCAGGGCGGCCGCTACCAGGTCAAACGTATCACCGTTAAGCCAGGGGAGCGCCTCTCCACACAAATGCATTATCACCGCGCAGAGCATTGGGTGGTTGTTGCCGGGACTGCTAAGGTCACGCGGGGCGATGACGTTTTCCTGGTTTCTGAAAATGAATCAATGTTTATTCCGGTAGGGGTCGTACATACGCTGGAAAACCCTGGAAAGGTGCCGTTAGAAGTAATTGAAATCCAGTCGGGAACCTATCTTGGTAGTGACGATATTGTGCGCTTCGATGATAAGTATGGTCGTATTAAGGACAATAAATAATGTTAAATTCCAGACATATAATCGCCAGCAGTAATATTGCGTTTGGAACCAGCGGCGCACGAGGACTGGTCGTCGATTTTAAACCTGAAGTCTGTGCTGCATTTGCTCACGCTTTTATTGATGTTATGGCGGAAGATTTTATATTTGATACCGTCGCGTTATCCATTGATAACCGCCCGAGCAGCTATGCTATGGCCCAGGCATGCGCTCAGGCCATCATCGCTAAAGGGCTTAAGGTGGTTTACTACGGTGTGATCCCAACTCCTGCGCTTGCTAACCAGTCTTTGCAAGACGAAATCCCTGCCATTATGGTTACCGGCAGCCATATCCCATTCGATCGTAACGGGCTAAAATTTTACCGTCCCGATGGTGAGATCACCAAAGCTGATGAGCTCAGCATTTTGCAGCGCGAGTCTGCTTTTAGCATTGCCCTACCACTGCCTGAGTTGACGGCGTCTTCATTGGCCGCCGATAACTACATGGCTCGCTATACTTCTCTGTTTGCTGCCGATACGCTGGCGGGCAAGCGCATCGGTGTTTACGAGCACTCCAGTGCTGGACGCGAGCTGTACGCCAAAATGCTGACCCAACTCGGGGCTGAAGTGATTAGCATTGGCCGAAGCGACGAGTTTGTACCTATCGATACCGAAGCAGTCGCAGAAGAAGATAAAGTAAAAGCCTTGAAATGGGCAAGCGGGCTTAAACTCGATGCTATCTTCTCAACTGATGGCGATGGGGATCGTCCGCTTGTGGCTGATGAACAGGGCGAATGGTTGCGAGGCGATATCCTGGGCCTGCTTTGTGCAAAGGCGCTGCGTATTGAGGCCCTGGCAGTTCCGGTCAGCTGTAATACCGCAATTGCAAAATCCGGCCTGTTTAAGCATGTCGAGCTAACAAAAATTGGTTCACCCTATGTCATTGCGGCTTTTGCCGGGTTAAGCGCCGATTACGCTCGTATCGCCGGGTTTGAAGCTAACGGGGGTTTTTTACTCGGTAGCGATATTACCTTTGGCAATAATGCGATTACCGCACTGCCTACTCGCGATGCCGTGTTGCCGTTCCTGATGCTCTTAGCCAGCGCCGTGTCCGCAAAGGTTCCGATGTCGCATCTGTTACAGGACCTGCCGCAGCGATTTACCCACTCAGATCGTATCCAGAACTTCTCCACGGCGCTGAGCAAACAGATTATTGCTGATGCCCAGCAGGCTCCGGGCACTTTTATGCGTTCTATTGGTTTTAGCCTGGGCATCAAAAGTGTGGATACCACTGATGGCCTGCGAATCACCTTCAGTGATGATGCGGTGATCCATCTGCGTCCATCGGGTAATGCCCCTGAGCTGCGGTGCTATGCTGAAAGCAGTAGTGCGCCTGCCGCAGCGACGCTGGTCGAACATACGCTTACCCAACTGAAAAAGCTATCGGAATAATATTTATTATTAATTTGTATAAAAGAATAGGGCAACATACTATGTTGCCCTATTTTTAACCGACCCAGGTTGATGGAAAATATATGATTGCTACAAGATTGCAGGGGATTGAGGTATTAAGAGTCTTTGCTATATTTATGGTAATTTTAATTCATTCAACGCCGGAGTATACAGATGGTGCGGAGACGAATGTAGCTGCACTGATATTACAGTCAGTGTCACGTGCAGGATTTATCTGCTTTTTTATCATTAGTGGTTATTTTGCACTTAATGAAAAAATTGTTAGCTTGAAAAAATATTATTATAATAGATTTGTCGCTATCGTTATACCTTTCTTAATTTATGCCTATATTCATTATTTTATGTTGCACTTTAATTTTGGCCGGGACGATCATGCCCTTTCAGGTTTCTTTTCATTGACCACCGTAACTGAGTTCCTGCATGCGGTCATTATCGGACCCGCTTTGCATGGTTCAATGTTTGTTTCACTTCACTTCTGGTTTGTTTACTGGATCTTGGGGGCCATTACGGTTGCGCCCTTTGTAGGCTACGTTATTCAGCGCCTTGAGCCAGGCATCAGACTCAAGGCCATCGCTTTCTTACTCTGCATTAGCTGGTATCAGCTCTATATCAAACGCTACTTCCCGGACGCATACATCATTACGTTGCCTTTTATTTCAGATGGCTGGTTCATCTATTTCCTCATCGGTGGACTTATTAATGGCTTGGATCTTACTAAATACAAGAAGTATGCCTACGGGCTCTGTATTACAGGTTACGCACTAACGCTATTTTTGACTTGGTTCAACTTTACAGTGGCGGGTAATAACCAGGCACCGTACGGTATCGACATTAATATGGTACTTTGCGCCTGCGGTTTTTTTATAGTTTTCCAAACTCTACGGGAGGGGCCGTTAACACGATGGATTGCAAAAGCATCAAGGCACACCTATGGTATCTATTTAACGCATGTGTTTATGATGTATTTTGTCAGTGGTTTCACCAAAAAGGCCACCAGCAGCGATATCATTAATTCCGTATTCACGGCGGTGATGGCTTTTATACTCGCGCTAATCTTTTCCTTTATTATTGATAATGTTTTTGTTTTAAGATTGTTAAAAAAATTAAAGTTTGGTTAGACTTCATCATTGTATTTAATATCATCAGTTTTGAGGTTCCCTTTTACGAAGTAAATGCAGGCTGATGCTATTCAAAAGCGCCTAAGATAGGTTAACATCATAACAACATTTATCTGCGTTATGATTCGCAGTGACCACACCTGACAGGAGTATGTAATGTCCAAACAACAGATCGGCGTCGTCGGTATGGCAGTGATGGGGCGCAATCTGGCGCTGAACATCGAAAGCCGTGGTTATACCGTCTCCGTTTTCAACCGCTCCCGTGATAAAACCGAAGAAGTGATTGCCGAGAATCCAGGCAAAAAACTCGTTCCTTTCTATACGGTGCAGGAGTTTGTTGAATCTCTGGAAACGCCTCGTCGTATCCTGTTAATGGTGAAAGCAGGCGCTGGCACTGATGCAGCCATCGACTCGCTGAAACCGTATCTGGAAAAAGGCGACATCATCATCGATGGCGGTAACACCTTCTTCCACGACACTATTCGTCGTAACCGTGAACTGTCAGCTGAAGGGTTTAACTTCATCGGTACCGGTGTATCCGGCGGTGAAGAGGGCGCGCTGAAGGGCCCATCCATCATGCCTGGCGGTCAGAAGGATGCCTATGAGCTGGTCGCGCCAATCCTGACCAAGATCGCTGCGGTTGCTGAAGACGGTGAGCCGTGCGTAACCTATATCGGTCCGGACGGTGCAGGTCACTATGTGAAGATGGTTCACAACGGTATCGAATACGGTGATATGCAGCTGATTGCCGAAGCCTATTCTCTGCTGAAAGGCGGTTTGAACCTCTCCAACGATGAACTGGCGCAAACCTTCACTGACTGGAACAACGGCGAGCTGAGCAGCTACCTGATCGACATCACCAAAGATATCTTCACGAAGAAAGATGAAGAGGGTAAATACCTTGTTGATGTGATTCTGGATGAAGCGGCGAACAAAGGTACCGGTAAATGGACCAGCCAGAGTTCACTCGATCTGGGCGAGCCACTGTCTCTGATCACCGAATCGGTCTTCGCACGTTATATCTCCTCTCTGAAAGAGCAGCGTGTTGCAGCATCTAAAGTGTTGACCGGTCCGCAGGCGAAGCTGGCAGGCGATAAAGCTGAATTTATCGAGAAAGTCCGTCGCGCACTGTACCTGGGTAAAATCGTCTCCTACGCGCAGGGCTTCTCTCAGCTGCGTGCCGCGTCTGATGAGAACAACTGGGATCTGAACTACGGCGAAATAGCGAAGATTTTCCGTGCCGGTTGTATCATCCGTGCGCAGTTCTTGCAGAAAATTACTGATGCGTACGCTGAAAATGCGAACATCGCTAACCTGCTGCTGGCACCATACTTCAAGCAGATTGCTGATGATTACCAGCAGGCGCTGCGTGACGTTGTGGCTTACGCAGTGCAGAACGGCATTCCGGTGCCAACCTTCTCTGCTGCAGTCGCGTATTACGACAGCTATCGTGCTGCCGTGCTGCCTGCCAACCTGATTCAGGCGCAGCGCGACTACTTCGGTGCGCATACCTATAAGCGTACCGATAAGGAAGGTGTGTTCCACACCGAGTGGCTGGATTAATCTGATTTAACTCAGTCACGTAGCGAGACCCGGTGAACGTCACCGGGTTTTTTTTATTCGCAATATCCCCGTGTTACCTCACCTGGTTCATCCGACAGGCTATACTGCAGCATAAATCACTATAATTGTCCCTTCCTGCAGCCAGCCATTCGCCTTGACATCAACTCAGCATACGCGGTAAAAACCCAAAAAGTTGCTTATTGCGGTGGGGCGGTTGTCGCTCCCGACACTTAACTTAAAGACGTTAATCCAATGAAAATAACAATCTCCGGAACAGGTTATGTGGGTCTCTCAAACGGGATCCTGATTGCGCAGCACCATGAAGTGGTGGCCCTGGATATCGTGCAGGCCAAAGTGGATATGCTGAACCAGAAGATCTCCCCCATTGTGGATAAAGAGATTCAGGATTATCTGACCAATAAGCCGTTGAATTTCCGCGCCACTACGGACAAAGTTGACGCCTACAGCGGTGCGGATTTTGTGATCATCGCGACGCCAACTGACTACGATCCAAAAACCAACTATTTCAACACTTCAAGCGTGGAAGCGGTGATCAAGGATGTGACGGCAATTAACCCGAACGCCGTGATGATCATCAAATCGACCATTCCTGTTGGTTTCACCCAATCGATCAAAGAAGAGCTGGGTATCGATAATGTCATTTTCTCACCAGAGTTTCTGCGTGAGGGCAGGGCTTTGTACGATAACCTGCACCCGTCACGTATCGTCATTGGGGAGCGCTCGGAGCGTGCGGAACGTTTTGCTGCTCTGCTGCAGGAAGGTGCCATTAAAAAGGACATCAATGTCCTGTTCACCGATGCGACGGAAGCTGAAGCTATCAAGCTCTTCGCCAATACCTATCTGGCGATGCGAGTTGCCTACTTCAACGAGCTGGACAGCTACGCAGAGAGCCTGGGGCTGAATACCCGTCAGATCATCGAAGGCGTCTGCCTCGACCCACGTATCGGCAACCACTATAACAACCCTTCCTTCGGGTACGGTGGCTACTGTCTGCCGAAAGATACCAAGCAGCTTCTGGCTAACTACCAGTCCGTACCGAACAACTTAATTTCTGCGATTGTGGATGCCAACCGCACGCGTAAGGACTTCATCTCCGACTCCATTTTGGCGCGTCAGCCGAAAGTAGTGGGCGTATATCGTCTGATCATGAAGAGCGGGTCGGATAATTTCCGCGCCTCCTCCATTCAGGGGATTATGAAGCGTATTAAGGCGAAGGGCGTTCAGGTCATTATCTATGAACCGGTGATGAAAGAAGATGAATTCTTCCATTCACGTGTGGTTCGCGACCTGGATGCCTTTAAGAAAGAAGCGGACGTGATCATCTCTAACCGGATGGCAGAAGAACTGTCTGACGTAGCGGATAAGGTCTATACCCGCGATCTGTTTGGCAGCGACTGATTTATCGATACCAAAGAAGCCCGGCATCATCGCCGGGCTTCTTTTTTAAACCTTATAAAACTCGCGATACCAGTCCACGAAGTTCTTCACGCCCTCTTTAACCGAGGTCTGCGGTTTAAAGCCAATCACCTCATATAGCGCCGTGGTATCTGCGCTGGTCTCCAGCACATCACCCGGCTGAATCGGCATCATGTTTTTATCCGCTTCAATGCCTAACGCTTCTTCCAGCGCCGTGATGTAGTCCATCAGTTCGACAGGTGAGCTATTACCGATGTTATAGACTCGGTAAGGCGCAGAACTGGTTGCCGGGGAGCCAGACTCAACCGTCCAGTTACTGTCCGCTTGTGGAATAACATCCTGCAGACGAACAATAGCTTCAGTAATATCATCGATATAGGTGAAATCGCGCTTCATCTTACCGAAGTTATAGACATCGATACTTTTGCCTTCGACCATAGCTTTGGTGAACTTAAACAGCGCCATATCGGGACGACCCCACGGGCCGTAGACGGTAAAGAAGCGCAGGCCAGTGGTCGGCAGGCCGTACAGATGGGAGTAAGTGTGCGACATCAGCTCGTTGGCTTTTTTGGTCGCGGCGTACAGGGAAACCGGGTGATCGACGGAGTCGTCAGTCGAGAACGGCATCTTCCGGTTCAGACCGTAAACGGAGCTGGAAGAGGCGTACAGCAGGTGCTGCACCTTATTATGACGACAGCCTTCCAGAATGTTCAGATGACCCACCAGGTTGGCTTCGGCATAAGCATGCGGGTTGTCCAGGGAGTAGCGTACACCCGCCTGGGCGGCAAGATGGATCACACGGTCGAATTTTTCAGCGGCAAAGAGAGCTGCCATACCGTCACGGTCGGCCAGCTCAAGCTTATGGAAGCTAAAGTTCGCGGAGGTGAGCAGATCAAGACGCGCCTGCTTCAGGTTCACATCGTAATAGTCATTGAGGTTATCGATACCCACAACCTGATGTCCGGCATCCAGGAGCCGCTTGCTGACATGAGCGCCGATAAAGCCTGCTGCGCCAGTGACCAGAAATTTCATAACTGTCCTCATCTGTTACTTATCATGTCCGGTGCGTTAAGTACCGGATTTGGGGTATGATAACGCGATGCGCAGGGTTACCAAACATCATATTTTCGATATCGCTAATCGGATTCCTATAGAAAATCCGTCAACAATCGATAAACTATATCTGAAACTTTATTATTTGCGCTTTTTGGCCTTGTAAGGATTATATGACGCAGAACAACAATAACGTGGTCACGCGAAGCAGTGACCCTGAGCAGATTGATTTGATTGATCTATTGGTACAGCTGTGGCGTGGGAAATGGTTAATTGCTGCGTTTGTCGCCATCGCCCTGATTATTGCTGGTGTGTACCTGGTTTTTGCTAAAGAGAAGTGGACATCTACCGCGATCATCACTCAACCTGATGCAGCCCAAATTGGTGGCTACAGCAATGCGCTAAATACACTTTTTGGAAGTAATGCGCCAAAATTAACTGATATTCAGGAGAGCGTAATTACTCGTTATAACGCCTCTTTCTCGGCATTGTCCCAGACGCTGGAAAACAAGGTTGACGCGGAAAAGCTGACAATCGAGCCTACAGTTAAAGGTCAAAATTTCCCTTTAAGTATCAAATATGTGAGTAATTCAGCCGAAGCGGCACAAAAGCAGGTGGCGCAGTATATTCAGCAGGTAGATGAGCTGATTCAAAAAGAGCTTCAGGTTGACCTCAACGATAACATCAAGCAGCAGGTCACCAGCTTGAATGATGTGCTGGGTAACCAGGAGACTATCGCCCAGGAGCAAAAAGACCTGCGGATCAGACAGATCTCGGAAGCCCTGAAGTATGCTGAAGCGGCCAACATTACAACGCCAAAAATCCAGCAAACCCAGGATGTGACTCAGGAAACGATGTTCCTGTTAGGTACTGAAGCGTTACAAGAGATGATCACGCGTGAGTCATCGCGTCCGCTGACGTTGTCCGACAGCTACTATCAGAACAAACAGAAACTGCTCGATATTCAGAAGCTGAAAATCGATCCGACAACCATCCATGCGTATCGCTATGTGATGAAGCCGGACCTGCCGATTCGTCGTGATAGCCCTAAACGTTCGCTGGTGCTGATTCTGGCGGTACTGCTGGGCGGAATCATCGGCTCCGGTGTTGTATTAGGTCGTAATGCTCTTCGCAACTACCAGGCCAAAGCCTGATATAAACTGAAAAAAAAACCGGGTTTCCCCGGTTTTTTTATTTGTGTCGCTGACGTAGATTCTCAATCACCGTTGTTAAATCGAGATCCTGATCCTGCAGCAGCACCAGCAGGTGATACATCAGGTCAGAAGCTTCATTTGTCAGCTCGTCCCGGTCGTTCACAGTAGCGGCCAGGGCTGTCTCCACCCCTTCCTCCCCCACTTTCTGCGCTATACGCTTAGTGCCGCTGGCGTACAGTTTCGCCGTATAGGAACTCTCAGGATCCGCCGTTTTGCGCTCAGCCAGCAGTCGTTCCAGCTGGTACAGGAACAGCCACTGGTGGCTGGCATCGCCAAAGCAACTGCTGGTGCCAAGGTGGCAGGTCGGCCCGATGGGGTTAACCAGTACCAGCAGGGTATCGTTATCACAGTCAGGTGTGATGCTGACCACATTCAGAAAATGGCCGGAGGTTTCGCCCTTGGTCCACAGACGCTGTTTGGTGCGCGAGAAAAAGGTTACTTTACCGCTGTCGATGGTCTTCGCCAGCGCGTCCTTATTCATATAACCCAGCATCAGCACTTCACCGGACACCGCGTGCTGCACCACCACCGGCATCAGGCCGTCGGTTTTTTCCCAGTCCAGCTGCGCGCGTTGTTGCTCTGTTAACATATCCTGATCTCCACGCCCTGATTCGCCAGGAACGTTTTTAACTCACCAATATTAATAATTTGCTTATGGAACACCGAGGCCGCCAGCGCGCCGTCAACATCGGCATCGCGGAAGGCTTCAAGGAAGTGTTCCATGGTGCCTGCGCCGCCCGAGGCGATCAGCGGCACGTGGCATACTTCGCGCACTTTCTTCAGTTGTTCGAGGTCATAGCCGTTACGCACCCCGTCCTGATTCATCATGTTCAGCACAATCTCACCCGCGCCGTGCTTCTGCACTTCCTGCACCCAGTCCAGCGTCTCCCACTGGGTGACGCGGGTCCGGCTCTCATCGCCGGTGTACTGGTTGACGTGGTATTTGCCAGTGGCGTCGTCAAACCAGGTATCAATCCCGACCACGATACACTGCACGCCAAAGCGGTCGGCCAGGCGGGTGATGAGTTCAGGATCGGCCAGGGCAGGGGAGTTAATGGAAATTTTGTCCGCGCCGAAGGTAAGGATCTTCGCTGCATCGTCTGCCGATTTAATCCCACCCGCCACGCAGAATGGGATATCAATCACTTCCGCCACGCGCGCGACCCAGCTTTTATCGACCACGCGACCATCGCTGGAGGCGGTGATATCGTAGAACACCAGCTCATCGGCACCTTCTTCCGCATAGCGTTTTGCCAGGGGAACGATATCGCCGATGATCTCGTGATTGCGGAACTGCACGCCTTTCACGACCTGACCATCACGCACGTCGAGACAAGGAATTATCCGTTTTGCCAGCATTGAATCGCCTCCTTAACCGTAAATTTTTCTTCCAGCAGGGCGCGACCGACGATCACCCCACATACACCGGTTCCGCGCAGGGCGGCGATATCATTCAAATCACCAATACCACCGGATGACTGGAACGCCACCTGCGGATAACGGGCGCAGACCTCTTCGTACAGCGACACGTTAGACCCGGCCAGCGTGCCGTCGCGGGAGATATCCGTGCACAAAACATGCTTCAGACCCACGGGCAGATAGCGATCCACCAGCTCCTCAAGCGTCACGCCGGAGTTCTCCTGCCAGCCACTGACCGCCACCTGTTTATTACCCTGGTCGTCAATACGCACGTCCAGCGCCAGCACCAGCGCGTCGGCGCCAAAGCGTTTGAACCAGCCTTGTACCATCTCGGGATCTTTTACTGCGGTAGAACCTACCACCACGCGCGCCACGCCCGCTTCCAGCAGCGCCGCCACGTCCTCTTCGGTACGCACGCCGCCGCCAACCTGGACCGGGACGTTAACGCCCGCTACCAGTTTTTTCAGCAGCGAGATCTGGCGTTTGGCCGGATCTTTCGCGCCGGTCAGGTCAACCAGGTGCAGCACTTCCGCTCCCTGGGCGGCATAGTCCTGCAGGCGCGGCAGCGGATCGTTACCGTAGTCGCGCTGCTGGCCATAATCACCCTGGTGCAGACGGACAACCGTGCCGTCGATTAAATCTAAAGCGGGAATAATCATCACATCTCCAGGAAGTTTTTCAGCAACTGTGCGCCAGCGGCTCCGGAACGCTCCGGGTGGAACTGCACGCCGTAGAAATTATCTTTCTGCACGGCCGCGGTGAAGGCTTCGCCATAGTGGCACTGGGCGATGGTATTGGCGTTCACCGGCATTGCGTAGCTGTGAACAAAATAGAAATACGCCCCGTCCTCGATACCACGGAACAGTCGGTCACCCGCTTTCGGATAGACCCGGTTCCAGCCCATGTGCGGCAGCGGCAGACCGTGGTCGGTCATTTTCGGCACATCCTCGTCGATGATACCCAGCAGATCCACGCCGTTAGACTCTTCACTACGGCGGCCCAGCAGCTGCATCCCCAGACAAATACCCAGCACCGGCTGGGTACAGGCTTTAATCAGATCAACCAGCTCACGCTGGTGGATCTGATCCATCGCCGACTGCGCCGTACCGACGCCCGGTAAAAAGAGTTTGCTCGCGTGCAGTACCACATCCGGATCGCGGCTGACCAGCGGATCGTAGCCGTGACGCATAATCGCAGATTTCACCGAGTTGAGGTTGGCGCAGCCGGTATCAAGGATCACCACGTTCATTACAGCACTCCTTTCGACGACGGCAGGGTATCGCCTTCCACGCGAATGGCCTGGCGCAGGGTGCGGCCAAAGGCCTTGAACAGGCTTTCCACGCGGTGGTGATCGTTCTTACCTTTGGTTTTCAGGTGCAGCGTCAGGCCCATGGTGTAGGAGAGGGAGCGGAAAAAGTGCTCAACCATCTCGGTGCTCAGGTCGCCCACGCGCTGGTAGGTAAAGTCGGCTTTATATTCCAGGTGCGGGCGGCCGGAGATATCGAGCGCACAGCGGGCCAGGCACTCGTCCATCGGCAGCACAAAGCCAAAACGGCTGATGCCGCGCTTATCGCCCAGCGCCAGCCTCAACGCCTCGCCCAGCGCCAGGCCGGTATCTTCGACGGTGTGGTGATCGTCAATGTAGAGGTCACCTTTAACGCCGATCTCCATACGGAAACCGCCGTGGGTGGCGATCTGATCCAGCATATGATCGAAGAAGCCCACGCCGGTGTGGATCTTGCTGCCGCCTTCGCGATCCAACCACACCTTGACGTCGATCTGCGTCTCTTTGGTATTACGCTCCACGTGGGAGTAGCGGTCACGTTTGGTCAGCTGATCGCCAATCATCGCCCAGTTCAGGCCCTCACGCTGATAGCGCAGACCCGTGATGCCCATGTTGGCTGCCAGCTCGATGTCCGTGGCGCGATCGCCGATCACGTAGCTATTCGTTTTATCCAGCGCCGTATCGGCCAGGTACTGCTCAACCAGCTGCACTTTCGGTTTACGGCAGTCGCAGTTGTCGGCAGGCAGGTGCGGGCAAATCAATACCTCATCAAACACCACGCCCTGAGAGGTGAGGATCTGCATCATCAGGTCGTGGGGGCCGTCGAAATCAGCCTGCGGGAAGCTGTCCGTGCCGAGGCCGTCCTGATTGGTGATCATCACCAGCTTAAACCCGGCTTTCTGCAGCTTAAGCAGTACCGGGATGACGTCGGCTTCAAAGGCCAGTTTGTCGAAACGATCGACCTGATAATCACTGGGTGGTTCCGAAATGATAGTGCCGTCACGATCGATAAAGAGGTACTTCTGGCTCATACTTTCTCCGCATTCAGGGCGTCGATAACGCGCTGGCTCTCTTCTCGGGTACCCACGGTAATGCGTAAGCAGCCACTTAAAGAGGGTTGTTTGTTCTGGTCTCGTAAGATAATGCCCTGATCCCACAAAGATTTAAATACTGCACTCGAGGCGGTGAAACGCGCCAGAATATAGTTGGTTTCCGAGTCGAAAACCTGCTCCACGCAGGGGATGGTTTTCAGCTGGCTGACGAGATACGTCCGCTCGTCTACGATCTGCGCTACGCGGCTCCGCATGGCCGCAATGCCCTCTGGCGACAGCGCCTGGGCGGCGATATCCGCCACCGGCGTCGAGAGTGGATAAGGTGCAATCACCTTCATCAGCAGGTCGATCACCTCTTTATTCGCCAGCGTAAAGCCGCAGCGCAGCCCGGCGAGAGCAAAAGCTTTTGACAGGGTGCGCAGGATCACCAGGTGCGGATACTCTGCTAACCAGCCGGTCAGCGTCGCCTGTGGGCAAAACTCAATATAGGCTTCATCGGCCACCACCAGAGCTTTGCCACGAGTCATCTCCAGCAGCGAGCGGATATCCTGAGGGTTAATCAGCTGGCCGGTAGGGTTATTCGGGCTACAGACAAACACCACCTTCACGCCGTCGAGGTTATCGGCGATACCCTGCAAATCGAGCTGCCAGTTTTCCAGGGCAGGCACTTTACGCAGTTCAACGTTGAAGGTTTCGGTACTGACGCTGTACATCCCGTAGGTTGGCGGACAGTAGAGTACCGCGTCTTTGCCCGGCTCGCAGAAGGCGCGGATCAGCAGTTCAATGCCTTCATCCGCGCCGCGGCTGACCAGCACCTGCTCCGGTTGGATACCGGCATAGGCGGCATAGTTTTCAATTACCGCTTTCGGCTGACACTCCGGGTAGCGGTTTAGCGACTGCTGGGTCAGCTCGAAGCTGACGGCGGTAGGGAATTCATTGGCGTTCAGCCAGACGTCGCCATTACCACCCAGACGACGGGCAGACTGATACGGGGTCAGGGCGCGAACGTTGTCGCGGGCTAACTCTTCAATACTCATGCTTGCTCCTTCAGGGCGGCAACGCGCAGCGTCACGGCATTTTTGTGGGCGGTCAGCCGTTCAGCGGCGGCCAGCGTTTCGATGGTGGCGGCGAGCGACGCAAAACCTTCGCGGGAGAGTTCCTGTACGGTCATGCGCTTCTGGAAATCTGCCAGCCCCAGGCTGGAACAGGTTGAGGTATAGCCGTAGGTCGGCAGCACGTGGTTGGTGCCCGAGGCGTAATCGCCAGCGGACTCCGGCGACCAGTCACCGAGGAACACCGAACCGGCGCTGGTGATGCTGTCAACCAGCTCACGGGCATTGCGGGTCTGAATGATCAGGTGCTCCGGGCCGTAGAGGTTGGAAATGGCGATACACTGGTCCAGATCCCGGGCCACAATCAGGCGGCTGGCGGAGAGCGCCTGGCGGGCGGTATCGGCCCGCGGCAGATCGGCCAACTGACGTTCAACCGCTTCGCCGACCCATTGTGCCATAGCGGCATCCGGGGTCAGCAGGATCACCTGCGAATCCGGGCCGTGCTCGGCCTGGGACAGCAGATCGGAGGCCACGAAATCCGGCGTCGCGCCGCTGTCGGCAATCACCAGCACTTCCGACGGGCCAGCCGGCATGTCGATGGCTGCACCGTCCAGACGCTGGCTGACCTGACGTTTGGCTTCGGTCACAAACGCATTGCCCGGGCCAAAGATTTTATCTACTTTCGCGATGGACTCGGTGCCCAGTGCCAGAGCGGCAATCGCCTGCGCACCGCCTACCTTAAAGATCTCCTGCACGCCGCACAGTTGCGCCGCATAAAGAATTTCATCGGCAATCGGTGGTGGCGAGCAGAGCACTACCTTACGGCAACCAGCGATACGCGCCGGGGTGGCCAGCATCAGTACCGTGGAGAACAGCGGGGCGGAACCACCCGGGATATATAAACCCACAGAGTCAACCGGGCGGGTCACCTGCTGGCAGCGCACGCCTGGCATGGTCTCAACGTCAATGATCGGCAGTGCTTGTGCGCGGTGGAAGGTGTCGATGTTTTTGACCGCCACCGCCATCGCCTGCTTAATGTCCTCACCCAGGCGGTTACAGGCGTCAGTAATTTCCTGCTCGCTCACTTTCAGCGCACCCACTTCGGTTTTGTCGAATTTTGCGCTGTACTCCCGCAGGGCATCGTCGCCACGGGTTTTCACATTGTCCAGGATCTCCGCCACGGTGCGGGTAATGCTTTCCGAGGCCGAGATCGCCGGGCGCATCAGTAGGTCGCGCTGCTGTTCGGCGCTACAGGTGTTCCAGTCGATAACGGTGTTAAAGGTCATGGTTGTTACTCCATCATCTTCTCAATTGGCAACACCAGGATCGAACTGGCGCCCAGCGCCTTCAGTTTTTCCATGGTTTCCCAGAACAGGGTTTCGCTGCTGACCATATGCATCGCCACGCGCTGCTGATCCCCTGCCAGCGGCAGAATGGTTGGACGTTCAGCGCCCGGCAGCAGGGCAATCACTTCATCCAGACGCTCGGTCGGGGCATGCATCATGATGTATTTCGATTCGCGGGCCTGGATAACGCCCTGAATACGGGTCAGCAGGCGGTCAATCAGCTGCTGTTTGGCTTCCGGCATTTCGCCGTCGCGTTGGATCAGGCAGGCTTTGGAGCGGTAGATCACCTCCACTTCGCGCAGGCCATTTGCTTCCAGGGTGGCGCCGGTGGAGACCAGGTCGCAAATCGCATCGGCCAGACCGGCTCGCGGTGCCACTTCGACAGAGCCATTCAGCAGGCAGGATTTAAACTGCACCCCTTTCTGATCGAGGTAACGCTTCAGCAGGTGAGGGTAGGAGGTGGCGATACGCTTGCCATTCAGCCCGGCCGGGCCGTCCCAGGCTTCGTCAGCCGCGGTTGCCAGCGACAGGCGGCAGCCGCCAAAGTCCAGACGGCGCAGGGTGAAATAGCGCGGGTCTTCGCCCTGCGCGCGGCGGGTCAGGAGCTCTTCTTCCAGCACGTTTTCGCCAATGATGCCCAGATCGACTACGCCGTCCATCACCAGTCCTGGAATGTCATCGTCACGCACGCGCAGAATATCAATCGGCATATTCTCTGCCAGCGCGATCAGGCGCTGCGTGTGCAGGTTGATTTTAATGCCGCAGCGCGCCAGCAGTTCGCGTGAATCGTCGCTAAGACGACCTGATTTCTGCATAGCTATGCGTAAACGTGAATTATCTAACATTGTCGGTTCCTCATGATCCTGTTGTAACTTGCCTGAACACGGTCCAAAAAAAAGCCCCCGGAAGATGATCTTCCGGGGGCTTTTTCTTGCGTTCATGCACCGCTGGAAGATCTAACTGTCTTCCAGCACACATCGCCTGAAAGACTAGTCAGGATGATGGTGATGATGGTGGTGTTTAAATTGAACGCGTGTCATAAAATTCTCGATGAATGCTTATTCATGTGATGTCGTTTAACCTAAACCACTTGCGCTATATAAAGCAAGGGCTTTTTTTTATCATTAAATGATTTCATATTAGCGCTATCAATTGTCAGTTGCGCATGGCTGGCGTAGCCTTAAAGCAGAGGCGTAAACGTCAGGAGAAAATGCATGAAAAAGGTCGCAATTGTCGGTCTGGGATGGCTTGGAATGCCGTTGGCCATGTCGCTACTGGGGCGGGGCTGGGAGGTCACCGGCAGTAAAACCACCGTGGATGGGGTCGAGGCGGCGCGGATGTGCGGCATCGAAAGCGTTGAATTGCGCCTGGAGCCAGAGCTGGTGTGCGACACCGACGATCTGGATACGCTGATGAGTGATGTGGATGCGCTGGTGATCACCCTGCCAGCGCGTCGCACCGGACCGGGCGAGAGCTATTATCTGCAGGCAGTACAGGAAATTGTCGATAGCGCTCTCGCGTACCATATTCCACGCATTATTTTCACCAGCTCTACCTCGGTATATGGCGATGTGGAAGGCGCCGTGAAAGAGAATATGCCGCGCCAGCCGGTGACCGCCAGCGGGCGGGTATTAAAAGAGCTGGAAGACTGGCTGCATAATTTACCCGGCACGCAGGTTGATATATTACGCCTTGCGGGGCTGGTGGGGCCCGGTCGTCATCCTGGCCGTTTTTTTGCCGGGAAATCAGCGCCTGACGGCCAACATGGCGTCAATCTGGTGCATCTTGAAGACGTGATCGGCGCAATTACCCTGCTATTACAGGCCCCGAAGGGCGGGCACATCTATAATATATGTGCGCCCTCTCATCCAACACGCAGTACATTCTATCCGGTGATGTCGCGTCAGCTTGGCCTGGCAGCGCCGCACTTCCACGATGCCCCCGGAGCGGGGAAGGGCAAATTGATTGATGGGAACCGCATCTGTCATGAACTGGGATTTGAGTATCTCTTTCCCGATCCGCTGGTTATGCCAATGGAGTAACGCCGCTGGCGGAGCGTAAGCGCACCACAAGGGGGTGAGCATGAAACCGCTGCTGGATGTCCTTATTATCCTTGATGCACTGGAAAAAGAGGGGAGCTTTGCTGCGGCATCGGCAAAGCTGTTCAAGACCCCCTCTGCGCTCAGCTACACCGTTCACAAACTCGAAAGCGATCTGAATATTCAGATTCTGGACCGTTCCGGCCACCGGGCGCGCTTTACCCGCACCGGGCAGATGCTGCTGGAAAAAGGGCGGGACGTGCTGCATTCGGTGCGTGAGCTGGAAAAGCAGGCCGTCAAGCTGCATCAGGGCTGGGAAAACGAGCTGATTATCGGCGTGGATGATACCTTCCCGTTTTCCCTGCTAGCACCGCTCATCGAGGCCTTTTACGCGCGACACAGCGTCACCCGTCTCAAATTTATCAATGGCGTGTTAGCCGGTTCCTGGGAGTCGCTGGTGCAGGGCCGGGCGGATATCGTCGTTGGCGCGCTGCATGAGCCGCCCCGGCTTAGCGATTTTGGCTTTGCCTGTCTCGGGCAACTGGAGCAGGTGTTCGTCATCGCCCCACACCATCCGCTGGCCCAGGAGCCGGAGCCGATCAACCGGCGGGTGATAAAAGGTTATCGCGCGATTGTGGTGGGTGACAGTTCATTACCGAGCTGTACGGCCTCCTCCCAGCTCCTGGACGATCAGGAAGCCATTACCGTATTTGATTTTAAAACTAAGCTGGAGCTGCAAATTAGCGGCTTAGGCTGTGGCTATCTGCCGCGATATTTAGCCCAGCGTTTTATAGAAAGCGGTGCGTTGGTCGAGAAACAGGTCATCTCTCAATCCAGTTATGATTCCGTATGGATAGGCTGGAATGAGCAGACCGCCGGGCTTGCCAGCGCATGGTGGCGGCAAGAAATTTTAGCAAATAGTGCTATCGCTGCCGTTTATGCGCAGGGCGCAGCTGAGAAATCAGCGGATTAATAAAAAATTTAACTTTAGGATGCCTTTCGATCTCTTGCATTTTTACTATCATTTAGGGAAAATGCGCCGCAGCAAACATGGAATAATCGACGATATAAAAGGCGTCGATTATTTTTTTTTGCATGTAAGAAAACCATTAAATCCAAGAGGCCGGGCTTCGTACCGGATAGATATTTACTAAAATCCGACAGTTGTTGTCGCTGAGGAAGAAAGAAATGGGGCAATCATTCGCTTACGTGGCGGTATTCACCGTAAAGGAGAATAACCATGTCGCATAACGCAACTCCAAAAACCTCTCGCGTGGAATTACGTAAAACGCTTACGTTGATTCCGGTTGTTATGATGGGCCTTGCCTATATGCAGCCGATGACGCTGTTCGATACGTTTGGTATCGTTTCAGGCCTCACTGACGGTCACGTTGCAACGGCGTATGCCTTTGCGCTGATCGCGATCCTCTTTACCGCGCTGAGCTACGGCAAGCTGGTTCGCCGCTTCCCGTCCGCAGGTTCTGCGTACACCTATGCACAGAAGTCCATTAGCCCGGCTGTTGGCTTTATGGTGGGCTGGTCATCCCTGCTGGACTACCTGTTCATGCCGATGATCAACATTCTGCTGGCAAAAATTTACTTCGAAGCGCTGGTGCCTTCCGTACCTTCGTGGATCTTCGTTGTGGCGCTGGTGGCCTTTATGACCATCTCTAACCTGCGCAGCATCAAGACCGTGGCCAACTTCAACACCCTGATTGTTATTCTGCAGATGGGTATTGTGGCGGTCATCGTGGGTCTGATCATTTACGGCGTTTCTCACGGTGAAGGCGCAGGTACGCTGACCAGCACCCGTCCGTTCTGGTCTGAAGGCGCGCATGTTGTGCCGATGATCACCGGTGCGACGATCCTGTGCTTCTCGTTCCTCGGCTTTGACGGCATCTCTTCTCTGTCTGAAGAGACCAAAGACGCTGAGCGTGTGATCCCGCGCGCTATCTTCCTGACGGCGTTGCTGGGCGGCATCATCTTTATCGGTGCCTCTTACTTCCTGCAGCTGTACTTCCCGGATATCTCTCGCTTCAAAGATCCGGACGCGTCACAGCCAGAAATCATGCTGTATGTTGCCGGTAAAACCTTCCAGTGGGGCGTGCTGATCTTCTCCAGCGTCACCGTTCTGGCATCCGGTATGGCGGCACACGCGGGCGTTTCCCGTCTGATGTACGTGATGGGGCGTGATGGCGTGTTCCCGACTCGCTTCTTCGGTTATGTTCATCCGAAATGGCGTACCCCGGCATGGAACGTGCTGCTGGTGGGTGTGATTGCACTGATGGCAATTAAATTTGACCTGGTTACCGCTACGGCGCTGATTAACTTCGGTGCGCTGGTTGCCTTTACCTTTGTTAACCTCTCCGTGATCTCTCAGTTCTGGATCCGTGAGAAGCGCAACAAAACGCTGAAAGACCACTTCAACTACCTGCTGATGCCGGTATGTGGCGCGTTGACTGTGGGTGCGCTGTGGATTAACCTGGAAGAGAGCTCAATGGTTCTGGGTCTGATCTGGGGTGGTATCGGTCTGATTTACCTGGCATGCGTAACCAAAAGCTTCCGCAACCCGGTTCCTCAGTACGAAGATGTCGCATAATTAATTGACTGCAAAGCCCGTAGGCCCGCGCAAGCGTAGCGCCGCCGGGCAAAAAAAAGCCGGAGACATCGCCTCCGGCTTTTTTGTTTTCTCAGGTTACACAATCTCCTGCGCATACTGATACAGCGCCTTCAACAGCGCCTGCTTTTCAGCATTCCCTTCATACTCACCGTACAGCATCTCCAGCTCCTGGGCGTAAGCCTGCAAATACTCCGGCGTAAACACGTTGCGGCGATGCTGCAACCACCGTTCCTGCTCGGCCTCATCCAGGGTGCCGGGAAAATTACGCGCCCGGTAGTTAAAAATCAGCTTGTTAATGCGCCGATCGGCAAAAGTGATATCCAGCGCGGGCAGGTTACGGGGATCGGTCTGCAGCACGATATTCATGGCAGAGCGGTCAGCGTCGCTGAAAAAGCCGTTATAGAGCTGGGCATCGACGTTCTCTGACGGAACGAACGGCTCCGCTTCGGCAAAAATCGCCACTACCTTCTCGCGCACCTGCGGGTTATCCCGCAGCAGTTTCAGGTTGTCCAGGCAGTGCTGGCGGTTGATGCCCAGCCGTTCCGCATCGTCCGGGCGCAGGGTGTTGGCGGGAGCCAGCACCGGGCACTTGTTGATATGCACCAGCTTCACCGGCACCGCGGCATCATCGCCCAGCGCCTCTTTTGGGGTGTACAGCCGCTCGCGCAGGGTATCGCTATCCAGCGTCAGCAGGGGGGTAATATCCCCGGCCAAATCCACCATAATCACCGCGTTGCGGTTGTCCGGGTGCCAGGCCAGCGGGGCCACCCAGCTGGTATTTCCGCGCCAGGCGCCAAACATTCCGGAGATGTGCATCAGCGGCTTCATCTGCGGCACGTCAATCAGGGTGGTGAGTTTCTGCTTACTGCGATGGCTGAGCAGGTACTCAAACAGCTTCGGCTGCCGGGTCTTCACCAGCTTCGCCATGGCGATAGTGGCGTAGACATCGGCCATCGCGTCATGAGCGTTGCTGTGTTCGATACCATTCGCGCGGGTCAGATGTTCAAGGCGGAAGCTGGGTAACCCGTCTTCGTTTTCGGGCCAGTTGATCCCTTCAGGACGCAGGGCATAGCAGGCGCGCATCACATCCAGCAGATCCCAGCGCGAGTTCTTGTTTTGCCAGCTCCAGGCATAGGGATCGTAGAAGTTGCGGTAAAAAATATGCCGGGTCACTTCGTCATCGAAACGCACGTTGTTGTAGCCCACCACGCAGGTGTTAGGCACGGTAAACAGGTCATGAATGCGACGGGCAAACTCAGCCTCATTTACCCCTTTTTCCCGGGCTTCCTGCGGCGTGATGCCGGTGACCATCACCGCGCCGGGCTGAGGCAAATAGTCATCGGCGGGTTTGCAAAAGAACACTTCCGGCTCGCCGATGATATTGAAATCGGCATCGGTGCGGATGGCGGCGAACTGGGAAGGGCGATCCAGCGAGGGGCTGGTGCCAAAGGTTTCGTAGTCGTGAAATAAAAATGTAGGCAGCGCGGCGGAGTCAGACACCAGTAATACCATCCTGTTTATGAGTGACACCACTATGGTAAACCATCCCACCTGGCACGCCGAAGGAAAAGCGCCGTCAGCCTGCAAATTTGCGAGGCATCGTCCGGAAAAAACCTGCGTGCTGTCACATTTTTTTGCAATTATTCCAGGTATCCAGCGGAAAACTTACGTAAAAAGGGCAACGATTTTAAATGACCTGAGGATATACCGTTGAAACGCCGTCTGTTTATTGCTGTTTCTTTACTCACTTTGAGCATTTCTTCCGCGCTGGCTGCCGACCCGATTAATTATGCGCCGCAGCCGCCAGCTATCCAGGCCGGTTCCTGGGTACTGATGGATTACACGACGGGGCAGATTTTAACGGCGGGCAACGAACATCAGCAGCGCAATCCGGCCAGCCTGACCAAGCTGATGACCGGCTATGTGGTGGATCGCGCCATCGACAGCCATCGCATCACCCCGGACGATATGGTCACGGTTGGTCAGGATGCCTGGGCCAAGGGCAATCCGGTATTTGACGGCTCCTCGCTGATGTTCCTGAAGGCGGGCGAGCAGGTTTCGGTGCGTGACCTCAGCCGGGGCCTGATTGTTGACTCCGGTAACGATGCCTGCGTGGCGCTGGCCGATTACGTGGCGGGCGGGCAGCCGCAGTTCGTCACCATGATGAATGATTACGTCAAAAAGCTGAATCTGCGCGATACCCATTTTGAAACGGTGCACGGTCTGGATGCGCCGGGCCAGCACAGCTCGGCATTCGATCTGGCGGTGCTTTCCCGGGCCATTATCCACGGTGAACCGGCGTTTTATCACATGTACAGCGAGAAGAGCCTGACCTGGAACGGTATCACCCAGCAGAACCGTAACGGCCTGCTGTGGGATAAGTCCCTCAACGTCGATGGCCTGAAAACCGGGCACACCTCCGGCGCCGGTTTTAACCTGATTGCCTCAGCCGTGGACGGTCAGCGCCGACTGATTGCCGTCATCATGGGGGCTGAGAGCCCGAAAGGCCGCGAGGATCAGGCGCGCAAGCTCCTGCACTGGGGACAGCAGAACTTCGATACCGTGCAGATCCTGCGTAACGGCAAGCAGGTGGGCATCGAGCGCATCTGGTACGGCGATAAAGAGCAGATTTCGCTGGGGACCGATCAGGACTTCTGGCTGGCGCTGCCGAAAGCGGAGCTGCCGAACATCAAAGCCAAATATGTGCTGGATAAAAAAGAGCTGGAAGCGCCTATCGCCGCGCATCAGCGGGTCGGGGAGATCGAGCTGTACGACCGCGATAAGGTGGTCGCCCACTGGCCGCTGGTGACCCTGGAAAGCGTCGGTAAAGGCGGGATGTTCTCACGCCTGAGCGACTATCTGCATCATAAAGCCTGACGGCAGAATGAGCAGGCTGGCGACTGTGCGAGCCTGCTCGCATAATAGACAGGTCATCATTGTTAAACCGCTTTTCTCTGCATTAGAGTGTATGTATATACAGTAACCAATCGGAGGCAGCATGGACTACAGCATCAAGCACCAGAATAAACGCAAAATCGCCGGTTTTCATATGGTTGGCCCCTGGGAGCAGACCGTTAAGCAAGGTTTTGAGCAACTGGTGATGTGGGTAGATGGCCGACATATTCAGCCGCTGGAGTGGGTGGCGGTCTATTACGATAATCCTGATGAAGTCCCGGCGGAAAAATTACGCTGCGACACGGTTGTTACCGTGCCGGACGATTTTGTCATCCCCGCCAACAGCGAAGGGGTGATCCTCACCGAAGTGGCCGAAGGCGATTACGCGGTAGCCAGCGCCCGCGTTGAGAATCACGACTTCGCCACGCCGTGGAACCTGTTCTTCGACAGCCTGCTCGAAGATGTCGATTACCAGATCGCGCCGAAACCCTGCTTCGAACGTTACCTGAATGACGGTAACGCCGACGGCTACTGGGATATCGAGATGTTTATTCCGGTCCAAAACCGGGTGGCGTAACGCTACACGTATGCTTACGCTTCACAGGGTTTTTCTGCCGGATGCCACCGCTCCGGCAGAAAACGCAGTACAATCAGGGTTTGCCGTAATGCTGGAGAGCGTGTGCGCCCCGACAAAACTCTGACGCCCTTTGAAATCCGACTGTATCGCCACTACCGCACCGTGCACGGATGCCGTATCGCGCTGGCGTTTATCCTCACCTTTTTACTGGTGCGTCTGCTGGACGTGCCGGAAGGCACCTGGCCGCTGATTACTCTGGTGGTAATCATGGGCCCCATCTCCTTCTGGGGTAACGTAGTGCCACGCGCGTTTGAGCGCATTGGCGGCACCATTCTGGGCTCGGCGCTGGGGCTGATTGCCCTGAAGCTGGAGCTGTTCTCCCTGCCGCTGATGCTGCTGTGGTGCGCGGCAGCGATGTTCCTCTGCGGCTGGCTGGCGCTCGGCAAGCGGCCCTATCAGGCGCTGCTGATTGGTATCACCCTCGCGGTGGTGATTGGCGCGCCGACCGGGGATATGCACACCGCGCTGTGGCGAAGCGGCGACGTGATCCTCGGTTCCCTGCTGGCGATGCTGTTTACCGGGATCTGGCCGCAGCGGGCGTTTCTGCACTGGCGTATCCAGATGGCGAACTACGTCACTGCCTTTAACCGGGTTTATCAGGCGGGCTTTTCTCCCAACCTTGTTGAGCGTCCGCGGCTGGAAAAACATCTGCAAACCATCCTTAACGACGTGGTAAAAATGCGCGGCCTGATCACCCCGGCCAGTAAAGAGACCCATATTCAGAAAGCTATCTTCGAAGCGATCCAGACCGTCAGCCGCAACCTGGTCTGCATGCTGGAGCTACAGATCAACGCCCACTGGGCCTCCCGGGCCAGTCACTTTGTGATGCTGAATGCCCGGACCTTAAAAGAGACGCAGCAGATGACGCAGCAGACGCTGCTCACCATCGCCCACGCGCTCTATGAAGGCAATCCGCAGCCGATTCTGGCTAATACCGAGCGGCTGAACGAAATCGTTGCCGAGCTGCGGCAGCTGATAAACGATCAACGCAGTGAAAACGTGGCGGAAACGCCTATTCATGGCTATGTATGGTTGAGCATGGAACTTGCGCGCCAGCTGGAGCTGTTGTCACATCTTATCTGCCGGGCATTGCGCAAATAAAAAGCGGCTATGCACGGTTGTGATGGCTGCTGCTTCGATTCAGCAGAAATTGAGGTTATGATAGGGACAAAGGAAAAATTATTGTCATCAGCAATCGCTGTCAGTAAGGTTAACGGCATCGCGGTTGTTTAAACGAATCCGAATCTCACATTATCAGGGGTGTAAAAATGGAAACTACCAAGCCTTCGTTCCAGGATGTTCTGGAATTCGTCCGCCTGTTCCGCCGCAAGAACAAACTGCAACGTGAAATCCAGGACGTTGAGAAGAAGATCCGTGACAACCAGAAGCGTGTTCTGCTGCTGGACAACCTGAGCGATTACATCAAGCCAGGCATGAGCGTTGAAGCCATCCAGGGCATCATCGCCAGCATGAAAAGCGATTATGAAGATCGCGTCGACGACTACATCATCAAAAATGCTGAGATCTCTAAAGAACGTCGTGAAATCTCGAAAAAGCTGAAAGTCATGGGCGAGATGAAGCACGCTGAAGCCAAAGGCGAATAAGCGCCGCTGAACATGCTAAACCCTCCGACCTGTCGGAGGGTTTTTTTTGGGCCGCGATTTACCGAATCCGGAAAAGCAAAAAGCCTGCTCGAAAGCAGGCTTCTTAAATGTGGCTCCTCTGACTGGACTCGAACCAGTGACATACGGATTAACAGTCCGCCGTTCTACCGACTGAACTACAGAGGAATCGTTGTGGAGCGTTATCTTAGCGGCGAAAAAACTTTTGTCAAACCTGATCTTACCCGCTTTCGATCAACTGCTGATTCTGTCGTCAGTTTGACGTAATTACCAACATATTTTTGTGGGAAATACTTTGCAGGATCTGCATTTCTCCCTCATCATTTGAAATGGAGTTTCAACTTTTCTCGCTAAGGTCCATTTTGAACGTCACCTCCGCTTTACGCCAGGCCGTGATGCGCACGCCCTGGTATGCCAAACGTAAGAGTTACAAGGTTCTCTTCTGGCGTGAAATCACCCCTCTTGCCGTGCCTATCTTTCTGGAAAACACCTGCGTCCTGCTGATGGGGGTGCTCAGCACTTTCCTGGTCAGCTGGCTCGGCAAAGAAGCGATGGCGGGCGTTGGGCTGGCCGACAGCTTCAACATGGTGATCATTTCGTTCTTTGCGGCCATCGATCTCGGGACCACGGTGGTGGTGGCCTTTAGCCTGGGGAAACGCGATCCCCGACGCGCGCGCGCTGCCGCCCGGCAGTCGCTGGTGATCATGACCCTGTTCTCCATTGTGCTGGCGGCGGTGATCCACTATTTCGGGGAAGAGATCATCAACGTGGTGGCCGGCGAGGCGACCGGCGAGGTGAAAGCTCTGGCGCTGTCCTACCTTGAGATGACGGTGCTCAGCTATCCGGCTGCGGCCATTGCGCTGATTGGCAGCGGGGCGTTGCGCGGGGCAGGTAACACCAAAATTCCGCTGCTGATAAACGGCGGGATGAATATCCTCAACATTATGATCAGTAGCGTGCTGATTTACGGTCTGTTCTCCTGGGACGGGCTCGGCTTTGTTGGGGCCGGCCTCGGGCTGACCATCTCACGCTATATCGGCGCTGTCGCCATTATCGTGGTGCTGGCGGTCGGTTTTAACCCGTCGCTGCGCATCAGCATCAAGAGCTATTTCAAGCCGCTTAACTTCGCCATTATCTGGGAAGTGATGGGCATCGGCGTGCCCGCCAGTATTGAGTCGGTGCTGTTCAACGGCGGCAAACTCCTGACCCAGATGTTTGTGGCCGGGATGGGTACCGACGTGATTGCCGGGAACTTTATCGCCTTTTCCGTCGCGGCACTGATCAACCTACCAGGCAACGCCCTCGGGTCCGCCTCCACCATTATCACCGGAAAACGGCTCGGTAAGGGGCAGATCGGCCAGGCGGAGCGTCAGCTACGCCACGTATTCTGGCTCTCGACGATTGGCCTGACCGCTATTGCCTGGGGAACCGCGCCCTTCGCCGGGCTGCTGGCGTCGTTCTATACCCATGAGCAGGACGTTAAAGACGTGGTGGTGATCCTGCTCTGGCTGAACGCTGCCTTTATGCCGATCTGGGCTGCCTCATGGGTGTTACCTGCCGGGCTGAAAGGGGCGCGCGATGCCCGTTTCGCGATGTGGGTCTCGATGCTCGGCATGTGGGGCTGCCGTGTGGTCGCGGGTTATACGCTGGGGATCATGCTGGGGATGGGCGTGGTTGGGGTCTGGCTGGGGATGTTCCTCGACTGGGCGGTTCGCGGGGCGCTGTTCTACTGGCGAATGATCAGCGGACGCTGGTTGCAGAAATACCCGCGGCCACAGCGTAATAATGTGGCGGTTGCCGCCTCAGAACGGGTAGTGAATGTGCAAAGTGGGGAATAAATCGGCAAACGATGCAAAATCTGCAATCTGCCTTTGACAACGCCAGGTGGCATCGCTAATATTCGCCCCGTTCACACGATTCCTCTGTAGTTCAGTCGGTAGAACGGCGGACTGTTAATCCGTATGTCACTGGTTCGAGTCCAGTCAGAGGAGCCACATTTAAGAAGCCCGCTTAAGGAAACTTAAGCGGGCTTTTTGCTTTTGCCCTCTCGCTGTGGGAGAGGGCTTCAGGCCGCACTATCTCTGCACACGCACCGGCGCCGTCGCCGCAACCAGCCATGGGCGTGCATCGCTGTTAACGTGCGGCGAAAGCACCTCCCGTACCTGCTGGTGATACGCATCCAGCCACTGGATATCCTTTTCGCTGAGTAGATGCAGCTCCACCTGGCTCAGGTCGATGGGGGCCAGGGTCAGGGACGCAAAGCGACAGAAGCCCGGCTGGCTCTCCACAATCTCCACCTGATTTTCAATGCGGATCCCATACTCATCGGCCAGATAGTAGCCAGGCTCGATGGTGATGATATTGCCTGCCACCAGCGGCCACGGGTTGACCTTCTTCGCGATACGTTGCGGGTTCTCATGGATCAGCAGCTGGTGGCCCACGCCGTGCCCCGTGCCATGATCAAAATCGAGCCCCAGCTCCCACAGCCCGCGTCGGGCGAAGGCGTCAATCTGATGCCCGCAGGTGCTGGACGGGAACTGCAGGGAGATAAGCGATAAAAAGCCTTTCAGCACTGCGGTGTAGTGCAGACGACACTGGGCGCTCAGGGGGCCGAAGGCCAGGGTACGCGTGGCGTCGGTGGTGCCGTTATGGTACTGACCGCCGGAATCGTTCAGATAAAAATGGGCGCGGGTAATGGCCGCATTGGTCTGCTCGCTGGAGTGGTAATGGCACATCGCCGCATTGCTGGCCGAGGCGGAAATGGTGGCAAAACTCTGCTCGATAAAGCCCGGTCGCTGCTGGCGGAACACCAGCTGCTGCGCCTGCGCTTCCAGCTCGGTGAGCGGATTACCCGCAGCCTCCCGGCGGGGCACCTCGTGCGCCAGCCAGGCAAGGAAGTTAACCCACGCCACGCCATCCTGCTGATGGCTGTCACGGTAGCCCGCCAGCTCGGTCGGGTTTTTATGCGCTTTCATGGCGGTGATCGGGTCGGCGTGCCAGAGGATCTCACCCTGCGGCTCAACGGCAAAGCGTAGGGCGACAGGCGCAGAATCGGCATCCACCATCACCCGCTTCCCGGCGCATAGCTGCTGGCTGCGAGGCAGAAAATCGGCTTCAGAGGCCAGCGTCAGGCTCTCCAGTAGGGATGCGGAAAGTTCCTGCGTTTTCTCAGGGGTGACAAACCACTCCACCGCGCCCTCGCGGCTCAACAGAGCAAATGAGTTCGGCACCGGGCTCATGGGAATATCGCTCCCGCGCACGTTCAGCAGCCAGGCAATGTTGTCCGGCTGGGTGATAGCCAGATAATCGGCATTACGCTCTGCCAGGAGTGCAGCGACGCGCTGGCGCTTATCGGCGCTGCTTTCACCGCTGATCTCAACCGGCATCTCGCGGATCGCGCCCACGGGCGGGGCCGGGCGATCCTGCCACAGGCTGTCGAACGGCGAATCATTCAGGGCGACAAGTTCGCAATGGCTGGCGTTCAGCGCCTCGTACTGAGCGTTGGTCATCAGCAGGGCTTCAAAGGCAATCCGGGAGCCCGCCCCGACATGCCGATCCAGCCAGTCCGCCAGCAGATCGTTGTGCAGATGAAGGATCTCAATCTCCGCAAGGTCCACCTGTTCACGGGCCTGCACCTGATAGCGTCCGTCAACAAACAGCAGAGCGCGATCGCGCAGGATCAGGGCGTGGCCCGCTGAGCCATCAAAGCCGGTCAGCCAGGCGAGAACGTCGTCATGTGGGTGGCAGTACTCGCTCTGAAAGGCATCGGTACGCGGAACGATGATGCCGTCCAGCGCCTGGGTTTCCAGCCACTGGCGCAGGGCAGAGAGCGGTGATGTGGTTTGCATAACTTTCCTTTTTTATGATTAGCGGAACGGCGGCTCGTTGAAGGTACGCAGCTTGCGCGAGTGCAGCTTATCCCCCTCGGCACGCAGCAGGTCGATAGCGCGAATGCCAATCTGCAGGTGCTCGGAGATCGCCCCCTCGTAAAAACGGTTCGCCTGACCCGGGAGCTTAATTTCGCCGTGCAGCGGCTTATCGGAGACGCAGAGCAGGGTGCCGTAAGGGACGCGGAAGCGATAACCCTGGGCGGCGATAGTAGCGCTCTCCATATCGATAGCCACCGCGCGGCTTAAGTTGAAGCGCAGCGCCGACGCCGAGTAGCGCAGCTCCCAGTTACGATCGTCGGTGGTGACCACCGTCCCGGTACGCAGACGCTGTTTAACCTCTTCGCCCGGCATGCCGCTCACCTCTTTGGTGGCGTCGTACAGCGCCCGCTGCACTTCGGCAATGCTCGGGATCGGAATGTCCGGCGGCAGCACCGCATCCAGGACGTGATCGTCGCGCAGGTAAGCGTGGGCCAGCACGTAATCGCCAATCAGCTGGCTCTCACGCAGCCCGCCGCAGTGGCCAATCATCAGCCAGACGTCCGGACGCAGGACCGCGAGGTGATCGCAGATGGTTTTGGCGTTCGACGGGCCCACCCCGATGTTGATCAGAGTGATGCCCTGGCCGTCGGCGGTGACCAGGTGCCAGGCCGGCATCTGATGCTTCTTCCACGCCAGATCGGAGATGGCCTGCTCCGGGGCTTCGGTTTCGGCAGTGATCCAGATCCCGCCCGCGCAGGAGAGGGCGATGTACGGGCTGTCCGGATCGAGGATCTGGCTGCAACCCCAGCGCACAAACTCATCCACATAGCGGGTGTAGTTGGTGAACAGTACGAACGGCTGGAAATGTTCCGCTGGGGTGCCGGTGTAGTGACGCAGGCGCGCCAGCGAAAAATCAACCCGGCGGGCGTCAAAGTGCGACAGCGGGGAAAACTCCGCCGGATGGTAGATCCCGTCGGCGGTCTCATCCCCAATCTGCGACAGTTCGGTGGTCGGGAAGTGGCGCTTCAGGCCCGCGCTCATGGAGCGGTCCAGCGTCAGTTCGGAACCGTCGATAACATACGGATAGGGGATCTCATGCCGCGACGGCTCGACGGTGATGTGGGCGCCGTAATCCTGATACAGCAGCGTCAGTTGCTCTTCCAGATACGGGCGAAACAGCGTCGGCCGGGTAATGGTAGTGGAGTAGCAGCCAGCGTGGGTAAAGCGCGCATAGGCGCGGGTCTTCGGCGTATTGGTGGCGCTACCATCCCAGGTCACGGAAAGCGAAGGATAAACAAAGAGGCCATTCATTCTGGCCTCTGCATCCGGGAGCGTTCCGTCTTTAATATACTCGCTGATGGCGCTGCGTAAGGCGTTGACCGCCTGGTCGTACAGCGCATCCAGCGTTTCCAGTGCCTGAGCCGGGGTCAGGCTGGAGCCCTTATTATTCATCTCTGTCTCCTTGTTCCACAGGTGTACGGCGTTCACCGATAGTATGTCACCTGGATGTGAAACTAAAGTATCAGGATGAAGCCGGTTTCATCAGTAGAGCCGTGGCGGCAGAAAGCAAACATCCGGCCAGCAGATAGATGGCCACGCTGTGCCAGTCCCCGCCGGAGAAGGTCACCAGCGCAGCGGCAATAAACGGCGTAAACCCGCCGCCCACCACGCTCGCCACCTGATAGCCCACACCCGCGCCGCTGTAACGGTAGCTCGCGCCAAACATTTCGGTAAACATCGGCTGCTGGACGCACACCACCATGTCATGGGCGATATTCGCCAGCAGGATAGCGAACACCACAATCCAGAACACCGACTGGGCTTCAAGCGCCATAAAGAACGGGAAGGTGCTAAGGGCCCCGGTTAGCGCACCGGTGATATAGACCCGACGGCGACCAAAGCGGTCTGCCAGCCACGCAAAGCAGGGAATGGTCAGGCAGCTGATACCGCCCACCAGCAGGCCAATATTGAGAAACAGCTCGCGGGGCAGGCCGAGGTTCTGGGTGGAGTAACTCAGGGCAAAAGCCGTGACGATGTACATCGTCAGCAGTTCGCACAGGCGCAGGGCGATGATTTTCAGAAACGCCCCCGGATGGCGGATCAACGCATCCATCACCGGCAGACGGCGCTTCTCAGCGGGTTGCTGACGCTGCTGCTCGAATTCGGCGGACTCGTCCATCCCTTTGCGCACCCACAGGGCCGCCAGCACCAGCACGATGCTGAACAGGAATGGGATTCGCCAGCCCCAGCTCAGGAACTGCTCGTCGGTGGTAAGCGTGCTGATCAGCGAGACCAGCCCGGTGGAGAGCAGCAGGCCAACGCCATAACCCACCTGGACGCCGCTGCTGTAGAAGGCTTTTTTACGCGCCGGGGCGCTCTCTACCGACAGTAGCGCCGCGCCTCCCCATTCGCCGCCGACGGCGAAGCCCTGAACGGCGCGCAGGGTGACCAGCAGCACCGGTGCCCACCAGCCAATCGCGGTAAAGGAGGGCAGAATACCAATCAGCGCGGTGGCGATGCCCATCATCCACACCGTCAGCATCAGCATCCGCTTGCGGCCCAGCTTGTCGCCAAAGTGACCGAAGATCACCCCGCCGAGTGGGCGGAACAGAAAGCCAACGCCAAAGGTGGCAAAGGCGGCGAGCGTGCCCATCGCCGGGCTTATCTGCGGAAAAAATTCGTGGTTAAAGACCAGCGCGGCGGTAATGCCGTACAGCAGAAAATCGTACCAGTCGACAACCGCACCGGCAAAACTGCCGAGGGCCGCGCGGCGCGCGCGATGAAGCGATGGTGCTGTCCCATAGGGGGACGGGGATGCGAGGGTGGTGTCCATAGTGGTCCTGTCTGACGTTATTTTCTTATAGGTATAGGGAGAAGATCACTCACATTGCGGCCGCCTGAAAATAGCGACGGGTATGAGACTACCCCGACAGCAGGCAGGTGAAAACGTTTTTATCCTGGCGTGAGCTAAACGGGTGATATTTATCGACATGATGCGTGGTTATCTGGCGATAAACGCAGCAACAAGGCTATGCTTATCTGATACGTGGAGCGACAGAGGAAGGGAATGATGCGCCGTAGTACTATTTTGGGCTGTTTTGCCGCATTACTGGTCAGTCAGAGTGCGCTGGCGGTGAGTTACCCGTTGCCGCCGGAAGGAAGTCGTCTGGTGGGGAGCCCCCAGGTGATCACCGTTCCGGCTGACAACAGGCTGCCGCTCGAGGCCTTTGCGGCGCAGTACGGGCAGGGGCTGAGCAATATGCTGGAGGCCAACCCGGGAGCCGATCCGTTTTTACCTAAATCTGGCTCGCAGCTGGTGGTGCCCCAGCAGATCATCTTACCGCCGACGGTGCGGGAGGGGATCGTAGTGAACGTGGCGGAAATGCGCCTGTACTACTACCCAAAAGAGGGGAACACCGTGGAGATCTTCCCTATTGGCATTGGTGAAGCCGGACGGGAGACGCCGCGTAATTGGGTGACCGCTGTCGAGCGCAAGCAGGACGGGCCAACCTGGTCACCAACGCCAAACACCCGTCGCGCCTACGCCAAAGAGGGCAAAACCCTGCCTGCGTTTGTTCCCGCTGGTCCGGACAACCCGATGGGGCTGTATGCCCTCTATATTGGCAGGCTGTACGCCATTCACGGCACCAATTCGAACTTTGGCATCGGGCTGCGCGTTAGCCAGGGCTGTATTCGTCTGCGTAACGACGATATTAAGTACCTGTTCGATAATGTCCCGGTGGGGACGCGGGTGCAGCTGATCGATCAGCCGGTAAAAGTCACCACCGAGCCGGACGGCAGCCGCTGGGTGGAAGTCCACGAACCGCTGTCGCGTAATCGCGCGGAGTTTGAATCCACCAATAAAGTGCCGCTGCCAATGACGCCTGCGTTACGCGCGCAGCTCAACGGGGCGGAGGTGGATGCCGTGCGGGTGAGCGGGGCGCTGGAGCGTCGGTCGGGGATGCCGGTGAATATCGGGTTCGGAGTGCAAAGCACGCCGCTGGTGATGACCTCCAGCCAATAAGCCAGACAGTTAAAGCAAAAAGCCCGCTTAAGTTTCCTTAAGCGGGCTTCTTAAATGTGGCTCCTCTGACTGGACTCGAACCAGTGACATACGGATTAACAGTCCGCCGTTCTACCGACTGAACTACAGAGGAATCGTGTGAACGGGGCGAATATTAGCGGCGTCTCCTGCACTTGTCAAAGGGTGATCCCACCTGTGTGAATCGTTTGCTGACAAAATCAGCAAAGTGGCGGTTTCAGCAACGGATTGCACGTTTTTGGTGCGCATATACCCCGAATGGGGCAGATCATAAACCGCTGTTTCATGTTTAAAAGCGTGGGCAATGATTAGATTTCCTTATTTTCCGCCGCTTAGCGGACTTATCGGACCTCTTTTAAAAACTGGCAAGCATCTTGCAAAACCCTCAGTACATTCGCGCCGGAACCGGCAACGCATTTCGTACAGGGGGCAAAATGAACTTAAGACGACTGAAATACTTCGTAAAAATCGTCGATATCGGTAGCCTGACCCAGGCCGCTGAAGTGTTGCATATCGCACAGCCGGCACTGAGCCAGCAGGTGGCCACTCTGGAAGGTGAGCTGGATCAACAGCTGTTGATCCGCACGAAACGCGGCGTAACGCCAACCGAAGCGGGCAAGATCCTCTACACCCACGCCCGTACTATTCTGCGCCAGTGCGAACAGGCCCAGTTGGCGGTGGGTAATGTTGGACAGACGCTGAGCGGCCAGGTGTCAATCGGCCTGGCGCCGGGCACGGCGGCCTCGTCAGTCACCATGCCGCTGCTACAGGCGGTGCGCGCGGAGCTGCCAGAAGTACTGGTCTATCTCCACGAGAACAGCGGTTCGGCGCTCAATGATAAATTGCTCGGCGGACAACTGGATATGGCGGTGCTTTACGATCGCTCTCCCGTGGCGGGCATCACCAGCCAGCCGCTGCTGAAAGAAGATCTCTTCCTGGTGGGAACGCGCGACTGTCCGGGACAGAGCGTGGATTTAACCGCGGTAGCCGAGATGAATCTGTTCTTACCTCGCGACTACAGCGCCGTGCGTTTGCGCGTCGATGAGGCTTTCTCCCTGCGTCGTCTGACGGCCAAAATCATTGGCGAGATCGACTCTATCTCCACGCTGACCGCCGCCATTGCCAGCGGAATGGGCGTAACGGTACTGCCAGAATCGGCAGCCCGCTCGCTCTCCAGCGCCGCCAACGGCTGGATGGCACGAATTTCCTCGCCGTCAATGAGCCTGCCGCTGTCGCTGAACGTCTCGGCGCGCGGCGCACTCACACCGCAGGCACAGGCGGTGAAGGAGATCCTGATGTCGCTGGTGAGCCGTCCATCGCTGGAGAATCGCGAGCTGCAGCTGGTCAGCTGATATTCCATAAAGGTATAAGTTGCGGGTTTTTATTATTTGTTCTCACGACGGGCACGCTCTAACAATAGCGCTATGTCAGATCCGCCGGAGTGAACCGTGAATTTCCAGCAACTTAAAATCATCCGTGAGGCGGCCCGTCGGGATTACAACCTGACCGAGGTCGCCAACATGCTCTATACCTCCCAGTCGGGCGTCAGCCGCCATATTCGCGAGCTGGAGGAGGAGCTGGGTATTGAGATCTTCATTCGTCGCGGCAAGCGCCTGCTGGGTATGACTGAGCCCGGCAAGGCGCTGTTAACCATCGCTGAGCGCATTCTGAATGAAGCCAGCAACGTGCGCCGCCTGGCCGATCTCTTTACCAACGATGCCTCCGGCGTATTGACCATCGCCACAACCCATACTCAGGCCCGATACAGCCTGCCGCCGGTGATCAAGGCCTTCCGTGAGCTGTTCCCTGACGTACGTCTGGAGCTGATCCAGGGCACGCCGCAGGAGATAGAAGTCCTGCTGCAAAACGGCGGGGCGGATATCGGTATCGCCAGCGAGCGCTTAAGCAACGACCCGCTGCTGGCCGCATTCCCGTGGTTCCGCTGGCATCACAGTCTGCTGCTGCCGGTCGACCACCCGCTGACCCAGGTCTCTCCGTTGACTCTGGACGCTATCGCCAAATGGCCGCTGATTACCTACCGTCAGGGCATTACCGGGCGCTCGCGTATTGACGAGGCCTTTAACCGCAAAGGTCTGACCCCGGATGTAGTGCTCAGCGCTCAGGATTCTGATGTAATCCGCACCTACGTCGAACTGGGATTGGGCATTGGGCTGGTGGCGGAACAGTCCGGCGGCGAGCTCGAGCAGGGTAACCTGATGCGTCTCGATACCCGTCACCTGTTTGATGCCAACACCGTCTGGCTCGGGCTTAAGCGCGGCCAGCTGCAGCGCAACTATGTCTGGCGCTTTATCGAACTCTGCAACGCGGGACTCTCGGTGGATGAGATCAAACGCCAGGTCATGGAGTCCGAAGAAGTGGCCATTGACTATCAGATATAGCCCAACCGACCCCGCATCGCGGGGTTTTTTCTACCCCGGTTCCGACGGTGAACGCAGTTACATTGCATGATGAAGTTTCTTGCGAAGTCTCGTCCAGTTTCCCTCAGCCACACTTTCTTCCTCCCGTAAAAAAGATAATTTCTATATAGTCTTTAACCTATATAGATTTTAACCTATATTATCAGGGAGGACGTGTGTGGAAGATTGAAACGACGAACCGGACAGGGACCATCCTTTGTGCGGGTAACAAAGCCGGGAACGAAAAACGCTTCTATGAGGAGATGATCCCGCTGGCGGATCGTGAATTAACGGCTTATCTGAACAATAAAGAAGGAAAGGAGTGAGGTATGGGCAGAACGCTGGAACAGCTGCTTGCTGAGGAAAAACCTGAAGTAGTAGAGGCCGCCAAAGCTATAGCGGAGGAGATGCTCCTTAACATCCATCTGGCCGAACTGCGTGAGAAAGTGAACAAAACGCAGAACGAAATGGCCCAGGCGCTGGGCTTAAAGCAGCCGACGGTGGCGGGGATGGAAAAGGCCGGGCGTGACATCAAGCTTTCCACCCTAAAACGCTATGTTGAAGCGGCTGGAGGCAAACTGCGCGTCGAGGTCGATCTACCGGATGGCTCCCATTACGGCTTTGCGCTTTAAAATGGGTTTGATCAATAAGAATGCAAAAAGCCCGCTTAAGTTTCCTTAAGCGGGCTTCTTAAATATGGCTCCTCTGACTGGACTCGAACCAGTGACATACGGATTAACAGTCCGCCGTTCTACCGACTGAACTACAGAGGAATCGTGTGAACGAGGCGCATGTTAATGGCCCCGCCATTTTGTGTCAACACTAAATTCAACGCGCTGATTCAATTGATTAATTAAGCCTCAGAGTGCTGGTTTAGTGTACTTGCGCTGCGGGATCGCCGCTCTGGCCGTCATTTTCACGTAACCGTTGCAGCGGGTCCTGCTGGTAAAACTGGCAAAAACGCTGCCACAGTGCCGGGAAGCGGGGGGCAAAAAGCTCGGGCGCGCTGAAGAAATATTCCGATAACACTGCAAAGCACTCGGCCGGATCGGTGGCGGCGTAGGCATCAATACTGGCTGCGCTTTCGCCCACCAGATCGATCTCATCCTGAATATTGTTCATCGCGGCGTGCAGATCGTGTTCCCAGCCAGCCACTTCACGCAGCGGGATAAAAGGAACGCCGCTGGCGCGATCGCCATTGCGGGTGTCCAGCTTGTGCGCCACTTCATGAATGATAAGGTTAAAACCGGATGCGTCGAACGAGTCCTGAATGTCCAGCCAGTTGAGGATAATTGGCCCTTGCTGCCAGCTTTGGCCAGACTGCACCATCCGCTGACTGTGCACCAGCCCGATATCGTCCTCCCATTCGTCGTCAACCACAAACGGCGCCGGGTAGATCAGCACTTCATGGAAACCATCCAGCCACTCGATACCCAATTCCAGTACCGGCAGGCAAAAGAGCAGGGCGATGCGGGTACTCTTACGATCGTCGAGATCAAAACCCTGGAGCGGGACCAGACGTTTTTGCTGTAAGAATCGCATGGCAAGCTGCACCAGACGCGATTTATCCTCATCCGATAAAGTGGACAGGACGGGGATCGCCAGCGCCTCTTCCCACGGCAATGCCGCGCTTCGGGCGGATTCATTCGATTTCCAGGGCCACTTAATCATCGCTTTGCTCGCAAACTCGTCACTTGAACAAAATTGAACGGTTATGGTCTGTTAAAATGCCAAATTACGCGGCATCATGGCAACCATCAAAACGGAGAGATGCCGGAGCGGCTGAACGGACCGGTCTCGAAAACCGGAGTAGGGGCAACTCTACCGGGGGTTCAAATCCCCCTCTCTCCGCCACACTATCTCTTCAGTCAGTCTTTCCGCTAGCTTTCTCGTCAGACATCCTGTGCGCCGGGTACATTATCATTCCAGTTAAGGGAAGTAACAGCCCTTTACCGCTGCAAAACAATATATGTGAAGTAAATCAGGATGTTTACCCGAAGCGGTTGTATTGCGGGCGTTACTCCTGATGGCAATATTGTCTGAGCAGGGCGACCTGCTCGGGACGCAGACGGTAGCGATACACGGGCCGACCGGTGGCACCATAGTGAATACTGGTGTGCAGAATATTTATCTGAGCCAGCCAAATCAGATACTTGCGACAGGAAACCCGGGAGATATTAACAGCGTGCGCCAGATCGTCGGTCGAAAACTCGGTTCCGGGATGCGCATCAATCCACAGGCACAGCGTGCGCAGCGTCTGCGGGGTCAGCCCTTTTGGCAGACGTCGGCTGTCCGCCAGCCCTGGCGCGCCGCCGCGCAACAGCCGATCGACATCGGCCTGGTCATGGTACTGCTGCGACGCCATCAGGACTTTTTTCTCGCGCCAGCCGTTTAACGCCTCTTCGAAGCGCGGAAACTGAAACGGTTTGATCAGATAATCCACCACGCCATAGTGCATGGCGGTCTGAATGGTGGCGGCATCGGACGCTGAAGTGATCATAATGACATCGGTGTTGCGCCCCGATGCCCGGATAACCGGCAGCAGGCTTAGCCCATTTTCGCGCTGCATGTAGACATCCAGCAGGATCAGGTCGACCTGCCGGGCACGGGCGTTCAGCACCGCCCCGGCCTCCGCCAGCGTAGTTGCCACGCCGCAGCAGCAAAAGCCGTCCACCCGGTTAACGTACTGGCGGTTGAGATCGGCCACCATGGCATCATCATCGACAATCAAAACATGTATCACGCGCTTTTCCTTTCACTGTCCCAGGGAAGCTGAACAAAAAACTGGGTAAACACGCCCGGTTCAGATTCGACGGCGATCTCCCCGCCCAGGTTTTCAATATGCTGACGGGCGAGAAACAGCCCCACACCTCGGTTTTCCCCTTTGGTGGAAAACCCTTTGTTAAAAATGGCCTGCAGATGGTCGGGGGCAATGCCCGGCCCATCGTCACTGACCTCTGCGCTGAGCCAGCCCTGTTGATAGTGCAGCAGCAGGCCGATCTCCCCCTCGGGCTGCGCAGCCATCGCATCCAGCGCATTCTCGATCAGATTACCGAGTACGGTGATCAGCCCCGCCACCTGCTGTTCATTCGGGTTATCCGGCACCTGACTGGCATCGGAAAGCGTCAGGCTAAACCCCAGCTCTCTGGCGCGGTTGATTTTGCCCAGCAGAAACCCCGCCACCACAGGCGATTTTACGTTGCGCTGCAGCGTGCCGACATCCATCTGCCAGGCATTGGCGGTCATCAGGACGTACTCTTCCAGTTTGGCATAGTGCTTCATATGCAGCAGGCCGAGGATCACATGCAGCTTGTTCATAAACTCATGGGAGTGGCTGCGCAGCACATCCAGATAGCTCACCATAACGTCCAGTCGCTGTAGCAGCTGGCTGATCTCGGTCTTATCGCGGAAGGTGGTGATGGCGCCCATCAGCTGATTATCGCTTTTGACGGGCAGGGTGTTGCAGAGCAATAGCCGACCGTGGCAGTTGATCTCCTGATCCTGACGCGGCAGCCCGGTATGCAATACCTCACGTAGGTTCGCCAGTAGCGGCGTCTCGTGCAGGGCATGGCTGCTGGCGCTGGCATTCAGGATCTGCCGGGCGGCATGGTTGATCATCGTCACACGCCCCTGCTGATCCACCGCGATCACCCCCTCGCGCAAGGACTGCAGCATCGCCTGACGCTGTTCCAGCAGGGCGGAAATCTGATACGGCTCGAGGCCAAACAGCACGCGTTTCAGCATCCGCACCAGGCCCCATGCGCCGAGCGCACCCAGCAGGGCGCTGAACAGAACCAGCCAGATGGCATCCCAGCGGTTGCGGGCGATCTGCTGTTCGACTTTATTCAGCGAGATCCCCACCGCCACCACCCCGATCTGCTGATGCTGAGCGTCATAAACCGGGGTAAACACCCGCAGCGCCTCGTCGAGCACCCCGTGGTTGACGGCGACGTTCTCTTTGTCTTCCAGCGCAGGCTGAAGATCCTCCCCAATGAAGGTTTTGCCGAGCAGGGCACCGTTAGGATGTGAATAGCGGATCCCCCGCATGTCGGTGACGACGGCAAACAGCAGGTTATTACGCTGCATCACTGCCAGGGCCACAGGTTGAATAATGTTGCTGTCCGGAGGCAAGGATAAGCCGCGGATCACCTCCGGGCTGTCGGCCAGGGTTCTGGCAACCGCCAGGGCGGTATCCCGCACGCCATCCCGCGTGGCACGGGTAATTTGCGCAAAATAGAGCACAAAAATCACCAGCAGGATCGCGCCCGTTACGCTGTAGACCATCAGCGTGACCAGGGTGTTCAGTTTCATTGGGCGCTTGTGCGTAGGAGGAAGGGGCGGCAAATCGCGCATTGAAACTCCAGGAGATGCAGAAAGCGGGCATTATGGCTGATGGCGCTAATTTGTTAAAGCTATGTAAATCTGGTGGCGGGCAAAAAGCAAAAAGCCCGCTGCGTAGCGGGCTTAACAGAGGCTTGCCAGAAAATCAGAACTGGTAAACGATACCCAGCGCGAACTGGTCGTCAGAGTGACCGCCGGCTCGGGCTGCGTCGTCTTCATCCAGCAGGTTAAATTTGTATGCGGTGTAGACGTTCATGTTCTTGTTGAAGTAGTACCAGGTACCCAGTTCAACATAGTTCACGAGGTCGGCGTTAAATCCGCCACGACCGTTGCGTTCACCCAGATCTTTGCCTGTGGAATAGACGTAGCCCAGAGAAGGACGCAGGCCGAAGTCAAACTGGTACTGCACCACGGCTTCGACGTTCTGGGTTTTGTTGGCAAATCCGACATCGCCACCCGCCCAGGTCATGTTGCGGGTTTCACCGTACATCACCGCAGCGTAAAGGTTGTTGGCATCATACTTCGCTGCCAGAGACCAGACTTCAGCGGTATCGCCATAGCCGTCAGCAGACTGTTTGTTGGTGCGGTCAGACTTGCCATAGACACCCACGAAGCCAAAGCCATCGAAGTTGTAGGCCAGCGAGGTGCTGTAACCGTCGCCATTAGCTGTTTTCACCTGGTTTTCGTGGTTTTTACCCTGATACTGCAGCGCAAAATCCAGGCCTTCAACCGCACCGAAGAAGTCCGTGTTGCGATAAGTCGCCACGCCGGTAGTACGGCCGGTCATAAAGTTGTCGGTGTGAACCCAGGAGTCGCCACCCCATTCCACCAGCATATCGGTATATGCACCGGCATCGTAGGCCACGCCGTAGTTACGGCCATAGTCAAATGAACCGTAGTCACCGAACTTCAGGCCAGCGAACGCCAGACGGGTGCTCTCATCCTGCTCGCCTTCCGGGGCGCTGGCGGTCATGTTGTACTCAAACTGGCCAAAACCGGTCAGGTCGTCGCTAATTTGTGTTTCGCCTTTGATGCCGAAACGGGCGTAGGAGGTATCAACGTTTTCACTGTTGCTATCGTCGGTTTTGTCCCAGATATGCTCGCCGACCATCTTTCCGTACAGATCGAATTTATTGCCGTCCTTGTTGTAGATTTCAGCCGCGTTTACTGCGCCAGCGCTTAACAAAACAGGGACGAGAACTGCCAGAACTTTTCTTTTCATTATATATTCCCTTCAAAGTATTTTCTTAATGAATATACGTAACCCTCTCCGGATTACGGGTTCAATACTATTTCAGGGCGGGATTTTACTGTTTAAAAATAAATGTAACCAAATCATTTAGACTATTTCAAAATATTAATAATGATTTCATTATATGTGATATTTATGGTTGCTGAATTTGTATATTTATTATCTATTAATATATATATCAGTAACTTATTGAAGTTAAGGTTTCATTGGTTGTATTTATGCTTTTGCGATAAGGAGACGGCAAAAAAAAGCCCGATAACAGTATCGGGCTAAGGATTAGGGGGAATTTGAGAGTTATTAATGGTGTAACGATAAAAAAAGCATATAACGTCGTTATCATTGCACAGTTCTTCGTTTGAGCAAATGTCTTGTCCAGGATAAAAACAGTGTAATAAATCCTTCCCGTCCCTCTCGCCATGTCCGCTTAGAATATTTTTCAGTCAAATAAATACGAGCGAATGATAAATGTGCTAAATATAATCTTGCGGAAGATGACCCTAACGCAAACTGGCGGCAGAAAATCTGCCCCAGAGGGGTGCGTTCGATCGAAAAATGTGATTTATTTCACGGTTTGGATTGGCGATGTGAATGCGACGGCTATACTGTCGCGAAAAGGAAAGGACAATAACATGGAACAAAAACACAATCGCAGCCTTGGAGGCAAACTGGCCCTGTGGGTATTTTACGCCTTTTGCGGCTATTTCATCTGGGCGATGGCCCGCTATCTGTGGATCGTCAGTAAAGTCACCTCGGTATCGGGGCCGCTCATTGAGGACGATCTCGGCTCGACGTCGGGCAAATGGCTCAGCGCCCTGTGCGGTTTTCTGCTGTTAAGCGCGGTGGGATCGATCCTTGGGGCCATTGCCTGGTACACCCGGCCGCGTGATGTGTCAGAAGAGTAAATAATTGCTATTGTACGGCTTTTCACTTTTTGGAAAGCACTATGGAACTCGTGCAATGGCAGCAACGTTTTGAAAGCTGGCTGAAGGCGCATCATGCCACCGATGATACCGCCCATGATATCTCGCATTTCCGTCGGGTCTGGAACACCTCACAGCGGCTGATGAAAGATCGGGCGGTTGATGCGCTGGTCATCCTGACGGCCTGCTATTTTCACGATATCGTCAGCCTGCCAAAAAATCATCCGCAGCGGGGCCGCTCGTCGCAGCTGGCCGCCGCGAGAACCACCGCCATCCTGCGCGAAGACTTTGCCGATTTCCCTGCCCATCACTATGCCGCTATCCAGCATGCCATCGAGGCGCACAGCTTCAGCGCGGGCATTACGCCGCTTACCGAGGAAGCGAAAATTGTTCAGGATGCCGATCGGCTGGAAGCCCTCGGTGCGATTGGCCTTGCACGCGTCTTTGCCGTGTCCGGCGCGCTGGGGGTACCGCTCTTCGACCCGGAAGATCCCTTTGCCGATGCGCGTGAGCTGAACGACCGGGCGTTTGCGCTGGACCATTTCCAGACCAAACTGCTGCGCCTGCCTGAAACGATGCAGACCGCCGCCGGACGACAGCTGGCACGCCAGGGTGCCGATGTGTTGATTCAGTTTATGGCCCGGCTCAGTGCCGAGCTATGCGGTGATTACGAGGGTATAGACGCCGCAGTGCTGCAGCGTTTCCGCGACAGTCTGTGATGCCTTTATGTGTTACTCTCTCCTCAGTCCCTTTTGGCCCGGTTAAATCTATGCAGGAAAATGTATCAGTGATGGAGTCCGCGCTTGTGCTGGCAGAGAAATCAACGGCTTCAGTTCAGGCGTTATTAAGCCAGCTCCTGGAAATTTACGATGCCAGAACGCTGGCTCATCTTCTGAAGACTCAGGGCGACAGTCACTGGAGCCCGGCGATCCTCAAGCGTCTGGTGACCAGCGAGCGGGCAGGCCATCGCCTCAGCGACGGTGAATATAGCCTGCTGCAAAACCTGCTCCCGCGTCCTCCGGCCTGTCATCCTCACTATGCTTTCCGCTTTGTCGATCTGTTTGCCGGGATCGGCGGCATCCGCCATGGTTTTGAGGCGATCGGCGGCCAGTGCGTGTTTACCAGCGAGTGGAACAAACATGCGGTGCGCACCTACAAGGCCAACTGGTATTGCGATCCGGATGCACACCAGTTTAACGATGACATCCGCGAAGTCACCCTCAGCCACCAGAGCGGCGTCACGGACGACGAGGCAGCGCAGCACATTCGCAACGCCATTCCGGAGCATGACGTGCTGCTGGCGGGCTTCCCGTGTCAGCCGTTTTCGCTGGCCGGGGTATCAAAGAAGAATGCCCTGGGCCGCGCGCACGGTTTTGCCTGCGACACGCAGGGAACGCTGTTCTTCGACGTGGCGCGCATTATTGACGCTCGTCGCCCGGCGATCTTCGTCCTTGAGAACGTGAAGAACCTGAAGAGCCACGACGGAGGTAAAACCTTCCGCATCATCATGCAGACCCTCGACGACCTGGGATATGACGTAGCGGATGCCGCGGAGAGCGGGCCTGACGATCCGAAGATTATCGATGGTAAACACTTCCTGCCCCAGCACCGCGAGCGCATTGTGCTGGTGGGTTTTCGTCGCGATCTCAACCTGCGGGGCAACTTCACGCTGCGCGATCTCCCGGGGTTGTGGCCGGCACGCCGACCCACCATTGCCGATCTGCTCGAACCCGTGGTGGACGCAAAATTCATTCTCACCCCGGTGCTGTGGAAATATCTGTATCGCTATGCGCAGAAGCATCAGGCGAAGGGCAACGGGTTTGGTTTCGGTATGGTCGATCCCACCAACCCGAACAGCGTTGCCCGTACTCTCTCGGCGCGCTATTACAAAGACGGGGCCGAGATCCTCATTGACCGGGGCTGGGATAAAGCCCTCGGTGAGCGGGATTTCGACGATCCGCAAAACCAGCGCCACCGTCCTCGCCGCCTGACGCCGCGCGAGTGCGCCCGTCTGATGGGCTTTGAAACCCCCCAGGGCTACCAGTTCCGCATCCCGGTGTCTGACACCCAGGCTTACCGTCAGTTTGGTAACTCGGTGGTAGTCCCGGCGTTTGCCGCCGTCGCCCGACTGCTGGAGTCGCGTATTCTGCAGGCGGTAGCGCAACGCAAGGCTGAGACTGTCGATGGCGGACGTTCATAATAAGGCCACCCGCAGTAAAAACATGCGCGCCATCGGCACGCGGGATACGGCCATCGAAAAACGGCTGGCTGGCCTGCTGACGGAGGTCGGTTTTGCGTTCCGCGTGCAGGACGCCAGCCTTGCCGGGCGGCCTGATTTTGTGATTGATAGCCACCAGTGCGTCATCTTTACCCACGGCTGTTTCTGGCATCGCCACGACTGCTATCTGTTTAAGGTCCCGGCGACCCGCACCGACTTCTGGCTGGACAAGATTGGCAAAAACGTTGTTCGCGATAACCGCGATATTGCCTTGCTTCAGCAGCAGGGCTGGCGGGTACTGGTTGTGTGGGAGTGCGCGCTGCGCGGCAGGTTAAAGCTGGACGACAGGGCGCTCACGGAGCGGCTGGAGGAGTGGATCTGCGGCGGTGGAGAGACCGCGCAGATCGACACTCAGGGCATTCGCCCGCTTAAGGTTTCTCCGCCTGACACGGCGTAACCACCGGTTTGGCCGGTAACAGATACTTGCCTAACGTCACCAGCACCACCGCCATAATGATGATCCCCAGCGCCATCCACTCAACCGGGGAAAGCGATTCCCCGCCAAGACCCGTACCCAGCAGCACGGCCACCACCGGATTCACATAGGCATAGCTGGTGGCGACTGCCGGAGAGACATTGCGGATCAGGAACATATAGGCATTAATCGCAATCACCGAGCCGAAAATAGCCAGATAACCCACCGCCAGGAAGCCGGACAGGTCGGGCAGGGCGGTCAGCTTTTCGCCAGAGATCATTGACGCCACCAGCAGCACGATCCCGGCGGTGACCATCTCAATCGCCCCGGCCATCATTCCGGTGGGTAATTCGATGCGTGAGCCGTACACCGAGCCAAACGCCCAGCTCATCGACCCGATCAGGATCAGCACCGCGCCCCACGGATTACCGCTCAGATTACCGCCGCTGTTAAGAAGAATAATGCCCGCCATCCCGATGGCGATCCCCAGCCACTCCAGCTTGCGCGTTTTAATGCCAAACAGGCGGCTAAAGCAGAGGGTAAACAGGGGAACGGTCGCGACCACCACCGCCGCGATCCCCGAAGGAACATTCTGGTGTTCCGCCACGGTGACAAAGCCATTTCCGACCGCCAGCAACAGGACGCCGATCAGGGCGGCATTGAGCAGCGGGCGCAGCGGCGGCAACCTGTGACCGCGCAGGAATAAAAACGCCAGTAGCAGGACACCCGCAGAGAGGAAGCGCACGCCCGCCATCATCAGAGGCGGCCAGCTCTCCACGCCGATGCGGATCACGAAGTAGGTGGACCCCCAGATGATATAGAGCGCAAACAGCGCGCCCGCTAATGGTAAGACTTGCCTGAAACGCATACTCCCTCACAATGCAATAATTTGGTCGCATAGAGTTAACGTGAAAACTATCACGCTGGCGAGTTCTTTAATTGTGGTGATTCTGAATTATTTGTTGACTTAAACGGGAAAGTTTCGGGGTTGCGGGTTTTACTCCATACTGTTCAGGTTATTAACAAAAAAGAAGGAACGTAATTTTGGCGGGAAGTAGCTTATTAACACTGCTGGATGATATTGCCACCTTGCTGGACGATATTTCGCTGATGGGAAAACTGGCGGCCAAGAAGACCGCGGGCGTGCTGGGAGACGATCTCTCTCTCAATGCCCAGCAGGTCTCGGGCGTGCGCGCCAATCGGGAGTTGCCGGTGGTCTGGGCCGTGGCGAAGGGGTCATTGCTCAATAAAGTGATCCTCGTGCCGCTGGCGTTGCTGATCAGCGCCTTTATACCCTGGGCCATCACGCCGCTGTTGATGGTAGGCGGGGCGTTTCTCTGCTTTGAAGGGGCAGAGAAAATATTGCATTCGCTCGAATCACGTAAGAATAAAGGAAAGGAGAGTCCGGAGGCGCGGCAACAGCGTCTGGAAGCGCTGGCCTCGCAGGATCCCGTCACCTTTGAGAAGGATAAGATAAAGGGTGCGATCCGCACTGACTTTATCCTGTCGGCTGAAATTGTGGCCATCACCCTGGGTATTGTGGCGGATGCGCCGCTGCTGAACCAGGTGTTGGTGCTGTCCGGGATTGCCATTGTGGTCACAATCGGGGTCTATGGCCTGGTGGGAGTCATCGTTAAACTCGACGACGTCGGCTACTGGCTGAGTGATAAAACCAGCGCCCTGGCGAAGATGTTCGGTAAAGCCCTGCTGGTGATTGCCCCCTGGCTGATGAAGTCCCTGTCGGTGATTGGTACCCTGGCCATGTTCCTGGTCGGCGGCGGGATCGTGGTGCATGGCATCGCGCCGCTGCATCATGCCATTGAACACTTTGCCGAAGGACAAGCTGCTGTTATTGCAACCGTTTTACCTACCTTACTGAATCTGGTAATCGGGTTGATCATTGGTCTTATCGTGGTCGCTGTAGTAAAATTCGTCGGAAAAATGCGAGGTAGTTCACATTAATAGCTTGTGGCTATACCAGGCATAACTGTTATTTGTCGACTAAATTGATACAGTTTCACACTGATAAAGGAGGCGGTTATGGTCTTTCTGGTCAGCGATGAAGTTAAGCCAAAAAACGGCGGTCCACGAATGGTCGTTACCGGCTATGCAAGCGGAATGGTGGAGTGTCGCTGGTACGACGGTTACGGCATCAAGCAGGAAGCGTTTCGTGAAGATGAGCTTCAGCATGGTGACGGCATCCGGCGACAGGACAAGGCTTGAGTCACGCTACGCCCGGCAATGCCGGGCGTTTTTGTGCGCTATAATCGCTAACAGACAGTAATATTACCGTCCCCGCACATGCGGATGGCGCAGGTGGCTTTCAGGGAGTGTGTGTGCAGCCCGACGATATTGTAAGAAAAGAGGTTTTTGCGGCACCTCATCGTTTTCATCCGGGCCGGGTTGTCAATATCTGCTTCATTACCGTCCTTATCTTCTCCACGCTGCTGACCTGGCGCGAGGCTGTGGTGCTTGAAGACGCCTATGCTGCTACGCAGCACACGCATCTCGAGAACGTGGTCAACTCACTGGATCGCCAGCTGCAGTTCAGCGTGGAAAAACTGCTCTTCTTTCGCAACGGCATGCAGGATGCCCTTGAAACCCCGCTGGCCTCTACGGTGTTGCATGATACCGTCTCCCGCGTTAGCGACCTGCGGACAAAATCCTTCTGGCAACTCACCTTCGACGAGCGGCGCACCTTACCCTTAAATGGCGTTTCCGATGCCTTTGTCGAGCAGACCAACAGCCTGATACGCGACGACGAACGGCTCGAACAGGAGATGAGTGCCGCCTTCGAAATGGGCTATTTGCTGCGTATTAATGCCCCTCCTGCGCACGCAAAGCGCATCGTTTACGTCTCCCGGGCGGGGTTTTACATCTCTACCGAACCCAACAATGGGGAGCGGGACATAACCACCCGTTACTATCAGCTGGCGATCACCCCGTGGTTCACCCGTCAATCGGATCGCGATAATCGCGCCCGCAGCGTGCGCTGGTTTACGCAGGCGGCTGAACGCGATCGCATCGTTACGGTCAGCGTCCCGGTCGACTATCAGCGTTACTGGTACGGCGTGCTGGCGATTGATTTTACCCTCCCGGGAATCAAGAAGCTGCTGCAGGATGCGGTAGACGGTAATGGGGAAGGGGAGTTCCAGCTCTATGACAACAGCTTTACGCTGCTCGCCACGTCGGAGAGCGTCGCCAGAAACGCCAGCCAGTTTGATGAGCGCGAACGCGCGCAGATTGCCAGCGCCATGGAGAAGGATACCGAAGGGGAGATCCGGCTGGGGAGTCGGTACGTTAACTGGCAGCATCTGGACCACTTCGACGGGGTCCTGCTGCGCATCCACACCTTCAGGGAAGGGGCGCAAGGCGACTTTGGCAGCATTACCATTGCCCTGACGCTGCTCTGGCTGCTGTTCACCGGGATGCTGGTGGTCTCGTGGTTCGTCATCCGCCGGATGGTCAGCAATATGTACCGGCTGCAACACTCGCTCCAGTGGCAGGCCTGGCACGATCCCCTCACGCGAATCAACAACCGCGGCGCACTGTTTGAGCGGGCAAAAGCGCTGGCGAAGCGATGCGAGCAACAGCAGCAGCCTTTCTCGGTGATGCAGATGGATCTCGACCATTTTAAAAACATCAACGACAGATACGGCCACCAGGCGGGCGATAAGGTACTGACCCATGCGGCCAGGTTAATCACCAGCACGATACGGGAGGCCGATGTCGCCGGGCGCGTGGGCGGGGAAGAGTTTTGCGTGGTCCTGCCAGGAGCCGGGCCTGAGGAGGCGATGCAGATTGCCGAGCGGATACGGGCGCGGATTAACGGCCGCGAAATTCTGGTGAAAAAGAGCCAGACGGCACGCATCAGCGTGTCGATCGGCGTCAGCAGCGCCCGGGAAAACGGTAATTATGACTTTGAACAGTTGCAGTCCATCGCTGACGCCCATCTCTATCAGGCGAAGCAGCGAGGACGCAATCAGGTCGTTGGTCAGGAAGAGAAGAAGTGATCCAGCCCTTCACGCCAGCCCGCAGGGCCGGGCTGTTGGGTATGGTAAACCCGCTGCGGGTCATCGTTTTTCAGCTGTATGCCCTGGCGGTTAATGCCTTTGATCACTACCGCCAGGTCCACGCTGTCCAGCAGCGGGGCGTCGTTTGGCCCGTCCCCCAGCCCTAAGGTGGTGGGCAGCATGCCGTCGCGCTGCAGGTACTGCTCGTTGAGCCAGCTGATGGCCTGGTCTTTACCGCCCCGGGCGTCAAGGATATGCCAGAAGCGCGCGCCCTGAACAAACTTCAGCCCCAGCGCCTCCAGGGCCGTTTCAAAAGCCGCCATTTCCTCGTCGCTGTCACGCCAGATCAGCGTAACCGAGGCTTCGTGCAGCCGCGCCAGGGCCGCTCTTTCGCGACTAAGGCCTGTCCACTCGCTAATCACCCGCTCGTCCACCTCATCGAAGGTGGTGAACTTGTATCCCGCGTCGGTACGCAGCTGGTTAATCACCTGGACAATATCGGCATGGGGAACCCCGCTGATCAGCCGTGGGCCGTCAGGATGATCGTTCCAGCGCACATCCAGCTGAATCACCGCGCCGTTCTCCGCAATAAAGGGCAGACCGTCCAGGCCGAGATCGCGCTGGATCGCCTGCATCTCCGCCGCGGTTTTGCTGCTACAGAGAACGATCGGGATTTGATGGTCCTGTAAAGTCTCCAGCCAGCCAGCGGCGGGTTGCCAGTCGTAGGTGTGAATGTCCAGCAGCGTGCCATCCAGATCGCTATAGATGAGCAGCGGCTCCTCAAGTGAAGGCATAGCATCTCCCGTAACGGATAAAGGTCGTTTATAGGAATTTTCTTAAAAAAATGGCATGGCAATAGTTCCACTTATGGAACCGATCCCGTTGAGGCCGCGTCCCAGGCCCATTGGCAATCATATCTAAAAATTTAATTTCGTGAGGTAACTATACATGTGAAAAATATATCCTTGTCTTGCAAAAATTTTGCAGATAATGTCTACCCCACATCAGATTTCCTGGTGTAACGAATTTACAAGTGCTTCTTGCATAAGCAAGTTTCATCCCGGTCACCCCATGACCGGGATTTTTTTCGCCTCAGCGATTCACTTCCGTCACGCTAAAATCATGGATATCGAGCTCGAAGGCCTCAGCCAGCTCGCGCCAGGTGTGGTAATCCCGGTCATTCACTCTTACCCGTGCGGGGTCATCCTCGATGCGTTTTACCTCACTCTCGCTAATTTCATTGATTGCGGCGAGCAGGGCATCAACGTCAACATTCACTTCCCGTTTTGCCGTTTCGCTGTACTCTTTGACGGTCTTCATCACTCACTCCTCATTACAGGCTGTCCACCTGTAAGTATAGACCGTCGATAAAAACGTCATTCACGCGGCAACACGCTGCCAGTTTTCACGTTTTGTTCTACACTGGCTCAAAACCAGAGGAGGATTTTATGCAGGTTAACGATCGGGTGACAGTCAAAACGGATGGCGGGCCGCGCCGCCCGGGTGTGGTACTGGCGGTTGAGCAGTTTAATGAAGGCACGATGTATCTGGTCTCGCTGGAAGATTATCCGCTCGGGATCTGGTTCTTTAACGAGACGGGTCACCCTGACGGCATTTTCGTCGAAAGCCAGGAGTAACGCGTGTGTCGGGTAGCGCGGGCTGGCCCGACCCGAATAGCGCACAGGAAAAATCTCTGGCATAGCCAGAGATCGGGGAGCAATAAAAAAGGGGAGGGCGATTAACGCAGGTTAACGTAAATTCCGTTGGTCACATTATCTGTCAGACGCACAACATGATAGATCACTTGCTTATTGTGCGTTTTTATCTTCCTTTTAATATTTCCTTTATGTGACGAAACCGTCTTGGCCTTGATATTCATCTGATCGGATATTTGAATCGTTCCCTGTCCGGCCATCCACATTCGCAGCATACTTGATTCAGTCCGGCTTAATGATAAAGTCGGAAAATTAAATTCTGCTACATTCTTTATCTCTTTGCTTAAATAATCCCCCACCAGGTCATCCAGTGACTCCGGCTTAATGGATTTAGAGCTAATCAGAAGATTCTGACGTACCCGCAAATATTCGTCGAAATGAAGATTGGCAATTGCCATAAATACAATAAACAGAGTGCCGGGATGCTGATTAATGATCTGCTTTATTTGCTGACTGTTGCCGGGATCGTGAATGAAACAGTCCTCATTAATAAACACCACACCGGGCGTCAAGGCCTCACATGCGGCGGCAAGTTCGTCAACGTTATGAACGTCGTTGATGTCTTTTTTCTTTACCCCTCTACTGGCCAAATACCCGGTTAACCCTAGCCGGGTGTAACTGCATAAATCCATAATGATCGTTGACATGGTATACCCTCACTCAATGCATAACGATAATTTACCATCGGCCTGAGAGCTCTATAACCGCCATACGGGATGGAATAACATAATTACCTGTGAGCATTACAAGGACTTTCAGGCGAACTCACTATCCCGTAAAGTTACGTATAATTTGCCAGGAAACTTCTTAAAGTAAAGTAAATGTTGAATAATGTGAGGAGGATAAAAACATTCAGGCCGCACCAGATATACGCTGGTAGATGTTCCTTATCTTTGACTTTAGGATTATCCTCAAAGAAACAATATAAAACCCAGGGGTTATTATTTCGCTGAAAGTTCACTCACGATATTGCTCAGCAGATTAAATACGTCACTGAATAAGCGTTCGCAGAAAGGGGCAATAAGGGGCATTAACAGAGAAATAAGCACCATGCCGACGGTCAGGGTGATCGGGAAACCAATGACAAACACCGAGAGCTGCGGTGCCATACGGTTCAGTAAACCCAGCGACAGGTTGAGGATCAGCAGCAGGGTAATCAGTGGCAGCGCCAGCATCAGGCCGTTAAGGAAGATCAGCCCGGCGGCACGGGTCAGGGCCATAAAGGCGTTACTGTTCACCGCTTCACCGCCAATCGGCAGCGTGTGGAAGGTATCCACCAGCATTGAAATCAGCCACAGATGACCATCAAAGGCCAGAAACAGCAGCATCGCCAGCAGGTCGATAATACGGGCGATAATCGGCATGTTGAGTCGGCTGCCCGGGTCGAAGAAGGTGGCGAACGACAGACCCATCTGTAAACCAATCAGCTCCCCGGCCATACGCACCGCGGCAAAGGCAAACTGCATTGTAAAACCGATCGCCACACCAATCAGGATCTGCTGTAACCCAACCCACAGTGCCGGACCCGAAAATATCGGCACGTTCACCGGCGGCAGCGTCGGGGCAACGATAATAGTGATAAGAATACCGAGGCCGATTTTAACCCGTTTGGGGATTGACCGCTCACTGAGGATCGGCGCGGTGGAGATCAGGGCCAGAATGCGCAGCAGGGGCCAGAAGTAGAGGCCGAGCCACTCAAGCCATTGATCGCTGGTGAAGTGGATCATGCCCGGGCTTAACCGATGATGTACGGCAGGTTGGTAAACAGATTACGCATGTAATCCAGCAGCAGGTTCAGCATCCACGGCCCGGCAATAATCATCGCCACGAACACGGCGATAATTTTCGGGATAAATGACAGGGTCATTTCGTTAATCTGGGTGGCGGCCTGCAGGATACTGATAATCAGACCGGTGACCAGGGCCACCAGCAGCAGGGGAGCGGCAACGGAGATGGCGACTTTCATCGCTTCCGTGCCCATCATCATGACCGATTCTGGCGTCATTGCGCGCTCCTTAACTGTAGAAACTTTGCGCCAGCGAGCCGACCAGCAGCTGCCAGCCATCCACCAGCACAAACAGCATCAGCTTGAAGGGCAGGGCAATGGTTGCCGGCGGCACCATCATCATCCCCAACGCCATCAGCACGCTGGCGATCACCAGGTCGATAATCAAAAACGGAATGAAGATCGTAAACCCAATCTGGAAGGCGGTTTTCAGCTCGCTGGTGACGTAGGCGGGCAGCAGAATGCGCATCGGCACCGCTTCCGGCCCCTGGATCGGCCCGGCGTTGGCCAGACGGGCAAACAGCGCCAGGTCGGCTTCACGGGTCTGACGCAGCATAAATTCGCGCAGCGGCTGAGCCCCTTTCTCCATCGCCTCCTGCATCGAGATCTTGTCTTCGCTGAACGGCTGATAAGCATCGACGTAAATCTTGTCGATCACCGGCGACATAATGAAGAAGGTCAAAAACAGGGACAGACCGAGCAGAACCTGGTTCGGCGGCGCCGAAGGGGTACCCAGCGCATTTCGCAGCAGACCGAAGACGATGATGATGCGGGTGAAGCTGGTCATCATCAGCAGGATTGCCGGGATAAAGGTCAGCGAGGTGATAAACACCAGCGTCTGAACCGACAGGGTCCAGCTCTGGCCACCCCCGGCCATCGGCGTGGAGATTATGCCTGGCAACTGAGCGTACACGGCGGGAGCAAACAGGCCAAGGCCTGCAAGCGCAAGGGATAAAACACGGCGCATCACGATCTCCCGGAACGCTTAAGCAAACTCTTCATCATGGCCTGGAAATCGGCCGGAACTTCTTTGCCTGTCTCTTCAGAGACCGGCGCAGGCGGTAAGGTATGCAGGATGTTAATTTGCGAGGCGGTGACACCCAGCACCAGCCGGGCATCTTCCACCTCGATAATCACCACGCGCTCGCGTGGCCCCAGCGAGGTGCTGGCCGCAAGCTTGAGCCCGCGCGCGCCGGCGGTTTTACCCGCCAGGCCAACGCGTTTAGCCAGCCAGGCGACAATCAAAATAAAGGCAATAATACCCAGCAGCGCACCGCTGACCTGCAGCAGCGGCGAACCGGTCACTGCAGAGGGTTGAGAGACGATGGCCTGGGTTTTCATCATTAACGGCTCAGACGACGCATACGTTCAGACGGGGTGATAATGTCGGTGATACGCACGCCGTACTTATCGGCGACAACCACCACTTCACCCTGGGCAATCAGGTAGCCGTTGATCAGAATATCCAGCGGCTCACCGGCCAGACCGTCCAGCGCCACTACGGAACCCTGGGTCAGGCGCAGCAGCTCTTTGATGGTCATCCGGGTACGGCCCAGCTCCACGGTCAGCTTGACCGGGATATCCATAATCAGATCGATATCCTGCAGCGTACCGCTGACGTCACCGCCGCCCAGCTGCTGGAACACCGCATCGGCCACGCTTTTGCTGGCCGGTGCTTGTTGTTCGTTTAATGCCTCAGCCCACAGATCGTCCAGTGCTCCGTTGTTGTCATCGGACGGATTGTTCATATCACTCATTTGGGCTGTTCCTCATTCAGAGAATTCAAAATCGGGTTAATCAGGTGCTCAACGCGTAACGCGTATTGATTGTTCACGGTGCCATACTGGCTGGTCAGCACGGGTACGCCATCCACATGGGCGATGATGCGATCGGGTTTGTCGATCGGCAGCACATCACCGGGTTTTAATTTTAAGATCTGCGACAACCGCAGCGGTACGTCAGCAAAGTTCGCCACCAGCTCCAGCTGGGAGTGCTGAACCTGGCGCACCAGGTTTTCGCGCCAGTTCTGGTCTTCGTGACGGGAGTTTTCCAGCGGCGGGTTCACCAGCACTTCGCGCAGCGGTTCAATCATGCTGAACGGCAGGCAGATGTTGAACTCACCGGTCAGGTTGCCGATCTCCACGTGGAACGGGGTGTTCACCACGATGTCGTTTGGCGAGGTGGTGATGTTGGTGAACTTCACCTGCATCTCGGAACGGACATACTCCACTTCCAGCGGGTGGATCGCTTTCCACGCGTCGCTGTAGCCTTCAAGAGCCAGCTTCAGCATGCGGTTGATGACGCGCTGTTCGGTATGGGTGAACTCGCGGCCTTCCACTTTAGTCGGGAAACGTCCGTCGCCGCCGAACAGGTTATCCACGGCGATAAACACCAGGCTTGGCGAGAAGACGAACAGGCCCGTGCCGCGCAGCGGTTTCAGATGGATCAGGTTGAGGTTCGTCGGCACCGGCAGGTTGCGGGCGAACTCATGATACGGCTGAATGCGGATCGCGCCGACGGTGATATCCGGGCTACGACGCAGCAGGTTAAACAGCCCCATACGGAACTGACGGGCAAAACGTTCGTTGATGATCTCCAGCGCCTGCAGACGCTCGCGCACCACGCGACGCTGGGTATTAGGATCGTAGGGACGAATGTCACTTTCGCCCGGTTTGCCCGGTTTTGGATCGTCGGTTTTATCGCTGTCGCCGTTGAGCAGCGCATCGATTTCCGCCTGAGAAAGAATACTGTCGCCCATGTCGTTACCGCAGAATGAAAGCTGTATACAGAACGTCAGTGACTTCCTGCTTAGGTTGACCGCTTACCAGAGGCGCAGCCAGCGTTTGCTTAATGTCCGCCACCAGTTTTTGTTTACCTTCATCGGTAGACAACTGCGTGGGATCCTGACGCGAGAACAGCAGCAGCAGACGGCTGCGCACTTCCGGCAGGTATTCGCTCAGACGGGTGCGGGTGGCATCGTCTTTCAGACGCAGCGTAATGCCCACGTAAAACACGTGCTCGGCATCGCCCAGGTTAACGGTAAAGGTATCCAGCGCGAAAAAGACCGGGGCCGCGGGTGGCGGTGGCTCTGCTTTGGCTGCGGCTGACGGTGCTTTATTCATGCGCCAGTAGCTGTAACCTGCGGTCGCGCAGGCAGCGAGCGTAATTAACACCAGAAGCGGGATCCAGATGGAACGCTTACTTTTCTTGGTGATGGCGGAGTCAGTCATCTGATTCGTGCTTCCTGTTTCGGGACTGCTAATGAGGTGATTATCCCGTGTCCGCTCGCCGTCAAAGGGCCGAAAAGACGGAGATAATCACGCTACCTCTGACGTTTAGGTTTAGGCGAAGATATCGACAGCGTTGTTTCCACGTGCCGCGGACTGCAGGGAGGCAGGTACTGCCAGCAGCTCATCGCTCTCTTCATCGAATGTGCTTGCATTGCCGGAACGGGAAGTCTGCTGCTGATGCTGGGAAGAAGCCTGCTGCTGGCCGTTAAAGTTTTCACTGCTAATGCTGCTTTGCGTCAGTTCAATACCGTTTTCCGCCAGCTGGGTACGCAGCACCGGCAGGGCCGCTTCCAGCGCCGCACGGACGTGGCTATGGCCTGAGACCATCTGCAGCTGCGCCTGGTTATCATCCAGCTTAAGCGTAATCTGCACCTGACCCAGATCTTCCGGGTGCAGACGCAGCTCGGCGCTCTGCTGGCCCTGACGAGTGAAGAGGGTGATGTGCTGGCTGATGGTCTGCTGCCATTCGTTGCTGCCCAACTGGGCGCTGACCACCGGCGCGGCGGCAAAGGTCGGCTGCACTGAGGCCGGGGTGCTGACAATCGGCCCCATGGTGATGGTCGGCCCGGTCGGGGACGGGGTGCTCTCTGCCACCTGCTTAGTCGTCGCGGCGGCAACGGCTGGCGTCAGTTGGGTGTTGGAGGCGAGCGCCGCCTCTTTATCCTGGGCTACGGCTTTGGCGGTGCGCAGGGCGTCAGTATCCAGCGCAGGCTGACGGCCACGATCGCTGCTCAGAGAGGCCTTAACCTCCAGGCCCCCGGTGCTCACCGGCTGAGGTGGTGCGGCAGCAGTGGCGGTCTGCTGGTGGGGCAGCATCGCCATCAGGGCGCTTAATCCCGCCAGCTCTTCATCGCTGAGTTCGGTTTTGCTGTCGGCTTCTTTCGCCGCCTGGGTCAGGCTTTTCAGCACCTCGCCTTTGACTGCGGGCAGCAGGCCGGAGGTCAGGCCCGGCTGGGTGGCACTCTCGTCGGCGACGATGAGATCCTGATGCGCCAGCAGATCGGCCAGTTTCCCGGCGTCGGTGTCGGCATCAATATCGCTGGCGTCGGCTTTCAGATCCACGACGGCCCGCTTACCGCCAGCGGTCTGCAGATCGTTCAGCGTGAGACCGACCTCGTTGCCCTGGCCTTTGGCATCGGTTAACGCGCCCGCCAGCAGGGAAAGAAAGTCCTGCGCGCCGTCGGCCGCTTTTCCGCCCCGAACGCCCGCCGCAAGGTCGGTGTCGCTCGAAAGCAGTTGTTGAAGGGTGATCATTCCGGTCTCCTCATTGTTGCTCGCTGGGCAAATTCATCCATTTTTTTCTGATCGAGACGGCTTTCCGCCAGGGTTGCTGCGGCAACCTGCCGATCCTGCAAGGTTTGCCAGGCCTGTAAACGCTGTTTCTTCTCTCGCCAGAAGTTCAGGGCCCGGTCAACCTTCTCGGTCCACTGAAGCACCTGCTGGCGATGCTGATCTATGGCTTTCTCCAGGGTCTGGATGAACTGTTGATAGTTGATCCAGCGCTGGCTGCCGATGCCCTGGGCCATATCCGTGTTGAGGTTGGTGCGATACTCATGCTGGTAGTCAATCAACATCTTCAGCTGCTCTTCCGCCTGCTGATACCCGCGGCGCATTGCGCCAAGCTGCTGCGCGGCAGTATCAACGTCTTTTTCGGCCAGATCTTTCAGCGTGGATAATGCGCCGTGTTGTGCCATGACATTCGCCCTCTACTCGGTTACACCTGCGGGAAAATCATTTCCAGAGCCTGGATCGAGCTTTCCCAGTCGGCTTTCTCAAAAATACCCTGCTGCAGATAAGCCTCCAGATGCGGCCACAGGGCGATCGCCTTGTCGAGCATCGGGTCGCTGCCTTTGGCATAGGCCCCGACGCTGACCAGATCGCGGTTGCGCTGGAAACTGGAGAGTAGCTGCTTGAAGTTACGCACCCGGGCGTAATGCTTCTCGGTAATCAGGGACGTCATCGCACGGCTGATCGAGGCTTCGATATCAATGGCCGGATAGTGGCCCGCTTCGGCCAGACGGCGCGACAGGACAATATGACCGTCGAGGATCGCACGTGCCGAGTCGGCAATCGGGTCCTGCTGGTCATCGCCTTCGGTCAGCACCGTATAAAACGCGGTGATCGACCCGCCGCCGCTGATGCCGTTACCGGCGCGTTCCACCAGCGCCGGTAATTTGGCGAAGACCGAAGGCGGATAGCCTTTGGTTGCCGGAGGCTCACCGATCGCCAGAGCAATTTCACGCTGGGCCATCGCGTAACGGGTCAGGGAGTCCATAATCAGCAGCACGTGCTGGCCGCGATCGCGGAAATCCTCAGCGATGCGCGTGGCATAGGCCGCACCCTGCATACGCAGCAGGGGAGAGACGTCCGCCGGGGCGGCAATCACTACCGACCGGGCGCGCCCTTCGGCGCCCAAAATGTTCTCGATAAAATCTTTAACTTCACGGCCACGCTCGCCAATCAGCCCCACCACGATGACGTCGGCCTGGGTGTAGCGGGCCATCATCCCGAGCAGCACCGATTTGCCGACGCCGGAGCCGGCAAACAGCCCCATACGCTGGCCGCGACCGACTGTCAGCAGGGCGTTGATCGGGCGTACGCCGGTATCCAGCACGTGCTCGATCGGCGTACGTTGTAACGGGTTAAACGGTTGAGTGATCAGCGCCCCGGTTTCGGTGGTGTCGGGGGAGGGCAGGCCATCCAGCGGTTTACCGGCACCGTCCAGCACGCGTCCGAGCAGCGCCGGGCCGAGCGGCAACTGCTTGCCGCTGTGCAGTCCGTCGCCGGATAAATTTTTGGCATACACGCGCGCGCCGGGCAGGACGCCTTCGACCTCTTCCAGCGGCATCAGGAACAGACGCTGGCCGTTAAAGCCAACCACTTCGCTCTCGACTTCGCGGATCTCGTTCCCGTCCTGGCGTTCGATAATGCAGGTGGCCCCCAGCGGCAGCTGCAGGCCGGTCGCCTCCAGCACCAGGCCGGTGGCGCGGGTTAAGCGACCATAACGGCGAACCGCGGGCAGTTGCGCCATTTTGGTTTCAAAATTGTCGAGGGTGTTGAGCCAGCGGGTCAGGCGTGCGGTCATCAGATGACTCCCGGTGCCGCCAGGCGGCACAGTTCCTGCCAGCGGGTGGCCACGCTGGCATCCAGATCGCCTTCATCGGCAGAGACTTTGCAGCCGCCGTGATGGAGGGTCGGATCGCCACGCAGACGCCAGCCGTGCAGGCTCAGGGTCGCGCCGAGCATCTCTTCCACCCGCTGCAGATCGTCCGGGTGGACGCGCAGCTGCGGTTTGCCGCTGAACAGCGGCTCCTGCTGCAGCAGACCCTGGATCTGTTTGATCAGCGAGGAGTTATCCACCGGCGGGGTGTGGCCGATCACCTGACGGGCGGCTTCCAGCGCCATCTGCATCAGGCGCGAGGCGATAACGCTGTCCAGCGCGTCCAGAGTGTTCTGGAACTCGCTGACCAGCTGCTGCATCCGGGCATGGATTGGCGCCTGCTGGGCACGCGCCTGCTCAAGGCCTTGCGCCAGCCCCTGGGCCAGCCCTTCCTGATAGCCTTGCTCCTGGCCTTTCTGCCGACCTTCGTTCATGCCGGCCGTGTAGCCCTGATCGTGGGCCTGCATCTGGATCTGCGCCAGCTGCTGGGCACGCTGCTCCTCTTCGCTCAGCTCAGGCTCGTCGTTATCCTCACCTGCCTCGGCAGGCGTGATGGACGCAGGCACAAATTCCGCGCGAGGAGGGGAGAGATCGTCGGGGGTCCAGATCTTCCACGGCAGTTCATCAGACATAGGTATCCTCGCCGCTGCCGACTACCATCTCGCCGGTTTCGGCCAGACGACGCACAATAAGGAGGATCGCTTTCTGTTCGTTTTCCACCTGAGACAGACGCACCGGGCCACGGTTGGCAAGGTCGTCGCGCAGGATATCCGCCGCACGCTGGGACATGTTGCGCAGGAACTTCTCGCGCAGCGGCTGTTCGGCACCTTTGAGGGCGATAAGCAGCGATTCGGAGTCCACTTCCTGCAGCAGGCGCTGGATACTGCGGTCGTCCACGTCGACCAGGTTTTCGAACAGGAACATCTCGTCGATGATCTTCTGTGCCAGCTCGCCGTCGAATTCGCGTACCGCGGTAATGACCGCCTCTTCCTGCTGGGTTTTCATCAGGTTGATAATTTCGGCCGCCGTTCTCACGCCGCCCATTTTGCTGCGCTTGAGATTCTGGCCGTCGAGCAGGCCGTTCAGCACTTCGGTCAGCTCAGCCAGCGCCGCCGGCTGGACGCCGCCGAAGGTGGCGATACGCAGCATCACATCGTGACGCAGACGCTCGTCGAACAGCGCCAGAATATCCGCCGCCTGGCCACGCTTGAGGTGGACCAGGATGGTGGCGATGATCTGCGGATGCTCGTCGCGAATAAGGTCTGCGGCGGTCTGCGGCTCCATAAAGTTGAGCGTTTCGATGCCGCTGGCGGTATCGCGGGTCTCGAGAATATCCTCCAGCAGGCTGGCGGCGCGCTCTTCTCCGAGCGCCTTGACCAGCACCGAACGCAGGTATTCGTTGGCGTTGACGTTGAGCGCCGCAAACTGTTCGGCTTCCTGCTCAAACTCCGCCAGCACGTCGGTCAGCTGCTTATTGGAGATCTGGCGCACGTTGGCCATCGCCGCACTGAGAACCTGTACTTCGCGCTGGGAGAGGTGTTTGAACACCTCTGCCGCCCGGTCCTCGCCAATGGTCATCAGCAGGATGACGCTTTTATCCGTTCCGGTAAGGTTACTCATTTTCTGTACTCATCCACTGGCGAATGACCAGCGCCACGACGCGCGGATCGTTGTCTGACATTTCGCGAATACGCTGGCTCATCACCTCAGCGCCCATGCGCTGGTTAGCACGGCGCTGCTGCATTTGTTCGTCTTTGCTGAGGCGCACTTCCACGGCTTCCTGCGTCTCTTCGTGCAGCATGGACTGCTCTTTCAGCGCCTTGGCCTCGTCGGCGCGGCGGACAAGCTGCGGACGTACGGCTTTACGCCACAGCAGCCAGGCAACAATCACCACCAGCAGCCAGCGACCGGCTTCAATCAACTGATCGATAAACGACTGGGTTTTCCAGAACGGCAGTTCACCGCTGGTATCGTCCACGGCGCTGAACGGCGAGTTCACGACGTTGAGGGTATCGCCACGTTTCTCTGAATAACCCATGGCTTCACGGGTCAGGTTTTCGATCTGCTTCATCTGCTCGGCGGTCAGCGGCAGGGGCTTACCGTCCGCCAGGGCTTTGTAGTTGACGACTACGGCCACGGAGAGACGCTGCACTTCACCGGTGTTCATTTTGGTATGGCGAATGGTGCGGTCGACTTCGTAGTTAGTGGTTTCGTTACGGCTGCTGGTGCGCGGACCGGCGTTGGCGGCGGCAGTGGTTTGCTGCTGCTGCGCGCCTTGCTGACCGTTCTGCTGATTCTGCGCCGGGGCGTTAATCGGTGCGGTATTGGCCGGGGCAGGCTGGTTAGAGAGCGCACCCGGCACACCGCCAGGGTTTGGTCCGCCGACCTGCAGGTTTTCATTGACCTGACGCGAGCGCATCACGGCCTGGGCGGCATCGCCGTTCGGACGATACTGCTCTTCGGTCTGCTCTTTATCGGCAAAATCAATCTGCGCGGTGACCTGGGCATGGACGTTGCTGGTCCCGACGATCGGGCCAAGAATGGCTTCGATGCGGCTCTGCAGGCGGGTTTCCACATCGGTGGCATATTTCAGCTGGGCGTCATTCAGATCGCGACCGCTGGTATTGGATTTGGTTAACAGGCGACCCATCTGATCCACCAGGGTCACGTTGCCCGGCGGTAAACCTGCTACAGCGCTGGAGACCAGATGCACCACGGCGCTAATCTGCCCTTCATCCAGCGCACGGCCAGGCTGCAGATTGACGGTGACGGAGGCGGAAGGCGCTTTCTGTTCCCGGACAAACAGGGTCGGTTTTGGCATCGCCAGGTGCACGCGGGCGCTTTTCAGCGGGCCGAGAGTTTCGATGGTGCGGGCCAGTTCGCCTTCCAGCGCGCGCTGGTAGTTAACCTGCTCGCTGAACTGGCTGATACCGAATTTTTCCTGATCCAGCAGTTCAAAGCCCACTGCGCCGCCTTTCGGCAGACCTTGCTGGGCAAGACGTAAGCGGAGCTCATGAACTTTATCGGCAGGGACTTCCAGTGCGCCGCCATTATCCGAGAAGCGGTAAGGGACGTTCATCTGGGTTAACTGGGTGACGATTGCGCCGCCATCCTGATCCGAGAGATTGCTGAACAGCGTGCGGTAGTCAGGTTGTTTGGCCCATAAAACCATCGCGACAACGATAGCGATAGCGGCGGCACCTGCCACGATCAATGGCACTTTAGGGTTCGCGCGCAGGCGGCTCATCCATTCGAGAGATTTAGTTTGAGGAGCGGATGTTGCTGACGCACTCATAGCGTACCTCGTGACTCATCGTGGATTTCATTATTCGTGTGGAGAAACAAAACAGACTCCCGGGTCGGCAAACACAACAAAAATTCCATAATCATGGCTGTGCCATTATTTGATGTTTCAGGATTTTCTATGCGTCAAATAACCTGGTTTTTTAACGCTATTTAACGCCTTTATCTCATTGACAGGCTGCTACTCTTGAGCGCGTAAAAATCCATCAGGGGAAAGTCATGGCAATACAGGGGATTGAAAGCGTCATTAGCCAGTTGCAGGCAACGGCAATGACCGCCCGTCATCAGAACGTGGCTGACGTGCAGTCAACCGTCAGCTTCGCGGGCCAGCTGCATGCGGCGCTGGATCGGATCAGCGACACGCAAACCGCCGCGCGCGTGCAGGGCGAAAAGTTCACCATGGGTGCGCCGGGTATTGGTCTGAACGATGTGATGACCGATTTGCAAAAAGCGTCAGTCTCCATGCAGATGGGCATTCAGGTGCGTAATAAACTGATGCAGGCGTATCAGGACGTTATGTCCATGCAGGTTTAGTCCTTCTGGTGCTGGCGACCCGACCGCTTTAATGCCACACTCTTTTTTTTCGACATAGACGGAACAATGATGAAAAAAATAGCAATGATGGCGGGGCTGCTGGCATTAACCGGCTGTGTGCAGGTGGACCGATACGAGGACGTGATTAAGCATCCCGTCCCGGCTGAACTGGCAGGGTACTGGCAGTCGAAAGGGCCGCAAAGCGCAATGGTCAGCCCGGAAGCGATCGCCACGCTGGTGGTGACGCAAGAAGGGGACACCCTGGACTGCCGTCAGTGGCAGCGCGTGGTGGCGGTACCGGGGAAAATGATGCTGCGTTCGGATGATTTTTATAATGTCACCCGCAAGCTGGATATCTACCCGCTGGATCGCGAAGGCAGCGCCATTGAGTATGACGGGATGATCCTGCAGCGCGTGGATCGCCCGACCACCGAGTGTGCGACTTACCTCAGCAAAAATCCGCTCGGCAGTAAGCTGCCGTAAGTAATTTGCAGGCCGGGCAAGCGTAACGCCGCCCGGCCTCCCACCCTTTACAACACCTCTTCCAGTACCCACACGCTGACGCTGCCGCCGTTGCAGGTAAACACGCCGGTGCCGGTTTCGTCGGTCGTTACACACTCTTCGCGGTTGCCGAGGAAATCTTTCCAGTTTTTATTGCCGTAGTTCTCCCCCAGCGTAATGGTCTTTTCACCCTCATCGCCGTTAGAGAGCACCACCACGCAGCCCGGCTCTTCCTCGGTGCCGCTGCGGCTGAAGGCGATGCAGTTAGGATGATCGAACCACAGGGTCTGAACGCCGTGGGCAAAACGCTGGCGGGCGAGGATCAGCTGGTCGAGCTGCTCGATCACCGGCATCTCGATATGGTACGTCTCGCCGTCACCGCCGGTGTCGTCATAGCTGGCCCCGTACAGATCGGGATAGAAGACGCTCGGCACTCCGTTCTCACGCAGCAAAATCAACGCGTAGGCCAGGGGTTTAAACCAGGCCTCGACCGGAGCCTCCAGGGCCTGTAACGGCTGGGTGTCGTGGTTAGCCACCAGCGTCACCGCGTGAAAGGGATCGGCCTCTACCAGGGTGCCGGTAAAGATCTGGCTCATGTCGTAATCACGTCCCTGCAGCGAAGCCTCGTGAAACTTCATGTGCAGCGGGGCGTCGAACAGCATGGTTTTCCCGTCCACCTGATCGATGTAGTGCTGCAGTTTACCGACATCTGGCGACCAGTATTCCGCCACGATAAACAGCGGTTTCGGCGCAACCTCCTGCACATGCTCGATCCACTCTTTATAGAACCATGCCGGAATATGTTTCACCGCATCCAGACGGAAGCCGTCGCACTGGGTCTGCTCCATTGCCCAGCGCGCCCAGTATTTAATCTCCTCGGTCACCGCCCGGTTACGAAAATCGATGTTCTCGCCCATCAGGTAATCAAAGTTCCCCATCTCGTTATCGACCTGGTCGTTCCAGCCATCGCCGGTATAGTCATTGACGATCTTGAAGATGCCGTCTTCATCGGGGTTTTCGATATGATCGATGCCGCTAAAGCATTTGTAGTCCCAGACGAACTCCGAGTACTGTCCGGCCCGCACCGGGAAGGTGTAGCGGGTCCAGGCTTCACATTCGATAATCTCGTCGTCGATCTGATTGCGATCGTCCGCATTGACCCGCTGAACGCGGATAGCCTCTTTCTCATCGGCGCCCATCTTGTGGTTCACCACCACGTCCATCAGGACCGCAATGTCGTTGCGTTTTAACGCCCCGATAGCCGCCAGCAGCTGGTTTTTATCCCCGTATTTAGTGGGAATAGAGCCTTTTTGATCGAACTCACCGAGGTCGAAGAGATCGTAGCAGTCGTACCCGACGGAGTATCCACCGGACGCCCCTTTATAGGCCGGGGGCAGCCAGACCATGTTGATACCGATATCGTTTAAAAGGTCGGCGCGCTCGGCTACTTCCGGCCAGAGTTGGCCGCCATCAGGGTAATACCAGTGAAAAAACTGTAAAAGGGTGGGGTTTTTCATCTTCCGTGCTCCAGAAGCCGTTTCGGCTGACCTCTGGAGTATGGAACATAAGAATCATAACGGGAGGTCGCGGGTTAAATTTTCCGGATAAAGAATATTGCCTGACAGTTTGCCATACGTAGACGTGACCGATTGCTGCTTACCGGTCTGGGTGATCAGCTGGCGCAACTCACTCATTCTGTCCGTCAGCAACGCTTTCAGTTCAGTTTCATTTTGCAGCACCTTTTCGAGGAGAAAGCGTGCCTGCTCAATTTGCGCTGGCGGACAGGCCGAGATGGCGTTCTGTCCGATACTTTCGACTAACTTAACGTACTCCGTCTCTTTTTCAACCAGCTCATCCCACTGACCGGAATGAGCTAGTTTCAGCATGGCAATACTCAGGGCATGCAGGGCATGCCAGTTGTTAAGAGCAGTGCTAGGGTTGTTCATCAAAAATTATCCTGAAATGGAGGTAGCATTGGGGCCGATTTGTTTCCACGCGTCCGCAATGTTATTCAGTAAAACCTCAACCTCGACGATCGCCTCTGCATCATTACGTAAGTTCGCGTGTAATAAACGGCGAACCATATAGTCATACAGCGCGGCGAGATTTTCCGGCAAGTCACTTTCGACCTCCATGTTCAGGCCAGCCTTTAAGCCATTGTCAATGATGTTGATGGCTTTAGACAGGGCTTCTCCTTTAGCAGGAATATTCCCCTGCTCAAGGAAAAGGCGCGCTCTTACCAGCGCGCTGTGGGCACCGTCAAACAGCATGACAACTAACTGGTGTGGGCTGGCACTCAAAACGGCAGATTCAAGACCTACCTTCTGATAGGCCTGAACACCAGAATTGCTATACATATCGGTTCCTTTATTAATTGTTACTGAACTGCGAGGTCAGGTAGGAAGCAGTTCCGTTGAATTTGGTGACCAGCGAATCTAAATCGCTGAACTGCTTTTTATACCGGGCCATTGTGGCTTCAATGGACAGTTCCATCGCGTCGTAACGTTTGCCAATGGTTTTCAGCGTGGCGTTAATGCCATCTTTCGCATTTTGAATAACGCCTTCTTTACCCACGGAGGTGCTCAGCATGTCCGTCAGTTTGCTATTCATTTGGGTGGCGAAACCGGTGGTTTTACCGTCCCCAACAAAATAGGCTTGTACGCCAGCCGGGTTATCTGTCAGCGCCTGGGTTAACTTCTTGTCATCAATCTTAAGATTGCCGAACGTGCCGTCAGCCCCTTTCAGCGGGTCCTGAGTGATACCCAACTGCGCCATGATCGCATACGAGCCGGTCTGCACATTGGTCAATAAAGCACGCAGATCTGACTGTACTCCTCTGATAGTGCTGTCACCCATCAGCACGCCATTGCTGGAGTTCTGTGCGGTGGCACCCGTGGCAGGCGGTTCATATTTGGTCAGAGACGTAATGGTCGATTGCAGGGCGTTATAGGCGGTAACCCAATCGGTAACGGCTTTCTTGTTATCGTCGGTGGAACGCGTGACTGACAGCGTCTCATCAGCGGTGCTCGGCGCTTTCAGGGTTAAGGTCACCCCAGGCAGCGCGTCGGTCACCGTATTACTCTGACGGATAATTTCAATGCCGTTAACGTTGACGACGGCATTCTGGGATTTAACCTGCTCGTTGAGCGCAGCGCTGCCAATAACCGCGTTCAGCGTGTCATCGCCAGTGACCGTCACGGTCATATCCGAATCGGTGCCGGTGGTTTTTGATGACAGCATCAGACGGTAATCACCGTCATCCGCTTTGACAATACTGGCTGTAACGTTGCCGTTGGCCGCGTTGATGGCTTTGGCAATCCCGTTCAGGGAGGTATCGCCGTCGGCGAGCGTCACGGTCAGTGGTTTGCTGTCGGCGCCGGCCTGGGTGATAGTAATAGTGCGATTTGCACCGGTGGTTTCACCCAGCTGTTTGGTATTGCTGTCAATGGTGCCGGGAGCGGTAGTGAGAACCTGGCCCTTAGCAATTTTATTGACGTTAATCGTGAATTCGCCAACGTTCGCATTTGTAGACGTGGTCGCGGCGAAGGCGGTATTGGTGCTGGTAACAGACGTTGAGTTCCATGTGTCTGTCTTGGCCAGTTTAGCGGCAGCTGTTTGCAGATTGGTCAGGGCGCTTTGCAGTTTGCCGTAGCCGGTGATCTGCGCGTCATACTTGGTTTTCTGTGTAGCGATAGCCGTGAGCTTCGTCTCTTCCGCAGCCTGTAATTTATCGTACAGGTCTGATAAACCCGGCATCCCCACCCCAAGGTTGCTAATAGTCGCCATAATTAATTCCTTTCCAATGGTTGTTTCAGACCTCTATCGGCCAAAACAGCAAAAAGTTTACGCTATAAGGAAAAAAATAAATCGGGCAATAACTCCCCCTTATTAGCGTATTTTGCCGTTGATTCAGGCAATGACAAAGCATATTAAGAAATGAAATCAAAAAAATTACATTAAAAAACAATAATTTAAATTTTTTATTAGATATTTTCTAAAGTCTGTTGCCAGGGCGTCGATAACCTTGTTGACGGTGAGAGACGCCGTGAGTGTTAGGCACCGACCTAGAAACCATTTTTGTTTAAGGAATTAATATTATGGCCGTTATCAATACTAACCTGTTGTCCCTGACCACTCAGAACAACCTGAACAAATCTCAGTCTTCCCTGGGCACTGCTATCGAGCGTCTGTCCTCCGGTCTGCGTATCAACAGCTCTAAAGACGATGCAGCTGGTCAGGCGATTGCTAACCGTATGACCGCTCAGGTTAAAGGGATGACTCAGGCGGCGCGTAACGCCAACGACGGTATCTCCCTGGTTCAGACTGCTGAAGGTAACCTGAACGAAATCAACAGCAACTTACAGCGTATCCGTGAGCTGGCTGTTCAGGCTGCGAACGACACCAACGGTACTACTGACTACGCTTCTGTCAGCACTGAAATCACACAGCGTCTGGGTGAAATCGACCGTATCGCTGGCGCAGCTAACTTCAACGGCAAAAAACTGCTGGATGGTAGCCTGACTGCTTCCCTGAACATCCAGGTGGGTGCAGGTACTGGTGCAACTGACACCATCTCCATCACCACTGGCGCGCTGATCAACGCTAAAGCGACCAGCCTCGACACTGGCCTGACCGGTACCATTACCGACAACAGCTCCGCTAAAGCCTTCATCACTGCAGCTGACAACGCAATCAGCAAAATTGATACTGCTCGTTCAAACATGGGTGCGATTCAGAACCGTTTCGAATCTACCATCAACAACCTGAACAACTCTATCTCTAACCTGTCTGCTGCACAGTCCCGTATCCAGGATGCTGACTACGCGACCGAAGTTTCCAACATGTCTCGCGCGCAGATCCTGCAGCAGGCTGGTACTTCCGTGCTGTCTCAGGCAAACCAGGTTCCACAGGCAATGCTGTCCCTGCTGCGTTAATAGACGCTATAAATTCCAAAAAGGTTGCTGGAAACAGCAGCCTTTTTTTATGGTATTTATCCAGAACCGTCCATTTCGTTATGTGCAAAATAGGAGTGCAATTAGCAGCGTTTTCCTTCCATAGTCCCGTACAAAGCGGTGCTACTCTGCGTAAAACCCCCCTTCAGGTCGTCTGACGACATTTACCGATGAGTTATTACGATGAGTGAATTTGCACGTAGCCGGGCTATGCGTCAGTTTTATCGCAATGTGTTTACCCGGTTGATTGAACTGCCGGAAACAGATGTTATGCCTGCGCATATCGTGGCGGAGATCTTTAGTTTTAAAAGCACTAACCTCGGTCGTCTTGAACCTCAGATTCGGGACGTGAAGACCGGCCTGGCGCCAGAAAAAGACGTAGCCTTGAAGCATCTCTTGTGTGCGATCGTTCTTGCAAACCATGCTCTCGACGAGTCTGAATCAGAAGGGCGCCAACGGCTTTCTGCAGAAGAGAAGACTCAGATCATCGACTATGTTGTCGCGGCATTAAAAGGCGATAATAACGTAAACTATCTTGTTGCCGCGATTCAGATACTTTTCCGCATTAATGAAATTTCGTCTGCACTCTTTTTAATTAACAACAATCTTTCGTTAGTCAGCAAGTCAGGGCCAGTGCTTAAAATTCTGCTGCTCATTTGTTTGATGGAAAATGACTTCAATCAGGCGATGGTCGTTATCCAGGCACTGACGGAAGATGCCTCGCTGATTGGCGAAGATCCGATGGCGTTATTAATGATCACCTGCGGCATCTATATGCTCGGGGGGATACCGGATTCCTGGATCGATTTCAGACCGCTGAAAGAGAGCAAGTCTGAGATTGCGGAAGCGGGCTATGACGTATGGATTGAAAAAACCGCAAACGACAAAACGACGGTGCTGGTTACCTGCGATAAATTTGATTATTTCGAACATGCTGTACCGCTGATGTACTCTGTTTATGAAACCAACCGTGACGGACTTGATGTACACCTGCATCTCTACAATTGCGATGAGCAAGTTAAAGAGAGCATCACCTCTTTGCGGGATCAACTCCCCGAACTCCATATTTCTGTTAGCCACGAAAAGATTGTCAGTAATGACGCACTGTCCACATGGTACGCGTCTCGCCGAATCGTTTTCCTGCGTCACGCGTTGCAGACATTCGGTACGCCGATTATGGCTATCAACGCCAGCGTATTGATGCGCCAACGCTGGGAAGCGACAGATGCGTCACTCATGTTATTACGCAGTGAAACGTCTCCGTTTTGGGAAGTGGTCTCCCCTGAGTTTATCTATGTGAATCCTGGTGAGATGGCTCAACGCTACTTTGATCGGGTTGCCCATTTTATTGAGGTCAATCTCAACAGTGGTAATGCCACTTATGGGCTGGAGCAGGTGGCGCTGTTCGCCAGTCTCGACACCCTGTCGGGGATGGAACAGATGTCAATCTCCTGGGTTGAGAGTGCTTCGATACTCAGCCGCCAGTATCAGACAGATGCTTTCTGTTGGGGTGTAGAGAAAAACAACCGCTCTTGCGCTGAGTATTTGGCCTCACTCATTCAAAAATACCAACGCTAGATACCTAAGGCGTGTAAGCAGAATAACTAAGATCTGGAACAGAACGTGACGACAAATTATCCAAGCTATCGGATTACTCCCGAGGCAATTCATGCCGCCGCAAAGATCAACCACCTGGCAACAGTGTGTCCCGGGAATGCACGTATTCTTGAACTGGGATGTGGTTCGGCGTCACGCCTCATTACGCATGCTTTTGCAAATCCTGAAAGTATTTTCATTGGTATTGATATCGATGAACAGGGCATTCTTGATGGGCAGCAGCATGTGACAAGCCTGGGATGCGCCAACGTCGAGTTGTTTGCCGCAGGATTAGGCGACCTGCTGGCTGTGGATCCCGGCGAGTTTGATTACATCATTATTCATCGCACTTTTTCATTCCTTGGCAAAACCGAACGCGAAGCCCTGCTGGAGTGGAGCAAAGCGCATTTATCCCCCCATGGTGTCATTGCCATAAAATGGTCGGTACTGCCAGGTGGCGCAGCACGATTATCGTTAGGGGAGGCGTTGCAGTTTCATCTGGAACGTGCGCAAGAGGGGAGCGATCTCCTGGTAACAGCACGTGCGATGTTGAGCTTTATGCTGGTCACGCTGGAAGACGGGTTGTTGAAAGATGAGGCCCTCGCTGCTGAAAAGATGAACGATCTTGATCTAACTCTGGCCTACCTGAGCCCAACGGACGGGGCCTCTAATCTGAACGAATTCAGTTCTCAGGCAGAAAAGGTGGGGTTACAGTTTCTCGGCGATCTGTTACCGCAATATGAGCTGGGGAACTATTACAATCCGGCTATTGAAGAGATGTTAAATGCCGTTAGCGCCGATGCCAGCCGACTTATGGCGCAACAGTACCTCGATTATGCCGTTCAGCGGCGAGTGCGCTTTACGCTGCTTTGTCATCCATCCGTCAATGCAACACCAGTGACACCGGACCTCAGTCAGTTGAAAAACCTGCACTGGGCAGGGTGTTTCATACCGGTTGAGGTCGATTCGGCCAAAGCCTCTCATCTGTATAAAAACAGTCATGGCAAACTCATCCGCAGCGATAATGGCATAATCATTCGCCTTATGGAGTTGTTGGGCAGTGCCTGGCCGATGTCGTTAAGCTTTGAACAACTCGTCTTTAACTGCCAGTCACCTGAGTCTAAAGAAGATATTGAGGAGACGGTGTGGGAGTCGCTAAAGACATTATTTATGACCGGCACCGAAGGGCTTTACTGGAGTGCTTCACCGGCAGCGTATAACACTTCACAGAACGATTGGCTGGCGTTGGTAGGGGCATTGCCCACCGAGTGCCCGACAGAGAATACAACCCTGCACAATCTTTGGGGTGAGTCTGTTATCTTGACCCCGGCCGAGTGGAATTATATCCGATACGATATGGATATCGCGAATCAGACCTCCTGGGAACTCTACTCGTCATTGAAAATGAAAGGGTTGTTAATGGGCTCGCCTTCGGCCTGGAAAAAACAGCTGCAACGCTTTCTACGTGCAGGCATGACGAATGTCTTAACGTCTCAACTCTCACTTCTGTTGCTGCTAAGCGTTAAGCATCAGCAGGGAGGGATGTTATATGACGAAGTGCAGGAGCCAGCTTTAGCCGATGTAAACGTCGATTCACTCTATGATCGTGTTAACGAGCTCATCAGGAAAGGCCTTTCTCAGAAGGCCAGAGAGTACGCACAGGGATTAATGGAGAACGATCCTGAAAATATTCATATCCTTCGCTGTTACACCCGGGCATGCGTTTTAACCTCTTCATGGGATGATGCCTTAGCGTCTCTATGCAAATTAATGGGCTATTATTTTACCAGCCTCGATATTTACTACGATCTGGCGACTGTCCTGCAGAGAAAACGTGAATTCTACGGTGCGCGTAATATTGTCCGTACATTACTCAGACTTAATAACAAAAATATTGATTACTGGCTAAGTCTCGCTTCCCTTCATCACGCTTACGGTGATATGACCTTAGCGGAAAAATGCTGTCGTGAAATCATGCGCTTCCAGCATCCGGGAGCATCCTCTCTTGGTTTAACCGGCATAGTGTTGAGTGATAACCATAAAATGGCTGAAGCTCGCTATTTTATGGAAAAAGCCGTTGAGATGAGTAATTACAATTTTGGTTACTTCAGTAACTTATTATTTGTGATGAGTCATGATGCCAGCGTAAAACCTGAAGAACTGCTGGAAAAGCATCTGGAATTTGGTCGTCGTGCTGACGAATGGGCAAAAGGGTGTGAGTTAAAACCCGTCCTGAAAAATAGCCAGGACCCAGGCCGGAAGCTTCGAATCGGATTTGTCTCCGGGGATTTACGCAAACATCCTGTCGCTAACTTTTTGCTGCCCGCCTGGAATGCTCTGGATAGAGAAAAATTTGAGCTGGTGGCCTACAGCACGCTTTTCATGAATGAAGATAGTGTTTATCAACATTTCCGTGATACCGCGACCTTATGGCGTCAGGTGGATGCCCTCAGTGATATTGAACTGGCTAATCTCATCGCCGAAGATGAAATTGATATTCTGTTCGACTTATCAGGGCATACCGCCTACAACCGTCTGCCCGCCTTTGCTTTGCGCCCGGCGCCAATCCAGATAACCTGGATTGGTTATCCTGGTACGACTGGCATTAAACAGATGGATTATATTTTATTGCCGACGACCCTGACGCAGTCCCAGGTGCTGAGAGATCAGCTCTCTGAGAAGATCATGTTTGTCGAGACGCGTAAGCACTTTGAGCCCCATCCTCAATGTCCGGAACTCAATGAGCTCCCTGCGCTACGCAATGGCTACATCACGTTTGGTAGCTTTAACAGAGCTAAAAAGCTCAATGACCATGTTCTTGGCGTCTGGGCAAAAATTATGCTGGCGTATCCTGAGTCAAAACTGCTTATGGGGTTTATGACGGATGGGGAAATGGTGACGGCGATGACCAGACGCATGCAGGACCTTGGCATTGCTGAAGAGAGACTGATATTCAGAGGGTTAGTTGAACTGGACGAGTATCTCGCCTATCACCATGAAATTGATATATTGCTGGATACCTTCCCTTATACAGGGGGAACCACGACGCACCATGGTGCGTGGATGGGTGTCCCGACCCTGACCCTGAGCGGACCCACTATCCCCTGCCTGCAAGGTGTGGATATTATGGGCGGTTATCAACTTGAGCAATTTATCGCCATTGATGAACAGGATTACATTAATAAAGCCGTGAGCTGGGGTGAAAAAATTGCTGAACTGGCCAATATTCGTCAGGGCATGCGGGCCAGGATCCCTGTCGCGAATGAAGCAGGTTGCAATGTTGCGGCCAATTTAGAAAAAGCACTCAGGGAAGCATGGCATATGTATTGTCGTGGTGAACAACCCCATGAGTTTATTATTAGAAGTTAGGCATTAAAGTTGCTGCTCCTCTCCGGCGGAGAGGAGAGGGTGGTGGTAATAAAAAAGGCAGGTAGCACTTAAATGCTACCTGCCTGAAAGACCCTCAGAGATTATTTCCAGTAGTCGAGAAAACCATCTTTGCCAAAAAGCCACGTGGTTTGCAATTCCTGATTAATGGTGTCAATCAGCGGCTTAACTTCTTTATAAGGCTGGCGTAGAAGCACCCAGGATTTGCTTTTCGGACTGTAAACCGAAGAACGATATCCCCACTGTTCCATTAAAATGCTCATGCTTTTATTGGTATGGACGCAGGTATGTACCGGGACATCAATATAAAACCAGTTGGGATCTTCTGGGACTTTTTCTACGACCACCGTATGAATAAACAGGCTGCCACTGTCAGAGACCAGGCGATTAACGTTATCTAAATCATTACGCGTTAATACATGTTCAAACATGGCTGAGTTGATCACAAGAGACCAACTCTTATCTTCAGGCTCGTCAATATAGTTAAAGGCAGGATTTTGTACGTATTTGTCGTAGCAATAGGTGTTGCGCTTAAAATACTTCTGAATCAAATGACTAAGCGTGCCGTAGCCTGCTGCGTAATCCAGGATTCGACTGTCGTCAACGATGTTATTACGCGCCAGCAGCTCAATCATCAGGGCCTGTTCAGCATAGGGAGGCTGATTAAAGCCCAGAGTTTCACGGCCCCCGTTCTCATTATAATGATGAAAATCAGTGTTGAATTTTTCCCATTCACTCAGGGAGAGATCCTGATGCGTTTTCGAACTAAAAAATCCGCATTCAGGACATTGGTAATATTGCACCGGCAGCAGGCTCTGCGTGAATTTTTCCGCCGAAGGTGCAAGATACCTGGATTTTTCGAAATAGAACTTCATTTCGCTGTTACAGATGAGGCATGAGTTCGTCATGATGCTCCACGTTAAAAGAGTGTGCTGCCAGCCAGCGCGGGTAAGGAATGTGACATAAAAAGTGCTTTGATTAATGTCGCATATCCTGGCGGGGATCAGGCGCAAAACAGATGCCTTTTTCAGCCCTTGTTTCCGCGATGGCAGAGGGCTCTGATTATGGTCACCTCAAATAGGCCGTAAAATGTCGGTTATTTTACCGATAAGCTGGCGGCGGCCCTCGCTATGATGGAACATGTCTTCATTACACTCAGGTTTGCACATGGGCGATAAAATTTTTGTCACCAGTCCTTTACTGCCTCCTTTAGAGGAGTTCATGCCCTATCTTCAGAAAATATGGCAGAACCGAATTCTGACTAACGGCGGTGAATTCCATCAGGAACTGGAAGAAGCCCTGGCGCGCTATCTGGGCGTTAAATACGTTTGCCTGTTTGCAAATGGCACGCTGGCATTATTGACCGCGCTGCAGGCGCTGCGCGTGACGGGTGAAGTCATCACCACGCCATACTCATTTGTGGCGACATCACATACGTTGTTGTGGAATGGCTTAACGCCGGTATTTGCCGACATCGATCCGCACACGTTCAATATAGATCCAGAACGTATCGAAGAGTTAATTACCCCGCAGACAACAGCAATTATGCCCGTTCACTGCTATGGCATTCCTTGTGACGTGGATAAAATCCAGCAAATTGCTGATATCTATGGTCTGAAAGTGATTTACGATGCGGCACATGCATTTGGTGTTCGTCAGAACGACAGCAGCATACTGAATCATGGCGATCTGTCGGTATTAAGTTTCCATGCGACTAAAGTCTTTAATACCTTCGAGGGTGGGGCGATTATTTGCCACGATAGCCGCACTAAACAGCGTATCGACTACCTGAAAAACTTTGGCTTCGCCGGTGAAACGCGCGTTGTCGCACCGGGTATTAATGCCAAGATGAATGAAATGGAGGCGGCATTCGGTCTGCTTCAGCTGCAATATATCGATAATGCACTCCTGGCAAGGGCGGACATTTCTCAGCGTTACAGTGAAGCGTTTAAAGATACGCCTGGCGTGACGTTCTTTGATGCTGCTGACCGTTTTGAATGGAATCATGCCTATTACCCGATTCTGATCGACAGCACTTATCCCCTAAGTCGGGATGCGCTCTACGAGGCTTTGAAAGCGGAAAACGTCTACTCCCGACGTTATTTTTACCCTCTCATCAGTTCGTTCGCGATGTACAATCATCTACCGTCTGCAGCGTCGCACAGATTACCTGTCGCCAGTCGTCTTGCCGAACAGATCCTTTGCCTGCCAATATATCCTGACCTGAAGATCGAGGATCAACTGCGGGTAATCGATATAGTGCGGCGCTACGCGGTCATACCTTCAATAAGTCGTCAGGTTGCATAATAAAAAAGGCTTTGTTTATCAAAGCCTTTTTTTATTAGTGGGTAACGATTCTGTGGGGCGGAATGGCATACAGAACCAGTTCACATGCCAGTCTTGGGTGATGAGCACGTAGATAGAAACGATAGCCGGGCTGAACCTGATGAATAAATTGCGGAATGGTGATGAGATCGGCTGGCTTATGGTAAAGGCTGATAGCCAGTATCGGGTAATGTTTCGCAATTGTCGCTTCAGCACCTTGTAATGCCGCGAGCTCAGCGCCTTCAATATCCATTTTTATAAAGGTGACTTTCTCGCCTGCCACCACGTTATCGATGCTGTTAAGCGCGATTTCATCCCCGTCAGGCGCATCCGTTAATGCAGAAGAGAGAGCATGGCCGGCACTGAAGCGCAGGGTGGTTTTTTTATGCCATATACCGGCATTGATACACACGCACTGGGTTAAATTAAGCGTGTTTTGCTTCAGCAATTTGAACGTCGCTTGATCCGGTTCGAAGGCGAAAATTTTTGCGGGAGGGGCTGCGTTTTGCTGCTGCAGTGCCTGTAAAAAAGCCGCGATGCTGTCGCCATTATACGCCCCTCCATCCACAAAGACCTCTTCATCCCCCAGGCGAATCAGCTCTTCGGGGAAGTAATGTTGCGGATGAAAGACCGCATGATAATAGATTTCCCGCGCGCTTATCCGCTGGTTCAGATAAGCGATCAACGTGGCTTTTGACCTCTCATCGGCAAGGCTGGCGTAAAATTCATTAAGGGTATCCTGATGCGTTTCACACCACGCCGTCGTGAAATGTTCGCCAGCATTAATGCCCACAAAAGTGGGATCGTAAAACAGGATCTCGCCGGCATTGCGTTCAAGCTGGACTCGCAATGGCTCATCAATGTATTGCATGGCGATAATGTAGTTGTACTTCGACTCCTGTGCCATCAGCGACTCCAGGCCAACAATACGTTGTCCATTGAATTCGGCATCGGATTTAAGCCACGCATCACTTATCGCCACATAATCGACGGGCATTCCCTGACGCTGCATAAAATCCCAGGTTATTTGCGCCACATATCCGGCACCACAAAGCACGATGGGATGACCGTTAGCCTGCATCCGCGCCAGCATATCGATGAAGTGATTGCGGCTTTCACTAAGCATATCCAGTAAGGCTTTCAACATGATCTCCAGCGTTATGCGAAAGGGTTAAGAGGAGGGACGCGCAATGACGCGCGTCAGCATGGCGACCAAATCATAGCCGTCCCACTGCAGGGAAAAATCAAGGGTCTGGCCAACAGGAACGATGCGGTCAACGCCTCTGAAACCCGCAGCAAGCCAGCTGTCGAGTTCATCAGACGAAACGCCAAATGTGGCCATGGTCTGGCAGCGTGAATGACAAATCGGGTTTATCTCGTCAAGCGACCGCGCCACGTACTCCATGAAAAAACCACTGTTGCCGCGCCAGTCGAGTGTCTCTTTGTCAAGGGCAGATAATTCAACGCGCACTACGTTATTTTGTGCCCCGGACACTTTTTTCACGCCTGCAAATTGGGCACTTAACAAACATAACTGAGTCAGCTTATTAACAGCAGCGACGGGCTCTGGCGTATAACGTGCGGCGGCAAGCACCTCAAAATGCTGCCAGAATGTGTCGCGTCCCTGCTGGATATGCTCACCCAGCCAGACGATAAGAGACGGCGATGTACAGGCGTTCTGATCGTTTAACAGCGTGTCATTGTAAAATGCACGCGCGAGTTGGGCTTTTTCGGCATGGGCCAGATAAGCGTCGGCGTTAATCACCGCGATGGAGTAGCGATCGGCGAAAGCAATGTCCAGCGCGCGAGGCGGGAGTGAAGACTGACGCAACTGCGCGATTGTACCGTCGCCTCCCCAGATAATGCGTGTATCACATAATGCTGAAAGGGCATCATTAATGTGCTGCTGCCGATCGTAACGCACAAGAATAATTCGTGGCCGCATCAGTGGGTGGCTTTTGAGAGCACTTTTAATTAATCGTATCACTATCGCCGTCTGGGGATGATCGCGTCCGGGTAAACGAACAATATTCGCGTTACCGGTTAATAGCCCAACGATAAGCGAGTAGGCAAAATTCACCGCGACGTTGCCCGGCGCAATATGAAATGCCACACCCCGGCCATAACGCTGTGTTGCTGACATGTTGTCAGCCTGCATACGGGCAACAGAAGAGGCACGACACCAAAACCCCAGGCTTATGACATCCGGCCAGCTTTTCGCTTCGCTATCGGTTAGCGTCAGACGCGAAAAGGCGTCGAGAAAAGCGATAACTTCCGGAGCAAAAAGAGGCAGCGCTTTTTGCACAGGTGCGTCGCGCAGCAGCGTTTCATCTCCCAGAACAAAATCCAGACCCTTAAGATTGTGCTGCATAGGTATCACTGCATCCTCGTAATTCGGCTTTCTTCAGCCGACCTATAATGCGGAAGTATTTGCCTTTTCGCCCACAGGCACAGTCATCTTCTCCCAGAACGACGCCTTCATCTTCGGTCAGCAACGCATGGCCGGGATAGGATTCGGGTAACAGGGAGTTCACCTGGATAATGCCTGGCTGGCCGTGGGGAAGAACGGAAAAATCGCGCGGGTCACGGACAATAACATCCGAGAAAATCGACGTGTGCAGATGACCATGCTCGCACTGCATGTAAATGCAGCCGGTTTGTTCGACCATGCCGTAATAATCGTGTACCGCAGGCAGGGCGCAAACCTCATTCAGCTTTTGCGCAAAGACCTCGGGCGTAACGGCTATATTTTGCAGCTTTTTCCAGCCGCCGCCGTGGATCAACAGTGCATTGCTGAGATCAATGTTATGGCCGCTTGCTTTGAGTGCCTGATAAAAATGTTGCCAGACCATAAAGGTGAAGCCGAACAGCAGGATCCGCTTACCCTTATGCTTCTCTAAAAAAGCCGTAATGACGGGCAAATTAAGTGCCATGTTCTCGTCTAAGGCCCAGGCACGATCGCTGCCAAATAACGAGAAGCCTAAAATGCCTGCGCCACGGGCAGAGAACTGCTGGCGATCTTTTAACACGTCCGGGGAATCAATAATCAGCATCGGCAAACGCCCGGACCCGGTAAATTGGCTGACAATTTTTACCAAGGTTTTTTGCTGGTGGGATGCCGTTGCCTTATTCAGATAAATGCGTGAGACCTGCTGTCCGGTAGTGCCGGATGAGGTCAGGGTTTTCACAATCTCGCTGTCAGGTACGCTTTGCAGCTTCAGTGTTTTAAACAGCGAAACGGGAAGAAACGGCAATGAAGCTACATCGTTAAGCGTGGCGGGATCACATGACTGCGCATTCAGCATACGACGATAAGGTTCGCAGTGAGCATAATGATGCGCGGTAAGCTCACGCAGCCTGGCCAGTTGCAGCGCGTGTTTATCTTCCCGGGCAAGGGAGTAGGGCGCCTGCGCTAACAGTGATTCAAACGGAAGGGACATGATCTTTCAGCCTGTGGTAAAGCGTCTTGCCCGCGGCGTTTTTGGGTATCTCATCGAGTGTGATAACGCAAAATGCGGAATGATGGAGCTGACTTTTAGCCGCTGCATACTGTTTTACTGTGTTTTCGAAAGCGGCATCGGTAATGAAGATACAGAGTAAATCATCGCGTCCATCGCAGGCGCAGGAGAGCTCCGGGAAGGCTGATTTCACCAGTGTTTCCATATCATCCAGGCCGACGCGGTTGCCAAAAATTTTCAGAAAACGCTTTTTCCGTCCGACAATAGTGTAAAAACCCTCGGCATCCACACGAGCGATATCGCCGGTATGAAGTGTGCCCTGGAACGTATCGCCCAGCGCCAAATCGCTACCACGCTCGGCGTAGCCAAGCGCCACGTTTTCACCCTGATACACCAGCTCACCCTCCGTGTCGGGGGTGGTGATGATGCCACCGCCTGCGTCAAGCAGGATAAATTCACCGCCGGGCACAGGCTGACCAATAGTGCCATTTTTGCGCTGGGCAAATTCCGGGGCAAGCCAGGCCATGCGCGATGTCGCTTCGGCAGCGCCATACATCACCACAAAACGCTTTCCGTGTTGCTCTGCAAAATCGGTATATTCTTTTACCAGTGCCGGAGCCAGTTTTCCGCCCGCCTGGGTCATGGTGCGCATATCAGGCAGATCCATACGCATAAAACGCAATTTTTTAAGCATTTCCCAGGTGTAAGGCACCCCGGCAAGGGAGCTAGCCCGTTCATCGCGCACAAACTGCCAGAACTCACGCTGCATCACGCTCGCACCTGTCAGCAGCAACGTAGCGCCTGCTCTCAGGTGACTATTGACGATCGACAATCCGTACACGTAATTCAGTGGCAGGCTAACCAACCCCCGTTCGTGGGCATCGATGGCCAGATAGTTCGCAATGCTGGTGGCATTACTTTCCAGGTTGCGTTGACTTAAGCGCACCAGCTTGGGACTTCCGGTGGATCCTGAAGTCGTCATCAGCAGGGCAAGATCATCATGCAGTGGGAAGGGGGTAAGGCCAGTTGCGTGCAGACTGAAAGCACCTTCATCCTCTCGCCATAAAAACGCAGGATGGTAGGTGTCGATAAGTGACTGAACCATCGTGTCGTCAAGATCGGCGTCCAGCATCAGTGCAACTGCATTTTGCTTTAAACAAGCCAGGTAACCCATCACGGTGTCACACTGATTTTTGCAAAAAATAAAGACCAGACAACGCGGCGGAATTGACTCAGCCAGGGTCTGAACGCGCATGGTGAGCTCACCCCAGGTGAGAGTAAATCCACGTGCGTCCACTAACGCCGGATGATCAGAGGGAACCTTTTCCGTATGCCAGAACGCCATAATTTATAATGCACCCAGAATACGGGCGGCCAGTTGTGCTGCAGTGAGTCCGCTTTGTTCAAGCATCCACGCATAGTCGCCTGCATGTGGATAGCCCTGAGGAATACCGGCGATCATCAGTTTCGGCCGACGTTCTTCCCCGGCAAGAAATTCTGCGACTGCGCTACCGAGCCCCCCCGTCACGCTGTGTTCTTCCACCGTAACCAGCAGTTTTTTACCCAGATGTTCTTTAAGCGTCGTGACGTCGAGGGGTTTGATTGTATGCATGTCAATCACCGTCGCGTGCACGCCCTGGTCCGCCAGATGTCCGGCAGCGGTAAGAGAGGTGTGGACCATACTGCCGGTGGCGATGATGGCGATATCCTCTCCGTCACGCAGCGTATTGGCTTTACCTGGCACCAGTTCGAAGTCCTCTTTATAGACAATTGGCGCACGCATTCCACCCGTCAGTCGCAGGTAAACCGGTCCTGCATGTTCAAAGGCGGCCTGGGTCATTTTCACTGTTGCCGTACAATCAGCCGGAGAGAAAATAGTGATGTTGGAAACGGAACGCAGCATCGCCAGTTCTTCGATACCGTGATGGGTTGCGCCGAACATCCCTGTCGCCAGCCCTGAAGCCAGACCGACCAGTTTCACGTTTTCCTGCATATAACCCAGGTTTAAGCGCACCTGTTCGGCTGCACGCAGGGTCAGGAAGTTGGGGAACGAGGTCACAAAGGGGACAAAGCCGCTGGCTGCCAGTCCGGCAGCCACACCAACCATGTTCTGCTCGGCGATCCCGGCGTTAAAGAAACGCGCAGGCCAGGTGGTGCTAAAGCGGTCAAGACCGGAGGATTTACACAGATCGCCGGAAAGCGCGACGATATTTTCGTGCTCACGTGCCAGCTCCAGCAACGTCATACCGAATGTACCGCGTGAACCGAGCATTGACCATGAACGGATAGTCGCAGGTTTGAACTCTAGCATGATGTGCCCCCGTTGAGTTCAGCGAGCGCATCGCTAAGCTGCTGTGCAGAAATACGATTACGGTGGAACTCTTTGTTATTTTCCATCATGGAAACGCCTTTGCCTTTCACGGTGTCGGCAATGATGACCTTCGGTTTGCCGTTGTGTGGCATCGCGAAAGCCTTCGTCAGCGCCTGCAGATCGTGTCCGTCACAAACGATAGTTTCCCAGTGGCAGGCACGCCACAGCGCTTCAAGATCCATGCGCATCACATCTGCCGTGTGACCGTCAGATTGCAAACCATTACGGTCGACAATCAGTGTCAGGTTGTCCACGTTATGATGCGCCGCCATAAAGGCGCATTCCCATATCGCACCTTCATTGCACTCACCATCGCCCACCAGCGCATAGGTATGCCAGGTTTCTCCCTTAAGGCGCCGGCCCAGCGCCAGCCCGGTAGCAAACGAAAGCCCCTGAGCCAGACTACCGCCAGAAAAATCAATGCCGTATTCAGGATGTTTAGTGGGATGGACTTGCAGAACAGACCCGTTCAGCTCGAAGGTATTCAGCTGCTCAAGGGTCATAATGCCAAATTCGCACAGGGTAGCGTAAAGCCCCAGCGCGGCATGACCTTTACTCAGAATAAAGACGTCGCGGTGGGCGCTGGTAATATCTTTCGCGTCATAACGCATTACAACGCCGTAAAGCACGCTGAGTATATCCACCATCGACAGAGCAGGTGAGATATGTACGCCATCGCTTGGGGCATGATGGGCGACGCTCACAATCTGCTGCCGAATGCGACGTGCCGCGTTTTCTGTCTCTGAGAGCTTAGGCGTCATTTCAAACCGCCATCAACGCGGATCGTCTGCCCGGTTATGTAGGATGAGAGATCGCTTGCAAGGAATAATGCCGCTTCTGCAATTTCTGCAGGCGTGCCAGCTCGACGCAGATCGGCGCTATTTTTCGCCTCTTCCACGACCTGTTCCGGCATCGTCAGGAGCATATCAGTGTCGGTAATACCCGGGGCGATACAGTTGGCGCGTATGCCTTTTTCACCCAGCTCTGCCGCAATGGACTTGGTCATCGCGATGAGCGCTGCTTTTGATGCGCCGTAGGCTGATTTGCCTGGATTACCATCTTCACCCGCGGTGGAGGCAATATTAATAATACTGCCGCCCTGGTTGCGAACCATTAATTTGGCAATGTACTGGCTGAAAAGATAAACCGAGAAGAAGTTCACCTCAAACTGCGCGCGTAACTGCGCTTCGCTGGTCATCTGAAACAGGCTGTTTAAAGTAATCCCTGCGTTGTTGATAACGGCATCCAGCTGGCGCTTGTCAGACATGATTCTTTTTATCGCCAGCTTCATTGCGGCATAATCCGTCATATCAAAACAGACGGGCCAGATCGCAACCTGATGACGGTCGGCGATGGCTGCCATTTGCTCGATGAATTCCTCATCAGCTTCACGCGCATGGGCGTAAATGTTAGCGCCATTGGCGGCAAACACTTCGACCATAGCGAGACCCATGCCGCGGCGGCAGCCAGTAATTAAAACGGTCTTACCCTGCATCAACATTTCTGCTTACCTCAACCCATTCCGCCATCGATGCGGATAACCTGTCCGGTGGTGTAACTGGAGGCATCGGACGCCAGCCACAACAACGTGTTTGCCACTTCTTCTGGCAGACCCGGGCGTTTTAATTCGCAACGCGCCATTTGTCGTGCCATCACCTCTTCTGATAGTGCGGCTGTCATTGCTGTGCTAATAACGCCCGGTGCGATAGCGTTGACACGCACGCCCTGTGGTCCCAGCTCAGCGGACATTGTTTTGGTGGCTGCAATCCACGCCGCTTTTGCGCTGGCATAGGCAAGTTGGCCCGGATTTCCGTCAAGGGCAGAAATACTGGAAATATTAATAATGCTGCCACTTTTCTGGCGCAGCATGATGCGGGCGATGTACTGCGTGAAAGCGATTTGCGCGAAGAAATTGATGGTGAACGTTTTTTGCAACTGATCGAGCGTTACCATCTGAAAATTGGCATCAAAATTAGCGCCAGCTACATTGACCAGAATATCGACCTTTTTTTTGGTCTTCTGAATAGTCATTGCCGCCTGTTTTATTGCATCGTTATCCTGCAAATCGAAATATATCGGAATAATTTCCGCCTGATATTTCTCGCTAATTTCAGTGATAAAGTCAGAAAAGGTGGGATCGTGCGACTGGCAGCAAGCAAATACAGTAGCACCGGACCGGGCAAACGTTTCCAGCGTAGCCTTCCCGATACCCTGCAGACAACCCGTGATAACAGCCGTTTTTGCGTGAAGCATCATCACTTAATCCTGAATTTCTACATCGTATTTTTTCAGGATTTCTTTACCTTTTTCCCATGACTCAAATTCAATAATGTCATCGGTGTCCATCATGATGTCGAATGCATCTTCAAGTGATGCGATCATTGTCATATGACCTACGGAATCCCAGGAAGGTGTATCCTGATATTTATAGCCCGCTAAAATATCTTCTGATACCTCAAAGGTTTCAGTGAAGATACGGTTGTAAGTTTCCAAATTTGACATCATTTTTCTCCAGAGTAGCGAGGAAATCTCATTAACTTAACATTCGTTTGGTAACGTATTTATGAACAAAACCGAACGCTATTTTTAGCGTCGTAAAATACGGTCTACCTGAATACTTTTTTTTCCATATTTGGCCGAATTGCCCGCGCCGGATTACCCATCACGATCATCGCTGGGGCAATGTCGTTAAAAACGGCAGCCCCCATACTGACAATGGAATCATCGCCAATGGATGTGGTTTCACGGATAACGGCATTCATCCCTATAAAGACGCGTTCGCCGACGAGGCATTTGCCAGCGAGATTGGCATAAGACGAAATAATAGAGTCTTGCCCTATATGACAGTCGTGCCCCAGGCTGGCGTTTGGCTGGAGGTGTACATTGCGGCCAATTACTGTGTCACAAGAGATAAATGCGCCATAGCAAACCACGCATCCTTCTCCGAGAGTGCAGGACGCGCTTATGCGGGCATCAGGATGAACAAGTGTGGTAAGTCTGAAGCCACCATCACCGATCTTTTGTGCCAGTTTGCGACGTAGTGAAGGTTCGCCAACAGCGATAACGATTTCATACTCTTCTGGCTTAAGCATGTTCAGGGGAACGACCGGATAGCCGCTTAATTGCTCAAACCTGGGATTATCATCGATCAAACATAATGCATCCCAGCGCGATTCTGCAGCGTTTATCTCCTGTGCGAGTTCAAGAACTTCTCTGCCCAGGCCACCTGCGCCATAAATTGCCAGCTTCATCTTATCCCCAACGTTCACATGGCTGACCAGAGTCTCGCCGCAACCTTGCTCTATTACTGCCAGGATGCATGAAATGAATTGATACTTAGGACCCAATATAAACCAGTAGCCAGCTCTGTCAGGGAGGGAATAGCCGTCATTTTTTCTCGTTAATTAGCGGATTGGAAAAGAGGGGGTTTTATCGCCAATAAACGTGACATCGCCGCAGGTTCGTAATAGTTTAATTAAAATGGGGCTGGGTTAAACCGCCTTGTTTATCCGGAGAAATTTCTGCACAAAGGACAATTTGCTGCAAAATTGATCCTGAAAAAAAATAACAATTTTCACTTATAACAATCATTTCGTGTCGGTTCATCGCGTTATTACTCTAAATAACCCCCCATTTCCCCCCCTTTTCACACGATTAAAAACCCTGCAGAAACGGATAATCATGCCGATAACTCAACTAACGCAGGGCTGTTTATCGTGAATTCACTCTATACCGCTGAAGGTGTAATGGATAAACACTCGCTGTGGCAGCGTTATGTTCCGCTGGTGCGACATGAAGCATTGCGGCTTCAGGTGCGGCTACCGGCGAGTGTGGAACTGGACGATCTGCTACAAGCGGGCGGTATCGGGTTATTGAATGCAGTTGACCGGTACGACGCTCTGCAAGGAACGGCATTTACGACTTACGCAGTACAGCGTATTCGTGGTGCGATGCTGGACGAACTGCGCAGCCGGGATTGGGTGCCGCGCAGCGTCCGACGCAATGCACGCGAAGTAGCGCAAGCAATGGGGCAGCTGGAGCAAGAGCTCGGACGTAACGCGACGGAAACCGAAGTTTCGGAGCGTCTGGGGATCTCCACAGCTGACTATCGCCAGATGTTGCTCGATACCAATAATAGCCAACTCTTCTCTTATGATGAGTGGCGCGAAGAGCATGGCGATAGCATCGAACTGGTGACGGACGATCATCAGCAGGAAAACCCATTGCACCAGTTAATGGAAGGCAATGTACGCCAGCGCGTGATGGAAGCTATTGAAGCTTTACCGGAACGCGAGCAGCTGGTGTTGACCCTCTATTACCAGGAGGAGCTCAATCTCAAGGAGATTGGCGCTGTACTGGAAGTAGGGGAGTCGCGGGTTAGCCAGCTGCACAGCCAGGCCATTAAACGCTTACGTACCAAGCTGGGTAAGTTATAGGTGATCCTTATCACCCGTTAAGTGCCGCACAACGTATTGACAACCAGGAGTTATCATGACGGTGCAGCAATCTAAAAGACGGCCATTAAGCCGCTACCTGAAAGACTTTAAACACAGCCAGACGCATTGCGCCCATTGCCATAAGCTGCTCGATCGCATCACGCTGGTTCGTCGCGGCGAAATCGTCAATAAAATTGCGATTTCCCGCCTCGATACTTTGCTGGATGAAGCCGGGTGGCTGGAAGAGCAGAAGGAGTGGGTGGCGTTATGTCGTTTTTGTGGCGATCTGCACTGCAAGGAGCAGAGCGACTTTTTCGATATCATCGGCTTCAAGCAATTCCTGTTTGAGCAAACAGAGATGAGCCATGGCACGGTGCGCGAATATGTCGTGCGTCTGCGTCGCCTGGGCCAGCATCTGACCACGCAGCGTATCTCCCGTGACTTACTGACCAACGGCTATCTGGATGAAAATCTGGAGCCATGGCTGCCTGCAACCAGCACCAATAACTACCGGATTGCGCTGCGCAAGTACGCACAATTTAAAACGCAAATGCCGGTGTCGCCGAAGCAGAAAGTCCACCGCGAAACAACTTCTGATATATATTAAAAATGAATAACATGTAGCGCAGTCGTGTTTGACCTTGCGGCCGAACGCCCTACACTACACTCAAAATTCCAATGATATCGGGGTAAGTATGAAATTTGCACTTCTGGGTCGTCAGGCGCTGATGGGTGTAATGGCCGTTGCGCTGGTTGCCGGTATGAGCGTGAAAACGTTCGCGGCAGAAGGTCTGTTAAATAAAGTAAAAGAGCGCGGCACGCTGCTGGTTGGGCTGGAAGGCACCTATCCTCCGTTCAGCTATCAGGGTGACGACGGTAAACTGACCGGTTTTGAAGTGGAGTTCGCTGAAGAGCTGGCGAAACACCTCGGCGTGAAAGCGTCGCTGAAGCCGACCAAATGGGACGGCATGCTGGCCTCGCTGGACTCCAAACGTATTGATGTGGTGATTAACCAGGTCACCATCTCTGACGAACGTAAGAAAAAATATGACTTCTCCACCCCGTATACCGTCTCCGGTATCCAGGCGCTGGTGAAGAAAGGCAACGAAGGCTCGATTAAATCTGCCGCCGATCTGAAAGGCAAAAAAGTCGGTGTTGGTCTGGGGACCAACTACGAAGAGTGGCTGCGTCAGAACGTGCAGGGCGTCGATATTCGTACCTATGATGATGACCCGACTAAATACCAGGATCTGCGCGTAGGCCGTATCGATGCCATTCTGGTTGACCGTCTGGCGGCGCTGGATCTGGTCAAGAAAACCAAAGACACCCTGGCTGTGGCCGGTGATGCCTTCTCCCGTCAGGAAGCTGGCGTGGCGATCCGCAAAGACAACGACGATCTGGTGAAAGCGGTCGACGGGGCAATTGCCGAGATGCAGAAAGACGGCACCCTGAAGGCGCTCTCCGAGAAATGGTTCGGGGCAGACGTCACAAAGTAAGCAGTTGAATGCAAAAAAAGGCGCTTATCAAAGCGCCTTTTTTATTTCCTCGCCAGCAACGTGCATAATAAAAAAAGAGAGACTTAGACAGGGTTACGGAGGTTTTCATGTCATTACAGAATCTAACGCGTTTTCCGCGCCTCGAATTTATTGGCGCCCCGACGCCACTGGAGTATTTGCCGCGCTTATCGGACTACCTCGGGCGCGACATCCTCATCAAACGTGATGACGTGACGCCCATGGCGATGGGTGGCAATAAACTGCGCAAGCTGGAGTTCCTTGCGGCAGATGCCCTGCGCGAAGGGGCCGACACGCTGATTACCGCAGGGGCGATCCAGTCCAACCACGTGCGCCAGACCGCGGCCGTGGCGGCAAAGCTGGGCCTGCACTGCATCGCCTTGCTGGAAAACCCGATTGGCACCCAGGCAGAAAACTACCTCAGCAACGGCAACCGTCTGCTGCTGGACCTGTTCAATGTGCAGATAGAAATGTGTGATGCGCTGATCGACCCTGTGGCGCAGCTGCATGAGCTGGCCACCCGCGTCGAAGCTCAGGGCTTCCGTCCTTATGTGATCCCGGTGGGCGGCTCGAACGCGCTGGGTGCCCTGGGGTACGTTGAAAGCGCGCTGGAGATCGCCCAGCAGTGTGAAGGGGCGGCGGACATCTCCTCGGTGGTGGTGGCTTCCGGTAGCGCCGGCACCCATGCCGGACTGACGGTCGGGCTGGAGCAGTTAATGCCGGACGTCGAGCTGATTGGCGTCACCGTCTCGCGCAGCGTTGCCGAGCAAAAACCGAAGGTGGTTACCCTGCAACAGGCTGTGGCCCAGCAGCTGGAAGTGAGCGCCAGTGCCGATATCATCCTGTGGGATGACTACTTCGCGCCGGGCTACGGTACCCCAAATGAGGAAGGCACCGAGGCGGTGAAACTGCTGGCGCGTCTGGAAGGTATCCTGCTGGACCCGGTCTATACCGGGAAAGCGATGGCGGGCCTTATCGACGGCATCAGCCAGAAGCGCTTCAAAGATGAAGGGCCGATCCTGTTTATTCATACTGGCGGGGCACCGGCTCTCTTTGCCTACCATCCTCACGTCTAAATCACAGGCAGAAAAATCATAATGCAAGAAAGTATTCAACTGGTGATGGATTCGCTGCCTTACCTGCTGAAAGGTGCGGTGTTTACGCTGCAACTGAGTATTGGCGGCATGTTCTTTGGTCTGGTGCTGGGCTTTATCCTGGCTCTGATGCGCATGTCAACGCTGCTGCCGGTGCGCTGGCTGGCACGTTTTTATATCTCCGTGTTTCGCGGTACGCCGCTGATTGCCCAGCTGTTTATGATCTATTACGGCCTGCCGCAATTTGGTATCGAGCTCGACCCGATCCCGGCGGCGATGATCGGCCTGTCGCTTAACACTGCGGCTTATACTTCGGAAACCCTGCGTGCAGCGATCTCCTCCATTGAAAAAGGGCAGTGGGAAGCCGCCGCCAGTATCGGTATGACCCCGTGGCAAACCCTGCGCCGGGCCATTCTGCCCCAGGCCGCACGGGTAGCCTTGCCGCCGCTGAGCAACAGCTTTATTAGCCTGGTGAAAGACACCTCGCTGGCGGCTACCATTCAGGTACCGGAGCTGTTCCGCCAGGCGCAGCTGATTACCTCGCGCACGCTGGAGGTCTTCACCATGTATCTGGCCGCCTCGCTGATCTACTGGGTGATGGCGACGGTGCTGTCGGCGCTGCAGAACTATTTTGAAAACCAGCTTAATCGCCAGGAGCGTGATCCGAAATGAGTGCTATCGACGTTAAAAACCTGGTGAAGAAGTTTCATGGCCAGACGGTGCTGCACGGCATCGACCTGGAAGTGCAGGAGGGCGAAGTGGTGGCCATCATCGGGCCGAGCGGTTCCGGTAAAACCACGCTGCTGCGCAGTATTAACCTGCTGGAACATCCGGAAGGCGGAACTATCCGCGTGGGTGAGATCACCATTGATACCGGCAAGTCCCTGAGCCAGCAAAAGAGTTTGATTCGCCGTCTGCGTCAGCATGTCGGCTTTGTCTTCCAGAGCTTTAATCTGTTTCCCCATCGCACGGTGCTGGAAAACATCATTGAAGGGCCGGTGATCGTTAAAGGCGAACCGAAAGATGAAGCTACTGCCCGCGCCCGTGAGCTGCTGGCGAAGGTGGGGCTTTCCGGCAAGGAGACCAGCTATCCGCGTCGTCTCTCCGGCGGGCAGCAGCAGCGTGTGGCCATTGCCCGTGCGCTGGCGATGCGTCCTGACGTTATTCTGTTTGATGAGCCGACGTCGGCACTGGATCCAGAGCTGGTGGGGGAGGTGCTGAACACCATTCGTCAGCTGGCGCAGGAAAAACGCACCCTGGTGATTGTCACCCATGAAATGAGCTTTGCCCGCGATGTGGCGGACCGGGCTATTTTTATGGATCAGGGCCGCATTGTGGAGCAGGGTCCGGCAAAATCACTCTTTGCCGACCCTCAGCAGCCCCGTACCCGGCAATTCCTCGAAAAATTCCTGATGCAATAGCATATTTGTTCTTAATTGCTCCGGAAATATTCACCGGAGCGATATATTCACCCCGTATATGAATGCTCCCCTGATTTTATCCGGTTATTACCGCCCTAAGTACATAAAATGTGTAGATAATTATCCTTGAGACGATATTTTATACATATAAATAAGATTTATGTGTTAGTTTAAGAATCCATAATAATGATTATCTTTTACAGGGGCTTAATTCAGTCAGTATGAAGGATTTAGATTTTTTCACATGGCGGCGGGACTGCTTCCTACGTTTTCAGGAGATGACTTCTGCCGACGAGGTATATCCCGAACTTCAGCGACAAACACAGAACCTGGGCTATGATTTCTTCTCCCTCTGCGTTCGTCATCCGGTGCCTTTCACGCGGCCTAAAGTCTCGGTACATTCCACCTATCCGCACCAGTGGATGGCCCAGTATCAGGCAGAAAATTATTTCGTCATCGATCCGGTGCTCAAACCGGAGAATTTCGTTCACGGGCATTTACCCTGGAATGATGCGTTATTCGCTGAAGCGCAACCCTTATGGGACGGTGCACGCGACCACGGGCTACGTAAAGGGATCACGCAATGCCTGATGCTACCTAATCATGCGATGGGCTTCCTTTCGGTCTCCAGCACCAGTCTGCCAGTGAATATCCTGGCGAATGAAGTGGTTGAATTACGTCTGCAAATTCTGGTGCAACTGGCGTTGACCACGCTGCTACGGCTGCAACATGAAATGGTGATGCCACCTGAGATGAAATTCAGCAAGCGCGAGAAAGAGATTCTTAAATGGACAGCGGAAGGGAAGACCTCTGCAGAAATAGCGATCATTCTTTCTATTTCTGAAAATACGGTTAACTTCCATCAGAAAAATATGCAGAAGAAATTCAATGCGCCGAACAAGACGCAGATTGCATGCTATGCGGCAGCGACGGGGATTATCTGACTACACTTCTGTTCTGCGTGGCAGGCGAGTAAACGGCTGAATGCATTGCGTTCAGCCGTTTTTGTTTTATTGACGGTAAGCTTGTTTGATCTGCTTAACGGTGCCGGAAAATACCGCGGCCTGAGCCTGGTCTTCCATCTCAGCAATCTGGCGTTCCATCTTAATGATCACACGGCCAGCGTCCGCCTGGCCCATCGCCTGCAGCATCAGAGTCAGCAGGGATTTCAGGCAGGAGACTTCCTGTGCCAGTTCTTGATTATTCTCCGCAGTGGCGAAATCAGGTGTGCTCATTTATTTTCCTCATGATAAAAACAGCGCTTTTGCGCATAGATCAAAGTTAAGGCGGCGGAGTATATCACAAGCCGTCAGGAAAAACGCAGTGCTTGTTTTTTGTACTTTCTCGCGTTTAGTTTATTCAATTGAACAAACATTAACTCTGATTTTTCTAAGACTTTAGTGTGGGTTAATTGTTTGTAGAAGGTAGGCAAGAGGTTAATTATTGTTACAAATTTTAAAGGTGTATTTTAATAGCATTATATGCGCAGTAAACTTTGTAAGTTTTTGAAAACATCCGCCTGCAAAAAGTGACCGAAGCCGCATTGCACAAGCCTTTAGTTTCCAGTTGATGTACAAGTTAATTTCCAAAAAAGGGAGCAATATCGGCGATATGCATTTTTTAACGTTTTCAGTTTCGGATAAAAACCGTTAATATATGCCGAATTAACTGTCTGTAGCCGTTATCCCTATTCTGGAGAATTTCCTTTGATCAACGTCCTTCTTGTTGATGACCACGAACTGGTGCGCGCAGGGATACGACGCATTCTTGAAGATATTAAAGGTATTAAAGTGGCTGGTGAGGCCTGCTGCGGTGAAGATGCCGTGAAATGGTGCCGGTCAAATACCGCTGATGTTGTCCTGATGGACATGAACATGCCTGGGATTGGCGGCCTGGAAGCGACGCGTAAAATCGCGCGTACCTGGGTTGATACCAAAGTCATTATGCTGACGGTTCATACTGAAAATCCCCTTCCTGCAAAAGTAATGCAGGCGGGCGCAGCCGGTTATTTAAGCAAAGGCGCAGCCCCTCAGGAGATGGTTAATGCGATCCGATCCGTGTTTTCCGGGCAGCGCTATATCGCATCCGATATTGCGCAGCAGATGGCCCTCAGCCAGATTGAGCCAGAAAAGACCGAATCACCCTTTGCAAGTTTGTCTGAGCGCGAATTGCAGATTATGCTGATGATTACCAAAGGCCAAAAGGTGAATGAGATCTCCGAGCAGCTTAATCTCAGCCCGAAAACGGTGAATAGCTACCGCTATCGTATGTTCAGTAAACTGAACATCCATGGCGACGTTGAACTCACTCACCTGGCCATCCGTCATGGTCTGTGCAATGCCGAGACCCTAATTAGTCAGTGAGTGATGTGTTTGAATCCAGTGCTTTCCTGAAAACCGTTACCAGCCAGCCAGGCGTCTACCGGATGTATGACGCCGGCGGGACGGTTATCTACGTCGGAAAAGCGAAAGATCTCAAAAAGCGACTTTCCAGCTATTTCCGCAGCAATCTTGCTTCCCGCAAAACAGAGGCGCTGGTCGCCCAGATCCAGCAGATCGATGTCACTGTGACCCACACAGAGACCGAAGCGCTGTTGCTGGAACATAACTACATCAAGCTCTATCAGCCGCGTTACAACGTGCTGCTGCGCGATGACAAATCCTATCCGTTTATTTTTCTCAGCAGCGATACTCATCCGCGTCTGGCGACCCATCGTGGCGCCAAACATGCGAAAGGCGAATACTTCGGCCCATTCCCTAACGGTTATGCCGTGCGGGAGACCCTGGCCCTGCTGCAAAAGATTTTCCCGATTCGCCAGTGCGAAAACAGCGTCTATCGCAACCGCTCCCGCCCCTGTCTGCAGTATCAGATTGGTCGCTGCCTCGGGCCCTGCGTGGAAGGGCTGGTCAGCGAAGAGGAGTATGCGCAGCAGGTGGACTATGTGCGCCTGTTCCTCGCCGGGAAAGACGATCAGGTCCTGACCCAGCTGATTGCTCGTATGGAGAAGGCCAGCCAGGCGCTGAACTTTGAAGAGGCGGCGCGGATCCGCGATCAGATTCAGGCCGTGCGTCGGGTCACGGAAAAACAGTTTGTCTCCAACAATGGTGATGACCTGGACGTGATTGGCGTGTCGTTTGATGCAGGCATGGCCTGCGTCCATGTGCTCTTTATCCGCCAGGGCAAGGTGCTGGGAAGCCGCAGCTACTTCCCGAAAGTGCCGGGCGGCACCGAGCTGGGTGAAGTGGTGGAAACCTTTGTCGGCCAGTTCTATCTCCAGGGTAGCCAGATGCGCACCCTGCCGTCGGAAATTTTGCTCGATTTTAATCTGAGTGATAAGACGCTGCTGGCCGATTCGCTGTCGGAACTGGCGGGGCGTAAGGTGAATGTCCAGACCAAACCGCGCGGCGATCGTGCCCGCTACCTGAAGCTGGCGCGCACCAATGCGGCAACGGCCCTGAGCACTAAACTGTCGCAGCAGTCGACCATTCATCAGCGTCTTGCCGCGCTGGCGACAACACTGCAGCTGCCGGAAGTGAAACGGATGGAGTGTTTCGACATCAGCCACACGATGGGGGAGCAGACCGTGGCCTCCTGCGTGGTGTTCGATGCCAACGGGCCGGTGCGCGCGGAATATCGCCGCTACAATATCACCGGCATCACCCCTGGCGATGACTATGCCGCCATGAACCAGGTATTACGCCGTCGCTATGGTAAAGCCATTGAAGAGAGCAAGATCCCGGACGTCATTATCATAGATGGGGGGAAAGGGCAGCTCGGCCAGGCTAAATCAGTATTCGCCGAACTGGACGTTCCCTGGGATAAGCATCATCCGCTGTTACTGGGCGTGGCAAAAGGTACCGACCGTAAAGCCGGGCTGGAAACCCTGTTCCTGGAGCCGGAAGGGGAGGGCTTTAGCCTGCCGCCGGATGCACCTGCGCTGCATGTTATCCAGCATATTCGCGATGAGTCGCACGATCACGCGATTGGCGGCCACCGTAAAAAACGCGCGAAAGTGAAAAACACCAGTACGCTGGAAACGATCGAAGGGGTCGGGCCAAAGCGTCGCCAGATGCTGCTGAAATACATGGGCGGTTTGCAAGGATTACTCAACGCCAGCGTGGAGGAAATTGCAAAGGTGCCGGGTATTTCGCAAGGGCTGGCAGAAAAGATCTACTACTCGTTGAAACATTGAGGGCTCTGTAGCAACATAGGGCTAATAATTACTGACAACAAACAGTTACCGTCACTATGCGATTAAACATCCCTACGTTGTTAACGCTTTTCCGCGTCGTCCTTATCCCTTTCTTTGTACTGGCGTTTTATCTGCCCTTCGTCTGGGCACCTTTCGCCTGTGCATTGATCTTTTTCATTGCGGCAGTCACCGACTGGTTTGATGGCTATCTGGCGCGTCGCTGGAACCAGAGCACCCGTTTCGGCGCCTTCCTCGACCCGGTCGCGGACAAGGTGATGGTTGCCATCGCCATGGTGCTGGTGGTGGAGCATTACCACACCTGGTGGGTGACGCTGCCTGCCGCGACCATGATCGCCCGTGAGATTATTATCTCGGCCCTGCGTGAGTGGATGGCCGAACTGGGTAAACGCAGCAGTGTGGCGGTTTCCTGGATAGGGAAGGTGAAAACCACTTCCCAAATGGCGGCGCTGGTGTGGATGTTGTGGCGTCCAAACGAGTGGGTTGAGTGGGCCGGCATCGCTCTGTTTATGGTATCAGCTGTGCTGACGCTGTGGTCAATGTTGCAATATTTGAACGCTGCACGCGGCGATTTGCTTGATCAGTGATCGTTTCGACGTAATTTTCAGCAAACGATTCAGAGTAGCGAAAAATAACGTTGACTCAAAACGTCAGGTAAGTAGAATGCAACGCATCGAACGACGGCACGGTTCGTTAGTCGATAACAAAATCAAGTGATTAGCATAATGACTTGATGATTGCGGGAATAGCTCAGTTGGTAGAGCACGACCTTGCCAAGGTCGGGGTCGCGAGTTCGAGTCTCGTTTCCCGCTCCAAATTTAAGACAGTCGCATTTGCGGGTGTCAGTCGAAAGACAAAAGATTTAAGGCGCGTTAGCAAAGCGGTTATGTAGCGGATTGCAAATCCGTCTAGTCCGGTTCGACTCCGGAACGCGCCTCCACTTTCTTCCCGAGGCCGGATGGTGGAATCGGTAGACACAAGGGATTTAAAATCCCTCGGCGTTCGCGCTGTGTGGGTTCAAGTCCCACTCCGGCTACCATGGGAAAAAGAAGAATAATCAAAGCAATAAGCAGTGTCGTGAAACCACCGAAAGGTGGTTTTTTTGTGCCTGAAATCTGCTTTCCTCACTTTATGTCGTGATTATTGACCGCCTTCCGACGGTCTCCGCTAATCATCAGGACCTGCTGAACAGGTGCGAGAGGTTAGCCCCTTTCAGGAAAATAAACGCCAGCAGCAGGCCGCCCCACAGGGCCATGGTGATATAGCTGCTCACTCCCAGGATGTTCAGCCCGCTCTCCAGCATCTGCAGCAGGATCAGCGCCATCACCATGCCAAAGACTTTGCCAAAGCCGCCGTCAGGATTTACCCCGCCCAGCACCGCCGCCAGAATAGACACCAGCAGATAAGACTCACCATAAGAAGCTTTGGCCGAGTTCAGCTTGGACATCATCAGTAGGGCAGCAATCACGCACAGTACCGATGAAAGTATATAAACCCAGATAAGGGTTTTACGGGTGTTGATCCCGGAATAGTGGGTCGCCTGTTCATTGGAGCCAATCAGGTAGAGGGTGCGCCCGAAGGCGGATTTTTCGAGGATCACCCATAGCACCGCCACCACCACCAGGAACACCAGTAGTGGTAGCGGAATGCCAAGGATGTTAGTACTGTTGATGACCAGCACGTAATCCGGTAAGTTCGAGATAGACGAGCCTTTGGAGATCAGAATATTGATCCCCTTCAGCAGGGTCATGATCCCGAGCGTGGCTAAAATCGGCGAGACTCGCACCACGGCAATTAAAAATCCAATCACCGAACCTATCACTATCGCCATGGCTAATCCGGCAGCCAGCACCAGCAGCATGCTGCTGAGGGTTGGGGGATAGTGCGTGGCGACCCAGGCCATTACCAGCCCGCAGGCATTCATGGTGGCAATGATAGAAAGGTTTATCCCCCCGGTAAGAATGGTCACCGCCATGGCTAACGCCAGCACACCGAGGATCGGCATCTGCGAGGCGATGGACTGGAAGTTAGCTGAAGACCAGAAGACAGAGGGGATGAGGAAGCTAAACGCGATCACGACGATGGCGATTAACAGACTGAGGTAAATCTCAACGCGATCCTGGGTTTTTCTGGCGCTCATGCTAATGCTCCCTGACCTTTGCGCTGACTCCAGGCCGTCATGCTGATGCTGGTGACAATCACCACACCGGTAACGACCGTATGCCAGTAAGAGGAGATCCCTAAAAGATTGAGACCGTTTTGGATCACGGCCAGTAAAATGACCCCCAGCAGGGTGCCGAGTAAGGTGCCGCGCCCGCCGACGATGCTGGTTCCGCCCAACACGACCGCCGCGAGCACCGTCAGCTCATAGCCGAGCAGGGAGTCAGGGGCGACGGTTAATACGGTCGCGGATTGCACCACACCAGCGACGCCGGACATCAGCCCCATATAGCCGTAGACAAACAGCTGCATTTTAAAGACGCCGAATCCCATCCGGGAGGCTGCCTCGCGGTTGCCACCCATGGCGTAAATCATCCGGCCGATGCTGGTTTTATTCATGATAAAACCGGTTAACGCCACCACTACCAGCAGGGTGAGGATCGGCAGGCTCAAGCCATAGTCGTAGCCATCGGCGGCGGTGAATTTAAACAGCATCACCCCCTGTTCAAACCACTCCGGATAGCTGTAGAGCCACACCCCTTTGGTCAGGTACAGCAGCAGGCCGTAAAAAATATTCAGGGTGGAAATGGTAATGATGATCGAGGGAACCTTAAGCCGGTTAACCAGCGTGGCGTTGACCAGGCCGAGGAGTAAACCCAGCCCGCCGGACAGCGCAAACGCGAGGGCAAAGTTGCCGCTGGTGCCCTGAATCAGGGTGACCATCACGTACTGGGAGATGATGGTCATCGCCGGGAAGGAGATATCGATCCCGCCGGAGATCAGGACGATGAACAGACCGCAGGCCAGGATGGTTAACATGGCGTAGTTGTTGATCAGGTCGTAGATATTGCCCAGCGTCATAAAGTCGGCGCTGGCAAACGACAGATAGCCGCCAATCACGATTATGGTCAGGCCGAGGAACAGCTCGTGAGTTTTCACCCCAATTTTATTAACCATTGACGACCTCTGCCAGCGCGGCCTCGGTGGTTTTTTCCGGGAAGATTTCCGCGACGATCGCCCCCTTGCGCATGACTAAAATCCGGTGGCTGTTAAAGTACGCCTCGTCGATCTCATCGGTGATCATCAGCACTGCGATCCCCTTGCGCGACAGGGCGGAGATGATCTGGTAGATCCCCGCTTTATTGGCAATGTCGACCCCGACGGTGGGGGAGTCGAGGATCAGCACTTTGGGGTTGATGGCCAGCCATTTGGCAATTGCCACGCGCTGGGCGTTGCCGCCGGAGAGGGTATTCACCGGCAGGTGTACGCTGCCAATCTTAATGCTCAGTTGCTCGATAAGATCCGTGACGATGCGGTCCGATTTTGCCCAGTCCAGCAGGTGGAAGGGGGTTTTCAGCCGCTGCAGCACGGTCGAGATAATGTTGTCGTTAATCGACTGATCCATCACCAGACCGGTGCTCATCCGATCTTCAGAGACGTAGCCTATCCCGGCTTTCACCGCATCCCGGTTGCTGGCGAACTGCACCGTCTTACCCTCCAGCACTATCTCGCCGGAATCCGGCTTTGTCAGCCCGAACAGGCTCAGGCACAGCTCCGTGCGCCCGGCGCCCAGCAGCCCGGTAATGGCCAGGATCTCCCCCTGATGGATCCGGAAGGAGATGTCTTGATACTGCTGATGTTTAGTCAGGTTTTTTACCGTTAGCGCCACCTCGCCAATCTTCTCAATCGGCGGCAGGACCGCATAAGAGAACTCCTTCCCGGTCATCAGGAAGGCGAGTTTTTTATTATTGATATCGATGGCGGGATAAGTGCCGACCAGGCTGCCGTTTTTCAGAACGGTGATCCGGTCGGAGATCTCCAGCACCTCATCCAGCCGATGGCTGACAAACACCACGCAGATATCTCTCTTCTTGAGATCGCCGATTACCCGCAGCAGCCCCTTCACCTCCTGCATGGTCAGCGAGGCGGTGGGCTCATCCATAATGATCAGCCTGGCTTCCTGGGCCAGCGCCCGACAGATGGCGACGATCTGACGTTGGGCGATGGGCAGAGAGTCGACGCTGGCATCCAGATCCAGCCTTGCATCGATACTCTTCATCGTCAGCTCGGCGATGCGGCGGATCTCCCGCTTGTTGACCAGCAGATTGTGGTGGTGCTGGTGGATACCGATGTTTTCCGCAACAGTCAAATTGGGAAATAAAGAGAGATCCTGATAGATAACCTGAATCCCGGCTTTAACGGAGTCAATAGGGGATAGATGGGCGTATGGTTTGCCGGCAATGGCGATCTCAAATCCGGGATCGGGTTTGTAGACGCCGGAGATAATTTTAATCAGCGTCGATTTGCCGCAGCCGTTCTGCCCGGCCAGACAGTGAACTTCTCCGGGAAACAGCGTCAGGTTGATGTTATCCAGCGCTTTCACACCGTAGAAGGTCTTGCTGATCTTACCCAGTGAAATAAAGGGCTCCATGTCTACCTCTCAGGGGCGCATGCCGCACGCCCTGACAGGGCGTGCGGGTTCAACGGATCAATACAGGCTATCGATATTCTCTTTGGTGACGCGCAGGACTTTGTGGAATTTGATGATGCGTTTTTCGCTATCCACATCAGCTTTACCGAGATTAGGGATCTCCAGGCCCTGGGTGATCTCTTCGCCTTTCAGCACCTTGTCGGCAATGGCGGTGATGGCATAACCCGCAGAAGCCGGATCGTAGGTGATGCCCATGGCAATATCACCGCTTTTGATCAGCGAGGCGGCCTGGGATGGGATCATCATGCCGTAGACAAACACTTTGCCTTTCGCCCGTTTCTCTTTCACCGCGCGGCCTGCACCGATCGGGCCCTGAGAGCCAAACGAGACAATCCCTTTCATGTCAGGATGGGCTTTCATCAGATCGATGGTGGTACGGCGGGCGTCGTCGATATTCTCTGCCACCGGCATCCGGTTGGTGACTTCGTGCATATCCGGGTAGTGCTCTTTCTGGTATTTCACGAACAAATCCGCCCACAAATTATGCTGCGGCACGGTCAGGCTGCCGACATAAATGACATAACCGCCTTTTCCGCCCATGGCTTTCGCCATCTCTTCCACGTTGTCGGCGGCAAATTTCTGGTTATCAATAATTTCCACATCCCAGTTAGCGCTGGGCTGCCCCGGGGATTCATTGGTTAATACCACGATGCCCGCTTCACGCGCCTTTTTGAATACCGGCTCAAGAACGTCGGCGTCATTGGGGACAATGCCGATGGCGGAGACTTTTTTAGCGATTAAATCCTCAATGATTTTGACCTGCTGCGGGGCATCGGTGCTGGACGGTCCCACCTGAGACGCTTTTATCCCGAGATCGCTGCCCGCTTTCGTTACGCCTTCCCCCATGCGATTAAACCAGGGCATGCCATCTATCTTGGAAATATTGACCACTTCAATTTCTTTCGCCATTGCAGAGGTCGAGAAAACCATCAACCCGAGCAAGCTCGCAGACAATAATTTTGTTAAGCACATTTTACTCATCTCATACCTCTGTAGGGTGGTAAAAAAAGTAAAGTAAAAATCTGGATGTGTTGTTTTATAAAGCGGTGTTCAATTTAATATTAGGCGAGAATAATGATTCACCCTATGAGGCGCTAAATTAAATAAGCGCACGATCGGCCCCCTCTCCATTCAGGGAGAGGGATGGGGTGAGGGGGAGCAGGGCGCACACTATTTAGCCAGTGCTTTCTCCCATCCCTGCAAATGTTGCGGTTATTCTCGATTTTTTACCATCACGCCTGTACAACCCCGCCAGAATACCGCCTAATAATGGCGCTTATTTTTTCATTCACAGTTAACAGGTCTGTTATTGATGAATCATCTCTATCACTCCGCGCCAGCTCCTGTCTGCTGTGATGAACATTCATTTTCAAGGGACAGGTAGCCATGCAGCGTCGACAATTTCTTAAAAACAGCGTACTTCTTTCTGCCGCAGGCTTAGTAGGCCCGGCCGTCGCCAGCCAGACGGTGGTGCATAGCAGCGCGCCGCTCGCCGCGCCGGTGATGCGCCGCCGTTTCGTCTTATCGCAAACCTATAAGCTGGCACCGCCCCAGGGCTCCAGCGGGGTGGTCAAACTCTGGATCCCACTGCCGGTGGATACCGCCTTTCAGCAGATGACCGACCTGTCGTTCAGCGGCAACTATCAGCAGGCCTACATCACCACCAATAATACCTACGGCGCGAAAACGCTGTTTGCGACCTGGCCGAAATCAGAAGGCGATCTACTCCTGCAGCTCGATCTGGAGATCGAAACGGCAGACTGGGAACCGCTGAAGCAGGACGCCCTGAAAAACTGGCAGGCGCCGGAGCAGATTGTCTACCCGCTGGCGGTGAAGCCGTACCTGCTGCCAACGACGCATACTCCGGTTGATGGCCTGGTGCGCGAAACGGCGCAAAAAATCACGGCCGGCGAAACCGATCCGCTGAAAAAAGCGCGCCTGATCTACGAGTGGGTCAGCAGTCATATGGAGCGTGATAACGACGTGATTGGCTGTGGCACCGGCGATGTGGCAACTATTCTGCAAAGCGGCAAGCTCAGCGGCAAATGCACCGACATCAGCTCGGTGTTTGTCGCCCTGGCGCGCGCCAGTGGTATCCCGGCGCGGGAGCTGTTCGGCATCCGTCTGGGCAAGGCCAACAAGCTGGAACGCTACTCGAAAAGCGCCTTCGGCAAGGCCGACAGCGCGGGCGTGTCCGACGTCAGCGGCGGACAGCACTGCCGGGCAGAATTCTATCTGGCGGGATATGGCTGGCTGCCGTGCGATCCGGCTGACGTCACTAAAATGCGTCTGGCGGAGAAAAAAGCCCATCAGGATCCCGATGTGCAGGCGGTAAATGCTTACCTGTTCGGCAACTGGGAGATGAACTGGGTGGGCTTCAACTACGGGCGCGATTTTGAACTCTATCCGGCGACGGAGCAGGGGGCAGTAAATAACTTTGGCTACCCCTATGCCGAAGTGGACGGCGACCCGCTCAATTTTTACGATCCAAAGGTGTTTACCTACCACTATGTCTCAACAGAACAACGCTAAAGGGGCGGGGCTGACCCTGCTGACGGCGGCTGCGGCGGCCGTCACCGCCGGGCTGTGCTGCGTCGGACCGCTGCTCTATTTGCTGTTTGGTATATCGGCTGCCGGTTTTGCCGGGCTTAGCCAGCTCGAATTCCTGCGGGTGCCGATGATCCTGCTCTCGGCAGGGCTGATGCTGCGGGTATTCTGGCGGCTCTATTTTTCAACGCGGCCGTGGTGTACCGGGCGGATGACGCTGGGGCAGATGCGTCTGCTGTTCTGGCTCTCGCTGCCGGTGCTGTTGCTGGTGCTGTTCTACCCCACGGTGGTAGCCTGGTATTATGAGGTGATGGAATGAAACGACTGCTGATAACCGCGAGTCTGTTGCTGCCCCTGTGCGCGCAGGCTGCAAACGAAAAAGTGGTGCTGGATGTGCAGGGCATGACCTGCTCGCTGTGCGTGATTTCGGTTAACCAGGCCCTGCGTGAAACGGAAGGGGTGGTGAAAGCGAAAGCGTCGTTGAAGACGCGCCAAACCGACGTCATCGTTCCGGAAGGTTTCCCGACCGGGACGTTATTAGAGGCGGTGGCGAAAACAGGCTATACGGCAACCGTGAACCGTATTGAAAAACCGTAAATATAATAATAATGCCTGATGGCGTAATTATTATTATCGTATTCACGTCTTTCTCAAATTTTGGGAAAGACGTGCTACCACGCAATTATTAATAAATTATGATGATATTGCTTCCGTTTGCGTAATATCTGGTTACACAGCGTTGACCTTCCCGCCTGCGCGCTCTATCTTTGGATTAGTTTCTCCATAAAACGCTCCATTTTTATCCCTATATCGCCGTCCCCGGCGGTTTGTTGATCCTTGGTGTCCGCATTTTATTGCGGCTTATTGTGGATTAAGGTCAATATGAATATAACAGCGAGTAAATATACCCTCTGGATGCGCGATATTACCCTTAATCCGTGGGCAGCGTTTTATTTTCTCCAGTCGGTGCTGATTAATTACTCGTTTGGATATTCATTTAGCCTGCTCTACTCGGTGGCATTTTGCTGCGTCTTGTTTGTCCTCTGGCGGTTTGCCCCTCGGGTGCAGAAAGGGGTCATTCTCCTCTGCAGCCTGCTGGCGGCCATGTACTACCCCTTTCAACAGGCCTATGGCGCACCGAATTTCAATACCCTGCTGGCGCTCCACGCCACCAACGTCAATGAATCCGTCGAGATCCTCACCATATTCCCGTGGCACAGCTATCTGGTCTCTGTAGTCATTCTGGCGTTAGGCGGGGTGGCGCTGGCGCGTAAAATTGGGCCAAAACAGCCCTGGCGCCGCCTGGATATGTTGTGTCTGGCCTTCAGCGTGGCCTGTTTCTTTATGACCCCGGCGAAAAACCTCGTCTACTGGGGAAACTTCACCCTGCTGGATGTGGGTTATCCGGTGTTCCGCTTCGTGAAGGATGTAGTGATCAACAACCAGGAAGTGGTGCAGGAAAAGGCCCATATGCTGGAGTTGGCGAAGATGAAGGACAACTGGACCGTGCTGGCGGTGAAGCCCCGCTACCACAATTACGTGATGGTGATCGGCGAAAGCGCACGGCGGGATGCCCTGGGTGCCTTTGGCGGCCAGTGGAATAACACGCCCTTTGCCAGCGCTGTTAATGGCACGTTATTCACGGATTTCATCTCCGCCAGCGCCTCCACCCAAACTTCGCTGGGCCACTCCCTGAGCCGGGTGAGCGGAGGGAGCCCGGAGTACCAGAATAACGTTGTCACCCTGGCGAACCGCGCCGGGTTCCGCACCTGGTGGTTCTCTAATCAGGGGCAAATTGGCGAGTACGATACCGCCATCGCCAGCATTGCGAAGCGCGCGGATGAAGTACAGTTTCTGCGTAAAGGCTATTACGAAGATGAAAATAACCCGCGGGATGAAGCCCTGCTGCAGATGACGCAGCAGGTATTGTCCGCCCCGCGTACCGAGCCGCGGCTGATCGTCCTGCATCTGATGGGCTCACACCCGCAGGCCTGCGAGCGCACCCAGGGGAAATACCTCGAGTTTGTGCAGTCGAAAGAGACCTCCTGCTACATCTACAGCATCACCCAGACCGATACCCTGTTAAAAAAGCTTTATGAGCAGCTGCAAAACAGCGGCGACAGCTTCTCGATGGTCTATTTCTCTGATCACGGGCTGACCTATAAAGCCCGTCTGACCGGCGGACAATATATGGCCCATGGCGATGCCTTCCAGCAAAACTATCAGGTGCCCTTTATGATCATGTCCAGCGACGATAAAGCACATCGCCTGATTAAAGCCCGGCGTTCTGCCAACGATTTTCTCGATTTCTTCTCGGTCTGGACCGGGATCGAGGCGAAAGAGATAACCCCGAAATACCCCTTTGTCTCGGAGCAGGATGCCGGCACGCCCTGGGTGATGAACTTTAAGCTGCAAAAAGTGGATTATGCGCAGCTTCCTGACGATCTCCACTGATCTTGCCCCCGGTCAGGCGCCCCCCAGATAGGCTTTTCTGACCTCCTGATTGCCCAGCAGCTCCTCGCCGCTGCCGCTCAGGCGGATCTGGCCGTTGACCATCACATACCCGCGATCGGAGAGCTTCAGCGCATGGTGCGCGTTCTGCTCAACGAGGAAAATCGTCATCCCGTTACGCGCCAGCTCCCGCAGGGTCTGGAAGATCTGCTTCACCACAATCGGCGCTAACCCCAGGCTCGGCTCATCCAGCAGCAGCAGTTTTGGCCGACTCATTAACGCCCGGGCGATGGCCAGCATCTGCTGCTCGCCGCCGGACATGGTCATTGCCCGCTGTTTACGCCGCTCCTTCAGGCGCGGAAAGAGATCAAACATGCTCTGCAGATCTTCTGCCGCAAACTGGTTGCCGATGGGGATGGTACCCATCAGCAGGTTCTCTTCGACGGTCATATCGGGGAAGATGCGCCGCCCCTCCGGGGCCTGAGCAATGCCCCCTGAGGCGACGTAGTGGGTCGATTTATGGCTAATGTCCTCTCCGCAAAACAGGATTTGCCCGTTGCGCACCCGCGGCTGGCCGAAAATCGACATCAGCAGGGTCGATTTTCCCGCCCCGTTAGCGCCGATCAGCGCCACAGTTTCACCGGCGTTGACCTGCAACGACACCTGCTTCAGCGCCTGGATCACACCGTAATAGACATCCACCTGACGAAACTCCAGCATTGCCTCACTCATACACTGACCTCGCTCTCATCGGTGCCCAAATAGGCGGCAATGACTTTTTCATCGTGCTGGATCTGTGCCGGTTTGCCCTGGGCAATCACATCCCCGTGATCGAGCACGATAATGTGATCCGATATCTCCATCACCATCCCCATATCGTGTTCGATCAGCAGCACCGTAATGTCGTGGCGATCGCGCAGAAAACGGATGATGTTACTCAGCGTGTGGGTTTCCACCGGGTTGAGCCCGGCGGCCGGTTCATCAAGACAGATCATCTCCGGCCCGGTACACATGGCCCGGGCAATCTCAAGCCGCCGCTGCTGGCCGTAGGACATCTCACCCGCCAGTCGGTTGGCGCAATCCACCAGATCCACCACTTCCAGCCAGTAAAAGGCCCGGTCGAGGGCGTCGCTTTCCGCGCGACGGTAGGCAGGAGTGTTCAGCACCCCGGCCAGCAGGTTGCGGTTGACCCGCATGTGCTGGGCTACCAGCAGGTTCTCCACCACCGACATCTCGCGGAACAGGCGGATATTCTGGAAGGTGCGCGCCAGCCCGGCGCGGTTCACCAGGTGGGTGCCGCCAAACATCTTGTAGAACAGACGCTGGCCGAACTGCGCCGGGTTGATCCAGTCTCCCGGCTGGAATTTCTGCCCCAGGATCTGGATCACGTTGGTGGTTTTGCTCCGGGTGTTAAACAGAATATTGCCCCCGGAGGCCTTATAAAACCCGGTCAGACAGTTGAACACCGTGGTTTTTCCCGCACCGTTGGGGCCGATCAGGGCGGTGATGGACCCGCGCTGCACCTCGAGATTGACGTCGTTGAGCGCCTTAATGCCGCCAAAGTGCATCATCAGATGCTCGACGCTTAAGATGGTCCCGTTCATGGCGCCACTCCTTTGCGTACTGCAAAGCCGCTGCGGTTGATGCGGATCAGCCCGCGCGGCCGCCAGATCATCATCACCACCATTAATACGCCAAACAGCAGCACCCGATACTCCGCGAAGGTGCGCAGTAGCTCCGGGGTAACGGTGAGCACGAAGGCCGCCAGCACCACCCCGAGGGTGGAGCCCATCCCGCCTAACACCACGATGGCGAGGATCAGAGCCGACTCAAAGAAGGTGAACGAGGTGGGGTTAACAAACCCCTGATAGGTGGCGAAGAATACCCCGGCAATGCCCGCGGTAGAGGCTCCGAGGGTAAAGGCCGACAGCTTGACCAGGACATGGTTGAGGCCCATGGAGCGGCAGGCGATTTCGTCTTCGCGCAGCGCTTCCCAGGCGCGGCCAATTGGCATCCGCGTCAGGCGGTGCTTGATGTACAGCACCAGCAGGACCACCAGCAGCAGAATGGCGTAGATAAAGATGAACTTCAGGTTAGGGTTAAAGGTCAGGTTGAAGAACTCGTGGAACGGCACGCCGCCATCTTTCGCCCGTCGACCAAACTCCAGCCCGAAGAGGGTCGGAGGCGGGGCGGAGATGCCGTTTGGCCCGCCGGTAAAGGTCAGCCAGTTGTTCAGCACCAGGCGGATGATCTCCCCGAAGCCGAGGGTCACAATCGCCAGATAGTCGCCGTGCATGCGCAGTACCGGAAAGCCGAGCAAGGCCCCGGCCGCGGCGGCCATCAGCGCCGCCAGAGGCAGCATGGACCAGAAGCCGAGCCCCAGATACTGATAGCCCAGTGCCAGGCCATAGGCACCGATGGCGTAAAAGGCGACATAGCCGAGGTCCAGCAGGCCCGCGAGCCCGACCACGATGTTCAGCCCGAGGCCGAGCAGGACGTAGATCAGGCCGAGGATCGCCACCGTCAGCACGTATTTGGTGGCGACGAACGGAAAGCAGACCGCCAGGGCGATAATCAGGGGTAGGATCCAGCGCATCCGGCTTTTGTACTCCGGCGGCCGAACGTAAACCCCGGTATTATCGTTGTCGAAACGGGCCATCACCCGTCGTCCCGGCGCGGTGGTTAAAAAGGCACTGAGTAAAAAGCGCCCGGTCATCACCGTGGCGATGATCCACGCCAGCCGCTGTCCTTCGAAGTTAAAGCTGTAGCCATCCAGCACCACGCCCACCACCGGACCAAAAATCACCAGCGCCACCATGCCCGCAAAAATGGCGTCGAGAATGCAGCGTTTTAGGGAAAAACCGTCGTGGGCAACGGGTTGCGAAACGAGTTGTGCAGTCATCTTTTTTCCCTCACACCTTGGCCACGACAGGGCGGCCAAGCAGTCCCTGAGGACGGAAAATCAGGATCACCACCAGCAATCCAAACGAGAACACGTCTTTATAATCGGAGTTCACCATCCCGGAGAATTGCGCCTCGGCAATGCCGAGGATCAGGCCTCCCAGCATCGCGCCGGGCAGGGAGCCGATCCCTCCGAGGACGGCGGCAGTAAAGGCTTTGATCCCGATGATAAACCCGGCGTAAAAATCAAAGGTGCCGTAGTTCATGGTGATCAGCACCCCGGCCAGGCCAGCCATCGCCGCGCCAATCACAAACACCAGGGAGATGATCCGGTCGGTATTGATGCCCAGAATCGACGCCATCTTGCGATCCTGCTGCACGGCGCGGCACATCCGCCCGAGCCGGGTGTTGCTGATTATCCAGGTGAGCAGCAGCATCCCGGTGAACGAGGCGATCAGAATGAAGACTTTGGTGTAGGTGATCTGTACAAAGCCTTCGCCAATATGAAAGCGCAGCACGCCGTCGAGCATGGTAGGCACCCCCTGCTGACGCGGCCCCTGGCTGATTTGGGCGTAGTTTTGCAGGATCAGCGACATGCCGATGGCGGAGATCAGCGGGGCCAGGCGCGTGGAGTTACGCAGCGGTTTATAGGCGATGCGCTCGATGGTCCAGCCGTACACCCCGGTCACCACGATGGTGAAGACCAGCGTGCCGAGGATCAGCAGCGGAAAAGATTCCAGCCCGAAGAAGGAGAGAAGCGCCAGGCCGATGGCGCAGAGATAGGCGGAGATCATATAGACTTCGCCGTGGGCGAAGTTAATCATGCCGATAATGCCGTAGACCATGGTGTAGCCAATGGCGATCAATCCGTAGACCGACCCCAGCGTTAAGCCATTAATAAGCTGCTGCAGAAAGAACGTTTCCATCATCGCGCGCTCGTGTTTTAGACCGCAGGTTGCGCTGCGGTCCTCGGGTTATAGTGCGTCGGTATGTCACCATACCGACGTTGAGCGTGATTCCGTCCGCTTACTGCACTTCCTTATATTTACCCTTGTCGTCCCACTCATACACCACGTAGTCAGAGACTTTCAGGTCGCCCTTGCTGTCCCAGGATTTTTTGCCCATCACGGTATCCACCGAATTGGCCTTCAGCCATTCGCTGGCTTTGGCCGGATCGGCCCCACCGGTGGCTTTAAAGGCCGCAGCAATGGCCTGGATGGAGGCGTAGGAGTAGAGGGTATAGCCTTCCGGCTCGAATTTACTGGCGCGGAATTTGTCGATCACCGCTTTGCCTTCCGGGATCAGACGCGGGTCTTTGCCGAAGGTCATATAGATGCCGTTGGTGTACTGCGCACCCCCGGCGGCGGTGACCATCTCTTCGTTGACGATACAGTCACCGGAGAAGAATTTGGCCTGCACCCCTTGCTCACGCATCTGGCGCACCAGCGGGCCCGCTTCCGGGTGACAGCCGCCAAAGAAGACCACGTCCGGTTTCTGGGCACCGATTTTGGTCACCAGCGCGTTAAAGTCTTTTTCGCCGCGGGACAGGCCTTCGTACATCACGTCTTTGACATCACGTTTCGCCAGCGCCGCTTTGGTGGCATCCGCCAGCCCCTGGCCGTAAGTGTCTTTGTCGTGAATGATCACCACCCGTTTGGCTTTCAGCTTATCAATAATGAAATCAGCGGCGACCTGGCCCTGCTGGTCATCACGGCCGCACATGCGGAACATGTCGCTCATGCCGCGCTCGGTGATCAGCGGGTTGGTGGAGCCGGGGGTGATAGCCAGTACGCCCGCGTCGTTATAGACCTCGGAAGCCGGCATGGTGGAGGAGGAGCAGAAGTGGCCGACCACCGCTTTGACCTTATCCTGGTCAACCAGACGGTTAGCGACCGAGACGGCCTGTTTCGGTTCACAGGCGTCATCGCCCTGCACCAGTTTGATCTTCTCGCCATTAATGCCGCCCGCGGCGTTAATGTCTTCCGCGGCCTGGGTCGCGCCGTGCCAGTACTGGTCCCCATAGGTGGCGTTCGGTCCGGTGAAGGGACCCGCCACGCCAATCACGATATCAGCCTGGGCGGAAAACGCCGTCACCAGACACCCTGCCAGCACAAGAGAGAGAGGACTTCTGATCAATTTCAGCGACATTATTATGTACCTTTTCTGAGTGTTTTTTGGCACAACCCTGTGTAGTCGAACGCCGGAGGCGTACCCAATCCAAACGTATTGCACTAAACGGACGACATACCGCAGAAACAGGCGAGATTGCCTGAGGGTGATGACCCTCAGCACAACAGTAAGCAAAATGGTTGCCAGAACGGCAGCGTATTGCCTGTGTTTCGACAATTTTCAGTATAGAGCGCCGTTTTAAGCGGCCCGGCGGCATGAAGTGAAATTACAGCGGGGATCACATCTCATTAACAACAAAGCACATAAGTTGTGCAACGGTCACGATTTAGACGGAATTGCACCAGTAACGCGCCCCGGAACAACAGGGGAAGGGGACCGTTGAGCCTGCTTTCTGTGTTACCCTGCACGCAATTCTATTCTGCAGGAGATTTACCATGAGCGAAGGTCCATTAAACGAAACCGAAATGGAGTGGCTGGAAGAGACCTTAATGACCTATGGTCATGACGGCGAGTCCGTAATGGACGTCTCGGAGCTCGACGGGATGCTGACCGCGGTGCTGTCTGGCCCGGTGGTGATTGAGCCGGATCGCTGGCTGGTGGCGGTGTGGGGCGGCGAGAAAAACATTCCGCGCTGGAAGAACGATCGCGAGATGAACCGCTTTATCGATCTCTGCTTTAAGCACCTGAACGATATTGCCGAGCGCCTTAGCGACTACCCGGAGCAGTTTGAGCCAATGTTCGGCATGAACGATGTTGAGGGTGAAACCTTTACCGTGGTGGAAGAGTGGTGCTTCGGTTATATGCGCGGCGTGGCGCTGACCGACTGGTCATCCCTGCCAGAGTCGCTGCGTGAGGATCTGGATCTTATCGCCCTGCACGGCTCCGAAGAGAACTTTGAGCGTCTGGATACCTTCAGTGAAGAGGAGTTCCAGCAGAGCATCGAGGGCATTCGTCCGGCGGCGCTGCGCCTGTATAATCACTGGATTGCCAACCCGCAAGAGCCGGTTGCCCAGCAGCCGGTGATCAACGGCACCAAAGTCGGTCGCAACGATCCCTGCCCGTGCGGCAGCGGCAAAAAATTCAAGAACTGCTGTCTGCATTAACAGCGCCCGGCGGCGCTTCGCTTGCACGGGCCTACAGGTTTCGTAGGCCGGGTAAGCGTAGCGCCACCCGGCGGTCATTTATCCCACTTCCGGAAGCAGCCCTGCCGCAATCCCAAACTGCACGAGGATTATCGCGATCCCGCAGGCGAAGACCAGACACAGCGTCGGTTTCCCGCCGGGCACCCGGTAATCACCGGCTGGATGATGCTTACGGCTCTGCCACACCAGCAGCGACGGCAGCAGCAGCGCCAGCACCGCCAGCGCGACGCCTGCATAACCCAGCGCCATCACAAACCCACGCGGATAGAACAGGGCGAAGGCCAGCGGCGGCAGGAAGGTGATCGCACCGGTCTGGATACGCCCGCCCACGGTGCGGCTGCGCTGGAACAGGTCGGCAAGGTAATCGAACAGGCCCAGCGCTACGCCGAGGAACGAGGTCGCCAGGGCGAGGTCGGCAAACAGGTGTACCGCCAGCTCTACGTGCGGCGACGCCACCACTTCACGCAGGGCCTGCAGCAGCCCGTTCAGGCCGGTATGGCTCGCCAGCATCCCCATAAAAGTTGTCGAGTTAATGCTGCCGAGGGTTACCAGCTGCCAGAAGATATAGGCCACCAGTGGAATGGCGCTGCCGGTGATAAAGATCCAGCGCAGCTTGCGCACGTTGCCATTCATATAGCTGACGATGCTCGGCACACTGCCGTGGAAACCAAACGAGGTAAAAATCACCGGGATAGCCGACAGCGCCAGCCCTTTCTCCAGAGGCAGGGTCAGAAGATTGACCTTATGAATGTGCGGCGCCAGCAGCGCCAGCATCACCACCAGGAAGATGATTTTGGCCGAGAACAGGAAACGGTTGAACAGATCCACCAGCGAGGTGCCCACGCAGACCACGCCGCCGCCGATCAGGGTAAAGAAGATCACCCCGGTGGTCGGGGAGATATCGGCGTTGAACCAGTCGTTGACGCTGGAGGCGATTAGCTCACCCGCGCCGCTGATGTAGGCCGCGGTCAGGGCATACATCAGGAACATCATGCTGAAACCGGTGATCCACTGGCCGAAACGGCCCAGATAACGCCCGGCCAGTGACCCGAGTCCGGTATCGGCGGGAACGTGCTGATACACTTCCAGCAGCAGCAGGGCGGTATAACACATCAGCGCCCAGAGCGTGCCCAGTAACACCAGCGTGACGCCAAACCCGACGCCCGCTGCCGCCAGCGGCATCGCCAGCATACCTGCGCCAATCGTGGTTCCGGCGACGATAAAAATACTTCCCAGCGTTCTGTTCTTCACGTTTTCCTCTACGGCCTTGCACTATCGCGACAAAATCTGCGGCGCAGCGTAAGGGAAAAACGCAGGTTCGTCAAACCGCCGTTACAGGTGCTGTAAATGTAGGTTTACGATATTCATCGGAAGCCATTGGAAGGGGAATTGAAAGCTATTTCTGCGCCAGCGCAAGGTGGGGAGGGGAGGAAGGAAATATGCCGTTATTAAAAATAACGCGGCGCCAGAGGCGCCGCAGTAATATTAATTTTGAGCATCAAGCGTCGACAGCTCTTTATCAATAAAGTACAACCCTTCACCGGATTTACCCGCCAGCGACAGTTTATCGAGAACGGATTTAAACAGCTTCTCTTCTTCGTGCTGCTCTGCCACATACCATTGCAGGAAATTAAAGGTGCCATAATCCTGGCTTATCATCGCCGCATGGACCAGGTCGTTAATCTTCTGGGTGATCAGCTGCTCGTGCTCATAGGTGGCGCGGAATAGCTCGTCCAGCGAGGCGTACTCAGCAAACGGCGATGCCACAGGGTTGATGCGCGGCAGGCTGCCAGTATCAGTAAGATAATCAAAGAGACGCTGCATGTGAGTCATCTCTTCCTGTGCGTGACGACGCATAAATGCCGCCGCGCCTTCAAAACTGTGATAGCTACACCAGGCGCTCATCTGCTGATAGAGCAGGGAGGAGTAAAGCTCCAGATTCATTTGCTCATTGAGCTTGTCGATCATTTCGGTTTTAAGCATGGTGTCGCTCCGTATTATTATTCACTGGTCAACGTGAGCGTCACTATAATTTGTTATTTATTTATTTGCAAAAAGTAAAATAAATATTTAAACGATCATAATACGAATGGGAATAAAACGCATTGCGGGTAAGGTAAATAAATTAATGAGAATTATTCTGTTTCGTGTTTAATACTATTATTGCCAGCGGGATCGCTGGCAGCGGAATTAATAATAGGTGACGACGACGGGCCGCGGGGTATAGCCATGACACTGATACTGAATGGTCATGGTTTCATTCAGGCACAGCGAGCCGCTGATGAGGCTACAGGTTTTGATCGGCTGCCCGTAGGCCATGGCCGTACTGTATCCCATCGCCTGGCATTCACGGGTCGCGGTACCGCTGGTGACGTAGTCGTCATAGCGGGCGTTCTGCAACATGGCCTGATCGTAATTGAGCATGACAACACCTGACGTGACGTCGACGCTGCTGACTTCTGCTTGCCGGGTAACGCCACAGCCCGCCAGTAACAGGAGCAGGCCGCCAGTGCATAATCTCTTCATAGAACACTCTGGATGCATGGAAATAACCTATACTAGCGGCTGATGTGCGCCGCAATGCCAGGATTAAACGCCTGTTCTGCCCCTTCTCTTTGCCACGAGCCCTTGCTCCTTCAATCCTAAGCCATCCGTTTATCAGGCGGCGGCAAAAACCTCTTCAGGCACAAAATTGTGAGCGCATCTTTGTTTTTTGAAACTATTTTTCACTTAATTTGAAAGTGCGTTTGCTAAGTAGTAAGGTTGGACAGGTAAGCTATCCACAGCGGGACGCCCCGCATCGCATTCAGGAGACGAAGAATGAAAATTGCACTGATGATGGAAAACAGCCAGGCGCCAAAAAACGCCATCATCCTCAAGGAATTGAACGCCGTTGCTGAAGAGAAAGGTTTCCCGGTCTACAACGTTGGGATGAGCGACGAAAACGATCACCACCTGACCTACATTCACCTGGGGATCATGGCGAGCATTCTGCTGAACTCGAAAGCGGTTGATTTCGTGGTGACCGGCTGCGGTACCGGCCAGGGTGCGCTGATGTCCCTGAACATCCACCCGGGTGTGGTGTGCGGCTACTGCATCGATCCGGCTGACGCCTTCCTGTTCGCCCAGATCAACAACGGTAACGCGCTCTCTCTGCCATTTGCTAAAGGCTTCGGCTGGGGCGCAGAGCTGAACGTTCGCTTTATCTTTGAAAAAGCCTTCACCGGCCGTAATGGCGAAGGTTATCCGCCAGAGCGTAAAGAACCTCAGGTTCGCAACGCTGGCATCCTGAACCAGGTGAAAGCCGCGGTGGTTAAAGAGAACTATCTCGACACCCTGCGTGCTATCGATCCAGAGCTGGTCAAAACTGCAGTAACCGGTCAGCGTTTCCAGCAGTGCTTCTTCGAGAACTGCCAGGATAAAGAGATCGAAGCCTTTGTCCGCGGTATTATCGGCTAAGTTGCCAACGCCAGTGATAAAGCCAGCTTACGCTGGCTTTTTTTATGCCCGCTTGCTGGATACCGCACTGCCGGCATCTTTCACCAGCCGCAGGGTATCGACCATCCCCAGCAGACAGACCAGCGCAATCGCCACAAACGCCAGCCGGAAGCTGATCCCCGGCAGCGCGTCCATCCCCAGCATTTCGCTACTCAGCTCCCCGAGACGGATCCCGATCGCACCGAGGGTGATCCCCAGCCCCACCGCCAGCTGAGTGGCGGTTGAGAACAGGGTGTTGGCATAGCTCATCTGCGGGGAAGGGACATCGGCAAAGGCGAGGGTGCTGATGGCGGTAAACTGAATGGAACGGAATACGCCGCCCAGATAGAGCACCAGCATAATGACCCACACCGGGGTTTGCGGGGTCAGGAATGCACAGGCCAGCAGGGCCAGTACGTTCAGCGCCCCGTTGATCAGCAGCAGCTTTTTAAACCCCAGCCCACGGATCAGCGGGGTGGTCGCCGGTTTGATGGTCAGGTTACCGACAAATACCGCCAGCACCAGCAGACCGGAGTGGAACGCATCCATGCCGAATCCCACCTGAAACAGCAGCGGCAGCAAAAACGGCACGGCGCTGATGGAGGCGCGAAACAGCGACCCGCCGTACATCGTCACGCGAAAGGTGGGCACCTGCAGGGCGTCGAGGCGGATCATCGGCCATTCAGCGCGTCTGAAATGCCGCAGGGCATAGATCAACGTCACCACTCCGATGGCCAGCAGTGCAAGGGTGATCGCCGTATTCACGTCGTGCGCCCCCATCATCTCCATGGCGCAAACCAGGCTAACCATTGCCAGCGAAGTGGCGATAAAGCCCGGGGTGTCGAACGGACGGCGCGTCTCCTCACAGATATCCGGGATAATGCGCAGCGCCAGCGCGATGGCAATCAGCCCCAGCGGGACGTTAATAAAGAAGATCCAGCGCCAGTTGGCATAGCTGGTGATAAACCCACCCAGCGGCGGGCCGATAATCGGCGCCACCAGCGCGGGCCAGGTCAGGGTGGCGATGGCGGTAATCAACAGATGTTTCGGGGTGGTGCGCAGCACTGCCAGCCGCCCGACAGGGACCATCAGCGCGCCGCCCATCCCTTGCAGGACGCGCATGGCGACGAACTGATCGACGCTGGTGGCGAGGCCGCACAGCACCGAGGCGAGGGTAAAGATGGCCAGCGCGAGAGTGAAGACTTTGCGCGCGCCAAACCGGTCGGCAATCCAGCCGCTGGCCGGGATCAGCACCGCCAGGGTGATAAGATAGGCGCTGATGCCGATGTTGAGATCCACCGCCTGTACGCCAAAGCTTTTCGCCATATCGGGTAGGGCGGTGGCGATCACCGTCCCGTCGAGAAACTCCATAAAGAATGCGCCAGCCACCAACAGCGCAGCGGGAGAGACCCCGCTGGCCGCGTTGCCGGAGATTTTTTCGCTCATTTTTCCTCTGCCACTTAAACTTTTTTTTAAAAATTTACAGGAACAAGCAGGGTGCTAATTGCCTGATTTGTATTTATTTTTAACAGGAACGCTGTTTTATTTTAAATAAACTGCCGTGATGAATATCACAAAATGATTGATTTTTGTGATGGCGGTCATATTATAGGCGCATCAACGATAACACCTGCATAACAATTAGCCGGAGCAAAACAATGAAATTGCGCAAAATTCTGAAAAGCATGTTCGAATCCTATTGCAAGACCTTCAAGGACGTACCGCCAGGCGCGATGTTCTGATAAAAAAACCTGCTTCGGCAGGTTTTTTTGTGCCTGCAGGCCGCAACAGGCCGGGCGTTTTGCTACTATGGCGGCCTTTCAAACAGGAGAAGCCTATGTCTCAAAACCTGAGTGCCGATCAGGAACTGATCTCTGACGTTGTTGCATGTCAGCTGGTTATCAAACAAATCCTTGATGTGATTGAAATCATCGCCCCGGCTGAGGTGCGCGAGAAGATGTCCAGCCAGCTCAGAAACATCGATTTTGCCAGCAATCCTGCCTCGGCCGACCCCGTCACGCTGCGTGCGGTTCAGAAAGCCATTGCGCTGATTGAACTGAAGTTCACCCCGCAGGGCGAATCTCACTAAAATAAACCGACGTTTTGAATTTAGAAATGGTTTTGTGAGAAGAATGTGAACGGGCGACCCCGGGTCGCCCGGAATGCAGGTTACATAAAGGTCTGCACCAGCAGATAGCTCACCGCACATGCGCAGCTCACCCCAATAAGCCCCGGCAGAATAAAGCTGTGGTTGATAATAAACTTGCCGATGCGTGTGGTGCCCGAGCGGTCAAAGCCTATACAGGCGAGGTCGCTGGGGTAGGTCGGCAGTACAAAATAGCCGTACGACGCCGGGAAGAAGGCAATCAGCATTTTCGGATCGATTCCCAGCATTAATCCCATCGGTGCTACCGCCGTCAGGGCTGCCGCCTGGCTGTTGACCAGTTTCGAGACCAGGAACAGCACGATGGCGTAGGTCCAGGGGTGACTTTTTACCACCCCCTCCAGGGCCATCTTCAGTTCATCCAGATGCGCCTGGAAAAAGGTGTCGCTCATCCATGCCACGCCAAAGACCGAGAAAATCGCCACCATCCCGGCCTTGAAGACCGCACCGTTTGAGATGGACGCGGCATTCACTTTGCACACCATCAGCATCACCGCCCCGGCAATCAACATCATCATCTGGATCACCAGGTTCATCGACAGGGCCGTCATTTTGCCTTTCACCTCGAAGGCCGGACGCAGCTCGGGCAGGGCACCCAGCAGCACCACGACGGCAATCCCGGCGAAGAAGATCCAGGTGGACCAGTAGGCCTGCTTCGGAAAACGTTGATCCATTAAGGTGTCGGTACTGCCGTAGATGAACTTGCGCTGCTCAGGATCCTGCAGCCGGGCCTGAAACTCCTCGTCATCGGCCAGATCCTTGCCGCGGCGCAGACTCCAGAGGGCGGCAATTGCCACCCCCGCCAGCGAGGCCGGGACCGAAATGGCGAGGATCTGCAGAATGCCAAATGCCTGACCCACGCCGTGCTGCGCGGCAAGAATCGATACCAGCGAGACGACGGCAACCGACACCGGAGAGGCGGTAATCGCCATCTGCGAGGCAATAGACGCCACTGCCATCGGGCGTTCCGGGCGGATGCCTTTTTTCAGCGCGATATCGGCAATGATCGGGAACATGGTATAGACCACATGGCCGGTGCCGCACAGGAAGGTCAGCATCCAGGTGGTAAAGGGGGCGAGCAGGGTAATGTGTTGCGGATGCCGCCGCAGCAGCCTTTCGGCAAACTGCATCATCACGTTCAGTCCTCCGGCGGTTTGCAGCGTGGCGGCGCAGCCGATAACGGCCAGGATCGTCAGCATCACGTCTACCGGGGGCTTACCGGGCTGAAGCCCAAAGACAAAGCTGAGAATAAAAAGGCCAATGCCGCTGATCAGCCCCAGTCCCATGCCACCGAACCGGGTGCCGACCAGCAGGCACAGAATAATGACAACAAATTCAACGTTAATCATACGTTTCCCTCGTCTGTGAAAATGAAATTCTCGCAAATCATTACACGGAGTAGGGTTATTCGGTGGGAGCCAGATCGGATTTGTTAAAGATTAATAAAAGCAAAGGGTTGGTGGTTCTGAAACAAAATTACCCGGCACAGGCCGGGTAAGTCATGTAAAGCGCAGGATCAGTGATGCTGACAGTTGACGACGTTCAGCAGGTGACGATCGGTCTGTTCCAGTCCCATGCCGGTGCTACGGGCCTGGCGAACTTCATCGAGGACGGTCTTGAGTAACACCCCATCCTGCTGTTGCTCTTTTTCAATATCATGCAGGAAGTTAAGCGTAGAGATATCTTCCATTTTTCGCGCTTCATCCGTTAATTGATTCAGCGTCTGGCAGCGTTGTTCATATTCCTCCAGCGTACGCTGGAAAACCGCTTCCAGGCAGCTACAGTCTTCATCACTCATATCCACCGGTTTCAGAACTGGCATCGCGCCAGAGGCTTTCAGAAAATCGAAAACGCGCATCATCTGGGTGACGTTGCTCTGCGCCTGGGTGCGCAGGAAGGTTGCGGAACCGGTAAATTGATGTTCTGAACACCACTCGCTGAGGTGCAAAGAGAGGTTTGACGCGTGAAACTCCAGGTTCATCTGCGTATTGAGCTTGTTGATCATATCCGAGGCAGCCATATCCATTCCCTTTTCTTCGTAATGTAACCTAAAAAATAATCATCATTAACGATAGTTCACTTCAGAATAAAAGCATTCTGTTTTCCCTGTATGTGATCCCTTATTCACTTCAGTCATCGGTTAAAAATAATAATAACAGCGGATGGTTTATAAGAAAATCCTTATAAATATATTCTTACTAAACCTTACCTCCCATCAGCAATTAAAAATTGCGAAGAGATCAGAGCGATCTGTCTGGAAGGTGAAAATATTTAACTCTATGTAATTTATATAAATTTATAAAAACGAGGCGAGCTGATCGATTGCGGCATTTAATGTTTTACCGGATAACCGTGAGACGGGCGTTTAGCACATAAATTGATAATAATTTCCGCCAGGCGGAATAGAGATAATTCTTATATTTAAACATTTTTTACACCTGGTGAAAATTGCGCCAGATCATTTTTGCGGGAAAGCGTGGGATATGTGATCCAACAGGAAGTTTGCCGTCCCGCACTCTGAGAAAATGAAACATTGTTTTAATCTGAAGGAGTTTTTTTATGGCAAAGGTTGCGGTGCTGCTGGCACCCGGATTTGAAGAGGCGGAAGCGATCATTACCATCGACATTCTGCGCCGTCTCAATATTGAGGTAGAGACCCTGGCCTGCGACGGGTCGCGCGCGGTGGTGAGCTACCATAATATCCCGATGGTTGCAGACCACACCCTGAGCAACAAAATCGATACGTACTACGACGCCGTGGTTTTACCGGGCGGCCCGCAGGGCAGCGTTAACCTCGCCGCCAGCGCAGAGGTGGTGCGTTTTGTCGCTGCGCATGACGAAGCGGGCAAGATTATCGCCCCGATCTGTTCCGCCGCCGCGCGCGTGCTGGGCGGGAACGGCTTGCTCAAAGGCCGTCGCTATGTCTGCTCGGGGGATCTCTGGCAGGCGGTTCAGGACGGCGTCTATGTCGATGCCCCGGTAGTGGAAGAGGGCAACCTCATCAGCGGCAAAGGCCTGGGTCATGCCTTCGACTTCGCCCTGACCCTCGCCGCGCGCCTGCTGGGCGATGAGGCCCAGGTTCGCGAGCACGCCGAACACATCTACTATCCCTGGTAAGATCGCCGGGCGCGCGTGCGCCCGTCTAACAAGGATATCCTGGCTGAACTTATGGACTAATCTGCTTTAACCCTTTCTAATTGTCTGACAAATATCTCCGCATTTATGTCATTTCTCGCTGAATGTATGTACGCAATTACTGTAATTCTGCGGTGTGATGGCGCTCTCTTATGGATGATTAATTTCCCGCTAAAACTATCTCAAGCAAATGCGCTTTTAACACCTTTGGCGCTAATGCGTTGTTTTACGTCCGATTAAACAAAATTGAGAAGTTGTTTCCCTACAAATTAGAACGCTAAAGCTGGAGTTAACCATGCACAAATTTACTAAAGCGCTGGCGGCCATCGGTCTGGCTGCCGTTATGTCACAATCCGCTATGGCGGAGAACTTAAAGCTCGGTTTCCTGGTGAAGCAGCCGGAAGAGCCGTGGTTCCAGACGGAGTGGAAATTCGCTGATAAAGCCGGGAAAGATTTGGGCTTCGAAGTGATCAAAATTGCCGTGCCGGACGGTGAAAAAACGCTGAACGCCATCGATAGCCTGGCGGCCAGCGGCGCGAAAGGGTTTGTCATCTGTACTCCGGATCCAAAACTGGGCGCCGCCATCGTGGCGAAAGCGCGCGGTTACGACATGAAGGTTATCGCGGTGGACGATCAGTTCGTCAACGCCAAAGGCGCGCCGATGGATACCGTTCCTCTGGTGATGATGGCGGCGACCAAAATCGGCGAGCGTCAGGGCCAGGAGTTGTATAAAGAGATGCAAAAACGCGGCTGGGATGTGAAAGACACCGCCGTGATGGCCATTACGGCTGACGAGCTGGATACCGCGCGCCGTCGTACCACCGGTTCGATGGATGCCCTGAAAGCGGCCGGCTTCCCGGAAAAACAGATCTACAAAGTGCCAACCAAATCTAACGACATCCCGGGCGCCTTCGATGCGGCCAACTCTATGCTGGTTCAGCACTCTGAAGTCAAACACTGGCTGGTGGTCGGGATGAACGACAACACCGTGCTCGGCGGCGTGCGCGCCACTGAAGGCCAGGGCTTCAAAGCGGCAGACGTGATCGGGATCGGCATCAACGGTGTGGATGCGGTGAGCGAACTCTCTAAAGGGCAGGCCACCGGCTTCTACGGCTCCCTGCTGCCAAGCCCGGACGTTCACGGCTACAAATCCAGCGAAATGCTTTACAACTGGGTGACCAAAGGGGCAGAGCCAGCGAAATTTACTGAAGTGACCGACGTGGTGCTGATCACCCGTGACAACTTCAAAGCCGAGCTGGAGAAAAAAGGACTGGGCGGTAAGTAATTTACTGTGATTGCGCCCCCCGGCATTAACGGGGGGCCAGACGTTCACTACTCGTTCCCCGGAGATGTTATGCACCAGTCTGAACCCTATCTCTCATTTCGCGGCATCGGCAAAACCTTTCCCGGTGTCAACGCGCTGACCGACATCAGCTTTGACTGCTACCCGGGTCAGGTTCATGCCCTGATGGGGGAGAACGGCGCCGGAAAATCCACGCTGCTGAAGATCCTCAGCGGTAACTACGCCCCCACGACGGGAACCCTGGCGTTACAGGGCAAAGAGGTCGCCTTTGCGGACACCACCGCCGCGCTGAACGCCGGCGTCGCCATCATCTACCAGGAGCTGCATCTGGTCCCTGAGATGACCGTCGCAGAAAATATTTATCTCGGTCAACTTCCCCATAAGGGCGGCTTCGTTAACCGTTCGCTGCTCAACTATGAAGCCGGGCTGCAGCTGAAACACCTCGGGCTGGATATCGATCCCCAGACCCCGCTCAAGTATCTCTCCATCGGCCAGTGGCAGATGGTGGAGATCGCCAAAGCGCTGGCGCGCAATGCCAAAGTCATCGCCTTTGATGAACCAACCAGCTCGCTCTCAGCGCGCGAGATCGAAAACCTGTTCCGGGTGATCCGCGAGCTGCGTAAAGAGGGGCGCATCATTCTGTACGTGTCGCACCGTATGGAAGAGATTTTTGCCCTCAGCGATGCCATCACCGTGTTTAAGGATGGCCGGTATGTTCGTACCTTCACTGATATGCAGCAGGTCAATCACGACCAACTGGTGCAGGCGATGGTGGGCCGCGAGCTGGGCGATATCTATCACTGGGAGTCGCGCCAGTACGGCGGCGAGCTGCTGCGTCTGCAGGAGGTGAAAGCCCCGGGCGTACGCACGCCGATCAGCCTTACCGTGCGCAGCGGTGAAATCGTCGGCCTGTTCGGGCTGGTGGGGGCAGGGCGCAGCGAGCTGATGAAAGGGCTGTTTGGCGGCACCCGCATTACCGGCGGTCAGGTGTTTATCGACGGGCAACTGGTCGACATTCAGAAACCGGCGCACGCCATTCGCGCAGGGATGATGCTCTGCCCGGAAGACCGTAAAGCCGAGGGAATCATCCCGGTGCACTCGGTGCGGGATAACATCAATATCTCGGCGCGCCGTAAGACCATTCGTGCCGGGTGTCTGATTAACGATACGTGGGAGGTCAGCAATGCCGATCACCACATTCGCTCGCTCAATATCAAAACCCCGGGCGCTGAGCAGCTGATCATGAACCTCTCCGGCGGCAACCAGCAGAAGGCCATCCTGGGCCGCTGGCTGTCGGAAGAGATGAAGGTGATCCTGCTGGATGAGCCGACCCGCGGTATCGACGTGGGGGCGAAGCACGAAATTTATAACGTGATTTACGCTCTGGCAAAACGCGGCGTGGCGGTGCTCTTCGCCTCCAGCGATCTGCCGGAAGTGCTGGGTGTGGCCGACCGTATCGTGGTGATGCGCGAAGGGGCCATTGCCGGTGAATTGCTTCATGAACAGGCGAATGAACAGCAGGCCTTAAGCCTCGCCATGCCTAAAGTCAGCCAGGCTGTCGCCTGAGTAAGGAGAATAAGATGTCCTCTGTCACTACATCCGGAGCGCCGAAATCGGCCTTCAGCTTCGGGCGCATCTGGGATCAATACGGCATGCTGGTGGTTTTTGCCGCGCTGTTCCTCGGCTGCGCCATCTTTGTACCTAATTTCGCCACCTTCATTAATATGAAGGGGCTGGGTCTGGCGATCTCCATGTCCGGGATGGTCGCCTGCGGGATGCTGTTCTGTCTGGCATCCGGCGACTTCGACCTGTCGGTGGCCTCGGTCATCGCCTGCGCCGGGGTTACCACCGCGGTAGTCATCAATATGACCGAAAGCCTGTGGATTGGCGTAGCGGCGGGGCTACTGCTCGGCATGCTCAGCGGGCTGGTCAACGGCTTCGTTATCGCCCGGCTGAAAATCAACGCCCTGATCACTACCCTCGCTACCATGCAGATCGTGCGCGGGCTGGCCTATATCATCTCTGACGGTAAAGCGGTGGGGATTGAAGACGAACGCTTCTTCACCCTCGGCTACGCCAACTGGCTGGGCCTGCCGGCGCCTATCTGGCTGACGGTAGGGTGTCTGATTATCTTTGGTTTTCTGCTGAACAGAACCACCTTTGGCCGTAACACCCTGGCGATTGGTGGTAATGAAGAGGCGGCGCGTCTGGCTGGTGTCCCGGTGGTGCGCACCAAGATTATTATCTTCGTGCTCTCCGGTCTGGTGTCGGCGGCGGCGGGGATTATTCTGGCCTCGCGTATGACCAGCGGCCAGCCGATGACCTCTATCGGTTATGAGCTGATCGTCATCTCAGCCTGCGTTTTGGGGGGCGTATCGCTCAAAGGCGGCATCGGAAAAATCTCATATGTGGTGGCGGGGATCCTGATACTCGGGACGGTGGAGAACGCCATGAACCTGTTGAACATCTCTCCGTTCTCGCAGTATGTGGTACGTGGCCTAATCCTGCTTGCAGCGGTGATCTTCGACCGTTACAAACAAAAAGCGAAGCGTACGGTTTAACCGGTTTTCCTCCCTTCCGCGACCTAACTTTTAAGTGTAGTCGCGACCTTAACCCCCTTTCCAGCCGCAGCGGGAAGGGGGTTGTCAAATGGCGAGCCTCGTCACACTGTCTATACTTACACTGCTACTGAGATGTTAACAGTTTTTCATCTCGCCAACTGTAAGGAGGATCAGGGTGGCCGATACGTTAACTTCACCGCCATTACTAACTGAAAACTATGCGTACTTTTTTGACCTCGACGGGACTCTGGCAACAATCAAGCCGCACCCCGATGAGGTGGCAGTTCCCGTAGAAGTGTTAGAGGCGCTGAATCAGCTCGCGCAGCTGAACCAGGGGGCACTGGCATTGATATCAGGGCGTTCAATCGCCGAGCTGGATCAGCTCGCCGGTCCCTACCGTTTTCCGCTTGCCGGTGTACACGGGGCGGAGCGCCGCGACATCCATGGTCATCTGCAAACCGTTTCCCTTCCTCCTGATCTGGTCCAGACGCTGCATGCGCAGTTGACGACGGCGCTTTTATATCTGCCTGGTACCGAGCTTGAGGCTAAAGGGATGGCGTTTGCGCTCCACTATCGCCAGGCGCCCCAGTATGAGCAGGAAGTGTTTAACCTGGCGGAGCAGGTAGTGCGTGACAATCCGCAGCTGTCACTGCAGCCGGGTAAATGTGTCGTAGAAATTAAACCGAGGGGCATCCACAAAGGCGAAGCCATTTCTGCCTTTATGCATGAAGCGCCTTTCCTCGGCAGAACGCCGGTGTTCTTTGGCGATGACCTGACCGATGAGCATGGCTTTGAGGTGGTCAACCAGCTTAAAGGGGTATCAGTAAAAGTCGGCGCGGGCGATACCAAAGCTAGCTGGCGGCTGGCGACGGTGCCCGATGTCTGGCAATGGGTAATAAAAGCCGCTAACCATCAACAAGAAAAAGAAATAGCGCAAATTAACAGGAGAAAACCTTATGGGTCGCTTGATCGTAGTTTCTAATCGCATCGCTCCCCCGGACGACAAAAAAGCCAGCGCAGGTGGACTGGCTGTAGGGGTGCTGGGGGCGTTAAAAAGTACGGGGGGGCTCTGGTTTGGCTGGAGTGGAGAGATTGGTAACGAGGATAAACCGCTAAAAAAGGTGACCCGCGGGAACATCACCTGGGCCTCGTTTAATCTTAGTGAACAGAATTACGATGAATATTACAGCCAGTTCTCTAACGCTGTGCTGTGGCCAGCCTTCCACTATCGCCTCGACCTGGTGAAGTTTAAGCGCGAGGCCTGGGAAGGGTATTCGCGAGTAAATAGCCTGCTGGCCGATAAACTACAGCCGTTAGTCCAGCAGGACGACACGGTGTGGGTACACGATTACCATCTGCTGCCGTTTGCCAGCGAGCTGCGTAAGCGCGGCATTAACAACCGCATCGGCTTCTTCCTGCATATCCCGTTCCCGACTCCGGAGATTTTCAACGCGCTGCCGCCCAGCGACGAGCTGCTCGAAGCGCTCTGCGATTACGATCTGCTGGGCTTCCAGACCGAAAACGACCGACTGGCCTTCCTCGACAGCGTAGCCAGCAAAACGCGGCTGACGGCCCATGACGATGATTCGCACTCCGCCTGGGGCAAGCGCTTCCGCACCGAGGTCTATCCAATTGGTATTGAGCCGGACGAGATTGCCGGTCAGGCCTCCGGGCCGCTGCCGCCGAAGCTTGCGCAGCTGAAAGAAGAGCTTAAGAACGTAAAAAACATCTTCTCCGTTGAGCGTCTCGATTATTCCAAAGGGTTGCCGGAACGCTTCCAGGCTTACGAGACCCTGCTGGAGAAATATCCCGAGCACCACGGTAAGATCCGCTACACCCAAATCGCACCGACCTCGCGCGGTGAGGTGCAGGCTTATCAGGACATTCGTCATCAGCTTGAAAACGAAGCCGGGCGCATCAACGGTCGCTATGGTCAGCTGGGCTGGACCCCGCTGTTCTATCTCAATCAGCATTTTGAACGCAAGATCCTGATGAAGGTGTTCCGCTATGCGGATGTCGGGCTGGTGACGCCGCTGCGTGATGGCATGAACCTGGTGGCGAAAGAGTACGTCGCCGCGCAGGACCCGGCCGATCCGGGTGTGCTGGTGCTGTCGCAGTTTGCCGGTGCGGCCAATGAGCTGACTTCGGCGCTGATCGTCAATCCTTACGATCGGGATGATGTCGCCAACGCCCTGCACCGGGCGCTGGATATGCCGCTTACGGAGCGTATTTCACGCCACGCGGAGATGATGAAGGTGATTCGTGAGAACGATATCGATCGCTGGCAGGCGCGTTTCATCGAGGACCTGAACCAGATCACCCCTCGCAGCGTGGAGAGCAACCTGCAAAAAAAGGTCGCAACCTTCCCTAAACTTGCCTGAAAATAAATTCACTCAGCGCATTACACTGCGCTGAGTGGAATTAACAGCACATCAACTTTACTGTTGCTAACGATTGTCTTTGCGCAACAGGCTGTCCGCGAAAAAAAACTGTGATTATGATTGCCACAAATCACCAGGTCGACCTCCTGATTTTGACATATATCAAGTATCCTCGTGCTTAATTCCCCTGACGCACAAAGTGTCTGGGCGATGGGATATTCTGCACGCGCAATAAGTTCGTCCAGAAATTGCTGGGTTTCCTCCTGAATAACGCCACGAATATCTTCCAGCATCGGTGCGGCCAGTTGATTGTACATCTCGGGATCGGCGGAAAGCGTGACGAGGGTGATGCGGGCCTGGGTCGGCCGGGCGATGGCCACCGCTTTGGCAACCAGTTGATGGCTTTCGGGAGAAACAGAAACAGAAACAAGGATATGGGAGTAACTCATAGTACCCTCCGGACCTGGCTGTACATTAGCGATCCCTCACCTTTAGCGCGCTTTTTTTACTTACGCAAGGGGGGATATGACATTCATGTGATGGTTATCATAATTATTCATTAAATATTCTTATGTAATGAATAGTGCTAAACCCTGCTTAGGGGGTTAAAACGGCTAACTTAACGGAAATCATACAAATAAAACCCCCTCAAAAACAAGGGGATTAACCCCTTTGCAACATTTATCCAGCCGTAAACGTAAGAAAAAACTTACGTATTGACGCTGATTTAATTACTTTATTTTCAATCGCTTAATCCACTGTTTCTATCTTAGATATATTAAGGGGTTTAGGCGATTTGTAATTTGTCAACCCCAGGCAAGTAACGTGCCGGTTTTGTTCATACTTGTGCATGAATATTCGACCAGAAAGAATATATCTGGCGGTTATTTGTTCATTAAACAGACAATTTAGAAGTGATACTGATGGATTTTTGGTTCAAATTCACCTAAATTATGTGACGTGGATCACATTTATTTTAAATTTCAGGCGAGGCTGCATTGTATGTCCTACATCGGACGGGTAGAGTTGCACCGAATTAGGAAAAATCTTAGTTAATTGTAAGAAGTGATAACTGTCAGGAAGCAATTATTGTTTTTCTTTACGAGATTCATCAATACAGAACTTAATTCAACTAGCGTTTTAGCCTTTTCTTCTTTTTTTTACCGGGGTTTTCCCGGCGACATCACGGGGTGCGGTCTACCGCACAAGAATATAGTGTTATTCGGGAAGGGAAAATGAACACATCCGAATTGCTAAAACACATTTATGACATCAACCTGTCATATTTATTGCTTGCACAACGTTTGATTAGCCAGGACAAAGCCTCGGCGATGTTTCGCCTGGGTATTCATGAAGAGATGGCGACAACACTTGGCGGCTTAACGTTGCCACAGATGGTCAAACTGGCCGAAACTAACCAGTTAGTGTGCCAGTTCCGTTTCGATAGTCACCAGACCGTGACCCAGTTGACTCAGGAGTCCCGCGTGGACGATCTGCAGCAGGTTCACACCGGTATTTTGCTTTCTACTCGTTTGCTTAACGACATTAGCCAGCCTGATGACGCAGCCCGTAAGAAAAGAGCGTAATCATGAGTGAGAAGAGCATTGTTCAGGAAGCGCGTGACATTCAACTGGCGATGGAGCTGATTACGCTTGGTGCTCGTTTGCAGATGCTTGAAAGCGAGACACAGCTGAGCCGTGGTCGTCTTATCAAACTGTATAAAGAATTACGCGGTAGCCCGCCGCCAAAAGGCATGCTGCCGTTTTCTACCGACTGGTTTATGACGTGGGAGCAGAATATTCATGCTTCCATGTTCTGTAATGCCTGGCAGTATCTGCTCAAGACCGGTTTATGCACCGGTGTTGATGCAGTCATTAAAGCGTACAAACTGTATCTCGAGCAGTGCCCGCAGCCTGAAGAGGGTCCGCTGCTGGCACTGACTCGTGCATGGACGCTGGTGCGTTTTGTTGAGAGCGGATTGCTTGAATTATCTCGCTGCAACTCCTGCAGCGGTAACTTTATCACCCACGCTCACCAGCCTGCCGGCAGCTTTGCCTGCAGTTTGTGCCAACCGCCGTCTCGTGCGGTAAAAAGACGTAAACTTTCCCGGGATGTTGCCGATAGTAATCCACAACTGCTGGATGAACAGATCAAACAGGCTGTTTAACCCGAACGTACGGGCAAGACTCCAGCAGCGGTAAGCAATTACCGCTGCTTTTTTTTGCCCCGCGAACAGGTAAACCCCCGAACTGTGTCCTCTGGCTAAAGTCACTAGCGGAAGGATGATGTCGTGCTTATCGTATTAGGTTACCTGGTAGTTCTCGGTACAGTTTTCGGCGGTTACATGATGACCGGCGGGCACCTTGGGGCACTCTATCAACCGGCCGAGCTGGTTATAATCGGCGGTGCAGGGGTGGGTGCATTTATCGTTGGCAACAACGGCAAGGCGATCAAGGGAACGTTAAAAGCGTTGCCGTTACTGTTCCGTCGTTCGAAATACACCAAAAGTATGTATATGGACCTGCTGGCGCTGCTCTATCGCCTGATGGCCAAGTCGCGTCAACAGGGGATGTTCTCTCTGGAACGTGATATCGAGAACCCCAAAGAGAGCGAGATCTTCGCCAGCTATCCGCGGATCCTGGCGGACTCGATGATGCTCGAATTTATCGTCGACTATCTGCGTCTGATCATCAGCGGCAACATGAACACCTTCGAAATCGAAGCGCTGATGGATGAAGAGATCGAAACTCACGAAAACGAAGCGGAAGTGCCGGCCAACAGCCTGGCGATGGTCGGCGACTCCTTGCCGGCGTTCGGTATCGTGGCGGCGGTGATGGGGGTGGTTCACGCCCTGGCCTCTGCGGATCGTCCGGCGGCAGAGCTGGGGGCGCTGATTGCCCACGCCATGGTGGGGACCTTCCTCGGGATCCTGCTGGCGTACGGTTTTATCTCTCCGCTGGCCACCGTATTACGCCAGAAGAGTGCTGAAACCACCAAAATGATGCAGTGCGTCAAAATCACGCTGCTCTCCAACCTGAACGGTTATGCTCCGCCGATTGCGGTAGAGTTTGGCCGTAAAACCCTGTACTCCAGCGAGCGTCCGTCGTTTATCGAACTCGAAGAGCACGTGCGCGCGGTGAAGAACCCAAACCAGCAGACGAGCACTGAGGACGCATGAAAAATCAGTCCCATCCCATCGTCATAGTCAAAAAGCGCAAGCACAAAGGCCACGGGGGCCATCATGGTGGCTCCTGGAAAATCGCCTATGCGGACTTTATGACCGCGATGATGGCGTTCTTCCTGGTGATGTGGCTGATCTCTATCTCCAGCCCGAAAGAGCTGATTCAGATAGCAGAGTATTTCCGCACCCCGCTGGCGACCGCGGTGTCGAGTGGCCCGCGTATTTCCAACAGCGACAGTCCGATCCCGGGCGGTGGGGATGATTACACGCAGAAGCAGGGTGAAGTGAAGCGCGAGCCCAACATTGATGAGCTGAAAAGACGCATGGAACAGGCGCGCCTGAAGAAACTGCGTGGCGATCTGGATCAGCTGATCGAAGCGGATCCGAAGCTGCGTGCCCTGCGTCCGCACCTGAAGATCGATCTTGTTCAGGAGGGGCTGCGCATTCAGATTATCGACAGCCAGAACCGTCCGATGTTTAAAACCGGCAGCGCCGACGTGGAACCCTATATGCGCGATATTCTGCGCGGGATTGCCCCGGTGTTGAACGGGATCCCAAACCGAATCAGTCTTTCCGGTCACACCGATGACTTCCCTTACGCCGGTGGCGAAAAAGGGTACAGCAACTGGGAGCTCTCTGCGGATCGTGCCAACGCATCCCGTCGTGAGCTGGTGATCGGCGGACTGGACGATGGCAAGGTGCTGCGGGTTGTCGGCATGGCCGCCACCATGCGTGTGACCGACCGCGGACCGGAAGATGCCATCAACCGTCGAATTAGTCTCTTAGTGCTCAACCAGCAGGCGGAGCAGGCCATCCTGCATGAAAACGCCGAAAGTAAAAATGAGTCACTGGATGATTTAAAACAGCCAGGCCCTGTGCCGTCGGCTGCCGTTCCAACATCGCCACCAGCCAATCCGAGGTGATAGCGTGAGCATGGATATTAGCGATTTTTACCAGACGTTTTTTGATGAAGCCGACGAACTGTTGGCGGATATGGAGCAACATTTGCTGGACCTGGTGCCCGAGGCACCGGATTCAGAGCAGCTCAACGCCATATTTCGTGCAGCCCACTCCATAAAAGGAGGCGCCGGTACGTTTGGCTTTACCATTCTGCAGGAGACGACCCATCTGATGGAGAACCTGCTGGATGAGGCCCGACGCGGTGAGATGCAGCTCAATACCGACATTATTAACCTGTTTTTGGAAACGAAAGATATTATGCAGGAACAGCTCGATGCCTATAAAAGCTCGCAAGAGCCGGATGCTGCCAGCTTCGAATATATCTGCCACGCCCTGCGTCAGTTAGCGCTGGAAGCCAAAGGTGAGACGGCAGCCGTTGCCGTCAGCCCGGCAAAACTGAGCGTCGTTGATGCCGCCCCGACGGCCGCGCCAGCCCTTGACGACCGCGTGCGCGTGGTGCTCTCCGGTCTGAAAGAGAGCGAAGTGAATCTGCTGGAAGAGGAGCTGAGCAATCTGGCGACGCTGAGTAACGTGGTAAAAGGCAAGGACACGCTGGCTGCGACCCTCGATGGCGGCATCGGCAAAGATGACGTGGTCGCGGTGCTCTGCTTTGTGATTGAGCCTGAGCAGATCGACTTTGAAGCGGTTGCGGATGCACCGGTTGCCGAGGCTGCCGACGTCGCTGAAGTGGTGGAGGCCGCGCCTGCGGTACCGGCAGTGGCACCGGCGGCACCCGTGCTGAAGGCCGTTCCGGGCGAAGCCGCTGCACCAAACCGTGGCGAACGTGAAAAACCGGCCGCCCGCTCCAGCGAATCCACCAGTATCCGCGTAGCGGTAGAGAAGGTGGATCAGCTGATCAACCTGGTCGGCGAACTGGTGATCACCCAGTCGATGCTGGCCCAGCGTTCAAACGAACTGGACCCGGTAAACCACGGGGACCTGATCACCAGCATGGGCCAGTTACAACGTAACGCCCGTGACCTGCAGGAATCGGTGATGTCCATCCGTATGATGCCGATGGAGTACGTCTTCAGCCGCTTCCCGCGCCTGGTGCGCGACCTGGCCACTAAGCTGAATAAGCAGATCGAACTGACGCTGATGGGCAGCTCCACCGAGCTGGATAAGAGCCTGATTGAGCGCATTATCGACCCGTTAACGCACCTGGTGCGTAACAGCCTCGACCACGGGATCGAGCTGCCGGAAAACCGCGTTGCCGCAGGGAAATCCCCGGTCGGGAACCTGATCCTATCTGCGGAACACCAGGGCGGGAACATCTGTATCGAAGTGACCGATGACGGCGCAGGCCTGAACCGTGAGCGCATCCTGGCCAAAGCGATGTCGCAGGGGATGGCGGTCAACGAAAACATGACCGACGAAGAAGTGGGCATGCTGATCTTCGCTCCGGGCTTCTCTACCGCCGAGCAGGTGACGGACGTCTCCGGCCGTGGCGTGGGCATGGATGTGGTGAAACGTAACATCCAGGAGATGGGCGGCCACGTTGAGATCAAGTCGAAGCAGGGGTCCGGTACCACCATTCGAATCCTGCTCCCGCTGACGCTGGCGATCCTCGACGGCATGTCGGTCAAAGTGGCGGGCGAAGTGTTTATTCTGCCGCTGAACGCGGTGATGGAATCACTCCAGCCGCGTGAAGAAGATTTACATCCGCTGGCGGGCGGTGAGCGCGTACTTGAAGTGCGTGGCGAGTACCTGCCGTTGGTGGAGCTGTGGAAAGTGTTCGACGTGGACGGCGCCAAAACCGAAGCCACACAGGGGATCGTAGTGATCCTGCAGAGCGCGGGTCGCCGCTATGCGCTGCTGGTCGATCAGCTGATTGGTCAGCATCAGGTGGTGGTGAAGAACCTTGAGAGCAACTACCGCAAGGTACCAGGTATTTCAGCCGCCACCATCCTCGGGGATGGTAGCGTGGCGCTGATCGTCGATGTTTCGGCGCTTCAGGGATTAAATCGTGAACAACGTATGGCGCACACAGCCGCCTGATTCAGTTAAGAAGGTAAAAAAATGACCGGTATGAGTAATGTAACCAAGCTGGCCGGCGAGCCATCAGGGCAGGAATTCCTGGTTTTCACTTTAGGTGACGAAGAATACGGTATCGACATTCTGAAAGTGCAGGAAATCCGTGGCTATGATCAGGTGACCCGCATCGCCAACACGCCTGATTTCATCAAAGGCGTGACCAACCTGCGTGGCGTTATCGTGCCCATCGTCGACCTGCGCGTGAAGTTCAGCCAGGGCGACGTGGAGTATGATGACAATACCGTGGTGATCGTGCTCAATCTGGGCCAGCGCGTGGTCGGGATCGTGGTTGACGGGGTCTCTGACGTGCTCTCCCTGACCGCCGAACAGATCCGCCCGGCACCGGAATTTGCTGTGACGCTGTCCACCGAATACCTGACCGGCCTGGGTGCGCTGGGCGATCGTATGCTGATTCTGGTGAACATCGAGAAGCTGCTGAACAGCGACGAGATGGCGTTACTGGATGTGGCGGCAAGTCACGTAGCTTAATTTCTTAAATGTAACATTCGTGGGCTTTTCCGTTCACTTTAAGAACGGGGAATATGTTACTTGCACAGCCCGTGAACGGGATAAGGGGGCCACCGCGGCCCCCTTATCAATCCCCGCGGCCCCGCGACGAAATCGGTGCTTCGCACTACGCTCACCTCACGACCTGCTGTCTGCGGTCGGCTCAACTCGACATCCTGTCTCGATTCGCCTCTGGCCGCCATCCATGGCGTCCAGCCCTTGCCATCCGGTCTCCGGTTCGCCGATTTCAGCGGGGACTCAACACCCGTGCCACATTCAGGCGACGGAGAAGCTGGAGGGGGTAATAGTCCGGCTGAAAATCGCTGAGGCGTTGACCGCAGGCCGGGGCGAGGCGCATGGATGCGCCGAGAGGGCGTGACCTACAGGGATGTAGGATCACGCCCGACCCGATAGCCGAAGGGAATAAGCCGAAGGGACCGCGAAGCGGCGATTTTCTTTGCCGGGAGCCGGGATTGTTAAGGGGGCGGCGATAGCCCCCTTAACACGTTCACCGCAGCGGGGAGTACATATGGCGAAAGAGTTATAGTGAACGGAACGTTTCCACAATTTTTACATAAGACTTAAGCTTCCTGGCTAGCCAGCTCCACCTCATCCTCCAGCAGCCCCTCATTCTGCGCCAGCATCGCTGTCGCCACGCCGTTCCCCAACACGTTAATCGCTGACCGCCCCATATCCAGGAAGTGATCGATTCCCATCAGCAGCAAAATCCCCGCCACCGGAATATGGAAACTCGGGATAGTCGCCGCCAGCACCACCAGCGCCGAGCGCGGTACCCCGGCAATCCCTTTTGAGGCCAGCATCAGGGTTAACATCAGCACCGTGATTTCCGAAAACGTCAGCTGAATATTGTACGCCTGGGCGATAAACATCGAGGCAAACGAGCAGTAGACCATCGACCCCACCAGGTTAAACGAATACCCAATCGGCAGCACAAACGAGACGATATTGCGCGAGCAGCCAAAGCGGGTCAGCTGCTCCAGCGTTTTAGGGTAAGCCGCTTCCGAACTGCTGGTGGTAAAGGCCACCAGGACCGGATCTTTCAGCATGCTCACCAGACGGAAGATCTCGTTTTTCAGCACCATATAACCCACCGCCACCAGCACCAGACAGGTGAGGACGATCGCCAGGTAATACCCGCCAATAAACGAGGCGTAGTTGAGCAAAATCCCCAGCCCCTGGGTGGCGATCACCGAGGAGATGGCGGCGAAGATCGCCAGCGGCGCAACGTACATCACGTAGCCGGTCACTTTCAGCATGATGTGGGAGACCACGTCCAGCGCGGCCACCAGCGGGGCGTTAAACTTCTCCCCCAGCGACGCGCCGCCAATGCCGAAGAACATCGAGAACACCACAATTTGTAGGATCTCGTTATTAGCCATCGCCCCGACGATGCTGGTGGGGATGGTGTGGGAAAGGAAACCTTTCAGCGACATCCCCCCCGTCGCCAGCCCGGTCTCGACCGCGCCGGCCGGAACGGCCAGATTCAGGCCGCTGCCCGGGTGGAGCAGGGTGACGATAAACAGCCCGACCAGGATGGAGAGCACCGACGAGCTGATAAACCACACCATCGCTTTACCGCCCACTCGGCCAATGGTGGCGGTCTCGCCCAGACGCATAATCCCCACCGTCAGGGTGCTGAACACCAGCGGCGCAATGACCATTTTAATCAGGCGTAAAAAGATATCGGTTAATAACGTGATGTTATCTGACCAGGCTGCGATTGCGTCAGGGGACGCGTACTCATGAATGACTGCCCCGGACAGGATGCCCGCCAGCATAAAGACCACGATGAAGATCGTGAGTCGGTTTGCACTTGCCACCAAAATACCTCATTAACGAAAAGGTGAAATTAAACAGCTGATGTATCTAATTTTAATTATTCAGCACATGAATGATTCATAACCTACGTTGAAGTAAAAAAGCGCGCTTTTCAATATTTTTTTAATATTTATCAGTTTTGTTAATGGCTGCGTGACGATATATTGTGATCTATATCACATTGTAATCAATATATCCTCCCGGTTTGTTTAAAACGCGGCGGGTTACATTGCGTATCCACATGTTTTAATAAGTAAAAATGTGTCAATACGGTAAGTGTATGAGTATTGTTGCAAAAAGTTGTTGAGATTGTATCCATAAACTAAATTTCACAATAACCACCCTGGCAGTGGCCTGATGGGTGCTAACAGACTGAGCGTTATCAAAAAATTGATAACCGCACGTGACATTTTCTGGAGGGTGGAAAATGAATAAAAAGCTCCTGATGCTGTTTTCCGGCGGCGTTCTGGCGATGGCAGCCGGCAATAGCCAGGCCGTTACCAGCAGCGGCACCATCGGCGCAACCTTGACGTTAACCAACGGTTGCCTGATTAACGGCTCGCCAACGCAGGACGGCATTAACTTCGGTACCCTCGATTTCGGTACTCATCCGGCGACCTTCTCCACGCTGACCACCCAGTTGACCGGGGCCAGCGGCGGCAACACCTTCACCATTCAATGCACCACCGCCAGCTACACGGTAGCGATCACCGGGAATACCAACTCGACGGCTCCCGGCACCGTAGTCGGCACGCCGGGTACTCCCGCGCGCTATCTGGTGAATACATCCAATACCAGTCAGGGCGTGGCCTACAGCCTGTTCAGCGACGGCGGATTTAACAACATCATCGCCAACAACGCCCCGTTGCCAGTGACCTCCACCGCCGGGGGCGTTGACAGCTACACCCTGTACGGCCGCATCACCGGTGGGGGCAACAGCGTCACCGTGGTGCCAGGCACCTACACCGACACCATCAACGTCAGCGTCACCTATTAGCGCCAGCACGTTTTAATGCGCGTGAATAACCAAAAGCTCCATCACCGGGGAGAGGGAAAACTGCGCGCTCTTTTTAGCCTGAGCATGCTGCTGCTTGCGGCGGGAACCAGCGAGGCGGTGACGACGCAATCCTTTCAGGTGAGCGCCACCATCACCCCCGGCTGTTCCGTCGCCGCAGGCAGCGGTGGCCTGCTGGGCACCCTGAACTTTGGCACCCACAGCGGGGTGGCACGGGGATCGGTGAATACCAGCTTTGTGCCGAACGGTTCGCTGTCCATCGCCTGCACGCCAGGCGTGGCGCTGAGCATGAGTATCGACGGGGGCCAGTATTATACCTCGGTGCGCAATATGCAGCGCTCCGGGGCAACCGATCGGGTGGCGTACCGCCTGTACAGCAGCAGTTCCCTGGCGGCCAACAGTGAGATCGGGGTTAACCAGGCGGTGTCTGTGACATACACCAACAGCAACAACATTGCGCTACCGCTCTTTGGTGTGGCGCTTCTGACCGGGTTCAGCCCGGCTGGAAATTATTCCGATCAACTCACCGTGACCCTGTCGTGGTGATAAAGGGAGAAGGACGATGAAGGCACTTTCGGGAACGCGTACGCTCTGTCTGCTGATGGCGCTGGGTGCAACGCTCAACACCGCCCACGGGGCGGCCACCATTCTGCTGTGGCCTATCGACCCGTGGCTGTCGGCGGATACCAAAGCCACGGAACTGTGGGTACAGAATCAGGGCAACAGCGCCACCACCATGCAGGTGCGAATTGTTCGCTGGCGTCAGGAGAATGGTCTTGAACGCTATACCGCGCAGCAGGAGGTAGTCGCCAGCCCGCCGATCGTCACTATTGCCAAGGGCAGCAAGCAGTTAATCCGCCTGATCAAACAGAGCGAGGTGCCGGCTGGTGTCGAGCAAGCCTACCGTATTATCGTGGACGAAATCCCTCAGCCGCAGGATAAGGCGACCCCGCAGATGGGACTCAAACTGCAGATGCGTTACTCCATACCGCTGTTTGTCTACGGGCAGGGGATCGCCACCATCAAGGACGGGGCGCACCACGCCCTGGCCGAGACGCGGGATCTCAACTGGCGGGTGATCCGTGAGAATGGCCAACCCGCTCTGCAGGTCCGCAACCAGGGCAATGTGCATGTCCGCCTGAGCCAGGTCACGCTGCAGCAGGGGGGACAAAATCGTACCCTCGCGGATGGCCTGCTGGGTTACGTGCTACCGGGCAGCGCCCGTAGCTGGCCGCTTCCGTCAGGGATCAGCCAGCCGAACCAGATGCGTGCGGAAATTAATGCCCGGGATACGCAATGGCAGTCGGCCCCCGTCAACTGAAGCCGTCGATGCTTATCCTGCTCTGCGTCAGCTCCGCAAGCTGGGCCGATCCTGGTGATGATATGCTGCCTCCACCGCCGGTGCCGCAGTCGGTCAATGACGAGGCGGTGTTCCAGCTGGTGCTGGTCGTTAACCATTATGACACCGGGCTGGTGGTGCCCGTCACCCGGCGGCAGGAGGAGTATCTGGTCGCCAGCGCCGATCTGCGCCGCGCGGGTTTGCCCGCCGAACAGGTCCCGCCGGGGGAGGTAAATGTCAGCCGCCTGCCGGAGGTGCGCACCGAGTACGACAGCACCGGGCAACGGCTGTTGCTCAGCGTGCCGCGAGAGTGGATCGGCGCCCGCGTCACCCCCTTCAGCGGGCAGATGGCGCGCAGCACGCCCCATTTTGGCAAAGGAGCGCTGCTCAACTACGACTTTTATACCAACCACACCGAGCACAGCGGCGGCCAGGCCTCCCTGTGGCATGAGTTGCGCTATTTTGACGACCGGGGATCGTTATCCTCCACCGGTTACGTGCGGAAAAACCTCTCCGGCGGCAGCGGGCAGCAGGAGGGGTACGTGCGCTACGACACCACCCTGATGATTACCGACGAAGAGAATGCCACCACCTGGACCGCCGGGGATGTGATCAGTGATGCCCTGAGCTGGAGCAGCAGCGTGCGCATGGGCGGCATCAGCTATGGCCGCGATTTCTCCCTGCGCCCGGACCTCGTCACCTGGCCATTACCGGAATTCTCCGGTGAAGCGGCGGTACCTACCTCAGTGGATCTGTTCGTCAACGGCTACCGTGCGGGCTCGACCCGTTTGCAGCCGGGACCCTTCACCCTCACCAATCTGCCTTACATCAACGGCGCCGGGGATGCGGTGCTGGTCACCACCGATGCGCTGGGTCGTCAGGTGAGCACCACCATGCCGTTCTACGTCACCAGCGATCTGCTCCGCCAGGGGCTCAGCGACGGGGCCATGACCCTCGGCAGCCTGCGCCGCAACTACGGTATCGAGAATTTTGACTACGGCCCGGCGGCGGGCAGCGGCTCGTATCGCTATGGCCTTACCGACTGGCTGACGCTGGAAGGGCACGTCGAAGGGGCGGAAGAATTGGCGCTGGGCGGGGCCGGAACCATCGTCAAACTCGGGCGGCTGGGGGTAGTGAACAGCGCCTGGACCCAGAGCAAAATGCGCGGCGACACCGGCGGGCAGGTAAACTGGGGCTACCAGTACAGCACTAACGCCTTCAGCATTGCCACCCAGCACAGCCGTCGCGATCGCGGCTTCGGCAACCTCGCCCTCTACGATCAGCCCACCGTTTATGATGAATATAACCAGCCCATCGCCAGCCTGAGCCGCAATACCGATCAGTACTCCCTGACTTTTAACCTCGGCGACTTCGGCAATATTGGTGCGGCATGGATCGGCGTGCAGAGTTTCGACGATCAGAAAACCGAGCTGCTGAACCTCTCCTGGAGCCGTAACCTGTGGGGCAGCAGCAGTATTTACCTCGCTGCCAGCCGGGATCAGCAGCAGGGCGACTGGACGGTGGCCCTGTCGCTGCAGATCCCCCTCGGCGAGCGCGACAGCGCCGCCATCACGCTGGAAAATACCCCGGACGCCGGGAGCACTCAGCGCCTCAACTACAACCACTCGATGCCCACCGACGGCGGCTTCAGCTGGAATATGGCGTGGGCGCGCCAGTCGCAGGCCAGCAACTATCAGCAGGCCACGCTGGGCTGGCGCAATAACAACATCGAGCTGCAGGGCGGCGGCTACGGCGACCGCGACATGATGACCTGGTGGGGCGAGGCGATGGGGGCGGTGGTGCTGATGGACGGCGAGCTGTTTGCCGCCAACAAAATCAACGACGCCTTCGTGGTGGTCAGCACCGACGGGCAGCCGGACGTGCCGGTCAGCTATGAGAACCAGCCGGTGGGTAAAACCAACCGCAACGGCTATCTGCTGATCAGCGGCGTATCGGCCTATTATCCGGCCAGCTACAGCATCAACACCCTCAATTTCCCCGCCGACACCCGCCTGAAGGAGACCGAGCGCCGCGTCGCCCTGCGGCGCAACAGCGGCTATCTGGTCGATTTCCCGATGGAGCAGGAGCGGGTGGCCAGCGTGATCCTTCATGACGGGGCAGGGGAAGCGATCCCCCTCGGCAGCCAGGTGCGACGCCAGGGGCGGGAGCCGGTGGTGGTGGGCTATGACGGGCTTGCCTGGCTGGAGGATCTGGCGGACGTCAACCCGCTGGAGGTCATCACCCCGGACGGCAAAGGCTGTCGTATTACCCTGACCCTGACGGCGAACCCGGAGCATAAGCTGCAAACCTACGGGCCGCTGACCTGTCGGGTGGCACCATGAAACGCCTCCTGCTGCTGGTGATGCTGATCCTGTTTTCGGCGACCAGCTGGGGAGCGTGCCGGGTCAGCACCGTCAATGCCAGCTTTGGCAGCGTCACCTCGTTTGCCCTCAGCGGCAGCAATGAAGTGGCCACCACCGGGACGCTGGTGGTGAACTGCGATACGGTGCTTAACCTGCTGACCAATGACTCAGTGACGCTCAACTTCACCGGCGCCTCCATCGCCGCCAGCAGTCGCGGGACGATGAAGCGCACCGATAATGCTACCATCACCGACGTGATCCCCACTCGCCTGTGCGGCCAGACTACCTGCAACGCCAGCAGCGAAGTGCAGATCGGCAAAGCCTATACCTGGAGCGGTTCATCGCTGCTGGGCCTGCTTGGGTCAAGGCAGTACAACATCCCGCTCTATTTTCGCACCGTCGCCGGGCAGAACGTCAGCGCCGGGCCCTATCAGGTGACCCTCAATTTCAACGTCAGCTACAGCGTCTGCGCGCTGGGGGCGCTGGGGCTCTGTACCTCCGCACAAACCGGCACCACGCCGGTCAGCCTGACCCTCAACATGACGGTCACCAACGACTGCAGCGCGATGACCACTCCAAACGTCAACTTCAACAGCGCGCCGCTGGTGCAGAATTTCCCCACCGTCTCGCAGGCCATCTCGGTCATCTGCACCAAGGGCAGCGTCTATACCATCGGCATTAATAACGGCGCTAACGCCAGCAATAACGTGCGCCGGATGGCCAGCGGCAATAACCGCATGAGCTATGAGATCTATAAAGAAGCTACCGCCAATCGCTGGGGCAGCAGCGGCAGCGAACGCTGGTCCAGTGGTGCCTCCTCCCAGGTAAGCGCCGACGGGCTGCTGCGCAGCTACAACTATACCGCTCGCGTCCTGACCACTCAGGCCACCCCACCCGCCGGTAACTACAGCGACACCCTGGTCGTCGACGTCGCGTTCTGACCCTCGCTTTTCCCTTTCGCAAATGTAAAGTTCCTGTCAGTTGTGCCGATAACACCGAGAACAAATTCATAAGAAGGTGTTGTATGTTGAACCGTATGCGCGTTGTCACAATGCTGATGCTGGTGCTGGTTGTCTTCGCACTGCTGCAGCTTATTTCCGGCAGTCTGTTTTTCTCATCCATTAAGGCTAACCAGGACAGTTTTGCGGTTTCTAACCAATTCCGTGTTCAACAAAGCGAAATCACCTCCAGCTGGGATTACCTGCTGCAAACGCGCATCAACCTGAGCCGTGCCTCCGCGCGCATGGCGACGGATCCCTCTAAGCCGCAGCCTGAGCTGATCAACAGCGCCCGCACCACGCTGGCGGAAGCGGACAAACACTTCAAGGCCTACAGCGCCATCACGCCACAGCCGTCAATGGCGCAGGTGAGCCAGACCATCAATGACAAATATCAGGACTATGCTGCGGCCCTGACGGAGCTGATCCAGTTCCTTGAGAGCGGCAATATGGACGCCTATTTTGCTCAGGCCACCCAGTCAAAGCAGAACGCGCTCGGCACCGCCCTGCGGGATTATGTCTCCGCGTCTGATGCCCGCAACCAGGAGGCGTTCAACGCCAGCGTGGCGGATTACACTTTTGCCAAATGGCAGATGGGGATCCTCGCCCTGGCGCTGGCGATCGTGCTGGTCGGGGTCTGGTACGGTATTCGCCATACCCTGCTTAATCCGTTGAACCGCGTTATCGAGCATATTCGTCAGATTGCCAGTGGCGATCTGACCCATACCCTGGCGATTGCCGGACGCAGCGAAATCACCCAGCTGGCGGTTACCGTTGACCATATGCAGCGCTCCCTGAGCGAGACGGTGGCTAACGTGCGCCAGGGCTCGGATGCCATCTACACCGGCACCAGCGAAATCGCGATGGGCAACAACGATCTCTCCTCCCGCACCGAACAGCAGGCGTCGGCCCTGGAAGAGACCGCGGCGAGCATGGAGCAGTTAACTGCCACCGTGAAGCAGAACGCCGACAACGCCCGTCAGGCGTCACAGCTGGCGAACAGCGCCTCAGAAACCGCTCAGAAAGGCGGCAAGGTGGTGGATGGGGTGGTGAAAACCATGCACGACATCGCCGGCAGTTCGAAGAAGATCGCTGACATCATCAGCGTGATCGACGGCATCGCCTTCCAGACCAACATCCTGGCGCTGAACGCCGCGGTTGAAGCCGCCCGTGCCGGTGAGCAGGGGCGTGGTTTTGCCGTGGTGGCTGGTGAAGTGCGTAACCTCGCCAGCCGCAGCGCCAATGCGGCGAAAGAGATCAAAGCCCTGATTGAAGATTCTGTCGCGCGCGTGGATACCGGCTCGGTGCTGGTGGAAAGCGCGGGAGAAACCATGAATGACATCGTCAACGCGGTAACGCGCGTGACCGACATCATGGGGGAAATCGCCTCGGCCTCGGATGAGCAGAGTCGTGGTATCGACCAGGTCGCCCTGGCGGTATCGGAAATGGATCGCGTCACACAACAAAACGCCGCGCTGGTTCAGGAGTCCGCCACCGCTGCGGCGCAACTGGAAGAGCAGGCGAGCCGTCTGAAGATGGCCGTTTCGGCGTTTCGACTTACTTCTGCACCTGGAAAAACGGGGTCATCGCGTGCCAGCCATCAGCCGGCAGCGCCGGTCAATGCACCGGCGCAGGTACGCGCGCTGACGACCGGAAAAGATGAGAACTGGGAAACATTTTGATCGAACGTTAAATCGCGGCTGCTGGCCGCTAAATGGGAGCGTGGATGTTTAATCGTATTCGTATCTCGACCACCCTGTTTTTGATTTTGATTGTCTGCGGGGTGTTGCAGGTTGGCAGTAATGGCTTGTCATTTTGGGCTTTTCGCGATGGTTATCAGAATTTGCAGGAGATGCAGGGCAGCAACCAGCAGCGGGCGTTGCTTACACAGAGCCGCGCCGTTCTGCTGCAGGCCAGCACGGCGCTGAATAAAGCGGGCACCCTGACCGCGCTGAGTTATCCGCCTGATGATATCAAGGCGCTGATGACTACCGCGCGCAGCAGCCTGAAACAGGCTGACGGCATGTTCAAAACCTTCAACGAACAGGCGGCGATCAGCGCCAAAGACGGCGAGCTGAAAAAAGCGATGCAGACCGCCTTTAGCCAGTGGTACAGCGATCTGGATCATCAGGCTACCTGGCTGGAAAACAACCAGCTGTCAGATTTCCTCACCGCGCCGGTGCAGGCGTCGCAGGCGGCGTTTGATGCCAGCACCGAGGCCTGGCAACAGGAGATTAACCAGTTTGTGCAGGCGGCGGGTAACGACAGTCGCACCAGCTACCACATGTCGGGCGTGATTTTCGCCACCATGATTGTGCTGACCGCGATCCTGACCAGCGCCGCGCTGTTCTGGTCACGCAGAATGATCGTCCAGCCGCTGGCGATTATCAGCAGCCATTTCGACAGCATCGCGAAGGGCGATCTGGCGCGGCCGGTGGCGGTCTACGGCAAGAATGAAATTTCGGCAATTTTCGCCAGCCTGAAAGCGATGCAGGGCTCGCTGCGCGAAACGGTGTCCGAGGTGCGTCAGGGCAGTTATGCCATGCACACCGGGATCTCCGAGATTGCCGAAGGCAATAACGATCTCTCGTCGCGCACCGAGCAGCAGGCGGCGTCCCTGGCGCAAACCGCGGCCAGCATGGAGCAGTTGACCGCCACCGTCGGGCAGAACGCCGACAACGCCCGTCAGGCCTCAGGTCTGGCGAAAAGCGCGGCGCAGACGGCGAAGAAGGGCGGCGAGCAGGCGTCCCACGTGGCGAACACCATGAATCAGATCGCCACCAGTTCGCAGAAGATTGGCGACATTATTAGCGTTATCGATGGCATCGCCTTCCAGACCAATATTCTGGCGCTGAACGCCGCGGTGGAAGCCGCCCGTGCGGGCGAGCAGGGACGTGGCTTTGCGGTGGTGGCGGGTGAAGTCCGTAATCTTGCCAGCCGCAGCGCCAACGCGGCGAAAGAGATCAAGGTGCTGATTGAAGAGTCGGTATCCCGGGTACAGCAGGGCTCAGAGCTGGTGGATACCGCCGCGAAAACCATGACCGAGATCGTCAGTTCGGTCACCCAGGTGAACGACATCATGGGTGAAATCGCCTCGGCATCCGATGAGCAGCGACGCGGCATTGAGCAGGTGGCGCTGGCAGTGAGCCAGATGGATCAGGTGACACAGCAGAACGCCGCGCTGGTAGAAGAAGCCGCGGCCGCCACCGACCAGTTAGCCGGCCAGGCGGATCATCTCACCTCGCTGGTCGCGGTATTTAATGTGAATGAACGTAGTGAAACAGTTACAGAAGTCGGGCGGTCGCAGGCCGTACCAGTCGGAACCTGAACGTGATTAAGTAAGAAGGCGCTATGACATCACCACTGCCCTCAGGGCAATCGTCATTATTGTTACAGATGACACAGCGCCTCGCGCTGTCCGATGCGCATTTCCGTCGGATATGTCAGTTAATCTACCAGCGCGCGGGGATCGTGCTTGCCGATCACAAGCGGGACATGGTCTACAACCGTCTTGTGCGTCGCTTGCGGACGCTCGAGCTGGATGATTTTGGTCGCTACCTCGGCATGCTGGAAGCGAACCCGAACAGCGCGGAGTGGCAGGCTTTTATCAACTCGCTGACCACTAACCTGACCGCCTTTTTCCGGGAAGCACACCACTTCCCGGTGCTGGCGGACCATGCGCGTCGTCGCAGCGGCGGCGAGTATCGCGTCTGGAGTGCGGCGGCCTCGACCGGCGAGGAGCCTTATTCGCTCGCCATCACCCTGGCCGATACCCTGGGAACCGCGCCGGGCCGCTGGAAGGTCTTTGCCAGCGACATCGATACCGAAGTGCTGCAAAAAGCGCAGAGCGGTATCTATCGTCAGGACGAGCTGAAAACCCTGTCGCCGCAGCAGCTTCAGCGCTACTTCATGCGCGGCACCGGTCCGCACGACGGGCTGGTGCGGGTGCGTAGCGAACTGGCGAATGCGGTGGAGTTCTCCATGCTCAATTTGCTGGAGAAGCAGTACAACGTGGCGGGCCCTTTTGACGCCATTTTCTGCCGTAATGTGATGATCTATTTCGACAAAACGACGCAGCAGGAGATCCTGCGCCGCTTTGTACCGTTGCTCAAGCCGGACGGTTTACTGTTTGCCGGGCACTCGGAGAATTTCAGCAATCTCGTGCGCGAATTCAGCCTGCGTGGGCAGACGGTATATGCGCTGAGTAAGGATAAAGCATGAGTAAAATCAGGGTCTTGTCAGTTGATGATTCGGCGTTAATGCGCCAGATCATGACCGAAATTATCAACAGCCACAGCGACATGGAGATGGTGGCGACGGCCCCCGATCCGCTGGTAGCCCGGGATTTAATCAAAAAATATAACCCCGACGTGCTGACCCTCGATGTCGAAATGCCGCGCATGGATGGCATCGACTTCCTCGAGAAGTTAATGCGTCTGCGTCCGATGCCGGTGGTGATGGTCTCTTCCCTGACCGGCAAAGGCTCCGAGATCACCCTGCGGGCGCTGGAGCTGGGGGCGGTGGATTTTGTCACCAAACCGCAGCTCGGCATTCGTGAGGGGATGCTGGCGTACAGCGAGATGATCGCGGAAAAAATTCGTACCGCCGCCAGGGCGCGGGTGGCCATGCACAAGCCGATGGCCGCACCCGTCACCCTGAAAGCGGGCCCGCTGTTGAGCTCGGAAAAACTGCTGGTGATCGGCGCGTCGACCGGGGGAACAGAGGCAATTCGCCATGTACTCCAGCCATTGCCGCTCTCAAGCCCCGGTATTCTGATTACCCAGCACATGCCGCCTGGCTTTACCCGCTCCTTCGCCGAGCGTCTGAACAAGCTGTGTCAGATCAGCGTGAAAGAGGCGGAAGATGGCGAGCGCGTTCTGCCGGGGCATGCCTATATCGCCCCGGGAGACAAGCATATGGAGCTGGCGCGCAGCGGGGCGAACTATCAAATCAAGATTCATGACGGGCCGCCGGTTAACCGGCACCGTCCGTCGGTGGATGTGCTGTTTCATTCGGTGGCGAAACATGCGGGGCGCAACGCCGTTGGGGTGATCCTGACGGGGATGGGCAACGACGGCGCCGCCGGAATGCTTGCGATGCACCAGGCTGGCGCCTGGACCATCGCGCAGAATGAAGCAAGTTGTGTAGTGTTCGGCATGCCGCGCGAGGCCATCAATATGGGTGGCGTCAGCGAAGTGGTCGATCTCAGTCAGGTTAGTCAGCAGATGCTGGCAAAAATCAGTGCCGGACAGGCAATACGTATTTAACGAGGAGTGTAGTTTTATGGCGGACAAAGAGCTCAAGTTTTTGGTTGTGGATGACTTTTCCACCATGCGTCGCATCGTGCGCAACCTGCTGAAAGAGCTGGGTTTTAATAATGTTGAAGAAGCGGAAGACGGTGTCGATGCATTGAACAAACTGAATGCCGGCGGCTTTGGTTTTGTCATTTCCGACTGGAACATGCCAAACATGGATGGTCTGGAACTGCTGAAAACCATTCGTGCGAATGCTGCGATGGCCTCTATGCCTGTGCTGATGGTGACGGCCGAAGCAAAGAAAGAGAACATTATTGCTGCGGCACAGGCTGGCGCAAGCGGGTATGTGGTGAAGCCATTCACCGCTGCAACTTTGGAAGAAAAACTCGGTAAGATCTTCGAGAAACTCGGCATGTGAGGTACGGGAGATGATGCAGCCTTTGATTAAACCCACGGATGAGCATTCACCCGGCGATATAATTGCCCGGATCGGCAGTCTGACGCGCATGCTGCGCGACAGCCTGCGTGAGCTGGGACTGGATCAGGCGATTGCGGAAGCGGCGGAAGCCATTCCCGATGCCCGCGACCGTCTTGACTATGTTGTGCAAATGACTGCCCAGGCGGCAGAGCGTGCGCTGAACAGTGTTGAAGCGTCGCAGCCACATCAGGATGAGATGGAAAAGGGCGCGAAAGCGCTGACCAAACGCTGGGACGAGTGGTTCGAGAACCCTATCGAACTGTCCGATGCCCGCGAACTGGTTACCGATACCCGCCAGTACCTCGGCGACGTACCGGGCCATACCAGCTTCACCAACGCGCAGCTGCTGGATATCATGATGGCGCAGGATTTCCAGGACCTTACCGGTCAGGTGATCAAGCGCATGATGGACGTGATCCAGGAGATCGAGCGTCAGCTGTTGATGGTGCTGCTGGAGAACATGCCGGAACCTTCCGCGCGTCCGCAGCGCGAAAACGAAAGCCTGCTGAATGGCCCGCAACTCGACACCACCAAAGCCGGTGTCGTGGCAAGCCAGGATCAGGTCGACGACCTGCTGGACAGCTTAGGCTTCTGATAGCCTGGCGGCGCTTCGCTTGCACAGGCCTACGGTGTTCCAGGCCGGGTAAGCGCAGCGCCACCCGGCAGAAATGCCACCTGCAAAGGTGGCATTTTTCTTTATGCATCTGTTTCATCCCTTTTACGATAATCCTTCCAGAATCAGCAATCTGTCACGACTTCCGTTATTTCACATTCAGCCATTCTGATAGTCTCAGCAGGGTCTGCTGCTGGCCGTAGACAGCATGCGACGGGAGGGTAGCGACATGTACGCGTGATAAAAATCACCGTTGACACATGTCAACACTCGTAATAGGATCCTGGCAACGGAGGCGAATGAAGAAACATCCGAACAAGCATATTCAGGAGGCAATTGAATATGCCCTGAGGAAAGGTTGGGTTTGGGTTCCTCCCGGTCATTCAGCGCACTGTTTCTGCAGGTTACGCTGTGGTAATCCAGAAGGTGAACATCGGGATCACCAAATGAGCGTATGGTCGACGCCGAAAAACGCTGAAAACCATGCCATGCAAATTATTCGCAACGTAAAACACTGCCTTTGATTTTGCCCGGTAAAGGGTGGCTGCTGCTGCTCTTTACCGAATACGAGAAAATCTCTGACGAAAAACAAAGAGGTATTATGGCGCTTTATAACTTCACTTTGACCCTCTCAGGCGTAACTTACGAGACTGAAGGGCTGGAGGATGCGCTGTACGAAAGCGGCTGCGAAGATGCGCTGATCTGCGCTTATGGCAACTCCGTCTATATCGAGTTTGACCGTGAAGCTGGCTCCCTGGATGAAGCCATCTCCTCAGCGGTAAACAATATCGAATCAGCCGCCATCGGCGCTATCGTAGAGTCTGTCGACTCCGCCCTGGTCGGTTTGAGCGACATAGCCGAAATGACCCACATGTCGCGCCAGGCGATCGCCATGTTGAAAGACGGCACCCGCGGTAGCGGCGATTTTCCTTGCCCCATCCAGCGCATCAAAGGCCAGTCTCCGTTGTGGGACTGGGGCGACGTGGCTCATTGGCTATCAACGAATGGCCGCTTAAACCAGGACAGCGAGCTGGTGGTTAACGCGCGTCTCCTTAGTAAGTGGAACCTGGTTCTCAGAAACAGCGCCTCAAAAGACTTTGAAGAAATTGAGGCTCTCGCCGCATCACTGGTGGCACGCCGCCGCAAACAGGCGGCATGTGCCTGAATAACCGCCTCCGATAACCCTGACTGCGCCGAAAGGCCTAAATCAGCCCTTTTATCGCCGCTAATTAGCCCATTGTTCATCCGCGGCTTTGGCATCATAGCGTCCAGACCTCTACCTGCGAGATGCTTGCCGTGGCAGAAGACAGCGACGACAAAACAGAAGCCCCCACACCCCACCGACTTGATAAAGCGCGTGAGGAAGGGCAGATACCCCGATCCAGAGAACTCACCTCCCTGCTGATTTTATTGGTGGGCGTGTGCATTATCTGGATCGGCGGGGAGTCCCTTGCCCGCAGACTGGCGGGCATGCTCTCGGCCGGGTTGCGCTTTGATCACAGCATGGTTAACGACCCGAACCTGATCCTCAGCCAGATTATCCTGCTGATCAAAAGTGCGATGGTCGCACTGCTGCCGCTGATCGTCGGGGTGGTGCTGGTGGCGCTGATATCTCCGGTGATGCTGGGCGGGCTGGTGTTTAGCGGTAAATCGCTGCAGTTTAAATTCTCCAAACTCAACCCGCTGCCCGGGATCGCCCGGATGTTCTCGGCGCAGACCGCCGCCGAACTGTTGAAAGCGCTGATGAAAGCCACGCTGATGGGCAGCATGGCCGGATTTTTTATCTGGCACAACTGGCCGGAGATGATGCGCCTGATTAGCGAATCGCCCCTTACCGCGATGAGCAACGCGCTCAACCTGGTGGGGCTCTGCTCGCTGCTGGTGGTGCTGGCGATTATCCCGATGGTGGGGTTTGACGTCTTCTTCCAGATCTACAGCCACATTAAAAAGCTGCGCATGTCCCGCCAGGACATTCGTGATGAATACAAACAGATGGAAGGCGACCCGCACGTCAAAGGGCGTATTCGCCAGATGCAGCGTGCTGCCGCCCGTCGCCGGATGATGGAAGATGTGCCGAAGGCGGATGTCATCGTCACCAACCCGACCCACTACTCCGTTGCGCTGCAGTATGACGAAAACAAAATGAGCGCGCCGAAGGTGGTGGCGAAAGGGGCAGGGCTGATTGCCCTGCGGATCCGTGAAATTGGTAATGAAAACCGTATTCCGATGCTGGAGGCCCCGCCGCTGGCGCGTGCACTCTACCGCCATGCGGAAATTGGACAACAGATCCCAGGCCAGCTGTATGCCGCTGTGGCGGAAGTGCTGGCATGGGTGTGGCAGTTGAAACGCTGGCGTCTGGCTGGTGGACAACGGCCTGTCAAACCTGAGAATCTCCCGGTGCCTGCAGCGCTGGATTTTATGAACGAGAAGGACACTGATGGCTAATCTGGTGGCAATGTTGCGCTTGCCGAGCAACCTGAAATCGACCCAATGGCAGATTATGGCCGGGCCGATCCTCATCCTGCTAATTTTGTCGATGATGGTATTGCCGCTTCCGGCATTCATCCTCGACCTGCTTTTTACCTTCAACATCGCGCTCTCGATCATGGTGCTGCTGGTGGCGATGTTCACCCAGCGTACCCTCGAGTTTGCCGCGTTCCCGACCATTCTGCTGTTCACCACGCTGTTGCGCCTGGCGCTGAACGTGGCCTCCACCCGTATCATCCTGATGGATGGTCATACCGGCGGTGCGGCGGCAGGTAAGGTGGTTGAGGCCTTCGGTCACTTCCTGGTGGGCGGCAACTTCGCCATCGGTATCGTGGTGTTCATCATCCTCGTGATCATCAACTTTATGGTTATCACCAAGGGTGCGGGACGTATCGCCGAAGTGGGTGCACGTTTCGTGCTGGACGGGATGCCGGGCAAACAGATGGCGATTGACGCCGATCTGAACGCCGGCATTATCGCGGAAGATGAAGCCAAAAAACGCCGTTCAGAAGTGACCCAGGAGGCGGACTTCTACGGCTCAATGGACGGTGCGAGTAAGTTCGTTCGCGGGGATGCCATCGCCGGTATTCTGATCATGGTCATCAACGTGATCGGCGGCCTGCTGGTGGGGGTACTGCAGCACGGGATGGACATGGGTCATGCGGCAGAGACCTATACACTGCTGACCATCGGTGATGGCCTGGTCGCCCAGATCCCGGCGCTGGTGATCTCCACCGCGGCCGGTGTGATCGTGACCCGCGTCGCCACCGATCAGGACGTCGGTGAGCAGATGGTGAGCCAGCTGTTTACCAACCCGAACGTGCTGATGCTGTCGGCGGCGGTACTGGGGCTGCTGGGCCTGGTACCAGGTATGCCAAACTTCGTCTTCCTGCTGTTTACCGGTGCGCTGCTGGGGCTGGCCTGGTGGTTGCGCGGGCGCGAAACCAAACCGAAGGCCGAGCCTGCGCCGATTAAAATGCCAGAAAACACCCAGGCGGTGGAAGCCACCTGGAATGACGTTCAGCTGGAAGATTCCCTTGGGATGGAGGTGGGCTATCGCCTGATCCCGATGGTCGACTCCCAACAGGACGGCGAACTGCTGGGGCGTATCCGCAGTATCCGTAAGAAATTCGCCCAGGACATGGGCTTCCTGCCGCCGGTGGTGCATATCCGTGACAATATGGATCTGCCCCCGGCACGCTACCGCATCCTGATGAAAGGGGTGGAAATTGGCAGCGGAGATGCCTATCCAGGGCGCTGGCTGGCGATTAACCCGGGCACCGCGGCAGGCACGCTGCCGGGGGAACAAACTATCGACCCGGCCTTTGGCCTGGCGGCCATCTGGATCGAAAGCGCCCTGAAAGAGCAGGCGCAGATCCAGGGCTATACCGTGGTGGAAGCCAGTACCGTGGTGGCGACCCACCTCAACCATATTATTGGCCAGTTCTCGGCGGAGCTGTTTGGTCGTCAGGAGGCGCAGCAGCTGCTGGACCGCGTGACCCAGGAGATGCCGAAGCTTACCGAAGATCTGGTTCCGGGCGTGCTGACCCTGACCACGCTGCACAAAGTGCTGCAGAACCTGCTCGACGAGAAGGTGCCGATCCGCGATATGCGTACCATCCTGGAAACGCTGGCGGAGCATGCCCCGCTGCAAAGCGATCCGCACGAGCTGACGGCGGTGGTGCGCGTGGCGCTGGGCCGCGCCATCACCCAGCAGTGGTTCCCGGGTACCGGCGAAGTGCAGGTGATTGGTCTCGATACGCCGCTTGAACGTCTGCTGCTGCAGGCCCTGCAGGGCGGCGGCGGGCTGGAGCCGGGGCTGGCGGATCGTCTGCTGGCGCAAACCCAGGAGGCGTTACAGCGTCAGGAGATGCTCGGTGCGCCGCCGGTGCTGCTGGTGAACCACGCCCTGCGTCCGCTGCTGTCGCGCTTCCTGCGCCGCAGCCTGACGCAGCTGGTGGTCCTGTCGAATATGGAGCTGTCGGACAATCGTCACATTCGCATGACCGCCAGCATTGGAGGCCAGTGATGCGTAAATTACTCTGGTTACTGGCGCTGCCGGTGATGGCGCAGGCCGCAGGCGAGGGGGCCTGGCAGGACAGCAGTATCGGCCTGACCCTCAACAATCGCGGCGTGGCGGCCTCGTCACGCCCGCTGTCGGCAAAGCAGCCGGTCTCGGGTTTGATGACCCTGGTGGCCTGGCGCTATGAGCTGAACGGCCCGATCCCCGCCGGTCTGCGGGTGCGGTTGTGCTCTCAGACACGCTGCACCGAACTTGACGGCGCCAGCGGCACCACGCAGGCCTTTAACAGCGTTCCGGCGGCTGAGCCGCTGCGCTTTATCTGGGAAGTGCCCGGCGGCGGTCGTCTGATCCCCGCCCTGAAGGTGCAACGCAACGAAGTGATCGTTAATTACCGCTAACCGCCCAACGCCGTTAGGTTCGCCTGAACTGAACGGCGTTGTTATATATCAAGCTTTGTTATTTTCCTTCCTGCTATTCCTGCCCCTCGCGGTTCTTATTTAGAGAATATCCCTGGATGTCACCCTCCGGAGAATATAGGCTACACGATGAGATACTGTGATATATACATATCAATGATGAATAGCAATAATGGAAAGGAAGCAGGTATGAAATTAAGCTTTCGGCAAGTGTGTATGTTCTGGGGCGTTATGGATATTATATATCTGGCAGCCTATGTCTGGAAAAGTATTGCCGAGGCTCGTATTCCTTTAATTGATGATATTTTCAGTTTTAATCAGCTTTACACAGAGCAGGGCGGCGGTTACTGGCTTATTTTAATATTTATCCTGTCAATGATAACAACCATTTCCCTTGCTTTTTCCGCTGTGTTGCTCCTTATCGCATGGGATAAGGTCGGCTACCTGGTGGCCGCGCAAACCCCCTTGCGCTTGCTGTTGGTTGTGCCCTCACTCTCCTTTTTGCCGTGGATCCTGAAAGGCATTAACCCAGGAGGTATAGGGCTGACACTCGTTTTATTGCTAACGTCAGAGACGCTGAAGGTCTGGTCATTGATACTCTCAAAAAAACGCAATAAGTGATTCTTTAATAACGTCAGGGACAGGGATTGTAAAAGGATGAACATATGAACAAAGGCATCAAGGATTGTTATTTTGAGGGCTGGAAAAAGACTTTTGTCTATAAGGGTCGAACTACACGGAAAGAGTTTTGGTCATTCATAGTGATGAATATAGTGATTGTTCTGTTCATTGCGATGCTGAGTTATTTCCTTTTGGTCATTTCAGTTGCTGATAGTACCAGTCGGGGCGGGATGATGCTGGTCTGGGCCTGGTATGTCTGGCTTCCCCTCAGTGCGCTGGCTCCGGTAATATTTCTCGTGCCAGTCGTCTCGCTGGGCATCCGCAGGATGCACGATGCCGGAAAATCAGGCTGGTGGTTTGGCGGGGTGCTGCTGATGAACTTGCTGATCCTGCCGCTCATTCTGACCGGTATTCATCAGGTTATGCTTATCCTGGTAGATGAAAACCACGCAGAGCAGGTGATGAAGATCATCAGCATCATACTCAGTTTAATAGCGGCGCTTTATCTCCTCTGGCTATGCTGTTTGCCGACAAAAGCGGCGGCAGAGAACGTCGACTGATCGCTTTTTCGCCAGTTATCAGTCCATTCTGATGACTGGCTCGCATAATTGACCCCGTCTTTTGAAGCAAAAGAAACGCTGTTTTATAAAAGAGTGACGCGCGTAGTAAATCTCTTTGCATTTTTGCCAGTTGCCGTCCGGCGGTGGCAGAAACAGAAAGGTATCCGCGTAGGGATACTCTTACTGTAACCCTGTAGTCACTCCCGTTCCCTCCGGGCTAACCGGGAGTCATCTGAAACTTACAGGGTCGACGGTAATGAAAACACGTAAAATTGGACTCGCAAACTATCTGGCCTACGGATCGGGCGATTTTCTCGGGGCGGGAACCACAGCGCTGACGGCTGCCTGGTTGCTCTATTTCTATACCACCTTCTGTGGCCTTACGCCGATTGAAGCGACATTTATTTTTGCCGCGGCGAGGGTGCTGGATGCCGTCGTCAGTCCGCTGATGGGCTTCCTGACCGATAACTTTGGTACCACCTGGCTGGGCAAACGCTTTGGCCGTCGTAAGTTCTTTATCCTGCTGGGTATCCCCTGCGTCTTCAGCTACTCGCTGATGTGGGTCGGGGATATGGGCTTCTGGTACTACCTTCTGACCTACCTGATCTTCGATATCGTCTACACCATGATCCTGGTACCGTACGAAACGCTGGTGCCGGAAATGACCGACGATTTCAAACAGAAAACCAAATTCTCCGGCGCGCGTATCTCCATGGCGCAGATGTCAGCCATTCTGGCCTCGTTCCTGCCGGGCATTCTGTTAACCCACTTCGGGAAAGACAACGCCGTCTCCTTCTTCTATGCCAGCCTGGTGTTCTCGGTGCTGTGCGCCCTGATGCTGACCTTCGTCTGGTTCTTCACCTGGGAGCGCCCGCGTGAAGAGTGGACCGAAGCCGCGCTGCGTGCCGAAGAAGAGAAGAAAAAACTGACCCTCGGCCAGAGCCTGAACCGTCTGTTCGTTGAGTTAAGCTCCACCCTGCGGATCAAAATTTTCCGTCAGCATCTGGGGATGTACCTCGGGGGCTATATCGCCCAGGACGTCTTCAACGCCGTCTTCACCTACTACGTGGTCTTTGTGCTGATGCAGGAGGCGTCGATGGCGTCGAACCTGCTGGGCACCATGGCTATCTTCCAGTTCCTTGCCGTCATCGCCATGATCCCGCTGTGCATCCGCTTTGGACCGGCGCCGTCCTACCGCATGGTAGTCGTGCTGTTCGGTCTGGCCTCAATGTCCTACGCCGGGCTTTATTATGCTGGCATGAGCGATATCTACGCGTTGCTGCTGCTGGTTTCTGCTCTGGCGGGCCTGGGCCGCGGGGGGATCAACTATGTGCCGTGGAACACCTACACCTACATCGCTGACGTCGATGAAGTCATCACCGGTCAGCGTCGCGAGGGCATCTTCGCCGGCATCATGACCCTGACCCGTAAAGCGTCGCAGGCGGGGGCCATCATGCTGGTGGGTATCGTCATGCAAATGTCCGGCTTTGTCAGCGGGCAGAAAGTGCAGCCAGAAGAAGTGAGCCACACCATTCTGATGATCCTGAGCGTCGGCACCATCCTGGTCCTGTGCTGCGGCTTCCTGGTCTCCCTGCGCTTTAAGCTGAACTTACAAACGCACAGCACGCTGCGGGAAGAGACGGCCAAAATGCGTGAGTCCGGTCGTGCGATGCCGGAGGCCGCCACACCGCAGGCCCGCGCCACGGTCGAAATGCTGGCCGGGATGCCATACGACTGCCTGTGGGGTAATAACAACATCGGCTATCTGAATCGCAATAAACCTGCTGCACCGTCCCTGAAAGAACGTGCTCCACTGAATTCGACATACAACAGAGGTTAAGATTATGAAGGTTTGGCCTGTCAAACATAGCCCGTTACTGCGTCAGCCCGAGCGTTTTATCGCCAGAGATGAACTGAAAGCGCTGATCCAGAAAGTGACGCATAACCTGGTGAACATTCACGATAAAACCGGCGAGTTTTTACTGCGGCTGGACGACGGGCGGGTGATCGACACCAAAGGCTGGGCGGGCTGGGAGTGGACCCACGGAGTCGGTCTCTACGGTATCTGGCAGTATTACTGCCAGACCGGGGATGAAGGGATGCGCGATATTATCGACAGCTGGTTTGCCGAGCGCTTTGCCGAAGGGGCCACCACCAAAAACGTCAACACCATGTCGCCGTTTTTGACCCTCGCGTATCGTTATGAAGAGACGCGTAACCCGGCCTGGCTGCCGTGGCTGGAGAGCTGGGCCGAGTGGGCGATGGTTGAGATGCCGCGCACCGATCATGGCGGCATGCAGCACATCACCCTTGCGGAAGAGAACCATCAGCAGATGTGGGACGACACCCTCATGATGACCGTCCTGCCGCTGGCGAAGATTGGCAAACTGCTTAATAAGCCTGAGTACGTGGAAGAGGCGGTGTATCAGTTCCTGCTGCACGTGCAAAACCTGATGGATCGGGAGACCGGGTTGTGGTTCCACGGCTGGAACTACGACGGTCAGCACAACTTCGCCAACGCCCGCTGGGCGCGCGGCAACAGCTGGCTGACGATCGTTATCCCCGACTTCCTCGAGCTGGTGGATCTGCCGGAAAACAACGCCGTGCGCCGTTATCTGGTGCAGGTGCTGAATGCGCAGATTGCCGCCCTGGCGAAGTGCCAGGACGAAAGCGGCCTGTGGCACACGTTACTCGATGACCCGAACTCCTATCTGGAGGCCTCCGCTACCGCAGGATTCAGCTACGGGATCCTGAAAGCAGTGCGTAAGCGCTATGTGGGAGCGGAGTATGCAGAGGTGGCCGAGAAAGCCATTCGCGGGATTGTGAAGAATATCTCTCCTGAAGGTGAACTGCTGCAAACCTCGTTCGGAACCGGGATGGGCAGCGATCTGGAGTTCTATCGCCAGATCCCGTTAACCTCGATGCCGTATGGTCAGGCGATGGCGATCCTCTGTCTGACAGAATATTTACGCAAATATTTCTGATTAGCGTATTAGAAACCGCTCCTTCAAACGTGGGGGCGGTTTTTTTATTTATATTATTTCTGAATAATTAATTTAAATATACACATGCAGTAAATGAGTAAATAAACTACACCATTCGTTATAATTTGTGAGTCAGCCCGCAATATATTTTTCCGGTCAGGCGTATTTTTATTTTGCGGCAGAAATTGTTCTTTCGCAAAAATACAAGGATGCATATTTATGAACATGGTACCCGGTGGCTGGGAAATAGATGTTAAAGTAAATAAAAACCTGTCAGGCATGTCGGCCGAACAAATGTCACTATTCGAGACCGCATTTCGCAACTTTACTGGCGCCACGTATACCCCGCTGCTCTACATCGGCAGTCAGGTTGTGGCAGGCATCCAGCATGCGTACATCGCGGAGTGTCGGTTGGTAGTCCCTCATCCGGTAGCGCCGACGCTGGTCAAGGTGGTCATTTACCTCACGCCGGATAATCACATTTCCATTTCCCAAATCTCTGCCATTTAAACGCCGGTGCGTTATTTTACCTCTGTGGCTTTATCAATAAGGATAGAATCATGTGGCAGAAGTCCACTGATGTTTTTATTGCTCTGGATGCACCTGTTGCAGGTTATGAAAATAACGCGCCGGGTGTCCATATCCCCATCCCTTTATTTATTGTTCGTGCTAATTATAAGGGCGGAATACATCCCGGGAAATTAGCTTACGGGTTTGGGGCCTATATTCCCTTTGGGGGTAAGGAGTATATCTGCCGCGAATTTGAGGTGTACGTCGGACCGGTGAAATGGGTCCGGGTTCATGGCAAGGCGATCCCGGCAGGGGCAATTCAGGCGGGCGAAGAAGCCGATGGCAAAAAACTTTATGTGGCACGAGCAAAGTTCCCGAACGGGTTGTTCGTGGGTAAAGCCGGTACGCACCTGTTGAAAGGATGCTGTATTAGCTACCAGAATAAAGAGTGGGATGTTGAAGATTACGAAGTGTTAGTGGGTGATTACGACACCCTGTAATAAAACGTCCGCCTCGTCAGAGGCGGACGTTCTCGTCATTACATGCGTTCGACGGTTTCGATACCCAGGGTATCCAGACCCAGCTTCAGGGTCTTCGCCGTCAGCTGCGCCAGCTTCAGGCGGCTGTTGCGTACTGCTTCGCTCTCGGCGGAGAGGATAGGGCAGTGCTCGTAGAAGCCGGAGAATAGGCCAGCCAGATCGTACAGATAGGCACACATCACGTGCGGCGTACCGTCGCGGGCCACTACGGACAGCGTCTCTTCGAACTGCAGCAGACGGGCCGCCAGCTGTGCTTCGCGATCTTCGCTGATGATTACCTGCGCCTGGGCCAGCACGCTTTCGTCGATGTCAGCTTTACGGAATACAGACAGCACGCGGGTGTAGGCATACTGCATGTATGGCGCGGTGTTGCCTTCGAAGGCCAGCATGTTATCCCAGTCAAATACGTAGTCGGTGGTACGGTTCTTGGAGAGATCCGCGTATTTCACCGCACCGATGCCCACGGCGTTGGCCAGTTTTTCCAGCTCGTCAGCAGGCATGTCCGGGTTTTTCTCGGCCACCAGACGGCGGGCACGCTCCAGCGCCTCGTCCAGCAGATCCGCCAGCTTCACGGTACCGCCGGCACGGGTTTTGAACGGCTTGCCGTCTTTGCCCAGCATCATGCCGAACATGTGGTGTTCCAGCGGCACGGAATCCGGTACATAGCCCGCTTTGCGCACGATGGTCCACGCCTGCATCAGGTGCTGGTGCTGGCGCGAGTCGATGTAATAGAGCACGCGATCCGCATGCAGGGTTTCGTAGCGATACTTCGCGCAGGCGATATCGGTGGTGGTGTAGAGGTAGCCGCCATCCTTTTTCTGGATGATGACGCCCATCGGTTCGCCTTCCTTGTTTTTATACTCATCAAGGAATACGACCGTTGCGCCTTCGCTTTCCACCGCCAGCCCTTTAGCCTTCAGATCGGCCACGATACCGGCCAGCATCGGGTTGTACAGGCTCTCGCCCATCACATCTTTACGGGTCAGGGTCACGTTCAGGCGATCGTAGGTGAGCTGGTTCTGGGACATGGTGATGTCCACCAGCTGGCGCCACATCTTACGGAAATACTCGTCGCCGCCCTGCAGTTTCACTACGTAGCTACGCGCGCGCTCGGCAAAGGCTTCGTCTTCGTCGTAGTGCTTTTTCGCGTCGCGGTAGAAGCCTTCGAGGTCCGCCAGGGCCATCTCACCGGCGTTATCCTGCTGCTGTTTTTCCAGCCAGGCGATCAGCATCCCGAACTGGGTACCCCAGTCGCCGACGTGGTTCGCGCGGATCACGTTGTGACCGAGGAACTCAAGGGTGCGCACCGAGGCGTCGCCGATGATGGTGGAGCGCAGGTGACCGACGTGCATCTCTTTCGCCACGTTCGGGGCGGAGTAGTCGACAACGATGGTTTGGGCTTCTGGCTGTGCCACGCCCAGACGGTCAGATTTCAGGGCCGCATCAACATGTTGTGCCAGGAAAGCGGGGTCGAGGAAGATATTGATAAAGCCCGGCCCGGCAATTTCGGTTTTGCTGGCGATACCCTGGAGATCCAGATGCGTCAGGACCTGCTCTGCGAGTTGTCGCGGCGCCATGCCCAGTTTTTTAGCCACTGCCATCACGCCATTGGCCTGATAGTCGCCAAACTGTACTTTCGCTGACTGACGAACCTGCGGTTCACAGTCTGCAGGTGCGCCTGCAGCAATCAGTGCCTGACTGACTTTTTCTGAGAGAAGAGCCTGAATATTCACCGGGATACCTTACATTTTTGACGCGGGCCATCATGCCGCCGCGCCCGTTAAAGAATTTAGGCCGGGAGTATACTGCAATTGCCCGTTGCCGTCAGCACTGGCTCAAATCAGCGGTTGGTCGCTGGCCGGCAACAGAGTAAATTAACGCTTTTGCATGACGATAAGAGTATCAATGATGGCGAACTGGCAATCTGTTGACGAGCTGCAGGATATTGCAGCTGATTTACCGCGTTTCATCGGGGCCTTTACGGCGCTTGCCGAACGTCTGGGTCTGGATATCGCTCCGCTGGCGGCGGATCATATCTCCCTGCGTTGCCACCAGAATGCCACCGCCGATCGCTGGCGGCGCGGGTTTGAGCAGTGCGGCGAGCTGCTCTCGGAAACCCTCATCAATGGTCGTCCGATCTGCCTGTTTAAGCTGCACGAGCCGGTTTGCGTCGACCACTGGCGTTTCGACGTGGTTGAACTGCCGTGGCCGGGTGAGAAACGCTATCCCCATGAAGGCTGGGAGCACATCGAAATCGTGCTGCCTGGCGACCCCGAGTCCCTGAATGCCCGCGCCCTGGCGCTGCTGTCTGACGACGGACTGAGCCAGTCGGGGATCTTTGTCAAAACCAGCTCGCCGAAAGGGGAGCGCGAACGCCTGCCGAATCCAACCCTTGCGGTCACCGACGGCAGCGTGACGGTGAAGTTTCACCCCTGGACCATCGAAGAGATTGTCGCCAGCGAACAATAAGGAGGTTTTATGGCATTGCTTGAGATCTGTTGTTACAGCATGGAGTGTGCCGTGACCGCGCAGGCGCGTGGTGCCGATCGCATTGAACTCTGTGCGGCCCCGAAAGAGGGCGGGCTGACCCCCTCTTATGGCGTGCTGAAATCGGTGCGTCAGGCGGTGACCATCCCGGTGCACCCGATTATCCGTCCGCGCGGCGGGGATTTTTGCTACAGCACCGGCGAATTTAACGCCATGCTGGAGGATATCGCCCTTCTGAAGCAGCTGGGTTTCCCGGGGCTGGTAACCGGCCTGCTGGATGAGGATGGCCATATCGATATGCCGCGCATGCGCCAGATTATGGCCGCCGCGCAGGGGATGGCGGTAACTTTTCATCGCGCCTTCGATATGTGCGTAAACCCACAGCAAGCCTTTGAAAATCTGGCGGAACTGGGGGTGGCGAGGGTGCTTACTTCGGGCCAACAAGCCTCTGCCGAAAAAGGTATTTCATTAATTAAGGAACTAAAAGCGCAATCAGGTGTTCCAATAATAATGGCAGGTGCTGGCGTTCGCGCCGCTAACCTGGAAACGTTTTTACAGGCAGGGGTATTCGAGCTTCACAGCTCGGCAGGCAGATGGTTGCCGTCACCCATGCGCTATCGCAACACAGGCTTGTCGATGTCGACGGATGCCGAAGCGGATGAATATTCCCGCTATGGCGTGGACGGAGAGTCGGTTGCAGAGATGAAGGCGATAATCGAAAGGTATTGTCGTTAAAACAGTTTTTACCGCGCATCATGTCGCCCAACATGATGCTTGTTTGTACCAGGCCCCTGCAATTTCAACAGGGGTCTTTTTTTGTCCACAGTTTTTGTAGGCCGGGTAAGGCGAAGCCGCCACCCGGCTAAACGCTACGGTTTGGTGGCAATCAACACCGCACGTACTGGCGCCGGATAACCTTCAATCGTTTTGCTGCTGTCATTCGGGTCGAGGAACTCGGCCAGCGACTCGGTGGTCATCCACTCGGTGCGGCGCTGCTCTTCGGTGGTGGTGACGCAAACGTCTGCGATACGGATATCTACAAAGCCACACTTCGCCAGCCAGTTTTTCAGCGCCAGCGCCGACGGGATAAAGTAAACGTTACGCATCTGCGCATAACGATCGCCCGGCACCAGCACCGCATTTTCATCGCCTTCAATGACCAGCGTCTCCAGCACCAGCTCACCGCCGCTGACCAGCTGATCTTTCAACTGCCAGAGGTGTTCCAGCGGGGAACGACGGTGATAGAGCACGCCCATCGAGAAGACGGTATCAAACGCCGCCAGCGCCGGAAGCTGCTCAATGCCCAGCGGTAACAGGTGCGCGCGCTGGTCGTTGCCCAGCAGTTTGCGCACCGCTTCGAACTGACACAGGAACAGCTGCATCGGATCAATCCCGACCGCCAGATGGGCGCCCGCGCCGATCATGCGCCACAGGTGATACCCGCTACCGCAGCCCACATCCAGAATGGTGCGCCCGGTTAAGTCGGACAGGTGCGGCAACACGCGATCCCATTTCCAGTCCGAATGCCATTCAGTATCGATATTCATGCCGTACAGGGAGAACGGCCCTTTACGCCACGGCATCAGATTGCGCATCAGCTTGTCGAGACGCACCATCTGACCTTCGCTCAGCGGCGCTTCGCTTTCGGCGGTGACGCTGTGCAGCAGATCCAGTTTGTACGGGGTCATCTCCGGCAGAAATTCAACCGCGTTGCTCCACTGCTTAAACTGACCGTGCAGGGACTCGCGCTGCCAGGAAGCGATCTGCGCCGGCAGGGTTTCCAGCCAGTGCGACAGGTGATTTTTAGCAATCAGCTGATAAAAGTTACCGAAATCGATCATGCGTTACCGCCTTTTAGCGCCACCAGAGAGCCAAAGTTAAAGCACTGGAACCACAGCTCGCTGTGCTCGAATCCGGCCTTGTGCAGGCGGGCTTTGTGGGCTTCGACCGAGTCGGTCAGCATCACGTTCTCCAGCATGCTGCGCTTCTGGCTGATCTCCAGCTCGCTGTAGCCGTTGGCCCGCTTGAAATCGTGGTGCATGTTGAACAGCAGCTCACCAACGGTGGCATCTTCGAAGCTGAATTTCTCCGACAGCACCAGCGCGCCGCCAGGGTTCAGCCCCTGATAAATTTTGTCCAGCAACAGCTGACGATCGTCGGGCTCCAGGAATTGCAGGGTAAAATTCAGCACCACCATTGAGGCGTTTTTAATCTCGATATGGCGGATATCGCCTTCGATCACGTCAACCGGGGTGGGGGCTTTCCAGGCGTCGATATGACGGCGGCAGCGTTCAACCATCGCCGGTGAATTGTCGACGGCGATGATGTTACACCCGTCGTGCTTGATGTTACGACGAACCGACAGCGTGGCCGCGCCCAGCGAACATCCCAGATCGTAGACCTGCGTGTCGGGCTGAACAAAGCGTTCCGCCAGCATGCCGATCATGGAGATGATATTGGAGTAGCCGGGAACCGAGCGCTGGATCATATCCGGGAAGACTTCAGCTACCCGTTCATCGAAGGTCCAGTCGCCCAGACTGGCGATAGGCGCAGAAAAAAGCGTGTCGCGATCTGACATAACGTAAAAATCCGGGAAAAATAAAGGGGCGTATTGTGCGCTAATGCAATGAGAAAACCAACTCCCACGGCATGTACCACAGGTTAGCCAGCACCATTAGCACAAGCGAACACCAGGTGGCGCTCATGCCGGAGCGGCGCCAGCGGAACAGGCGTTGATGAAAGCCGTAGTAGTGCATCAGGCGCCCAAGGATCAGCAGCAGGCCGCAGACATGCAACATCCAGGTCTCAGCGCCGTTCATTTCCATAAACAACAGCAAAATCAGGGCAGCCGGAATGTATTCCACCGCATTGCCATGAATGCGGATCGCGGTTTGCAGCTCCGAAAACCCGCCATCTCCATAAGAGACGCGGTACAACATCCGCAGGCGCGCAACATCGAACGAAAACTTAATTAACAGCAACGCACCCAGCACCGCATACAGCGCGCAAACCATACAAACTCCCTGTTTTTTGGCAGATGGCACTTCTATGATAGGGGCTGGGATCAGAAAAGAGAAGATTGTTGCGGAATGTTAGGGGCGTCGCCCATCGACGGCGCCACGTCCCGCAAGGCTTGCCAGAGAGCATCGACCAGTTCAGGCGCCTGAGCAATATCGGGAGTATGTAAAAAAAGATAAGGCGTACCGGCCTGTTCCCACTTCGCCAGGGTTTGCAGCCAGACGGCAAACAGCGCCTGGTTTTGCACCATATTGTCGCTGCCGATAAAGCGCACCATCGGATTGCTGGCAGTCATCACCGCATGTACCGGCACCTTCGGTTTTTTGCGCTGGGCGTCGATGATCGCCTCGTTGTGCGGGATGGCGGCATGCACCGGACGGCTGTCGAGTATCGTTCTATTGACGCCGCGCTCATGCAGACCGCGGTTGAGCGCTTGCTCCGCCTCGCCTTTCATAAAGAACTCAGGATGACGAACTTCCACGCCGTAGGTAAATTCCCGGGGCAGGGCGTCGAGAAACTGCCATAGCGCGGGCAGATCGCGGGGGCCAAAGGTGGCAGGAAGCTGAACCCAGTACTGGCCGATGCGGTTCGCCAGCGGCGACAGCCGGGTGAAAAACTCTTCGGTAAGATCGTCGCAGTTGCGCAGCGCGGCCTGATGGGAAATGGTGGCCGGGAATTTAAAGCAGAAGCGAAAGTCGTCGCTGGTCTGCTCCCGCCAGCGCGCCACCACGTCGGCCTTCGGCAGGGCGTACAGCGTCGTGTTGCCCTCCACACAGTTAAAGTGGCGAGCGTACTCCTCAAGACCGGTAATGCCCAGCCGCACCCATTTCGGGTGCGACCATTGGGGTAACCCCAGATAGATCATAGCGCGTTGATAATCTCTTCAGTGCTGCGCACCCGGGAAATGCGCGGGAAAATATGGGTCATACTGGCCTGGTGCTGCTCGGTGGTGGCCGTGCTGCAGGCATCTTCGGCGATCACCAGATTAAAACCCAGCTCCCAGGCGTTGCGCGCGGTGGACTCTACGCCAATGTTGGTGGCGATCCCGCACAGAATTATAGTGTCGATCCCGCGACGGCGCAGCTGTAACTCCAGATCGGTGCCGTAGAAGGCGCCCCACTGGCGTTTGGTCACTTCAATATCGCTGTCCTGCTTGCCGAGTGACAGCGGATAGTCCCACCAGTTGTCCGGCAGGGCGTGAGCCGCGCCCTGGGCATCGACAGGCTGCTTCAGCGCCTCGGCAAAGTCAGCGGACCAGCCTACGCGGACCATCACCACCGGCGAACCGTTGGCGCGGCATTTTTCTGCCAGACGGGCGCTGCGGCTGACCACCTCCTGTGCCGTATGCGGGCCACCGGCAAAGGGCAGGATCCCTTCCTGTAAATCAATGACTACCAGGGCGGTTTTAGCGGCGTCGAATGTCAACATGGTTTTTCCTGTTAAATAGTTAGCGTGGTGAATACCTTACGCTGCCATGGCGTGTTCCGGGCCTGATATTTTTGTTAATTTTTGTGAGAATATGCAAGATGCGAGCAGCAATCGCGCGTCTGGCGCGCTTCTCTCTTATCGTCTGGCGGAATTTCCAGTATAATAGCCGCCTTTTTTCATCCAGTTTGAAATACAAAAAGCTGCGACCTTGTAGCCTGCGGCTAAGTTAAGGGATATCTCATGCGTACAGAATATTGCGGGCAGCTGCGTCAGTCCCACGTCGGACAGCAGGTGACCCTGTGTGGTTGGGTTAACCGTCGTCGTGATCTTGGCAGCCTTATCTTTATCGATATGCGCGACCGCGAAGGCATCGTGCAGGTATTTTTCGATCCAGATCGTGCCGACGCGTTAAAGCTGGCCTCTGAGCTGCGTAATGAGTTCTGCATCCAGGTGACCGGCACCGTGCGTGCGCGTGACGAAAAGAACATCAACAGCGACATGGCGACCGGCGAAATTGAAGTGCTGGCGACCGATCTGACCATTATCAACCGTTCAGAATCACTGCCGCTGGATTTCAACCACGTCAATACCGAAGAAGCGCGTCTGAAATTCCGCTACCTCGACCTGCGTCGCCCTGAAATGGCCGATCGCCTGAAAACCCGTGCCAAAATCACCAGCCTGGTACGCCGCTTTATGGACGATCACGGTTTCCTCGATATCGAAACCCCGATGCTGACCAAAGCGACCCCGGAAGGCGCGCGTGACTACCTCGTGCCATCCCGTGTGCATAAAGGCAAATTCTACGCGCTGCCACAGTCTCCTCAGCTGTTCAAACAGCTGCTGATGATGTCCGGCTTCGACCGTTACTATCAGATCGTTAAATGCTTCCGCGACGAAGATCTGCGTGCTGACCGTCAGCCTGAATTTACCCAGATCGACGTCGAGACCTCCTTCATGACCGCCGAGCAGGTGCGTGAAGTGATGGAAGCGCTGGTACGCAGCCTGTGGCTGGACGTGAAGGGTGTGGATCTGGGCGACTTCCCGATCATGACCTTCGCCGAAGCCGAGCGTCGCTACGGTTCCGACAAACCAGACCTGCGTAACCCGATGGAGCTGGTAGACGTTGCCGACCTGGTGAAAGAGGTTGAGTTCGCGGTCTTCTCCGGCCCGGCTAACGATGCGAAAGGCCGCGTGGCTGCCCTGCGTGTACCGGGTGGCGCGAGCTTAAGCCGTAAGCAGATCGATGACTACGGCAACTTCATCAAGATTTATGGCGCGAAAGGCCTGGCTTACATCAAAGTCACCGAGCGCGCGAAAGGCATCGAAGGCATCACCAGCCCGGTGGCCAAATTCCTCAATGCTGAGATCGTTGAATCCATTCTGGCGCGTACTGAAGCCCAGGACGGGGACATGATCTTCTTCGGCGCGGACAACAAGAAAGTGGTGGCCGACTCCATGGGCGCGCTGCGTCTGAAACTGGGTAAAGATCTGAACCTGACCGACGAAGCCAAATGGGCGCCGCTGTGGGTTATCGACTTCCCAATGTTTGAAGACGACGGCGAAGGCGGCCTGACCGCAATGCACCACCCGTTCACCTCGGCAAAAGAGATGAGCGCGGCAGAGCTGAAAGCGGCACCGGAAGATGCGGTGGCGAACGCCTACGACATGGTCATCAACGGCTACGAAGTGGGCGGCGGTTCCGTGCGTATTCACAGCATGGAAATGCAGCAGACGGTGTTCGGTATTCTGGGTATCAATGAACAGGAACAGCGCGAGAAGTTCGGCTTCCTACTGGATGCCCTGAAGTACGGTACTCCACCGCACGCAGGTCTGGCCTTTGGTCTGGATCGCCTGACCATGCTGCTGACCGGCACCGACAACATCCGTGACGTTATCGCCTTCCCGAAAACCACCGCCGCTGCCTGTCTGATGACCGAAGCGCCAAGCTTTGCTAACCCAACCTCCCTGAGCGAGCTGGGTATCGAAGTGGTGAAAAAGGAAGAGAAAAACTGATATGACATATAAGCTTCCCGTTTCTGTCTTAGTTGTCATTTATGCCCAGGACACGAAGCGGGTGCTGATGTTGCAGCGGCGCGACGATCCCGCGTTCTGGCAGTCGGTTACCGGCAGCCTGGAAGAGGGTGAAACCGCGCTGCAGGCCGCCGCGCGCGAAGTAAAGGAAGAGGTCACCATTGATGTTGCTCGCGAGCAACTGACCCTGAAGGACTGTCAGCGCACGGTGGATTTTGAAATTTTTAGCCATTTACGTCATCGCTATGCGCCGGGGACTGAACGCAATACGGAATCCTGGTTCTGCCTTGCGCTTCCTCACGAGCGGGAGATCGTGTTCACCGAACACCTGACCTACCGCTGGGTTAACGCGGCCGAGGCCGCAACCTTAACCAAGTCGTGGAGCAACCGGCAGGCGATTGAAGAATTTGTAATTAACGCCGCCTGAGAGGGCGCGCTTTTTGGAGAACTTTTTATGGCAGGTCATAGTAAGTGGGCCAACACCAAACACCGCAAAGCGGCACAGGATGCCAAACGCGGTAAGATCTTTACCAAAATCATTCGTGAGCTGGTGACGGCTGCCCGTCTGGGCGGCGGCGATGCGGCCTCCAATCCACGTCTGCGTGCGGCGATCGATAAAGCGCTGAGCAACAACATGACGCGTGACACCCTGAACCGTGCTATCGCCCGTGGCGTAGGCGGCGACGATGACGCGAACATGGAAACCATCATTTATGAAGGTTACGGCCCAGGCGGCACCGCGGTGATGATTGAGTGCCTGTCCGACAACCGTAACCGTACCGTTGCCGAAGTGCGTCACGCCTTCACCAAAACCGGTGGCAACCTGGGTACCGACGGTTCCGTAGCCTACCTGTTCAGCAAAAAAGGCGTGATCTCCTTCGAGAAAGGCGACGAAGACGTGATCATGGAAGCGGCGCTGGAAGCGGGTGCTGAAGACGTTGTGACCTATGACGACGGCGCGATTGATGTCTATACCGCATGGGAAGAGATGGGCGCAGTGCGTGATGCTCTGGAAGCAGCAGGCCTGAAAGCCGACGCGGCTGAAGTCACCATGATCCCGTCCACCAAAGCGGACATGGATGCGGAAACCGCACCGAAGCTGCTGCGTCTGATCGACATGCTCGAAGATTGTGACGATGTGCAGGAAGTTTACCACAACGGTGAAATCTCCGACGAGGTTGCGGCAACGCTGTAATGGCTGAGCTTAAACCGACAACCGGAGAGGCGTGATGGCAATTATCCTCGGCATTGACCCGGGCTCACGCATCACCGGTTATGGCGTTATTCGCCAGGTCGGGCGTCAGTTGACCTACCTGGGCAGCGGCTGTATCCGTACCAAAGTAGAGGATCTGCCGTCACGCCTGAAGCTTATCTACGCAGGCGTGACGGAGATCATCACCCAGTTCCAGCCGGACTTTTTCGCCATCGAACAGGTGTTTATGGCGAAGAATGCCGACTCGGCGCTGAAGCTCGGTCAGGCCCGCGGCGTGGCGATTGTCGCGGCGATGAATCAGGATCTGCCGGTATTCGAATACGCCGCGCGACAGGTTAAGCAAACCGTGGTAGGAAATGGCGGGGCAGATAAAAGCCAGGTGCAGCACATGGTGCGTACCTTGCTGAAGCTGCCGGCCAATCCGCAGGCGGATGCCGCCGATGCGCTGGCCATCGCGATAACCCATTGCCACGTTACCCAGAACGCGATGCAAATAAGCGAATCGCGGCTCAATCTGGCGCGAGGTCGATTACGCTAAATGAAAAATCAGGCTGGATGTTTATCCAGCCTTTTTTTATGATGGCAGCGGTAAATTTCAGTTCTTAACGCAGGAGCGTCACGTGATAGGCAGACTCAGAGGCATCATCCTCGAAAAACAACCCCCGATAGTGCTGCTTGAGACCGGAGGCGTGGGCTACGAAGTGCATATGCCGATGACCTGTTTCTACGAACTGCCGGAAGTGGGACAAGAAGCGATCATTTTTACCCACTTTATCGTTCGTGAAGATGCTCAGCTGCTGTTTGGCTTTAATAACAAACAGGAACGTACGCTGTTTAAAGAGCTGATTAAGACCAACGGCGTCGGTCCAAAACTGGCGCTGGCGATCCTCTCCGGGATGTCGGCGCAGCAGTTCGTGAATGCCGTTGAGCGTGAAGAGCTGGCAGCGTTGGTGAAACTCCCTGGCATCGGCAAGAAAACGGCGGAGCGCCTGATTGTCGAGATGAAAGACCGCTTTAAAGGCCTGCACGGCGATCTGTTTACGCCAGCAGCCGATCTGGTCCTGACTTCCCCTGCCGGTCCGACTGACGATGATGCGGAGCAGGAAGCGGTTGCCGCGCTGGTGGCGCTGGGCTATAAACCTCAGGAAGCGAGCCGGATGGTCAGCAAAATTGCGAAACCGGACGCCACCAGTGAAACCCTGATTCGTGAAGCGCTGCGCGCCGCATTGTGAGGTAAAGGATGATTGAAGCAGACCGTCTGGTCTCGGCAGGCAACGTTCAGGCAGAAGATCTGGTGGACCGTGCGATCCGCCCGAAGCTGCTGGATGAGTATATTGGCCAGCCGCAGGTGCGCTCGCAGATGGAGATCTTTATCCAGGCAGCAAAACTTCGCGGCGACGCCCTCGATCACCTGCTGATTTTTGGCCCACCGGGGCTGGGGAAAACCACCCTCGCCAATATTGTCGCCAATGAGATGGGCGTCAATCTGCGCACCACTTCCGGCCCGGTGCTGGAAAAGGCCGGCGATCTGGCGGCGATGCTGACCAACCTCGAACCCCACGATGTGCTGTTTATCGATGAGATCCACCGTCTTTCACCGGTGGTGGAAGAGGTGCTCTATCCGGCCATGGAAGACTACCAGCTGGATATCATGATTGGTGAAGGCCCGGCCGCGCGCTCGATTAAGATCGATTTGCCGCCGTTCACCCTGATTGGCGCTACCACCCGTGCGGGCTCGTTAACCTCGCCGCTGCGCGATCGTTTTGGCATCGTCCAGCGTCTGGAGTTTTATCAGGTGCCCGATCTCCAGCACATCGTCAGCCGTAGCGCGCGCTATATGGGGCTGGAGATGAGCGAGGAGGGGGCCTTTGAAGTGGCGAAGCGTTCCCGCGGTACGCCGCGTATCGCCAACCGTCTCCTGCGCAGGGTGCGTGATTTTGCCGAAGTGAAGCACGACGGCACTATTTCGCTGGATATCGCCGCCCAGGCGCTGGATATGTTAAATGTGGATGCCGAAGGCTTTGACTATATGGACCGCAAGCTGCTGCTGGCGGTGCTGGACAAGTTCTTTGGCGGGCCGGTGGGGCTGGATAACCTGGCGGCAGCCATTGGTGAAGAGCGGGAAACTATTGAAGATGTGCTGGAGCCGTACCTGATTCAGCAGGGCTTTTTGCAGCGTACGCCACGCGGGCGCATGGCGACGGTGCGGGCCTGGGATCACTTCGGCATTAAGCCGCCGGAGATGCCGTAATGTTGTAGGCCCGGTAAGCGTAGCGCCACCGGGCAACGCCATCAGCTGGCAGGTTTCTTCATCATGCTGAAGATAAACAGCGCTGCCGCGCACAGCACCACCGAGGGTCCGGCAGGGGTGTCGTAAAATGCCGAGAAGGTTAACCCGCCGGTCACGGCAATCATTCCCACGCCTACGGCCACGCCGGCCATCTGCTCCGGCGTGCGGGCAAAACGGCGCGCGGTGGCGGCAGGAATAATCAGCAGCGACGTAATAATTAACGCCCCGACAAACTTCATCGCCACGCCAATGGTCAGCGCGGTCACCAGCATCAGCAGTAGCTTGACGCGCTGCAGCTTCACACCATCCACAAAGGCTAAATCCGGGCTGATGGTCATCGCCAGCAGGTTTCGCCACTGCCACAGCAGGATAGCCAGCACAATCACCACCCCGATAGCGATGGCGATCAGATCGTCCGGCGTCACCGCCAGCAGATCGCCAAACAGATAGGCCATCAGATCTACGCGGATGTTGGACATCAGGCTGACCACTACCAGACCCAGCGACAGGGCGCTGTGCGCCATGATCCCGAGCAGCGTATCCACCGCCAGGTGCGGGCGCTTTTCCAGCCACACCAGACCGGCGGCCAGCAGCAGCGTCACCACAATCACCGCATAGAATGGATTGACATCCAGCAGTAAGCCAAATGCTACCCCCAGCAGGGAGGCGTGGGCGAGGGTATCGCCAAAGTAGGACATCCGGCGCCAGACGACAAACGAGCCCAGTGGACCCGCCGCGCAGGCGAGCATCATCCCGGCCAGCCAGCCGGGCAATAAGAGTTCAATCATGAGTTACCGTTTCCCCGGCGCAGGACAATGCGGCCCTGCAAATCATGGCGGTGGTTGTGATGGTGGCGATAAATGCCCAGCTGTTCGGCGCCGCGAGGGCCAAACATCGAGATAAACTCAGGGTGCATGGAGACCACTTCCGGTGTGCCAGAGCAGCAGATGTGATGGTTGAGACAGAGCACTTCGTCCGTTTTCGCCATCACCAGATGCAGGTCGTGCGACACCATCAGCACGGCGCAGTCCAGCTCTTTACGCAGCTGATCGATCAGGTCATACAGCGCCACCTGACCGTTGACGTCCACACCCTGGGTCGGCTCATCGAGCACCAGCAGCTGCGGCCTGTTCAGCAGGGCGCGGGCCAGCAGCACGCGCTGGGTCTCGCCGCCGGAGAGCTTTTGCAGAGGCGCTTCGATCAGATGTCCGGCCTGCACGCGCTTGAGCGCCGGAAGAATGTCCTCTTTACGTGTGTCGGGACGCAGACGCAGGAAACGGCTGACCGTTAACGGGAGAGTGGCGTCCAGATGCAGCTTCTGCGGCACATAGCCGATGCGCAGCTGCCGGTCACGCTTGATAAGGCCGCTGTCGGGTGCTACCAGGCCCAGCACCACGCGCACCAGCGTTGATTTACCCGCGCCGTTTGGACCGAGTAGCGTCAGAATTTTGCCGGGCTTCAAATCCAGCGAAACGTCAGAGAGGACGCGGCGCTGACCGAATGAAACCGAAATGTTTTCGAGAGATACCAGATTCGTCATATCAATTTTATGCTTGCAGAAGTCATCGAATGTTATAATATCACATTCCACCAACTCATTACGATGAATAGTCGCATTATGTTACAGAAAAATACGCTTCTTTTCGCAGCATTATCCGCTGCCCTTTGGGGTTCAACAGCACAAGATGTTAACGCCGCCGTTGTCGCTTCGCTAAAGCCGCTCGGTTTTATCGCATCCGCTATCGCCGACGGAGTGACAGAAACCCAGGTATTACTGCCTGATGGCGCCTCAGAACACGACTATTCCCTGCGTCCTTCAGATGTAAAACGCTTACAAAACGCAGACTTAGTGGTCTGGATTGGTCCGGAGATGGAAGCCTTCATGCAGAAATCCGCCAATCAGTTGCCGGCAGCCAAACAGGTTAGCATCGCTAATCTTCCAGGTGTGAAACCGCTTCTCATGAAAGGGTCTGATGATGACGATCATGACCACGATCACGGGACGGCCGAAGGCGAAAAAGGTGACGAGCATCACCATCACGGTGACTACAATATGCACCTCTGGCTTTCCCCTGAGATAGCGCGCCTTTCGGCGGTTGCAATCCACGAAAAATTAGTGGAACTTATGCCGCAAAGTCGAGCCAAACTTGACGCCAACCTGAAGGATTTTGAGGCACAACTTGCCGCAACCGACAAGCAGGTGGGTACCGAGCTCGCACCACTGAAAGGTAAAGGATATTTCGTTTTTCATGATGCCTATGGCTACTACGAAAAACACTACGGTCTCACGCCGCTTGGCCATTTCACCGTCAATCCAGAGATTCAACCCGGTGCGCAGCGTTTACATGAAATCAGAACACAGTTGGTTGAGCAGAAAGCGTCCTGCGTTTTTGCTGAGCCACAGTTCAGGCCAGCGGTCGTTGAAGCCGTGGCAAGGGGTACGTCCGTGCGTATGGGCACCCTTGACCCACTGGGAACCTCTATCCAGTTGAGCAAAGCGAGTTATTCGCAGTTTCTCAGCCAACTGGCGAACCAGTATGCGAGCTGCCTGAAAGGAGATTAACGAGGAAGTGAATACGTGCAACAGATAGCCCGCTCTGTCGCCCTGGCATTTAATAATCTGCCCCGGCCCCACCGCGTCATGCTGGGGTCGCTTACTGTTCTCACCTTAGCGGTCGCCGTCTGGCGGCCCTATGTTTATCACCCGAATTCCACGCCAGTTATCAAGACCATCGAACTGGAAAGAAACGAAATCCGCTCACTGTTACCCGAAGCCAGTGAACCTATCGACCAGGCCCCGCAGGAAGAAGAAGCTATTCCGCAGGATGAACTGGATGACAAAATCGCCCCTGAAAGTGGCGTCCATGAATATGTGGTTTCAACTGGCGATACCTTAAGCAGCGTGCTTAACCAGTACGGTATCGATATGGGTGAAATCAGCCGGCTTGCTGCCGCGGATAAAGATCTGCGTAACCTGAAAATTGGTCAGCAGCTCTCATGGACCCTGACCGACAGCGGCGATTTACAGCGCCTGACCTGGGAAGTCTCCCGTCGTGAAACCCGCACCTACGATCGTGCTGATAACGGTTTCAAGATGAGCAGTGAAATGCAGCAGGGCGACTGGGTTAACAACGCCCTTAAAGGCACCTTAAGCGGCGGTAGCTTCGTTGCCAGCGCGCGTGATGCAGGGCTGACCAGCGGTGAAATCAGTTCGGTGATCAAAGCCATGCAGTGGCAGATGGACTTCCGTAAGCTGAAAAAAGGCGACGCCTGGTCGGTGCTGATGTCCCGCGAAATGCTGGACGGCAAGCGTGAGCAGAGTCAGCTGCTTGGGGTTCGTCTACGCTCTGACGGTAAAGATTACTATGCGATCCGTGCCGAAGACGGCAAATTCTACGATCGTAACGGTACCGGGCTGGCGAAAGGTTTCTTACGCTTCCCGACCTCGAAACAGTTCCGTGTCTCGTCGAACTTCAACCCGCGCCGTCTGAACCCGGTCACCGGTCGCGTGGCCCCGCACCGTGGTGTGGATTTCGCCATGCCGCAGGGGACACCGGTTCTGGCGGTGGGTGATGGCGAAGTGGTCATGGCAAAACGCAGCGGTGCTGCAGGCTATTACGTTGCCGTGCGTCACGGGCGGACCTACACCACCCGCTATATGCACCTGCGTAAGATGCTGGTGAAGCCGGGCCAGAAGGTAAAACGTGGCGATCGCATTGCGCTGTCGGGCAACACCGGTCGTTCTACCGGCCCGCATCTGCACTATGAAGTATGGATCAACCAGCAGGCGGTCAACCCGTTAACGGCGAAGCTGCCGCGTACCGAGGGGCTGACCGGTAAAGACCGCAGCGACTATCTGGCGCAGGTCAAAGAGGTTATTCCGCAGCTCAGTATTGATTAATACTGCAGCGATAAAAGCCGGGGCGTTACTGCACCGGCTTTTTCTTTTGTGCCTTACGCATGGCCTCGCTAAACTAACGCATTACTCTTTTACGTGTCACCCGCCCTGGAAAAAGCATGGAAACCCAAAAAAACAACAGCGAGTACATTCCTGAATTTGAGAAATCCTTCCGTCATCCGCGCTTCTGGGGCGCCTGGCTGGGTGTGTATGCCTTTGCGGGTATTGCGATGCTTCCCGCCTCCGTGCGCGACCCGCTGCTCGGTAAAGTGGGCCGTCTGGCGGGCAAGCTGGGTAAAAGTGCCCGCCGTCGCGCACAGATAAATCTCTTCTACTGCTTCCCGGAGAAGAGCGAGGAGGAGCGTGAAGCCATCATCGATGAGATGTTTACCACCGCGCCGCAGGCGATGGCGATGATGGGCGAGCTGGCGATACGCGGGCCGGAAAAGGTTGCCAGTCGCGTTGACTGGAAAGGGCTGGAGATCATCGAGGAGATGCGTCGCAATGACGAAAAGGTGATCTTCCTGGTGCCACACGGCTGGGGCGTGGATATTCCGGCGATGCTGATGGCGTCGCAGGGGCAGAAAATGGCGGCCATGTTCCACAACCAGGGGAACAAGGTCTTCGATTATGTCTGGAACACGGTTCGCCGCCGCTTTGGCGGCCGCCTGCATGCGCGTAACGACGGCATCAAACCCTTTATCAAGTCCGTACGCCAGGGCTACTGGGGCTACTATCTCCCGGATCAGGATCACGGGCCGGAACACAGCGAGTTTGTCGATTTCTTCGCCACCTATAAGGCGACGCTGCCCGCCATTGGCCGGTTGATGAAGGTATGCCAGGCGCGGGTGATCCCGTTATTCCCGATTTACGATGGCAAAACGCATCGTCTGACGATTGAAGTGCGCCCGCCGATGGACGATCTGCTTACCGCCGACGACAACACCATTGCGCGCCGGATGAACCAGGAGGTGGAGATTCTGGTGGGGCCGCATGCGGAGCAATACACCTGGATCCTGAAACTGCTGAAGACGCGCAAGCCGGGCGAGAAAGAGCCGTACAAGCGCAAAGAGCTCTATCCGAAGAAATAAAAAATCCCCCGGTTTCGGGGGATTTTTTTTGCCCGGCGGCGCTTCGCTTGCACGGGCCTACGAATCTGTAGGCCGGGTGGCAAAACAGCCGACTTATTCGACGGTCATCACGCGGGTGGTATTGGTTGAGCCGATGGTGCTCATTACATCGCCCTGGGTCACGATAACGATATCCCCGGAGACCAGATAGCCTTTGTCGCGCAGCAGGTTCACGGCGTCGTTCGCCGCGGCCACGCCGTCGCTGTTGCTGTCGAAGAACACCGGCGTCACGCCGCGATACAGCGCGGTCAGGTTCAGGGTGCGCTCATGACGAGACATAGCGAAGATCGGCAGGCCGGAGCTGATACGCGAGGTCATCAGCGCGGTGCGGCCGGATTCGGTCATGGTGATGATCGCGGTCACGCCCTTCAGGTGGTTAGCGGCATACATCGCCGACATCGCAATGGCTTCTTCCACGTTGTCGAACTGAATGTCCAGACGGTGCTTGGAGACGTTGATGCTTGGGATCTTCTCTGCACCCAGGCAGACGCGCGCCATCGCGGCCACGGTTTCCGCCGGATACTGGCCGGCAGCGGTTTCGGCTGACAGCATTACCGCATCGGTACCGTCGAGCACGGCGTTGGCCACGTCCATCACTTCCGCACGGGTCGGCATTGGGTTAGTGATCATCGACTCCATCATCTGGGTTGCAGTGATCACGGAGCGGTTAAGCTGACGGGCACGGCGGATCAGCGCCTTCTGGATCCCCACCAGTTCCGGGTCGCCAATCTCAACGCCCAGGTCACCACGGGCCACCATCACCACGTCAGAGGCGAGGATGATGTCATCCATTGCATCCTGGCTGCAGACCGCTTCAGCACGTTCCACTTTGGCGACGATTTTGGCATCGCAACCTGCATCACGCGCCAGACGACGAGCGTAGTTCAGATCTTCGCCGCAGCGCGGGAAGGAGACGGCCAGGTAGTCCACGCCAATCTCGGCCGCGGTGAGAATATCGGCTTTGTCTTTTTCGGTCAGGGCTTCGGCAGAGAGACCGCCGCCCAGTTTGTTAATGCCCTTATTGTTGGAGAGCGGGCCGCCAACGGTCACTTCGGTGAACACCTTCATGCCCTGAACTTCCAGCACTTTCAGCTGAACGCGACCGTCGTCGAGCAGCAGGATATCGCCTGGCACCACGTCAGCAGGCAGGCCTTTATAGTCGATCCCCACTTTCTCTTTATCGCCTTCGCCTTTGCTCAGGTTGGCGTCGAGCAGGAACTTGTCACCGATATTGAGGAAAACTTTGCCTTCTTTGAAGGTTGATACGCGGATTTTGGGACCCTGCAGGTCACCGAGAATAGCTACATGACGTCCCAGTTTTGCCGCGATCTCACGGACCTTATCTGCACGTAATTTATGATCTTCCGGTGTGCCGTGAGAAAAGTTCATACGTACCACGTTGGCGCCTGCTGCGATGATTTTCTCGAGATTATTATCGCGGTCAGTGGCCGGGCCTAAGGTGGTAACGATCTTGGTTCTGCGAAGCCTTCTGGACATGTAATACTCCGTTGTCTGAAACAACCTGGTGTTGCGTGAACGATGATTCGGCACGTTGTCCGCCGTAATACACACTGGCAACTTACCGAATGCCGAAAAAAGTAACAACTTTATCAGTGACGATCAGGGAACTTCACCCTTGATGAACAACTCTTTATCAAAACGCGATTCCTTAAGCGCTTCTTTGACACGCTTCAAGTTATCTCTGAATTTCGCCCCGCGGCGCAGGGTAAAGCCGGTGGCCAGCACGTCGATGACGGTCAGCTGCGCCAGACGCGACACCATCGGCATATAGATATCGGTGTCTTCCGGCACGTCGAGGGTGATCGCCAGCGTCGCTTCACGTGCCAGCGGCGTACCGGTGGTGGTGAGGGCAATCACCATGGCATCGTTTTCACGCGCCAGCTGGGCCAGTTCGACCAGACTCTTGGTGCGACCAGTATGCGATATCAGCACCACCACGTCATCTTCGTTACAATTCATACAACTCATGCGTTGCAGCACGATGTCGTCGGAATAGATAACCGGGACATTAAAGCGAAAAAATTTATTCATTGCATCGTGAGCGACGGCGGCTGACGACCCGAGACCAAAGAAGGCGATCTTCTTGGCCTGAGTCAGCAGGTCGACGGCCCGATTAACCGATCCCATATCCAGCGACTGGCGGACCTGGTCCAGGGTAGCCATCGCCGATTCAAAGATTTTGCCGGTGTAGGCCTCCACGCTGTCGTCTTCATCGACATTGCGGTTTACATAGGGCGTGCCGTTAGCCAGACTTTGCGCCAGATGCAGTTTAAAATCGGGATAGCCACGCGTCTCCATGCTGCGGCAGAAGCGGTTAACGGTCGGTTCGCTGACCCCCGACTCCTGGGCCAGAGTGGCGATGCTGGAATGAATGGCCTGAGCCGGGGCGGCGAGAATTACTTCAGCCACTTTTCGCTCGGATTTGCTAAGGTGTTCCAGTTGAAACTGGATTTTTTCCAGCATGTTCATTATTAACACGGCGCTCATCGGTGGAAACGATTTCATTAAGGGGTGAAATCGCGATTCGAATTAGCAAGAATATACCCCTGTGATGTGCCGAAAAGGGCAAACCCCGACAAAAATGTTGTTGTTTTTTTTCATTACTTGATCGCTGTCGGATTTTAGCAACGGCCTGGCAGAACAAAGTTTCACCCATTTGACCTTTATAACCCTGCGCGGGGCTATTGCCTGGCGAAATATCGCCGTATCGCACGCGAGGATAAGTGCAAATGGTTTCGGGAATGACATAAAAGCAGTAGAGTGCATGTAATAAAATTACAACGATATTCTGGCAAAAGCACCAGGGTATCCAACTGAGGAGAATGACATGGCGGTAACGCAAACAGCCCAGGCATGTGACCTGGTCATTTTCGGCGCGAAAGGCGATCTTGCACGCCGTAAATTGCTGCCTTCCCTGTATCAACTGGAAAAAGCGGGTCAAATCCACCCGGAGACGCGCATCCTGGGCGTGGGCCGTGCCGACTGGGATAAAGACGCGTATACCAAAGTGGTGCGCGAAGCGCTGGAAACTTTCATGAAGGAGAAGATCGATGAAAGTTTGTGGGATACGCTGAGTGGACGTCTCGATTTCTGCAACCTCGACGTGAACGACACCTCGGCCTTTTCTGAACTGGGCGCGATGCTCGATCAGAAAAATCGCGTCACCATCAACTATTTCGCTATGCCGCCAAGCACCTTTGGCGCCATCTGCAAAGGGCTCGGCGAAGCCAAACTGAACGCCAAGCCTGCACGTGTGGTAATGGAAAAACCGCTGGGTACCTCGCTGGCGACCTCCCGTGAAATCAACGACCAGGTCGGGGAATACTTCGAAGAGTGCCAGGTTTACCGTATCGACCACTACCTCGGTAAAGAGACGGTGCTGAACCTGCTGGCGCTGCGTTTCGCCAACTCCCTGTTTGTGAACAACTGGGATAACCGCACCATCGATCACGTGGAGATCACCGTGGCGGAAGAGGTGGGGATTGAAGGTCGCTGGGGTTACTTTGACCAGGCCGGTCAGATGCGCGACATGATCCAGAACCACCTGCTGCAAATTCTCTGCATGATCGCCATGGCACCGCCGTCAGATCTCTCCGCAGACAGCATTCGCGATGAGAAGGTAAAAGTGCTGAAGTCCCTGCGCCGCATCGATCGCTCCAACGTGCGTGAAAAAACGGTTCGCGGCCAGTACACCGCCGGTTTTGCCCAGGGTAAAAAAGTGCCTGGCTATCTGGAAGAAGAGGGTGCGAATAAAACCAGCAGTACCGAAACCTTCGTCGCCATCCGCGTGGATATCGATAACTGGCGCTGGGCGGGCGTACCGTTCTACCTGCGTACCGGTAAGCGTCTGCCGGCCAAATGCTCTGAAGTGGTGGTCTACTTTAAGAACCCGGAACTGAACCTGTTCAAAGAGTCCTGGCAGGAGCTGCCGCAGAATAAACTGACCATTCGTCTGCAGCCGGACGAGGGCGTGGATATTCAGGTGCTGAACAAGGTGCCTGGCCTGGATCACAAGCACAACCTGCAGACCACCAAGCTGGATCTGAGCTACTCCGAAACCTTCAACCAGAACCATCTGGCTGATGCTTACGAACGTCTGCTGCTGGAAACCATGCGTGGCATTCAGGCGCTGTTTGTGCGCCGTGACGAAGTGGAGGAGGCGTGGAAGTGGGTTGACTCCATCACCGAAGCCTGGGCTGCGGATCAGGATGCACCGAAACCGTATCAGGCGGGTACCTGGGGACCGGTTGCCTCTGTGGCAATGATCACTCGTGATGGCCGTTCCTGGAACGAGTTTGAGTAACCTGGCCGTTAATCCTTAGGGGTTATTTTACCGGTAACATGATCTGGCTCAGGCCAGTGCGCAATATTTAATCATTTAAGCTCCGGGTGGATTTCCACCCGGAGCTTTTTTTATTACACTGGCTGAAGCGATTTTGCCCCAGAGCTCCGGCAATCAAGCGTTTCAGCGATGTTATAGCCTGCTAAACACTTTGTTAATTCCAGAGCGCGGACAGATAAATGACAGGAGCTTCTATGAATTCGATTTTGTTACGGGTAACACAGCGCATTGTTGAGCGCTCGCAGAAGACCCGCTCAGCCTACCTCGCTCGCATTCAGCAGGCGAAGAGCGATACGGTCCATCGTTCGCAGCTGGCCTGCGGTAACCTGGCGCACGGCTTTGCCGCCTGCCAGCCAGAGGATAAAGCCTCGCTGAAAAGCATGCTGCGTAACAATATCGGTATCATCACCTCCTATAACGACATGCTCTCGGCGCACCAGCCGTACGAGACCTACCCGGACATCATTCGTAAAGCGCTGCACCAGGCCAACGCCGTAGGGCAGGTGGCCGGTGGTGTGCCTGCGATGTGCGACGGCGTGACCCAGGGCCAGGACGGAATGGAGCTCTCGCTGCTGAGCCGGGAAGTGATCGCCATGTCTGCCGCGGTGGGCCTGTCACATAACATGTTTGACGGCGCACTGTACCTCGGCGTGTGCGATAAGATCGTCCCGGGCCTGGCGATGGCAGCCCTGTCGTTTGGTCACCTGCCTGCGCTGTTCGTGCCGTCAGGCCCGATGGCCAGCGGCCTGGCCAATAAAGAGAAAGTGCGTATTCGCCAGCTGTATGCTGAAGGCAAAGTGGATCGCATGGCGCTGCTGGAGTCAGAAGCCGCGTCCTACCACGCGCCGGGCACCTGTACCTTCTACGGCACCGCCAACACCAACCAGATGGTAGTGGAATTTATGGGGATGCAGCTGCCGGGCTCGTCGTTTGTCCACCCGGATGCGCCCCTGCGCGAAGCGTTGACCGCCGCTGCGGCACGTCAGGTGACCCGTCTGACCGGGAACGGCAACGAGTGGATGCCGCTCGGTAAAATGGTCGACGAGAAAGTGGTGGTCAACGGTATCGTGGCCCTGCTGGCGACCGGCGGCTCCACCAACCACACCATGCACATGGTGGCGATGGCCCGCGCGGCCGGCATTCTGATCAACTGGGACGATTTCTCTGACCTCTCCGAAGTGGTGCCGCTGATGACCCGTCTCTACCCGAACGGCCCGGCGGACATTAACCACTTCCAGGCGGCGGGCGGCGTACCGGTGCTGATGCGTGAGCTGATGAAAGGCGGCCTGCTGCACGAAGACGTCAATACGGTGGCCGGTTTCGGCCTGCAGCGTTACACCCTCGAGCCGTGGCTGAACGACGGCGAGCTGGACTGGCGTGAAGGGGCTCAGGCCTCGCTGGATGACAGCGTGATCGCCACCTTCGACAAACCCTTCTCCCACCACGGCGGCACTAAAGTGCTGAACGGCAACCTGGGGCGGGCAGTCATGAAGACCTCTGCGGTGCCGGTGGAGAACCAGGTTATTGAAGCGCCGGCGGTGGTATTCGAGAGTCAGCATGACGTGCTGCCCGCGTTTGAAGCCGGACTGCTGGATAAAGATTGCGTGGTTGTGGTCCGTCATCAGGGGCCAAAAGCGAACGGCATGCCAGAATTACATAAACTTATGCCGCCGCTTGGTGTATTATTGGACCGCTGTTTCAAAATTGCGTTAGTAACCGATGGACGCCTCTCCGGCGCATCAGGTAAAGTGCCTTCTGCCATCCATGTCACCCCGGAAGCTTACGACGGTGGATTGCTGGCAAAAGTGTACGATGGCGATATCATCCGCGTTAACGGTCAGACCGGCGAGTTGACCTTACTGGTGGATGAGGCGGTCCTTGCCGCACGTAAGCCACATATTCCTGACCTGAGCGCATCGCGCGTGGGCACGGGGCGCGAAATGTTCAGTGCGCTGCGCGAGAACCTCTCGGGCGCAGAGCAGGGCGCGACCTGTATTACGTTTTAAGACGACAAGAATTATCGATCTGGCGAGAGAAAAACTCTGATGAAAAACTGGAAGACAAGTGCAGAAGCAATCCTGAAAACTGGCCCGGTAGTGCCGGTGATCGTGGTTAACAAGCTGGAACACGCTGTGCCGATGGCGAAAGCGCTGGTTGCTGGTGGCGTTCGCGTCCTGGAAGTGACCCTGCGTACCGCCTGTGCAATGGATGCGATTCGCGCCATCGCCAAAGAAGTGCCGGAAGCCATCATTGGTGCAGGCACCGTGCTGAACCCACAGCAGCTGGCGGAAGTTACCGAAGCCGGTGCGCAGTTCGCCATCAGCCCGGGTCTGACCGAGCCGCTGCTGAAAGCGGCAACCGAAGGCTCCATTCCTCTGATCCCGGGCATCAGCACCGTATCTGAACTGATGCTGGGTCTGGACTACGGTCTGAAAGAGTTCAAATTCTTCCCGGCGGAAGCCAACGGCGGCACCAAAGCGCTGCAGGCTATCGCAGGTCCGTTCGCCAACGTGCGTTTCTGCCCGACTGGCGGCATCTCTCCGGCGAACTACCGTGACTACCTGGCGCTGAAAAGCGTGCTGTGCATCGGTGGCTCCTGGCTGGTTCCGGCGGATGCGCTGGAAGCGGGCGACTGGGATCGCATCACTAAGCTGGCGCGCGAAGCGGTTGAAGGCGCGCAGCAGTAAGATTTAGGTATTGTGCGCGTTTTTTGCCGGGTGGCGCTGCGCTTACCCGGCCTACGAAAAACGTCAATTGCCATAATAAAACGGGCCATCAGGCCCGTTTTTTTTATCCTGCGACCTGCACGCTGGCGGCGGCCTGTTTCGCCCGCTCTACCGCCTCTTCCACGCTGTCACCCGTCGCCAGAGCTACGCCTAAGCGACGCGAACCTTCGATTTCTGGCTTACCGAACAGACGCAGCTGCAGGCCCGCGCCCACTGCCGCATCGACGTTATCAAAGGTGACGTTCTGGCTGGTCAGCTGGGGCAGGATCACCGCCGATGCCGCGGGACCATACTGACGCACGCCGCCGACCGGCAGGCCGAGGAAGGCGCGGACGTGCAGGGCAAACTCGGAGAGATCCTGCGAGATCAGGGTTACCATGCCGGTATCGTGCGGACGCGGGGAGACTTCGCTGAAGACTACCTCGTCGCCACAGACGAACAGCTCGACGCCAAACAGCCCATGGCCGCCCAGGGCCAGCACCACTTTGCGGGAGATCTCCTCGGCGCGTGCGCGGGCCAGCGGGCTCATCTGCTGCGGCTGCCAGGATTCACGGTAGTCGCCATCTTCCTGACGATGGCCAATAGGATCGCAGAAGTGCACCCCATCAACGGCGCTGACGGTCAGTAGAGTGATCTCAAAATCAAACTGCACCACGCCCTCAACAATCACCCGTCCGGCACCGGCGCGGCCCCCCTGTTGGGCGTAATCCCAGGCCTGATCCAGCTGGTCGGCGCTGCGCACAAAGCTCTGTCCTTTGCCGGAGGAGCTCATCACCGGCTTAATGATGCACGGGTAGCCGATGTCGTTCACCGCCTGCAAAAAATCGCTCTTGCTGTCGGCAAAACGGTAGCGGGAAGTAGGCAGGGCCAGCTCTTCCGCCGCCAGGCGGCGAATGCCTTCCCGGTTCATGGTCAGCTTCGCGGCGCGGGCACAGGGCACCACGCGCTGGCCTTCGGCTTCCAGCGCCAGCAGGGTATCGGTGGCGATGGCTTCGATTTCCGGCACCACGAAGTGCGGTTTCTCTGTGGCAATCACGGCGCGCAGGGCTTCGCCATCCAGCATATTAATCACATGCGAGCGATGGGCGACGTGCATGGCCGGGGCATCGGCATAGCGGTCGACGGCGATTACTTCAATGCCTAAACGCTGGCACTCAATGGCCACCTCTTTGCCCAGTTCACCGGAGCCGAGCAACATTACGCGCGTCGCTGCCGGACGCAGCGCAGTTCCTAAACGAGTCATAATCATCCCCCTGAAAAAGTTGCGCGCAGTATAAACGAAAACGTTTGCGTCTGTCTTGCTTCGCGGAAATCCATCGGGATGACAGGCGGTTATTTGCATCGCGGCCGTTTTGGACCATGCTTTTGGGGAACCAATACAGGAGAACATGATGAACAAAACAGGGGTAGTGATGGCGCTGGCGATGCTGGGTGCCAGCCTGACGGCGCAGGCCGCCGATGAGAAAACCGTGAAGTTTCCGACCTGCGAAGGTCAGAATGCCGAGGGCATGGCCGCCAGCGTGAAGCGGGATTATCTGCAAAACCGCATCGTGCGCTGGGCTGACGATCAAAAGACGCTGGGGATGGCCGACCCGGTGGCGTGGATCAACCCGAAGGAGGTGAAGGGTGAAAAAGATCGCTGGACCGTGCCGCTGACGGTACGCGGGAAAAACACCGATATTCATTATCAGGTGAAGGTCGACTGCAAAGCGGGCAGTGCGCAGTATCTCGCGTCGAAGAGGTGAATTTTCGCTTCTTTTGTCAGCGTAGACATTTCCTGACATCCCCTCGCTTAGGCTGTGAAATTCATCCACCGTTAAGTGAGGGACATCATGTCAAGCTGGTTGAATCAATTACAGTCTATGCTGGGGCAGAAAACGGGGTCCTCCTCGGGCGAAGGGCTGAGCAAAATGCTGTCGCCAGGGGCGCTTGGCGGCCTTGCCGGGCTGCTGGTGGCGAATAAATCCTCGCGTAAATTGCTGGCGAAATACGGCACCGGTGCCCTGTTGGCAGGCGGTGGCGCGATTGCGGGCTCCGTGCTGTGGAACAAGTACAAGGACAGAGTGCGTAGCGCCCATCAGGGCGAACCGCAGTTTGGTCAGCAGGCCTCGGCGCTGGATGTGCGCAGCGAAAGGCTGATCCTGGCCCTGGTCTTTGCGGCGAAGAGTGACGGCCACATTGACGATCGGGAGCGTGCCGCCATTGAGCAGCAGCTGCGGGAAGCGGGCGTGGAGGAGCAGGGCAGGGCGCTGGTGGCACAGGCCATTGAGCAGCCCCTTGATCCACAGCGTCTGGCGCAGGGGATCAAAAACGAAGAGGAAGCGCTGGAGCTCTATTTCCTGAGCTGCGCGGCGATCGATATCGATCACTTTATGGAGCGCAGTTATCTCAATGCGCTGGGGGATGCGCTGAAAATTCCGGCTGACGTCCGCGAGGGGATCGAGCAGGATATTCGCCAGCAAAAACAGGCGCTCCCCGGCTAACTTTTTACCCCCGGGTATCCCGTTTCGCTTGCATCGTGCGCATGTTTTGCCAACCTTATAGGGTGTAAATCGTAAAAGAATCATACTGACATGCCACCTAAAGCCCAACGCATACCGCACGCTCTCACCGCGCACGGTGACACGCGTATCGACAACTATTACTGGTTGCGCGACGATACCCGCTCACAGCCGGAGGTACTGGACTACCTCCATGATGAAAATGACTATGGTCGCAGGGTCATGTCGACGCAGCAGGCGCTGCAGGACCGTCTGCTCAACGAAATGGTCGAGCGCGTCCCGCAACGTGATGTCTCAGCGCCCTGGAGTCGCAATGGCTATCGATACCGGCACATCTATGAGCCCGGGAACGAATACGCCATCTATCAGCGCCAGTCGGTGCTCTGCGCCGAGTGGGAAGAGTGGGAAACGCTGCTGGATGCTAACCAGCGGGCCTCGCATAGCGAGTTTTATACCCTGGGCGGCATGGCGGTTTCGCCGGATAACGCCATTATGGCGCTGGCCGAAGACTACCTCTCCCGACGGCAGTACGGACTCCGGTTCCGCAACCTGGAGTCCGGGAACTGGTATCCCGAGATGCTCGATAACGTCTCCCCCGATTTTATCTGGGCCAACGACTCGGAGACGGTCTACTACATTAAAAAGCATGCCACCACGCTGCACCCCTTTCAGGTCTGGCGACATACGGTAGGCACTGCGTCCACCAGCGACGAGCTGGTCTATGAGGAGAAAGACGAAACCTTTTACGTCAGCCTGCATAAGACCACCTCGAAACACTACGTGATTATCTTCCTCGCCAGCGCCACGACGACCGAGGTGTTGCTGCTGGATGCCGAGCTGCCGGACGCTCAGCCCCTGTGCTTTATGCCGCGGCGCAAGGATCACGAATACAGCCTCGACCACTTCCAGCACACCTTCTATTTGCGCTCCAACCGGGAGGGAAAAAACTTTGGCCTCTACAAAACCAAAGTGCGCGATGAACGCAAATGGGAAGTGCTGATCCCACCCCGGGATCAGGTGATGCTCGAAGGCTTTACCCTGTTTACCGACTGGCTGGTGGTGGAAGAGCGCCAGCGCGGGCTGACCAGCCTGCGGCAGATCAATCGCAAAACCCGGGAGGTGATCGGGATCGCCTTCGACGATCCCGCCTACGTCACCTGGATCGGCTATAACCCCGAGCCGGAAACATCGCGTCTGCGCTACGGCTACTCCTCCATGACCACGCCGGACACCCTGTTCGAGCTGGATATGGATACCGGGCAACGCAAGGTGCTGAAGCAGGCCGAGGTCAAAGGCTTTAACGCTGAACTCTACCGCAGCGAGCACGTCTGGATTGTGGCCCGGGACGGCACCGAAGTCCCGGTCTCGCTGGTCTACCATAAGCACCATTTCCGCAAAGGCAAAAACCCGATCCTCATCTACGGCTACGGCTCGTATGGCTCCAGCATCGATGCCGATTTCAGCAGTAGCCGCTTAAGCCTGCTCGACCGGGGCTTTATCTTCGCTATCGCCCATATCCGCGGCGGCGGCGAGCTGGGGCAGAAGTGGTATGAAGACGGCAAGTTCCTGAAAAAGAAAAACACCTTCAACGACTATCTCGATGTCTGCGATGGGCTGCTCGAGCTGGGCTATGGCGACAGGAAACAGTGCTTCGCGATGGGGGGCAGCGCAGGCGGCATGCTGATGGGCACCGTGATTAACGAACGTCCGGGGCTGTTTAAAGGCGTGGTGGCGCAGGTGCCCTTTGTCGATGTGCTGACCACCATGCTGGATGAATCCATCCCGCTGACCATCGGGGAGTACGAGGAGTGGGGCAACCCGCAGGATGCAACCTACTACCGCTACATGAAAGGCTACAGCCCCTACGATAACGTCGAGGCGAAAGCCTATCCGCATATGCTGGTTACCACCGGCTTGCATGACTCCCAGGTACAATACTGGGAGCCCGCAAAGTGGGTGGCGAAACTGCGTGAAATGAAAACCGACGATAATTTACTGCTGCTCTGCACTGATATGGATGCCGGACACGGCGGGAAATCCGGGCGCTTTAAATCCTATGAAGGGGTGGCGCTGGAATATGCGTTTATTGTCGGCCTGGCGCAGGAGACATTGACCAGCCGGTCCGGCGAGGCGGATCAGGATCCGCCCAGATAGTGCTTTAACGTCAGACGCAGCTCGGGGCTCATTCTGTCGAGGTTGTTATACAGCCAGCGCAGATAGCCCGGATCTTTGTCTGCCACTTCTGCCACCGGTTTCCCGCGGTATTTACCGAAGGTGAAGGTGGTCAGCAGCGCCGGTCGTCCGGTGATGTCGGCCATCTCATCCGGGGTCCAGCCGGTGGTATTCATGATATCAATCAGCAACGCGGCGGTAATATAGCAGTCGTACAGGGCGCGGTGATGATGCAGCCCTTCCGGCGTTCTGACGCTGAGTTTGCGCGACTTATAGAGCGCCATGTTGCTGTATTTGATGCCCGGCCATACGCGCCGGGCCAGCTTCATGGTACAGATCCATTCTCCCGGCATCTCGGGCAGAACGCGGCGATCGAAGCTGGCGTTATGGGCCACATACCACTGGCTGCCGTGGTAATGCGGGATCACCTCTTCAATCCAGGGTTTGTCAGCCACCATCGCCTCGGTGATGCGGTGAATAGCCATCGCCTGCGGGCTAATAGGGCGATCCGGACGCACCAGATGGCTGCATGGATTGACGATCTGCCCGTTCACAACATCGACAGACGCCACTTCCACAATCCCTCCCTGCAGATCGCAGGTTTCGGTGTCGATGACACGTAGCATGGCTCTCTCCTGGCCGTAAAAGGTTTAGCGTAATGGAATGATCTCGCCTTGCCAACTCTGCTCCACATACCGACCCGTTAATAACACCTCTCCGGAATCGGCGCGAAGGATTAACTGCCCCCGGGCATCCCACAGGGCGCTACCGCCGTCGTGATTCGCCACCAGCACCGCAATCCCATAGCGGTGGGCAAAACGCTGCCACTGCGCAAATGAGGCGGGCCTCTCCGCTTCACTCACCGCCATACCGCGGGTAAACAGCGTGGCGTTGGGGGTGATATTGGGCGGCTCGGCGTGGGCATCGACAAGGGAGAGGCCGCTGTGTCGGCTCTCCAGACAGGCACCTGCACCATGCGGGTAGAAAATGGCCTGCGGCTGATCCGGGCTCAGCCACGCCAGCCCACGCTGACGCTTGCCGTTATCTTCCACCGTGATCCCGGCAATCACCGAGACGTTACACGCCTGGGCAGCCTCGTGCAGCGGCGCGATCTGCTGGTGAGCGGGTGGGGCAGGGAGTTGGCTGTCTGGTAAGACCGGGCCGGTTAACGAGAGTTCCGGAAAGAGCAGCAAATTGCACTGCTGGTGTGCGGCGGCGGTGATAAAACGTAGATGGTGTGATACGTGGTCGTCCACGCAATGATGGGTCGGCTGGTACTGAGCAGCCGCAATAGTCCAGTGAGACATCGTGATTTCCTTATGCACGGAGTCGCAGAGATTCATAAAGCCCCTGAATGAATCAGGGCTTTGTATCCTGGCATAATCTGTGTAAGGAACTGTAACCCGGCGTAAGGTTATTTAACTTTCGGCTCCCACGGCAGGCGCGAAAGGGTCACAGAGGTCAATCGATGTGCAATCAGACGCTGGCGAAACCAGTCGCGCAGATGCGCCGGTTGTTCCCGCTCTACCACCTCAGCGATAACCGGCATATTGTAGCGCTCTTTAAATGCCACGCCCGCTGCGGCTAAATCCACATTCACTTTGTCCATCTCCTCCTGGGGGAGGGTGGCGAGATTAATCTTCATAACCGTCTCCTTCATTTGCGGGCCAACGTTACCCAAACGGCGGCCTATTGACAAGTCCGGGCAGGATGATCCTCGACTGGAACATTATACAGAGTTATCCTCTGACAATCAGGCATAACAAAAAGGAATGTATGTGATGGCGATGCGCCTTTCCCGTGCTGTCTGCACGCTGACTCTGTTGTTGACGACGCTGACAACCCCGGTTGTCTTTGCCCATGCCCATTTAAAGCATCAGTACCCCGCGGCCGATGCTGCCCTGGACGCGGCGCCGCAGGCACTGACGCTTAACTTCTCCGAGGGGATCGAACCGCGGTTTAGCGGCGTTTCCGTCAAGGATGATAAACAGCAGCCCGTTGAAACCGGAGCGGTAAAACGCAACGAAAAAGATCCGACCCAGTTGATCGTGCCGATGGCGTCATCCCTGACGGCAGGCACTTACCAGGTGGACTGGCACGTGGTCTCCGTGGATGGTCATAAAACCCGGGGTAGCTACCGTTTTAGCGTGAAGTAAATGCTGGCGTTCTGCTACGTTACGCTGCGCTTTGTCCATTTTTCCGCCCTGATGCTGCTGTTCGGCAACGCCCTGTACAGCGCCTGGCTGGCGCCTCTCTCCCTGCGGCGTTTACTGACGCGGCGCTTTCGCCGTCGGCAAAAAGCGATTGCGCTTATCGGTCTGCTCTCAGCCCTGATCATGCTGGCGCTGCAGGGTGGAATGATGGGCAATGGCTGGCAGGATGTTATCAGCCCGGGCACCTGGCAAGCGGTGCTGACCACGCAGTTTGGTCGGGTCTGGCTATGGCAGATGATGCTGGCCTTCGTAACCGTCTGGATTGCCTGGCTGGAACCCCGCAAAGCCGCGCCCCTGCTGCTGCTGTTTACCGCCGCGCAGTTTATCCTGCTGGCGGGAACCGGGCATGCGGCGATGCATGAGGGCATTCTGGGCAGGGTGCAGCGCAGTAATCATGCCCTGCATCTGCTGTGTGCCGCTGTCTGGCTGGGGGGCTTAATGCCGCTGCTGTTTTGCCTGCGCCTGTCGCGCGGGCGCTGGCGGGAGGCCGCTATCCTCACCATGATGCGCTTCTCACGCTACGGTCATCTGGCCGTCGCCGGGGTCTTACTCACCGGGGCGATCAATACCCTGCTGATCCAGGGCTGGGCACTGCCGTGGCACTCAGAATGGGGACGACTGCTGTTGTTGAAATGTGCGCTGGTGGCAATGATGGTGGTAATTGCCCTGGTGAATCGGTATGTTCTGGTGCCGCGATTTCGTTCCGGCGACGGACGTGAGCAACGTTATTTTATCAGGATGACGCAGACTGAGGTTGTGCTGGGGGCGCTGGTTCTGGCGGCAGTCAGCCTGTTCGCGACCTGGGAACCCTTCTGACGAGGTGGAACACAATGAAAAAAACCGTACTTTCTCTTTTATTGCTGGCCTGTTCCGGCACGGCGCTGGCGGCACCGCAGGTGATCACCGTTAGCCGGTTTGAAGTGGGTAAAGACAAATGGGCGTTTAACCGGGAAGAGGTGATGTTGACCTGCCGTCCGGGTCATGCCCTGTATGCCATCAACCCGAGTACCCTGGTACAGTATCCGCTGAATGATGTAGCGCAGCAGCAGGTCGACAGCGGTACAAGCAAAGGCCAGCCGATCGCGATTATCCAGGTTGATGACCCGGCCAACCCAGGACAGAAAAAGAGTCTGGCGCCGTTCATTGAGCGCGCCAATACGCTCTGCTAGCTTTCCGTTTCCAATAAAAAAACCGCAGGCTTCTCTTCGGAAGCATTGCGGTTTTTGTGTTTAAGGACAGGCTAACGCTTTTTTTCAGGCCACTTTTGCTGCGGACTGGAAAACCTGGCGTCGTCATCTATTCTTAAAGTGCAAGGCGACTTAGCCTGCATTAATGCCAACTTTTAGCGCACGGCTCTCTCCCAAGAGCCATTTCCCTGGACCGAATACAGGAATCGTATTCGGTCTCTTTTTATCTGTTGAAAGTAAACGCATTTTCCTGTTGCGGACTTTAACAGTTGGGCAACATCCTCTGTTATTCCTTAAACCATACCACACTACGCCCGGCGGAAGTCCAGCGCTTTTTAGCGCTTGTGTTAAATTTTTGCCTGTTACCGATGAAAGCAGGTATTAGCAGCTAAACCGGGTGTGGATAGCCTGTTCAATCTCATCCAGCAGCTGAAAACGACGGCGATATTCAGCGCGTTTCTTACTGGCAATGCTCTCCAGCGATTTGCGCTCCATACCGGATGGCAGCGCCCAGCGGAAGGCATTGTCCTGCTTAGCGCCCAGTGAGGCCCAGAACTCATCGTAACTGGCGTGCAGGTGGCGGCCTTTACTCAGCCGGTATCGCAGGGCGCGAAAGACATGGCCCTCGTCGCTGACGCCATAAAGGGCGCTGATACCTGACTGCTTCGCCAGATTGAAAACGGCTTCCAGCAGGATACGTTTAGGAAACAGACCATAACAGGCGCGGGTAGCGTTTTTGATCGTCTCCCGGCCGACATCCCGGCGCGGCCCCTGCAGGCCACCAATCACCAGCGCGCTGCGCCCGTTTTCCGCGATCACGCTGAAGGTCAGGCTCGCCAGCAGGGTATTATCCCCGGCGCGTAACCAGAGTGTGGTTTCACCCTCGCGCTCGGCCTTCACCGCGGAGGTGGCATAGATCGTATAGCTGGCCTCCTCTTTGGTGGCGAACTGCAGCAGCGGAAGCGGCGTCGGGCTGGTAAAGAGGTGAGCCAGGCCGCTATCCGGCAGGGCATCAATCCAGGCATAGTGGTGCAGGATCGCACCGGCGCGCTCACCGGCCGACAGTCCGCGAGTGAGATACTGGCGCTGGGTTTTCACCGGCAGCGTCGGCTGCGCCTTCAGCAGGGTTGAAAAGTCATCCCGACGGGCGATCGTCTCCAGCATACGGGTGGTCGAAGACCAGAACAGCAGGGTGCGCAGGAAGAATTTCAGCCGGTAATCGCGTTTCTGCCATAGCGGCCCGGGCGTAAGATCGCCTTTCGCCAGCGCGAGAATAACGGATGAACGGTGCGCGTATGGCACCTCAGCAGGCAGGATAGTATTTGACACGATGAAGGCCTCTTTATAATTCTGCGATTATCTTAAAGGTCATCGGATAATGATTTAACCGTTGCTAAGCCTTTATTTCCGCTTCGTTTAATATCGATTGAGGTTATTAAACCGCACACCTTCTTGCCTCCTCAGTGGTCCATTCCGCAGCGACTATACTGATCCTGAGGAGGCGCTATGTATCTAAAACTTGATGGTCACAACTGGCGACACGTCTGGGTGGTAAGCGATCTTCACGGCTGTTATCAACTGCTTATGGATGAAATAAAGCAGCGACATCTTAATCCGTATGAGGATTTACTTATTTGCGTCGGCGATCTGATCGATCGCGGGCCGGACAGCGTGAAATGCCTGCAGTTATTAAATGAAAACTGGTTTTATGCGGTGCGTGGCAATCATGAGCAGATGGCGCTGGATGCCCTGCATAATAAGAGCTTTGGACTCTGGTTAATGAATGGTGGCGTCTGGTTTGCCGAATTAAAGGGCGAACAGCGGCAGCAGGCTGTGGATCTGTTCAGGCGTTGCGAAACGCTGCCGTGGATTATCGAAATCACCTGCGCTAACGGCGTGAACGTGATTGCCCATGCCGATTACCCGTCATCGCAGTATCACTGGGATAAACCGGTCGCGAAGCAACCCATTTTGTGGAACCGGGACCGCCTGCGGGACTTAATGAACGGCCATAAGGAGGGAATTGCCGGAGCCGATCACTTCTGGTTTGGCCATACGCCGCTAAGTAAGCGGTTTGATTGCCAGAACCTGCACTATATCGACACCGGAGCGGTGTTTGGCGGGTCGTTGACCCTGGCGCAGCTGCAGTGATCAGAGGTCGGAATACTCCTGCGCCGGACGCCAGAAGCCATCGATAAAATCCTCTACCGGATAGCACCCGCCGTGGCGGATCCGCTGATCGTCCATCGAAGCCTCACACTGGATTTCGGTACGGTAAACGTCCACGACCAGGTCTTCGCAACCCGCGTCCAGATAACAGATAAACAGCACCAGTGCGTACATCATGCCCCTCAGCATTCACTATCGTATTAATATTGTAGGGGATGATTCAGGGAAGGGGGAAAAAGACAGACAAATAACCCGCCTGCGGGCGGGTTCTCTCTGAATCATGCAAGGCGCATGATCCAGGCATCGGACTGGTGATCGTAATGCTCGCGGTATAGCACGGAGTGTTCGCCATCGAGGAGAGCCGGGACGCTGGTGTCTGCATCCCAGGCGTCGAGCTGCATGCACAGATCGGGATCGGACTTGCAGGGGATGGTTAACGTTCGCTCGCCCTGCGTATCGCCGTTTAACTCGGCATCATCGATTTCGAATGCGCCAATGCGCACATTGGTTTTCGTCATAATGCTCTCCATAAACTCACTGTGGTCTGGTACGACCAGTATAGTCGCCCACTTTTCAGCCTGGTCAATGAAGAGCAAAAGCGCCAGTAAAAAAGTGCCTTTTTTTAGCTCGCGTCGCCGTTACCGGTAAACAGACGACCGTCGCGAACCAGTTCGCGTGGGTAACTATTTTTCAGACGCGAGCCCACTCTTTTCGCCAGCCCGATGGGAAAACCCTGATACGTCACTACCGCATCATCCCCGGCAGGGCTCTCCTGCGGCCAGACATCACGGCCGCGATACCACTCTTCGGCTTCCTGCTGGGTTAAGGCAAAGGTATTGTCCTTGCCAGCCAGGGCGATCACTGCTTCATGCTGCCAGCGGTAACCTTTGTTGTGGGTTTCGGCCAGCCGAATGCCGAGGCGGGAGAAGCGCACTTTACCGATCAGCGGCTCAATCCCGGTCGGGAATAACCACACCTCTTTGTCGCGTTGCCACAGGCGCAGATTATCGCCCCACTGCAGACCTGCCAGATTTGCCGCAGCGGCGATCTGCCCGGCTTCACGGGTTTTGAGCGGCGTGAACGGGAAGTTGCCGACCTTAAATTTCGGGGCAGGCAGCGGCGCGATAGCGGCAGTTTTACGCAACCTTGCCACGAAGAAGCCTTCACAGTCGTAGATATGCGGGAAGACGTGCAGGAAGCCTTCCGGGGTAACGCATTCACCGGCGCTGGCGAACAGGTCATTTAGCGGCAGGAACTCTACGGCGTCGGGATACTGTTCCTGTAACCACAGGCAGACCGCTTCGTTCTCGTCGCGGTTAAGGGTACAGGTAGAGTAGACCAGGGTGCCGCCGGGGCGCAGGGCATGGAAAGCGCTGTCGATCAGCTCGCGCTGGGTGGCGGCGATCTCCAGATTGCTGGCGACGGACCAGTTCTTCAGCGCGTCGGGATCTTTGCGTACCACCCCTTCGCCGGAGCAGGGGGCGTCCAGCAGGATCGCATCGAAGGCTTCCGGCAGGGCGGCACCGAACACGCGGCCATCAAAATGGGTTAACGCCACGTTGCTGATCCCGCAGCGGCTGATGTTGGCATGCAGCACCTTAACGCGGCTGGCGGAGAACTCATTGGCGAGGATCGCCCCCTGATTATTCATCCGCGCAGCGATTTGGGTCGTTTTGGAGCCAGGGGCTGCCGCCACGTCCATCACCCGGGCGGGTGCGTTGTCGTCGGCAAACAGCGCGGCAACCGGCAGCATGGAGCTGGCTTCCTGAATGTAAAACAGCCCGCTCAGGTGCTCGGCGGTGCTGCCCAGCGGCAGGGCTTCTTCGTCGTCACGGTCGATCCAGAATCCCTCTTCGCACCACGGAACCGGGGTGAGTTGCCAGCCGTACGGGGCAACAAGCGTGAGGAAATCCGCCACGCTGATTTTCAGGGTATTGACGCGCAGGCTGCGGCGCAGCGGCCGCTGACAGGCAGCGATAAACGCATCGAGAGCGAGAGGGTCAGGCAGAGCCTGGCGCATTTGCGCCAGAAATTCATCTGGCAGATAGACGGGACGTTGAGACACGAGCGCACCACAGGGAGTAAAAGAGGCGCGCAGTGTACCATAAAGGCTCCGGTGGGTTGCACCGGAGCGCAGGCATTAACGTGGCAGGGCGGTTCCCCAGCTGCGCCACTCTTTCGGCTCGCTCTCCTGCAGCAGGAAGTGCTTGCCGGGTTGAGATTTCGGCGCCAGCGGCGTACCCGGCGGCGTCGCGAAGGCGATCCCCCCACGGATAAACTGATTAAAGGTCCCGGTTTTCACCACGCCGCCGGTCAAACCGAAATCGAGCGAGTAGCCGGAGGCCAGCCAGAAGACCGAGTTGTTACGTACCAGATGCTGATAACGATCGCTGATGCGCAGGGCTACCATCACTCGATCGGAGAGCGTCCCCAGCGTCAGGCCGGTCACCGTACCCACTTCCATTCCGCGGAACAGCACCGGCGTACCGATATCGAGCGATGCCGCATCCGGGACCTCCACCACGATGCTCAGGCCATCGAGATAGCGTGAATCGGTGATGGTCGCTTCCTGCAGCTCAAAGTCACGACGCGACTTGCCCTGTCCCGGCTCGACGTTGATGTAGGGCTGGAGGATGGTATCCAGATGCTCAACACCCGCGGCAGAAATCTGCGGGGTGACCACTGAGAAACGCGTCCCGGCGCGGGCAAAGTTATCGACATATTCCGGGTACAGTACCGCCGTGGCCTGCACTTCATTGCGGGCGGTAATCAGTTTCAGGCTCTGGACCTGACCGATATCAATCCCCAGGTAGCGCACCGGCATCCCTTCTGCGAGCTTGCCCGCATCAAAGGCGTGCAGGGTGATCTGGCTGCCCACCGCGCGCGCAGCGGTTTCAGACGGATAGAGGATCCGCTTGTCACCCTTACGCTGACTGGCGCTGGCGCCGCTCAGGTTATCAAAGCTGATGGCACCACGCAGGGCGCGGGAGAGCGGGGAGGCCTGCACCGTCAGCCCGCTGCCGTTAAGCTGCACTTTGGCCCCGCCTTCGGCCCAGAACACGCTGTTGCTGGTGAGCAGCTTGCGGTATTCCGGTTTGATATGCAGTTCGATATCAAAGGCATTGGCGCGCGGGCGGACCAGGATTACTTCACCTACTTCGAATTTGCGATACAGCACTACCGAGCCCGCCTGCACGTCCGGCAGGGTATCGGCCACCAGCGTAAGGGTGGTGGTCGGCAGATCGCTCAGGCTGTTTTCCAGGGCTTTGTCCAGGTTGGCATACAGCGGATAGCTGTCGCGCATGGCGCCTTTCTCACCGGGCAGGATACGGATCCCGCCGCTGATCCACTCGCTGGCGCTGGCCGCCAGGAACTCGACGCCGTCGAGCCCGACTTTGACATCCACCCGACTGTTGACCACAAATTTACTGTCGCCATGCACCAGCTCGCGGTACTCCGGGTCAATTGCCACCTCAAAGGTGACCCCTTTGCTGGTTAACGATCGCTCAAGCACCTGTCCAATCTGCACGCCATGCAGGATCAGCGGCTGACCAGCATCGATACCGTAGCTTTCCGGGGCGCTGAGGGTCACGGTCAGGACGCCGGGTTTTTGTAACAGCGCCTTATCGGCTGGGGCGATGACAAACTGGTTAACCGGTTCGCCGCCGCCGGGGATCAGCTCAAAGGTACTGCCGGTGAGCAGGCTGCTGACGCTGGGGTTGCTGAGGGACAGTTTAGGACTACGCATTTCGATGCGCGTTTTTTCCCGCAGCAGATCCACCACGCTCGGGTCAACGGTCATTTCACCGGTCACCAGACCGCCCGGATTCAGCGTCATTTTGGTGAGTTGCCCCACCTGGAGCCCCTGATACATCAGCGGGGTGGAGTCAGCTTTCAGACCATCCGCAGAGGGCAGGGTCAGCTTGACGATCACGCCGCGCTGGCTGTGGGCCAGATCTTTGTATAAACCGAAATCATCTTCCTGGGTGGCAGGCTCTGATCCCTCCGGGGAATCGAAGGCGATGGCACCATTCACCAGCGCCGCGAGGCTTTCCAGCTTCACTTTGGCTCCGCTCAGGCTGAGGTCGGCATCAACCCCGGAGACATTCCAGAAACGGCTGCCTTTTTTTACCAGCGAGGTGAAGCGGCGTTCGATCAGCACGTCGATGGTCACCCCCTGCTTATTAGGGGTGATGGCGTAGTCATAGACGCGACCGACGGGGATCTTGCGGAAATAGACCAGCGACCCGCTGTTCAGGGAGCCCAGATCCGGCGCGTGCAGATGAATCATCAGATCGCCGTTGTTGAGTCGGTATTTCGGCTGCGTATCCAGGGCGGTAAAGTGATCCTGTGGCTCACCTTTGCCCGGCATCATGCCGATATAGTTACCGCCGACCAGCGCATCCAGCCCGGAGACCCCTGCCAGAGAAGCTTTCGGCGTCACCAGCCAGAACTGCGTCTCTTCCCGCAGGGCATCCTTCATATCGGACTTGATGCTGGCACGAACCTCAATTTTATTCAGGTTCTTGTCCAGGGAGATATCCTGAACGGTGCCCACCTCAACCCCCTGGAAACGCACGGGCGTACGGCCCGCAACGATGCCATCGGCGCTCTGGAAATCAATGGTAATGGTATTGCCGCGATCTTCATAACTGGTCCAGATTAACCAGCCGGCGATCATCAGAGCGATAACCGGCAGTAACCAGAAAGGCGAAATACGACGTTTTGTTTTAACTCGCGCTTCAGTCGGCGAAGCTGGCGTTTCCTGACTCATGTGCATCCCAAAGTAAGCGGCTATCCAGCCATTCCACTGCAAGAATAGTCAATATCACCGCAGTGCCAAAATAGAGCGCTGCGGGTCCCATAGTAAAAGCAAGGAGCTGATCGCGATTGATCAGCGACATCATCAACGAAATAACAAACAGATCCAGCATTGACCACCGGCCAATCCAGGTAACGAAACGCAACAGCAGTATGCGGGTTCTCAGCCCCTGTTCACATTTGAAATGAATACTGATGAGCAAAGTCAGCATCACGATGACTTTGGTAAAGGGCACCAGAATACTGGCGATGAACACCACGGCCGCGACGGCGATGTTGCTCTGCGCCAGCGAGACGATGCCCGACATAATGGTATCTTCCTGGCGCGCCCCGTTAACGTAAATCACCGAGATGGGCAGCAGGTTAGCCGGTAACAGCAGCACCAGCGAGGCGATCAGCGCCGCCCAGCATTTTTGCAGGCTGTTGTGGCGGCGCAGGCGCAGCGGAATATGGCAGCGCGGGCAGCGGCCGCGCCCGTCGGGCAGCCCGGTATAGTGACAGCCCAGACAGACCCGTAAATCGGTATTGTAGCGGGTGGCGGGGCGCTGGGGATAAAACCGCTCCCAGAGCTGCTCCACGTTCAGGTGAATCATGGTCAGAATGCTCAGGATCACCAGCGCGATAAAGGCAAACAGGCCGCTTCCCGGCTGCAACCAGGCATAATCCTGCACTTTGATCGAGGCGACGACGATCCCCACCAGGTAGATATCGAGCATCACCCACTCTTTGAGCCTCTCGAGCATCAGCAGCACCGGGCGCAGGTTCATCCCCAGAATATTGCCCAACCACAGGTAGGCGATAGCGGCCACCAGCACCACCGGCGCGCCAACGGTACAAAACAGCACCATCGAGGCGGTCAGCGGATCGCCCTGTTGGGTCATCTGCCAGATCCCCTGCAGCAGGTTGGCGTCGATGCGCACCCCTAACAGGTGCAAACTAAGCAGCGGTTCGCTCCAGGCAAAGGGCATCAGCAGCATCATGGTGACGGCCATCGCGGCCAGCCGCGTCAGGGACCAGTCACGGCCATCGCGGATTTTTGCGTCGCAGCGCGGGCAGAAAGCACTTTGGTGTGATTTCATCTTTGGCAACGTAAAAAGCGTATCGCATTGGGGACAACGCTGATAATGTGCACGAGGCAGCGCATCGCCGACCGCATGCACAGTTATCTTCTTCGCCGGTGTTATTTTCGGTGTTTTAAGAGCCATCGGTCGCGCTAAAAAAGGATAGTTAATAGTTATCTTAACTCATGAATGGATTCATCTTGAGCATGAACGTAAATAAAGCTTATTTTAATAGGCTATGCTGTAATTTTGTAAGACAACCAAGTGATTGAATAATGAGCAAAACAGAATTCTACGCGGATTTGAACCGTGACTTTCAGGCATTGATGGCCGGAGAAACCAGTTTTTTAGCCACCCTGGCGAATACCAGCGCGTTACTCTTTGAACGTCTGTCTGATGTGAACTGGGCCGGTTTTTATCTGCTGGAAGGCGAGACGCTGGTGCTGGGTCCTTTCCAGGGCAAACTGGCCTGCGTACGCATTCCGGTTGGGCGCGGCGTGTGTGGTACCGCGGTCGCGCAGGACCAGGTGCAGCGTGTTGATGACGTCCACGCGTTCGACGGGCATATTGCCTGCGACAGCGCCAGCAATGCTGAAATCGTACTTCCTCTGAAAGTGAATAATCAGATTATTGGTGTACTGGATATCGATAGCACGGTCTTTAATCGCTTTACCCACGAGGATGAGCAGGGGCTGCGCGAGCTGGTGGCGAACCTTGAGAACGTCCTCGCCGCGACCGATTATCATAAATTCTTTGCGAGCGTCGCAGGATAATCAACGGATAACGTAGCATTTAGCGATGGCGTCATTATAATGACGCCTGTTCATGCCTGCGGCTTGTCGGCAACGTCCGTTGTAATCAGGAAATTTCATGGAAAATCAACCTAAGTTGAATAGCAGTAAAGAAGTTATCGCGTTTTTGGCCGAACGTTTTCCACAATGTTTTAGTGCCGAAGGCGAAGCTCGTCCCCTGAAAATTGGTATTTTTCAGGATCTGGTAGAGCGTGTTGAAGGTGAGATGAACCTCAGCAAAACCCAACTCCGCTCCGCCTTACGTCTTTATACTTCGAGCTGGCGTTACCTGTACGGTATCAAAGCAGGCGCGACACGTGTCGATCTCGACGGCAACCCTTGCGGTGTGCTGGATGAGCAGCACGTAGAGCACGCCCGTAAGCAGCTCGAAGAAGCCAAAGCGCGCGTTCAGGCCCAGCGTGCTGAACAGCAGGCGAAAAAGCGCGAAGCTGCCGCGGCCAATGGCGAAGAAGAAGCGCCTCGCCGCGATCGCAAGCCACGTCCTGCACCGCGTCGCAAAGAGAACACCGAGCGTAAGCCACGTGCTGAGCAACCAGCGGCAAAAGCCCCGCGTGCGCCTCGTGAAGAGCCACGCCATACCCCAGTTTCTGACATTAACGCCCTGAGCGTGGGTCAGTCTCTGAAGGTGAAAGCGGGTAACAATGCTATGGATGCCACCGTACTGGAAATCACCAAAGATGGCGTTCGTGTACAGCTGACTTCTGGTCTGTCAATGATTGTACGCGCAGAACACTTGTTGTTCTAAAACGGAGGCCAGGCCCGGCATGAACACATTTTTTAAGCTCACCGCGCTGGCTGGCCTGTTTGCAATAACAGGCCACGCCTTCGCTGTGGACGAGATTACGCGTGTCGATCAAATTCCGGTATTAAAGGAAGAGACCCAGCACGCAACGGTCAGTGAGCGCGTCACATCGCGCTTCACCCGTTCGCACTATCGTCAGTTCGACCTCGACCAGGCTTTTTCGACAAAAATTTTCGACCGCTATCTGAACCTGCTGGACTACAGTCATAACGTCCTGCTGGCCAGCGATGTCGAACAGTTTGCCAAAAAGCAGTCTGAGGTGGGCGACGAGTTACGCAGCGGCAAGTTGGACCTGTTCTACGACCTGTATAACCTGTCGCAGAAACGCCGTTTCGAGCGCTATCAGTACGCGCTTAAGGTGCTTGAACGTCCGATGGACTTCACGGGTAACGACACCTTTAATCTTGACCGCAGTAAGTCGCCGTGGCCGAAAGATGAAGCCGAGCTGAATGCGCTGTGGGACAGCAAAGTCAAATACGACGAGCTGAGCCTCAAACTCACCGGTAAAGATGAGAAAGAGATCCGCGAAACGCTGACCCGTCGCTACAAATTTGCCATTCGTCGCCTGGCGCAGACCAACAGTGAAGATGTGTTCTCGCTGGCGATGACGGCCTTCGCACACGAAATCGATCCGCACACCAACTATCTCTCTCCGCGCAATACCGAGCAGTTCAACACCGAAATGAGCCTCTCCCTTGAAGGGATCGGCGCGGTGCTGCAGATGGATGACGATTACACCGTGATCAACTCCATGGTTGCCGGGGGCCCGGCCGCCAAGAGCAAGGCGATAAGCGTCGGCGATCGCATTGTGGGTGTCGGTCAGGTTGGCCAGACGATGGTCGATGTCATCGGCTGGCGTCTGGATGATGTGGTTGCCCTGATCAAGGGGCCGAAAGGCAGCAAAGTCCGTCTGGAAATTCTGCCTGCCGGTAAAGGCACCAAGACCCGTATCGTTACCCTGACCCGCGAGCGTATCCGCCTGGAAGATCGCGCGGTGAAAATGACGGTGAAAACCGTGGGTAAAGACAAGGTCGGCGTGCTGGATATCCCTGGTTTCTACGTTGGCCTGACGGATGACGTCAAGGTTCAGCTGCAGAAGCTGGAAAAACAAAACGTTAAGAGTGTAATTATCGATCTACGTACCAACGGCGGCGGCGCCCTGACTGAAGCGGTTTCGCTTTCAGGCCTGTTTATTCCGTCCGGTCCGGTGGTACAGGTACGCGACAACAACGGTAAAGTGCGTGAAGATGCCGATACCGATGGTGTTGTTTACTATAAAGGTCCGCTGGTGGTGCTGGTCGATCGCTTCAGCGCCTCGGCATCCGAAATCTTTGCCGCCGCGATGCAGGATTACAATCGTGCTCTGGTGGTTGGCGAACCGACCTTTGGTAAAGGTACGGTGCAGCAGTATCGTTCCCTGAACCGCATTTACGATCAGATGCTGCGCCCGGAATGGCCGGCGCTGGGCTCGGTACAGTACACCATTCAGAAGTTCTATCGTGTGAATGGCGGCAGTACCCAGCGTAAAGGCGTGACCCCGGATATCATCATGCCGACCGGGACCGAAGAGACGGAAACGGGTGAGAAGTTCGAAGATAACGCGTTGCCGTGGGATAGCGTTAACGCTGCCACCTACGTGAAGTCAGGCGATATTACCCAGTTTGGTCCGGCGCTGTTGAAACAGCACGACGAACGCATCGCCAAAGATCCTGAGTTCCAGTACATCATGAAGGATATTGCCCGTTTCAACGCCCTGAAAGCGAAACGCAATATCGTCTCTCTGAACTACGCTCAGCGTCTGAAGGAGAACGAAGAGGATGATGCAACACGTCTGGCGCGTATCAATGACCGCTTCAAACGTGAAGGTAAGCCACTTCTGAAAAAACTGGATGACCTGCCGAAGGATTACCAGGAGCCCGATCCGTATCTTGATGAGACGGTGAAGATCGCCATTGACCTGGCGCAACTGGAAAAAGACCATCCTGCCGGAAACCCCGCCCCGGCGAAATAATCCCCCAGACAGGCACAAGAAATTGTGCCTGTTTTTTTGTTAACAGCATTCTGCCGTCAGCCAGTCATTTCATTATGTAAAGTTGTGTCTTTCTGGTGACTTACGCCCTTCCAACGCTTGAAAATACGCTGAATACCCATACGATGTGGGTAATCGCATAGTGCGTTTTGTTAAATCGAGGTTAAAAGAATATTATGATGCGAATCGGGCTCTTCCTGCTCACCAACCTTGCGGTGATGGTGGTGTTCGGGCTGGTACTTAGCCTGACAGGAATTCAGTCGAGCAGCATTCAGGGCTTGCTGATCATGGCGCTGCTGTTTGGTTTTGGTGGCTCATTTGTCTCGCTGCTGATGTCCAAGTGGATGGCGCTCAAGTCCGTGGGTGGCGAGGTTATTGAACAGCCGCGTAACGATATGGAACACTGGCTGATGACCACCGTGGCGAATCAGTCTCGCCAGGCGGGCATTAAAATGCCACAGGTGGCGATTTATCACGCTCCGGATATCAACGCTTTTGCTACCGGTGCGCGTCGCGACGCCTCTCTGGTTGCGGTCAGTACCGGCCTGTTGCAAAACATGAGCCGCGACGAAGCCGAGGCGGTTATTGCCCATGAGATCAGCCACATCGCTAACGGCGATATGGTAACCATGACCCTGGTGCAGGGCGTGGTGAACACCTTCGTTATCTTTATCTCACGTATTATCGCGCAGATTGCCGCAGGCTTTATGGGCGGGGATCGTGAGGAAGGCGAAGCAAGTAACGGCAACCCGCTGATCTACTTTGCGGTCTCAATGGTGCTGGAACTGGTGTTTGGTATTCTGGCGAGCATTATCACCATGTGGTTCTCCCGTCACCGTGAGTTCCATGCGGATGCGGGCTCTGCCAAACTGGTGGGCCGCGAGAAGATGATTGCCGCGCTGCAGCGTCTGAAAACCAGCTATGAGCCGCAGGAGGCTTCCAGCATGATGGCGTTCTGCATCAACGGTAAATCGAAATCGCTGAGCGAACTGTTCATGTCTCACCCACCGCTGGACAAGCGTATCGAAGCGCTGCGTAGCGGCGATTACCTGAAGTAACGGCTTCGGCCACGAATAAAAAAGCGCGTCTTCGGACGCGCTTTTTTTTATGCCTGCGAACGTGGCTGCGTCACCCGCAATCCGCTGATGATGGCCGCGACGGTAGCCAGCGTGCCGGCGGTCAGCAGCGCCAGGTGCGTGCCGCTTTGCCCGGCCAGATTAAACATTAAGGCTACCAGCGCCGCACCGGTACTTTGTCCCAGCAGGCGCGCCGTGCCCAGCATTCCGCTGGCCCCGCCGCTGCGATGACGGGGGGCGGCGGTAATAATGGTATGGTTGTTCGGCGACTGGAACAGACCAAAACCCGCCCCGCACAGCATCATCCGCCAGATGATATCCAGATCCTGTGGTGCTGCGGGCAGCAGGGCGAGAGCAAAAAGCCCGGTTGCCATTATCACCATCCCCAGCGCGCCCAGTAGTCCCGCATGCACACGCTCAATCAGATAGCCTGCCAATGGGGCCATCACCATGGTGGCCAGCGGCCAGGGGGTTAACAGCAGACCGGTTTCCACTTCCGAGCGGCCAATCACGCTCTGCAGAAAGAAGGGCAGAGAGACCATGGCCAGCATCTGCGCGCAGAAGGAGCAGATCGAGGTGCCGATGGAGAGCGAAAAGAGCGGGATTCGCAGCAGATCCACCGGCAACAACGGCACCGGCAGGGCCAGCTGACGGCGCACGAACAAGAAACCCACCACCAGCAGCGCCACCACCTCGCCAGCGATCAACCTCAGGGATTGCCCCTGGGCGAAACCGCTCAGGGCGGTGATCAGCAGGCCAAAGGTAAGGGCGTTCATTATCGCGCTCGGCAGGTCGAATTTAGGCATGCTGCTTTTTGGGCCGTTGGCGGGTAAGTAGCGCAGGGCGAACAGCAGGGCCACGATCCCCAGCGGGACGTTGATTAAGAACAGCCACTGCCAGGAGGCCACCGAGAGGATCGCTGCGGCAATGGTCGGGCCCGCTGCCGAGGAGACGGCGACAATAAAGGAGTTGATCCCCATTCCCCGGCCCAGATGTCGCTGCGGGTAGATAAGCCGAATCAGCGCGGTATTAACGCTCATCAGCGCCGCGCCGCCAAATCCCTGAGCGATGCGTGCCAGAGTCAGGGTGTGCAATGTGTCCGAAAGGGCGCAGAACAGGGAGGTCAGGGTAAAGACCGCCAGTCCGCACTGATAAACCCGGCGGTAGCCAAACATGTCCCCCAGAAACGAGAACGACAGCAGGGAGATGACAATCGCTATCTGGTAGGCGTTAACGATCCAGATCGAACTGGCAGGGGAAGCATTCAGGTCGCTGGCGATAGTCGGCAGGGCGACGTTGGCAATGGCACCATCCAGTACGGCCATTGAAATACCGATGATAATGGTCGCAATCGCACCATAGCGCTGCGGTAACGGCAGGCCATCTGTGAGGGTTTTTATCATGAGAATGAATGAGCAATAGGGGTTATTATTAACAGGGTAACGATATTAACACTGTTATTTCGGTTATATGTCGCAGATTTGTAACCAGGTTCGCCAGGATTGATTGCAGCAATGCGGCGGCGAATTTATAATAAAAACCGGTTCTGAATTTTATAAAACACTTGCGTTGAGGTGATTAATGGCAATCGCGGATTTGGATAAACAGCCAGATTCTGTTTCTTCTGTGTTAAAGGTGTTCGGCATCTTGCAGGCGCTTGGCGAAGAGCGCGAAATTGGTATTACTGAGCTGTCCCAGCGTGTGATGATGTCAAAAAGCACCGTTTACCGCTTTTTGCAGACCATGAAATCACTGGGTTATGTTGCACAGGAAGGCGAGTCTGAAAAATACTCCCTGACCCTGAAGCTTTTTGAACTGGGCGCACGCGCGCTGCAGAACGTCGATCTGATCCGTAGCGCTGATATTCAGATGCGCGAACTCTCTCGTCTGACGAAAGAGACGGTGCACCTCGGTGCGCTGGATGAAGACAGCATTGTCTACATCCATAAGATCGACTCCATGTATAACCTGCGCATGTATTCACGCATTGGTCGCCGCAACCCGCTGTACAGTACCGCTATCGGTAAAGTCCTGCTGGCCTGGCGCGACCGTGAAGAAGTGAAGCAGATCCTCGAGAACGTCGAGTATAAACGCAGCACTGAACGCACCATCACCACCACCGACGAGCTGTTAGCGGTGCTGGATAAAGTGCGTGAGCAGGGTTATGGCGAAGATAACCAGGAGCAGGAAGAAGGCTTGCGCTGCATCGGCGTACCGGTATTCGACCGCTTCGGTGTGGTGATCGCTGGCCTGAGTATCTCCTTCCCGACGCTGCGTTTCTCTGAAGAGCATCTGCACGAATATGTGGAAATGCTGCACACGGCGGCGCGGAAGATTTCTGAGCAGATGGGTTACAACGACTATCCGTTCTGAGTTGTTCCTGCATAAAAAAACGCTGCCATCTGGCAGCGTTTTTTATGCTTTGCGTTAGCCGTTATCGACCACGATTTCGCTCTTTCGCAGCAGCGGGCAGCGGGAGAGACCGATGATACCGCTATCAGAGTGAATATACTGCGCGGTGCTGAACCCGCGCGCGGTGAGGTACTGGCATTGAATCCCCAGCCCGGCAGCATTCTCTTTACTGCCTGTCAGCACGCCGTAGCCTGCGAGCAGTAAACCTGTCCAGATCAATGCTATAACAATCAGTGTGCGAATAAAAAAGCGCATTATTGCCTCATTTTTTTAATGACTGCCGCCCAGCCTAACCCATACTTTCACGTTAACAAGTCTATGATTCCGAAAGGCTCGTCTTCACGTTACAGTTAGGCATGGTTTAAGTTGTGCATGATAACCTGGCATCAGGCAGTTATGGGACGGAGAGTGGAGTGAAAAAAATACGCTGGGTGATTCTGGTGCTGGTATTGGTGGCCTGTGTGTTGCTCTGGACGCAGACCATCAACGTGATGTGTGACCAGGATGTACAGTTCTTTAGCGGTATTTGTTCTATCAATAAGTTTATCCCCTGGTAACAGGCATTTTTATCGCAAATGATTTCCTTCCTTAACGCGAGTGGTAATATGAGCGTTTTTATTGGGGGGTGAAATGGGTGAGTTAGTGAATTCCGGGATGCTTAATGTGGTATCTCTGGCGATCTCGGTGGTATTGCTGGTAGTGGGGCTGGTGGTGTGGTTTTTCGTCAACCGTGCAAGCTCCCGTACCAATGAGCAAATTGAACTGCTGGAAACATTAGTCGATTTGCAGAAACGACAGAACGCGCTGCTGCGCCGCCTGTGCGAAGCCAATGAACCGGAAGAGAAAGAAGCACCAAAAGCGGCAGAAGAGACGGCTAACAGCCAGGACGATGACTTTATTCGTCTGGTAGCTGAACGCTAACCAGTCAGGGGAGGTGAGTATGGCCTGGAGCAATCCTTGGTATAACGCCTCCCTCGCGCATCATACCCCGCAGGGTTTTCGCAATACTGATGGATCTGAGCACCAGCCCGGCGATGTCGAACGCTGGCAGAAAGAACGCAAAGCCGCCGGCCTGCCGAAACCGCCCGAACAGGGCTACGATCGGTTTATCCGCCAGTGGTGGCAACCTGTCACCCTGAATACCCATGAAGAAGACGGCGTCTGGTGGTTGGGTCATGCCAGCCTGCTGCTGCGTCTGAACGGGAAGTATATTCTCACCGATCCGGTTTTTTCCCGTCGCGCCTCCCCGGTCTCCTTTGCCGGACCTGTCAGAAAAACGCCGTCGGTGATGAGCGTCAAGGCACTCCCGCCGCTCGATGCGTTGGTCATCTCCCATAATCATTTTGATCACCTGGACTCGGCCACGATCCGCCAGCTTCTGCGACGTTTTCCGCAGCTCACCTTTTTTGTGCCATTGGGCCTGGGGGAGTGGTGCCGTCGGCGCGGGGCCAGGCAGGTCGTCGAGCTGGACTGGTGGCAAAGCTACGTCTTTGAGGGGATGGTGTTCACCGCCGTCCCGGCACAGCACTGGAGTATGCGCACCCTGTGGGATCGCAACCGCTCGCTATGGTGTGGCTGGGTCTTTGAGGGGCAAAAACAGCGTTTCTGGTTCAGCGGCGATACCGGCTACACCCCGGAGCTGCTGACCATACCGCAACGGCTGGGAAAACTGGATACCATTGCGATACCCATTGGCGCATATGCACCACGCTGGTTCATGGCGGTTCATCATATGGATCCGCAGTCGGCGGTGGCGCTCTGGCAAAAGCTGGGCATGCCGAAGGCGATCCCGATCCACTGGGGCGTATTTGAGCTGACGGACGAATCGCTGGATGAACCGGTGAGAGAGCTCTCTCAGGCCCTGAGGGATTTATCGCTGCCGGACGATAACTTTCAGCCCTTACGAATTGGTCAATATTTATCCATATAAACTATTATGTGTTCGGTTAGTACATATTCCGTATTAAACCGACGCGGATCATATTTTATTTTAATCGAAACGTTTTGATTGCCTTTTTTTGAAGCAGGTTCATAAAAATATCATTATTTTGGTGCATAGCGACAATCAACGTTGCGGTGTATATAAGTTAAACAAGCGAAGCGCTCGATGCTGTTTTTTTTGACGTAAACAAATGCCTGCCGTTACGATTAAATGAGCATAACTTCGTACCAAATGTTCTAACGTAAATAACCGCATCACGAAATCGGCCTCGCTTGCTGGACGATATGAAGTTAATGGTCTAAGGTAAAAAAGTCTTTGATAACAGCGTCTACCCTGACGGTTACTGATCGAGCAACATACGGGCTATGTATACACGTAAGTGCATTACTGTGCAGATTGTGGCAAATCAGTCCCTGAATTTGTGCGGCTGATCGAGACACGTTTAAAAATGGCTTGCCATTATTTAAGTTGTGTGTGATAACACGGTTTGGGTCAAACGAGGTACAGTTCTGTTTATGTGTGGCATTTTCAGTAAAGAAGTCCTGAGTAAACACGTTGTCGTTGAATACCGCTTCTCTGCCGAACCTTATATTAGTGCCTCATGCAGTAATGTCTCAGTTTTATCTCAGTGAATGCCCGCGGGCGAAGAAAACATTCTAAGGAATTTTGCAAATGGCAAAGATTAAAGGTCAAGTTAAGTGGTTCAACGAGTCTAAAGGTTTTGGTTTCATTACTCCTGCTGACGGCAGCAAAGATGTGTTCGTACACTTCTCTGCAATCCAGGGTAACGGCTTCAAAACTCTGGCTGAAGGCCAGAACGTTGAGTTCGAAATTCAGGACGGCCAGAAAGGTCCGGCTGCTGTTAACGTAACCGCTATCTGATCGAACACCTGCCTAATCTGAAGCGTTTCGACGTTTCAGTTGCAGAGATAAAGCCTCGCCTGTGCGGGGCTTTTTAATGCATTTTTTTCAAAGTGTTACCACCTGCGTCTCTGTTTGCAGTTTGTTGCAAAGCTGCGAGAGTATTAGCATTGTTTTCCCCATCAGGGTGCAAATTTGCCGTTAAATCAGGGCGTTGTTATTCAGCCCTGGAGCTCTGGTGAAAAAGAAACCCTTCAATCCCGCAGCAAACTTCACCCCAATACGTTTTGCCCTTCTCTGTCTGGCCATCTTTGGCAGCCTGGTCTTCCTGCTGGGGCGCGTCGCCTGGTTGCAGATTGTTAAACCGGACCCGCTGGTCAAGCAGGAGGATATGCGCTCACTGCGGGAAGTCGCTATTAACGCCCCGAGAGGGATGATTGTCGACAGGGAAGGGCGGCCGCTGGCGGTGAGCGTGCCGGTGCAGGCGGTATGGGCCGATCCGCAAACGGTACTGGCGAAAGGCGGGGTCGGGTATGACGATCGCTGGCAGGCGTTGGCCAGTGCGCTGCATTTGTCGCTCAGCAACCTTGCCGCGCGGATCAACAGCAATCCTCATGGACGTTTTATCTATCTGGCTCGCCAGGTGGATCCCGCTCAGGCCCAGTGGATCGAAAAACTGCATCTGCCGGGTATCAGCCTGCGCGATGAGTCCCGACGGTTTTACCCGGCCGGACACGTGGCGGCCAACCTGATCGGCTTTACCAACATCGACGGGCAGGGAATCGAAGGGATCGAGAAAAGTTTCAACACGCAGCTCACCGGCAAGCCCGGCCTGCGCCGCGTCCGCGAAGATCGCTTTGGTCATGTGATCGAGAATATTACTGAAGTCCCGCCAGTTCCGGCCCATAACATTCAGCTGAGCATTGACGAGCGGTTACAGACTATCACCGAAGATGCGCTGGATAATGCCGTGGCGTGGAACAAGGCGGAGTCGGGCGCGGCAGTGCTGATCAACGTCCAGACCGGGGAGATCCTCGCTATGGCCAGCTTTCCGGACTTCAATCCCAATAACCGTGACGGCGCGACGCTGAATGATTTTCGTAATCGCGCCATCAGCGACACCTTCGAGCCGGGCTCCACCGTCAAGCCGCTGGTGCTGATGACCGCGCTGCAGCAAGGGCTGGTGCAGCCGGACAGCGTTATCGACACCCATCCCTACACCCTGGCCGGACACCGCATCCGCGATGTTGGTTATTACCCGGAGCTGACGCTGACCGGCATCCTGCAAAAATCGAGCGATACCGGCGTGTCCCGCCTCTCGCTGGCGATGCCGATCCAGCGGCTGCTGGATACCTATCATGGGTTCGGCTTTGGTCGCTCTACCGGCCTCGGTTTAACTGGGGAGAGCAGCGGCCTGCTGCCTGAGCGTAAATTCTGGAGTCAGCTCGATCGCGCTACCTTTGCCTTTGGCTATGGCCTGATGGTCACTCCGCTCCAGCTGGCCCACGTCTACGCCACCATTGGCAGCAATGGCCTGGAACGTCCGCTCTCCATCACCCGTATCGATCCGCCGGTTATCGGCACTCAGGTGATGCCCGCATCCATTGTGCAGGAGGTGGAGCACATGATGGAGAGCGTGGCGCTGCCCGGCGGCGGTGGGGTTAAAGCGGCGGTGCGTGATTACCGGGTGGCGGTGAAAACCGGTACCGCGAAGAAAATTGATGACGGTGGCAACTATGTTGATAAATACGTGGCCTATACCACCGGCGTGGCCCCGGCCAGCCGTCCGGTGTTTGCCCTCGCGGTGGTGATCAACGATCCGCAAAACGGGGCCTATTATGGCGGGGCAGTCTCGGCACCGGTGTTCAGCCAGATAATGGGTGACGTGCTGCGCATCGAAAACATCAAACCTGACGGCTTACCGGCCGATTCCAGCCATCTCATCGTAATGCGTTAAGGCCGTTTTATAGCGGGGCGATTAGCGGTACACTTTCGCCCTTTATGATTGCCCGGAGTTCCCATGACATTCTGCTGTCCTCTTTGCCACGCGCCGCTGGCGCAAACGGATAAAAGTTACGCCTGCCCGCAGGGGCATCGGTACGATATGGCGAAAGAGGGCTATGTCAATCTGCTCCCGGTGCAGCACAAGCGTTCCCGCGATCCGGGCGACAGCGCAGAGATGATGCAGGCGCGCAGAGCCTTTCTCGACGCTGGTCATTATCAGCCCCTGCGCGATGCAGTCGCCGGTAAGCTGGCGACCTTACTGCCCGATAGCGCAACGTCGATTCTTGATATCGGCTGTGGGGAAGGGTATTACACCGCCGCTTTTGCCGATACTGCAGCGACAAAGGGTGCCGGAACCTTTGGTCTGGACGTCTCTAAATCCGCCATTCGTGCCGCAGCTAAACGCTATTCGCAGGTCACCTTTTGCGTGGCGTCCAGCCACCGTCTGCCGTTTGAAGAGAGCAGCATGGATGCGGTAATCCGCATTTACGCCCCCTGCAAAGGGGAAGAGCTGGCCCGGGTGGTGAAAGAGGGCGGCTGGGTGATTACCGTTACGCCGGGTCCGCGTCACCTGATGGAGCTGAAAGGGCTGATTTACAGCGACGTTCTGCTGCATGCCCCGCACTCAGAACAGCTGGCAGGTTTTGCGCTCCGGGAGGAGCAGTCGCTGGCGTATAACATGTCGTTGAGCGGAACAGAGGCGGTGGCGCTGTTACAGATGACGCCGTTTGCGTGGCGGGCAAAACCGGAGGTGTGGGAGACGCTGGCAAAACAGGAACTATTTAGCTGCCAGACCGATTTTAGCATCCACTGCTGGCAGCGCGTCTGTTAACCGGCGAAGTGGCTCCACATGATTTGAGCCCCAATACCCATTAACACCACACCGCCGAGGATCTCGGCGCGTTTGCCTAACAGCGGGCCGATAAAGCGGCCGATCATCATCCCCAGGGTGGACATGATTAAGGTCGCGCAGCCAATCGCCAGCGCGGTAGCGATGATGTTCACCTGCAAAAACGCCAGCCCCACGCCAACCGCCATTGCATCAAGACTGGTGGCGATTGCCGTCGTCACCAGCAGCCAGAAGCCGTGGCGGTGAACGGGCTGGTCTTCATCGACATCATTACGAATGCCTTCGATAACCATACGCCCGCCGAGAAAGGTCAGCAGGATAAAGGCGATCCAGTGGTTCCACTCCAGCACGAACTGGCTGGCGAGCATCCCCAGACCCCAGCCGATCAGCGGCGTCAGGGTTTCAATCGCACCGAAGATAAGGCCGGTACGCAGGGCTTCAGAGAATTTGGGTTTGTGGAGCGTGGCACCTTTCCCCATGGAAGCAGCAAATGCATCCATAGACATACCAAAGGCCAGAAGAAGGGTTGCAGAGAGGTTCATCAGCGCGTCCAGACCGGGAATATCCATATGACACATCACTGCCCCCAGTAAACAGCAGTTGATGCATCTATGGTCTCGCCTGATCCCTCTGCCTGACGCAGAAACAATCCGTACGTGCCACGTTTTGCAACGAGTATGTTGACACGTACATTTCCGGTATACCGGAAATCGGCTACTCCCCAACGACGGGCGCAACCTTAACATATTTTGAGAAGTTAAAACAACAGCCGGAAAGTATTATTCGTCAGGCTTGATGATAACGATTTTCATTTAGATTTTGATGTGAAAATAACGTTAATAATATGACGTGTATTACATCATCGAATATAGCTTTGGCTATATGACTGGATAAATTCATCGTCAAAATATAGCCAGTGCTATTATTTTATCTCATTGAATTTTAACGATTAATTTGTATATTTTCTCCAGGTCGTCAATATTCTTGACCCGAACGAGCAGGCGCCGCTGCTCTAATTGCATCACCAGCACGCCGTCTTCCGATAAATTCATCTCTTTAATACGGTTATATTCTATCCAGACATTGGCGAAAAAGAATCCAGTGGATTTGAAGATTATTTTCGGCACCCGCATCCAGAACAGATAAAACGCCATTAATGCCAGAGCGCATAATAACCATGTGGTTAATAAAGCCCCCTGGCTCATCACGTTGTTATAAATCAGGATCATCAGCAGGCCGGCAAAGATGACGGCATCAACGCGGCCGCGACGCAGCAGGGGGATGGTCAGCAGGGTCGCGCCGTGGCGGCGGGGCATGATCAATTCGTCGTAGATGGCATACGCCAGAAGGGCAACAATAAAGACAACCAGTACGATGTCCGTGACCGTCATTCATCCTCCGGATAAAAAAACGGGGGCGTACATGCCCCCGGTGTATTCAGTAAAACTTACAGACCCAGCAGACCGATAGCGTAACCCACGATACCGATAACGAAGAAGCCGACGATGATCCACAGCGCATTGACTTTCTTACGCAGCAGCCACATACAGGCGAAGGTTAACAGCAGCGGAACCAGGCCCGGCATCAGCTGGTCAAGGATGGTCTGCACGGTGGTGACGCGAGTCTGGCCATCCTGGCCGGTGATGGTTGACACCACCAGCGGGATGTTGACGTGCGTCCACTTGTTCACCAGCGCCCCCATGACAAACAGGCCGAGGATTGACGCCCCCTCAGTCAGTTTCTGCAGGAAGCCGCCGCCCATATCCTGAACGATATCCACCCCTTTACGGTAGCCGTAGGCCACGCCGTAGTAACGGGTCGCCAGACGCACCACGTTGAACAGGATAAAGAACAGCAGAGGACCGAGCAGGCTACCGCTCATGGCAATACCGGCACCCAACGCCGCGAAGACCGGACGCACGGTACCCCAGAAGATGGGGTCGCCTACGCCCGCCAGCGGCCCCATCAGACCCACTTTGATACCGTTGATGGCACCATCGTCGATCTCGGCCCCGTTTGCGCGCTGCTCTTCCATCGCCAGGGTTACGCCCAGTACCGGGGCTGCAACGTAAGGATGGGTGTTAAAGAATTCCAGGTGACGCTTAATCGCCTGACGACGCGCTTCGTTATTTTCCGGATACAGACGTTTAATCGCCGGCACCATCGAGAAGCAGAAGCCCAGCGCCTGCATACGTTCGAAGTTCCATGAACCCTGGAACAGGTTAGAACGGATGAACACGCCACGAATATCCCCTGGAGTCAGTTTTTTCTGAGGGGTAGTTTTAGTCATATCAACCATGTCGCTCACCTGCTAGTCCAGTTCGTTATCAAGATCGTTATTACCAGCAACCTGTGCACCACCGGCTACGCGGTTATATTTCGGGCTCAGCTGGATATAGAGGATAGCCATGACCGCACCAATCACACCCAGTGCCACCAGGTTGAAGTTGGTAAATGCCGCGGTAACAAAGCCGAGGTAGAAGAACGGCATCAGGTAGCCTGCGCGCATCATGTTGATGACCATCGCATAACCCACCACCACGATCATGCCGCCGGCAATGTTCAGACCGCCGGTCACCACCTCAGGAATGGCGTTCAGCATGCTCTGGACTTCGCTGGTACCCACAGAAATCGCCACGATAACCGCCGGGATAGCGATACGCATCGCCTGCAGGAACAGGGACGAGACGTGGATCCAGGAGAGTGCCGTCAGGTTGCCATTCTCCGCCGCCTTATCAGCCGCATGCTGGAACGCAACGGTGATGGTACGCACGATGATGGTCAGAACCTGGCCTGCCGCCGCCAGCGGGATAGCCAGCGCGATACCGGCACCGATATTTTGATGGCCGGCGATAACCAGAACGGTAGAGATGATGGAGGCGAGGGCCGCATCCGGTGCCACTGCCGCACCGATGTTCATCCAGCCAAGGGCGATCATTTCCAGGGTACCACCGATGATGATACCGGTTTTCATATCCCCGAGAACGGCGCCGATTAAGGTACAGGCAACCAGCGGACGGTGAAACTGAAATTCATCAAGTACGGATTCCATACCCGCTATACACGCGACGATGAACACCAGCACAATCTGAAGAGTGGTAATCTCCATTGTACTTCTCCTATGACATAAGCTTTATGTGAAAATCAGCGCAGGGTTATTTCCCGACTTTGCCGATCAAATCCATCATTTTCAGTTTCTGATCGGTGGAAACTTTACGGGCCTCAAGTTCAATACCGCGGGCATTGAGTTTCTTAAAGGCTTCGATATCTTTCTCATCGACTGAAATCGCGTTGTTCACCTGGGTTTTACCCTGACGGAACGCCATACCCCCAATGTTGACAGACGTAATATTTACGCCGCCTTCGACAACGCGTTCAACGTCGGTCGGATTGGTAAACAGCAGCATGATGCGCTCGCCCGCATATTTCGGGTTGTTATAGACGCGGATCATTTTGGCGACGTCCACCACATGGGCGGTCACGCCCGGCGGCGCCACCTGGGTGAGGAGGGTTTTACGCACCGTATCAGCGGCCACTTCATCGCTGACCACGATGATACGCTGGACGTTGGTCTCTTTGGTCCAGCGTGTCGCAACCTGACCATGAATCAGTCGGTCGTCGATACGCGCAAGGCCTATCTGCATGTAATCGTTCGGGCCCATGGGCTTCAGCGGGGCGGCGGCTTTAGGGGCAGCAGTGGCGGCAACCGGTGCAGCTTTCGCAACCTCAACCGGTTTCGCTTTCAGCGCTTTCACGCCTTCGCGACCGGTTTCGACCGCCAGCGCCACCAGCTCGTCAAAGCTCGGGTTGTCGTCGCGTGCCATCAGGGTCTCAACCAGCATCGGAATATTGACCCCGGCGACCACTTCATACTGGTCTTTATCGACAACAATGCGGCTGGCGGCGTTAAACGGGCTACCACCCCATGTGTCAACAAGGAACAATACGCCGCTGCTGGTATCCAGTCTGGAGAGTTGAGCCGTGTATTTCTCTATCAGTGTCTCGGCGTTTTCACCGGGAACGAAATCGATCCAGCCGACGTTTTCCTGTTCGCCTAAAAGCATTTCTGCGGTTTTAAGTAACTGCTCTGCAGCCCAACCATGTGTGCCTATAACAATAGCAATAGTCACTTGCTACCTCCTTTTATTATCGTTAATGCCCATCATGAGTCAGGACATTAGAGATCATCTTCGAAAGAACGAATCGATTCAGATAAGGGTTAGAGTTCAATTTACTAAGACTTACGCGATTTATTTTAGACAGTGAAAAAATAATTTATGTGATGAAGATCCGTAATTTAGCCTAAGCCAATGAGATATTTCTGCGATCAAAAAAAGCGCTGAAACATCTGTTTGCAAAGGAAAGTAAATCTTTGCCATAAAGCCCATGTCTCTGATATGTTTAGCGTCCGTTTACTTGTCAGGAGTATTGGGCAGTAGCCCACTGTATGGACCGTCACCGACGCCAGTCACACATCCGGCCAACTCTGGCCAGCCTTACCGGCGACTCTCGCCACTCACTGTTTACGCCTTCTACCGTTTCGCCCGCATCTGTCGCGGCGCCGTTTTGCCATTCCTTTAGCAGGAGCTTGTCATGGAATTCTTAATGGACCCGCAAATCTGGGTGGGATTGCTCACGCTGGTGGTACTTGAGATCGTTCTCGGCATCGATAACCTGGTGTTTATTGCCATCCTTGCGGATAAACTGCCGCCTAAACAACGGGATAAAGCACGTTTAATCGGCCTTTCTTTAGCGCTGATCATGCGTCTTGCGCTGCTGTCGGTCATCTCGTGGATGGTAACGCTGACCAAACCCCTGTTCACTGTCTTCGATTTCACCTTCTCAGGGCGTGACCTGATCATGCTGGTGGGGGGGCTATTCTTGCTCTTCAAAGCCACAACCGAACTTCATGAACGGCTGGAAAACCGCCAGCATGACGACGGACACGGCAAAGGCTACGCCAGTTTCTGGGTGGTGGTCATGCAAATCGTGGTGCTGGATGCCGTCTTCTCCCTCGACGCGGTGATTACCGCTGTCGGTATGGTGAACCACCTGCCGGTGATGATGGCTGCTGTGATCATTGCGATGGCGGTGATGCTGCTCGCCTCGAAGCCGTTGACACGATTCGTGAACGAGCATCCGACCGTGGTGGTGCTCTGTCTGAGCTTCCTGCTGATGATTGGTCTGAGCCTGGTGGCAGAAGGTTTCGGCTTCCATATTCCGAAAGGCTATCTGTACGCCGCAATTGGTTTCTCGATCATTATAGAGATGTTTAACCAGATTGCCCGCCGCAACTTTATTCGCCAGCAGTCGAATCAGCCGCTGCGTGCCCGTACCGCTGATGCGATTCTGCGTCTGATGGGCGGCCGCCGTGAAGCCAAAGCGCAGCAGGACAACGATAACCATGCTCCGGTGCCGGTGCCTGAAGGCGCCTTTGTGGAAGAAGAACGCTATATGATCAACGGCGTGCTGTCGCTGGCCTCGCGCTCCCTGCGCGGGATCATGACCCCGCGCGGTGAGATCAGCTGGGTTGATGCCAGCCTGAGCGTGGAAGAAATCCGCCAGCAGCTGCTCTCCTCCCCGCACAGCCTGTTCCCGGTGTGTCGCGGTGAGCTGGATGAGATCATCGGTATTGTGCGTGCTAAAGAGATGCTGGTGGCGCTGGAAGAGGGGGCGAACGTTGAAGCCATTGCGGCCGCCTCGCCTGCCATCGTGGTGCCGGAGACCCTCGACCCGATCAATCTGCTGGGCGTGCTGCGTCGTGCCCGGGGTAGCTTTGTGATCGTGACCAACGAGTTTGGCGTGGTGCAGGGTCTGGTGACGCCGCTGGACGTCCTGGAAGCGATTGCCGGTGAGTTCCCGGATGCTGACGAAACGCCGGAAATCATCAACGACAATGATGGCTGGCTGGTAAAAGGCACCACCGACCTGCATGCGCTGCAACATACGCTGGGTCTGGAACATCTGACCAACAACGATGATGATATCGCGACGGTGGCGGGTCTGGTGATTGCCGTTAACGGTCAGATCCCGCGTGCCGGTGATGTGCTCGAATTGCCGCCGCTGAAGATAACCATCGTGACCGCCAATGATTACCGCGTTGACCTGGTGCGCATTGTTAAAGAGCAGTCTGGCCACGACGAAGACGAGTAATCAGGGTAACGACGGCATCATGTTCCCGTTGTGAGAGGCTGGCGGAGGTGAACTCTCCGCCAGCCACTGCGGGAAATCCCGCAGCGGCATTGGCCGCGCATACAGGAATCCCTGCAGAATTTCGACGCCGTGCAGGCGTAGATGCTTCGCCTGGTCGCAGGTCTCCACCCCTTCCGCCACCAGCTCAATGTTCAGACGCTGGGCCAGGGCAATAATAATATCCGTCACCGTCGAGTTAACGGCATCGGTGCCAATCGCGGCGGTGAAGGATTTATCTATTTTCAGCACTTCCGGATTGAGTTTTTCCAGCCACGACAGCGAGCTGTTGCCGGTGCCGAAATCATCGATCGCCAGCTTGACCCCTTTCTGATGCAGGGCCTCCACAATGTTGTAATCCATCTCCAGCAGGGTATCGCGCTCGGTGAGCTCAATCACCAGCTGCTGCGCGGGCTCGGCGCTGAACCAGACGCTGTTAAGATCGTGGAGAAGCACCCCGTCGCGAAAATGTTTGGCCGCCACGTTGATGCCAATATGAAACCCCGACGCGGTGGGAAACATCGCCAGATGGCTGACGGTTTCGATCAGCACGTAGCGGGTCAGGGGGACAATCAGGTTATGCTCCTCCGCCAGCGGGATAAAAATATCCGGGGCGATCCACCCCTGCCGCGGGTTATTCCAGCGCAGAAGAATTTCTACCCCCACGCAGTCCTGCTTTTTGGCATCGATCAGCGGCTGGCAGAACAGCTCAAACTCTCCGGCAGCCAGCCCATAATTAATCTCCCGGGTGAAACTCATGCGGCTGGCGGTGGCAAGCCAGGCGATATAGCCCACCAGCATGGTGAATATCACTGCCAGGGGCAGCTGTGAGGGCAGGTTTCTCAGGGCCAGATCCGTCGGGCCAGGGCCGTTCACCGTGATGGTGAACGGGAAATTGCTGGAGGCCTGCTGAAACACCGTCTCGTCGCTGTCAAACACCAGCGCATCCGAGAGCTGGCGGTCATAGTTCAGATGCTTACCGCCGACGCTGAGGTTAACGTCGTTGATAATGGGCAGCTGGGGCTCCAGCAGCAGTCTGGCAATAAGATCGATATTCACAATCTCTATCACCCCATCATCGACCTGGCCCGGCACCGGATACCACTGGATAAGCACCGGACTGCCCTGCAGCAGGGCATGGTCGGTGGTAAGGAGCAGTAAAGGCTGAGAAGCGGGCAGCCGGGGCTGGAACTGGCTGATGGGGATATCGCGGTTTCCGAACATGCTGGAGCAGTAGAGAATACCGTCCTTGATCAGACCAATCGAGCGCACGGTTTGCAGGGAGGCGGCCTGTTTACGCAGTAAAAAATTGACCTCCACGCAGGGCAGGCCGATCAGCGGCTGCACCACGTCGCGCCCGGTCTCCAGCGGCAGCAGGATCTTATCCAGGGTCTCAACTGCATGCGACACGAAAGCGGCGGTAGACTGTTGATTTAAATTACGCTGCGAAATAAAGCCGATGATGAGTGAGCAGATGAGAGTGGAGAAGGACAGCACCAGGCAGACGATAATCCGTTTGCGGCGATAATTTTTAATTATCCTGTGAGCTGTTTGCATGCCACGGCCACCCGAAAAGCCACTGGCGCCAATGCCCGTGGCAACTCAGCTAGTGTAGTGGTCATTATTTCAGGTAACGAGAAAAGTGCATGAAATTCGCCCATCTGTATCAGATGGGCGAAGGGGGTATGAAAGACGAAAGTTGCAGCAGGGCAGTCAGAGGATTAGTCGCACTGCACCTTAATCGCCAGGCCGCCGCGGGAGGTTTCGCGGTATTTGGCGTTCATGTCTTTGCCGGTTTCGTACATGGTTTCGATTACCTTATCCAGCGAGACGCGCGGTTCGCTGGTGCGGCGCATCGCCATGCGGGAGGCGTTAATCGCTTTCACCGAGGCAATCGCGTTACGTTCGATACACGGCACCTGCACCTGACCGGCAACCGGGTCGCAGGTCAGACCGAGGTTATGCTCCATGCCGATCTCTGCCGCCACGCACACCTGTTCCGGGCTGGCGCCCAGCAGCTCAGCCAGACCGGCAGCCGCCATTGAGCAGGCCACGCCGACTTCACCCTGACAGCCGACTTCGGCGCCGGAGATGGAGGCGTTCATCTTATACAGCGCACCCACCGCGCCGGCGGCGAGGAAGTAGCGAATGTAGATATCCGGGCTCACCGATTCGATAAAGTGATCGTAGTAGGCCAGTACCGCCGGAACGATCCCGCAGGCACCGTTGGTCGGGGCCGTGACCACACGTCCGCCAGCGGCATTCTCTTCGTTTACCGCCAGGGCAAACATGTTCACCCAGTCGATGACGTTCATCGGATCGTTGGAATACTTGTCGGTGGTGACCAGCATCCGGCGCAGGGCAGAGGCGCGACGCGGTACGCGCAGCGGACCCGGCAACACGCCTTCGGTATTGATGCCGCGATCGATACAGGCGCGCATGGTCTGCCAGACGTTAGCAAAATAGTCTTCAATCTCTTTCTTGCTGTGCAGCGCCAGTTCGTTCTGCATCACCATGCCGGAGAGGGACAGGCCGGTCTCGTGGCAGTAATCCAGCATCTCTTTCGCTGACTTGAACGGGTAAGGCACGTTCACGTCGCCCGCCGTGTCTTTGCCAAAATGCTCTTCGTCGACAATAAAGCCGCCGCCGATGGAGTAATAGGTTTTGCTGTAGACCACTTTGTCGCCGCTGAAGGCGTGGATCTGCATCCCGTTCTCATGCAACGAGAGGTTGTCGCTGCGAAAACGCATGCCGTCGTCCTGCGGGAAATCCACTTCCTGCCGGCCATTCGCCAGCAACAGACGACCGCGCGTTTCCACGTCGCGGATAAACGCCGGAATGGCGTCAATATCTACGGTGTCCGGCATATTTCCGGCCAGACCCATAATAATGGCGATATCGGTGTGGTGGCCTTTACCCGTTAACGACAGTGAACCGTATACGTCCACCGCCACGCGGGTAATGCTGTCCAGTAATCCTTTTTCGACCAGGTCATCGACGAACTGTTTACCGGCCTTCATCGGCCCTACAGTGTGGGAAGAAGAGGGACCAATCCCCACTTTGAACATGTCGAATATACTAATCACTTTAACACTCCTGACAGGGTTACCGGGTTTCCAGTAACGATGTAATAACTTCGCATAGTGTAAGAGGGAAGCCCGTCGTCAGCTCAACTATTCACATGAATTAAACTAATGGCCAACGCGGAATTAACTAATAGCGGGAGGCGGATCGCAAAGGTGCAAAAAAGAGGCGAATGTAAAGTATAGTCAAGGTTTCAGGCCGATCTGCAGCGCCAGCTCGCGAATAATTCCCGCGGTCATGCCCCAGACAAAATAATGCTGATACCAGGAGAGCCATACCCGATGATCGTGGCCACGACGATGAATATCCAGGGGATGATAACGGCTCAGACGCAGGGCTTCGGCGAGCGGCATTTCGAACACCGACTCCACTTCATCGACGCTGGCATGATAGGGCAGGTTGGGAGGAATAATGCCCACCACCGGCGTCACCTGAAAACCGGTCACGCTGTCCACCGGCGGCAGGACGCCAATCACTTCGACCTTGTGCGGCGGAATAGCCACTTCTTCCTCGGCTTCACGCAGAGCAGCGGCAATTAACGAGGCGTCGGTGCTGTCCACCGCGCCGCCAGGAAACGCCACCTGACCGGCATGTTTGCGCATCTGCGCGGAACGTCGGGTCAGCAACAGGCCCGGCTGCTCCCGACGCACCACCGGGATCAGCACCGCCGCCTGACGCTGGTTTAACGACGTGCTGTTCACCTGTGGACGCAAAAGCTGAAAACGCGATAAAAAATTGTCGAGAGTCAGATCGTGGGTATTCACCAGTTAGCGCTCCAGTTGTTGCAGAATACGATTCACTTTATCAAAGGTTTCCTGATATTCCGCTGCGGCCTGGCTGTCAGCCACGATCCCGCCGCCTGCGGAACAGTAAATTTGTCCATCCACTGCCGTCAGGGTACGAATGGTAATGCTGGTATCCATGCCGCCGCACAGACTGAGATAGCCGATGCTGCCGCACCAGGCGTTACGGCGGTGAGGCTCCAGCTCGTCGATGATCTCCATCGCCCGCACCTTAGGCGCGCCGGTGATCGATCCGCCGGGGAAGGCGGCGCGCAGCAGATCGCAGGCGGTCTGCGTTGGCGGCAGCCGGGCGGTAATGGTGCTTACCAGGTGATGAACGGCCGGGAAGGGCTCGACCACGAACAGCTCCGGCACCCGCACGCTTCCCGGCTCCGCCACCCGGCCAATGTCATTGCGCATCAGATCGACAATCATCAGGTTCTCGGCTCTGTCTTTCGGCGAGGCGGCGAGTTTCTCCGCCTGCTGACGATCGGCGTCCGCATCCGCGAGGCGCGGCAGGGTGCCTTTGATCGGGCGGGTCTGGATGACGCCCTCCGCCAGATGGATAAACCGCTCCGGTGAGAGGCTCAGGATAGCTCCCTCTTCGAGACGCAAAAAGGCACTAAACGGGGCGCGGTTGTTGGCATTCAGCCGGGTAAAGGCCTGCCACTCGTCGCCCTCATAGCGGGCCTGAAAACGCTGGGCCAGATTGACCTGATAACAGTCGCCGCTGTGCAAAAAGGCCTGCACGCGATCGAATTTTTGATGGTACTCCGCCGCGGACATATTGGCCTGCCAGCCGGAGGTCAGCCGGAACGCGGGCGCATTAGCGGGCACGCGTTGTGATTCGAGCCACGCCAGCCGGGCTTCTGCGTCGCCATGACAGACCAGCGACACCTGCTGTTTGCGATGATCGACAACGATCGCCCAGTCGTACAGGCCGACGGCCATGTCCGCCAGGGTAATATCACGCCCGGCTCGTTCCGGCAGCTGTTCGAAGCGGCGACCGAGGTCGTAGCCGAACAACCCCAGCGCGCCGCCCTGGAAGGGCAGGTCCCGGTTCGGCGAGCAGGGCAGGCCCATCTCATCCATAGCCTGCTGAAGCAAACTCAACGGGCAGGCGTCCGAGTGAACACCGTCAATCAGCGTATCCGCCCCGTGAGTTACCAGGGTGGTGCGCGGGTCGGCCACCAGAATGTCAAAGCGGCTGTAGGGATGATCCGCATGGCCGGAATGCAGCAGCATCGCCCACGGCAGAGAGCTTAGCGGCGCAAACCAGAATTCTGCGGCATCCGGGTGCCAGGGTAATGTCAAAACAGTGGGGGATAACGGGTTCATGGGTGGTAGACTACCGGGCAGCGTGAAATAATTAGCGCTGATAATTTAGCAGGAGTTGACGATGTTTGCAGGTTTACCTTCACTGAGCCACGACCAGCAGCAAAAGGCCGTCGAGCGTATTCAGGAGCTGATGTCCCAGGGGATGAGCAGCGGGCAGGCCATTACCCAGGTGGCAAACGAGTTGCGCGCCACCCATACCGGCGAGCGGATCGTGGCGCGTTTTGAAGATGAGGATGAAGAAGAGTAACGCCCTTACACTGCGGCGATAATCTTAATCTCCACCTTATACTGCGGTTTCATCAGTGTCGCCTGTACCGTGCAACGTACAGGCGCGTGACCTGCCACCACCCACTCATCCCAGGCTTTGTTCATCGCCGCGAAATCATCTTTGTTCGCCAGGAAAATCGTCGCATCCAGAATGTGCGATTTGTCGCTGCCCTGTTTTTCCAGTACCGCGTCGATCTGCGCCAGGGTATTGGCGGTCTGCTCATAAGCCTCGGCATCCAGATTGGCCGGGACGCCGGTGTAGTACAGGGTCTGGTTGTGGATCACCACATCTGACCAGCGGGCTTCGGCATCAATGCGCACAATTGTCATTTACGTTTCCTCGTGAGTGTCTGTTTCAGCAGGCAAGACTGCCATATTGTTTTGCCTGCGTCACTCTCGACTGGCGCCAGGGCGAGTGGCCTGACATAATCCCCTGTGCAAAAATACAGGGGGCAGAGTGGCAGACGATTTCGCAGCAGACGGACAGTTAGCAAAGGCAATTCCCGGCTTTAAGCCGCGCGAACCGCAGCGTCAGATGGCGCACGCGGTAGCCGAGGCAATCGACAGCGCCCGGCCGCTGGTGGTAGAAGCGGGCACCGGCACCGGTAAAACCTATGCCTACCTCGCGCCCGCGCTGCGTGCCAAAAAGAAAGTGATCATCTCCACCGGATCAAAGGCGTTGCAGGATCAGCTCTACAGCCGCGACCTGCCTACCGTGGCTAAAGCCCTGAAGTATAAAGGTCGTCTGGCCCTGCTGAAAGGGCGCTCCAACTACCTCTGTATTGAACGACTCGACCAGCAGGCGCTGGCCGGGGGCGATCTGCCGGTGCAGACGCTCAGCGATGTGATCATCCTGCGCACCTGGGCTAACCAGACCCTCGACGGAGACATCAGCACCTGCGCCAGCGTGGCCGAAGACTCCGCCGTCTGGCCACTGGTCACCAGCACCAATGACAACTGTCTCGGCAGCGACTGCCCGCTCTACAAAGACTGTTTTGTGGTCAAAGCGCGTAAAACGGCGATGGATGCCGACGTGGTGGTGGTCAACCACCACCTGTTCCTCGCGGATATGGTGGTGAAGGAGAGCGGCTTTGGTGAGCTGATCCCCGAGGCTGACGTATTGATCTTCGATGAAGCCCATCAGCTCCCGGATATCGCCAGCCAGTATTTCGGTCAGTCCCTCTCCAGCCGCCAGCTGCTGGACCTGGCGAAAGATTTCACTATCGCCTACCGCACCGAACTGAAAGATACCCAGCAGCTGCAGAAGTGCGCCGACCGGCTGGCGCAAAGCACTCAGGATTTCCGTATGCAGCTCGGCGATCCGGGCTATCGCGGCAACCTGCGCGAACTGCTGGCCGATCAGCATATTCAGCGGGCGCTGCTGCTGCTCGACGACGCCCTCGAGCTCTGCTACGACGTGGCGAAGCTCTCCCTTGGCCGTTCCGCACTGCTGGATGCCGCCTTCGAGCGCGCCACGCTCTACCGCACCCGCCTGAAACGGCTGAAAGAGTTTAACCAGCCAGGCTACAGCTACTGGTACGAATGCAACTCGCGCCATTTCACCCTCGCCCTGACGCCGCTCACCGTGGCCGATAAATTCCAGGAGGTGATGGCGCAAAAACCGGGCAGCTGGATCTTTACCTCCGCTACGCTGTCGGTGAACGACGATCTGCACCACTTCACCGAACGTCTCGGCATCGCAGAGGCCAAATCCCTGCTGCTGCCGAGCCCGTTTGATTACGCCACCCAGGCGCTGCTCTGCGTACCGCGTAATCTGCCGCTGCCTAATCAGCCCGGCGCCGCCCGCCATCTGGCGGCGATGCTCAAGCCGATGATCGAGGCCAACAACGGCCGCTGCTTTATGCTCTGTACCTCCCACGCCATGATGCGCGATCTGGCGGAGCAGTTCCGCGCCACCATGACCCTGCCGGTGCTGTTGCAGGGTGAAACCAGCAAAGGCCAGCTGCTCCAGCAGTTTGTCACCGCCGGCAACGCTCTGCTGGTGGCGACCAGCAGCTTCTGGGAAGGGGTGGACGTGCGCGGTGACGCCCTGTCGCTGGTGATCATCGACAAACTGCCTTTCACCTCGCCGGACGATCCGCTCCTGAAGGCGCGAATGGAAGATTGCCGTCTGCGCGGGGGCGATCCCTTTGATGAGGTGCAGCTTCCGGACGCGGTGATCACCCTCAAGCAGGGGGTGGGGCGCCTGATCCGCGACGTGGACGATCGCGGGGTGCTGGTGATCTGCGATAACCGGCTGGTGATGCGCCCGTACGGGGCCACTTTTATCGCCAGCCTGCCGCCGGCGCCGCGTACCCGGGATATCGATCGCGCAGTGCGTTTCCTGGCGGCGTCTGAGGCGGAGTAATTTACTGGCGGATGTGTTAAAATGCGCGCCTTTTTGTGACTGACCCTTGCGAGAGCGCGACAACACATGCGAATTCTGGCTATTGATACCGCCACAGAGGCCTGCTCTGTTGCCCTGTGGAACGACGGTAAACTCTGTGCTCATTTCGAAGAGTGCCCCCGGGAACATACCCAACGTATCCTGCCTTTGGTGAAGATGATCCTCACCGAGGGCAACACCTCCCTGAATAACCTCGATGCCCTGGCCTATGGCCGTGGCCCGGGCAGCTTTACCGGTGTGCGCATCGGGATTGGCATTGCCCAGGGACTGGCACTGGGTGCCGAACTGCCGATGATTGGCGTGTCGACCCTTGCTACCATGGCCGAGGGTGCCTGGCGCAATACCGGTGCTACCCGCGTGCTGGCCGCCATCGACGCCCGGATGGGCGAAGTTTACTGGGCCGAGTACACCCGCGATGAGCAGGGCGTCTGGCACGGGGAAGAGAGTGAAGCGGTGCTCACCCCGGACGCAGCAGGCGAACGCATGAAGCAGCTTTCCGGTGAGTGGGCAACCGTCGGCACCGGCTGGCCGGCCTGGCCGGATATGGCCAACGACAGCGGTCTGACCCTGGTGGACGGTAACGTGTTGTTGCCTGCCGCGGAAGATATGCTGCCTATCGCCCGTCAGCTGCTGGCCGCAGGAAACACCGTGGCGGTCGAGAAGGCCGAGCCGGTTTATTTGCGAAACACCGTAGCGTGGAAGAAACTTCCGGGCCGGGAGTGAATCTCAGTATCAGAGCCTGAGAAAAAGGAGTCGCATCATGGCGGTTCAAAAATATGTTGTTCGTCTGCTGACCGTCGGGGCCTTTGCCCTGGCATTAACAGGATGTGTCTCTGTCCCTGATGCGATCAAGGGCAGCAGCCCGACGCCGCAGCAGGATCTGGTCCGGGTGATGAACGCGCCGGAGCTGTATGTCGGCCAGGAAGCACGCTTCGGCGGTAAAGTGGTGGAGGTGTTGAACCAGCAGGGGAAAACCCGTCTGGAAATCGCCACCGTTCCGCTGGACAGCGGCGCGCGACCGGTGCTGGGTGAAGCCTCGCGCGGGCGTATCTATGCCGATGTGAACGGTTTCCTCGACCCGGTGGATTTCCGTGGTCAGCTGATCACCGTCGTCGGTACGATCACCGGCACGGAGCAGGGCAAAGTTGGCAACACGCCGTATAAATTTATGACCCTGCAGGCCAACGGCTATAAACGCTGGCGGGTAGTGCAGCAGGTGGTGATGCCGCCGCAGCCGATCGATCCCTTCTACTGGGGCCCGCATCCGTGGCGCTATGGATATGGCTACGGCTATGGCGGCTGGCCAGGTTACGGTCCCGGACCGGCTCAGGTTCGGACGGTAGTAACAGAGTAACTCCCTGTTAAGACTGAAGAAGAAACAGCGGCCTGGCCGCTGTTTCGTTTTTTTTATGTCCATAACAAAAATAAATAGTGACGCGCTTCGCAACCTTAAATCCGGGCAATAAATAAACTGGTACGCTGAGTTAATATTATGTTAACGACTTGTTTATTAACCGGGGCTGTGATGACGACGAACACGCATTTCAGAGGTGATGTAGTGAAGAAGGTTTGGCTTAACCGTTATCCTGCGGATGTGCCTGCAGAGATAAATCCTGACCGTTATCAATCCCTGGTTGAACTGTTTGAAAACTCCGTGACGCGCTACGCCGATCAGCCTGCGTTTGTGAACATGGGTGAGGTGATGACCTTCCGTAAGCTGGAAGAGCGCAGCCGGGCATTTGCGGCCTACCTGCAACAGGGTTTAGGCCTGAAGAAAGGTGACCGGGTAGCGCTGATGATGCCTAACCTGCTGCAGTATCCGGTGGCGCTGTTTGGTATCCTGCGCGCCGGGATGATCGTGGTTAACGTCAACCCGCTCTATACCCCGCGCGAGCTGGAGCACCAGCTGAACGACAGCGGTGCGGCGGCGATTGTGATTGTCTCCAACTTCGCGCACACCCTGGAAAAAGTGGTCGACAAGACCCAGGTCAAACACGTCATTCTGACGCGGATGGGCGATCAGCTCTCCACCGCCAAAGGGACGCTGGTTAACTTTGTTGTTAAATACGTCAAACGTCTGGTGCCGAAATATCACCTGCCGGACGCCATCTCCTTCCGCCGGGCGCTGCACAACGGCTACCGGATGCAGTACGTTAAACCGGAAGTGGTGCCGCAGGATCTGGCCTTCCTGCAGTACACCGGTGGCACCACCGGGGTGGCGAAAGGGGCGATGCTCACCCACCGCAACATGCTGGCGAACCTCGAACAGGTCAATGCCACCTACGGCCCGCTGCTGCATCGCGGCAAAGAGCTGGTGATCACCGCGCTGCCGCTCTACCACATCTTCGCCCTCACCATGAACTGCCTGCTGTTTATCGAGCTTGGTGGCCAGAACGTGCTCATCACCAACCCGCGGGATATTCCCGGCCTGGTGAAAGAGCTGGCGAAATATCCGTTTACCGCCATGACCGGGGTGAACACCCTGTTCAATGCCCTGCTGAACAACAAAGAGTTCCAGCAGCTCGACTTCTCGACCCTGCATCTGTCGGCGGGCGGTGGGATGCCGGTACAGCAGGCGGTGGCCGAGCGCTGGGTCAAACTCACCGGGCAGTATCTGCTGGAGGGCTATGGCCTGACCGAGTGCGCTCCGCTGGTGAGCGTCAACCCGCACGACATCGACTACCACAGCGGCAGCATCGGCCTGCCGGTGCCCTCCACCGAAGCCAAACTGGTGGATGACAACGATAACGAAGTGCCGCATGGCGAACCGGGCGAACTGTGCGTGAGAGGGCCGCAGGTGATGCTGGGCTACTGGCAGCGTCCGGATGCCACCGACGAAATCATCAAAGATGGCTGGCTGCACACCGGTGACATTGCGGTGATGGATGACGAAGGTTTCCTGCGCATCGTCGATCGTAAAAAAGACATGATCCTGGTCTCCGGGTTCAACGTCTATCCGAACGAGATTGAAGACGTGGTAATGCAGCACAACGGCGTGCTGGAAGTAGCCGCGGTAGGCGTTCCGGCTGGCAGCAGCGGTGAAACGGTCAAAATCTTTGTGGTGAAAAAAGATCCTGACCTCAGCGAAGAGGCGCTGATTACCTTCTGTCGTCGCCAGCTGACCGGCTACAAAGTGCCGAAACTGGTGGAGTTTCGCGACGAACTGCCAAAATCGAACGTCGGGAAGATATTACGACGAGAATTACGTGACGAAGCGCGCGCCAAAGTAGACAATAAAGCCTGAGCTTCGTGTTAGTCACCCCAAAACGCTGGCCTGGCCGGCGTTTTTTTATGGGCGCAAACCAAAGAGAATATGATTTGAATTACCAGATGATCACCACCAACGACGAGCTGGCTTCGCTGTGCGATGTCACCCGTGACGCACCCGCCATCGCGCTGGATACCGAATTTGTCCGTACCCGCACCTATTACCCGCAGCTGGGTCTGATCCAGATGTATGACGGAAAAAATGTGTCGCTTATCGACCCGCTGGGGATCACCGACTGGGCGCCAATGCGTGCGCTGCTGCTGAATACCGCCATCACTAAATATCTGCATGCCGGAAGTGAAGATCTGGAAGTTTTCCTCAATACCTTCGGCATCATGCCGGAGCCGCTGATCGACACCCAGATCCTCGCTGCCTTTGCCGGTCGCCCGCTGTCATGGGGTTTTGCCGCCATGGTGGAAGAGTACACCGGGCTGGCGATCGACAAGAGCGAATCCCGCACCGACTGGCTGGCGCGCCCGCTGACCGAACGCCAGCTCGACTACGCGGCGGCGGATGTGTTCTACCTGCTGCCGATTGCCGGTCAGCTGATGAAAGAGGCTGAAGCTTCCGGCTGGCTGCCTGCTGCCCTCAATGAGTGCCGGATGACGCAGCTGCGTCGTCAGGAGACCACCGATCCGAAAGAGGCATGGCGCGACATCAGCAACGCCTGGCAGCTGCGCACCCGCCAGCTGGCCTGTCTGCAGCTGCTGGCGGACTGGCGTCTGCGTAAGGCGCGCGAGCGCGACCTGGCGGTGAACTTTGTAGTGCGTGAAGAGCATCTGTGGGCCGTGGCGCGTTACATGCCGGGTAGCCTGGGCGAGCTGGACAGCATTGGCCTTTCCGGCTCGGAGATCCGCTTCCATGGTAAAACCCTGCTGGCGCTGGTGGAGAAGGCGCAGGCGTTGCCGGAAGAGGCATTGCCGCAGCCGCTGTTGAACCTGATGGATATGCCGGGTTATCGCAAAGCGTTTAAGGCGATTAAAGCCCTGGTGCAGGAAGTGGCAGCGGAGAGCAAAGTCAGCGCCGAGCTGCTGGCCTCACGTCGTCAGATCAACCAGCTGCTGAACGCGCACTGGAAGCTGAAGCCGCAGAACGGTACGCCGGAACTGATGGCAGGCTGGCGCGGGGAACTGATGGCCGATCGCCTGAATACGCTACTGGAAGCGTATCCGCAGTAATCGCCCCGGTGGGGAACCGTAGGCCGGGCAAGCGCAGCGCCGCCCGGCATCAGGCACGGTTATGAACGTGACTCTTCCGCTTCCGGCAGGGTCACGTTGAGCTCCAGAATCGAGATATCCCCGTCCTTTTGCTCCAGCTGTACGGTCACCATTTCCGGGTCAATCTGCACGTACTTACAGATCACTTCCAGAATATCTTTGCGCAGCTGCGGCAGGTAATGCGGTTCTGCGTCGCTGCGGCGGCGTTCTGCCACGATGATCTGCAGACGCTCTTTTGCGATGTTAGCGGTGCTTTTTTTCCGCGAGAGAAAAAAGTCCAGTAATGCCATAACTTATCCTCCGAACAGGCGTTTGAGGAAACCTTTCTTCTCTTCTTCGATGAAGCGGAAAGGACGTTCTTCTCCGAGCAGACGATCTACCGTGTCCGCATACGCTTTACCGGCGTCTGCGTTAGCGTCGAGGATAACCGGTTCACCCTGGTTAGAGGCACGCAGCACGGATTGATCTTCCGGGATGACGCCAACCAGTTTGATACGCAGGATCTCGAGCACGTCTTCCATACTCAGCATATCACCTTTATTAACCCGACCCGGATTATAACGGGTCAGCAGCAGGTGCTCTTTAATCGGTTCCTGGCCATTTTCCGCACGGCGGGATTTTGAGGCGAGGATCCCTAAAATTCGGTCGGAGTCGCGCACGGACGACACTTCCGGGTTGGTGGTGATGATCGCTTCATCGGCGAAGTAGAGCGCCATCAGCGCGCCGGTTTCGATGCCTGCCGGTGAATCGCAGACCACGAAATCGAACTCCATCTTTTTCAGCTCATCGAGCACCTTTTCCACACCTTCACGGGTCAGCGCATCCTTGTCGCGCGTCTGTGAAGCGGGAAGAATATAGAGATTGTCGGTACGTTTATCTTTAATCATCGCCTGATTCAGCGTGGCGTCACCCTGAATCACGTTCACAAAATCGTACACCACGCGGCGTTCACAACCCATAATCAGGTCAAGGTTACGCAGGCCGATATCGAAATCAATAACGACGGTTTTCTTTCCCTTCTGGGCCAAACCTGTAGCGATGGCCGCGCTGGAGGTGGTCTTGCCAACGCCTCCTTTACCCGAAGTAACAACAATAATGCGTGCCATAGAAATTCCTTGTTAAAAAGGGATCAATTCAACGGTTGAACGGTCAAAGCGTTGTCTGCCAGCCGCAGACGTGCCGCTTTGCCAGAAAATTCGGCCGGGATGTTATCACTCAGCCAGTAAACACCTGCGATGGAGACCAGCTCCGCCTCCAGGTGGGTACAAAAAATTTGCGCATCGCGATCGCCGCTGGCACCCGCCAGCGCACGGCCTCGCATTGAGCCATAAATATGGATATTGCCATCCGCAATCAGCTCCGCCCCTGCGCTGACGTGGTTGGTCACAATCAGGTCACAGTTTGGCGCATAAATGCGCTGACCGGAACGCACCGGAAGATCAATCAATCGCGTTTTTGTGACAGGGGTAACAGGGAGTTCTGGCGGGGCAGGGGGCTCTGCGCGCGGGGCTTTGTCTTTGCCTTCGTTCAGCAGCGGAAGACCCGCCCGATCGATTTCGGCTTTCAGCTCAGCGTCTTTGCAGCCACTGATGCCCACAATCCGCAGGCCGGTGGCGGTGACCGCCTGTTGCAAATGGTGCCAGTTAACCGGCGCTTCGAGGCCGCTTACGTTAATGACCACCGGCGCATGGGTAAGAAATGCGGGCGCCTGCGCGATTTTGTCTTCTAACGCCTGACGAATAACCTCGGGTTTTGCTTCATGCAAATGAACCACTGATAAGGTGAAGCTACTGCCTTTAAGCTCGATGGGCGTGTTTGACATCCTGGCCTTACTCAATTTGCTTTTACCACGACGTGTGCGCCGTGATATTCCGAAGAGTATCAGGCATGTTATAGTCACAATTATATTGAGGCAAGTCACCCTCCCGCTTAATTCAGAGTAAATATATGTTTTGTGTGATCTACAGAAGTACCCAGCGCGACCAGACCTACCTGTATGTCGAAAAAAAGGACGATTTTTCCCGCGTGCCTGAGGCCCTGATGAAGAGCTTCGGTAAGCCGCAGCTGGTGATGCTGATGCCCCTCGACGGGCGCAAGCAGCTGAGCAACGCCGATCTGGAAAAAGTAAAAACCGCGCTGGCCGAACAGGGCTATTATTTACAACTCCCTCCACCGCAAGAAAATTTACTCAAACAGCATCTTGAGGCGCAGGGGAAAAAATAGTTTAAGAATTATCTGTCAGCGTCACATTAACCGTTCAGGGGACGTCTATGTATCAACATCATAACTGGCAAGGAGCCTTACTGGATTATCCGGTAAGTAAAGTCGTCTGCGTAGGAAGTAATTACGCTAAGCATATTCAGGAAATGGGAAGTGCGGTTCCGGACGAGCCGGTGCTGTTCATTAAACCGGAAACGGCACTCTGTGATATTCGCCAGCCGCTGGCGTTACCGCAGGGACTGGGCTCGGTTCACCACGAAGTGGAGCTGGCGGTGCTTATTGGTGCTACGCTGCGCCAGGCCTCTGAAGATCATGTGCAGAAGGCGATTGCCGGTTATGGTGTGGCGCTGGATCTGACCCTGCGCGACGTGCAGGGCAAAATGAAGAAAGCGGGCCAGCCGTGGGAAAAAGCCAAAGGCTTTGATAACTCCTGCCCGATCTCCGGGTTTGTACCGGTATCGGAATTTCAGGACGATCCGCAGAACACCACCCTGAGCCTGAAGGTGAACGGCGAGGTGCGTCAGCAGGGCTCCACCGCCGACATGATCCACAAGATTGTCCCGCTGATTGCCTATATGAGCCGTTACTTCACCCTGAAACCGGGGGATGTGATCCTCACCGGCACCCCGGAAGGGGTGGGTCCGCTCTCAGGCGGCGACGAGCTGGAAGTGGCCGTTAACGGCCTGTCACTGAAAACCCGCGTGCTGTAATCCCCGCTTGCCGCCCCTTTTGGGCGGCAAAACTTGCATCGAGGTGCCAGACTGGTTATAAGGTGCGCTTTATTTTGACGTGTGGACATCCTTATGAGCGACATTCCTTTCTGGCAAAGCAAAACTCTCGACAACATGACCGACGCCGAGTGGGAATCGCTGTGTGACGGCTGCGGGCAGTGCTGCCTGCATAAGCTGATGGATGAAGACTCGGATGAAATCTACTTCACCAACGTCGCCTGCAACCAGCTGAATATCAAAACCTGCCAGTGCCGTAATTACGAGCGCCGGTTCGAGTTAGAGCCGGACTGCATCAAGCTGACCCGTGACAACCTGCCAACCTTTGAGTGGTTGCCACCGACCTGCGCCTATCGTCTGCTGGCGGAAGGGAAGGAATTGCCGAAGTGGCACCCGCTGCTGGCCGGTTCGAAAGCGGCGATGCACGGCGAGCGGATTTCGGTGCGCCATATTGCGGTGCGAGAATCTGAGGTGCGCGACTGGGAAGACCATATTATGAATCATCCCAACCGCAGCTAATAAAAAAACCCGCCGCGGCGGGTTTTTTAATGCCCGGCGGCGCTTCGCTTGCGCGGGCCTACGAGCCTGTAGGTCGGGTAAGCGCAGCGCCACCCGACGTTTTTTTATCTGCCAAACAAATCGCGTTTTTTCGGTTTAAACGGCTGGGCAATCAGTACCAGCAGCGCCACGACCAGGTAAGCGGCAAAAATGCCTACCAGCCACTGCGGCATCTCGAGGGTCAGGAACTCCCACTGACGCACGGAGCAGTCACCGCTGGCCACGAACACCTGTGGCAGCCACTTGTCCAGCGGCAGCCAGCTCGGGAAGCTGGCGGCAAAATCACAGGTCTGAAACGGCGACGGGTGCAGCTGGATCATGGTGTGCTCCCAGGCCAGCTGAAGCCCTTTTCCGGCGCTGTACAGCCAGATAGCAATCGCACCATAGCGAAGCGGGCTTTTTGGGGCGATGGCGCCCACCAGGCCTGCGCCCATCACGCCAAACAGCGCGCAACGTTCATAGATACACAGCACGCAGGGCTTCAGCAACATTACATGCTGGAACCACAATGCCACCATTTCGAGTGCGAAGGCGGTCAGGGCCAACAGCAACCAGGCTCCGCGTCCACGCGAGCACTGATTTAAAAATTTCAACATAATCATTTCCCTGGAACAGGTATAGAAAGCGCAGTGTAAACGAAAACAATTTGCGTGCCAGCCTCGGCGCGCAAAATATAACGTAATCGGATATTTATCATTCGTCAGCGCAGCCGGGTAATAAATTACCCGGCTGACTCACTTAATGCGTCGCCAGTATACCCGCCTGCAGCATCCATTGGGTAACAGGAATGAGGGTAATTTTGACGCACAACAAACCGACGCTGGTTAATACCACCGTATAGGGCAGCGCCATCCACACCATCCGGCCATAAGAGAGTCTTATCAGGGGGGCCAGCGCCGAGGTGAGCAGGAACAGGAACGCCGCCTGGCCGTTCGGCGTGGCGACGGAGGGCAGGTTGGTACCGGTGTTAATCGCCACCGCCAGCAGTTCAAACTGTTGCTGGTTTATCGCGCCGCTCTGCAGCGCAGTTTTGGCCTCATTGATATAGACCGAGCCGACAAACACATTGTCGGAGATGGCCGACAGCAGGCCGTTAAACAGATAAAACAGCGACAGCTGGGCATCCGCCTCGGCCTGCAGCACATAGCGAATGATTGGCGCAAACAGCTGCTGGTCGACAATCACCGCCACCACCGCAAAAAACACCGCCAGCAGAGCGGTAAACGGCAGCGCTTCGGTAAAGGCCTTGCCGATAGCATGCTCATCCGTCACGCCGGTAAAGGAGGTCGCCAGGATGATCACCGACAGGCCGATTAACCCCACCTCCGCCAGATGAAACGCCAGGGCGATAATCAGCCAGACGCCAATGATGCTCTGAAAAATCAGCGCCAGCTTCTGTTGACGGGTACGCTGGCTGCGGCTCTCATCGTCATAACGCTGTAATACCTCGCGAACCTGGGCCGGCAGCAGGGTGCCGTAACCAAACCATTTACACTTCTCCACCAGCCAGCAGGTGAACAGACCGCATATCAGCACCGGCACGCTGACCGGGGCCACGCGCAGGAAAAAGTCGGTAAAGTTCCAGCCAACGGCTTTGGCGATGATCAGGTTCTGCGGCTCGCCGACCATGGTCATCACCCCGCCCAGCGCGGTGCCGACGCTGGCGTGCATCATCAGACTGCGCAGGAACGCGCGGAACTGCTCCAGCACCTCGCGCTGTTGGGCATCGACCTGGCTGTCATCGTGCAGGCCATCTTCCGGCTGTGCGGAGGCCACCCGGTGATAGATCCCATAGAAACCGACGGCGACGCTGATCACCACCGCCACCACGGTCAGGGCATCGAGGAAGGCCGACAGAAACGCAGCCGCTACGCAGAAGGCCAGCGACAACAGCGTTTTCGAGGGGATGCTCAGCAGCAGGCGGGTAAAGATAAACAGCAGCAGCTGCTTCATAAAGTAGATCCCGGCCACCATAAACATCAGCAGCAGGAGCACTTCCAGATTATTTGCCAGCTCCTCTTTGACATGTTCCGCGCTGGTCATGCCGATCGCCACCGCCTCGAAGGCCAGCAGGCCGCCCGGCAGCAGGGGGTAACATTTCAGCGCCATTGCCAGGGTAAAGATGAACTCTGCCACCAGCAACCAGCCGGCAATAAAGGGATCGATAACAAAGATAAGCGGGTTAAGAACCAGAAAAACAACCAGGGTCACTTTATACCAGTCGGGGGACTGGCCTAAAAAATTGCGCCACAGGGCGCGGCTATACGACATTTCCACAACAGATTTCCTTGCCCGTCACATAATTACGGCTTAAGTATACGCAAACCGGGCCGGGCAAGGGGCGCGGGCCGGAATTTTAAATGATAAAAATAAAACGGCGATCCCTTTTTTCTCGCCTCGCTGCGCTATCTGCCTCTGTCTGCCTCTGGTATGATGAGTGAATTTTGTAAAAAGCAGTTAATGGAAAACTCACTATGGTCATAAAGGCGCAAAGCCCGGCGGGTTTCGCGGAAGAGTACATTATCGAGAGCATCTGGAATAACCGTTTTCCCCCTGGCTCGATCCTTCCCGCAGAACGCGAACTCTCTGAACTGATTGGCGTCACACGTACCACCTTACGTGAAGTGTTGCAGCGACTGGCCCGTGATGGCTGGCTGACGATCCAACACGGCAAACCGACCAAAGTGAATAACTTCTGGGAAACGTCGGGTCTGAATATTCTTGAAACGCTGGCGCGCCTCGATCACGAGAGCGTTCCGCAGTTGATCGATAATCTGCTCTCCGTGCGTACCAACATCGCCACCATCTTTATCCGCACGGCATTCCGCCAGCACCCGGATAAGGCCCTGGAAGTGCTGAACCGCGCCACCGCGGTGGAAGATCACGCCGATGCCTTTGCCCTGCTGGATTACAATGTCTTCCGCGGCCTGGCCTTTGCCTCCGGTAACCCGATCTACGGCCTGATCCTCAACGGGATGAAAGGGCTCTATACCCGCATTGGCCGTCACTACTTCGCCAATCCGGAAGCCCGCAGCCTGGCGCTTGGCTTCTACCATAAGCTGAGCGAACTCTGCTCTGAAGGGATGCACGACCAGGTGTACGACACCGTGCGTCGCTACGGTCGTGAAAGCGGCGAGATCTGGCACCGGATGCAGAAATCCCTGCCGGGCGACCTGGTCATCCAGGGGCGCTAAAACAAAAAACCTCTCAAACGAGAGGTTTTTTTTCGCCGGGTGGCGGCTGCGCCTTACCCGGCCTACAACATCTGCAACACGCGTAGGCCGGGTAAGCGAAGCGCCACCCGGCAAACAGGCTACAACATATTACCCTTAACCGGGCACCGTTCCAGCAGCTCCACGCTGCCGTCTTCGTTCTGCTGCTCAAGCATAATGTCAAAGCCCCACAGGCGATGGACGTGCTTCAGCACTTCCTTGCGCCCTTTGTCCAGCGGGGCGCGGTTATGCGGTATATAGCGCAGCGTTAGGGAGCGATCCCCGCGCAGATCCACATTCCAGACCTGGATATTCGGCTCCAGATTGCTCAAATTGTACTGAGCCGAGAGGCGGGAGCGGATCTCACGATACCCCTCCTCATTGTGGATCGCCGAAATCTCCAGGAAGTTGTTGTGATCGTCATCCAGCACCGTAAACAGGCGGAAGTCACGCATCACTTTCGGCGACAGGAACTGGCTGATAAAGCTCTCATCCTTGAAGTCACGCATCGCGAAATGCAGCGTCTCAAGCCAGTCGGACCCGGCGATATCCGGGAACCAGTATTTATCCTCTTCCGTCGGGTTCTGACAGATACGCTTGATGTCCTGGAACATGGCAAAGCCCAGCGCATACGGGTTAATACCGCTGTACCACGGGCTGTTGTACGGCGGCTGGAACACCACGTTGGTGTGGCTGTGCAGGAACTCCAGCATAAAGCGCTCAGTCACTTTGCCTTCGTCATACAGGTGGTTAAGGATGGTGTAGTGCCAGAATGTCGCCCAGCCTTCGTTCATCACCTGGGTCTGTTTTTGCGGATAGAAATACTGACTCACCTTGCGCACGATACGCAGGATCTCACGCTGCCACGGCTCCAGCAGCGGGGCGTTCTTCTCCATAAAGTAGAGCAGGTTCTCCTGCGGCTCGGAAGGATAGCGGCGCGCTTCCACTACCGTCTTCTCCTCCTCGCGTTTCGGCAGGGTACGCCAGAGGGTATTCACCTGGCTCTGCAGATACTCTTCCCGGCTTTTCTGCCGGGCTTTCTCCTCCTGCAGGGAGATCTTCTGCGGACGTTTATAGCGATCCACACCGTAGTTCATCAGCGCATGGCAGGAGTCGAGCAGCTTCTCAACCTCGTCCACCCCGTAGCGCTCTTCGCACTGGGTAATGTAGTTACGGGCAAAGATCAGATAGTCGACAATCGAACTGGCGTCGGTCCAGCTGCGGAACAGGTAGTTATTTTTGAAAAACGAGTTGTGTCCGTAGCAGGCGTGCGCCATCACCAGGGCCTGCATGGTGATGGTGTTCTCTTCCATCAGGTAGGCGATGCAGGGGTTGGAGTTGATGACGATCTCATAGGCCAGCCCCTGCTGACCATGCTTGTACAGCCGTTCGGTTTCAATGAATTTTTTGCCAAACGACCAGTGGGTATAGTTAATGGGCATCCCGACGCTGGAGTAAGCGTCCATCATCTGTTCGGAGGTGATCACTTCGATTTGATGGGGATAGGCGTCCAGACGGTAGAGTTTTGCTACCCGGTCAATTTCTGCCAGATAGGTATCCAACAGCTCGAATGTCCAGTCGGGTCCATCGCTCAGACGTGTGGTGTCCTTATTCATGGAATCAATAGTAGCCATTAGCGCGCCCTCATTGTTGGTAGCTCTCTCTGTCTGGAGAACCTCTTTTCAAGCATAGAACACGCCATTCAAAAGCGTGCTGGGACGCTATTTTTTTCTTTGCGATTTCCCGTTTTTTCCATGACGAAAAGGGGGTGTCCGGCAGAATAATATTCTGGTTAAAAATGCCGCGCAGCAGGAGATGCCAAAACCGTGCTACCCCCGTCAACAGGGGAAGGTGTGAGGTAAGTCACCATAAAAAAGGCCTATGTTGAATAATATTTTCGGCTGGGTTATCAATATGTAATCAGAAGATTGTTCTTTTGCTTATTAAGGGAGTGGCTATGCGTGTTGTCATACTGGGAAGTGGCGTCGTTGGCGTAACCAGCGCCTGGTACCTGAGTCAGGCCGGGCACGACGTGACGGTAATTGATCGTGAGCCGGGTCCGGCTCTGGAGACCAGCGCCGCCAACGCCGGGCAGATTTCGCCGGGCTACGCGGCGCCCTGGGCGGCACCGGGTGTGCCCCTGAAGGCGATTAAATGGATGTTCCAGCGCCATGCGCCGCTGGCGATCAGCCTCGACGGCACGCAGTTCCAGCTCAAGTGGATGTGGCAGATGCTGCGCAACTGCGACACCTCACACTACATGGAAAACAAAGGGCGAATGGTGCGCCTGGCGGAGTACAGCCGCGACTGCCTGAAAGCGCTGCGTGCCTCCACCGGCATTCAGTATGAAGGCCGTCAGGGAGGCACCCTGCAGCTGTTCCGCACCGCCCAGCAGTATGAAAACGCCACCCGGGATATCGCGGTTCTCGAGGATGCTGGAGTCCCGTATCAACTGCTGGAAGCCAGCCAGCTGGCGCAGGTCGAACCGGCGCTGGCCGAGGTGGCGCACAAGCTCACCGGCGGTTTGCGTCTGCCCAATGACGAAACCGGCGACTGCCAGCTCTTTACCCAGAATCTGGCGCAGATGGCAGAGCAGGCGGGGGTTAAATTCCGCTACAACACGTCGGTGGATAAGCTTCTGTACGAAGGGGACAATATCTACGGCGTGCTGTGCGGCGACGAGGTGGTGAAAGCTGACGCCTACGTAATGGCCTTTGGCTCTTACTCCACCGCCATGCTGAAAGGGATTGTGGATATTCCGGTCTACCCCCTTAAGGGTTACTCGCTCACTATCCCGGTGAAAGAGGAGAGTGGTGCCCCGGTTTCAACTATCCTTGATGAAACATACAAAATCGCGATCACCCGTTTTGATAACCGGATCCGCGTGGGAGGAATGGCGGAAATCGTCGGCTTTAACACCGAGTTGCTGCAACCGCGTCGGGAAACGCTGGAGATGGTCGTGGGCGATCTCTTCCCGCGCGGCGGCTTTATCGAACAGGCGACCTTCTGGACCGGGCTGCGCCCGATGACCCCGGACGGCACGCCCGTCGTGGGCCGTACCCCGTTTAAGAACCTGTGGCTCAACACCGGTCACGGTACGCTGGGCTGGACGATGGCCTGCGGATCGGGGCAGCTCCTCAGTGATTTGATCTCCGGGCGCACACCGGCCATTCCGTTTGATGATTTAAGCGTCGCGCGCTACCGGCCCGGGTTCACTCCGTCACGTCCACAGCATTTACACGGCGCGCATAACTAACAAGGAGTCGTCATGTCCCGTCCTGTTGTGGCTCAGCTGGATCTGCAGGCTATGAAAGATAACCTGCAAATTGTCCGGCGCGCTGCGCCCGATTCACGCGTCTGGGCGGTGGTCAAAGCCAATGCTTATGGTCACGGTCTGGATCGCATCTGGAGCGCGTTAAGCGCCGCCGATGGCTTTGCAATGCTCAATCTGGAGGAGGCGATCCTGCTGCGCGAGCGTGGCTGGAAAGGGCCGATCCTGATGCTCGAAGGCTTCTTCAGCAGCGATGAACTGCCGCTGTTTGATAAGTACCGCCTGACCACCAGCGTGCACAGTAACTGGCAGGTGAAGGCGTTGCAGAACGCGAAGCTGCATGCCCCGCTCGATATCTACCTGAAGGTGAACAGCGGCATGAACCGCCTCGGTTTCCAGCCGGATCGGGTCCACAGCGTCTGGCAGCAGCTGCGGGCGTTGAAGAACATCGGCGGGATGACGCTGATGGCCCATTTTGCCGATGCGGAAAAGCCGGACGGCATTGCTGAGCCCATGATGCGCATAGAGCAGGCGGCGGAGGGGCTGGACTGCCCGCGCTCGCTCTCTAACTCGGCGGCGACCCTCTGGCACCCGGAAGCGCATTTCGACTGGGTGCGCCCGGGGATCGTGCTCTACGGCGCGTCACCGTCCGGGCAGTGGCAGGATATCGCCAACAGTGGCCTCAAGCCGGTAATGTCCCTGCGCAGTGAGATTATCGGGGTTCAGACCCTGAAAGCGGGGGATACCGTGGGCTACGGCAGTCGCTATCGCGCCTCGGGCGAGCAGCGGATCGGGATTGTCGCTGGTGGCTATGCCGACGGTTATCCGCGTATCGCCCCAAACGGCACTCCGGTATGGGTGGATGGCGTGCGCACCGGCACGGTCGGTACCGTGTCGATGGATATGCTGGCGATTGATCTTACCCCTTGCCCGCAGGCCGGGATCGGCACGCCGGTTGAGCTGTGGGGGAATGAGGTGAAAGTGGACGACGTCGCGGCTGCGGCGGGCACCATCGGGTACGAATTGCTAACCGCGTTAGCCCCGCGGGTACCCGTGATTACGGTGTGAAGAGACGCCCGGCGGCGCTACGCTTGCCGGGCCTACAAAACCGTGCCTTGTAGGCCGGGTAAGGCATAGCCGCCACCCGGCAAACCGACCGTACAGAATTACTCCTCGGCATCCTCCGCCACGCGCACGCCCACTTTCCGCACCCTGTTATCTTCTTTCTCCGCCACCGTCCAGATCATCCCGGCAAACTCCACCTGGTCACCCACCACCGGCGCGGCACCGAGCAGTTTCTGGATAATCTCGCCCAGCGTCTGCTGGTTGTCACGATACTCCAGCCCTTCCTCCAGGCCGTAGATCAACGCCACGTCGGCAAATTTGGCGCTGGCTTCGAGAATAAAATCACCAAAGAAGCGCTGATCCAGCGCCACCGGCGGCGACTGGCTGAACAGCTTGCCGAGAGCAGGGAGGTCGCGCTCGCGGCCAATCACGCAGAGAATATCCCCCTCACGCAGCCGGGTGCTCCCGGTCGGGTGCAGCAGGGCGTTATCGCGGAACAGGGCGGCAATGCGCGTCTCCTCAGGCATATGCAGATCCCGCAGGGAGGCACCCACGCACCACTTGTCGGCGCTGAGCTGGTAGACAAACTGCTCCCACGGGTTTTCCGGATGAAGGTCCAGCCCCACGCGGGAGACCGGCCAGCCCACCGGTGGGATCACCACTTTGGCCTTTTTCGCCGCCCACGACAGGGACGTGCCCTGGAACAGCAGCGACACCAGCACCACGAAGAAGGCCACGTTAAAGAACAGGCGGGCGTTATCCAGCCCGGCCATCATCGGGAATACCGCGAGGATGATCGGCACCGCGCCGCGCAGTCCCACCCAACTGATAAACACCCGCTCGCGCAGGTTAAACCCTCTGAACGGCAGCAGGCCAGCAAATACCGACAGCGGACGGGCAAAGAAGATCATCCATATTGACAGCAGCAGGGCCGGAATGGCAATCGGCAGCAGGTCCGACGGAGTGACCAGCAGCCCCAGCACCAGGAACATGCCGATCTGTGCCAGCCAGGCCAGGCCGTCAAAGTTCTGCAGAATGCCAAAGCGGTTGCGGATCGGGCGATTCCCCAGCAGGAAGCCGCACAGGTAGACCGCCAGAATGCCGCTGCCGTCCATCGCGGTGGTCAGGGCGAAAATCAAAATCCCGCCGCTCAGGGCCAGCAGCGGGTAGAGCCCGGCCGGCAGCGAGATACGGTTAATCATCTGTTGCAGCAGATAGCCACCGGCGAGGCCGATGATGATCCCAAGACCGAACTGCTGAATGATGTGCCAGGCGAACATCCAGCTCAGGCTGGTCTCATGCTGCTGGATCATCTCTATCAGGGTGATGGTCAGAAACACCGCCATCGGGTCGTTACTGCCGGATTCGATTTCCAGCGTCGAGCCGACACGTTCGTTCAGCCCTTTGCCGCCCAGCAGGGAGAAGACCGCCGCGGCGTCGGTGGAGCCGACGATGGCGCCAATCAGCAGCCCTTCCATGATATCCAGATTAAACAGCCAGGCTGCCATCATCCCGGTCAGGCCGGAGGTGATCAGTACCCCAACCGTTGCCAGCGACAGGGCCGGGCCCAGCGCCACGCGAAACGAACTGGCCTGGGTGCGCATCCCGCCGTCCAGCAGGATCACCGCCAGCGCGAGGTTACTCACCATGTAGGCAAACGGGTAGTTATCGAAGGGGATCCCGCCGACACCATCAACCCCCGCCAGCATGCCGATGGCGAGGAAAATAACCAGAATGGGGATGCCGAGACGAGACGAGAATGAACTCAATAAAATACTGCAGGTTACAAGAACTGAACCCAGGATAAAAAGACTGATTATTGCTGCGGCATCCAATGTGTGCGTACTCCCTGCGTGACGCGGTGACTATTATTAAAACCCTAACATATTAATGCCCCTTACAGCGTGCTAATCCGGCGCTTAAGGGGCTTTTTTTATGCCTTCAGCACCGGATGACCGCTCAGGGTCAAACAGGTCTTACCTGCGGCGTGAACAAGCGAAGCCTGCGCGCCGAGCGGCAGGGTGACGGTCTGTTGTTCATGACCAAAATCGAGCCCGCTGATAATCGGCACCGACACCCGGGAGCGCAGGTAATCGATCATAGTCGCCAGATCGTATCCGGCGTCGTAATCATTGGCGGCCGCACCGCTAAAACTGCCGAGGACGATCGCCTGCTGGCGGTCGAGGATCCCCGCGTGGTGCAGCTGGAGCAGCATGCGCTCAACCCGGAACGGATGCTCGTTGATATCCTCCAGCACCAGAATGCCGTTCTCAATGGCGGGCAGCCAGCGGGTGCCGATCAGCGACACCACCATTGCCAGATTGCCGCCCCACAGCTGGCCTGCGCGTTCACACGCCGGACCTTCGCCCTGCCACTCCACGGAGTAGGTTTTGTTTTGCAGCGCGCGCCAGAAATGATCCAGGGTAAAGGCGTCCAGCTCGGGGGCGCCAAAGTTGCCCGCCAGCATCGGGCCGCTAAAGGTGATGACGTTATGCAGCGCCAGCAGGCCCAGCTGGATAACGGTGAAATCGCTGTGACCGCAAATCAGCAGTGGATCCTGCTGCTGGCGTATAGCCAGACCCTGCCAGTCGATCTGCTCCAGCAGGCGGCTGGCGCCGTATCCTCCGCGCACCGCCAGCACTATCTGGTTGGCCCCCTCGAGGCGGGTGAGGGCGTTAATGTCGTTCAGCCGCTGCGCCTCGGTCCCGGCAAATCGCTGCTGGCGGCGGGGTATAATTATCTGATTTTGCACCTGATGCCCGTCGTCCAGTAAACGCGCAACGCCCCGTTGGGCCGCCTCCTGATTAATGCAGTAACCTGATGGTGCGATGAGATGAAACTGAGACATGGCATTTCCTTGCTGACTTATAAATCTAAATGTATATATCATGCCGCCTGAGCGCATCCTTCATCAAGCGGAGGATAGGGTAACAGCGATGAATGACCATAAGGACAGATGACGTGAAATTGAGATGGTTTGCTTTTTTGATTGTGTTGCTTGCAGGATGCAGTTCAAAGCAGGATTACAACAAAACCGAATGGAACCCGGAAGTGCCGGTCAAACGGGCGATGCAGTGGATGCCGATCAGCGAAAAAGCCGGTGAAGCCTGGGGCGTCAGCCCGCGTCTGGTGACCGCCATCATTGCGGTGGAGTCAGGCGGGAATCCAAATCTGGTCAGTAAATCGAACGCGGTGGGCCTGATGCAGCTGAAAGCCTCCACTGCCGGGCGAGAGGTCTACCGGCATATGGGCTGGAGCGGACAGCCCTCCACCAGCGAGCTGAAGAACCCGGAGCGCAATATCTCGATGGGCACCGCCTATCTGAGCATTCTGGAGCATGGGATCCTGAAGGGAATTGAGGATCCGGAAGTGATGCAGTATGCGCTGGTGGTGTCGTACGTTAACGGGGCAGGCGCGCTGCTGCGCACCTTCTCCTCGGATCGCAAAAAGGCGATTGCCGAGATCAACGATCTGGACAAAGACGAGTTCTTTGAGCACGTCGTGAATAATCACCCGGCCCCGCAGGCGCCGCGCTATATCTGGAAAGTACAGAAGGCGATGGACGCCATGTAATCCGTTGCCGGGCAGCCACGCGCTGCCCGGTCGCGATCAACGCACCTTGTTGGCGCGCTCCCGCGCTTCACGTTCCAGCGAGTAGATAATCCGCTGCAGTTCACGCTCCGGGCCTGGCCCGACATTGAGAAAACGGAAGCTCAGACGCGGCGTGGTGATGGTTTCGTTTTTGCTGTCCACGACCTTACGTTCACTCACCGTGATCAGCTGCGCATCGAAGAAGAAGCGACCCCAGCCGCCCATATCCAGTTCGATTTGCGAGAAGCGCATCCCCTCCACCAGTGCCTCAGGTTTTGCGCTATCCATCAGCGCCCCCATGCCGCCCAGCGAGAGATCGTGCAGACGAAAACGGATCACGCTCTTGTCCGGCATTTTGGCTTTGCAGAAGTAGGCCGGATGCAGGGGGGCATTGATACGGAAAAACTCCCGTCGCTGGATACACCATACCGAGGCCGGCAGGGAGGTAATAAAGGCCGGTAGTCCTTGCCAGGTTCCCTGTTCCAGTTGCGGCAGGTCAAACTCCACCTTCGCCCCCTGGGTGTCGGCGGCCACGGTGATGATTTCTGCGCGCAGCACCGAGCGGTTTTCGTACTCCTGACTACCCAAATCCATCACCAGCCGCTCTGGCGTGGCATCCAGGATTTTGCTGATGAACTGGTTGTTCCCCCAGCTGATACGCACGGGAACGCCCTGTTTTTGCAGATCGCGTAATACCCCTAATACAGCCAGCGGATTAGTTTTCAGGAACTGCTCACTGTAATTACTCACGCCCGAGGGCTCCTCGATAGATGACAGTCTGTGGTTGCGTTATCGGCATCTGTGCGCGGAACTTAATACAAACCAGCAATTATTTTTTTCGTCAGAGCCGCAATTAAGTCAGTGTACTCAAAATGGTTTTCTGGCTATTGCCTATACTTAATTGACCTGCGCAGACGGGTGTTCTGCGTAAGCTTAACTCTGCAAGAGGGCATCGCTATGGGTATCATCGCCTGGATTATTTTTGGTCTTATTGCTGGTGTTATCGCAAAATTCATCATGCCTGGACGGGATGGTGGTGGCTTTATTGTGACCTGTATCCTTGGGGTCGTAGGTGCGGTTGTCGGCGGCTGGCTGGCAACGATGTTTGGCATCGGCGGCAATGTATCCGGATTTAACCTGCAAAGTTTTCTGGTGGCCGTGGTTGGCGCTATTCTCGTGCTGCTTATCTACAGGATGGTACGACGCGCCTGACCCACGTAAAAACGGCTCTTATATAAGAGCCGTTTTTTTGTGCGAATTTCCCTGCAACACTGCCGGGTGGCGGCTACGCCTTACCCGGCCTGGAACAGCTTACTGCCCGACACTCTTCTGCGTTTGTGTCGATTCATCATTCGCGGCTGGCTGTGAGGTGGACGGGGTACTGGCCGCCGGTTGAGTACTGGTGGCCGCTGGGGTGGTGGTCACCGGTTCATCATTCGCCGCAGGCTGCTGGGCGGGCAGTTTGTCGCAAGGGTTGGCCTGCGGGCAAACCAGATCCAGCATCTTCAGCGTCACGCCGTTGGTCCAGCCGAAGCCGTCCTGCAGCGGATATTCACCGCCACCGCCACCCGTGCCGGTAGTGGACACATCATATTTCTCCACCAGCTTCTGCTCGCGATCGTAGGTGTGCTGCACGTTGGTGAGGAAGCGCCAGGTAACGTCCATCGCCACTTTTTTATGCCCGTAGTTCTGCAAGCCTTCGGTGGCCACCCACTGCAACGGTGCCCAGCCGTTTGGCGCATCCCACTGCTGACCGCTGTTGACGTTGGTCGTCGCAATCCCACCGGCTTTCAGCAGCTGAGCCTCGGCGGCCGAGGCCGTTTTGTCCGCACGCTCCTGTGAGGCTGCCTGCACGTACAGTGGGAACAGCGCCGCGGCGGTCAGCTGATCGCGCACCTGTTTGGTTTTCAGATCGTAATCCGCATACCAGCCCTGTTTGTCGTTCCACAGATAGCGCTCCATCGCTTTCTGACGATCGGCTGCCAGACCTTCATAACGGCTGGCGGCTGCACTGTCGCCCCCATCCTGACTGGCTTTCGCCAGCAGTTTTTCCATCTTGAACATCAGGGCGTTCAGATCCACCGGCACGATACTGGTGGTGCGGATCGTCCCCAGCTGCTGCGGATCGTCCATCCAGCGCGAGCTAAAGTCCCACCCGGAAGCGGCGGCGGAACGCAGATCGCGGTAGATCTCGGTCGCCGGGCGGTTCGGGTATTTTTTCGCGGTGTTGATGTCATCCAGCCAGGATTCCGGGCGCGGCGTATCGCGGTTGTCCCAGTAGCGGTTCAGCACCGCACCATCGTCCAGCTTCACCACCCGCTGGCTGGCCTGACCCGGCTGAAGGGCATCCACCCCCTCCATCCAGTAGGCGTACTCTTTTTCCATCTGCGGACGGTATTTTTTCAGCGCCTCGCTGTCGTGGGTCGCCAGCAGTTCAACCATCAGGGAGAAGAACGGCGGCTGGGAGCGGCTCAGGTAGTAGCTGCGGTTGCCGTTGGGGATGTGGCCCCAGCTATCCAGTTCGTAAGCGAAGTTAGCCACCATATCGGCGACTTTGTCCCAGTGACCGCTCTCGGCCAGCCCCAGCATGGTGAAGTAGCTGTCCCAGTAGTAAATCTCGCGGAAACGTCCCCCTGGCACCACATAAGGTTTTGGCAGCGGCAACAGTGAATCCCACTTCCCGGCGCTGGAGGTGGTGCGGGTCAGCACCGGCCACAGGCCGTCGATATGCGCACGCAGGCTCTGCCCGGCTGGCGGAACGTATTTTTCATTTTCAGTCGGCAGGGTGAAGTTCATGTCGACAAAATGCCGCAGGTCGAAGCCGGACTGTTTTCGCTGCATGTGGTAATCAGCAAGGATCGCCTGGGGATCGTTTTTTGGCACCGCATCGGCAAAGGTTTTCTGGTCGGGGAAGAGTTTGGCGCTTTGCACATCGTTAAACAGAGGACCAAACAGAATGTCCGGAGGCTGTTTCAGGGTGCTGGACGAGTCGTCCGCATAGCTGAAGGCGGTGATCCCAAGCAGGATGCCGCCAATCGCCAGCCGCAGTGTAGGGTGGCGTTGAGGTCTCATCATGGTTGTTCTCCTAAGTTCGCTGGGCAGCGTGACCGCTGTCATCAATCACCTGAAAACCTTAGACGAATCTTAGCCACTTAGCGTGTCGGATAGCGCATTTTGCGTATAACCAGACAATTTACCGTTGCGGACAAACCACAGCGAAGCCGCTGTTTTTTCTGATATATGCCGGATCAATCCCGACATCTGCACTACCTTCATAACCAGGTTAAGCAAAAGGGAGTGCCAATGAAATCGTTACCTTTGATCGTGCCAGCCATCCTGCTTCTTGTCGGCTGTGGGGCGAACAACTCCCCGCCGCAGGCACCCATCCCAGGTGAAAGCACCTCCGCCAAAATGCGCACTCTGGAAACGGGCGCCCAGGTTATTCAGTCCCGCCCGCCAGTGGAGGCCATCAGCGCTTATCTTGACGGCTTTCATTTTTACAGCGGGGATAAAAACGGCCAGATGGAGGCCCATCACTACGTGACCGTGCTTAACGAAGAGGTTATGCAGGCGGTCATCTATGACGGCAATACGAAGGATGCCCGGCTGATGGGGGTCGAATACATCATCAGCGAGCGCCTGTTTAACACCCTGCCGCCGGAGGAGAAAAAGCTCTGGCACAGCCATCAGTACGAAGTGAAGTCGGGCAGTCTGGTAGCACCCGGCCTGCCTGCGGTGGCCGACAAGGCACTGATGAGCAAGATCGTCAACACCTACGGCAAAACCTGGCACACCTGGCATACGGATCGCGACAAAACCCTGCCGCTCGGCATCCCGGCCCTGATGATGGGCTTTACCGGGGAAGGGCAGCTCGACCGGGCCCTGCTGGCGGATCGCGATCGGCGTCTTGATATTGATACCCAGGAGATTAAACGCCAGCGCGCCGATATCGTCGCCCACCCGGTGGCGAAAGGCGCCAATGCCTGGCAGCAGGGCGAGGTGATTCAGCTTCGGCGAGTGCAGGGGAGCGGGGAACACGGTCACGGCGACACCGCGCATTTTGGCACCGCCGAGCAGAGCCAGCAGACGCATTCACATTGATGAGGAGGCGATATGAAGATCCATCACCTTAACTGCGGGTGTATGTGCCCGCTGGGCGGCGCGTTTTACGATGGTTTCAGCAAGGGGCTGCATGCGCATCTGGTCTGCCACTGCCTGCTGATTGAAACCGAGCGCGACGGGCTGGTGCTGGTGGATACCGGCTTCGGGCAGGGAGACGTGCGCGAGCCCTCCCGGCTGTCGGGCTTTTTCCGGGCGCTGAATAACATCCAGCGCCGGGAGTCGCTCACGGCACGCGCCCAGGTTGAGGCGCTGGGCTTCAGCGTGGCGGACGTCCGCCATATCATCCTGACGCACCTGGATTTCGACCACGCGGGTGGCCTGACGGACTTCCCGCATGCGCGCATCCATTTAATGCAGCAGGAGATCGACACCGCCCAGCGACGCCACAGCTGGCTGCAGCGGGAGCGCTATCGCCCCGGGCAGTGGAGCGCCACCTCAGGCTGGGAGGGCTATCAGGTGCAGGGCGAGCGCTGGTTTGGCTTCGACGCGGTAACGGCGCTGAACGGCCTGCCGCCGGAGATTCTGCTGGTGCCGCTGGCCGGGCACACGCCGGGTCACGCCGGGATTGCCATCCAGCAGCCGCAGGGGTGGCTGCTGCACGGTGGCGACGCCTGGTTTTACCGGGATGAGATGCGCCAGCCGCAGCGCCACTGTACCCCCGGGCTGCGCTTTTACCAGTGGATGATGGCGATGGACAACGCTACCCGGCGGCGCAATCAGCAGCGGCTGCGCGAGCTCTCCTGTTCGCACGCCCACGACATCACTTTTTTCTGTAGCCATGACGCACGGGAACTGGAAAGCCTGGCGACGCAGCCAAAACCGTCCTGATTACCGGAACTTAGGCGTGGCCTGCTTTCCGGGGGAGACGCCTAAAAATTATACTGGATATTTGAACAGGTATTTGTATACTATTAGAGCAAATTACCCATGTAATGTATGAGTGAGGGGTGAAACCTATGTTAATTCCTGTTGAAAATTTCCAGTCCAACGATCGGCTTGCCACCATCAGCAGCCGCGAAATCGCCAAAATGACCGGTATCGCCCATACCGAGGTGAAACGCATGGTGACGAGTCTGGAAACAGCGCAGCGTCTTTCGCAGCCGGTAACGGCCAGTCTGTACGAGCGCGAAGGTGAAACGCGGCAGGAGTTTTTGCTGAATAAACGAGACTCCCTGCTGACGGTTTCGCGTATCTCTCCGGGCTTCACGGCTGCCATGCTGGATCGCTGGCAGGAGCGGGAACGAAACGCCAATATCCCGGACTTCACTAACCCGGCAGCGGCGGCACGCGCCTGGGCCGAGCAGTATGAAAAATGCCATCGGGCGGAGGAGCAGCTGGCACTCTGGGCCCCAAAGGCGGCGTTTTTTGACCAGTTCGTTAAGGTGAAAGAGGCGATGGGGTTCCGTCAGCTCTGTAAAATGCTCAAAGCCAAAGAGCCGCAGTTCCGCGAGTTCCTGCTGGAGCGCAATATCATGCAGCGCGTCGGCGGCAATCTGGTTCCGCCGCAGCACCATATCGACGCGGGCTATTTTACCCTGCACAGCGGCGTGGGCGAGAACCAGCACACCTGGTCCCAGGCGCGCTTTACCGCCCGCGGCGTGAAATGGGTGGCGGATCTGTGGTCGAAACATCTCTCCACCCTGGCCATCGAACTGCCGCGCGAGGATCGCACCGAAGGGAAAATGACCCAGCAGAGCTGGCTTTAACTGTTACCCGGTCAGATCTCCTGTGGGATCTGACTGGCTTCGCGTAACGCCCCTGGCGACTGGCCGACAATTCGCTTAAACGCCCGGCTAAAGGCGGCCAGCGATCCGTAGCCCAGCCGCAATGCCACGGTTTCAATCGCCTGATTCTCCTGACTGATATACTGGATCGCCAGCCGCATTCGCAGCTCGGTCAGGTATTTCGCCGGGGTAGTGCCGGTGGCGGTGAGAAACCGCTCGGCAAATACCGACCGTGACGTTCCCGCCTGTTTTGCCAGTTCCGCCACGCTCCAGTTGACCCCCGGCTGCTGGTGCATGGCGTAGATCGCCCGGCTGAGGCGCGGATCGCGTAGCACCTGGATCCAACCGGTGGCTTTCCCGCATCCGGATTCGACCCAGCCGCGGACAATTAGCGCTGCCACCACGTCCGCCAGCCGGGCGAGGATCCCGGCAAAGCCTACCTGGCGCGCCATCGACTCGCGCTCCATCGCTTCCAGCAGGGGATGGATCTCCGGCCAGGTGGTCATCAGGCGACTGACCATCATCACTTCCGGCATCGCTTTGATCAGCGGCTGCATCCCACCGAGATCGAAATCCATACATCCGCTGAATATCATTACGTTATCGCTGTCCGGGCAGGGCTCGCAGTGGATGTCGCATACCGTGTTGCAGATGGGCTCGCTGGGAAAGGCCGACACCGGCGTCACCGTCGCGTCATCCCCGGAGAGCAGGGCGTGGGCATCACCGTTGGGGATAAACACCGCATCGCCGCTGTTCAGCGCGAACCGCGCCCCGCTGTGCATCTGCAGAACCGCCGGGCCGCGGCTGATAAAGTGAAATTGTGCTTTGCCCGGCGCATAACCAAAGGCCACGCCAAAGGGCGTGCTGGCTTCAATCCGACGGTATTTCACCCCTGACAGGCGCATGCCGCGCAGCAATTCACTGATCAAATCAGGCGACTGGATGGTCATTTCTCTATTCCCGGACGATTAATCAATAAGTGGAGATTATATGTCATAGATCGTCCACGGTGAACTGCCTATGCTTTGCGACATACATCACATTTTTATAACCGGAGAGTAACAGATGCATTCATCCATCGTCGCAAACGAGGCCAGTGCCCCGGCCCGACCCGCCTGGCGCGCGGTCTGGTCGCTGGGGCTGGGGGTATTCGGCTTAATTATTGCCGAGTTTTTACCTGCCAGCCTGCTGACGCCAATGGCGGCCAGCCTGGGGGTCAGCGAAGGGGTGGCGGGGCAATCCGTTACCGCCACCGCGCTGGTAGCGCTGGTCACCGGTCTGCTGATCACTCCCGCCACCAAAAGCATCGACCGCCGCTGGGTGCTGATGTTCTTCTCGGTACTGCAGATTATCTCCAGCCTGATGGTGGCCTTCGCGCCCTCGCTGCATGTCCTGCTGATGGGACGCTTGCTGCTGGGGGTGGCGATCGGCGGCTTCTGGGCGATGTCCACCGCCACCGCGATGCGCCTCGTGCCTGCCAGCGACGTGCCGAAAGCGCTGGCCATTATCTTCTCCGGGGTGTCGATCGCTACCGTGGTAGCCGCGCCACTGGGCAGCTATCTCGGAAGTCTGATCGGCTGGCGCAACGTTTTTCTCCTCTGCGTGGTGCCAAGCCTGCTGGCGCTGCTGTGGCAGCTGTGGGTGCTGCCCTCCATGCGTCCGGAGAATAGCGCCAGCCTGAGCACTCTGATGCGGGTCCTGCGTCGTCCGGGGATGATGGGCGGCCTGCTGGCGACCATCCTGATCTTCAGCGGCCATTTCGCCTTCTTTACCTACCTGCGACCGTTCCTCGAGACGGTAGGGCAGGCGAGCGTTGAAACGATTTCGCTGATCCTGCTCGGCTTTGGCGTGGCGAACTTTGTCGGTACTTCCATTGCCGGACATCTGCTGGCGCGCAACCTGCGCCTGACCCTGGCGCTGGTGCCGTTCGCGATGGGGATCCTGGCCTGGCTGATGGTGGCGTTTGGACATCTGGCGCTGGTGGACGGTCTGCTGGTGAGCCTGTGGGGCTTCGCCTTCGGCTTAGTGCCGGTGGGCTGGTCAACCTGGCTGGCAACCACCGTTACCGACGAGGCCGAGAGTGCAGGTGGCCTGATGGTCGCCTCGATTCAGCTGGCGATCAGTGCCGGTGCGGCAGGCGGCGGGGCGGTATTCGATCTCAACGGGGCGAGCGGAGTGTTTACCGCCAGCGGCGTGCTGCTGGTGGCGGCGATGGTAATGGTCTTTGCCGGGGTAAGGGTCAAACCGGTGGCAGCGGAGTAAGTTTGCATGCCCGGCGGCGCTGCGCTTGCCGGGCCTACAAAAACCGTAGGCCGGGTAAGACGTAGCCGCCACCCGGCAATGTCACTATTGTTGCGCTACTTTCTTCATTGGAATAAACGAAATCACCAACGCACCCAGCACCAGGAAACCGGCCACCATAAAGATCCCGGCGTTGAAGTTGCCGGTGACATCCTTCATCCAGCCCATCAGCAGCGGCCCCAGCGCGGCGCCGGTCATCCCGGTGGCGTTGATCACCGCGATCCCCAATGCCCGTGCGCGGAGTGAAATAGCGCGGTCTGGCGTCGTCCAGAAGATCACCATCGCGGCAAAGGCACCGGAAGAGGCCATCACGATCCCGGTGAACTGCAGCATCGGATCGCTGCTGGTGGCGGTCAGGATCCAGCCTGCGGCGGCAAACAGATACGGCAGCAGGGTGTGGACTTTACGCTCGTTATGCTTGTCGGAACGCTTACTCCACCAGATCATCGCCACGATAGTACAGACCTGCGGGATGGCGCTGAGGATCCCGATGGTCACGTTACTGCTCTCCTGGCTGATGCTGCGCAGGATCAGCGGCGTCCAGACGCTGAGGGCGCTCAGGGTGTTGGTCAGGCAGAAATAGGCGAGGGTATAAAGCATGATCGTTGGGGTGAACAGCTCCCGGAACATGCTGCGTTGCGTTGGCACCAGCGCGGCCTTTTCCCGCTGCTGGGCGCTCAGTGCATTGACGCGATCCGCCTCCAGCATCTCTTTCAGGCAGGCCTTGTCATCGCTGGTGAGCCAGCGGGCTTTATCCGGGCTGTCGTCCAGCCAGAACCAGACCACAAAGCCCAGAATTACCGACGGGAAACCTTCCAGCAGGAACAGCCACTGCCAGCCCTTCAGGTTCATCACCCCATCGAGGTTGAGAATATACCCCGAGGCCACCGAGCCCAGCGCCATCGTCACCGGCATGGCAATCATAAACAGGGCATTGGCGCGGGCGCGGTAGTGCGCCGGGAACCAGAAGGTTAAATAGAGCAGCAGGCCCGGCAGGAAGCCAGCTTCGGCGATCCCCACCAGCATACGCAGCACATACAGGCTACCAGGGCCGGTGGCGAACATGGTGGCGGTGGACGCAATCCCCCAGACCACCATCAGAATGGCGATCCAGCGCCGGGCACCCACGATACTCAGCATCACGTTGCTGGGGATCCCGCAGATAACGTACATCACGTAAAACAGGGTTGTCGCCAGGCCAAACATGGTGCTGGTCAGCCCCAGATCCTTGCCCATCGTCAGCCCGGCAAAGCCGATGTTGATACGATCCAGATACGAAAAGACGAACAGAATGAACAAAAAAGTGATGAGTCTGCGGAATAACTTTTTAATCACCCGCTGTTGACGCGGATCGAGCGTGGCGTCAGCAGGGGAAGGTGGAGCCAGCACGTCAGTGCGTGTCTGTTCCAGCGATGGACTCTCATTCATGAAAAGCTCCACATGGCGGTTATTGGTATTGTTGTGTCGTGCAACCTGAACACGTGCGCTAACGTATAGGAAATCGCACATATAAACGTCAATGTTATGTTTGAAAAATGATACGCAATTGTTAATCTCGTAGCGTTTTCGAATCATATTGCGATATCGATCGCCTTTCGTGGCGCGCAGGTAATAACAGAAGGCATTGCCGGGCGTGAAGAGGCTATAGCGGGCGGACAATAGCGGGTATAATTGCCGCCATTGCATCACTGCCGGAACCTCATTGCATGAGTCAAACCAACACATCGTCAGACACCGGGGCCGCTTTTCATCGCGAAGAGTTCCCGTTCTACTGGATCGTTAATGTCTATGCGCGCTACACGCAAGTTATGGAAATCACGCTAAAAAAGGTGCAGCTCGATGTTTCCCGCTTTCGGGTGCTGATGATTACCGAACAGTACGGTAAAGCCAGCATCTCGCAGATCTCCGAATATGCGATGACCAAAATGCCTACCGTCACCAAAATCGTCGGTCGCCTGCGTGATGACGGCCTGGTGACCACCGCCAGCAGCGTGCAGGATGCCAGAGTCACCGAGGTGATGCTCACCGAGACCGGCCGTGAAAAAGTGGCTGAAGCCCACCGCCTGGCCAGCAAGGTTTTTGAGAAGGGTTTTAAGGGCATGACCGCCGCCCAGATGGAAAAAATGAACCTTTCGCTGTCGAAGGTGCTTGATAACCTGAACGAGCTTTGAAGGCGCCGCAGAGAGAATTGCGGTTTTGTGACAGCCTTAAAAATTCCAGATAATCCACATTAAAACAATCACTTAAACAAGAGTCGCGCTACGCCCTGGTGCGGCTCTTTTTTCATTTCCGCGCAGTTTTTATTGTTATTTATCATCGTCATAACCCTCCCTCTCGAAAGTGTTATAAAAATGTTTCCATGTTATTTTTGCGTAAAATTAACGTGAAAAATTACTTGAATATTCATCTAAATCTTCCATGATTGACCTGAGTTCAGGTAGGTCGAATCGCAGCGAAGACTGCCCGGCCGAATATGATTCGTTTTTTCTGGTTGAGGTGTGAATGATGCAGCCCGTTACTGAGAGCAATGGTTACGTAGAACGGTTTACCCTCGGCGAAGGCGATCTCTGCTTCGCTGTGAAAGACACCCTCGACATCGCAGGCTACCCGACCCGTGCCGGCTGCCCGGCGCTGGCTGCCAACCCGGCGGCACCGCAGCATGCGGAGGTGGTGAAAACCCTGCTCGGACAGGGCTGCGTCCTGAGCGGAAAAACGACCCTGCATGAACTTGCGTTTGGCGTCACCGGGATTAACCCCTGGAGCGGCACGCCGGTTAACCCCGAATTTCCTGACCTGATCCCCGGCGGCTCCTCCAGCGGCTCTGCTGCGGTGGTCGCCGCCGGTGAGGTGGATTTCGCCCTCGGCACCGACACCGGCGGCTCGGTGCGAATGCCCGCCGCCTGCTGCGGGATCCTCGGCTTAAAACCGACTTACGGCCGCCTTAGCCGGGTAGGAGTGATGCCCGCGTACAGCTCGCTGGACTGCGTGGGCATCTTCGCCCGCGATGCTGATGTTCTGCGCCAGGTGCTGACCCGGCTGGCCATTCCGGTCGGCGCACCGCTGACAACCCTGCCTGCCATCGGCTTCATCCCAACCGCCACCCGCGACATTGACGCGCTGCTGCTGAAGGGTCTGGCGCAGTGGGGCCTGCGCCCACAGCAGGTTGATCTCCCCCTGTTGGGCGATGCTCATCGTGCCGGGCTGACCCTCATCAGCCACGAAAACTGGCAGGCTTTTAGCCCGTTACTGAGCGATGACCGGGTCTCCGCCGATGTGGCAACCCGCATTCGCGCCGGGGAAAGCGTTGATGCCGATGCCCTGAACACCGCAGAGCACATCCGCGAGACGTTTACCGCCCAGGTCGATGCTCAATTGAAGACGACCCCATTGCTGGCGCTGGCAACCCTGCCGGAACTGCCCCCGACCCTGGAAGAGGCGAAAGATCCGCTGAGCGTGGTCAACCTGACCCGGCTGGTGCGCCCGTTCAACCTCAGCGGCCACCCGGCGCTGACCCTGCCGATGGGTGACCTTCATGGCCGTCCGGTAGCCCTGCAGCTGATCGCCGCCAAAGGCCAGGAGGGCCTGCTGGTGCAGGCCGCCGAATGGCTGGCTGAACGACGACGCCGCTAACCATCCCGTTTTACCGAACACCGTTCCAACAATAACTCAGTGAGTACCACTCATTGCGGCAGCGCTCGTCTCTCTGCGGGCCGCACACTCTTTTCGGGAGGAAGCTATGTCAGCCGTTCATGTTCGTGAGGAGCTCGTTCCACTGCTGAATGACGTTGCGGCCCGCAGCGCCGATTTTGAGCAACAGCGTCATATCTCTGACGACATCATCGCCCGGTTTAAGCAGATCGGCGTCTATCGCGCGCTGGTCCCCAAAATCTACGGCGGCGAGGAGTGCTCCCCGGCGCAGTTCTGCGAGCTGATCGAGCAGATCGCCACCGCCGATGGCTCCGCGGGCTGGGTCGCCAGCTTCGGCATGAGCCCGTTTTATCTCGGCGCGCTGCCGCCGGACACCCTGAAAGCACTCTACCGCGACGGCCCGGACGTGGTCTTCGCCGGGGGCATCTTCCCGCCGCAGAAAGCGGTGCTGGCCGACGGCGGCTACCGCGTCAGCGGGCGCTGGGGTTTTGCCAGCGGCAGTATGGGCGCGTCGGTGTTTGGCGTCGGCATCCTGCCGGAAAGTGGTGAAACCCTGCCACGGATGGCGGTCCTGCCGCGCGACAGCGTGCAGATTGACCCGGTGTGGAACACCGTCGGGCTGGCCGGAACCGGCAGCCACGATCTGGTGGTTAACGATGCCTTCGTGCCCCGGGAGTGGACCTTCGTGCGCGGCGGCGCCCTGAACCTCGACGGGGCGCTCTATCGCTATCCGGTGCTCTCCCTTGCCACCCAGGTGCTGTCAGTGGTGGCCCTCGGCGTGGCACGCGCCGCCCTGAATGAGATCTATGCCATTGCCCATCGTCAGCAGTCGGTGACCGGCGCGCCACGGCTGGCCGACCGACCGCAGGCGCAGATGCAGATTGCCCACTGTGAAGCGGATCTGCGCTCCGCCCGGGCCTGGTTCTACGACGCCATCGACGATGTCTGGCAGGACATTCTTGCCGGGAACGAGCCTGACTGTGAGCAGATCAACGCCCTGCGGCTGTCGTCCACCCACGTCACCCGCGTGGCCGCCGAGGTCACCCGTCAGGCGCTGGCGCTGAACGGCATGGGCGGCATCACCATGAAAAGCCCGCTGCAACGCTACGTGCGCGACACCATGGTGATCACCCAGCACGCCTTTATGGGCGACCTCTCTTATCTCAATGCCGGTACGGTCTATTTCGGTGGCCAGCCTCTGCCGGGTTATTTGTAATTTTGACCAAAGGAGCAACAGATGAGCCAGACAACAACCTTACGCGTGCTGTTTTGCATCGGCGTAAACCAGAACTTCTTTGATGCCAGCCCGGCAGAAGCCAAACAGGTGTGGGGCGCGTTCGGCGTGATGATGAAAGGCATCGACGAAACCCAGGGCATCCGGGTGATCGGAAACATGGATGACGACCGTCTGATGGTCGGCCCGTCCACCGCCTCGCCGTGGACCACCTACGTGCTGGCGGATGCCGACAACCTCGACAGCGTGGTGGCCGCCTGCAACCTGTTCCGCACCACCCCGGTGGGCGACGGGGAGAGCAAGCTGTGGAAGTACTGCAAGATCGAAGCCCGCGTCGGGCGCGAACTGATTATTCAGTAACGGAGCCGATCATGAGCCCACAGGATGCGCTGCGTTTACAGCAGCTGGAGGATCAGCAGGCAGCCCGGGTCTGTATCAGCAACTACATGCGGCTGTGCGATCGGCTGGAGAGCATGGAGACGGTGCAGGCCATCGGGGCGCTGTTCAGCGCAGACGCCTGCTGGGAAGGGGTCGGTGAGCCCTACGCTACCCGGCTGGGCAGACATCAGGGACGTGCGGCGATTGAGGCGATGATGGCGGGCTACGTCCGCCACCCGGCGCACTTTGCCCTGAACGCCCATTTTCTCTGTTCCGAAGCGCTGTATCAGGAAGCCGACGGCGAGCTGCACGGCCGCTGGCTGATGCTGCAAACCTCCGCCTTTACCGCGGGCGGCGCGCACCTGAACGCGGCTGAGCTGCAGATTATTTTCCGTCGCGAGGCGGGGGAGATGACCATCCACCATTTCACCACCCGCAACCTGTTCAGCAGGCCGGTAAGCCACTGGCAGGCGGCGGATGCGCTCCCGGTACCTGACAACAAGTAGAACCCCGACGACGAGCAGGAGAGAGATTATGCAGTGTGACCACATCATCAATGTCAAAAATATCGATACCAACGCGACAGTCCCAGGCCGGAAAGAGATTGCGGCCCTGGTCAAACATGACCGCGTCCACACCTCGCTCTACACCTCAGACGAGCTGTTCCAGCTGGAGCTGGACCGTATTTTCACCAGGACCTGGGTCTGGGTGGCGCACGTCAGCGAGATCCCCGAGACCGGCAGCTTCAAAACCACTGAGATCGGCACCCAGCCGGTGATCGTGGTCCGCGACCGCAAAGGCACCATTCACACCCTGCTGAACCGCTGCCGCCACCGCGCGGCCACCGTCTGCGAACACCGCACCGGCAAAACCAACAGCTTCGTCTGCCCGTATCACGGCTGGGGCTACGCCCTCGACGGCAGCCTGCGCGGCGTGCCACACCCGGAAAGCTATGCCGATCAGCTGGAGAAAAACGAGCTCGGGCTGGTCTCCCTGCGGACCGAGCAGTACGCCGGCATGGTCTTCGCCACCTTTAACGAGCAGATCGAACCCCTGGAGGATTTCCTCGGCGCGGCGAAGAAGTGGATGGATCTGTTTATGAAGCAGGGTGCGGGCTACCCGATCAAGACCGGGCCTGCACACCGCTTCCGCTTCCCGGGCAACTGGAAGATCCAGCTGGAGAACACCACCGACGGCTACCACTTCCCGGTGGTGCACCGCTCCTTCCTCAGTTCGGTCGATAAGCAGACCGAAGAGATGCTGAACTTCGTCGACGGCAGCGGCTATGTCGAAGATCTCGGCAACGGCCACAGCGTGATGGTGATGATCCCCGAGCTGGTGGATCTCGAAGCCAACCTTGATGCGCCGATCCCGGAACGCTTTGTCGAGCTGGCGGACGAACTGCGCAAAGAGCACGACGAAGAGCAGGTGCGCCGCATCGTGCGGGCGGTGGGCGGCTCCGGCTTCAACCTCAACCTGTTCCCCAACATCGCCTGTTCGATGGCCTTCTTCCGCGTCCTGCAGCCGATCTCGGTGATGGAAACCGAGATCCACCACGCGGTGATCACCATGGACGGCGGACCGGAGATTGCTAATCAGGCACGTCTGCGTCTGCACGAACATTTCCAGGGCCCGATGGGCTTTGGCACCCCGGATGACTCCGAAGCCTGGGAGCGCGTTCAGCGCGGGGCCACCGCGGGGGATGACCTGTGGATCATGCTCAACCGCGGCCTGGCCGGGGAGTACCGCACCGATGACGGCCTGCGCAGCGACGTCAGCGCCGAAACCGGGATGCGTGCGGCCTACCAGCAGTGGAAAAAGTTAATGACGGAGAGCGAAAAATGATGACGCCAGATTCTGTCCTGTTTGCGGCGATGTCCGTAATCAACCTCGAAGGCGATCTGCTGGACCAGGGCGAGTTCAACGCCTGGCTGGATCTGTGGCAGCACGACGGCCTGTACGTGGTGCCCATCGACCCGAACGAGAAGGATTTTAAAAACACCCTCAACTACGCCTGCGACGATCACCACATGCGCGAGCGCCGGGTAAAGCGTCTCTACAGCGGGGAGTCGATCTCCACCACCCCGCGGGCCAGAACGCTGCGCACCCTGTCGCGCTTCCGCCTGCTGGCATCCAGCGAGGATCTGATCGTGGTGCGCGGGGCGCAATCCCTGTGGGAGCACCGCAAGGGCCACAGTCGCCACTACGCGGCGGACATTACCTGGCACCTTAAGCCGCAGGAAGGCAGGTTGCTGATTACCCAGAAGGTGATCCGCCTGGTCAACAGCGACGATGTGCTGCACAGCATCGGCTACATCCTCTGAGGAGCCATCCATGACGCAAACCGTATTAGTGACCGGCGCCGCCGCCGGTCTGGGCAACGCGATTGCCGCTCATCTGCTGAAGCAGGGTTACCAGGTGGTGCTGACCGATGTCGATCTGGATCGCGCCCGGGAGGCCGCGGATCGTCTCGATGACGGTCAGGGCCGGGTGCTGGCGCTGGGGCTGGATATCTGCCAGCCGCAGGATTTCGCGAAGGCGCTCGACGCCACTCTTGAGCGCTTCGGCAGCCTGCAGGTGCTGGTGAACAACGCCGCGCTGACCCTCGCCACGCCGGTGATGGAGATTGCCGTCGAGGAGTTCGACCGGGTGATCGCCACCAATCTGCGCGGCACCTTTGTCGGCTGCCAGACCTTTGGGCGCTACTTCGCCACCCGCGGCTACGGTCGCATCATCAACCTGGCCTCATTAGCCGGGCAGAACGGCGGCACCGCCTCCGGGGCGCACTACGCGGCCTCGAAGGGCGGCATTTTAACCCTGACCAAAATCTTTGCCCGCGAGCTGAGCAAATCCGGCGTGACGGTGAACGCCATCGCCCCGGGTCCGCTGGATCTGCCGATGGTTCACGCCCTGGTACCGGAAGAGAAGATGCCCGGCCTGCTGCAGATGATCCCGGTGGGGCAGTTAGGGGAAGCTGAGTTTGTCGCCCAGGCCGTGGCCCTGCTGGCATCCGAGCAAGCGTCGTTTGTCACCGGGGCGACCTGGGACATCAACGGCGGCCTGTTTATGCGTTAAGGAGTCAACATGCTGACATTACAGGTGATCGGGCGGGAGTTGCGGGGCGAGGTGGTCCTGCTGACCCTGGCGCATGCTGACGGGATCGACCTCCCGGCCTTCAGCGCCGGGGCGCATATCGATCTGCATCTGGCAGAGGACCTGGTGCGACCGTACTCCCTGTGCGGCGACCCTAAAGATCGCCAGCACTACCAGCTTGGCATTCTGAAAGACCAAAAGTCGCAGGGGGGCTCCCTGGCCGCCCATGCCCTCAACGTTGGGGATCGGATCCAGGTCAGCGACCCGCGCAACCTGTTTGCACTGGATGCGTCAGCCGGTCACAGCCTGCTGATTGGCGGCGGGATTGGCATCACCCCGATGCTGGCGATGGCCGCTGAGCTGCATGCCGCCGGGCGATCTTTCAGCCTGCACTACTGCGCCCGCTCGCGCGACGGGGCGGCCTTTATTTCCCAGCTGGAGCAGGCGCCATACGCCGACCGCGTTCAGCTGCACTTCAGCGACAGCCAGCGCCTGAACCTGGCGGCGGTGCTGACCGACGTTCCGGCTAACACCCACGTCTACACCTGCGGTCCGGTTCGCCTGATGGACGCCGTTACTGAACAGGCCGCGGCCCTGGGTTACCGCCCGGAGCAGGTGCATCTGGAGTGTTTCAGCGCCGAAGTCGAAACCGGCGGCGCGGCCTTTGAAGTGTTTGCCGCCTCCAGCGGCATCACCGTGCAGGTGCTGGAGAACCAGAGCATCGTCGAGGCGCTGGCGCTTGCCGGGCTGAAGGTGTGCGTCTCCTGCAAACAGGGGATCTGCGGCAGTTGCCTGACCGACGTACTGGAAGGCGAGCCGGACCATCGCGACAGCTACCTGACCGACGAAGAGAAAGCCGACGGCGACCAGATTTTGTTGTGTTGTTCCCGGGCGAAAAGCGCCCGTTTAGTCATCGATCTGTGAGGAAACCTTATGACACTGCAAACCGAATTTCGTAATGCCATGGCGCAGCTGGGGAGTGCGGTCTCTGTGATCACCACCGACGGCCCGGCGGGCAAGTTTGGCTTTACCGCCTCTGCCGTGTGCAGCGTCACGGACTCGCCGCCGACGCTGCTGGTCTGCATGAACCGCAACTCCTTCGCCAACGAGCACTTCAAACAGAACGGGGCGCTGTGCGTCAACGTGCTCTCCAGCGACCACCAGCATCTCTCCGGGGTGTTTGCCAACGCCAGCCTGCGCTCCGAGCAGCGTTTTGAGTATGACTCCTGGCAGGTGATGGCCAGCGGTGCGCCGGTGCTCAGCTCATCGGTCGCCAGCTTCGACTGCCTGATCGACACCTGTCATGAAGTGGGTAGCCACACCGTTTTCTACTGCCAGGTGCAGGCGATCCGCATCAGCGAAGCGCCGCGCGGGCTGGTTTACATCAACCGTCGCTACCATGCCGTCGGGCATGACCTGGAAGCGTAACACCCACAATAAAAGGTAACGCGGATGAGCAATGTCGTGACTCAAACCACCGCCGCTCCGGCTGCGGTGACGCAGGATGCCGGACAGCTGCGCAAGCTGGTGATCGCCTCGGTGCTGGGCAATGCCCTGGAATGGTATGACTTCTTCCTCTACGGCACCGCCGCGGCGCTGGTCTTCGGCCCGCTGTTCTTCCCGGTGGGCGGCGACCCGATGCAGGGCACGCTGCTGGCCTTCTCGGGCTTTGCGGTGGGCTTCCTCGCCCGTCCGCTGGGCGGGATCGTCTTCGGCCATATCGGGGATCGCTACAGCCGCAAGATGACCCTGATCATGACCCTGACCCTGATGGGGGCCACCACCTTTATCATCGGCCTGCTGCCGGTCTATTCGCAGATTGGCATCTGGGCACCGATTTCCCTCATTACCCTGCGCTTTTTACAGGGGGTGGCGTCCGGTGGGGAGTGGGGCGGCGGCGTCCTGATGCTGAGCGAGAACGCTCCGGCATCGCGCCGCGGCTACTTTACCGCCTGGAGCCAGATGGGGGTCTCCGGTGGGTTTGTCCTCTCGGCCTTCGCCTTTTACCTGGTGCAGAAGCTGCCGGAAGAGGAGCTGATGAGCTGGGGCTGGCGCGTGCCCTTCCTGCTCAGCATCCTGATCTTCCTGGTCGGGGTCTATATCCGCAAAAACATCCGCGAGAGCAAGGCTTTCACTCAGGCAAAACCGGAGGCGAAGCACGAGAAGATCCCGCTGATGGTGCTGATCCGCGAGCACCCGAAGGCGCTGCTGCAGGCCATCGCCCTGCGTCTGCCGGAGAACGGGGCCTCCTATATCTTCTTCACCTTCTCGGTGGTCTACGCCAGACACATCGGCATCGGCACCGGGGAGATCATCAGCGCCGTGACCCTGGCGATGCTGGTGGAGTTCTTCTCGATCCTGTTCTGGGGCGCGCTCTCGGATCGCATCGGCCTGAAGCCGGTCTACTACATCGGCGTCATCGGCCTGCTGGTGATGGCCTTCCCGTTTTTCTGGCTGCTCTCCACCGGAGATTACGGCTGGATCATGCTGGCGATGCTGCTGGGTCTGCCGTTCTGCCACGGGGCGATGATCGGCACTCAGCCCTGCATCATGAGCGACCTGTTCCCGGTGCGCGTGCGCTACTCCGGCCTGGCGCTGGGGCATGAGGTGGGCTCGATCTTCTCAGGCGGTCTCGGGCCGATGCTGGCGGTGGCACTGCTGATGTACTTCGACGCCTCCTGGCCGGTCTCCCTGCTGCTGATGGCTTATGCATTGCTGGCGTGGATCGCCCTGCGCAGCCTGCCGTCGACAACGAAAAATAACGAGGTAAGCAAATGATTGATAAACGGATTGCCGCTACCGATAGTGCCGTGGCGGACATTTTCGACGGCGCGGTGGTGATGGTGGGCGGCTTTGGCGCGGCCGGACAGCCCGCCGAGCTGCTGGATGCCCTGATCCGCCGTCAGCCGCGGGATCTGACCCTGATCAGCAACAACGCCGGGAACGGTGACTATGGTCTGGCGGCGCTGCTGAAAGCCGGTTGCGTGAAAAAAGTGATCTGCTCTTTCCCGCGCCAGACCGACTCCTGGGTGTTTGACGACCTCTATCGCCGCGGCGAAGTCGAGCTGGAGCTCGTCCCGCAGGGCAACCTCGCGGCCCGTATTCAGGCGGGCGGCTCCGGTCTGGGGGCGATCTTCACCCCTACCGGGTTTGGCACCGAGCTGGCGGCAGGCAAAGAGACCCGCCACATCGACGGTAAAGATTATCTCCTCGAGTATCCGCTAAAAGCCGATTTTGCCCTGATCAAAGCCCTGAAGGCCGACCGCTGGGGCAACCTGGTGTATGACAAAACCGGGCGCAACTTCGGGCCGATCATGGCCGCCGCCGCCAGCTGCACCATTGCCCAGGTGAGCGAAATCGTCGCCCTCGGCGAACTCGATCCGGAAGCGGTGGTCACCCCGGGCATTTTTGTTCAACGCGTGGTGACGGTTGCGCCCGTTCGCCTGCCGCAGACGGTATAAGGAGATCCCGTGAATAAACTGACCCATCAACAGCTGGCCGAACGCATCGCCCGTGATATCCCCGAAGGGGCCTATGTCAACCTCGGTATCGGCCTGCCGACCCGGATCGCCAACTACCTTCCGGCGGATCGCGAGATCTTCCTCCACAGCGAAAACGGCATTCTCGGTATGGGGCCTGCGCCTGCGCCCGGCTGTGAAGATCCGGAACTGATTAACGCCGGCAAGCAGCCGGTGACGCTGCTTGCCGGCGGCTGCTATTTCCACCACGGCGACTCGTTCACCATGATGCGCGGCGGCCACCTCGATATCTGCGTGCTGGGAGCCTATCAGGTCTCCGAGCGCGGCGATCTCGCGAACTGGAGCACCGGCGAACCCTCTTCCATTCCGGCGGTGGGCGGGGCGATGGACCTGGCGATTGGCGCGAAGCGCGTCTATGTGATGACCGAACATCTGACCCGTCAGGGCGAGTGCAAGATCGTCAAAACCTGTACCTACCCGCTGACCGGGATGGCCTGCATCGACCGGATCTACACCGACATGGCGGTGATGGATATCACCCAGCAGGGCATCGTGGTGCGCGAGCTGTTTGGCGACGTGACCCCAGAGTATCTCCAGTCCGTCACCCCGGTGGCGCTGACCTTTGCCCTCAACGCCGAAACCGAGGAGGCGTAATGGATCTGGGATATCGCCTCGATGGCCCGGAAGAGGCCCCGGTGCTGGTGCTCTCTAATTCGCTGGGCACTACCTGGCAGATGTGGCAGCCGCAGATGGCTGACTTTACTCAACACTTCCGCGTGCTGCGCTACAACACCCGCGGCCACGGTCGCTCTCCGGTTTCGGAAGGGGGTATCACCCTCGATTCGCTGGGGCAGGACGTGATCGCCTTGCTGGATCATCTGGATATTGAGCGCGCCTTCTTCTGCGGCATCTCCCTCGGCGGGATGACCGGGATGTGGCTCAACCGTCATGCCCCGTCGCGCTTTCCGCGCTTCGTGGTGGCCAACACCGCGGCGAAGATCGGCGAGTCCAGAGGCTGGTTACAGCGCGCCGCCACCGTCCGTCAGCAGGGAATGGCCCCGGTGGCCAGCACCGCGGCGGAACGCTGGTTTACCCCGGCCTTCCGCAAGCAGAACCCCGGCATGGTCCAGCTGCTGATCGACGATCTCGCCGACACCCCGACCGAAGGCTATGCCGCCTGCTGCGAAGCGCTGGCCGCGGCGGATCTGCGCGATGAGGTCGCCGCCATGCTGCGCCCGATGCGGGTGATTGCCGGTACTGAAGATCCGGTCACCACCCTGCAGGATGCGGAATGGCTCGCGGCCCAGGCGAAGCAGACCGAGTGCGTCGCCTTACCCGCCTCGCACCTGTCGAACGTCGCCTGCCCATCCGGGTTTAACCAGCACGTGATCACCTTTTTAACCGCAGGAGTTGCGACATGAGTATCACCATTGAATCCCTGGCCTGCTGGCTGGTGGATATCCCGACCATTCGCCCGCACAAGCTGTCGATGGCAACCATGGGTTGCCAGACGCTGACCATCGTCCGCATGGAATGCGCTAACGGCATCACCGGCTGGGGCGAAGCCACCACCATCGGCGGCCTGAGCTACGGCGCTGAAAGCCCGGAGGGGATTAAATCCGCCATTGAGACCTATCTGGCCCCGCTGCTGTGCGGCCAGTCATTCCACGGCGTGGCCGACCTGGCAGAGAAGATGAACGCCAGCGTGAAGGGCAATACCTTCGCTAAATCCGCCCTCGAAACCGCGTTTCTCGATGCTCAGGGCAAAGCGCTGGGGCTGCCGGTCAGCTCGCTGCTGGGCGGGGCGCTTACCACGCGCCTGCCGGTGCTGTGGACCCTGGCGAGCGGCGACACGCAAAAAGACATCGAAGAGGGCAAACGCCTGCTGGCGGAAGGGCGACATAACACCTTCAAACTGAAAATCGGTGCCCGGGGGCTGGATGTGGACGTTCGTCACGCCCTGGCGATCAAAGCCGCGCTTGGGGATGAGGTCAGCATCCGCGTGGACGTCAACCAGGCCTGGGATCTGACCACCGCCATCAAAGGGATAACCCGGCTGCAGGAGGGCGGGATCGACCTGGTGGAACAGCCGATCCCGCTGTGGGATCGGCAAGGGCTCATCACCCTCAGCCAGCGTTTTGCGGTGCCGATTCTGGCCGACGAAGCGGTGGCCACCAGCCATGACGGCTACTCCCTGGCAAGCGGCGGCTTTACCGGCGCGTACGCCCTGAAGATCGCCAAAGCGGGCGGCCCGGCGCAGGCCCTGAAGCTGGCGCACGTGGCACAGGCGGCGGGCGTGGCGCTGTATGGCGGCACCATGCTTGAAGGGACGCTCGGCACCGTGGCCTCGCTGCACGCCTGGTCGACGGTAAAGATGCAGTGGGGCACTGAGATGTTCGGCCCGCTGCTGCTGAAGGATGACATCGTGGTCCGTCCGCTGGACTTCATCCAGGGCGAGGTGACGTTACCGCCGGGGCCAGGACTGGGCGTCGACATCGACGAAGACAAGCTGCGTCATTACGCACGTTAATAAAAGGAAAACGCGATGCTTTTTAAAGTGGAAATGACGGTCAACATCCCGCCCTCGCTGCCGTCGGCAGAGGTTGAGGCGATCAAAGCGAAAGAGAAAGCTTACTCCCAGCGCTTACAGCGCGAAGGCAAGTGGCCGCACATCTGGCGCGTGGTCGGACAGTACGCCAACGTCAGCATTTTTGACGTGGCGGATAACCAGGAGCTGCACGACATCCTGACCGCGCTGCCGCTCTACCCGTGGATGGAAATCAGCGTGCAGCCCCTGTGCATGCATCCCTCCTCGATTCATCACGAACAGAAATAACAACAACAATCCGTACCCTACAATGAGGAAGAAGCAATGACCGTGAATCCTGTACATCAAACTGAGCTGGACACTTTACTGGCGATCAGCAGCGGCTTAAACGCCACTGGCGGCAACGATCGACTGAAAAACATCATGCACCAGCTGCTGAGCGATCTATGCAAGACCATCAAGCAGTTCGACGTGACCGACGAAGAGTTCTGGGTGGCGGTGAACTACCTCAACGAACTGGGCGGCCGCCAGGAAGCGGCGCTGCTGGCAGCCGGGCTGGGGCTGGAGCACTATCTGGATATGCGTGCCGATGAGAAAGAAGCCGCATCCGGCAACGACGTCGGCACCCCGCGCACCATCGAAGGGCCGCTGTACGTGGCCAACGCGCCGCTGAGCGAGGGCTTTGCCCGCATGGACGACGGAAAAGAGCAGGCTGAAACCCTATGGCTCCAGGGCCAGGTAACCGATCTGCAAGGTAAGCCGGTGGCCGGCGCGATTGTCGATATCTGGCACGCTAACACCCTCGGCGGCTATTCCTTCTTCGACCAGTCCCAGAGCGAATACAACCTGCGCCGCCGCATCCGTACCGGTGACGATGGTCGCTATGCTGTGCGCAGCATCGTGCCGTGCGGCTACGGCTGCCCGCCGGATGGCCCGACTCAGAAGCTGCTGACCGCGTTGGGGCGTCATGGTAATCGCCCGGCCCACGTGCACTTTTTTGTGTCGGCACCGGGGTATAAGCACCTGACCACCCAGATCAACCTGAACGGGGATGAGTATCTGTGGGATGACTTTGCGTTTGCGACAAGGGCGGAGCTGATTGCGAACCCGGTGAAGGTTACGGATGCGGCTGTGGCAAGGGAACGAGATATTGATGGGGAGCATACGGAGGTGAACTTTAGCTTTACGCTGGTGGAAGCGAATGAAGGGGGGGAAGAGGAGAGAGGGAAGCGGGCTCGGGTGATGGAGTGATTGCTGAGTATTGAAAGGACCGGGGCCGGTTTTTGGCCCCGTTTTTTAATTTTATAGGGGGATCACATTTATGGTTGGGTATGGAGATGATTCACTTGAATGACTGCTAAGTGTCAGGAGCGGACTTTGCTCATGAAGCAGTTAACCTACGGGTATTGGTTATTAATGCAGTTGATATTGTATTGTAATGAGTGATCAACCTCAGGTTGAGGGGGGACTCATTTATAGCCGAGTGTCCACTTTTGGTGGGTAACATCAGTTCAGCTATCCGCCGGACATCCGCAAAGCCATATACACCACAAACGCTATCGAATCGCTGAACAGTGTGATCCGAGCAGCGATTAAAAAATGCAAAGTGTTCCTGACAGATGACTCGGTACGAAAGGTTGTTTATCTGGCGATCAAGGATGCGTCGAAAAAGTGGAGTATGCCGCTCCAGAACTGGCGGCTGGCAATGAGTCGTTTTATTATCGAGTTCGGTGACCGCCTGAGCGATCACCTTTAACGAGTGGGCAGTTACACAGATTGAGAACGCACAGCAGGAGCCAAGCTGACAGTCAGGCTGAGCTTGAGATTACGCCAGGGACTAAGTTAATCAGTTCTGTCATCCCAACGCTAAATTAGCGTCAAGAAACGCTTTAGATTGCCGAAATATACATTTAGCGTTATTCCTGAAAATAAACAAAATGGATTTATCCGTATGAAGAAACTCTTAATTCTTTTTCCGTTGGTGTTTACTGCACCGGTACAGGCTTCTGAAGCCACTGTAGGTCAGGTTTGCAAGGCGGCTTCTGCTGCGATGTTTGGCCGTGACCATAAGATCATGCAGCTGGATAAAGTCGAATCAGGTATTGCCTATGTACATTATATCCGACAGAACGATGGCACCCGTTGGGCAATCAAGTGCAAACTTATAGGTGATCAAGTTATGTGGGCATCTGACAATCCTGACAGCACCGGTCGCTGGCGGGATGATCCTGCAGACAGTACTGTCAAATATGCTATTGAGGGTAAAAAAATAATTATTACCGAGCTCTACGGTGACGGTTCCAGTACCACGAACTCTTATCCCTTGAAGCAGCTAAAATGACTATGACCTGCTCTCCGTTGATTACGACACCTCAATGTTAGTCATGTAGTTGTGGGAGTTGCGAACTTCCGCTTCTCGCTTTTAGCAGACATCCATTGGTTCTTAACTTGTAAGTACGGGGCATGGCGTTGATTGAACCGTATAATAACTAAAAACCCGGTCTTTTTTGACCGGGTTATCTCTTATGTAAAAGCGTTCATCAACTGTCAGCAGCGCTTAGTGCGCCGTAATATACGGCTCTTTTACAAACTCCGCCAACAGCCACACCATATCATGCAGCAAACCCGTCAATTCCTTCGCCACGCCCGGCGGCAGCGTGCCTGCCAGCAGCGCCTGTGTTAACGCCTGCGCATAGTCCACCTGTAACGCCGTTTCCTGCCAGCACTCCGGTACGCAGGAGGTGACCTTTTCGCCGACGATTAGCTGTGCAATCAGATACGGCGGCAGATCGGCATCGCAGAGTTCTCGCAGCTGGCGGAGGCCATGCAGCAATCGCTCACAAAGCGCAGTGAATGCAGCTGCATCATCAGTTTCAACCAGCACGCTAACCAGCGCGGCACAGTGTTCGGCGGACTCGAAGAGATCCGCATCAGCCGGAAGGGGCAGGGCAATCAGTTGTTGAATAATGCTTTCGTCAGATGGGGTGTAAGACAGATTAAAGAGAGTTGTCATGTCGTGTTCCTTTTTAAAAAATCTCCTCACCATCCATGAGTTCCTACGCTCATGAGTGGTAGCGCTGACGGAGGTAGGAATGCCGTACACGACTAAAACGGCCAGCCTTGCGGCTGCTCCGCCAGCGCCACCGTGATTTTAACGGGATAAGCGCTGTCGCGACAAAAAATATTGTCGTGTCATGTAATTACGGGTTCCTACGCCCGATTGCGGATGTGCCGCAACGCCGTCACTCTACGACGCCGATCTCCTGAAAAAAAGAGGTAATCCCGAATTACATAAGGTTGCTTGAGGCTTTGCGAGGCGCTTTCCAGAAACGGCAATGCCGGGGGCGCTTCGCTTGCCCGGCCTACAAAGTTGGCGATCCAGTGATACAGTGAATACAGGCAACCACGCACCAGGAGAAAAGCAGATGAACGAACACCCGCTTCGCCAGATCATTAAGGCCTGTGACAGGGCGATCTCAGCCAAAGATTTCGATTCGCTGATGGAGTACTACGCTGAAGACGCCGTGCTGGTGGTGAAGCCCGGGACGATCGTCAGAGGCAAAAACAATATCCGCAGCGCGTTTATTTCTATCTCGGACTATTTTCAGGATCAGCTTATCGTCAAACAGGGCGAAATGGAGATTATCGAAGGCGGCGGCGATGCGCTGGTGATCATGGAAACACAGCTTTTTTACCCCGATGAACTGGGGGGAACCGCTGAGATAACACGTCGCGCAACCTATGTCTTCCGCCTGGAAAACGACCGCTGGCTCTGCACCATCGACAACTCTTACGGCACTTCGCTGTTAGATGGCGAGAATGCCTGAAAGTTGTGATCAGGTGGGGGTGACCAGCCCGATGCTGGCCATGCCTTTATTCCAGATAATCTGATGCAGGGAGGTCTGAATGATGCTGGTGATGGTTTTCGGCGTTAACAGCGCCCAGCAGATACCGTCCCGGTGACGAACCGAGCGGTACGTTACGCCGGTTTCACCCGCCACACGCAGGCTGGCGCCCAGCTGTTGCGGTTCGCTGTAGTCCGTTGGATGGTACCAGGGATGGGTATCCGCCAGGCCGGTGATATCGACAAATGACGAACTGCTCAGCTCGGTTTCCAGACAGCGATATTCGAAGCGCTCGAACTTCAGTTCAGGCACGTTCCGCCAGTAGTGCTGACAGTGGTAAACAACTTCGGCCAGCGCCGTTTCCTGGCTGTCCCCGAGGTAATAGACGCCAAAATCGCCATTCGAAAAGCGGCTGCCGTCGGGGTTGATATGGGTGAAGGCCGCCATCGCATAATGTGCGCCGCGGATCCCCAGCACCCACTCTTCACGCGGCAGCAGATCCAGATTTCCCACCTCCTGCGACAGGCGCGGGTTGGTTAGTTTCTGGATGTCGTAGAGAACGTCAAACTCCTCCGGGGTGGCAACGTCCTCAAACACGTAAATGGCCGGGTACTTGGTATGCAGCAGGCGATAGCCTTTGAAGGGGATTAGCGCTGTTCTGGGGATCTCAGGATGGATCATCCGGCCAGGCCTCCGCGCAGGACATCAACACGCCGGGCGACTTCATGCAGATTGCCGAACTCGCCATCCTCAATCAGGGATAACGGCGTTGCCCCATTGAAGTAAGCATTGTGGTTCGCCATGGTCATAAACCCGTAGACGTTCTCGGGGTTACTGAACACGATGCGCAGCGCCGAGTGCATATTCAGCAGGTAGCTGATCCGGGTTAACTGATCGTGACTTAACGAGGCCGTCTTCGTATCGTTATGGCGGTACTTATAGAGCGCCGCTCTGGAGAGTTGCAGTATGTTCTGCTGCTGCTCTGTTGTGCAGCCCCATTTTTCCAGAATGTTCATCGCAGCTCTGATGGCGATCAGATCGCGATCGCCGCGGGATTCAGAGGCAGGGTTCAGGTGCTTCGTCATAGGATGCCCCTCAGCTCAGATTGATTAATATAGTCTTAGCATGAACTAAATATAACAATCTGTCTACGTGAAGACACCTTTACCTGATTCATGGTCACTCTGCTTTATAACGCCCGGATCTCCTTAGAGCGCAGGGTGATATGCACCGGCACCGATTTATACGACGGCGTGCCGCTCTCTTTATCGAGATAATGTAGCGGAACCAGCACGTTAGCCTCGGGATAGTAAGCGGCCACCGTGCCGGGGGCGATGCTGTAGGCCACCAGGGTAATGTCGTTGAGGCGCTGCTGGCTGTCGGGCAGGGCGGTGGTGATATCCACCCGATCGCCATGCTCCAGCCCAAGCTGCTGCATATCGGCTTCGTTCATAAACAGCACGTCGCGGCGGCCAAACACCCCGCGATAGCGGTCATCGAGGGCGTAGATGGTGGTGTTGTACTGGTCGTGACTGCGCAGGGTGACCAGACGCAGCACATTCTCACCTTCACCGGGGAGATTCTCCTCAACGCCGTCAAACAGGGAGAACATCGCTTTGCCGGTGGGCGTCGGCCAGATGCGTTCGGTGGGGGGCAGCGGCATGCGGAATCCGCCAGCAATTCGGATGCGCGCGTTGAAGTTCTCAAAGCCGGGCAGGGTCTGTTCGATCCGGTCGCGGATACGGTCGTAGTCGGCCACCAGCTCCAGCCAGTCGGTGTTGCTGTTCGTCAGGGTGGCGTGGGCGATCCCGGCGACAATGGCTGGCTCCGAGCGCAGCAACGGCGAGGCAGGTTTCAGCTTACCGCTGGAGGCATGCACCATCGACATTGAATCTTCCACGGTAATCGACTGCTGGCCGCTGCGCTGCATGTCCAGCTCGGTGCGCCCGAGGCAGGGCAGGAGCCAGGTCTCTTTACCAACCAGCAGGTGGGTGCGGTTCAGCTTGGTGGCGACATGCACGCTGAGATCCAGTGTTTTCAGCGCCGGGAAGGCTTTGTCGTGATCGGGCATTGCTACGGCAAAATTACCCCCGAGGCACAGCAGCGCTTTGGCCTCGCCGTCGATCATCGCCTGAGCGGCCTGCACCGCGTCGTGGCCGTGGGCGGTGGGTGGCGTAAAGCCAAACACCGTGCCCAGCCGGTCGAGGAAGGCAGCGGTCGGTTTTTCGGTGATCCCCACCGTGCGGTTGCCCTGCACGTTGGAGTGGCCGCGTAACGGGCAGATGCCCGCCCCGGGCTTGCCGATATTGCCGCGCAGCAATAGCAGGTCGGCAATCAGGCGCACGTTGGCGGTGCCCTTGTTATGCTGGGTGATCCCCATGCCGTAGGTGATGATGGTGGCGCGGGACCTGGCGTAGATCTGCGCCACGTTCTCCAGATCGACGCGGCTGAGGCCGGACTCCCGTTCAATGGCCTCCCACGATGTCGCGGCGATGTCGGCGGCAAATTCTGCGAACCCTTGAGTCTGGGTAGCGATAAAGTCGTGATCCAGCGCGCCCAGCACCAGCAGATGTTTGGCAATCCCTTTTAACGCGGCGGCATCGCCCCCGGCTTTCACCTGATAGTAGGTCGAGGCGATATCGGTGGCGCTGTACGTCGCCATCTCCCTGACGCTTTGCGGATCGGCAAAGCGCTCCAGCGCCGTTTCGCGCAAAGGGTTAAAGACAATAATCGGCACCCCCCGGCGGGCAAGCTCGTGCAGGGTGCCCATCATCCGCGGGTGGTTGGTGCCCGGGTTGTGGCCGATGGAGATCACCAGCTCGGTCTGGTCAAAATCCTCCAGCGAGACGGTGCCTTTACCAATGCCGATGGAGCGGGGCAGGCCAACGCTGGTGGCCTGATGGCACATGTTGGAGCAGTCCGGGAAATTATTGGTGCCCAGTTCGCGGGCAAACAGCTGATACAGGAACGCGGCTTCGTTCGAGGCGCGCCCGGAGGTGTAAAATTCAACCTGATTGGGTGCCAGGCCGCGCATCACCTCCCCGATACGGGCGAAGGCGTCGTCCCATTCTACCGGGCGAAAGGTATCGCTCTGCGGATCGTATTTCATGGGATGGGTCAGACGGCCATAGCCCTCCAGCTCAAAATCACTTTTCTCCCACAGGGCGCTGACGGTGTGTTCTGCGAAAAACGCCGGCGTGACGCGCTTCGTGGTCGCCTCCCAGGTCACCGCCTTGGCACCATTCTCGCAAAACTGGAAGGTGGATTTGTGTTCTTTGTCTGGCCAGGCGCAGCCCGGGCAGTCAAAGCCGTCGGGCTGGTTGGTGCGCAGCAGAGTCGCAGGGGCGTCAAAGGCATCCATCTGCGTGCGCACGGCAATCGCCGTGGCCTTTAAGGCTCCCCAGCCGCCCGCCGGACCGGCGTAATGGTGAATGCCCGGAACGGCACGTCGTTTATGATTCATCTTGACTCCTACATGTTCTCAGCGTTTTGCTATCCCAACAACGCACCTGATTCTCTCAGTATCAGCCAGATTATCGCGTCTGACGGTTTTTCTCTGCTACAGATAATTTTCAAATTAATTACAAATTATTCACAGTTCAGCTCACAAAAACATCTTCCGGGTAATGTGAAGCGCGGTTATTGGTTGTATATACATGTTCTGTCATGTGACGGGCGGGTCAGCGCAAGCGGGATGTTTGGCTGCCAGTAATCAGGCACTCAGAGAGGAAACTATGTCGTCTTTATCGTCTTCAGAAGAGCAGTCAAACAAAAACGGGACGCGGTTGTCGGAAACGCGATCCATCGATTACATCCCGGATAATGAACGCCACGGCCACCCCTTCAGTCAGTTTACGCTGTGGTTTGGCGGCAACCTGCAGATCACCGCTATTGTGACCGGCGCGCTGGCGGTGGTGCTGGGCGGCGATGTGGTGTGGTCGATCGTGGGCCTGCTGGTGGGGCAGGTGCTCGGGGCGACGGTGATGTCGTTCCATGCCCTGCAGGGGCCGCGTCTGGGTCTGCCACAGATGATCATCAGCCGCGCCCAGTTTGGTGTGCTGGGTGCAGTGATCCCACTAGTGCTGGTCTGCGTGATGTACGTCGGATTCTCCGCCAGCGGCACGGTGCTGGCCGGACAGGCGATGGCGAAACTGCTGTCGGTGTCGAACGTGGCGGGTATGATCCTGTTCAGCGCGATCATTATTGTGATTGCAGTGCTGGGCTATCGCGTGATCCACAAGCTCGGCAAAGTGGCGAGCGTGGTGGGCGTACTGGCGTTTGTGTATCTGTTTATCGCCCTGCTGATGTCCAGCGATCTGGGGGCGATTGCGCAGAACAACCACTTCTCGATGCCGATGTTCCTGCTGGCAGTGTCGCTCTCTTCCTCATGGCAGATCGCCTTTTGCCCCTACGTATCCGACTACTCCCGCTATCTGCCGCGCGACGTCTCCGGGGTGAAAACCTTCTTCTCGGTCTTCAGCGGCACGGTGCTGGGCACCCAGGCGTCGATGACCCTCGGGGTGATCACCGCGGCGATTGCTGGTAGCGCCTTCAAGGGGCATGAGGTGAGCTATATCGTCGGGCTGGGCAAAAGCGAGGCGATGGCGATGGTGATCTACTTTGCGATCTGCTTCGGTAAAATCACCTTTACCACCCTGAACGCCTACGGCAGCTTTATGTCGCTGACCACTATCGTGTCGGGGTTCCGCAACCAGACCACCCTGAGCCAGAGAAGTCGGGTGATCTTTGTGGTGCTGATGGTGGCCATCTCCTGCGTGATTGCGTTGCTCAGTGAGCCCGCATTCCTGAAACACTTCACCCATTTCCTGCTGTTCCTGCTGGCGTTCTTCGTGCCGTGGAGCGCCATTAGTCTGACCGACTACTTTATTATTTCCCATAAAGCCGTCGATATTCCGGCGCTGTTCGATCCGCGTAAACGCTACGGCTACTGGAATTTGTTCGGTATCAGCGTCTATGCCGTTGGCGTGCTGATCCAGCTGCCGTTCATTGAGAACCCGCTCTACCACGGTTCGCTGACCTGGATTTTTGCCGGGAATGATGTGTCGTGGATCATCGGCTGGTTCTGTACGGCGGGGCTGTACTATGCCTTACGACGTTTTGATCGCCGGGTATTGCCGGAGCAGACTATCTACCCGGCATCGGGCAGGTAAGGGGAGAGATGCCGACCCTGAATGCAGGGTCGGCGTCGGTATTATCCGGCGTTAAAGGCAAAACCTTCGTCGGCCCAACCGGTCATGCCACCAATCATAATTTTCACCGGACGACCCAGTTGCGCCAGCTTCAGCGCTGCGCGATCGGCGCCGTTGCAGTGCGGGCCAGCGCAATAGACAACGAACAGGGTCTCGGGTGGCCACTCCGCCATTCTGTGGGCTGTAATATCGCGATGGCGCAGATGCACCGCCCCCGGAATATGACGGCGAGCAAATGCCTCCGGGCTGCCCACCACATGCAGCAGGACAAAATCGATATCGCCCTCTTTGAATGCGGTATGGACGTCGTCGCAATCCGTTTCCACACTCAGCCGTTGTAAAAAATGGTTCGCCGCGTTTTCTGCTGTCGCAGCAGGATAATCAGTCACATAGCTCATCGTTTCCTCCAGGTTTGAGGCTTTACTCTACGGTGACGGCGCGGTTTTGACAGCTGGCAGAAATGCCATATACCATCAGGATCATGACAAAAATACCCTGAGTGCGGTGATGAATAATCCTCTGGTGGTTGCGCTGGCCTATGACGGCTTATGTACGTTTGAATTCGGCATTGCCGTGGAAATTTTCGGCCTTGCCCGCCCTGAAATGGGGGATAACTGGTATCGCTTTGCGGTAGCGGGTGTCGAGCCGGGAGAGCTGCGCGCCACGGGCGGCATCCGGCTGATGGTCGACGGCGGGCTGGAATTGCTGGCGGAGGCCGGGACCATTATCGTTCCCGGCTGGCGGGGCGCCGATGTTCCGGTACCCGCCGCGCTGTGCGAGCAGCTGGTCGCCGCCCATCAGCGTGGGGCGAGAATTTTATCCATTTGCTCCGGTGTCTTTGTGCTGGCCGCCGCAGGGTTACTTGATAAGCGCCAGGCCACCACCCACTGGCGCTACACCGACCTGCTGCAACAGCGTTATCCCGCCATTCAGGTCACACCGGACGTGTTGTATATCGATAGCGGTGATGTCCTGACCTCCGCCGGTAGCGCGGCGGGCATCGACCTCTGTCTGCACCTGGTGCGCCGGGATTATGGCAGCGTGGCGGCCAACCAGGTGGCGCGTCGGCTGGTGGTGTCCCCGCATCGCGATGGCGGCCAGGCGCAGTTTATCCAGCAGGCGGTGCCCGTCGCCTATGAAGGCCATCGGCTTGGCGCGCTGTTTGATTATCTGCTTGAAAACCTTGCTGCTCCGCACAGCGTCGATTCCCTGGCGAAATTTGTCGGCATGAGCCCGCGCACTTTTCTGCGCCGTTTTGCTGCGACTACTGGCAAGACGCCTGCCCAATGGTTATTGCATGCTCGCCTGAGCCGCAGCCAGGATCTGCTGGAAAACAGCCAGCTGTCGATAGAACGGATTGCGGAGCAGGTCGGGTTTGGCAGCGTAGGGACGATGCGCCATCACTTCAGGAATCAGCTGTCGACGACGCCTGCGGCTTATCGGAAGGGGTTTGCTGCGAACCCTTTGTGAGGGAGACATAAAGATAAAACGTCAAAAGCAGACCATCTTCCGTAAATGTTGCGGCCAGAATTCGAGCAAGAGATTTGCTATGCCCTTAGTGGGCCGTATTCTGATTTTTATTAGGGTGAAGAAAAACACCTCCCTTCATGGGGGCAATTAATACATCATAATAAAATTAACGAACTCTAAGGGAATAGAGTCATGACACTTTACCAGCTAAAGCCCGCTTTTCAGGCACTTTTAAACCCGGTGATGATAGGATTATACAAACGCCGGGTTACCCCTAATCACATTACGCTCACTGCAATGGCCCTCTGTTTTATCACAGGCGCAGTGCTTATCCTTTTTCCTCAGCCTGTTCTCTTTGTTCTGCTTCCCGTTACGCTAATTGCGCGCATGGCACTTAATGCACTGGATGGCATGCTGGCACGTAATTACAACCAAACATCGCGTCCTGGAGCGATTCTCAATGAGATTGGCGATGTGCTTTCTGATATCGCACTCTACCTGCCTTTTATCTTGCTCCCATACAGCAATGTATCGCTGGGGATCATTATGCTGTTTTGCGCTGTGATGACGGAATTTTGCGGCGTGCTGGCGCAAACCCTCAACGGCGTGCGCAGCTATGCCGGGCCGCTGGGTAAAAGTGACAGAGCGCTGGCGTTCGGGATCTGGGGACTGGCGTTATTTGTCTGGCCGCAGCTTATGCAATGGAACAACGCCGTGTGGGGTGTTGCCGTCATATTGCTGCTGTGGACGATCGTAAACCGCTGCCGCAGCGCGTTAGGTGAAGAAGGGTAAAACAATGCTGCTGGAAAAATCCCTCGCGGTTATTTTTGCGCTTCTGCTTACAGCGACAGTAGTGAATAGACTACTGATACGGCTTCGCCCCGATAAAGACTGGCAGGAACTGACATTACGTATTCGCACCTGGTGGGCGATCATTTTACTGTTTTCTCTCGCGATGCTTAGCCCGCACTGGTTAACAATAACATTCTTCGCGTGGGTCAGTTTTATGGCGCTAAAAGAGTTTTTAACTCTTGTGCCATCACGGCAATCCGATTGTATACCCATACTCTGGCTATTTATTTCCGTCCCTGTTAACTACTGGCTGGTTGGAAATGGTTGGTACGAAATATTTGTGCTGTTTATTCCGGTTTATGTTTTTTTGCTTTTACCGGTAGGCATGGTTATTACGGGCGAAACACAAGGTTTTTTACGTACGGCATCACAGTTTCACTGGGGGATAATGACGACGGTTTATGCCCTGAGTCATGTCGCCTTTTTAGTGGTACTGCCTGCGGATGATAAACAGACAGGCGCACTGCTGGCGCTCTTTCTGGTGAGCCTGACGGAGCTCAATGACATTGCGCAGTATATATGGGGCAAAGCATTTGGACGTATTAAAGTGACGCCAAAGATCAGTCCCGGAAAGACAGTGGCGGGTTTGTTGGGTGGAGTGGCAACGACCGCGTTGGCAGCAGCAGGGTTGGGTCCGTTACTTACGCCGCTTACATGGTCATTGGCACTGCTGGCGGGCGTGGTTATCAGTATTACTGGATTTTGTGGTGATGTGGTGATGTCCGCCATCAAACGCGACAGGGGAGTTAAAGACAGCGGCACACTCCTCCCCGGGCACGGTGGCATCCTCGACAGGCTGGATTCACTTATCTTCACCGCGCCAATCTTCTTCCATCTTATTCGCTACGCCTGTTATTGACTCATGGCAACACCTCTTCATGTCTGTTGTCCTCGCTCTGCTTTATCTCTTCAAAGGAAATCTTGCTCATGATTAACACAAGGACGCCAGACGAGCGGCAATTTTTAACCAGTGACAATACGGAGCTGTTTTATCGCCATTGGCCTGCAATCTCAGCAGGCGCAACGTCGAAAGTCATTGTTCTCTTTCATCGTGGTCATGAACATTCCGGGCGCTTGCAACATATTATTGATGAGCTGGCGATGCCGGATACCGCTTTTTACGCCTGGGATGCCCGTGGTCATGGACGCTCGCCCGGTCTGCGTGGACATAGTCCGTCACTCGCCCGTTCGGTACAGGATGTCGACGAGTTCGTCCGTTTTACTGCGAACGATAGTCAGGCATCGATGGCGGATGTGGTAGTGGTGGCGCAAAGCGTCGGCGCGGTTATGGTCGCAGCTTGGGCACATGATTATGCCCCAGTTATTCGTGGTCTGGTTCTGGTATCCCCGGCATTTAAGGTGAAGCTGTATGTGCCGCTAGCCCGTTCCGGGCTGGCGTTGTTATATCGTCTCCGGGGTCTCTTTTTCGTTAATTCTTACGTTAAAGGAAAATACCTGACTCATGACCCACAGCGAGTCGCGAGCTTTAGTCAGGACCCGCTGATAACACACCCTATTGCGGTTAACATGCTGCTCGATCTCTATAAAACAGCGGAGAGGATCATCACTGATGCCGTTGCGATTACTTTGCCTGTTCAGATGCTTGTCTCCGGAGAAGATTATGTTGTACACCGTCAGCCGCAGCTCGATTTTTATCAAAAACTGCGGAGCCCATTAAAAGAGCTGCATGTTCTGAACGGTTTTTATCACGATACGCTGGGTGAAAAAGAGAGAGGGCTGGTATTCGACAAAATGCGTAAATTCATCGACACACTCTATAACCTGCCTTTACAACGATTTGATTACAGTAATGAAGATCGCTGGAGCCCGGGGGCGGATAGCTGGCGGATATTAAGCGGAGGTCCGGCACCCTGTTCGCTGGACGATATTGCATATCGCGGCTTGCGCTATGGCATGAAGATGTTGGGAACGCAGTCCACAGGTTTACGGCTGGGATTTGAGACAGGTTTTGATTCGGGCAGTACGCTGGATTATGTCTATCGTAACCAGCCTCAGGGCAGCAGTGCGCTTGGGCATTTAATTGACAAATGTTATCTCAATACCCTGGGCTGGAAAGGTATCCGCCAGCGCAAGCTCCACTTGCAACAGTTAATTCAGCAGGCAGTGACGAAACTCGTGGGGCAGGGCAAAGCAGTGCGGGTAGTTGATGTCGCCGCTGGTCACGGCCGATATGTACTCGACGCGTTGGAGGGCGAGGCATGCGTGAGCGAGATCCTGCTGCGCGATTACAGTGAGTTAAATGTGTCAAAAGGTCTGGAGATGATCGCTCGTCGCGGCATGACCGGATGCGCGCGTTTTGAAAGGGGGAATGCCTTCAACCGCATGGAACTGGCCTCACTGGATCCGCACCCAACGTTGGGTATAGTCTCAGGACTTTATGAACTGTTTCCAGAAAACAGATTAGTGCGTCAGTCGCTTGCCGGTCTGGCAGACGCTATTGAACCCGGTGGCATACTGATTTATACCGGCCAGCCATGGCATCCGCAGCTAAAAACGATCGCATGGTCCCTTACCAGCCATAAAGATGGCGAAGCCTGGGTGATGCGGGTCCGTACTCAGGGAGAAATGGATGCGCTGGTGCGAGAGGCGGGTTTTGAAAAATGTGCTCAGTTAATTGATGAATGGGGCATTTTTACTGTTTCTATGGCTGTACGACGTGATGATAGCGATCGATTACGTACTGCTGATTAGCATCTGACACAGCAAAAAATCCACGCAAGGGCGTGGATTTTTGTCTGTTTAGCAGGGATTAGACGTTAAACAGGAAGTTCATCACATCGCCATCTTTAACGATGTAATCTTTCCCTTCTGCACGCATCTTGCCGGCTTCTTTCGCGCCTTGCTCGCCTTTATAGGCAATAAAGTCTTCAAAGGCGATAGTCTGCGCACGGATAAAGCCTTTCTCGAAATCGGTGTGGATCTTACCCGCAGCCTGTGGAGCGGTCGCGCCGACAGGGATAGTCCAGGCACGCACTTCTTTCACGCCAGCGGTGAAGTAGGTCTGCAGGTTCAGCAGCTCGTAACCGGCGCGGATCACGCGGTTCAGACCTGGCTCTTCCAGACCCAGCTCGGCCATGAACTCGTCGCGGTCAGCATCATCCAGTTCGGCGATATCAGATTCCACCGCGGCACAGACAGCCACTACCACAGAACCTTCGGCCGCAGCGATTTCACGCACTTTGTCGAGGTATGGGTTGTTTTCGAAACCGTCTTCATTGACGTTAGCAATATACATGGTTGGCTTCAGGGTCAGGAAGCTCAGGTATTTGATCGCCGCTTTGTCTTCTTCGGTCAGGTTTTTCAGGGCACGCAGCATGCCGGCGTTTTCCAGCTGTGGCAGACATTTTTCCAGCGCAGCCTGTTCCGCTTTCGCGTCTTTGTCGCCGCCTTTGGCTTTCTTCTGCACGCGGTGCAGGGCGCGCTCGCAGGTGTCGAGGTCAGAGAGGGCCAGCTCGGTGTTGATAACCTCGATATCATCAGCCGGATCCACTTTGTTATTCACGTGGATGATGTTGTCGTTTTCAAAGCAACGTACAACGTGGCCGATGGCTTCGGTTTCACGGATGTTGGTCAGGAACTGGTTGCCCAGGCCTTCGCCTTTGGACGCGCCTTTCACCAGGCCAGCGATGTCCACGAACTCCATGGTGGTTGGCAGAATGCGCTGCGGCTTAACGATCTCCGCGAGCTGGTCCAGACGTGGATCGGGCATTGGCACGACACCGGTGTTTGGCTCGATGGTGCAGAACGGGAAGTTAGCTGCTTCGATGCCCGCTTTAGTCAGCGCGTTAAACAGGGTGGATTTGCCAACGTTAGGCAGACCAACGATACCGCATTTGAATCCCATTTCTGAATCACCTTAATGTCTTGATATTCAACACGTTAACATTAACGAGTCGAAGAAAAGTAAATAACTTTGCCTATTATACACGTAACCCGCAGCATGCGGGTCAAAAAAGGCGTCTCGCGCCGCTTATTGCGCTTTGAAAGCGTGAAGACGGTTGGTGGCCTTGGTTAAGCCATCCTGCAACCAGATTTCGGTGCAACGCGCCGCTTCGTCTACCGCGTCGTCGATCAGCTTCTGTTCCGAGGCCGGGGGCTTACCGAGGACAAAGCCGACAACTTTGTTTTTATCGCCCGGATGACCAATACCGAGGCGCAAACGGTGGAAATTGGGATTATTGCCCAGTTTGCTGATGATGTCTTTTAAACCGTTATGCCCGCCGTGACCGCCGCCGAGTTTGAATTTTGCCACGCCCGGGGGCAGATCCAGTTCGTCGTGCGCCACCAGGATTTCATCCGGATTGATACGGTAAAAGGTCGCCAGCGCGGCCACGGCTTTACCGCTTAAGTTCATAAACGTGGTCGGCACCAGCAAACGCACATCGGCTCCGGCCAGGTTAACGCGTGAGGTATACCCGAAGAATTTCGGCTCTTCGCGCAGGGGAGCGCGCAACCGCTCGGCCAGCAGATCAACATACCAGGCGCCCGCATTGTGGCGGGTGGCCGCATATTCCGCGCCGGGGTTGGCCAGGCCGACAATCAGTTTAATCGTCACGTTTTTTTATTCCTGAAAGTGCTAAGTCTGGCGCGTAGTGTACTGTCTGCCGGGTCGCTTGACAAAATTCTGCGCGCCGTTGCGTAGAAGATGAATAATACCGCCTTTGAACCATTAGAATTTCATGCTACTCAAAGGCTTATTTGTAAAGTTTTGTTGCCCCGATGTGCGTAAATGTGATCCCTGGCGCAATCAGCACAAGGGGTGTTGTCTATACTTTACACACAAGGATTAGGGAGATTATTCCCCTGCAACCCAAAGTTCCGGAGGTGACACATGAAACGCAGAAACGCTTCGTTACTCGGTAACGTGCTGATGGGGTTGGGATTGGTGGTCATGGTTGTTGGCGTCGGTTATTCCATTTTAAACCAGCTGCCGCAACTTGACCTGCCGCAATACTTCGCACATGGTGCGGTGCTGAGCATCTTCCTGGGTGCCGTATTGTGGCTGGCGGGTGCCCGCGTCAGCGGTCACGAGCAGGTCTGCGACAGATACTGGTGGGTGCGCCACTACGATAAGCGCTGCCGTCGCGATCAGCATAAGCACAGCTAATGTGTTAACCAATGAACAGCGAAACGGCTCCCTCTGGAGTCGTTTTTTTTTGCATCTCGTATTGACCCTCACGTAACGTAAGGCTCCAGAGTGACGCCACTGGCACAAGAAGGAGCCGTTATGTTAATTCAGGTCGGGGAACTGGCGAAACGCGCCGGGATCACCGTGCGCACCTTGCACCATTATGAACAAACAGGGTTGTTGCTGCCTTCTGCCAGAAGCGCAGCAGGTTACCGGCTCTACAATCTGGCCGATGTTCAGCGTCTGCATATGATTCAGGCGCTGGCAAAGGCGGGGCTGGAACTTGCTGAAATCAGGGACTTTCTGGAAAAAGATTCACTCTCGTTATCAGAGCTGCTAGAGGCACAAATCCGCCTGCTGGATAAGCAGGTGCGCAGCATTACCACGCTGCGCGACAGGCTTGTGGATTTGCGTACCGGGCTTGATACCCATGAGGATCTCGATCTGGAGTCCTGGTTACAGACTCTGGAGTTAATGAACATGTATGATCGCTGGTTTAGCAAAGAAGAGTTACAGCAGTTGCCGTTTGCACAACACAAAGAGGCGCTGGCAGATATCTGGGCCGCTCTGGTTCAGGAGGCGAAAAGCCTGCTGGAGAATGACGTTGCGGTCACCGATCCCCGGGCGAGAGATCTGGCTACACGCTGGATGGAGCGTCTCGAGCAGGACACGGCGGGCAAACCGGAGTTTCTCACCCGTCTCAATGAGATGCACAGCGTCGAACCCCAGATGCGTGAGCAAACGGGGATCACGGCAGAGATGATGGATTACATTACCCGGGCCTTTGCCGAATCAAAGCTGAGCATCTGGCAAAACTACCTCACACCGGAGGAGATGGCCTTTACCCGGGCGCACTATTTTGATCGCATGATGGAGTGGCCGCCGCTGGTGGCGAAGCTGCACCAGGCCCAGACGGAAGACCTGGATCCCGCATCCGACGCCGCGCAGCAGCTGGCCGAAAACTTGCTGGCGTTGTTCCAGTCCTACGCGGGAACCAGCCCGGTGACGCAGCAAAAATTTCGCCAGGCGATGCAGCAGGAGCCGCATCTGATGAAGGGAACCTGGATGACGCCCGCTGTCCTTGAGTGGCTCCAGCAGGCGATCGGTATCATGATGCAGCGGCGAATGTCACAGATCCGCTAACGCTGCCTCGCGGTTCGGATAGAACGCCAGACGACCCGCAATGGGTTGCACCCCTGCGCGCGCCATGGTGCGCAGGGGCTGGAATTCGAGATTACTTACCCGCAGTTCACAGCCTTCCGGCAGGCGTTGCACAAAGCGCTGGAAGGCGTCCAGCCCGCCGGCATCCAGCACCGGAACCGCATCCCACTTCAGGACCACAATCCGTTTCCCCGCGATGCGCGACTCCAGCTCGCTGAATAACCCTTCGGCGGCGGCAAAGAACAGGGGGCCAATTACCCGCAGCACCAGCACGTCGTCCGGGACCGTGACGTTGACCGTCGCCAGCCGGGTCATGCGGGCAATGCGACGCATAAACAGCAGTGAGGCCAGCACAATTCCGACGCTAATCGCAATCACCATGTCAAAAAGCACGGTCAGCGACATGCAGATTAGCATCACGATGATGTCGTCCTTCGGCGCGCGGCGCAGCAGGTTCACCACTTTATGCGCCTCGCTCATGTTCCACGCCACCATCAGCAGCAGGGCCGCCATGGCCGACAGCGGGAGCCACGAGAGCAGGGGAGCCAGCACCAGCAGAGCGAGGATCACCAGCACCGAGTGAATCACTGCTGAGACAGGAGATGTCGCCCCGGCGCGGACGTTAGCCGCTGAACGAGCAATGGCCGCCGTGGCAGTGATCCCGCCAAAGAACGGGGCGATAATGTTCCCCAGCCCCTGGCCGACCAGCTCGCTGTTGGCTTTGTGTTTGGTGCCGGTCATGCCGTCCAGCACCACTGCGCAGAGTAACGACTCAATCGCCCCCAGCATCGCCATCGAAAAGGCGGCAGGCAGCAGGGCGCGCAGGGAGTCCCAGCTCAGGGTGAAGCTGGAGCCAGGCAGATTCCACGGCAGTATAAGTTGGGGCAACAGCTGCGGGATGCCGTTACCCTGGGAGCCATCCGCCAGCACATAGTGGAACTGCGAGCCGATAGTGGCGACGTGGCCGCCCAGCAGGTTCACCACCCCCATCACCCCACAGCCCAGCAGCAGGGCGGGCAGATGGCCCGGCAGGCGGATGCCCAGTCGCGGCCAGAGGATCAACGTGCCCAGCGTCACCACGCCGATCGCCGCATCTCCCGGGTTTGCCGTTGGCAGCGCCATCGCCAGCGCACCCACTTTTTGCAGGTAATGTTCCGGAACATGGGCCATCTGCAGGCCAAGGAAATCCTTGATCTGCATGGTCCCGATGGTGATGCCGATCCCGGAGGTAAAGCCCAGGGTCACGGAAAGCGGAATGTACTCAATCAGCCTGCCAAAGCGCGCCAGGCCGAACAAAATCAAAAATACCCCGGACATCAGGGTCGCCACCAGCAACCCGGCGAGGCCGAACTGCTGGGAAACCGGATAGAGGATCACCACAAAGGCGGCGGTCGGCCCGGAGACGCTAAAGCGCGACCCGCCGGTCAGGGCGATCACAATCCCGGCAACGGCGGCGGTGTACAGACCGTATTGCGGTGCCACACCGCTACCAATCGCCAGCGCCATCGCCAGTGGGATAGCAATAATGCCGACGGTGATCCCGGCGATCAGGTCACGGGTGAAGCGTGACAGGGTATATTTTTCGTTCCAGCAGGCGTCGATGAGGGCGCGGAAGGGCAGAACGTGAGAGGAAGCGTTTTTCACAATCATCATCCAGGTGCGCATCATCTGTCATATCAATGGCAGGTGAAGGAGGCATTAATCATACAAATAAATACCACAGACAAAAAAACCCGCCGTAGCGGGTTTTCAGACTGCGTCCGATTAGTGTTCGAACATTGCAGAGATAGATTCTTCGTTGCTGATACGACGAATCGCTTCGGCCAGCATCCCGGACAGGGTCAAAGTACGCACGTTTGGCAGCGCTTTGATTTCGTCGCTCAGTGGGATGGTGTCACACACCACAACTTCATCAATGACGGAGTTGCGCAGGTTGTTCACTGCATTGCCGGAGAAGATCGGGTGAGTCGCGTAAGCGAATACGCGTTTAGCACCACGCTCTTTCAGCGCTTCGGCGGCTTTGCACAGAGTGCCGCCGGTGTCGATCATGTCGTCAACCAGCACGCAGTCACGGCCAGCAACGTCACCGATGATATGCATCACCTGAGAAACGTTAGCGCGTGGACGACGTTTGTCGATGATCGCCATGTCGGTATCGTTAAGCAGTTTGGCGATAGCGCGTGCGCGAACCACACCGCCGATGTCCGGAGAAACCACAATTGGGTTATCCAGGTTCAGCTGCAGCATGTCTTCCAGCAGGATTGGGCTGCCGAATACGTTATCAACCGGAACGTCGAAGAAGCCCTGGATCTGCTCGGCATGCAGGTCAACCGTCAGAACGCGGTCAACGCCAACACTGGAGAGGAAATCAGCGACAACTTTAGCGGTAATTGGCACACGTGCGGAACGGACGCGACGGTCCTGACGGGCATAACCAAAGTAAGGAATAACAGCAGTGATACGGCCAGCGGAAGCACGGCGCAGGGCATCGACCATGACAACCAATTCCATCAGGTTGTCGTTAGTTGGAGCACAGGTGGACTGGATGATGAAAATATCACCACCGCGTACATTTTCGTTAATTTGTACGCTGACTTCGCCATCGCTAAAGCGACCTACGGCGGCGTCGCCAAGAGAAGTGTACAGGCGGTTGGCAATACGTTGTGCTAGTTCCGGGGTGGCGTTACCAGCAAAAAGCTTCATATCAGGCACGAGAAGAACCTCAGGCATGCGTCCAGTGGTGGATAGTTCGCCGTAAACTGTGCGGGCCAGGCGAATGCTATCCAGGCGGTGTATTAAAGAGCGCGATGCAACGTCTGGAACAGGGTGACGTTGTCACCGAAACTCAGGTTGCGCCAGAATGGCCTGCTGCAGCGGGGAGACGTTCATACCACGCGCTACGAAACCATGCAGCCACTCTGGAGCCAGCTCGAGCACCTGACGTGCAGCGGATTCCGTATCAAATTCAGCAAAGACACAGGCCCCTGTGCCAGTCAGGCGCGACGGCGCGTATTCTAACAGCCAGGAAAGCGCGACATCAACCTCGCGAAAACGTTTTCTTGCGATAACCTCGCAATCGTTGCTGAATTCACAGTTTAATAACGTTTCTATTGACCTTATTGGGGTATCGCGTGGAAGGTCCGGATCTTTAAAGATAACCGGGGTCGGAATACTGACGCCCGGGTGGGCCACCAGATACCATTTTTCTGCGGGTTCGGCCGGAGAGAGGATCTCGCCCACTCCTTCAGCAAAAGCTGCATGCCCGCGGACAAACACCGGCACGTCGGCCCCAAGCGTCAGCCCGAGCGCGGCCAGTTCATCCACCGTAAGATCGCAGCCCCACAGATGGTTCAACACCACCAGCACGGTAGCAGCGTTAGACGACCCGCCGCCGAGCCCGCCGCCCATTGGCAGACGTTTCTCGACGCTGATATCGGCGCCACTACCTGCTGGCAGACGCCCTGACTCTTGCGCGGCGCGCATCAGCAGACGGGCGGCGCGCACGATCAGGTTATCCTCATCGGCCACGCCTTCGACTGGCGTCAGGAGACGGATCTGCCCGTCATCGCGCAGTTCAATGGAGATCGTGTCGCCGTAGTCAACAAACTGAAACAGCGTCTGCAGAGTGTGATACCCGTCAGCACGCTGTCCGGTGATGTATAAAAACAGGTTCAGTTTCGCGGGCGAAGGCCAGTGGGTCATCATTTGACAATCCAGTTATCCATCTTCAGCTTAATGCGCTGGCTGCCTTCGGTCAGCTCCAGGCTGGATGGCAGGGCCGGTTTGCTGTTGCTGTCGTAGCCGCCGTAGACCACTTTCCAGCTTTTACCGTTCTGGCTGTAGTTCACTTCGCTGAGGCGATACTGGTCATCGAGTTTATAGTCTGTGGCGTCACCCGGCAGGCCGAGGATCCACTGACGCAGGCTGGTGATTGGAATAGGCATCCCGGTCAGCTTGCCGATCATCTCTTCGGCATCGGTGCCGGTGTATTTCTTGCCTTTATTGTCGGTAACTTGTGCGCTGCCAGGCTGGGCAATCAGTTCCATTTCCGTGCTGCCAAGCGGGTTCAGCAGCAGCAGGCGGTAGCGATCCTGGCCGGTCTGCTGCCAGAAGAAGCGGGCGTACACTTTCTGCTGATCCGACAGATAAGCAAAGGCGCCGCGGGTTTGATACTGGTTTAACGCACGCACCTCTTGCTGATGCTGGCGCCACTGTGGCGAATCGGGGCTTTTGCCCGGCCCTTTCGGCGGCGTAATGGAACATGCGGTCAGCACCAGCGCGGCCAGGGGCAGCAGGCGAATCAGTCTGGTCATAATGATGGCAAATCCTTGAGATACGTGGCAGTTATATCGCTTAATGCTAGCGCCCGCATGCCGCAGCGTCTACGCTCATATTGTCTTAAATCATGAAATTAGCGTGGGGCACCTATTACTCCGAAAGGGGGCGGTCTCTTTTATTGATCTCGCGCATCCTGTATGATGCGGCCTGCTAACCTTATTAACGCTGGTACTACTCCCGCTCATATGACCCTTTTAGCACTCGGTATTAACCACAAAACAGCCCCGGTATCACTGCGAGAACGTGTGACGTTTTCGCCGGACACGCTCGACCAGGCGCTGGAAAGTCTGCTTGCCCAGCCGATGGTGCAGGGGGGCGTGGTGTTGTCAACGTGCAACCGTACTGAGCTCTATCTCAGCGTTGAAGAGCAGGACAACCTGCATGAAGCGCTGGTCCGCTGGTTATGCGAATACCACAATCTGAACGAAGACGAGCTGCGCAACAGCCTGTACTGGCATCAGGATAACGATGCGGTCAGCCATCTGATGCGCGTGGCCAGCGGTCTCGATTCGCTGGTGCTGGGCGAGCCGCAGATCCTCGGCCAGGTCAAAAAAGCCTTTGCCGATTCGCAAAAGGGCCACCTCAAGGCCAGCGAGCTGGAACGTATGTTCCAGAAATCCTTCTCCGTCGCCAAGCGAGTGCGAACCGAAACCGACATTGGCGCCAGTGCCGTTTCGGTTGCTTTCGCTGCCTGTACCCTGGCGCGACAAATCTTTGAATCGCTCTCCACGGTCTCGGTACTGCTGGTGGGCGCGGGCGAAACCATCGAGCTGGTGGCGCGCCATCTGCGCGAACACAAAGTCAAAAAGATGATGATCGCCAACCGCACCCGCGAACGTGCCCAGGTGCTGGCGGATGAAGTGGGGGCGGAAGTGATCGCCCTCAGCGACATCGACGCCCGCCTGAGCGAAGCGGATATCATCATCAGCTCTACCGCCAGCCCGCTGCCGATCATCGGCAAAGGCATGGTGGAGCGCGCCCTGAAATCCCGCCGTAATCAGCCGATGCTGCTGGTGGACATCGCCGTTCCGCGTGATGTCGAGCCTGACGTCGGCAAACTGGCGAACGCCTATCTCTACAGCGTGGATGACCTGCAAAGCATCATTTCGCACAACCTTGCCCAGCGTAAAGCGGCAGCGGTGCAGGCGGAGACGATCGTCGAGCAGGAAACCAGCGAATTTATGGCCTGGCTGCGCGCGCAAAGCGTCAGCGAGACCATTCGCGAGTACCGCGGTCAGGCGGAACAGGTCCGAAATGAACTGACAGCCAAAGCGATGGCGGCCCTTGAACAGGGCGGCGATCCGCAGGTCATCATGCAGGAGCTGGCATGGAAACTGACCAATCGCCTGATCCATGCCCCAACCAAATCACTTCAACAGGCCGCCCGTGACGGGGACGACGAACGCCTGAACATTCTGCGCGACAGCCTCGGGCTGGAATAGCGCGCCATACCCATTTTATTATTATAAGGTGCACTTACGCCTATGAAGCCCTCTATCGTCGCCAAACTGGAAGCATTGCACGAGCGCCATGAAGAAGTTCAGGCGCTGCTCGGCGATGCCGCAACCATTGCCGACCAGGAACGTTTTCGCGCTCTTTCGCGCGAGTATGCGCAATTAAGTGATGTTTCAAAATGCTTTACCGACTGGCAACAGGTTCAGGAAGATATTGAAACCGCGCAGATGATGCTCGACGACCCGGAAATGCGCGAGATGGCGCAGGAAGAGTTGCAGGACGCCAAAGTCCGCGCGGAAGAGATGGAGCAACAGCTGCAGGTGCTGCTGCTGCCAAAAGATCCGGACGATGAACGCAACGCCTTTGTCGAAGTTCGCGCCGGGACCGGCGGGGACGAAGCGGCCCTGTTTGCCGGGGATCTGTTCCGCATGTACAGCCGCTATGCCGAATCCCGCCGCTGGCGCGTGGAGATCATGAGCGCCAACGAAGGCGAACATGGCGGCTATAAAGAAGTGATCGCCAAAATCAGCGGTGACGGGGTATACGGTCGTCTGAAGTTTGAATCCGGCGGCCATCGCGTGCAGCGCGTCCCGGCCACTGAATCTCAGGGGCGTATTCACACCTCCGCCTGCACCGTGGCGGTGATGCCCGAGCTGCCGGAAGCCGAACTGCCGGACATCAACCCGGCAGATCTGCGTATCGATACCTTCCGCTCCTCCGGCGCGGGCGGTCAGCACGTTAACACCACCGACTCCGCGATCCGTATTACCCACCTGCCAACCGGCATTGTGGTTGAGTGCCAGGACGAACGTTCCCAGCACAAAAACAAAGCCAAAGCATTGTCGGTGCTCGGGGCGCGTATTCACGCCGCGGAAATGGCCAAACGCCAGCAGGCCGAAGCCTCCACCCGTCGCAACCTGCTGGGCAGCGGCGATCGCAGCGATCGCAACCGCACCTATAACTTCCCGCAGGGCCGCGTTACCGATCACCGCATCAACCTGACCCTTTACCGTCTGGATGAGACCATGGAGGGCAAGCTGGACTCCCTGATCGAACCTATCGTGCAGGAGTACCAGGCCGATCAGCTGGCGGCGCTGGCAGAGCAGGATTAATGGATTTTCAGCACTGGCTACAGCAGGCGATTAGCGCACTGGCGGGAGGCGAAAGCCCCCGTCGTGATGCGGAGATCCTGCTGGAGCATGTGACGGGCAAAGCGCGCACCTGGATTCTCGCCTTTGGTGAAACCGAGCTCACTGCCGACCAGCAGGCTCAGCTTGACCAACTCCTGGCCCGCCGCAAGACCGGCGAGCCGGTGGCGCACCTGGTGGGGGAGCGTGAGTTCTGGTCGCTGCCGCTGTATGTCTCGGCGGCTACTCTGATCCCCCGTCCCGACACCGAGTGTCTGGTGGAGCAGGCCCTGGCGAGACTGCCCGCCACGCCTGCACGTCTTCTCGATTTAGGTACCGGCACCGGGGCCATTGCCCTGGCGCTGGCCAGTGAGCGTCCGGATTGTCAGGTTACCGCCGTGGATGTCATGCCCGATGCGGTGGCGCTGGCACAGCGCAATCTTGCGCGTCTGGCGCTGCCTAACGTCACGGTGCTGCACAGCAGCTGGTTCACCGCCCTCGGCGATCGGCAGTTTGAGATGATCGTCAGCAACCCGCCCTACATTGATGAAGCCGATCCGCATCTTGCCGTAGGCGATGTGCGCTTTGAACCGCGCAGCGCCCTGGTTGCTGGCGATCATGGCCTGGCCGATCTCAGCCATATCATTACTCAGTCTCGCCAGCACCTGGTGAGCGGCGGCTGGCTGTTGCTGGAGCACGGCTGGACCCAGGGTGAAGCCGTGCGTGCGCTCTTACTGCAGGCCGGTTTTGACCAGGTTGAAACCTGTCGCGACTATGGCGGCAATGAGCGTCTGACCTTGGGCAAACGGCCATGAACAGCTTCTCTGTGCTGATTACCTTGCATCTGGCCGCCGTCACCCTCACCATCAGCTTTTTCGCGCTGCGTTACTGGTGGCGTTACAGCAATAATCAGCTGATCAACGCCCGCTGGGTCCGCATTCTGCCGCACTGCATTGACACCGTACTCTTTGTGTCGGGTGCGGGGTTAATGTGGGTAACGGGTTATCTGCCGTTCACCGATGACGGTGCATGGCTGACTGAGAAGCTGTTTGGCGTTATCATCTACATCGTTTTGGGTTTTATTGCGCTGGGGCGTCATCGTCCGCGCAGCCAGCAGGTGGGGTTTATCGCCTTTCTGCTGGGGCTGGTGGTGCTGTACATCATCATTAAACTCGCCACCACAAGAATACCGTTACTGGGGTAAGTCATGGAGTCCTTGGCCGATTTCGAATTTAACAAAGTGCCGTTGTGCGATGGAATGATCAAAGTATCAGAGATGATCCGCGATGATTTCATTTCACAATATGTCTACGACGAGCTGGAGAACCTGGTGAGTCTGGCGCGTGAAGAGATAAGTCAGGCGCGCCCGCAGGACTGGCAACTGGAGAAACTGATTGAGCTGTTCTACGGCGAATGGGGCTTTTGCGATACGCGTGGCGTGTATCGACTCTCCGATGCCCTGTGGCTCGATCAGGTACTGAAAAACCGTCAGGGTAGCGCTGTCTCCCTGGGGGCCATTTTATTATGGGTGGCGCACCGCCTGGATATCCCGCTGGTGCCGGTCATCTTCCCGACGCAGATGCTGCTGCGTGCCGAGTGGCTTGACGGCGAAATGTGGTTAATCAACCCGTTCAATGGCGAAACCCTCGACGATCATACGCTGGATGTCTGGCTGAAGGGCAACATCAGCCCGATGGCAGAGCTCTACAACGAAGATCTGGACGAAGCGGATAACGCTGAAGTGGTGCGCAAGCTGCTGGACACCTTAAAATCGGCGCTGATGGAAGAGCGGCAGATGGAACTGGCGCTGCGTGCCAGCGAGGTGCTGCTGCAGTTTAACCCGGAAGATCCGTATGAGATCCGCGACCGTGGTCTGATCTACGTCCAGCTCGAGTGCGACCACGTCGCGCTGACTGATTTGAGTTATTTCGTTGAGCAGTGCCCGGAAGATCCGATCAGCGAGATGATTCGCGCGCAGATTAATTCCATCGCGCATAAACAGATTACACTGCATTAATCTTAACTCCGATTCACCCTGAATAAGGCGATTCTATGAAACAAAAAGTGGTTAGCATTGGCGATATCAACGTGGCGAACGACCTGCCGTTCGTGCTGTTCGGCGGCATGAACGTTCTGGAATCCCGCGATCTCGCGATGCGTATCTGCGAACACTACGTGACCGTGACCCAGAAGCTGGGCATCCCGTACGTGTTTAAAGCCTCTTTTGACAAAGCCAACCGCTCCTCTATTCACTCTTACCGTGGCCCGGGCCTGGAAGAGGGGATGAAGATTTTCCAGGAGCTGAAGCAGACCTTTGGCGTGAAAGTGATCACCGACGTCCATGAAGCCAGCCAGGCGCAGCCTGTGGCCGACGTGGTTGACGTGATCCAGCTACCCGCGTTCCTTGCCCGTCAGACCGACCTGGTCGAAGCGATGGCGAAAACCGGTGCCGTTATCAACGTGAAAAAACCGCAGTTCGTGAGCCCTGGCCAGATGGGGAACATCGTTGATAAGTTTATCGAAGGCGGTAACGACCAGGTGATCCTGTGCGACCGTGGCGCTAACTTCGGTTACGACAACCTGGTTGTGGACATGCTGGGCTTCAGCGTGATGAAGAACGTCTCTAACCAGTCGCCGGTGATCTTCGACGTGACCCACGCCCTGCAGTGCCGCGACCCGTTTGGCGCAGCCTCCAGCGGCCGTCGTGGTCAGGTTACAGAACTGGCGCGCGCCGGTATGGCAACCGGTCTGGCAGGCCTGTTTATCGAAGCGCACCCGGATCCAGCCAACGCGAAATGCGACGGCCCGTCCGCGCTGCCGCTGGACAAGCTGGAGCCGTTCCTGAAGCAGATCAAAGCGATTGACGACCTGGTTAAGAACTTTGAAGAGCTGGATACGTCCAACTAATCCAGACAATGAAAAAACCCGCCTCGGCGGGTTTTTTTATGCCCGGCGGCGCTGCGCTTGCGCGGGCCTACGGGGACGATTTTCTCCCTCTCCCTGTGGGAGAGGGGCGGGGTGAGGGCATCACGCAAATATCGTCATCAGATAGGCTGCAAACAACGCCATATGCGCTGCGCCGTTAAGCACATTGGTGCGCCCGGTGGAGAACGAGATCTGGCACAGCAGCAGCGACGCTACCATTACAATCATCTCTGGCGCTCCCAGGCTGAAATGCAGATCGTTCCCGGTCAGGAAGGCAATCAGCGTCACCACCGGAACGGTCAGGGAGATGGTCGCCAGCACCGAACCAAAGAACAGGTTCATCGCGCGCTGTACCTGATTGTTCAGCACCGCACGCAGCGCCCCCAGCCCTTCCGGGGAGAGAATTAACAGCGCGACCAGGAAGCCGGTAAAGGCCACCGGCGCGTTCAGCTCGGTCAGCAGCGTTTCCAGCGGGTTAGCATTCATCTTGGTGACGGCGATAACCGCAATCAGATGCACGACCAGCCAGATAGTGTGCCACAGGCTGCTGTGGGCGGACGGCTTGCCGTGGTGCGGGTCATCGTCGTCGCCCTCATCTTCATGCTCATACACGAACAGGCTCTGGTGCGTTTTGGTCTGGATCAGCAGGAATACGCCGTACATCGCCGCTGAGATCAACGCCACCAGCAGGGCCTGTCCGGTCGTAAAGTTGCCGCCCGGCAGTGCCATCGGGAATACCAGCACGATAATCGCCAGCGGGAACAGGGCGATCAGATACTGCTTAATACCAAACAGGTTCAGGTACTGGGTTGCGAATTTGCGCCCGCCCAGCAGCAGTGAGAAGCCAACCAGCCCCCCGGTAACAATCATAATGATGGAGTAGAGCGTATCGCGCATCAGGGTCGGCGCCGCGTCACCGGTCGCCATCAGGGCGGAAATGAGGCTTACTTCGAGAATAACGACGGAAAGACTTAAAATCAGCGAGCCGTAGGGCTCTCCCAGCCGGTGGGCCAGCACGTCGGCGTGACGGACAACGCTGAAGGCGCTGCTCAGAATACCAACAAGTGCCAACATATTGATGCCGATGACCACTGGCAGTGACTGACTACTTCCCCAGAAGAGCAGCACGGCCAGGGCCAGCACCGGGAAAATGAGAGACGTCTCCTTATGACGGGTTTTCACCGTCTCGAGTGCGGTTGTCATGTAATTCTCCAGAGTTGCAGGTGCTTATAATTGTAGACAGAAAAAGAGGACGTTAAATTAACAGATTACTGTTAAATCTTAGTTATCTTTTACCTAATTTTACGGTATGAAGTCATTATGGGTTGAGATTGCCATAATAAGACATTTTTATTAAATATAGTCTTAATAACAGCTAATTAAGAAAAAGAATTATCCGATTATTAATTTGACTGGAAGCCTCGGCCATCGTCGACCACACTTATTAATTGATTAAAAAGAGGGGTTTGACATGCCATACAAATCGAAAAGCGATTTACCGGACAACGTTAAGCACGTACTGCCGGCACATGCTCAGGATATTTATAAAGAAGCCTTCAACAGCGCCTGGGATCAGTACAAGGATGAAGAGGACCGCCGGGGGGATGCCAGTCGGGAGGAGACCGCGCACCGCGTGGCCTGGGCGGCAGTGAAGAATGACTATGAGAAGGGTGATGATGATAAGTGGCACAAGAAGAAATAGCGCCAGCCTGATTGCCTGTGTTTATTAGTTTGCACCCTGCGCTTTGACTTTTGTGGCGGTTGCGCTATCGCTGTATTGCACCCGGCGAGTTTATTGCATATCGTCACGGTACTGCTTTCTAATTGAGCAGTAAAAAGACCCGGAAGGTTCATAAAAGTGTGCGCAGGGAAGCAGGCAGTGGCGGAGGTGCAATATGTTAACGCGTGATTTTCTTATGAAGGCTGATTGTAAAACGGCTTTCGGTGCGATTGAAGAATCGCTGCTGTGGTCAGCCGAACAGCGTGCGGCATCGCTGGCGGCAACGCTGGCCTGTCGCCCGGACACCGGTCCGGTGTGGCTCTTCGGCTACGGTTCCCTGATGTGGAACCCGGCACTGGAGTTTGTCGAATCGGCCACCGGCACCCTGCCGGGCTGGCACCGCGCATTCTGTCTGCGCCTCACCGCCGGTCGCGGCAGCGCCTGCCAGCCAGGTCGTATGCTTGCACTGAAAGAGGGCGGGCGCACCACCGGCGTGGCCTATCGGCTGCCGGATGCGATGCTGGAAGAGGAGCTGGCCCTGCTGTGGAAGCGTGAGATGATCACCGGCTGCTATATGCCGAGCTGGTGCAAGCTGGAACTTGATGACGGACGCACCGTTAATGCGCTGGTGTTTATTATGGACCCGCGCCATCCCCTGTTTGAAGCCGACACCCGGGCACAGGTTATTGCCCCGCTGATTGCCGCGGCCAGCGGTCCGCTCGGCACCAATGCGCAGTATCTCTTCTCCCTCGATCAGGAGCTGACGCGACTGGGTATGCGGGATGATTGTCTGAATGAGCTGGTATCGCGCGTGCGGGCCTTGCTCGACGGCAGCCAGCCCGACAGTCCGATGAGTGCGAGCTTCGCCTGAAAAAACGCCCGGTGGCCTTGTGGACACCGGGTAAACATTAAATGCGGAAATGTCCGGCGGTTTCAGCCAGCTCGCCTGCCTGACCCTGCAGGGCGCTGGCCGCGGCGGCCGACTCTACCACCAGTTCGGCGTTCTGCTGCACCATGCTGTCGAGGTGGGTTACCGCCCGGTTAATCTCCTGAATACCTTTCATCTGTTCGCTGGTGGCGACGGTGATCTCCCGCATGATCCCCGACATGCTGCCGATGCTGGTGACAATCTCATCCATACTCTGGCCGGCCAGGTGCACATAGCGTGAACCGGTCGCCACGCTGTCGGTGGTGGAGTCGATCAGGCTTTTGATCTCTTTTGCCGCCTGGGCGCTGCGGCTGGCGAGGCTGCGCACTTCACCTGCGACAACTGCAAAGCCACGACCCTGTTCACCCGCCCGCGCCGCTTCAACCGCCGCGTTGAGGGCCAGAATATTGGTCTGGAAGGCGATGCCGTCGATCACACTGGTGATATCGCCAATTTTGGTCGAGGCGGCTTCGATGGACTGCATGGTGGTGATCGCCCGGGAGACCACGCTCCCGCCGCGGGTGGCAGCCTCGGAGGCTTTTCCCGCCTGCTCGTTGGCGATGGCGGCCGATTCGGTCGACTGAGCGACGGAGGCGGTGATCTGCTCCACGGCGCTGGCGGTTTCACGCAGGCTGGAGGCGGCCCGCTCGGTACGGCCAGAGAGATCCTGGTTCCCGGCGGCGATCTCCTGGGCGGCGTTTTTCACCGAGGCGCTGGCGTCACGCAGCTGCACCATCACCACCGAAAGTTTGTCGCTGAAGGCGTTAAAGGCATGGGCGATCTGAGCCACCTCATCCTCGCCTTTCTCCGGCAGACGCTGGGAGAGATCGTTGGTGCCGTTGGCGATGGCGTGCATCGCATCGCGAATGTCCGACAGGCGCTTCAGCAGGCGGGCAATCACAAAATGCACCACCACGGCGCTGAGCAGGACCAGGATCACCAGCGACAGGGAAGAAGCTTTCAGCAGGGTGCGCATCCCGGAGGTGGCATCATCGCTGTCGAGAGCAACGACCAGCTGCCACTGGGTTCCGGCAATCGGGGTGGCGGCAAAGGTTTTGCTCGCGTCGTTAAACTGGCCTTCGGCGTTCTTGCCGCTCTCGAGTGCATTCAGATCGACGCCGGTAATGACATCGGTGAAGGCTTTCAGGGTCAGGGCAGGGTCGTTGGCGGCGATCACCGTCCCGTCACTGTCAATCAACAGCCCGCTGCTGGCCGGGGTCGGACGAATGCCGCGCACGTTGGCGATCACGCTGTCCATCGCCACGTCACCCGCCAGCACGCCTTTCAGCTCGCCGTTCTCTTTCACCGGCACCGCAAAAGTGACCACCAGCTTCTTAGTGCCGGTATCGACATAAGGGGCAGTGACGATAGCCCGATCTTCTTTCACCGCCTGCTGATACCACGGACGGATAGTCGGATCGTAGTCGGCAGGCACGCCGTCCGGATTGGAGAACTTCGCGGTTTTGCTGGCATAGCCGACATAGACGTTGATGAACCCGCCCGCCTGCGCCAGCTGTTTAAACATCGGCACCGGATCGTCGCTCAGGGCGACGCTCTGCAGGGAGTTAATAATAGTGGTTTTGCTGTTAACCCAGTCGGCGATTGCCAGGCTATGGCTGGCGCTGGTGCTGGCCAGCATATCGCGTTGCGATTGTTGATTGTCCTGGCGCGTGACCTGGAAATTAATCACGGTATTCAGAAGGAGCGCGGCGATCAGACATCCGACCGTCGCCGCAATAATACGAGCGCGAATTGACCTGAACATAATGTAATACCTGCTGTGTTGTTGTAAGAAGCCTATCGGCATCGGGCAGGCAAACTTGATGCTGGAACCGCGCTCATAAGAAAAAAATATTTCAGTTAAAGCATTATTAGAAAGTTAATAGTTTATCCGCGGATAACGTCCACTGCGCCAGCTCCACCAGAGTGCCGATTTCCACCCCGTCAATCAGCGGCAGGGCACTGATGCCGCGGCCGTCGGTGCAGGTCTTGCACAGTTTCACCGGCACGTTTTGCGCGGTCAGGATCTCCAGCATCTGCTGAATGTTATACCCCTCGGCAGGCTTCTGGCCGCGCAGCCCGGCGGTCACCGCGTCGGACATTAAAAACAGTCGCAGATCCAGGTCGGTTTCCTGCTCGCGTAAAGCAATCGCCAGCCGCAGGCTGTTAAACAGGGATTCACTGCCATAGGCCGCCCCGTTGGCGACTATCACGATCTTCTGCATCTTGACTCCTGAAAGGTAAAAAGGCATGAAAATTGCTTCTCTCAGTCAAACACTGACCCGGGAGAGGAAGCATGACTAACATCACCGGTGCCACCGAATGGTTTCAGCACGCCCGACTGATGCGTAAACAGCAGCTGTGCAAACTGGCGCAGTTGGGCCAGCTTGTCAGCCGGATCAGCCATCTTGCGCACATGCTACAGTGCGAGCGCGGGGCTTCCAACATCTGGCTCTGTTCTCAGGGCACGCTGTATGCCCTGGAGTGTAAAGCCAGCCGCGCGCTGGTGGACGAGCATCTCCGGGCGCTGCACCAGGCTCTGGGTACGCCGCTGATGGCCAGCGGTGCCCTCAGTGAGCGGGTAGGGAATGCCCTGCAGAGCCTGGAGCAACTTCCCGCCCTGCGCGAGACGATCACCGCCTGCGCGCTGCCCGCCGATGTGGCGATGGAGCGCTACAGCCGCACCCTGCGCAACCTGCTCAGTATCGTACCCCAGCTCAATGACAGCATTGACGATCCGCAACTCGCCGGCAGGTTTGTTGCCCTTTACAGCCTGATGCAGGGCAAAGAGCTGGTCGGCCAGGAGCGGGCGCTGGGGGCGATAGGCTTTACCCAGGGCTTTTTCAGCGAGGAGATGCGCCAGACCCTGGTGGATCGTATCGACGGCCAGCAGGCCTGCTTCGAGATCTTTCTCTCCCTGACGCCTGCCAGCCTGCATGACCATTTCAGCCTCAGCGTGCCGGGGGCCGAAACCGAACAGCTGCGCCGCCTGGCCTGCACCCGGCAGCCCGCTGCTGATAAGGGCGTGCTGGCGCTGCACTGGTTCTCATTGCAGACCGAACGTCTCGAACATCTGCGCGGCCTCGAAGAGATGCAGATTGCCGATCTGATGCTGGCGGTGGAGGCCCTGATTGGCCAGGCCGATGAGGATTTACCTGAGGAGCCGCCGTCGCAGGAGCCGCTGTCTCTTTATCCGCAAAAACCGCTCCTGCCCCTGGTGCGCCAGCAGGCCCGGGAGATCGAACAGCTCTCCCGCCAGCTGGCCTCAATGCGCGACACCCTTGAGGAGCGCAAGGTAATCGATAAGGCCAAAAGCGTGCTGATGACCCATCAGCAGATGAGCGAGGAGCAGGCCTGGTGCCAGCTGCGCAAGATGGCGATGGACAAGAACCAGCGGATGGTGGATATCGCCCGGGCGCTGCTGACGGTGAAGGCGCTCTGGCAACAGTAGATGCACTTCCGCTGGGCAACGCTTGCATGGTTGAGGTGCGTTCCCGCTGTCCGCTGGCATAAAATGCCCGGATTCTAAGAGGTTAAAAGCTGGCATCCCCTTTGCATTATTGAATTAACAATTTGAGACGACGCGCCAACGGCGGTGCGACGATCTTCAGGATAAAGGCGTCCTGCAGTGCTTCGGCACTGCCGGGCGCTTTTTTTTGGCTTTTTTCAGGAGTGAGCATGGTGGAATGGACAAGGCGGCGTTTTTTACAGGCCAGCGCGCTGGCAGGCGGGGCGCTGATATTACCGGGCGTCATGCAGGCGGCATGGGCCGCAGGCTCCGATAAACCGGAACTCGAGACGGTGCGCGTGGGCTTTATCCCGCTCACCGACTGCGCGCCGCTGGCGATCGCAGCATATAAAGGGTTCGATAAAAAATATGGCTTCACCCTGGTGCCCACCAAAGAGGCCAGTTGGGCGGCGGTGCGCGACAAGCTGGTGGCCGGGGAGCTGGATGCCGCGCACATTCTCTATGGCCTGCTGTACGGTCTGGAGCTGGGTATCGCCGGCAAACCTAAGCCGATGGCCAACCTGATGACCCTCAACCAGAACGGCCAGGCGATCACCCTGTCGAGCGATCTGGCCCAACAGGGCGTGCGCGACGTCGAGGGTCTGAAGAAGCTGATCGGCCAGCAGGCGCCGGGCACCTACACCTTCGCCCATACCTTTCCCACCGGCACCCACGCCATGTGGCTCTACTACTGGCTGGCCAGCGCGGGCATTAACCCCTTTGACGACGTGCGCACCGTGGTGGTGCCGCCGCCGCAGATGGTGATGAACATGCGTATCGGCAATATGGTCGGCTTCTGCGTCGGCGAGCCGTGGAACGCCCGGGCCATTAACGATCGCATCGGCTTTACCGCCGCCACCTCCCAGTCCATCTGGCCGGAACACCCCGAGAAGATCCTCGGCACCCGTCAGGAGTGGGTTGACGCCCACCCCAACACCGCCCGGGCGCTGGTCAGTGCCCTGCTGGAGGCCCAGCGCTGGATCGACGCCTCGCCGCAGAACAAACAGGAGACCGCTCAGCTGTTGTCCCGCCGCGCCTGGCTCAACACCAAAGAGCAGTACCTCACCGGGCGGATGCTCGGTGAGTACGACAACGGGGTGGGGCAGCGCTGGCAGGATGCTCACCCGATCCGCTTCTTTGAGGACGGGGCGGTCAGCTACCCGTGGCACTCCGACGGAATGTGGTTCCTGACCCAGTTCCGCCGCTGGGGGCTGCTGAAAACCGACCCGGACTACGCCGCCGTTGCCCAACGCATCAACCGCACCGACGTCTGGCAGGACGCCGCCACCGCAGTGGGGGGTATTCGCGCGCCATCCTCGCCGCTGCGCAGCAGCACCCTGATGGACGGCACCGTCTGGAACGGCACCGATCCGAAGGGTTACGCCAACCGTTTTGCCATTCATCGTACAGGGGCCTGATATGAAAAAAGTTAACACCAAAGCGGCACCCGCTGCGCCGGTCAGCGGAGAAGTGATCGCCCTGCCACCGGTGCAGGTGCGCCGCCGCACACCCGCGTTTGCTCGCCGGATCAACGACCTGCTGCAACGTCTTATTCCGGCGCTGCTCGGTCTGGGGCTACTGGTCATCGCCTGGCAGCTGGCGGCCATCAACAGCAAAGGCTTCCCGACCCCGCTCAGCACGCTGGATTCAGCCATCACCCTGTTTGCCGACCCGTTCTACCGTGACGGGCCGAACGATATGGGGGTGGGCTGGAACGTGCTGGCCTCGCTGCAGCGTGTCGCCATTGGCTTTGGCCTGGCGGCACTGGTGGGTATCCCGCTCGGCTTTATGATCGGTCGCTTTACCTTTCTGGCCCGCATGTTTAACCCGCTGATCGCGCTCCTGCGCCCGGTCAGTCCGCTGGCCTGGCTGCCGATTGGCCTGCTGCTGTTCCAGAAAGCGGAGCCCGCCTCCAGCTGGACCATTTTTATCTGCTCGATCTGGCCGATGGTCATCAACACCGCCGAAGGGGTGCGCCGTATTCCCGAGGACTACCTCAACGTGGCCCGGGTCCTGCAACTCTCCGAGTGGACGGTGATGCGCCGCATTCTGTTCCCCGCCGTGCTGCCTGCGGTGCTGACCGGGGTACGCCTCTCCATCGGCATCGCCTGGCTGGTGATCGTTGCCGCCGAGATGCTCACCGGGGGCCTGGGGATCGGCTTCTGGATCTGGAATGAGTGGAACAACCTCAACGTCGAAAACATTCTCATCGCCATCGTCATTATCGGCGTGGTGGGTTTGCTGCTGGAGCAGGGGCTGATGCTGATCGCCCGCCGTTTCAGCTGGCAGGAAAAATAAGGAGCGCACATGAAACCATTAATTCAGGTCCAGGCCGTCAGCCAGCGTTTTTCCACCGCCAGCGGCGAGTTTCTGGCGCTGCAGAATGTCTCTTTTGATATTCACGAGGGGGAGACCGTCAGCCTGATCGGCCACTCCGGTTGCGGCAAATCGACGCTGCTGAACCTGATCGCCGGGATCACCTTGCCGACGGAAGGCGGGCTGATCTGCGACAACCGCGAGATCGCCGGGCCGGGTCCGGAGCGGGCGGTGGTGTTCCAGAACCACTCCCTGCTGCCGTGGCTCACCTGCTTCGACAACGTGGCGCTGGCGGTGGATCAGGTGTTCCGCCGCAGCATGAGCAAGGCCGAGCGCCGGGAGTGGATCGAACACAACCTCGATCGGGTGCAGATGGGGCACGCCATCCACAAGCGTCCGGGGGAGATCTCCGGCGGGATGAAGCAGCGGGTCGGCATTGCCCGCGCCCTGGCGATGAAGCCGAAAGTGCTGCTGATGGATGAGCCGTTCGGCGCGCTGGATGCCCTGACCCGTGCCCATCTGCAGGATTCAGTGATGAAAATTCAGCAGGAGCTCAACACCACCATCGTGCTGATCACCCACGACGTCGACGAGGCGGTGCTGCTCTCGGATCGGGTCCTGATGATGACCAACGGCCCGGCGGCGACCGTCGGCGAGATCCTGCGCGTCGACCTGCCGCGCCCGCGTAACCGGGTGCAGCTGGCGGAGGAGAGCCGCTATCACCATATGCGCCAGCAGATCCTCCATTTCCTCTACGAAAAACAGCCGAAAGCGGCCTGAGGAGCACCACCATGCGCCTGGTCATTATTGGAAACGGAATGGCGGCAACGCGACTGATTGAGTCGCTGACCGACCGTGCCCCCGGGCGCTTCGTCATCACCGTCATTGGTGATGAGCGGGCTCCGGCCTACAACCGCATTCAGCTCTCCCCGGTGCTGGGTGGCGAGAAAGAGGCGAACGCCACGCGACTGCACGATGACGCCTGGTATCGTGCGCGCGGCGTCACGGTGCTGAGCGGCGAGCGGGTGCTGGCGGTAGTGTGCGAAGCGCGGATGCTGCGCACCGATAAACGTCTGATGGGGTGGGATGAGCTGGTGTTTGCCACCGGTTCCCGGCCTTTTGTGCCACCGATCCCCGGTGTGGGTCTGCCGCATGTCTTTACCTTCCGCACCCTCAATGACGTTAACGCCATTCTGGCGACCCCCGGCCCGGCGATAGTGCTTGGGGGCGGGGTGCTCGGGGTAGAAGCCGCCGCGGCGTTACAACGTCACCGTGACAACGTCACTTTAATCCATCGAGGCCCCTGGCTGATGGAGCAGCAGCTGGATCAGCAGGCCGGGCTGCTGCTGGAGCAGGCGCTGAGCGAGCGGGGCATCGGCTGCGAGCTGAACGGCGGCCTGACGGCCATCAATCCAGACAGCGTCACCCTCAGCAACGGTCGCACTGTTGCCGCCACGCGGGTGGTGCTGGCCACGGGCGTGACGCCCAACATCGCCCTGGCCCAGGCCAGCGGCGTGCCGTGCGGGCGCGGCATTCGGGTAGATGACCTGATGCGCACTGCCTTAGAGGGCATCAGCGCTATCGGCGAGTGTTGTGAAATTGACGGCCAGACCTGGGGCCTGGTGGCTCCGTGCCTGGCTCAGGCGGAGATCCTTGCCGCCCGTCTGGCCGGGGAGAACGTCAACCCCTTTACCCCGCTGCAAAACGGTATGCGCCTGAAGGTGACCGGCGTGGAGCTGTTCAGCGTCGGGGAAGTCACCGCGCAACAGGATGACGCGGTGTGGACCAGCTGGGATCCGTTGACCCGCCACTACCGCCGCTTACTGGTTCGTAACGGCACGCTGGCAGGCGTGCTGCTGATGGGGGAGTGTCGCAGCGCGGCCACCCTTACCGATTTACTGGCAACGTCAGAACCCGCCCAAGCGGACTGGCTGTTCGATCGATTCACTACGCAGCCGCTGGTTGCAGGACAAAACGCGATGACAAAACCTACTCTGATTGTGGTTGGGCACGGTATGGTCGGCCACCATTTTCTTGAAGACTGCGTGAACCGCGGTTTGCATCAGCAATACCAGATTGTGGTCTTTGGGGAAGAGCGCTATGCCGCCTACGACCGCGTCCATCTCTCGGAATACTTTGCCGGACGCAGCGCCGACTCGCTGTCGATGGTAAACGGTGATTTCTTTGCCGATAACGGCATTGAGCTGCGCCTGTCCCAGCAGATTGTCGCCATCGATCGCGACGCCCGGGTGGTGCGCACCGCAGGCGGGCACGAAACCCACTGGGATAAACTGGTGCTGGCCACCGGATCTTATCCGTTTGTACCCCCGGTGCCGGGGCGCGAGCTGCCGGGCTGCTTTGTCTACCGTACCCTTGACGATCTGGACCAGATTGCTGCCCATGCCAAAAGCTCCCGCACCGGGGTGGTGATCGGCGGCGGGCTGCTGGGGCTGGAGGCGGCCAACGCCCTGAAACAGCTCGGGCTGGAGACCCACGTGGTGGAGTTCGCCCCGAACCTGATGGCGGTGCAGCTCGATAACGACGGGGCCGCCATGCTGCGGCGCAAAATCGAAGCCCTCGGTGTGGGGGTGCACACCAGCAAAGCCACCACTGAGATCGCCGACACCGACGCGGGCAAGGTGCTGCGCTTTGCCGACGGCAGCGAGCTGGCCGCCGACATGGTGGTCTTTTCCGCCGGGATCCGCCCGCAGGATGCGCTGGCCCGGGGCTGCGATCTGCTGCTGGGCGAGCGGGGCGGGATCGCCATCGACAACCAGTGCCGCACCTCGGACGAGGATATCTTCGCCATCGGGGAGTGCGCCTTGTGGGAAGGTAAAATCTACGGACTGGTCGCGCCCGGCTACCAGATGGCGCGGGTAGCCAGCGCCGCGCTGGCCGGAGAGGCGAACGCCTTCACCGGGGCGGACATGAGCACCAAACTCAAGCTGCTGGGAGTGGACGTGGCCTCGTTTGGCGATGCTCACGCCCGTACGCCGGGGGCACAGAGCTACCAGTGGACCCACGGCCCGCAGCAGATCTACAAAAAGATCGTGGTTAGCGCCGACAACAAAACCCTGCTCGGCGGGGTGCTGGTGGGGGATGCCAGCGAATACGCCACCCTGGTGCAGATGATGCTCAACGACATCCGTCTGCCGAAGGATCCTGAGACCCTAATCCTGCCCGCCGTGGCAGGCAGCGCCCCGAAAGCGCTGGGGGTGGCAGCTCTGCCGGAGAGCGCGCAGATCTGCTCCTGCCACAACGTCAGCAAAGGCGATATCTGCCAGGCGGTGAGCAACGGTGCCACCGACATCGGGGCGGTAAAACAGTGCACCAAAGCGGCCACCGGATGTGGCGGGTGCAGCGCGCTGGTAAAACAGGTGATGGAGTTCCAGCTGGCAGCCCAGGGCGTGGAGGTGAAAAAGGATATCTGCGAGCACTTCGCCTGGTCACGCCAGGAGATCTACCACCTGGTGCGCGTCAACCGTATCCACACTTTTGAGCAACTGATTAGTCGTTACGGCCAGGGGCACGGGTGCGAGATCTGTAAGCCGCTGGTGGGCTCGGTGCTGGCCTCCTGCTGGAACGAATATCTGCTCAAACCGGCCCATCTGCCGCTGCAGGACACCAACGACCGCTACTTTGCCAACATCCAGAAAGACGGTACTTATTCTATCGTGCCGCGCATGGCCGCGGGTGAAGTGACCGCTGACGGGCTGATCGCCATCGGCCAGATCGCCAAACGCTATCAGCTGTACAGCAAAATCACCGGCGGGCAGCGTATCGACCTGTTTGGTGCCCGGCTGGAGCAGCTCCCGGAGATCTGGCAGCAGCTGATCGATGCCGGGTTTGAAACCGGCCACGCCTACGGCAAATCTCTGCGCACGGTGAAATCCTGCGTCGGCTCTACCTGGTGCCGCTACGGCGTGCAGGATTCTACCGGGCTGGCGGTGGTGCTGGAGAACCGCTACAAAGGGCTGCGCGCCCCGCACAAGATCAAGATGGCGGTCTCGGGTTGCACCCGCGAATGCGCCGAAGCCCAGAGCAAGGACGTGGGGGTGATCGCCACCGACAAGGGCTGGAACCTCTACCTGTGCGGCAACGGCGGGATGAAGCCGCGCCACGCGGATCTGTTTGCCAGCGATCTCGATGACGCCACGCTCCTGCGCTACGTCGATCGCTTCCTGATGTTCTACATCCGCACCGCCGATCGCCTGCAGCGCACCAGCACCTGGCGGGATAACCTTGAGGGCGGACTGGAGTATTTGCGGGAGGTGATCATCGACGACAGCCTCGGCATTGCCGACGAGCTGGAGCAGGAGATGCAGCGGGTGGTGGACACGTATCAGTGCGAATGGCAGACCACCCTGCAGGACCCGGGCCGTCTGGCACAGTTCCGCACCCTTGATGCGCAGCCTGCGGCAACCAAACGCTGGCAGGCGGTTTGTTCTCTGGAGGAGATCCCCGAGGAGGCGGGAATTGGTGCCCGTCTGGGTGAGCAGCCCATCGCGCTGTTCCGCTTCGGCAAGTCGGTCTACGCCCTGGAAGACCGGGAGCCGGGCGGCAGCGCCAGCGTGCTCTCCCGCGGTATCCTCGGTGATGCCGGGGGCGAGCCGGTGGTGATCTCCCCGCTGTACAAAACGCGGATCCGTCTGCGGGATGGGCGTCAGGTCGATACCGGTGAAGTAGCGGTCCGCGCCTGGCCGGTGAAGGTTGACGGCGACCGGGTGCTGGTGGGCAGCGAAGAGCTGGTGATGCGTGCGGAGGCCTCATGAGTGAAACCCAAACGACCTGTCCCTACTGCGGCGTCGGCTGCGGAATCATTGCAACCGTGGAAGATGGCACGGTGAGCGTGCGCGGCGACGACAGCCATCCAGCCAACTTCGGTCGACTGTGCGTCAAAGGCTCGGCATCAGGTGAGACTACCGGCCTGGCGGGACGCCTGCTGCACCCGGAGGTGGACGACCAGCCGGTGAGTTGGGACCAGGCGCTGGAGACGGCGGGTACCCGCCTGCGGGAAATCATTGACACCTACGGGCCGCAGGCGGTGGCCTTTTATGCCTCAGGCCAGCTGCTGACCGAGGATTACTATGCCGCCAACAAGCTGATGAAAGGCTTTATCGGCGCGGCCAATATCGACACCAACTCCCGGCTCTGCATGTCCTCGGCAGTGGTGGGCTACAAGCGCGCCTTCGGGGAGGACATCGTTCCGTGCAGCTACGACGACGTTGAGCAGACCGACCTGGTGGTGCTGGTGGGCTCCAACGCTGCCTGGACCCATCCGGTGCTCTGGCAGCGGCTGGCGCAGGCTCGCGCCGCTAACCCGGCGATGAAGGTGGTGGTGATCGACCCGCGGCGCACCGCGACCTGCGACATTGCCGACCTGCATCTGGCCCTGGCGCCGGGCAGCGATGCCGGGCTGTTTGTCGGCCTGCTGAACGCCATCGATCCTGCGCAGGCCAGCGACTGGCCGCCCGAGCGGGTGGCGGCGTTTTGCGACCTGCCGCCTGAGGAGGTCGCCACCTTTTACGCCTGGTTTAACGCCGCCCCGCGGGCGGTGACGCTCTACACCATGGGGATCAACCAGTCCATCAGCGGCAGCGACAAGTGCAATGCGATTATTAACGTCCATCTGGCGAGCGGCAAAATTGGCCGCGAAGGCTGCGGGCCGTTTTCGCTGACCGGTCAGCCCAATGCGATGGGCGGCCGTGAGGTGGGCGGTCTGGCGAATCAGCTGGCGGCGCACATGAACTTTACCCCAGACGATCTCTGCCGGGTGGCGCGCTTCTGGGGAACGGAGCGGCTGGCCCAGACCCCGGGGCTGATGGCGGTGGAGCTGTTCGAGGCCATTGCCCGCGGGGAGGTGAAAGCGGTGTGGATCATGGGCACCAACCCGGCGGTGTCACTCCCGGACAGCCATGCGGTCTGTCAGGCCCTGGCCGCCTGTCCGCTGGTGCTGGTCTCGGAAGTGATGCGCGACACCGATACCAGCCGCTTCGCCCACATCCGCTTTCCGGCGCTTGGCTGGGGGGAGAAAAACGGCACCGTCACTAACTCCGAACGACGTATCTCACGCCAGCGCGCCTTTCTGCCCGCGCCCGGCGAGGCGAAACCGGACTGGTGGATCATCGCCCGTATTGCTGAAAAACTGGGCCACGGCGCGGCCTTTGCCTGGGATCATCCCCACGCCATTTTTACCGAGCATGCCGGGCTGTCGGCGTTTGAGAACCAGGGTGAACGGGCGTTTAACCTCGCTGAACTGGCAAACCTGACCCGCGAGCAGTGGGATGATCTGACTCCCTGGCAGTGGCCCATTCATCCTGAGGCGTTAACCCACGCCCGTATTATCCCGGTTACCCCGCAGCCGCACGGCGCGACGCCGAATCTGCTCTATCCCTTTATGCTCAACAGCGGGCGACTTCGCGACCAGTGGCACACCATGACCCGCACCGGCTATGTCCCACGCCTGATGCAGCACCGGGATGAGCCGACGGTGGATATTTCCCCGCAGGATGCCGCCCGGCTGGGAGTTCAGGACGGACAGCTGACGCGCATCAGCGGCCCGCGTGGGCTGATGGTGGCCCGGGCGCGGATCGCTGCCGGGCAGCGCGCCGGGGAGCTGTTTGTCCCGATGCACTGGAACAGCTGTTTTTCGCGCCAGGGCAAGGTTAATGCCCTGGTGGAGGGACGCTGCGATCCCCATTCCGGTCAGCCGGAAAGCAAGCAGACCGCGGTGCGGCTGATGCCCTGGCAGCCCGCCTGGCAGGGGGAGCTGTACAGCCGCGAGGAATTGACTCTGCCGACGCACATCCACTGGTGGCGCAAGGCGACCGCCGGGGTGTCGCGCCTGACCCTGGCGGGGGACAAGCCGCTGCTGGAGTGGCTAATGGCACACTGCACCGGGCAGGGCTGGCAGCTGCAAATTGCGCAAACCGGCGAGCGTAGCAGCCTCCTGGCCTGGCATGACGGGGCGCTGATGCTGGGATTCTGGCAGGGGAGCGTATTACCGACGCTGGGGCATGCTTTTATTGAAGAGGCGTTTCGCACCGCCCCGGTGGAGCTGGCCGAACGTCACGCTCTGCTGGACGGGCAACATCCCGGGGAGCGAGTTGAGTCCGGGCGCATTATCTGTAGCTGTTTCAGCGTTGGCGAAAACGCGATCCGTGCGGCGATTGAGGAAGGGTGTGACTCGGCGGCGGCGCTGGGGGCGAAACTGCGCTGCGGCACTAACTGCGGCTCCTGCGTGCCGGAGCTGAAGGAGATGCTTTCCGTGCGGGTGTAAGTGCCTGATGGCGCTAACGCTTATCAGGCCTACGGTCCCGTAGGCCGGGTAAGCGCAGCGCCACCCGGCAATCAGGCACCCTATTTCAGGATATTCCTGAAATTTTCCTTAGGGCTGAAATTTTTCCTCAACCGCGCTAAGGTGTTAACTCTGTTTTCATCAACACAGGCTCCCTTTCACGACGGTGATAGTTGTTTCTCCCCGCATACGCTGGCTGTTCCTCCTCCTCTGTACTCCCGGAGCCGTTCACAGTGCCCCGAATTCCTTTATCCAGCAGGCGCAAAACCCCTTTGATAATAACGGCGACAGCCTGCCGGACTTAGGCATGGCGACCCCAACGGGGGAGGGTGAGAAGCATCTGGCGGAGATGGCGAAAGCCTTCGGGGAGGCCAGCATGACCGACAACGGCCTGACCACCGAGGAGCAGGCCCGGCAGTTTGCCCTGAGCCAGGTGCGGGACGCGGTCAGTCAGGAGGTCAATCAGCACATCGAATCGTGGCTCTCTCCCTGGGGCAACGCCAGCGTCGATCTGCTGGTGGATGATGAGGGGCAATTCACCGGCAGCAAGGGCAGCTGGTTTATCCCCTGGCAGGATAACAATCGCTACCTGACCTGGAGCCAGCTCGGCCTGACCCAGCAGAAGGACGGCCTGGTGAGCAACGCGGGCATCGGCCAGCGCTGGGTGGCGGGCAAATGGCTGCTGGGTTACAACACCTTTTACGACAATCTGTTGGATGAAAACCTGCAGCGCGCCGGGCTGGGGGCGGAAGCCTGGGGCGAATACCTGCGGCTGTCGGCCAACTACTATCAGCCTTTTGCCAGCTGGCGGGACAGCTCGGCGGTAGAGGAGCAGCGTATGGCGCGCGGGTACGACGTCACCGCCAAAGCCTGGCTGCCGTTCTGGCATCACCTCAATACCAGCGTCAGCTTTGAACAATACTACGGTGATAACGTCGATCTGTTTCATACCGGGACCGGGTATCGCAACCCGCTGGCGGTCAATCTGGGGCTGGATTACACCCCGGTGCCGCTGGTGACCTTCTCCGCCGCGCACAAGCAGGGGGAGAGCGGGGTGAGTCAGAATAACCTCGGCCTGAAGCTCAACTATCGCTTCGGGGTACCGCTGAAAAAACAGCTCTCTGCCAGCGAAGTGATGGACAGCCGCTCCCTGCGGGGCAGTCGCTACGATCCGCCGGAACGCGAGAGCCTGCCGGTGCTGGAATTCCGGAAGCTGAAGACCCTGTCGGTATGGCTGGCCACGCCGCCGTGGGATCTGCACCCGGGTGAGACGGTGGTACTGAAGCTGGATATTCGCAGCCGACACGGGGTGCGTGCGCTGCACTGGCAGGGGGATACTCAGGCGTTGAGCCTGACCTCACCGGCGCAGGCCAGTGACAGTGACGGCTGGAGTATTATTCTGCCGGCGTGGGATAACCGCGAGGGGGCGAGCAATCGCTGGAAACTGTCGGTAGTGGTGGAAGATAAAGCCGGGCAGCGTGTCTCTTCCAATGAGATCACGCTGGCGCTGACGCAGCCGCTGCTGGCGCTGCCAGAAGAGGACCCGCGCTGGACGCTGCTGCCGGACGAGTAGACTTAGAAAATGCGTTCCTGATGCACCCACACCGCGGCTTCCACGCGGGATTTCAGCTTCATCTTCTTCAGCATATGTTTCACGTGCACCTTGACCGTGCTTTCGGTGATGTCCAGGCGACGAGCAATCATCTTGTTCGGCAGCCCCTGGGCAATCAGCTTGAGGATATCGCGCTCGCGCGGGGTCAACTGACTGACGTCGCGGTCAGAGGTAGCGCGGTTGGCGCGCAGGCTGGCCGCCAGCACCGGGGTCAGGGCTTCGCTCAGAACCATGTCACCAGCCGCCGCCTGTTGCAGGGATTTCAGCAGCTCTTCCGGCTCCATGTCTTTCAGCAGGTAGCCATCGGCGCCGCGTTTCAGGGCGGTGACCACGTCCTCTTCATGGTTGGAGACGCTGAACACCACCACCCGGCCGGAGAGCGATTTCTCGCGCAGTTTGTCCAGGGTTTCGAGGCCGTTCATGCCGGGCATATTCAGGTCGAGCAGGATCAAATCAGGATCGAGCGCCTCGGCCAGTTCAATGCCCTGTTCACCATTGCTGGCTTCGCCCACGACGGTGATATCCGAGGCCATGCTGATAAGTTGTTTTACGCCGGTGCGCAGCATCGGATGATCGTCGATCAGCAGGATTGTTGCAGGCTCCTGATTAGACATGGTGTTCTCCTTGGGCAGTGAAAAGAGGCTTTTCGGGAATAAAGGTGACAATGACGTCCGTTCCGCCAGACTCGCCTGGACGGACCTGACAATCTCCACGCAGACTTTGTGCACGGTCGCGCATAATAATCAGACCGTAGTGGTTACTTCTTTCGGCGTTGGCCGGTAAACCGCGGCCGTTGTCGCGCACCACCAGTTTGACCTGGTTGTCGTGTTGACTCACGGTGAGCGAAACCGCCGTCGCCCCGGAATGTTTCAGCGCGTTGCTTAACGCTTCCCGGGCGATCTGCAGCAGATGAATGGCCTGGTGAGAGGGGACAAACCGCGGCGGCAGCTGGTAATCCAGGGTTACGGTAAAGCCGAGCCGGGCGCTGAACTCCTGGCAGCTGGCTTCGAGGGCTGGGCGCAGGCCGGGCTCCGTCAGCTGCAGGCGGAAGGTGGTCAGCAACTCGCGGAGCTGCACCCAGGAGGTGTTCAGCTCATTGCGGATCTGGCTCAACAGCTGTTTGTGGCTCTCCGGCAGGTCGGTGTCCTGCATCTGCAGACAGCTGACCTGCATCTTCATACAGGAGAGCGACTGGGCGATGGAGTCGTGTAACTCCCGGGCAATGGTGGCGCGCTCTTCCATCACAATCAGCTGCTGCTGTTTTTCCTGGTGGCGGTCGAGCGCCAGGGTGGCGGTCAGCTGCTCCACCAGGGTATCCACCAGCTGCTGCTGATCGTGGTTAAGGTGGCGTCCGGCAGGCAGGGTGGCCAGTAAAATGCCGTACTGGGTCAGGTTATCCGCCAGTCGCCACTTCAGGGTCGTGCCGCTGGTGGTCAGCGGCGGCAGGCTGCGCGGACAGAGGTGGCAGCCGATTTCATCGCAGCTCATATCTGACTGACAGGTAAATTCCTGGTGATTTTCTTCATCTTCCATGTCATACACCCGCAGCTCAATGTCGTGCAGCAGGGTCAGATTCTGCAGGCCGTTAAGCACCGGCGAGAGCCGCTCGCACAGCGGTACCTGAGAGTGCAGGCGGCGGTTGGCCTGCCAGAGGAAAGAGAGGATCTCGTTTTTCTGCTCCAGCCCGGCGGTTTTTTCCCGCACCCGCTGCTCCAGCACCGCATAGCTTTCGGCCAGCTCCCCGGACATGGTGTTCAGCGCTTCGCCGAGCATCGCCATCTCATTGCGGCCGTTAATGTGCGCCCGTTGGGTAAAATCGCGCTGGGTAACCGCCCGGGCCACCGCCAGCAGTTGTCGCCAGGGATGCAACAGTCGGGCGCGCAGCCAGATAATGGTGAACACCAGCAGCAGGGCCATAAACAGCACCATCAGCCGCTGCATCACCACTACCCGCGCAATACGCTGTTCAGTGCTGCTGTCGAAGGCGGTGACCAGATTATCGATCCGGCTGACAAAAGCGGAGATATCACTGGCGACCGCGTCGGGGTTTTGTGCCTGCCGCAGGCCCGGTGCCAGCTGGTTTTGCCAGTAATCCTGCAGGGCTTTCAGCTGCGCCTGTTGGTCATCGTGCTGCGCCGCGCTTTGCAGCACCGGGCTGAAGGCCGTGGCATTCATCTCATCAAGGAGGACCTGATCTTTGGCTTCCAGCGGGATCGCCGCCAGCAGGCGATAGCTCTGCATGCGCAGCGAACCGGCTTTGTTAATGGCGTGCGCGCTGCCCTGAACGCCCTGCACCAGCCAGCCGGAAATTGCCATTCCCGCCACCCCGATTGCGGTAGACAGCATGACAATCAGCACCAGTTGGTTAACCAGCGTCAGCGGTGAAAAACAGCGTTTAAACATAGGGTAGTCTGGCTCCTGACAATGCCTGAACTCGGCAAGGGCTCTATTCTCAGCCATACCCTGGAGTATACCCATACCTAAAAAGGATTACCCATTAATTGCCATTTGTCTGATGAATGGGGGGAGGGGGTAAGCGGGGAGTAGCAGTCCAGTGAAAAACCACACCTTTTTTAGCGGAATGGGCTACTCACCAGGGAGTACATCAACTTTTTCCGGCGGAATTTGCCTGCCTTGCCCTTGATTTATATCAACTTCCTGTCGGCTTAAAACCCTGATCTTTGTAGCATCTTTTAAGAATCAGAGGTGTCTATGAGTCACTCAACTACCCCCGAAAGGGATTCCGGCCCGGTCATTACGGAGTGGCGTCCGGAAGATCCGGCGTTCTGGCAACAGCGCGGTCAACGTATAGCCAGTCGTAATCTGTGGATTTCCGTTCCTTGTTTGCTGCTGGCGTTCTGCGTCTGGATGTTGTTCAGCGCCGTCGCCGTTAACCTGCCAAAAGTGGGCTTTACGTTTACTACCGACCAGTTGTTTATGTTAACGGCGCTGCCGGCGCTCTCCGGTGCGTTGCTGCGTGTGCCTTATGCCTTTATGGTGCCGCTGTTTGGCGGTCGCCGCTGGACCGCGTTCAGTACCGGGATCATGATTATTCCGTGCGTGTGGCTGGGCTTTGCGGTGCAGGATACCTCTACGCCGTTCAGCGTCTTTGTGATTATCTCTCTGCTGTGTGGCTTTGCGGGCGCTAACTTTGCCTCCAGCATGGCTAACATCAGCTTCTTCTTCCCGAAACAGAAGCAGGGTGGCGCGCTGGGGATCAACGGCGGGCTGGGCAACATGGGCGTCAGCGTCATGCAGCTGATTGCGCCGCTGGCGATCTCGGTTTCTATCTTCGCAGCCTTTGGCGGTGCGGGCGTTGAGCAGGCTGATGGCTCATACCTGTTCCTGCAGAACGCGGCGTGGATCTGGGTCCCGTTCCTGGTGGTATTAACCCTGGCCGCATGGTTCGGCATGAACGATCTGGCGGCGTCGAAAGCCTCCCTGAGCGAACAGCTCCCGGTGCTGAAGCGTGCCCATCTGTGGATCATGGCGCTGCTCTATCTCGCCACCTTCGGCTCCTTTATCGGCTTCTCCGCCGGGTTTGCGATGCTGTCCAAAACCCAGTTCCCGGACGTGCAGATCCTGCACTACGCCTTCTTCGGCCCGTTCATTGGGGCTCTGGCGCGCTCCACCGGGGGGATGATCTCCGACCGTCTGGGCGGTACCCGCGTGACGCTGGTGAACTTCGTGCTGATGGCAATCTTCTGTGGCCTGCTGTTTATGACCCTGCCGGTTAACGGCGTGGGCGGCAACTTTGGCGCCTTCTTCGCGGTGTTTATGGTGCTGTTCCTGACCGCCGGGCTGGGTAGCGCCTCGACCTTCCAGATGATCTCGGTGATCTTCCGTAAGCTGACCATGGACCGCGTCAAAGCGCAGGGCGGCGACGAGCAGCAGGCGATGCGTGAAGCGGCTACCGACACTGCTGCCGCGCTGGGCTTCATCTCTGCGATTGGTGCCATTGGCGGGTTCTTTATCCCTAAAGCATTCGGCATCTCGCTGGACCTGACCGGCTCCCCGGCGGGCGCCATGAAAGTGTTCCTTGTTTTCTATATCGTCTGCGTGTTTGTCACCTGGCTGGTATATGGACGAAATTCTAATAAAAAATAAGTAAGTTTGATTATCCGTTTGCGCGGCCTGGTGCCGCGCTTTTTTTATCCCGATATTAGTTACAACATACTCAAGGACGCAACCCCTGCCGCCGCGCAGCCGCTGTGATCCCCATCGCTAATCAGGGGGCTCTACCCCTTAATACCCCTCCAGGTATCTGCCACGCGTGCTTTTGTACGATAAATACAAAATATCCATATAAAACAGTTGGTTGATATGTTGGGTTTTGTACCGCTTTAGGGGTAGTCGCGGATTAGCCGCGCTTAACATCCCCCGTTCCTCTTGATCGTTATCAATTCTCACCATCTTTCATAGCGTTACCTTCGCTGCAAATCAGCAATGTCGATTTAGAGAGCCACAGGCTCCACACAGGAGATACCCGATGAGCAAATTTTTGGACCGGTTTCGCTACTTCAAACAGAAGGGTGAGACTTTTGCCGATGGGCACGGCCAGGTTCTGGAGACCAACCGGGACTGGGAAGACGGTTACCGTCAGCGCTGGCAGCATGACAAAGTTGTCCGCTCCACCCACGGCGTAAACTGCACCGGCTCATGCAGCTGGAAGATTTTCGTGAAAAACGGTCTGGTGACCTGGGAAATGCAGCAGACGGACTACCCGCGTACCCGTCCGGATATGCCAAACCACGAACCGCGTGGCTGCCCGCGTGGCGCCAGCTACTCATGGTATCTCTACAGCGCCAACCGTCTGAAATACCCGCTGATGCGTAAGCGCCTGATGAAGATGTGGCGTGAAGCGAAAGTGCAGCACAGCGATCCTGTTGATGCCTGGGCATCCATTATCGAAGACGCCGACAAAGCGAAAAGCTTCAAGCAGGCCCGCGGTCGCGGCGGCTTTGTCCGCTCCTCCTGGCAGGAAGTGAATGAGCTGATTGCCGCCTCTAACGTCTATACCGTCAAAACCTACGGCCCGGACCGTGTTGCAGGCTTCTCGCCAATCCCGGCGATGTCGATGGTCTCCTATGCGTCCGGCGCCCGCTACCTCTCCCTGATTGGCGGAACCTGCCTGAGCTTCTATGACTGGTACTGCGACCTGCCGCCTGCGTCTCCACAGACCTGGGGTGAGCAGACCGACGTGCCGGAATCCGCTGACTGGTACAACTCCAGCTACATCATCGCCTGGGGCTCTAACGTGCCACAGACCCGTACCCCGGACGCCCACTTCTTTACCGAAGTGCGTTACAAAGGCACCAAAACCGTTGCCGTAACCCCGGATTACGCCGAAATCGCTAAGCTGTGCGACCTGTGGCTGGCACCAAAGCAGGGTACCGATGCCGCGATGGCGCTGGCGATGGGCCACGTGATGCTGCGTGAGTTCCACCTCGACAAGCCAAGCCAGTACTTCACCGACTACGTGCGCAAATATACCGACATGCCGATGCTGGTGATGCTGGAAGAGCGTGACGGTTACTACGCCGCAGGCCGTATGCTGCGTGCCGCTGACCTGGTGGATGCGCTGGGCCAGGAAAACAACCCGGAATGGAAAACCGTTGCTTACAACAGCAATGGCGACATGATTGCTCCGAACGGCTCTATCGGCTTCCGCTGGGGCGAGAAGGGCAAATGGAACCTTGAGCAGCGCAATGGCGCGACGGGCGAAGAGACTGAACTGCGCCTGAGCATGCTGGGCAGCCAGGACGAGATCGCTGACGTCGGCTTCCCGTACTTCGGCGGCGAAGGGTCTGAGCACTTCAACAAGGTTGAACTCCAGAACGTCCTGATGCACAAACTGCCGGTGAAACGCCTGCAGCTGGCCGATGGTTCTACCGCGCTGGTGACCACCGTTTACGACCTGACCCTGGCCAACTACGGCCTGGAACGTGGTCTGAACGATGAAAACTGCGCTACCAGCTACGACGACGTCAAAGCTTACACCCCGGCCTGGGCAGAGCAGATCACCGGTGTTCCGCGGGCGCACATCATCCGTACCGCCCGTGAATTTGCTGATAACGCAGACAAGACCCACGGTCGGTCAATGATCATCGTCGGTGCCGGTCTGAACCACTGGTATCACCTCGATATGAACTATCGTGGCCTGATCAACATGCTGATCTTCTGCGGCTGCGTCGGTCAGAGCGGCGGCGGCTGGGCGCACTATGTCGGCCAGGAAAAACTGCGTCCGCAGACCGGCTGGCAGCCGCTGGCGTTTGCCCTCGACTGGCAGCGTCCGGCACGTCACATGAACAGCACTTCGTACTTCTATAACCACTCCAGCCAGTGGCGCTACGAGACGGTGACTGCCCAGGAGCTGCTCTCCCCGATGGCGGATAAATCCCGCTACAGCGGCCACCTGATCGATTTCAACGTGCGTGCAGAACGCATGGGCTGGCTGCCGTCCGCACCTCAGCTGGGAACCAACCCGCTGCGCATTGCGGAAGAGGCGAAGAAAGCCGGGATGACCCCGGTGGATTACACCGTCAAATCCCTGAAAGAGGGCTCGATTCGCTTTGCGGCTGAACAGCCTGAGAACGGTAAAAACCACCCGCGTAACCTGTTCATCTGGCGCTCCAACCTGCTGGGCTCGTCCGGTAAAGGCCATGAGTACATGCTGAAATACCTGCTCGGGACCGAAAACGGTATCCAGGGTAAAGATCTCGGCAAGCAGGGCGGCGTGATGCCTGAAGAGGTGGAGTGGAAAGACAACGGTCTCGACGGCAAGCTGGATCTGGTGGTGACTCTGGACTTCCGTCTCTCCAGCACCTGCCTGTATTCCGACATCGTGCTGCCAACCGCCACCTGGTACGAAAAAGACGACATGAATACCTCGGATATGCATCCGTTTATTCATCCGCTGTCTGCTGCCGTTGACCCGGCCTGGGAATCGAAGAGCGACTGGGATATCTACAAAGACATCGCGAAGAAATTCTCCGAAGTCTGCGTGGGTCATCTGGGCAAAGAGACCGACGTGGTCACACTGCCAATCCAGCACGACTCCGCCGCCGAACTGGCGCAGCCGCTGGACGTGAAGGACTGGAAAAAAGGCGAATGCGACCTGATCCCGGGCGTGACAGCACCGCACATCATTCCGGTTGAGCGTGATTATCCGGCAACGTATGAGCGCTTTACCTCTATCGGTCCGCTGATGGAGAAAATCGGTAACGGCGGGAAAGGCATCGCCTGGAACACCCAGACCGAAATGGATCTGCTGCGTAAGCTCAATTACACCAAAGCGGACGGCCCGGCCAAAGGCCAGCCAATGCTGAACACGGCGATTGATGCGGCAGAGATGATCCTGACCCTGGCCCCGGAAACCAACGGCCAGGTGTCGGTGAAGGCCTGGGCTGCGCTGAGTGAATTTACCGGTCGCGACCATACCCATCTGGCGCTGAATAAAGAAGACGAGAAGATCCGCTTCCGCGATATTCAGGCCCAGCCGCGCAAAATCATCTCCAGCCCGACCTGGTCTGGTCTGGAAGATGAGCACGTCTCCTACAACGCCGGTTATACCAACGTTCACGAGCTGATCCCATGGCGCACCCTGACCGGCCGTCAGTCGCTGTATCAGGATCACCAGTGGATGCGTGACTTCGGTGAGAGCCTGCTGGTGTACCGTCCGCCAATCGACACCCGTTCTGTGAAAGCCGTTATGGGCAAGAAATCCAACGGTAACCCGGAGAAGGCGCTGAACTTCCTGACGCCGCACCAGAAGTGGGGTATCCACTCCACCTACAGCGACAACCTGCTGATGCTGACCTTGTCGCGCGGTGGCCCGATTGTCTGGATGAGTGAAGCGGACGCCAAAGATCTGGGTATCGAAGATAACGACTGGATCGAAGTGTTCAACAGCAACGGTGCCCTGACGGCGCGTGCGGTAGTGAGCCAGCGTGTGCCGGCCGGGATGACCATGATGTACCACGCGCAGGAACGTATCGTGAACCTGCCGGGTTCAGAAATCACCGAGCAGCGCGGCGGTATTCACAACTCCGTGACCCGTATTACGCCGAAGCCAACCCACATGATCGGCGGCTATGCGCAGCTGGCCTACGGCTTTAACTACTACGGCACCGTAGGATCGAACCGCGATGAGTTCGTGGTGGTACGTAAGATGAAGAATATTAACTGGTTAGACGGCGAAGGTAATGACCAGGTACAGGAGAGCGTAAAATGAAAATTCGTTCACAAGTCGGCATGGTGCTGAATCTGGATAAATGCATCGGCTGTCATACCTGCTCAGTCACCTGTAAAAATGTCTGGACCAGCCGGGAAGGTATGGAGTACGCCTGGTTCAACAACGTCGAAAGCAAGCCGGGCACCGGCTTCCCGACCGACTGGGAAAACCAGGAAAAGTGGAAGGGCGGCTGGATCCGTAAAATCAACGGCAAACTGCAGCCGCGCATGGGTAACCGCGCGCTGCTGCTGGGTAAAATCTTCGCGAACCCGCATCTGCCGGGCATCGACGATTACTACGAGCCGTTTGATTTTGACTACCAGAACCTGCACAACGCGCCGGAAGGTAAACACCAGCCGATCGCCCGTCCACGCTCGCTGATCACCGGTCAGCGCATGGACAAAATCACCAGCGGGCCAAACTGGGAAGAGATTCTGGGCGGTGAGTTCGAAAAACGCGCCAAAGACCAGAACTTCGAGAACATGCAGAAGGCGATGTACGGCCAGTTCGAAAACACCTTCATGATGTATCTGCCGCGCCTGTGCGAACACTGCCTGAACCCGGCCTGTGTCGCCACCTGCCCGAGCGGTGCCATCTACAAGCGTGAAGAAGACGGCATCGTGCTGATCGACCAGGACAAGTGCCGCGGCTGGCGTATGTGTATCACCGGCTGCCCGTACAAAAAGATCTACTTCAACTGGAAGAGCGGTAAGTCCGAGAAGTGCATCTTCTGCTACCCGCGTATCGAAGCCGGGATGCCAACCGTCTGCTCCGAGAGCTGCGTAGGCCGTATCCGCTACCTCGGCGTGCTGCTGTATGACGCAGATGCGATTGAGAACGCGGCAAGCACCGAGCATGAGAAAGATCTCTATCAGCGTCAGCTGGATGTGTTCCTCGATCCGAACGATCCGAAGGTAATCGCTCAGGCGCTGGCCGACGGCATTCCGCAGAGCGTGATCGACGCAGCGCAGCAGTCGCCGGTCTACAAAATGGCGATGGACTGGAAGCTGGCCCTGCCGCTGCATCCGGAATACCGCACATTGCCGATGGTCTGGTACGTGCCACCGCTGTCGCCGATTCAGTCTGCGGCGGACGCGGGCGAGCTGGGCAGCAACGGCATCCTGCCGGATGTCGAAAGCCTGCGTATCCCGGTGCAGTATCTGGCGAACCTGCTGACTGCGGGTGACACCCAGCCGGTGCTGCTGGCCCTGAAACGTATGCTGGCGATGCGCCACTTCAAACGTGCGGAAACCGTTGACGGCGTCATCGATACCCGCGCGCTGGAAGAGGTGGGCTTAAGCGAAGCGCAGGCCCAGGAGATGTACCGCTACCTGGCGATTGCTAACTACGAAGATCGTTTCGTGGTGCCGAGTAGCCACCGTGAGCTGGCTCGTGAAGCTTTCCCGGAGAAAAGCGGGTGTGGCTTTACTTTCGGCGACGGTTGCCACGGTTCAGACAATAAATTCAACCTGTTCAACAGCCGCCGCATCGATGCGATGGATGTGACCAGCAAAACGGAGCCGCACCAATGATTGAACTCGTCATTGTTTCGCGTCTGCTCGAGTACCCGGATGCTGCTCTTGCGCAGCATCAACAGGAACTCTTTGATGCACTCGCGTCATCGGAAAACCTGGATAAAGAGGATGCCCAGACATTGGGCGTTTTCCTCCGCGACCTGCTGGCGCGCGATCTTCTGGATGCCCAGTCTGACTACAGCCAGCTGTTTGATCGCGGCCGCGCCACCTCGCTGCTGCTGTTTGAACACGTTCACGGGGAATCCCGCGATCGCGGTCAGGCGATGGTCGATCTGATGGCCCAGTATGAGCAGCACGGTTTGCATCTCGACAGCCGCGAGCTGCCGGATCACCTCCCGCTGTATCTGGAATATCTGGCGCAGCTGCCGAAAGAAGAGGCGCTGGGCGGTTTGCAGGATATCGCGCCGATCCTGGCGCTGCTGGGCGCACGTCTGCAGCAGCGTGAAAGCCGCTATGCGGTGCTGTTCGATCTGCTGGTGAAGCTGGCCAACGCTTCGGTCGACAGTGAAAAAGTGGCGGAGAAAATCGCGGATGAAGCCCGGGATGACACCCCCCAGGCGCTGGATGCGGTCTGGGAAGAGGAGCAGGTGAAGTTCTTTGCTGACCAGAGCTGCGGCGAGTCGGAAATCTCTGCTCACCAGCGTCGTTTTGCCGGTGCCGTTGCCCCGCAATATTTAAATATCTCTACCGGAGGACAGCAATAATGCACTTCCTGAATATGTTCTTCTTCGATATCTATCCGTACATTGCGGGTTCGGTCTTTCTGATTGGTAGCTGGCTGCGTTACGACTACGGTCAGTACACCTGGCGCGCTGCCTCCAGCCAGATGCTGGATCGCAAAGGGATGAACATGGCCTCGAATCTGTTCCACATCGGGATTCTGGGTATCTTTGCCGGTCACTTCCTCGGGATGCTGACCCCGCACTGGATGTATGAATCCTTCCTGCCGATGGACGTGAAGCAGAAGATGGCGATGATTGCCGGGGGCGCCTGCGGCGTGATGACCCTGGTGGGCGGCCTGATGCTGCTGAAACGTCGTCTGTTCAGCCCTCGCGTGCGGGCCACCACCACCGGAGCGGATATTCTGATCCTCTCCCTGCTGATGGTGCAGTGTGCGCTGGGTCTGCTGACCATTCCGTTCTCTGCACAACACATGGACGGCAGCGAAATGCTGAAGCTGGTGGGTTGGGCGCAGTCGGTGGTGACCTTCCACGGCGGGGCGTCTGAGCATCTCGACGGTGTGGCTTTTGTGTTCCGCGTGCACCTGGTGCTGGGTATGACCCTGTTCCTGCTGTTCCCGTTCTCCCGTCTGGTGCATATCTGGAGCGCGCCGGTGGAGTACCTGACGCGCCGGTATCAGATTGTGCGAGCTCGTCGCTAATTCGCTGTTTTAATCGAAACCCCGCTCTGGCGGGGTTTTTTTTCGCCCCAGCCGAGGTTGTTGCCCGCTGCGGCCAACAGAATCAGCGCCCCGCCGGCCAGTTGGGTGAGATTCAGCGAGTGGCCAAACACCAGATTATCGACAATCAGCGCGACCACCGGGTAGATAAACGACAGTGAGCCGATGATGGGGGTAGGGAGCTTCTGGATGGCGCTGTAGAGCAGCTGGTACATGATCCCGGTGTGGACGATGCCCAGCGTCAATAAAATCCCCCACGGGAACTCACCTGATAAAGCGGGCATATGCGCCAGCGGCATGAGCATCACTACGCCGGTCAGAACCTGAATAAAGGCGATATGCTGCGGTGCAATGGTCTTTAATTTGCGGGTGATGATAGCGGTGAGGGCATAAAAGAAAGCCGCACCCAGCGCGAGGCCGATACCCGCCAGCCATCCCGCCTCATGCCCGCCCGTCAGTTCGCTGGAGAGCAGAATCACCACGCCGCCAAAGGCGAGGAACAGCCAGCCCCATTTCACCAGGCTTACCCGTTCACCCAGCAACATCCCCATCAGCACCAGCATAAAGGGCTGAGTGTTATAGACCACCGTCGACAGGCCGATAGAGATACGCTCAAAAGCGGCGAACAGCAGCAGCCAGTTCACCACCAGCGCGACGCCGCCAAGAACGGCGAGGCCCAGCGTGACTTTGGTTAACGGGCTGAAAGGCTGTTTACTGAAACGAATAAAGAGAAACAGCGCAATCGCGCCGATCAGACAGCGCCAGAACACCACCTCTGTTACCGGCAAACCGGAGAGCAAAACAAAGGCTCCAATGGAACCGGATATCAGCATCGCCAGGCTCATTTGCCAGACGCCCTGTTGGATTTCACGCATCGCACACCTCCTGATTAATGCCCTTATTGTTGAAAAAAAGTGTCCGGTTTAACAGGGCTGATCTAAGGTAAAAGACGTTAGTTGCTTTTATAAATTAGGTGAATGCTATGGATTACCTTATCGATGAGACCGACCGCCGGATCCTGTCCTGTCTGGTGGAGGATGCGCGTATGTCGCTGAAGGTGCTGAGCGGCCGGGTGGGGCTGACATCACCCAGCACCGCAGAGCGGTTGAAAAGGCTGGAAGAGCGGGGTGTGGTTCAGGGGTATGGCGCCCGGGTGAATCTGGCGGCGTTAGGCTATACCCTGCAGGCGCTGGTGCGCGTGCGCCCGCTGCCGGGGTTATTGCATAAGGTGGATAAATATATCCAGGCGATGCCGGAGTGCATTGAAAGCGACAAAGTAACCGGTGAGGACTGTTTTGTTATCAGGCTGGTGGTGCGCTCGATAGAGCAACTGGATACGCTACTGGATGGGCTGGCAGAACATGCCCAGTGCAATACGTCGATTGTGAAGAGTTCACCGGTGACGCGTCGATTGCCACCGTTGTAGGGATTTTGCCGGGAGGCGGCTGCACCTTACCCGGCCTACGATTTGGTTTTGTAGCCCCGGTAAGCGCAGCGCCACCGGGGAGAACAGGTGCGCGGGATCCGAAGAATAGATATTTATTTTGAATTGTTTTTTTAGAGAAGTGATGGTGGTGGGGGAAGGATTCGAACCTTCGAAGTCGATGACGGCAGATTTACAGTCTGCTCCCTTTGGCCGCTCGGGAACCCCACCAGGGGTAATTCAGATTTTGAGGTAAAGCTTGAAGATGGTGGTGGGGGAAGGATTCGAACCTTCGAAGTCGATGACGGCAGATTTACAGTCTGCTCCCTTTGGCCGCTCGGGAACCCCACCACGGGGTAATGCTTTTACTGGCCTGCTTCCTTGTGGGAAGCGGGGCGCATCATATCAAATGACGCGCCCCTGTAAAGACTTCCTTTGCTAAATTGAATCGTTTGCCTGATTTTTACGCATAAAGACGCAAAGCTAATCGATTCATTTTATAAAGGATTAAAGAATAATCGTTCTGTTACCGTAGACAAACACGCGCTGCGCCAGCACCTGATACAGCGCCCGGCTTAAGACATTTTTTTCGACGTCGCGTCCGGCACGCATCATATCTTCCGCCGTGTAGGTGTGATCAACATGAATCACGTCCTGCATGATAATTGGGCCTTCATCCAGATTATCATTCACATAGTGCGCCGTTGCGCCGATGATCTTAACCCCGCGCTCGTACGCCTGGTGATAAGGACGCGCGCCGATAAAGGCTGGCAGGAACGAGTGGTGAATATTGATGATCTTATTCGGGAACCGCGCAACGAAGGATGGCGTCAATACGCGCATGTATTTCGCCAGCACCACGTAATCCGGGTTGTGCGCTTCGATGGCCTGGGCCATTAAATTGTCATGCTCTTCGCGGGTGTGGCCTTCATGGCTCACCAGCTCAAACGGAATATCAAAGCGCTCGACCAGAGTGCGCAGCGTTTCATGATTGCCGATGACCGCGGCGATCTCCACATCCAGACCGCCGTAGTTAGCTTTCATCAGCAGATCGCCCAGGCAGTGCGCCTCTTTGGTGACGAGGATAACTACCCGGCGACGACCGGCTGGCGTCAGCTCGCGCACGGAACCTTCCGGCAGCGCGCCGTCCAGATCGGCCAGCAGCGTCGCGTCGTTGAAAATCCCTTCCAGCTCGGTACGCATAAAGAAGCGGCCGGTACGGTGATCAACAAACTCGTTGTTCTGCACGATGTTCAGTTCATGCTTATAGCAAATGTTGGTAATACGGGCGATCAGCCCTTTCTGGTCGGGACAAATGGTGCGCAGCACTTTGCGTTGTGTTGATTGCATTGCCGGAAAATCCTTTGCGTGTTTGCTGAAACGGTATCGTCAGGCCTTATTGCCCGCAACACTTTTTAAATTTTTTACCTGAACCACAGGGGCAGGGGTCATTACGACCGAACTGCGGACGCGTACCATCAATATAGTACCACCGTCCGCCCTCCTTTAAGAAACGCGAGCGTTCGATGATGGCACCGGCTTTCCCGTGCTCGGTAAAGCGGGCAACAAAACTGACGAACCCCTCGTTCTCGTCTTTGCCTGACGCCGTTTCATACTGGGTCAACCCGGACCATTGCGTATTCGCAAAACCGGATTCGATCTCCTGACGAAAATCAGCAGCATGACATGACGGGTGCCAGGTCTTAACCAGGTAGTCTGCGTCCCGCATCACAAAAGCGGTATAACGGGACCGCATAAGTGAGGCCGGGTCCGGTGCAACCTGTTCACCAGTAAGATATCGCTGGCAACATAGGCTATACTCGTGAGCGCTACCGCAGGGACAGAGTTGAGACACGATTCTCTTCCTGAAACAATAAATGAATAAATGGCGCATAACGCCAGGGTGGCACTATGTTAACCGAGCGGTTGCAATGACGCTATGCCAGGAATCCAGGGGACGTTAAACAGGGCTAATGAGAAAAGTTAAAATCGGACTGGCGTTGGGCTCGGGAGCAGCCCGGGGCTGGTCGCATATTGGTGTGATCAATGCCTTACAACGTTTAGGTATCGAAATAGATATCGTCGCAGGCTGTTCAATAGGTTCTCTGGTGGGGGCCGCCTATTCGTGTGGCAAACTTCCCGAGCTGGAAACCTGGGTACGTTCTTTTAGCTACTGGGACGTCCTGCGCCTGATGGATCTCTCCTGGCAACGTGGCGGGTTGTTACGCGGTGAGCGCGTCTTCAACCGTTTTCGCCAGGTAATGCCTCTGACCGAATTCTCCAGTTGCCAGATGCCTTTCGGTGCGGTCGCGACTAACCTCAGCACCGGCCGGGAAATCTGGTTCACCGAAGGCGATATCCATCTTGCCGTACGTGCCTCCTGCAGTATGCCGGGCCTGATGGCGCCAGTTCCGCATAACGGCTACTGGCTGGTGGACGGCGGTGTTGTCAATCCTGTGCCCATTTCTCTGACTCGCGCGATGGGGGCCGATATCGTGATTGCGGTCGATCTCCAGCATGATGCGCATCTGATGCAGCAGGACCTCATGCCGGTGAATACCCAAACGGATGACGGCGCACTTGACGATCTCGCCTGGCATGAAAAGTTGCGCGGACGTCTGAGTCGTGTGGCGACGCGTAAACGGGTCGCTGCGCCGACCGCTATGGAAATTATGACCACCTCGATTCAGGTGCTGGAAAATCGCCTGAAACGCAATCGAATGGCGGGTGACCCGCCGGATATATTGATTCAACCTTTTTGTCCACAAATCTCAACGCTCGATTTCCATCGCGCAGAGGCGGCAATCACCGCTGGCGCGCAGGCCGTCGAAAAGAAAATGGATGAATTATTACCTTTGGTGCGGGCTTCTGCCTGAGCACGCTTTTTTTGATTACTTCAGCAAAATCTGACAGGCGATAGTACCGATAGCATGCCACTATTGATCTATTGTCAGCGCCGGGAGAGACCATGACACAGCCATTAGCCGGGAAACAAATTCTGATAGTTGAAGACGAGCCTGTTTTCCGCTCACTACTGGATTCGTGGCTTTCATCACTGGGAGCAACAACAGCACTCGCAGGGGATGGTGTCGACGCCCTTGAAAAAATGGCGGGACTAAAGCCCGATCTGATGATTTGTGATATCGCCATGCCGCGGATGAACGGTCTGAAGCTGGTGGAGCATTTACGTAACGCAGGGGATCAGATCCCTATCCTCGTCATTTCTGCGACCGAGAATATGGCTGATATCGCGAAAGCGTTGCGTCTGGGCGTGCAGGATGTCCTGCTCAAGCCGGTGAAAGATCTTAATCGCCTGCGTGAAACCGTCCTCGCATGCCTCTATCCCAATATGTTTAATTCGCGGGTAGAAGAGGAAGAGCGACTTTTTCAGGACTGGGATGCGCTGGTTAATAACCCTACTGCGGCGGCAAAGCTTTTACAGGAACTGCAGCCGCCAGTGCAACAGAACATCTCCGGATGCAAAGTGAATTACCGTCAGTTGATGGCTGCCGATCAACATGGCCTGGTGCTGGATATCGCTCCGTTATCCGATAACGATCTGGCGTTTTATTGTCTGGACGTTACCCGGGCGGGGGATAATGGCGTGCTGGCGGCGTTATTATTACGCGCCCTGTTCAATGGTTTACTTCAGGAACAACTCTCGCATCAGGGACAACGGTTGCCAGAGTTAGGGAGTTTACTTAAACAGGTAAATCAGCTGCTGCGTCAGGCAAGTTTGCCCGGGCAATTCCCGTTACTGGTTGGTTATTACCACAGCGGCCTGAAAAATTTGATTCTGGTCTCGGCCGGACTTAATGCCACGCTTAATACTGGCGAACATCATATTCAGGTCAGCAACGGTGTTCCGTTAGGAACGTTAGGCAACACCTATCTTAATCAAATAAGCCACCGCTGTACTTCATGGCAATGCCAAATTTGGGGTACGGGAGGACGGTTGCGCTTAATGTTGTCCACGGAATAATCAGTTGGAATTTAAACGGTAGATAGCTTTACCGTCGTTTCACCGGCAATGCTACTATCGGGACAAGTTTTCATTCGTATTTATCCTAATTAAGCGGTAGCGCGTCCTTTTCAGACCCGGACCTCATCCTCTGGCTGATATACTGAACGCGTTATTAATGCAGACTAAAGTTCAAAACATGAACAGTTCAGGAGAGTTTCAATGGCTGCCGTAAATTCGAAAGTGACAAAGGCCGTTATCCCGGTTGCCGGGTTGGGAACCAGGATGCTGCCAGCAACGAAGGCAATTCCAAAAGAGATGCTGCCACTCGTTGATAAGCCATTAATCCAGTATGTGGTCAACGAATGTATTGCCGCCGGCATTACTGAAATTGTGCTGGTAACACATTCATCCAAAAACTCTATCGAAAACCATTTCGATACCAGTTTTGAACTTGAAGCCATGCTGGAAAAACGCGTTAAGCGTCAGCTTTTACAGGAAGTGCAATCTATTTGCCCGCCGCACGTGACTATTATGCAGGTCCGTCAGGGTCTGGCAAAAGGTCTGGGTCATGCAGTGCTGTGTGCTCATCCGGTTGTGGGTAACGAGCCAGTGGCGGTTATTTTGCCGGACGTTATTCTCGACGAGTTTGAATCCGATCTGTCTCAGGATAACCTGGCAGAAATGATTAAACGTTTCGACGAAACGGGCAGCAGCCAGATCATGGTTGAACCGGTTGAAGACGTGACCGCTTACGGTGTTGTCGACTGCAAAGGCGTTGAAATGAACCCGGGCGACAGCGTGCCAATGGTGGGCGTGGTTGAGAAGCCAAAAGCCGACGTAGCGCCGTCTAATCTGGCTGTGGTAGGGCGTTATGTCCTGAGTGCAGAGATTTGGCCGCTGCTGGCGAAAACGCCTCCAGGCGCCGGGGATGAAATCCAGCTGACCGATGGCATCGACATGCTGATCGAGAAAGAGACCGTTGAAGCCTACCATATGAAAGGTAAGAGCCACGACTGCGGTAATAAACTCGGTTACATGCAGGCCTTCGTTGAATATGGTGTTCGCCACCAGACCCTGGGTGAAGAATTTAAAGGCTGGCTGAAAGAGACGCTGGGCATTAAAAACTAACCAGACGCTAATGCGTTAAGCAAAAACCGGTGACAGCATGGCTATCACCGGTTTTTTTATGCGTCTTTTCAGCCTGGCTGCTCGGGAGCAGGTGAATAGCATCGCCTGAGTTATATATGACAGTATGTAACGGAATGTCACGCGGTATAAAATACAGGCATAAAAAATCCCGCATTAAGCGGGATTTTTCTGATAACTCTCTGACTTATTCCTTAATCAGGAAGTCGTCCAGTTGTTTGCCTTCTTCTTCCATCGCTTTCTTGATAACAGCTGGAGTACGACCCTGGCCGGTCCAGGTTTTAGATTCGCCGTTCTCATCGATGTAGCTATATTTAGCTGGACGCGCAGCGCGTTTAGCTTTGGTGCCTGTTTTAGCAGCAGCCATGCTGTTCAGCAATTCGTTTGGATCAATACCATCAGCGATCAGCATTTCACGATATTGCTGCAGTTTACGCGTACGTTCTTCGATTTCAGCAGCCGCGGCATTTTCTTCTTCACGGCGCTCGTTTACAACGACTTCTAATTTCTCCAGCATTTCTTCAAGCGTTTCCAGAGTACATTCTCTCGCCTGGGCACGAAGAGTACGGATGTTGTTCAGAATTTTAAGTGCTTCGCTCATTGTAGTAATCTCAAACTTATAATGTGGGGGGTTTGTTGAAGTAATAATAGAGGCATAAATTGATATATGCAATAGGTCAGAATGTAAGGAATTCAAAAAACGCCTAATATTTGGCATTATTATTAATAACGCTAACTTAAATTTCCGTGGCCAAAAGAGGGGAGTGTTATCAAAAGATGCGTTGTAAACCTGACGGGGAACGCATCTTTTGAGAGTAATTTTCTTCGGGATTATTGTTACTGCGGATAAATATCAACCTTTTGTATTAGTGCCGAAAACAGGGTTGCCCGCTGAAACTGTTAATTATTCCGGCTTCAATTCTGACCCCGTAACGACATTAAAATAACAGATTTTTCCTGAACTTACCGTTTTTAAAACCGTACTGTAATTCATGTTTTTACCGGCCTTTATCACCGTCTGGTGTATATCCCTTCAGCGGTTAAAATGTTCCGCACCGCCTGCAAAGCGCGCTGCAGCACGGAAGACCAGACAAAATATGGTACAATCGCGCATCGGTAATAATACACATTGATTAGGGTTTAACGGCCAATGGCACAACTGTATTTCTACTATTCAGCAATGAACGCAGGTAAGTCGACCGCATTACTGCAATCCTCCTACAATTACCAGGAGCGCGGAATGCAGACCCTCGTTTACACCGCAGAGATCGATGACCGTTTTGGTAGCGGAAAGGTTAGCTCGCGAATTGGTCTCTCGTCGCCGGCAAAGCTATATAACCCGCAAACCAATCTGCTGGACGAGATCCGCGCAGAGGTTGCCAGTCAGGCTATACATTGTGTGCTGGTGGATGAGAGCCAGTTTTTAACCCGCCAGCAGGTGCATGAGTTGTCCGAGGTGGTCGACGAGCTGGATATTCCGGTGCTCTGTTATGGCCTGCGTACTGATTTCCGCGGTGAACTGTTTATTGGCAGCCAGTATTTACTGGCCTGGTCGGATAAACTGGTTGAATTGAAAACTATCTGTTTCTGCGGCCGTAAAGCGAGTATGGTGCTGCGCCTGGATCAGGCGGGCACACCCTATGCGGAAGGTGAACAGGTGGTGATTGGCGGCAATGAACGCTATGTCTCAGTCTGCCGTAAGCATTATAAAGAGGCGCTGGTTGTGGGCTCTCTGACGGCCATTCAGGAAGCCTGTCGTCGTTAACGACGCTATTTCATATCCTCTCTCTGTTCACTCTGTATAACAAACATAAAAAAACCCGCCGGAGCGGGTTTTTTATTAAGCAGTTAATTAAGCGCTTTTCTTCGCTTTCTTATCAGCTTTCACCGGCACTTCTACAACAGGTGCTGCGGGTGCAGATACGCCTTCGGAGTATTCACGACCGTAGTAGGTATCCAGCAGGATCTGTTTCAGCTCTGCGATCAGCGGGTAGCGCGGGTTCGCACCAGTACACTGGTCATCAAAGGCATCTTCAGACAGCTTGTCTACGTGCGCCAGGAAGTCAGCTTCCTGAACACCAGCTTCGCGAATAGACTTCGGAATACCCAGTTCAGCTTTAATGCTGTCCAGCCATGCCAACAGTTTCTCAATCTTCGCAGCAGTGCGATCGCCAGGTGCGCTCAGGCCCAGGTGGTCAGCAATTTCTGCGTAGCGACGACGCGCCTGCGGACGGTCATACTGGCTGAAAGCAGTCTGTTTGGTTGGGTTATCGTTCGCGTTGTAACGGATAACGTTGCCAATCAGCAGGGCGTTTGCCAGGCCGTGAGGAATGTGGAACTGGGAGCCCAGTTTGTGCGCCATGGAGTGACACACACCCAGGAAGGCGTTAGCAAACGCGATACCTGCGATGGTGGCAGCACTGTGAACGCGCTCACGAGCAACCGGGTTCTTAGAACCTTCGTTGTAAGAGGCTGGCAGGTTCTCTTTCAGCAGTTTCAGCGCCTGCAGAGCCTGACCGTCAGAGAACTCAGACGCCAGCACGGAAACATAAGCTTCCAGGGCGTGAGTTACCGCATCCAGACCACCGAACGCACAGAGTGATTTCGGCATATCCATCACCAGGTTGGCATCAACAACTGCCATGTCCGGAGTCAGGGCATAGTCTGCCAGCGGGTATTTCTGGCCGGTAGCGTCGTCGGTTACAACGGCAAACGGCGTGACTTCAGAACCGGTACCAGACGTGGTGGTGATCGCAACCATTTTTGCTTTCACACCCATTTTCGGGAACTTGTAGATACGTTTACGGATATCCATAAAGCGCAGCGCCAGTTCTTCGAAGTGCGTTTCCGGATGCTCGTACATTACCCACATGATTTTGGCTGCATCCATTGGGGAGCCGCCGCCCAGGGCGATAATCACGTCTGGTTTGAAGGAGTTCGCCAGCTCTGCGCCTTTACGAACAACGGACAGGGTTGGGTCAGCTTCAACTTCGAAGAACACGTCCACTTCTACGCCAGCTGCTTTCAGCACAGAGGTGATCTGGTCTGCATAGCCATTGTTGAAGAGGAAACGGTCAGTCACGATGAGCGCACGTTTGTGGCCATCAGTAATCACTTCATCCAGCGCGATTGGCAGGGAGCCACGGCGGAAGTAGATAGATTTCGGAAGTTTATGCCACAACATGTTTTCAGCTCGCTTAGCAACGGTTTTCTTGTTGATCAGGTGCTTAGGACCAACGTTCTCAGAGATGGAGTTACCACCCCATGAACCACAACCCAGAGTCAGGGAAGGCGCGAGCTTAAAGTTATACAGGTCACCGATACCACCCTGAGAAGCAGGGGTGTTAATCAGGATACGTGCAGTTTTCATCATCTGACCGAAGTGCGCGACACGCTCCGGCTGGTTGTCCTGGTCGGTGTACAGGCATGAGGTATGACCGATACCGCCCATGGCTACCAGTTTCTCTGCTTTGATGACCGCGTCGTCGAAATCTTTCGCACGGTACATGGCCAGCGTAGGAGAGAGTTTCTCGTGAGCAAACGGCTCGCTTTCATCAACGTCGGTCACTTCACCAATCAGGATCTTGGTGGAAGCCGGAACGGTGAAGCCTGCCAGTTCAGCGATTTTATACGCTGGCTGACCTACGATGGCTGCGTTCAGTGCGCCATTTTTCAGGATGATGTCCTGAACAGCTTTCAGTTCCTGGCCCTGCAGCAGGTAGCCGCCGTGGCTGGCGAAACGTTCGCGAACGGCGTCGTATACGGAGTCAACAACAACGACAGACTGCTCGGAAGCACAGATAACGCCGTTATCGAAGGTTTTAGACATCAGTACCGATGCAACAGCACGTTTGATATCGGCAGTTTCGTCGATAACAACCGGGGTGTTACCTGCACCTACGCCGATAGCCGGTTTACCGGAGCTATAAGCGGCTTTAACCATGCCTGGACCACCGGTCGCAAGGATCAGGTTAATGTCAGGGTGGTGCATCAGGGCGTTAGACAGCTCCACAGAAGGTTGATCGATCCAGCCGATCAGGTCTTTCGGTGCACCTGCAGCGATCGCCGCTTGCAGAACGATATCGGCCGCTTTGTTGGTCGCATCTTTAGCACGTGGATGTGGAGAGAAAATGATTGCGTTACGCGTCTTCAGGCTGATGAGCGATTTGAAGATAGCAGTAGATGTTGGGTTAGTAGTAGGAACGATACCGCAGATGATGCCGATAGGCTCTGCAATGGTGATGGTACCGAATGTGTCATCTTCAGACAGGACGCCGCAAGTCTTCTCGTCTTTATAGGCGTTGTAGATATACTCAGAAGCAAAGTGGTTTTTGATCACTTTATCTTCAATGATACCCATACCAGATTCGGCAACGGCCAGTTTAGCGAGAGGGATTCGAGCATCTGCAGCAGCCAGAGCGGCGGCACGGAAGATTTTATCAACCTGCTCTTGAGTGAAATTGGCATATTCACGCTGGGCTTTTTTTACGCGCTCTACAAGTGCGTTAAGCTCTGCGACATTAGTAACAGCCATAATGCTCTCCTGATAATGTTAAACTCTTTTAGTAAATCAGTTGCTCGACACGAAAGTATAGTCAGCGTCATTGCCACTTGCTTAACTTACATAAAAACAAGGTGTTAACGTTTTTATCGTTCCCCTGATTTACTAAAAGAGCCTCCCATCAGTAGCCTACGTTCAGATACTGAATCTCCGTGGTGGCGTAATCAAGATTACTCACTTCTGAGTACGGAAAACATGATCTGTATCAATTTATCCATAAGCTGATACCTTTCAGCAGGGGTATTTTGGGGCATTGCCAACGATGTTAAATAATTGCAAAAGCAATTGAACCACAGGTATGCATTTAGTACACAAATATTTTACAGCGTCAAACCACTATAATTCACAATATTGTGATGAAGTACATGCGTAAAAAGCGTATCTTCTGCGCGGTTATTGGCGTTGCCATTCTTTATTTTCAGTCTTGCTTATCAGCGGAGCTAACAGTGAGCCTATCGCTCTTTGATTTTCCAACTTATTTCAAGTTTTTTATCGGTCTGTTCGCGCTGGTCAACCCGGTGGGCATTATTCCCGTCTTCATTAGTATGACCAGCTATCAGACCGCGCTTGCCAGGAATAAGACCAACCTGACGGCGAACCTGTCGGTCGCTATTATCCTGCTGACCTCTCTCTATCTTGGCGACTCTATATTGCAGATTTTTGGCATCTCTATTGATTCATTCCGGATTGCCGGCGGGATCCTGGTGGTAACCATCGCGATGTCGATGATTAGCGGCAAGCTGGGCGAGGATAAACAAAACAAGCAAGAAAAGTCAGAGACCGCTATCCGGGAAAGTATCGGCGTGGTGCCGCTGGCGCTGCCATTAATGGCGGGTCCGGGGGCGATCAGTTCCACCATCGTCTGGGGAACGCGCTACCACAGCCTGATGCATCTGATTGGCTTCTCGATCGCCATTGCGCTGTTTGCATTCTGCTGTTGGGGTGTGTTCCGCATTGCGCCCTGGTTGGTACGACTCCTTGGCCAGACCGGCATTAACGTTATCACCCGTATTATGGGTCTGCTGCTGATGGCTCTGGGGATTGAATTTATTGTTACCGGGCTGAAATCAATATTCCCGGGCTTGTTGAGTTAACCATTTCAAATGAAAGAGCGGCGCCAGTGGCGCCGTTTTTTTTGTCATTATCAGCAAATCATATAATGAAAGTTGAAAATCGCTTTAACTATAATAAATTTTACTAATAATTTTGTTTTGTTAACTATCAACCACTTGTCTCCCACCCCGACACAGCACTGGTCACATTCCGCGCAATAAGACTGTTATTTTACTCACACGATACTCTGGGGCTTGCTGCGGGATAACTGAGATGATATTAGTAATTTGATGAATGAATTAGATGAATGTGCTAAATAATAGACAGTTGTTAATTTTTTGTACAAACAACGCCTCGTCTCCAGCACTGCGACGCCATCGTCGAGCACACTTTCTACATCCCATTGAAAAGCGAAGATTTTATCCGCTTTTGATGCGCGGCAGGGTAGCTCACAACATAACGGTAAGTTCCGTAAAAGAGAATTGGTTAACAAATTTGCAAAATGTATTGGCACCCGGGAAAGCCATTTGGTACTTTCCGGCCTTATATTTTCCGCAGAAATCTTTTAGATGAGAATCTTTTTCATTAACGATTCTGATCTAAAAGAATTAAGACGGGCCTCGACAGGGGAGGCCTGTTAAGAATCGACGCAAGGCGGCCAGACGAGCCGTTAGTAATAGTAAAGTCGGTGATAGCGAGAAGTAAAAAACGCCTGACAGCAGCATAAACTCCTACGTTGTCAGGGAACCCCAAAAAAGGGGAATTAAACAGGCTGGTAAAAAACCAGTAATTATAAAGAGTGGAGTACCAACACAATGTCCATCATCACAAAAAAAAGTCTGGTCGCGGCGGGGATTTTAACTGCGCTAATCGCGGGCAACGTTGCAATGGCTGCTGACGTACCTGCTGGGGTTCAGCTGGCGGAGAAGCAAACGCTGGTGCGTAACAACGGTGCTGAGGTTCAGTCTCTGGATCCGCACAAAATTGAAGGTGTACCGGAGTCTAACGTTAACCGCGACCTGTTCGAAGGTCTGCTGGTCACCGACGTAGACGGCCACCCGGTTGCCGGGGTTGCTGAAAAATGGGAAAACAAAGACTTTAAAGTCTGGACCTTCCACCTGCGTAAAGACGCAAAATGGTCTGATGGTTCCCCGGTTACCGCACAAGATTTCGTTTATAGCTGGCAGCGCCTGGCGGATCCAAATACCGCCTCTCCGTATGCGAGCTATCTGCAGTATGGCCATATCGCCAATATCGATGACATCATCACCGCCAAAAAACCGATTACCGACCTCGGCGTAAAAGCCATTGATGACCACACCTTCGAAGTAACCCTGAGCGAGCCAGTCCCGTATTTCTACAAGCTGCTGGTGCACCCGTCCGTTTCCCCTGTTCCAAAAGCAGCGGTTGAAAAATTCGGCGAGAAGTGGACCCAGCCTGCCAATATCGTTACCAACGGCGCCTACAAGCTGAAAGCCTGGGTGGTTAACGAACGTATCGACCTCGAGCGTAATACCAACTACTGGGATAACGCGAAAACCGTTATCAACCAGGTTACCTACCTGCCAATCGCTTCTGAAGTGACAGACGTTAACCGCTACCGCAGCGGCGAAATCGACATGACCTATAACAACATGCCGATCGAACTGTTCCAGAAGCTGAAAAAAGAGATCCCGGCTGAAGTTCACGTTGACCCGTATCTGTGTACTTATTATTACGAAATCAACAACCAGAAAGCGCCATTCACCGACGTTCGCGTGCGTACCGCGCTGAAGCTGGCACTGGATCGCGATATCATCGTCAATAAAGTGAAAAACCAGGGCGACCTGCCGGCTTACAGCTACACCCCGCCGTACACCGATGGCGCGAAGCTGACCGAGCCAGAATGGTTCAAAATGACCCAGGAACAGCGTAATGCTGAAGCGAAGAAACTGCTGGTCGAAGCCGGATATACCGCTGACAAGCCGCTGACCTTCAGCCTGCTGTACAACACCTCCGATCTGCATAAAAAACTGGCTATCGCCGTCTCCTCCATCTGGAAGAAAAACCTGGGTGCGAACGTGAAGCTGGAAAACCAGGAGTGGAAAACCTTCCTGGACAGCCGCCATCAGGGCACCTTTGATGTAGCGCGTGCAGGCTGGTGTGCGGACTATAACGAACCAACTTCCTTCCTGAACACCATGCTGAGCGACAGCTCGAACAACACCGCGCACTATAAGAGCGCAGAGTTCGATAAGCTGATCGGCGATACCCTGAAAGTCACTGACGAAGCGCAGCGCGCTGAGCTGTATTCGAAAGCAGAACAGCAGCTCGATAAAGACTCTGCGATCGTGCCGGTTTACTACTACGTGAACGCCCGTCTGGTGAAACCGTGGGTAGGTGGTTATACCGGTAAAGACCCGATGGATAATATCTACGTTAAAAACTTGTATATCATCAAGCATTAATGGCAATGAGTGGGGCGGGCAGTGCTCGCCCCACGGTGTCTACTCATCGTAATATTATATAGGCACACGCCAGAAGGTACGGGCAATGTTGAAATTTATCCTACGTCGCTGTCTTGAAGCGATTCCAACGCTATTTATTCTCATAACGATCTCCTTCTTTATGATGCGTCTCGCACCGGGTAGTCCATTTACCGGTGAACGTACGCTGCCGCCAGAAGTGATGGCGAATATCGAAGCGAAATACCATTTAAACGATCCGATCTCCACCCAGTATTTCAATTATCTGAAGCAGCTGGCGCACGGCGATTTTGGGCCGTCATTCAAATATAAAGACTATTCCGTAAACGATCTGGTGGCGTCCAGCTTCCCCGTTTCGGCTAAATTAGGTGCCGCGGCATTTTTACTGGCCGTGATTCTTGGCGTGACGGCGGGTGTAATCGCCGCGCTGAATCAAAATACCAAATGGGATTACGCCGTTATGGGGGTGGCAATGACCGGGGTCGTCATACCGAGTTTTGTCGTCGCGCCCTTACTGGTCATGATATTTGCTATTACCCTGAAGTGGTTGCCCGGCGGGGGCTGGAATGGTGGGGCGCTGCAGTACATGATCCTGCCGATGGTGGCGCTGTCACTGGCCTATATTGCCAGCATTGCGCGTATCACCCGTGGTTCGATGATTGAAATTTTGCACTCAAACTTCATTCGTACCGCGCGCGCCAAAGGGCTGCCGATGCGTCGGATTATTTTCCGTCACGCATTAAAACCTGCGTTATTGCCGGTTCTCTCTTATTTAGGCCCGGCGTTCGTCGGTATCATTACCGGTTCAATGGTTATCGAAACCATTTATGGTCTGCCGGGTATCGGCCAGCTGTTTGTTAACGGCGCCCTGAACCGCGACTACTCCCTGGTATTGAGTCTGACCATCCTCGTCGGTGCGCTGACCATTTTCTTTAACGCGATTGTTGATGTGCTGTATGCCGTCATCGATCCGAAAATCCGCTACTGACACTGGAGCTCGCCATGATGTTAAGTAAGAAAAATAGCGAGGCGCTGGAAAACTTCAGTGAAAAACTGGAAGTCGAAGGACGCAGTCTCTGGCAGGATGCCCGCCGTCGCTTTATGCACAACCGCGCGGCGGTTGCCAGCCTGATTGTGCTGGTGATGATCGCCCTGTTTGTGACCTTAGCGCCGATGCTGTCGCAGTTCAGCTACTTCGATACTGACTGGGGCATGATGTCCAGCGCTCCGGATAGCGAATCGGGCCACTACTTTGGTACCGACTCCTCCGGGCGTGACCTGCTGGTGCGTGTCGCCATCGGCGGGCGAATCTCGTTGATGGTGGGGATCGCCGCAGCCTTCGTGGCGGTGATTCTGGGCACCCTGTACGGATCGCTCTCCGGCTATCTCGGCGGTAAAGTGGATTCGGTGATGATGCGTATCCTTGAGATCCTCAACTCCTTCCCGTTCATGTTCTTCGTGATCCTGCTGGTGACCTTCTTCGGCCAGAACATCCTGTTGATCTTTGTCGCTATCGGCATGGTCTCCTGGCTGGATATGGCGCGTATCGTGCGCGGCCAGACCCTGAGCCTGAAGCGCAAAGAGTTCATCGAAGCGGCGCAGGTCGGTGGGGTCTCTACCGGCAATATCGTGGTCCGTCATATCGTGCCGAACGTGCTGGGTGTGGTAGTGGTGTACGCCTCCCTGCTGGTGCCGAGCATGATCCTGTTCGAATCCTTCCTCAGCTTCCTCGGCCTGGGTACCCAGGAGCCGTTGAGCAGCTGGGGTGCGCTGTTGAGTGATGGCGCGAACTCGATGGAAGTTTCACCGTGGCTGCTGCTGTTCCCGGCAGGGTTCCTGGTCGTGACACTGTTTTGTTTCAACTTTATCGGCGATGGCCTGCGTGATGCCCTCGACCCGAAAGACCGTTAAGGAGCGCCGCCATGACCATTATTGAAACGGCATCTGCGCCACAAACCCAACAGCTGGGCAATGCCCTGCTGGATGTGAAAGATCTGCGCGTCACCTTTAAAACGCCTGATGGCGATGTAACCGCGGTAAACGATCTCAACTTCAGCCTGCGGGCCGGTGAGACGCTGGGGATCGTGGGTGAATCCGGTTCCGGTAAATCCCAGACGGCCTTTGCGCTGATGGGGCTGCTGGCGCAAAACGGCGTCATCGGAGGGTCTGCGACCTTTAACGGCAGAGAGATCCTCAACCTGCCGGAAAACGAGCTGAACAAGCTGCGCGCCGAGCAGATCTCGATGATTTTCCAGGATCCGATGACCTCCCTTAACCCGTACATGCGTGTGGGTGAGCAGCTGATGGAAGTTCTGATGCTGCACAAAGGGCTGGGCAAAGCCGAAGCTTTTGAAGAGTCGGTCAAAATGCTGGATGCGGTGAAAATGCCGGAAGCGCGTAAGCGCATGCGCATGTTCCCGCATGAGTTTTCCGGCGGGATGCGCCAGCGTGTGATGATCGCCATGGCCCTGCTGTGCCGACCAAAACTGCTGATTGCCGATGAACCCACCACCGCGCTGGACGTGACCGTTCAGGCGCAGATCATGACCCTGCTGAACGAGCTGAAGCGTGAGTTCAATACCGCCATCATCATGATCACCCACGATCTGGGCGTGGTCGCCGGGATCTGTGACAAGGTGCTGGTGATGTATGCCGGTCGTACCATGGAGTACGGGCGAGCGCGCGACGTGTTCTACAACCCGGCGCACCCGTACTCTATCGGCCTGCTGAATGCTGTCCCGCGTCTGGATGCGGAAGGCGAGGCGCTGCTGACCATCCCGGGCAACCCACCGAACCTGTTGCGTCTGCCGAAAGGCTGTCCGTTCCAGCCGCGCTGCCCGCATGCGATGGAGATTTGCAACACCGCACCACCGCTGGAAGAGTTTGCCCCAGGCCGTCTGCGTGCCTGCTTTAAGCCGTACGAGGAGCTGGTATGACTGTCATCGACGAAAAACGTAATGTCCTGCTCGAAATCGCGGATCTGAAAGTCCACTTTGACATCAAAGATGGCAAGCAGTGGTTCTGGCAGCCGGCAAAAACCCTGAAAGCCGTGGACGGCGTCACCCTGCGTCTGTACGAAGGGGAGACCCTGGGCGTGGTGGGCGAGTCGGGCTGCGGTAAATCGACCTTTGCCCGTGCGATTATTGGCCTGGTGAAAGCCACCGACGGTAAAGTGGCCTGGCTGGGCAAAGATCTGCTGGGGATGAAGCCTGACGAGTGGCGCGCCGTGCGTAGCGACATCCAGATGATTTTCCAGGATCCGCTGGCCTCCCTGAACCCGCGTATGACCATCGGGGAGATCATTGCCGAGCCGCTGCGCACCTATCATCCTAAGATGCCGCGGACTGAAGTGCGCGATCGCGTCAAAGCGATGATGATGAAAGTGGGCCTGCTGCCGAACCTCATCAACCGTTACCCGCACGAGTTCTCAGGCGGCCAGTGTCAACGTATCGGGATTGCCCGCGCGCTGATCCTTGAGCCGAAACTGATTATCTGTGACGAACCGGTCTCCGCGCTGGACGTGTCGATTCAGGCGCAGGTAGTGAACCTGCTGCAAAAACTGCAGCGTGAGATGGGCCTGTCGCTGATCTTTATCGCCCACGATCTGGCGGTAGTGAAGCATATCTCCGATCGCGTGCTGGTGATGTATCTCGGCCATGCGGTAGAGCTGGGCACCTATGATGAGGTGTACCACAACCCGCTGCACCCTTACACCAAAGCCCTGATGTCTGCGGTGCCGGTGCCCGATCCGGATCTGGAGAAGAATAAACAGATTCAGCTTCTGGAAGGGGAGCTGCCGTCGCCGATCAATCCGCCGTCCGGCTGTGTGTTCCGTACCCGCTGCCCGATTGCCGGGCCGGAGTGTGCGAAAACGCGCCCGGTGCTGGAAGGCAGTTTCCGCCATGCGGTCTCCTGCCTGAAGGTTGACCCGCTCTGAACGGATAACAGGTAATAAAAAAGGCTGCATTCGCAGCCTTTTTTTATTCGCGCCAGAGGATGTGGCACAGCTTGTGGTCTTTCTCGCGACACAGCAGGACGCGGGCAAAGATATCGTTAATCTCACCGCCGTCGGTATCGGCCAGACCAATCACCACTTCAGCGAAGAAGTCCGGGTTCAGGTCATAATCGACGTGCTCGGCCCAGTCTTCAGACGGGTCGAACAGCTCGGCACCGCCACGCTCTTCAAACTGCAGATTAAAGAGAATCACGTCTGCCGGATCGAGATTATCGACGGCCAGTTCGAGGAAGATATCGTAGGCCTGTTCGAGCGTTTCGTCTTCGGTCAGGCGATTGTTCAGATCCATTTCCATGATGACTACCTGTTTAACATCGTTGGTTGGGCACGTTTTACAGCAACGGACTAAAGAAGTAAAACAGTCGTTCGGTAATTCGTTGCCATAGCGGTCTTTTCACCCACAACCGCGCATCCAGCAAGCGGGAGCGGGAGATATAGTCGTCCTGCACCGCGGCCAAATCAGCGCCAAAACCAGCGTCATCAATCACCAGGGTGATCTCAAAATTGAGCCACAGGCTGCGCATATCCAGGTTAACCGTCCCCACCAGGCTGAGTTCGCCATCCACCAGCACGCTTTTGGTGTGAAGCAGGCCACCTTCAAACTGGTAAATCTTCACCCCGGCGGCCAGCAGTTCGCTGAAGAAGGCCCGGCTGGCCCAGCCTACCAGTACCGAATCGTTCTTGCGCGGCAGGATGATGCTGACATCCACCCCGCGCTGGGCGGCGGTACAGATGGCGTGCAGCAGATCGTCGCTCGGCACGAAGTAGGGGGTGGTCATGATCAGATATTCGCGGGCGGAATAGGCCGCGGTGAGCAGCGCCTGGTGAATCAGATCTTCCGGGAAGCCAGGACCAGAGGCAATGGTGTGGATGGTATGCCCGCTGGCCTGCTCAAACGGCATGATGTTGGCATCAGGCGGCGGGGGCAGAATGCGCTTGCCGGTTTCGATCTCCCAGTCGCAGGAGTAGACAACCCCCATCGCGGTGGCGACCGGGCCCTCCATGCGCGCCATCAGATCAACCCACTGGCCCACGCCGGCGTCCTGTTTAAAGAAGCGCGGGTCCACCATGTTCATACTGCCGGTATAGGCAATGTAGTTGTCGATCAGCACCATTTTGCGGTGTTGGCGCAGGTCCATCCGGCGCAGGAACACACGCAGCAGGTTTACTTTTAAGGCTTCGACCACCTCCACCCCGGCATTGCGCATCATCGATGCCCAGTTGCTGCGGAAAAAGGTCACGCTACCGGCGGAGTCGAGCATCAGACGACAGTGAATACCCCGGCGTGCGGCGGCCATCAGGGATTCCGCGACCTGATCGGCCATCCCGCCCGGTTGCCAGATGTAAAACACCATCTCGATGTTATGGCGTGCCAGCTGAATATCGCGGATCAGCGCATGCATCACGTCATCGGAGGTGGTCATCAGCTGAAGCTGATTGCCTTTGACGCCCGCAATGCCCTGGCGGCGCTCGCAGAGCTGAAACAGAGACGCTGCGACGTCGCTGTTCTCTTCGGCAAAGATATGTTTGCAGGATTTCAGATCGTTAAGCCATTTGGCCGTTGAGGGCCACATGGCGCGGGCGCGTTCCGCGCGTCGTTTACCGAGGTGAAGTTCGCCAAAGGATAAGTACGCGATGATGCCGACCAGCGGCAGGATAAAAATAATCAACAACCATGCCATGGCGGAAGGAACGGCTCTGCGCTTCATCAGGATGCGTAATGTTACCCCTGCGATGATTAGCCAGTATCCCAGAATGAGCAGCCAACTCACCACGGTGTAGAAGGTTGTCATAATAAAAAATCCTTTTGAAAGCGTATTGTTAAGAGTTTACGCGTCAGGATTTTTCTGGCAAATAAAAACGCCAGATAAAAGCACTGGTTTGCCGCAGGCAAGGGTCTATAATGAGCGCTCTGTTTTAGGAAGAGTTGTTAACATGAAGCGCAGTAGAACAGAAGTAGGGCGCTGGCGCATGTTGCGACAGACAGGTCGTCGCAAAGCGCGTTGGCTGGAAGCACAATCCCGCCGTAATATGCGTATCCACGCCATCAGAAAATGCAGTACGAACCGTCATCGCAATGCGTTACTGTTCGCCGTTCAGGATTACTGAATGACACAAGGGCACCCTTTGAGGTGCCCGATGTTTTTTAAAGATTCGCTATTTCGAAAAGGAGGATGAAGTGTTTGCGGATTTTGGTGTGCTTAATTTCTGGACCTATGTTGTTGGAGCCATTTTCATTGTTCTGGTTCCGGGTCCCAATACCCTGTTTGTCTTAAAAACCGGCATTGGTCATGGCGTCAAGAAAGGCTATCTGGCGGCCAGCGGCGTGTTTATCGGTGATGCGGTGCTGATGTTTCTCGCCTGGGCCGGGGTCGCGGCGCTGATTCAGACCACCCCAATACTGTTTAATGTGGTTCGCTATCTCGGGGCGTTCTACCTGTTATGGTTGGGCGGGAAGATGCTCTGGTCGGTCATCCGGCATAAACAGCAGGGCGAAGCGGGCGGTATCGAACCGGCAAAAACCATCATGAAACGCTCGCTGGTGCTGAGTATGACCAATCCGAAAGCGATCCTGTTTTATGTCTCGTTCTTTGTGCAGTTTATCGACGTACAGGCTAACAACACCGGCGTGGCGTTTATGATCCTCGCGATCACGCTGGAGGTCATCAGCTTTATCTATATGAGCTTCCTGATTTTCTCCGGGGCATTTGTCACCCGTTACCTGAAAACCAAAAAGAAACTGGCGAAGCTGGGGAATGGCTTGATCGGTTTGTTGTTCGTTGGATTCGCGGCGCGGCTGGCGTCGCTGCACTGACAAGAAAGGCTCCTGATAAGGAGCCTTTTTTTATCCTAGAAAACTTTTTTAAACGGTTTCACCACGACGTTATCATATACGCCAGCCGCCACATACGGGTCGTCCTGCGCCCAGGCCTGCGCCGCTTCGAGTGATTCAAACTCGGCAATCACCGTCGAGCCGGTAAAGCCGGCCGCACCCGGATCGTTGCTGTCGACGGCAGGCATTGGCCCTGCAGTCAGTAATCTGCCTTCGTCATGCAGCAGCTGTAAGCGTGCCAGATGGGCAGGGCGCACGGAGAGGCGTTTTTCCAGAGAATCAGCAACATCTGCAGCAAAAATCACATAAAGCACAGCGGAGCTCCTTAACCAATAAAAGTGTGAATTACGTTATGTGAAAGTGCAGGGGACTGCAATGTAAAGATAGCTACATTGTTAAAACCCTGCGCACTGCGTGCCTTTTTTCGCCTGCCGGACGCTTTATTCAGGCGAAGTTTAACTGGCTTATTGAATATGATTGCTATTTGCATTTAAAATCAGGGCCTGGCTTTTTAACTGAAACGATTATGACTTCAATGACCCTTGAATTACCTCGCCGCTTTCCCTGGCCGACGCTGTTGTCCGTCGCGATTCATGGCGCCGTCGTTGCGGGTCTGCTTTACACATCGGTACATCAGGTTATTGAAATGCCAGCGCCCGCGCAGCCGATTTCTGTGACCATGGTGACGCCTGCGGAGCTGGAGCCCGTACAGGTAGCGCCACCACCGGAACCTGTCGCAGAACCCGAGCCGGAACCGGAACCTGAAATCGTTCCTGAACCGCCTAAAGAAGTGCCGGTGGTGATCCCGAAACCGGAGCCCAAGCCTAAGCCAAAACCGAAGCCGAAACCAAAACCGGTGAAAAAGGTGGAAGAGCGTCCGAAGCGTGAAGAGCGCCCGGTCGAGCCTCGCACTACGCAACCGGTTGAAAGAGCTGCCCCGACTCGCCCGGTGATGAACTCGTCCCCGGCCACCGCTAAGCCGGTTGCGGCGGCCCCTTCTGGTCCGCGTGCGCTGAGCCGTAACCAGCCGGTTTATCCGGCGCGAGCGCAGGCATTACGCATCGAAGGGCGTGTTCGTGTGAAGTTTGACGTGACCGCAGACGGGCGAGTGGATAATGTCGAAATCCTCTCCGCGCAGCCATCGAATATGTTTGAGCGGGATGTGAAAACCGCGATGCGTAAATGGCGATACGAAGCTGGTAAGCCAGGCCGCGGGCTGATTGTGAATATCGTTTTCCGCCTCAACGGCGGGGCACAGATGGAATAATAAAAAAAGCCTCCGGATGGAGGCTTTTTTTTGGCCTGATTGTCAGACCTGCGGCAGAGGACGCGGTTTCCCGTCGTTATCCACCGCGACATAGATAAACAGCGCTTCGGTCGCTTTATAACGCTGGCCGATAGGCTCAGAAGAGACCTTTTTCACCCACACCTCAATGTTGATCGACACTGACGTATTTCCACGCTTCACGCAACGCGCGTAGCAACACACCACATCACCGACCGCGACAGGGCGCAGAAACGTCATGCCATCGACCCGGACCGTCACCACGCGGCCCTGAGCAATCTCTTTGGCGAGGATCGCCCCACCCATATCCATCTGCGACATCAGCCAGCCGCCAAAAATATCGCCGTTCGCATTGGTATCGGCGGGCATTGCAAGTGTGCGTAAAACCAGTTCGCCCTGCGGGGCGTTCGTTGTTGTCATTATGGACTCTACTCATTACGGAGGACTTCAGGCGGGATGCTACTATGATTTACAGCCGGAGAGAACAGAAGAAAACGCCAGGCTTATTGAGCCTGGCGGGGGAGATTACTGCTTGTCGTCCTGCGGCATGTGGCGGTAGATGTAGATCCCGCTCAGCAGGGTGAAAATCAGCGTCAAGGCGGTCAGACCAAACACTTTGAAGTTGACCCAGATATTCTGCGGCAGCCAGAAAGCGATATAGATATTCGCCAGGCCACAGAGAATAAAGAACACCGCCCAGGCAACGTTCAGGCGCGACCAGACGCTCTGCGGCAGGGCCAGCTCTTTACCCAGCATGCGCTGAATAAGCGGCTTTTTCATTACCCACTGGCTGAACAGCAGGGCACCGGCAAACAGCACGTAGATAACGGTCACTTTCCACTTGATGAACTCATCGTTGTGGAAAAAGACGGTCAGGCCACCGAAAAAGGCCACCAGCACGAAGGTGATCAAGGCCATTTTTTCGACCTTACGGTAGCGCACCCAGCTGTAGATCAGCACCACCGCAGTAGCGACGATCAGGGCGGTGGTGGCCGCGTAGATGTCATACAGTTTGTAGAAGGCAAAAAAGACAACCAGGGGTAAAAAATCAAGAAACTGCTTCATTCTTCGATTCCATCATCTGCGACGACCCGGGCGTGGTGCCCGGACCATCAGAAAAATTACTGGCGAATTAACGTATACAGGCGGAACAAATAGACCAGCAAGACCGCTGAGATCAGGTTGCTCACAGTATTCGCCACCACGGCACCGACGTTCGGGGTCAGGACGGCCAGGTTCGGGGCAAACAGCAGGAGCAGGGTTTTAGCCAGCAGCCAGCTCATCACCGCCGGGGCAACCAGACGCATATTAGACCATGCCAGCCGAATGCTGCTACGCATGGCGACAAAAATGCCCATTCTGTCCTGCACCACCATAATCGGCGCGAAGGCGAGCACAATCGCTAACAGTACGCCCGGCACCACGACCAGCATAATCCCTAATTGCACCAGCATGGTGGTTAAAAAGATCAGGATAAACAGTTTCGGCAGCAGTGGCGCGCTGGCGCCAATCGCCCGCAGGGCGCTGACGCGTTGCCCGGCCGAGACCAGTTGGATCATTAACAGTACGCCACCCGCCAGAATGGCATTGCCAATCAATCCGGAAAAGGTGGTCGCCGCAGAGGCTCGCAACAGGATCTGCTGCTGCTCCGGGGACATATTTTGCACCATCTCAAACAGCCCGACGCTGCTGGTGACGGGATCGCCTTCACTCAGGCTGGCTATCTGCTCCTCACTCGGCGAAAAGGCATGACCAAGTACCACCGTGATTAATGCGCACAACAAGGCGATCAGTAACAAAGTAACGAACTGATTGCGGAAGAAATTCCCCGTGTCACGGTAGACAGACTTCGCCGTGATAGACATGCACTCTCCTTGAGTATTGCAGATGTTAATTAGCGGGCAATTGTACCCTGGATAACTGCCTGGTGGCAGTATCAAGCCTTGTATGGAAAAGCATATCTTTGTAAAGCGCCCGTAATGCATCGCTGTAATTTTGCGCGGTGGTTATGCCGCTGCGCAGGGTTTGCCCGAAACGGCAAAATTGATCCAGATAGCCACTACCAATTTTTGCGTAGGGTTAAAAAAATTAATTTAGATCAATGAATGTTAAATTGCTGAATCTAGTGTGATCTCTGTTGGATCACTTATTAATCATTTGTGGGTATATTCCGTTCCTCAATAAAACCATAGCGAGGGAATGGATATGAAAAAAGCAGTGGTTGCAGCATTGATTCTGAGCACGTTTTCCGGTGGCGCCGTGGCCCACGAAGCAGGCGAGTTCTTTTTCCGCCTGGGAACCGCCACGGTTCGTCCCACGGAAGGTTCGGACAATGTGCTGGGGTTGGGCGGATTTAACGTCAGTAACAATACCCAGGCCGGGATGACCTTTACCTGGATGGCCACCGACAACGTCGGCGTTGAACTGCTGGCGGCCACGCCGTTTCGTCACAAGGTAGGGACGGGCCCGACCGGGGACATCGCCACGGTTCATCATCTGCCACCCACCCTGATGGCCCAGTGGTATTTCGGCGACGCCGGTAGCAAGCTTCGCCCCTATATTGGTGCCGGGGTCAACTACACCACCTTCTTTGATGAGAAGTTTAACGATACCGGTAAAGAGGCGGGCCTTTCCGACCTGAGTCTGAAAGATTCCTGGGGCGTAGCGGGGCAGGCGGGGCTGGATTACCTTATCAACCGCGACTGGCTGATTAACATGTCGGTCTGGTACATGGATATCGACACCGAAGTGCGCTTTAAGGCGGGGGATCAACAGCAAAATATCAGCACCCGTCTGGATCCGTGGGTGTTTATGTTCTCGGCGGGATACCGCTTCTGAAAGCAAAAAGGCCCCGAAGGGCCTTTTTTACTATTTACGACCCAGTAACAGGCCGAGGACAATACCCACCGCACCTGCGGCAATAAGGCCGGTCAGCGGGTTATTTTTAACGGCATCGGTCACATCAGTCACCACGTCGCTGGCCTGTGCAGCATATTTGCGCCCGGCACCCTTCAACTGATGTTTAGGCGAATCAACGGCCTCGCCAAACTGCTGCTGTGCAGCACCGGCAAATTCATCCAGTTTGTTCTTCGCTTTTTCACCTGCGTATTGTGCATCATTATCAAGATTTTGGTCTGACATAACGTTCTCCTTTTGTAGTCAATGTAAAGCATAGACCCAATAGAGATATCCTGAAGAAAATGGGATTAATACCTGGCGCTACGCTGTCATTATTTCTGGATAAGATAGCGGATAGTCGGTCCATCCTGCTGAATATCCAGCACCGTATAACCGTGGTTTTTGGCATCCAGCGGAATATTGTTGATGGATTGCGGACAGTCGCTGACCACCTCAAGGATCTCGCCTTTCTTCAACTGCGGCATCGCTTCAAGGGTAGCCACGGCAGGGTAAGGACAAGGTTCGCCCACCATATCGAGGCGATAGTCGGGAACGATCTCTTTCATGCGGCTTCCTCACGAATTTCAGTTTTCACGGCAGCGCGACGGAAGAAGCGTTTCTCCTGCGCCAGCACCAGTAAAAAGGCGATCAACAGCAAAAGGTAGGTCACCAGCAACCCACCCAGTGGACCAAAGGTGGTGAGAAGATTGACCTTGTCCCAGTTGGTCGCAAGAGCCGGTGCGAAATCATCCCAGTAAAAGGCCAGCAGGGTGGAACCAATCACGTTACCCAGACCGACCCACCAGTAGTGGACCTGACCTTCCACCGCGCGGTACATCCAGCCCGTCTCGCACCCGCCGGCCAGCACAATCCCGAAGCCAAACAACAGCCCGCCGATGATGGCGTTCGGGCCTGCCCACATGATCTTGGGTGCCACACCCAGCTGGACGTAGCTGAAAATGCCGATAGCACTCACCGCCATCCCGGCGATGATCGCTTTGGCCATCATCGTGCGCCCGGTGATCCACATATCGCGAAACGCCGAGGTAAAGCAGATCTGCGCCCGCTCAATCAACAGGCCAAAGCCGACGCCGAACAGCATCGCTAGCCCCAGTTTGGGCTGATCCAGCGCGGTACAGAGCGCCCAGGCCAGCATGCCGAAGAAGACCAGCATCCCCAGACGAAAGCGGCGGCGCGCCTGATCCGGCTTCTGGGTTAATGGCGAAGCGGCGCTCACCTTTTGCATTTTGATCGGAATACGGAACAGGGGCAGCAGCGTGAAGCGAGCGCCAAAGTACGAGCCTACGGCGGTGGCCAGGGCAAAGAACCAGGCGTGCAGGGAGAACTGGGGGATCCCGGTAAAGAAGGCGGCCAGGTTACAGCCCATCGCCAGACGTGCGCCGAACCCGGCGATAATGCCGCCGACCACTGCCTGGGCGATGCGGATCCGGCTGTGCGGCATACGCAGTTTGACATTGTTGGCCCACAGCGCGGCAGCAAAACAGCCGCCGAACATGCCAATGATCATCATGCCGTCGATACGGGTGAGCGGGGTACCTTCAAGGTGGATCAGTTTGAAGTAGCCCCACTCTTCGGTGTGAACGCCCGCCAGCTGCAGCAGCTGACCGCCCCAGCGGGTGAATTCGCCGGTGACGGCCCAGAAGGTGCCGGTGATGCCGAAGTAGTAGGTGGAGAGGATCCCTGCAGCAATAACGGCAGGAACGGGGGACCAGAACTTAATTAAATAAGCCTGTTTAAAGTGTTGCCACGACATAGATAAACCTCTGAACTCAGAAGGATTAAGGAGGAAGCCTTAAAAGACGAGGGGATAATACGCCGGGAATCGGGTTTGAAAAGCGTTAAATGCGCTAAAGCTCGAAGGGATCAATTTATACGGAAAGCCGTCTGGCAAAACCAGACGGCGATGTCATTACTGCGGACGGGTTGCCGCTTTCATGGCACTGGCAAACGTTTTCAGCTGGCTCAGCATCTGCTCAGGCTTATCGACGTTTTTCTCGATAATTTTCACGATTGCAGAGCCAGAGATCGCCCCGGCAGCACCGGCCCCCAGCGCGGCAGAGACCTGCTCCGGCGCGGAGATACCAAAGCCCTGCAGCGGCGGAGCGGCATTGTACTCCGCCAGTTTCTCTACCAGATGATGCAGCGGCAGCGCAGCTTTGTTCTCAGCCCCCGTTACACCGGCGCGCGACAGCAGGTAGGTATAGCCGCGACCATGAGAGGCGATCTGGCGCAGCAGTTCGTCGTCGGCGTTCGGCGGACAGATAAAGATCGGCGCGACGTTATAACGCATCGCCGCCTGGCGGAACGGTGCCGACTCCTCTACTGGCACATCGGCCACCAGCACTGAATCCACCCCCACGCGGGCGCACTCGGCGTAGAACTCGTCGATGCCGCGGTTAAACACCAGGTTAGCGTACATCAGCAGCCCGATGGGAATGGTCGGGTATTTCTGACGAATGGTGGCCAGCATTTCGAAGCACTGCGTCGGGGTCACGCCCGCGGCAAAGGCGCGCAGGGTAGCGGCCTGGATGGTCGGGCCGTCGGCCAGTGGGTCAGAGAAGGGAATGCCCAGCTCCAGCGCATCGGCACCCGCTTCGATCAGGGTGTCGATAATTTTCAGCGACTGCTCAGGAGAGGGATCCCCCAGGGTAACGAAGGGAACAAAGGCGCCTTCCTTGCGGGCTTTCAGCTCAGCAAACACGTTATCGTAACGTTCCATCAAATTTCCCCTCGTGCTTTCAGAATATCGTGAACGGTGAAGATGTCTTTATCGCCGCGACCGGAGAGGTTCACCACCAGCAGCTGCTCTTTCTCCGGGTTGTCTTTGATCATTTTCAGGGCATGCGCCAGGGCGTGGGAGGACTCCAGCGCCGGAATGATCCCCTCTTTACGGCACAGGGTTTTGAAGGCTTCCAGCGCTTCGTCATCAGTGATCGACACATATTCGGCGCGACCGATGCTGTTCAGGTGCGCGTGCTGCGGCCCAACGGACGGGAAGTCCAGCCCGGCAGAGATGGAGTACGACTCCTCAATCTGCCCTTCGTCGGTCTGCATCATCGGCGCCTTCATACCGAAGTAGATGCCGACGCGGCCATGCTTCAGCGGTGCGCCGTGTTCACCGGTTTCAATCCCGTGACCGGCAGGTTCCACGCCAATCAGCCCCACGTTGGCGTCGTCGATGAAGTCAGCAAACATGCCGATGGCGTTAGAGCCGCCACCTACGCAGGCGATAACCGCATCCGGCAGACGCCCCTCTTTTTCGAGGATCTGCGCTTTGGTCTCTTCGCCGATCATGCGCTGGAATTCACGCACGATGGTCGGGAACGGGTGCGGGCCTGCGGCGGTACCCAACATATAGTGGGCATTTTCATAGTTACCGGACCAGTCGCGCAGCGCCTCGTTACAGGCATCTTTCAGGGTGGCCGAGCCGCTGTATACCGGGATCACTTCCGCGCCCATCAGACGCATACGGAACACGTTCGGCGACTGACGTTCAACGTCTTTTGCCCCCATGTAGATGCGGCATTTCAGGCCCAGCAGGGCGCTGGCCAGCGCCGACGCCACGCCGTGCTGACCGGCACCGGTTTCGGCGATGATTTCGGTTTTACCCATCCGTTTTGCCAGCAGCGCCTGACCCAGTACCTGGTTGGTTTTATGCGCGCCGCCGTGGAGCAGATCTTCACGCTTCAGATAGAGCGTGGTATTGGTGCCCTCGGTCAGGTTGCGACATTTGGTCAGGGCCGTCGGACGCCCGGCATAGTTTTTCAGCAGGTCGGTAAACTCAGCCTGGAAGAGCGGATCTTTTTGCGCGCTCACGAACGCCTCTTCCAGCTGGCGCAGGGCGGGCATCAGGATCTGCGGCACATACATGCCGCCGAATTCGCCAAAGTAAGGGTTTAATAATGTGGTCATCTTCTCTTCCTTAATATGCACGCAGCGTTTTGAACACCGAAGCCAGCTTGCTGGCATCTTTGATGCCCGGCTGCGACTCAACGCCTGAATTGAAATCGAGACCTGCGCAGCCCGCTTTAGCGGCTTCAACGCAGTTATCCGGGCCTAAACCCCCGGCGAGCAGGACGTTGTCCAGCTTCTCACCATTGAGCAGCGACCAGTCAAAACGCTGCCCGGTTCCGCCCTGGCCGTTATCCAGAACATATTTATCGACATGGTGCAGCGTGCGCGGCGGCAGGGTACCGGTCACGCTCAGCGCTTTCCAGATTTGCACCTGCGGGTTCAGCGCGGCGCGCAGGGCATCGATATAGGCCTGATCTTCACTGCCGTGCAGCTGAACGGCGGCGAGAGAAAGCGCCTCTGCCGTGGCAACCACCTTTTCAAGAGTGGCATTGCGGAACACGCCCACGTACTGCAGTGGGGCGGCGGCAATCACTTCGCGCGCCTGGGTTTCGCTGACGTTGCGCGGGGAGGACTCAACAAAAATCAGCCCGCCGTAAATCGCGCCCGCTTCATGGGCCGCGGCGGCATCCTGAGGACGCGTCAGGCCACACACTTTGTTCTCACCCAGCAGAACGCGACGCACCGCCGCGCTGAGATCGGCCTGCTCCATCATGGCGGAGCCAATCAGGAAGCCGTTGGCGAAGTGGCTCAACTCGCGAACCTGAGCATAACTGTTGATGCCGGACTCGCTGATCACCGTCACGCCTGCGCCCAGACGCGGCGCCAGTTGACGGGTGCGGTTGAGGTCGATGGAGAGATCGCGCAGGTCGCGGTTATTAATACCGACCACTTTCGCCTCCAGGGCGATGGCGCGCTCCAGCTCCTCTTCGTTGCTCACTTCGGTCAGCACGCCCATGTTCAGGCTGTGCGCTACCGCGGCGAGCTGGCGGTACTGCTCGTCGTCCAGCACCGAGAGCATCAGCAGGCAGGCATCGGCCTGATAAAAACGTGCCAGCCAGATTTGATACGGGTCGATAATAAAGTCTTTGCACAAAATCGGCTGCGGAGCGATCCCGCTGACGATCGGCAGAAAATCAAAGCTGCCCTGGAAGTACTTCTCATCGGTCAGCACCGAAATAGCCGACGCGTGGTGCTTGTAGATGGCGGCGATCTGGGCCGGGTCAAAATCGTCGCGGATCACCCCTTTTGACGGGGAGGCTTTTTTGCACTCCAGGATAAACGCGGTGCGCGCGCCCCGCAGGGCATCATAAAAACGACGGCTGCTCGGTACCACCTCATTCTGGAAACTGGCGAGCGGCTGCTGCTCTTTACGCGCTTCAACCCAGATGGCCTTATCGGCAACGATTTTCGCTAATACGGTCTGCATTGTTTACCCTCTTGCCGCAAGTGCGGTCACTCGATCGTAGGCTGCGCCAGAGCGCAACACGTCCATCACTTTTTGCGCGTTTTTATGGAGATCTTCTTCGCCGTGCAGACGCATCAGCATGGCGACGTTAGCGGCCACAGCGGCCTCATGCGCAGGCTCACCTTTACCTTGTAACAGGCGCGTCAGAATGTCACGGTTTTCTTCCGGGGTGCCGCCTGCCAGCTGCTCCTGGTGATATGGCGTCAAGCCAAAGTCCGCGGCTTCAAGCTGATAGCTTTTGATTTCACCGTTATCAAGCTCTGCCACCAGAGTCGGCGCATGCAGGGAGACTTCATCCATCCCGCCGCTGTGCACCACCGCGGCGCGCTGATATCCGAGCACGCGCAGGGTTTCGGCAATCGGCAGCACCAGCTCCGGGCTGTAGACGCCAATCAGCGCTAACGGCGGATGGGCCGGGTTGATCAGCGGGCCCAGCACGTTAAACAGGGTGCGGGTTTTCAGCTGCTGGCGCACCGGCATCGCGTGACGGAATCCGGTGTGATACTTAGGCGCGAACAGGAAGCAGACGCCCAGCTCGTCCAGCGCATCGCGGGACTTCTCGGCGTTCATGTCCAGATTGATGCCGAAGGCGGCCAGCAGATCCGACGATCCGGAACGGCTGGAGACGCTGCGGTTCCCGTGTTTTGCCACCTTCATCCCGCAGGCCGCCGCCACAAAGGCACTGGCGGTGGAGATGTTGATACTGTTGCTGCCGTCGCCGCCGGTACCGACGATGTCCGCAAACAGGTAGTCCGGACGCGGGAACGGGGCGGCGTTTTCCAGCAGGGCGGTGGCGGCACCGGCGATCTCCTGCGGCTGCTCACCGCGCACTTTCATGCTTACCAGCGCGGCGGCCAGCTGCTCGGGCTTCAGCTCGCCGCGTACTACGGCGGAGAATAGCTGGTGGCTCTCCTGCTGGCTCAGGGTCTGCGCCTGATAGAGTTTTTCCAGAATCGGCTGCAGGCTGTTGGTCTGCTCCAGCTTCTGCAGCGCCCAGTTGAGGGTCTGCTCCAGCAGGCGCGCGCCTTGCGAGGTCAGAATGGATTCCGGGTGGAACTGCATGCCACAAACCCGGTCTGCATCGTGACGCACCGCCATTACCATCCCGTTGTAGTGGGCGTTGATGGTCAGGCCTGCCGGGATATTGCTGCCTACCAGCGAGTGATAGCGCGCCACCGGCAACGGATTCATCAGCCCGGCAAACATCGCCTGGCCGTCATGTTCAATACTGGAGGCTTTGCCGTGCAGGATCTCACCGGCCTGACCGACGTAACCGCCGTAGGCCTCGACAATCGCCTGGTGGCCGAGACAGATGCCAATGATCGGCAGCTTGCCGCGCATGCGGGTTAACAGTTCCGGCATACAGCCCGCTTCACTTGGCGCACCCGGGCCCGGGGAGAGCATCAGCACCGGGTTCTGCATGGTGGCCAGACGGTCGATTAAGGTCTGAGCCGGAACATGGTTACGGTAAATCACCACGTTGTGACCGTTTGCACGCAGCTGATCCGCCAGGTTGTAGGTAAATGAGTCGATATTATCGAGCAGCAGAATGTCAGCCATCAGAAAATCTCCTGTGCGTGATGGGCAGTCGCAATTGCGCGCAGTACCGCGCGGGCCTTATTGCGGGTTTCGTCAGCTTCAGACTGCGGAACCGAGTCGAGCACAATGCCTGCGCCCGCCTGGACAGTAGCGATCCCTTCTTCAACGTAAGCAGAGCGGATCACGATGCAGGTATCCAGATCGCCATGTGCCGTGAAGTAACCCACTGCACCGCCGTAGCTGCCGCGACGTCGACCTTCGGCCTGGGCGATAAGCTGCATGGCGCGGACTTTCGGCGCGCCGCTCAGGGTGCCCATGTTCATGCAGGCCCGGTAGGCGTGCAGCACATCGAGATCCTGACGCAGTTCGCCCACCACGCGGGAGACCAGGTGCATCACGAAGGAGTAACGGTCAACTTTGGTCAAATCGGCCACGTAACGGCTGCCTGGGGTACAGATGCGCGCCAGGTCGTTACGCGCCAGGTCCACCAGCATCAGGTGCTCGGACATCTCTTTCTGGTCGGTACGCATCTCCAGCTCAATGCGGCTGTCGAGATCGCGATCCAGAGAACCGTCGGCGCGGCGACCACGCGGGCGGGTTCCGGCAATCGGATAGATTTCAATCTGACGGCTGGTGGCGTCGTACTTCAGGGAGCTCTCCGGCGAGGCGCCGAACAGCGTGAAATCGTTATCCTGCATAAAGAACATGTACGGGCTGGGGTTGCTCTTCTTCAGCACGTCGTAGGCCGCCAGCGGGGACGGGCATGGCAGGGAGAAGCGACGGGACGGCACTACCTGGAAAATCTCGCCAGCGCGAATCGCTTTCTGCATCTGACGCACCACCACGCCAAACTCATCGTCCGTCTGGCTGACATCACAACGCATCTGCTCCACCCGCTGCACCGGCAACTCCGGTGGCGCTTCATTCATCTGCTCCTGCAGCTGGGCAATGCGCTGCTCCAGTCGCTGTTTCTCCGCCAGTAATGGCGTAAACAGGCTGGCCTGAATGCGGGTGTATTTTTTCTGGTGGTCGATCACCAGTAAGGTTTCTGCCAGATAGAAGCAGTAGTCCGGGCAGCGGTTGCCCTGTTCAAGCTCCGGCAGCTCCTCAAAACCGGCAACCAGGTCATAAGCAAACAGCCCGCCGAAGAACATCGCTTCGCGCTCATGTTCCGGCACGTTCACCAGCCCCTGCAGCAGACGGAAGGCATCAAACACCGACAGCGAGCAGAGGCGGGCATCTTCGTCCAGCAACTGGCTCACCGGCGGGAAGTGCAGGATGCGCTGGTCCGGGCGATGTTCATTCTCGATGCCTGCTGGCAGCACGCCATCCAACAAACAGAGCAGCGCCGCGCCGTTTTCGGAGAGCGCCTGCAGGGTGACGGTGTCGCCCAGAGCGGTTATACGCAGCGCGCTGTCGACCAGCAGCAGGCTTTTCAGATCGTCCTTACTGTCGATATCCGCAGACTCCAACAGCAGCGTGGCAGGGCGCGCGCCGCAGACCTGATGGAACAGAGCGGTTGGGTTGTGGCGATACGCCGCCTCACGGGTCAGCAGTTCAAGGGTCGGTTTGGCTCTATGCATTTTGTTGTTCTCTTTATTCTGTTCATAAAAAAGCCCGCTCAGTGGCGGGCCAGGTATCTGTTTGCATGATGCAGACGTACGACACTGCCCGATTATCAGGAAGTGCGCCACCAGCCATGCAGAGTGAAATGTGCGGTCATTTTCAGATACCTCGTTGAGTGAACTTGCGTACTAGTTAACTAGTTCGATGGCGTAATGTCAACCCCCCGATTTCAGAATTTCACCACATAACGTTATTATAGCGGCGCAGATATTGAAGATGAGTGACGGGAGCCGCTTTGAGCGACACGAATTACGCAGTGATTTACGATTTACACAGCCACACTCAGGCCTCTGACGGCCTGCTTACGCCCGAAGAACTCGTCCATCGCGCCCATGAGATGCGCGTCGGCACGCTGGCGATCACCGATCACGATACCACCGAGGCCATTGCGGCCGCGCGGGCGGAAATTGCCCGCAGTGAATTGCCGCTTACACTCATAGCAGGCGTGGAAATTTCCACCGTCTGGGAAAACCATGAGATCCATATCGTCGGGCTGAACATCGACATTGAGAACCCGACCCTGCGTGCGTTCTTGGACCAGCAGAAGGCGCGTCGCATTCTGCGGGCAGAACTGATCGCCGAGCGGCTGGATAAAGCCCACATCCCCGGCGCCTGGGAAGGGGCGCTGCGTCTGGCCAAAGGCGGTGCGGTAACCCGGGCACACTTTGCCCGTTTTCTGGTTGAGGCCGGGAAGGCGAATAACATTGCGGATGTGTTTAAAAAATATCTCGCACGGGGGAAAACCGGATACGTTCCTCCCCAGTGGTGTACAATAGAACAAGCTATTGATGTCATTCATCATTCTGGCGGAAAGGCGGTGCTTGCCCATCCCGGGCGGTATAACCTCTCTGCCAAATGGCTGAAACGTCTGCTGGCGTACTTTGCCGAACACGGCGGAGACGCGATGGAAGTCGCGCAGTGTCAGCAGGCGCCCAACGAGCGCAGTCAACTGGCTGAGTATGCCCGCCAGTACGGCCTCCTTGGCTCCCAGGGCTCTGATTTCCATCAGCCTTGCCCGTGGATCGAGCTGGGACGCAAGCTCTGGTTACCCGGTGGCGTCGAGCCAGTGTGGCAACTCTGGGAGCAGCCAACGCCAATTGAGGAGAGGGAAGTATGAGCCAATTTTTTTATATCCATCCTGACAATCCGCAGCCGCGTTTGATTAATCAGGCCGTGGAGATCGTGCGTAAGGGCGGCGTTATCGTCTACCCAACCGATTCAGGTTACGCTTTGGGCTGTAAGATTGAAGACAAAGGCGCGATGGAGCGCATTTGCCGGATCCGCCACATCCCGAACGGGCACAACTTTACCCTGATGTGTCGCGATCTGTCGGAGCTGTCGACCTACTCCTACGTGGATAACGTGGCGTTTCGGTTGATCAAAAATAACACCCCGGGCAACTACACCTTTATCCTCAAAGGGACAAAAGAGGTGCCGCGTCGCCTGCTGCAGGAAAAACGCAAAACTATCGGGATGCGCGTGCCATCGAACCCGATTGCCCAGGCGCTGCTCGAGACGTTGGGTGAGCCGATGCTGTCGACCTCACTGATGCTGCCAGGCAGCGACTTTACCGAATCCGATCCGGATGAGATCAAAGATCGTCTGGAGAAACAGGTGGATTTGGTTATTCACGGCGGCTATCTCGGCCAGCAGCCGACAACGGTTGTCGATTTAACGGAAGATGCCCCGGTAGTACTGCGTGAAGGGGTAGGGGACGTTAAGCCTTTCCTGTAATGGTGTAGTTTCCTTTCTTATGGGGCCATTTTATTAGCTTATATAATGGCCCTGTTATTAACGCTTCGTTTCTTCCCCTTTGTAGTGAAAATCTTATTATTATCTGAAAACTATTCTTTTGTCGGAATAGTCTCACAATGTATGAATATGCGGATGTACGATAAAAGAATACATATTTACTGATAAAGCAGGTTATCTATGGCGTTACAAGGAACGTTAATTCTGAACGGGGCAGACTATGCGCCTTTTAATCTGTACGGCGTAGGTGTGTTTATGGCGCACTCGGGATTAGGAGCATATCGGAACAATATGAATTGTGCTGCTATTGCAAAACTAGGGCCGATCCCTCCCGGAAAATATTGGATTGTTGATCGCAAAGAAGGCAACTTCTTGTCTCAGAAAATGACGGAAACACACGATGAGGCGAATAGACTTTTTGGTCGTCGCGCCTTTGGCAAATCGGATTGGTTTGCATTATGGCGCGATGATTGGGGAATCGACGATGACACATGGATTGAAGGTGTCAAACGCGGCAACTTCCGGCTACATCCTGGTACAGTTTCAAAAGGCTGCATAACCATAGCCAATAATTCTGACTTTGCGATGATCCGTAATGCGCTTATGAGCACGCCACTTATACAGGTTCCCTGTATGCGGGCTTTGATGGCGCGGGGATGGGTGGAGGTGGTCGATGGCGGTTATACTAAAAAAACTTGCGCGTAAAACAGGTAAATTTATTTATTTCATCATTCTGTTGATTTGTATAGCCCACAGCCTTCCATATGCAGAGTTATATATTAATGAAAGTTTTGCAACAAGATGGGCGCTGTTTTTCTATGGAAAGGAAGACGCAGAAGCCATGTATGATGCTTTTACCGATATTGATTTTTCTATAATGCTATTAATAGCATTCCCTATGTATATTTTAACAATGAAGTTAATTAAAAAAATAAGGAGAAAATAAAATGCCAATCCCTCCGTATATGTGGTTGAAAGACGATGGCGGCGCAGATATTAAAGGATCTGTTGACGTTGAGGATCGCGAAGGAAGCATAGAGATAATAGGGTTAAGCCACGGGATAAACCTGCCTGTAGACAGTGCTAACGGTAAAATCACCGGGACACGCCAGCACTCATCCATGATGATTGAAAAGGAAGTGGATAGCTCTACACCCTACCTTTATAAAGCAGCATCTACAGGTCAGACGCTGAAAAGTGCAGAGATTAAGTTTTATCACATTAACGATGCCGGACAAGAAGTCTGCTATTACACGGTGTTGATGGAAAATGTAAAGATTACTGGCGTTAACTGCGCTGTACCTAACGTTAAATTATCGGGAAACGATAAAATGAACCACGTAGAAAGCATCAGTATCCAATATGAGAAAATCACCTGGCGCATAGTGGATGGCAACATTCAGCATACCGACGCCTGGAACGAGCGCCCTACAGCATAACGAAATCTGACGGCCCCATCTGTACGAGAGAGCCGATCCGTTGGGTTTGCTTCAGGTTATCCATGCCAGAACGCTGCTGCACAAAACTTGTTGAATCATTTAGTCTAAAATTCATGTAGTATGTGCGGCCATGAATCACTATGTGCGGCACCTTGCCCGCCATTTTGTGTGCTATGAAAGAGTTATAGATCAGCGAGTTAAGCTCTTTTTGGGCCTGACTCGTTGTTTTCGAAAGTATACCAGACGCCTGTGAAGGCGACACCTGAAGGAAGCTCAATGAGCGAGAAATTACAGAAAGTGCTGGCCCGCGCCGGCCACGGCTCACGCCGTGAAATCGAAACCATTATCGAAGCAGGTCGTGTCAGTGTGGACGGTAAAATCGCCACCTTGGGCGATCGTGTTGAAATCGTGCCAGGCTTGAAAATCCGTATCGATGGTCACCTGATCTCGGTAAAAGAGTCTGCCGAGCAAATTTGCCGCGTGCTGGCGTACTACAAACCAGAAGGCGAGCTCTGTACCCGTAACGATCCTGAAGGCCGTCCGACTGTGTTCGACCGCCTGCCAAAACTGCGCGGTGCGCGTTGGATTGCTGTAGGCCGTCTGGACGTCAACACCTGCGGTCTGCTGCTGTTCACCACCGATGGCGAACTGGCAAACCGTCTGATGCACCCAAGCCGTGAAGTGGAGCGTGAATACGCGGTTCGCGTGTTTGGCGAAGTCGACGAGAACAAGATCCGCGATCTGTCGCGCGGCGTGCAGCTTGAAGATGGCCCGGCCGCCTTCAAAACCATCAAATTTACCGGTGGTGAAGGCATTAACCAGTGGTACAACGTAACCCTGACCGAAGGCCGTAACCGCGAGGTGCGTCGCCTGTGGGAAGCCGTTGGTGTGCAGGTTAGCCGTCTGATCCGTGTACGCTACGGTGACATCCTGCTGCCGAAAGGGCTGCCGCGCGGCGGCTATACCGAGCTGGATTTAACCCAGACTAACTATCTGCGCGAACTGGTGTCACTGACGCCGGAAACCACCTCGAAAGTTGCGGTAGAAAAAGATCGTCGTCGCATGAAAGCAAATCAGATTCGTCGGGCGGTCAAACGTCACAGCCAGGTCAGCAGCAATCGCCGCTCTGGCAGCCGTAACAACCACGGCTAAAAAAATAAAACCCGGCATCGCCGGGTTTTTTCTTAATAGTCGATACCGATTTGCGCTTTAATGCCGGCATCAAAGGCATGTTTGACCGGGCGTAACTCGCTGACCGTATCCGCCATCTCCAGAATATCCCGATGACAGCCGCGCCCGGTGACAATCACCGTCTGGTGTGTCGGACGGTTGTTCAGTGCCTCCACCACCTCCTGCAAAGGCAGGTAGTCGTAAGCCACCATATAGGTGATCTCATCCAGCAGCACCATGTTGAGCGTTGGATCGGCCAACATGCGCTTCGCCTGCTCCCAGACGCCCAGACAGGCCGCGGTGTCGGTGTCGCGGTTCTGGGTGTCCCAGGTAAACCCGGTCGCCATCACCTGAAACTCAACTCCGTGAGGCTCGAGCAGATTACGCTCGCCGTTCGGCCACTCTCCCTTGATGAACTGGATCACGCCTACCTTCTGCCCGTGACCCACGGCGCGGGTCGCGGTACCAAAGGCCGCGGTGGTTTTGCCTTTGCCGTTACCGGTGAAGACGATAATAATTCCGCGCTCATCCTGAGCGGCGGCAACGCGGGCATCAACCTGTTCTTTCAGGCGCTGCTGGCGCTGCTGATGACGTTCATCACTCATTGCGATATTCCTGGTTTACGGCCGGGTTGGGCATCAAAGGTCATACCGGTTTTGCGGCGACTGTCGTCGCCCATCAGCCACAGATAGAGCGGCATGATATCGGCCGGGGTTTTCAGTTTAAGCGGATCTTCACTCGGGAACGCACTGGCGCGCATCCCGGTGCGTGTGCCGCCGGGGTTGATGCAGTTCACGCGCAGGTGGCGGCTCTGATACTCCTCCGCCAGCACCTGCATCATCCCTTCAGTAGCAAATTTCGAGGCCGCATAAGCACCCCAGTTGGCGCGCCCCTGACGCCCGACGCTGGACGAGGTGAACACCAGCGAGCCGGAATCGGACTGCAGTAATAAAGGAAGGAGTGCCTGGGTAAGGAAAAAGGTGCCGTTGACATTCACCTGCATCACCTGCTGCCAGATCTCCGGGGTCTGCTGATCCATCGGGCGCACTTCACCGAGGAAACCCGCATTATGCAATACCCCGTCCAGACGCGGATAATCTGCGGCAATACGCCGGGCAAGCTGCTGGCACTCTTCTGGAGTGCAGGTTAACAGGTCGAGCGTATATTGGTGGGTCGGTGCGCCGCCCTCGCTGGCGATCGCTTGCGCAACGTCGCGCAGTTTATCTTCATTCCGCCCCAACAGAATGACGTGTGCGCCATGGCGGGCGTAAGTCAGCGCCGCCTCACGGCCAATACCGTCGCTGGCGCCGGTGACCAGGATGATACGGTTTTGCAGTAGATCTTTTTTGGGTTGATAGTGCAAAGTCACTCCTCTGGCGCGCGTTGGCGCGGCCCATGCTGTGCGGTCTCTTTTCGGCTTTATGCCCGAAAGTGAGCAGGATATCAATCAGTCATCCGGAGAGTTCACTGTAAAATTAACAATTTGCAAACATTTTTCCGTGAAATGCCAATTCCTGAAGACGCCTCGCAAGGGTATCGTCAGGTGCGAGACGCCTGGCGAAGGCTGTTGTACACTGGGTGTGAAAACAAGTGGTTAAACCAAGGTGGACGCGTGGAATTACTTTCTGAATACGGTTTATTTCTGGCCAAAATAGCAACGGTAGTGATTGCCATTGCGGTGGTCGCAGTTCTGATTGTCAACCTGACGCAGCGTAAACGTCAGCGCGGTGAGTTGCGGATCACCCGGTTAAGCGAGCAGTATACGGAGATGAAGGAAGAGATGTCGGTGGCGCTGCTTGACCCGCATCAACAAAAGCTGTGGCACAAAGCGCAGAAGAAAAAGCTCAAGCTTGACGCGAAAGCGGCAAAGCAGAAAGCAAAGCAGGAGCACCGCGCCGAGGTGTCAAAACCGCGGGTCTATGTGCTGGATTTCAAAGGCAGCATGGATGCGCATGAGGTCTCCTCCCTGCGCGAAGAGATCACCGCCGTGCTGGCAGTGGCCAGAACTGAAGACCAGGTTGTCCTGCGTCTTGAAAGCCCGGGTGGGGTGGTGCACGGCTACGGGCTGGCCTCCTCGCAGCTGCAACGCCTGCGTGACAAGCAGATCCCACTGACGGTGGCGGTAGATAAAGTTGCCGCCAGCGGTGGCTACATGATGGCCTGCGTGGCCGATAAAATCGTCGCTGCGCCTTTCTCTATTATTGGTTCGATTGGCGTAGTGGCGCAGATCCCCAACTTCAATCGTTTCCTGAAAAACAAAGATATTGACGTTGAGTTGCACACGGCGGGTCAGTACAAGCGCACCCTGACTCTGCTCGGTGAAAACACCGAGGAAGGGCGACAGAAGTTCCGTGAGGATCTTAACGACACGCACCTGCTGTTTAAAAGCTTTGTGAAGCAGATGCGTCCAACGCTTGATATCGAGCAGGTGGCGACCGGTGAACACTGGTACGGCACCCAGGCGCTGGAAAAAGGGCTGGTGGACCAGGTGGGGACCAGCGACGATCTGCTGCTGGGGCTGATGGAGGGCCGCGAGCTGGTAGGCGTGCGCTATATGCGACGGAAAAAGCTGATAGACCGTTTTACCAATAGCGCCGCAGAGAGTGCGGATCGTCTCCTGCTACGTTGGCTGCAGCGTGGACAAAAACCCCTGCTGTAAACAAAAACGCGAGGCCAGTGCCTCGCGTTTTGCTTCAATCGACCAGGTGATACTTTTCCGATAGCGCATGGGCCAGGTATTTAAACATGTTAAATACCGCCGTGCTGCGTGGGGTAGGTAGCCCCTGCTCATCGAGATAGTACTCGCCGCTGAACACCAGCACGCCATTACGCTGTTCCACACCCGTGGCTTCGATCCCTGCCAGAGTGTCTTCATGTTCACGAATGAGTTTATTTGCTTCGGCAAGTAACGTTGCGCGGTCAATTGGTTGGGTAGTTTGCTGCATTATCCCCTCCTTAAACAGTGATATTAGTCTACGCTGACGCGGTCCCGGGAGCAAATTTTCCCCGTTTTCGGGCATGCAGGGCAAGACGGACAGCGCTGGCGTGATTTGCTTTTGCATGCTAATAAAGTTGCGTAACGGATTTTATCAGGTAGAGTGTGCGCTTTCGTCATTCTGGCAATAGATTTGCTTGACATTCGACCTAAATCTCGTCGTGCAGTCACACCGGAGCGAGAAAAAGCCCGTAATCTCAACCACCTGGCTGAGGTCGTTTTTGGCGACTGGTCCGAATGGGGGTTGATATCCACTGATGACGTCGTTATATAGATGACTCGTCGCCAGTGGAAGGTGAACTCACGCGACGTATTCCTGGAAGAAACAAATTAGGTAAAGGTGAATATGGGTAAAGCTCTCGTTATCGTTGAGTCCCCGGCAAAAGCCAAAACGATCAATAAGTATCTGGGTAGTGACTACGTGGTTAAGTCCAGCGTCGGTCATATCCGCGATCTGCCGACCAGTGGCTCAGCCAAGAAGAGCGCCGACTCTACCTCCACCAAAGGGGCCAAAAAGCCTAAAAAGGATGAACGTAGCGCGCTCGTAAATCGCATGGGGGTTAACCCGTGGGATAACTGGCAGGCACAGTACGAAGTGCTGCCGGGTAAAGAGAAAGTCGTCTCCGAGCTGAAACAGCTGGCGGAAAAAGCCGACCACATCTATCTCGCAACCGACCTTGACCGCGAAGGGGAGGCCATTGCATGGCACCTGCGGGAAGTGATCGGGGGAGATGACACCCGCTACAGCCGCGTGGTGTTTAACGAAATTACGAAAAACGCGATCCGTCAGGCTTTTGAAAAGCCGGGCGAGCTGAACATCGATCGCGTTAATGCTCAGCAGGCGCGCCGCTTTATGGACCGCGTCGTGGGTTACATGGTCTCTCCACTGCTGTGGAAAAAGATTGCCCGTGGTCTGTCAGCGGGCCGCGTACAGTCTGTTGCCGTGCGTCTGGTGGTTGAGCGTGAACGCGAAATCAAAGCGTTTGTGCCAGAAGAGTTCTGGGAAATTGACGCCAGCGTGACCACGCCAGGCGGCGATACGCTGCCGCTGGAAGTGTCGCACCAGAACGATAAGCCGTTCCGCCCTGAAAACCGTGAGCAGACGATGGCTGCGGTTGCGGTGCTGGAAAAGGCCCGCTATCAGGTGCTGGATCGTGAAGACAAACCGACCAGCAGCAAGCCGGGCGCGCCGTTTATCACCTCCACGCTGCAGCAGGCGGCAAGTACCCGTCTGGGTTACGGCGTGAAGAAAACCATGATGATGGCTCAGCGTCTGTATGAAGCGGGTCACATTACCTATATGCGTACTGACTCCACCAACCTGAGCCAGGACGCAGTGAACATGGTGCGTGATTACATTGGCGATAACTTCGGTAAGAAGTATCTGCCGGAGAGCGCCAACCAGTACAACAGCAAAGAGAATTCACAGGAAGCGCACGAAGCGATTCGTCCTTCTGACGTTGCTGTGGTGGCGGAATCCCTCAAGGATATGGAAGCCGATGCGCAGAAGTTGTATCAGCTGATTTGGCGCCAGTTTGTCGCCTGCCAGATGACACCAGCGCAGTACGACTCCACCACCCTGACCGTTGGTGCGGGTGATTTCCGCCTGAAAGCGCGTGGCCGTATTCTGCGTTTCGATGGCTGGACCAAAGTGATGCCGGCGCTGCGTAAGGGTGATGAAGACAAAACCCTGCCAGCGGTCAACGCCGGGGATGAACTCTCTCTGGTTGAACTGACGCCAGCCCAGCACTTCACCAAGCCACCGGCTCGCTTCAGCGAAGCTTCGCTGGTGAAAGAGCTGGAAAAACGCGGCATCGGTCGCCCGTCTACCTATGCGTCGATCATTTCGACCATCCAGGATCGCGGCTATGTGCGTACGGAAAACCGCCGTTTCTATGCAGAGAAAATGGGTGAAATCGTAACCGATCGTCTGGAAGCTAACTTCCGCGAGCTGATGAATTACGACTTTACCGCGCAGATGGAAAACAGCCTGGACCAGGTGGCGAACCACGAAGCCGAGTGGAAGAAAGTGCTCGACAGCTTCTTCGGCGACTTCACCAACCAGCTGGAAAAAGCGGAAAAAGACCCTGAAGAGGGTGGCATGCAGCCGAACCAGATGGTGCTGACCAGCATCGACTGCCCGACCTGCGGCCGCAAGATGGGGATCCGTACCGCCACTACCGGCGTGTTCCTCGGCTGCTCAGGCTATGCTTTATCACCGAAAGAGCGCTGCAAAACCACCATCAACCTGGTGCCGGAAAACGAAGTGCTGAACGTGCTGGAAGGCGATGATGCGGAAACCAACGCATTACGCGCTAAGCGCCGCTGTAACAAGTGCGGCACAGCGATGGACAGCTACCTGATCGATCCGAAGCGTAAGCTGCACGTCTGTGGTAACAACCCGACCTGCGACGGTTACGAGATCGAAGAGGGCGAGTTCCGCATTAAGGGCTATGACGGTCCGATCGTGGAGTGTGAAAAATGTGGTTCTGAAATGCACCTGAAGATGGGGCGTTTTGGCAAGTACATGGCCTGTACCAACGACGACTGCAAAAACACGCGTAAGATCCTGCGTAACGGTGAAGTGGCACCGCCGAAGGAAGATCCGGTTCCTTTGCCGGAGCTGCCGTGCGAGAAGTCTGATGCCTACTTCGTCCTGCGTGACGGTGCCGCAGGCGTCTTCCTGGCGGCTAACACCTTCCCGAAATCACGTGAAACGCGTGCGCCGTTAGTGGAAGAGCTGTTCCGCTTCCGCGATCGCCTGGCAGAGAAGCTGCGCTATCTGGCCGATGCGCCACAGCAGGATCCTGAAGGCAACAAAACGGTTGTACGTTTTAGCCGTAAAACCAAGCAGCAGTATGTTGCTGCTGAAAAGGACGGTAAAGCCACCGGCTGGTCAGCATTTTATGTTGACGGCAAATGGGTTGAAGGCAAGAAATAAGCCTTAATTACCGCAACTTACCTGTAAAAGGGCCGGACATCCGGCCCTTTTTTATTGCCTGTTTATTATTTTTTGTTACGGGCTATACAGCAATGATATAAATGATATAGTGGTTATAGTTAATCCTTTTCTTATTATCAAATCGTCTTAAGCGATTGCCCGTGTGCGCTCAATCGGATGGTCCCGCATGAAACTACAGCAGCTTCGCTATATCGTTGAGGTGGTCAACCACAACCTTAATGTCTCCTCGACCGCAGAAGGTCTTTATACCTCCCAACCCGGTATCAGTAAGCAGGTCCGTATGCTTGAAGATGAGCTGGGGATCCAGATTTTCGCCCGCAGCGGTAAACATCTTACCCAGGTGACCCCGGCGGGGCAGGAGATTATCCGTATCGCCCGCGAGGTGCTGTCGAAGGTCGATGCCATTAAATCCGTGGCAGGCGAGCATACCTGGCCTGACAAAGGCTCCCTGTATATCGCCACCACCCACACTCAGGCACGTTACGCCTTGCCGGGCGTGATTAAAGGCTTTATCGAGCGCTACCCTCGCGTGTCGTTGCATATGCATCAGGGCTCACCGACGCAGATTGCTGAGGCGGTCTCCAAAGGCAATGCGGATTTTGCTATTGCCACCGAAGCGCTGCATCTTTACGACGATCTGGTCATGCTGCCTTGCTATCACTGGAACCGCTCGATTGTGGTGACGCCGGAACACCCGCTGGCGGCCAAAACGTCGGTGTCGATCGAAGAGCTGGCTCAGTATCCGCTGGTAACCTATACCTTTGGCTTTACCGGCCGTTCAGAGCTGGACACCGCTTTTAATCGTGCGGGGCTGACGCCACGGATCGTCTTTACCGCCACCGATGCCGACGTGATTAAAACCTATGTACGGCTGGGGCTGGGGGTGGGGGTGATTGCCAGCATGGCAGTCGATCCGATAGCCGATCCCGATCTGGTGCGCCTGGATACCCAGGGGGTGTTCGGCCATAGCACCACCAAAATTGGTTTCCGTCGTAGCACTTTCTTGCGTAGCTATATGTATGATTTCATTCAGCGTTTCGCCCCACATTTAACCCGCGATGTGGTGGATACGGCAGTGGCGCTGCGTTCTAATGAAGACATCGAAGCGATGTTTAAAGATATTAAGCTGCCAGAAAAATAATACCCTGCGGTATCTTTCCTGCGGGAAGGATACCGTTATCCCTGCGTTAACCCGAATTAAACCCCGCCTCACGCTTGCCATTCTTCAGAATAACCATAGGGTTTTAGCGCTTTCTGTACCTGTCCTTAACAAAAATACAACCAAAATAGAAAATAAATAGCCGCTACGCAAATTCCTCGTTTCATTTATATATTTCCGCTCAAAAGATTAGATATTTCACGGTATACGATTGGTAAATTCGCTGGATTTTCAACTAAAGTTTCTTTAGGATTTATCTCAACCATGATTACTTATACCAATTGTTTGGTATCTAAATGATAAGCGATATCGATTGTATGAGGTTAGCAATGCCGTCAGGACGTCAGGATCCGCAACGGAACCCAGGACTTAAGCGTAAAGCCTGGCTGGCGGTGTTTCTCGGCTCCACGCTGTTTTGGGTGGTGGTGGCGTTACTGGTCTGGAAATTTTGGGGTTAACTATGACGGTACAGGGGCGCAGTGAAGCAGTGAAACCTATGTGTCAGCAACGTGACACTCGCCGCAAAGTCCGTAAAGAAGTTAAAGGGCAAGTGCCTGCTTCCTGGACACTGTCTCCGCAACAGCAAGCCTTCATTGATTCGTTCGCAGAAGACGATACCAAAAAACAATAATTCTGCCGCTCAGGCGTAGTGCATTAATAATCCAGTGCACTTTTGTACTCTTAAATAAATACACTTCAGCAATACCGAACTGAGCCAGACTCAGCCGTAAACAAATAAATAAAGACGGGTGTCACAATGATGAATAATATATCCGGAGTTAAATACTGGTCGTGGATCGCTGCGTTCTCCCTGTCGATTCTCTTCTGGTACCAGCTCATCTCCCTCACCTTACACTGAAAAATAAAGCCTCGCTAAAGCGGGGCTTTTTGTTTTTACCCTCTCCTGTAGTCTTAAATTTGTCCATTTGAGTTGTTATCAAATCGTTACGGTGACGATGTGTTATCTTTAATTACGGCCCTGATAAAGGTCAGGGTATCGCAATCCCGGTAATTAAGGAGGAGCTTATGTCGTTAACCTTACGCGAAGCCAGTAAGGACACATTGCAGGCCGAGAACAAAACCTATCACTACTACAGCCTGCCGCTGGCCGCCAGGGAGCTTGGGGACATCGCGCGTTTACCCAAGTCGCTTAAAGTATTACTGGAAAACCTTCTGCGCTGGCAGGATGAGGACTCTGTCACCAGCGAGGATATCCACGCCCTCGCCGGGTGGCTGCAAAATGCCCATGCCGACCGGGAAATTGCCTATCGTCCGGCCAGGGTCCTGATGCAGGACTTCACTGGCGTCCCGGCGGTAGTCGATCTGGCGGCGATGCGCGAAGCGGTTAAACGCCTCGGCGGCGATACCGCCAAAGTGAACCCGCTTTCTCCTGTGGACCTTGTTATTGACCACTCTGTAACCGTGGACCACTTTGGCGACGATGAGGCCTTTGAAGAGAACGTGCGTCTGGAGATGGAGCGTAACCACGAGCGCTATGTGTTTCTGAAGTGGGGCCAGCAGGCCTTCAGCCGCTTTAGCGTTGTCCCGCCCGGCACCGGTATCTGTCACCAGGTCAATCTCGAATATCTTGGCAAAGCGGTGTGGAGCGAACTGCAGGATAAAGAGTGGGTGGCCTACCCGGATACCCTGGTCGGTACTGACTCGCACACCACCATGATCAACGGTCTTGGCGTGTTGGGCTGGGGGGTAGGGGGGATCGAAGCTGAGGCCGCCATGCTCGGCCAGCCGGTCTCGATGCTGATCCCTGACGTGGTCGGCTTTAAGCTGACCGGCAAACTGAGTGAAGGCATCACCGCAACCGATCTGGTGCTCACCGTGACGCAGATGCTGCGTAAGCATGGGGTGGTGGGCAAATTCGTTGAATTCTACGGTGACGGGCTCGATACGTTGCCGCTGGCTGACCGGGCCACCATCGCCAACATGGCGCCGGAATATGGCGCAACCTGTGGCTTCTTCCCGATTGACGGCGTAACGCTGGAATATATGCGCCTCAGCGGGCGCAGCAGCGAGCAGGTCGCGCTGGTCGAGGCCTATGCCAAAGCGCAAGGAATGTGGCGTAACCCGGGTGATGAACCCGTGTTCACCAGCACTCTGGCGCTGGATATGGGCGAAGTGGAAGCCAGTCTTGCCGGGCCGAAACGTCCTCAGGATCGGGTGGCGCTGGCAGATGTGCCGAAGGCCTTTGCCGCCAGCACCGAGCTGGAGGTTAACACCGCCCACAAGGATAGCCGTCCCATTGATTATGTTATGAACGGCCATCAGTACCAGCTTCCGGATGGCGCGGTGGTGATCGCGGCCATTACCTCCTGTACCAACACCTCTAACCCCAGCGTGTTGATGGCGGCCGGGCTGCTGGCAAAAAAAGCCGTTACTCTTGGGCTGAAACGCCAGCCGTGGGTAAAAGCCTCGCTGGCACCGGGGTCCAAGGTGGTCTCCGATTATCTGGCCCAGGCCCGGCTGACACCGTACCTGGATGAGCTGGGCTTTAACCTGGTCGGCTACGGGTGTACCACCTGTATCGGGAACTCCGGGCCGCTACCGGAGCCTATCGAGACGGCCATCAAGCAGGGCGATATGACGGTAGGGGCGGTGCTCTCTGGCAACCGTAACTTCGAAGGTCGTATCCATCCGCTGATTAAAACCAACTGGCTGGCATCACCGCCGCTGGTGGTGGCCTATGCCCTGGCCGGCAACATGAATATTAACCTCGCGACCGAGCCGCTGGGGCACGATCGCAAAGGGGATCCGGTTTATCTGAAGGATATCTGGCCGTCAGCACAGGAGATCGCCCTCGCGGTGGAAAAAGTCTCCACCGACATGTTCCGCAAAGAGTATGCCGAAGTGTTCGAAGGCACGCCGGAGTGGAAAACGATTGAGGTGGCGCGCTCAGACACCTACAGCTGGCAGGATGATTCTACCTATATCCGTCTGTCGCCTTTCTTCGACGAGATGCTGGCCGAACCAAAACCGCTGGAAGATATTCACGGCGCGCGGGTGTTAGCCATCCTTGGCGACTCGGTTACCACCGACCACATCTCCCCGGCGGGCAGCATTAAAGCCGATAGCCCGGCTGGGCGATATCTGCAGAGTCGTGGCGTGGAGCGACGTGACTTCAACTCCTACGGTTCGCGTCGCGGCAACCATGAGGTGATGATGCGCGGTACCTTCGCTAATATCCGCATTCGCAACGAGATGGTGCCAGGGGTCGAAGGTGGGATGACCCGCCATCTGCCGGGCACGGAAGTGATCTCGATTTACGATGCTGCCATGAAGTATCAGCAGGAAGGCACGCCGCTGGCGGTCATTGCCGGGAAAGAGTACGGCTCCGGATCCAGTCGCGACTGGGCTGCAAAAGGGCCTCGACTGCTGGGCGTGCGCGTGGTGATCGCTGAGTCGTTTGAGCGTATCCACCGTTCAAACCTGATTGGGATGGGGATTTTACCCCTGGAGTTCCCGCAGGGGACATCACGTAAAACGCTGGGGCTGACCGGGGAGGAACGCATTGATATTGCGGATCTGCAAAGTCTGACGCCGGGTGCCACGGTACCGGTCAAACTGACGCGGGCGGACGGGCAAACCGAGATGGTGGAGTGTCGCTGCCGTATTGATACCGCGACAGAGCTAACCTACTACCAGAATGACGGCATCCTGCACTATGTTATTCGTAATATGTTGAATTAACGTGCTGTGACCAGCCCGGCATGCCTTGCGCTGCCGGGCTGTTATTTTTTATTCGCTAAGGAGATGCCCAAGCTTCGCCGCTTTGGTATCCAGATAGTGTTCGTTGTTCGGGTTGCGGCCCACGATCAGCGGCACGCGCTCAACAATGTTGATGCCAGCTTCGGTTAGAATCTCGACCTTACGCGGGTTGTTGGTCAGAAGACGCACTTCGTCCACGCCCAGCAGCTTGAACATATCGGCGCAGAGGGTGAAATCACGCTCATCGGCAGCAAAGCCTAACTGGTGGTTCGCTTCCACGGTGTCGTACCCTTGATCCTGCAGGGCATAAGCGCGGATTTTATTCAGCAGGCCGATATTACGACCCTCCTGACGGTGATACAGCAGGATGCCACGGCCTTCTTCCGCAATGTGCGACAGGGCGGCTTCCAGTTGAAAACCACAATCGCAGCGCAGGCTAAACAGGGCGTCACCCGTCAAACACTCGGAATGGACGCGAGCAAGCACTGGCGTCTGCCCGGAGGTATCCCCGAACACTAACGCAACGTGATCCTGCCCGGTTGCCAGTTCTTCAAAACCCACCATCAGGAAATCGCCCCATGGGGTTGGCAGATTGGCTTCTGCCACACGTTTAAGCTGCATGTGATTCTCCAGAAAATGCTGACACGCCTTGTGTCTGTTGCCTGTTTGGCTGTCGGTATTGTCATATTTTGCCACAAGCTGCGCGGGTTCACCTAATCACCGCAAGCTTAACGAACGTTAAACGCACAATCCGACATTTTTACGCGGTTGTAATTTTTCGGTTATGATTGTGAGGCTTATCGAAAAAAGGAGACGACATGCTTTCTATTGCCCGCCGCACGGCAGTTGGTGCAGGGATATTACTCATTATGCCTGCGACGGTATGGATATCAGGCTGGCAGTGGCAGCCTGGCGCGGATAGCGGGTGGCTTAAGGCGCTGTACTGGATCACAGAGACGGTCACCCAACCCTGGGGCATTATTACGCACGCGCTGTTGTGCGGATGGTTTCTATGGTGCCTGCGTTTTCGCCTGCGGGCCGCCATTATGCTCTTTGCCATTCTCGCCGGTGTGATCCTGATCGGCCAGGGACTCAAATCCTGGGTGAAAGATCAGGTTCAGGAGCCGCGTCCGTTTGTCGTCTGGCTGGAAAAAACTCACCATGTCCCGGTCAACGACTTCTACAATTTAAAGCGTAAAGAACGCGGCGAGCTGGTGAAAGAACAGCTTACTGAACAACAGGCTGTTCCGACATTCTTACGCAAGCACTGGCAAAAAGAGACAGGATTTGCCTTCCCGTCCGGCCACACAATGTTCGCCGCGAGCTGGGCATTGTTGGGGGTAGGATTGCTGTGGCCGCGTCGACGCACCTTCACTATCGCCATTCTGCTGGTGTGGGCGACGGGTGTCATGGGGAGCCGCCTGCTGCTCGGCATGCACTGGCCGCGGGATCTGGTGGTGGCCACCCTGATGTCGTGGCTGCTGATCATCTGTGCGACCTGGCTTGCTCAGCGCGTCTGTGGTCCACTCACGCCGCCAGTAGAAGAGAAGCGGGAAATAGCCGACAGGGACCAGGAAAGCTGACAGCGGTTGAAATTCTCATATTTAGCCGCAGATCTCACCGTGGCGCGATGCTTTTTCCGTTTCGCGCCCGTCCTTAAAATGGTAGTTTATAAGGCTGGCTACGCGATGTTGAACACTCTTTATTCGCTCAAACCACATAACGGGAAGTAATGTGAAATATTTACTCATTTTCTTACTGGTATTGGCGATTTTCGTCATTTCCGTCACATTGGGTGCGCAAAACGATCAACAGGTAACCTTTAATTATCTGCTGGCGCAAGGCGAATATCGGATTTCCAGCCTGCTGGCGGTACTCTTTGCGGCCGGGTTTGCAATCGGCTGGCTTATTTGCGGCCTGTTCTGGCTGAAAGTTCGGGTTTCACTTGCCCGTGCTGAACGTAAAATTAAACGTCTTGAATACCAGATTGCGCCCACGACCGACGTTCCGGTGAGTTCAGGTGTGCCGGTAGCGAAGGAATAATCAAAGATGCTGGAGTTGTTGTTTCTGCTTTTGCCTGTAGCCGCAGCCTATGGCTGGTATATGGGCCGCAGAAGTGCGCAACAAACAAAACAGGATGAAGCTAACCGCCTGTCACGCGACTACGTTGCCGGGGTTAACTTCCTTCTGAGCAACCAACAGGACAAAGCGGTCGACCTGTTCCTCGAGATGTTGAAAGAGGATACCGGCACCGTTGAGGCCCATCTTACTCTCGGCAATCTGTTCCGTTCCCGCGGTGAAGTTGACCGCGCCATTCGCATTCACCAGACCTTAATGGAAAGCGCCTCATTAACCTATGAGCAGCGTCTGCTGGCCGTACAACAGCTGGGTCGTGACTATATGGCGGCCGGGTTGTACGACCGCGCCGAAGAGATGTTTAACCAGCTGGTGGACGAAACCGATTTCCGCATCAGCGCCCTGCAACAACTCCTGCAGATTTACCAGGCCACCAGCGAGTGGCAGAAGGCGATCGACGTTGCCGAACGTCTGGTGAAGCTGGGTAAAGACAAACAGCGCGTCGAAATTGCCCATTTCTATTGCGAACTGGCTCTCCAGCAGATGGGCAATGAAGACATGGATAAAGCCATGGCGCTGCTCAGGAAAGGCGCTGCCGCCGATCGCAGCAGCGCGCGCGTCTCCATCATGATGGGGCGCGTGTACATGGCGAAAGGCGATTATCAGAAAGCGGTAGAGAGCCTGCTACGGGTCATCGAGCAGGATAAAGAGTTGGTCAGCGAAACTCTGGAGATGCTGCAAACCTGTTATCAGCAACTGGGTATGGCCGAAGAGTGGGTTGCCTTCCTGCGCCGCTGCGTGGAAGAGAACACCGGGGCGTATGCGGAGCTGATGCTGGCGGATGTCGTCCAGGAGCATGAAGGCAGTGACACGGCGCAGGTCTACATCACACGTCAGCTGCAGCGTCATCCCACCATGCGTGTCTTCCACAAGCTGATGGATTATCACCTGCACGATGCAGAAGAGGGGCGTGCTAAAGAGAGTCTGATGGTGCTGCGTGACATGGTCGGCGAGCAGATCCGCAGTAAGCCGCGCTACCGCTGCCAGAAGTGCGGTTTTACCGCCTATACGCTGTACTGGCACTGTCCGTCCTGCCGCGCCTGGTCCACCATCAAGCCGATTCGCGGCCTCGATGGGCAGTAATTTTTAAAAAAATCTCATTTTAGTTACAACATACTCTAAGTCTGGCATCCAGGCTGGTCGGTGCGCGCTGCGGTCTGGCAGGAATGGAAATGGAACCTGTTAATTTCAGCGAGGCACAGGTAGAATGCACGCCGTTTATCATTCCCGCGCCGATGCGGCGCCCATCGACGAGAAGGTCCGGTCATGACGTCTGTAGCTCCCTCTTCTTCCCGCGCAGGTACTGAATCTCCTGTTGTTGTCGCTCTGGATTACAACAATCGCGATAACGCGCTTGCGTTCGTTGATCGTATTGACCCGCGCGACTGCCGCCTGAAAATCGGCAAAGAGATGTTCACGCTCTTTGGCCCGCAAATCGTGCGTGACATGCAGCAGCGCGGCTTTGATATCTTTCTGGATCTAAAATTCCACGATATTCCTAACACTACGGCCCATGCGGTAGCCGCGGCGGCCGAGCTGGGCGTCTGGATGGTGAACGTCCACGCTTCAGGTGGGGCACGGATGATGACAGCCGCCCGGGAAGCCTTGCTGCCGTTTGGCAAAGACGCCCCCTTGCTGATTGCCGTCACCGTGCTGACCAGCATGGAAGCCAGCGACCTGCTGGATCTCGGCGTGACCCTGTCACCGGCTGAGCATGCCGAGCGCCTGGCGCGGCTGACCCATTCCTGCGGGCTGGACGGTGTAGTGTGCTCTGCTCAGGAAGCGGTGCGCTTCAAAAGTGCTATCGGTCAGGATTTTAAGCTGGTCACCCCAGGCATTCGTCCACAGGGCAGCGATGCCGGCGATCAGCGCCGCATTATGACCCCTGAGCAGGCGCTGGCAGCGGGCGTAGACTATATGGTTATTGGTCGACCGGTGACCCAGTCTGCGGATCCGGCTCAGACCCTGAAAGCCATCAACGCATCACTTCACAAGGGGGCCTAATGCGCGATACCAACAGCCGCCTGGTCTATTCGACCGACACCGGGCGCATCGATGAACCGAAGGTGGAAGCTGAGCGCCCGAAAGGCGACGGCATTGTGCGCATTCAACGCCAGACCAGCGGACGCAAAGGCAAGGGCGTTTGCCTGGTGACCGGCATTGATGCCGACGATGCCACCCTGACAGCCATTGCCGCCGAGCTGAAGAAAAAGTGTGGCTGTGGCGGATCGGTTAAAGATGGCGTGATTGAGATCCAGGGCGATAAGCGGGATCTGATTAAATCCCTGCTGGAAGCAAAAGGGATGAAAGTGAAATTAGCGGGCGGTTAACGCTTAGCAGAAACAAATAAGCCACGGTCGAGACCGTGGCTTATTGTTTTTATTTTGAGATAGCGCCAGAAACAACAGGGCGGTATCAAATGACTGCGGGGTAATCGGTAAGTTATTTAACCTGGTGACCGATGATACCACCCACTGCAGCACCACCCAGGGTACCCAGCGTGCTACCGTCTGTTAAGACGGAACCACCGATTGCGCCTGCACCCGCACCAATCGCGGTATTACGATCTTGTCTGCTCATGCCGGAGCATGCGCTCAGTGATAACGCCAGCGTGACAGCCAGCATAGCAGCGGATAATTTTTTGCTGTTAATAGACATAACTCATTCTCCTGAAATAGTGATCCACGGAAATAGCTCTGCTTAAATAAGTGTAAAACTCTTAAGCCAGTTTTCCATGAAACTTGATTGCGCAGGCGTTACAAAATCACGCAGGTGATAGTTACTTCCTGTTATATCGCTAACAATAATTTTACGTCTTTATCACTGATCCGACAGGTAAATAGTCTTAAAGGCTGCGTCAGAATAATCTCAGAGCGAAAGGGCAGAAAAAACGCCCGACGAGGCGGGCATAGAGGAGAGTCAGGCCGGTTTTTTGACGATATCGACGATCAGGCCTTCTTGCTGTAGCTTCTCGCTGTGGGCCGCTTTGATGCCCTCGTCAGTGATCACCCGATTGAAGCGGGAGACAGGGCCCATCGTGTAGGGATGCACTGCGCCAAACTTGGTGCTGTCGGTCAGCACAATGGCTTCAGCGCCTTTCTCAAGTACCGCGTTAACCACGTCAGAACGCATCATGTCCCGCCCGGTAAAGCCAGTCTCAGGCTGCCAGCCATCGATACCGATAAAAGCCTTGCTGAAATGCACCTGCTGAACATACTGACGCGTCAGTGGGCCAACCATGCTTTCGCTTTTTTTCTGATAGATACCGCCCAACAAAATGACTTCGCTGCGCGTCTCTTTCAGGAGATGAGCAATGTAGCTGCTCACCGTCACGATGGTCACATCCTCTTTCTGCTCAGCCAGCGTTCGCGCCAGCAGGGCATTACAACTGCCATTTTCGATAAACACCGTTTCGCCATTATTGACCAGAGAAGCGGCAAACTCTGCCAGTTCACGTTTCAGGGCGTAGTTGTTCATCATGCGCGTTTCGACATCTTCGCTGTCCAGCGGCACGGCATAGCCATGTGCGCGGCGCAGATAACTCATCTTTTCCAGAAGATTGAGATCCTGGCGGATGGTGACTTCTGATACGCCGGTGCTTTTAGCCAGATCAACGACGCTCATGCGACCCGTGTCGATCACCATCTGTAATATTATTTGTTGTCGGGAATTCATAGCATCCATATTAAAACGGCAGAGCCGTTAGTTGAAAACTGACATTACCATGTGGGCTGCTGTGACCCTTAAACTTCCCACGGCGATTTAGGCTGTGCTGCATCGCCGTTTTTCTGTGCGCCCGCCTGAGTCAGTAATTCTGATTTTAATATCTCGAGATTACGCAGAGCAGAGTTCACATCACCTGCAACCAGAATATCCAGCACAGTATCAATACGTTGGGCAACTTTCAGTGCATCGATATCAGACATAATCTCATCCCTAAATGAAAAGTGAATAAATTCAATGATGCAGAAATTGAAGGCAAAAGAGAAGGGAAAAAGTGTGCTAACGAAAGCACATTAATGGTAGTGATATTTTCGTACTTCTTTATACAGAGGACTTTAGTAGTGGATTAGTCTAATTCTGCGCGCAAGGCGCTTTTTTCTATGAGGAATTAGACTATGACAATTATCAATCAGGCTACCTGTAAACTGTTTACTGATTCTGTACGATTCACCCAACTCGCCGGTTACTACGAGGAGGAAAGACGCACCCTGTGGATGATGCTGCGAGCTCAGCCGCGCCCTTGCTTCAATCATGCCCTCATTGAGGAGATCATGAACCTGTCGTGGCTGGTAAGGCAGTCGGGGTTTGAGGTTGATTTTTGGGTAACCGGATCGCTGGTGCCAGATATCTACAACACCGGCGGGGATTTACGCTTCTTTGTTGAGTGCATAGAGAATGGTCGTCGCGAAGCGCTTCGGGCGTATGCTCGCGCCTGTGTGGACTGCGTCCATGCGGCGTCGCGGGGCTTTGATACCGGGGCGATCACCCTGTCGATGGTGGAGGGTAGTGCGCTTGGCGGCGGATTTGAGGCCGCGCTGGCGCATCACTTCCTACTGGCTCAGCGGGATGCGCGCTTAGGCTTTCCGGAGATCGCTTTTAATCTTTTCCCTGGCATGGGTGGCTACTCGCTGGTGGCGCGCCGTTCAGGCATGAAACTGGCAGAGGAGCTGATCTATAAAGGGGAGTCACACACGGCGGAGTGGTATGAGCAGCAGGGGCTGGTGGACGTGCTGTTCGAACCCGGTCAGGGCTACGTGGCGACACGGACCTTCATCGACACCTTACAACCTAAAATGAATGGCGTCAGAGCCATGCTGCGCGCCCGTCAACGGGTATTACAGTTGCCGCGCAGTGAGCTGATGGACATCACGGAAGATTGGGTGGACGCTGCATTCTGCCTGCAGCCGAAGGACGTGGCCTATATGCAGCGGCTGGTTCAGCTTCAGGATCGCCACACTGCATCAGGCCTGCGTAAAGCCAGCTAACGCGCGTTGCGTGCCTGGTAACGTTTAAACCATCGCTCGAATGCGACAGCGGGCATGGGCTTAGCAAACAGAAAACCCTGTCGTTCGTTGACGCCATTCTTCGTCAGAAAGGCGTCTTCTTTCGCACTCTCCACCCCTTCGGCAATGACCTGTAAATTCAGCGCCTGAGCAACGGCAACAATCGCGCGCACCAGCGACTGCGATACCGACTGCTTATGAATATCCCGGACAAAGGCCTGATCGAGCTTAATGGCATCGATGGGGAAGCGGGCCAGCTGTGATAGTGACGAATACCCGGTGCCGAAATCGTCGAGATGGATCTGCGCCCCCAGCTTGCTGAACTGCTGAATGACCGACAGCGCCAGCTCCTCGTTCTCAATCAGGCAGCTTTCCGTCAGCTCCACGTCAACCGGGCAGTACTCAAAGTCGAGATCCTTTAACGCCTGTTTCAAATCGCTGAAGATGGTTTGATCCGCCAGCTGACGGGCAGAGACGTTGACCGCTACCCGCAGGTTGATGCCTTTATCACGCCATTTAGCGATCTGGCGCACCACGTCGAGCATTACCCAACGGCCCAGCGGTACAATGAGCCCGGACTCTTCCGCATAGGAGATAAACTCCAGCGGCGGGATCAGCCCGCGTTCCGGCGACTGCCAGCGAACCAGCGCTTCGAGGGTTCTGACCTCGCCCCGCCAGGTAATTTTGGGCTGATAGTGGATCACCAGTTGGTCGTTATCCAGCGCCTTGCGCAGGTTCGTGTCCAGCCACAGGTATTCAAAGACGCGCTGATTCATCTCCGGGGAGAAGACGCAGAACGTCCCGCGGCCGTTCTCTTTAGCGGTGTACATGGCGGTGTCGGCATTGCGGATCACGCTCTCACGATCGGTTCCGTGCTGCGGGGCGAGAGAGATACCCAGCGAGCAGCCGGTATAGACTTCGATTAAACCAATCCGGAAGGGCTGGCGCAGTCGGGTCAGGATCCGCGAGGCCATGGCTTCCAGCGCGCCCTGGGAGGTGCCACTGGCCAGCACGATGAACTCATCCCCGCCCAGACGGGCCAGCACCTGCCCATCTTCCAGACAGCTGAGGATCGCCAGCGCCACGGCCTGTAACAGCTGATCGCCGAACATATGCCCGTAGGCGTCATTCACCTTTTTGAAATTATCGAGGTCAAGATAGACCACGCCCACCTGGGTATCGCCGCGCGTGTCGATCGCTTCGGTGATCATATCGTGAATAGCATTGCGGTTTGGCAGGCCGGTGATGGTATCGGTATTGGCCAGGACCCGGAGTCGCTCCTGGGCGCGGCGCTCTTCGGTGATGTCCGTCCCGGAACAGATAAGGAAGATTTCGTTCTTACCGCTGCCGCTGTGCACGAATTTATTCCGAAACAGGAACAGGCGTTGCCCTTTGCGGGTTTTGATCCAGCGCTCCACTTCATAGGAGCTACCGTCGCGAAAAAAACCGCTGATATTGCGGCGGGAGGCGGCGGCTTCGCTGCGGCTCATAAAAAGCTTGAATACGTTCTGGCCGATAACCTCCTGCTCCTTCATCCCGGTGTACTCTTCGCTCAGGCGGTTAAAGCGCTGAATATTGCCGTGCCGGTCTAGGATGACAATCACCGAGTTGGCTTCGGAAACCACCTGTTCGGCAAAGGATAAACCCTGCGCCAGATCGCGGGCAACGGAGGGGGTATCATGCCAGGCGGAGGCGGTGCCAGCCCACTCTTTTTTGGTGATTTTACGGCCCACCAGATGCACCGGCACCTCGGTTCCGTACAGGGAGAGCGTCATGGTAATACTGGAGGTGATCACCGTCATCTGGCGAATATGACTGGCCTGCTCATCGGAGAGCGCGACAACTTGCGTCGTATCGGCACTTTCACTGGCCGCAAGATGCAGAGCATTGCTGTCCGCCGTCAGTCGCCACCAGGGACTGTGGGTGCCCATGTAACGAAACAGCAAATTTTGCTCCAGATCGTCAATCATGCTCTCTCCCAGGCGCACTTAATTGCACACATTGTGCATTTTCAGTCGGTTTAATCGCGTTAAAACGGCGGTGACCCCGAGCTAAACTTATTGTTTTTCCCAGTATTCTTAATAGTAGAACGAGAATAGCGAAAAAGGATACAGGCGAATGAATATTCTACAAATGCACCATAGCGTGAACCCGCCCGTCGCTAATAATTGTGATCGCTTTTTGCAATTTGTGGGAGGAAAAGGTCAGTAAAAATAGTGAGAATGGGTTTTAGTGGTAATAAAAAAGTCGGATCACCCGGGGTGGGTGAATCCGACTTTTTAGCAGACAATAATCAGATGGCTGGGCGGGCGATGACGCTGCGTGTTTCCATACGCACTTCAGCGATAGTGACGTCAATAACCTCGGTCACTTTAAAGGCCACTTCACCTTTGATCTGAACGGTGCCGTTCTCCTGGCTGCAGACCAGTTCATCACGCACGGCGTGCAGGAACGGAGCCGGAATGAAGGCCACAGCGCCGTTATCCACCAGACGAACACGCATGCCGCCGCGGCTAATATCGATGATCTCGGCCGCAAAACGGGTGTCAGTCCCGGCTTTGTCTTTCAGGAAGCGGGCATACAGCCAGTCACCGACATCGCGCTCCGCCATGCGGTTAAGGCGACGACGCTCCGCCATCTGCACAGTGGTTTCGTCCTGCGGACGGGCGATGGATTCACCCTTGACGATCGCTTTCAGCAGGCGGTGGTTAACCATATCGCCATACTTACGGATCGGGGATGTCCAGGTGGCATAGGCTTCCAGACCGAGGCCAAAGTGCGGGCCCGGTTCGGTGCTGATCTCAGCGAAAGACTGGAAACGGCGAATGCGGCTGTCGAGGAAGCCGGACGGCTGTGCATCCAGCTCACGACGCAGCTTGCAGAAGCCGTTCAGGGTCAGGACTTCCTGCGGATCAACGTGTACGTCGTGGGTCTTCAGCAGGGCAGCCAGCGTTTCGCTATTTGCCGGGTCAAAGCCGGTGTGCACGTTATAGATGCCGAAACCGAGTTTATCGCGCAGGACGCGAGCGGCACAGATGTTCGCCGCAATCATTGACTCTTCAACAATGCGGTTAGCAATGCGACGCGGTTCAGCAACGATATCCAGCACTTCGCCTTTTTCACCAAGAATAAAGCGGTAGTCAGGGCGATCCTTGAATACCAGCGCATGGGTCTTACGCCACTCGCTGCGGCTCAGGCAGACGCGCTGCAACAGACGGATCTGTTCGGCAATGGCGTCACTGGCAGGTTGCCAGCTACCGCTGTTTTCCAGCCAGTCAGACACCTCGTCGTACACCAGTTTGGCTTTCGACTCGATGGTGGCGGCAAAGAACTCAATGTTCTCTTCGATGGTGCCATCGGCAGCAATGGTCATGCGGCAGGCGAGGACCGGACGCACTTCATTGGCGCGCAGGGAGCACAAGTCATCAGAGAGTTCGCGCGGCAGCATCGGGATGTTGAAGCCCGGCAGGTAGTTGGTAAAGGCGCGGATTTTGGCAGACTCATCCAGCGGGGTGCCTTCAGCAATCCAGGCCGTTGGATCGGCAATCGCCACGGTTAACAGCAGCTTGCCGTCAGCCTGCTCTTCCACATACAGCGCATCGTCCATATCTTCGGTGCTGGCGCTGTCGATGGTCACGAAATTGAGGGCGGTGAGATCGCGACGTTCCAGACCTTCGTCCAGCATCTCCGTCGCCGCGCCTTCTGGCGCTTCTTTTTCCAGATTATGGCGTGCCAGGGTGACCCACCATGGCACGAAGTGGTCGTCGCCAAAGGTAATAAACTGGGTCAGTTCGGCATAAAAGCCGCGGTCGCCCTTCAGAGGGTGACGGCGCATCTCAGCTACCGCCCAGTCACCTTCTTTAAAATCATGCTCGACGCCGCGCTCTGCGCGGCAAGGGATGGCGTCTTTCAGCAGGGGATGGTCCGGGATAATGGACAGACGGTCATCTTTACGCAGCACCTTACCCACAAAGCGGGTCAGGAAGGGTTCAATCAGCTCTTCAGGCTCGGCGGATTCACGATCCTTTTGGCTATGGATCACGGCAGTAATACGATCGCCGTGCATCACTTTCTTCATCTGCGGAGGCGGAATGAAGTAACTTTTCTGTGCATCGACTTCAAGGAAGCCAAAGCCTTTTTCCGTGGCTTTTACCACCCCTTCAGCACGTGGCGTCTGGGAATGCAGTTGCTGTTTAAGCTGCGCTAGCAGCGGGTTGTCCTGGAGCATAGTGATCTATTTTCGTAGCCATTGAGCGGCTGACAGTTTTACGCGAATCTCACTGCTACAGCAAGCGCTCTTTAGGTAATTAGTATGGTTATTCGCCTCTGCCGATGGCGATTTTAAGCCGGTTCAACCAGCCGCAAAAAGCGCTCCAGGTCAGCAAGTTGATAGCCTGCGCCAGAGGAAGCCCCTCGTCCGTCAGTGGGGTAAATTGCGCGGCGCTGAACCGATCCGGGGAGCGTGCCAGCTGTTCCACAGCGCGTCTCACCGCCTCATCTGAAGCACCCGCTGGCTGTGCGGCATCGAGCCCGCTAACCAGGATTTCACCGGTGTAATCGAGGAGCGCGGGCTCATGACACAGCACCGGCGTGAGCTGCTGCAATAGCGGCTCGGCCTGCCAGCGTTCAAGGGACGCCAGCTGTTGTGCACTGGCATTTCGTTGCTCAACGCCCGGGACGACTGGCTCCCAGGTATCCATGTTCAGCGCACTATCGTCAATCAGGGCGTGCAGCGGGATATGGTGCCCGGGCAGCCAGCGGACAGGATGGCCGAGCAGGGCCTGGAACACCGCCACCACCCGGGCCTGAAAGCCGACAAAGCCGATGATCTGGTTGATGGTCACAATGTCATACACCGTCAGGCCCACCTCATCGAGCTCCTGCTGCGCTTTGGTGTCGATCACGTCGGGTGAGCTGGCAAGCTGGCGGGCGTACTGGGTGATCTGGGCGAGACGGCGATTGCTTTCACGGGAGGAGTCGGGGCCGGGGAGCGGGGCGAGTAGCGCGGCGTAGTGATTACAGAGCCGCTGCACGCCACACACCTGGGCTACCGTCAGGGCGGTGCTGAATCGGTCATACGCGCTGAGCGTGCGCAGGCGATTGACCGGCACGGTGCGCGGGAAAAAGAGGTCGCACAGCGCCCGGGCCGGGGTTAACCAGCGTTCGCAGGCCGCCAGCAGCGACGCCGGTAATGTGAGGTTCAGCAAAAAACGATCCGCGACCTGTGCGGCTTCGGGAACCAAAGGCAGGACTTCCGTCGGGCTGCTACTGGACTGGGTTTCATGATACCAGTGGCCTTTGCCAGAAATACGGCGTTGTTCCATGTGCGTTCCTTGATCTCATAATGGCGATCAATATCCTGGCGTAAGGCGGATAAGCGGAAAAATATTGTTAGGTGATAACAAATAGCGGAACGGAATAACGAGGGGAAAAGCGGGGCGTAACAACAGGAAAACCTTCCCGCCGCAGCGGGAAGGTGACGAACTTATTTGATTTCCAGCTCGTTCATTGCAGCGATACTGAAACCGCCGTCAACGTGGACCACTTCACCGGAGATGCCAGCAGAGAGGTCAGAGCACAGGAAGGCCGCAGAGTTACCCACGTCTTCGATGGTGACGGTGCGACGGATCGGCGTAACCGCTTCGCAATGCGCCAGCATTTTACGGAAGTCTTTGATGCCTGAAGCGGCCAGGGTACGGATTGGACCCGCAGAGATCCCGTTCACGCGCACGCCTTCAGGCCCCATAGCGTTCGCCATGTAGCGCACGTTGGCTTCCAGAGAGGCTTTCGCCAGGCCCATCACGTTGTAGTTCGGGATGGCGCGCTCAGCACCCAGATAGGAGAGGGTCAGCAGGGCTGCGCCCGGGTTCAGCATGCTGCGGCAGGATTTTGCCATCGCCACGAAGCTGTAGGAGCTTATATCGTGGGCAATTTTGAAGCCTTCACGGGTAACCGCGTTCACGTAGTCGCCATCCAGCTGGTCGCCTGGTGCGAAACCGATGGAGTGAACAAAACCGTCAAATTTCGGCCAGGTTTTTGCCAGCTCAGCGAACATGCCATCGATGCTTTCATCTTGTGCAACGTCGCATTCCAGAACAATGCTGGAACCCAGCTGCGCGGCAAACTCTTCTACGCGGCCTTTCAGCTTGTCGTTCTGGTAGGTGAATGCCAGCTCAGCGCCTTCGCGATGCATCGCCTGTGCGATGCCGTATGCGATGGAGAGTTTGCTGGCAACGCCGGTTACCAGAATGCGCTTACCGGAAAGAAAACCCATAGCTCTGATCCTTATAATCATTGTGGTGGCGGCTGCCGTCTTGCTGGGCACCCGTCGTTAAAACGCGGCGATAATAGCATGGGTCGCCAATAGAATTAATCCGACCACTCTGCAGAGCCGATCAGCGGTCTTTCCGCCAGGCGTCGGCGGTTAAGGCTTCGCCAAAATGCCCGGCAATTAAACGTTTGGTCAGATCGTGAAGCGGCGCGGCCAGCACCGACGCGGTACTGCCGCGTTCCACCACCGAGCCTTCATGCATCACCAGCACCTGATCGCTGATGTGCTTCATCATTCCCAGATGCTGGGTGACGTAAATATAGGAGATTCCCTGTTTCTCCTGCAGCTCCAGCATCAGATTGATTAACTGAGAACGCATCGACATATCCAGCGAGGCCAGCGCTTCGTCAGCGATAATCACTTTAGGTCGCAGGATCAACGCGCGCGCCAGGCCGAGACGCTGTTTCTGGCCCGGGGCCAGCATGTGCGGATAGTAACTGACATGATCCGGCAGCAGCCCGACCATGCGCAGGGTTTCGATAATCTGCTTACGCCGCGCTTCAAACTCCAGATCGGTATTCAGACGCAGCGGGAAATCGAGGATCTGTGAGATACGCTGGCGCGGGTTCAGCGAGGTCGAGGGATCCTGGAAAATCATGCGGATCCGCTGACTGCGGAACGAGTAATCGCCAAACTTCAGCAGATGGTCATCAATCAATACTTCGCCATCGGAGGGTTCGATCATCCCGGCCAGCATTTTCGCCAGCGTCGATTTCCCCGACCCGTTCTCACCGATAATCGCCAGGGTCTGCTTTTCCCGCAGGGTAAAGCTCAGCGGCTTCACCGCTTCGACGGTCTGACGGTGGAATAAACCGGTGCGGTAGCGAAAGGTCTTACTCAGGTTGCGCACTTCCAGCAAGGTTTCGACCATGTCACTCTTTCTCCATGTTCAGCGGGAAATGGCAGGCAAACAGATGGTTTCTCGGCCCGGCAAGGCGTGGCGTTTCAATGCATTTTCGCTGGGCATACGGACAGCGTGGCCCCAGGCGACAGCCGATCGGCAGATGCTCCAGCAGCGGGATCGCCCCTGGCAGGGTGTTGAGACGGCTTTTATGCGGCATAGCGCTGCCAAAATCGGGGATCGCACGGATCAGCGCCTGGGTATAAGGATGATGCGGCATGGTAACCAGCTCTTCACTGCCGGCGGTTTCCACGGTTTGGCCGCAGTACATCACGTCAATCTTATCCGCCCATTTGCTCAGCATCTGCAGGTCATGGCTGATCAGCAAAATGGTGGTGTTGTTGTTCTGATTAAGCCTGGTGAGCAGGCGGAAAATCTGCGCCTGGGTGGTGGGTTCCATTGCGTTGGTCGGTTCGTCGGCAATCAGCAGGCGCGGCTGGTTGGCCAGCGCAATGGCGATCATCACTTTCTGACACTCGCCATCGGTCAGCTCATAGGGGAAGCTGCGCATGGCGTCTTTGTGATCCTTGATCCCCACCCGGTGCAGCAGCTCGATGGCCCGGCGTTTGCGCCAGCCAAAACGCTGCCACCAGCGGCCTTTATAGGTCCAGGCGGGAATGTTCTGCATCAGCTGTTTGCCGACACGCTCCGACGGATCGAGACAGGACTGCGGCTCCTGAAAAATCATCGACACGTTGTGACCCACCAGCTTGCGTCGCTCCCGGACGGAGAGGCGCAGCAGGTCGATATCGTCAAAGCGCATCCGGTCTGCGGTGACGCGCCAGTTATCTTTCGCCACGCCGCAAATCGCTTTGGCAATCAGGCTTTTGCCCGAGCCCGACTCACCTACCAGCCCGCGGATTTCGCCTTCGCTGAGAGTAATGCTGACGCGGTCGACCGCTTTCACCCAGCCTTCGCTGGTTTTAAATTCAATCGTCAGATTGCGAATATCCAGTAATGGCATTATTCCACCCCCGCCACGATGGCGCGACGAATGCCGTCGCCAAGCAGGTTCACCAGCAGCACGCTCATCATGATCGCCGCACCCGGCAGCATCACCGTCCAGGGGGCTACATAGATCAGTTCCAGTGCGTCGCCCAGCATCGCGCCCCATTCCGGGGACGGGAGCTGCGCGCCCAGATCGAGAAACCCGAGCGCGGCGATATCGAGGATTGCCATCGACAGGGCGCGGGTGATCTCGGTAACCATCCCGGAGGCGATATTGGGCAACACGGCGAACCACAGAATATTTAAGGTGGTAGCGCCATCCAGACGGGCGGCGACCACGTAATCTTTTTCCAGCTCATCGTGCACCAGGCTATAGACCGAGCGCACCATGCGCGGCAGCAGCGCCAGCCACACCGCAAACATGGCGTGGATCAGGTGCGGCCCGGAGAACGCCACCACGATGATTGCCAGCAGCAGCGACGGAATCGACAGTAGGGTGTCGAGAATGTGGTTCGTCACTGCCGAGCGCAGGCCGTGGGTTGAACCGGCGACAATGCCGAGCAGCAGACCGCACAGCGTGGCCGCCAGCGTCACCACAAAAGCACCGCCCACCGTTGGCGCCGCACCGCTCAGCAGGCGACTTAAGAGATCGCGTCCGAGGTCATCGGTGCCGAGGAAGAAAGAGACTTCGCCGTAACGCGACCACGAGGGCGGTAACAGCTGATAGCCGAGGAACTGCTGGTCAATGCCGTAGGGGGCAAACCAGGAGCCCAGGATGCAGAGCAGCACCAGGCCGCCGCAGCCGTACAGGCCGATCATGGCGGTGGCGTCGCCGTAGAAGTTACGCCACGCGGTGCGCAATGCCCCGGGGGTGCGCTTTTCACTGTATACGCTATCGTAAGGCATACCATTCCTTATGTTTCAGCGGGTTAGCCATAGCGCCCAAAATATCGGATATTACGTTAACAATAATGACCAGCGCGCCAATCACCATCACACCGGCGGAGATCGCGGCGTAGTCCTGCTGGCGGATGGCGTTGATTAGCCAGCGGCCCAGGCCCGGCCAGCTAAAGACCATCTCGGTGATCATCGCCAGGGTCAGCATGGTGGAGAACTGCAGGCCAAGACGCGGGATCACCGGCGGGAGGGCGTTATGCAGAACATGGCGGCGTAAAATCGTCAGCCGCGACAGGCCGCGCGTGGCGGCGGCTTTAACATAGTTCTGATCAAACACCTCGATGGTGCTGATGCGCATCAGGCGGATCACCTCGGTGGTTGGCGCAACGGCCAGCGCCAGCACCGGCAATACCATGTGGCGCACGGCGCTGATAATCATCTCATGCCGCCAGACCGAATCTGAGAGCCAGGCGTCAATAATCGCGAAACCGGTCACCGTCTTCACCGTATACAGCAGGTCGAAACGGCCGGACACCGGCAGCCAGCCGAGCGTCAGGGAGAAAAAGAGCGTCAGCAGCAGCGCCAGCCAGAACACCGGAACCGAGAAACCGAGCAGGGCAATGGCGCTGATAAGCTTATCCTGCCACTTGTTGCGGGTGATCCCGGCGAGCATCCCGACCGGGATCCCCACCACCAGCGCAAAGCCGAACGCCAGGATACACAGCTCCATAGTGGCGGGGAACACCTCTTTCAACTGCTCGGCGATGGGCTGACCGTTGATGCTGGAGACGCCAAAGTCCCAGTGCAGCACCCCTTCAAACCAGAACCACCACGCATTCCACAGGGAGGCGCCCTGCAGCGGCGCATGAGGGGTGAAATAGCTCAGACTGAAGCCGACAAAGGTCAGAAAGAAGAGGGTGATCAGCAGCAACAGCAGCCGACGTAAGGTAAAAATAATCACGGTTTTTTCACCTCTTCTTGCTCTTCACGGGAGACGCCGGCAAAGGATGCGCTACCGAACGGGCTCAGCACCAGGCCTTTAATGTCGTAACGGTACGCCTGCAGACGCAGGGAGGAGGCCAGGGGCAGTACCGGCAGCTCTTTGGCCAGAATAATTTGCGCTTCGTCGTAGGCGTCGATACGCGCCGCCAGTTGCTGAGTCGAGAGGGCTTTGCGCAGCACATCATCGAACTCGCGGTGGCACCAGTGGGCGTAGTTGGTCTGCGAGTCAATCGCCGCACAGCTCAGCAGCGGCCGGAAGAAGCTGTCCGGGTCGTTACTGTCGGTTGCCCAACCTGCCAGGGTTAAATCATGGTTCATGTCCATCAGGCGCGCCTCCTGAAAACGGCCTTCCACCGGAACGATCACCACCGTGACCCCCACCTGGGCGAGGTCGGCCTGCAGCAGCTCGGCGGTCTTCAGCGGGCTGGGGTTCCAGGCCTGAGAGCTGGTGGGCACCCACAGCTGCAGGGTGAGGTTATCCGCCCCCAGCGCCTTGAGCTGTTCGCGGGATTTATCCGGATTATATTCGGTAATTTTAGCCTCGCTATCGTAAGCCCACGAGGCGCGGGGCAGGATGGAGGCGGCGGTTTCTGCGGTACCGTAATAAATGGACTGCATCAGACGCTGGTTATTGATCGCCAGCGCGAGGGCGTGCCGCACCGCCGGGTTATTCAGCGGCGGCTTATTGGTATTAAACGCCAGATAGGCGATGTTCATGCCCGGACGCAGGGTCAGGCGCAGACGCGGGTCGTCGCGCAGAATGGTCAGCTGGCTGGCGGCGGGCCAGGCCAGCACATCGCACTCACCGGTGAGCAACTTCGACAGGCGACCCGTTCCGCCGGAGCCTAAATCCACCACCACCTGGGGCATCAGCGGTTTGCCGCGCCAGAATTTTTCGTGGCGCTGCAGACGAACATATTGCCCGGCGCGATACTCTGCGATCTGGAACGGCCCGGTGCCTACCGGCTGGCGATCCATCAGCTCCTGTTTATCCTTCAGGGTCAGCTGGGTGGCGTACTCCGAGGACATTACCGAGGCGTAGTGCGTCGCCAGATGCCAGAGGAAAGAGGCATCCGGGCGGGCGAGGGTGAACTCGACGGTGCGGTTATCCAGCTTGCGCACGTTCTTTACCGTATCGGCAAATTGCAGGCTGTCGAAGTAAGGGAAGCTGCCGCCGTTGACGTAGTGCCACGCATGGTCGCGGTTAAAAATGCGCTGGAAGGTGAAGACCACGTCATCCGCATTCAGTTTACGGGTGGGTTTGAACCACGGCGTGGTCTGGAAGTTCACATCGTCGCGCAGACGGAAACGGTAGGTCGCGCCGTTGTCCAGAACTTCCCAGCTCTCGGCCAGCTCCGGCACCAGGCGGTAAGTATAGGGATCGACATCCAGCAGGCGGTCATACAGCTGCGCGGCGAGGGTATCGACGATCAGGCCGCTGCTCGCTTTTTGCGGGTTGAAGGTGTTGACCTGCCCACTGACGCAGTAGACAAAGCCGCTGTCGCGAATATCGGCGCGATCTGCAGGCGTGGGCGCAGCAAAAGCCTGGCTACTTAACAGACCGAGCGCAATCAGGGACGAGAAAACCAGACGCATAATTTTTAAGGTTTTTAGTGACGATCTGCAAAGTGTATCGCACTTACACCTGCTTCGTAAAAATGTCTGCGGATAAGTGCTGATATTGTCAGCGCATCTGATGCTTTTTGAGCAATGCCCGCAATTGATGGTAGGTCAGCCCCAGCAGTTCAGCCGCCCGTTTCTGATTAAACTTGGCCTCCCGCAGACTCAGCTCCAGCAGCTGCTTTTCCTGCGCCTGCTGGAACTGACGTAAATCCAGCGGCAGGGTGGGGGAAGCGGCATTGCGGGGCTTATCGACAGGTAATTGTGTGGGGCGATGGAAGGGATCGATCACAATCTCATCCAGCTCGGTTTCGCTGCTGCCATGGCGATAGACGGAGCGCTCAACCACGTTCTTCAGCTCGCGGATATTACCCGGCCAGCGGTAATCGAGCAGGGTTTCGCGGGCGTGCTGGCTAAAGCCGGGGAACAACGGCAGGCCCAGCTCGCGGCACATCTGGATGGCAAATTGTTCCGCCAGCAGCATGATATCGCTGCGCCGCTCGCGCAGCGGGGGCAGGTTGACGACGTCGAAGGCCAGTCTGTCCAGCAGGTCGGCGCGAAACCGCTCCTGCTCGACCATCTCCGGCAGGTTGGCGTTGGTGGCGCAGACCAGTCGCACATTCACCTGTAATGGCTGGCTGCCGCCCACGCGCTCGAGCTCGCCATACTCAATGACGCGCAGCAGCTTTTCCTGCACCAGCATCGGGGCGGTGGCCAGCTCATCCAGGAACAACGTCCCACCGTCGGCGCGCTCGAAACGCCCGGGATGACGCCGCTGGGCTCCGGTAAAGGCGCCCGCCTCATGGCCGAACAGCTCGGTATCGAGCAGGTTTTCGTTCAGCGCGGCGCAGTTCAGGGAGATAAAAGGGCCATCCCAGCGCCCGGATAAATAGTGCAGACGGTTGGCTATTAGCTCTTTCCCGGTGCCGCGCTCGCCGATGATAAGCACCGGTTTATTCAGCGGGGCCAGGCGCGAAACCTGCTCCAGCACTTCGAGGAAGCTGTTGGCTTCCCCCAATAATGTATCTTTAAATTCAGCCATGATGAAATTAACTACTTATTGGTGTGATTCACTAAGCGAGAGTAGGGTGGAACGGGCGAAAAAGCAATCACCTTGCGTAAAATCAATAAGATAAAAACCTGGCATGGGATTTGTATTAGCTAAACAGCAGGGCTTAGCCCGATAACAGAACTATGAGGATTCAATTATGGGTATTTTTTCTCGTTTTGCCGACATCGTGAACGCCAACATCAACTCGCTGCTGGAAAAAGCGGAAGATCCACAGAAGCTGGTTCGCCTGATGATTCAGGAGATGGAAGATACGCTGGTCGAAGTGCGTTCAAACTCCGCCCGTGCGCTGGCCGAGAAGAAACAGCTTTCGCGCCGCATTGAGCAGGCGACCGCCCAGCAGAACGAATGGCAGGAAAAAGCCGAACTGGCGCTGCGTAAAGATAAAGACGATCTGGCCCGTTCCGCGCTGATTGAAAAGCAGAAGCTGACCGATATCGTCGCAACGCTGGAGCAGGAAGTGACGCTGGTGGATGAAACCCTCACCCGCATGAAAAAAGAGATTGCCGAGCTTGAGAACAAGCTGAGCGAAACCCGTGCCCGTCAGCAGGCGCTGACGCTGCGTCATCAGGCGGCAAATTCTTCCCGCGACGTGCGTCGTCAGCTCGACAGCGGCAAGATTGATGAGGCCATGGCCCGTTTCGAGTCATTTGAGCGCCGTATCGATCAGATGGAAGCCGAAGCGGAAAGCCACAGCTTTGGCAAACAGAAGACGCTGGATCAGCAGTTTGCCGATCTGAAAGCGGATGATGAAATCGGCGAGCAACTGGCCGCGCTGAAAGCCAGAATGAAACAAGACAATCAATAATAATATCTGCGGCGCCAGCTGGCGCCGCCACTCATCGTAAGACAAGGAGTAGACATGAGCGCGCTTTTTCTTGCCATTCCGCTGACCATTTTCGTGCTGTTTGTGTTGCCGATTTGGTTGTGGCTGCATTACAGCAACCGTTCTTCCCGAAGCGAGCTGTCGCAAAGCGAACAACAGCGTCTGGCGCAGTTAACCCAGGACGCGAATAAAATGCGTGAACGTATTCAGGCGCTGGAAGCAATCCTGGATGCGGAACATCCGAACTGGAGGGATCGCTAATGGCCGGACTAAACCTGAATAAAAAATTGTGGCGTATCCCCCAGCAGGGGATGGTGCGCGGCGTCTGTGCCGGGCTGGCGCACTACCTCGACGTGCCGGTAAAGCTGGTGCGCGTGGTGACGGTGCTCTCCATTTTCTTTGGCCTGGCGTTTATTACTCTGGTGGCCTATATCATTTTATCCTTCGTGCTGGATCCGATGCCGGACGGTGCGATGGGCGATGAAAATGCCCCCACCAGCAGTGAACTGCTGGATACGGTGGATGCCCAACTGTCGGCAGGTGAACAACGCCTGCGCGAGATGGAGCGGTATGTCACCTCTGATACCTTCTCGCTGCGAAGCCGTTTTCGTCAGCTTTAACGGAGAGATTTCATATGAATCAACGCTGGCAACAGGCCGGACATCGCGTTAAGCCGGGCCTGAAATTCGCAGGGAAGCTGGTTTTACTTACCGCACTGCGTTACGGCCCTGCAGGCGTGGCCGGGTGGGCCATTAAATCTGTCGCCCGTAAACCCGTCCGGATGCTGCTTGCGGTAGCGCTGGAGCCGATGCTGAAAAAAGTGGCTAACCGCGTCTCACGCCGATACTTCTCCCGCTAATTCCTCACCGCACCAGCCCTTTTCGCAATGAACAGGGCTGGCGACGTTTCTTCTTATTTCATCCTTTCTTTGCGTCAGTTCACATTAACGATCTGCGCGCCTTTATGATCGCGTTTTTCTGCCGCCTGGTCCGTTGACAGATATTTACCATGGGAGTAGATTGCCCTTCGTGGGACCGCTACCATGGAAAATAATGTGAACGACAAAATTAAAAATTTAATCAATCTTATTTACGGGAAAACGTTTTCTGAACGCCATCTTGAGATGTTGTCAGAAAACATCAGTCGGGGGGCTTCTCGTATTAACGAGAGGCGTAAGTCAGGTTGGGATGAAAAAGATATCGTCCTGATTACCTATGCCGATCAATTTTTTTCGAAAGAGGAGAAGGCGCTGCCCGTTTTTACGCGCTTTTATAATAGGTGGCTTGCACGCTCTTTTTCTCATGTCCATCTCTTGCCTTTTTATCCATGGTCATCTGACGATGGATTTTCCGTTATTGATTATCACCAGGTCGCGCCTGAAACAGGCACATGGCAAGATATTGCCGATTTAAAACAGTCGACCGGTCTGATGTTTGATTTTGTTTGCAACCATATGTCAGCCAAAAGCCAGTGGTTTGCTAATTACCTTAAACAAGCCCCAGGCTATGAAGATTTCTTTATTTCTGTCGCACCTGGAACCGATTTATCCGCCGTGACGCGCCCGCGGGCATTACCGCTCCTGACACCATTTACGCTGGAGGATGGCAGCGTACGCCATCTGTGGACCACCTTCAGCGAGGACCAGGTCGATCTCAATTTCGCCTCGCCAGAGGTGTTGATTGCCATGGTGGACGTGCTCCTGCATTACCTGGCGGAAGGAGCCCGTTATATCCGCCTGGATGCGGTTGGCTTTATGTGGAAGATCCCCGGAACCACCTGCATCCATCTTGAGCTGACTCACCGCCTTATCCAGCTCTTCCGCGCCATTACTGACGCGGTCGCGCCTGGCACGGTGCTGATCACCGAGACCAATGTTCCCCATAAAGATAACGTTTCCTATTTTGGCGACGGGCAAAATGAGGCGCAGATGGTATATCAGTTCTCATTACCTCCGCTTGTGCTGCATGCTATCCATCGTCAGGATGTCCGCGCCCTCTGTCAGTGGGCGGCGACGCTGAATCTGCCTTCAATCAAGACCACCTGGTTTAACTTTTTAGCTTCTCATGATGGCATCGGCCTTAATCCGCTGCGGGGTATTTTACCCGAGCCGGAGATCCTCTCCCTGGTAGAGAAACTCCAGCAGGAAGGGGCACTGGTTAACTGGAAAAATAATCCTGATGGTACGCGAAGCCCGTATGAAATCAACGTAACCTATCTCGATGCATTAAGTTCAAAAGACGCTGCAGAGGACGAACGCATTGCGCGCTTTATTCTGGCCCATGCGGTGCTATTAACTTTCCCGGGTGTGCCGGCAATTTATATTCAAAGCATCCTGGGTTCAGGTAACGATTATGAAGGGGTTAAACGCCTTGGCTATAATCGTGCGATTAATCGTAAGAAATACCCTGCCGGGCAGATTGATGCCGAACTGGAAAATAAACGTAGCCTTCGCCATAAGATTTATCATCAATTAAACGATCTGATTGCCCTTCGTCGCACAGAAAAAGCATTTCATCCTGACAGTCAGGCGTTATTTGAAAGATCAGGTGAACATATTCTTAAAATTACTCGTGTTGCCAATAAGAGCGAGCGGATAACGGCATTATTTAATTTTAGCGATTGTATTCAGTCTGTTTATTCGGGGGATTTATCCGGTACGGACCTGATTTCACACCAGGATATTCGCGGTACAGATCTGTCCCTGAATCCATGGCAGGTAATGTGGATTAAAGAACACTAAAAAGGACCCTAACAATGAAGATACCCAAAATTGTGCTGATCTCAGCACTGGTTTCGTGCGCCCTGTTGACAGGCTGTAAGGACGACAAAAAGTCTCAGGTCACCATCGAGTTTATGCACTCCTCAGTGGAACAGGAGCGTCAGGCGGTGATTACTCGTCTGATTGAGAAGTTCGAGATAGAGAATCCTGGCATCACCGTGAAACAGGTGCCGGTGGAAGAGGACGCCTACAACACCAAGGTCATTACTCTGGCGCGAACCGGTGCCCTGCCGGAAGTGATTGAGGTGAGCCACGACTATGCAAAAGTCATGGACAAGGAGCAACTGCTGGATCGCGCTGCTATCAGCGACGCCATTAATGCCGTAGGTGAAGACACCTTCTATGACGGCATTCTGCGTGTGGTGCGTACGGAAGACGGCGCGGCGTGGACCGGGGTACCCATCAGCGCCTGGCTGTCCGGCGTCTGGTACCACAAAGACATTCTCGCCGCTGCGGGCCTTGAGGAGCCACGCAACTGGGATCAATTGCTGAATGCCAGCCAGAGGCTCAACGACCCAGCCAACAAACATTACGGCATTGCGTTACCCACGGCGGAAAGCGTGATGACAGAGCAGGCATTTTCGCAGTTTGCCCTCTCGGGTGGCGCGAATATCTTTGATGCGAAAGGCGATATTGAAATCGATACCCCTGAAATGGCGCAAGCGCTGGCGTTTTATAAAGGGCTGGCGGCCACCACCATGCCGGGATCCAACGATGTCATGGAGATTAAAGACGCCTTTATGAACGGCTCCGCGCCGATGGCCGTTTACTCCACCTACATCCTCCCGGCGGTGTTCAAAGACGGAAACCCTGCCAACCTGGGATTTGTCGTCCCAACGGAAAAATCGTCTGCGGTCTACGGCATGGTGACCTCCCTGACCATCACCTCCGGCCAGAGCGAAGAGGAGACCAAAGCAGCAGAGAAATTTGTCACCTGGATGGAGCAGGCTCAAAACGCAACCGACTGGGTGATGATGTCACCGGGTGCGGCGCTGCCGGTTAACAAGCTGGTGGTCGGGACCGAAACCTGGAAAAACAACGATGTGATTAAAGCCTTTGGTCATCTCCCTTATGAGCTGATCGCCCAGTTCCCGAATGTGCAGGTGTTTGGTGCCGTGGGTGACAAAAACTTTACCCGCATGGGTGACGTCACCGGGTCCGGCATTATCAGTTCTATGGTGCATAACGTCACCGTGGGTCAACAGGACCTCAACGCGACCTTAAGCAGCAGCCAGAAGCGACTGACTGACCTGATCACCCAACGATAGGCGCGCACTGCGGAAGGGAATTATGAAAACGTTGTTTTCTGGTCGTTCAGATATGCCTTTCGCCATGCTGCTGTTGGCCCCCAGCCTGATTTTGCTGGGGGGCCTGGTGGCCTGGCCGATGATATCCAACATTGAAATCAGCTTCTTACGCTTGCCGCTCAATCCGCGCATCGATGCGGTGTTTGTGGGGCTGGATAACTACATTCGCATTTTGAGTGATGCCGCGTTCTGGCACTCCCTGTGGATGACGTTCTGGTACACCGCGCTGGTGGTGATGGGCAGCACGGGGTTAGGGCTGGCGGTCGCCGTCTTCTTTAACCGGGAATTTCGCCTGCGTAAAACGGCGCGCTCCCTGGTGATTTTGTCCTACGTCACCCCGTCGATATCGCTGGTCTTTGCCTGGAAGTATATGTTCAACAACGGCTACGGGATTGTGAACTATCTGGGTGTGGATCTGCTGCATCTATACGATCAGGCCCCGCTGTGGTTCGACAACCCCGGCAGCAGTTTTGTACTGGTGGTGCTGTTCGCCATCTGGCGCTACTTCCCGTATGCGTTCATTTCGTTTCTGGCCATTCTGCAAACCATCGATAAGTCATTGTACGAAGCGGCAGAAATGGACGGGGCCAATGCCTGGCAGCGTTTTCGCATCGTCACGCTGCCCGCGATTATGCCGGTGTTGGCCACGGTCATCACGCTGCGCACTATCTGGATGTTCTACATGTTTGCCGACGTGTATCTGCTGACCACCAAGGTCGATATTTTGGGCGTCTATCTCTACAAAACCGCCTTTGCCTTTAACGACCTCGGTAAAGCCGCGGCGATCTCGGTGGTGCTGTTCGTAATTATCTTTGCCGTCATTCTGCTGACCAGAAAAAGGGTAAACCTCAATGGCAACAAATAAACGCCTGCTGGGCCGGCTCGGTTTTTATCTGGGGCTGGCGGTGTTCCTGATTATCACGCTGTTCCCGTTCTTCGTGATGTTAATGACGTCGTTTAAGAGCGCGAAAGAGGCGATATCGCTGCACCCGACCATTTTGCCGCAGGCGTGGACCCTGCAGCATTACGTCGACATCTTCAACCCGCTGATCTTCCCGTTTGTGGACTACTTCAGAAACAGCATGGTGGTGTCGCTGACCTCATCGGTGATCGCCGTATTTCTCGGCACGCTGGGGGCGTATGCCCTCTCTAAACTGCGGTTTAAAGGGCGGGCGACGATCAATGCCAGCTTCTACACCGTCTATATGTTCTCCGGGATTTTGCTGGTGGTACCGCTGTTCAAAATCATCACTGCACTCGGAATTTATGACACCGAGCTGGCGCTGATTATCACCATGGTGACCCAGACGCTGCCGACGGCGGTATTTATGCTGCGCAGCTATTTCGACACCATCCCGGACGAGATCGAAGAGGCCGCGATGATGGACGGCCTCAACCGCCTGCAGATCATCTTTCGCATTACCGTGCCGCTGGCGATTTCCGGGCTGGTGTCGGTCTTCGTCTACTGCTTTATGGTGGCGTGGAACGACTATCTGTTCGCCTCTATTTTCCTGTCCAGTGCCAGCAACTTCACCTTGCCGGTAGGGCTTAACACGCTCTTCAGCACGCCGGATTACATCTGGGGTCGCATGATGGCCGCCTCGCTGGTGACGGCACTTCCGGTGGTGATCATGTACGCGCTGTCAGAACGTTTTATTAAAAGTGGTTTGACCGCCGGGGGCGTAAAGGGCTGAGGCGGCCGATTTTAACAAGGAGTCAGTCATGAAGAAGTTAGTTGCGACAGCGCCCCGCGTGGCGGCGCTGGTGGAGTATGAAGATCGTCCGGTTGCCGTTCACGAAGTGAAGATTCGCGCCCGCTTTGGCGCACCGAAACACGGTACCGAGGTGGTGGATTTCCGGGCGGCGAGTCCGTTTATCGATGAAGAGTTTAACCCGGAGTGGCAGATGTTTACCCCGCGTGAAGAGGGTACGGCTCGTGGGATCGAATTCGGCAAATTCCAGCTGGGGAATATGATCGTCGGCGACATCATCGAGTGCGGCACTGACGTGACGGATTACCAAGTTGGCGAGAGCGTCTGCTGCTACGGGCCGCTGCAGGAAACGGTGATTGTTAATGCCGTCAATAACTACAAGCTGCGCAAAATGCCGCAGGGCGCGTCGTGGAAAAATGCCGTCTGCTATGACCCGGCGCAGTTCGCCATGAGCGGCGTACGGGATGCCAACGTGCGGGTCGGGGATTTCGTGGTGGTAGTCGGGCTGGGGGCGATTGGTCAGATAGCCATTCAGCTGGCGAAAAAAGCCGGAGCATCAATTGTTATCGGCGTCGATCCTATCGAACACCGCTGCGAGATTGCCCGCCGCCATGGGGCGGACCATTGCCTCAATCCGATCGGGACAGATGTCGGTCTGGAAATCAAAAAGCTGACCGGTAAGCAGGGCGCGGACGTCATCATCGAAACCAGCGGCTTTGCCGATGCGCTGCAATCCGCCCTGCGCGGGCTGGCCTACGGCGGAACGATCTCTTACGTTGCCTTCGCGAAACCCTTCGCAGAGGGCTTTAATCTCGGACGTGAGGCGCATTTTAACAACGCGAAAATTGTCTTCTCCCGCGCCTGTAGCGAGCCTAATCCGGATTACCCGCGCTGGGATCGCAAGCGGATCGAAGAGACCTGCTGGGAATTGCTGATGAACGGATATCTCAACTGTGAGGATCTGATCGACCCGGTAGTGACCTTCACCACCAGCGCTGAAAGCTATATGCAGTATGTCGATCAGCACCCGGAACTGAGCATCAAAATGGGCGTCACTTTCTGAGCTAAGGAGAGCACACAATGAAAATCGCAACGCAAAATCAGGCCTTTTTTCCGACCAACATCCTGGAGAAATTCAGGTTCATCAAAGCCATGGGGTTTGACGGCTATGAGATCGACGGCAAGTTGCTGGTGGAGAATCTGGATGAGGTGAAAGCCGCCATTAAAGCCACTGGCTTACCGGTGACCACCGCCTGCGGCGGCTACGACGGCTGGATCGGTGACTTCATCGAAGAGCGTCGCCTGAACGGGTTACATCAGATTGAACGCATTCTTGAAGCGCTGGCTGAGGTCGGAGGAAAGGGCATTATCGTTCCTGCCGCCTGGGGGATGTTTACCTTCCGCCTGCCGCCGATGACCTCCCCGCGCAGCCTCGACGGTGACCGCAACGCGGTGAGCGCCTCGCTGCGCTGGCTGGATGAGGTGGCGGCGCGTACCGGGACTACCGTCTACCTGGAGCCGCTGAACCGCTATCAGGATCATATGATCAACACCCTGGCGGATGCGCGCCGCTATATCAAAGAGAACGCCCTGAAGCACGTGCAGATCATCGGCGATTTCTATCATATGAACATCGAAGAAGATTCGTTGACGGAGGCGCTGCATCACAACCGGGATCTGCTTGGGCACGTGCATATTGCCGATAACCACCGTTATCAACCGGGCAGCGGCAGCCTGGATTTCGCCACTCTGTTCGATCAACTGCGTGCCGACAATTATCAGGGCTACGTGGTGTACGAGTGTCGCGTTCGTGCTGACGATCCTGCGCAGGCTTACCAGGACTCCCTCACTTATTTGCGTGAATGCTAAGGATGACGAGCGTGATAAGTGCTTCAACAGCTTTGCCTCTGCGCGTCGCCATCATCGGCGCCGGGCAGGTTGCAGACAAAGTGCATGCCTCGTATTACGCCACGCGCAGTGATGTTCAGATGGTGGCTGTCATGGACAGCCGCCTGGAACAGGCTCAGGCGTTTGCGGAACGTCATGCTATCCCGTCGGCATGGCAGGACGCGCACGAGATGCTGGAAACGGTCAAGCCGGAAGTGGTGAGCGTCTGTTCGCCCAACCGCTTTCATTATGAACATGTCATAGCGGCCCTGGCGGCCGGGTGCCATGTGATGTGTGAAAAACCGCCCGCCATGACGCCACAGCAGGCCGATGAGATGCGTCTCGCGGCCCGCAGGGCGGGGAAAGTGCTGGCCTATGATTTTCACCACCGTTTTGCTCAGGATACACAACTGCTGCGTGAGGCCGTGCAGAGCGGCACCTTCGGGGAGATCTATTTCACAACGGCGCAGGCGCTGCGCCGCTGCGGTGTGCCGGGGTGGGGCGTGTTTACCAACAAATCCCTGCAGGGCGGCGGACCCTTGATTGATATCGGCATTCATATGCTGGATGCCGCGATGTATGTGCTGGGGTTCCCGGCGGTAAAACGGGTGACGGCGCACAGCTTTCAGAAGCTGGGAAATCGTAAAAACCGGGGGCAGTTCGGCGAGTGGGATCCCGCTCAGTTTACGGTTGAAGATGCCCTGTTCGGGACGATTGAGTTCTGCAATGGCGGCGTTCTGCGGCTGGACACCTCCTTTGCGCTGAATATCCGCGAGCAGTCGATCTTGAATGTCTCCTTCTGCGGTGAAAAGGCCGGGGCAACGCTGTTCCCGGCCCATATTTATCACGACGAAGCAGGGGTATTACAGACAATCGCGCAGCGTGAAGAGGCGGACGATCAGCGGCATCTGCGCAGTATGGATGCTTTTGTTCGCCATCTGTTCGGCGAGCCGGTGATGATCGCCGATGCGGAGCAGGGGCTGGTGATCCAGCAGCTGGTCGCCGCGCTATATCAAGCGGCGGAAACAGGGGAAAGCGTGACCTTATGCTGAACCTGTCTGTATTAACCGATCCGGGCTTCTGCCCGCATAGCCTGAATAAATACGCATCCATTATGGCTGGCGGTAATGGCTACATGGGCGTTCGCGCCACGCATGAAGAAGATTACACCCGGCAAACGCGCGGTATGTATCTTGCCGGTCTCTATCATCGCGCAGGCTGCAACGAGACCAACGAGCTGGTCAATCTGCCTGATGTGGTCGGTATTGATATTGAGCTCGATGGCGAGAATTTTACCCTGCTAGCAGGGGAGATCCTGAGCTGGCAGCGAGAACTGGCTTTCGCCAACGGGGAACTGCGTCGCAGCGTCCTCTGGCGCTCGCCGGGAGGGAAACGCTACCGGCTGGAGAGCCGTCGGTTTGTTTCGCTGGATCAACTCCCGCTGTTGGCAATGCAGCTCTCCATTACGCCGGTAGATGACGCTTCGCAGGTGGTGTTAAAGACCGGCATCGACGCGACCCAAACCAATACCGGCAGGCAGCATCTGGATGAGATGTCGGTCAGAGTCTTCGACCAGCACTACCTGCAGGGGGGGTATGAGACGCAGGACCATGCCGCAGAGGTGGTGATGTCGGCATACTGCCGCCTGTCGACGGAGAGCGACAGCTGTTTTACCGCAAAAAATCGACGTATTACGGCCCACCAGGCATTCAGCATCCCGCAGGGTGACACTGTCACGCTGGAGAAGCTAGTATGGGTCGCACACCGCAGGGACAAAACCCTTTCACAGGAGGCTTTCGCCCGGAATGCGCTGGCAGAGCTAAAAGTTTGTGCGGTGAAAGGCTACGCCGCCTTGCTGAAAAGTTCTGCCGACGCCTGGGAAAAAATCTGGCGTGACGGGCGGGTGGAAGTGGCTTCAACGGAACCTCAGGACCAAATCGCGCTGGATTATGCCGTCTGGCATCTGACGGCCATGACGCCAGCCCATGACGAACGCAGCAGCATCGGGGCTAAAGGACTCACCGGGGAAGGGTATAAAGGACACGTTTTCTGGGATACGGAAATCTTCCTGCTGCCTTTCCATCTCTTTACCCGGCCCCAGATCGCCCGCAGCCTGCTGCGTTATCGCTGGCTTAACCTCCCGGGGGCGCGAGAAAAGGCCCAGCGCAACGGCTGGCCAGGCGCGCTGTTCCCGTGGGAAAGCGCCGCCAGCGGCCAGGAAGAGACGCCGGAGTTTGCGGCGATCAACATCCGCACCGGGACGCGCCAGAAAGTGGCTTCCGCGCTGGCTGAACACCACATTGTGGCGGACATTGCCTGGGCCGTTGTCGCCTACTGGCAGGCGACGCACGATGATGACTTTATGCGCAATGAAGGCCTGAAGCTGCTGATGGAAACCGCGACGTTCTGGATGGGGCGCGCCACAGAGGTTAACGGTCGTCTGGAAATCCATAACGTGATCGGGCCGGATGAATACACGGAACACGTGAATAACAACGCTTATACCAACTATCTGGCCTGGCACAATGTCGCCAGCGCTTGCCAGTTTATGGTGAGGTTTAAGCGTGAGGACAGGCGTTTTACGGAAAATGCCAGCCGGTTCCTGACACGTTTATGGCTTCCGGAGGCCGATGCCGACGGGGTGATCCCGCAGGATGACAGCTTCCTGGCGAAACCGGCTATCGACCTGAGTCGCTACAAAGCGCAGGCGGGCAAACAGACCATCCTGCTCGATTACTCCCGGGCGGAAGTGAATGAGATGCAGATCCTGAAGCAGGCGGATGTGGTGATGCTCAACTACCTGTTACCGGAACGGTTTACCCCGCAGCAGTGCGCCGCCAATCTGGCGTTCTACGAGCCGCGCACCATCCACGACTCTTCCCTGAGCAAGGCTATTCACGGGATTGTCACCGCCCGCTGCGGCGACACGGAAGGGGCATACACCTTCTGGCGTGACGGGATCGCCATCGATCTGGGGGACGATCCGCACAGCAGTGACGACGGCATCCACGCCGCCGCCACCGGCGCAATCTGGTCCGGCGTGATTCAGGGTTTTGCCGGATTGCAGATCGTGGAAGGGGAACTGCACCTTGCCCCGCGCATCCCCGCCCACTGGCAAAAGCTCACATTCCCGTTACGGTGGCGAAATGCGCGCATGCATTTCACCTTTGAGAATGCGGTGTTAACCATCGAAACCTCGGCTCCCGTCACCTTAACGCTGTGGGGCAAAACCCTTATGACTTCAGGTCGGCAAGTCTGGTCGCAGAAGGATTTTATAACGCCTGATACTGGGACCGCTACCACGGAGGGAAGCCATGACGCCTGACGCCGTTGTGTTTGATTTGGACGGGGTGATCACCGATACCGCGCATCTGCATTTCCTTGCCTGGCGTGCCGTGGCGCAGGAGATCGGCATCACCTTTGACGAAAACTTTAACGAACAACTGAAGGGGATCAGCCGCATGGACTCCCTGCAGCGGATCCTGCAACACGGCGGGAAAGCCGGGGCGTTTAGCGATAAGCAGCGTCTGGCCCTGGCCGGGAAGAAAAACGATCTCTATGTGCGGTCGCTGGCATCGCTGACGCAAGCGTCACTCCTGCCGGGAATCCGCGAGGTGCTGGCGGAGATCCGCGCCGCGAAGGTCAAGATTGGGCTGGCTTCGGTTTCCCTTAATGCCCCGGGAATAGTGCAGGCACTGGGGGTACACAAGGCGTTTGATTTTTGCGCCGATGCGTCCCGTATTGCCTGCTCAAAACCCGACCCGGAGATCTTCCTCGCGGCTTGTGCCGGGCTGAAGGTACGCCCTGAAAGCGCCATCGGGATAGAAGATGCCGCAGCAGGCGTTGAGGCGATCAACGCGGCGGGCATGTTGTCGGTGGGGATTGGCTCGGGTCTGGAGCAGGCGGGACTACAACTTCATTCAACGCGGGAACTTACCTGGAAATGCCTGACCGATTTCTGGGCGTCCCGGCCGGTATTGATAAGGAACTAACAATGGCTCAACTCTCCCTGAAACACATTCAGAAAATCTACGATAACCAGGTCCACGTGGTGAAGGATTTCAACCTCGAGATTGAGGACAAAGAGTTCATTGTCTTCGTTGGGCCGTCGGGGTGCGGTAAATCGACCACGCTGCGCATGATTGCCGGTCTGGAGGAGATCAGCGCCGGTGAACTGGTGATCGACGGCGTCTGCATGAATGACGTCCCGGCCAAGTCGCGTGACATCGCGATGGTGTTCCAGAACTATGCGCTCTATCCGCATATGACGGTGTACGACAACATGGCCTTTGGCCTGAAGATGCAGAAAATCGCGCCCGCGGTGATTGAAGAGCGGGTTAGCTGGGCGGCGCAGATCCTGGGCCTGCGCGACTACCTCACGCGTAAGCCCGGGGCGTTATCCGGCGGCCAGCGCCAGCGTGTGGCGCTCGGCAGAGCGATCGTGCGCGAAGCGGGGGTGTTCCTGATGGATGAACCGCTCTCAAACCTCGACGCCAAGCTTCGGGTACAGATGCGCGCTGAAATCAGCAAGCTGCACCAGAAGCTCAACACCACCATGATCTATGTTACCCACGATCAAACCGAAGCCATGACCATGGCGACCCGTATCGTGATCCTCAAGGACGGTATCATTCAGCAGGTGGGGGCGCCGAAGCAGGTCTATAACGAACCGGCCAATATGTTTGTGGCAGGCTTTATCGGTTCGCCAGCAATGAATTTTATTCGCGGGGCGATAGACGACCGCTATTTCGTGACCGAAACGCTGCGGCTGGCGATCCCTGCGGACCGGCTCGCCAGACTCAATGCGCTGGGATACCAGCGCAAAGCCGTGGTCTTTGGCATTCGGCCAGAAGATATTTTCACGCTTCAAAACGCTGGTGAGGATATTACGGCAAAAGTCAGCGTTGCGGAGCTGACGGGCGCGGAGTTTATGCTCTATGCCACCGTGGGCGGGCATGAACTGGTGGTCCGCGCTGGTGCGGCAAATGACTATGCCGCCGGAGATAATATCGGCATCCAGTTCGATATGAATAAGTGCCATTTCTTCGACGCTGAAACTGAAGCGGCTATTAGATAAGAAAGGTCTTCGCCGGGAATATTCATTTCCGGCTTTTTTGTGTGTAAATGATAAAGGACTATTTTAATGAGTACTCTACTAAGACGTGCTGCGCTCGTTCTGTGCGCAGGGATCGGCTGCGCGCAAGCAACCGAAACAGCTAAACAGTGGGAATTTAATATTGGAGCCATGTATGAAATTGAAAACGTCGAAGGGCAGGGTGACGATAAAGATGGATTATATGAACCTTCCGTCTGGTTTAATGCCACATGGGACGCATGGACGCTCTCGCTTGCCATGTATCAGGAAGGGCCGGTTGATTACAGCAGCATGACGCGTGGCCCCTGGTTCGATCGGCCTGAGTTCGAATTACGTTATCGCTTTATCCGTTCTGATGACTTTACGCTAGGCCTGACCGGCGGGTTCCGTAATTATGGTTATCACTTTAAAGATGAACACGGCGCGAAAGACGGCAGCGCGAATATGCAGCGTTACAAAGTTCAGCCGGACTGGGATCTTAAATTAACCGACGACTGGCGCTTTGGCGGCTGGTTAGCCCTGTATCAGTTTGCCAACGATCTGGAGAAAACGGGGTATGCCGACAGCCGGGTTGAAACAGAAACCGGGTTTAGCTGGGCTATTAACGAAACGGTCTCCGCGAAAGTAAATTATTATCTGGAGCGCGGATTTAATATGGATGGTTCGCGTAATAACGGTGAGTTTTCCACCCAGGAGGTTCGCGCCTATCTGCCCATTGCACTGGGGCAGACCACATTAACCCCTTATACCCGACTGGGCCTTGACCGCTGGTCGAACTGGGACTGGCAGGACGATCCGTCGCGAGAAGGGCACGACTTTAACCGCCTGGGCCTGCTGTACGCCTATGATTTCAATAATGGACTATCCATGACGCTGGAGTATGCCTACGAATGGGAAAATCATGACGAAGGCGATAGCGATCGCTTCCACTATGCCGGTATCGGCGTCAACTACGCGTTCTGACAGACGGATCCCCAGGGGCTCATGGCCCCTGGTGTTAACGCGCGACGTCGGCGAACGTTAAATGGGTATCCACCAGCACCTTGCGTGGGGCGGGCTTACCGGCAATACGCTTGAACAGAAGATCGCAGCTCTCTTCCCCCAGCTTACGCGTTGGGATGTCAAAGCCTCCGGGTGCAGGGGTCAAAATGAGCGACAGCATCGGGTCACTGTAACCTGCCACCGCCACCTGTTCAGGGAGTGCCAGCTTTAATTCATCCGCTGCGCGATACAGGCTGAGCAACTTCATGCTGTCAGTAGCAAATACCGCATCCGGCGGCCTGGCTGACGACAGTAATTCACGGGCCGCAGCAAGCGCACTTTCGTGGGTATATCCCCCATCGATGATCCACTCCGGGTTAATCGCAATATTATGCTTTTCCAGGCTGGCTTTATAACCCGCCAGACGATCAACAGAGACGTGATAATCGAGAGGAGCGTGCAGGCAGGCAATGTTACGGCGCCCGTTCTTAATAAAATTATCCGTCAGTGTGGCGCTGTCGTGAAAATTATCGGTATCGACAGAGTAGATATTCTGATATTCACCTTCCACTTTCCCGATAACCACCACCGGTACGCCATAAGGGTCCAGCGTTGAGAAAAAGGATTCATCTGCCGGAGAGCTCAACATAATGATCCCTTTGATCATCTTTTGTTTTATTTTGTTCACGCATTTCAGCAGATCGTCTTCACTGCTTTTTGACGTTTGCAAAATGACGTCAAACTCTTCCTCTTCTGCTTTGGCAGTAATGGCATGCAGAACATCGGAGAAAAAAGGATTGCCGGCGGTGGTTTTAGTAGAGCGGGTCGAAATAACCATAATGGCGTCAAAGCCAGAAGAGGTCAGGGCGCGGGCCACTTTATTGGGCTGATAATTTAATTCTTCGATCGCCTTCAGCACTTTTTCCCGCGCTTCAGGGGAAATATTCGTTTGCTTATTCAGAACCCGGGACACGGTTGATTTCGATACGCCAGCAACGCGCGCAATATCATAGATGGTGGGTGACATACACCTTACTCACTCCGATAGACGGCAATGAGGGCCATCTTACTGGAGAAAAAACGGCAATAGCAATAATTATGAATTGATAATCAACGAACTGCCCCAATTTACTGTATTCTGAGGCAAGTGATTCCAGGCTTCCAGGCAATGAAGGATGACGATGAAGCGACTTAAAAATGAACTCAATTCTCTGGTCAATCGTGGGGTTGACCGTCATTTACGCCTGGCGGTCACCGGACTGAGCCGCAGCGGCAAAACCGCGTTTATAACGGCGATGGTCAATCAACTCCTCAACCTGCACGCCGGGGCGCGTTTACCTCTGCTGAGCGCCGTGCGCGAAGAGCGGCTGTTGGGCGTAAAGCGCGTGCCGCAGCGCGATTTTGGCATTCCCCGTTTTACCTACGATGAAGGGCTGGCCCAGCTGTATGGCTCTCCGCCCACCTGGCCGACGCCGACTCGTGGGGTAAGCGAGATCCGTCTGGCGCTGCGCTTTCGCTCCAACGATTCGCTGCTGCGTCACTTTAAAGAGACCTCCACCCTCTATCTGGAGATCGTTGATTATCCGGGTGAATGGCTACTCGATCTGCCGATGCTGACCCAGGATTATCTGAGCTGGTCGCGACAGATGACCGGTTTACTGCAGGGGCAACGCGCGGAGTGGTCAGCCCGCTGGCGTACGCTGTGCGAGGGGCTGGATCCGCTGGCACCCGCCGACGAAAACCGGCTGGCGGCCATCTCAGAAGCCTGGACCGATTATCTGCATCAATGCAAAAAAGAGGGGCTGCACTTTATCCAGCCGGGCCGCTTCGTGCTACCGGGCGATATGGCTGGCGCTCCGGCGCTGCAATTCTTCCCCTGGCCGGACGTGGACGCCGTTGGCGAATCTAAACTTGCTCAGGCGGATAAACAGACCAACGCCGGAATGCTGCGGGATCGCTTCAACTACTACTGCGAAAAGGTGGTGAAGGGGTTCTACACCAACCACTTCTTACGCTTCGACCGCCAGATCGTGCTGGTGGATTGCCTGCAGCCGCTCAACAGCGGGCCGCAGGCCTTTAACGACATGCGTCTGGCGCTCACCCAACTGATGCAGAGCTTCCACTACGGGCAGCGTACGCTGTTCCGTCGCCTCTTCTCCCCGGTGATCGACAAACTGCTGTTCGCCGCCACCAAGGCGGATCACGTCACGGTGGATCAGCACGCCAATATGGTGTCGCTCCTGCAACAGCTGGTGCAGGATGCCTGGCAGAACGCGGCGTTCGAGGGCATCAGCATGGACTGTCTGGGCCTGGCCTCGGTGCAGGCCACCCAGAGCGGATTGATTGACGTCAATGGCGACAAGATCCCGGCGCTGCGTGGGCACCGCCTGAGCGATGGCGCCCCGCTGACGGTCTACCCCGGCGAGGTGCCCGCCCGGCTGCCCGGCCAGGCGTTCTGGCAAAAGCAGGGCTTCCAGTTCGAAGCCTTCCGTCCGCAGACCATGAACGTTGACCAGCCGCTGCCGCACATTCGTCTCGATGCCGCGCTGGAGTTTTTAATTGGAGATAAATTGCGATGACCGAACCCTTAAAACCGCGGATGGACTTTAGCGGGACGCTGGAGCAGGAACAGCAAGAGGCCTTCAAGGCGTCACAAACTTTCGATGCGGCGCAGGCTGAGCAGTTTGCCCCGGTGGTGACGGACATGCTTCCCGCTGAAGAGGGACAGGCCGAAGCCGTGGTTGAGGCAGCCCTGCGCCCGAAACGCAGCCTGTGGCGCAAAATGGTCAGCGCCGGGCTGCTGCTGGCTGGCGTCACGGTGGTGGGACAAGGCGTACAGTGGGCGATGAACGCCTGGCAAACCCAGGACTGGGTGGCGCTGGGTGGATGCGCGGCCGGGGCGCTGATCGTCGGCGCAGGCGTGGGCTCCATTGCCACCGAATGGCGACGCTTATGGCGACTGCGTCAGCGCGCGCACGAGCGTGACGAAGCCCGGGATCTGCTCAACAGCCACGGCACCGGTAACGGACGAGTATTTTGCGAAAAACTGGCGAAACAGGCCGGGCTGGATCAGTCTCACCCGGCGCTCCAGCGCTGGTATGCCGCGATCCACGAAACGCAGAACGACCGGGAAGTGGTCTCGCTGTATGCCCACCTGGTTCAGCCGGTGCTTGATGGCCAGGCGCGACGGGAGATCAGCCGCTCGGCGGCAGAGTCGACCCTGATGATCGCCGTCAGCCCGCTGGCACTGGTGGATATGGCCTTTATCGCCTGGCGTAACCTGCGTCTGATCAACCGTATCGCCGCCCTGTACGGCATTGAACTGGGCTATTACAGCCGCCTGCGTCTGTTCCGTCTGGTGCTGCTGAATATGGCCTTTGCCGGCACCAGCGAAGTAGTGCGCGAAGTGGGTATGGACTGGATGTCGCAGGATCTGGCCGCACGCCTCTCGGCCCGCGCGGCCCAGGGGATTGGTGCCGGATTGCTGACCGCGCGGCTGGGGATCAAAGCGATGGAGTTGTGCCGTCCTCTGCCGTGGACAGCGGACGATAAACCACGCCTGGGCGATTTCCGCCGGGAATTAATCGGTCAGCTGAAAGAAACGCTCAACAAAAAACCGCAGTAGCCCTTCCGCCTCGCACATAATTCCGCCTCTCGCTTCACAGGCTGTCAATATTTGTTGACAGCCTTCTTCCCGATCGCCGATATCTGGCTTATCATTTCAGAGTTACTGTTTATAGAGTGATTTTCCCATGCGTCTGGAAGTGTTTTGTAAGGACCGTCTCGGCCTGACTCGCGAGTTACTCGATCTCCTTGTTTTGCGTAGCATTGACCTGCGTGGAATTGAGATCGACCCTATCGGGAAGATTTACCTGAACTTTGCCGAAATTGCATTCGATACATTCAGCAGCTTGATGGCTGAAATCCGCCGTATCGCTGGCGTTACGGATGTGCGCACCGTGCCGTGGATGCCCTCCGAGCGCGAGCATCTGGCTCTGAGCGCACTGCTGGAAGCGATGCCGGAGCCGTTCTTGTCCCTGGATCTGAAGGGCAAAATTGACCGGGCCAACCTGGCGAGCTGTCAGCTGTTTGCCCAGGAGCAGGACAAGCTGAGCAGCCACAATGCCGCCCAGTTGATCCCCGGCTTCAACTTCCAGCGCTGGCTGGAGAGCAACCCACGCTCGACCCATAGCGAGCATGTGATCATCAACGGGCAGAATTTCCTGATGGAGATCACCCCGGTCTACCTGCAGGGCGACAACGACGACCGCACTCTGACCGGGTCGGTGATCATGCTCCGCTCCACGGTGCGCATGGGACGTCAGCTGCAAAACCTGTCCAGCCAGGATGTCGGCGCCTTTAGCCAGATCATCGCCGTCAGCCCGAAAATGCGCCACGTGGTGGAGCAGGCGCGCAAGCTGGCGAATCTGGCGGCGCCTCTGCTGATTACCGGCGATACCGGCACCGGCAAGGATCTGCTGGCCCATGCGGTACATCAGGCGGGCCCGCGCGCGGCTAAACCTTATCTGGCGCTCAACTGCGCCTCTATTCCGGAAGATGCTGTCGAAAGCGAACTGTTCGGCCACGCCCCGGAAGGCAAAAAAGGCTTCTTTGAGCAGGCCAACGGCGGCTCGGTGCTGCTGGATGAGATCGGTGAAATGTCACCGCGGATGCAGGCCAAACTCCTGCGTTTCCTCAACGACGGTACCTTCCGCCGGGTGGGGGAAGATCATGAGGTCCATGTGGATGTGCGCGTGATCTGCGCCACCCAGAAGAATCTGGTGGAGCTGGTGCAGAAGGGTGTCTTCCGGGAAGATCTCTATTATCGCCTTAACGTGCTGACGCTGAATATCCCGCCACTGCGCGATTGCCCGCAGGACATCATGCCGCTGACCGAGCTGTTTGTGGCGCGCTTTGCCGACGAGCAGGGCATTCCACGGCCTAAGTTTTCGGCCGATCTGAATACGGTGCTCACCCGTTACGGCTGGCCGGGAAATATCCGTCAGTTGAAGAATGCAATTTATCGCGCGCTGACCCAGCTTGAAGGCTATGAGCTGCGGCCGCAGGATATTTTGCTGCCGGATTATGACGCCGGTACGGTGGCGGTGGGCGAAGAGGCGATGGAAGGGTCGCTGGATGACATTACCAGCCGCTTCGAACGCTCGGTGTTAACGCAGCTGTACCGCAACTATCCCAGCACCCGCAAGCTGGCGAAACGGCTGGGTGTTTCGCATACCGCGATTGCCAATAAACTGCGTGAGTATGGGCTGAGCCAAAAGAAGGGTGACGAGTAAAAGAAAAAAGCCTCCGCAGGGAGGCTTTATTTTTGGTCTCAGGCTTTCAGCGCTTCCAGCGCGGCAGCATAGTCCGGCTCGGTGGTGATTTCATTCACCAGGTGGCTGAACACGACGGTGTCGTTTTCGTCGATCACCACAACTGCGCGGGCAGCCAGGCCTTTCAGGGCGCCTTCAGCGATGCCCACACCGTACTGCTCCAGGAATTCCGGGTTACGCAGGGTGGAGAGGGTGATGACGTTGCTCAGGCCTTCAGCACCGCAGAAACGAGACTGGGCGAACGGCAGGTCGGCGGAGATGCACAGCACAACGGTGTTGTCCATTTCAGTCGCCAGCTGATTGAATTTACGCACAGATGCGGCACATACGCCGGTATCGATGCTTGGGAAAATGTTCAGTACTTTACGTTTGCCGGCAAACTGGCTCAGCACGACGTCAGACAGATCTTTTGCCACGAGCGTAAACGCCTGCGCTTTGCTGCCAGTCTGAGGAATGGATCCTGCAACAGAAACCGGGTTGCCCTGGAAATGAACGAGTTGTGACATAGTTATCTTCCTGTTTACATATAGTTAACGTCGCCGTTAGTGTATGTCATCAGCCAATAACACAGCAAACCCTATTTACGCGAAGCCGCTATACAGGAGTGAGTGATGAGAACCCTCAAGGTTTATGAAGAAGCCTGGCCATTGCATACGCCGTTTGTGATCTCCCGGGGAACCCGGAGCGAGGCCTGCGTGGTGGTAGTCGAAATAGAGGAAGAGGGTGTCAAAGGGGTGGGGGAATGTACCCCGTACCCGCGGTATGGTGAAAGTATCGCCTCGGTGATGGCGCAGATTATGGCACTGGGGCCGGAACTTGAGCAGGGGCTTAGCCGGGAAGCACTGCAGACGCTGCTGCCACCCGGTGCGGCGCGCAATGCCGTTGACTGCGCCCTGTGGGATTTAGCCGCGCGCCAGCAGGGGATCCCGCTGGCCGCTCTGGCCGGGGTGACGCTGCCGCAAACGGTGGTGACCGCCCAGACGGTGGTGATCGGCGAACCCGCGCAGATGGCCGCCAGCGCCAAAGCCCTGTACGCCGCCGGGGCGCGACTGCTGAAAGTGAAGATGGACGATCGTCTGATCAGCGAAAGGATGGTCGCCATTCGCGGTGCAGTTCCTGAGGCTACGCTGATCGTTGATGCTAACGAATCCTGGCACAGCGAAGGGCTGGCCGCGCGCTGCCAGCTGCTGGCGGATCTGGATGTTGCCATGCTCGAGCAACCCTTGCCTGCGGGTGACGATGCCGCGCTGTCGAATTTCATTCACCCGCTGCCCATCTGCGCCGACGAAAGCTGCCATACGCGCGCGAGCCTGCCCGCCCTGAAAGGGCGCTACGAGATGGTGAATCTTAAGCTGGATAAAACGGGTGGGATCACTGAAGCGCTGGCGCTGGCCGCCGAGGCGCGGGAGAACGGTTTTGCGCTGATGCTGGGCTGTATGCTCTGCACCTCACGCGCCATTAATGCGGCGTTACCCCTGGCGGGCGAGGTGCAGTTTGCCGATCTGGATGGCCCGACCTGGCTGGCGGTGGACGTCTCACCGGCGCTGCATTACACCACCGGCGTAGTTCATCTCTGAGGTTCCCAGCGCAGCAGATCGGTCATCGCTCTCAGGTATTTCTCACTGGCCTCGTCGGAGGAGATCGGCGGGAACTCGGCGGTGATGCAGTGCAGGCTTAAATCAGCGCACCAGCTGCCGAACGATCCCGGCGTTTCATACCCGACGCTGGTGACCAGTGGCAGCGAAAACGCATCAGCCAGCCAGCGTCCCAGCGCGGTATGGGCCGGATCCTCAATGCAGGCCAGCGGATCGTGAAATGACACCACCCAGGCCGGATGCAGCTTGTGGATCAGGTGACACAGCGCTTCCGTTTCCGGCTCTGAGCCCGGTTTGTCACCGGTCAGCAATACCACATCCCGGTCCTGGGCGGCACTGTTCCAGCGGTAAACCGTCTCGCCTTCACGCCAGTTGGCCGCCGGGAAGTTACGATTTAAATCCACGCCGCGGGCGTTGGCGCGCAGCCCCAACTGACAGCCGTCCGGGTTGACGGTTAAAATGACATGGTGACGACGAAGCTCCGGGGCGAGGGTGCGCAGGGCGCAGGAGAGGGTTACTATCGATGAGTTTTCATCCCCGTGGGTCCCGGCAATGATCAGGCCGCTATTGCGATCGGCCTGCGGCGCAGGGAACCAGATCAAGGGCGCGCCGAGGAACGAGCGGCCATAATGTTCGGTTCCAGGCGGGAAAGCACCACGTTCCGTTCTTGGGCGAGTAAGGGACATAGATGTTCCTGAATCAAAGTTATACTACTGGCAGTGTTGTGCAAAACACATGGTTAATCAAATAGTTTCAGTGCCGGGGCAAAACCGGCCGATATCAACTTTCCGACGGAAGTTGTTTGCATTTCCCTGTTCTGAAACAAATAATTACGCATCTGCTCGTTACCCATCATTTCAAAGGGGATCTCATGAAGCATCCGGTTTCGTTGATTTGTTCAGCCCTGTGGTTGTGTGGCTTTTCTTCTTATTCCTTTGCTGCGGATGTGCCCTCCGGGACGACGCTGGCGCCGAAGCAGGAGCTGGTGCGTCATATTAAAGATGAACCGGCCTCGCTGGATCCCGCCAAAGCGGTGGGGCTGCCGGAGATTCAGGTGATCCGCGATCTGTTCGAAGGCCTCGTCAATCAGAACGAAAAGGGCGAACTGGTTCCAGGGGTTGCCACCCGCTGGCAGAGTAACGATAACCGCGCCTGGACCTTCACCCTGCGCGAGAACGCCCGCTGGTCTGACGGTACCCCCGTCACCGCACAGGATTTTGTCTACAGCTGGCAGCGCCTGGTGGATCCGAAAACCACGTCGCCGTTCGCCTGGTTTGCAGCGTTGGCGGGGATCAGCAACGCGCAGGCCATCATCGATGGCAAGGCTACGCCGGATAAGCTGGGCGTGACCGCGGTGGATAACAGAACCCTGCGCGTGCAGCTGGATAAACCGCTGCCGTGGTTTGCCAACCTGACGGCGAGCTTCGCCTTCTACCCGGTACAAAAAGCCAACGTGGAGAGCAGCGCGGAGTGGACCCGGCCCGGTGCGCTGGTGGGCAATGGGGCATACATCCTGAAAGACCGGGTGGTCAATGAGAAACTGGTTGTTGAGCGCAACACTCATTACTGGGATAACGACAAAACGGTGCTGCAGAAAGTGACCTTTATCCCGATTAACCAGGAGTCCTCTGCCACCAAGCGTTACCTGGCAGACGATATCGACATCACCGAGTCATTCCCGAAAAACCTCTACCAGAAGCTGCTGAAGGACATTCCGGGCCAGGTCTATACCCCGCCGCAACTCGGCACCTATTATTATGCTTTTAACACCCAGAAAGGCCCGACGGCGGATGCCCGGGTGCGTCTGGCGCTGAGCATGACCATCGACCGGCGGATTATGGCCGAGAAAGTGCTTGGCACCGGTGAGAAACCGGCATGGCACTTCACGCCGGACGTCACCGCAGGCTTTACTCCTGAACCATCCCCCTTCGAGCAGATGAGCCAGGAAGAGATGAATGCGCAGGCTAAAACGCTGCTGCAGGCGGCAGGCTACAACGCGCAGAAACCTCTCAAGCTGACGCTGCTGTACAACACCTCGGAAAACCACCAGAAAATCGCTATCGCGGTGGCATCAATGTGGAAAAAGAATCTTGGCGTCGATGTGAAGCTGCAAAATCAGGAGTGGAAAACCTATATCGACAGCCGTAACACCGGTAATTTCGATGTGATCCGCGCTTCGTGGGTGGGGGATTATAACGAGCCGTCGACGTTCCTCTCGCTGCTGACCTCCACGCATACGGGTAATATCTCCCGCTTTAACGATCCGGCGTATGACAAGGTGATAAATCAGGCGTCGCTGGAGACCACCGTTAAGGCCCGCAACGCGGATTACAATACGGCGGAGAAAATCCTCGCCGAAAAAGCGCCAATTGCGCCGATCTATCAGTACACCAACGGGCGCTTAATTAAACCCTGGGTGAAAGGGTATCCGATCAACAACCCGGAAGATGTGGCGTACAGTCGCACAATGTATATCGAGAAGCATTGACGGGGCCTGCGTAAGACAACCTCTGCTGTAACCGGAACTGGCGCGATTATCAGCGCCAGTTTTCATTTAACAGCCAATTATAACTGCGCCCATTCTGATTTTTATTTTCCCTTATTAAATTCGCTGCGGCATTTATAAACCTTATTGATTTAATAAAGAAGAAGTATTCAGTGCAAAAATAATACCTTGCTCTTTGCGAGGGACATCTCTTCTTTATTCCTGCGCGAATGATTAAAGTCCTGAATATATAATTGCTATCTGATGTTTCTTATTGTGGGGAGTTAACGATATCTGTTAGAGGGAAGTCTAGTTTTGGACCACGAGTTAGTTGATTCATTCTAATTAATTGGTCTAATATCGACCCCGGCGAACAAATGTAGATTTACTTAATAACTATTCCTTAAGGAAAAGGGACTGCTATGGCTGATACATTTCAGAATGAGGTGCCCAAGGCACGCATAAATTTAAAACTAGCCCTCCACACCGGCGGCGCACAGAAGAAAGTTGAACTGCCGCTGAAGCTTCTTACTGTTGGTGACTTCAGTAATGGCAAAGAAAACCGGCCGTTATCTGAACGTGAGAAGATAAACGTCAATAAAAATAATTTTGACAGTGTACTTTCGGAATTTAACCCGGAAATTAACCTGGATGTGCAGAACACGCTGGCGAGTGAGGGTTCAGAAGAAAATATCCGACTGCATTTTTCCAGCATGAAAGATTTCGAGCCAGAACAGGTTGCCCGTCAAATTCCTCAACTTCGCGCCATGCTGGCGATGCGTAATTTATTACGCGATTTGAAATCCAATCTCCTTGATAACGCCACTTTCAGAAAAGAGCTCGAGAAAATTCTTAAAGATCCGGCGCTGTCTCAGGAATTACGTGACGAAATGAGTGCGCTTGCCCCGAAATAAAAAACGGGCATCTCTTTTAATGGATTAACCGGGAATATGCTGATGTCTGTGAATACTGAAACTGGCTCTGCTCAGGGGCAAACCACCGTACTGGAAAAAGAGGGCGTTTACGCCTCCCTGTTTGAAAAAATCAACCTCACCCCGGCGTCCAGCCTCGGGGATATTAATACGTTTCTGGATGATGCCGCGCTGGCCGATGCGCCTGCGGGCGAGCGCCTGACGGCCGCCATGCAGGTGTTTATGGACTGTATCCGTAAATCTGGCCAGCAGGTGGAAAAGCTCGACAAAACGCTGATCGATCACCATATCGCCGAACTGGACTTTCAAATAAGCCGCCAGTTGGATGCGGTGATGCATCATGAAGAATTCCAGAAGGTAGAGTCCCTGTGGCGTGGCCTTAAACAGCTGGTGGACAACACCGACTATCGCCAGAACGTGAAAACAGAAATTCTCGACGTCTCCAAAGACGACCTGCGTCAGGATTTTGAAGATGCGCCGGAGCTTATCCAGAGCGGACTTTACTGGCACACCTACACTGCTGAATACGACACCCCAGGCGGCGAGCCGATTGGTTCGGTGATCTCCTCCTGGGAATTTGACGCCAGCCCGCAGGACGTGGCGTTGCTGCGCAATATCTCAAAAGTCTCCGCCGCGGCGCATATGCCGTTTATCGGATCTGTCGGGCCAAAATTCTTCCTGAAAGAGTCGATGGAAGAGGTGGCGGCCATTAAAGATATCGGCAACTACTTCGACCGCGCCGAATACATCAAATGGAAATCCTTCCGCGACACCGACGACTCCCGCTATATCGGTCTGGTCATGCCCCGCGTACTCGGACGCCTGCCGTATGGCCCGGATACCGTGCCGGTACGCAGCTTTAACTACGTTGAGCAGGTAAAAGGGCCCGACCACGAGAAATACCTCTGGACCAGCGCGTCATTTGCCTTTGCCTCCAACATGGTGAAGAGCTTCATTAATAATGGCTGGTGCGTGCAGATCCGCGGCCCACAGGCCGGTGGCGCAGTGAAAGATCTGCCGATCCATCTGTACGATCTGGGTACCGGCAACCAGGTGAAGATCCCGTCCGAAGTGATGATCCCGGAAACCCGCGAGTTCGAATTCGCCAATCTCGGTTTCATCCCACTGTCGTACTACAAGAACCGCGACTACGCCTGCTTCTTCTCAGCCAACTCCACACAAAAACCGGCGCTGTACGATACGGCAGATGCCACGGCTAACAGCCGCATCAACGCGCGGCTGCCTTATATCTTCCTGCTGTCCCGTATCGCTCACTACCTGAAGCTTATTCAGCGCGAAAACATCGGTACCACCAAAGACCGTCGCCTGCTGGAGCTGGAGCTCAATACCTGGGTACGCGGTCTGGTGACCGAAATGACCGATCCGGGCGACGAGCTGCAGGCCTCTCATCCGCTGCGCGACGCGAAAGTGATTGTGGAAGATATCGAGGACAACCCGGGCTTCTTCCGTGTGCGGCTGTATGCAGTACCGCACTTCCAGGTGGAAGGGATGGATGTGAATCTGTCGCTGGTTTCCCAGATGCCAAAAGCGAAAGCGTAAGGCGGTAGCAGGGATGAAAATTTATCGTCCGCTTTGGGAGGATGGGGCCGCTCTGGCCCCGCAACAGTTCCAGCAGCAGACCCGCTGGAATGAACACGTTGCCGACATGGTCGCCCGGATGGGTATTTCTCATCCCTGGGGCGTGGTGGCAGCAGAATTTGATGATGCAGCACTGGCGCTCTCGCGCCTGAACGCCACCCGTCTGGTGGTGCGCTTTCAGGACGGTACCCTTGTTGATACTGACCTGGCAGACACGCTTCCTCCGGTCTGTGATGTGTCTGTTGCAGCTGGCAGTGAGGCTGTTGACGTGGTTATCGCGCTGCCGCTGCTGAGCGCCAGTGGCGGCAACCTCGATAACGGTCAGGACAGTGAGCGCCCGCGTCGCTGGAAAGCCGAACGCGTAGTGGTGCAGGAACTGGCCGGCCATGAAAGCGGGGAACTCGCAATTTTGCGTCATGCGCTGACCCTGCGTCTGTCCAGTCAGGAAAACACGGCATACCTGACCTGTCCGGTGGCCCGTCTGGTGCGTAATGCACAGGGGCAGTGGAGCCTGGACCCGGCCTTCATTCCGCCGATGCTTGCCGTTGCTGCAAGCCCGTTGCTGACTACCGAACTGGGTGACCTGCTGGTTCGCTTGCAGGTTCGCCGCCGCCGCCTGATGGCCATGCGCCGGGAAAGTAATGAGCGGATGGCCGACTTTGCGGTCGCGGATGTTTCCCTGTTCTGGCTGCTCAATGCCCTGAACAGCGCTGAGCCGGTGCTGACAGAACTGCTGCAGACACCGGGCAGGCACCCGGAACTGCTGTACCGTGAACTGACCCGTCTGGCCGGCAGCCTGTTGACTTTTTCCCTGGAGCACGACGCCGGGGATATTCCTGCTTATCAGCACAATGCACCGGAACGGGTAGAGGAGCAGTTGCGTCAGCTCTCTGAGCTCCCCGCAGAGCAGGACAGTAACGCCGTCCGGCAGCGCCAGGTGGAACAGCATCTGCAACAGCTGATTGCCTCCTGGGCTGCGCTGAAATCAATCCAGATTGAATAAAGCCGAAATGATGACAAGGACGACAATGTGTCAGCCAGAGAACGTTTTTTTAAAAAAGTGCAGGACAAAAACAATAGAGTTACGTCGGGCAAAAAATCCGCTGACGCAGAGGTCAGGGCATTCTGCTCCCGAATGGATGAGCTTGCGCAGCAAATAAACCAGTGGTTTGCGGGTTCCGGAATTGAGGTGACGTTTTCCACCCGACACCTCCATGACCTGAGCGCGGTGGGCTACAGCCTGAACAGCGGGATATATCGGTATGACATCACCGCGATCCAGTTACAGAACGGTGATCGTAGCGTCCGACTTCTTCCGGAGCAGCTCTGGAATGGCACCGAGACGGGTATTGTGATCCTGCATGTCGATGCGCCCGGTATCAGGCAGGTCTTTTGTCTGAGCATGGCACCAGAGACCGGATGGTTTATTCGGCGTGAGTATCAGAGCGCCAGAGATAACGTCATTATGACGGAAGCGCTGTTTTTTGAGGCTGTTGACAGGCTGGCGTGAAGCCCGCGAGCCTGTCAACTCTCTGGCGGGCCTACTTCTGCAACACTTCAGCAAATTTCGCCAGCCACTGCGGATGCGCAGGCCAGGCGGGGGCGGTAACCAGATTATCATCGACATACGCCTCATCGATACCGATGTCGGCATAGTACCCGCCGCTGAGTCGGACTTCCGGCGCACAGGCTGGATAGGCGCTGCAGGTGCGACCCTTCAGAACGTCAGCGGCAGCCAGTAATTGAGCACCATGGCACACGGCGGCGATCGGTTTACGCGCCTGGTCAAAGGCCTGAACCAGTTTGATGACCTGTTCGTTCAGCCGCAGATATTCCGGCGCCCGTCCGCCCGGAATTAACAGGGCGTCATAATCCTCTTCTTTCACATCAGCGAAATTGGCGTTGAGAATAAAGCGATGGCCTGGCTTCTCACTGTAGGTCTGGGCGCCGTCAAAATCATGGATCGCCGTCATGATAAAGTCGCCTTTGGCTTTGTCAGGACAGACCGCATCAACCTGATGGCCAATCATCTGCAGTGCCTGAAACGGCACCATCGTTTCGTAATCTTCAGCGTAATCCCCGACCAGCATCAAAATCTTCTTGCTCATCTTAACCACTCCTCAAGGAATATATTGAAAGACAGATGGCGACATCAAGCCGCCAGCACTTTATTACGACCATCATTCTTGGCGCGATACAGCGCATCGTCTACGCGCTTAAACAGATCGTCAATACTTTCATCCGGGTTATGCCGCGCCACCCCAATGCTGACGGTAAAGCGGGGCAGGCCTGCAATGGTAATGCGGGCGATCGCCGCACGCAGGGTTTCAGCGATCTGCATTGCCGCATCCAGCGACGTGCGGGGCAGCAGCAGCACAAACTCCTCGCCACCCCAGCGGAAAACGTAATCGTCCTTCCGACAACAGCTTTCCAGCATCCGCGAGAGGGCAATCAACACCTCATCCCCCTTTTGATGCCCAAACACATCATTAATACCCTTGAAATGATCCGTGTCCACCAGCAGCAGGCTGAACTCCTGCTGGGCCGGAAGATGATTCGGTGAGGCCTGATCGGTAAGGTGATAAAACTGCCGGCGATTGAGCAGCCCGGTTAACGAATCGCGCAGCGCGGCGTGTTCAAGCTCCTGTTCAAGCCGTTTTTGCTCGGTAATATCGTGAATGATGCACAACATCAGTTTATCGCCGTAGATCTCAATCGGGCCGGCATAGGTCTGTACATGTCGGGTGGAGCCGTCAGCCAGGCGATGGACAAAGTTGAGCGGCTTATGGCCGCCGGGCAGGCGTGAGATCTCCGTCATCACCGGCATGATATTGCGCCCGAGGGTATTGATCTCCCAGGTGTGCTTGCTGCACATCTCCTCATGGGTGTAGCCATAAAAATTGAGAGCCGCGAGATTGGCATCAACCAGCTGACCGTCCCGGGCGGGATCGATTAACAGCATTGGCGCACTGTTGGTCTGGAAAAAGCGGGCGTAGAACCCCTGTTTTTTGCGTTGATAGGTGCCAGAGCTGGTGGCCTTGAGGCCCGTGACCGGCTGTCGGGCAATGCCCTCAAAAATAATCACCTCACCACAGCTGTCAAACACGGCCAGCGAGAGTCGGCAACTGAGGCTGGTCTGCTGGTTATTGACCAGCACGCTCCAGATCTCGATGATCTCTTGCTGGGTTTTTAAATCGGGCACATACATCGCAAGCGTTGCCTGGGCATGTGCCGAGCAGACCCCTTTGCGCAGGCTGTCAAGCGTCGCATCCTGCATAATCTTTTTTGCGGCCGTATTGGCGAACAGGAGATCCTCCGTAACCGGGGATACCACCCATACGGGCGTTTTAAGCATATCCAGTGCAGCAAACCCTGTAGGCGACATAGCTCAGTCTCATTTATCGGCACATCAAATGTCTGAGAACCACGGCGGAGCGGAACGCGTGGGCTTCTTTGAAACATACTCTACTTCATACGCTCAGGCAGGATTTTTTTGTGATATTCGTATGAAATTCGTATTAATTTTACCAACTGGAATAGTTTTATTCTCAACGGGTCGGCAGCATTGATTAAATTAATTTTCCTGTCTGCCCGAAGGAAAGGTAGTGCTGTTTTAGGCGAAAATGTGTTTAGTATCGGATTGAGATTAAGAAAACATTAGGGCTTTTTTCAAAAAAATCATAAAAACATATTCGACACAAAATAGTTTAAGCCCGGCTAACAAATACAGCTTCAAAGCGTGCGTGCGGCTTAAGTGTATAATTTATCAGGGTCACTACTTTTCAAGGCGTTAAGCATGCAATCTTCTTGTTGTCAGATGTTAATGCATGGGAGTCCCGGTAAAATAGGTTTTATCTCCTCCTTAAGGTAAATTCCATAACCTTTAAGATTAATAAATTGTCTCTACGAAATGAGGGTGAAAAATTAAAATCAGAATGCTATATATTCCCTATCATATGAAAATACCGCTGCGGGATATATTATGCTCAGAAACATTAGCGTAAGAACCTTTATTCTTTCTTATCTATTAGTCGTGCTTCTGGTAATTGATGGAATGGTCATTCTTTTAGCACCGCAAACATCTTTGTTAATTGCACTTAATGTTTTATTCGTCGTCGCGTTCGTGCTCCTGCGGGTTTACATGACCCAATACCTGGTCGTGCCCATCAATACGGTTAAGAGAAGCATAGAAGAGGTGGTCTCCGGCAATCTGGGTGTCACGATCCCGGAATTTGGTGATAACTGCGCGGGGCGATTGATCCCGGGCATCAACACGCTGTCGAGCAACATCGCCACGCTGGTGCGCGAGATCCGTTCTTCCTCTGCGACCGCAATGAGTCTCTCTGAACAACTGGCCGCTCGCAGTTCAGCCCTGGCGGCGAAAACAGAGCTGCAGTCCGCATCGCTGATCCAGACCTCAGCCAGTATGGAACAGATGGCCGCCACCACTAAAAACACTGCCGATAACACCCGCCTTGCTAACGAGAAGGCCAACGTGGCGACCCGACAGGCGCAGAAAGGCGGGGAGCTAATGGGGCAGGTCGCCACCAACATGAACTCCATCACCGAATGCGCTCAGCAGATGACCGAGATCATCACCATGATCGACGGTATTGCCTTCCAGACCAATATTCTGGCGCTCAATGCGGCGGTCGAAGCGGCCCGCGCCGGTGACCATGGCAAAGGCTTCTCCGTCGTGGCCGGGGAAGTGCGTAGCCTGGCGCATCGCAGTGCCGAGGCGGCAAAAAGCATCAAATCCCTGATCGCCGTTACCAGCAGCAACGTCAACCAGGGGGCGATGGTCGTCGCTGAAGCCGAGAAGAACATGCAGGAGATCGTCAGCGGCTCCGGGCAGGTCAGCAAACTGATGGATGAGATCTCCACTTCAACCTATGAACAGGAGAAGGGCATCGCGCAGATCACTCAGGCGTTAACCGATCTGGAAAACGTCACCCAGAGTAATGTGGGGATGGTGGAGGAGCTGTCCGGCTCCTCGGCGGTGCTGAAAAATCAGGTAGTTGAGCTGCAGGCCCGCACGCGAAACTTCCATCTGGAACCGGCATCACTATACGATGGGCAGTTCAAACCCGCGCGAGCCTGATATCACAACAGATATAAAAGCCTGGTTCGCCAGGCTTTTTTGTGCGTCAGGGTCCATTCAGGAATAGTCTCTTTTATGAATAAATTCAGCGCGATGGCGAGGGAAATGGTTGCTTAACCTGCCGGGGTGGCTAGACTGACAGCAAAGAACAGCTACTGGCGGAGGCGCTGTGGAAGGCTTAAAAGGATCGGAAGTTAACGTTCCTGACGCAGTTTTTGCGTGGATACTCGACGGTAAAGGCGGGGCAAGACCGCTCACCAACAATGATGTTATCGATCAGCAACATCCCTGCTGGCTGCACCTGAACTATACCCAGCCGGAGAGCGCCCACTGGCTGGCCTCAACCCCGTTATTGCCCAATAACGTCCGCGACGCGCTGGCTGGAGAAAGCCTGCGCCCGCGCGTGACCCGCATGGGCGAGGGGACGCTCATTACTCTGCGCTGTATTAATGGCAGCACCGATGAGCGGCCGGATCAGTTGGTGGCGATGCGCGTCTATATGGATGAGCGGCTGATTGTCTCCACCCGCCAGCGAAAAGTGCTGGCGCTGGACGATGTCGTCGGGGATTTAAAAGAGGGCACCGGTCCGGGCGATTGCGGTGGCTGGCTGGTGGATGTCTGCGACGCGCTCACCGATCATGCCAGCGAGTTTATCGAAGAGCTGCACGACAAAATTATCGATCTGGAGGATAACCTGATCGATCAGGTCATTCCCCCTCGCGGCTTCCTCGCGCTGCTGCGCAAACAGCTGATCGTCATGCGCCGCTACATGGCCCCGCAGCGCGATGTTTATGCCCGGCTGGCGAGTGAACGTCTTCCCTGGATGAATGACGATCAGCGCCGCAGAATGCAGGATATTGCCGACCGGCTCGGGCGCGGCCTCGATGAAATTGACGCCTGTATTGCCCGTACCGCGATACTGACCGACGAAATCGCCCAGGTTATGCAGGAGTCGCTCTCCCGCCGAACCTACACCATGTCGCTGATGGCGATGGTCTTTCTGCCCAGCACCTTCTTAACCGGGCTATTTGGTGTCAATCTCGGGGGGATCCCCGGCGGGGAATTCCGCTTTGGCTTCTCACTGTTTTGCATCATGTTAGTGGTTTTAATAGGTGGTGTTGCATGGTGGTTACATCGCAGTAAATGGTTGTAAATTTGCACAATTTTGTCGTTCTGGCAGGTCTGAAACGCCATTTTAATTGAGCGAGGTCAATAAACCCTTTACCCATAAGGTGCAATATCTCTTCCGCAGGTGAATGCAACGTCAAGCGATGGGCGTTGCGCTCCATATTGTCTTACTTCCTTTTTTGAATTACTGCATAGCAAAATTGATTCGTACGACGCCGACTTAAATAAGTCGGCTTTTTTTTGCCTGCAACCCAGCAGCGACTACCCTAAAAGAGTCATCCCGCTCTTCTGGAGGGTAATATGTGCATGCTTTTAACACTGCTGCTGCAACAGACGCGGCAATCGGACCCGGTCCCCACCGATCCGGTGCCTGTTCCCGAACCGATCCCACGCCCACAGCCGATGCCGGATCCGCCACCGGATGAAGTGCCCATTAAAATGTCGCATCAGAGGCGGAGATCTGCGAGGATACGCGCCTGCTGACTGTGTGTCTTTTACCGCGAGAATAACTGTGACTGCTTTTTCAACGCTGAACGTACTGCCTGCCGCCCAACTCGATAACCTTAACGAGTTGGGTTACCTGACGATGACCCCTGTACAAGCTGCCGCCCTGCCAGCGATCCTGGAAGGACGCGATGTCCGCGTACAGGCGAAAACCGGCAGTGGCAAAACGGCAACGTTTGGCCTCGGGGTGTTACAGCATATCGACGCCACCCTTTATAAGACCCAGTCTTTGGTGCTTTGCCCGACGCGCGAGCTGGCGGATCAGGTCGCGGCTGAGTTACGTCGTCTGGCGCGTTTTCTGCCCAACACCAAAATTTTAACCCTCTGCGGTGGTCAGCCGTTCGGCGCCCAGCGCGACTCGTTGCTGCATGCACCGCACATCATCGTCGCCACGCCAGGGCGTTTGCTCGATCACCTGCAAAAGGGCACGGTCTCCCTCGAGGCGCTGCAGACGCTGGTGCTGGATGAAGCTGACCGGATGCTGGATATGGGCTTTAGCGAGGCCATCGACGAGGTGACCCGTTTCGCACCGCCGTCGCGTCAGACCATGCTGTTCTCTGCTACCTGGCCAGAGGCGATTGCCGCCATCAGCGGCCGCGTGCAGCAAAACCCGATCGCCATCGAAATTGACACCGTTGACGCACTGCCGGCGATTGAACAACAGTTCTTCGATACCACCCAGCGAGGCAAAATTCCGCTGCTGCAAAAGCTGCTCAGCGTACATCAGCCAGCCTCGTGCGTGGTGTTCTGTAATACTAAAAAAGATTGCCAGGCGGTATGTGATGCCCTGACCGAAGCCGGACAGAGCGCACTGTCGCTGCATGGCGACCTGGAACAGCGCGATCGCGATCAGACCCTGGTACGTTTTGCTAACGGCAGCGCCCGCGTGCTGGTGGCGACCGACGTGGCCGCCCGCGGTCTGGACATCAAATCCCTCGAGCTGGTGGTGAACTACGAGCTGGCGTGGGATCCGGAAGTTCACGTTCACCGTATCGGCCGTACTGCCCGGGCCGGTAACAGCGGTCTGGCGATCAGCTTCTGCGCCCCGGAAGAGGCGCAGCGCGCCAATATCCTGGCGGAAATGCTGCAAATTAAGCTCAACTGGGTCGATGCTCCGGCCAACGTCAGCGTTGTGCCGCTGGTTGCCGGGATGGCGACGCTCTGTATCGACGGCGGTAAAAAAGCCAAAATGCGTCCGGGTGATGTGCTGGGTGCGCTGACGGGTGATATTGGTCTGGATGGTGCCGATATTGGCAAAATCGCGGTGCATCCGGCGCACGTGTATGTGGCTGTGCGTCAGTCAGTGGCACAAAAAGCGTGGAAACAGCTGCAAAACGGCAAGATTAAGGGCAAAGCCTGCAAGGTTCGTCTGCTGAAATAAGCGGGCGGGAGAGCGTCTCAGCGCGATCGCTGAGACGCTTAACGATTACTTCACTTCAATAACGTTCAGACGCATCTCATCCAGCTGAGTGTCATCTTCTTCCGGCTGCCAGCCCGCTGGCTGCATCGGGATCTCTTCGCGATCGAATGCCAGATCGCCACCGTTCACCACTTCTGAACCGTGCTTAATCCCTTTGAAATCAAACAGGTTGATATCGCTCAGGTGCGAAGGCACCACGTTCTGCATCGCGCTGAACATGGTCTCGATGCGGCCCGGATAACGTTTGTCCCAGTCGCGCAGCATATCGCCAATCACCTGACGCTGCAGGTTTGGCTGGGAGCCACACAGGTTGCACGGAATGATCGGGAAGGCTTTCGCCTCGGAAAAACGCTCGATGTCTTTCTCGCGGCAGTAGGCAAGGGGACGGATCACAATGTGCTTCCCGTCATCGCTCATCAGCTTCGGTGGCATGCCTTTCATTTTGCCGCCGTAGAACATGTTAAGGAACAGCGTCTGTAAGATGTCATCCCGGTGGTGACCGAGAGCAATTTTGGTCGCGCCCAGCTCGGTAGCCGTGCGATACAGAATGCCACGACGCAGGCGGGAGCAGAGCGAGCAGGTGGTTTTGCCTTCGGGGATCTTCTCTTTGACGATGCCGTAGGTGTTCTCTTCGACAATTTTGTACTCAACCCCCAGCTGCTCCAGATATTCCGGCAGGATATGTTCCGGGAATCCTGGCTGCTTCTGATCCAGGTTGACGGCAATTAATGAGAAATTGACCGGTGCGCTTTGCTGAAGATTGCGCAGGATTTCGAGCAGGGTGTAGCTATCTTTGCCGCCAGACAGGCAGACCATGATGCGGTCGCCTTCTTCAATCATGTTGTAATCCGCAATGGCTTCGCCGACGTTACGGCGCAGACGCTTTTGCAGTTTGTTGAGGTTGTACTGGTCTTTCTTGGTAATTTCTTGATTTTGCGACATTTAATAGTGGCTCAATTCGTTTGTGGCTAAAGCCGCCCAGGCGGCCCACCGTTAAGATGGGGGGCAGCAGGTCAACATGAAAAAGGATGGCGTGTATGGTACGGATTACGGCGGTGAATGTCAGCACGTTTTACAGCAAACGCCTGCCGCCTGGCTGGTTTTAAACAATAGACGCTATAGTTGTAGTCCATCCATAAAACGGGAGGTAGTCATGCAGTATGTTGAAAAAGATGACCCACGCGAGGCCCCGGAGTCGGGCGATAAAAAGCCCCAACCCGTCAAAAAATAGCTGACCGTGCGTCATGCCCACGCCACCGGCATTCGCTGGTGGCTTTTTTATGCCTTCACCCGCCCGCGCCACCCTGACGGCGCTCAGTAAGTAGTGCTGTATCGTCCTTGCGTACTCATCAAAAAGGCCCATGTGTTGTTGAAGATCAATTCTGTACGATAGAGAAGAGACAGGTACTGAAGGCGATAGTCAGCAAAAACACGACTGATACGATGAGGTGCTAACGATGGGTAAACAGTGGCAATTACTGATAGGTATGTTTGTTTTACTGGCAGTATTTTCATCCGCAAAAGCAGATACCACGGCGATGGGGTTGACGTTAGGTAAAACCACGCTGCAGCAGTTCATTAAAGCCTATCCTTCCGCCCAGCATGAGGGGCGCAGTAAGTGGAGCGACGGTGATATTTTCTCTATTCCCAATAATGAACTGGGATTAGAGGGCGCAAAAAATAATGCGATTATCTTCAATCAAGCGGGAAGGATCACCGCGATTATGCTTGAGCTGGATAAGACGCGATTTGATGAAGTTGAGAGTATGCTCGAGCATAAATATGTGGCGCTGAAAAAACAGATCTCTTTCGCCGGTGACAAATACGCCAAATACCAGAATGAAAATGATTTAATCGAGCTCGATGCCCCCTATTTAGCACCCGTCATGAAACTCACCTACTCAGAACAACTCTTCCAGGAGGCTTGGCTGAAAAAGAGCGCGCAGGAATTTAGCCGCCGCTGATAACGGCGCAGGGGGGGAGGCTGGCTTACACTTAGCCGGTACGCGGCGTTCCGTCACGCCGTTCAGGCGAGTCATGCTTATCGGAAAGGAGCCAGTTATGGCAAATAAAGTCTCTGGACAGTGCCACTGTGGTGCGGTCAGGTTTACCGTTGAACTCTCGGACGGGTTCAACACTATCCGACGTTGTAACTGCTCGTTCTGCCGGATGCGCGGGGCAATCGCGGTCTCCGCGCCGTTATCCGGGCTGGACATTATTCAGGGCGCGTCGCTGCTGACCGAGTACCGGTTTAACACCCGGGCGGCAGTGCACTATTTTTGTTCGGTCTGCGGGATTTACACCTTCCACCAGCGGCGTTCAACGCCGGATCAGTATGGCGTCAACGTCGCCTGCCTTGAGGGCGTCTCGCCGTTTGATTTCCCGGAGGTGCTGGTGATGGAGGGAAGACACCACCCTAACGACGGGGGTGGCGGTGTGGCCGGTGTGCTGAGCTATCGCGCGACCGACAGCTAGGGCAGCCATTTATCAGGGCAGGTCATAGGCACAGCGGATGTGCGATCAGGCAATTTTTCTCTCTTTGAATTTGCCTTTCACTACCCCGTCATAGAAACGTCCCTTTGAAACCACGCTCAGGAAATCGTTAAAAATACGCACAGGCACGGACTGATATTGCCAGGCGCTGTGATCCCGAAAACGGACTTCCAGCGTCTCGTTGCTTGTATCGTAGGCAATCGAGGCGATGCGCGAAGATTTAACAGAATGGTGGTTCACGATAGTGAGTCCTCTACAGCCGGGCAGACATGAGATTTATCTTGTATCAGAAAGGTTAAACGGCGCAACAAAATTTGAAGGCAAGGCGGCAAGGGATATAAAGCGTTAGCCCGCGCCGTAACGCGGGCTAATTTCATCAGAACTGGTAAACCAGACCGACGGCGACGATGTCATCGGTGCCGATGCCATTGTCTTTGTAGAACTGCTCGTCTTCATCCAGCAGATTAATTTTATAATCAACGTAGGTAGACATATTTTTGTTGAAGTAGTAAACCGCCCCGACTTCAGCATATTTAACCAGATCCTGATCGCCCTGACCGTTGCCCAGGTCTTTACCTTTAGACTGCAGGTAAGACACCACCGGACGCAGGCCGGAATCAAACTGGTACTGAGCCGTTACTTCGAAGTTCTGGGTTTTGTTTGCTACCGCGTCAGCCTGGTCGCCGTACGGGGTCATGTTACGGGTTTCAGAGTACATGGCTGCCAGGTAGATGTTGTTGGCGTCGTATTTCAGACCGGTAGTCCATGCGTCCGCTTTGTCGCCGCCTGCGGTGGTTTCGTTAACCTGTGCATTGGTACGGTCAGAAGAAGTGTAGGCCGCCGCCGCGCTGAAGCCCATACCGAAGTCGTAGGAGGTGGAGATACCGAAACCGTCGCCGTTCTCATGACGTACGTCACGGCCGTTGTTGGTGCCTTCGTTACCGTTACCGCTGTCTTCGTTGTTACCCTGGTACTGCAGGGCGACGTTCAGGCCTTCAACCATGCCGAAGAAATCGCTGTTACGGTAGGTCGCCACGCCGTTCGCACGACCGGTCATGAAGTTATCGGCTTTGGTGTAGGTATCGCCGCCGAACTCTGGCAGCATATCGGTCCAGCCTTCCACGTCGTACAGCACGCCGTAGTTACGGCCATAATCGAAGGAACCGTACTGGTCGAATTTCAGACCAGCAAACGCCAGACGGGTCCAGGACTGATTTGATGAACCTTCGGTGTTGTTTGCCTGAATATTATATTCCCACTGGCCGTAACCGGTGAGCATATCGTTGATCTGGGTTTCGCCTTTAAAGCCGATACGCATATATGTCTGGTCGCCGTCAGCACTGCTGTCGTCGGAGAAATAGTGCAGACCGTCAATTTTACCGTAAAGATCTAATTTGTTGCCGTCCTTATTATAAATTTCAGCGGCATTTGCTGCGCCTGCCATTAACAGGGCAGGGATCATCAGAGCCAGTACTTTTCTTTGCATTGTGACTAATCCTTATGCTGTTTTTATATTTAATATTTTTAAACTTTCCATTGAACTTTCTGCGTTGGAAAGTGGTCACATGCTAAATCACTCTTCCTTCCAGCGATAAAGCATAATTGTTACCAATTAAGTGAAATCTCAAGTATTTGCTGCCAGTGAAATAGTCATAAGTTTAGTGAATACATTAAATAAAACTATATAAAACAAAAATTACTCATTTCTCAATAAACTCAGTAGACTCTGGTTTGTTATATGCCTGTAGTATTTTCGTCCGTTTATTTGATAAATACTTTTCTGATTCATAACTGATATTTATTGCTGAACAGGATCACCCGCCAGTACTTTCCTGGCGGGTTTTTTTATAGCCAAAGAAAAGCCCGGACATGCCGGGCTATATATGTTATTCGCTTGCCGACTTTTCGGCTTTCCCGGCTAGCTGCGCCAGGAAGTCGTAGCGTTTTTGCAGATCGGCGGCGGCATCCTTCCACAGCTGCTCTGCCACTTCAGGCTGCTGGGCGTTGAGGCGACGGAAGCGTTGCTCCTGCATCAGCGTCTCTGCCAGCGCATCCGACGGTGGACGGGAGTCCAGTGCCAGCGGCAGCTTGCCCTCATCGGCACGACGCGGGTCGAAGCGATACAGCGGCCAGAAACCGGTAGCCGTTAGCTGGCGCATCTGATCGTGGCTCAGGGCCAGATCGTAGCCGTGCTCCTCGCATGGGCTGTAGGCGATGATCAGCGACGGACCCGGATAGGCTTCCGCCTCCTGAATCGCCTTCACGGTCTGGTTGAGCTGCGCGCCCAGCGAGATCTGCGCCACATACACATGACCGTACATCATCATGCTGACCCCCAAATCTTTGCGCGCCTTGCGTTTGCCATGCTCGCCAAACTTGGTTACCGCCCCCAGCGGCGTCGCTTTTGACGCCTGGCCGCCGGTATTGGAGTAACACTGGGTATCCAGCACCAGAATGTTGACGTTCTCGGTCAGGCTCAGGACATGATCCAGCCCGCCAAAGCCGATGTCATAGGCCCAGCCGTCACCGCCAATCAGCCAGATCGATTTCTCGACCAACGCATCGGCATCGGTTAACAGCTGCTCAGCGCCATCAACGCCCGCCAGATGCTGACGCAGCTCCGCCACCTGCTGACGACGCACGTCCGGCGTGGCCTCGCTGTGCAGGGCGCTGTTGAGCTCTGCCGGGATGTTATCGGCAAACTGTTCCAGCAGACGCATCACGCGCACCCGATGCTGATCCACCGTCAGGCGGAAGCCCAGGCCAAACTCGGCGTTATCCTCGAACAGCGAGTTGGCCCACGCCGGCCCGCGACCATTAGCATCGGTGGTGTACGGCGTTGACGGCAGGTTGCCGCCATAAATCGACGAACAGCCGGTGGCGTTGGCGATCAGCATCCGGTCGCCATACAACTGGGTCAGCAGCTTGATGTACGGCGTTTCGCCGCAGCCGGAACAGGCCCCGGAGTATTCGAACAGCGGGGTGATCAGCTGCGAGGTACGAATATCAATGCGCTCGAGGCTGTTGCGATCGATTTCCGGCAGGTCGAGGAAGAAGTCATAATTCACCTTCTCCTCTTCCACATGCTCAAGGCGCGACATCATATTGATGGCCTTGATCTCCGGGTTCTGGCGATCTTTCGCCGGGCAGACTTCCACGCACAGGTTACAGCCGGTGCAATCTTCCGGTGCCACCTGCAGGACATATTTCTGGCCGCGCATGTCGCGGGATTTCACATCCAGCGAGTGCAGGCTGGACGGGGCGCTCTCCATTGCCTCAGGCGAGACGACTTTGGCGCGGATCGCGGAGTGCGGGCAGGCCGCCACGCAGTGGTTACACTGGGTGCACAGCTCCTCTTTCCAGATCGGGATCGCTTCGGCGATATTGCGTTTTTCCCAGCGGGTGGTCCCCATCGGCCAGGTACCGTCCGGCGGCAGGGCGGAGACGGGCAGGGCATCGCCCAGACCGGCCAGCATCGCGGCGGTAACGGTTTTGACAAAATCCGGCGCGGCATCGGAAACCACCGGCGGACGGTTCGGGCTGTGAGCATTCACCGGTTGCAACGGCACCTCCGCCAGTGACTCCCGCGCCAGGGCCAGCGCCTGCCAGTTGCGTTCCACCAGCTCCTGGCCTTTGCTGCTGTAGCTTCTGGCGATAGCGCCCTGGAGTTCCATCAGGGCGCTATCGCCCGGCAGGATCTTCGTCAGATGGAAAAACGCCATCTGCATAACGGTGTTAATACGTGCCGCGAGGCCGCACTCACGGGCGATTTTTGCCGCATTAACAATATAGAATTTGGCTTTTTTCTGATTCAGCACCGCCTGGACTTCCTGCGGCAGCCGTCCCCAGACCTCATCGGCACTGTAGGGGGTATTGAGCAGGAATATCCCGCCCGGTTTCAGGCGCTCGGCCATCTGGTATTTGTCGATAAACTGCAGCTGGTGGCAGCCGACGAAATCGGCCTGTGAGACCAGATATGCCGAGCGGATCGGCTGCTCGCTGACGCGCAGGTGGGAAACCGTCAGGCCCCCTGCTTTCTTCGAGTCATAGACGAAATAGCCCTGGGCATACCACGGCGTAGAGTTACCGATGATCTTGATGTTATTTTTGGTGGCCGAGACGCTGCCGTCGCTGCCCAGACCGTAAAACAGCGCTTCCAGCTTCGCGGTGGAGGGCAGGGTATTTTCCGGCAACGACAGTGACAGATTGGTCACATCGTCATAGATGCCGACGGTGAAGCGCGGCTTCGGCTTTGCAGCGCTCAGCTCGTTGAAGATCGCCAGCACGCACTCCGGACCGAACTCTTTGGAGGAGAGGCCATAGCGCCCGCCAATCACCCGCGGCAGGGTCTCGCGCTCGCCGCCGTTAAAGGCCTCGGCCAGGGCGGTCATCACGTCCAGATAGAGCGGCTCGGCCTGGGCGCCCGGCTCTTTGGTGCGATCCAGCACCGCCACCGACCGCACGCTCTCCGGCAATACCGCCAGCAGGTGTTTCGCGGAGAACGGGCGATACAGGCGCACTTTCAGCACGCCGACTTTTTCACCCCGGCTCAGCAGCTCGTCCACCACCTCTTCACAGGTACCGATGGCGGAACCCATGATCACAATCACGCGCTCCGCCTGCGGATGGCCGTAATACTCGAACGGTTTGTACTCGCGTCCGGTGGCGGCGGCAAAATCGGTCATCGCCTGCTCTACGTGGTCATAGACCGCGTTGTACCACGGGTTGGTAGCTTCCCGGGACTGGAAGTAGGTATCCGGGTTGGCGGAGGTGCCGCGGATCACCGGATGTTCCGGATTGAGTGCACGGGCGCGGTGAGCATCAATCTCCGCCTGCGGGAGCAGGCTGCGGATGGTGTCGTCGGAAATCGACACGATCTTGTTAATCTCGTGCGAGGTACGGAACCCGTCGAAGAAATGGATAAACGGCACCCGGCTTTTCAGCGTCGCCATATGGGAGATGAGGGCAAAATCCTGCGCCTCCTGCACGCTGGCGGAACAGAGCAGGGCGCAGCCGGTCTGGCGGACGGCCATCACATCGGAGTGATCGCCAAAAATCGACAGGGCGTGCGTGGCGATGGTGCGCGCTGCGACGTGCAGCACGAAGGGGGTGAGCTCTCCCGCCAGCTTGTACAGCGTCGGGATCATCAGCAGCAACCCCTGCGACGAGGTGAAGGAGGTGGACAGCGCCCCGGTCTGCAGCGCGCCGTGGACGGTGGCAATCGCCCCTGCTTCTGACTGCATTTCGACCACGCGAGGGACATCGCCCCAGACGTTCTTCAGCCCGTTTCCGGCCCAGGCATCCGCCTGTTCAGCCATGGTTGAGCTGGGTGTAATGGGATAAATGGCGATCACTTCACTGGTGCGAAACGCCACGGACGCGACTGCGCCATTCCCGTCAATAGTTTGCATATGACACCCTTACATTGCGCAAAGAAAAAGGGACCCGTGATACGTCGACGCGTCCTGTAGTTATCTTTTTATTTTAGCAAAGGCCCGCTGAAACGATTTTCGCTTTTGTGTCCTGCTTATTAATGCCATCAATGGTTTGATCAAACTTTTGCCTGAAAATAGTCTGTAATTGTTTTGACAGCGCAGAAAACCGCGCTTCGGCTCTCGACGGCAGGACGTGTGATGCCTATTATGCATAGGTTTTGCAATTCAATATGGGGAGAGAATATGCGCGCAGCATTTTGGGTAGGGTGTGCCGCTTTGTTACTGTCGGCCTGTAGCAATGAACCAGTACAGCAGGCTACCGCCGCGCACGTCGCGCCGGGGATGAGAGCGGCGATGTCCAGTTCCGGCGAGGCGAATTGCGCCATGATTGGCGGGTCGCTGTCCATTGCGCGTCAGCTGGACGGCTCGGCCATCGGCATGTGTGCGCTGCCTAACGGCAAACGCTGCAATGAACAGTCGCTTGCCGGCGGTTCGTGCGGGACTTACTGATTACTCAGCGCGTTTAAAGACCAGCGTCGTCTCTGCCGTCGCCAGGGTTAACACGTCTTCCGTCAGATCGACCTGCGTACCGTTACGCAGCATCGTGCCGATCGCGTGATCCAGGTCATTGAGCTGTGGCTCGGTACACAGTTTTCGCGTCATGGCGAGCGCTTTTACCTTGAGCTCGCCGTCTGACAGCTTGCCCTGTCCGTTGAAGCGATTACACATCACACCGGATACGGCCAGGTCTTCCCCAAAGGCGATTTCCGGCGGGGTAGTAGCCGGGTTGATGGCGGTGCCATTGATACTTTGCAGCACGAAGCGGTGCTGCTGAAGCTGTTCTTCCTGAACAGAGGCTTTTCCTGGATTGACACAGCCTGCCAGCGCCATGCTGAGGATCGTTACTGCGACGAGCGTTTTCATGGTTCTTCTCAATATATTCACTTCATAAATATCTAATGCATAGTCTATTGCGCTGGCGGGAATTGTCTTGCGGGAAAATCTGAAAACCGGGCGGGGTTTGTTCCCTCTCCCTTGAGGGAGAGGGAGAATTACGTCACTCAGAACAGTGCGTTCGGGCTTGCTTCGCCTTTCTCCAGCTGGCTCAGGTTCCCCAACGTGGTCTCCGAAATACTGATCAGCGCCTCGGCGGTCAGGAACGCCTGATGGCCGGTAAACAGCACGTTGTGGCAGGCGGACAGGCGACGGAACACGTCATCCTGGATCACGTCGTTAGACTTATCTTCAAAGAACAGATCGCGTTCGTTCTCATATACGTCCATCCCCAGTGCGCCGATTTTTTGCGTTTTCAGCGCTTCAATGGCCGCCTGAGAGTCCACCAGGCCACCGCGACTGGTGTTAACAATCATCACGCCATCTTTCATTTGGTCAAATGCGCTCTGGTTCAGCAGATGGTAATTGTCTGCGGTCAGCGGGCAGTGCAGGGAGATGACGTCTGACTCGGCATACAGGGTTGCCAGGTCGACATACTCCACGCCCATCTCCAGTGCGGCAGCGCTTGGATAGGGATCGAACGCCAGCAGGCGCATACCAAAACCTTTCAGGATCCGCAGCGCCGCGATACCGATTTTACCGGTGCCTATCACCCCGGCAGTTTTGCCGTACATGGTGAAACCGGTCAGCCCTTCCAGCGAGAAGTTGGCATCACGGGTACGTTGATAAGCACGGTGAATACGACGGTTTAAGGACATCATCAGGCCGATGGCATGTTCAGCCACAGCTTCCGGGGAGTAGGCCGGTACGCGTACCACCTGCAGACCCAACTCTTTGGCCGCGTCGAGGTCAACATTGTTGAAGCCCGCGCAGCGCAGCGCGATGTACTTCACGCCCTGTCTTTTTAACTCTTCCAGCACTGGGCGACTGCCGTCATCGTTAACAAAAATACAGACCGCATCGAAGCCGTGGGCGGTTTTGGCTGTTTTTTCGTTAAGCAGAAAGTCGAAAAATTCAAGTTCGAATCCATATCCCTCGTTAACATGTTGCAGATACTTTTTGTCGTACTGCTTTGTGCTATATACCGCGAGTTTCATAAGACTTTCTCCAGTGATTTTGGAACTACGTTAGCATGATTAAAATAATCATACAAATTATAAAATATTATTGAATTCAATAAGTTCTGAGAATGATTTTACACCATCCCACCTCCCGCAGGTGAAATAGAGAAGGCGCTCGTTTCATCTCACAATAAAACTAAATAAAACAACAGTATAAAGTTAATTCACTGCCGTCTCGCTCGATATAACTATAAGCGTAACTTATAGTTTCAGGGTGGCGACTTGCTGCATCTACAATCGGAGTTTCAAAATGAAATCCACCGCACAACATGTCTCGAAAGAACAACCTAAGCAGCCGCAAAAGAATCAAGATGAGCAGACCAAACAGAAACCAGGTAAATCGAAATAACCTCTCATAACGCAGTTTGACGGAGGCTTTATGGCTGATCGTCCCGACTATATTGATCCCATTCCTGATGATGAACCACTTCCTGGTGGCAGCGATCCCCTCCCGGGCGACACCGATCCACTCCTCCCGGGTGATGACATACCTGATGTGAATGACCCGCTGGATCCGGATGACCCTGATGTGATCAGAAGATAGGGTCAAAAACCGCTTTTCTAAACCGCCTCCGGGCGGTTTTTTGTTGCCCTGAATGGGCATGGGCGGAGATTAAAAACGCTCACATTCAGGATTAACACATCTATTCTTAAACAGGCCTTCGCTTCACCTGCCTGACGAAACATGCCACAATATTCCATACTGTCGGCTAATTTTTTCGCTAAATCAGGATATTAACTGCCCATGAGGGGTAAATACAAAGCCGCAATCGCGCTACTGCTGCTGATCGTTCTTTTGCCGCTGACGCTGCTGCTGACCCTTGCGCAGTGGGTTCCTACGCTTGCCGGGATCTGGCTGCCTGCCGGTACCCGGATCGCGTTTGAAAAAAGCCCGCGCCTGACCCGCAACGCGCTGGTGATCGCCGATCTGCGCTATCTGGTAGACGACTGCGAAATCGCCCGCATCGAAGACGCTACCCTTAGCCACCCGAGCCGCTGGAAAATCGACATCGCCGGGCTGGATCTCAACAGTGCCTGTCTGAGTAAAATCCCCGCCAGTGAGTCCACGCCCGCCGCACCGCGAACGCTGGCCGAGTGGCAGTCGCTACTGCCCAATACCTGGCTGACCATCGATCGCCTGACGCTCTCTCCCTGGCAACAGTGGCAGGGGAAGCTAACCGCCTCGCTGACTCCGACGCGACAGGAGATCGCTTACCACGGAGATCAGTTTAGCCTGCGTGGCACACTCCGGGGACGTTCTCTGACCGTCAGCGACGTCACGCTAAATCTGCCCGATAACCCGCAGCCCGTGACCCTGGTGGGGGAATTTACCCTGCCGCTGGTGCCGGACGGCCTGCCGGTGCAGGGACATGCGGCAGCGACCTTCTCGGTGCCGCAGCTTCCGTCGCTGGTGGATGCCGATCTGGCGTGGCAGGACAATCAGGGCCAACTGGTGATGGTAGAACGGGAGAGCGGCGAGCCGCTGCTGGATCTCCCCTGGCAGATCACGCCCGACCAGTTGACCATCAGCGACGGGCGCTGGCGCTGGGATCGCGCGGGTATTCCGTTGAGCGGTCGCCTGGGGCTGAAGATTGACAACTGGCAGCAGGGCACGGAGCGCGCCGTTATCAGCGGGCGGATGAACGTCCTGACTCAGGGGGATGCAGGGAAAGGCAACGCGGTACTCACCTTTGGCCCCGGCAAGCTAAGTATGGATAACAGCGCCATGCCGCTGCAGCTCACCGGCGTGGCCAAACAGAACGATCTGATCCTCTATATCGGGTTGCCCGCTATGCTGACCGGTAGCCTGGCCGAGCCCCGGCTGGCCTTTGCGCCAGGGGCGCTGCTGCGCTCCCGCGGGCGAATTATTGATTCCCTGAATATCGATGAAGTGCGCTGGCCGCTGGCCGGGGTGGCGCTGACCCGCAAGGGTATCGACGGTCGCCTGCAGGCCATTTTGCGCGTCCATGAACAGGAGATGGGGGATTTCACCCTGCATCTTGATGGCCGGGCGAATGATTTCCTGCCGGATAGCGGCTTATGGCAGTGGCGCTACTGGGGTGAAGGCAACTTCACCCCGATGCAGGCCCGCTGGGACGTGGCGGGCAGGGGCGAGTGGCGCGACAGCGTGATTGAACTCAGCGAACTCTCAACCGGGTTCGACCAGCTGAAGTACGGCTCGATGCATGCCAGCGCCCCGCGAATGGTGCTGGACAGCCCGATCCGCTGGCAGCGCGATCCCGCCCGGCCACACTTCAGCGGCGCATTATCCTTTGACGCTGGGGAAACCACCTTCACCGGCGGCAGCGTATTACCGCCGTCGACCGTCAAATTCAGCGTCGATGGCAGCGATCCTACCCTGTTCCAGTTCAAAGGCACCCTCAACGCCGAAGCGATCGGCCCGGTGCAGCTGAACGGGCGCTGGGACGGGGAGCGTCTACGCGGCCAGGCCTGGTGGCCGAAGCAGTCCCTGACCGTCTTCCAGCCGCTGGTGCCGCCGGACTGGAAAATGACGCTGCGCGAAGGAGAGCTGTACGCTCAGGTGGCGTTCTCCGCGGCGGCCGATCAGGGCTTTGAGGCCGGAGGGCACGGAGTAGTAAAAAGCGGCAGCGTCTGGATGCCAGATAACAAAATTAATGGCGTCGATTTCATTCTGCCGTTCCGCTTCAGCGAAGGCACCTGGTCGCTGGGCACCCGTGGTCCGGTAACGCTGCGGATCGGCGAAGTGATCAATCAGGTTACGGCCCGCAATATCACCGCCGATTTGCAGGGCGACTACCCCTGGAGCGAAGCGAATCCGCTCCTGCTGACCGACGTCAGCGTGGATCTGCTGGGGGGCAAAGTGACCATGCAGCAGCTGCGCATGCCGCAGCACGACGCGGCTCTGCTGCGGGTGAATAACATCTCCTCCAGCGAGCTGATTAGCGCCATCAATCCGAAACAGTTTGCCATGTCCGGGCCGTTCAGCGGGGCGCTGCCGTTCTGGCTGGACAACGACAAGTGGATCATCAAAGATGGCTGGCTGACCAATTCTGGCCCGATGACCCTGCGTCTCGACCAGGACACCGCTGATGCTCTGGTTGCCGATAACAGTGCGGCAGGGGCGATTAACTGGCTTCGCTATATGGAAATTTCGCAGTCGTGGACGACACTCAATGTAGATAATCTGGGTGAATTAACCCTGGCATCGACCCTCCGTGGCGCCAGCCGTTCCGGGGGCCAGACGCAAGCCGTTAACCTTAACTACACCCATCAGGAGAACCTGTTCACCCTCTGGCGCAGCCTGCGTTTTGGCGACAATCTGCAGACCTGGCTGGAGCAACACGCAGCATTACCGGATAACCGCTGCCCGACAGGCAAGGAATGTAAGGAACAACCATGAAAAAGCTGGCCGGTGGGTTCACCGCGATTGTGATCCTGACGCTGACAGGCTGTACGCCGAGGATCGAAGTGGCGGCGTCGAAAGAGCCAATCACCATCAACATGAACGTTAAAATTGAACATGAAATCCATATCAAAGTGGATAAAGACGTCGAGACGCTGCTGAAATCACGCAGCGATCTGTTCTGAGGTAGCCATGAAAAAATTCATCCCGCTGATGATATTGACGCTGGGGCTCTGTGCGCCCGCGCTGGCGCTGACCCTCAACGAGGCCCGCAGTGCAGGGCGGGTCGGTGAAACCCTGAGCGGTTATATTGCGCCACGGAGTCAGGATCGCGAGACGCTGGCGCTGGTGGAGCAGATCAACAAGGCTCGCACCGACAGCTATCAGAAACTTGCCGACAGCAATAACCTTCCGGTGGATGAAGTGGCGAAAATGGCCGGGACAAAGCTGGTATCGCGCGCTAACCCCGGCGAGTATGTCCAGGGGATTAACGGCAAGTGGATGCAGAAGTGATCAGCGGTGGCGTTTGCGGTACTCGCCAGGCGACACGCCAAAACGCTGCTTGAAGGCCGTGGAGAAGTGGCTGTGATCGGTAAACCCCCAGCTGTAGCCAATGCCCGCCAGCTTTTCATCATCGCCGGTGGCGCGCAGCATCTGCGCGCACAGATCCAGACGACGATTTTTTATGTACTGCGCCACCACCAGCCCTTTCTCGGCAAACATTCGGTACAGGCTCCGGACTGACATTCCACACTCCGAGGCAATCCACTCCGGGCGCAGGTGCTCGGCTTGAATATGGTCGTCGATCAGAGTCAGCACATGGGTGAACTGGCGTTCCTTGCGCGGCGTCACGCTGTCACGCTGCTGCAATACCGGGCGCAGCAGGCAAACCATCGCTTCGAGGGCGGCTTCGCTTTCGGTTTCGCTTAATGCCGGGTTGTTCATGCTGTCCTGCAGCAGGCGATAGCTGAGCTGGACGGTGGGCAAGCTGCGGGAGAGTTTTTGCGCGCAGGTCACTTCCTGAAAGCGAAAGTGTTGCTCAAGGATCTGACGTGGCAACAGGAGCGAGATCTGACGTGATTTTTCCGGCCAGTAGATTGAGCAGGGGCGGGAGGCGTCAATCAGGGTGATATCCCCGGCGTTCAGCACAATCTGGCGGTCATCCTGCTCCAGTCCCGCTTCGCCTTCCAGCTGAAACACGGTGTAGAACCAGGCGTCGTTGCTGGTCTTGATCTCCTGACGGGTACGAAACAGATTCACACCGCCGGCAGTAACGGTGCTCAGTTTCAGGTTGCCGGTCCAGGTTGCTTCCAGCTCGCCATAAAACTCACCGCTCATCGGCCGGGCAGCAAAACTGCCGCAAACCTGGTTAATCTGCGCCAGCCAGCGCTGGTAGTTGTCCTGTTCGTCTGCAAACATGTCATACCCGCTACGTCGTCAATGTTTAAACATTGTTGCATTTATGTTTCGAATTACCCGTGACATGGGGCGAAATCCAGGCAAAAACTCCGCTGCCCAACAGAGCGAAACGGCGGTATTGTCGCGTTTTGCGGCGCCTGTCACAGCGGACAAAGCGAATGTCACAGAGATAAAAGCGCATTCGGCAAAGCCATCTTAGACTGCGTTGACACCCTGCGAATAATAAGGAATCGCTATGTCTGATACACAGGTCGACGTACTGCCCAGCGTGCAGCAATTTCTGGATCGCCAACATGGCCTCTGGATTGAGGGACGCCAGTCCGCCTCCGACAGCGAAAAGCGTCTGGAGATTTTTAACCCGGCTACCGGCCAGGTAATTGCCTCGACGGCCGATGCCAGCGCGCAGGATGTGGACCGCGCGGTGATGTCCGGCTGGCGCGCTTTCGTGGCCCGCAGTTGGTCAGGCAAACTGCCTGCGGAACGTGAACGTATTCTGCTGCGCTTTGCCGATCTGGTGGAGCAGCACACCGAGGAGCTGGCCCAGCTCGAGACCCTTGAGCAGGGTAAATCTATTAACATCTCCCGCGCCTTTGAAGTGGGCTGCACCCTGAACTGGATGCGCTACACCGCCGGGCTGACCACCAAAATTTCCGGCAAGACACTGGATCTCTCCATTCCGATGCCGCAGGGGGCCCGCTATCAGGCGTGGACCCGTAAAGAGCCGATTGGCGTGGTGGCCGGGATCGTGCCGTGGAACTTCCCGCTGCTGATCGGCATGTGGAAAGTGATGCCCGCCCTGGCCGCTGGCTGCTCCATTGTGATCAAACCGTCGGAAACGACACCGCTGACGTTGCTGCGCGTGGCCGAACTGGCTAGCGTTGCCGGGATCCCGGACGGCGTCTTTAACGTGGTGACCGGCAGCGGGGCGGTGTGTGGCGCCGCGCTGACCAACCATCCGCATATCGCCAAAGTGAGCTTCACTGGCTCGACTGCCACCGGTAAACAGATTGCGCGCGCGGCAGCGGATCGTCTGATGGGGGTGACCCTGGAGCTGGGGGGTAAAAACCCGGCTATCGTCCTGAAAGATGCGGATCCGTCGTGGGTTATCGAAGGGCTGATGACCGGCAGCTTCCTGAACCAGGGCCAGGTCTGTGCGGCAAGCTCGCGCATTTACATCGAAGCGCCGCTGTTTGATACCCTGGTGAGCGGCTTTGAGCAGGCGGTGAAGTCCCTGAGCGTCGGGCCGGGGATGTCCCAGGAGGCGCACATCAACCCGCTGGTCTCCCGTGCCCACTGTGACAAAGTGCAGACCTTCCTCGACGAGGCGCAGTCGCGTCAGGCCGAGCTGATCGTCGGTAATCGCGGCCCGAACGGCCAGGGGTATTACGTTTCGCCGACGCTGGTGGTCAACCCGGACGCCAGCCTGCGTCTGACCCGCGAAGAGGTGTTTGGTCCGGTGGTGAACCTGGTGCGCGTCGCCGACGGCGAAGAGGCGTTGCGCCTGGCGAACGATACCGAATACGGCCTGACTGCCAGCGTCTGGACGCAAAACATCAGCCAGGCGCTGGAGTATACCGAACGCCTGCAGGCTGGCACCGTATGGGTCAACAGCCATACCCTGATCGACGCCAACCTGCCGTTCGGCGGCATGAAGCAGTCCGGCACCGGCCGCGATTTCGGCCCGGACTGGCTGGATGGCTGGTGCGAAACCAAATCGGTGTGCGTGAGATATTAGGTAAAAGCAAAACGGTCACCTCGGTGGCCGTTTTTAGTGTTTGCGCCCTCTCCCTGTGGGAGAGGGTCGGGGTGAGGGCACCAGGCCGCACAATGCCCGTAGGCCGGGTAAGCACAGCGCCACCCGGCAATTTCTCCGGAAGTAAGTTACGGTGTCACAATATTGAACCAGAACTCAAACTTATCCATATAACCCAGCATGGTATCCAGTTTCGTCCCGTCCCCGGTCACCTTCACCGCACCGCTCTCCTCAGCCTGTTTCAGGGTGGTCTCCTTGAGGATGATTTTATTTAGCGTGTCGCGGTTAAGCGTAATGGTGGCGTCAGCATCAGTGGCTTCGGCATTGGCGGTGTGGTTCAGCACCCCGTTCTCCAGCTCCAGCTTGTACTTCCCGCCGTCACTGCCCAGATCGATATTAAACACCGATTTCGCCGTCCCGGCTTTGTCACCGTTAATATGCACCGCCAGATAGTCGAAGAACATCTCCGGCGTCATCGCCCGCACTGTATCCGGGCTGGCAGTATTCGGGGTCGGGCCTTTCACCACGCCGTTACGCAGTTCCTGCGCCCCGGTAAGGTAGAAGTTACGCCACGGGCCAGACTCCGCCTGATAACCCAACTGCTCCAGCGCATCCGCCTCCAGATTGCGGGCCGCCTGGTTGTTCGGATCGGCAAATACCACTTTACTCACCACCTGCGCCACCCAGCGATAGTTCCCCTGGTCGAAGTCGGTTTTGGCCTTCTGCAGAATGGCATCCGCGCCGCCCATATACTCAACGAATTTCTTCGCACCTTCTTCCGGTGGCAGCTCGTCAAGAGTCGCCGGGTTGCCGTCGAACCAGCCGAGATAGAGCACGTAGGTGGCCTTCACGTCATGGCTCACCGAACCGTAGTAACCGCGGTTCGCCCAGGTGTGTGCCAGCGAATCCGGCAGCTTAAAGTTGGCGGCAATTTCGTCCCGGGTCAGACCCTGATTCGCCATACGTAAGGTCTGGTCGTTGATATAACGGTAGAGATCGCGCTGGCTTTTTAGCAGATTATTGACGTTCTCTTTGCCCCAGGTGGGCCAGTGGTGTTGGGCCATCAGGACTTCTGCTTTATCACCCCAGCGCACAATGGCTTCGTTGATATATTTCGACCACGGCAGCGGCTCGCGGATCTTCGCCCCGCGCAGGGAGTAGGTGTTGTGCAGGGTGTGGGTCACATCCTCGGCAGTCTCGATCAGCTTTTTCTCTTCGATAAACCACAGCATTTCCGACGGCGCTTCCGAGCCCGGGGCGAGCATAAAGTCATAGGTCAGGCCGTCGATGGTCTCCTTCTGGCCATCTTTTTCGATGATATTGGTCGGCGCAAGCAGGGTAACGGTCCCGGCGGAAGTGGTGGTACCCAACCCGGCACCGACCTGGCCTTTGGCATCCGGTTTCAGCAGGTTGCCGTACATGTAGCTGGCGCGGCGGCTCATCACGTTCCCGGCCATAATATTCTCTGCCACCGCGGCTTCCATAAAGCCAGCCGGGGCGTAGATTTTCACCTTCCCGGCTTTAACATCGGCCTCATCCACCACCCCGCGCACGCCGCCGTAATGGTCGACGTGGCTGTGGGTATAGATCACCGCTACCACCGGCTTCTGCCCGCGGTTTTTAAAATAGAGATCCATCCCGACTTTCGCCGTTTCGGCCGACACCAGCGGGTCAACGACGGTCACGCCGGTGGTGCCTTCGATAATGGTCATATTCGACAGATCGAGGTTGCGGATCTGATATACCCCGTCCGTCACCTCAAACAGGCCGCTGATATTAATCAGCTGCGCCTGACGCCATAAGCTGGGGTTGACGGTATCCGGCGCTTTGTCGCCCTCTTTAATAAACGCGTATTGTTGCGGATCCCAGACCACGTTGCCTTGTTCACCTTTGATCACCTCCGTGGGGAGCGGGGCGATAAAGCCCTTATGAGCATCGGTAAAGTCGGTGTTATCGGAGAAGGGCAGTTGACTAAAGAGGGCGTTATTGGCTTGTTGGGTGGCAGCGGCGGCGTCTTTTGGCGCTTCTGCGGCAAACGCAGGAGTGCCAGTGGAAATAAAAAGCCCGGCGAGCGCAAGGCTTCTTGCTATCAGATTGAATCTCATCCTGAAAACCTCTCAATGTGCATACAGCGGCGTAGGGGAAACTTCGCGTGATGACCAGAAAAACGTTTTAAGAAAGGCAACCCGGATGGCATGGGTATGATTAACTATAAGCAGGCAAATACATTCAGCAAATAAATCCGTTAATGATAATTAATTATCGTGCGGCGGAATTGCCCGGCGGCAAGGTAAAAGCAAAAACGGTCACCTCCGGTGACCGTTTTTGTGTTTGCACCCTCTCCCTGTGGGAGAGGGCCGGGGTGAGGGCATCAGGTCGCACAGTGCCCTGGCAATGCCCGGCGGCGCTATGCTTGCACGGGCCTACGGGTTTACTGCCCCTCTTTCTTCTTGCCCAACGACGGCGTTTCGTCGAAGAAGTTCCAGGGTTTGAGCAGGGTATGCACCCACTCGGTTGGCATGATCGGCCACTCCTCCGCCCGCGCCACGTGGGTCGTACCGGTGGTCATCCACACCACGTTATCCTGCTTATCCAGCGACTCGTTATCCTTGCTGAACTGGCCCAGCCCCTGATCCTGGCTGGAGCGGTTCGGGAATTTGCCTTCCGGGTACATCTCGTTCGGATGGTAGCGGGTCACCCACAGCTGTTTATCCATAAAGCTCAGACGGTGATAGATCCACTCGTCCGGGGCGAATTTCGCGCCGGTGGCCACCGGGTGCGTACCGCCCGCATACGGGATGATCTGGTAGGAGACCGGGTTGCCCATGCGGTTCTCCTTGCTGGTGTTGCTCAGCAGACGAATGGTGCCCGGGTCAAATTTTTGCGCCGCCTGCTGCTCGGTATCGATGTTGTACTGGTTGATTTGCAGGGTACTGGTACGTGGGCCGCCCGCGGTGTTCGGCTTCACCTCCGGATCCATTGCCACCAGACTGTTGCTGGTGCCATCCACGTCCATATCCAGACGGAAGTTATAAATGTGCTGGTGGGTGGTCCCGACGATGTTGTGATCGATCAGGGTCCCGTATTTGGTATCCTCTTTGGCGCTCGGGTCGTGCATGGTTTTCGCCGTCACCCCTTTCACCGCTTCGATACCGGTCGCCCCGGCATCGATGCCGATGGTGCCGTTTTCGTGGAACACCCAGTCGAAGATGTAGTCGTAGTTGCCGACGGTACTGATCCAGCGCACTACCAGCTCACGACGCTCGGTGCTGACGTTCGGCTGATTCATCTCCTGGTGCTTATACTCCGGCCCGGCGTAGCGTTCGAAAATCGCCATCGCCCGCGGGATCTCCATCGGCGCTCCGGTGTAATCCGGGATGGTCTGATTCAGCAGCACGGCATTGGACGGCACATCTTTGCCGCGTACCAGCGGGGAGGTCAGGGTGCCCATCCCGTAGTCGCCGGAGTCGAGATAAGCTTTGAAGTACCAGCCCACGTCCGGGTCGCCGTAAGGGACGATCATCCCCCCCAGCGATCCTTCATACATCACCTGGCGTTTTTTGCCGTTGTCGTTAAAGGTCACGGTGGAGATAATCGGCCCGACGCGGGAGTCGAGGCTCAGATGGAAGTCCCAGTTCTGCCAGTGGATCATATTGCCGGTGATGGTGTAGTTCTTGCCTTCCGGCTCAACGATCTCCAGCGGTTTATGGGCGACCGGCTCGCGGTCGCGGCCGTCATAAGGACGAGGCTCCATCGGTACCGGGACAATCGCACCTTCTTCGATTTTGACGATCTTCTTCTCGATCAGATCCACCACCGCCACCAGGTTTTCAATCGGGTGCGCCCAGTAGTTACCGTCGCCCGTGTCCAGATAGCTCACCACTTTCAGCAGGCGATCTTCCTGCTTCAGGCCATCTTTGCCGTCAAAGTAGCCGACGGTCAGCGGGGTGGTCATCACCTTGCCCGGGTCATTGATGCCGCGTTTTTTCAGCGCGTCGGCATACTCCTGGCTGCCGGTGACGATCTTCTGTACCGCCATAAAGTCATCCAGCAGCACCATGCCGTGGGCATCTTTAATCGGCTCCCAGTGCATGATTTTCTTATCTTTCAGATCCACCAGCGCTTCGATAACGAATTTGCCGTCCAGCATGGTGACATTGGCCTGACGCGGCGCATCCACCGCCGTGCCGTTCAGCACGAAGTCCCACACTTTGGCTTTTTCCGGCTCGGCCAGAGCGATCTGGGTAAAGCGGGTATTGGGTTTAAAGTCCGGCGAAGCTTTCACAATCTCGACAGCCTGTTTAATTTCATCTGCGGACAGGGCGTTCAGCGGGTGCGGGGTCTTCTCCACCTGGAAGGTCTGGTCGAGGCCGGACTGGAACACATCGTTGACAAAGGTATCGGAGATCCAGGCCTTGTTGTCCTTCATTACCACCGGTGCCTGTAGGGTGAGCGGTTTACCGTTGACGATGGCGGTGGTTGCGCCCGGCTTCACTTTGATGAATGCCCCGTCTTTGCTGATGGTGTAGATCCCGGCATAGTCATCCCATTTCACATCAGCGCCAAATTCGGCCAGGGTTTTGTCCATCTCGACCATATGCGCCGCGCTACCGTGAGCCAGCACCTGACCGGAAAAGAGACAAGCAACGGCCAACGCCAGCGCCGTTTTACGTGGAGAAAAGATTGAGGAGCTTCCCATGATTAACCTCTGTTGTATGTGTTGTTATCCACTCGGGACCGCTGTTCTGCGCGCGGTTTATTCATTGCCAACATAGCAATATCGCTGTGCGTACCGTTTGCCTGCATTTGCCAGATGTTTTGTCAGATGTGCCAGAAGCCGGGTAACGTGCGCGACGTTACCCGGTGGGAAGGGGATCAGGCGTCAAAATCGCCGTGCTGGCGGGAGACGAGGGTCAGGATCGAGTAGAGCGCCACCGGCTGCTGGTGCTGGTTGACGATCTCAACTGACCACTCCACCACGCCGGTCGGTTTCTCTTCCGCCGTGCGCTGTTTCTTCAGGGTCTTGCGCTTACAGGTCAGACGCACCTGGATGGTATCGCCCGGTTTCACCGGCTCGATAAAGCGCAGGTTTTCCATGCCGTAGTTGGCGATCACCGGCCCGACGCCCGCATCGACGAACAGCCCGGCGGCGGCGGAGATCAGGAAGTACCCATGCACCACGCGCTCGCCAAAAATCGACTCCGCCGCGCCAATCTTGTCCATGTGGGCGTAGAAATGATCCCCGCTCAGGCAGGCAAAGTTAACGATATCGGTCTCGGTCAGGGTGCGGCGCGGGGTCAGCAGGCTGTCGCCCGGCTGCAGCTCCTCGAAATATTTGCGGAACGGATGAACGCGATCCTCCTGCACCTGGGCGCCACGCACCCACTGCTGGCTGATGGCGGCCAGCATGCTCGGGCTGCCCTGGATCGCGGTGCGTTGCAGGTAGTGTTTCACCGCCCGCAGCCCGCCCAGCTCTTCGCCACCCCCGGCACGGCCCGGACCGCCGTGCACCAGCTGCGGCAGCGGAGAGCCGTGGCCGGTGGACTCTTTGGCCGACTCTTCGTTAAGGATCTGGATACGCCCGTGGGCCCGCGCAGCCCCGGAGATGAACTGACGCGCCAGGCGCAGATCGGCGGTCACCAGCGTTCCGGCGAGGCTACCTTCCCCGGCGCGGGCCAGCGCCATGGCGTGTTCGCGGTCCTGATACGGCATCAGGGTGGCGACCGGGCCAAAAGCTTCGGTAGCGTGTACGGCCGGGGTTTCGTCCGGCTGCGGGCAGAACAGCAGCGTCGGCGGGAAGAAGGCCCCGGCGGCGTTCAGGTCGGCTTTACCGCCCAGACGGATCTGACACCCGGCAGCGACCAGGGCATCCACCTTCTCCTGCACGTCAGCGCGCTGGTCGGTGTTGACCAGCGAACCCATCTTGATTCCTTCCTGGGCCGGGTCACCCACCGCCACTTTCTCCAGCCGGACGATCAGCGCCTGGCTGACGGCTTCCACCTGCGCCTGCGGCACAATAATGCGGCGGATGGCGGTACATTTCTGTCCGGCTTTGGCCGTCATCTCCCGCACCACTTCGCGGATAAACAGGGCAAACTCCGGCTGCTCCGGAGTGACGTCATCCCCCAGCACGCAGCAGTTCAGGGAGTCCGCTTCCATAGTGAACGGAATCGATTTGGCGACGATGTTCGGGTGAACGCGCAGCATCTGGCCGGTGACGGCGGAGCCGGTAAAGGTCACCACGTCCTGATGATCGAGCTGGTCGAGCAGATCCCCCGCGCCGCCGCAGATCAGGCTGATAGCACCGTCCGGCACCAGGCCGCTGTCGACAATCGCTTTTACCATCGCCTGGGTCACCTGGGCGGTGGCGGTGGCCGGTTTGATGATTGCCGGCATCCCCGCCAGCCAGGTTGGAGCCAGTTTTTCCAGCATCCCCCAGCAGGGGAAGTTAAAGGCGTTGATGTGGACGGCCACGCCGGATTTCGAGGTCAGGACGTGACGGGCGGCAAAACCGCCTTCTTTCGACAGGGGGATCAGTTCATCTTCCGGCCACAGGGTGTCGTCCGGCAGTTCGCGGCTGCCGAGGCTGGCGAAGGTGAACAGCGTCCCAATCCCGCCCTCGATATCCACCCAGCTGTCGGCGCGGGTCGCTCCGGTCTGCGCGGAGAGGGCATAGAACACCTCTTTCTGGCTCATCAGATGTTTTGCCACCGCTTTCAGCATTGCGGCGCGCTCGATAAAGGTCATGGCGTGAAGTGATTCACCGCCTTGCTCAATGGCGTAACGACGCGCGGCGGCCATATCCAGCCCTTCGCTGGTGACCTGCCAGAGGGTTTCGCCGCTGATGGCGTGCTGAATAGTGCGCTCACGGCCCCGGCCAGACTGCCAGGTGCCGGACAAAAAGCTGGCTAACTGCTGCATTTTTCTCTCCGAGTGGTTCGTGATTTCACTATAGATAGTTTGATTATGAATCATAAAATGCAAGGGATGTTTTAATGATTTGTTAACAGTGTGATCTTGTCTGACTATTCCTGCTCCCTGTTTCCCGCCGCATAAGGGGCTCCGCAAAAGCCTTGCGAGCCACATCACAAAATAAACAAACACTCCTTGGGGTTATATTTAACCTTTGTGTAACTTTTAAGAAACGAAGTGATTCATCATTGAATGGAATTTACCGGTTAAACGAATCATAAGGGTGATGACGTGACGGAAGAACAACGCTTTGAACAGCGAATCGTGCAAGAGACGGCCATCGAGCCGCAGGACTGGATGCCTGACGCGTACCGCAAGACGCTGATCCGCCAGATTGGTCAGCACGCCCACTCCGAAATTGTCGGCATGCTGCCGGAAGGTAACTGGATCGCCCGCGCCCCGACGCTGCGCCGCAAGGCCATCCTGCTGGCGAAAGTGCAGGATGAAGCCGGACACGGCCTCTATCTCTACAGCGCGGCGGAGACGCTGGGCTGCGCCCGGGAAGACATCTACCAGAAGATGCTCGACGGCAAGATGAAGTACTCCTCGATCTTCAACTACCCGACCCTGAGCTGGGCTGATATCGGCGTGATTGGCTGGCTGGTGGATGGCGCGGCCATCGTTAACCAGGTGGCGCTGTGCCGCACTTCGTATGGTCCTTATGCCCGGGCGATGGTGAAAATCTGTAAAGAAGAGAGCTTCCACCAGCGTCAGGGCTTTGAAGCCTGCATGGCGCTGGCTCAGGGCAGCGAGGCCCAGCGCCAGATGCTGCAGGACGCCATCAACCGTTTCTGGTGGCCAGCGCTGATGATGTTCGGGCCGAACGACGACAACTCGCCGAACAGCGCCCGCAGCCTGGCCTGGAAGATCAAACGTTTTGGCAACGACGAGCTGCGTCAGCGCTTCGTCGACAACACCGTGCCGCAGGTGGAGATGCTGGGGATGACCGTCCCGGATGCGGATCTGCACTTCGATGCTGAAACCGGTCACTACCGTTTCGGCGAGATCGACTGGCAGGAGTTTGACGAGGTGATCAACGGCCGCGGCGTCTGCAATCACGAACGCCTGGCCGCCAAGAATAAAGCCTGGGAAGAGGGGACGTGGGTGCGCGAAGCCGCCCTGGCGCACGCAGAAAAACAACACGCCCGCAAGGTCGCGTAAGGGGAATCACGATGAGCAAAACATACTGGCCGTTATACGAAGTGTTTGTCCGCAGCAAACAGGGGTTGTCTCACCGCCACGTCGGCAGCCTGCACGCCGCCGATGACCGCATGGCGCTGGAAAACGCCCGCGATGCTTATACCCGCCGCAGCGAAGGCTGCTCCATCTGGGTGGTGAAGGCGAGCGAAATCGTCGCCTCGCAGCCGGAAGAGCGCGGTGAGTTTTTCGATCCGGCGGAAACCAAGGTTTATCGTCATCCCACTTTCTACACCATCCCTGATGGCATCGAGCACATGTGAGGTCCGGGATGAAAACGTTAACGCACTATGTTCTGCGTCTGGGTGATAACGGCCTGGTGCTCTCTCAGCGTCTGGGGGCCTGGTGTGGCCACGCCCCGGAGCTGGAAATTGACCTCGCGCTGGCCAATATCGGCCTCGACCTGCTGGGCCAGGCACGCAACTTCTTAACCTACGCCGCCGAACTGGAAGGCACAGGCGATGAAGATACGCTGGCCTTCCAGCGTGACGAACGCCAGTTCAGCAACCTGCTGCTGGTGGAGCAGCCGAACGGCAACTTCGCCGACACCATTGCCCGACAGTACTTTATCGACGCCTGGCACGTGGCGCTGTTTACCCGTCTGACGAACAGCCGCGACCCGCAGCTGGCCGCCATTGCCGCCAAATCCATCAAAGAAGCGCGCTATCACCTGCGCTTCAGCCGTGGCTGGCTGGAACGCCTGGGGAACGGCACGGCGGTTTCCACGCAGAAAATGCAGCATGCGGTCAACGACCTGTGGCGCTTCACCGCCGAGCTGTTCGAAGCCGACGAGATCGACTTAGGCCTGGTGGCCGAGGGTATCGCCGTCGATCCGCGCAGCCTGCGTGACGAATGGGAAGCGGAAGTCTTTGCCGGGCTGAACGCGGCGACGCTGAGCGTTCCTGAGGAAACTGCCTACCGCAGCGGCGGCCGTAAAGGGCTGCACACCGAACATCTGGGACCGATGCTGGCAGAGATGCAATATCTGCAGCGCGTCAATCCCGGCCAGCAGTGGTAGAGCAGGAGAGCGCTATGCAACGTTTCGCTGAACCCGCACCCGCCGCCGTCCCGCAGATCTGGTCCCTGTTAAGCCAGATCCCGGACCCGGAGATCCCGGTGCTGACCATTACCGATTTAGGGATGGTGCGCAGCGTGACCCCGCAGGGTGAGGGCTGGGCCATCGGCTTTACGCCGACCTATTCCGGCTGCCCGGCCACCGACCACCTGATGGGGGCGATCCGCGACACGTTGACCGCTCACGGCTATGGACCGGTGCAGATCAGCATCCAGCTCGACCCGGCGTGGACCACCGACTGGATGACCCCGGACGCCCGGGAGCGTCTGCGCCAGTACGGCATCAGCCCACCCGCCGGACACAGCTGCCATGCGCATCTGCCTGCCGAGGTGACCTGTCCGCGCTGCGCCAGCACCCGTACCACGATGATCAGTGAATTTGGTTCCACGGCCTGTAAAGCGCTCTACCGCTGCGACAGCTGCCGGGAACCCTTCGACTATTTCAAATGTATCTGAGGTCGCCATGACAACGTTTCATTCCTTAACGGTGGCAAAAGTAGAACCCGAAACCCGCGATGCGGTGACCATTACCTTCGCGGTTCCCCAGGCGTTGCAGGAGGCGTATCGCTTCCGTCCGGGCCAGCATCTGACTCTGAAAGCCCATTTAGCGGGGGAAGAGTTGCGCCGCTGCTACTCCATCTGCCGCAGCGTTCAGCCGGGCGAGATCAGCGTGGCGGTGAAAGCCATCGACGGCGGGCGCTTCTCGCGCTATGCCCGGGATGAGATCACACAGGGGATGGCGCTGGAGGTGATGGTGCCCCAGGGCCACTTTGGTTATCAGCCCCAGGCGGAACGAGAAGGCTGCTACCTGGCGATTGCCGCCGGTTCCGGCATCACCCCGATGCTGGCGATCGTCTCCAGCACCCTGAAAACCGAACCCAACAGCCAGTTCACCCTGATCTACGGCAACCGCAGCAGCCAGAGCATGATGTTCCGTCAGGCGCTGGCCGACCTGAAGGATAGCTATCCCACCCGCCTGCAGGTGGTCAACATTTTCAGCCAGGAGACGCTGGACAGCGAGCTGCTGCACGGCCGCATCGACGGCGAAAAGCTGCAGGCGCTGGCGAAACATCTGATCGACTTCAGCCAGTTTGACGAAGCCTTTATCTGCGGCCCGGCGGCGATGATGGACGAGGCCGAGCAGACCCTGAAAGCGCTGGGCATGCCGGAAAAATCCTTGCATCTGGAACGCTTCAACACCCCGGGCACCAGCGTAAAACGCGCCCACACCGTGCAGGTGGAGGGCCAGAAAGTGACGGTGCGCCAGGACGGACGCGACCGCGAGATCACCCTTACGGCCGACGACGAGAGCATTCTCGACGCCGCCCTGCGTCAGGGGGCGGATCTGCCGTACGCCTGCAAGGGCGGGGTCTGCGCCACCTGCAAATGCAAAGTGCTGCGCGGGAAAGTGGATATGGCGACCAACTACAGCCTCGAGCCGGACGAACTGGCGGCGGGCTACGTTCTGAGCTGCCAGGCCCTGCCGTTGACCAGCGACGTGCTGGTGGACTTTGACGCGAAGGGGATGGCATGAGCGACCTGATTGTTACCCGTCAGGGTCGGGTTTTGCACCTGACTCTCAACCGCCCGGCGGCCCGCAACGCTCTTAACAATGCGTTGCTGAGCGAGCTGGCGATCACCCTCGAAGCCGCGGCTGACGACCGCGAGATTTCGGTGTGTGTGATTTCTGGCAACGAACGCTTCTTTGCTGCGGGGGCCGATCTGAATGAAATGGCGGAAAAAGATCTGGCCGCCACCTTGAACGATATTCGTCCCCAGCTATGGGGGCGGATCAACGCCTTCAGCAAACCACTGATCGCCGCGGTCAACGGCTACGCGCTGGGCGCAGGCTGCGAACTGGCGCTGCTCTGCGATGTGGTGATTGCCGGGGAGAACGCCCGTTTCGGCCTGCCAGAAATTACGCTGGGCATTATGCCGGGCGCGGGCGGCACCCAGCGCCTGATCCGCAGCGTCGGCAAATCGCTGGCCAGCAAAATGGTGCTGACCGGGGAGAGCATTACCGCCCGTCAGGCGCAGGCCGCGGGGCTGGTGAGCGACGTTTATCCCGAATCTCTGACCCTGGAATATGCCCTCCAGCAGGCGGCGCTGATGGCGCGCCACTCCCCGCTGGCGTTGCAGGCCGCGAAGCAGGCCTTACGCCAGTCGCAGGAGGTGCCCCTGCAGGCCGGGCTGGCCCAGGAGCGTCAGCTCTTTACCCTGCTGGCGGCCACCGAGGATCGCCGCGAGGGCATTGATGCCTTTCTGCAAAAACGCACCCCCGACTTTAAAGGACGCTAACCATGGATTTCATTCTGAGTCACGTTGAGCAGGGGGTAATGACCCTTACCCTGAACCGCCCGGAGCGTCTCAACAGCTTTAACGAGGAGATGCATCTGCAGCTGGCGGCGTGCCTGACCCAGGCCGAGCGCGACGACAGCGTGCGCTGTCTGCTGGTGACCGGTGCCGGACGCGGTTTTTGCGCCGGACAGGATCTCAACGACCGCAACGTCGACCCGAACAGCCCCGCGCCGGACCTCGGGATGTCGGTGGAGAAATTTTATAACCCGCTGGTTAAGCGCCTGGCAAAACTGCCCAAGCCGGTGATCTGCGCGGTGAACGGCGTCGCCGCCGGGGCCGGTGCCACCCTGGCACTGGGCTGCGACATCGTGATCGCCGCCCGCTCGGTGAACTTTGTGATGGCCTTCAGCAAGCTGGGTCTGATACCAGATTCCGGCGGGACCTGGCTGCTGCCGCGCCTCACCGGCCGCGCCCGGGCGATGGGCCTGGCTCTGCTGGGGGAGAAAATCAGCGCTGAACAGGCGCACGCCTGGGGGATGATCTGGCAGGTGGTGGATGATGCTGAACTGACCGACACCGCCCGCCAGCTGGCGGTGCATCTCGCTTCGCAGCCGACCTTTGGCCTGGGGCTGATCAAGCAGGCGATCAACGCCGCCGAAACCAACACCCTGGACGCACAGCTGGATCTGGAGCGTGACTATCAGCGCCTGGCCGGACGCAGTGCCGACTACCGGGAAGGCGTCGGCGCCTTCCTCAACAAACGCGCGCCGCAGTTTACGGGGAAATAAGATGACGACTATTCATACCGTGGCGGTGATTGGCAGCGGCATCATGGGAGCGGGGATCGCCGAAGTGGCGGCCAGCCACGGGCATCCGGTGCTGGTATATGACATCAATGCCGGGGCCATTACTCGCGCCATTGACGGCATCCGCACCCGTCTCGAATCCCGCGTGGCGCGAGGCAAGCTGAGCGCTCAGGCCTGCGAGCAGACGCTCCAGCGCCTGATCCCGGTCACCGACATTCACGCCCTGGCGGCGGCCGACCTGGTGATTGAAGCGGCCTCTGAGCAGATGGAAATTAAAAAGGCGCTCTTTGCCGAACTGGCGGCCATCTGCCCGGCCAACACGCTCCTGACCAGCAACACCTCCTCTATCTCGATCACCGCAATTGCCGCCGACCTGCGCCACCCCGAGCGCGTGGCCGGGCTGCACTTCTTTAATCCGGCCCCGGTGATGAAGCTGGTGGAGGTGGTGAGCGGTCTGGCGACCTCGGAAGAAGTGGTGGCGCAACTGAGTGAACTGGCGGTGAACTGGGGTAAACAGCCGGTGCGCTGCCAGTCCACTCCGGGCTTTATCGTTAACCGCGTGGCGCGTCCTTATTACGCCGAAGCCTGGCGGGCGCTGGAAGAGCAGGTGGCCGCCCCGGAAATTATCGACGCGGCGCTGCGCGACGGCGCAGGCTTCCCGATGGGGCCGCTGGAGCTGACCGACATGATCGGCCAGGACGTCAACTTCGCCGTCACCTGTTCAGTATTTAACGCCTTCTGGCAGGAGCGCCGTTTCCTGCCGTCGCTGGTGCAGCAGGAGCTGGTGCTGGCCGGGCGCTTCGGTAAGAAGAGCGGCCAGGGCGTCTACAACTGGCGCAGCGAGAGGCCTGCCGTGAACTGGCAGAAGACCGTTGGCGACACATGGAGCGCCATGAGCGTGCAACGAAGAAGTGACGGTGTCACCGAAATTGACGGCCTGCTGCTGATCGAGACCCAGGGCGAGACTGCCCAGGCGCTGGCGAACCGTTACGGCCAGCCGGTAGTGGTCATCGATCGGCAAGAAGGGGATGTAGCGGTGATTGCCGCCGCGGCCAGCAACCCGACCTCCGCTACCCTGAAAGCGGTCCGGCATCTGCAGCAGCAGGGCAAGCGCGTCCTGCAGGTGGCGGATTATCCCGGCCTCTTGATCTGGCGCACGGTGGCGATGATCGTCAACGAAGCCCTCGACGCCCTGCAAAAAGGGGTCGCCAGCGAACAGGATATCGATACCGCCATGCGCCTCGGGGTGAACTATCCGCGCGGCCCGCTGGCGTGGGGAGAACAGCTTGGCTGGCAGCGTCTGCTGATTCTGCTGGAAAACCTGCAACGCCACTACGGCGAAGAGCGTTACCGTCCGTCATCCCTGCTGCGCCAGCGCGCGCTTCTGGAGAGTAGCTATGAGTCATAACGCCTGGCGCAACGCCCGCGCCATGTATGAAAACGATGCCTGCGCCCAGTCCTGTGGCATCGACATTATTGAGATGGATGACGGCGTCGCCGTGCTGACCATGACCGTCACCCCGCAGATGCTCAACGGCCACAAAAGCTGCCACGGTGGCCAGCTGTTTACCCTCGCCGATACGGCCTTCGCCTACGCCTGCAACAGTCAGGGGCTGGCGGCGGTGGCCTCGGGCTGCACCATCGATTTTGTGCGTCCGGCCTTTGCCCATGACAGGCTCACCGCCACCGCGCAGGTGCGTCATCAGGGGAAACAGACCGGCGTGTACGACATTGAAATTGTTAACCAACAGCAAAAAACCATTGCCCTGTTCCGTGGGAAATCCCACCGCATCGGCGGCACTATTACAGGAGAAGCATAATGCGTGACGCCTTTATTTGTGACGGGATCCGAACCCCTATTGGCCGCTATGCCGGGGCATTATCCGGCGTGCGCGCGGACGATCTGGGCGCCATCCCCCTGCGCGAGCTGCTGGTGCGTAACCCGGGTCTGGACGCGGAACGCATTGATGATGTGATTTTTGGCTGTGCCAACCAGGCGGGGGAAGACAACCGCAACGTGGCGCGAATGTCCCTGCTGCTGGCCGGGCTGCCGCAGACCGTTTCCGGCACCACCCTCAACCGCCTGTGCGGCTCCGGCCTGGATGCGCTGGGCTTTGCTGCCCGCGCCATTCGCGCCGGTGATGGTGACCTGATGATCGCCGGGGGCGTGGAGTCGATGTCCCGTGCGCCCTTCGTGATGGGAAAAGCCACCAGCGCCTTCCAGCGCCAGAATGAAATCTTTGATACCACCATCGGCTGGCGTTTTGTGAACCCGCTCATGGCGCAGCAATATGGTTCTGACAGCATGCCGGAAACGGCAGAGAATGTAGCGGAATTGTTACGAATTTCCCGTGAAGATCAGGACGCCTTTGCTTTCCGCAGCCAGCAGCGCACCGCCCAGGCTCAGGCCAACGGCATCCTGGCCCAGGAGATCGTCCCGGTGATGATTAAAGGCAAAAAAGGGGCGGTGACTGAAGTGATGCATGATGAGCACCTGCGCCCGGAGACCACCCTCGAGATGCTGGCCGGGCTGAAAGCCCCGTTCCGCGCCGGTGGCGTGGTCACCGCAGGTAACGCATCCGGCGTGAATGACGGTGCCGCAGCGCTGATTATCGCCAGCGAGGAGATGGCCGCGGCGCAGGGCTTAACCCCGCGTACCCGCATCGTGGCGATGGCCACCGCCGGGGTGGAACCGCGTCTGATGGGGCTGGGCCCGGTGCCGGCCACCCGCCGCGTGCTGGAGCGCGCCGGGCTGAGCATCAACGATATGGACGTTATCGAACTGAATGAAGCCTTTGCGTCGCAGGCGCTGGGCGTGCTGCGCGAGCTGGGGCTGCCGGACGATGCTGCGCATGTGAACCCTAACGGGGGCGCGATTGCTTTAGGCCATCCGCTGGGGATGAGCGGAGCCCGTCTGGCGCTGGCCGCCAGCAACGAGCTGCATCGTCGGAAAGGGCGTTATGCGCTCTGCACGATGTGCATTGGTGTCGGTCAGGGAATTGCCATGATCCTTGAGCGTGTCTGAACAATTATAAAAATGTGAGTACCCTACAATGACAATCACAACGACAACTAAGCTGGATCCGATCGAAACCGCGTCCCTGGATGAACTGCAGGCCCTGCAAACCCAGCGCCTGAAGTGGACCTTAGAACACGCTTATAACAACGTCCCGATGTACAAACGCAAGTTTGATGCGGCGGGGGTCCATCCTGACGATTTCAAAGAGTTAGCGGATATCCGCAAGTTCCCGTGCACCACTAAACAGGATCTGCGCGACAACTATCCCTTCGACACTTTCGCGGTACCGATGGAGCAGGTGGTGCGTATTCATGCCTCCTCGGGCACTACCGGCAAACCGACCGTGGTCGGCTACACACAAAACGACATTGATAACTGGGCCAACATTGTGGCGCGCTCCCTGCGGGCCGCAGGCGGCAGTGCGAAAGATAAAATTCATGTGGCTTATGGCTACGGACTCTTTACCGGCGGACTGGGGGCGCACTACGGTGCCGAGCGTTTAGGTGCGACGGTGATCCCGATGTCCGGCGGCCAGACCGAGAAACAGGCCCAGCTGATCCGCGATTTCCAGCCGGACATGATCATGGTGACGCCATCCTACTGCCTCAACCTGATCGAAGAGCTTGAGCGCCAGATGGGCGGCGATGCCAGCCAGTGCTCCCTGCGGGTCGGTGTGTTTGGTGCTGAGCCCTGGACCCTGGCGATGCGCCGCGAAATTGAAAAACGCCTCGGTATTACCGCCCTCGACATCTACGGCCTCTCCGAAGTAATGGGCCCGGGCGTGGCGATGGAGTGTATCGAAACCGCCGACGGCCCGACCATCTGGGAAGATCACTTCTACCCGGAAATCGTCAACCCGAACGATGGCACGCCGCTGAACGACGGCGAGCAGGGCGAACTGCTGTTCACCACCCTGACCAAAGAGGCGCTGCCGGTGATCCGCTACCGCACCCGCGACCTGACCCGCCTGCTGCCGGGTACCGCCCGCACCATGCGCCGTATGGATCGCATCAGCGGTCGCAGCGACGACATGCTGATCATCCGCGGCGTGAACGTCTTCCCGTCCCAGCTGGAAGAGGAGATCGTCAAGTTCGAGCACCTGTCGCCGCACTATCAGCTGGAGGTGAATCGTCGGGGCCATCTTGATTCGCTTTCAGTGAAGGTGGAGCTGAAACAGAGCAGCTTAACCCTGACCCATGAGCAGCGCTGCCACGTGTGCCATGAGCTGCGCCACCGCATCAAGTCGATGGTCGGGATCTCCACCGACGTGACCATTGTCAACTGCGGCAGCATCCCGCGTTCCGAAGGCAAAGCCTGTCGCGTCTTCGACCTGCGTAAGGTTGCCGCCAACGGTTAATTCCGGCCTGCCGACCCTCTCCGTATTGGGGAGGGTCAGGCTTTTGGGGCTATGCTATGATTCATCCGACATAATAATCACAACAGAATGAATCACATGAGTAAACTCGACGCCTTTATCCAGCACGCGGTCAGCTCCGTTCCCGTCAGCGGCACCTCGTTGATCTCCTCCCTGTACGGTGATGCGCTGTCGCATCGCGGCGGCGAAGTCTGGCTGGGAAGCCTGGCGGCACTGCTGGAGGGAATGGGATTTGGTGAACGCTTCGTGCGCACCGCGCTGTTCCGCCTGAACAAAGAGGGCTGGCTGGATGTGGTCCGTATCGGCCGACGCAGCTTTTACCGCCTGAGCGACAAAGGGCTGCGCTTAACCCGTCGCGCCGAGGCAAAAATTTACCGCGCAGAATTACCGGCCTGGGACGGCAAATGGTTGCTGCTGCTCTCCGAAGGGATGGACAAAGCCACGCTGGCGGATGTGAAAAAGCAGCTGATCTGGCAGGGGTTCGGCACTCTGGCACCCAGCCTGATGGCCTCGCCATCGCAGCAGCTGGCAGACGTGCAGACGTTACTGCACGAAGCGGGGGTGGCCGAGAACGTCATCTGCTTTGAGGCGCATTCGCCGCTGGCGCTCTCCCGCGCCGCGCTGCGCTCCCGGGTGGAGGAGTGCTGGCAGCTCAGCGAGCAGAACGGCATGTATGAAACCTTTATCGACTCGTTCCGTCCGCTCCTGCCGCTGCTGCGGGAGGCCACCCCGGATGAGCTGACGCCGGAACGCTGCTTCCAGATCCAGCTGCTGCTGATCCATTTTTATCGCCGGGTGGTGCTGAAAGATCCGCTGTTGCCTGAAGAGTTACTCCCGTCGCACTGGGCAGGCCAGACGGCCCGCCAGCTGTGCATCAACATTTATCAGCGCGTCGCGCCGGGTGCGCTGGCGTTTGTCAGTGAGAAAGGCGAGACCAGCGTCGGCGAACTGCCGTCGCCGGGCTCTTCTTACTGGCAACGCTTCGGCGGCCTGACGCCTGCGTAAAGGAGGTAGTGTGCCTGTATATCAAATCGATGGGATGACCCCGGTTGTTCCGCCAGAGAGTTATGTCCACCCGACCGCGGTGCTGATTGGCGATGTGATCCTTGGCAAGGGGGTCTACGTGGGGCCCAACGCCAGCCTGCGCGGTGATTTTGGCCGTATCCTGGTGAAAGACGGAGCCAATATCCAGGATAACTGCATCATGCACGGTTTCCCGGAGCAGGATACGGTGGTGGAGGAGGAGGGCCATATTGGTCATGGCGCGATCCTGCACGGTTGCATCATCCGCCGCAATGCGCTGGTGGGGATGAATGCGGTGATCATCGACGGGGCGGTGATTGGCGAAAACAGCATTGTCGGCGCGGCCGCGTTTGTGAAAGCGAAGGCGGAAATGCCGGCCGACCATCTGATTATCGGCAGCCCGGCCAAAGCGATCCGGGTGCTGAGCGAGCAGGAAAAAGAGTGGAAAAAGCAGGGCACCCGGGAGTATCAGACCCTGGTTGAGCGCTGCAAACAGACGATGCATCAGGTGGAGCCGCTGCACGAGGTTGAACCGGACCGTAAGCGGCTGGTGTTTGATGAAAATCTGCGGCCCAAATCCGCCGGTTGAGCGGCAAAACCCGCTTCATAACGAGATCGGGATCACGTAAATATCTGTTTTTATGATATTAAACAAGAAAATATAATAGGCCTCAATCTGAGGGTTGACACTGCGTCTATAATGAGTAAATTAGAACTCAGCACCACAGAGAAATAAATGTTTCACGGTGCGGTAATAGAGCAGTAACGAGATGCGATAAAGGCCACGAAGTAGTGTAGTTTGGGTCCTGGTAATAAGTAAACGCCAGTGTGAACACGCTTTCAGGCCATGCAGTAAATCAGTACGATCGCATGATGGGGAAGTTAACGCGATGATGTAAGGCCTTGTTTCAAAGAGTAATGGTCGCGACTTGGGTACGTAAGTATGGCGTTAAGAATATCGCGACGCAGTTAAGGCAACGCATCAAGAGTATATATCGCGTGGGTGATGTACACGACAGGAAAAAATGTTATTTCACATACTTATCGAAGGAGGTAGCGTTAACTGGTTTAAACGGTAATCCTGTGAGAATACGTACATCTTTGAAGTTGTAGTGTGTAATTAAGTTGATGAATGTTAATTATTAATTTGGTAGTACCCTAAAAGCCCTGGCAAAATATCGCTGGGGCTTTTTCATTTCTGCGGCGTTAATTCCCGTCCCGCTGTTGATGGTGTAAAAACGACCATTAATGTGCAGCCAGTTCGTAAAAGAATGCCGGGTTCGCCTGGATCGTGGCCAGCACTTTTGCCGCCAGGCCCGTAGGATTACGTCGTCTGGATTCCCAGCTTTTGATGGTGTCCACGCTGGTACCCAGCGCTTTTGCCATTTCAGCCTGAGAAACGTTGAGCTGCTCTCGGATCGCCTTCACATCGGCAATCTCGTAGCGGGTGACACGAGCAGGGGCTTTGGTCCCGTTTTTGATCTCTACCGCCTCTTTCAGAGACGTTTTCAGTTCGTCAAAAAAATTCATTTCATACCTCATTTTTCAGTAAGGTTGTCAGTTTCTTGAGTTCAGCCTTTTCTGCATCAGTCAGATTCTCTTTGGCGCTTTTCGGATAAGCGAGCACTAGCCAGATAATCTCCCGCGTTGCCAGAAGGTAAATCACCCTGGCGCTACCGCTTTTACCCTGAGTGCCCGTTGCCATCCGGACTTTTCGCAGCCCGCCGGTATGCTGGATGACATCGCCTTTGTCCGGAAAGGCAATGAGCTCTCTTTGTAATGTCAGAAGCTCATCATCAGTCGCGATCTGTTTAATTTGCCGCGTAAACAGTGACGTCTCGATAAATTCTATTGCATGGCACACGATACTCTCTCCATGTAAGGTACCACGTACACCCCTTGGTGTACATAGTACAGGTCCATAATTATTTTGCTGCCAGAGAACGCGTGAACTAAAACGATCTCTGATGCTGGCTGGCATTGTATGAAGCGTGGGAAGAGTGTGCTGAAAAGCGTGCTGACTCTACGAGGCGTCTCGTAAAGATGCGAGAGAAGGCAGGGGAAATAAAAAACTCCCACCGGGTGGTGGGAGTGGGAAATCTTATGCTGCTACCAGGCTGTCGATCGCGGCTTTCGCGTCGGACTGAGCTTTGGTTGCCACTTCCGGACCGTATGCGATACCTTCAGCAAACACGAAGTTCACGTCGGTAATGCCGATGAAGCCCAGGAACACGGACAGGTACGGGGCAATCAGGTCAGTTGGGGTATCTTTGTGAATACCACCACGGCTGGAGAGCACAACCGCACGCTTACCGGTAACCAGACCTTCCGGCCCTTTCTCGGTGTAGCGGAAGGTGACGCCAGCACGGGCAATCAGGTCAAAGTAGTTTTTCAGCTGCGTCGGGATGTTGAAGTTATACATCGGGGCGTTAATCACGATCACGTCGTGCGCCTGCAGCTCGGCAATCAGCTCATCAGAGAGCGCCAGCGCTTCCTGCTGACGTGGGGTCAGCGGCGCATCGCTCGGACGCAGAGCACCTACCAGTTCACCATCCAGTACCGGAATTGGCTGAGCGGCCAGATCGCGGACGGTGATTTCGTCACCGCTGTGCTGTTCACGCCACTGTTCAACGAAATAATCAGACAGCTGACCAGACTGAGAGTACCCTGCCAGAATACTGGATTTAAGAACTAATACTTTGCTCATGGGTGATTCCTTTTATGTATTTGATAAGGGGGGTGGCCCCGTTGCTTGCTGACACTTTATTCACAATCCTGTCGCAGGGATAGCGCAATATATCGAAGCCTATGTTCGAATTTTTTGAATAAGGCGCAAAAACCACCGATGTGGTACTCTATATCAATCATTAAAAAGAGATTTTATCCGGCAGTGCACTGCCCGTTAACGCTATGACAGAACAACAGAAATTAACCTTCCCGATGCTGATGCAACAGCTGGAATCGCTGATGCTGCGTGACAAACAGCGGTTTGCCCGCCGTCTGCACGGGGTAAAGAAGGTTAAAAATCCTGATGCACAACAGGCTATCTACCAGGAGATGGCGAAAGAGATTGAACAGGCTGCCGGTAAGGTCGTGCTGCGCGAAGCCGCGCGTCCGGCGATCACCTACCCGGAAAACCTGCCCGTCAGCCAGAAGAAACAGGAGATCCTCGAAGCCGTGCGCGATCACCAGGTGGTGATTGTGGCGGGGGAGACCGGCTCGGGTAAAACCACTCAGCTGCCAAAAATTTGTATGGAGCTGGGCCGCGGGCTCAAGGGTCTGATCGGCCACACCCAGCCGCGGCGTCTGGCGGCGCGTACGGTTGCGAACCGTATTGCCGAAGAGCTGCAAAGCGAGCCGGGCGGCTGTATCGGCTATAAGGTGCGATTCAGCGATCACGTCAGCGACAACACCATGGTCAAACTGATGACCGACGGGATCCTGCTGGCGGAAATTCAGCAGGACCGGCTGCTGATGCAGTACGACACCATCATCATCGATGAAGCGCACGAGCGCAGCCTGAACATCGACTTCCTGCTGGGCTATCTGCGGGAGCTGCTGCCGCGTCGTCCGGATCTGAAGGTGATCATCACCTCGGCCACCATTGACCCGGAACGTTTTTCGCGCCACTTCAACAATGCGCCAATCATTGAAGTCTCCGGTCGAACCTATCCGGTGGAAGTGCGCTACCGTCCGATGGTGGAAGAGGCCGACGACACCGAGCGCGATCAGCTGCAGGCCATCTTCGATGCGGTGGACGAGCTGGGCAACGAAAGCCCGGGCGATATCCTGATCTTTATGAGCGGCGAACGCGAAATCCGCGATACCGCCGATGCGCTCAGCAAGCGCGATCTGCGCCATACCGAGATCCTGCCGCTGTATGCCCGTCTGTCCAACAGCGAGCAGAACCGCGTGTTCCAGTCTCACAGCGGCCGCCGCATCGTGCTGGCGACCAACGTGGCGGAAACCTCCCTCACCGTACCGGGCATTAAATATGTCATTGACCCCGGCACGGCGCGTATCAGCCGCTACAGCTACCGCACCAAGGTGCAGCGTCTGCCGATTGAGCCGGTATCCCAGGCCTCGGCTAACCAGCGTAAGGGCCGCTGCGGACGCGTCTCGGAAGGGATCTGTATTCGTCTCTATTCGGAAGACGATTTCCTGTCGCGCCCGGAATTTACCGACCCGGAAATTCTGCGTACCAACCTCGCGTCAGTCATTCTGCAGATGACCGCTCTTGGGCTGGGCGATATCGCCGCCTTCCCGTTTGTCGAAGCGCCGGATAAACGCAATATCCAGGACGGCGTGCGCCTGCTGGAAGAGCTGGGGGCAATCACCACCGACGAGCAGGCCACGGCCTACAAGCTGACCCCGCAGGGTCGTCAGCTCAGCCAGCTACCGGTGGACCCGCGTCTGGCGCGGATGGTGTTGGAGGCGCAAAAACATGGCTGCGTGCGCGAGGCGATGATCATCACCTCCGCGCTCTCTATTCAGGATCCGCGCGAGCGTCCGATGGACAAGCAGCAGGCTTCCGACGAGAAGCACCGCCGCTTCCACGACAAAGAGTCCGACTTCCTCGCCTTTGTGAACCTGTGGAACTACATCGGAGAGCAGCAGAAAGCGCTCTCCTCGAACCAGTTCCGCCGCCAGTGCAAGCTGGACTTCCTCAACTACCTGCGGGTGCGCGAGTGGCAGGATATCTATACTCAGCTGCGTCAGGTGGTGAAAGAGCTGGGTATTCCGGTGAACAGCGAACCGGCGGAGTACCGCGAGATTCATATCGCGCTGCTGACCGGTCTGCTGTCGCATATCGGGATGAAAGATGCCGACAAGCAGGAATTTACCGGCGCGCGTAACGCCCGTTTCTCCATCTTCCCGGGCTCCGGCTTGTTCAAGAAGCCGCCGAAGTGGACGATGGTGGCCGAGCTGGTAGAGACCAGCCGCCTGTGGGGGCGCATTGCCGCACGCATCGATCCGGAGTGGGTCGAGCCGGTAGCCCAGCATCTGCTGAAGCGTTCGTACAGTGAACCGCACTGGGAGCGGGCGCAGGGCGCGGTGATGGCCACCGAAAAGGTCACCGTCTACGGCCTGCCGGTGGTAGCCGCGCGCAAAGTTAACTACAGCCAGATCGACCCTGTGCTGTCGCGCGAGCTGTTTATCCGCCACGCGCTGGTGGAGGGCGACTGGCAGACCCGTCACGCCTTCTTCCGCGAAAACCTGAAGCTGCGCAGCGAAGTGGAAGAGCTGGAGCACAAAACCCGTCGCCGCGACATCCTGGTGGATGACGAGACGCTGTTTGAGTTTTACGACCAGCGCATCAGCCACGATGTGGTCTCGGCCCGCCACTTCGACAGCTGGTGGAAAAAGGTCAGTCGCGACACCCCGGACCTGCTCAACTTTGAAAAGAGCATGTTGATCAAAGAGGGGGCGGAGCAGGTCAGCAAGCTCGATTACCCGAACTTCTGGCATCAGGGCAACCTCAAGCTGCGCCTGAGCTACCAGTTTGAACCGGGCACCGATGCCGACGGCGTCACCGTTCACATCCCTCTGCCGCTGCTTAACCAGGTGGAAGAGAGCGGTTTCGAGTGGCAAATTCCCGGCCTGCGCCGGGAGCTGATTATCGCTCTGATCAAATCCCTGCCGAAGCCGGTGCGGCGTAACTTTGTCCCGGCGCCGAACTACGCCGAGGCGTTTTTAGGCCGCGTGACGCCGCTGGAGCTGCCGCTGCTGGATTCGCTGGAGCGCGAGCTTAGGCGTATGACCGGCGTAACCATCGACCGCGAAGAGTGGCACTGGGATCAGGTGCCCGATCACCTGAAAATCAGCTTCCGCGTGGTGGACGAGAAAAACAAGAAATTGCAGGAAGGCCGTTCCCTGACCGACCTGAAAGACGCCCTGAAAGGCAAAGTGCAGGAGACCCTCTCCGCCGTGGCCGACGACGGGATCGAACAGAGCGGGCTGCATATCTGGAGCTTTGGTCAGCTGCCGGAAAGCTACGAGCAGAAGCGCGGCAACTACAAGGTGAAAGCCTGGCCGGCGCTGGTGGACGAGCGCGACAGCGTGGCGATCAAGCTGTTCGATAACCCGCAGGAGCAGCAGCAGGCGATGTGGCGCGGGCTGCGCCGTTTACTGCTGTTGAACATCCCGTCGCCGATCAAGTATCTGCACGAGAAGCTGCCAAACAAAGCCAAGCTGGGACTCTACTTTAACCCGTACGGCAAGGTGCTGGATCTGATCGACGACTGCATCTCCTGCGGCGTGGACCAGTTGATCAACGCCGCGGGCGGGCCGGTGTGGACCGAAGAAGGCTTTGCGAAGCTGCACGAAAAAGTGCGCGCTGAGCTCAATGAGACGGTGGTCAATATTGCGAAGCAGGTCGAGCAGATCCTCACGGCAGTGTTCAATATCAACAAGCGCCTGAAAGGGCGGGTGGATATGACCATGGCGCTGGGGCTGTCGGATGTGAAGGCCCAGATGGCAGGGCTGGTCTATCGCGGGTTTGTCACCGGCAACGGCTACAAGCGTTTAGGGGATACGTTGCGCTACCTGCAGGCGATTGAAAAACGTCTGGAGAAGATGGCCATCGATCCGCACCGCGACCGGGCGCAGATGCTGAAGGTGGAAGCGGTGCAGCAGCGCTGGCAGCAGTGGCTGAATAAGCTGCCACCTGCCCGTCGCGATGACGAAGATGTACAGGAGATCCGCTGGATGATCGAAGAGCTGCGCGTCAGCTTCTTTGCGCAGCAGCTGGGGACGCCGTATCCGATCTCCGACAAGCGTATTTTGCAGGCGATGGAGCAGATTTCAGCCTAAAAAACGCCGGGCGGCGCATTCGCTTGCCCGGCCTACGGAGTCCTGTAGGCCCGGTAAGCGCAGCGCCACCGGGCATTTCCTCAGCCGTTGACCACTGCCAACGTAAACCCATCCCACCCCTTTACGCCCACCGTCTGGAGCGCCGTGGCGGTCAGGCGCGGGTTATCGCCAATCATCTCAATAAAGCGTCGCACGCCGTGCACCCGGGCATCATCGCTCTGGCCGTTAATCACTTCCCCGTCGCGCACCACGTTGTCACCGATGATCAACGTTCCCGGTCGGGAGTAGTGCAGCGCCCACTCCAGATAGCCGGGATTGTTTGGCTTGTCGGCATCAATAAAAATCAGATCGAACGGGGGAACCTCGCCAAGCTGGTCGAGGGAGAGCAGCGCCGGGCCTTCAATCAGCTCAATGCGAGAGTCCAGCCCCGCCAGGTGGATGTTCTGGCGCGCGGCCTTCGCGTGAACCGGATCGGCCTCAAGGGTAATCAGCTTTCCGTCCGGCGGCAGGGCGCGCGCCATCCAGATGCTGCTGTAGGCCCCCAGGGTGCCAATCTCCAGAATGCGCCTCGCCTGGGTCATGCGCACAAACAGCGCCAGCAGCTGCCCCTGATTGGCGGCGACGTCGTGCGCCGGTAAACCGGCACGCTGGTTATTTTCCAGCACCTGCTGGAGCACCTCATCCTGAGGAATAAGCTCGGAAATCATGTAATTATCGACGGCAGACCACTGTTGTTGCATAGATTGACCCCTTAGTGAGAGTTTTGCCCGGCGGCGCTACGCTTGCGCGGGCCTACGATCCGATTATGCCGACCACCCACCCCCCAGCGCCTTATACAAATCGATCTGCGCCAGCAGTAGATTATTTTTCGCCTGCACCACGCTGGTCTGCACCGAGAACAGCGTCCGCTGGGCGTCCAGCACGTCCAGATAGGACGAATAGCCGTTGTTATAGCGGTTCTGCGCGATCCGCAATGTCTCCTGGGCGACCTCCTGCTGGGCCACCAGCTCGGTCAGCTGCTCGCCGTAGCGGGTGATAGCATCCAGACTGTCATTCACCTCTTTAAAGGCGTTGCGCACGGTTTTTTCATAGCTGTAGAGCGCCTGATTACGCTGCGACTGGCCGATATCCACCTGGGCATTCAGCGCCTGGCGGTTCAGGAGCGGGGCCAGAATACTGCCGCCGATACTCCACAGCTCCAGCGGGTTGTCCAGCAGGCCGGGCAGGGTGCGATCCTGGATCGATCCGGTTGCGGTCAGGTTGAACGACGGCAGCAGGCTGGCGCGCGCGGAAGCCAGAGAAGCATCGGCGGCGATCAGCTGGCGTTCCGCCTGCACAATATCCGGGCGGCGATTAAGCAGCGACGAAGGCAGCTGCGACGGGATACGCAGCGGGGTCAGGGTGTCGAAATCCGCGCTGCGGGCGATAGCTCCCGGGTTGTTTCCCAGCAGTAGGGTCAGGGCGTTCTCCTGGCGGGCAATCTGATTCTGCACCTGCGGGATCTGGGCCCGCGTCGAGCGCAGCTCGGAGTCGGACTGCATCAGCTCCAGACGCGAGCTGTAGCCGGTCTGATACTGCCGTTGCGCCAGGTTGAAGGCCTCTTCCCGCGCTTTGAGGGTCGACTGCGTCACCCGGAGCTGCTCGTCCAGCGCCAGCAGGGTGACATAACCCGAGGCCACCGAGGAGGCCACGGTCAGATCCGCCGCGGCCGCCGCCGCTTTTTGCGCCTCGAGCGAGGCCCGGGCGGCATCGGTGGTGCGGCGGTTCACCCCCCAGATATCCACATCATAGCTGGCGGTCAGGCTCCCTTTGTACAGCGCGCCGTAGGTGGGCAAACCGGTGGCCGCCGACTGGGACCGGGCGCGACCCGCATTCAGATCGGCATCGAGGGTCGGAAACAGGTTGCCCTCACTGGCGTACACCCGGGCCTGATACTCGTTGATCCGCTCCCGGGCAATCAGCACATCGCTGTTGTTGCGCAGGGCCTGATCCACGTAAGCGTTGAGAGGATTGTCGTGAAAATTGCGCCACCACATCTGCTCTGCCGGGCTGGCGGGGCCGGTGCTGGCCCGCCACTGGGCGGGGATCTGCAGGGTGGGTTTCGCCGGGGCGACATCCACTGACTGGCAGGCGCTCAGGGCGGCGGCAATCAGCAGGGCGATGAGCGGGCGGCGGATCATTCTGCCTCCCGGGTATCAATCGTCACCTGCACCGACATTCCCGGCCGCAGCCGTGCCGCGTCTTCGGCTTTGCCGAGCACCTCAATGCGCACCGGGATCCGCTGGGCAATCTTGACGAAGTTGCCGGTGGCGTTATCCGGGGTAATGGCGCTGAACTCTACCCCGGTGGCGGGGGAAATGCTCTGCACCCGGCCTTCATAGGCCTGGTCGTTCAGGGCATCGACGGTAAATTTCACCGGCTGGCCGACACGCAGGTTCGCCAGCTGAGTCTCTTTAATATTGGCGATCACCCAGTGCTGCGGCGGCACCAGGGTGGTGAGGTGGGTCCCGGCGGTAACGTAGGCCCCCAGACGCACGGCAATCTGCCCCAGCTGGCCGTCACGCGGCGCAACGATGCGGGTGTTCTGCAGGTCGATCTGTGCCAGCTCCAGCGCCGCCTTCGCGTTTTCGACATCGGCCTCCAGCGCGGCGCGGTTGACGATCGCGGTCTGCAGATCCTGGCGCGACATCTCCAGCGTGGCTTTCGCCTGGTCGATATTGGCGCTGCCCTGGGCGGCGCTTGCCAGCGCGGCATCCCGCTCACGGATCGACAGCGAACCGTCGGCGGTAAGGTCCTTCACGCGCTTTAAGTCGGCCTGGGTTTTCTGGCTCTGGGCCCGGGCGTTTTTCAGCGCCGCCTCGTTACGCTGAATCACCGCTTCGGCGCTTTTGCGCTGTTGCAGGTTGTTGTTGAGGGTGGCGATTTTCATCGCCAGCTGGGCTTCGGCCTGATGCACCCGCTGGCGGTAGATGCGATCGTCGATCTGCAGCAGCAGGTCGCCTTTCTTCACCTGCTCAAAATCCTGCACCTTCACCTCGGTGATGTAGCCATTCACCTGGGGGCTGATAAAGGTGGTCTGGCCGCGCACGTAGGCGTTATCGGTAAACTGAACGTGGCGGGTAAAGGGCGGTAGCTGCCAGGCGTAGAGGATCACCAGCACGCCAACGATGCCGATCGCGGCGGCGGCGAACACTGACACCACGCGCAGATTATTACGGGTATTGGCCTGCTCTTTAGCGGCATCCTGCTGACTCATAACTTCTCCAGAAACATCATTAATTTTTATCCATTACTGACTGCCGGTGGCCTTTTTCAGCGCCAGACGGGCAGTGATGCGCAAGCGCAGCAAGCGCCATAAAATCCAGACCAGCGTGGCGGTGGCAATGCCAGCCGTCAGAAGATAAGTATCGTTGTAAGCGAGAATATTTGCCTGCAGCGTGCTGGCGGTTTGCAGCTGGAGCGCCGACTGGGTGTTCAGCAGGGCGCTGTCGCCAATCTGGCTCTGGTACATCTGGCTGTACATTTGCAGCCGTTCCGTCACCAGCGGGTTGAGGCTGGTGAGCTGTTCGGCCAGCAGGCCAGAGTGGTACTTCTCGCGCCAGGTCTGAAAGGTGCCCAGAATGGCGGAACCCAACAGGCCGCCGAGGTTCTGGCTCATGCCGAACAGCACCGAAAAGCTGACCAGGTTACGCGGGTCAGCAATTACCCCGCCAATCCCGGCCAGCATCGCCGGGGCGAGGAAGAAGGCGCTGCCGAACCCGAGCAGGAACTGGCTCAGCATCAGCTGATCCGGGCGGGTGAGGCTGGTGGACTGGCTGTCGAGCAGGGAGGCGATAATCATCAGTACCAGCGAGGTGACTATCGGCCAGGCCAGTCGGGTCGGTTTGATGGTCAGGCAGCTGACGGCGATGCCGCAGGCGATCCCGGCAAAAATCGCCCATGCCAGGTGAGTCATCTGTTCGTTCTGCAGGCCGACATACTGCAGCCAGCCAATCACCCCGGTGTTCTGCTCCGCCAGCACGATGCGGATCAGCAGCATGATCAGCCCCAGGCGCAGGATGCTGCCGCTGGAGAGCCAGCGGGTGTTCAGCAGCGGGTTGCTGCGGTTATGCTCGAAGAAAATCGCCGAGACGATCAGCACCAGTGAACCCGCCAGCGCCCAGCCGATCCACGGCGCTTCAAACCACCAGTCGACGCGCCCGAGCGACAGCACCGCGCACAGCAGCGCCATCCCCGGGGCCAGCAGAATAAAGGTGATGAAATCTTTCTTCTCGAACACTTTGCGCCGGTCGCCGGGAGGCAGCTTGAGGGCGATCACGCAGCCCAGTGAGATCAGCGCCAGGCCGAGTTCGAAGAGGTAGAGCCCGCGCCACTCGTCCAGCTGCAGCAGCTCGGTAGAGAACAGCCGCGCAATGGGGATCGCCAGCGACGAGCCGGTGATGCCGATGGTCAGCGCCTTCAGGCGATGTTTCGCTGGCCAGGCCTGGATCTGATAGTAGATGCCCAGCGAACTCAGCGCCGCAGCCACCATGCCGTGGGCGGCGCGCACCATCAGGGCCGAGCTGAGATCGTTGACGAACAGGTGAAAGAAGGTGACCAGCACATACAGAACCAGAAAGCCTTCGGTGAAGGCGCGCAGGCCAAACTGCTGGCGAAACTTCACCAGCAGCAGGTTGATCGACACGTTGGTCATCACGTACACCGCCGGTAGCCAGGCGATCTCGGTGGACCAGGCGGAGAAGGTACCCTGCAAATTTTGCAGGTTGGCCGCAACCATCGCATTGCCCAGCGCCCCGGTCAGACAGACCAGCAAACCCACCACCCCATAGGCGATGCGTTTCGGGGTGCTGTGCACCGGCGTGGACGGGGAGCCTAACAGCATCGGCTTTTCGTGAGGCTGCCACTCGCGAGGAGCATAGGGGTCGCGTTGGGGCAGTCGCATAGCGGTAATTACCTGTCGCATTAATGAATGGTTAGTGGGCTAATGATTCTACGTCTGACGTAAAGACTGTTTCAAGTGAATATGATCATGCGAGGTTACGCAAATGTAGGCGAAAATATTTCAGAGGGATCCTCTGTTAACCCGTAGCCTATGCGTTACTCTGAACTTACTTGCTGGAAGGAGGTAACGATGAGTCTCACAATCTTCCCATCTCTGCCGGATAAAACGCTGGCTGCGGTCAATACCGTCGGGGCCTGGCTCGCTGAGGATAATCTGCCCTTCAATCCACCCGCGCTGCAGCCGGATCTGGTGGTGCTGGCCGGTAATGCGGTGATCCCCTCCATCGACGCGGCCTGTCGTCTGGCGTCGGAGCTGGCCATCCCCCTGCTGATCAGCGGCGGCATCGGTCATTCGACCACCTTTTTATACGCCGCCATTGCGCGACACCCGCGCTACAACAGGGTGCGTACCACCGGCAAAGCCGAAGCCACCATCCTGGCGGAGATCGCCCGGGAGTTCTGGCATATTCCACCGGAGCGTCTGCTGGTGGAAGATCAGTCCACCAACTGCGGTGAAAATGCCCGATTTAGCGCCGCCACCATCACCCATCATCACCTGACGGTGAAGCGCGGAATTGTGGTCCAGGACCCCACCATGCAGCGCCGTACCATGGCGACCTTTGCCCGGGTCTGGCGCGATAAGCCCGATGCCCCGGCGTGGACCAGCCATCCCGGTATCGTGCCGCAGCTGCAGAACAGCGAGGAAGGGCTGGTATTCCGCGGCGGCGGCGAGGGGCTGTGGCCGGTGGAACGCTATCTCTCCCTGGTGCTGGGTGAGCTCCCGCGCCTGCGCGACGACATCAACGGCTATGGCCCGCTCGGCCGCGATTTCATCGTTCATGTCGATATTCCTGCTGAGGTTGAGACCGCCTGGCAGATCCTGCGCAACGACGTCATTCTCACCGAGGCGCTGGTCAGCCGCTCCCTGCTGTAACGCGTTGCCCGTTTGCGATGACTTTCCCGCAAACGGGCACGCTTTTGTTGTCGACTTGTAATTATTTCCCCCTGCTGACCCGTTTCTTTTATGAGATATCTCACAAAAACAGCGCGATAGACTGGGATTGCGGATCGGGAACTGTAGTTTTTAACAATAATTTTACTTGTTAAAAACAGTGCAATTACAGGAGCAGGTCATGACAGTACCCGTACAACATCCTATGTATATCGATGGACAGTTTGTAGCCTGGCAGGGTGATGCCTGGATTGATGTGATCAACCCGGCCACCGAAGAGGTCATTTCCCGTATTCCCGACGGCAGCGCCGAAGAGGCCCGCAAGGCCATCGACGCCGCCGAGCGCGCCCAGGCTGACTGGGAGGCGCTGCCGGCCATCCAGCGTGCGGGCTGGCTGCGTAAAATCTCCGCCGGTATTCGTGAGCGCGCCAGCGAGATCAGCGCTCTGATCGTGGCTGAAGGCGGCAAAATTCAGCAGCTCGCGGAGGTGGAAGTGGCGTTCACCGCCGACTATCTCGACTACATGGCCGAGTGGGCGCGCCGCTACGAAGGCGAAATTATCCAGAGCGATCGCCCGGGTGAAAACATCCTGCTGTTCAAACGTGCCCTCGGCGTGACAACCGGCATTCTGCCGTGGAACTTCCCGTTCTTCCTGATCGCCCGCAAGCTGGCCCCGGCGCTGCTGACCGGCAATACCATCGTCATTAAGCCGAGCGAGTTCACGCCGAACAACGCCATCGCCTTTGCCAAAATCGTCGACGAGATTGGCCTGCCGAAAGGGGTCTTTAACCTGGTGCTGGGCCGCGGCGAAACCGTGGGTCAGGAGCTGGCGGGCAACCCGAAAGTGGCGATGGTCAGCATGACCGGCAGCGTGGGCGCAGGCGAGAAGATCATGGCCGCCGCGGCGAAGAACATCACCAAAGTGTGCCTGGAGCTGGGCGGTAAAGCCCCGGCCATCGTGATGGACGATGCGGATCTGGAGCTGGCGGTCAAAGCGATTGTCGACTCGCGGGTGATCAACACCGGGCAGGTGTGTAACTGCGCCGAGCGCGTGTATGTCCAGAAGGGCATCTACGACCGCTTTGTGAACCGTCTTGGCGAGGCGATGAAAGCCGTGCAGTTTGGCAACCCGGCCGAGCGCAACGACATCGCCATGGGGCCGCTGATCAACGCGGCGGCGCTGGAGCGCGTGGAGCAGAAAGTGGCCCTGGCGGTGCAGGAGGGGGCGAAAGTGGTGCTGGGCGGTAAAGCGGTAGAGGGCAAAGGGTATTACTATCCGCCAACGCTGCTGCTCGACGTGCGTCAGGAGATGACCATCATGCACGAAGAGACCTTCGGACCGGTGCTGCCCGTGGTGATGTTTGACACGCTGGAAGAGGCGCTGAAGATGGCCAATGACAGCGACTATGGCCTGACGTCGTCGATTTATACCCGGGATCTGAACGTGGCGATGAAAGCCATCAAAGGACTGAAGTTCGGCGAAACCTACATCAACCGCGAGAACTTTGAAGCGATGCAGGGCTTCCACGCCGGCTGGCGTAAATCCGGGATCGGCGGGGCGGATGGCAAGCATGGCTTGCATGAGTACCTGCAGACCCAGGTGGTCTATTTGCAGTCCTGAGCCTGAAGATGCCCGGCGGCGCTTCGCTTGCCGGGCCTACAAAACCGACCCCGATCCCGTAGGCCGGGTAAGGCGTAGCCGCCACCCGGCGTTACAGGCTACACCTTTGTCGCAATCCAGTTCATCATCAACTCTGGCCAGACGGCCACCGGCAACCCCTGGGCATCGCGGATGCCGAACCCGTGTTTTCCTCGCTCGAAGATATGCATCTCCACCGGCACTCCCAGGCGGCGCAGGGCGCTGAACATCCCCAGGCTATTCTCAACGTTTACTGCCGGGTCGTCGGCGGCGTGCAGCAGGAAGGTTGGCGGCGCATCGCGGGTGGCGCGCTCCTCCAGCGAGTAATGGTGGATCTGCGCCTCTGTCGGGTTATCCCCGATCAGCTCATGACGTGAACCCGAATGATGATGCGCCTCGCGCATGGTGATCACCGGATAGACCAGCGCCATAAAGGCCGGACGGGCAGGGAACGCATCGGCGGCGTCCATTGGGGCATACACCGCTTCATCGTGCCGGGTGCCGAGGCTCGCCGCCACGTGCCCACCCGCAGAGAAACCCAGTACGCCAATGCGGGTCGGATCCAGCTTCCACTCCTGAGCCCCGGCGCGGATCACCCGCATCGCCCGCTGAATGTCGGCCAGCGGCGCGTCGGCCCCTTCTTCGTGACCATCCCCCGGCATACGGTAGGTCATCACAAACAGGGTATAACCGCGGGCATTAAAGAACGCGGCCAGCGCGCTGCCCTCTTTATCCAGCACCACGCGGCGATAAGAGCCGCCGGGTGCCACCAGAATACCCACGCCGTTAGGGCGGGCAGGGGCGTACACGGTGATCTCCGGCGCGCGGATGCCGGTGACGGCGCGATCGTAGTCGGAGGTTCCGGTATGGCGGGGTTCAGGGGTAAAAACGGCGTCGCTGGTGTGCGCGCCAGGGGCTTCATTATCGGGCCAGATGGTAAAGGTGGTCGATCGACCCACGGCTTGCGCCATCTGTTGTTCTAATGTGTCGCGGCTCAGTGCTTCCATGATAAGGCTCCCTCTCTGGAAAGCCTTTGTTATATCAGGGTTAACAAAATGAAAACCAGCACCGACTCACAGGTTGCGGACAGCAGGGCTGTCCGCGGCGTGTTTACAGGGCAGCGAACTTATCCAGAGTACGCACCAACTGGGTCACAAACCCGTATTCGTTATCGTACCAGGCCACGGTTTTTACCAGCTGGACGTCGCCCGCGTCGGTGACTTCCGTCTGGGTGGCATCGAAGATCGAACCAAAGTTTGAGCCGATCACATCCGACGAGACTATCTCTTCGTCGGTATAGCCAAAGGACTCGTTGCCTTCGGTGGCTTTTTTCAGCGCCTGGTGGATCTCATCCACGCTCACCTTTTTCTCCAGAATCGACACCAGCTCGGTCACGGAGCCGGTTTTGACCGGCACGCGCTGGGCATGGCCCTTCAGTTTGCCGCTCAGCGCGGGGATCACCAGCCCGATGGCCTTCGCCGCGCCCGTAGTGTGCGGGATGATATTTTCCGCTGCGGCACGTGAGGCGCGAAGATCTTTCCCGCGCGGGCCATCCACCAGCGCCTGGGTGCCGGTGTAGGCGTGGATAGTGGTCATGGTGCCAGCTTTGATGCCAAACGAATCGTGCAGCACTTTCGCCAGCGGTGCCAGGCAGTTGGTGGTGCAGGAGGCAACCGAGATAATGGTGTCGCTGGCCTCGATAGTGTCGTCATTGACGTTAAAGACGATGGTTTTCATCTCCCCGGCCGGGGCGGAGATCAGCACTTTTTTAGCACCAGCATCCAGATGCGCCTGCGACTTCTCCTGAGAGGTGTAGAACCCGGTGCACTCCACCACCAGATCCACCCCGGCGGCTTTCCACGGGATATGTTTCGCCTCTTTCTCGGCGTATACCGAAATGGATTTCCCGTCGACGATCAGGGAGTCTTCCGTAAAGTCCACGCTCCAGGGGAAGGGGCCATAGTTGGAGTCGTGTTTTAGCAGGTAGGCCAGCACTTTCGGTGACGTTAAATCGTTAATTGCCACGACGCTGTTACTGTCCTGAGTTTCCAGTAACCGACGAAGAACCAGTCGGCCAATGCGACCAAATCCGTTAATGCCAATCTTACTCATGATCTTCTCCTGTGTAATGGACGGGACGTTGAACTCATCCAGGATTAGACCATGAAGCCCAGCGAGGCAATTGAAGATGGCTCATCTGCACGGAAGTTTTTGAAAAGGCGGGGACAATAAATAATGAATTTTTAACTGAAGCTGGTTATTTTACCTTTTTGTTAGCCTACTATTCAGGAAAGACTATGCGCAATAAATACACCGGCCTGCAGATTGCAATTCACTGGCTGGTTTTTCTGCTGGTGATTGTGGCCTACTGTGCCATGGAGTTTCGCGGCTTTTTCCCGCGCAGCGACCGCCCGCTGATCAACATGATCCACGTCTCCTGTGGTATCTCAATTCTGGTGCTGATGGTGGCACGCCTGCTGGTACGTCTTAAGTATCCTGCGCCGCCGATCGTGCCGAAGCCAAAACCGATGTACATCGGCTTATCCCATCTGGGCCACCTTGCCATCTACCTGCTGTTTATTGCCCTGCCGCTGATTGGCCTGGTGATGATGTATAACCGGGGCAACACCTGGTTTGCCTTTGGCCTGGGGATGCCGCACGCCGCCGAGTCCAATTTCGACCTGGTGGACACGTTGAAAGCCTGGCATGTCACCCTGGCGAACCTGGGATACTACATCATCGGCATTCACGCTTTTGCCGCGCTGCTTCATCACTACTTCTGGAAAGACAACACCCTGCTGCGCATGATGCCGAAAAAGCGTTAAGGGCAGCCGGTGTCTTATCAACAGCGTAAGGTGCTGGTTGCCACCGGCATCGGCCATTTTGTCGAATGGTTCGATTTTGGGCTCTACGGTACGCTGGCAACCATCATCGGCATGCAGTTCTTCCATACCAACGACCCGGCGACGGCGTTGCTCTCATCGTTTGCCGTGTTTGGCGCCGGGTTTGTGATCCGCCCGCTGGGCGGGCTGTGGTTTGGCTCCCTCGGAGACCGGATCGGGCGGCGCAAGGTGCTGGCCACCGTGATCCTGCTGACCTCCGGCGCCACCTTTACCATTGGGTTACTGCCCACCTACGCGCAGGCCGGGTTTTTCGCCACGCTCCTGCTGGTGCTGGTGCGGATGATCCAGGGGTTTGCCGCCGGAGGCGAAAGCGCAGGCGCCACCACCTTTCTGGCCGAATTTGCCCCCGCCAGTCGTCGGGGCTACTTCACCTGCTGGACCGACAGCTTCGGCTTTATGGCCTTTGTCGCCGGATCGGGCCTGGTGCTGCTGCTGACCGCACTACTGGGGGAGGCGGCGATGAATGACTGGGGCTGGCGCATTCCGTTCCTGCTGGCCGGGCCGCTGGGCTGGATTGGCCTCTATCTGCGCAACCATCTTCAGGACTCCCCCGAATTTGAGGCGCTGCGGAAAAGCCATCAAACGGAACCTGCGCCGCTGCACAAGGCCGTGACCTCCGGCAGACGGGCGCTGGGCTTCTGCATCGGGTTTGTGGCGATCAAGGCGGTGGTGCACTGGATGCTGCAAACCTTTATTCCTGCTTATCTGGTGGCGACGCTGCACTTTCCGGCGCTGGATGCGTATACCATCACCACTCTCGGGCTGTTGGCCGTCGCCGTGCTGGTGCCTTTTATGGGCTACTTGTCGGACAGGGTTGGCCGTAAGCCGCTGATGCTGGCGGGATGCCTCGGGCTGATCCTCTTTGCCTGGCCAGCCATGAAGCTGATGGCGAGCGGGGAGATGTTCCCGGCGGTGCTGGGGCTGCTGCTGGTGGGGCTGTGTATTGCCGCCTTTGACGGGGCCAGCAATGCGGCGATGGCGGAGTTGTTCCCGACCCGGATCCGCTATGGCAGCATGGCGATCGCCTATAACCTTGCGGTGGCGTTGTTTGGCGGGATAACGCCGTGGTTGCTGGCCTGGCTGCTGACCGCGACCGGCAATCCGCTCTCGCCGGCGCTCTACGTGATGGTGGCGGCGCTGATTACCTTTCTGACGGTGCTGCGTGCCAGAGAGACTGCCGGGCTGCCGCTGCGGAGATAAAAAAGCCCGGCGGGGAAGGCCGGGCGAACAACAAAGCACAACAAGTTTGCATCACTTAACAGATACTTACTTCAGGTCGCGGCGCGCCATGGCGTTGACCAGATACGACTGACGCTGGCTGAGCTTCATCTCACTGCTGGCGTCATTATCTCTTCTGAGCTGGAGTGCCGGACCGCTATCCGGTGAACGGGTACGCTCAGCGTCTCCCGGAATTATCCAGCCAACATCATCACTGGTGCGATGATTATTACGGGCATTGCGAACTCGTCTTCTTAAATGCAGCATATAACCTCCGCATAATTCATCGAACTGCCTGTTAATGGCGCGGTATTTATACCGCTCTGTTTGCCTCAACTATATTGTCTGACAAAAGAGGTCAGACCGAGAATATATTGTGAAACTTACGCCGCTGGTTTACGACCACCGCCCCGGCTATTTTGTCCGCCTTTTTTTCCCGCTTCGGATGCGCGCTGCGGGTCATTTTTAAAATTCCCGCCGCTGCTCTGTCCACCTTTGCGGCCGGCCTGGGATGCACGCTCCCGGTCTTCTGCGAAATTGCCGGAACCGCCCCGATGTTTAGTCATAACATGTCTCCAGTGTTTCGTTGAAAATATTTTCCGAGAGGAAATTAACCTCTTCAAATGTGTGCATAAATAAATGTAGACACAACGGCAAAAAGTTCAATAAGCCATTCGGCGCGATTTTATTCGCGGCCTGTCTGTATTTTAGGTGCTTCCAAGGGCAGGAGAGAATATATCGACGCTAATAAATAAGTTAGCAAAAGTTACATGCGGGCCGAATAATTTCAGCCTTAATTTCTACTGTGATGCAGATCCGGAAAAATAAGCATTATGGACATAATTAAGACAACTCTTAATAAGCGGGGCAGGCCTAACGGCTCTGCTCCAGCTCCACCGCCACGCGGACCTGCATTAACGCCTGGCGTAAATTATCCACCGTCACCGATCCCAGGGCGATGCGGATCGCCTGCGGCACCGTGCCGGAGGTGGAGAACGGCTCGGCGGTCGAGACGGAGATGTTGTTGTCCATCAGCGCTTTCACTACCCGATCGGCTCGGGCCTCGTCCGCGAGGGGCAGCCACGCAAAATACGATTCGGGATGGGTGATGCAGGGCAGATCCCCCAGCACCGCGTTGAGGACGGCTTGCCGCTGCCGGGCGTCGCGTCGTTTCAGGGTTTCAAACCGGGCCACGGTGCCGTCCTGGATCCAGTGACAGACCATGGCGGTCATGACCGAGGGGGTATTCCAGGTGGTGGCCCGGATGGCCCTCTCCAGCGCCGGGCGCAGATCCGGCGGACAGACCACCGCCCCGACCCGCAGACCGGTCGCCACATTTTTGGAAAAGCCGGTGACGTAGACCGTCCGTTCGGGGGCGAAGCTGGCGACAGGGGGCGGCGGGCGGCGGATCAGCCAGCCGTAGGCGGTGTCTTCGACGATCAGCAGATCGTGCTGCCGGGCAATTTCTGCCAGCGTCCTGCGCTGCTCCCGGCTCAGCACCCAGCCCAGCGGGTTGTGCAGGGTGGGCATGGTGTAAACCGCCCGCACCTGACGCCGCTGACAAAGCTGGCGTAGCGCCGTCAGGTCCGGGCCGGTTTCCGTGCAGGGAATGGCGAGCAGTTCCAGATGATAGAGCGCCGCCAGGGCCTTAAAGCCCGGGTAGGTGAGGGCGTCTACCGCCACCACGTCGCCGGGCCGGAGCAGCCCCATCACGGTGACGGTCAGGCCATGCTGAGCCCCGTTCACGATCAGCACGTTATCCCCCGAGGGTTGAAAATGTGGCCCCGCGAGGTGCGCGGCGACAATCTCCCGCTCGGTCTGCCTCCCGGCATGGGGCTGATAGCGCAGATGCGCTTCAATATCGCCCCCGGCGGCGACCTGCCGGAGCGCCTCCCGGAGCAGTTCCCCCTGGCCCGGCAGGGCGGGATAGTTGAAGTTCAGATCCAGCACATCGCTGGCAACCGCATGCTGATCGATCCCCTGGCCCGACGGCAACAGGATCTCCCTGACGAAGGTGCCGCGCCCGGTTTCCCCGCTCGCCAGCCCCATCTTCTCCAGCTCGGCGTAGACCCGCGTCGCGGTGGCGAGGGAGATATGTTCCCGGGTGGCGAGCGTGCGGTGGGTGGGCAGGCGGGTACCTGCCGGGATCTGCGCCGAGCGAATCATCCCGGCGTAGCGATCCACAATCTCTTTGTAGCGCGCTTTCATCAAATGTATCCATGACAATAATTTGATTGTATTGAATGGGCGAGACTACCATCGGCTCCACAGAGGCTCAAGATCGGGAAGATAAGGGTAATGAATATTGCAGTAGATAAAAACGCGCTTTCAGGCTGGCTCAACGGCCTGCTGGGCGTCGTCATTTTCAGCGGTTCCTTGCCCGCCACGCGGGTTGCGGTGCAGGATTTCGATCCCTTTTTCCTGACCTTTGCCCGGGCCTCCCTTGCCGGGATGGTGGCCCTGATCCTGATCCTGATCCTGGGATGGCGGGAAAAACGCCCGCCAGCCGCGCGGATTGTGCCGCTGATGATGGTCTCCCTGGGCGTGGTAGTCGGTTTTCCGCTGCTGACCGCCCTGGCGTTGCGGCATGTCACCGCCGCCCACTCTATTGTGTTTCTCGGGCTGCTGCCGCTGATGACCGCCATTTTCGCGGTGCTGCGTGGCAAGGAGCGTCCTGCCCAGGCCTTCTGGATCTTCTCGGTGCTGGGCAGCCTGCTGGTGATGGGATTTGCCTTTTCGCAAGGCGCATCGCTCTCCCTGACGGGCGATCTGCTGATGCTTGCGGCGGTGATCGTCTGCGGCCTGGGCTATGCCGAAGGGGCCGCGCTCACCCGCGAGTGTGGCGGCTGGCAGGTGATCAGCTGGGCGCTGATCCTGGCGCTGCCGTTTATGGTGGTGGCCTCCCTGCTGATGATGCCTGTATCCTTCAGCGACATCGGTATTCCAGCCTGGGCCGCGCTGGGTTATGTGTCGCTGTTCAGCATGCTGATCGGGTTTATCTTCTGGTACAAAGGGCTGGCCCAGGGCGGGATCGCCGCCGTCGGGCAGCTGCAGCTGCTGCAGCCGTTTCTCGGGCTGGCGCTGTCCGCCACGCTGCTGCATGAGAGGGTTAGCCCGCTGATGATGTTTATCACCCTGGGTGTGATTTTGTGTGTGATTGCCTCGCGGAAATATGGCCGCTGAAGGTAGAGCTGCTCCCTCTCCCTGAGGACTATACGGGCCGGGAACATGCGATCTCGCTGTTTTGCGAGACACCTTCCGGTAATGTTTTTCCTGGCTTGTCGCCTCGATCTTCCCGCAGTATCTTTTTGTTGCGCCTGCAAAGGACGCTGTCATTTTGTGGTTCCTCTCGTTCCTGGCGTAACTTGTCGATTAGCCATTTGTCAAAGGCTATGATTTATTACTCATATCCCAATATGGGACTAAAGGATTGCTGAAGTCCCATATTGGGACTATCATTTGTGCATGAAGATCATCTCGGTGAAAATATTAAGGGATTTCTGGGCGGAGAACCCCGATGCTGAACAACCGCTAAGGGCTTGGGTGGATGAGGCTACAAAAGCTGACTGGAAAACCCCAGCAGAAATTAAAGTACAGTACCGCAGTGCCAGTATTCTTAAAGACAGGCGAGTGATCTTCAATATCAAGGGAAACAGTTACCGGTTAATAGTTGCAATTGCCTATCAGCGTGGATGGATCTTCGTTAAGTTTATCGGAACGCATAAGGAATATGATGCAGTAGACGCGGATACGATTGACCTGGAGTAAACGATGAACATTAAACCTATCCGAACTGAACAAGACTATGAAGCGGCCCTGCGAGCGGTCGAACCGATGTTCGAAAATGAACCTGCACTGGATACACCAGAAGGTGACTATTTTGAAGTGATGTGCCTTTTAATCGAAGATTATGAGAAAAAGCACTATCCGATTGAGCCACCTTCCCCGGTTGAGGCCATTAAGTTCCGCATGGAACAGCAAGGTCTGAGTGCTAAGGATCTCGAGCCAGCCATCGGTAAGTCGAATCGTGTTTACGAAATTTTGAACGGAACGCGGACTCTCACTTTACCGATGATCCGCCGTTTGCATGCTCAACTTGGCATTCCTCTTGAAAGCCTGGTGGGTGTGTAACAGCGCAGTAGAAGCAAAAAACTAAGGTGCATGGAGCCGTCCCGTTCGTGCAGGTGAGGGGATACCTCTATGCAACGTCCTGAAATATTTACAAAATCAATATTGTTAGACACATTAATCACTTATAAGCGAAGCGGTTAAGCAATAAACAGCTGCCGCTGCCCCATGACTTGCCTGCGCTCCTCGCTACGACTACTGTATATAAAAACAGTATTCGAGGAACGAATCATGGTGTTTTACCAACTTGCAGCATTGCGCGAGGTGATCGCGCTACCCCTTTTCAGCGATGTCGTGCAGTGCGGCTTCCCCAGTCCGGCACAGGACTACGTGGAGCAGCGTATCGACCTGAACAAATTGCTGATCCAGCACCCCAGCTCAACCTATTTCGTAAAAGCCGCCGGGGATTCAATGATTGATGCCGGCATTGGCGACGGCGATCTGCTGATTGTCGACAGCGCCAGAACGGCGCAGCACGGAGATATTGTGATCGCCGCGGTGGAGGGGGAGTTTACGGTAAAGCGCCTCCAGCTCAGACCCCGGGTGCAGCTTAACCCGATGAACAGCGCCTATTCACCGATTGTCGTGAGTAGCGAAGATTCGCTCGATATTTTTGGCGTGGTGACCTATATCGTCAAATCGGCGGATTAGCCTGCATGCACCGGCTCTTGCCCATCGCATATCGCTAAAATTTGCTCCCTCATCCACAGATGCCCGGGTGAGTTACCCAGCGCAGGGCTGTAATACGCCTTCAGGGTGTACTGCGGTGTCGGGAAGGGGGGAGCAAAAACCACCAGATCTTTCATATCAAAGACCGACGCTATGCCTCTTTTCGGCAGGGTGATCACCAGATCGGAGCGGGAGACAATAAGCGGGGCGATCATCAGGCTGGGCAGTTCAACAACGATCCGACGGCGGACCTGCTGACTTTCCAGATAACGATCGATCATCCCGCGAGTTTCCATCCACGGCCGCACCACCACATGCCCGGCACTCAGGTAATGCTCCTGCGTCAGTAAATCCTGAATATCCGGGTGACCATGGCGCACGGCAACCACATAATCATCGGTAAAACAGGTCATGGATTCGATGCCGCGCCGGGGGTGTTTTTGCTCCTCTTCGAACCCCAGGGCGAAGTCGACCTTACCCGACAGCAGATCGTCGTCGGCATTAAAATCCCGCGAATAGACAATCTTAATGGTGATGCCCGGTGCCAGCCGGTTTACGCGCGCCACCAGCGCGGGCAGGATCACCGCGGCGGTGTAGTCCGTTGCGGCAAAGGTGAATGTCTCCCGGCTTTTTCCCGCCTCGAAGTGCCCGGGTTCGTGCAGGCAGGAAGAGAGGCTGCCTAACGCCCCGGAAACCTTCGCCGCGATACTCTCCGCTCTGGCGGTGGGCACCATCCGGCCGCCGGTACGCACGAACAGTTGATCCTCAAGCGCCATCCGCAGGCGATTCAGGGCATGACTCAGCGCCGAAGGGCTAAGGGCCAGCTCATTGGCGGCATCCGTTACGCTGCCGTGACGGTAGAGAGAGTCGAAGACCAGCAGCAGATTCATGTCGATCTTACGTAAGGGCGAGTACATGTTTTTCCTGAATTCGGTTAACTGCATGTTATGCAGTTTATTATTGCATAACATGCAGCGCAAACATGCCGGGAACAAAGTAACCTGTCGCCCATAAAATAATGAAAAGGTAAAAACATGACCACTCCCGTATTCCGACAGGCAACCCCAGCTGACGTCGATCGTTGCTATGAAATTGAAATGACTTCTTATGAAGGGGATGAAGCGGCAACGCGCGAAAAAATTGCCACCCGCATTCACCGCTATCCGGAAGGCTTCCTCTGTATGGCGCTGGAGGGCAATGTCATCGGATTCATTAATGCGGGCTGTGCATGGGAAGTGGTGATGTCCGACGAGGAGTTTAAAGAGCTAGTGGGCCACGATCCGGATGCGCCAAACGCAGTGATCATGTCCGTGGTGGTTCACCCGGATTTTCAGGGGAAAGGCTACTCGTCGCTGCTGATGCGTGAGTTCGTGTCACGCCTGAAGGCGATGAACAAAAAGACAATTCACCTGATGTGCAAAGATCGCCACGTCGATCTGTATGCCCATTTTGGCTACCGCTATATCAAGCCGTCGGCGTCCGATCACGGCGGGATGGCGTGGCATGAAATGATGATGACGCTCTGATTTAAACCGCCCGGGACTGCCCACTACTGGCAATCACATCCTGCACCAGCCAGTCATGAAATATTTTTACTTCGTGGCGCATCACTGCCTGCTGGGGTGTGACCACGTAATAGGACCATTTCAGCGGCCAGCGATGGTCAGGATGTAGCTGGACGAGTTGTCCGGTTTCAATCAGCTGACTGACGAGAGCGCGACGAACAATGGCGACGCCACGCCCGCTGAGGGCCGCTAAGATCACGGCGGAGGTCGAGTTAATGTGCAACCGGCTTTCCCGGACCTCGGGAGCCTTCACCGCGCTCAGCACCGCCTCCCAGGAGGGAAACTCTGCGCCGGGGTGAGGCGTGTCGTCATGGATTAATTTTTGCGTGGCGAGCCACTCGCCGCAGGCAACTTTCGCGGGTGGTACCAGACGCGGACTACAGACCAGCACCGCTTCTTCATCCATCAGCCAGGTTTTATTCACGCCGGGCCAGTCTCCCTGACCACAGCGAATGCCGATATCGGCTTCACCGTGGGCGACATCCATTAGCTTTTCGGTCACGTTAAGCCGCAGATCGATAGTTTCATGGTTTTCCGCAAAGCGGTTGAGACGATCCATCAGCCAGTTCATCACCAGCACCTGTGATGCGGTCAGCACCACTACAGAACGTGCCCGACCTCCCCGGAGCTTATTGAGCCCGGCTTCCAGCTTATCCAGCCCCTGCGTAATGTCCTGCAACGCCTCCCGGGCGTCATCCACCAGGGTAAGGCGTTCTTTGCCCGTGCGGGTGCGGTTGAGCAGCGGGTGCCCGACCCAGGCTTCAAGGGAGCGGACAAGCTGTCCTACGGCGGCAGGCGTCACGCCCAGCTCCTGAGCAGCTCCGGTAAAGCTGCCATGGCGTGCCGTGGCCTCGAAGGCGTGTAGCCATTTCAGTCGGTTAAGCGATCGCATTCTTAAATCCCCTTAGCGTGAAAGCCTGGTCATTATACGCCAGTAAGATAGATTTTCTTTCTCGTCCCGCAATTTCTTCTGCGTCGTCAACCCGGACGCGCGCTGGCATTCTGCTGCCACAGGTTCCTTATTCATTACATCATTTCAAAGAGGTTAACGATGAACGCATCTTTTACTGGTAAAAAACTGTTAGTGGTCGGTGGTACAAGCGGTATGGGTTTTGAAACCGCGAAAAAGGTTCTGAAAGAGGGCGGCAGCGTGGTGCTGGTGGGCAACCGTCAGGACAAAGCGGAGCAGGCTCGCCAGGCGCTGGCGGCTGACGGTCAGGTATCGCTGATCCTGGCCGATCTGATGACCGAAGCGGGCATGAAGCACGTCACTGAGGTGATTAACGCCGAACATAAAGATATCAGCCTGCTGGTGAATGCGGCCGGGGTGTTCTTCCCGAAACCCTTCACCGACCATGAAATGGCTGACTACGATCTCTATATGAGCCTGAACCGCGCGACCTTCTTTATTACCCGCGATGTGGTGCGCAATATGGTTGACGCCGGGATCAAGGGTGCCATCGTTAACATCGGCTCCATGTGGGCCCAGCAGGCCATCGGGGCGACGCCATCTTCCGCCTATTCCATGGCGAAAGCGGGCCTGCACGCGTTGACCAAAAACCTGGCGATCGAGCTTGGCGGGAAAGGTATCCGCGTGAATGCCGTCTCGCCGGCGGTGGTGCATACCCCAATCTACGAAGGCTTCATTCCTAAAGACGACGTCAAAGAGGTGATGAACAGCTTCGACAGCTTCCATCCGATCGGCCGCGTCGGTACGCCGGAAGATATCGCGGAAACCGTGGCCTTCCTGCTCTCGGACAAAGCGGCCTGGGTCACCGGTGCCATCTGGGATATCGACGGTGGGGTGATGGCGGGTCGTAACGCCTGATAACGAATTTAATTTCAACCAGCGTGCCTTCCAGGTTAAGCCAGAGGACATGAAGAATATGAATAAAGTATGGGCGGTAATAACGCCGACAGCTGGTATAAATTTGCGTTGAACTTAACGTAAGGAGTTAATGGCAATGGCTTTAATAAGGGCGGCAGCGTTAAAAGACATCCCCTCTCTGCAAACGCTTTTTCTGCAGTTGGGCTACCAGACAGACCCTGAGAAACTGACGCGACACATTACTGAAGCAAATAACGGCTTCAACCTGTTAGTGGCGGAAGCAGAGCAGGGCGTATGTGGTGTGATCGTGGTGAACTTTATCACCCCGGTGCATGAGAGTGGCCTGTGGGCATTGATCTCCGCCCTGGTGATCAATGAGTCTACAAGAGGAACAGGCATTGGTCAGAAACTCCTTATCGCCGCTGAGCAGCTCGCCCTGGATAAAGGCTGTACGCAGATTGAGCTTTCAAGCAGTGAAAGAAGAGTCAGGGCGCACAATTTTTATGAAAATAATGGCTATAAGGAGGTCAGGAAGCGCTTCGTCAAGCTTCTTGCTGACCCTCCTTCTGTGTGATTACGGACGATTATGCCCCAAACGCGCCGTCGATGGTGTGCATCGCCCCGGTCACAAACGACGCCTCCGGGCCTGCCAGCCAGGCGACCATGCCCGCTACCTCTTCGGGACGCCCGTGTCGTTTGATGGCCATAAAGCTGTGCATCAGCTCCTTCATCGGGCCGCTCTCCGGATTCGCATCGGTGTCGATGGGGCCGGGCTGTACGACGTTGACCGTAATCCCACGTGGGCCCAGGTCCCGTGCCAGGCCACGCGCCAGCCCCTGCAGGGCGGATTTGCTGACGGCATAAGAGGCCATTCCCGGGACGGGCATACGATCACCATTCACGGAACCGATGACAATAATCCGTCCGCCGTCCGGCATCTGCCGGGCCGCCTCGACCGCAGCATGGTAAGGGGCATGGATGTTGATACGGAACAGACGATCGACGGCATCGCTGTCCTGCTCCAGGGCATCACCGAACAGAGCGATACCCGCGTTAACGATCAGCACATCCAGCGGCCCGCTGTCACGCACCAGCTTTATTACCGCCTCCCGGTCGGCGCTGTCGGTCTGTACTGCCACGCTTCCGGTTTCAGTGGCGAGTTGCGCGGCGGCCTCTGGCGAGCCGGCGTAGCTGAAGATCACCGACGCGCCATCGGAAACAAAGCGCCGTACGATAGCCGCGCCAATCCCACGACTCCCCCCTAAAACCAGTACCGATCTCTTTTGTAATGCAGCCATAATCTGTTCCTCATGATATTGTAGTGATGATTACAATATTCGTCGGCAACGCGTGCCGTCAAGGAGTAATGTAGTGGTCACTACAAAAAATAGCCGTACCCCGGGACGTCCTCGCCGGTTTGATCCTGAGCAGGCCATTGAAACCGCGCAACATCTCTTTCATTCCCGGGGGTATGACGCGGTCAGTATTGCAGACCTGACAAAAGCGTTCGGCATCAATCCGCCCAGTTTCTATGCGGCTTTTGGCAGTAAATTCGGGCTCTATACCCGTGTGCTGGAGCGCTATAACCATACCGGCGCGATCCCCTTTACGGCGCTGTTGCGTCGCGATCGTCCGGTGGCTGACTGTTTGATAGATGTCCTGAACGAGGCGGCAAGACGCTACGTTGCCGATCCAACCGCCGCCGGGTGCCTGGTGCTGGAAGGCACCCATTGCAACGATCCCGAGGCGCGCGAGGCGGCGTGCGATCTGCATACTGCTGCTGAAAATAGTATTCGGGCTTATATCGCCGAACAGCACCCGCAGGACGCCGTCCGGCTGACTGACTTTATCAGCACGCTGATGTCGGGTCTGTCTGCGAAAGCACGGGCGGGGGATAGTCTGGAACGTCTTCAGGAAACCGTGCGGCTGGCAGGGCTGGCCCTGAAGCAGTTACTTCCGCGCTGATGTGGGGAAGATGGCAGGGAACCGCGTTTAACGACCTGCCCGGCACATTTAACGGTTATCCGACATACTGATCTTATTCCCGATCATGTTATTGCAGGAGACCATCATCAGCGGCTTCCTCTCTGTGGCAGTAATGCTGACAACATTGCTGCTCTTAAGCTTTCATGAGCCTGCGCACGCCGCGGACAAGCTGGTTATGGCCGCAGCCTTTTTGCAAAGCGGCACAACCTCCGATCCCGTTGCGCGCGCCCTGCAACGTTTTGCCCAACTCCAGTCTTACCAGGTGATGGTGCGCTCCGTCTCCTCGCAGGATGAAACCAAAGTCATCCGCTATAGCTACCGTAAACCGGGTCATGTGCGGATGGATTTTTCCACTCCGCATGCCGGGGCGGCGCTCATCTATAATCCGGGTAATGGCAAGGTGAAGCTGTGGCCCTTTGGCGTAGGGACGTTCCCGGTTCTGAACCTGTCGCCCACGGATTCATTGATAATGGATGAAAATGGTCATCGGGTGGATCAATCCGACCTTGGCGTGTTGCTGAATAACATTCGGCATCTGCAACAGGGGGGCACAACCACCACCCTCGGGGAGGCGATTGTCGCCGGGAAACCGACGCTGCATTTGTCGGTGGTCGGTCCCGAAGGTAAGACTGTCGATGCGGTTCATCACTATGAGATTTGGTTCGATAAGAAATCCGGATTGCCCATCAAAGTGGTCAGCTATGGACTGGCGGGCAAATTACTGGAAACCGTCCTGATGGAGGCCATGGCGATCAACGTGCGTTTCCCTCCTGATTTCTTCGCACCCTGACGGGAGACGAACGCTATGGCTGACTATCAGTTTTCCACCATCTGGCGGGTTGAGGCTTCTGTCCAGGAGGTATGGGATATTTTGTGTCATCCGGATTTGTGGCCCGAATGGTGGGAAAGCCTGGTGCAGATCGTCGAGTTGAAGAAAGGCGATGTGCGGGGGATTGGTGCTCTGCATCGCTATACATGGAAGGGCGCGCTCCCGTATCACATCACTTTTGATATTCATGTCTTAACTATTCAGCCGCTGTCCCTTCTGGAAGGAGAAGCCAGCGGAGAGGTAGTCGGGCGCGGCGTGTGGTCGTTGTCCGATCACGGGCAAGAGACGATTGTCCGCTATGACTGGGATATTCGCACCAACACCCGCTGGATGAACCTTCTTGCGCCGTTGGCTGGGCCCGTTTTTCGCTGGAACCACCATCAGGTGATGCGCGACGGCGCTAACGGGCTGGCCCGGAGATTAGGCACGCGTGTTGAAGTGTATGCCGGGTGAAAGACCAGTGAACCGTATCCTTCCGGATAAACATCGGCGGGCGAAGTTGCCCGCCAGAAACGACCGACTATGAGCAATAAATTACAGGCCGAATACTGCCTCAATTTCAATTGAGAGGTCGGGTGAGAAGAGGCGGCTGACTTCCACAAGCGAACTGGCAGGCAGGTGATCGCCGTAATTTCGGTATAACACTTTACGTAGCGCGTCGATCTCCGCAAAAGAGGTGATGAATATAGTCACTTTAATCAGGGCGGAAAAATCAGCGCCTTCTGCACTGACGATTTTCCTGATTTGGTTGAATATTTCTTCAGCCTGCTCGGCAATACCTTTATGTTGAGCCGCTGTGCCAAAGGCAGTAAGGCCGGAAATATAAAGCGTATTGCCATGCTTTACTGAATGGACATAAGGCGCCTTTACTTCCCCTAATTCAGGATAATTCCTTCTTATTACATTACTCATGCGGCAGGCCTTCTTAAAAGTGAACAAGCCACCACCTTAGCAGAAAAAAATCGCCAGATTGGAAAGGAAGGTCTAGATTGAATTCAGTTGCCACTGGTATGACCACATAGATAAGGCTCAACGCATGAATTCAATAATAATACCCGTAAATGAAGGCGGATTTCTGGCGGCCACGATATGGGAAAGAAGCGATGCCAAAGCGATGGTGATCCTTCACCCCGCAACGGCGGTTGTGCAGGCGTTTTATAAGGGATTTGCAGAGTACCTTTTTAACAGGGGATTCAGTGTCCTCACGTACGATTACCGTGGCACGGGCCTTTCAAAATCCGGGAAAGTCCGGAGCTACAGCGTCTCAATGTCAGACTGGATCGAGCAGGACGTCGGATGCATCACCGCCTGGGCTAAAGCGCGCTGCCCCGGTCTTAGCCTGCTGGCGGTAGGGCACAGTGTGGGAGGGCACGCCGTTCTGCTTTCGCCAGCTACGCACGCTCTGCAGGCCGCGGTGATAGTGGCCTCACATGCCGGGGTGACAAGCACCATAAAACAGACGACAGAAAAGGTGCGAGTCTGGTGCTTATTGCGCGTTCTGGCCCCGGTTCTTTGCCGACTCTTCGGGTACATGCCTGCCAGGCGTCTTGGGCTGGGCGAGGATTTGCCGGCGCCAGTGATGCTTCAGTGGGGGCGCTGGAGCGCAATGCCGGGCTATTTCTACGACGATCCAGACTGGGATGCACGCCAGCGGGCAAGCGAGATAACCTTACCCGTGCTGGTGATGGGGTTTGATGATGACCCTTGGGCTAACCCTGAAGCCATTACGCGGCTGATGGCGCCAGTGCGAAACGCCAAAATAGAACGCCGCGAGATACGGCGCGCCGATTTCGGTATTCCGGCCATTGGCCATATGGGCTTTTTCCGTACCCGATGTGCGGAGAAATTATGGCCCGTCGTCGGTCAATGGCTGGAGAAACAGTGCCCGGATTGAACGACGCGGGCAGGGGGCTGTTGCTCTGCTACCAGCGTGTCGCCTGCATATCAATCACAAAGCGATACTTAACGTCCCCTTTCAGCATGCGGGCAAAGGCAGCCTCAATATCCTCGCCGCCGATCGTTTCAACCTCGGCGGTAATATTGTGTTTGCCGCAGAAGTTCAACATCTCCTGGGTTTCCTGAATGCTGCCAATCGACGACCCGCTGATGCTTAAACGTCGGAACACCATGGGGGTGATATTCGGGGAGTTGTGTGGCTGGTCCGGAATACCGACCAACACCAGGCGGCCATTGGTTTTCAGCGTTGCCAGATAAGGGTCGAGGTCGTGCGGGGCCGCTACGCAGTCGATGATAAAATCGAGCGAGGTCTGGCAGGCAGCCATTTGCGCGGCATCTCGCGATACCACGACCTGTTTTGCCCCCAGACGTCGGGCATCGTCGCCCTTCCCGGGGGAGGTGGTAAACAGCGTCACTTCCGCCCCCATCGCACTGGCAAGCTTCACGGCCATATGGCCTAATCCACCCAGGCCCACCACACCCACACGATCGCCTGCTTTGACGTTGAAATGGCGCAGCGGCGACCAGACAGTCACGCCTGCACATAACAGCGGTGCAACTCCGGCAAGGGAGAGGTTTTGCGGTACAGAAACAACAAAATGTTGATCGACAATGATGCTCTGGGCATAGCCGCCCCGGGTTCTGTCGCCGGTATATTTATCAATGCCATTGTAGGTTGCCGTAAACCCCACCTCACAGTACTGCTCTTCGTGGTGTTTGCAGAAATGGCACTCGCGGCAGGAGTCGACCATTACCCCCACACCGACGATATCACCGGGTTTAAAATGGCTGGCTTCGTCTCCAGTCTCCACCACGCGTCCGACGATTTCATGTCCCGGTACCAGGGGGTACTCACTTACCGCCCATTCGTTACGCGCCATATGGAGATCGGAGTGGCACACGCCGCAATAGAGGATCTCGATTTTGACATCCTGCTTTTGTAAGGCGCGCAGCGAAACCTGGCCTGATACTAAAGGTTGTGCCGCGTCATGTGCGACTAAAGCGTTGATTTTCATCTTACCTCAGGAATGTGCTGGTGTTGGTTAACTCAAGGGGGCAGACTATAGTCAACAGGGTTCCATATTGATAGTAGTTACCATTTGGTGACCATAAGCAGAGGGAAGAACAATGCCAGCCTGGGTTGAGGGTAAACTCTTTTTCTATGCGGACTCGCCGCCGCGCCGCCTGATGGATCTCTTTTCTGTGAAATGGAGCACGATGGTGCTGCACGCGCTGTACCACTGGCCGGATGAACGTGCCCGCACGGGTGAGTTACAGCGCAGCCTGCAGGGGATTTCGAAGAAAATGCTGTTCCAGACGCTGAAAGAGCTGGAGCAGCGAGGGTTGATCGCCCGCCATGTGTATGACGTAATCCCCCCCAAAGTCGATTACCGTCTGACCCCACTTGGCAGAACCTTTGCCGAACCCATTGAGCAAATGTACCAGTGGGGGTTAGAAAATCAGTTCGCGCTGGATGAAATGGAAGCCTGTTATCAGGCGGCGACGTCCAGCTGACTGCTTTGCAACAGCGGCCTGCCGCCTGGTGGGCTTCGCACATTCCAGCGCATCGTTGAAACGCGCTCATTCACTAAGGCCGCTGCACACCTGGGGTTGCCACGCTCTACTGTCAGTAAAGCGCTCAAGGATCTTGAAGCGCACCTTGGCATCAAGCTGATACAGCGCACGACGCGATCGGTTACCTTAACGATCGAAGGCGCTGAGTATTACCAGAGAATCAGCAGGCTTGTCGCCAGGCTGGATGAGACTGAAACTGCCATGCGGGACAGGGGCGCTGCGGCTAAAGGAAGGCTGCGAATCGATCTTCACTCTTCACTCGCCAACTTTGTGTTGCTCCCCATTCTCGACGAGTTTCGGGAACGCCATCCTCATATCCAGCTCGCGCTGGGGATCGGCGACCGGCCAGTAAACCTTATTGAAGAGGGAGTAGACTGCGTTATTCGCGCGGGCGAGCTGGCGGATTCGTCTCTGATTGGCCGAACCTTATATAAAGATCGCTTAGTGACCTGCGCAAGCCCTGACTATCTTGAAAAGTTTGGTGTACCCAGGCGTGTCGCTGACCTTGAAAACGGGCACAGGGTGGTGGGTTACTTCAGCGCCGCGACAGGAGAAGCCTGGCCTCTTCGTTTCCGGAACCGGGGCGGTGAAAAGCAGGTGCTTAACTTCGATATCGCCACGAATGACAGTGCTGCGCTGATCAATATGCTTGTGCGCGGCATGGGAGTAGGGCAAACACACGCTTCTGTAGCAAAAAGCTTTCTTCAGTCAGGGCAGCTCGTTCCCCTTCTTGAAGACGCGACCCATACACGATTTCCTGTATCAATAATTTATCCGCCAACGAAGCAGTTGAATGCGCGTCTCCGGCTCTTCATTGACTGGATGGTAGAGAGACTTTCCGGGCATCACGCCTGAAAAGCGTATCCGGCAACCATACCCCCCATAAAAAAAGCCGCGAGCGGTTTCCCACTCACGGCGACAGGTTCAGTGATGATCTGTTCTGGCGATCAGGCTGCTTTAACGGCTCTGATTTTTTTACTGCCAGCGGTATCTGCATCTGACTCTGTTTTATCTGTTGCAGGTGCGGCATTCAGCTCAGGAAGCTTGCTGGTACGCAGAATATGTTGCACGGCCTCTTTCTGCTCGGCCAGATATAGCCCAAGATTCTCAGCCTGGGTTTCATCCATCTGCATTTCGCTTTGCAACAGCCAGTCGGTGAACGCTTCTGCCAGGTCGAGCAGTTTGTCGTGAGCGTCAGCCTCTTTCTTACTGGCAAATGTCATTTTCTCTTCACCTTTTCTTACGACAACAAATTTTGTTTCAACAGCCATTATGCGCCCTCCGTACTGTAATTATATACAGTATAACAGCTCCGGGTTTTTGTTGCAGCAAAAAATGACATCGTTAGGTAGAAGGTGAGGAGACCGCTTGGGTTGGCATTCCTTTACAAATTGCCGCTTGCCCGCAGGCGCGCCGCTCACTATTCTCATTGCCCATGAATATCCTGACGGGTCCGGCTCATCAAAAAAACAGGCAACTGAAAGCCATCGTGCTTCTGGTGGTTGCCTGTTTTGTCATGCTGATCTGCCTGACTCAGCGGGCGAGTATCCTGCATAACATGCAGGTGAAAGCCGCCGCGCTCTCCCTGAGCGCTGAAAACAGCGTGCAGGAGCGCGTGTCGCCCGCCTTGTCCCCCTGTGAGCTCAGCGCCCACTCGCTGCTGAACGCCCAACCCCTCCATTTCGATACGCTTCTGCTGTTACCCGGTCTGCTGGTTCTGGTGTTAGCGGTGCTGATCAAAATCAGCGTCCTGCCGAGACCGGTGATCCTTTTTCGACCGCCTTTACTTCGAATACACCTCAAAAACTGCGTTTTCCGTGAATGACTGAACTGGACGTTCCTGTTTAGTTAATTTTTTACGGAGAAAATAGATGAAAACCTTTTTCAGGAGCCTGTGGTTCCTGTTATTCAGCCTGTCTGCGGCCTCAGCTGCGGTACCGGGCTGGTCGATGAAGCCTGAAAATTCCCATGCTCAGGTTCACGTCTGGCATGATGCGCCCGCAGAGGGGAAAGTTCGTCTGCTGCTGGACGTGACCCCTAATGAAGGGTGGAAAACCTACTGGCGTACCCCCGGTGACGGCGGCTTTCGGCCGGTGATTGCGTGGGAGCCGCAGGCCAAAACGCAGTGGCACTGGCCCCGGCCTGTCCGCTTTGATTCTGCTGGCTTCAGTTCAGTTGGCTACGATCGCCGCGTTGTGTTTCCGCTCGACGTGGCCACCGATGAGCGGCAGCGATTGCGCGGGAAACTGACGCTTTCGCTGTGCAGCACGCTCTGCGTGGTCAATACCTTCCCGCTGGATATCAACCTGGCCACCGGTCCGTCAGCGCAGTTTGCTGATGCCTGGGACAACGCAATGCGCGCGGTTCCGCCAGATAACGGTCCTGTGGCGGTTAAATCCGTCGCCGCTGACAATGACACGCTGACCGTCAAACTGACCTCCCCGGAAGGCTGGTCCCAGCCCGATCTCTTTCCTGACAACCCGACGGGGGTGAATCTGTCGCCGCCGCAGACAGCGATCCTCGGTGACACGCTGACCGCCCGGTTTAACGTCAGCGATAGCCAGGGCAAACCGCTGGAGGCCTCCGGGTTGCAGCCGCTCTCTCTGCTGGTCAGCGATGGTGCGCAGAGCCAGCAACTCAGGATTGATATCAGTTCGTCCACCACGCTGTGGCAGATCATGGCTGTGGCGTTAGCGGGTGGCCTTATCCTCAACCTGATGCCCTGTGTTCTGCCTGTCCTCGGGATAAAACTCGCTTCGCTGATGACCCTGGCAGAAAGCAGCCGCCGTAAGACGCGGGTGCGTTTCCTGGCAACGGCGGCCGGGATAATGTTCTCGTTTCTGGTGCTGGCGGCGGTCATTACCGGCCTGCGGTTATCCGGGGCCTGGATTGGCTGGGGGTTTCAGTTCCAGAGCCCCTGGTTCATCGCCGCTATGGTGCTGGTGACCTGGATTTTTTGTTTCAGCCTCGCCGGCCTGCTTGAAATTCGCCTGCCTTCCACTCTGTCCACCCGGCTGGCTACCGCCGGTGGCAACGGTATCGGCGGGAGTTTTCTGGAAGGCGCCTTTGCGACCCTGCTTGCCACGCCCTGTACGGCGCCATTCCTTGGTACTGCCGTCACCTTCGCGTTAGCGGCACCGGTGCATCAGCTGTGGCTTATCTTCCTGGTGCTGGGGCTTGGGATGAGTCTTCCCTGGCTGGCGATCAGCATTGTTCCCGGCGTGGCGCGCTGGCTGCCTAAACCCGGCCCCTGGATGGGAAAACTGCGTCTGGGGCTGGTGCTCCTGATGCTGGGCTCCTGTATCTGGCTGATGTCGCTGTTGGTAAAGGAGTGGGGCGCACGCTATGTGCTGATCGGCGGCGGCCTGATGGTGGCGTTTTTCCTTTTCCGTTGCGCGAAGGCCATGCCGAACCACAAAGAAAATCTGCGCAGTCTGGTGTTTGGCGTGCTGTTTGGCGCGGGGCTGTATGCTTTTCTGGCTCCCCAGCCCCAGGGGAAGGACGACTCCCCCCTGAACTGGCAACCGCTCAGCGAAGCGGCGCTCAGTGAGGCGCTGAATGCCAGAAAGCGCGTGCTGGTGGATATCACCGCCGACTGGTGCCTTAACTGCCGGGTGAACGAAGTGCTGGTTCTTCATCGCCCTGAGGTGATCGCTGCCTTAAACCGCGACGACGTTGTATTGCTGCAGGGAAACTGGAGTCAGCCTTCTGCTGAAATCGAGCGATTCCTGCGCCGCTACGGCGCCAGTGGCATTCCTTTTAACGCTGTTTTTGGCCCTGCAATTCCGCAGGGGCACGTGCTGCCATCCCTACTTAGTAAAGACGCGCTGCTGACCACCCTGATGAGTGCGAATGCAGCCACATCACCTGATTTCACTGAGGAAAAACAATGAACAAGATCCTGACCCTGTTAATTTTACTGATAAGCGCCACCACGCAGGCGCAGACCACTGACTTACCTGAAGCAGTTAAACAAGTGCAGAAGCAGGGCATTGAAATTATTAAGCCGTTCAGCGCCCCCGGTGGCGTGGAAGGCTGGTTGGGTAAATATCAGGACATGGGCGTCACGCTTTATCTTACCCCGGATAAAAAGCATGTGATTTCAGGCTATATGTATGATGCCGAGGGAAATAACCTGAGCGAAAAAATCATTAATGATGAGATTTATATTCCCGCCGGGCGCGAGATGTGGAAGCAGCTTACCGCCGCGCCAGGGATCGCAGAAGGCAGCCCGGATGCGAAGTGCCAGGTGGTGGTATTTGCCGATCCCTTCTGCCCCTACTGCAATAAGTTCTGGCACCAGGCCCAGCCTTTTATCAAAGATAAAAGCATCAACACCAAAACCTTGCTGGTTGGCGTGATCCGCCCGGACAGCGCCCAGTATGCAGCGGCAATTCTCTCCGCGAAGGATCCGGCTAAAGTCTGGTATGACCTGGAAAGCAGCGACGGAAAAACCAAACCTGCGCTGCAGGGCGACACTCCGCCTGCGGTGTTTAAGCAGATCCAGCACAATCAGCAACTGATGGAAAAACTCGGTGCCAGCGGCACGCCTGCCATTTATTACCTGAATAAGGCGCAAGTCCTGCAACAAATCATCGGCATGCCTGATGCTGAGCAAATGGCCGATCTGGTGGCCTGTAAATAAGCCACTCTGGCCATATGTCCTGTCCGCGCCAGAAGAAAGGTTGCGGACAGGACCTTGATTTATCCATCGATTCATGAATACTGTATAGATATACAGTTAAATGGATTTGATATTATGCAACTCATCCTTTCGCGCGTTATCGCGCCAGTCAAAGCGCGCCAATAATCATGTTTGCGCTGGTAGACGTGAATAGCTTCTATGCCTCCTGCGAAACCGTGTTTCGCCCGGATCTGAAGGGGCGCCCGGTGGTGGTGCTGTCGAACAACGATGGCTGCGTCATCGCCCGCAGCGCCGAAGCGAAAGGGCTGGTGACGATGGGGGCACCCTATTTCAAGCAGAGAGAGATTTTTCGCCGCCACGGGATTGTCACCTTCAGCAGTAATTACGAACTGTACGCCGATATGAGCCACCGGGTGATGACCACCCTGGAAGAGATCACCCCGGGGGTTGAGATCTACTCCATTGATGAGGCCTTTTGCGATCTCACCGGCGTCAGCAATTGCCTCAATCTGGAGGCCTTTGGCCGTGAAATTCGACAAACGCTGCTGCAACGTACGCACCTGACCGTCGGGGTGGGTATTGCCCCCACCAAAACTCTCGCCAAGCTGGCGAATTTCGCGGCCAAGAAATGGCAGCGGCAGACCGGCGGTGTGCTCGATCTCTCCAGCGTCGAGCGGCAGCGTAAGCTGATGGCGGCGCTGCCCGTCGAGGAGGTATGGGGCGTTGGGCGGCGGTTGAGTAAAAGGCTGGATGCCATGGGGATTAAAACCGTGCTGGATCTGGCCGATACCCACACCGCCGTGATCCGCAAGCATTTCAGCGTGGTGCTGGAGCGCACCGTGCGGGAATTGCGCGGCGAGTCCTGCCTGGGGTTTGAAGAGTTTGCCCCGCACAAGCAGGAGATTATCTGCTCCCGTTCTTTCGGCGAGAAGGTCTCAGAGTACGAGGCGATGCGCCAGGCCATCTGCAGCTATGCCGCCCGCGCCGCTGAGAAACTGCGGGCCGAGCACCAGTACTGCCGGTTTATCTCCGCCTTTGTGAAGACCTCGCCGTTCGCGCTGAACGAGCCTTACTATGGCAACAGCGCCTCGATTAAGCTCCTGACGCCCACCGAAGACAGCCGGGATATTATTAACGCGGCGACTCGCTGTCTGGACGCCATCTGGAAAGAGGGGCTGCGCTATCAGAAAGCCGGGGTCATGCTGGGGGATTTCTTTAGTCTTGGCGTCGCGCAGCTTAATCTGTTTGATGAAAATCCTCCCCGACGCAACAGCGCAGAGCTGATGGCGATTATTGACGAACTTAATAAAAAAGAAGGGCGTGGAACTCTCTGGTTTGCGGGGCAGGGGATTGAACAGCAATGGCAAATGAAAAGAGAGATGTTATCTCCGCGATATACCACGCGTTTTTCTGATTTATTACGGGTGAGATAAATCCTTATCCCGAAAATAGTCTGCTTATAAAAAAGAAATATAGGTGAAAAGAAAGTTTTTTATACGATATATCCCTGATCGATTAATAATTACTGTATGGTGGTGTTTCTATTCACTTGCCCGGAGGGGCTATTCCCAACCTAAAATTTGAGTGCCCGGTTTGCACAAGTACGCGATTTCGTTTTACCACGTTTAGCCCAGCGCAAACCCAACCTCATGGTGCTGTTTGTTCCGTCTGTGGAACCCGACTCACCCCTCACTCATGCCTGCCACTCCCGAAAAGGAGACGCTGGCCAAAACAGGTTGTTTAAGTGTAATGCGGGGGCCCGTCCTGGGCCCTCCTGGATTATTTTTTACCGCTTCGCTTACGGCACTTTTATATTAATTGAGTGTTAGTAAATTCCAGTAAATAATAGTAACAAGTCATCCGCTTTATTTTACGCGTCGCTGATCTTATCAATTAATTCTGGCCCCTGGTTTTTTACATTCCCCACTGCCCGGCTAACGGCAGGCCATTGAAACGGGTCTGCGACCATCCTCGCATTTTCATCTCAGGCTATCTTTACTTGCTTACGTCACGAATTTAACCTGTTTGCACAATTTGGCATGCAGCTGAATTTTATGGAAAGGATAACCATTCATCACATTTACACGTACTGGTGGTGTCATTTAAGGAGCTATGAAGATGAAATGTCCTGTTTGCGGTGGCGCGGAGCTTCAACACGAAAGCCGCGATATTGCGTATGAATACAAAGGCCAGAAAACGATCTTTCATGCCGTTAAAGGGCAGTTTTGCGATGCGTGCGATGAGATTATTTTTAGCAATGGGGAAGGGGACGAGTACTTTGCCGCCATTCTGGCGTTTAACCGTAAGGTAAACGCTGAAGAGGTCGATCCAACCTTCATCGCAAACGTGCGTAAACGCCTGAATCTGGACCAACGTCAGGCAGCCGAAATTTTTGGCGGCGGAGTCAATGCTTTTAGTCGCTATGAAACGGGGCGTGTCGCGCCGCCACGGCCATTAGTGTTGTTGTTTAAAGCGCTGGATAAACATCCTGAACTTCTGGACGAACTGAAGCAGGCTTAACCGGTCAACCTGGCCAGAAAAGATGCTCAGATAATCCAGACTTTAAGACGCGCTGATGTCATCAATTAATTCTGGCCCCTGGTTTTTCACATTCCCCACTGCCTTTGTAACGGCATGCCAATGGAATGCGTCCGCGGGGACTGCACCCGTCTGCGCAATCTCTTCTGCTTCTTGCCCGCTCACCGACTCGTGTAGCCATTCCCGTGCTGCCTCTGGCGTTAACACCAGCGGACGCCGATCGTGAATATCCACCAGCCCTTTATCCGCCGCGGCGGTGACGATCAGGAATCCTTCCGCCTCATCCCCGCGTTCAAACGGCGTGCTGCCGATGGCCGCCATAAAGATGGGTTGTCCGTCGGCGCGACAGATAAAGTAAGGCTGCTTTTTATCCCCCTCTTTTTTCCACTCGAACCAGCCGTCGGCAAAGACAATTGCCCGACCATGGTTCCACAGCGGTTTAAACATCCGGCTGCTGGCGGCGGTCTCCTGCCGGGCATTGATCAGCGGCGGCTTGTCCCACCAGCCAGGGGCGTAACCCCAGAATACCGGGTCGAGATGCAACAGATCCTCGCGCTCGCTGAGCAGTAATACTTTGGTGCCGGGCGCCACGTTATAGCGCCCAATGGGTTGCGGGTCGTAGGGGATGTCGCAATCCGCTTCATCGGCCAGAAAGGCAAGATACTCTTCCCGGGTCTGCGCCTGGGCAAAACGTCCACACATAGTCACCTCCGGTGGTATATGTAAGTATTATAGGTTGTCTATTTTCCGGAAACGGGCAGGTTGCACTTGTGAGAGAGGGTATGACAGGAAAAATAATACTCACCATGCTGGCATTTGCGGCGAACTCCGTCCTGTGCCGGGTGGCACTGACGGGCGGGCACATCGATCCGGCGACCTTCAGCGATGTGCGGATCGTCAGCGGCGCACTGTTCCTGGTGATACTGATGAGCGTCAGAAAAAAGCCGGCATCGAAAATACATTATGACTGGCGGAGCGGCCTGGCCCTGACGCTGTATGTGCTGGCGATGTCCTGGTCCTATCTGCGGATCGATACCGGGACCGGGGCGTTGTTACTGTTCGGGACCGTGCAGACGGCAATGGTCATCTATGGCTGGCGGCAGGGAGAAAAAATCGGTGTGCTGAAGGGCGCGGGGCTGTTGCTGGCGGTCGCTGGAACCCTGCTGCTCCTGCTTCCCGGCGCGCATGCCCCGGAACCAACCAGTGCGTTGATGATGATCGGCTCCGGGCTGGCCTGGGCGTACTACTCGGTGAAAGGGAAAAGCATGCCGGAAGCCATACCGGCGACGACCGGGAATTTTATCCTCGCCGTACCTTTCACCGTCGTTCTCTCGCTCTTGCTGTCCGGGGAAAGGTTTACCAGCGCGCCCGGACTGTTATTAGCCATGACGTCCGGGGCACTGGCATCAGGCGCGGCTTACGCGCTGTGGTATACGCTGCTGCCGAAGATGAAAGCCATGACCGCAAGTACGGTACAGCTTAGCGTTCCCTGCCTTGCCACTCTGGGCGGCGTGGTGCTGCTCGGCGAAACCTTCAGCCTGCGCATGCTGGTGTCGATGTGTGCCGTGCTGCTCGGCATTACGCTGGTCATTCGGGCCCGTGATGCTCGCTGATGGCCTGCGCCGCGCAGATGAGGGCGAGATGGCTCAGGCCCTGGGGCATATTGCCCACCCATTCGCCGGTGCGGGTATCAAACATCTCATTGAAGGTTTCAACGTTGCCGCGGTGGCACAGCGTCTCCAGAATTTCCTCCATCATCTCCTCGCCAACCGCTGGCTCGCCCATCGAGGCCCAGGCCTCTGCCAGCCAGAATGAACAGGCGATGAAGGTACTCTCCTCCTGCTCGACGCCGCTGTAGCGGTAGACCATCGCGCTGTTATGGCCCAGTTCGCGATGGATAGCCTCATAGGTCAGCTTCATGCGTTTCGGGTTCACGTTCATGCCGTAGCGTGAAACCAGCGCCAGGGAGGCGTCCAACTGTCCGCCGTCCCCGACGTAAAAGCAGTAGGACTGATGGGTTTCGGACCAGCAGTGCTCCTCAACCCAGTCGCGGATGCGGTCCCGCTCGCGTTCCCAGCGCGCCTTCCATGTCGGTTCGATATGGCTGTGCTCCGCCAGCACCACGGCGCAGTCCAGCGCCAGCCAGCAGGACATTTTCGAGTGGGTGTAGTGTCGCTCTTCCGGCAGCTCCCAGATCCCGGAGTCCTTCATGCGCCAGCGGTCGGCGCACTGATTGGCAAGATGCCCGAGGAAGCGCGAGGTGCCCGTATCCAGAATATGGCCCGCTTCGACAAACAGTTTTGCCACGCCGAGCATATCGGCATACATGCTCAGCTGACGCTGGTCGCGGGCGTTATTGCCAATGCGTACCGGCTGCGACCCCCGGTAACCCTGGAGTTCCGCGTAACGCTCTTCCGGTACCAGCTCGCCTTCGAGGGTGTAGCAGGCCTGCATCTCCGGGCCGTGTTTGATAATGGTTTTCGACAGCCAGGAAAACGCCGCCTTACACTCCTCAAGGGTGCCGAGGAAGGTAAAGGCTTTGATAATCAGGCAGGCATCTCTCACCCAGGCGAAGCGGTAGTCGTAGTTTTTCTCGCCGCCGATCCCTTCCGGCAGGGAGGTGGTGGCCGCCGCGGCCAGCGCGCCGGTTGGTGAATACCAGAGGAACTTCAGCGCCAGCGCGGAACGGATAACGTGATCTTTATAGAGGCCGTCATATTTGAGCCCCTTCACCCAGTCCTGCCAGGCGGTGTGGCTGGTTTCAATGCGGTTATCAATCGCCTGAATGTCCGGCACCGCCAGCGGCTCGCTCTGGGTCACGAGCAGGGCGACAACTTCCCGGCTTCCCTTTTTGAGGGTGATCTCCGCTTCGATCTCTTCGTCATCAGCGTGAGTAATAACCACGTTTTCGCTGGTGTGCAGCATCGCCATCAGATCGCCGATATGGTAAACGCTCCCCTTGAAGGTATCTGACCGCCAGGGGGAGCGCGTTTCGACCATCGTCCCGAAGCGCAGATGGAGTCGGAAAGGCACGGTGCCGTGGACGCCTTCCAGCCGCCGGGCCAGTTCACTCCAGGGCAAACGCCCCGCCAGGGTGCTGTTAATCGATTCGGTTAAAAGCACCGTGCCGTCTTTGGTCTCAAAACGGGTTTCCAGCACGTTGCTGTCATCGCGATAGGCACGCGAGACGGTATAGTCCACCGCAGGGGTCAGGCTGAAAAAGCCGCCGATGGTCGGGTCCAGTAGCCGGTCGAAAAGGGGCGGCGAGTCGAGATTAGGCGCGCTCCACCAGTCGATCGAACCATCCGGGGCGATGAGCGCCACGGAGCGGCCCTCACCGATCGCGGCATAATCCCCCAGACCAATAAATCCTTCCTCGCGCAACGGCATAGTGTATTTAGCATTTTTCAAATGAGTCATCCCTTAGTCTGGCGCAGCAGGCCACGTTGTCTTTTCGTTACGGATAATTAAAGCGTGCCGTTGCCACCGTCTGCGCACCAGACCTGACCCGAACAATAGCTACTTTCATCGGAGGCAAGGGTCACGTAAAGTGAGGCAATTTCTACCGGTTGTCCCGGGCGATCCATCGGTGTGCCGGAGCCCATGCTGACGATCTTCTCCTGCGGCTGGCCGCCGCTCACCTGTAACGGCGTCCAGTAGGGGCCTGGCGCCACGGCATTTACGCGTATACCTTCGCTACCCAACTGTTTGGCCAGCGATTTAGTAAAGGCCACGATAGCGGCTTTGGTCTGGGCATAGTCCAGCACGATAGCGTCAGGATCGAAGGCCTGAACGGAGGAGGTATTTACAATCGCCGAGCCGGCCGAAAGATGGTTGAGGGCGGCGCGGGTGATCCAGAACATGGCATAGACGTTGGTTTTGAAGGTGGCGTCAAAGTCGGCGGTAGAGAGAGTGCGAATCGAGGTGGAGAACTGCTGACGCCCGGCATTGTTCACCAGGATATCAAGTCCGCCAAGCTCTGCGGCCGCGCGTTCCACAAGGGTTTCGCAGAAGGACTCGGTGCGAATATCGCCGGGGATAGCGACGGCTTTACGGCCTTCAGCCTGGATGAGTTTGATCACTTCCGCCGCGTCGCTCTCCTCTTCGGGCAGATAATTAATGGCCACGTCTGCGCCTTCACGAGCATAGGCAATCGCCACCGCCCGGCCAATCCCCGAATCCCCGCCGGTGATAAGCGCTTTGCGGCCTTTGAGTCTACCAGTGCCGCGATAGCTGGTCTCGCCATGGTCGGCCTGAGGCGTCATCTGCGAGGCGAGTCCCGGCCAGGGCTGAAGTTGTTCAGGGAAAGGAGGGCGAGGGTACTGATCCGGTGAGGTGTGATGCGACATAGCAGGCTCCTTATATTTCGGTGATGAATATAAAGCCTGGCATAATGTGATGAATATCGCGCTTTCAGGGGGAATATTTGAGAATTCAGCCCGTTAACGGGCTGAAATTCAGGCGGGTTTAACGCGTCACCACGACATCGGTAAAGGTAAAACGTTTCGGCTGAAAATTGTCTTGATAGCCGATGCGAATAAACACCCGCAGCGCCTCAAGCCAGGCGTAGTCGCTGCTGGCTTCTCTGTCATCACCGAGATCCCCTTTACAGATGTACTCCAGATAGCGTCCGGGCAGGTTGGGATGGATGTCGGCGGCGTTATGCCACGTTTTGCCAGCCACACAGGTCTGACTGATAGTTTTATTCAGTTGCGGCTTGTCCCGGTTGGCGAGCTGGCTGAACCAGGAAAAGGCCTTGCCCGGCTGTAAGGGAAACGTAATCCAGTTATCCAGTCTGGCACCGACCCACGGCGCTTCGGACATGGTTTCCCATTTCTTCACCTCCACGATGTTGAACAGGCGCTGGTACTGCGAATAAAACACGGCATTGCCGATAGCCATCTTGACGATGGTTAAGGTTGTGCCGTCTGGCTGGGCATCCACTCTGGCTGACAGCCCGGGTCCCTCTGTTTCCGGGCCGCTCTGGGTGTAGCTGAGAGAGCGGAAGGCCGGTTGATACTGTGGATCGGAGAAGGTTTTGTTGATCACAGCAGCGACCTCCGCCGGAAGCGCAAAACGCTGCAACGCTGCCGGGGAATTGTGTTCTAAATCCGGCTGCACGGAGGCTGTATCGGCCAGGTCTTTATTACGTAAGGTCAGAGTGCCGGTCCCTTTAAAGTGCGCAAGATCGGGACTCGCGCAGAGCGTTTTTGTCGCTCCCGTCATCTCAGGCGACAGCCCGGTTGCGGCCCCGGAATCAGTCACCCGCCCCTGGGTATCCAGCGAGAAGGTGTTAAGTACGCGACCCTGGGCTGTTTCACAGTTGAGCTCTACGTCCTGGATTTTAATCGAGTAAGGTGCGCCGTATTTCTCATCGTGATGGACTTTGTCGAAATCCGTCGCCAGACGCGCTTTTAGCATCGTCCCTTCGCGCAGGCTGTTGTTCAGGTCAATGAATGGCTTGTCTCCCTGCTTCTCTGGGGAGGAGAGGCCCGCCCACTTCGGCTCAGGGATATTCTGCTTACAGAGATCCAGCCCGGGGGTGGTCATAAATGGGCTATCAGACTCAGGTTCGAACGGCGTGCCTGGCGTGAAGCGATCGATAGAGTCGGTACTGTAGACGCGCAACCCTTTACCTGGCTGAGCGTTGATAAACAGCAGGGTTTTATCCTGGGTCTGGCAGTCGGTGTGGATCCAGATCTCACTGGACTGGCCCGTCATCGTCGTCACGCGATAAGCCGCGTTGATGCCCTGCCCAACACGTACGGTGCTGGCTGGCAGCCATTCGATGCTTTTAACGGGAGCGGGGGGAGGCATGTCGATAGCGAGGGCCGGGGCGGCGAAGAGCAATCCGAAAGACAAGGCGACAAGCTGTTTCATCTTAATTCCGTTATTAATCATTCCTTAAAGTGAAGCAACGATAGCGCAAAACGACGGCGCGTTGTAACACCAGAATCGGGGGGATTGAAGGAGGGAGACAGCATGCGCTCTTACTGTGCCAGAAGGGAACCTTCGCAAGGATAGCGCCATGCTGTCTGACGGCAGTCCGGGTCGCAGGACCCGGTGACCACCGAACAACCTGTTATTTATCTGCTGCCATTTTCATCTGCTCGGCAGACTTCAGATGCTGCTCTACGACCGGCGTATGTGCGTCCGCCAGGGCCTTCACATCGGGATCCTTGATGTTTTTGGCGTCATTTTGCAGTTTCGACAACACCATTTTGTGGTCTTTGGTGCCGGCATTCTCCATATACATCTTGTCAAACGCGTCGCCGCTCTCTTTTTCCAGCTTATCGGCCATGGCTTTATGGGCTGGATCCGGCTCAGTCGGCAGCGTCACGTCCTTCTGCTTAGCCACCGCCTGGACTTTGGTCAGAGCAGCGCCGTGGTCATCGACCATCTTCTGGGCGAAGGCTTTGACGTCGCTGTTTTTGGCCTTGCTCAGGGCGATCTTAGCGGCGGCAACTTCATTGATATTGGCCTGCGCCATGTCCTTCAACGCTTTTTCGTCGCCGGAGTCCAGCTTAGCCATGGAGCCGGTCGAGCTGGTCTGGGCTGAGGCGTCACTCTGGGCGGCGCTCGTCGACTGGGCCTGCACGCCAGCAGTACCGAACATGGCGGCGACTGCTGAGGCAATCAGCAGCACTTTCAGGTTGTTACGCTTTTGCATGTTGTTCTCCTGATGGTCATGGGTAGGGTTGATGTCAGATCATTAACCGTGCATTTCCTGCTGTCCAAATTACAACTGCAATGGTCAGTATAGTGGATGGGTGGGGTGTGGCAGCAGATTCAGCTATTGTCCTGGTCGGAGGGCGGCAGGAAATGACGAGAGTAAGGCGCTTGCCCACGGCTCGGTTGTACAAATGGTTACACGCGGTTCGTTTACGAAAATTTACGATGATGATATGTTATGTGATAACAATACACGTCAATGACGTATCCTCTTGCGTCCGAAAGTCAAAACGCCATGCAACCCTCTCAGGCTCGATATTCATTAGCATCCTCTCAGGCCTTACTCGCCGCCAGAGTCGTTTTTGGGCTCGGTGCGACAATTTTTCTTATGCTCATGACGGCGCTGATCGCGCAATTTTTCGCGCCAGCTTCCCGGTGGCCTGCGCTGTTATGCAGCAACGCCGGGGCGCTAATTTTGTTAGCGGTCACGTGGTATCACGCTCAGCGGATTTGCCAGTGGCGCGCGGACATCTTCTCGCCGCCGCTCAAAATGGAAGAGGTTCTGCCAGAATCTGCACCTCAGTTGAGTATTTACCCGCGCTTTGTTGGGTTGCTCCCGATTAATTTCAGACGCATCGGGGCACTGCTTAAAAGCGATGGCGTGGGGCTCGCCGTAATGGCGGTCTTCGTGATAGGTGTTGCGCTTGCGGGGTGGGGCGAAAATTACGTCGCGCTGGATGACGGCAGGCTGCGATGGGTAGCGGTGGGTATTATTGCGGCAGCGATGTTTGCCGTGCTGGTTGCCGAACGGCATATGGCGGCAACGGCCAACGAAGCCTGGCCGGAAGCAAAATTTATCGCGCCGATATTGCGCCTGACGCTGGCGGTGCAATGCCTCTCGTTACCGGCGTTCGTTTTTCCCACCCTCAATATCGCACTCTTCATTAATCTGCCTGCAGTACTGGTGCTGGTGGTGGCGATTGAGTTCCTGCTGCGCGGCCTGTTCTCGCTGTTTATGCCGCCGAAAACTGAAGAGGTTGAACCTGACTATCTGGCAAAAAGCCAGCTGGCGGCCCAGCTTGTCTGGCCCCCGCGCCCGATGCTGTTTTTACAACACGAAATCCATCAGCGCTTTGGCATCGATCTGCGCCAACTTTGGGCGTTAACGGTTCTGAAGCGCGTGTTTATGCCTGTACTGACGGTGATGATCGTTTGCGGCTGGATGCTGACCGGGTTCCAGCAGGTTTCCACCACGCAACGCGGGATCTACGAACGGTTCGGCAAACCGGTGACGGTGCTGCCTGCAGGGCTGCATTACGGGCTGCCATGGCCTTTTGGGCAGGTGAAGTTAACCGAAAACGGCCAGGTACATGAACTGGCCGCCGGGGAACAGGACGATACCGCACCCGAGCCGCTGGCCAGTGCCGAAGGTAATGCTCCACCAGGGGCAGACCGTCTCTGGGACGCGATCCACAGTTTTGATAAAGCCCAGATCATCGCCAGCCAAAGTGATGACCAGCAGAGCCTGCAAATCATCAACAGCGACGTGCGTTTTATGTGGCGCATTGGCTTGACCGATAACGCGGCACTGGCGGCAACTTACCGCAGCAACAATCTACCGGCGCTGATCCGCAGCACCGCCAATCAGGTGCTGGTGCATCAATTTTCCTCACTCACGCTGGAACAGTTACTCGGGGAGCAGCGCAACGCCTTAGCCAGCCTGATTAACCGGGCAGTACAGCAAAAACTCGACGCCTTACACAGCGGCGTTGAATTGCTCTCTACCGTGGTCGAAGCCATTCACCCGCCAGCCGGTGCCGCCGATGCGTTTCACGGCGTGCAGGCGGCACAAATCTCCGCTCAGGCGCTGGTATCCCGCGAGCGCGGTCATGCCGCTGAACTGGCCGCCAGCGCGCAAACCCTGGCGACCACTCGCCGGAACCAGGCGCAAATGAATGCCACCGATATGACCAGCAAGGCGCAGGCCACGGCAGTCAGCTTTGCCGCGCAAAAGCAGGCAGTCGCGCACGCCGGGCAGGTCTTTATCGACGAATTATGGTTTAGCCAGCTGCGCCAGACGCTCGGCCACAGCCTGCTGCTGATAATCGACAGCCGCATTGGGGCGGGTGCATCCCCGACCATCGATCTGCGCGAATTTCCCTCATTGAACGCCGCAGCACGCCGCGATGTGCCTGCAAAACCGACACAGGAGCCTTCCCGTTGAGTCATTCACATCATCATGGTTGCAGCCACGGCTGTAGTCACCACCATCATTCAGTCGGGCCTGCAACGGGCGGCTGGAAGCGCATTGCCGGGGCGGGTTTACTGGTGCTGGTTCTTGTTGCGGCCGCCAGTCTGGTGCAGGTCCGCTCGGGTGAATCGCTGATTATCACCCGCTTTGGCAATCCGGTGCGCGTGCTGCTTACGCCGGGCCTGGCATGGCGTCTGCCTGCGCCGTTTGAAACGGCAACCACCGTGGATCTGCGCATGCGCACCACCTCGAGCGGCTTGCAGGATGTCGGCACCCGGGATGGGCTGCGCATTATCGTGCAGTCTTACGCGGTCTGGCAGGTTGATAACACGCCGGAACATGTGCAGCGCTTCCTGCGCGCGGTGCAAAATCAGCCCGATGAAGCCGCACGGCAAATCCGGGCGTATTTAGGATCGGCGCTGGAAACCACCACCAGCGGCTTTACGCTTTCACAACTGGTGAATACCGACAGCACACAGGTGCAACTCAGCCAGTTTGAATCACACCTGCAGGCGCAAATCAGCCAGCCGCTGCTGGAAAGCTACGGCATTCGCCTGGTGCAGGTGGGAACCGAACGCCTGACGCTCCCGGCGGTGACGCTGAATGCCACCGTCGACCGGATGCGCGCCGAACGTGAAACCATCGCCACCGCGCGCACCGCCGAAGGCAAACGTGCCGCAGCGGAAATCCGTTCGGCGGCAGAGCGCGACGCGCGCATTGAGGAGGCGCAGGCACAGGTTCAGGCCGCCGACATTGAAGCGCAGTCGCAGGCGCAGGCGGCAGAAATCTACGCTAAGGCTTACGCCAGTTCACCGCAGCTTTACCGCCTGTTGCGTCAGCTTGATGCCCTGAGCGGCGTGGTGAACGCCAGTACCCGCCTGGTATTACGCACCGATGCTGCCCCTTTCAACCTGTTAGTCGATGGCCCGAAACTGGATAAAACCCATGAGTGAGAGGCAAAAACCTGCCGGGCCCTGGACGCAGTCCATCCGCCTCGCTTTTTATGCCTTGCTTGGGTTGACGCTTATAGCCGCCTCAAGCTGGCTGTTTTCGAACATCCGCCAGGTGCCTGCTGACAGTCGCGCCGTGGTGCTGCATTTTGGCGCCCTGCAACGCGTTACCGAACCCGGATTATTGCTGAGCTGGCCGAAGCCGATTGATGAGGTGGTGATGGTGCCTGCGCCTGACCGGGTTATTGAACATCGCGTAACTGCGCTGTTGCGCTCGCCCGACGCGCTGGAGGCGGATACAAGTGATGCGCTAGCCGGTTCAGGCTATTTGCTCACCGGCGATGCGGGCGTGGTGCAGTTGGATATCAGCGTCTTTTACCGCGTCAACAGCCCGGCAGATTATGTGTTGCAGGGCGAACACGTAATCCCCGCCCTCGACCGCCTGGTGGAGCGCGCGGCGGTGGCGGTTTGTGCTGCCCGCGATCTCGACAGGATCCTGGTGGCTCGCCCGGAGATGGTCAGCAACAACATGAACGTGGCCCAACAGCGCGAACGTCTGCGCACCGACGTTCAGCACAACATCGAGCATAATCTGCAACGCCTTGCCCGGGCCGGCAGTTCGCCCGGCATTACCCTTGAGCGCGTCACCGTACAATCGATGCTGCCGGCTACAACAGTCACCGCCTTTAATGGCGTACTCACGGCCAGCCAGATGGCCTCACAGGTGATTGCTACGGCAAATACGGAGGCGTCTGTCATTCGGCAAAAAGCCACTCAACATGCTGACCAGATACGCCAGACTGCCCAGGCACAGGCCCGGGAAAAGGTCGCCAAAGCGCAGGCCGACACCGCGATGGTTACGCGATTAGCGAACACGCCGCAGGATCCGGATCTGCTGGCGCGCATTTACCGGGAACGCATTGCGGCAATTCTGGCCCAGGCGGCATCTGTCATTACCGTTGCACCGCAGGATGATGCCAGGCTGATCCTGCAGGCAGCCGGGCAAAAGGAACCTTCTCCACAATGAGCACCGATTCAATGAATCCGGGTGGCGCGTTAAGTCATCAGGAACAGCGCAACATTGCCCAACGGCTGATTCTGGCCATGCTGGCCAGCGGTACGTTAATTCTCGGCCTGCTGTGGCGCGCCCTGGCACCGGAGCAGGTGGCCGTCGCCGATATGCTGCTGGGGGCCGCCTCGTTGATGGTCGGCATTCCGGTGCTGCGCCACGCCGTTTACAGCCTGCGCTATCCAGACCTGCACGGCATTACCGATCAACTGGTGGCGCTGGCGCTGCTGGGGGCGTGGGCAACAGGGGATATGCTCACCGCCGCACTGCTGCCGCTGATCATGATCGTCGGGCATATTCTTGAAGAACGCAGCGTGATTGGCTCGCAAGAGGCAATCGAGGCGCTTGGCAAGCTTACCCGTAGCCGTGCGCGGCGTGTTGCTGCCGACGGCAAACTGCATGACATCGATAACCACCAACTGGTGGCAGGCGATATCGTGGAGGTGAGGGCGGGCGACCGTTTGCCTGCCGACGGGCGTGTGCTGGAAGGGCAGGCGAGTCTGGATACCGCGCCGATCACCGGTGAATCCGTGCCGCTGGAAGTGAAACCGGGGATGGACGTGTACGGCGGCGCGATCAACCTCGACGGACGGTTACGTATTGAAGTCACGCGCACCGGCGAAACCTCAACGCTCGGACGTGTTATCGCGCTGATGCAAAGCGCGGAGCAGGCCAGCCCGCCGATTACCCGCCTGCTGGAGCGTCATGCGGCCCGCTACTTGCTGCTGGTGTTGCTGATCGCCGCCAGCACCTGGTTTTTAACGCAGAATAGCCAGGCAATGCTCGCCGTGCTGGTGGCCGCTTGCCCTTGCGCGCTGGTGCTGTCTGCCCCTGCGATCTCCATTGCTGGCCTGACCGTTGCCGCGCGACACGGTATTTTGATTCGCGGTGCCGCGTTCCTTGAAGAACTCGCCGAGCTCAATGCGGTGATTATCGACAAAACCGGCACGCTCACCCACGGCAGACTGCAACTACATGAACTGCGCCTGGAGGCGGGGGAATCGCCGGAGGCCCTGGCAGCGCTGGCGGCCAGTCTCGGTTCGACCAGCAATCACCCGGTCAGTTGCGCGCTGGTCAACATCGCGGCACAAGGCGCGTGGCCTGCGTTGCAGAATGTGCATGAGCATCAGGGCCTCGGCGTATCCGCCACGACCGCGGCGGGCGAGGCCTGGCTTGGCAGATATGCATTACTGGCAACCCAGGTCGCGGATTTACCGCCGGAACCCCCACACGACGGGCCGATAGTGGGCCTGGTACTGGCAGGGCGCTTCCGGGGCTGGATTTTACTTGCCGACAGCCTTCGCGAAGAAGCGCACGACGCGATGGCGCAGCTGCGCGACCTTGGCCTTCATCAGCAACTCTTACTCACCGGCGATCGCCTGACCGTGGCACAACGTATCGCCAAAAAGGTCGGTATTAACCAGGTTATCGCCGGCGCGTTGCCCGCCGACAAACTGCACCAGGTGAAAGAGCAGATCGATAACGGCTTCCGCCCGATGGTGGTTGGCGATGGGATCAACGATTCGCTGGCGATAAAAGCAGGCGTGGTCGGCGTAGCGATAGGGGCAGGTGGTTCAGATATTGCCATGGCATCAGCGGATATCGTGTTGATTGGCGGAGACTTACGTCGCCTCGGCACCTGCGTGCGCTTAAGCCGCCGCTGTCGCCGCACGCTGCACATTAACGTGATGATTGGCCTTGGCTGGACGCTGGTCATTGTCGCTGCCGCCGCGTTTGGGTGGTTAGGCGCGTCGGGTGCAATCATTGCGGCGATTTTGCACAATATGAGCACCTTGCTGGTGCTGGGAAATGCCGGACGTCTGTTACGGTTTGAGGAGAATATGTAGTTGAGGTTAGTTAGCTGGCGATGATAAAGATGTCCGCCTGGTGCCAAAAGCAGTCGTTGTACTATATAGCTCAGTAGGTTTCGAGAGTGATAAATAATGTCCACCCTGACATTCGCGGATGAAATGTCAGGATGATTCATTCATCCCCTTAAAAAGGTTCTCTGTAGTTATTCTGCAGCCTGAGGAAATTTGGGTAATTTTTCAATATCCGCAGCCTCGTGGCCAATGATGAGTTCGGCGTTAAGGTTATGGATAATACGGTTTAATCTGTCCTGTGATGCAAGCGTATCGGCGCGATTAGTATTAAATGTCGGTACACCATTAATCGGTACTGAGGCAGCAAAATGCCATAAGTCTCCGGAAAGAATGATATTCCTGTCGCGAAGGCGTACCAGCAAGGAATGATGGCCTGGAGTGTGTCCTGGTGTTTTAAGCATGACCACCTTACCGTCGCCAAAAATATCAAAATCACCCTCTACTTCAGTCACCTTTGCGTTACCGGAAAGCCAGTGAGTGAACTGGCTCCGGTCGAGGTTCTCGTCAGGCTTTTGGGAACGAATCACTGCCATATCGCTCGCGCCGATGAGCAAGCGAGCTTTAGGAAAGCTGGAGAGCTGGCCAGCGTGATCAAAATGGTAATGACTGAGCGCGACCAATGAGATCATATCAGGCGTCACGTTTAGCTTTGCGAGCTGCTCAACCAGTGGACGTTCAAGACGCGGCCGTATACCTGTCCCGCTCTGATCTTTTCCCAGGTCAGACAAAGGAAGGCCTGTATCCCACAACATCCATGTGTTGTTATGGCTAATCAGATAGCAGCTATCGGCCACGTGTCGCGGCTTAACTGCATAATCGAAGGTATCGGAAAAAGGACTCATATCCGATAACTCGATGGTGCCACAGTTAAGTCGCCATAATTTAATTGATTCAGCATGAGCGGTCAGGCTCAGGCTGTAAAGCGCAACGGCGCCAACGACATATTTTACCCAGTTCATATTTTGAACCCTTCAAATTTTCCGTTCTGCCAGAAAAGTTTGTTTACTCAGTCAGAAAAATTTCAGCCGGTTTGCGATATTTTCACAGAAACAGGCGAACCCTCTCATTCAATGATTAAGCTCCATAGGGAGGGTAATCGACATAACCTTTTGAATCCCCACCATAGAATGTCTCCCGATCGGGTTCTGCAAGCGGCAGCCCATTCTGCATACGTGCTACCAGGTCCGGGTTGCTGATAAAGTTCGCGCCAAACCCGGCGAGGTCAATTTCACCTCCCTCAATCATTTCCGTTGCCAGATCACGGGTCAGTCCGCCAGCCAGGATCAATGCTGTAGCGTTCAGCGGTGACTTCATTCCTCGCATAAGCTCGAAGAAACCATTTTCAGCAGATCCTTCAACTTTGCCGTCTGCACGAGAGAAGCCTGACTGATTCATAAGATGCAGGTAGGCAAGCTCACGCTTACCGATTTCTGCGGCAAGGGCCAGGTAAGTTTCATTAATTTCGGGATATACCGGCATATCAAAAATCTGACCATAAGGAGACAGTCGAATACCTGTTCGATTTGCACCGATCCTTGTCGTTACTGCATCGATGACTTCAAGCGTGAATCTTAGCCGGTTATCCAGCGTGTCGGCTGCATATTTGTCGGTACGGTCATTGACACCTGGATTGAGAAACTGCTCGAAAAGATAGCCATTGGCAGCATGGATCTCGACACCATCAAAACCGGCAGCTATCGCGTTTTCAGCAGCCCAGGCAAAGTCTTCAACAAGCCGTGGGATCTCATCCGTATTCAATGGTCGCGGAGCAGGAGTGTCAATCAGGGCGGGCTGCCCGTTTTCATCATAGCCGAAGGCTTTCGTCCCTTCTGCTTTTCTGGAACTCGGGCTGACAGGTAGCTTACCGCCTTCCTGAATTGAGGGATGGGACAACCGGCCTACATGCCAGAGTTGTGCAAAGATTCGTCCTCCAACAGCATGTACTGAATCCGTGGTCAGCTTCCAGCCAGCAATCTGATCATCACTGTAAATCCCCGGATTGAACAGATATCCCTGCCCTTCACGTGACACCGGGGTGCCTTCAGTCACGATCAGGCCCGCCGTGGCGCGTTGGGTGTAATAGAGGGCTGTCATCGTGTCAGCGACGTCGCAGGGTGCACGGGAGCGCGTCATCGGAGCCATGACTACGCGATTGCTTAAGGAGGTTCCTGACAGATTGTAGGCTTCAAATAATGTGTTTTTCATAACGTCCCCAGAATGAATTTACGTTCACGACGGCTTTGAAATTCATCTCAGCCGTCAGGTCTGGATACAGTCTAGAAAAATGTTATTAAAGGAACAATTAGGCTAAAATGCAAAACATTATTGCAATAATGACAATTTATAGCTTATTAGTTAGTCATCACAGCAACAACTGACAGTGAGTTAATCCGTTTCGCATACATTGAGAGGGCTTATGCAGCTTAAGGCACTTCGTTATTTTTTAATGGTTTCCAGCTCCGGCAGCTTTCTCGCAACAGCGCGTCACTTTGGTGTCCCGGCCTCATCGGTATCGCGTGATATAGCAGCACTGGAAAAAGAGCTAAATCAGCAGCTTTTGTACCGAAGCACACGAGCGGTAACTCTGACAGAAAAAGGAACCTGGTTCCGGTCTCAGGTCAGGGAGGCTCTGGACCTGCTGGATAACGCTGCCGAGCAAATTGCTCAGGAAGGCCAGCAAATAAGTGGCAAAATAAGGATTAATGCCCCGGAAGCACTGGGCAGGCTGCATATTGTTAATCTCGTCAGTCAATTAAGAAGGAAATATCCGGGCGTATCCGTTGAACTGACCCTGACAGATACCTTTCGTGACCCGGTACAGGAGGGAAATGATATTACCTTCAGGGTAAGTACGGTCGAGGATTCCGGAATGTTAGGTAAGGTAATTTGCGATCAACAGTATATTGTGGCAGCCAGCCAGACCTATCTGCAGCAGAACGGTATACCGATGCAACCGGAAGATCTCCGCAACCATAACTGCCTGCTGTATCGTGGGGGATCAGGAGAACAGCGGTGGTATTACCGTACATCTCTGAAAGATAAGTATAAGAATATTGAGGTCAGTGGCGGCATAAGTAGCAACAATGCTGGAGCACTGGTCGCTGCGGCACAGGACGGAGCAGGCATTGTGCTGTTTCCAACATGGATTTTTAGCCCTGAAATTTTTGTGAATGGTAGTCTTATAAGACTCCTTCCTGAATGGGATATGTCAGCAGAATCTGTCCCGACCGTTATACACGCTCTCTATCCCGAAAATAAGCTTCGCTCGCACCGCATACGTGAAATTCTCAAATTTATGGTTGATGAGATCGGCTCCCCTCCATACTGGGATCAATACTTTATTAACAATCATTAACCGCTGGCGTATGTCTAAAAAATAGGTAATGAAATGATGAACTTTCGAACCATTTGCCTTAACGCTGAAATAAGCAATAATAGCGCGAGAGAAGTTCCGCTTATCGCTCACAGCGGAACAAGCTCAATCATTTGATGCTGTTCTTCCTTTAAGGAAAGCGACTGAACTCACTCTGCCTCGTAAGGGGCGTGAATAACGTCGCGTTAATTGTCTATATTGCTATCTGCCGTTCCGCGAGAGCATGTCTTGCTGCGCTTGATGCCCATTCATCGGATTGGTCCAGATGTTCAATCTCTGACTCTGCTATCGGCGTTACGCGAATGAGCGGAACCGAACCGAAAGGCAAATTATCAATCCTGCGGCTATCACGGCTGAGGATGATTCGGGTCACTGGGTTATATTCGTCTGTAAGAGCGCAAAACAGGATTGCGCCATAATTTTCTACATCAGCCGCAACCTGATAACCATCGGCAACGAGATCCCCCAGGGTAATCAAGAGATGAGCCCAGTCATCAATCTGCTGGCTGATCATATTCGAAGCGTCTAATTCCATGAAAAGTTCGCATCCTACGCCATTTTCCGGGTCTGCAATGCCGGCCCAGGGCGTCGAGAGGCCATCAGTGGCAAGCGTTAATGTGGTGTTCCTCTTAATATTGAGCACCCGGCGATGGGGCCCGAACCATTTCGTCTGGTTATGTACGTTTGCGTCATCTCGTTCAACCGTAAAGCCATCTGAGACGCTGCCATACTTTTCCCAGAAGGCTCGCCTTGCTACAGCGGCAATCTCATAAATCGGGTCCTGAGGACCGCGCGGCACAATAGTCTCATCGAATAATGTCTCAACCGTAACGCGCCCCCGTATTAACGGTATTTTAGACCTTGTCCAGTGAACGATAACTTTATTGAAGGGCTGTACCCGTGATGCTTCGAGTTTCCCGACAACCTCCCGGACCTTCTGTAAGGCGTGGTTACCCTCTGCAACGTGACTCCCGTCGGCATACATGTAACCTCCGATTTGTGAGGAGACGCCTGCCTGTTCGGTGATAAAGAACCATTCTCCGTTCACCGCGCCAGCGGGTGCCTTGTCTAAGGCCGGGCGTAAGTCCCTTGCCGCATCAGAATTGGAATATGCTGTCATGTCTGTCCTTTAGCTTCATGTCTTATGCATCATACTTATTTCAGGCTTTTCAAAATTACAGTATTGCTTACCTTTAGGCCCAACAAACTGAAAAACGTCTGTCGGATTCATTTTGGCTCTGTTTAACATGGCTCTGGACAGTAAACGTCGGGGCTGGGATCTGGATAAGTTAATAACGCTTTATAACAGCCTTGATTTGCCATACAACGTCACTTCCTCTCAGGGGCAACGACATTCTCTTGCCTAACTCAACAATCAACACCTCCCTCTGCCACTTTTCGCTAGTGACAAATTATCCACTGCCTTAACAGATATTCCTCTAATAAAGTTTTTCTTCATCCTGCGGATATTTGAGTTAAATGAACTTATCGTCTCAATTAACGATGTTTTACAGTCTTTATTACACGATTACACACATTGACATGAATGTTGTTGATCGGTAATCATTGCGTAAAACAATAGGCATTTTCTTATTTCCAGCTCGTTATCCGGCCGTGCCATTTATTAAATCATTGTTATGTCGGGATAACCTGAGAAAAATCGTGATCGGTGGGCCTTTTACACTTTCTTAAATACAGGGCTCTTCAGACATGGGGTTTCTTCCAGTGCGACACGGTTGTCGCATTCTTCCTGCAATCATACTTCCTTTAGCCTTTGTCATTTCTGTGACCATGGCTGAGGCGAGGGTGCCTTCGCACTCTATCTCTGACGACACTTCGCCGGGGGGGTTGTACGCCGCACTGCGCAGCACCATGCTCCATCACCCCGGTCTGGCCAGTCAGCAGGCGCTTGTGCGTTCCAAAGAGGCCAACGCCGACAGCGCCCGCGCGGCACGTTTGCCAACCCTTGGGGCCAGCGCAGGGACGGGGCAAATTTCTGGTTACAATGATTCCAGTTCGACCACGCTGAGTGTATCGCAACCATTATGGGCGTTTGGGCGCATCGACAGCGCCATTGACTACGCCGACACTGACACCCTTGCTCAGCAAGCTACGGCCTGGGCGACACGTCGTGACTTGCTGGAAGAGACCGCAGTGGCCTATGCGAATGTCCAGGGTGTTCGCGAGCGTCTTGCCGTTGCCGAATCGAACGTTACCAACCATCAGGCGTTGCAGGAACAGATCCAGCGCCGTCAGCAGGGGGGACTGGCGTCTTCGGCTGATGTCAGCCTGGCGAAGGCCCGGTTGTTACAGGCGCGTTCCTCATTCGAACAGGCCAAATCGGACCTGCTTACCGCTGAATCCACGCTGTTATCCTTGACGCAGGTGCCGGTCGCAAGCGACCTGCCGGTGCCTGGCAGCATCCTCAAACTGCCTGCCGATCGGGCTATACAGGAACAAATTCTTGCGCAGAGTGCAACCGTACGAGCCCGCGAAGCGGGGGTCACGCTTGCCGAAACGGATGTGAAACGTCAGCGCACCTCATCCATGCCGACCGTCTCCCTGCAAGCCTCTCGCAATGACTACTCGGGCATCCCCAATCAGAGAAATGAAAATACGATCAATGTTGTGGTGACCGGCACGATGGAAGGTCTGGGACTGGTGAACCGCGGCCTTCAGAACGCGGCAATAGAACGCGTGGAGTCCGCACGACAGGATCTGGCTCAACAACGCCACAGCGAAGACATTCAGACGCGCCAGCTGCTCGATCAGCGTGATGCTAACCAAATGCTGATGACGGGTTATGAGCAGTCTGTCATTGAACTCAGCGACACGCTGGCATCCTTCCGACGCCAGTATGAATCGGGCTACAAGAGCTGGCTGGATGTCCTCAACGCCGTGCGCGAATTAACTGAACAACAACAAGCCCTGGTAGCGGTACGATCGGCATGGCGGGTCGATTGCCTGCGCCTGGCTGCACGCACAGGACGTATGGACGATACCTCTGGCGCCCTGCCAGGCACCCAATTAGCTAACACGTCTGCGAGCCTTCCCTGATGATATCTGTTCCTCTCTCTGAATTACTGGCCTTGCTGGACAAGCTAAAGGCCCCGGTGAATAAAGCGGCGTTAACGCAGGCGTATGCACGTGCGCAGACCGTTCCTTCATTGACAGATCGCCCCCAGGATGATGTGCGCAGTTTACTGTCGGACGCGGGGATGAAAGATGTCCGGCTGGCGTTGCTTCCGTGGCGGCGTTTTGATCCCCGTCAACTCCCGGCACTGATGTGGCACGAACAAACATGGTGGCTAGCCGAGCGACACAGTGAGGGAGGGAATACCGATACCCTTACGCTGACCCGTGAAGGTGCCGAATCCCGAACGCTAACGGTAGACGATATTCTGACCGGTGCGCCGGGTACGGTTGCGGGTGACGAAACGGCTGTTCTCTGGTTGAGACTGGCTTCACCTGTACAGTCAGAAAACCTCTCTGATAGTGAAAACCCGGCCATGCGCCTGGTCTGGCGAGAACTGTTGCGCGACCGCCGTTGGGTGTTCCAGGTCGTCGCCGCCACGCTGCTGGTGAACATCCTGGCCATTCCCACCTCGCTCTTCGCGATGCAGATCTACGATCGCGTGGTGCCTACCCTGGCCTGGGCAACCCTGACCACGCTGGTCGTGGGGATGGTGCTGGTTGTGGGGCTGGACTGGCTGCTCAAAACGCTGCGGGCCCGCGTTATGGACAGCGTTGCCAGCAGTGTGGATAAACGCCTTTCCCAGCATGTCTATGAACACCTGCTGCACCTGCAACTCGACCAGCAGCCCGGCAGTCTGGGCACGCTGGCCGCGCAGGTGGGGGCGCTGGATTCGGTACGGCAGGTTGTCTCTGCCGGTCTGGTCTTCGGGATCGTGGATCTGCCGTTTGCCTTTCTGTTTATCGGGCTGATTGGTTTGATCGGTGGGCCCGTCGGCTGGGTTTACCTTGGAATGCTGCCTGTCGCGCTGGCGCTTGGCCTGTTCACGCGTATGCGCTTACGCCGTCTCACGCGCCAACAGATGCTTCGCAGCAACGAGCGTCTGGGCCTGTTAGTCGACAGTATTCGCGGCGCCGAGACGCTGCGCGCCAGTCATGCTGGCTGGCGTTTTGCACAAGACTGGCAGACGCTCAGCAATTCCATCGCTGGCTACAGCATTCAGCAAAAATCGCTCAGTCAGTTCTGTACTAACACCACCGGCAGTCTGTCGACGCTGGCGTATGTTATGGGGATCGTGGTGGGCGTCTGGGGCGTCGAGGCCGGATATTTGACCACCGGGGGCATGGTCGCCTGCAGTATTCTGGGGGGGCGTGTCATCGGGCCGGTGAGTCAGGGCGTTCAGTACCTGATGCAATGGCAGCAGGTCAGAGAAGCGCTGGACATGGTGAACAACCTGCTGCGTAAACCGACGGAGCGTCGTCCCGGACAGACCCTGCTGTTGCCCGATCGCCTGCCAGAACATATTAGTGTGGAAAAGCTGCGCTTCGCCTTTCCGCAGTCTCCGGTACAACAACTCAATATTCCCGCACTTCGCTTTCATGCCGGTGAACGCGTTCTGCTGTTAGGGCCCGTTGGCGGCGGTAAATCGACGCTGCTGAAGATCCTGTCCGGGCTGTATCGCCCCGGTGAGGGCCGCGTACGCCTGGGCGATGCCGATTTGTGGGAGATCGATCCCCAACTGGTCAGTGCTCAGGTTGGCTATCTGCCACAAGCGGTGCAGCTCTTCAAAGGCACGCTGCGAAGCAATCTGATGCTCGCAGGAGCAGTCAGCGACACCACGCTGACCGACGTCACCCGCGATCTGGCGCTGGATCAGGTGGCTGCCAGTAATCCGCTGGGTATGGATATGGCGATCAGCGAAGGTGGCTCGGGTCTTTCTGGCGGTCAGCGCCAGCTGGTAGGGCTGGCACGTGTGCTGATGTCTCGTCCACGTATCTGGCTTCTGGATGAACCGACGGCCTCGCTGGATGGCGAAGCGGAGGCCCGTGTCTGGCAAGCATTACAGGCCAGGCTGCAGCCAGAAGATATCCTCATCGTCGCCACTCACCGTCCGATGGCTGCCGTTAATTTTGCCACCCGCGTCCTGGTCGTGCAGGAAGGCACCATCGTACGTGATGGTGCACCGGAAAAACTGATGCCAGGACTAATGGCCCGCGCCACGGGTTCGCGGCCCACCGTTGAAGTAACGAACTTAAAAACACGTATGCCTGAAGCATCTAATTCAGCAGGAGTCCTTAATGGCCGTTGAACTGTTTGACGACGAGGTCGCTGACGCCGCTCGCGTGCATCGGCTGGAAAACTACCACCGTAGCCGACTCTCCGCCGGGCTTATCGGGAGCATCGTCGTCCTGGTGCTGGGTTTTGTCATCTGGGCGATCTATTTTCGCATTGATGAAGTCGCACGGGCACACGGGGAAGTGATCGCCAGCAGCCGGGTGCAGATAATCCAGACCGTGGACGGGGGCGTACTGTCCGAGCTGGGCGTCAAAGAGGGTGACCATGTTAAGGCGGGGCAGATTCTGGCTCGTCTCGACCCAACCCGCGTTGAGGCAGCGGCGGGTGAAGTGGACGCGCGTATCGTCGGTCTACGGGCGCGTATTGCCCGACTGCGCGCAGAATCAACGGGCCAGTCAGCCCCCCGGTTCCCCTCCGATCCTGATCCGGCATTGCGCGAGCAGGCTGACATTGAGCGCGCCCTGTTTTTGCAGCGCCGTCAGAGCCTGCAGGAAGATATCACTGCGCTGCAAACCGCTGTCAATTTAGCCAGTCAGAAGCTCAACCTGGTGAACGGGCTTGAACGCTCTGGGGATGTGAGCACCAGTGAGCGGCTTAACGCGCAGCGCGATCTCAATGAAGCCCGTGCCCGCCTGCTGGGTCGACGCAATAAGTTTCTGGATGACGCGCGAGCCGATCTCACCAAGGCCGAAGATGACCTGAGCCAGACGCTGCAACAGATGGCCGGCCGTCGCCAGCAGGTGCACGATACGGTCTTTACGGCCATGGGACCTGGGATAGTCAAAAACGTCCGCGTCACCACGCTGGGTGGGGTACTGCGTGCCGGTGATGAAATTATGCAGATCGTCCCGTCAGATGATGCCCTCATCGTTGAAGCTAAGGTTCTGCCTGCTGATATTGCCCGCGTTCAGGTTGGACTGCCGGCCACCGTACGGCTGGATCCCTTCGATTACACCATTTATGGCGCATTGCAGGGGGAGGTGATCTATGTGTCGGCCGACACCCTTAAAGAAAACACACCCCGTGGCGAGGAGATCTACTACCGCGTCCACGTTCGTTTGAAAAGCCATGCAGAAGGAGAGGGGCAGCTTGTGCGCAGTACGACAGGTCGTCAACTGGACATCCTGCCGGGCATGACATCTCAGCTCGATATCCGTACCGGCGATCGCACGCTGATGGATTTTTTACTTAAACCTTTGCGTAAAACACTCAGTGAATCATTCCAGGAGCGATGACACCACAGGTGGTCGTTGCAACCCGATTTTCCTGTTCGCCCCAATTGGACACAACACACAATGACATCCGAGACCCAGATGAACCCACGCCAATATACGCTCAGTACCGGTAAAACCCGTATTACCCTGCAGGCCGGGCAGGCCAACATTCACAAGGCCGCGCCGGGTGAAGCTTACCGGGTGCTCAAGCGCCAGGGCGATAAAGATCAGGAAAAGCTGGCCGATGACGTCGTGGCTTCGCGTCACGGGCAAGATCTGCAGCTGGACTATGCCGATGGCACCACGTTGACCCTGCAGGACTGGTATTCGCAAAACGATACCAGCGTCACCCTGCCTGCTGATGGCTCCGCTACCCAACTGATGACGCCCGGTAGCACCGAAGGGGCGGCGTTGGCCGACGGCAGCCATGTTCTCTATGCGCACGGTTCGCCGGACGCGCTGGCCAGCATGACCTCTGGTCACCCGGGTCTCGAGAGTATCTTAGCCGGCCTGCAGAATAGCTCTGTGGTGTCTGGCCATCCGGTCACCTACCTTCCTCAATCGCACTCTTACGTGGGCTACCTGGCTGGCGCTCTCGCACTGGGTGGCGTGGTCGGGGTTGCCGTGGCGAGTGGTCATAGCGGGAGTGACAATGGCGGCAAGCACGATAACGGCGGTGGAGAACCCGCTGTACAGAACGCCGTCGAGCTTAATTTTGTCGGCGGCCCGGCGCTCAGCAGTAACGATTTGAATGTAGAGATTTATCAGGCCGATGGCAAAACGCTGATTGGCACGGGGACGCTGGGGCCCAACGGCTCGGTAACCATCTCTGCTGGCAGTTACAGCGGCGTGGTGATTGTTAAGCTCGTCAACAGCGGCAGCGCTGCTGACTACCTGGACGAAGCGACTGGCGCGGGAAAAGACCTCTCTGCGCAGCTCTGGAGCATGGGTGTTATCTCCGGAGACAACAGTACCCTCGTTCTCAATATTAACGTGTTGACCACTCTCGCCTATAACAAGGCTCAGGAAGCCATCGGCGGCACGCCTGACAGTCCAGCCACCCTGAGTGCGACGCAGGTGGCCGACACGTCCGCCGCCATTAGCAGCCTGTTTGGTGTGGATGACATTCTGAACACCACGGTCGTTGCCACCAACGGCGGCAGCTATGATGCGACCGATGGCCTGAGTGCCGGTGAAAAATATGGCCTGCTGCTGGCGGCATTCTCCGGCGCGGAAGCCAACGCCGGTGCATCCACCCAGGCCATCCTTGACACCGTCACTGCCGGGATCACACTCGGCAGCAGTAGCAGTTTGTCCGATGAGGTGCAGTCGTTGCTGATTAAAGGCGCAGCGACCGCCACTGACACGTCCGGTGGACTCAGCCTCATTATTGATACCCATGCGCCTGTCTTCAGCAGCGCCACGACGGCCAGCGTGGATGAGAACATCGGGGCAGGCCAGGTGGTCTGGACTGCTGTCGCCACCGACCCCAGCCAGTTTAGCTACAGCCTGAGCACCACCGGCGATAGCGCGCTGTTCAGCATCAATGCCGCCACCGGTGCGGTCACCCTGATCGGCAACCCGGACTTTGAGAACAAAGCCAGCTACAGCTTCACCGTGGTGGCCACCGATGCGGCGGGCAACGCCAGCAGCCAGAAGGTGACCCTGGGGATCAACAACCTCGACGAAGTTGCGCCGACCATCACCAGCGGCACCACCGCTACCGCAATCAACGAAAACAGCGGCGCAGGCCAGGTGATCTATACTGCCACGACCACCGATACCGCCGACATCAGCGGGGGCGTCACCTTCTCCCTGAAAGCGGGCAGCGACGCGGATCTGACGATTGATCCGATCACCGGCGCGGTCACCCTGACCGGCAACCCGGATTTTGAAAACAAAGCCAGCTACAGCTTCACCGTAGTGGCCACCGATGCGGCGGGCAATGCCAGCAGCCAGAAGGTGACCCTGGGGATCAACAACCTCGACGAAGTTGCGCCGACCATCACCAGCGGCACCACCGCTACCGCAATCAACGAAAACAGCGGCGCAGGGCAGGTGATCTACACCGCCACGGCCACCGACACTGGCGACATCAGCAACGGCGTTACCTTCTCGCTGAAAGCGGGCAGCGATGCGGGCCTGACTATTGATGCCTCCACCGGAGCGGTCACCCTGACCGGTAACCCGGACTTTGAGAACAAAGCCAGCTACAGCTTCACCGTGGTCGCCACCGATGCGGCGGGCAATGCCAGCAGCCAGAAGGTGACCCTGGGGATCAACAACCTCGATGAAGTTGCCCCGACCATCACCAGCGGTACAACCGCCCCGGCAATCAACGAAAACAGCGGTGCCGGTCAGGTGATCTACACCGCCACGGCCACCGACACTGGCGACATCAGCAACGGCGTCACCTTCTCCCTGAAAGCGGGCAGCGACGCGGATCTGACGATTGATCCGATCACCGGCGCGGTCACCCTGACCGGCAACCCGGATTATGAGAGCAAAGCCAGCTACAGCTTCACCGTGGTGGCCACCGATGCGGCGGGCAACGCCAGCAGCCAGAAGGTGACCCAGGGGATCAACAACCTCGATGAAGTTGCGCCGACCATCACCAGCGGCACCACCGCTACCGCAATCAACGAAAACAGCGGCGCAGGCCAGGTGATCTACACCGCCACGGCCACCGATACCGCCGACATCAGCGGGGGCGTCACCTTCTCCCTGAAAGCGGGCAGCGACGCGGATCTGACGATTGATCCGATCACCGGCGCGGTCACCCTGACCGGCGACCCGAATTTTGAGAGCAAAGCCAGCTACAGCTTCACCGTGGTGGCCACCGATGCGGCGGGCAACGCCAGCAGCCAGAAGGTGACCCTGGGGATCAACAACCTTGATGAAGTTGCCCCGACCATCACCAGCGGCACCACCGCTACCGCAATCAACGAAAACAGCGGTGCCGGGCAGGTGATTTACACCGCCACGGCCACCGATACCAGCGATATCAGCAACGGCGTTACCTTCTCGCTGAAAGCGGGCAGCGACGCGGATCTGACGATTGATCCGATCACCGGCGCGGTCACCCTGACCGGTAACCCGGATTATGAGAGCAAAGCCAGCTACAGCTTCACCGTGGTGGCCACCGATGCGGCGGGCAATGCCAGCAGCCAGAAGGTAACCCTGGGGATCAACAACCTCGATGAAGTTGCCCCGACCATCACCAGCGGCACCACCGCTACCGCAATCAACGAAAACAGCGGTGCCGGGCAGGTGATCTACACCGCCACGGCGACCGATACCGGCGATATCAGCAACGGCGTTACCTTCTCGCTGAAAGCGGGCAGCGACGCGGACCTGACGATTGATGCAACCACCGGCGCGGTCACCCTGACCGGCAACCCGAATTTTGAGAGCAAAGCCAGCTACAGCTTCACCGTGGTGGCCACCGATGCGGCGGGCAATGCCAGCAGCCAGAAGGTGACCCTGGGGATCAACAACCTCGATGAAGTTGCCCCGACCATCACCAGCGGCACCACCGCTACCGCAATCAACGAAAACAGCGGCGCAGGCCAGGTGATCTACACCGCCACGGCCACCGATAGCGCCGATATCAGCAACGGCGTCACCTTCTCCCTGAAAGCGGGCAGCGACGCGGATCTGACGATTGATCCGATCACCGGCGCGGTCACCCTGACCGGCAACCCGGATTTTGAGAGCAAAGCCAGCTACAGCTTCACCGTGGTGGCCACCGATGCGGCGGGCAATGCCAGCAGCCAGAAGGTGACCCTGGGGATCAACAACGTTGATGAGCAGGCCCCGAGCTTCACCACCGGCAACAGCAGCGACAGCTATGCCAGCGCCACGGTAAGCGTTGCTGAGAATACCGCCGCCAGCACCGCCATCTATACCGCACAGGCCAACGATAATGACGCCGCCGACGGTGGCGAGCATGTCACCTATAGCCTGGCTGACGAGCCTGGTCGCGCAGACGCCCAGTATTTCACTATCGACGCTGCAACGGGTGCGGTCACCTTTAATACCAGCCCCGACTATGAAGGCACCCACGTGCCGCAATACACCTTCAACGTCGTTGCCACTGACGCCGCGGGTCACGCAACCACGCAGACCGTTACCGTCAATGTCACCGATGTGGACGAAATCGCACCGACTGTCACCCTCGACGGCAGCTCGTCGGGGCCAGTAATGTTGAGCCCGGCGACCTACTCCACTTACCCCAACGGTTTTGACACCACCGCGCTGGGTGACGGCAGCTTCCTGGTGACATGGGCAGGCAACAACAATGGCAGCTACGGGATCTATGCGCAGCGCCTAAGCGCTCAGGGTGTGGCGCTGGGTGATGCCGTACAGCTCGCATCAGGTGCGACCAACTCTTTCTACAACTGGTCAGACAGTGTTGTCAGCGTGACAGCCATTAATGATGCCGGGGCTTACGCTGTGGCCTGGATCGGCCAGAACGATGGCAGCAACGACACCAGCATCTATACGCAGTTATTCAACGCTGACGGCATCTCCCTATCCGCCGCTGTGAAACTGGATGGGTACGCTTCTGCGCAGGACATCGCCCCGCAGATCGCGACGCTGGCCGATGGCGGCTATATCGTGACCTGGTACACCAGCGGCAGCGACGGCGTGTACGTGCAGCGCTTTGACGACGCCGGTGTCGCCGTGGGCAACACCGTGCCACTGGTGGTGCCTGGCTCTTATAGCAATGCCAGCCCGCAGATCACCGTGCTGGACAATGGCGGCTACGTGGTGACCTGGCAGGGCTATACCTCCGGCGATTACCACATCTACGTGCAGCAGTTCGACGCTACCGGCACCGGTTCCCCCCCGGTGGTGCTGGATGGCACTACCGGAAACAGTTCCAGCTACGAAACCCAGCCGCAGATCACGGCGCTGACTGGCGGCGGCTATGTCGTCACCTGGTCGGGCTTCGACTACAACAGCTCGAATTACGACAGCAGCACCTGGGTGCAGCAGTTCGATGCCACTGGCGCTAAAGTCGGCACCCCCGTCGAACTGGACGGCTTGAGCAGCGGCAGTAACGGTGGCAACTATACCTATCCGTATGTTGCCGCGCTGGCCGACGGCGGCTACGCCATCACCTGGATGGAATACGACACCACCAACGGATCCTGGGATTACACTGTCTATGTGCAGCAGTTCACTGCAGGTGGCAGCAAAGTGGGCGCTGTCGTGCAACTCGATGCACCGCACAACAATACGAGCAATAACTACGACGAAAACCCGCGCATCACGGCGCTGGGTGATGGCGGCTACGTCGTCACCTGGATGGGTAATAGCGGCTCGAGCCCGGACATCTATGTGCAGAAGTTCAATGCCAGCGGCGTCGCGGTAGGCGATATTGTGCGTCTGGAGGCTTCCGGCGGCGCGATTGACCAATACCCACAAGTGACCGCCGTCGGTGCAGACGGCGAATACATGGTGACCTGGTACGCTTTCAATCCTGCCAACGGTATTTTTAACTTCAACCTGTATGTGCAGAAATTTAACGCCGACGGCAGCACCTACGAAAACCTCGTCGTGCTGAACCATGATGGCCACGCGACCGTGCAAAGCAGCGAAAGCGGCACCGTCTATCTGGTCAACGACACAGTGGTGGTCAGTCAGCTTAGCGACATTACCGGCGCGGCCAGCGACCAGTGGGCCAGCACTGTCGTTACCGCCAATACCCCTGCAGCGATCTCCGCAGCCAACCTCGCTGACGGTACCTACCATGCCTGGGCTGTTGATGCGGCAGGCAATCTGTCAGTCATTTCCGGCAGCAGCGTGATGGTGGATAACGTCGACCCTGTCTTCACCAGCGCGGCCACCGCCGCCGACATTACGGACAGCACCGTCGCTGGCGACACGGTCTACACCGCTGCCGCGACCGACGCGCACGGGGTCACCTACAGCCTGAACGACATCCAGCACTTCCGCATCAACGCCAGCACCGGCGTCGTGACGCTGCTCACCAGCCCGGCCAAGGCCACCGGTGCGCAATTCATTGTCACCGTCACCGATGCCGCCGGTAATCAAACCACGCAGACCGTCACCTACAACGTCGTCGATACTACACCGCCGATCGCCACGCTTATCCGTGACGCGGATGGCGTGGAGAACAGCAGCGAGACGGTCAGCGTGCAGAGCACCGAAACTGGCACGGTATATCTGGTCAGCGACAGCGTGACAGTGACGGATCTGAACAGCCTCACCAGTGCTGCCGACAATCTGGTGAACAGCGTTGCCGTCACGGCTAATACCGGCTCTACGCTGGCGCTGACTGGCCTTGTCGACGGCACTTACCACGCTTACGCCGTGGACGCGTCCGGCAATGTCTCTGCTATCTCCGGCAGCAGCGTGATCGTGGACAACACCGCACCTGTTATTGCAGGCGGCGCAACTGCTACCGGCACCACCCTCACCAGCGGCGCAGCGGCGGGCACCCAGGTGTACGACGCCAACGCCAGCGATGCCAACGCCGTCACCTACAGCCTGGATCAGGACAGCCTCGGCTGGTTCGACATCAACGCCACCACCGGCCTCGTCACCCTGAACAGCGCCGCCGTGGCTGGCAGTTATAACCTGGTCGTGACCGCCACCGATGCGGCGGGCAACCACAGTAGCCAGACCGTTACCGTTGAGGTGGCGCCAGGCCTCAACCTTGATGGCAGCGCAATGGTCTCGGGCAGCACCAACGACACCTCTACCGAGATGACCATCAACCTCGGCCTGGAGAAGTTGAGTAACGGCTATACGGTTGTCGAATATATGCGGCAGACCGGCGGCGACTATATCACCTGGGATCCGACCGGTGCGCTGTACGACGGCGTCGTCAGGGTGCTGGACGTGAACAACAACGTCGTCAAGACCCTGGACATCAGCATTCCTGCGGGCTACACCATGCTGGATACGCAGATCAAGGCGCTGGCCAACGGCGGCTTCGTTGTGGCCTGGTCGCAGGTGGATACCCTTAACTGGAATGACTACAGCGTCCACTACGCTATCTACGACAACAGCGGCAACCTGCAATCGAGCGACACGCTGGCGTCACCTGGCCAAGGCGTCACCATTGCCGCGCAGAGCAGCGCGAATGGCGGTGATTTCGCGATCGCTTACCAGACTTACGGACCGGGGACCGACCAGCAGCAGGCCGTCTCTGTCTTCCATTACAACGGCAGCGGAACCAGCTTCACACCGGTCGCGCAGACCCTGATCGGCGGCAACAGCGCGAGTCAAAACTTCGGCGGCGTTGCCAGCCCGGCAGTCCAGTTGATGAAATTCCAGCTGTCGCCAGGTGTACTGACGGCACTGAGCGATGGCAGCTATGTCCTGGCCTCCGAGGTCTACGACTGGATTGGCACGCCGGGTCAGTCGGCGACAAGCACGCCTATTGGTGCCTTCATCTTCAAGCTCGACGACACCGGCTCGCTGGTCAATTTCGACAGCGGCACCACCTGGCAGCGCGTTAACTGGAATGACGAGCAAACTTCTCCGACCAACGTCATTGCGTTCGACGGCGGTTTTGCCGTCTTTAGCCAGGAATACCGCTCCGCGACCTGGGAGGTCACGCTCTACAACAACAACGGGACGCTGATCACCACCAACGTTCAGAGCAATACCGTCTATAACATGGGGACCCAGAGCTATCACGCCGTGGACGTTGGCGCGATGGACAAAACGCTTCATGACGAGCTGGCGTGGGCAAGCAGCGGCTCCGTGGCTGCATCGGCTACGGCCTATGACAACGGCACCGATCTGGTGTTTGTGTTCCCTGACGGTAACGGCGGCTTTAGCCAGGTCACCATCTCCAAAACCACCGGCGAGCTGACCAGTGCCGTGACCGACAGCGGTATCACGGTGCCTCAGGGCGGGCAGTTGTATAACCCGCGGATCGTCTCCGACGGCGCGGGCGGCTATGACATCACCTATTCTGTGCTGTTTGATTCCGACTCAAGCGATGGCGGCAAAAGCGGCTACGCAGTGGGTGGTATCTACCAGATCGGCCTGAATGCGCCTGTGGCACCGACAGTGACCGATGCCCATATCGCCATCACCTCCATGCCAGGTGGCGCAGACGGCAGTACCTACAAGGTCGGCGACACCGTTACCGCCACGTGGGACAACTCCGCCAGCGGCGATGCCAATGCCAGCACTGTAAGCAGCGTCACCATGGACTTCAGCCAGTTTGGTGCCAGCACGCCAACGACCGCCTGGGACGACGGTACCCACGGGGATGCCATCGCGGGCGATGGGAAATTCACGGCGCAATACACCCTCACCGCCGGTGCCATTAACCACGTAGACAGTCGCAACGTCGCCGTCACGGTCACCACGGCAAACCACGGCATGGCGACTGCGGCGGACAGCACCGGCCTGACGGTAGACAACACTGCGCCGATGCTCACCAGCAGCACGCCGCAGGACAACGGCGGCAGCGTTGCCACGGGCGCGAATCTCACGCTGACCTTCAGCGAGGATGTGCAGGCTGGCAGCGGCCATATCACCCTCGTCAACGAGAGCAACAGCAGTCTGAACAAGGTTATCGACATCACCGACAGTTCGCAGGTCAGCATCAGCGGCAACACGGTGACGGTGAACCCGACAACGGATCTGGCGGCAGGCGCAAACTACCACGTCCAGATCGACAGCACAGCGCTGCACGATACGGCGGGCAATGACTATGCCGGGATCAGCACCTCGACGGGGCTGAATTTCACGACCGTTTCCGCCGGGATGGGGGATCCGTCCATTGTGGTATTCGACCTGACGACGGGCCAAAGCTCCGATCACAACGGGCGCGTCTTTGATGCCAATACCGCGTACACCATCTATATCCAGGTCAACAGCAATTACGGTTCGCTGGCTGGGCTGGACAGCAACGAGATGTGGTCGGGCGCGCAGAATCTGAGCCAGGACGACAAGATTGTGCTGGTGGGCACGGGCAGTGATGTTCGGGGACAGTATGGCGATCCCGTGATGAATATGAATCACGGTGGGAATGCCGTTAACTGGTTGGCGGGGTTCTCTACTTCGTTTTCTGCTTATAACGCCGCCGGTGTTGATGCTAACGGCCAATTCTATCGTGGTGGTTATAGCGCGGATCTCTGGACCGGCTCATGGGCCCAAAACCCGAATGGGGACAATTCGTTTGCTCAGGCCTATATGCCGGCGATGCCTGCTGGCCTCCTCACCTCGCAAGGGCTGGCGCTGCCATGACAGGTTCTCTGACGTTGCTACGCCGTCTGGTCGACATGCGGCAGTTCGACGCGCTGCATGAGGCCTGTTATAGCCTGCCGGTGATGTCACCGGCAGAACAGGTGCTGCTGGCTCTGGCCCAGGCCCATCTGGGCCAGCCAGAGGCGGCCCGCCAGGCGCTGATGGTGCTGAGCCCGGCGGCACTGGAGGTCGACGCCCGCGTCGACCTGGCCGCCATACACCTGTTTCTTGGGGAATGTGACGCGGCGCAGGCGCTGCTGGAAGCCACCCGCACAGAGGCGCCAGACCACGCGCTTTTGCTGGCGCGTCTGGCTGCCTGTTATGTGCAGCATCAGCGGGGGGAGGAGGCTATCCCCCTGTATGAACGCAGTCTGCGCCTGCAGCCCGACGTCGACGTTTATCAGCAACTGTTGCGTCTCCATCTGCAACGGGAGAATTTGCCGCAGGCCGAGGAGACGCTGGCCGCCGCCGACCTCTTCTGGGCAGGCGAACGGGAGCACTGGCCTGCACCGCAGGCGGCTCTGCACGACCAACAGCTGCGCGGCCTGCGCCTGGAGCTGTGGCTGGCCCGTGACGACAACGCCCGCGCTGAAACCTGGCTGGAGTCACGCCATGCTGAACTGGCTGAGGACGATTATTGCGGCCTGCTGACCGGCTATGCTCAGCGTCTGGCCGAGCGTGGACGCCATGCCCAGGCCGAGGATGCGCTGCGCCGTGGTCTGCGGTATTACCCGGAACAGACGGATCTGTATCAACAGCAGGCTGAACTGGCGGAGTTACAGGGGCGTCTGCCTCAGGCTATCTCATTGTTGCACCGTGCCATCCATCTGGCCGGACAGCAGCAAAACAAGACGCTTCCTTTGCGCCTGAAGCTGGCCAGCGTTGCCACTCAGGGCCATCCGGCGCTGGCGCGTCAGATGGCTGAACAGGCTATCGAGGAGGCCGGGGCGCTGACGCCATCATCCGAGATGGACGCCGGGCAGATCGGCCAGTGGCTGGCCCAGGCGCAAGTGGCACTCGCCGGGGCGGATGCGCAAGAGCAGCACTACAGTGGGGCAGAGGCGCGATACCTCGAGGTACTGCAAGCGTATCCGCACCTGGTACCCGCCCTGCAGGGGCTGGGGCAGCTGTATATGCAACTGGGGCGCATCGACGAGGCGGTCGCGTTGTTCGAACAGGTTCTGGCTGTCGATCCGGCACGCGGTCATGCGGCCCTGATTAACGCCCGACGTTTTCCGCAAGACGACGAAACGTTGATTCGCCTGGAAACCCTGGCCCGACGGCCTGGCCTGTCCGGCCCGGTGCAGCCTGGATTGCTGCTGCAACTGGCTGCGGCCTGGGAAAAGCGCAAGGACTACACCAAAGCCTTCACCCTGGCCAATGACGCCAATGCGGCCAGCCGCGCACTGCTGCGCTACGACCCGGTTTCGCACCGGCAGGGCAGCGCGCGTATCCGTCACGCGTTCAGTCGTTCGCTCTACGAACACCGTGGCGGCATCGGCAACGATTCAACGCTGCCGGTATTCGTACTGGGTATGCCGCGTTCCGGGACCACGCTTGTCGAACAGATCCTCGCGGGCCACAGCCAGATCCACGGCGCGGGCGAACTGGGGGTGATCCCCAGTACGATCGCCCGGCTGGAACGCTGGGAACGTCATACGGGTTCAGGACGTCATTACCCGGATTGTGTGGACGATCTATCGGCCGATGTCGTGGCGGGTATCACCGACAGCCTGCTTAGGGAGCTGCGGGAAACCTTGCCCGAAAATGCGTCTGAAGTCCGGCATGTGGTGGACAAGCTGCCACACAATTTCGAGAACATTGGTCTTATCAAGCTGCTGTTCCCGAATGCGCGGATAATCTCAGTGCGACGCGACCCACGCGATATCGCTATCTCCAACTACTTCACCGACTACGCGGCCAGGCACGGCGGGATGGGCTTCGCCTATGACCTGCGGTGGATTGGCGAACAACTGGCCGACCACAACCTGATGATGCACCACTGGAACCAGTTGTTCCCTGGCGACATTCTCGAGGTGCGCTATGAAGACGTGGTTTCTGAGCCGGAGCGCGAGGCGCGTCGCATGCTGGAATACGTGGGCGTGCAATGGGAGCCGCAGGTGCTCGACACCTCTGAGCTGAACAGACCGGTCAAGACCGCCAGCGTGTGGCAGGTGCGTCAGCCTATCTATCAGACTGCACGTGAACGCTGGCGACGTTACGCGGACTTTCTGTCGCCGCTGATTGCGGGGACTAACGCGAAGATCGTGCACGAGCCAGTTGAGATGGTGAGCTTGCCCGTGCCGGGAATGCAGACCGACGGCATCGCCCGCTATCGCGAGGGGAAGCTTGATGAAGCCGAGATGCTCTTCAGGCGTCTGCTGCATCACGTGCCCGAACACGCGACCGCGCATTTCATGGTGGGCCTGATTTGCGTGCGTAAAGGGCACCTGGCGGATGGCATTGCGCACATGGAAAAGGGACACCAGGCCTGCCCATGGAATGTCAACTGGCGACGCGATCTGGCGCTGGCATACGAATTAGCGGAGCAACCGGAAAAAGCACAGAGGGTAAGGGGGCGTCACGTCGGTATGGATGACAGAGTGATGAGCGTAATAGATATTGACCAGGATGATGCACTTCCTCTGGGCTATTCCATTCGCACCTCCGCGACGGCACTGTTTTAATTTAGCGGGCAAGGAGGCCCGCAAACCTCTAAACGGGCCATACACGTTGGCGGTATCAGTCAGGCGATAACCGCTGTGGTTCTAATCGTTCCGGGCTTCGGGCCGACCGATCGGGATGGAAACAACCCGCATGGTGTGAATGCATCGCCTTACCCACTTCTTGCTGAAGGCCTGGCTGCAAAAGGCTTTGCAACGCGTCGTATCGACAAATGTGAAATGTTCGCTAGCGCAATGGCCGTAGAGGATGCGAATGCGGTGACGATTGCTGACTATGTTGACGATGTTCGCTCCTGGGTAAAAGTGCTTAGAAGTCAGGTACACACTCCCTGCCAGGAGGCATTTAATTCCGGTCTGAGCGCGTTGCCAGGAAGACCACCGCTGCCCCAAGGGCGACGATAAGCGTGTCTTCAATCAGGCCACTTCGGGTCTGGCCTATCTGTGCCATGGCTTTTTTACGTGCCGCAAGCGTTGCATAGGCCATTGGCACCGCGGCAGAGATGGCGATAGCGGCCCCGATTTTTTCTTCTCCTCTGGGTGCCAGCGCAGCACCAGCAATCCCTGCGCTGGCCACGCGTGCGGACAAACCCAAAAAGACGGTGCGGTCTGGCGCTGACTTCATCTTGTCGCCAAACAGTTCACCTGCACCCATCGCTAATGCGCCAAATTTGAATAGCGGACGGTCCAGCAGCAAGAGCTTGCCCGAGGTGTCGCGCCCACTAAGGCGTGCTGCAGCAATGGCCGCCATCGGCGTCATGGAACGGCAGCTGGCGACAAGGCCAATCAGGGCGGAATAAACAAAATCGGTCATTTTCATCAGTTATCTCCCGGATAAATAAGGTTTTTGTATTCAGACGGCAGTCTGCGCGGGCGCATGATGGCGGGTTATCAGGACCAGGGCAGCTGGCTGGACCGGTTACGCCGTCGAGTCGCGTAATGTATTTGACGAGTTAATACCTGGCCTGCTCCCCGTTGATTCATACATCTTTATGAAGCAGACAGGCGACGTAGTCGCCTTTTATGGATGGCCTTGTGACATTAGCTCAAATCATGCAGTGCCTTATCCAGCGGCGGCGTTAAAAGGATGTCCTGAAACACGACATCCAGGCCAGCCCGCTCCGGAGTACAACACATTGTACCGATCTTGACCGGACCCGGCGGAAAATAGCTCAGGCGTATTAAAGGCCACGTCTGTCCCTCTGTTGAATACTGTAGTCTCAGGCTGTCTCCTTTACGCGTGAGCCTCAGCCAGAACGCTCGCGCATCGCCGGGAAAAATGCCTGTAGCCCAGTCGGAATGGCCGAGTGTCAGCACGCTGCCAATGGCGGGCGCGCCGTCGTTATATTCAACCCCCGCTTTTAACCAGTGCTGTTCATCACATATCAGCATCAGTCCGGCCTGATCGTACAGCGTGGTAAAGTCTGCGCAGATCTTGAGCTGGAAAGTAAAATCTCCCTCAACCTCAGTGGCAAAAACATGACCGGAAAAGCGTTCAAACCCGTACCAGGTTTCGCGCCAGAAATCCGTTTTGTCATCAGTGGTGACCTGTAGAGTGCCTTTCTGGCAATGCCACGTTGCAGGCTCATTTATCCAGGCGAACGATTTAAACATAACGGTTCCAAAAATGGTTATGGCTGACCGCAACGAATGCGGCTCAGAATTAAATCAGTATAGCTGTTAAGCAGTTTAACGCATTCAACAGTTTACCTGACTCTCCATGCCCCGCTGCGCTCTCCGTCCCGGTTTGATAATATCTACCGTAACCGGTTCCCTGAGTGCCAAAATTATTATGGAAGGTTAAATATGTTTTAACACTCTGGCGGGTACCCCACCGGCTATAACCCTGTCACGAATATCACGGGTCACGACACTACCTGCGGCAATAACAACATCATTGCCAATCTTTATCCCGGAAGAATCACCGATCTACCTCCAACCCAGACGCGGTCGCCGATAGTAACGTCATTCTCCCTCAAAGCGGACCCTTAGCGCCACATCCCCGTCCGCTCAGTAACCATGAGAAGATCTGACCGACGTTATTCCACAAGATCGCCAATCCGTTTTTTCAACCTGGCCGACAGATAGGGCGCGGTGAGGCTTTGCAGTGAGCGGCTGACCTCTTCCGGCGTGCCGGCCGCAACGAGTTGACCGCCGTTTTCGCCCGAGCCGGGTCCGAGATCGAGGATCCAGTCGGCTTCTGACGCAATCCGCATATCGTGTTCCGCCATCACTACCGTATCACCGCGCTGAACCAGCCTGTCGAGGACCCCCATCAGTTTATCCATATCTGCCGGATGCAGCCCTGTGGAGGGCTCGTCCAGCAGATAGAGCGTTTTACCTCGCTGCGCGCGCTGCAGCTCCCAGGCAAGCTTGATGCGCTGGCATTCACCGCCGGACAGCTCGGTGGCCGGCTGGCCCAGCTTCAGGTAGCCGAGGCCTAGCGAGGCAAGGGCGGCAAGGGATCGCTGGATGGTGTCGTTATTCCTGAAGACAGAGATGGCTTCGTCGACGGTGAGATCCAGCACATCCGCTATGGTTCTGTTGTGCCACCGCACCTCCAGCGTCTCGTCGTTGTAGCGACGTCCACCGCAGGCGGAACACGGCGCGCTCGCCTGAGGCATAAACATCAGCTCAATGGTGATTTGCCCCTGGCCCTCGCAGGCGGAGCAACGTCCGGCGGGCAGGTTAAAGGAAAATCGGCTGGCGTCAAAACCGCGTTTTTTCGCCTCGTCGGTTTCGGCAAAAAGCTTACGCACGGTGTCAAAAAAGCCGGTATAGGTGGCCAGATTTGAACGCGGCGTACGCCCGATAGGCCGTTGATCGATACTGACCAGACGCTTGAGGGAAGTACCACCCGCGGTGATGTGACCCTGTACGTCCGGCACCAGGCTCTCTTCCTCGTTATCTTCATCCTTTGGCGTTTTGTCGAGTCGCTGAAGCAGGGTAGGGAGCACCCGGGCCAGAAGCGTTGACTTACCCGAGCCGGATACGCCAGTGATAACGGTCATCCGTTCAAGGGGAATGCCGACATCCAACCCGTGAATATTATTGCTGGTGACCTGCTCAAGCTTCAGCCAGTGCTCGGGAAGCCGACGCTGGCGCAGGCCCGGACGGTGCTTATCGAACAGATAGCCTGCAGTAGGTGAACGAGATATCTGTCTGAGACCGGAAGGCGGGCCGTTATACACGATTTCGCCCCCCAGCCGTCCCGGCCCGGGACCAATCTCCGTTAACCAGTCGGCTTCGGCGATAACGTCCAGATTGTGCTCGACGATAACCAGCGAGTTGCCGGCCTCCAGCAGTAAGCGCAGGGACTGGAGCAGGGCGCGTACGTCCTCTGGGTGCAGGCCGGCCGCGGGTTCGTCAAGCACGTAGATCACGCCAAACAGCCGGGAGATAAGCTGCGTGGCCAGACGGATCCGCTGCAGCTCTCCGGACGACAGCATGGTAGTCCGCCGGCCGAGAGACAGGTGACCGAGGCCCAGCTTTTCGAGCTGATCGAGGCGACCGCAGATATCGGTTGTCATCCTGATGACGGCCTCCCGGACCGCGGCCTCGCTGGAGATCTGCCGGGAACGGCCTTCGGCAAAGGGTAAAAGCAGCGCTTTGAGCTGCGTTATCGTCAGCTCACCCATTTCGGCAATGTCGTGGCCTGCAAAGGTGTAAGCAAGGGCATTCTGGTTGAGCCGCTTACCCTGACACTCGTGGCACGGGGCAACGGTAATGAAGCGTGAAAGGCGTTTTTTCACCGAATCCTTACCGCCTGAGTAGCTCTGTAGCAGGTATTTTCTGGCGCTGGTATAGGTGCCGGTATAGGCGGGCTCGGTGCCTGCCGCGATTGCCTCCCGGCGCTGCTCCGCATTCAGCCCCATAAAGATGGGTACCGACGGCTGTTCGTCGGTGAAAAGGATCCACTTCCTGTCTTCTTCAGCCAGCGTGTTCCACGGGGCATCGATGTCGTAGCCCAGCGAATCGAGAATTGAACGCAGATTTTTCGCCTGCCAGCCGTTGGGCCAGGAGGCTATTGCGCCTTCGCGGATGCTTCGCGACCCGTCAGGGACAAGCGCATCGTCCCTGACTTCATGGATCATTCCCATTCCCTGACAGGCGGGGCAGGCGCCCTGGGGGTTATTAGGGGAAAATGATTCGGCGGGCAGGAACGGGACGTCAGCGGGACGGAGGCCCGCGCGGGAAAACAGCAGCCTCAGGGTGACGGAGATCCGCGTCAGGCTGCCTACCGTAGAGCGCTCCTGCGCCCCGGCCCGGCTCTGCTGCAGGGCAACGGCGGGCGGCAGACCGTCTATCCCATCCACGTCCGGGGCGGAAGCCTGTTCAATCAGGCGTCGCGCGTGCGGCGCGATGGATTCCATAAACCGACGCTGCGCCTCGGCATACAGTGTGTCAAACGCCAGGGAGGATTTACCCGAGCCGGAGATCCCGGTAAATACCACCATGGCGTCGCGGGGAAAGGAGAAGGAAACATCCCTGAGATTGTGTGTTCTGGCGCCGTGTACGCTGACGCTTGTGCTGATATCCAGAGGCTGTGCGCTTATGCTTGCTGATCGTTTTTCTGATGACATGGTTTCCTCTAAGAGCTCCGTTCTGATGAAGAAAGTCGGACAGACGGCCTGAGAATAGAACTTCAAGGGTAGACCTGAGAAGCGCATCGAACAATTGTCTGTTCCGGTAATTCAGTCGTGACGAAATGGAATGTAAGGATGGGATAAGATGGCCGGACTGCAACCCCCATTTCACAGGAGAAGAGGATGAACCTGGTTGACGGTATTACAGCGTTCGTGAAGATTGCCGACCTGGGCAGTTTCGCGGCCGCAGCGCGTGAGCTGAATATCTCCCCCTCAGCCGTGAGCAAGTTAGTCAGCAAAACCGAAGAGGAGCTGGGTACGCGGCTGCTTAACCGGAACACGCGCGGCTTAAGCCTGACGCAGGAAGGGGAGATGTTTCTTGAGCACAGCCGGGTCATTCTTGATGAACTGACGTCAGCAAAGGAAGAACTCTCGTCCATTTCAGGCGAGCCCAGAGGCAAGCTTCGCGTGAGTCTGCCCAATATGCCGTCTTTTTTCCTGCCGGTTATCAGCCGTTTTATGGCGCAATACCAGGCCGTAACTCTGGAGGTCGATCTCAGTGACAGGCTGGTAGATGTGATAGATGAGGGATTCGACGCGGTGATACGCGTCGGGCAGCTGTCGGATTCCCGGCTGACCGCCCGTTCACTCGGCAACTGCGCCATGAATCTGGTGGCATCGCCGGACTACCTCAGGAGATATGGCGTCCCTGCGACCGTGGACGATCTCCGTTCCCATACCTGCATCCAGTACCGCTATCCCTCAAGTGGACGGACCGAGCCCTGGCCACTGCAACATCCGGCATCCGGCGTTGTGGACGTTATCCCGTCACTCATCTGTAATAGCACGGACGTGCGTCTCGGGCTGGCGCTCGATAGTAAAGGTATTGCCTTTATGCCGGGGCTGCTGACGGAGAAATATATTGCATCAGGCGAACTGGACGTTGTGCTGGAAAATATCGTGGAACAAAATTATGAAATGAATCTGGTCTGGCCCACTAATAAATATGCGCCCTCAAGACTCAAAGCCTTTACTGATTTTATAGTGAATTATTTTACCGACAGGTAATACTGATTTAAAAAATGCTCTCTTTCATTCAATATCCTGTCTGAAAGAGAGGACAAATAAATCAAACAAGTTTCAGCATGATCGCGCTGAAGATAATAAGAGAAATACTAAGACCCTTACGCAGGTGGATTTTGTCATCGTTAATAAACACACCCACCGCCACCGCACCGACGGCACCCACCCCCGTAAAAATGGCATAGGCCACGGAGAGTGGGATCTCACGCATGGAGATACTCAGGGCGCTGAGTGCAACGGTAAAGAGTAAAATTGTGGCCAGAAGGAACATAACCTTACGACTTACACTGCCTGCATTAGCATAACCGTTGAGCGTGGAGATACCTGCAACCTCAAAGCATCCAGCCACGCATAAAATAATATAAGAGATCATGACTTTGCTCCTTTAACACCAATCACGCCCAGCATCAGAGTAACAACAAAAACGATACGAAGGAGTTCCGGCTGACCTCCGTGAGACAAGGTGTCTGCCATTTCGATGAGGACGACAAACAGGGTGCCGAGTCCGGTGTAAACCACGTAGGCAATACTCGCTCCGACATAGTTGAACGAAAGCATGAAGATGCCGAAACTGGCCACCACGCACACGACGGTTAAAAAGATTTCTACAGTGCCTTCAGCGTGTTTAAGCCCGTAAGCCCATGCGCATTCAAACAGCGCGCCAATAATAATAAGGAGTAAACCTTTTGTATTCATAACGACCTTCTGATTTTATTATGATGCCTGAATTTCTGGAATTAAATAATTTAATGGCTATTTTTGCGGATTATCCCGGGGCGTGAAAGAACGGGAAAAATAATAAGGTGAGGGGGTGATTCAGGCAATACGAATAAAGTGAATTTCAGAAGTGACAAAATGGAAAAGCCGGGGGCGCTTCGCTTGCCCGGCCTACGCTCGTACTAAATCTTATAGCTCTCTGCGAATAATCTCCGCCCCGGCACTTAAGGCATTGAGCTTGCCGTTAGCCACCTGGCGGGATAACGGTGCCATCCCACAGTTGGTTGAAGGGTAGAGCTTGTCGGCATCAACGAACTGCAGCGCTTTGCGTAAGGTGTTGGCAACCTCTTCTGGCGTCTCGATGGTATTGGTCGCCACATCGATAGCGCCCGCCATCACTTTTTTACCGCGGATCAGCTCCAACAGATCCATCGGCACGCGGGAGTTATGGCACTCCAGGGAGATGATATCGATATTCGAGGTCTGCAGTTTCGGGAACGCCTCTTCATATTGCCGCCACTCTGAGCCCAGGGTCTTTTTCCAGTCGGTATTGGCTTTGATGCCATAGCCGTAGCAGATATGTACCGCCGTTTCGCATTTCAGCCCTTCGATGGCGCGTTCTAATGCGGCGATCCCCCAGTCATTGACCTCGTCGAAGAACACGTTAAAGGCCGGTTCATCAAACTGAATAATGTCCACACCCGCTGCTTCTAACTCTCTGGCTTCCTGGTTGAGGATCTTTGCGAACTCCCAGGCCAGTTTTTCGCGGCTTTTATAGTGGTTGTCATAGAGGGTGTCGATCATCGTCATCGGACCCGGCAGCGCCCATTTAATCGGCTGGGTGGTGAGCTGACGGAGATATTTAGCATCCTCAACAAACACCGGCTTCTGGCGGGCGACAGCACCCACCACCGTCGGCACGCTGGCATCATAGCGATTACGGATTTTAACCACTTCGCGCTTCTCAAAATCGACGCCGCTGAGGTGCTCAATAAACGTGGTGACGAAATGCTGACGCGTTTGCTCACCATCGCTGACGATATCAATCCCCGCCCGCAGCTGATCGTCGAGGGATAAACGCAGCGCATCCTGCTTACCGGCGAGTAATTCCTCGTTTTCCAGCTTCCAGGGGGACCACAGGGTCTCAGGTTGGGCAAGCCAGGACGGTTTAGGCAAGCTGCCGGCTGTAGACGTGGGGAGCAATGTTTTCATAACAGGTGACCTTATATTTTTAATGAATCAACGCGCGTACTGAGCAGACCATTGCTCAAGAATATTCTTGTACGGGGTGATGAAATGTTTCTCAGTAAATTTGCCCTGCTCAATCGCTAACTGGCTACGCTCTTCGCGATCGTAAACGATCTTGGTTAAGGAGTGATCCTGGTTCGTCAGGCTGGGCTGATAATAGTGCCCGGCGACCGAGTTCGCGTTGTAAATCTCAGGCCGGTAGATTTTCTGGAACGTCTCCATGGTGCTGATGGTGCCGATCAGCTCAATAAAGCTGTAGTCATTCAGTAAATCGCCGATGAAAAAGAACGCCAGCGGGGCAGCACTGTTTGGCGGCATAAAATAGCGCACCTGCAGGCCCATTTTTTTGAAGTACGCTTCCGTCAGGGACGACCCCTGCTGCTGATATTCGATGCCTAATACCGGATGTTCATTCCCGATGCGTTGATAGACATTTTTATTGGAGACGCTAAGGCAGATCACCGGCGGCTTGTTAAAGTTCTGCTGGTACGCTTCTGAATTCACGAAATGCTTGAAGATATTGCCATGTAACGCACCAAAATCCTGCGGAATGCTGAACTCGGTCTGCTGCTTATTGTGATCCGGCAGCAAGACGCTGAAATCATAATCCCGGACGTAGGAAGAGAAGTTATTCCCGACAATACCTTCAATACGCTCGTTGGTTTTTTTATCGACAATATTGGTTTTTAATATTTCGATTGCCGGGAAGGTGAAGCGGTTATCTTCCGCATCAATATTCATCTCGACAGAGATAATGTCCAGCTCAACGGTATAACGATCGCCTTTGGGGTTATCCCAGTGGGCGAGGGCGTTAAAACGATTATCGATCATCGCTAAGGTATTACGCAGGTTCTGCTGGCGGTTGTCGCCCCGGGCCAGATTGGCAAAGTTAGTGGTAATGCGCGTGTTTTCTGAGGGATTGTAATTCTCATCGAACCGACTGCGTTTGATCGTAAAGGTGAAGTCTTTATTCATCGTCATCTCACTTCCTGAGCGCTGGCCTAAAGAGTGAAACGATTTCATTTCACTCTTTATGTTATTGATACGTTAATGCATCTTTTATGCCAGAGCCCCGGAACGAGTGAAAGCGACTAAATTTCACTACAACATGAGCCATCTTCATGATCGCTGAACCGATCAGTCAATTTTCTCCGAACGCTGCTCCAGATCCAGCGCGCTGGCACTGGCCGGATCGAATAATGAGAGACTTTCAATTTGATCCAACATAATCACTTTTCGAAAGGCCATCGCGCTTCTGGGCTGGGAGTCGAGGGTGATGTCATGGTCGGCATACCACTTGCTGTAATTATGCTCAATGCACAGGTTCAGCGTCGTACCGTCACGGTAGCCGCTGAGCATCGGGATCAGCACGATATTGGCCGTCTTTTCGTATTCCAGCGTCGCGGTATGGATCATACCGATGTAAATGCGTCGCGACTTGAGGGTCACCAGCGCCAGTTCACCTTCCTCCATACACTGATACAGCAACTGCTCGATACCGCTTGATTGCGACAGGCGTTTATACAGCTGTTTCCGGCCTTCGCCGTCCAGCCTGGCGCTGCCCGCCCAGTTGGAGCGATAGAGACAAAACAGGATCGCAAAGGCCAGCATTATCACCACCGGCGCCTGGATGCCCAGAAAGCTCCAGTTCATAAAATCCACTTGCCAGTTAGCGTCGGGCTGCGCAGTAAGATGGAAGGTATTGGCAGCCCAGGAGACCCCGAGCAGCAGCAGCCAGAGCAGGCCAGTGGCGATCACCCCCTGCAGGACGAAAATACAGCCATACAGCGCGACCAGAAAATAGACATCCCAGCCAAAAGAACGCTTAATTTTAAACCGGGTGGAGAGGTCGCGGCTGGTGTACCAGTATCCGCACACCATCAACACCATAAATATCGCCGTTCCCATATCAGGCCCTCTTCAGCGCGTTAACATGGCGCAGAAAGTCCTCACGCACCTCTTTGCTCTTGTAGTTGACCGAGGCGTTACCGTCCTGATCGATAATAATACGGTCGCCGTCCTCGACGGCTTCAATGATTTCCTGCTGACTCATTACCTGCAGCAATGACTCCGGGCTGGAGAAGATCGACATGACCAAACGTCTCATCGCGGGGCATCCTTATAAACAAAAAGGTTAAGTCTGGCCGATCCCGGCTGGGGCTGCCTTAAGGTTATGCTGAAAATTTCCCTTACGGGTACACCTGAATAAATCCCGCTTCACACCCTCATGACGCGCGAAACCCACCATAATTAGTAGGGTTAAACAACGCCAGGGGATAATCATGAAGGTCACAATCGATGAATTTAAAACGCACTTCCAGGGGGAAGTGCTTCTTCCGGACGATGCTGGCTACGACGAGGTGCGCCAGATCTGGAACGCCATGGTCGACCGCAAACCCGCAGTAATCGCACGCTGCGCGTCAACGGAAGATGTTATTCGGGCCATTCAGTTTGGTCGCACGCAAAATCTGCTCATTTCGATCCGCGGAGGAGGACACAACATCGCCGGCAACGCCGTGTGCGACGACGGGCTGATGATCGACCTCTCGCTGATGAAGGACGTGCAGGTGGACCCGACCACCCGAACGGCCAGCGTCGGGCCAGGCTGCACGCTGGGGGATTTTGATCGGGCGGTGCAGGTCCATGGCCTCGCCACACCGCTGGGCATCAATTCGACCACCGGGGTGGCCGGCCTGACGCTCGGGGGCGGTTTCGGCTGGCTGAGTCGCAAGTACGGCATGACCATCGACAACCTGATCTCGGCAGAAGTGGTCACGGCAGATGGCCGACAGCTTTACGCCAGCGAATCAGAAAATGCGGATCTCTTCTGGGGCCTGCGGGGCGGGGGCGGTAACTTCGGGGTGGTAACACGCTTTGACTTCCGGCTCCATCCCGTTGGGCCGGATGTGCTAAGCGGGCTGATCGTCTTTCCGTTTGAAGAGGCAAAGCAGGTGATCACCCAGTTTGCCCGCTTCACCTGTAGCATGCCGGAAGAGCTCAATGTCTGGATGGTCACCCGCAAGGCACCACCGCTGCCTTTCCTGCCTGAAGCGTTTCACGGGAAAGAGATGGTGGCGCTCGCCCTGTGCTATGTCGGCCATCCTGAAATGGGAGAGCAACTTATCGCGCCGCTGCGCGACTTCGGGACGGTGATTGGCGAGCACGTCGGCGTGCAGCCCTATGTCGCCTGGCAGCAGGCATTCGATCCGCTGCTGGCGAAAGGGGCGCGCAACTACTGGAAGTCACACAACTTCACGCAAATCAGCGACGGGGTGATCGATGCCATCGTCGACTACGCGGCCAGACTGCCGTCACCGCACTGTGAAATATTTATCGGGACGATTGGCGGTGAGACGACCCGCATCGCCCCCGAAGCCATGGCCTACTCCAGCCGGGATGCGAATTACGTGATGAACGTACATGGCCGCTGGGAAACCGCCGCCGAGGATGAGCGCTGCATCGCCTGGGCGCGGGCGTTCTTCGCCCAATCCCAGCCTTTTGCCAGCAGCGGGGCCTATATTAACTTCCTCACTCAAGAGGAGACCGACCGCATCGCCTTCGCCTACGGTGCGACCTGGAACCGGCTGGTGGAGATCAAGAGCAAGTATGACCCGACAAATCTGTTCCGGATGAATCAGAACATCAAGCCGGTATGAGGTCGGGCAGGACGCATCAGCTAAGCCAGTCCGCAGCGAGTCGGACTGGCGTTTAGCGTTAACCGGGATCAGTTCTCTTCAGATTCACTTTCCGCGTCGTTATCGCCACCAAAACTGAGCAGTTCGGAGACTTTCATATTGCCGATCTCCTCCGCTTTCTGCTTAACGCTGTCGATTTGCTTGTTCGTCTCTTCCGACAGGGTAGAGGTGAGAGCGCTCTGTTTAGCTTTTTCCATTTCGCTGTTCACGGAGTGGGTTAACGCCTCTACCGAGGCATTCGCCTCCTGGGTCGTCTCTTCAACTTTGGATTTCGCTTCCTGCGAGAGCTCCATATCACAGCCCGCGAGGAGAACGCTTCCCGCAAGGAGGAGTGCCGGGGTAAGTTTTATCATAGTGGTGCAGGCCTTTTTTATTATCCGGACGTGTCGCAACGTCGTGGTGGGGGTATTTGCCAACATGATGACATGCCGCTTTGATATTTATTCGAGCGATAAAGTAAGAAAGCGCAAAGTTGGGTAAGCCAGTGGGACGTCACCTTTACCGGGCTGCGTAGATATCACGGTTTACATCGCGGTAGCAGATCGCATACCATACCCCCCTACAGTATCCAGGAGCCCCTCCCATGCCACATTCACCTGAAGATAAAAAACGTGTCCTGACGCGCGTGCGCCGCATTCGCGGGCAGGTCGATGCCCTGGAGCGGGCGCTCGAATCCGGCGAACCCTGCCTCGCCATCCTGCAGCAGATCGCCGCGGTGCGCGGGGCGGCAAACGGGTTGATGGGCGAGATGGTTGAAATTCACCTCAAAGATGAGCTGGTGACGGGCGAGACTACCGCCGATCAGCGGGCCGTCAGAATGGCAGAAGTCGGTCATTTGCTGCGCTCTTATCTAAAATAAACACCTGACATCACTAAAAGGAAAGCAAGATGAAATCACGTGCAGCTGTTGCATTTGGCCCAGGCCAGCCGCTGAAAATTGTTGAGATTGATGTGGCACCGCCGAAGAAAGGCGAAGTGCTGGTCAAAATCACCCACACCGGCGTGTGCCACACCGATGCGTTTACCCTGTCGGGTGACGATCCGGAAGGCGTTTTCCCGGCGGTGCTCGGCCATGAAGGCGGCGGCGTGGTGGTGGAAGTCGGTGAGGGCGTCACCAGCCTGCAGCCGGGCGATCACGTCATCCCGCTGTACACCGCCGAGTGTCGCGAGTGTAAGTTCTGTAAATCCGGCAAAACCAACCTCTGCCAGGCGGTTCGCGCCACCCAGGGTAAAGGCCTGATGCCGGACGGCACCACCCGTTTCTCGTACAACGGCGAGCCGATCTATCACTACATGGGCACCAGCACCTTCAGCGAATACACCGTGTGTGCAGAAATTTCTCTGGCGAAAGTGAACCCGCAGGCACCGCTGGATAAAGTCTGCCTGCTGGGCTGCGGCGTCACCACCGGGATTGGTGCCGTGCACAATACCGCCAAAGTAAAAGAGGGCGATACCGTCGCGGTATTCGGTCTGGGCGGGATCGGTCTGGCGGTGATCCAGGGTGCGGTGCAGGCGAAAGCCGGACGCATTCTGGCCGTGGATACCAACCCGGAGAAATTCAAGCTGGCCGGAGAAATGGGCGCGACCGATTTCATCAACCCGAACGACTACGACAAGCCGGTGCAGGAGGTGATTGTTGACCTCACCGACGGCGGCGTCGACTTCAGCTTCGAGTGCATCGGTAACGTCAACGTGATGCGTGCGGCGCTGGAGTGCTGCCACAAGGGCTGGGGCGAAAGCGTCATCATCGGCGTGGCCGGAGCCGGGCAGGAGATCAAAACCCGTCCGTTCCAGCTGGTGACCGGTCGCGTCTGGCGTGGTTCTGCCTTTGGCGGCGTCAAAGGCCGTACCCAGCTGCCGGGCATGGTAGAAGATGCGATGGCGGGCAAAATTCAGCTCGATCCGTTCATTACCCACCGTCTGCCGCTGGACCAGATCAACGAAGCGTTCGATCTGATGCATGAAGGCAAATCCATCCGCACCGTTATCCATTTCGGCGATAACTGATCGATCTTTTCTCCCGCTGTGCCTTTACGGGCAGCGGGACGACATTTCTTTAAAAATCATTGCGAAAGTGTGACCCGTGTTGCGATCTTAGCCGTAATCAAATTCCTTGTAGTGCCGATGACTATTTTACAGGCGTGTTTGCACGCATCTTACCTCTAAGAGAGTCAACGGCTATGGACAAAACAACAACAGTTCGGGCGCAACATAAGCTGGGCTTCCTGCATCACATCAGGCTGCTTCCGCTTATCTCCTCGATTTTGGGTGGTATTATTTTGCTGTTTGCCCTGAGCGCCGGGCTGGCAGGCTATTTTTTACTGCAGGCCGATAAGGATCTGCGGGATGTGACCGCTGAAATCCAGGTGCGTACCGGGTTATCCAACAGTTCAAACCACCTGCGCACGGCGCGTATCAACATGATCCACGCGGGTGCCGCCAGCCGTATCGCGGAAATGGAGGCGATGAAAAAGAACATCGCCGAAGCTGAACAGCGTATTAAACAGTCCCAGGCAGGCTTTGCCGCCTATATGGATCGCGGCGTTCGTACTCCGGCGGATGAAGCGCTGGATGGCGAGCTGAAATCCAACTATCAGGCCTACATCGACGGCCTGCAGCCGATGCTGAAATATGCCAAAAACGGCATGTTCGAAGCCATCATCAACCATGAAAATGAGTCGGCGCGTCCGCTGGATGACGCCTATAACGTGGTGCTGCTGAAGGCGATCAAGATCCGTACTGACCGCGCCACTATGCTGACCGAAGAGGCGCACACCCGCACCCAGATGGGGCTGATCTTTATGGTCGGTGCCATTGGTCTGGCGCTGGTGATGACGGTGCTGACCTTTATTGTGCTGCGTCGCACGGTGATTAACCCGCTGCAGCGCGCGGCGAATCGCATTGCCCATATCGCCAAAGGCGACCTGACCCTGGCCGAGGATCTGACCGGACGCAGCGAAATTGGCCGTCTGACCCACGACCTGCAAACCATGCAGCGTTCGCTGGTGGGCACCGTTGGCACCGTGCGTCAGGGCGCGGAAGAGATCTACCGCGGCACCAGCGAAATCTCGGCCGGGAACACCGATCTCTCATCCCGTACCGAACAGCAGGCTGCGGCCATTGAGCAGACGGCAGCCAGCATGGAGCAGCTGACCGCCACCGTGAAGCAGAACGCCGATAACGCCCATCACGCCAGCAAACTGGCGGAAGATGCTTCCGGTAAAGCCAGCCGTGGCGGCCAGATGGTCTCCGGGGTGGTGAAAACCATGGGCAACATCTCCACCAGCTCGAAGAAAATCTCTGAGATCACCGCGGTGATCAACAGCATCGCTTTCCAGACCAACATCCTGGCGCTGAACGCCGCGGTGGAAGCGGCCCGCGCCGGTGAGCAGGGCCGTGGGTTTGCGGTGGTTGCCAGCGAAGTGCGTACGCTGGCCAGCCGCAGCGCCAACGCTGCGAAAGAGATTGAAGGGCTGATCAACGAGTCGGTGTCGCTTATTGACCAGGGCTCCGGGGAAGTGGTTGCTGCTGGTAACACCATGAGCGAGATCGTGGACGCGGTGAAACGCGTGACCGATATTATGCTGGAGATCGCCGCCGCCTCAGACGAGCAGAGCCGTGGCATTGTGCAGGTCAGCCAGGCGATCTCGGAGATGGATAAAGTGACCCAGCAGAACGCCTCGCTGGTGGAAGAAGCCTCCGCCGCCGCCGCCTCGCTGGAAGATCAGGCTGCCCGTCTGACCGAAGCAGTAGGTACCTTCCGTCTGCACGGTATGACCCAGACCCGCAGCAGCAGCACAGTTGTCCCGGCCACTGCAGCCGTACCGCTGCGCCCGGCCGTTGCCGATGGGGATAACTGGGAAACTTTCTGATCCCAGCGCGTATCCAGCCCGGTGGCGGCTACGCCTTACCGGGCCTACAAACCGTAGGCCCGTGCAAGCGAAGCGCCGCCGGGCAAAAAGGGTTCATGTTTCGACATGAACCCTTTTTTTATTCCCCGCTATGCTGGTTGTAAGGGCTGAAGAGGAACAGGCGATGAGACAATTTATGCAGGTGGTTTGCGCCGCGTGGCTACTGGCCGGATGCGCATCAGGCGGCAGCGTGGGGATTGGCGGTGTAGGGATCGGCGGAGGCGGGGGGAGCAGCGGCGTAGGGGTTGGTCTCTCCTTTCCGGTGGGCGGCAGCACGTCGACCGCAGACAGCGGCCAGGCGGACTGCGACGGCGACGTTTATCGGGTGCAACCTCGCTATCCAGAGCAGGCCGCGGCGCAGAACTACTCCGGCAGAGTCACGGTGTCGTTTAACGTCAAGCTGAACGGAAGGGCGGCGGACTACGAGGCTGCGGGGGACAAACCCTTCTTCGACGAGACAAAGCGGGCAGTGATGCGCAGCTGCTGGCCAGCCGGGGTCAGGCAGAATCTGGTGGCAAGTTACCAGAACGGCAAGACGGCGACCTGGGTCGAAAACTCTCTGTCCGGCACACCGTAAAGACAAAAAAAACCGGCCACATCAGTGGCCGGTTTCACCATTACTGCTTATCAGGCAAGGCGTACGCGATGATGTAATCCCCGCGATCCGGTGACTGACGTGCGCCACCCGCATTGATGATGATGTACTGCTTCCCGGTTTTCGGGGACACGTAGGTCATCGGCCCGGACTGGCTGCCCACCGGCAGACGGTCTTTCCAGATCTCTTTCCCGTTGGCGGTATCGAACGCGCGCAGGTAGAAGTCCTGAGTCCCGGCGAAGAACAGCAGGCCAGACTGGGTGGAGAGCGATGCCCCCAGGGTCGGCATGCCGATTGGGATTGGCATGTGCATGCGAATGCCCAGCGGACCGGTATCTTCAACGGTACCCACCGGAACCTGCCACACCAGCTTGCCGGACTTCAGATCGACCGCAGACATGGTGCCGAACGGCGGTTTCTGGCACGGAATGCCCAGCGGCGACAGGAAACGCTCACGCATGGCGCCAAACGGTGTACCGTCCATCGGGACGATCCCCATCTCAATCCCGCTGGCGTTTTTAGCCACATTGGCGCGCGGCACCATGTAGTTCGCCAGCCCCAGACGCATATCGTTAACGAACATCAGGCTATTGTTCGGGTCCACCGACACGCTGCCCCAGTTCATCCCGCCCAGAGAGCCCGGGAACTGCAGGGAGCGATCCAGACCCGGCGGGGTATAGACGCCCTGATGGCGCATCTCTTTAAACTGGATGCGGCACAGCAGCAGGTCAACCGGCGTCGCGCCCCACATATCCGACTCGTGCAGGGTCTGGTTGCCAATCATCGGCATGCCCACCGAGTACGGCTGGGTAGGGGAATAACGCTCGCCCTCGACATTCCCGGCAGGCACCGGACGCTCTTCCACTTTTGCCACCGGCTCGCCGGTTTCGCGGTTGAGCATGAAGATCATGCCCTGCTTGCTGGTCTGCACCAGCACCGGGGTCGAGCCGCCTTTATCATCCGGCAAATCGTACAGCAGCGGCTGAGAAGGCAGGTCGAAATCCCACAGATCGTGATGGGTGGTCTGGAAATGCCAGCGGACCTGACCGGTCGCGGCATCCACCGCCACAATCGAGGAGCTGTATTTATCGTCCAGCTCGGTACGTTCGCCCGCGTAGAAGTCTGGGGTGGCGTTACCGGTCGGGAGGTAGATCAGGTTCAGCTTCGCGTCATAGGACATCGCTGACCAGACGTTCGGCGTCCCGCGGGTGTAGGTCTGGCCTTCCGGCGGCAGGCCGGTGAGGTTTGGATTGCCTGGATCCCAGGCCCACGCCAGTTTCCCGGTATGCACGTCGTAAGCACGGACCACACCAGGCGGTTCACCGGTGGAGAAGTTATCCGCCACGCGTCCACCTACGACCACCACATTACCCGCCACCAGCGGGGTGGAGGTCTGCTGATAGTAGCCAGGCTTGATTTCACCCATGCCCACACCAAGGTCAACCACGCCGTGGTCGCCAAAGTCGTCGCACAGCTGACCGTTATCGGCATTAAGCGCAATCAGACGGGCATCGGTGGTCGGCAGGAACAGACGGCGCGCACAGGCGGCAGGTTGAGTCTCTGTCGGTGACGTTGTCACCTTGGTGGTCTCTTCGAAATAGCCCAGCCCACGGCAGCGCTGCCAGTTTGGCGCAGTGGCTTTCGAATCGTAACGCCACTTCTCTTTCCCGGAGTCCACGTCCAGCGCCAGCACTTTGCTGTACGGAGTACAGACAAACAGCGTATCGCCAATCTGCAGTGGGGTGTTCTGGTCTTCCGCGCCGGAGCCGTTGCTCTGCGGAATGTCGCCGGTATGGGCAACCCAGGCCACCTTCAGATCGTTCACGTTCTGCTTGTTAATCTGGTCCAGCGCGGCAAAACGGTCGCCGTGGGTGGTGTTACCCCAGTGCGCCCAGTTCTTCTGCTGCTGACCTTCGGCGACCGGTTTAACCGGGACGGGTTCGTTAGCCGCGACCAGGGTTTGTGGCTTAAACATCCAGCCGATGCTCACCAGCATCACCACCGCCAGCACGGCAGCAATGGTGAACGCCGGGGCTTTGTTAACCGGTTGCTCTGCGCCACGCAGGAACGGCCAGACGATGGCGGCGAGGAAGGCCAGCACCGCCAAGGTGAACAGGCGCGAGAACAGCGGCCAGAAATCCCAGCCCGCGTCGCTCACGGCCCAAACCAGCGAGGCGATAAACGCTACCGCGTAAAGGATGATGCCGCTGGCGCGACGGCGCGCAATGAGGAACGCGGCGATCAGCATCACCACACCCATGATCAGGAAGTACCAGCTTCCCCCTACGGTGGCGAGCTTAAAGCCCAGCCCACCGACCGCCAGCCCGATGAGTGCCATCAGACCGACCAGCAGCCACAGCAGGATCCGGGGGAACCCACGTAGCGAATTACCTAAAGCCATTTCTGTCTCCTGAAATAATCTTGTCTTCGCTGGCCAGACAGCATTGCATCTGAACCAAATGGGTAACAGAAGAGAAGATCCATGATGAAAAAGTCGGACATAACGCCTTTATAGCGTCTTGGAGATCACCGCTGCGTTATTTGAATGAACCATTTGGTGAAATCGGCGGGTATGATAAATCTGTTAAATTGTTTTGCGCAATTGTTAATGAATGATTTCGCATTATTTGAGTAACGGAAACAAAAAGCCCGTCATCAAGACGGGCATAGAGGAAGTGTGATCACACCGGCATGGATTTACGTATCGCGCTGAGCAGCGTCTGGGTGGCGGTGGAGAGTGGGGCCTCCACGCGGGTTAATACCCCAATCGGTTCGCCGGGGCTGGAGGTGGTTACCGGCAGCGCCACCAGCGTGCCCTGGCGCAGATCCTCTTTCACCGCGCCGGAAGGCACGAACCAGACATAGTCAAAATCGACCGTCAGCTGGCGCGACAGGGAGGCCGACAGGGTTTCGATACAGCCCGACGGCAGTTTACACCCCTGCGTTTCCAGCAGTGTTTCTGCGGTCTGGCGCGGAACGGTGCCTTTCGGGGAGACCACTACCGGCCACTCCATCACCCGGCTGAGGGTCACGGTATCATTGAGGATCGGATGACGCGGGCGCACCACCAGCTTCAGGGATTCGAGGAACAGCAGCTCATAGTTGAGGCCGCTCATCAGCTCCGGGTCCGACATTCTGCCGATCCCCAGATCCAGCTCCCCGGACTTCAGCCCCGCCAGCAGCATGGTGTTATTCATGGTCGCCACCTGCAGCGTGATGTTGCGCTGCTGCTTGTGAAACTGGCCGATAACCGCAGGCAGAATGCCCAGCGCTGCGGTAGGGAGAGCCCCAATGCGCACCACATCCCCCGGCACGTCGTTACGCCGCGTCAGCGACTGGCCCGCCGTATTCAGGGCATCAAGCACTTTAACGGCGTGGGTCAGGAATTGCTCTCCCACCAGCGTCAGCTGTGCACCCAGTCGTCCCCGGTCGAACAGGCGGGTACCGGTCAGCTGCTCCAGCTCGTTCAGCGTTTTGGAGAGCGCAGGCTGGCTCAGATTAAGCGTCTCAGCCGCACGCCCCAGCGTTCCCTGTTGAGCGACGGCCACAAAAGTGTGCAGATGGCGCAGACGAATGCGCTGACTAAACAAACCATTTTTTTCCATAGGCGATGTTAAAAACAGAGGTAGCGAAGTGACAAGTAAAGTTGTTTAATTTTGATAACCTGCTAGCAAAATATTATTAACATTCAATCTAATTGAGTAACAAGCATTTTTTGAAGATGTCCATAAAGAGTTGTGCAGACGCCTGAATCGGTTAACGTCGTCACCACTCAGGAAATGAACAGCGCTCCATCTGGATCACAAATCGTAAATTCTTCCCGACGGTCGCAATGGCCTTCTCTACACTCCAGGTAATATTCACTGGAGGCATTAAATCATGGCGAACAACATCACGGCTGATGATATTCGGGAGAACTTTTCACAGGCGATGTCGGCAATGTATCAGCAGGAAGTTCCGCAATACGGAACGCTGCTGGAGCTGGTCGCAGATGTGAATCTGGCGGTACTGGAAAATAACCCGAAACTGCATGAGCAACTGGCCAACGCGGATGAACTGGCTCGCCTCAACCTCGAACGCCACGGAGCAATCCGTGTCGGTACGGCCCTGGAGCTGGCCACCCTGCGGCGGATGTTCGCCATTATGGGGATGTTCCCGGTCAGCTATTACGATCTCTCCCAGGCCGGGGTGCCGGTCCACTCCACCGCGTTTCGTCCGGTTGACGATGCCGCCCTGTGCCGTAACCCGTTTCGAATTTTCACCTCGCTGCTGCGCCTCGATCTGATCGACAACGTTTCCCTGCGCGAGCAGGCGGCAGAGATTCTGGCCCGCCGCAACATCTTCACCCCCCGTTGTCTGGAGCTGATTGCCCTGCACGAGGCGGAAGGGGAATTCACCCCGGCACAGGCTGAGGAGTTTGTCCATGAGGCGCTGGAGACGTTCCGCTGGCACCGCCATGCCACGGTGGATCACGACACTTACCAGGCGCTGCACAACGAACACCGGCTGATTGCCGACGTGGTCTGCTTCCCGGGCTGCCATATCAACCACCTGACGCCGCGCACCCTGGATATCGACCGGGTGCAGGCCCTGATGCCGGAGTACGGCATTGAGCCGAAGATGCTGATTGAGGGGCCGCCGCGTCGGGAGGTGCCGCTTCTGCTGCGTCAAACCAGCTTTAAGGCGCTGGAGGAGCCGATTCTGTTTGCAGGCGAACATCGCGGAACCCATACCGCTCGCTTCGGTGAGATCGAGCAGCGCGGCGTGGCGTTAACCCCGAAAGGACGGGAGCTGTACGATCGCCTGCTGGCCGAGTCCGGTACCGGCAAGGATAACCTGACTCATCAGCTGCATCTCCAGGAGGTCTTCCGGGCCTTTCCCGACAGCGATATCTTCCTGCGCCGTCAGGGGCTGGCATGGTTCCGCTATCGCCTGACCCCGGCGGGCGAGTCGCACCGGCACTCTTTTGGCCCCGGGGACGATCCTCAGCCGCTGATTGAGCGCGGCTGGGTGGTGGCCCAACCCATCACCTATGAAGATTTCCTCCCGGTGAGCGCCGCCGGGATCTTTCAGTCGAACCTCGGGAATGAAACCCAGGCCCGCACCCACGGCAACGCCAGCCGCGATGCCTTTGAGGAGGCGCTGGGGTGCCCGGTGCTGGATGAGTTCACCCTCTATCGGGAGGCGGAGGAGCGCAGCAAGCGGCGTTGCGGTTTGCTCTGAAAACGGTACTCTGCGGGGATGAGTCAGCAATGTAAGGTCAGTATGGAAAACGCCTCATCTCAGATCATTACCACGCGCCAGGGGGCGCTAAGCGGCATCACGGATGGTGATGTGCAGAACTGGCGCGCCATTCCCTACGCCGCGCCGCCGGTGGGCGCATTGCGCTGGCGCTCACCGCAGCCTGTTGAAAGCTGGCAGGGCGTGCGACAGGCCACCACCTTTTCACCGTCGAGCTGGCAGAGCAGTGAGTATTGCCAGCAGCTGGGCGGGGGCGATCCGGGGCGTTTCTCGGAAGATTGCCTCTACCTGAACGTCTGGTCGCCGGTTCAGCGTCCGGAACCCCTCCCGGTGATGGTCTGGCTGCACGGGGGCGGCTTTACCATTGGCGCGGGCGGGTTGCCGCCCTATGACGGGAAGGCGCTGGCACAGCGCGGCGCGATTGTGGTGACGCTGAACTACCGGCTGGGCCATCTGGGCTTTTTTGCCCATCCGGCGCTGGAAAGGGAAGAGGAGCGGGTGGTGCATAACTTTGCCCTGCTCGATCAGATTGCCGCCCTGGAGTGGGTGCGGGACAACATCGCCCGGTTTGGCGGTGACCCGCACAACATCACCCTGTTTGGCGAGTCCGCCGGCGCGCGCAGCGTGCTGTCACTGCTGGCCTCACCGCTGGCAAAGGGGCTGTTTCATAAGGCGATTGTTCAGAGTGGATATACTCTGCCGGATACGCCCCGGGAGCAGGCGCTCAGAAAGGGCGAGGCGCTGGCGGCTCATTTTGGGCTGCAAAACGCTACCGCGGAGCAGCTGCGGGCGATCCCGCCGGAGGCGCTCTGGCCGCTGACGGCCCCGCTGAACGTGGCACCTGCGCCCATCGTCGGGGATTGCGTGTTACCCGATCCGATGCTGGAGGTCTTTTTCGCCGCCCGCCACCATCCGGTGCCGATTATGGTGGGCTCCAACAGCGACGAAGCCAGCGTGATGGCGGTGTTTGGTATCGATCTCGCGGGGCAGATCCAGAAGCTACGCCGGGAGCGGCGGCTGGGGCTGGGGTTGATCAAGCTGCTCTATCCGGGGGTGAAGGATGATACCGAGTTAGGGCGCCAGGTGTGTCGGGATATGGCCTTCACCACCCTGGGGTTTGTGGTGATGCAGGCTCAACGGCGGATAGGGCAGCCATGCTGGCGCTACTGGTTTGACTATGTCGCCGAAGCCGAGCACGCCACCTACGTTAACGGAGCATGGCACGGCAACGAGGTGCCGTATGTGTTTGATACGCTTACCCTGGCCGAGCCCGCCCGGCACTATGTGAATAACAACGACCTGGCGTTCTCAGCCCAGGTTGCCGATTACTGGGTTAACTTCGCCCGCCACGCCAGCCAGACGTGCGATATCCTGGATGGCCCGACGCGCTGGCCTGCCTGTCACCACGGGCGGGACGTACTGCTGCGCATTGGAGTGAATAAACATGCGGGATTTAAGCTTGAAAATCGCTTTATGCGCGCCCGAATGGTGCTGTTTAAACGGGTGATGAAGCACCACGTCAGCCTGGATTAAGCAGACACTCGCGAAAGGCGGCCAGTCCGGCCGCTTTGTCGCGCGACTCCCGCAGCACCAGCCGGTAGCTGGCCCCGGTTCTGACGCTGCTGGCGTAAGGCCGCACCAGCCGCCCGGCGCGGATGTCTTCCGCTACCAGCGTCTCATCGGCAATCGCCACCCCGAGCCCCTGAATGGCGGCGGTGATCGCCAGATCCATAGTGTCGAAGTGTTGATTTTTGTGCATGACAGACGGCTGTGCGGTCTGTTTTTCCAGCCACAGCGACCAGTCGGTCTTATCCCGGGTCGGGTGCAGGAAGGTGAGCGACTCCACCGCTGACCCCTGGCGCAGGGGGCTTAACACCGGGGTTAACGCCTCCTCAAACAGCAGATCCCCGGCGCTGAGCTGAGTGCCAAACACAATGGCGGCATCGTAGGATTCGGTTTTGAAATTAACGCTGTGCTCGTTGGTGGTGGTCAGGGCGATCTGCAGTTCAGGCTGCTCGCGCTCCACCTGCAACAACCGCGGCACCAGCCAGCGCATGGCGCAGGTGGGGACTTTAAGACGCACCACGGTTTGCTGGGCGCGGGCCTGATCCACCACCGTCAGAAACTGTTCATACGAGGCGCGCAGATCCGGCAGCAGGGCGCTGCCCTGGGAGGAGAGGCGCAACCCGCGGGCGTGGCGCTCAAACAGCGGAAAGCCGAACCAGCTTTCGAGGGCGGCAATCTTGCGGCTCACTGCCCCCTGAGTCAGACACAGCTCTTTAGCGGCATGAGTCAGGTTCAGATGCCGCGCGGTAACAATAAAGGCCTCAACGGCGGTAAGCGGGAACGAGCGACGCGACACGGAACCTCCAGGTATGATTTTTTGTCATGGCTATTATGACAACAATTCGATTGTCGCCACAATAGCCTTCAGGTTGAATAGTTATGCACTCTCTACCAGAGGAATTTCCGATGACGCTGCGTACTCCGATACAACCCCGTTCCAAACTGCCGGACGTTGGCACCACCATTTTTACCGTTATCGGTCAGCTCTCCGCTGAGCACAATGCCATCAACCTTTCCCAGGGTGCGCCGAACTTTGAATGCGATCCGGCGCTGATTGCCGGTGTCCACCGGGCGATGCAGGCGGGCCATAACCAGTATGCGTCGATGACCGGGCTGGCACCGCTGAAAGCGCGCATCGCCGATAAAATCGCCTCGCTGTATGGCACGCAATACGATCCCGCCAGCGAAGTGTTGATCACCGCCAGCGCCAGCGAAGGGCTTTACTCCGCCATCAGCGGGCTGGTGCATCCCGGCGACGAGGTGATCTACTTTGAACCTTCGTTCGACAGCTATGCGCCAATTGTGCGTCTGCAAGGCGCGACCCCGGTCGCTATCAAGCTGACGGTGCCGGATTTCGCGGTGAACTGGGATGAAGTCCGCGCCGCCATTACCTCGCGCACGCGGATGATCATCATCAACACGCCGCATAACCCGAGCGGGCAGGTCTTCTCTGCCGACGACCTGCAACAGCTGGCGGCCATTACCCGCAACACCGATATCATCATTCTCTCTGACGAAGTCTACGAGCACGTGGTGTTTGACGACGTGCCGCATCACGGCATGGCGACCCATCCCGGGCTGGCGGAGCGCAGCGTGATCGTCTCGTCGTTTGGCAAAACCTATCACGTTACCGGCTGGCGCGTAGGCTACTGTGTCGCTCCGGCGGAGCTGATGGACGAGATCTGCAAGATCCATCAGTTTTTAATGTTTTCAGCCGATACACCAATGCAGTACGCTTTTGCCGAGCATATGGCCGACCCGCAAACCTGGCTGTCGCTGGCGGCGTTTTACCAGCGTAAACGCGATCTGCTGGTTAACCTGATGGCGGATTCACCTTTCCGTCTGCTGCCAAGCGCTGGCTCGTTCTTTCTGCTGGCGGATTACAGCCACTTCAGCGACGAGCGTGACAGCGAGATGGTGAAACGGCTGATTGTTGACCACGGCGTTGCCACCATTCCGCTGTCGGCGTTTTACACCGACGGGACAGATAACAAATTAATCCGCCTCTCTTTTGCGAAAGATGAGGCAACATTACGGGCAGGTGCGCAGGCCCTGTGTCGGGTAACACCACGCTAAGGAGTTCAGTCATGAAATTAAAAGCCTTCGTTGTCGGCCTGGGATTGCTGTGTTCGTTCTCTTCCATCGCCGCAACAGAATTACGTTATGGCGTAGAAGCCGAGTATCCGCCGTTTGAGAGCCGTAACGCCTCGGGTGAGCTGGAAGGGTTTGATATTGAGCTCGGGAACGCCATTTGCGCCGCCGCCGCGCTGAAATGCAGCTGGGTGGAGACCTCGTTTGACGCGCTGATCCCGGGGCTGGTGGCCAAGAAATTCGATGCTATCAACTCGGCGATGAACATCACCGACCAGCGTCGTCAGAGCATCGACTTTACCCAGCCGATCTACCGGATCCCATCCCAGCTGGTGGGCAAGACCGGTACCGCGGTCGATGCCACCCCGGAAGGGCTGAAAGGCAAGACCATTGGCGTGTTGCAGGGTTCCATTCAGGAGACCTACGCCAAGGAGCACTGGGAAAAGCAGGGCGTTACCGTGGTGTCCTATAAAGATCAGAACATGGCCTGGGGCGACCTGCTGAACGGGCGTATTGACGCCTCGCTGGTGATGTCTGCCGCCGGGCAGGCCGGATTCCTCAGCAAGCCACAGGGGAAAGGCTTCGGCTTTATCGGCAAGCCGGTGGCGGATGACACTATCCTCGGAAGTGGGATCGGTTATGGTCTGCGTAAAGGCGACGAGGCCACTAAGAAGCAGCTTGATGCCGCCATTGATAAAGTCCGCGCTGACGGCACTATCGATAAGCTGGCGAAGAAGTACTTCCCGGGTATCGATGTCAGCGTAAAATAACAACAATTTCATCTTTTAGCCCCTGGCGTTGATGTCCGGCAGGGGCTTTTTTATACTTTTCTTTACCTCCGTTTCGGGCAATTCTCCTCGACAGAAAAATCTTTCCCCCTTTGCGCAGATTCTCACCTGTCAATAATTGGATTCTTAATCATTTTTGTTTAGGCTGTGCCCTCTTAATGATGTTCTTTCTTGCCGTTGTTTCGCCGATGCGAAACCCACTCCCCACGACCATAAGGACGTTTTCCCAGGCATGAATCGCAGACGTTTTTTAAAAGGCTCAATGGCCGTTGCCGCACTGAGCGGGACTTCCGGACTCGCCGCGCTCTTTTCCCGGGCGGCCAGTGCGGCTGAATCGGATATTGCGGACGGTACGAGCCGTCGTTTCGACTTTTCCGTGCTGCAGTCCATGGCGCACGACCTGGCGCAAACACCGTGGGGCGGTGCGCCGCGTCCGCTGCCGGATACCTTAGCGACCCTGACGCCGCAGGCCTATAACAGCATCCAGTACGATGCGAAGCAGTCGCTGTGGAATAACATCGAAAACCGCCAGCTCGACGTGCAGTTCTTTCACGTCGGGATGGGCTTCCGCCGCCGGGTGCGCATGTTCTCGCTGGATAGCCAGACCGCCCAGGCGCGTGAGATTCACTTCCGCCCGGAACTGTTCAATTACCACGACGCGGGCGTCGACACTAAACAGCTGGAAGGCCAGAGCGATTTAGGCTTTGCCGGTTTCCGTGCCTTTAAATCTCCGGAGCTGGCGCGTCGCGACATCGTTTCCTTCCTCGGCGCCAGCTACTTCCGCGCGGTGGATGATACTTACCAGTACGGTCTCTCGGCGCGTGGCCTGGCGCTGAACACCTACGCCGATACGCAAGAAGAGTTCCCGGACTTTACCTCGTTCTGGTTTGAAACCGTCAAACCGGGCGCGACCACCTTTACGGTCTACACCCTGCTCGACAGCCCAAGCATCACCGGGGCCTATAAGTTCGTGATCCACTGCGAGAAGACCCAGGTGATCATGGACGTCGAAAACCATCTGTATGCCCGCAAGGACATTCAGCAGCTGGGCATTTCGCCGATGACCAGCATGTTTGCCTGCGGCAACAACGAGCGCCGCATGTGCGACACCATTCACCCACAGATCCACGACTCCGATCGTCTGGCGATGTGGCGCGGCAACGGGGAGTGGATCTGCCGTCCGCTGAATAACCCGCAGAAGCTGCAGTTCAACGCCTATACCGACAAGAACCCGAAAGGGTTTGGTCTGTTACAGCTTGATCGTGATTTCTCGCACTATCAGGACATTATGGGCTGGTACAACAAACGCCCAAGCCTGTGGGTCGAACCGCGTAACCAGTGGGGCAAAGGCACCGTGTCGCTGATGGAGATCCCGACCACCGGTGAAACCCTGGATAACGTGGTCTGCTTCTGGCAGCCGGAAAAACCGGTGAAAGCGGGGGATAAGCTGGACTTCCAGTACCGTCTCTACTGGAGTGCCAAACCGCCAGTCCGTTCTCCGCTGGCGAACGTGATGGCGACCCGCACCGGTATGGGTGGCTTCCCGGAAGGCTGGGCCCCGGGCGAGCACTTCCCGAAAGTGTGGTCGCGCCGTTTCGCGGTCGATTTTGTTGGCGGCGATCTGAAAGCGGCTGCGCCGAAAGGGATCGAGCCGGTGATTACCCTCTCCAGTGGGGAAGCGAAGCAGATTGAGATCCTCTACGTGGAGCCGTTCGACGGGTATCGCATCCTGTTTGACTGGTACCCGACCAGCGACTCCACCGATACGGTGGACATGCGCATGTTCCTGCGCTGCCAGGGCGAGGCGATCAGCGAAACCTGGCTGTATCACTATTTCCCACCCGCAGCGGATAAACGCCAGTACGTCGATGACCGGGTAATGCGTTAAGGCAACAGGCACAAACCGTAGGCCGGGCAAGCGCATGCGCCGCCCGGCATTGCACAGGAAGCACAATGACCACCACAACCGAAGAAGAAATTATCCCCGTCAACACGCATCTCGAACTGCGCGCCACCGATGAGCGTTACACCACCGAGCTGCACAATCTGGTGGTCAAAAACCGGGCGTATCTGCAGGACTATCTCAACTGGCCGCAGTTTGTAGGCTCAGAAGAGGACACCCGCCAGAACATCCTCAGCAACCAGATGCTGCATCAGCGCGGTTACGCCAAAATGTTCCTTATCTTCAGGGATAACGTCCTGGCAGGCGTGCTGTCGTTCAATTCCATCGAGCCGCTGAACAAAACGGGCTATATCGGCTACTGGCTGGATGAAGCGCATCAGGGGCAGGGGATTTTATCTCAGGCGCTGGAGGCGTTTATCCGCCACTACGCCAGACGCGGCGAGATCCGCCGCTTTGTGATCAAGTGCCGGGTCGACAACCCCGCCAGTAACCAGGTGGCGCTGCGCAACGGCTTCCTGCTGGAAGGGTGCCTGAAAGAGGCCGAGTTCCTCAACGGGCGCTATGACGACCAGAATATCTACGCCCGGATCTGCACCTCATAATGCCCCGAGCAACGGCGTGCGCGTGATGTGCTGCGCGCCGTTAATCATCTTCTCGCCGCGCAGGTGAATCACGTCTCCGTGTGACGCTTCAATCACCGCGTCATCGGTAATTTCAATATGATGCTCGATCAGCACTTCTCCGTGAATGCGCGCCCGACCCTGGATCACCACTTTATCGTCAATCAGGATCGGCCCGCCGCGCAGCCAGGCGTTGCCACCAATCAGGACGTGATGTTTGATCACGCAGTTACCCTCGACCAGCGCGTTTTCCGCCACCTGGGAGCTGTAACGCAGGGTTGGGATGGCATCCTCTTCCAGCCCGGCGAGCAGGCGGGCGTTGCCGTACACTTTGGCGCAGTCGCACACCCAGACGTTATTCACCTCGTTGCCCTCGAGCAGCGCGTTCTCAAACACTTCGGCACGATGCTCGACAAAGGCATAACTGACGATGGCATTGCCGTAGATCTGCGCCTGATGCACCACCCGCGACTGGCTAACGGTGGCCTCGCCGAAAATGCGCAGGATCTGATGCGGGTCCGGGGTCAGGCCTTTGGCGGCAATCACCATGCTGTTATGCAGGATGCGGGCGTTGTCGAACAGATGACACTCCCCGCGCACCACCGAAGACTGAACCGTGACGTTGTCACTTAAGCGAGCGCCATAGCCGATCTCAGCCCCATCCACCCAGACGTTATCCCCAATGGAAACCTGATGGCTGATGACGCACGGCTGGGTGATCCGCGCGTTGCCGCTGATCTGCGCGCCGGCGAAGACCACGCTGTTCTCATCGTAGATCCAGCAGTCGTGCTCGTGAGACAGGGCCGATTCGTCATCGATCCAGCCACCCCGGGTGCCTGATTTCACATCGCTGAAATCACGTTCGGCGATAATCTGGCGCACTTTTACCGCTGTTTTTGTCTCACCGTCCTGCCAGTGGTGCAAACGGCTTTCATCACTAAGTCGATATTTTTTCATCACTGTGCCCGCAGTTGTCGTCTCCACTAAACGTAGCAAACTTTAGCTTGATCGAAACAGTGGCATCCGCAAATGAAACACCTTAAACTAGTATTTCAAATATATTTTATAGATTAAAATTTATGTATAAAACGCAAGCGACTGAACGCGTTCTTAATTTACCCGCGGGTTACTACGGGATGGTGCTGGGAACCATAGGTATGGGCTTTGCCTGGCGTTACGCCAGCACCCTCTGGCCGGTGACGCGTTGGCCGGGGGAGATCCTGGTGACGCTGGCGATGGTGATGTGGCTCCTGCTGACCGCGGCGTTTCTCACCCGCGCGATACGCTTTCCGCGCAGCGTACTGGCGGAGATGCGCCACCCGGTGATGAGCAGCTTTGTCAGCCTGTTTCCGGCCACCACCATGCTGGTGGCGATTGGCTTCGTGCCCTGGTTTCGTCCGCTGGCGTTGGCCCTGTTCACCGTCGGGGTGGTGGTGCAGCTGAGCTATGCGGCGTGGCAGTCTGCCGGACTCTGGCGCGGCAAACACCCGGAGGAGGCGACAACTCCGGGCCTCTATCTGCCGACGGTGGCGAATAATTTTATCAGCGCCATGGCCTGCGGGGCGCTCGGGTTTCACGATGCAGGGCTGGTGTTCCTCGGGGCCGGAGTTTTCTCCTGGCTGAGCCTGGAGCCGGTGATTTTGCAGCGTCTGCGCAGTGCAGGCGAACTGCCTTCTGCGATGCGCACCTCCCTTGGGATCCAGCTGGCACCCGCGCTGGTGGCCTGTAGCGCCTGGTTAAGCGTCAACGGCGGCGAAGCCGATACCTTCGCCAAAATGCTGTTTGGCTACGGCCTGCTGCAGCTGTTATTTACCCTGCGCCTGATGCCCTGGTATCTGTCGCAGCCGTTTAATGCGTCGTTCTGGAGCTTTTCGTTCGGCGTCTCGGCGCTGGCCACCACCGGTCTGCATCTGGGGCAGAGTAGCCCGTCCGGTTTTTTCCACGCCATCGCCATCCCGCTATTTATTTTTACCAACGCCATCATTGCGCTATTACTGGTGCGCACGTTTATCCTGCTGATGCAGGGGAAACTGTTGGTCCGTGCAGACAAAGCAACGCTTATGCAAGTTGAGGAAAGAGAATGACTGTGTTTGATGAGAACTACTTCACCGAAAAATATGGCATGACCCGCACCCACTCTGAAGTGGTGTATAGCGCAGGGATGGTTAAACCGGGCAAAACCCTGGATCTCGGCTGCGGCAACGGGCGCAACAGCCTCTATCTGGCGGCGAACGGCTTTGATGTCACCGCATGGGATAAGAATGCGGCAAGCATCGATAACATCGAGAGCATCAAGGCGAAAGAGGGCATCACTAACCTGCAGACGGCGATTAAGGATCTCAACACCCTGCGTTTTGACGGCGAATACGATTTTATCCTCTCGACCGTGGTGCTGATGTTCCTGCAGGCAGAAACCATTCCTGGCCTGATCGACAATATGCAGCGCTGCACCAGACCGGGTGGCTATAACCTGATTGTCGCGGCGATGGATACCGAAGATTATCCGTGCAACGTCGGCTTCCCGTTTGCGTTTAAAACCGGGGAGCTGAGCGGCTACTATGCGGGCTGGGAACAGCTGAAATACAACGAGGACGTCGGCGAATTACACCGCACCGACGCCCAGGGGAATCGTATTAAACTGCGATTCGCCACGCTGCTGGCGCGCAAACCGGCTTAACGTGCATTGCCCGGCGGCGCTTCGCTTGCACGGGCCTACAGGTCAGGGGTTTTGTAGGCCGGGTAAGCGTTAGCGCCACCCGGCAGAAACAAGGGCACAATGTTAATACAAGTTCGTTATCAGACTCAGGCCGGATATTTCCGGCCTTTTTTATTTACATCAATGAAACCGCAGATCGTTGTTTATCGACGTAGTTAAGACGTTGACGGGTTCTTTTTTGGTCTATAGCTTGAATTTGCACGTAAGTGCATAACATATCAGGATTTTCTTAAATGGAGTTTAACCAAAATGGCAATCCCCGCATATTTATGGCTTAAAGACGATGGTGGTGCGGATATAAAAGGCTCTGTCGACATCCTTGGGCGTGAGGGCAGCATAGAGATCATCGGCCTCAACCATGGCGTAATGCAACCTACCGACATGCACAACGGCAAGGCAACCAGCCTGCGTGTACATTCCCCTTATTCATTCGATAAAGAGGTCGATGCCTCCAGCCCTTATTTTTACAAAGCTGTCAGTACGGGTCAAAAACTCAAATCCGCTGAGGTGAAGTTTTACCGCATCAATGACGCTGGTCAGGAAGTGGAATACTTCTCCACCTTTATGGAGGGTGTAAAAGTTGTCAGCGTCTGTCCGATGATGCTGGATATCAAAGATCCGGGTTATGAGAAACATAATCACATTGAGCTGATCGAGTTGTTGTATGAAAAAATCACCTGGCGCTATGTCGACGGTAACATCATGCATTCAGACAGCTGGAACGACCGTAAAACGGCATAAGGAGAGGGTTATGGGATGGAAGTATGAGCAGTCGACCGGCAAAATGTATAAAGACGGCAAGCTAATCGAGTCGGGCTATTCCGGCGCACTCACTAATAAAAACAACCCGGACCGCCAGCATGTTAAAGGACTGGGGCCTCTACCAAGAGGGACCTATAAAATCGCGGGACATTCGAATTCCAGGGGCCCTGTGACCATCATTCTTGAACAGACCACCGGCGAAACCTTTGGACGCTCAGCGTTTCGTATCCATGGCGAGCGTGTAGAAGGTCCCGCAGGTTTCGCATCGGCAGGCTGTATTATTCTTTCGCTGTCGACGAGTCGGCAGATACTCCGCGATGGCGGCGATCTGGAGGTGGTGCGATGAAGTGCCTGGCCATTTTGTTGCTAGCTGTTGTCTCACTTCCGGTAATGGCTAACGGCACTGATTGGCCTGCGGCTTTGCGTGGGATAGCCGCTGGTGAACCACGATGGATTGAACAAACCCCGTCACTTGCGGCAATTGCCGACGTTAAGCAAGCGCAGCAGCTGGAAGACGCGCTGGCCTTAGCCTTATCAACTAACACCACCACCACGCTTAAGGTGCTGCGCACCATTGATGCTGGGAAATGGCCGCATATTATTGGCAGCGATATCGTCTGTACCCCACCGAGCGAGAAATCACCGACCGAGGTCGAGGCGTTCTACCAGCGTACGCGCAAAGCATTGTTAGCGACCATCGACGGTGCCCAGTGCCTGTGGATACTTGAAGCATCCTGGGAAGAACTGAACGCCGATAAATCGCGTCAGGTTAAGTAAGGTAATTTGCCCGGTCATTTTATGACCGGGTTATTTCCAGTTAACGTGCCGCCAGCAAACAGAGCTGCAGCGCCGTGTTATACGAGGCCTCGAACGATTTCAGCGGTAAAAACTCAAACTTCGAGTGGAAGTTATGCGCGCCGGTGAAGAAGTTCGGGGTCAGCAGCCCCTTCGCTGACAGGGCCGCACCGTCGGTGCCGCCGCGCATCGGGGTCGGTTTCGGCGTGATGCCTAAGCTCTCCATCGCCTCAAACATCAGGTCGATGGCGCGACGGTCTTCACCCACCGCGTTGCTGATGTTGCTGTAGGTATCTTCAATGTGCCAGCTTACCTTTGCGGTAGGGTGCTGCGCGGCAATTTTCTCCGCTACGTCGCCAATCTGCGCCTTGCGGGCGGCGAAGCTGTCGCGATCGAAATCACGGATATTGGCTTTCAGCACCGCCTCGTTTTGCCCGGCCTGGATGCCGTTAAACCAGATGTAGCCTTCCCGGCCTTCGGTGTGCTCCGGGGTTTGCAGGCGATCGAAGTGGTTGATGTAGTCGGTGGCCATCAGCAGCGGGTTCACCAGCACGCCTTTGGCCGACATCGGGTGCGCCGTCACGCCGGTAAAGCGAATTTCTGCCGCCGCGGCGTTGAAGTTCTCATAAACAATCTCTCCCAGCTCGCAGCAGTCGATGGTCCAGGCAAAATCGACGTCAAAACGTGCCAGATCCAGCGCTTTCGCCCCGCACAGACCAATCTCTTCGTCCGGCACAAAAGCGACCACGATATCGCCATGCCGATGTTCTGCAGTGAGGTTTTCCAGCAGCGTCATTACCACGGTGACGGCCGCTTTGTTGTCGGCACCCAGCACGCTGGTGCCGTCGCTGAAGATGATCGCTTCGTTGGGGTAGGCCAGAATTTCCGGGTGCTCGCTGACCCGCAGCCAGATATCTTTTTCGGCATTCAGGCAGAGATCATCGCCTGTAAAGGTGAGGATCTGCGGATAAATATCCGGTGACAATCCCACGTCGACGGTATCGATATGGGTGATAAAACCGACCCGCGGCGCGCCGGGCACGTTGCCCTTTTTGACCGCCGTAACGGTGGCAGATTCGTCGATCACAATGTCGTCCAGACCCAGCGTTTGCAGCTCCATCGCCAGTGCCCGAGCCATCTCGTGCTGGCCGGGTGTGGAGGGCAAGGTTTTCACCTTCGGATCGCTCTGACTGGTGATAGCCAGATAGCGAAAGAAGCGTTGGGTTAATTGACTGGCGAGCGCGTGAGCCATGGTTGATCCTTCTTTATTTGTGTTATCAGGTGTTTGCACAATCACTTTAATGATATTTATGGTTTGGCACGACAAAAATTCATTAGCCGTCAAATTAAAAGACAGGAAAACGCGATGAAAAGCAACCTCACAACGTTGGCACTGACCGTCGCCGCGCTGACGGTCAGTTCCACCGTCGCCGCTAAAACGCTGGTCTATTGTTCGGAAGGATCGCCGGAGAACTTTAACCCGCAACTCTACACCTCGGGCACCAGCGTGGATGCCAGCGCCGTACCGGTGTACAACCGGCTGGTGGATTTTACTCCGGGCACGACCGATCTGGTGCCGAGCCTGGCCGAAAGCTGGGAGGTCAGCGAGGATGGTAAGGTCTATACCTTCCATCTGCGTAAGGGCGTTAAGTTCCAGAGCAGCAAGCTGTTCACGCCGACGCGAGACTTTAACGCGGATGATGTGATCTTCTCGTTTATGCGGCAGAAAGACGCTAATCATCCGTATCACAACGTCTCCAACGGCAACTACTCCAACTTCGAGAGCCTGGAGTTTGGCAAGCTGATCACCGCCATCGACAAAGTCGACGACCATACGGTGCGCTTCACACTGGCCCACCCGGAAGCGCCGTTCGTGGCTGACCTCGGCTGGTATTTCGCCTCGATTCTCTCTGCCGAATATGCTGACGCGATGCTGAAAGCGGGCACCCCGGAGAAGGTGGACATGGAGCCTATCGGCACCGGGCCGTTTAAGCTGGCGAAATACCAGAAGGACTCGCGGATCCTCTACACCGCCTTCCCGGAGTACTGGCAGGGTAAGGCGAAGCTGGATCGGCTGGTGTTTACCATCGTTCCGGATGCCTCCGTGCGTCTCGCCAAGCTGGAGAAAAACGAGTGTCAGGTGATGCCATTCCCGAACCCCGCCGATCTGCCGCGGATGAAGGAAAATAAAGACATCAACCTGATGAGCAAGGCGGGGCTGAATACCGGTTTCCTGGCATTTAACACGCAAAAGCCGCCGCTGGATAACGTCAAGGTGCGCCAGGCGCTGGCGATGGCGATCAACAAACCGGCCATTATCGAGGCTGTCTTCCAGGGCACTGGCACCGCCGCCAAAAACCTGCTGCCGCCGGGTGTCTGGAGCGCAGACAGTTCGCTAAAGGACTACGATTACGATCCGGATAAAGCCAAAGCGTTGTTGAAGGAGGCCGGGTTTGCCAACGGGATGACCATTGACCTGTGGGCCATGCCGGTGCAGCGTCCGTATAACCCCAATGCCAAACGGATGGCCGAGATGATCCAGTCCGACTGGGCAAAAATCGGCGTGCAGACCAAAGTGGTCACCTACGAGTGGGGGGAATATCTCAAGCGGGTGAAGGGCGGGGAACATCAGGCGGCGCTCATGGGCTGGACCACGGCGACCGGCGACCCGGATAATTTCTTCGGCCCGCTGTTTACCTGCACCTCGGCCAACGGCGGTTCCAATTCCGCCAAATGGTGTTATCAACCATTCGACAAAATTATTGCTGAAGCGAAATCTATTACCGATCACGATAAACGCGTAGCGTTATATCAGCAGGCGCAGCAGATGATGCACGATCAAATGCCTGCGGTAATGATTGCGCACTCAACAATATTCGAGCCGGTGCGTAAAGAGGTGACCGGCTACGAAATCGATCCGTTTGGTAAACATTTATTCTGGCAAGTGGATATAAAATAAACCTTTAATTCAGCCCGTCATTATGACGGGCACTTTTTTTTCAATTTGTGCTGTCTTCATCATTTTTTGTCACTTCTTTTTCAGCCAGCTTTTGCTATAACTTCAAGTGCATATTTGCACTTAACAGGGATACACCCACTATGCGTACTAATACTTTATTTAAAGTTGCCGCGCTCTCCGGCCTGTTGCTTCTTGCTGGCTGTGCGTCAAAAGTGGCTGCGCCTGAACAATATTCAGGTTTTTTAAAAGACTACTCCGGGCTCCAGCAAACCACCTCTGCTTCGGGTAAACCGACGCTGCGTTGGGTTGATCCGTCTTATAACGAATCAAACTACGACAGCATTATCTGGAACAATATCACCTATTATCCAACGCCAAAGCCAACCACCCAGATCGGTCAACGCACGCTCGATGAACTGTTAAATTACACCAACACCAAAATGAAGACCGCAATCGGCCAGCGTAAGCCGATTGTGACCACACCAGGTTCACGCAGCCTGATCTTCCGCGGTGCCATCACCGGTGTGAGCTCGCAGAAAGAAGGCCTGCAGTTCTATGAAGTTGTCCCTGTGGCGCTGGTCGTAGCTGGCACGCAAATGGCAACCGGTCACCGTACCATGGATACCCATCTGTTCTTTGAAGGTGAGCTGATTGACTCTAAGACCAACAAGCCGGTCATTAAAGTGGTCCGTAAGGGTGAAGGGAAAGAGCTGAATAACGAAAATACGCCAATGACCTTCGCGACGCTGAAGCAGGTTGTTGATGACATGGCGACTGATGCCACCATGTTTGATGTCAATAAAACCGCAGCAAAATAATCACAATAGACCGGCCTGCATCGCGCAGGCCGGTTTTTTTTACGCCATTCGCAGCCGCTTAAACCAGTTCTCCGGCCGGGCAAACATCACCAGATTCCCGGTTAAGATCAGCAGAAGCCCCGCAATCCCGTTGCTGTGCCAGACGTACCCTTCGTACACCGTCGAGAACGAGAGCGCCACCAGCGGGAACAGCAAGGTGCTGTATGCCGCTTTGCCCGCGCCAATTCGTCCGACCAGCGTGAAGTAAGCGCCAAAGGCAATCACCGAGCCAAACAGCGCCAGATAGAGCAGAGCGCCCATATAGCTCACCGACCAGACCGGCGTAAAGTCATCCCCACGGATCAGCGCAATCGCCCCCATCACCAGGGTGCCGTATAGCATCGCCCAGGCGTTGGTGGTCATGGTCTCCAGCCCGTTGCGCTGGTGGCGCAGGCTGATCATATTCCCGAGTGAGAAGCCGTAGGTGCCCAGCGCCGACAGGGCAACGCCGAACAGCAGACCGGCGCTCCAGCCGCTGGCTAACAGGTCGTTCCAGAACAGGGTAATAATGCCGAGCAGCCCCAGCGCCGCCGCCAGATAAAAACGCGTCGGCGGGCGCTGGCCAAAGAACAGGAAGCTGTTCAGGGCGTTATACAGCACTGCCATCGAAAAAATCACCGATTCGAGGCCGGTGTTGATATACCCCGCGGCGGTATAAAAGCACCAGAAATTAAAGCAGAACACGCAGCAGCCCTGCAGGGCGCAAAACAGGTGGTCGCGCAAGGCCAGCGGGCTCAGACGGCGCAGGATTAACAGCACCGTCATGATGGTGGCGGTGGCGACGGCAAAGCGCCAGAAAATCGAGACCGGGGCGGGCACCGGCCCCTGTTGTAAGAAGATGGCAATCCACGTTGTTCCCCAGATAACAACTACCAGCGCGTACAGTAATGTGTTCATCGTTTTTTCTCTTATCAGCAAAGTCTGGGGTCAGTATGGCGGCAGGGAGAACGGCCTTCTTTCACAGACTTGCGTCGGACTTGCATATTCTTGCGCTTTTTTCCCGCCGGGGAGTCAACAGGGCTGGCACTGAAGGGAAGATCTTTTTAGACTCAATGGTTCTTATTTATCAGGGTGTGAGTCGCTATGGCTGAGATGTACGGTGCCTTTGAAAATCTGCGCAAGCATAAAGCGGTATTGCACAATGCCGTGGCGCTGAATTCGGGTATCCAGCTGGCGGCCTGGTCTAATAAACGCGACACCATCACGCAATATTGCGATCACCATACCCTGAGTCTCTATATCGCCGACGGCTACGAGAGTTATCACAAAACCTCTGCGGGCTGGAAAAACGGCGGCGGCCCGGACCGTTTCTGTCTGATGCCGAAAGAGAGCGAGTCCAGTTGGGATATTCGCGACGATCTGTCGTTTATCCACCTTTACTGTACCGACGATCATCTGCGCAACGTCGGGGAGCAGATCTGGGACAAAAGCCCTTACAGCTTTACCCTCGACGAAAATCTGTTCGGCGATGATGCCAGCATTACCGCCCTGTACCGCCATTTTATCCTCGGCTGCGACTGGCAGCAGCCTGCCAATCAGCTCACGCTGAGCACCGCCTCCACACTGTTGCTGACCCATCTGGTGCAGCGTTACAGCAACGTGCAGTGGACGCTGCCAACGGTCACGGGCGGCCTGTCGCCTTTTGTGCTGCGCAACGTGCTCGGGTTTATCGAAGAGAATCTGGCCCAGCCGCTGACCCTGGCGGATCTGGCGGGTCAGGCGAGCTTAAGCGAGTTCCATTTTGCCCGCATGTTCCGGCAGTCGATGCAGATGGCACCTCACCAGTATGTGATGCAGCGGCGGATGGAGAAGGCCAAAACCCTGGTGCGCTACACCCGCCAGCCGCTGACCGAGATCGCCCTGACGTGCGGATTCAGCTCCGCCAGCCACTTCAGCAACCGCTTTCGCGTCGCCACCGGGCTGACGCCGTCCCAGCTACGCGCGTCGGGTGCGTAACAGCAGGGCGTAGCAGATGCCGCCCGCCACTAATCCCCAGAATGCCGAGCCGATCCCGGCAAGCGTCGCGCCGCTGGCGGTGAGCAGAAACGTCACGATTGCCGCATCGCGTTCGGCCTCATTGTGCAGCGCCTGATGCAGGCTACCGCCGATGGTGCCCAGCAGCGCCAGCCCCGCCAGGGTCTGGATCCAGCTTAACGGCAGGGCCGCCATCAGCCCGCTAATCGAACCGCCGAAAATCCCTGCCAGCAGATAAAAGACGCCTGCCGCTGCCGCGGCCAGCCAGCGCTTGCTGGCATCCGGGTGCGCATCCGGGCTCTGGCAGATGGCGGCGGTGATTGCCGCGATGCAGATCGAGTAGACCCCAAACGGCGACAGCAGCAGCGCCAGCCCACCGGTAAAGACCATCAGCGGCGAGACGGCCACCGGGTAGCCGGAGGCTTTAAGCGTCGCGAACCCTGGCGCATTCTGCGAGGCCATGGTGACCAGGAAGAAGGGCAGACCGATGCTGACCAGCGTGGTCAGGTTAAAGGTTGGGGCGATAAATTCGGGCATCACCACCGCAAAGCTGAGCTGCTCGGTGACAACGTCACCTTTCAACGCCGCCACCGCGCCCCCCACCAGCAGGGTCGCGACGATCGCATAGCGCGGCGCAAAGGCTTTGGTCACCAGCCAGGCCAGCAGCATGCTGCCGCACAGCAGCAGATGCCCCTCGAGGTTGCTGAAGGCCTGCAAACCAAAGCGCAGCAGGACGCCCGCCAGCATCGCCGCCGCCAGCGAATGGGGGATAATCTTCATCAGGCGGGCGAACAGGCCGCTGATGCCGCAAATCAGGATCAGGGCATTGGCAAAGATAAAGATGCCGATGGTCTCTGAGAGTGTTACCCCCTGCAAGCTGGTCGCCAGCAGGGCGGCACCGGGCGTCGACCAGGCGGTGAGCACTGGCGCTTTATACCACCACGACAGCGCCAGGGTGCTGATCCCCATGCCGATCCCCAGCGACGTCATCCAGCCGGCAATCTGCGGTGCCGTTGCGCCTGCCGCCGCCGCGGCCTGCCAGATGATGGCCGCAGAGCTGGCATAGCCCACCAGAACGGCAACAAAACCGGATAACAGGGTGGGAAAGGTGAGCGAGGATGGGCGCATGGGAACTCCGTTGTGCGTTATAACAGCCGCAAATGTATCACTGTGCGTTATAGCATACAAGTGCTACACTCGCGGCAACGGGAGGGACCATGAACATCACACAACATCTTGCCATTACACTGAAAACGCTGCGTCAGGCCCGCGGCTGGAGCCTGTCGAAGCTGGCTGAAGAGACCGGGGTGTCGAAAGCGATGCTCGGCCAGGTGGAACGCAACGAATCCAGCCCGACGGTCTCGACGCTGTGGAAGATCGCTACCGGACTGAACGTGCCGTTCTCCACCTTTATCAGCCCCGAAGCGGAGAACCCGCCGGTGTTTGACCCGCAGCAGCAGGCGATGGTGGTCAAACCGCTGTTCCCCTGGGACGACACCCTGAAGTATGACCACTTCTCGATTACCCTCGCGCCGGGGGCGCTCAGTGAATCCACGCCGCACGAAGCCGGAGTGGTTGAGCACGTGGTGGTGATCAGCGGTGAGCTGGAGATGCAGATCGAGGGTATCTGGCAGACGCTGGTCCCGGATACCGGCCTGCGTTTTGCCGGAGATAAACCGCACGCCTACCGCAACCGCAGCGGCCAGACGGTGCACTTTCACTCGCTGATCCATTATCCCCGCTAAAGGTGCGCAAAACTGTTTCACTGGCCCATACTTCTGACTACAATAGCCGCCATTTTGACCATAACGGATAACGACGAAGTATGCGCCTGCCATCCCATCATCTTGAACTCTTAAGCCCGGCTCGTGACGCCGCCATTGCCCGTGAAGCGATCCTTCACGGTGCCGATGCGGTCTATATCGGCGGCCCTGGATTTGGCGCCCGCCATAATGCCAGCAACAGCCTGCGCGATATCGCCGACCTGGTGCCGTTCGCCCACCGTTTCGGGGCGAAGGTGTTCGTAACCCTGAACACCATTCTTCATGATGATGAACTGGAGCCAGCGCAGCGTCTGATTACCGACCTGTACCAGACCGGCGTTGATGCGCTGATCGTCCAGGATATGGGTGTCCTTGAGATGGATATCCCGCCGATTGAGCTGCACGCCAGTACCCAGTGCGATATCCGCAGCGTGGAGAAAGCGAAGTTCCTCTCGGATGCCGGATTTACCCAAATCGTGCTGGCCCGCGAACTGAACCTCAATCAGATCCGCGATATTCGCCAGGCGACCGACGCGACCATTGAGTTCTTTATTCACGGCGCCCTGTGCGTGGCCTACTCCGGACAGTGCAACATCTCCCATGCCCAGACCGGGCGCAGCGCCAACCGTGGCGACTGTTCTCAGGCCTGCCGCCTGCCATACACCCTGAAAGACGATCAGGGCCGCGTGGTGGCCTTCGATAAACACCTTCTGTCGATGAAAGACAACGACCAGACCGCCAACCTTGGCGCGCTGATCGATGCCGGCGTGCAATCCTTCAAGATTGAAGGGCGCTACAAAGACATGAGTTACGTGAAGAACATTACCGCCCACTATCGTCAGATGCTGGATGCCATTATCGAGGATCGCGGCGGTCTGGCGCGCAGCTCAGCCGGGCGCACCGAGCACTTCTTTATTCCGTCCACCGACAAGACCTTCCACCGCGGCAGCACCGACTACTTTGTGAATGCGCGTAAAGACGACATCGGCGCCTTCGACTCCCCGAAATTTATCGGCCTGCCGGTAGGGGAAGTACTCAAGGTGACGAAAGAGTATCTCGACGTGGAAGTGACCGAACCGCTGGCGAACGGCGATGGCCTGAACGTGATGATCAAACGTGAGGTGGTGGGCTTCCGCGCCAATACGGTAGAGAAAACCGGCGAAAACCGCTATCGCGTCTGGCCGAACGAAATGCCCGCCGACATGTATAAAGCACGCCCAAATGCGGCGCTGAACCGCAACCTCGACCATAACTGGCAGCAGGCGCTGATGAAAACCTCCAGCGAGCGTCGTATCGCGGTGGACATTGAACTGGGTGGCTGGGAAGAGCAGCTGATCCTCACCATGACCTGCGAAGATGGCATCAGCGTGACTCATACCCTGGACGGGATGTTTGAGATAGCTAACAACGCCGAAAAAGCGCTGAACAGTTTGAAAGACGGGGTGGCAAAACTGGGTCAGACGATCTATTACGCCCGGGACATTCAGGTCAATCTGGCGGATGCGCTGTTTATTCCGAACAGCCTGCTGAACCAGTTCCGCCGTGAAACCGCCGGGATGCTCGACGAAGCCCGTCTGGCGAATTACCCACGCGGCAGCCGCAAAGCGGTCTCTGTACCGCCGCCGGTCTACCCGGAAACGCACCTCTCATTTCTGGCGAACGTCTACAACCATAAAGCGCGGGCCTTCTATCAGCGCTATGGCGTTGAGCTGATCGATGCCGCCTATGAAGCGCACGAAGAGAAGGGCGACGTGCCGGTGATGATCACCAAGCACTGTCTGCGCTTCGCCTTTAACCTCTGTCCGAAGCAGGCGAAGGGCAGCATCAAGAGCTGGAAGGCCACCCCGATGCAGCTGGTGAATGGCGATGAAGTGTTAACCCTGAAGTTCGACTGCCGTCCGTGCGAAATGCACGTTATTGGCAAGATGAAAAACCACATCTTCAAAATGCCGCAGCCGGGCAGCATTGTGGCATCGGTCAGCCCTGACGATCTGCTGAAAACGCTGCCGAAGCGTAAAAGCAGTTAATTAACGAAAGTGAGTATCCGGTTTGCGCGACTTCTGCCAGTGGTGGTGTTCGCGCAAACCTTCTGCTGAATCCTCTGCCACCGCACGCAGCTCATCGCTATCTGCTTCATGACGTAACTGCTGATCCACGTTCTTCACCCAAAAAAACTCATGTCCCTTGTGTCCTGCCATCAGTTGACCGGAAAATAACGCACAGGTCAGTAACACTATTGATAACGCTCTTGTAAACATTCTGCCACCACCCGGTTACGTTGAGCGGCCATCATGCCGATAGTTACCTTGAGTTATTATTCGCTTTTTCAAATGCAGGAAAGGTTTTGTCAGATTAGGTATATCTGCACGGACTGTTCCCTCTCCCTTTCAGGGAGAGGGTGAGGGTGAGCTGAATTCAGTGCGCCTTAAACCCCGCCGCAGTCATCAGCACGCGGAAGAACATCCCGACCAGCGTCAGCGCCAGCACGCTCCCGCCCCAGATAATCACCATCCACATCAGACGTTTCCAGACAGGTTGATTCATCAGTGATAGCCCTCCCCAGGCTGGACTTTGCCGCGAAACACGTAATAGCTCCAGAAAGTGTAGACAAGGATGATCGGGATAATGAATAACGCCCCCACTAACATAAAGCCCTGGCTCTGCGGAGGTGCCGCAGCCTGCCACAGGGTAATCGACGGCGGAATGATATGCGGCCAGATGCTGATCCCCAGCCCGCTAAAGCCGAGAAAGATCAACCCGAGGGTCAACACGAACGGCAGATGGTGGCTGCGCGGGTTACTCAGGCTGCGCCACTGCCACAGGCCCAGCACCACCACCAGCACCGGAACCGGCAGCAGGAAGAAGAGGTTCGGCAGGCTAAACCAGCGGTCGGCAATGGCGGGCTGGGAGAGCGGCGTCCAGATGCTGATCACCGCGATAATCCCCAGCAGCGCCAGCAACAGACGTTTCGATACCTGCCGCATCCGCGCCTGCAGCGGGTTTTCGCTTTTCATCACCAGCCAGGTGGCGCCTAAAAAGGCATAGGCCACCACCAGCCCCAAACCGCAGAACAGGTTGAACGGCGTGAACCAGTCGAACGGACCGCCGGCAAAGGCGCGTCCACTGACCGTAAAGCCGTTGATCACCGCTCCCACCACCATGCCCTGGGTAAAGGTGGCCAGCACCGAGCCGCCGATAAAGGCCTTATCCCAGAAGGGCCGGTGCGCGGGTGTGGCCTTAAAGCGGAACTCAAAGGCCACGCCACGGAAAATCAGCCCAATCAGCATTAAGGTCAGCGGGATGGTCAGGGCATCGATGATCACCGCATAAGCCAGCGGAAACGCGCCAAACAGTGCCGCTCCCCCCAGCACCAGCCAGGTTTCATTCCCGTCCCACACCGGGGCGACGCTGTTGACCATCACATCCCGGTCGTCCGCATCCTGGATGGCGGGAAACAGAATGCCAATACCCAAATCAAACCCGTCCATCACGATGTACATCAGGGTGGCGAAGACGATTATCACAAACCAGATCAGGGAGAGATCGATACCCATTATGGTGTCTCCTTGGTAGTAAATTCAGCGTTTGCTGCCGAGAGCGGGCGCGCCGGGCGACCATCGTTTTCGGTCGGGAAGGACTCTTCTTCCTGCGGACCCTTTTTAATCAGGCGCACCATGTAGCTGTAGCCGACGCCAAACACCGAGGTGTAGACCACAATAAAGGCCAGCAGGCTGACGCTCATATGCAGATCGCCATGGGCCGATACCGCATCTTTGGTACGTTGCAGACCGTAGACGACCCACGGCTGACGGCCCACTTCGGTCGTCACCCATCCGGCGAGAATGGCAATTAATCCCGATGGTCCCATCAGTAGGGCAAACCACAGGAAAGGCCGGGAGTGGTAGAGCCGCTGCTTATAGCGCAGCCACAGGGCGACGGTGCCCAGCAACAGCATCAACATCCCCAGCCCGGCCATAATGCGGAACGACCAGAAGACAATGGTGGAGTTAGGCCGATCCTCTTTCGGAAACTCTTTCAGCGCCGGCACCTGCTTATCGAGGCTGTGGGTGAGGATCAGGCTGCCGAGTGCCGGGATCTCCAGACCATAGCGGGTGCGTTCCTGCTCCATATCCGGCCAGCCAAACAGCAGCAGCGGAGTAGGTTCGCCGGGCGGGTTCTCCCAGTGACCTTCGATGGCGGCGATTTTGGCGGGCTGATGTTTCAGGGTGTTCAGGCCGTGCATATCCCCGACCATCGCCTGAATGGGGGCGACGATCAGCGTCATCCACAGCGCCATGGAGAACATGCGGCGAATGGCGGAGGTATTATTACCCCGCAGAAGGTGCCATGCCGCCGAGGCCGCAACAAACAGGGCGCTACTGAGAAACGCGGCAATCGACATGTGCAGCAGGCGATACGGGAAGGAGGGGTTAAACACCACCGCAAACCAGTCCACCGGCACCACCTGACCGTTGACGATCTCAAAGCCCTGCGGGGTCTGCATCCAGCTGTTAGAGGCGAGGATCCAGAAGGTCGAGATGATGGTGCCCAGAGCGACCATGCAGGTGGCAAAGAAGTGCAGCCCCGGCCCGACTTTGTTCCAGCCGAAGAGCATCACGCCGAGAAAACCGGCTTCGAGGAAGAAGGCGGTCAATACTTCATAGGTCAGCAGCGGGCCAGTAATGCTCCCGGCAAACTGGGAAAAACCACTCCAGTTGGTGCCGAACTGGTAGGCCATCACCAGCCCGGAGACCACGCCCATGCCAAAGTTGACGGCGAAGATCTTCGACCAGAAATGGTACAGCGACCGCCAGACAGGGTTTTTGCTTTTCAGCCATAACCCCTCCAGCACCGCCAGATAGCTGGCGAGGCCAATGGTGATCGCCGGGAAAATAATGTGGAAGGAGACAGTAAAAGCAAACTGGATCCTCGCCAGGTGAAACGCATCTAAACCAAACATGCACAACCTCAGGGTAAAACGGTGTGGCTGTTATGGTAAAGCGGCGGGAAGTCGAGTATCAGAGACAGTAAAGGGGAATTTAGCTATAACAGTTTGGGGGAATAGTATTAAAATACAACGCTGTTATGTCTTTGAAGCCCATGCTTGTAAATGTTTACGCCTTATTCAGGCCTGAGAATGTAATAATTCAAGGAGATGACGGGGCTAAAGCCCCGTCATAGTCAGCGGGCTAAACGCTTATGCTTATAACGGGCGAAAAGCCATATTAAAAAAGTCGTTAACAGCAGAGACAAAACCGATAAAGTGAAAATATAACGGTCGTACCATTGTGCTTCTGTCAGAAAACCAAACTTATCCGTGTAAATGTCATAGAGATAAATATCGGGCATAACGATGCATAACAACGAATAAACAAGGCACAGAAGCGCTAACTCCATCAGCCATATAACGACGCTTGTGCTAGGTTTCATCAATATACCTGTATAGTGCCAAATGCTTTAAGCTCAGAGGTAATGAGTAAAGAACCGTTGCTTAATAATGCATGATGAAGGATTCGATAATGAGAATGGTTTGGCAATGTAATACAGCCTTCACTGATTCCAGAAGTGCCAGCAGGATGTAGACGAAAAGCACCACGTTCCACGTTACCAATAAACGTTGAATCATCTATAGCCCCATCATCCCGGTAAAGCGCAAACCAAAAGTCACGATTTGAACCGCTCTCCAGTTCTTTGAGCATATCGTGCCATCGGGACCCGGTGCCTCCGCGGGAACGGGTTACGATGAAATATTTTCCGGGAGGCAAGGGACCTTTCTTTTTCAGGGCAATAGCATCCGGATTATTTCTATTGGCACCGGCATGTCCAGAATATGCCGGAAAGAATCCCAACCCCGGACAGCTTAAGGTAGACATCTGCCCACCGTTTAAATGAAAAGTGCAGCGGATCATCTCTCATTCCACGCATCAGAAAAAATAATATTTCCATCACAATGCTTCCATGTGATTTTTTCGTAGCGCAAAGCGATAGACTCGAGATGATTATGTTTTTCAGTGGAAGGATTTTTCACATCATGCATAAGAGGACAAACGGAAACGACCTTCACCCCTTCGAGGAGCATATTAAAGTACTCTTCTTCAAATCCGGCATCATTTATACGATACCATTTAAATTCTGCTGATTTGAGCGTTTGCCCGTGAGCAACGGCTTTATAGAGGTATGGACTGGAAGAGTCGAATTCTTTCTCAAAAACAAGTGCGCTATGAATGCGTGTACCGGTTATCTTTCCAGTATTGCTGTCCGTAGGTAAATGAAGCCCGTGACCAAATCCAAATATCTCAATACTTCCTTCACGTTCCTGAACATCTACAGAACCACGGATATCCGCGCCACCATCATCCTTTAACCACAGATAGGCCGGTATTGCCATGTCAAACTCCTTTTGTCAGTTAGCTTAAAAAACAGGCATTACTTAACAATGGTTTTATGACAAAGGCCAGGCATAACGTGCCATAGTTATTGTAAATATTTCATGTATTTATATGCGAAATAATGATTCGGTGTAGTAAACGTCTCGCATAATATTGCCTACACGAGACGTTATTCCTTTATTCGTCGCGCCAGCCCATAGCTGGTGCAACATGCTTCAGAATCGACTCAATCACATGTACGTTATACTCCACGCCCAGCTGGTTCGGCACGGTGAGTAACAGCGTATCCGCTTCGGCAATCGCTTCGTCCTGTTTCAGCTGAGCAATCAGCTTGTCAGGCTCGGCGGCATAGCTGCGGCCGAAAATGGCACGGGTTTTCTCATCCAGGTAACCCACGCTGTCGCTTTCGTTACGGCTGGAACCGAAGTACATCCGGTCGCGATCGTCCATCAGGGCAAAGATACTCCGGCTGACCGATACGCGCGGCGTGCGGGTATGACCCGCTGCGGCCCAGGCGTCGCGGTAGGCGCGGATCTGTTTTGCCTGCTGGATGTGGAAAGGCTCGCCGGTTTCGTCGTCCTTCAGGGTTGAGCTTTGCAGGTTCATCCCCAGCTTCGCGGCCCACACGGCAGTGGCGTTCGAACCCGCCCCCCACCAAATCCGATCCCGCAGCCCTTCGGCGTGCGGCTCAACGCGCAGCAGGCCCGGCGGGTTAGGGAACATCGGCTGCGGATTGGGTTTGGCAAATCCTTCGCCGCGCAGGGCGTCTAACAGCACTTCGGTGTGGCGACGCGCCATATCAGACTCGTTTTCACCTTCGCCTGGCACGTAACCAAAGTAGCGCCAGCCATCGATCACCTGTTCCGGAGAGCCACGGCTGATCCCCAGCTGCAAACGTCCGCCGGAAATTAAATCGGCAGAACCCGCGTCTTCTGCCATATAGAGCGGATTTTCATAGCGCATATCGATAACGCCGGTGCCGATCTCAATCTTGCTGGTTTTCGCGCCAATCGCCGCCAGCAGCGGGAAGGGGGAGGCGAGCTGGCGAGCAAAGTGGTGCACGCGGAAGTAAGCGCCATCTGCGCCCAGCTCTTCGGCGGCTACCGCCAGATCGATGGATTGCAGCAGGGCGTCGGCGGCAGTACGGGTGCCCGACTGCGGCGACGGCGTCCAGTGACCAAATGACAAAAAGCCGATCTTTTTCATGTCGGGTTATCCTGGTTTCAAATGATAAGCGTGGCCTTTACTTTACGGATTGCCTGAGGAATGAAAATGGGCTTTATTTCACAGAAGCCATCAAATAATTTGACCGATAACAATGACAGCTGGCTAAAGCACAGAATTTTATCTTTTAAAAGCGCTTGCATCCTTCCACCGGTTGTGCGTAAATGGATTTTCGGTTTGAATGCCAAAAGAATATCCGTCGCAGTCCCTTAAAGCATCTCTCAACACGTTGTGCCTCTCCGCAGCCTCTCTTGGGTTTTTTCTTTACGCTCTGAACGCTCTGATTAGTTTTTGTCTCAGACCTCTAATGCCGCTAAGGCCCAATTTAGTATTTGACGTTTTTACGTTCAGGAGATTTACATGAGTTCACATATCCATTTTCGTTGCCCTTGCTGTCATGGTTCGCAGTTCCGTACTTCCGCTTTCGACGTGTCTGAAAAAAATCCACTCGGTGCGAAGTGCATTTTCTGCAAATCCTCGATGATCACGCTGGATCATTTAGCGGCCTCCCGCCATGCGCGTCAGGTGCCGTTTGAGTTTCGTAAGTAAGTCAGTCGGGCGCCGTCACGCCTGCTGAAATCCTCACTACTATCTATAACAGTTTATTAATCCTGCCTTTTTTCTCCTGCTGATATACACTGTGATGCAGCAAGGAGAACCCGATGAAAAAATACCAGCGCCTGGCGCAGCAAATCATTTCGCAGATCGAGCTCGGTGTCTGGCAGCCCGGCGATAAGCTGCCCTCCCTGCGTGAGCAGGTGACCAGCAGCGGAATGAGCTTTATGACCGTCGGTCACGCGTATCAGATGCTGGAGAGCCAGGGGCGTATTGTCGCGCGCCCGCAATCAGGTTACTACGTGGCGGCCCGGCCCACCGGGCAGCAGCCGATGCCACCCGCGCAGGTGATGCGCGATGAAGCGGTGGATATCAATACCTATATCTTCGATGTCTTACAGGCCAGCCGCGATCCCTCGGTGGTCCCTTTTGCCTCGGCCTTTCCCGATCCGCGTCTCTTCCCCTTACAACAGCTGAACCGCTCTCTGGCCAATGTCAGTAAAACTGCCACCGCCATGAGCGTCATCGAGAATCTGCCGCCGGGCAACGTCGATCTGCGTCATGCCATTGCCCGCCGCTATGCCCAGCAGGGGATGAACATCTCCCCGGATGAAATTGTGATTACCGCCGGGGCCCTCGAAGCGCTGAACCTCAGCCTGCAGGCGGTTACCGAGCCGGGCGACTGGGTGATCGTCGAAAACCCCTGTTTCTACGGGGCCTTACAGGCGCTGGAACGTCTGAAGCTCAAGGCGCTGTCGGTGGCCACCGACGTGCGCGAGGGGATCGATCTCAACGCGCTGGCCCAGGCGTTAAACGACTATCCGGTGAAAGCCTGCTGGTTAATGACCAACGGCCAGAACCCGCTGGGCTTCACCCTCAGCGCCGACAAAAAGGCGCAGCTTATCGCCTTGCTCACCGAACATAACGTCACCCTGATCGAGGACGATGTTTACAGCGAGCTCTACTATGGACGCGAAAAGCCGCTCCCGGCGAAAGCCTGGGATCGCAGCGACATGACGCTGCACTGCTCCTCTTTCTCGAAATGTCTGGTCGCCGGGTTCCGCATTGGCTGGGTGGCCGCCGGGAAACATGCCCGCCGCATTCAGCAGTTGCAGCTGATGAGCACCTTATCCACCAGTTCCCCGATGCAGCTGGCGCTGGTGGATTATCTCGCCACCAAACGCTACGACGCCCACCTCAGACGTCTGCGCCGCACGCTGGCGGAACGTAAACAACAGGCGTGGCAGGCCCTGCTGCGCCATCTGCCCGCAGAGGTGAAAATTCACCACAGCGACAGCGGCTACTTTTTATGGCTTGAGCTACCCGCGCCGCTGGATGCCGGGGAGCTTAGCGCCCGGGCGCTGGAGCATCACATCAGCATTGCCCCGGGCAAGATGTTCTCCACCTCCGATACCTGGACGCCGTTTTTCCGCTTCAATACCTCCTGGGCCTGGGGAGAGCGGGAAGAGCAGGCGGTGATCCAGTTAGCGCAAATAATTAGCGCTATGTTGAAAGGGCAAAAATAGTATTTTCTCGCTATTGAACACCGCGCCTGAATAATTGTTTCTTATCCCGTTAATAACGCCGCAATTAATTTGCGGCGTTTTTTTATTATCGCTCATAGGAAATATGCATAACCCCTGCGCCAGCTAACCCCTTGTCTATAATCCACTTACCGGGGAATGCGCCCCCGGTCACAACCTGGTGAAATTTCTGCAGGCCGCCGGGTGCGGGGCAATAGCGCGGTCTACGTTTAATTAAGGAGATATTCTACCGGCACGGCTGCCTTCTGATTTCATTACGACAGGAGTAATACGTATGAGCAAAAAATTTGCCCGTAGCAGCCTGTGCGCGCTCGGCATGACGGTGTTGACTGCGCAAGCGGCGGAGCCGCCAAAAGAGATCGGTCAGGGCGAAGGACGGCTGGATATTATTGCCTGGCCGGGCTACATCGAGCGCGGCGAGACTGATAAAGCCTATGACTGGGTCACCGCGTTTGAAAAAGAGACCGGCTGCAAAGTGAACGTCAAAACCGCCGCCACCTCTGATGAGATGGTCAGCCTGATGGCGAAGGGTGGTTACGACCTGGTGACCGCCTCCGGCGACGCCTCCCTGCGCCTGATCATGGGCAAACGCGTTCAGCCCATTAACCCCGACCTGATCCCCAACTGGAAAACCCTTGACCCGCGGATCGTCAAAGGCGAATGGTTTAACGTCGATGGCAAGGCGTACGGCACCCCGTATCAGTGGGGGCCAAATCTGCTGATGTATAACACCAAAACCTTCCCGACCCCGCCTGACAGCTGGGGTGTGGTATTTAAAGAACAAAACCTCCCGGACGGCAAAAGCAACAAAGGGCGGGTTCAGGCCTACGATGGCCCGATCTACATCGCCGATGCGGCGCTCTACGTCAAAGCCACCCAGCCCGATCTGGGGATCACCGATCCCTATCAGCTGACGGAGGCGCAGTACGCGGCGGTGGTGAAAGTACTGAAAGATCAGCGTCCGCTTATCCACCGCTACTGGCACGACACCACCGTGCAGATGAGTGATTTCAAGAACGAAGGGGTGGTCGTCTCCAGCGCCTGGCCGTATCAGGCTAACGCCCTGAAAGGCGAGAATCAGCCGATTGGCACCGTCTTCCCGAAAGAGGGGGTAACGGGCTGGGCGGACACCACCATGCTCCATGCCGACGCCAAACATCCGATGTGTGCCTACAAGTGGATGAACTGGTCCCTGACGCCAAAAGTGCAGGGCGATCTGGCGGGATGGTTTGGTTCACTGCCAGTGGTGGCGGAAGGCTGTAAAGCCAGCACCCTGCTGGGCGACAAAGGCTGTGAAACCAACGGCTACAACTATTTCGACAAGATCATGTTCTGGAAAACGCCAACCGCCAACGGCGGCAAGTTTGTGCCTTACAGCCGCTGGGTTCAGGACTACATCGCCATCATGGGCGGTCGTTAAGCGCCAGGGAGCGGATTATGACGTACGCAGTAGAGTTTAACGATGTCTCGCGTCTGTATGGCGACGTGCGTGCGGTGGACGGGGTAACGATCCGCATCCGTGACGGGGAGTTTTTCTCCATGCTGGGGCCTTCGGGCTCCGGCAAAACCACCTGCCTGCGCCTGATAGCGGGTTTTGAACAGCTGAGCGGTGGCAGCATCTCGATCTTTGGCAAAGATGCCAGCGAGCTCCCGCCCTGGGAGCGCGACGTTAACACCGTCTTTCAGGACTACGCCCTGTTTCCCCACATGTCGATCCTTGAGAACGTCGCCTACGGGCTGATGGTCAAAGGGATCAACAAACCTACCCGTCAGGCCCAGGCGCGGGAAGCCCTGGACAAAGTCGGCCTTAGTTTCGCCGAGGCACGCAAACCCTCGCAGCTCTCCGGCGGCCAGCGTCAGCGGGTGGCGATTGCCCGGGCGCTGGTTAATCAGCCCCGGGTGCTGCTGCTGGATGAACCCCTCGGGGCGCTGGATCTGAAGCTGCGCGAGCAGATGCAATTTGAACTGAAAAAACTGCAGCAGGAGCTGGGCATCACCTTTATTTTCGTCACCCACGATCAGGGCGAAGCCCTGTCGATGTCGGACCGGGTGGCGGTGTTTAACAACGGGCGGATTGAGCAGGTGGATACCCCGCGCGAACTCTATCTGCGCCCGCGCACGCCGTTTGTGGCCAGCTTCGTCGGCACCTCGAACGTCTTCACCGACGCCCTGGCGCAGCGCGTCTGCGGCCTGACGGGGAGTTACTCCCTGCGTCCGGAGCATATCCGTCTCGACGGGGAGGGGGATATCCAGGTTCAGGGCCGGGTACAGGCCGTGCAGTTTCAGGGGGCCGCCACCCGTTACGAGCTACGCCTTGCCGAGGGGGAAAAGCTGCTGGTGAGCCAGGCGAACCTGACCGGCTCCGGGCTGGCGACAGGCGTGGAGCCGGGGCAGATGGTGACCGCCTCCTGGGCGCGCGACGCCATGGTGCCGCTGCATGAGGAGGGGTGATATGGACATGAGCGTTTCGCCTCCTCCGGCCTCACGCAGCCTCGCGGGGCGTCTGTCGGCGCTGTTCTGGCGCAGACCGGCCCTGGGGCTGTTCTTACTTCTGCTCGGCCCGCTGATGTGGTTTGGCATTGTCTATCTGGGGTCGCTGTTTGCTCTGCTGTGGCAGGGGTTCTACACCTTCGATGACTTCACCATGTCGGTGACGCCAGACCTGACCTTCGCCAACATTCGCGCCCTGTTTAACCCCGCCAACTACGACATCATTCTGCGAACCCTGACGATGGCGATCGCCGTCACTATCGGCAGCGCGATCCTCGCTTTCCCGATGGCCTGGTATATGGCGCGCTATACCCGCGGGAAGTGGAAAGCCTTCTTCTACATCGCGGTGATGCTGCCGATGTGGGCCAGCTACATCGTCAAGGCCTACGCCTGGACGCTGCTGCTGGCGAAAGACGGCGTGGCGCAGTGGTTTCTCAGCCATATGGGGCTGGAAGGGGTGCTGACCTCGCTATTGACGGTACCCGGCATCGGCGGCAGTACGCTCTCCACCTCCGGGCTGGGACGTTTCCTGGTGTTCGTCTATATCTGGCTGCCGTTTATGATCCTGCCGGTGCAGGCGGCGCTTGAGCGTCTGCCGCCGTCTCTGCTGCAGGCTTCTGCCGATCTGGGGGCGCGCCCGCGGCAGACCTTCCGCTACGTGGTGCTACCCCTGGCCATTCCGGGCATTGCCGCGGGGTCGATCTTCACCTTCTCCCTGACGCTGGGCGACTTTATCGTCCCGCAGCTGGTGGGCCCGCCGGGGTACTTTATCGGGCAGATGGTGTATTCCCAGCAGGGGGCGATCGGCAATATGCCGATGGCAGCCGCCTTTACGCTGGTGCCCATTGTTCTCATCACTGTCTATCTGGCGTTCGTGAAGCGCCTTGGAGCGTTTGATGCACTCTGAACGCGCGCCGCTGTTCCTGAAAATTGCCACCTGGGGCGGGGTGATCTTCCTCCACTTCCCGCTGCTGATTATTGCCATCTATGCTTTTAATACGGAGGACGCCGCGTTCAGTTTTCCGCCCCAGGGGCTGACGCTGAAGTGGTTCAGCGCGGCGGCGGGGCGCAGCGACATCATCGAAGCGGTGACGTTGTCACTAAAAATCGCTGCGCTCTCAACGGTGATTGCGCTGGTGCTGGGCACCCTGGCGGCTGCGGCGTTATGGCGGCGGGAGTTCTTTGGTAAGAACGCGGTGTCGCTGATGCTGATCCTGCCGATTGCCCTGCCGGGGATCATCACCGGCCTGGCGCTGCTGACGGCGTTCAAGACCATCAATCTGGAGCCTGGTTTCTTCACCATCATTCTCGGTCATGCCACATTCTGCGTGGTGGTGGTGTTCAATAATGTGATTGCCCGTTTCCGACGCACCTCATGGAGCCTGGTGGAAGCGTCAATGGATCTGGGGGCTAACGGCTGGCAAACCTTCCGCTACGTGGTGCTGCCCAATCTGGGCTCGGCGCTGCTGGCGGGGGGCATGCTGGCCTTCGCGCTGTCGTTCGACGAGATCATCGTCACGACCTTTACCGCCGGACATGAGCGCACCCTGCCGCTGTGGCTGTTAAACCAGCTCGGCCGCCCGCGTGATGTCCCGGTGACCAACGTGGTGGCCCTGCTGGTAATGCTGGTGACCGCGATACCCATTCTGGGGGCCTGGTGGCTCACCCGCGACGGCGAAACCATTGCCGGCAGCGGGAAATAACGTTGATTTCAACAGGACAATACTATGCAAACTCAACTGCTGATTAATGGTGAACTGGTCAACGGCGAAGGGGAAAAGCAGCCGGTCTATAACCCCGCGACCGGCGAAGTACTGCTGGAGATCGCCGAAGCCTCCGCTGAACAGGTCGATGCTGCCGTGCTGGCCGCCGACCGGGCCTTTATCGAGTGGGGACGTACCACGCCGAAAAGCCGCGCCGAGTGCCTGCTCAAACTGGCCGACACCATCGAAGCCAATGCCGACACGCTGGCCCGGCTGGAGTCGCAAAACTGTGGCAAGCCGCTGCACTGCGTACTGGGAGATGAGATTCCGGCGATAGCCGACGTGTTTCGCTTCTTTGCCGGGGCGGCGCGCACCCTGCACGGCTCGGCGGCGGGGGAATATCTGGAGGGGCACACCTCGCTGATCCGCCGCGACCCGGTGGGGGTTGTCGCCTCGATTGCGCCCTGGAACTACCCCCTGATGATGGCAGCCTGGAAGCTGGCCCCGGCGCTGGCCGCCGGGAACTGCGTGGTGCTTAAACCTTCTGAAATCACGCCACTCACCGCTCTCAAGCTGGCGGAGCTGGCAAAAGAAATTTTCCCTGCCGGGGTGCTTAACGTGCTGTTCGGGCGAGGTAAAACGGTCGGCGATCCGCTGACCGGGCATGAAAAGGTGCGGATGGTGTCGCTCACCGGCTCTATCGCCACCGGGGAACACATCATCGGCCATACCGCCTCGTCCATTAAGCGCACCCATATGGAGCTGGGCGGCAAAGCGCCGGTGATCGTTTTTGATGACGCTGACCTTGACGCGGTGGTGGAGGGGGTACGCACCTTCGGCTTCTACAACGCCGGGCAGGACTGTACTGCCGCCTGTCGCATCTACGCGCAAAAAGGCATTTACACGAAGCTGGTGGAAAAACTGGGTGCCGCAGTCGCCAGCCTGAAGATCGGCGCCCCGGATGATGAGAGCACCGAACTCGGCCCGCTAAGCTCGCAGGCGCACCTCGACCGGGTGTGTAAAGCGGTGGATGAGGCCAAAGCCCTGGGGCATGTGCAGGTGATCGCCGGCGGCAGCAAGCACGACGGCAAAGGCTATTACTTCCAGCCGACCCTGCTGGCAGGCGCGAAGCAGGAGGACGCCATCGTACAGCGGGAGGTGTTTGGCCCGGTGGTCAGCGTCACCGAATTTGACGATGAGGATCAGGTCCTGGAGTGGGCCAATGAATCCCAGTACGGGCTGGCCTCCTCGGTCTGGACCCAGGATGTGGGCCGCGCGCACCGGATCAGCGCCCGCCTGCAGTATGGCTGCACCTGGGTGAACACCCACTTTATGCTGGTGAGCGAAATGCCCCACGGGGGGATGAAAATGTCGGGCTACGGCAAAGATATGTCGGTGTATGGTCTGGAGGATTACACCGTGGTCAGGCACGTGATGTTTAAGCACTGATAAGCCTCACCGCCGGTTCTGGGAGACTAAGCCGGCGGTGATTTAATATATTCTCTAAGCGAATATATTAAATATTTATCTTTTATATCCCCGCGAGAATATATCGTCAGCTTTTTTTAACCATTACCCTAAATTAAATCGCCAGCCCGCCGATACCGAAGTAAATCCATAATAAAATCGCCCTGACCATGCTTGCAATTAATCATAACGAGATTGCCGGGCTCTCGCTTAAGTCCCGGAATACCAACAGTACTTTACTGTCCCAGACCATTGAACGGCTGTCGTCCGGCTTGCGTATTAACAGCGCGAAGGATGACGCAGCCGGGCAGGCGATTGCCAACCGCATGACCGCCAACATTAATGCGGATGGGGTGATTTCCCGTGGGCTGGATGACGCGATAAGCCTGGCGCAGACGGCAGAAGGGAGTCTGAGCGATATCGGCGCTATGCTGATCAGAGCCAAAAGTCTGGCGATTCAGGCGGCAACTGGCACGTTATCGCAGTCTGACCGCAACAGTATCAACCAGGAGTATCAGCAGATCCTCGGGACGATTACTCAAGTCTCTGAGCAAACTGAAATATTTGGTCAATATCCGCTGGCAACGGATAAGCCTGTATTACCGCCGCAATTAATTGGCGATGTTGCACCGCTGGACCGTAAATTCCCGGTGGCCGGAACAGATTATTCTTTCAGTTCCGGTGTTATTCCGCTGGCCTATATTCCCGCCGGGTCGATCAATATCAGCATTACCATTGATTCACTGGGCCTGGATGACGATCTGCAGATATTTACCCGGGATGGCAAACATCTCGCGGGTACGCCTTTATCCGGCCCGGACGCGGATTATACCTGGGTCAGCCGTGGCATTACCGATGGCGCGAAAGCCACCGCTTCGGTGCTGACGGCCAAAAACGGATTCGACAGCGGAGCGGCGTATGACGACTCGCAGCTGATTTCTGGCGGAGCCAGCTGGAGCCTCAGCGGTGAAACGCTCAACTATAACGGGATGAACATAACCTACAGCGGGGATGGGGATCGTTATGAAGATGTGGCCTCCGGAGCCTGGAACGACGGCGCTAACGGCTCAAACCGCATCGAACGCGTTACGCTGGATACCGTTACGGAAGATTTGCTGGTGATGGTGGTGGGGAGCGGCTCCTTTACCAGCAATATTACCTGGGGAACTTTACCGACACCGACGATCACCCCGGCGGTTCCGCCGAAGCAAAGCCGCCCCGTTGAGATAGTGACCAGCGCCAATTTCGGTGAAGCCCTGCAGTCCACGACCATCGAGCCAACGCCGACAGATCTGAAGACGCTGCAGCTGGACAATACCGACATGATCACCGAGGCGGGGGCTCGCAAGTGCATGGGGTTACTGGATGCCGCGCTGGAGAAGGTGAGTGGCTATCGCGCGCAGTATGGCGCCGCGATCAACCGGTTTGAATCCAGTAAGGCGGTGCTGTCCCAGCAGAGCATCTCCCTGCAAACGGCTCGCAGCCGCATTCAGGATGCCGACTACGCCGCCGAGGCCAGCCAGCTTGCCCGGGCGCAGATCCTGGAACAGAGCCAGAATGCGGCCCTGAAAATGGCGAATCAGGTGCCGCAGACGGTGCTTGAACTGCTCAAAATGTAACGGGGGGCGGCTACCAGCCGCACACCTCGTGTTCATTCTCCGTGTCGTACGCGCGCACCGTATTCACCAGGTCTTTTACCACCTGAGCGGCGACGTCCGGGATCATCAGCTCCATCGGGGCGTCCGTCTCGTAATCCACCGATACGCCGTTGCTGTTGTTGGTCACGGTGACGGTATAAGTTGCTTTGCCCATGATGTTACTCCTTCTCTATTTGCGACTTCTTAGTACGTCGGGTTCAACAAAAAAGTCGATATTGAAATACGTATCGTCGGTCATCACTTCGATGTGGTGCCAGCGTTCAGGCGGGAATACGCCGAAATGCCCGGCTTCAATGATCAGAACGCTGTCGGGATCGGGCGAGGTTTCGTCAGCATAGCCGAGATAACGCACCGCACCCTGCATCACGCTGAGGCGCGGATAGACGCCGGGCTGCGTCCCGGTATCGAGATGGCGTTTAAAAATCCCCGGCGGGGCGGTCTCTTTGGTCCAGAATGGGGTGGAACGAGTGTGAATACAACTTTGCGGAATACGCAGCATAACGTCCTCCTTATAAAAAGTGAGGATATTACAGCACGGATCGCCAACCGGGACTTACCAGAAAGTGCATTTAAAATGCGGCTTTAAAGTAGTACTCCTCAGTTGGGCTATACTTACTCATTCCGAAGGCCATAAAGGAGAGTCTTATGCTACACGTCGATAAAGACAAATCCCGTAAAGTACCCGACTCGGGGAACAAGAAGCCTCAGCCGGTGAAGAAGTAGTCCCGGAAATCAGGGCCGCATAGTGCGGCCCTTTTAGTTTAAAGCGTCACGCCAGAGATGTAGCTAAAGCTACTCAATTGTTAGTAACCATAAAATCTATGTGGCTAATATGTAACAAAAAACTTGATCTGGTTCAACATTTGCCGCATATTGCGCGCGGTTATTGAACAGCAGATTGGGTGAATGAGATGACGTTGTACCAGAAAATGTTAATGTTTTACGCCATCATGGCGACCATCTGTGCGCTTATCACCTGGTTTCTCTCTAAAGATCGCAAACGCATCCGCTTCCTGAGCGCCTTTCTGGTGGGCTCTACCTGGCCGATGAGTTTCCCGGTTGCGCTGCTGATCTCTCTCTTCTAAAAGCCGCCCCTGCGCGGCTTTTTGCCGGATGCGGTGCAAGCACCTTATCCGGCCTACAAAATCTGGCAATGGTATTCCTCTGCGATGAACTGTATAAATACACAGTCATCTGAAAAGGAGTGCATATGAACAGCTTTTATTCTCAACAGGCTTGCTGCGCTGTGCGCTGGCAGGATCTTCCAGGACACGGCGAACCGCTGGTATTTATTCACGGGCTCGGCTGTGCCTCTTCTTACGAATATCCCCGTATCGTCTGCGACCCTCAGTTCGGTTCCCGCCGGGCCATTCTTATCGATCTTCCCGGCAGCGGTTACAGCGATAAGCCTGAGACCTACGGCTATCAGACTTCAGCCCAGGCACAGGTCATTATCGAACTGCTCAATCATTTAGCCATATCGTCATTCTGGCTGTATGGGCACAGCATGGGCGGCAGCATTGCGATCGAAACGGCAGAGCTGGCCGGTAATCGTCTGCTGGGCCTGATCGTGTCCGAACCCAATTTCCATGCTGGCGGTGGCGTGTTTAGTCGGAATATTGCCGCCCAGACGGAAGAGGATTTTGTCACTACCGGATATCAGGCCATGCTGGAGGCTGAAACTTCATCCTGGAAAGGGAGCCTGCAAAGCAATGCCCCCTGGGCGGTATGGCGCGGAGCAGCGAGTCTGGTTGAAGGCGTACAGCCCAGCTGGAACGAGCGATATCTGCAATTAGTTTGTCCGGTATGGCTGATTTTTGGTGAGCTTTCGCTTCCCGATAGCGATATGGAGGAGATGCGCCAGCAGGGTATTGAGGTAAAAATTATCCCCGATGCCGGACATTCAATGTCGTGGGAAAACCCGTCGGCGCTGGCGAAGGTACTGGCTGATTGTATCCAGCAGGGTCAGGCGGGCCGATGAGGTTGCCGTATGGTTATCAGGCCTACGATTCACCGTAGGCCTGATAAGCGTAGCGCCATCAGGCGTCTTTTCAGGCAAGCAAGCCCTGCAACGCCTTGCGATCCTCCATCGACATATCGTGCGGATGCTGATACCCGATGTTATCAATCGCCTGGGTGTACAACGCTACCAGCCAGTCATAGACATAGGCCGTGGCCGCATGGACCGGCTGCTCGCCGAGGCGGGTCAGGCGGGGCGCACTGCTGTTGACCGTTGGGGTTACAAACACCGGCTGGCCTTTACGGATGCGGCTGGCAGGGCGGTCAGAAGCGGGTGTCTGCGCATAGCCGACCCAGCCCACGAAATTCCCCAGCGCGGCATGCAGTTGCGCGGCACTGCTTTTATCGGTATCGACAATCTTCTTCAGCTGAGCGAGCAGGTTCAGTCGATAGCTGGCGATCACCAGCACATCGCTAATCTGCTGTAACACCGCATTATCGATCCCCAGACGGCTGGCGACGGCTTCATCGCGGCTCCACTGTCGCAGGTGATTCACCCAAACCTGATGGGCGAGGCGGGCTTTGTCCGTCGGCTGCCAGATCTCATCGGCATCCTGGGCGCTGTCGGCAAACAGGTCGATGGCGTCGGTAAACAGGCCGTTGACCTGCTCTTCGCGCGGCTGTTGCACTGCGAGTAGCGTTTCAAAGGCGCGCAGCGGCGGGAGCAACCCTTCCAGCAGCTCACCGTGACGGGCGGCGCTTCCCTGCAGGGTACGCACCATCGCTTCGGCGGCACCGCGCTGGGCGGCAGGATCCTGAGTCAATGGCGCCAGATACCCCTGCATCAGCTGATGCAGGTCGCGCTGATGGTGCTGGCGGAGGGCCAGCAGACGCGTCTTACGCTGGGATGGCAATGTCGCCTGGGACAGCCACTCGATCACCCGCTGCATGCTGCTGCTGTCCAGCGCCTGCAGGGTGCCCCAGTGCTGACCGGGTTTGCCGAGCAGCTGCTGTACCGCTTCGTCGAGATTAGTCCGGCGGGTAAAGCGCGCATCCTGCGGGGTGATCGCCCACACCAGCCCCGGCAGGGCAGCGTCGTCACCCGGCTGGGTCTCTTTCACCCAGTTGAGCAGCGTTTTTGCGGTTTTTGCCGTCTCGCCGTGGTGGGCGGTAGCGTTGCAGATCACCAGCACGTCCGGCTGGAGATGCTGGCGATAGTGCTCCAGCAGCCACTGCTGTTTGGCCTGGGCCAGGGGTAAATCAGGCTGGGTTGACGGGGCCGGAATATCGATAATATCCACCCCGGCCAGGGCGCTGTTTTCTATCGGCAGGATCAGCTCGCGGGTCAGCAGGGCCAGCACGTCCAGCGGGATGCTGATGGCGTTAAGCAACTCGCCGTTGTGCAGCGGATGCAGCACGGCCTGCTGCACGTCCGGCAGGGCCATGTCGCCCCGGGTGAGGAAGCCCTCGGTCGGCAGACCAAAGTTATCCACCAGCAGGCTCAGCGGCGCGGCGAGCGCCCGGGCATGGCTGGTCTGGTGCAGAATATGTGCCAGCTTCAGCCACTGCTGAGTCAGCTCCTGCTGTTCGCCCCACAGCAGCGACCAGACGCTGGCGCGGGTGCTCAGATCCAGCGACGGCAGCAGCAGGGCAAACTGGTGCCACAGGGCATCGTCCATCTGCTGGGCTGCGGCGGGCACCGTATCGCGCCAGTAGTGGGCGATGGTACCCACCTCGGCGGGCGTGATCCCCGGTACGCTCTGGGGCTGACGCAGGGCGCGCCACTTCTCCAGCCGGGCTTCAATCACGGTTTTGTCCACCGCCGGCAGCGTGGCGCGGGCCAGGAAGACCTGCACCAGTTCGGCCTCGGTGAGCAGACTCAGGCGCAGCGGAAAGGCGTCGTCCGCGATCTCTGCCGCGTTCGGGCTGAAGCGCAGCGCCATGTTGGTCAGGGCATGGCCGGGGTTGATGTGTGAAAAATAGTCAAAGGTCCGCTGGCCGACAATCACGTTCATGCGCTGATTGTCGCTTCCACACAGGGTGGCGAGCAGGTGGGCTTTCGCCGCCTGGGCGTGACCGTACAAGCCGATAGTGCTTCCCGCGGTCAGCGCCCGCTCGATGGCGTGCTCCCGCGCGTCAGCTATCGCCAGTCTGGCCAGCAGGGCGTCGGCGTCGTTATCAAGGATTGGGGCGTGCTGGCGCGTTGTGTTGATCCACCCGATTAACGCCTGAGTTGTGGTCGTCGTGGCTGTCATTTCAGGTATACGCTCCCGCTGTCGATCCAGTAGTGGCTACCGCTGTGTCGGCGGTCGGCCAGGGTATTCAGTTTAAAGGTCAGGGCATCGGGTGGCACCGGGGTGCCGTCCTGCAGCCAGGCATCGCTCAGTTCAAAGGCTTCCGGGCCATCATGTTTGTTTCCGCCGCACAGCTTCAGGCGCACGTTCAGGACCCCATCCCCGGCGATGGATTTCGCCAGTTCCGCCGAGTTGATGCTCAGGGTGTAGAGCGGGGTGGCAGGCCAGCGGGCATTCGCCAGCTGACGGAAGCCGAGCGTCACGTTACCGCGCAGCGGGAAGTGCAGGCGGGTATCCAGCTTCGCCCCCGGTTTGTCGAGATCGATATCCTGATACCAGACGTTCTCGTCGCGCAGGGTGTTGACGGTATTATCCAGCACGCCGAGATAACGCACGGTGGAGTAGGCCCCGATATCCGCCGCTTTAAAGTTAAAGCGCGGCAGGCGCAGATCCAGCGCCAGGCTACAGAGCATCGCCCCAACCGCCGCGGTGGATTTCGGGTTGCCGATCCGCCCCTGCTGGCTGAACGGATACCACTCATGCACCCGGTACTTATCCAGCCACACCATCCGGCTGACCGGCACCGGCTGCAGATGGCGGATCAACGCCTGAACGCCCGGCAGACAGCCCGGACGCCCGGTGATTAGCAGGATATCGCAGGCGTAGTGGGAGATCGCCTCTGCCACCGCGTGCAGCGGCGCGGCGAGGGTAAAGTGCCCGGCCAGCATCGCATCCTGCATTTCACGGAAGTTAACGTGCAGCGGCACGGCGAACAGGTCGAACGGCTCAGAACCCGCAGGCAGAGCGTGTTCGATGGCCTGCTGGAGATAGTTCATCACATTGCGCGTCGGCTTGCGGGTCAGCAGATCGCCAAAGGTGGCGTGCAGCCCGTCGAGCGGATTGTCGATATCGCTGGCTTCCCACGCGGCGAGGATCGCATGCCCAATCGGCATAAACAGCTGCAGCGCCGTCTGCTGGCGCAGCACCGCCTGGGTGTCGATGCGCCCGGAGTCGCCAAACAGCGAGGCCATCAGCAGTGAGGCATCGGCAATGCCGGACTTCTGCAGCTGCGTCTGCAGGGCAGGCAGGACATAACGCTGGATCACATCCAGCAGGGTGTCATCGCCCGCCACCTTAAAGCCTTCGCGGAACAGCAGTTGGGGGGTGATTTTGACGTTACTGCCCGAGCCATCGTCGAGCTGGTAATGGGTGATCGCCATATCGGTGGTGCCACCGCCGATATCAATCGAGGCCACGCGCAGGGCGCGACCCGGGGCGCAGCCTGGCTCCGGCTCGCGATCCGGTCGGGCTACCGCCGCGAAGAAGGCTTCGGTCTGGCCGTTGTAATGGGAGATCGCTTCGTTATAGAGCCATACCAGCTGGCCGCAGCTGGCTTCGTCCCACTCCATCTGGATCTCCGGCACTGGCACCACGCTTTTCTCCTGCTGCTTGCGGCTGGAGAAGTCGTCATCCTGCGGGTGCCAGCCCATCGCTTTCCAGACGATGGCGATGGCTTCGAACATGCGGCGGCGGAAGATCTCGCGCTCCTGCTTCGGCATTGCCGACGGCAGGGTGAGGATCAGGGTGCGCAACTGACGCGGCGACGCCGGGAAGCCCAGACGCAGACGAGTAGCCACGCTGTTGATCTGCCCCAGCGCCTGCGCCAGCAGTTCGCACAGCATGTGGGTCATCAGGGTGCTGCGGCTGTACTGCGGCGAGAAGACCGGCAGACGCTCATCCTGCGGGAGGGTGAACAGCGGCTGGCCGTCATCGTTCATCAGGTTCATCAGCGGGAAGGCGGTCGCCAGCGGTTCGCGCTGGGTTTTGCTGTTCATCTGGCTGAAGCGCCAGTCCTGCACCACCGGGGTTTCATCCCACAGGTAGCGGCGCGGGCTGGAGATGCCGCTGTTACCTTCGGTGCCCAGTCGCTGGGTGGCCAGCTTCCGCGCTTCATCGCCGACGCGCACGATGGAAGGCCAGACAAAGGCGTCTTCCCGACCGCTCTCCACTGAGAAGTGCTGCTTGCCGAAGCGGGCTTCGGAAAACTCCAGACGGCTGGTAAACAGTGGCTCGTTGAGGAACTGCGGTTCGCTCAGGGAGCGCACCTGCAGCTCGGCGGTCTGGCGCAGGCCGTCGTTGGCATCGCCGTGGTCTTCAATGATCACGCCGCAGGTGTGGGTGTTGCCGACATCCAGAATCAGATCCACCGGGATCGCCGGGGTGCTGAGGGTATGGGTGACAAATTTCACTTCCGGCACGGTGAGCTGTTCGCCCAGCATCGCCATAATGTTCAGCCAGTGCGCCTGATACTCAAAGTTACGCATTGCCAGCTGGAGATCGCGCTCGGCGCGGTTCTCTACCCCCGCGGCATACTGGGTGAAGGCCTCGCGCAGCCAGCCGTCAATCCAGGTCTGGTCGAGGAAGTTCGCCACTTCGTCGTCGCGCCAGGCCAGCGCGAAGCGGGTGCCGTTAAGAATATCGTTCTCCACCGGCGACAGCGGGCTGGTGGCGTGGGCGGCAATCTGGCTGTCCAGCGCCAGGGTCACGCGGTGGCTGTTCCCGGCGTTGTCCGGCGTCTCCAGCTTGCGCACCTGCACCCGCGCCCAGTTATCCGGACCATCAACAAAGGTGCGCGGCGGGTTAAAGCGTAAAAACGGCACCGGCAGCCAGACGCCGTCCAGTACCGCCAGCGACTGCTGGAGCAGAATGGTGCTTTCGGGTTTGACCACCTCCGGCTGTCCGCCGCCGGTGGTGGGCAGGGTGTAACGGCCATTCACCAGATCGAAGTTCAGGCGCAGCAGGGGGCCGTTCGCGGTTTTACGCACGAAACGTCCGCTCTGGGCGGAGTCCTGCGGCGTCAGGCCAAAATCAAGAAACTGAACGCCGCTGTTCGCAATCAGCGTGACGCTCTGTTTGTAGTCGCAAAGGTTTACCAGCATAGGATCACGCACCTGCCTTCCTGAATGTCAATGGAACTACGGTTTTCGCGTCGTAGCGCGCGCTGCATTCCGCCACGTCGTTGGTGCCGGCTTTACAGGTAATTTCCGGCATCGGGTAGCGCGAGCCGTCGGCGCAGCGGGCGTTGCCCCGGGTTTTGATCAGCAGCTCACCGTTGCTGTGCAGGCCGGAGAAGACCTCTACGCGGCAGACCACGTTGTCGCCGTGAACGACGCGGGCCGTCCCTTTATTGTTCTGGATCTGATAGCGCAGTGACGGCGGTTTGCCGGTGATCGGATCGGTTACATCCAGCATGACGCGCCAGCTGCCGTTAAGAAAACGGGTCGAGCCGGATTTCACCTGACCGGCCTCCATCACCATCGCCTCTTTCGGGATCGCAGTAATCACCACCGGTTCGGCCGCGACCGGGGCCGGGGCTTTTACGGCGGCGACTTCAGCCTGGTGCAGCGGTAAATTCAGCGGCAGAGGTTCGACGGCGGCAACCGGTTTTGGCTCGATGGCCACCGGGGCGGCCGCCACGGCTTTTACCGGCTCAGCGGTAGGGGTGTGCTTCTGCCACAGCAGCGGGCCGGCAACGGCAGCAACCACGACGGCGGCAACCGGCAGCGGCCAGAGTGGAAGGCGGCGTTTTTTCGCGGCCACCACCACCGGGGTCGGTTCCGGCTCGGGATCGCTGGCGGTCATCACCGGAGCGGGATGGGCCTCGTACAGATCGTCGGCGGTGATATGCACCGTTGAGGGGGCAGCAACCAGCGGTTCATCGGCTTTTTCAAAGACGATGGCCGGTTCCGGCTCGGATTCAGGCTCGGGCTCAACAACCGGGGCAGGCAGCAGGGAAGCGCGCAGACAGTCGAGGATATCCTCCCGCGCATTTTCATTGAGGTTCACAAACCCCCAGAAGGTGATCACCGGCTTGCCGTCAACCAGGAACAGGAAGTTCTCGCCGGGGAACTGAAACGCTTTAGAGAGCAGGGAACCAAACAGCTGCTGGGCGGTTTTTGGCGACTGGAGCGATTTTTTGCTCAGAGACTCGACGCTGGACAGGGTGCTTTCCAGCAGGCGCAGGGCCCGGAAGCGCGCATCTTCGTCGGCGGCTTTCCAGCTGGTCACGGTGCCTTCCGTGGGCGAGTACCAGTCTACCCGGTCGCCTTCATCATTGACCTGCGGGATCGCCAGGCAGTCGACAATCGACTGCTGTTTGCGCAGGCGCAGGGCCTCACGGATTTGCAATGCTGATTCAAAAACGGCCTGTCCGCCGCCGCCAACGGCCTGAAAATCATCAAGATTGCCGCTGCGTAAAAGGGTTTTTGCCACGATTTGGTCCCATAGACTTTTTCACGCGTCTACTTTACGAAATCTGCGGGCAAGCAAACGGCAGAAGAGACGGCAAAAGCGGCGATTTCTTACAGCATTGAGGCAGCGGAAAGTGCTTGACGTTGAATGTACCTTAAGGCAAATCACTCTCCCGTGGCTGGTGGGAAAATCAGCGGAAATAACTGCTTTAGAATAACCTGATAGTGTTTCGTTATTTGCCAGGGGAGAGGGGCTGTGCTGTTATTACCCTTCTCTATAATAAAACCAAACAGGTAATAAACATGTCTACAGGGAAAACGCTCCTCGCGCTGGCATTAAGCGCGTTGTTACCGGCAGGTGCCGCCTCGGCGGCGAAAAACGACACCATTATCTATTGCTCAGAGGCTTCGCCTGAGTCATTCAACCCGCAGATCGCCAGCTCCGGCCCGACCTTTGTCGCCAGTTCGCAGGTGCTGTATAACCGCCTGATCAACTTTGATCCGGTCAAAAATACCCCGGTACCGTCGCTGGCAGAATCCTGGACCATCTCCCCGGATGGCAAAACTTATACCTTTACCCTGCGCAAAGGGGTGAAGTTCAACAGCAATAAATTCTTCAAACCGACCCGCGATTTTAATGCCGACGACGTTATTTTCTCGGTGCTGCGTCAGAAAGACCCTAATCACCCGTACCACAAGGTGTCACAGGGCAACTATGAATACTTCAATGACGTCGGGCTGGATAAGCTGATCCAGGAGGTGAAGAAGGTAGATGATACCCACGTTCAGTTTGTATTGAGCGAACCGAATGCCGCGTTCCTCGCCGACTGGGGGATGGACTTCGCCTCGATCCTCTCTGCGGAATATGCCGACGCGATGCTGAAGAAAGGCACGCCGGAGAACGTCGATACCTGGCCGATCGGTACCGGGCCGTACGTGCTGCAGCAGTACAAAACCGACTCCCAGATCCGCTATCTGGCTAACCCGAATTACTGGGATGGCGAGGTGCCGACCAAACATCTGATCTTCTCCATCACCCCGAACGTCGAGACCCGTCTGGCGAAGCTGCAGACCAACGAGTGCCAGATTATCCCTGCGCCATCCCCGGTGCAGTTTGATGTGATCAAGAAAAACAACGATCTGACCCTGCATTCGGTGGATGCGCTGAACGTCGGTTATCTGGCGTTTAACACCGAGAAAAAACCGTTTGATAACGTGCTGGTGCGTCAGGCGCTGAACTACGCCACCGATAAAAAAGCGATTATCAACGCGGTGTTTATGGGCTCCGGTACGGTGGCAAAATCGCCGATTCCGCCGAATATGATGGGCTTTAATAAAGATTTGCAGGACTACAGCTACGATCCGGAAAAAGCGAAAGCGCTGCTGAAACAGGCCGGGCTGGAGCAGGGGGCGGAAGTGACCCTGTGGTCGATGCCGGTGCAGCGTCCCTATAACCCGAACTCACGCCGCATTGCCGAGATGATCCAGAGCGACTGGGCGAAGGTGGGGATTAAGGCGAAGATCGTCTCCTATGAGTGGGGCGAATATCTCTCCGGGATGCGTAAAGGCGAGCACGACAGCGCGCTGTTTGGCTGGATGTCGGATAACGGCGACCCGGATAACTTCGCCGATGTACTGCTGGGCTGCAACAGCATTAAAACCGGCTCCAATGCTGCGCGCTGGTGCGACAAGGGCTATGATGACCTGGTCCAGAAAGCGAAGCTCACCAGCGACCCGGCTGCCCGCACGAAGCTTTATAGCCAGGCGCAGGAGATCTTCTACCAGCAGGCGCCGTGGATTGCGCTGGCGAACGGCAAAACCTTCTATGCTACCCGCAGCAACGTCAGCGGGTATAGCGTCAGCCTGATGGGGAGCGATTTCTCGAAGGCGAAGCTTAACTGAGTCTGGTGCGGCCTGAGCCCCTCACCCTGACCCTCTCCCCATAGGGGAGAGGGAAAAAAACATAAGGAGTGACAATGTCACATTTAGAGGAAGTGATCGCCCGCGTTGATGCGGCGGTTGAGGAAAGCGTGATCGTTCATATGAACGAGCTGCTGTTCGAATTAAGCGAAGATACCGAACTCAGCCGGGAAGATCGCTATACCCAGCAGCAGCGTCTGCGCACTACCATCGCCCATCACGGCAAACACTATAAAGAGGATCAGGAGGCCCGTCAGGAGAGCCTGACCAAAGGCGGAGTGATCCTCTGATGTCAGAATGAGCGCCTTGCCACCAGCCAGGCGCCAATGACCAGCAACACCGCGCCGCAAACCGGGCCGATCAGCGCCTTCAGCGGCACCCCCTGACTGCGCACCACGTCCATCACCAGACCGCCAATCAACTGGCTGGCGACCAGCACCGCAATGGTCGTCGCGGCCCCGACATACTGATAGCCGCTGATGCTGGCAAAAACGAAAAACGACCCCAGCAGGCCGGGGATTAAGGTCCACCAGCGCACCGTATGCACCAGCTCGCTGAACCCGGCCACGCCGTTTTTAATCAGCAGGATCGACACAAACAGCACAATCCCCACCAGCGAGTTGAGCAGCATGGCGATAAGAATGGTGCTCGAGGTCTGGGTAATACGCACCATCAGGGTGTTCTGTACCACCAGGCCAATGCCTGCCGCCACCAGAAACACCAGCGTCAGGGACTGATTCATCCGATGTTATCCGGGTCACTGCGCTCGTCGAGCTGCAACTGCATGAAGGTCAGATCCAGCCAGCGGCCAAACTTGGTGCCCACCTGCGGCATCTGTCCGGTGGTGACAAAGCCCAGCGTCTCATGCAGATGAAGGGAGGCGCTGTTTTGCGCTTCAATGCCTGCCACCATCACGTGTTTGCCAATGCGCCGCGCTTCTGCGATCAGGGCCTTCATCAGCTCGCGACCAATGCCTTTACCCTGGTGGTCCGGGTGAACGTACACCGAGTGCTCCACGGTATGACGAAAGCCGTCAAAGGCGCGCCAGTCACCGAAGGAGGCATAGCCCGTCACCACCTCATTTTCCTCGCTTACCAGCACCGGATACCCCACCATCTGGCGCGCTTCGAACCATGCGATACGGTTATCGGTATCGACCGTGGCATCGTTCCAGATCGCGGCGGTGTACAGCACCGCGTGGTTATAAATTTCACCGATGGCGGCGCAATCCTCTTTGCAGGCGTGACGAATAATCATAGGGATCCTCAGGCTGAATGTGTTCACTATAGTGGTACGTATTGTCACAATATTACACAGAGCGGCTGACTTAGCACTATGCTATAAGTCATAACTTTTTGTTATGTAAAAAAGCGTCTTGTAATCCATTACTTTCACTATAGTATTACGCGATGACAACTATGCCAGACAATATCAATCAACGGATCAGCGCCCGTATCCGGCTGGAGCGTGAAGCCCGCGGCTGGTCGCTGAGTGAGCTCGCGGAACGCGCCGGTGTCTCACGAGCAATGATCCATAAAATTGAACGCGCAGATAGCAGCCCGACGGCGACGCTGCTGGCCCGTCTCTCCGGCGCGTTTGGCATCAGTATGTCCACGCTTATTGCGCGCGCTGAACTGCAGGAAGGCAAGCTGTTACGCTTTGCCAACCAGCCGGTCTGGCGCGACCCGCAAACGCACTATCTGCGTCGTCATGTCTCACCTCGCAGCGATCTGCCTATCGATATGGTGCAGGTTGAACTTCCCGGTGGGAGCGATGTACCGATGCCTGCCTCTTCTTATGCCCTTGCACGCCAGCTGATCTGGCTGCAGTCGGGTGAACTGGTCTTTCAGGAAGGCGATACCCGCCACGACATGCGCGCCGGGGATTGCCTCGAACTGGGGCCGCCAAACGACTGCCGTTTTATCAACGAGAGTCGCGAACCCTGTGTCTATCTGGTGGTGCGGCTCAATCAATCCGGCTCGTAATGCGAAGGCAGGCTGGAGGATATGCAGCTAGTCTCTAAGGACATTTGTGTAATCTGGAGTCATATATGAGTCAGCCTTCTACACCAAACCGTCGTTGGGTTCTCGCTTCGCGTCCAAAGGGCGCCCCGGTTGCCGATAATTTTCGCCTGGAGGAGCGTTCTGTTCCTCCGCTGGCTGAAGGGCAGATCCTGCTCCGTACCGTCTGGCTGTCGCTGGACCCCTATATGCGCGGCCGCATGAGCGATGCGCCATCCTACTCGCCGCCGGTGGAGATCGGGGCGGTGATGGTGGGCGGCACGGTCAGCCGCGTTGAGCAGTCGAACCACCCGGAGTATAAAGCCGGTGAATGGGTGCTCGGCTACAGCGGCTGGCAGGAGTATGACGTCTCCGACGGCAAGGATCTGGTCAAGCTGGGCGATAACCCTGAGCGTCCCTCCTGGGCGCTGGGAGTGCTGGGAATGCCGGGCTTTACCGCCTATATGGGGCTGCTGGATATTGGCCAGCCTAAAGAGGGCGAAACCCTGGTGGTGGCGGCCGCAACCGGTCCGGTAGGGGCTACCGTCGGGCAAATTGGCAAACTGAAAGGCTGCCGGGTAGTCGGTATTGCCGGGGGCGCGGAGAAATGTCGCCATGCGACCGAGGTACTGGGCTTTGACCAGTGTATCGATCACCATGCCGCCGATTTTGCCGACCAGCTGGCTAAGGCCTGCCAGGCGGGGATCGACGTCTATTACGAAAACGTCGGCGGGAAGGTGTTCGACGCCGTACTGCCGCTGTTAAACACCGGGGCGCGAGTGCCGGTGTGCGGTCTGGTGAGCGGGTATAACAACGACGCCCTGCCGGACGGCCCGGACAGGCTGCCACTGCTGATGGGTACGTTGCTGAAAAAACGTATTCGCATGCAGGGCTTTATCATTAACCAGGACTATGGCCATCGCATCGAAGAGTTTCAGCAGGAGATGGGCCGCTGGGTCAACGAGGGCAAAATCCACTACCGCGAGCAAGTGGTTGATGGGCTGGACAATGCCCCGCAGTCGCTGATTGGTCTGCTGGAAGGTAAAAATTTCGGCAAAGTCGTGATACGCGTCGCGAAGGATAACTAATAGTACTTGTAAGGGCGGGTAAAACCGCCCTTACGGACTATGCAAAATTCTGAATAACGTCTTTAATAATACATGTCTACAATAACTCAGCCGCAAAATTGACGGATGAGATACCTAAAGAAATCAATTAATTTTAGTTCTGTTTTTATGCGGTCAAGAATACCAGGCATGCAGATACAGGATATATCATCACGCGTCGCTTCACGCCTTTTGCCCATTTGGCAAAGCGCGTTTTGCATCTGTTACAGGAATTGAACATGCTTGATTTGGATAATATTGAAAAAGCGCAGCGCATGAGTCTGACGACTCAGGTGGAAGTGGCGCTAAAAGGGGCGTTAATTGCCGGTTCGCTTAGGCCAGGGTCACGTCTTGTGACGAAAGAGATTGCCGATAAATTAGGCACCAGTATTACTCCGGTTCGTGAAGCACTACTGCGGTTGGTCTCCGCAGGCGTACTGCACGCTGCACCGGCTCAGGCCTTTCTGGTGCCTGAAGTGACACAGGTAGGGTATGACGAGGTCAACCGCATCCGTCGGGAGCTGGAGATGTTGGCCGTTGCCGCAGCCTGCGAACGCATGACGGACAGCAAGCTTGAGGAGTTGCGTAAACTCAGTGAGGCGTTTCACGACGCCATGAGCAACAACGATGTGGAGAAGTCTCTGGAGGCCAACCGCATCTTCCGTTTTACCCTGTACAAACACGCCGAAATGCCAACGCTCTGCACCCTGATCGAACAGCTGTGGATGCGGATCGGTCCCTGCTTTAGCTACTGGTACGATCAGGATATCGAACTTCCTGCGACCACCTATCGCTATGATGAACTGATCGACGCGCTGGAGAAACGCGATGTTGAACGGTGCCGCGCCGCCGTCGCCGAGGTCGTGGACAAAGCGAATAACCTGCTGCTGCAACAATATTTAGCTTAATATTTAACCGCCAGCGAAACGCTATATTTTTTAATATTACCGCTTCGCTTGTTTATTCCCGGCAGACGAATGCCTGCCGGGTAGTTTAATTACTCAAAGCGGTAAGAGATTGATAACCCAACGCCATAATTACGTCCTGGCGCCGGCTCGTAATAACGTCCATTGGATTCATTAACGATCACCGACCCGATATATTCTTTATCGAACAGGTTATCCACGCGACCAAAGAGATCCATTCCCCAGTTACCCAGATTCATCTTATAGCCGGTGTTCAGACCCACGACGGTATAAGAGGGCGCTTTGGCGTTATTCTCGTCATCGGCCTCGATGTCACTCATGTAACGCACATCCGATCCCGCATACCAACCCTCTTCAGGCTGCCAGCCAAACGAGGCATAGCCCATGTTGCGCGCAATGCCTGGCATCCGGTTGCCGTTACAGTCTGCGTCGCCGCAGACGTTGCTGCGGTAGGTAGCATCCAGGTAGGTCCACGCCATTTTCAGCTTCCAGTTCTCGGCAAACTGCTGGTCAAGGCCGAGCTCCACGCCCTGACGACGGGTTTTCCCGGCGTTTTTGTAGCTGGTGCGTCCGCCTGCGCTGGCGTCCACCACGATCTCATCGTCGGTATCGGTACGGAACAGCGCCGCGGTCAACAGGCCGTTGCCGATCCGCGTTTTGCTCCCCACTTCATACGTGTTGTTGGTGGACGGCTTGAGGCCGAAGTTCAGGCCGCTCTGATTATCGGTGCGGTAGGAGAGTTCGTTGATGGTCGGCGTCTCAAAACCACGGCCTGCGGCGGCATACAGGTTCCATGCGTCGGTCACGCGGTACTTCAGCGCCCCTGCCGGGAGCCATTTGTGATAGCTGGCCTCACCGCTGTCATCGCCGTTGGCACCCTGCACATAGTGGTCGTTCGAGTCGAACCATACGGAGCTGTAGCGCACGCCTGCGTCGAGGGAGAGTTTATCCGTCAGCTGCCAGTTGGTTTGCAGGTAGGGATCGACGTTCCACATCAGGTTGCGCTCGTCGCGGCGTTTCGCCCCTTTCACGCCGTAGTCCGGTGTCCCGTTGTTCATCACGTAGTTTTCATAACCGCGACGATCTTCACTCAGGTTTTCGTAGTTCAGGCCGGTGGTGAAGGTCATCGGTACCAGCAGCTCCCCGCGGTGGGTCCAGCGGGTGTCGATCCCCTGGTAATGACGCTGCATGTCGATCACGCCGCCCGCGTGGGTAGGACGCAGCTGGGGCTGGTACGGAATCGACTGGTACTGAGTCATCTCGCGTTCACCCGCATAGGCCATCACGCTGAGGTCGTCCTGCGCGCTCAGCTGGCGCTCATAGCGCAGGCCAGCCTGGGTCTGCTTGATGGTCTTACGGGTGTTGTACTGATCCCCGCGCGGGGACTGGCGCGGGTTATCCCGCCACTCCTGATAGTCCAGGCCGCCGGGATCGTTGGCTTTCATATCCACGCTGTTGAAAATCAGGGTCAGCTTGCTGGCATCGTCGATGCGCACGCCCAGTTTGGCGTTGGCGAGGTTTTTACGCGCGCCGCTGTGATCGCGATAGCCGTGGGTGGTGAAGCGGGTGGTGGAGACGGTGTAATCCACATCTCCTGGCTGGGTGCCGTCGCCCATCGCGCCGGTAGCCTTCATGCCGTAGCGCCAGCTGCCGTAGCTGCCGTAATAGCTGCTGGCCTCCACGGTATTAGGCTGGCGTCCGGTTTCGGTGGTCATGTTTATCACGCCGCCCGAGGCGTTGCCGTACAGGGCGGAGAACGGCCCGCGCAGGACCTCGACGCTCTCGATGCTGTTAAGATCGATATTGGACGTTTGCCCCTGGCCGTCCGGCATGGTGGCCGGGATCCCGTCGACATACAGGCGAATACCGCGCACCCCGAAGGTGGAACGTGCACCGAAACCACGGGTCGATAACTGGAGATCCTGGGCGTAGTTCTGCCGGTTCTGGATTTGCAGTCCCGGCACGCTGCCAAGGGTTTCAGAGAGATTAATACGCGGGGTGGCGTGGCGCATATCGTCGCCGTTGACCACGCTGACCGCAGCAGGGGTATCCAGCTCAGAGAGCGTTTGTGGCGACGCGCTGACGATCATGGTCTGCTCTTCTGCCGCCAGGGTGGCGACAGGAGACAAAATAACAGGAACCAACAGCAGGGGAAGCGTTGCCTTACGGGCAGAAAAGATTTTCATTAATAAAAGCCGCTTAAGGAAATGACGAACCAAATGGAACATGTGCTTACATGGTAAATCTTTTGTAAATGTTTTGAAAACCATAACAGCACATAGCGTTAAGCAAAGTGTAGGTTAAATCGGCGGATCGTCCTGACACGATCAAGAATTACTCCACATTGCGATAAATAATGATTACTATTCTCATCCATAATCAGGCGAAGCGATGACTTTGCCAGCCGGAAGCGATGTCAGCGATACCATTTACGTTAAAAGGGAGTTGTTATGAATTTACGTCACCTGTGCTCGCCGCGTCTGCGTGGCTCACTGCTGTTAGGTACTCTGCTGGTCGCCGGGACCTTTAATGTTCACGCTGCAGAAGAGATGCTGCGTAAAGCAGTTGGTAAAGGCGCGTATGAGATGGCCGTCAGCCAGCAGGAGAACGCGCTGTGGGTCGCTACCACGCAGAGCCGCAAAACCGATAAGGGTGGGGTGGTTTACCGTCTCGATCCGCTGACGCTGGAAGTGACCCAGGCGATTCATAGCGATCTGAAACCTTTTGGCGCGACCATCAACAACGCTACCCAGACGCTGTGGTTTGGTAACACCACGAACAGCGCGGTGACCGCAATTGATGCCAAAACGGGTGACGTGAAGGGCCGTCTGGTACTTGACGACCGTAAGCGCAGCGAAACCGTTAAACCGCTGCAGCCGCGTGAGCTGGTGGCCGATGACACCACCAATACCGTCTATATCACCGGCATCGGTAAAGAGAGCGTGATTTGGGTAGTGGATGGCGAAACGCTGAAGCTGAAAGAGACCATTACCGGCACCGGTAAGTTCAGCACCGGTCTGGCGCTGGACGCGCAGGCGAAACGTCTGTACACCACCAACGGTGACGGCGAGCTGCTGACCATCGACACCGCGACCCACAAAATCATCGAGCGCAAGAAACTGCAGGACGACGGGAAAGAGCACTTCTACCTGAACCTGAGCCTCGACGTGAAAGGCCAGCGCGCGTTTATTACCGACTCTAAGCAGCCGGAAGTGCTGGTTGTCTCCCTGAAAGATGGCAGCGTCATCAGTAAAGTGGCCGCGCCGGAATCACTGGCAGTGCTGTTTAACCCGGCACGTAATGAAGCCTACGTGACCCACCGCGAGGCGGGCAAGGTGAGCGTGATTGACGCGAAAACCTATAAAGTGAAGAAGACTCTCGACACCCCAACCTTCCCGAACAGCCTGGCGCTCTCCGCCGACGGTAAAACCCTGTTCGTGACCGTGAAGCAGAAGTCTTCCCGCCAGCAGGAAGCCACCCAGCCGGATGATGTGATCCGTATCGCGCTGTAAGGTGAGTGCCGTGCCGGGTGGCGGCTTCGCCTTACCCGGCCTACAACACCACGTAAACCGTAGGCCCGTGCAAGCGCAGCGCCGCCGGGCAAATGTGTTATTCCGGACGCTGGCACAGGCCGCTCGCCAGCTGCGTAAATACCGCAATAATGTCCGGCAGCGCTTTCTGTGGGTCCTGGCTGGCCGCTATCCACAGGGCGGCGCTCATGGCGGCGCTGTTTAACATATAGGCCGCGGCGTCTGCGTCCACCGGTTTTATCACGCCGCGTTCGAGCATCTTGATGATGCTCTGACGGGTCGATTCCAGGCAGCTCAGCTGACCTGGCCATTGGGCGGGATCGCCCAGAAACGCCGGGCCATCAAGCAGAACGATGCGCTGCACCTCCGGATCCAGCGCCATTTTGATATAGGCGACCCCTTCGGCTAACAATCTGTCCCAGTCATCCACCACTCCAGAGGCCTCAGCCTTAGCCCGTTGCGCCATTTCGCCATCAATCTGGTCGACAACTGCCGCGAGAAGTCCCTTTTTATCGCCAAAATTGTGGTACAGCGCCCCACGGGTCAGGCCGACGCTGGCCGTGAGTTCATCCATTGATGCCGCGACAAAGCCCTTTTCGGCAAAGGCTTTACGCGCTGATGCGATCAGTTTTTCGCGGTTCTCTTCCATCGTTTCGCTGCGGCGTTTGGCCATCACAGGTTCTCCATCTTCATTTGACATACGCGGCGTATGTGTGATTAATTTGACATACGCCGCGTATATTAAATCATCCCTACGCGTTTTTCACCCTTAATACAGTACAGGAGACGCTATGATCCAGCGCGAAACGGTTTTCCCTGCCAACCGACATGCTCTTTATGAGGAGCACGGTTATTCTGCCGCGATCCGTTCCGGCGATTTGCTGTTTGTCTCCGGTCAGGTGGGCAGCCGCGCCGATGGCACGCCGGAGCCGGATTTTGCAGCTCAGGTGCAGCTTGCCTTTGATAACCTGAAAGCGACCCTTGCCGCGGCGGGGTGTACGTTCGATGATCTGATTGATGTCACGACCTTCCACACCGATCCGCAAAATCAGTTTGCAACGATCATGGAGGTCAAACAGGCTATTTTCCCGCAGCCGCCTTATCCGAACTGGACCGCCGTCGGCGTGACCTGGCTGGCAGGATTTGATTTCGAAATTAAGGTGATCGCCCGCATTCCGCAGTAACCGTAGGCCCGTGCAAGCGTAGCGCCGCCGGGCAAAAAGGTAGGTGCGGTCTGATGCCCTCACCCCGACCCTCTCCCACAGGGAGAGGGAGCACAGATAAAAAAAACGGTCACCTGAGTGACCGTTTTGCTTTTACCTTGAGGTCTCTTCCACCAGCGGACCATCACGCTTTTCATCGTCCGGATGGACCGGCGCGGTGCTGTGGATCTCATGCACGCGTTTACGCACGCCAAACCAGCCAGCCACCAGCAGGACTGCCAGCAGTGGGATCGTAGCGATGGTGTAAGTGCCGTTCGGGTAGTCGAACGCCATCAGTACCAGCACGCTGAACAGGAACAGGAGGGTCAGCCAGGAGGTGACCGGCGCGCCCGGCATTTTGAAGCTTACGTCAGCCGCGGTACCTTCTTTAATCGCTTTGCGCAGACGCATCTGGCACACCACGATAAAGGCCCAGGAGGCGATAATGCCCAGCGCCGCCACGTTAAGCACGATCTCAAACACCTGCGACGGCACCAGATAGTTCAGGAACACGCCGAAGACGTACACCACCAGGGTCGCCAGAATGCCCGCGTACGGCACCTGCTGCTTGCTCATCTTCGACATAAACTTCGGCGCAGAACCGCCCATCGACATGGAGCGCAGGATACGGCCGGTAGAGTAGAGGCCGGAGTTCAGGCTGGAGAGCGCCGCGGTCAGAACCACGATGTTCATGATGCTGCCCACGTACGGCACGCCCAGCTTCGAGAAGAAGGTAACGAACGGACTCTGACCCGCCTGATAGGCGTTCCACGGCAGGAGCAGAACCAGCAGCACCACGGAGCCGACATAGAACAGGCCGATACGCCAGATCACGCTGTTGATCGCTTTTGGCACCATGTTCTCGGGATCTTTACATTCCCCCGCCGCCGTACCCACCAGCTCGATGGAGGCAAAGGCGAATACCACGCCCTGAATCAGCACCAGCGCAGGCAGCAGGCCGTGCGGGAAGAAACCGCCGTTGTCGGTGATCAGGTGGAAGCCAGTCATGTTGCCGTCCAGCGGTTTACCGGTGCCAAGGAACACCGTACCCACCACCAGGAAGATGACAATCGCCAGTACCTTAACCAGCGCAAACCAGAACTCCATCTCGGCGAACCACTTCACGCCGATCATGTTCATGGTCCCGACAATCGCCAGCGCGCCAAGGGCAAACACCCACTGCGGCACATCGCCAAACGCGCCCCAGTAGTGCATGTACAGGGCCACCGCCGTGATATCCACGATCCCGGTCATCGCCCAGTTAACGAAGTACATCCAGCCCGCAACATAGGCGGCTTTTTCACCGAGGAACTCACGGGCGTAGGAGACGAAGCTGCCGCTGGACGGACGGTGTAATACCAGTTCGCCTAGGGCACGGAGAATGAAGAAGGAGAAGATCCCGCACACCAGATAGACCAGGGCGAGGGCCGGGCCAGCCATCTGCAGGCGGGCGCCTGCACCTAAAAACAGCCCCGTACCGATAGCGCCGCCGATGGCGATCATCTGCACCTGACGGTTGCCCATCGCCTTGTGATAGCCCTCTTCGTGGGCGTTCAGCCAGCGACGTTTCGCGGCCTGATGATCGGCTGCGCTTTTATTGCTTGTTTTCATTGAGTTACCTGTTTACCTGTCAAAATCACTTTCATGATGTCCGTACCCGGCAGTCGCAATACAAACGATTGCTCTTGCGCGGAAATGTGCTGCCTTTCCAGTCATTCTGCGTATGGATAAGGCAAAACATGGCGAAGCATCCTACCTGCAATTAATAATCGACGCAAAAAATAACGGGGCGAAAGTGATGTGTGTCGACGTAAATATCAGGCGCTGGAGATTGGCTGGAAAAGGTTACTGACGACCCGTATCCGCAGCCGTAAACCATCTCTTTTTAATCAGGTGCAGAAGCGACACGTCCGTGGGGTGAACCACCGCATGTAGCGCCCGGGTATAGTCCAGCACCAGCCCGGGTGTCCAGGCCATATTAGTGGCGCGCTTGCGCAGTTGCGCGGCGATCCACAGCTCCGGAATAAACAGCAGCCGCACAAAACCGCCCCGGGAGCAGCGCTCTTTTAAGGCCCCGTCGAGGGCCGCTTCGAGGGCATACGCCACGCTGCTGGAACAGTTGCGCCAGGTCAGATTGTAGGTTTCGGTTTGTCGGTACTGAGTCCAGAAATGGGTTAACGACGCCACATTGAAGGTGGAGAAGTGGATTTTGCGGTCAGACTCGCACCACATATTGGCTTCAAAGCGGTAATCCGGTTGATACTTGCCCGCCACCGTATTCGCTTCTACCGCTTTCAGCAGGTTAAAAAACTCCGAGGGTGAACGGTCGATCTCCGCCGCCGGATAGAGACTGATATAGAGGGCAGGAGGAACCTCCAGCGCCGCATGGCCGGTTGAGATCACCCCGTTGGCGTCTACAGCGGCGATATAGCGGTTGATCACCGGGCGCGGCAGGGTTTGCTGTTTAGCCGAACCTTCCGGGGTCCAGACGTGGACGATCAGCTGATGGCCCGGGGTGTTCGCCACCGCCTGTGGCAGCGTCTCCCGCCCGGCGGTCATTAGCGTCTGCGGGGCGAGAATATCGAACACCGAGCGACCCTGGCGGATCTGGCGCATCCGCAGGGAGAGGATCACCGATTGCAGCCCGCCGGTGAGCATCACCATGCCGATAAACTGCGAGACGGTGCCGTCATGTTCGGTCGGAAAGGGCAGGAACAGGAAAACGGCAAACAGGATCTGTAACACCCCGGACAGCAGGGCCCGACGCCAGTGGGTAAAGCGCACCACCACCGCAGAGGCGATGGTAAACAGGCCGGTGATGAAGTACGCAATCCCGAAGACGATCGCCAGCACCAGGGTGCCATCGTGGCGACCTGACAGGATCAGAATGGCGATTAGCAGGAACACGCCGCCCTTGAAGTAAAAAATGCCGCGCTGAGTCCCTTTGGCCGCCGAGCCCAGGGTGAGCGACACCAGGCTGTCGAGCAGCAGAAACAGGCCAAAGACGTGTAGCGGGAAATGCAATCCGCCCTGCAGGCCATCAATAAAAATGGCCAGCCCCAGCCCGCCCCAGAGCATGCCTGCCACCAAAAAGAAGGGTGCCGCTTTGCGGACAAACGCCGCCCCGGCGAGTAAAAAGGCGATCTGCAGCATGATTAACCCTCCTCCTGCGGCGCGGACTGAAACAGGCTTCCCTGGTCCTCAGACCAGAACGCGACAATCACCGGGCGATCCTTATTGCTCATCATCAGCATATTTCGCTCTGTTAAGGTGATGGGCGGATGGCCTGCAATCGCCAGCGTAAAACGAAACGTCTCTGCAACGGGCTGGTTGTTCGCCACCGCCTGCCAGCGGGCGGTCATCCGGGCCTGCTGTTGCGGATCGGGCACAAGGGCCAGCAGCGCTTCCCGGTGGGTGACCGGGGCTAGCGCGGCGGCGAGAATTGGGTCCGCATGGGGATCCCAGCTCATCCGGCCCGTTTCGGGATCGAGGGAATAGGCCATCGCCCGGGAATGACGACCGGCCGTGCTGTGCATTTTCTGGGCGCGGATAAACACCAGCAGCAGGGCGGCGGCAGAAAGATAAGATTGCGCCAGTAGGACCGACTCTTCCGGCGTCAGACGGGCAAAATAAAAGGGGCCGGTTTCCCGCCAGGAGGCATAGATCACCCCGGCGCTAAACAGGATAAACGCCAGCGACGCCAGCCGATTTCCGCAGATAACGGTAGCGGCAGTCAGCAGAACCAACGGCAGGCAGGCCAGGGCGTAAATCACGGCGACATTGTCGCTGGGGTCGGGCAGGTCGCTGAAGATATACAGGGTCGCCAGCAAGACGGCGAAAACTAAACAGACACCCGCCAGCGACTCACGCCGCGCCACTTTATCAGCCAGGGCCAGCAGACCCATCAGCGGCGGGGTAACAAACAGCGTGCCGGTGACGTTAGCGCTCCAGGCGATCCACAGCCACTGCATCTGCACGCTCCCGGCCAGCAGGGAGAGCCAGCCAACCCCCGCCAGCGCCGCCAGGGCGCTGATGACAATCGTCGAGATCACCCAGGTAACGATCTTATGCAACTGGTCGTAGCCCCGGGAAAAGTAGCGCACGCACCAGGCAATCCCCATCTGGCTGGTGAGCGAAAACAGGGCCAGCACCAGCGAGACGTGAAACGTATGATGAAAGGTCAGCCCCAGCGCCAGGCGGGCGAGGAACAGAATAAACCACAGCGCGAGCCACTGCTTTCGCGTCGCGATCAAAAAGGCGGCGACAGCCACGCCCGAGGGCAGCCAGATAAAAGCCACCCGACTCTCCGGGCCGTCGAGGAATAAGGAGATCCAGCCCAGCAGATAGTAGAGCGCCCCCCAGGCGAGTAACGAGACCGCAAACGTCAGTTTTTCTGCTTTCATCCAGGCTCCCGGCAGCGACCGTCGCTTTAAAAAAGATATGACCTTTTCGCCGGGTTAGCCATTTTGCCGTAGCGATGAATGGTGGTAGATATGATGAACCCGAATCGCTACGCTCGACAGATTTCACGACAGTAAGGCGCAGGGTGCAACGTTAAAACGCGTTAGAGAGGAGGTAACGGCTTGTCAAAATATGAACTTCATTCAGCGGAACAGCGTCACCAGCCTGGCTCTGGCGACTCGGTTCTGGCGAACAAATTAGGGATCATCGATGTCGATGAAATGGAAGCGCTGGAATCGGGCTTGTTGCTGATGCTGTATGAAGAACTGTTCATCGAAGATCAGCCGCTTTCGGGGCTGGCTTTTGAACATATCAGGGTATGGCACCGGAAATGGCTGGGAAATGTGTACGACTGGGCGGGGAAGTTGCGTAATGCAAACCTGACAAAGGACGGTTTTCAGTTCGCCGCAGCCAACAGGATCCCGTTGCTGATTGCTGGCTTCGAGAAGCAATATCTCTCCCGTTCTGGTGAACTAAAAAACCTGACGCGTCCTGAGCTGGTGAGTTATCTGGCCGAATGTCATGTTGAGTTTATTTTGATTCATCCATTCAGGGAAGGTAATGGACGTCTGTCGCGGCTACTCTTCGATATGCTGTCCGTTCTGGCGGGAAAAGGAGTGCTGGATTACAGCTTATGGGACGAGCACAAGCTTTTTTACTTCAAGGCAATTCAGGCTGGTGTCTCAGGCAACTACAGACCCATGATGCAACTGGTAAGCGATATTTTGCCAGATTAGCGGGCGAGACCAACGGCTTTCGCCTGGGCCAGATTTTGTATAAGTTGCTGCTCGATTTTTTGCACAGCAACACCTGTTTCGATCGCGGTTGAGCTGGCAACGGAACGATAAATCTGCGCTTTTGTAATGGTTTTTTTTCTCATGCTACGTATCTCCTGAGCGACTCTGGAAATTCTAGGGAGGAACAGGGCCATTAGCAAGGCTGTTATTACAGTGGCCTTGCTCCTGACACTTAATCGGGGCGAAACGACAATTTCGCCCCGATAGTGATTAGCCGCCAAACACCGCAATCGCCTGCTGCAGGCGGGTGGTGCGCTGGGTAAGGTGGTTGGCCGCCTGGGTGACGTGCTCCACCATCCCGGTGTTGTTATGAGTCATCACTCCGATACGGGAAATGGACTCATTAATCAGGGTCAGCGCCTGGGTCTGCTCCTGAGTGGCGTGGCCGATCTCTTTAATCAGGGCCGACATGTTCAGCACGTTGCCGATCATGGTGGTTAGCTGGGTTTCGGTTTGCTCGACCATATTGACCCCGGCATTGACGCTGGCGACATTCTTCTCGATAAGCGACGCGATCTCCTTCGCCGCCGACGCTGAGTGCTGGGCCAGATTACGCACTTCGGCGGCCACCACCGCAAAACCGCGGCCTGCCTCCCCGGCGCGAGCGGCTTCCACCGCGGCATTCAGCGCCAGGATATTGGTCTGGAAGGCGATACGGTCGATCACCGCGATGATATCGACTATCTGGCCGTTATCCCGCGACACCGACTGCATCACGCCGATGGTCTGCTTCATCACCGCTTCGCCGCTGTAAGCGCTGGCGCTGGTCTGGTCGGCCATGCGGATTGCGTCTTCCGCCGTCTGGGCCGTCTGTTGTACCGCGCTGGCAATCTCTTCCACCGCCGCGGCGGTCTGCTGCAGATCTCCCGAGGTCTCCTCCGAGCGGGCCTGCAGAGCGTCGCCTTCTTTAGCGACCTGCTGACTGATGGCGCGGATGCCGCTGATTTGCGTCCCGACATCATCCACCAGTGAATTCAGGTTTAATCCGGACTGATTAACCAGCCGCATCATCAGGCCAATCTCATCGACCCGATCGAAGTGGTAATAGTCGGTCTTGCGGCCCGAGACGACGCGCTGCATCTGTTTAACAATGGTTTTCACCGGGCGGCAGATCTGGGCATTAAGAAATATCGACAGCAAAATAAACAGCACCGCCAGGCCACCGGACTGCATTATTTCATCAGGAAGTAATAAAGGAAGGGCGAGGGCAACCAGGGCGGTAATACCAAGGGAGTAATTAACCCGTTTTGCAGTGCTGAGTCGTTTGAAAATAGAGAGAAAGGAGAATATACCCCGACGCACCAGCACACCTTTATAAAAGCGATGGCTTTTTAATTCGTTATTTCGTACCCGCTGATAAAGCGCTTCACTGGCATCGACCTCACGACGCTCAGGAATATTCCGCACCGAAATATAACCGGTCAAAGTGTCATTCTGGTAGACCGGTGTAACGTTGGCTCGCACCCAGTAGTGATCCCCGTTGTGGCGGCGGTTCTTTACCAGCCCGGTCCAGCTCTCGCCCTGCTGGAGGGTAAACCACATATCGCCAAACGCCTCCGGAGGCATATCCGGATGGCGGATCACATTATGCGGTTCACCAATAAGATGTTCTTCTTTATAACCACTGGCATCAATAAAGGCCGAGTTCGCATACGTAATATGACTCAGGGTATCGGTGGTCGACATTAAGGTCGACCCTTCGTTAAGCAAATACTCGTTTTGTGTAACGTGATTGTTACGCCTCATGAATAACTCCATGGTGATGTCTGTGTAAAAGAGTAGCCGCCCGATAAAAGAGTCAGGCAAGGTTGGATATTTATTCTGTAATATTACGGCTGGCGTATTCTCCACAAAAAGTAATGAATTAGAAAGCGCCGCAATTAACTATTTTTTCGTATTAATGAATATCCAGGTCATAAAAATGCAATCAGCGGGATGCAGAAAGTAAAGCAGAGGGGAAATAAACCGACTTAAGGCAAATGTTAAGGAAATAATGAATCCGTGGCCTAAACCATACCGCCGAAATCGTGTTTCATTAACAATGATAAAACATTATCATTGTTAGCCCGTTTTCCCCGACTCATCAGGAAATGTGATGAAAATCAACCTGGTTGGTACCAGCGGCAGCGGCAAGAGCACGCTTGCCCGCCGGATCGCCGCCGAACTGGCGCTACCCTGTATCGAAATGGATACCCTGTACTGGCGTCCCGACTGGCAGGGCACCCCGGACGACGTCATGTTCGCAAAGCTGGAGGCGGCGCTCAGCGCCACGCCTGGCTGGGTGCTGGACGGCAACTACAACCGCACCCGTCCGATTAAATGGCGCCACGTCGATCTGGTGGTGTGGGTCGATTACGGTCTGGCCCGCACCCTGCGTCAGGCCGTCACCCGGGCGGTAAAACGCGCCTGGACTCAGCAGGAGCTGTGGCCCGGCACCGGCAATCGGGAGAGCTTTCGCCGCACTTTCTTTAGCCGGGAGTCGATATTACTGTGGACGATCAAGACCTGGCGCAGCAACCGCGCACGCTATGAAGCCGACATGCAGAATCCAGCTTTTGCCCACATCCGCTTCGTGCGCATCACCTCCCGGCAACAGGCCGATGCCCTGATCGCTGAGCTTCGTGCAACGCTGTCATCCGACGCTGTATATCTGAAATCCGGCAAACCAAATGTAAATTAATTGTTTCTCAGCGGTGAAATCGCCCCTTAATAATGGCGACATGTTTAGTCAAACGAGATTGCAACATGTCCTGGCGAATCAGCATTCTGGATAAAAGTCCTGTCGCAGAAAACGAAACGGCCGCCGATGCGCTGGCGCGCACGCTGAGCCTGGCGCAGCAGGCCGAAACCCTGGGTTATCACCGCTTCTGGATTGCCGAACACCACAACACCCCACAGCTGGCGAGCCCGTCACCCGAGCTGCTGATTGCCTGGATCCTCGGGCAGACGAAACGCATTCGCGTCGGCTCTGGCGGGGTAATGCTGCAACACTACAGCCCCTACAAAGTGGCAGAAAACTTCAACCTGCTGGCGGCTATCGCCCCTGGTCGTGTGGATCTGGGCGTCGGCAAAGCGCCGGGCGGCCTGCCGCTCTCGACCCGGGCATTACAGCTCGGCCTCAGCCAGCAGGAGAAGGGCGACTTCGCCTCCCAGCTGGCGCAGCTGAATGGCTGGATCAACCCTACATCACAGGAGGAGGCGGTTCGAGCCACACCGTTACCGCAGGTGGCGGCGGCTGGCTTCCTGCTGGGGGCCAGCGCGGAGAGCGCGCGCCTTGCCGCCAGCCTCGACTGGGACTTTGTTTTTGCCGCCCATCTGAATGGCGACCCGGAACTGCTGCGCGAGGTCATCGGCACCTGGCGCGCCCATAGCGCCCGGGAGGTGATTGTCGCGGTGCAGGCGATTGTGGCACCAACCCAGGCCCAGGCTGATGAGTTGGCGAAATCAGTAGAAGTGTGGGGCGTTGAGCTGGCCAACGGCCAGCGGGTCACCGTGGCCAGCGAAGAGCAGGCTTACGCCTTTGCCCGTCAGGCAGGCAGCGAGCCGCTGCGCATCGCCCGTCGCGCCCAGTCGTTGCTGGCAGGTACCGCCGAGTCGGTGCTCGCACAGCTGGAGGCGCTGCATCAGCAGTGGGGCATCGACGAGTTCATCATTGATACGCCGGTCGCGGAGGGCACCGCCCGGGTGCAATCCCTGCGCCTGCTGGCTCAGGCCCGAGAGCAGAGAGAGGTGGCAGTATGAGCCTCGAACAACAGCTGATCGCCTGGCGCCGCGAGCTGCACCAGAACCCGGAACTCTCCGGGGAGGAAGTCCAAACCACCGCCCGACTGCGTCAGTGGTTAGGCGACGCCGGAATTAAGGTTCTGCCTTACGATCTGGCCACCGGCGTGGTCGCCGAGGTGGGGAAGGGTGATAAACAGATCGCCCTGCGAGCCGATATCGACGCCCTGCCGATCGAGGAGCGCAGCGGCGTAGCCTTTACCTCTCAGCGTCCCGGCGTGATGCACGCCTGCGGCCACGACATCCACACCAGCGTGATCCTCGGCGCGGCCCTGAAGCTGAAAGAACGGGAAGCCTCGCTGAACGGCCGGGTGCGGATCCTGTTCCAGCCCGCGGAGGAGAATTTCGGCGGCGCCAAAAGCCTGGTGCGCGCCGGGGCCCTGCGCGACGTCAGCGCCATCTTCGGTATGCATAACGAACCCGGTCTGCCGGTGGGCAGCTTTGCCACACGCGGCGGACCGTTCTACGCCAACGTCGACCGCTTCGTGTTCCGCATCACTGGCAAAGGGGCGCACGCCGCTCGTCCACATGAAGGCAACGATGCCATCCTGCTCGCCAGCCAGCTGGTCACCGCCCTGCAAAGCGTCGCCAGCCGCAACGTCAATACCCTCGATTCGGTGGTGCTGAGCGTGACCCGCATTACCGGGGGCAACACCTGGAACGTGCTGCCGGAGAGCGTCGAGCTGGAAGGCACCCTCAGAACCCATCGCACCGAAGTGCAGCAGAACGTGAAGGCCCGGGTGGCCGAAATCGCTGCTGGCTTTGCTGCCGCCTTTAACGCGCAGATCGACATCACCTGGTACGCCGGGCCTACCGCGCTGGTTAACGACGCCAACTGGGCCGAGTTTGCCACCTCGGTGGCTAGCGAAAGCGGCTATGAAACCCGGCATGCAGAACTGCATATGGGCGGGGAGGATTTCGCTGTCTACCTGCAGCAGATCCCGGGGGCTTTCGTCAGCATCGGCAGCGCCAGTCAGTATGGCTTACATCATCCGGCCTTTAACCCGGACGAGGCATTAATAGAACCCGCCGCGCGTTACTTCGCCCGACTTGCGGAAAAAGCACTGAATCAACTTTAAGGGTAAGGAGGGAATATGTCCGCACCACGACAACTGCGACTGGGCACGATTTTGCACGGCGCCTCGGGAAATATGTCCGCCTGGCGTCATCCGGCAGCCCCGGCCGATGCCAGCATCAATTTTAACTTCGTCAAAGAGACGGCCCTGAAGGCCGAAGCGGGCAAGCTCGACTTTATCTTTGTCGCCGATGGTCTCTACATCAACGAGAAGTCGATCCCGCATTTTCTCAACCGCTTTGAGCCCCTGACCGTGCTGTCGGCGCTGGCGACCGTCACATCACGGTTGGGGCTGGTGGGGACGCTATCCACCTCCTACAGCGAGCCGTTCACCGTGGCGCGCCAGTTCGCCAGCCTCGATCACCTGAGCAACGGCCGGGCGGGCTGGAACGTGGTGACCTCGCCGCTGGAAGGGTCAGCGAAGAACTTCTCCCGCGACAAGCACCCGGAGCACGCCCTGCGTTACCGCATCGCCGATGAGTATCTCGACGTGGTGAAAGGGCTGTGGGACTCCTGGGAGGGCGACGCCTTTGTGCGTAACAAAGAGACCGGGCAGTTCTTCGACCCTAAAAAGCTGCACACCCTCGATCACCACGGGGATTTCTTCAAGGTGGCCGGGCCGCTGAACATTGGCCGCACGCCGCAGGGCAGGCCAATCGTCTTCCAGGCCGGGGCCTCGGACGACGGCAAAAAGCTGGCGGCGAAACATGCTGACGCCATCTTTACCCACCATGAAACCTACGAAGAAGCCCAGGCCTTCTGGCATGACGTCAAAAGCCAACTGAAACAGCATGGTCGAAGCGAGGACGAGCTGCACATCTTCCAGGGGGTGAGCGTGATCGTCGGAAAAGACGCCGACGACGTGGAGGCGCAGTACCAGACCACTGCCGCGCTGGTCTCCATCAACGATGCCCTGAACTATCTCGGTCGCTATTTTGAGCACCACGATTTCAGCCAGTATCCGCTGGATGAAGCCTTCCCGGACGTTGGCGACCTGGGAAAAAACAGCTTCCGCAGCACCACCGATGAGATCAAGCGTAACGCCCAGGAACGCAACTTAACCCTGCGTCAGGTGGCACTGGAAGCTGCCTCGCCGCGCCCGCGTTTTTCCGGCACCCCGGAACAGGTGGCCGACGGCTTGCAGCAGTGGTTTGAAGGCTATGCCGCAGACGGTTTTATCATCCAGGGCGGCACGCCGGATACCTTCCCGCGCTTCGTGGATCAGGTGGTGCCGCTGTTGCAGGCCCGCGGCCTGTTCCGCACAGAATATCCCGGCACCACCCTGCGTGAGAGCCTGGGATTAGACCAACCAGCAAATCAGTTCACACAACAATAAGAGAACCTGCCATGCAAAAATCATCGCTTATTCTGGCGCTCGCGCTGGCCTTTACCCCTGCCGTCTGGGCAGAGAACGTCAACATTAACGGCACCGGGGTCAGCCTCGAAGCCAACAAAACGCCGATCAATACCGCGAAAAACCCGCAGGCCATCGCCCAGCTTCCCGCGAGCTTTAAGCCGGTGGTGCCGGGGAAATTTACCGTGGCGATTTCTGCGCAGAGCCAGCCGCCGCTGACGGTGTTTGCCGATGACAACAAAACCCTGATCGGCAGCGAGGCCGATATCGCCCGTCTGGTGGCCGACAGCCTCGGGCTGGAGCTGAACGTGGTGCCCACCTCCTGGGAAGACTGGCCGCTGGGTGTCACCTCCGGGAAATACGACGCGGCGATCAGCAACATCACCGTCACCAAAGAGCGCAAACAGAAGTTCGATTTCGCCACCTATCGTAAGGATTCGCTGGGCTTCTACGTGAAATCCACCAGCCCGATTAAGAAACTTGAGAAGGCGGAAGATATCGCCGGTCTGCGGATTATCGTGGGTTCCGGCACCAACCAGGAGGCGATCCTGCTGGCGTGGGATGCAGAAAACCAGAAGAAGGGCCTCAAGCCGTTCACCCCGATCTACACCAAAGATGATGCCGCCCAGACGCTGGCGCTGCAGTCCGGTCGCGCGGACGCCTACTTCGGCCCGAACGTGATTGGTGCGTGGAAAGCGGCCCTCACCGGCAAAACCAAACTGGTGGGCAGCGTTGACGGTGGCTGGCCGAAAGCGGCGCACATCGCCGTGACCCTGAAGAAAGGCAGCGGCCTGGCGGAACCGGTGCAGACCGCCCTCAACGGGGTGATCAAGAACGGCGACTACGACAAGGTGCTGAACCGCTGGGGTGAAGGCGTGGAGCGCATCCCGAGTTCGGAAGTGAATCCGGCTGGCCTGGGCGACTAAGGAGGACTTATGAGCGACCTTTTTCGTGACGTTTCGCCGGAGGATGCCGAACTTCAGCCCATCATCGAGGGGCTGTTCGGGGAATACGCCGCGCGCTACGGTGACTACTTCTCCAAAGATGCTGAGATCGAACTGACCGAGTGGTATCTGGCGCCGCAGGGGCTGTTTATTGTGCTGGAGCGCGATGGGAAAATCATCGCCACCGGGGCCTATAAACCCTTCGATGATCACACCGCCGAGATCAAACGGATCTGGACCGACAAATCTCTGCGTCAGCAGGGACTTGCCGCCCGGGTGGTGCAGGAGCTGGAGCACCGGGCGGTGCTGGCCGGTTACAGCCAGATCTACCTCACCACCGGTTTCCGTCAGCCGGAAGCGGTGCGGCTCTACCTGAGCCAGGGCTACGCGGCGCAATTCGACCTCGACCGCGACCCGGAGGAGTACAGCCAGCCGCCGTTCGACGGGCGGCTGCGCTTCACCAAAACGCTGGTACGCGAAGCGTTCAGTAAATCGGCATGAGGAACGACCATGAACAACGTTGAAACCATCAAAGTGGTCCCGGCGCGCTACCCGCTGCGCACGGTGGGGGCGATTGTGGCGCTGTTTGTGCTGGCGGTTGTCGTACAGTCGGTGGCCTTTAACCCCCGCTGGGAGTGGAGCGTGTTCGCGCGCTGGTTCTTCGACCCGGTGATCCTTGAAGGGGTGGGGCAGACGTTGCTCCTGACCCTGATCGGCACCGCGCTGAGCGTGGTGATCGGCGGCCTGTTAGCCCTGGCCCGGTTGTCGTCCTCGTGGCTGCTGAGCAGCCTCGCCTGGGGCTATATCTGGCTGTTCCGCTCCCTGCCGCTGATTGTGGTCCTGATCATCCTCTACAACTTCTCCTATCTCTACGACACGCTGTCGCTCGGCGTGCCGTTCACCCGCATCACCTGGGGCAGCTTTGAGACCATCAACGTGCTGGGGCAGTTCTCCACCGCGGTGGTCGGGCTGACGCTGGTGCAGAGCGCCTATACCGCAGAAATTATCCGCGGCGGTTTCCTCGGGGTCGATCACGGCCAGTATGAAGCCGCTGCCGCGCTGGGTTTACCGGCCTCGCGCCGTACCCTGCGCATCATCCTGCCTCAGGCGCTGCGCACCATTCTGCCGGCCGGGTTCAACGAAATTATCAGCCTCGCCAAGGGCACGGCGATGGTTTACGTCCTCGCCATGCCGGAGCTGTTCTACACCATCCAGATGATCTACAACCGCACCCAGGAGGTAATCCCGCTCCTGATGGTCGGTGCCGTCTGGTATCTGGTGATCACCACCGTGCTTTCCGCGATCCAGCATCTGGTGGAACGTGCCCTGGCCCGCAGCGAGCGCCGCTCGGCGGTGAACACCACCCGCGCCACCCGCACCCGTTCCGTGACCACCCAAACCACACAGGAGCCTGTCCATGCAAGCCTCTCCTGAAGGACATATTTCCATTACCGGCGTGAGCAAGTTCTTTGGTCGCCACAAGGCGCTGGATAACGTCTCGCTGGAGATCCCGCCGGGTTCAGTGACGGTGATCCTCGGCCCGTCCGGCTCCGGTAAATCGACCCTGCTGCGCACCATTAACCACCTCGAACGCGTGGATGAAGGCTTTATTCAGATTGACGGGGATTACATCGGCTATCGCCGGGAGGGCAACACCCTGTATGAGCTGAAGGAGAAAGCGATCCTCAAACAGCGCATCAACGTCGGGTATGTGTTCCAGAACTTCAACCTGTTCCCGCACCTGACGGTGCTGGAGAACCTGATCGAGGCACCCATTGCCCATAAACAGCTGAGCCGTAAACAAGCCGTCGAACGGGCCTACGATCTGCTCGACGTGGTGGGTCTGCGCGATAAAGCCGACGCCTGGTCCCGGCATCTGTCTGGCGGGCAGCAGCAGCGCATCGCCATTGCCCGCGCCCTGGCCCTGCGCCCACGGGTGATGCTGTTTGATGAACCGACGTCGGCGCTGGATCCCGAGCTGGTGGGTGAGGTGCTGGATGTGATCAAAAAGCTGGCCCGCTCCGGCACTACCCTGGTGGTGGTGACCCATGAGATCGGCTTTGCCCGGGAAGTGGCGGATCAGGTGGTGTTTATGGTCGACGGCAAAATCGTCGAACAGGGGAGCAGCGACGAGGTGCTGAACCGTCCGTCGCATGCGCGAACGCGGCAGTTCCTGTCCAAAGTCCTGTAAGGAGAGAAGATGAAAAAGGGATTACTGGCGTTGTTAGTGGTGGCCTCTGCGAGCCACGCCTCGATTGATTTACAGGCTAACGAGCAGCCGCTGCCGGTGACGGTGGATAAACAGGCGGTGGCGAAGATCCCGGCGAACTACAAGTTTGTCGAACCGGGTACGCTGACCGTCGCCATTTCGGCCCTTAACTCACCGCCGCTGGCGCTGCTGGCCAGCGATAACCGCACCCGCATCGGCAGCGATCCGGATATCGCCCGGCTGCTGGCGGGCAGCCTGGGTTTAAAACTCAAGCTGGTGCCGACGGCGTGGGAGGACTGGCCGCTGGGGATCACCTCCGGGCGTTACGACGTGGCGCTGGTCAACATTGCGGTGACCGAGCAGCGCAAACAGAAGTTTGATTTTGCCACCTATCGCGTCGATAACCTGGCCTTCTCGGTGAAATCCACCAGCGAGGTGCAGTCGATCAACAGCGCTGCCGATCTGTCCGGTAAAAAGGTGATTGTCGGTTCGGGCACTAACCAGGAGCGCATTCTGCTGGGCTGGAATGAGGAGAACAAAACCGCCGGGCGCGAGCCTGCGCTGCCGGTCTACCTGACCGATGACGCCTCGGGCAATCTCTATATCCAGTCCGGTAGGGCGGACGTGTTCTTCGGCCCGCAGTCGGTTTCCGCCTACAAAGAGGCCCTGACCGGCAAAACGCGGGTGGTGGGCTTAGGGCCGAAGAAGGCTTACGTGGCCACCACCACCAAAAAGGGCAACGAGCTGGTGTATGCCCTGCAGGCCGCGCTCGACGGGGCCATCCAGCGGGGTGACTACCAGAAAGTGCTGGCCCGCTGGGGCGAGCAGGGCGAAGCGGTGGCGCAGTCGGAAGTCAACCCGCCCGGGATAACCTACTGAGGCTGCTCTACACTTAAGGCTTTGACCGAGGTATAGCCGATGATCAAAGTCTATGGCGTTCCCGGCTGGGGCTCAGCCATCAGTGAAGTGATGCTGACCCTGGCCGACATTCCGTACCAGTTTATCAACGTCGACGGGTTCGATAAGCCTGGCGAGACGCGTGAGCTGCTGGAAAAACTCAACCCGCTGTGTCAGGTCCCGACCCTCGAGCTGGAGAACGGCGAGATCATGACGGAAACGGCGGCAATTGCGCTGATGATCCTCGATCGTCGGCCCGATCTGGCCCCTCCGCTCGGGAGTAGCGAGCGTCAGCAGTTTCAGCGCCTGCTGATCTGGCTGGTGGCTAACGTCTATCCTACCTTCACCTATGCCGACTACCCGGAACGCTGGGCACCGGATGCCCCGGAACAGCTGCAACACCACTGCCGGGAGTACCGCAAATCGCTCTACCTGTGGCTGGATAATCACCTTAAAGCCACGCCGTACGCCTTTGGCGAGCAGATCACCCTTATCGACTGCTATCTGTGCGTGATGCGTACCTGGGGGCCGCGATCGGACTGGTTTGCCGCCAACACACCAAAGATCACCGCCGTTGCCGATAGCGTGGGCAAGCTCCCGAAACTGCACAAGGTGCTAAAAGACAATGACATACTCTGCTAGTCTGGAATCATTACTCAAAAGGAGCCCTGCCCATGCCACACGTTGATATTAAGTGTTTTCCCCGCGATCTGAACGACGAGCAAAAAACTGCCCTGGCGGCGGATATCGCCGAGGTGATTACGCGCCATCTGAACAGTAAAGATCGCTCTATTTCCGTGGCCCTGAACGAAGTTCAGGAAGCCGACTGGAAAGCGCAGGTCTGGGATACGGAAATTGGCCCGAAGCTGGATGAGCTGATTAAGAAGCCGGGTTATTCGATGTAAAAGCGTAAGTTATCCCCTCATCGTTGCGGTGAGGGGATAAAGACTGATTAAACCGTACTGGTATTAACCCGCTTGCCAATATCTTTCAGCTGCGAGTATTTTTCCAGCAACTGCGGCCCGTCATCCAGACTCATCGCAAACATCCACATGTAGGTCATGACCGAATAGATATGACCGGCATCCAGTCCGCCTTTGAACGACATGGTCAGGATAGTGCTGGCGAACAAAATCGCGGTCACCGTGCCGATGGCTAAATAGCCAAAAGCTTCCCGATCTGACAGTTTAACTCTGAGTCGCGCCAGCACATCGTAGTGCCTGGAGAGCGATATCCTGGAGGCGCTGTTCACAAACGCCACCTCTTTTTCCAGCCGGTCGTTCAGTCTCAGGAATAACGCTTCGTTCCTGCGGGTAAATCCCGGTAAAAACAGGGCAAAGAAGACCAGGATAAGCAGACAGGCGACGCCGGTCCAGAACTGCAGCAGGAGCAACATCACCGCGGCGCCGATGATGGACGCGACAGAGGTCACCAGCACCGGCAGATGTTTCTCGAAGAAATCGACAAATTCACGCGACAGCGCCACGCGGGCAGCAATCGTCGACGAGCTGTGCTGCTCTTCACGTTGCGCAAGGATGACCGGAACCGCCAGTTCGGCATAGATGCGCGCAAAGGTGCGGGTGTCGATACTGCGTCTTGCCGCGCCGATCGCCCACATCACAAACACCATCACCGCATACAGCACGGCATGCAACGCCTGGCCGGAGATGATGGCGTTGATCGCAAACCCCGCCAACAGGGGATAAAGCAGCATGGTGATGTTTTCAGCTGCCACCAGTAAGAAGGTCAGGACGAGTTTTCGGCTATGGCGTTGGCCCAGCAGTTTGAGCGTTTTGACCGCGCTATTTGAGACTGCGGCAGGAGCCGCATTTTTTAAGGTAAGCATACAATTTTCTGTTAAGATAAATTTGAGCGGTTGCTCAAATTTGTAGGGCGAGTCTATTTGAGCACTTGCTCAAAGTCAACGTGGGCGTGTAGATGAAAGAAGCAAAAGAGGCGGTAAAAGCCAGGATTCTGGACGGGGCGATCGCATTATTTCTGGAGAAGGGGATCGCTAACGTCACCACGCGTGAGTTGACCGAGTCGTTAGGGATCTCTCGCAGCCATATTTACCATTACTTCAGCAACTGGCAGGCCCTGTGTATTGCGGCGCTGGATCGTTTTATGCGCGACGAACTGGAGACATTTACCCGTGAGGTGGCGTCCTTACCCTCCACGCAAAAAATGGAGCGCCTGGTCGTCGATTTTTTACCCTTTGAGCCGGATGCCGCCTGGCAGCTGTATGGCTCAACGTGGCAGTTAGCGCTGCATAATGACGTTTACGCTGAATTTGTTGAATCCATCACGCAAGCATGGAACGACATCGTCCGCGGCATTATTGAGGAGGGCGTAGCGAATGGGAGCTTTCGCGAGTGTGACGTCAGCCGCACCACGCGACAGCTGATTTCATTGTTGAATGGTTATGACGAGTTTCTCGGGGTCAGGCCTTCGGCGGAAAAATGCGCCATGGTCGAAGCCGATATCGCCGATTTTATCCAACGATTTATTTATAAGGCGTAGGTCCGTGCTCTCGTAGGCCGGGTAAGGCGTAGCCGCCACCCGGCGATTCACTCATACAGCTCCGGATGCTCCTCCAGCATCCCCAGCATATTATCCCGTATCTCATCCTGCGCCCCGGCCATCCATACCGCCTCCAGCGGCATTCCCATCTTTTCCGCTCCGTTCAGCTTCACAAATTTCACTCCCGGCATCAGATAGCGGCTGCTCCAGGCTGGCACAATCGCCAGCCCAATTCCCGCCGACACCAGATTGATGATGGTCTGCTTCTCGTCCGCCATCTGTGACACTGTCACCTCAATCCCGGCGGTATGAAACAGATTCATGGTCAAATCATGGCTGTGCGGACGGGAACGCCGCTCCGGCAGGATCATCGGCATCCCTTCCAGCTCGGCAATATTGACGGTTTCCCGGTCGGCAAACGGGTGGCTGGCGGGCAGGGCCAGGATCCCCGGCTCATTGCAGAGAAACGCCCGGCCAAACTGGGCGTCGAGCTGGGCGGGAGGGCGAATAAACACCAGATCCAGCCTGCCGCTTTTCAGTTTCGGCAGCAGATGGACGGTCTTATCTTCGAAGAGCTGGATCTCCACCGTCGGGTAGTGCTGGCGGAACAATTGCAACAATCCTGGCAGCAATCCGATGGCCGCGCTGTCGATAGTGCCGACGCGCAACAGCGGCTGTGAGCGGCGTGGATTTTGACGAAATTGCAACATAATCGCGTCGGCATGGGCGAGCAGTTTACGTGCCTCTTCCCGCAGCAATACCCCGTTCTCGGTGAGCGCCACCCGGCGGGTCGAGCGGGTAAACAGCCGGGTGCCAAGTGTCTCTTCTAAAAGACGAATATTCCTTCCCAGGGCAGAGGGCAGCATATCCAGTTTTTGTGCCGCCTGACCGAAATGCAGGGTTTCGGCTACCGCCAGGAAACAGCGCAGGTGTTGTAGTTCCATTTTGGCTCGCTCGCGATTATTGCATTTTTTTGTATAAACCGATGCGCATGATCATGCAAGAAATATCAGCATACTCATCAAGGCAGCCCGACTGCGTACCCTACAAAATAATTATGAGGAACACCTCACATGACCTGCACAATCGAACAACGGGTAATGCGCAAAATCACCTTGCGCATCGTACCCTTCATCATGCTGTTGTATTTCATCGCCTTCCTCGACCGCGTCAACATCGGCTTCGCGGCGCTCACCATGAACGCCGAACTCGGCTTCTCCCCGGCGGTGTTCGGGTTTGGTGCCGGGATCTTCTTCCTCGGCTACTTCCTGTTTGAAGTCCCGTCCAACCTGATCCTGCACAAGGTCGGGGCCCGCATCTGGATTGCCCGGGTGATGATCACCTGGGGGCTGGTCTCCGGCGGGATGGCCTTTGTCCAGGGCACCACCAGCTTCTACACCCTGCGTTTTCTGCTCGGCGTGGCGGAAGCGGGCTTCTTCCCGGGGATCATCCTCTACTTAAGCTACTGGTTCCCGGCGCAAAAGCGCGCCCAGGTGACGGCAATCTTTATGGCGGCGGCACCCATCTCCACTGCGCTCGGCTCGCCGATCTCTGCGGCGCTACTGGAGATGCACGGCCTGATGGGCTTTGCCGGCTGGCAGTGGATGTTTGTCCTCGAAGCGGTGCCTGCAGTGATCCTCGGCGTGGTGGTGCTGTTCTGGCTCACCGACCGCCCGGAAAAAGCGAAATGGCTCAGCGAAGAGGAGCGCGGCTGGCTGATTTCTACCCTGCAACGTGAGCAGGCCGCTAAACAGGGCACGGCGCAGCACAGCGTCTGGAAAGGGTTGCTGGATAAACGCGTCCTTGCCCTGTCGCTGGTCTACTTCGGCACCTCCGCCGGGCTCTATACCCTCGGCATCTGGTCGCCGCAGATCATCAAAACCCTCGGCGTCTCCTCGATGACCGTCGGCCTGCTGAATGCGATCCCGGCGGTGATGGCGGTAGTGGCAATGGTGCTCTGGGCGCGTCATTCGGATAAAACCGGCGAACGTTCGTGGCACGTGATTGCGGCCTGCGTCGTCGCGGCGGCGGGGCTGTTTATGGCGGGTAGCACGGCGAGCATCGTCGGGGTGATCCTCGCCCTGACCATCGTTAACTGCGGCATCAGCGCCTCTAAACCACCCCTGTGGAGCATGCCGACCCTGTTCCTGTCCGGGTCGGCGGCCGCGGCGGGTATCGCCACTATCAACTCACTCGGCAATCTGGGCGGCTTTGTCGGTCCGTTCATGATTGGCCTGATTAAGCAACAGACCGGGAGTTACACCTGGGGGCTGTGGTTTGTCGCCGGGCTGCTGATCCTCTCTTCACTCGTGGTGCTGTGGCTCTCGGCGTCCAGCCGCAAGGCGCAGGCCAACGACACATTAATTCAGTCAAAACATTAATTTAAGGAATAACAGATGAAAGATTACGCCATTGCAGCTATCCCCGCAGACGGTATCGGCCCGGAAGTGATCACCGCGGGTGTGGAAGTGTTACACGCGCTGGCCCAGCGTCAGGGCGATATGCGTTTCTCGGTGCACACCTTCGAGTGGGGCTCGGATTACTACAAAACCCACGGGGTGATGATGCCGGAAGACGGGCTGGAGCAGCTCAAAGCCTTCGACGCCATCTACTTTGGCGCGGTGGGTGCCCCGGACGTGCCGGATCACATCACCCTGTGGGGGCTGCGCCTGCCGATCTGTCAGGGCTTCGATCAGTATGCCAACGTCCGTCCAACCAAAATCCTGCCGGGCATTCAGTCCCCGCTGCGCAAGGCGGTGCCGGGCACCCTCGACTGGGTGATCGTGCGTGAGAACTCGGAAGGGGAATATTCCGGCCACGGCGGTCGCGCGCACCGCGGCCTGCCGGAAGAGGTGGGCACCGAGGTGGCCATTTTCACCCGCACCGGGGTAACGCGTATTATGCGCTACGCCTTCCGTCTGGCGCAGACCCGTCCGCGTAAGCTGTTAACCGTGGTCACCAAATCCAACGCCCAGCGTCACGGGATGGTGATGTGGGACGAGATCGCTGCCGAAGTGGCGCGCGAGTTCCCGGACGTCACCTGGGACAAAATGCTGGTGGATGCCATGACCGTGCGCATGACCCTACATCCGGAGTCGCTGGACACCATCGTGGCGACCAACCTGCACGCCGATATTCTTTCCGATCTGGCCGGCGCGCTGGCGGGCAGTCTGGGGGTGGCCCCGACCGCCAACATCGATCCCGAGCGTCGTTTCCCGTCGATGTTCGAACCGATCCACGGCTCGGCGTTTGATATCACCGGCAAAGGCATCGCCAACCCGGTCGCCAGCTTCTGGACCGCGGCCCAGATGCTGGAGCATCTGGGCGAGGGCGAGGCCGCCATTCGCCTGATGGCCGCCGTGGAAAAAGTCTGTGCTGAGGGCATCATGACCCCGGACGTGGGCGGCACGGCCAACACCCGCGAGGTCACTCAGGCGGTGATCCGCGCCATCGCAGAAGGCTGACCTATGGCACAACACGACGACAGCGCCCTGCAAGGGGCGCTTACTGAGATCTTCATGGCGGCAGTAAAGAGTGCCGATCCCCATGAAGCGCTGATTAAAGCCCTGCCGGAGAAACCGCGTGGGCGTTGCATCGTGGTAGGGGCAGGGAAAGCCAGTGCCGCCATGGCTGCCGCGCTGGAAGCCGCCTGGCCGGATGTCGATCTGCAGGGCGTGGTGGTCACGCGCTACGGTCATGCAGCACCGACGCAAAAAATCCGCATCGTCGAGGCGGCGCACCCGGTCTCGGATGCGATGAGCGAAGTGGCCTCGATGCTGATGATGGAGCAGGTCAAAAATCTTACTGCCGACGACTGCGTCATCGCACTGATCTCCGGCGGCGGCTCATCGCTGCTGGCCCTGCCGCGCAAAGGGATCACCCTCGCCGATAAGCAGGCGGTGAACAAAGCGCTGTTGAACAGCGGGGCGACCATTCAGGAGATGAATACCGTCCGCAAGCAGCTGTCGGATATCAAGGGCGGACGGCTGGCACTGGCGGCCAGACCCGCCCGGGTGATCACCCTGATTATCAGCGATGTGCCCGGCGACGATCCCCAGAGCATCGCCTCCGGCCCGACGGTGGCGGACAGCTCCACTGCAGAAGAGGCGCTGGAGATTATCGCCCGCTACGGTCTGGATCTGCCGGAGCCGGTGATGCGGGTTCTGCGCACCCCGCGCGCCCCGGTGACTGCTAAGGAGATAGACGACGATATCCGCCTAATCGGCACCCCATCCGGTGCGCTGGCCGCCGCTGCAGCCGTAGCGCAGCGGATGGGCTACACCCCGTTGATTCTGGGGGATGCCCTGGAAGGTGAAAGCGCCCAACTGGGGATTATGATGGCCGGGATCGCCAAATCGGTGAAGCAGCACGGCCTGCCGGTCAAAGGCCCGGCGGTGCTGCTCAGCGGGGGAGAAACGACGGTCACGATTGGGAGCGCAGGTGCCGGACGCGGCGGGCGCAACACCGAGTTCTTGCTCGCGCTGGCCTGCGCCCTGAAGGGCGAGGCGGGGATTTACGCCATCGCCGGAGACAGCGACGGGATTGACGGCACCGAGGATGCGGCGGGAGCGATTGTCACGCCGGATACGCTGGGTCGTACTTCGCTGGATGCGAAGGCGATGCTGCGCGGGCATGACAGCTACAGCTACTTCGCCGCCGCGGGGGATCTGGTGGTGACCGGGCCGACGTTAACCAATGTGAATGATATTCGGGTGATAGCGATCACCTGACGTGGGTTATGCCGGGCGGCAGCTGCGCTTTGCCCGGCCTACCACACCAATCCCGTAGGCCGGGTAAGGCGCAGCCGCAACCCGGCGTTTTTTTAATGATTTGCGAGGCTGCTTCCGGGAATGCCTCTTGCCGCCTCGTCTGTATCGCAGTATCTTCTTGTCGCGCCTGCAAAATCAGGCGTCGGGATTAGCCTCCTGAAACCTTAGTGAACAAACTTCGTTCATTTATCAGGAGATTCACATGGCTACGACCGCAACCCCAATTCACACATTAATTACCAGACCTTTCAACCATCTCACCGATTTCATCGAGCTTGCAGATAACTGCGAACGCTACGTTGAAGCGATGGTAGAAGCCGACGACACCCGGGATAAACTGGCCCTGTGCGGGCGGCTTTCCACCAGTCTTTCGCTACTTATGCCGACGCTTAACGATCCCATTCCGCCGGAAATGGTGGCTACGTTGACCATTGATACGCTGCCCACCCATCTCCCGGTGTTCGAGCCAGAAACCGATACTCTGTGCCGGTACTGCCAGGAACTCACTCAGCTAACAATGAGTGGCATGCTGACAAGCGAGCAGCAGCGTGTGATTGAAGATCTGCTGTTTGAACTGGTGAGTTATTTTAGCGACCGGCTGAAAGCCCCTCGCTGGTTGCGAACAGAGCAGGGCGACGTATTACTTTGATGTCGAAAAGAGATCTACTTCTTACAGCTGAATGTCCGTAATGAAGCAAGTATCTTAATTTGAGTCGTTAAATGTTTTCATCGAAGAGTTGTTGAGTCCATATGTACCGAAAAACCCCCTTATAGTTATCACCTATAAGGGGGCGTTTTATCTCTTCTTCAATGATGCACTTATATAAATAATGATGGCAACAATGAGTAACGATGCAATGCAGAGGGAAAGGAAATAATATTTATCCCATGTATCACCAGGTATGACCCCTGTAAAAATTCTTACCAGACTATAGGCTTTCATTTCTGGCATGAATAAAAATAAGGACGCTAATACCAAAACATAGAGAAACGCTTCCCCAACCCACAATAACACATAATGCATTGGCTTCATTAATACACCTGTATAGTACCGAAAGCAGTTAAAGAGGACGTTACTTGTATGGTTGGCGTTTTAAGCAAAGCATCACGTAACAGCATAAAATCAGATAGACGGGGCAAAGTAATACAACCTTCACTTACGCCTTTATAACCTGCTGGATGCAAGCGGAAATGTCCTCTTTCTATGTGTCCTATGAATGTAATATCGTCAATCTGTGCGTCATGTTTGTACAAAGCAAACCATACTGACCTGTCTGAACCTGATACAAACGACGCAAAAGCATCACTCAACCCTGTTAGTGCACCCCCGGTACCACGTGTAACAATATAGTACAAACCTGGCGGTAGCGGTCCGATAGAGGGGATTGCAATATCATTAGCATTGTTGCGTGATGTGCCTGTACCAGAATATGCAGGAAAAAAACCTATACCAGGGCAGCTCAGATTACTTAGCTGATTCCCATTTAGATGGAATGAACATTGGATCATCTTTCATTCCAGCTATCCGAGAAAATAACGTTCCCATCACAGTATTTCCATGTGATTTTCTCATAACGTAAGGATACCGCTTCCAGATGATTATGTTTTTCAGTTGCTGGATTTTTGCAGTCGTGCATCATAGGGCAGATTGAAATAACCTTAACATTCTCTAGTAACATGTTGAAGTATTCCTCTTCCTGCCCTGAATAATTGATTTTATACCATTTCAACTCGACGTTCTTAAGTGTTTGCCCCTGGGCTACAGCCTTGTAGATATAGGGGCTTGAGGAATCAAATTCTTTCTGGAATGTTAAAGGCGCGTGTAAGCGCGTTCCAGTGATTTTACCTGTACTGTTATCAGTCGGTAAGTGTAATCCATGACTAAAACCCAAAACCTCTATGCTTCCTTCGCGATTTTTAACATCTACCGATCCTTTAATATCAGCGCCACCATCATCTTTCATCCATAAGTAAGCTGGAATTGCCAATTTGTAATCCTTTATATAGTTGATGAACTCAATGAAAACCCTACATAAAATAATGTTAATTTGCAAAGATATTGAGTCCGAAAACAGAGGGGTATTGTTTTTACGTCTATGAAAACTTAATTCAACGGTGCTGGCTCGTATTGAATAACAGACGTCAAATTTTTCTCAGTCCACCCCCTGCAATATCACCCGTCCCCCCTTTGACAGGGCACTACACTGATCTACATACCTGCACGCGCTACCCCAGCGCGTGATTGTCATGTCCATTGAATAAGGATGCATCATGATCCGGTCCATTCCTCTCGAGCGTTATCGCAACATCGGTATCTCGGCGCATATCGACGCCGGTAAAACCACCACCACCGAGCGCATCCTGTTTTATACCGGGGTGAGCCATAAGATGGGGGAGGTCCACGATGGCGCGGCGATCACCGACTGGATGGCGCAGGAGCAGGAGCGGGGCATCACCATCACCTCGGCGGCGGTGAGCTGCTTCTGGTCAGGGATGGACCGCGGTTATGAGCCGCACCACATCAACATCATCGACACCCCCGGGCACGTCGATTTCACCATTGAGGTGGAGCGCTCCATGCGGGTGCTGGACGGAGCGGTGATGGTCTACGACTCCGTCGGCGGGGTGCAGCCGCAGTCAGAAACCGTCTGGCGGCAGGCCAATAAGTACCGGGTGCCGCGCATCGCCTTCGTCAACAAGATGGACCGTCCGGGGGCTGACTTCTTCCACGTGGTGCAGATGATGATCGACCGGCTGAAAGCCCACCCGGTGCCGATTGTCATCCCCATCGGGGCCGAGGAGCACTTCACCGGGGTGGTGGATCTGATCCACATGCGGGCCATCATCTGGGATGACGCTACTCAGGGGATGACCTTCAGCTATGCCCCGGTGCCGGACGATCTGCAGGCCACCGCCAAAACCTGGCGGGAGAAAATGGTCTCAGCGGCGGCGGAAGCCAGCGACGAGTTAATGGATAAATACCTCGAAACTAATGAACTCGACGAAGCGGAAATTATCAGCGGCCTGCGCAAACGCACGGTAGCCGGGGAGATCCAGCCGATGCTCTGCGGCAGCGCTTTTAAAAACAAAGGGGTGCAGCGGATGCTGGATGCGGTGATTGAGCTGATGCCATCCCCCCTCGACGTGCCCGCCATCGACGGCGTGGATGAAAAGGGGCAACATGCCGAACGTCATCCCAGCGATGAAGAACCTTTCTCAGCGCTGGCGTTCAAGCTGATGTCCGACCCCTACGTCGGGCAGCTGACCTTTATCCGCGTCTACTCCGGGGTACTGAAAAAAGGCGATGCGGTATTTAACCCGGTGAAGGGTAAGAAAGAGCGTATCGGGCGCATCGTGCTGATGCATGCCAACGATCGCCACGACGTCGAGGAGCTGCGGACCGGGGATATCGCCGCCTGCGTCGGGCTGAAGGATGTCACTACCGGTGACACCCTGACCGACCCCGGGGCAGTGATCACCCTTGAGCGGATGGAGTTCCCGGACCCGGTGATCTCCCTCTCCATCGAGCCGAAAACCAAAGCCGATCAGGAGAAAATGGGCATCGCCCTGCATCGACTGGCGGCGGAAGATCCCTCTTTCCATCTGCATACCGATGAAGAGTCCGGCCAGACCATTATTTCCGGGATGGGGGAGCTACACCTGGAGATCATCGTCGATCGCATGAAACGCGAGTTCGGTGTCGAGGCCAATATCGGCCGTCCGCAGGTCACCTACCGGGAAACTATCCGCAAAGGGGTGAGCGACATCGAAGGCAAGTTCGTTCGTCAGTCCGGCGGGAAAGGGCAGTACGGCCATGTGGTGCTGAGCCTCGAGCCGCAGGAGCCGGGCAGCGGCTTTGCCTTTGTCGACGCCACCAAGGGCGGGGTGGTGCCGCGGGAGTATATTCCGTCGGTGGAAAAAGGGCTGCGGGAGGCGATTAACAGCGGCGTGCTGGCGGGTTATCCGGTGGTCGATATCAAAGCGACCCTGACCTTTGGCTCCTATCATGACGTCGACTCCTCGGAGATGGCCTTCCGCATGGCGGCGATCTTCGGCTTTAAAGACGCGGCGCGCAAAGCCGATCCGGTGATCCTCGAGCCGATGATGCACGTCGAGGTTGAAACCCCGGAAGAGTACGCCGGGAATATTATGGGGGATCTCTCCTCCCGACGGGGGCTGGTGCAGGGGATGGAGGAGCAGTTCGGCAGCCAGATTATCCGCGCCGACGTGCCGCTGGCGGAGATGTTCGGTTACGCCACCACGCTGCGCTCCATGTCTCAGGGACGGGCCACCTACAGCATGGAGTTCCACCATTACGCCGAAGCGCCGCGTATCGTGGCCGATGAGATCATCGCCGGGCGGTCGAAAAAGTAGATCCTGGGGTGAACCATGAAGCGTCTGCATCTTGCTCTCGCCGCACTCATGGCACCCCTTACACTGCTGGGGTGCGTGGTGATGTCCGGCACCAGCCGCACTGACTTTTCCGCCACGAAGCAGGCGGATTTAGTCTTTATCGGTCTGCCTGCGCCACTGAACTGGCTGGCGGCGGGGATGCAGGGCACCACCTTTCCGGTCTCAAGCACGCTTTCTCTTACCGCCGCCCATGTCGCCGTGCCGCTGCTCAAGCCGGTCAGGGCGCAACATCCTGTTTGCGATGTGGCGGTGATTGGCGATAACAACCGCGGCAAGATCGTGCATCAGCTGGCGTACGCCAGGGTCGGGCGCAACGTGACTCTGTTCGGCTACAGCGCCATTAACAGCCTGCCCAAATCCAGCATGGGGAAAATCGACGGCTTCGTGAAGCGTGACGGCTGTTACTACGGCATCATCACCGGCGCGGGGGCGGTATCCGGCATGTCCGGCGGGCCGGTGGTGGACAGCATGACCGGGGAGACGGTGGGGATCATCACCAACGTCATCCCCGGCAAAGGGGCGGTGGCATTCGTCGCGGTGCAGGATTTTACTAACCTGCTGGACCGGATGCGTATTCCCTATAAGAGTTACTGACCCGGCGCTTTCACCTGCTTCCCGCTGGTCACAAAAGTCCCTGCGCCCAGGTGGTGCAGCGTATTGCGCTTATCGTCGTCAAACTGCCATCGCCCGTTCACGAACGCCCGTTCATCCGCAGCGGCAGAGACCACTTCGCCAAACAGGGTGTCATACTTTTCCGCAGCCGAGGTGGCAGGCAGCAGACGGCACTCCATCCACGCCAGACACTTCTCCTCAATCACCGGTAGCCCCAGCACCGGGCCGTTGAACGCCGGAATGCCGTAGCAGTTGAACTTATCCTCATCCCGGCCGCTGACGCTGCCCACTGCATACGTCCAGTTGGTGGCCGCCACGCCGGGAATGACGATCCCGAACCTGCCGCTGCGCTCGATCAGCTCCCGCGACCAGGCGCTTTTATCCACCACGATGGCGATCCGCGGCGGCTCGAACTCCACCGGCATCGACCAGGCGGCGGCCATCACGTTGCGGCGGTCGATGGTCTCGTCGCGGCTGGTGATCAAAACGGTCGGGCCGTGATTCAACAGGCGGCTGGCGTGCATTAACTCAACGGGGCGGAAGTGGCTCATCGATTTTCCTCATAAATAGCGTCAGAGCATTAAACGGCTGAAAGCCATTGGAAATCAAGCTGCAACAAATGCGTAATTAATTCGTCACACAAGCTGCCTACAGTGGCGAGCATCAAATCCCAAAGAGGATAACAATATGCTCACTTCCATCACGCTCAAAGGCGTCTCGTACGCTTTTGGCGCGAACACCGTTTTGAATCAAATCGATCTGCATATCGAGCCGGGTAGCGTGGTTGCGCTGCTGGGGCCGTCGGGTTGCGGCAAAAGCACGCTGTTGCGTTTGCTGGCGGGGTTAACCCAGCCCGCAGAAGGGGAGATCCATTTTGGCGATCGCCTGGTGGCGAAAACCGGATGGGCCTTACCGCCGGAAGCCCGGGACATCGGCATGGTGTTCCAGGATTACGCCCTCTGGCCGCACATGACCGTGGAACAGAACGTGTCGTTCCCACTGCGAATGCGCCATATCCCGCGTCAGGAATGCGACCGCCGGGTAGCGCAGGCGCTGGCCCGCGTCGGGTTAAGCGATTTCGCCGACCGCAAACCGGCCGGGCTCTCCGGCGGGCAGCAACAGCGCGTGGCGCTGGCCCGGGCGATTGTCGCCGAGCCGCGGGTGCTGCTGTTTGACGAGCCGCTCTCCAACCTCGACAGCGAACTGCGTGGAACCTTGTGTCACGAGATGGCCACGCTGCTGCGCCAGCTCGGCACCACCGCCGTCTATGTTACCCACGACCGCCGGGAGGCTGAAATTCTGGCCGATCGCATCGTGCATTTGTCTGCTGGCAGCGTCGCTGCCGATCGTTTGATTACATCTTCAGGGGAGTTCGCATGAAAGCTGCAATGTCCGTTAAAAAAGGAGTGCTGTTAGCCATGGCGTTATCGTCCGTTATAATCTCCAGCGCCCACGCGCTGACCGTCTACACCGCAGGCCCGGGGTCGCTGGCTAAAAACCTCGCCAGCGGTTTTGAAAAGAAAACCGGCGTGAAGGTGGATATCTTCCAGGCGACTACCGGCAAAGTGATGGCCCGCCTTGAGGCGGAGCAGGCGAATCCGCAGGCCGATATTCTGATCTCCGCCTCCTGGGATACCGCAGAAGATCTGCATAACCGCGGCTGGCTGCTGCCGTACCAGAGCGCCAATGCGGCGAAGGTGCCTGCGGATCTGAAATCTGACGACTACGTCGCGCAGGGCATTTCAGCGTTGGGCATCGTCTGGAACACAAAAAGCGGCACCCCGGAGCCGAAAGAGTGGCGCGATCTGACCACCGCGGCCTTCAAAGATAAAGTCACCACCCCGGACCCGGCGCTGTCCGGCGCGTCGCTCGATCTGCTGATCGGGCTGCAAAATGGGATGGGCGATAAGGCCTGGACCCTGTTTGATGAGCTGAAAAAGAACGGCATGGTGGTCAGCGGCCCGAATGCCCAGGCGGTGACGCCGGTGATGCAGGGGGCCAAAGCGGCGGTGTTTGGCGCGGTGGATTATGTGTCGTACGGTAACATCAGCCAGGGCGAATCCCTGAAGGTGATCTTCCCGGCCAGCGGGACGGTGATCGCCCCGCGTCCAATGATGATCCTTAAATCCACCCAACACGCGGAGGATGCCAAAGCCTTCGTCGATTACGTCCTGTCGCCAGAAGGCCAGGCGATGGTGGCCGATGCCTGGCTGATGCCGGCCCGTGGCGACGTGCAGGCTAAGCGCCCGCTGCTCAACGATCTGAAAATCCTGCCGACCAAAAGCGATGGTACAAGCGAACGCAGCGATATCCTCAAGCGTTTCAACACGCTCTTCACCTTATAATCACCTGACGGGGGCAACCCCGTCTTCAGGACTGTTTTGTGAACCCTAAATTCTTGTCGGTGACGACGCTGGCGCTGCTGGTGATCCTGGTGGCGTCTCCGCTCACGTTTATTCTGCTGCAGGCGGTGTTTCCGCAGTTCAGCGCCGGCGTTTTCGCCGGGGCCTTTAGCGGCGTCGCGACGCTGCTGGCCGAGCCGCAACTGCCCACCATGCTGGGCGGTACGCTACAGGTGGCGGTCGGCGTGGCGCTGGTCAGCGCCCTGATTGGCTTTCCCCTTGGCGTGGCGCGCGGGCTGCTTAATCTGCCGCTGCCCCGGCTGTGGGATCTGCTGTTTCTGATCCCGTTTTTAACCCCGCCCTATATCGCCGCGCTGTCGTGGATGCTGGTGCTGCAAACCAACGGCTATCTGCAACAACTCACCGGCCTTAACCTGAATAATCTGCTGTTCAGCCAGACCGGGATCGTGCTGGTGATGGCCCTGAACATCTTCCCGGTGGTCTATTTTGCTGTGTCGCGTAGCCTGCTGGCCAGCGGACAACGGCTGGCGCTGGTGGCGCGCGTACACGGCGCCACTCCCGGCCGGGCCTTCTGGCATATCACTCTGCCAATGCTGTCGCCGTCGCTGGCGGCGGGGATGCTGCTGGCCTTCACCCTGGCGATTGAGGAGTATGGCGTGCCCGCGGCGCTCGGGACCCGTGCCGGGGTACTGATGCTCACCACCGATATCGAGAAAAAACTCGCTGAATGGCCGATCGATCTGTCGGGGGCGTCGATGCTCTCGGTGGTGTTGGTGACCATCGCCCTGAGCGCCTGGTGGCTGCAGAAAAAGCTGACCGGCAATCAGGACGTGACCAGTATTACCGGCAAACCGACGGAGAACATGGGCGCGGATGCGGGGGGCTTTACCCTGCCGATAGTAGCGCTGCTGGCCCTGACCGGATTTATCGCGGTGATCCTGCCGGGAGCCTCCATGGCCTTGTCCGGGGTGCTGGGCACCTTATCGGGCGGGGTGACGCTCGCCAATCTGACGACCTCCCACTATGCGGCGTTATTCAGCCAGCAGGGGGACGCCCTGTCGGCGCTGGGCACCAGTCTGTCGCTGGCCCTTGGCGCGGCCTGTATCACCGGCTTGCTCGGCCTGCTGGCCGCCTGGCTGGTGGTGGTGCAGAAGATCAAAGGCCACGGGCTGGTGGATGCGCTGTCGCTGATGCCTGCCGCGCTGCCCGGCGTGGTGGTCGGGGTGGGGCTGATCCTGCTGTGGAACCAGCCGTTCTGGCCGGTCTCACCCTATAACAGCTGGGCGATCCTGCTGCTCTCCTATTGTTGCCTGCTGCTGCCGTGGCCGGTGCGCTATGTCGGCAGCGCGCTGCGCCAGCTGGGGGGCAACCTCGAGCCTGCCGCGCGGGTGCATGGCGCGTCGGCATTGCAGGCGTTGCGCTTTATCGTCCTGCCGCTGGTCTCTCAGGCGATGCTGGCGGCGATGCTGATGGTGTTTGCCATCGCCTCGCGGGAGCTTGTTACCTCGCTGCTGCTGGCCCCGGCGGGGACGCAGACCGTGTCGGTATTCATCTGGCGGCAGTTTGAGCAGGGCTCGGTCGGGCAGGGAATGGCGATGGCGACCCTGACGCTGCTTACCGGGCTGGTATTAATGCTCACGGCGCTGGGGATCATGCAGCGCTCGGCTCGGGGATAAAAAGCACTATTGCGACAGTGGACGGGTAAAAATAGTTTATAAACAAGGGAGACTGTAAAAGGAAACTGATTATGACCCCGTTTTTAAGCGCCTATTTCGCCCGTACCGGCTGGCAGCAGCCGGTTTCTGTGGACATCAACACCCTGCGGGCGCTGCATTTGCAGCACAACAGTACCATTCCGTTTGAAAATATCGATGTGGTGCTGCCGCGGGAGATCCAGCTCGATGAGCAATCCCTGGTGGATAAGCTGGTCACCGCCCGGCGCGGGGGCTACTGCTTTGAGCAGAACGGCCTGTTTGAGCGGGTGCTGCGTGAGGTGGGCTTTAACGTCCGCAGCCTGCTGGGCCGGGTAGTGCTGGCGAATCCGCCCCACATGCCGCCGCGCACGCATCGCCTGCTGCTGGTGGAGCTGAACGATGAACGCTGGATCGCCGATGTCGGCTTCGGCGGGCAGACCCTGACGGCACCGATTCGGTTAATCGCCGAGGAGGAGCAGGCGACGCCGCACGGGGTCTACCGGCTGATCAACGACGGCCAGGACTGGGTGCTCCAGTTCCGTCATCATGATCACTGGCAGTCGATGTATCACTTCGACCTCGCCGCCCAGTATCAGACCGATTACGTAATGGGCAACTTCTGGTCCGCACACTGGCCGCAGTCCCATTTTCGTCATCATCTGCTGATGTGCCGCCATCTGCCGGACGGCGGTAAACTGACCCTCACCAACCTGCACTTTACCCACTGGCAGGACGGGCACGTGGTGGAGCAGAGTAATTTGCCGGATGCCGGGGCGCTGTATCAGCTGATGCAGGAGCGGTTCGGGCTGGGGGTGGACGATCCGAAGTACGGTTTTTCACTGGCAGAACTGACGGCGGTGATGGCCGGGTTTGAAACCCATCCACAGGCGGGGAAATAGGGCGGGAAGGGGCGTAAGCCCCTTTCTGTTAGCCGATGAGAACCTTAGCGCGCATTCTCACGGCATCCAGTTCTTCGGCGGTTGCCGTTCCCTTTTTCACCGCGTTACGCGCCCGCCAGTCCAGATTTTTGATCTGATCGGCGAGGGCGACGTTGCGGCGTGAACCGCTAATAACCACTTCGAAGGGATAGTTTTTGATTTGCGACGTGAGCGGACAACAGAGCATCAAACCGGTACGTCCATTGTAGGTGGCGGGTGAAATAACCAGCGCGGGGCGATGTCCTGCCTGTTCATGTCCTGACTGCGGATCAAAATCCAGCCAGACGATATCGCCCGCTTCCGGGATGTAGTCCATTACAGCAGCTCCTTACCTTGCGGTTCCCCGAAGGTGACTTCGTGATGCAAATTGTCGTCGGTGATCGCCGCGAGCAGCGATTCCAGCGTCGGTTCGTCCTTTCTGACCGGTGTCAAAATAATACGTCCTTCTTCGTCTACGTTAACGTTCACCACATCGTCAACGTGCAGTTCTGCCTCACGCATAACCGCGACAGGGAGCCTGACGGAAGGGCTGTTACCCCATTTTTTAACGGTGACCTGCGGCATAAAAACACTCCAGATGTTGATACAAAGTATCGCCATCTTAGGCGGGGTCATTCTGGTGTGTCAACATTGTTGATACAGTGGAAATGTTGCAATGCCGGGCGGCGCTGTTGTGCGGTTTGATGCCCTCACCCTAACCCTCTCCCACAGGGAGAGGGAACAAACATCAAAAACGGCAACGGGGTTGCCGTTTTGCTTTTACCTCCGCCACCCGGCGGGATGTATTGACCCGGATCTCCAGCGAGTATCTCTTCGAATGTTGCTGATGTTGAGTACAATAATGCCGCCTGGATAATAAACCAGGACGCTTATACTCATCATCACAAGGCATATTGATATGGAAATCTTGTCGCAGAATAAATTTAGCTCACTGGGCATGCTACTGGGCGCTTTCGCCCTGGTGCTTGGGATAGTGCATTTCTCTTTTGGTCCTTTCTCTTCACCACCTCCATCCCTGGAAACGGTGGTTGCTGAGCAGGTCGCTGCCGTTAAAAAGGGCATTATTGCTGGCATAACCGGGAACACGCCTGCAATCGCAGAAAACCGCACTCTGGATGTTGACCGGCTTCTCCATAATGGTGGGATTGTTCTTGCCATCGCCGGGTTGGGGCTCGCGTTTATCGGCGGTATGCGAAAGGAGAATCGCTGGGGCATACGTGGCGCTATGGCGTTTGCCGGAGGCACCTTGATCTTTCATACCGTACTGTTTGGCATCGGGGTTGTTTGCGCCATTATTGTGCTAATGGTGATCCTTTCCATAGTGAGTGCTCTTTTGCCGGGTATCTAGCCAGTCGGTAACGCCGGGTGGCGCTGTCGCTTGCCCGGCCTACATGGTGCGGTTTTCCAGGACGGGTAAGGCGCAGCCGCCACCCGGCGTGGTTCGGGCTTATCTCCGGGATCTCACCAGCTGATAGCGCCGGGTGATGTATTCGAACGGCGCGCTCCAGACGTGGACCAGTCGAGTGAAGGGGAAGAGCAGGAAGATGGTCATCCCCAACACCAGATGGACGCGGAATATAAATGCTACCCCGGTCAGCATTTCAGACGAGCCCCCGCGGAATGTGAAGATCCCCTGCGCCCAGCCGACCAGCTTCAGCATTTCGCTGCCGTCCGGGTATTGCGCCGAGAACGGAATGGTCGTCAGGCCGAGCACGCACTGGGTCAGCAGAATGCTCATGATGATAATATCCGGCGTGGTGGAAGTGGCGCGCACCCGCTGATTAAACAGGCGACGATACAGCAGCATCGAGCCGCCAATCAGGGTCAGCACCCCGCAGATCCCCCCGGCAATCATCGCCAGCTGCTGCTTGACCGCCATCGGCAGGAACCAGGCGTACATCCAGTGTGGGGTTAACATCCCGAACAGGTGGCCGAAGAAAATCCCAATAATGCCGATGTGGAACAGGTTAGAGCCCCAGTTCATGCCGCGCTTGTCCAGCAGCTGGCTGGAGGAGGCGCGCCAGGTGTACTGGCCGTAGTCATACCGCAGCCAGCTGCCGAGGAAGAAGACCGCGGCGCAGATGTACGGATAAATATCAAAGAAAAAGACGTTCAGATGGTGTGTCATTTTGGGCCTCCGGCGCTGACGTCTACGTACTGCGGCGCGACGTCCTGGCTAAAGCGTCGTTGATATTGCTGCATGGGCGAGCTGTCGCACGCCGTGGCGTTATCCTCAATAAACTTCACCTGCTCCTCTTCCCAGACCGCATCCAGCGCCTGGCGGGTATCGTCCCGTTTTTCACCTGCCACCTGCTGCGTGACACTGTCACAGGAAAGCTTGCTCCCCGCGAACTTCAGTAGGGCGTCGAACAGTTGATAATGCGCCACCTGGCGCTGTTTCAGCCGTCCACCAATCAGGGCCAGGATCGGCGCGACGTTCTGTAACCCCTCCCGGACCTGCGCCTCGGGCACAATGCTCAGATACTCCAGATAGAGCGGCAGATAGTCCGGCAGCTCGCGGCAGTCGAGCTGAAGCCCGGCCTGCTCGTACTGACTCATCAGGTCGACCATCGCCTGACCGCGATCCCGGGATTCGGCATGCACATGTTCAAACAGCAGCAGCGAGGTGGCGCGCCCGCGTTCGAACACCTCGCACCACTCGGCCTGGCGATCGAGCAGCGGGGCATTAAGGTACTGCTGCGCAAACGGCAGCAGCCCCGGCGCGTCCTGCGCCACGAGTGAGATCGCCTCGTCGCGGCTCTCCCACAGCGCCTCGTCTGGATACTCAATCAGCAGGGCGATAATTTTGAGGATCTGCATCACTCTCCCTCCCCATGTTCGCGCACCTCGGTGATGTTGATGGCATCGATGCGGCTACTGTTGAACAGGTTGAATTTAGTGTCGGAGCCGTGGCAGCCGTCGCCGAAGGTAAAGCCGCAGCCGTTTTTCTCCGGGAAGGCGTCACGGGCCATCTCCCGGTGGCTGGTCGGGATCACGAAGCGGTCTTCGTAGTTGGCGATGGCGAGATAGCGGTACATCTCCTCCACCTGCTCGACGCTGAGGCCCACTTCCTCGATGGCGCGGGTATCGGTCACGCCTTCCACGGTCTGGGAGCGTTTGTAGTGGCGCATCGCCATCATCCGTTTCAGGGCGCGCAGCACCGGGCCGGTATCGCCCGCGCTGAGCATATTGGCCAGATACTGCACCGGAATGCGCAGGCTTTCGACCGCCGGGAGGATGCTGTCGGTCTGCGGCAGGCCACCGGCATCGGCATAGGACTGGATCGGTGACAGAGGTGGCACATACCAGACCATCGGCAGGGTGCGGTACTCCGGGTGCAGCGGCAGGGCCAGCTTCCAGTCCATCGCCATTTTGTAGACAGGGGAACGCTGGGCCGCGTCGATCACGTTCTGCGGAATACCTTGCTTAACCGCCTCTTCAATAATCGCCGGGTCGTGCGGGTTGAGGAACACGTCGCACTGACGCTCATAGAGATCGGTTTCGTGTTCAGTGCTGGCCGCCTCTTCGATACGGTCGGCGTCATACAGCAGTACGCCGAGGTAGCGGATGCGTCCAACGCAGGTTTCCGAGCAGACGGTGGGCTGGCCGGATTCGATACGCGGGTAGCAGAAGATGCATTTTTCTGACTTGCCGCTCTTCCAGTTGAAGTAGATCTTTTTGTACGGACAGCCGCTGATGCACAGACGCCAGCCGCGGCACTTGTCCTGGTCGATCAGTACGATGCCATCCTCTTCGCGCTTGTAGATCGCCCCGCTCGGACAGGTAGCCGCACAGCTCGGGTTCAGGCAGTGCTCGCACAGGCGCGGGAGATACATCATGAAGGTGTTTTCGAACTGACCGTACATCTCCTTCTGCATCCGGTCGAAGTTGCGGTCCCGGGCGCGCTTCTCGAACTCGCCCCCCAGCAGCTCCTCCCAGTTTGGCCCCCACGTGATTTTGTCCATCCGCTTGCCGTCAATCAGCGAGCGCGGGCGGGCGGTGGGCAGGTGATTGCCCTCCGGGGCGCGGTGCAGATCCTGATAGTCAAAGGTGAAGGGCTCGTAGTAGTCGTCGATCTGCGGCATCTGCGGGTTGGCGAAGATTTTTGACAGCACCCCCAGCTTGCCGCCGAGGCGCGGGGTCAGCTTGCCGGAAATGCCGCGGATCCAGCCGCCTTGCCACTGCTCCTGGTCCTCCCAGTTTTTCGGGTAGCCGATGCCCGGCTTGGTTTCGACGTTATTAAACCAGGCGTACTCCATCCCTTCGCGCCCGGTCCAGACGTTCTTGCAGGTCACCGAGCAGGTGTGACACCCGATGCATTTGTCGAGATTGAGTACCATGCCAACCTGTGAGCGTATTTTCATTTTTTCGCCTCCTGTACCTGATCCCGACCTTCGCCATCCAGCCAGTTAATGTTTTTCATTTTGCGGATCATGATGAACTCATCGCGGTTCGACCCGACGGTGCCGTAGTAGTTGAAGCCATACGCCAGCTGGGCGTAGCCGCCAATCATGTGGGTCGGTTTCGGACAGATGCGGGTGACCGAGTTGTGGATCCCCCCGCGTCGTCCGGTCACTTCTGAACCCGGAATGTTCAGAATGCGCTCCTGGGCGTGGTACATCATGGTCATCCCCGGCGGCACGCGCTGGCTGACCACCGCGCGGGCGGTGAGGGCGCCGTTGGCGTTGAAGCACTCGATCCAGTCGTTATCCTCGATGCCCAGCTCGCGGGCGTCGGTTTCGCTGATCCAGACAATCGGCCCCCCGCGCGACAGGGTCTGCATCAGCAGGTTTTCGCTGTAGGTGGAGTGGATGCCCCATTTCTGGTGCGGGGTCAGGAAGTTCAGCGCCTTCTCCGGGAAGCCGTTAGGTGGGATCTCGCGCATGTGGGTCACGCTGCGGGTATCAATCGGCGGACGATAGGCCACCAGACTCTCACCGAAGGCGCGCATCCACTGGTGATCCTGATACAGCTGTTGACGCCCGGAGAGGGTGCGCCACGGGATCAGCTCGTGGACGTTGGTATACCCGGCGTTGTAGGAGACGTGCTCGCTCTCAATGCCGGACCAGGTCGGGCTGGAGATGATTTTGCGCGGCTGGGCCTGAATATCGCGGAAGCGGATCTTCTCGTCTTCCTTGTTCAGCGCCAGATGGCTGTGCTCGCGACCGGTGAACTCGGCCAGCGCCTCCCAGGCTTTGACCGCCACCTGCCCATTGGTTTCCGGGGCGAGGGCGAGGATCACCTCCGAGGCGTCAATCGCTGTCTCAATGCGCGGACGGCCTTTCGCCGGGCCGTCGAGCTTGACGTAGTTGAGCTTGCCGAGGAAATCGACCTCGTCCTGGGTGTTCCACGAGATGCCTTTCCCGCCGTTGCCGAGCTTGTCCAGCAGCGGCCCGAGGGAGGTAAAACGCTCGTAGGTGTCCGGGTAGTTACGCTCGACCACGGCAATGCCTGGGGCGGTTTTGCCCGGGATCAGGTCGCATTCGCCTTTGCGCCAGTCGGCAATGTCGAACGGCTGGGAGAGCTCCGCCGGGGAGTCGTGCTGCAGAGGCTGCAGCACCACGTCGGTTTCGGTTCCCAGATGCCCGACGCAGACCTCGGAGAAGACTCTGGCGATGCCCTTGTAGATCTCCCAGTCGCTGCGCGATTCCCAGGCCGGGTCCACCGCGGCGGAGAGCGGATGAATAAACGGATGCATATCCGAAGTATTCATATCGTCTTTCTCATACCAGGTGGCGGTGGGCAGGACGATATCCGAGAACAGGCAGGTGCTGGACATACGGAAATCGAGTGTCACCAGCAGATCCAGCTTGCCCTCGATAGCGGCGGTCTGCCACTCCACCTCTTCCGGCTTCACGTCATCGGTATTACCAAGGTCATCGCCCTGAATACCGCTCTCGGTCCCCAGCAGGTACTTGAGCATGTACTCGTGGCCTTTCCCGGAGGAGCCGAGCAGGTTTGAGCGCCAGACGAACAGGTTGCGCGGGTGGTTTTTTCCGCTGTCCGGCTGCTCGCAGGCCATGCGGATATCGCCGGATTTCAGCCCCTGGGCGGTGTACTCCTGCGGCGACATGCCTGCCGCCTCCGCCTGGGCCTTGATGTGCAGCGGGTTAAGGTTCAGCTGCGGTGAAGAGGGCAGCCAGCCCATGCGCTCGGCGCGCACGTTAAAGTCGATCAGATGCCCGGTGAACTTCGAGGCGTCCGCCAGGGGAGAGAGCAACTCCCGGGCGGTGAGTTTTTCATAGCGCCACTGGCTGGCGTGGTTGTAGAAGAACGAGGTGCTGTTCATCTGGCGCGGCGGACGGTTCCAGTCCAGCGCGAAGGCCAGCGGCAGCCAGCCGGTCTGCGGGCGCAGCTTCTCCTGGCCGACATAGTGCGACCAGCCGCCGCCGCTTTTGCCCACGCAGCCGCAGAAGACCAGCATGTTGATCATCCCGCGGTAGTTCATGTCCATGTGATACCAGTGGTTGACCCCGGCACCGAGAATGATCATCGACCGGCCATGGGTTTTGTGCGCCGTGTCGGCGAACTCCCGGGCGATCTGTTCGATGTGGCGACGCGGCACGCCGGTGATCTGCTCCCCCCAGGCTGGGGTGTAAGCTTTGATCTCGGCGTAATCTTTTGCCGCGAGCTCATCCTCCAGGCCGCGATCGAGGCCGTAGTTGGCCAGCACCAGATCGTAGACGCTGGCGACCTGCAGCTGGCGGCCATCGGCGAGGGTCAGGGTTTTCACCGGCAGCTGGCGGACCAGCACCGGCTCCTGCTTCACGCTGCGGAAATGCGGGTTTTCATTGCCGCCAAAGTAGGGGAAAGCCACGCCGGCGACGCTGTCGTGGGTGCCGAGCAGGGAGAGCGTCAGCTCGGTCTCCTGACCTGCCGCCTGGGGTTCGAGGTTCCATTTGCCTTTTTCGCCCCAGCGGAAGCCGATAGAGCCGTTTGGCACCACCAGATCGCCGGTGGCGGTAAAGGCGACGGTTTTCCACTCCGGGTTATTGGCTTCGCCCAGCCCGTCAGCAAGGTCGGAGGCGCGCAGCATCCGGCCCGGCACATAGCTGCCGTCCTCACGCGGATCGAGCATCACCAGCATCGGCATGTCGGTATAGCGACGGCAGTAGTTGAGGAAGTAGTCGCTCGGGTTATCGAGGTGGAACTCTTTCAGGATCACGTGGCCCATCGCCATCGCTAAAGCGCTGTCGGTGCCCTGTTTCGGTGCCAGCCACTGGTCGCTGAGTTTTGCCACTTCCGAAAAGTCCGGGGTGATGGCGATGGTTTTGGTGCCTTTGTAGCGCACCTCGGTAAAGAAGTGGGCGTCCGGGGTACGGGTCTGCGGCACGTTGGAGCCCCAGGCGATGATGTAGCTGGAGTTGTACCAGTCTGCGGACTCCGGCACGTCGGTCTGCTCGCCCCAGGTCATCGGCGAGGCGGGCGGCAGGTCGCAGTACCAGTCATAGAAGCTGAGGCAGGTGCCGCCCAGCAGGGAGAGATAGCGGGTGCCGGCGGCGTAGGAGACCATCGACATCGCCGGGATCGGCGAGAAGCCTGCCACCCGGTCCGGGCCGTAGTGTTTGATGGTCCAGACGTTGGCGGCGGCGATAAGCTGGTTCAGCTCTTTCCAGTTCGAGCGGATAAATCCGCCGTGACCGCGCGCCTGCTTGTAGCTCTGGCTCTTTTGCGGATCATTCTGGATGGCATTCCAGGCCAACACCGGATCGCTGTGCTGGGCCAGCGCCTCGCGCCACAGCTCGATAAGTTTGCGGCGCACCAGGGGGTACTTCAGGCGGTTGGCGCTGTAAAGATACCAGGAGTAGCTGGCCCCGCGCGGGCAGCCGCGCGGCTCGTGGTTTGGCAGGTCGGGGCGGGTGCGGGGGTAGTCGGTCTGCTGGGTTTCCCAGGTCACCAGGCCGTTCTTGACGTAGATCTTCCAGCTACAGGAGCCGGTACAGTTCACGCCGTGGGTGGATCGCACAATTTTGTCGAACTGCCATCGCTGGCGATAGCTGTCCTCCCAGTCGCGGTTGGTGTGCATCACCTGACCGTGTCCATCCGCGAAGGTCTCGCCTTTGAGTTTGAAATAACGAAAGCGATCCAACAATTTACTCATGACGTTTCTCCTGACGGAGCGACTCCCGCCCCGTGGTTACACTGCTCACAAAAAATTGAACTACTCGTTATGGTTTGACGTGCTTCTGACGACGGCCATACACCAGCCAGGTGATGAACACGCAGACGATGTAGAACACCAGGAAGACCTTCATCGCTCCTACCGGCGAGCCGGTCATTGCCAGCGAGGTGCCGAAGGCTTTAGGAATGAAGAACCCGCCGACGGCGCCGATGGCCGAGATAAAGCCCAGCGCAGCGGCGGTGTCGGTAACGGCCTCTTTCTGGGCCTGCTCGTCCGTGCCGCCGTGCAGTTTGACTCTATAGACGGTGATTTGCCGGAAGATGACAGCGATCATCTGGAAGGTGGAGCCGCTGCCGAGCCCGGCGGTGAGGAACAGCCCCATAAACACCAGATAAAAGGCGGTAAAGTTGCCGGAGCCGGTGCCCGGCAGGGTAAGAAACAGCAGGGCGCTGAACAGCGCCATAAAGATAAAGTTCACCAGCGTGACGCGCACTCCGCCGAGCTTATCGGAGATCACCCCGCCGGCAGAGCGCGCCAGAGCGCCGATCAGCGGGCCGAAGAAGGCCAGATGCAGGATATTGACGTCCGGGAACTGGGTTTTCGACAGCATGGCGAAGCCCGCAGAAAAGCCGATAAAGGAGCCGAAGGTGGCGAGATAGAGCAGGCTCAGCAGCCACAGGTGCAGGCGCTTCAGCACCGGCAGCTGGCTGGCGATGGTCGCCTTCGAGCTGGCGATATCGTTCATGCCGAAGAAGGCGGCAAGGGTGGCCAGCAGCAGCAGCGGGGCCCAGATCCAGGCGGCGTTGGCGAGGAACAGCGTCGAGCCATCCTCCTGCGGCACGCCGTGGACCCCGAGGAAGGTAAACATCGGCAGGAAGATCACCACCGGGGCCGCCATCTGCATCACGCTGACGCCGAGGTTGCCCAGCCCGCCGTTAATACCCAGCGCGCTGCCCTGTTTGGCTTTGGGGAAGAAAAAGCTGATGTTGCCCATGCTGGAGGCAAAGTTCGCCCCGGCAAAACCGCACAGCAGGGCAATAGTAATAAATACCGCATAAGGGGTAGCCGGATTTTGTACCGCAATACCGAGCCAGACGCAGGGAATAATCAGAATAACGGTGCTTAATACTGTCCAGTAGCGGCCACCAAATATGGGCACCATAAAGGAGTAGGGTACGCGTAATATGGCCCCGGAGAGCGATGGCAGAGCGGTTAACATAAACAGCTGATCGGTGGTGAAATTAAAACCCACCTTATTCAGGTTTACCGCCACTGCGCTAAATAACATCCAGACGCAAAATGCCAGCAGTAGACAGGCAACCGAAATAACTAAATTTCGTCGCGCAATGGGTTTGCCTTTATTTTCCCAAAATGCCGCGTTTTCCGGTTTCCAGTTGCTTAACAAATAATGATTATTCTTCTCAGCTTGTTGTGACATATTACCCTCTTGCATATCCGTAAATGGCAGAAAGAGAAATACAATCAGGCAGTTGCCTGAACTTTTGATGAGAAATTATTAGATGTGTTTTGGGAGTCTTCTGAAAGGATAGAGAAAAAAAGCGAACCCATGAGTTTATAAGGGAGAAGAGGGTCCGCTTAATGTGTTACAAATCGTAACAGTTAAGAAAGACTGATGATTAACCCAGTTCCAGGGTAATAAGCGTCTCAAGATGTCGATTAAACGCGGCGTCATCCATTTCTGGCATGGATAAAACGTATAAGCCGTCCAGCCCGCAGACCAGACCAATCAGCCGCCAGGCAATGTTTTCAGGACTATCTTTCAGCCTGAAGGCGTTCTGTTGTTCACCCGCCCGTATGATGGCGACCGTCTCCTGATGCCACATCTCCATGGTTAACACATAAGCGCCTTTTATTTCTGCATCGCGGGCGGCTAGCAGCTGGGCTTCCCGCCACAGACGAATATAGGGTTCAAAACTACGGTCGTCGCTGCCGAGCATGGCATGCAGCTTTTCGCGCCAGCTGGCGTTTGCTGCCACCACCTCAGCATCCAGCAGATCGCGGATCAGGCGGATAAAGGCCTGTGACTTGAGTTCGCCTGCGGAGGCAAAATGGTGATGGACCTGACCCGTCGCCACTTTCGCTTCGGTGGCGATCCGTCTCACGGTCATCGCGGTAAAGCCGTCGCTCAGCGCCACGCGCATCGCCGCCTGCATGATCTCTTCCCGCCGCTCGTCCTTGCTCAGATAGCTCATTCTTTTCACTCTCAACTGGGGGACAACGAGTGTAACAAAAAAGCTGGACACGCGTTCAACTTTCCGTAGGATCGCAAACTGGACATGTGTCCAGGTTTGGAAGAATAAGGATAGTTATGTTTCGTCAGTGGTTAGCGTTAGTGATTATTGTGCTGGTCTACATCCCGGTTGCGATTGATGCCACAGTGCTCCACGTCGCCGCCCCGACGCTGAGCATGACCCTGGCTGCCAGCGGCAATGAACTGCTGTGGATCATTGATATCTACTCGCTGGTGATGGCCGGGATGGTGCTGCCGATGGGGGCGCTCGGGGATCGCATCGGCTTTAAACGGCTGCTGATGATGGGCAGTACCCTGTTTGGCCTCTCGTCGCTGGCGGCGGCGTTTGCCCCGACTGCGGGGTGGCTGATTGCCGCGCGGGCCTCGCTGGCCATCGGGGCGGCGATGATCATTCCTGCCACCCTGGCCGGGATCCGTACGCTGTTTCCGGATGCGCGCCAGCGCAATATTGCCCTTGGGGTCTGGGCCGCGGTGGGGTCCGGCGGGGCGGCTTTTGGCCCGCTGGTGGGCGGGATGCTGCTGGCGCACTTCTACTGGGGATCGGTATTTTTGATCAACGTCCCGATTGTGCTGCTGGTGGTCTCCCTGACGGCGCGGTTTGTTCCGGCCCAGCAGGGGCGACCTGAGCAGCCGCTGAACATCACCCATGCCCTGATGCTGATCGTGGCGATTTTGCTGCTGGTCTTCAGCGCTAAAACAGCACTGAAAGGGGAGCTCTCCCCGTGGCTGGTGGCGGGCACGCTGCTGATCGGAGCGGCCATGCTGTGGACCTTTGTCCGCATCCAGCTCCGCGCCCCTACACCGATGATCGACATTCGCCTGTTCGGCCACCGCATTATTCTCAGCGGCGTGGTGATGGCGATGACGGCGATGATCGCCCTGGTGGGGTTTGAACTGTTGATGGCCCAGGAGCTGCAGTTCGTGCACGGCTTCACCCCGTTTGAGGCGGGGATGTTTATGCTGCCGGTGATGGTCGCCAGCGGCTTTAGCGGCCCGATTGCCGGGGTGCTGGTGGGCCGTCTGGGGCTGCGGATCGTGGCGACCGGTGGTATGGGATTAAGTGCGCTCAGCTTTATCGGGCTGTCTACGCTGGATTTCAGCACCCAGCAGTGGCAGGCCTGGTGCCTGATGGTGCTGCTGGGCTTTAGCGCCGCGAGCGCGCTGCTGGCGTCGACCTCGGCGATCATGGCCGCCGCGCCAAAAGAGAAGGCCGCCGCGGCCGGGGCGATTGAAACCATGTCCTACGAGCTGGGAGCCGGGCTGGGGATCGCGATCTTTGGTCTGCTCCTGACCCGCAGTTTCTCGGCGTCGATTGCATTGCCGCCGGGGCTGGATGTATCACTGACGGATCAAGCGTCATCTTCTATCGGTGAGGCGGTAAAGGTGGCTCAGGATCTGACGCCGTCGCTGGCGGAGTCGGTGATTGAGGCGGCGAAAACCGCGTTTATCACCTCACACAGCGTGGCGTTGGGCAGCGCAGGCGCGATGTTAACGGTACTGGCGATCGGGATTTGGTTTAGCCTGGCGAGGGTCGCGCAGCGGTAAAAAATGCCCGGCGGCGCTGCGCTTGCCGGGCCTACGGTGTGCTCCCTCTCCCTGTGGGAGAGGGTTGGGGTGAGGGCAACCGGCCGCACAAAATTACGAATCGTAGGCCGGATAAGCGCAGCGCATCCGGCGTTTTTTTATGGCTCCTGCGCTGCGCTCAGCACGCTATGCAGCAGCACGTTGGCGCCTTTCTCTGACCATTCCGGCAGGATCTTTTCGGCTTCGTTATGGCTGATGCCTTTTACGCACGGAATAAAGATCATGCTGGCAGGGGCGATTTTGCTGATATAGCAGGTATCGTGCCCGGCACCGGACACCATCGGTTTTGCCGAATAGCCTAATGCAGCCACTGCCTGCTCGCTGCGCGCCAGGCAGGCGGCATCAAAGTTGATGGGCGAATAATCGAAAATACGCTCCACCTCTGCCGTGATGCCACGCGCGGCAAGGCTCTCCGCCGCCTGGTGCAGGGCGGCTTCCATCGCCACAAGCGCCTCGCGTTGCGGATGACGGAACTCGACGCTGCACACCACCCGGGAAGGGACCACGTTGCGCGAGTTCGGCGTGATTTCCGCCATCCCAATCGTCGCCCGACCGTCAGGCGCATGCTGATAACCAATGGCTTCCACCTTCAGCGCCAGCTCCGCAAAGGCGGTTAAGGCGTCGCGGCGGCTGTGCATCGGTGTGGTACCCGCATGGGCGGCAAAACCGTCGAGGGTGATGGTAAACCAGCGCTGGCCCATTGCTGCACGCACCAGCCCGATATCCACGGCTTCATCTTCCAGGATTGGCCCCTGTTCAATATGCAGTTCGTAGCAGGCGTGGATCGGAAAGGCGCGGGCAGGGCGTTCGCCGCGATAGCCGATAGCTTCCAGCGCTTCACGCACCGTGATTTTTGCGCTGTCGGTACGGGCATAAGCAAACTCCTGCGAGAGTTGCCCGGCCCAGACGCCGGAGGCCAGCATCGCCGGGGCAAAACGCGCCCCTTCTTCGTTGGTCCAGTTCACCAACACGATATCGCGCTCGGTTTCAACCTGATGGTCGTTCAGGGTACGGAGCAGCTCCAGCCCGGCCAGCACGCCGTAGATCCCGTCATAGTTGCCGCCGAGGGGCTGGGAATCCACGTGCGAGCCGGTCATCACCGGGGAAAGAGTGGGATTCTTGCCCGCACGGCGGATAAACATATTGCCCATGCTGTCGACGTCACAGGAAAACCCCGCATGCAGCGCCCAGTCGCGCAGCAGGTTGCGGGCAAGCTTATCCTCATCGCTCAACGCCAGACGGGTGACGCCTCCGGCGGGGGTGCCGCCGATCTGCGCCATCCTCTCCAGCGTCGACCATAGCCGGTCGGCGTTCACGCGGATCATGCTTTGTCCTTCGTGCTGCGGTAGCGGAAGTCACAGCACTTACCGCCCTGCATGATGGTGGTGGTGCGGGTCAGCTCCACGTCCGGCGCGTAACCGACGATGAATTTCTCATCACGGGCGCACGACAGCAGGTGGCCGATCTCGCCCAGGCCCATCTCGTGATACATCTCGGCATAGCGGCAGCGGGTGACGTTGTAGTTGTACTGCTGGTCGTCGGCGTCGATCACCTTCACGTCGAGGGCGTTATCTTTCTCCCACAGATATTGCAGGGCGATAAAGCTCTTCACGTCCGCGCCGTTCGGCTCCTGACTGGCAAACTCTTTGCCAGCGTTAATGGCGGCCTGCTCAATGGCCTCGCCAATCACCGCCTGGGCACGGGTCTTGCCGATCTCGCGCACCAGGATCTCGTAAATTGGCTTAATAATTTCTGCTTCAATTTTGCGGCGGGCGAGAATGCCCAGCTCATTATTATCACTCATCACATTGCCTCACTGCGTTACTTAGCTTTTGCGCCGCCGAGTACGGTTTGCGGCTGCCATTTGCCATCGACCACTTTATAGACGGTGAACGACGGGGCTTTCAGGTTGCCCTGATCATCAAAGGCGATCTGCCCGGTGACGCCGGAGTAGCTGATGGCGCGCAGGGCAGGCAGGTACTCGGCCGGATCCACCGAGTCGGCTTTCTCCATCGCCGCTACCAGCACGCGCGTTGCGTCATAGGCGAACGGGGCGTGCAGTTCGATATGGGTGTGGTAGCGGGACTGATACGCCTGTTCGAACGCTTTGCCGCCAGGCATCTGGTCCACCGGCAGGCCCGGCTCCAGCGCCACCACGCCTTCACCCTCTTTCTGCGCCAGCTGCAGGAAGGTCTGGCTGACAAAGCCGCCCGCGCCCATCAGGGTGGCGTTCATCCCCAGCTGTTTGATACGACGCGCCAGCGGTGCCGCCTGGCTGTCGACGCCGCCGAAGAAGATCAGATCGGCGTTCTTGCTGCGAATGGCGGTCAACACGGCGCTAAAGTCGACGGTTTTGTCGTCAACGTACTGGCGGTCGACAATTTTCACGCCCTGAGCGTCCAGAGATTTAATAAACTCGTCGGCAAGCCCCTGACCGAAGGCGGTACGGTCGTCGATCACCGCGATGCGTTTGGCTTTCAGGGTATCGATGGCGTACTGCCCGGCAAACTGGCCGCCGTCATCGTCGTGGCCCATCACGCGGAAGCTGGTGTCGAAGCCCTGTTTGGTATAGGCGTGGCCGGTCGCGACCGGAGCTACCTGGGCGATTCCGGCATCGTGATAGACGCGTGCCGCCGGGATGCTGGTGCCGGTGTTCCAGTGTCCGACTACCCCCGCCACGTCACTGTCCACCAGACGCTGGGCCACGGCCACTGCGGTACGCGGATCCGACTGGTCATCTTCGGACTGCAGTTTGAAGGTCACCGCTTTGCCGCCGATGGTCGGGTGCTGCTTGTTGATGTCGTCAATCGCCAGCTGGGCGCCGTTCTCCAGGTCTTTACCGATACGGGCAGAGGGGCCGGTGAGCGGGCCCGCCAGGCCAATCACCACGGTTTCGCTGTCGGCGGCCCAGGCTCCGGTTGAGGCAAACCCGCTGAGCAGAATAGCGGCGCTGAGGGCGCTGATTTTTACGGTTTTCATTGTTATTCCCTGATGTTGGTGTGTTAAACGGGCATTTCGCCCAAATAAATCTGTGCAATCTGGTCGTCGTCGAGCATCGCTTTCGATTCGCCATGATGAACGATGCTGCCGCTATCCATCACCCAGGCCTGGTCGGTCACTTCCAGCGCCAGGCGGGCGTTCTGCTCGATCAGCAGCAGGGCGACGCCGCGCTCGCGCAGCCCGGCGATCACCGCAAAAATGTTCTCCACCATCTTCGGCGCGAGGCCCATCGACGGCTCGTCGAGGATCAGCAGGCGTGGTCGGCTGAGCAGGGCGCGGTTAAGGGCTAAAAGCTGCTGTTCCCCGCCGGAGAGCAGCCCGGCCAGCTGATGCTGGCGTTCGCCGAGGCGCGGGAAACGGTCGAAAATCTCGTCCATCTCCTGCCTCACTGTGACAGTGTCACGGCGCAGCCAGGCGCCCATCTGCAGGTTCTCCAGCACCGTCATACGGGCGAAGATGCCGCGACCTTCCGGGACCATCACTAACCCGTCGCGCAGCAGCGCTTCGGCTTTCTGTTTGCGCACCGGCTTGCCGTTAAATTCGATATTGCCGCCAAAACGCTCCAGCCCGGTGATGGCCCGCACGGTGGAGCTTTTGCCCGCGCCGTTAGCCCCGATCAGCGTGGCCTGTTCGCCTTCATGCAGGCTAAAGGAGACGTCGCGGACCGCCTGGATCCCGCCGTAATGCACGTCGAGACGTTCCACTTTGAGTAATTCAGACATGGGCATTACCTCCCAGCCAGGCGGCGATCACCGCCGGGTCGCGTCGCACGCTGTCCGGGGTGCCGTTGGCCAGCGTTTTGCCGTAATCCAGTACCGTCAGGCGATCGCAAATGCCCATCACCAGCTTCACATCGTGTTCAATCATCAGCAGGGTTTTTCCGTCATCACGTATGCGGATCAGCAGTTCGCCCAGGGTGCCTTTTTCGGCGGCATTCATCCCGGCGGCGGGTTCATCCAGCGCCAGCAGCAGCGGATCGGTAGCCAGCGCCCGGGCAATCTCCAGCCGCCGCTGATGGCCATAGGCCAGGTCGCAGGCGCGGTAGTGGGCGAACTTCGCAATGCCGGTGTACTCCAGCCAGTGCCAGGCCTGCTCCAGGGTCTGCGCCTCTTCTTCCCGGGCGCGCTTGTGACGGCTCAGCGCCGCCCACAGCCCGTTGCGGGTCCGCACGTGGCGACCGACCATGACGTTTTCCAGTACCGACATCTCGTTAAACAGCCGCACGTTCTGGAAGGTACGGGCGATGCCCGCAGCGGTCACTTTCTCGATCTGCGTCGGGAAGTAGGGTTTATCGGCAATGGCGAACTCCCCGCTGTCGGCCGGATAGAGCCCGGTGATCAGGTTAAAGCAAGTAGTTTTGCCCGCGCCGTTGGGGCCAATCAGGCCGTAGATCTCGCCCTTGTTAATCGACAGCGAGACGTTATCGACCGCCGTCAGGCCGCCAAAGCGTTTGGACATATTGTTTACGGTTAACAGGCTCATGCTTGCACCTCCTTGTGGCGCTTCGGCCAGATGCCCGACGGGCGAACCAACATCACGCCCACCAGTGCCAGGCCGTAGAACAGCTGACGCAGGATCTCCGGGTCAATCAGCACCGAACCAAACAGCGCCTGCTGCACCGGTGCCGCCTGGCTGCGCAGCAGCTCCGGCAGAGCGGTGAGCAGCACCGCGCCGAGGATCACTCCGGGAATGTGGCCCATCCCGCCCAGTACCACCATCGCCAGTACCGCAATGGACTCCTGCAACGTGAAGGATTCCGGGGAGACAAAGCCCTGGAAGGCACCGAACAGCGCCCCGGCCACGCCGCCAAAGGAGGCACCCATGGCGAAGGCCAGCAGCTTAAAGTTGCGCACGTTGATGCCCATCGCCCGGGCGACGTCTTCATCTTCACGGATGGCGTGCCACGCCCGGCCAATGCGCGAGTGTTGCAGGCGCAGGCAGACAAAAATGATCCCGACAATCACCAGCATCAGCAGGTAGTACCACAGCCACAGGGCCGGGACTTTGACGCCGAACCAGTGGTAAACCCCGCTGAACTTGAGGCCGAACAGGTTGAGGGTATCGACGCCGGTTATGCCTTTCGCGCCGTTGGTGATATTCACCGGGCGGTCGAGGTTACGCATCAGGATGCGGATGATCTCCCCGAAGCCGAGGGTGACGATGGCCAGGTAATCCCCGCGCAGCTTCAGCGTCGGGGCACCGAGCAGAATGCCGCATACCGCCGCCACCAGCGCCGCAATAGGGATAATCAGCAGATACGAGGTGTGCAGCCCGTCCGGGAACCAGAGGTTGAGGATCGGGAACACCTCCGCCAGATGCGGGGAGGCCAGCAGCGCCGCCAGATAGGCCCCGACGGCGTAGAAGGCGATAAAGCCCATATCCAGCAGGCCGGTGTAGCCGACCACGATATTCAGCCCCAGGGCCAGCATGATGTAGAGCAGGGCGAAGTCGATCACCCGCACCCAGTAGTTGCCGCCCAGTTGGCTAGCCACCACCGGTGCAAGGAGCAGGGCAAGGACAAACAGCGTCATGCCGGACCAGAGTTTACGGCGGGTCGCCGGGGTTTTGAGTTCAATGGCAGTCATATTTTTCCCTTACGCCCTGTGCGCCACGCGCTCGCCCAACAGACCCGCCGGACGGAAGACCAGCACCAGAATCAGCACGATAAAGGCAAACACGTCCTGGTAATTACTGCCGAACACGCCGTTCGTCAGCTCGCCCAGATAGCCCGCACCCAGCGCTTCGATAATGCCCAGCAGGATCCCGCCAATCATCGCCCCGCGAATATTGCCGATGCCGCCCAGTACCGCTGCGGTAAAGGCTTTAATCCCGGGCAGGAAGCCCATCGAGAAGCTGGCGTTGCCGTAGTTGCTGGCCATCATCACCCCCGCCAGAGCGGCAAAGATGCCGCCGATGGCAAAGGTCAGGGTGATGATCGCATTGGGATTGACCCCCATCAGGGTGGCGACGCGCGGGTTTTCCGCCACCGCGCGCATGCCGCGGCCGAGGCGGGTGTACTCCACCAGCAGCCACAGGCCGGTCATGACGATCAGGGCCAGCGCCACGGTCACGATACCGGTGACGGTGACAATCGCCGGGGGATGCACTTCACTGCCCGCGGTGATGGCAATCGGGTCCATCGGCAGGATCTGCGGGAACATCAGCGGATTTCGCGACCAGATAATCATCGCCACGGTTTGCAGCAGCACCGACACGCCAATCCCGGAGATCAGCGGTGCCAGACGCGGGGCATTACGCAGGCGACGATAGGCGAAGCGCTCAACCGCCATCGCCAGCAGGGCGCAGACCGCCATGGCGATCAGCAGCGCAAAGCCGAGCTGCAACAGCTGCGGCATGGCCGGGAAATAACCGTTGAGGAGATTCAGGGCCGACAGGGTGGTCAGCGCCCCGACCATCAAAATATCGCCGTGGGCGAAGTTAATAATGCGCAAAATGCCATACACCATGGTATAGCCCAGCGCGATCAGCGCGTAGATGCTGCCCAGCATCACGCCGTTGATCAGTTGTTGTATGAGAGTGTCCAACGTTCCTACCCGACAAATTGCTCTTTTCAGCGGGTAACATCTAATAATTGAATTAAATTGTGAAATACGCATATATTCTTTCTTATGATTTTTGGAGCTTGCGTTATCTGATTGATTTTTAAGGTGACGATAAATGGCTGAATAACCTGATTATCCATAACAGATCAATATATGAATAAAACAGAACAATCCCTGACGTTGTCAGCCTTTGCCGAGAGTCGACTGGCGAACGATCCGCCGCTGCGGGCGGTTCGGGCCTTCGAGGCGATAGCCCGGCTGGGCAGCGTGACCCAGGCGGCCCAGGAGCTGGCCATCTCGCCCTCGGCGGTCAGCCATCAGCTGAAAGTGCTGGAAGGGTATTTGCAGATGCCGCTGACCGAACGCCAGGGACGTGGACTGATCCTCAGCCAGCAGGGGCGGGACTATTACCGCTCCATCCGCGCGGCCTTTAACGTCCTGCGTCAGGCCACCGGGCATCTGCTTGAGCAGGTGCAGACCCGCCAGGTGACCATCAGCCTGATCCCGCTGTTTGGCATGGGGTGGTTTATCCCGCGCCTGCCGGGGTTTATGCGGGCGAACCCGCAGACCGAGATTAACGTGGTCTACGCCAACCACCGCAACTACCTGAGCGACGCCTCGGATATGTCGATCCGCTTTGGAAACGGGCAGTGGGCGGGCTATCAGAGCGAGAAGCTGATCTCCGGGCAGATGGTGCCGGTCTGTAGCCGGGCCTTTTTGCGCCTGCACGGGCATATCGATACCCCCGAACAGCTGCTGCAGATGCCGCTCCTGCATGATGAGGAGCGCGCCACCTGGCAGCAGTGGTTTGTCCAGCAGGGGGTAAAACGCCCCCTGCGCCGCAGCGGACCGATGTTTGAAGACGGGCTGTTAACCCTGGCGGGGGTGCAGGCGGGACTGGGCTGCGCGTTGATGCGCGAGCCGCTGATTGCGCCCTATCTTGAGAGTGGTGAACTGGTGAAGATTTTTGACCTGCCGATCGACGATGGCCGGGATTACTACCTGTGCGTGCGTCAGGACGGCGAGATGAGCCAGGACGGGAAGTTGCTGCAGAGCTGGCTGCGGCGTGCGGCGGGGCAGGAATAGTTACACCAGAGCAACAACGCCACCCGGCGTTGCCCTCAACCCACCCGCGCCCGCGTAGCATACCAGCACAGCAGCGACCCGGCGCACACCATCAGCGCTCCCTGCCAGAAGCTAAACGACAGGGGCGCATTGAGTAGCACCGCCGCCAGCGCCGCTGACAGCACTGGGGTAAAATAGGAGGCCGCTGCCAGCAGCGTCACATTGCCGTGCAGAATGCCGATATTCCACGACGCATAACCAAACCCCAGCGCCACGCCGCACATCAGCAGCTTGATCACCACCGGCACGCTAAACACCATCTCCGGCTGATCGCTGAAAACATATTTAACCCACAGGGTCAGGGCCGTCAGCAGCACAAACAGCGTGATCCCGTTCTGCCCGTTCGCATATTTACTGGTCACGGTGCAGTAGGCCGCCCAGATAAAGGCCCCGACAAAGGCCAGGCCGTAACTTAGCGGGTTGGAGATGACATTGCGGGCAATCTCCGTCGGATTGAGTCCATTTTCGCCGCCCAGTACCCAACTGACGCCCAGCAGGGAGATAAGCAGCCCGGGGATCACCCACAGGGTCGAGCGCTGGCGGTTAAACAGAATGGCAAACACGATGGTCAGGCTCGGCCAGAGATAGTTAACCATGCCTACCTCAATCGCCTGGTGTCGGGTAGTGGCGTAGCCTAACGACAGGGCGAGACAGATCTCATAGCTGACAAACAGCACGCTGCCGGCCATCAGGTAGCGGGGCGAGAAACGTCGCAGATTGGGAAACCCGACCGTGACCAGACAGAGTAAACCGCTGAGCGTGTAGATCATCGCCGCGCCGCCTACCGGGCCCAGCCCCTCACTCACTCCCCGGATCAAGCCGACCATCGTGCTCCAGAGCACAATCGCGGCCAGCCCGATGAGTGTGGCTTTTTTTCTGTCCATCATTTTCCCATTGCCATGACATTTTCAGGGGCAAATTTATAGCACTGTTTCAGTACCTTCCGCGAATTAATCTCCTCTCCGCTACTCCTTAAGCAGTAACAAAACGGCCCCCCGCTGACTATTAAGAGGGCGAAGTTTTCCGATATTGATTTGCCGCAAAAAAAACAGGGGCTTTGCTGTTAGTTTTCCGCCGGAATTCTCAATGATCTAACGAGGACAGCAATGGACGTCAGCCGCAGACAGTTTTTTAAAATCTGCGCGGGCGGTATGGCCGGTACGACAGTGGCTGCTTTAGGGTTCGCTCCCAAAATGGCGCTGGCTCAGGCGCGCAACTATAAGTTGCTGCGCGCGAAAGAGATCCGTAACACCTGCACATACTGCTCCGTGGGATGCGGGCTATTGATGTATAGCCTGGGTGATGGCGCGAAGAACGCCAAAGAGTCGATTTATCATATTGAAGGCGACGCGGATCATCCGGTCAGCCGTGGGGCGTTATGCCCGAAAGGGGCGGGGCTGCTGGACTATGTCCACAGCGAAAACCGTCTGCGTTACCCGGAATACCGCGCGCCGGGTTCCGACAAATGGCAGCGACTCTCCTGGGATGAGGCCTTCACCCGGATTGCGAAATTGATGAAAGCCGACCGCGACGCCAACTTCGTTGAGACCAACGACCAGGGCGTGACGGTGAACCGCTGGACCTCCACCGGGATGCTGTGCGCCTCGGCGGCAAGTAATGAAACCGGCATGCTGACGCAAAAATTTGTGCGCTCCCTCGGCATGCTGGCGGTAGATAACCAGGCGCGCGTCTGACACGGACCAACGGTAGCAAGTCTTGCTCCAACATTTGGTCGCGGTGCGATGACCAACCACTGGGTTGATATCAAAAACGCCAACGTCGTGATGGTGATGGGCGGTAACGCCGCTGAAGCTCATCCAGTGGGATTCCGCTGGGCGATGGAAGCGAAAAACAATAACGATGCGACGCTGATCGTCGTCGATCCGCGCTTTACGCGTACGGCATCGGTGGCTGATATCTATGCGCCCATCCGCTCCGGCACGGACATTACGTTCCTCTCCGGCGTGCTGCTGTACCTGATCGAAAACAACAAAATTAACGCCGAGTACGTTAAGCACTACACCAACGCCAATCTGCTGGTGCGGGAAGATTTTGCCTTTGAAGACGGGCTGTTCAGCGGCTACGACGCCGAAAAACGCCAGTACGATAAATCTTCCTGGAACTATCAGTTTGACGAGAACGGCTATGCCAGACGCGATGAAACCCTGACCGACCCGCGCTGCGTGTGGAACCTGCTGAAACAGCACGTCTCCCGCTATACGCCAGAGGTGGTGGAGAACATCTGCGGCACGCCAAAAGCCGATTTCCTGAAAGTGTGCGACGTGCTGGCCTCCACCAGTGCCGCGGACAGAACCACGACGTTCCTGTACGCGCTGGGCTGGACGCAGCATACCGTCGGGGCGCAGAACATCCGTACTATGGCGATGATCCAGCTGCTGCTCGGCAACATGGGCATGGCCGGTGGCGGGGTCAACGCCCTGCGCGGACACTCCAACATCCAGGGTCTGACCGATCTCGGTCTGCTGTCGACCAGCCTGACCGGCTATCTGACGCTGCCGTCCGAGAAACAGACCGATCTGCAGAGCTATATGACGGCGAACACGCCGAAAGCGACGCTGCCTGACCAGGTGAACTACTGGAGCAACTATCCGAAGTTCTTCGTCAGCCTGATGAAATCTTTCTACGGCGATGCGGCACAGAAGGAGAACGACTGGGGCTTTAACTGGCTGCCGAAATGGGATCAATCCTATGACGTCATCAAGTATTTCAACATGATGTCGAAAGGCCAGGTCACAGGCTATATCTGCCAGGGCTTCAACCCGGTGGCATCGTTCCCGGATAAGAACAAGATTGTCGCCAGCCTCAGCAAGTTGAAGTACATGGTGGTAATCGATCCGCTGGTGACCGAAACCTCGACCTTCTGGCAGAACCACGGCGAGATGAATGACGTGGACCCCACCTCGATTCAGACCGAGGTCTTCCGTCTGCCGTCCACCTGCTTCGCGGAAGAGGACGGCTCCATCGCCAACTCCGGCCGCTGGCTGCAGTGGCACTGGAAAGGACAGGATGCCCCGGGCGAAGCGCGTAACGACGGCGAGATCCTGGCCGGGATTTACCATCGCCTGCGCGAGATGTACCGCACCGAAGGCGGCAAGGGCGTCGAGCCGCTGCTGCGGATGAGCTGGGATTACAAACAGCCGGATCATCCTGAATCGGAAGAGGTGGCGAAAGAGAACAATGGCTACGCGCTGGCGGATCTCTACGACGCTAACGGTGTGCTGATCGCGAAGAAAGGCCAGCTGCTGAGCAGCTTCGCCCAACTTCGTGATGACGGCAGCACCGCGTCGTCGTGCTGGATCTACACCGGGAGCTGGACCGAGCAGGGCAACCAGATGGCCAACCGCGATAACGCCGACCCGTCAGGGCTGGGCAATACGCTGGGCTGGGCCTGGGCGTGGCCGCTCAACCGTCGCGTGCTCTACAACCGCGCCTCGGCGGACATCAACGGTAAGCCGTGGGATCCAAAACGGATGCTGATCCAGTGGAACGGGACGAAGTGGACCGGGAACGATATTCCGGACTACAACACCGCCGCGCCGGGCAGCAACACCGGGCCGTTTATCATGCAGCCGGAAGGGCTGGGACGTCTGTTTGCCATCGACAAGCTGGCAGAAGGGCCGTTCCCGGAACACTACGAACCGATGGAAACGCCGCTGGGCACCAACCCGCTACACCCGAACGTGGTCTCCAGTCCGGTGGTGCGAGTCTACGAGGAAGATGCCGTGCGGATGGGCAAGAAAGACAAGTTCCCGTACGTCGGCACCACCTATCGCCTGACCGAGCATTTCCACACCTGGACCAAGCATGCGCGACTGAACGCTATCGCTCAGCCGGAACAGTTTGTCGAGATCAGCGAGACCCTGGCGCAGGCCAAAGGGATTGCCAACGGCGATCGCGTCAAGGTCAGCAGCCAGCGCGGGTTTATTCGTGCCGTGGCGGTGGTTACCCGTCGTCTGCAGGCCCTGAACGTTCACGGTCAGCAGGTAGAAACGGTGGGTATTCCGCTGCACTGGGGCTTTGAAGGGGTGGCGCAGAAGGGCTATATCGCCAATACCCTGACGCCTGCGGTAGGGGATTCCAACTCGCAGACGCCGGAGTATAAGGCGTTTCTGGTCAACATCGAGAAAGCATAAGGAGCGAATACATGTCGATGGAAACACAAGACGTCATCAAACGCTCCGCCACAAACGGCATTACGCCCGCGCCTCGCGCGCGGGATTATAAAGCTGAAGTGGCAAAGCTTATCGATGTCTCCTCCTGCGTGGGCTGCAAAGCCTGCCAGGTGGCCTGTTCCGAGTGGAATGATATCCGCGACGAGGTGGGCCATTGCGTCGGGGTGTACGACAACCCGGCAGATCTGAGCGCCAAATCCTGGACGGTGATGCGCTTTAGCGAAACCGAGCAGAACGGCAAGCTGGAGTGGCTGATCCGCAAAGACGGCTGTATGCACTGCGAGGATCCGGGCTGCCTGAAGGCCTGCCCGTCCGCCGGGGCGATTATTCAGTACGCCAACGGCATCGTCGATTTTCAGCAGGATAACTGCATCGGCTGCGGGTACTGCATCGCCGGGTGTCCGTTTAACGTGCCGCGCCTCAATAAAGAGGATAACCGGGTCTACAAATGCACCCTGTGCGTGGATCGCGTCAGCGTCGGTCAGGAGCCGGCGTGCGTGAAGACCTGTCCGACGGGCGCGATTCACTTTGGCACCAAGAAGGAGATGCTGGAGGTTGCCCAGCAGCGGGTCGATAAGCTGAAAGCGCGCGGCTACGCCAATGCGGGCATCTACAATCCGCAAGGGGTGGGCGGGACGCACGTGATGTATGTCCTGCACCATCTCGACCAGCCGGAGCTGTATCACAATCTGCCGAAAGATCCGGCGATCGATACCTCCATCAACCTGTGGAAAGGCGCGCTTAAACCGCTCTCTGCGGCGGGCTTTATCGCCACCTTTGCCGGGTTGATTTATCACTACATTGGTATCGGGCCGAACAAAGAGGTGGATGACGATGAGGAGGAGCACCATGAGTAAGTCAAAGATGATCGTGCGCACGAAGTTTGTTGACCGCGCCTGTCACTGGACGGTGGTGATCTGCTTCTTCCTGGTGTCGCTGTCGGGAATTTCGTTCTTCTTCCCGACGCTGCAGTGGCTGACGGAGACCTTCGGCACACCGCAGATGGGGCGCATTCTGCATCCGTTCTTTGGGGTGCTGATTTTCGTGGCGCTGATGTTTATGTTCGTGCGTTTCGTACATCACAACATCCCGGACAAGCAGGATATTCCCTGGCTGAAGGGTATTGTTGAGGTGCTGAAAGGCAACGAGCACAAAGTCGCGAAAGTGGGTAAATATAACGCCGGGCAAAAGATGATGTTCTGGACCATCATGAGCATGATTTTTGTGCTGCTGGTGACCGGGGTCATTATCTGGCGTCCGTACTTTGCGCACTATTTCCCGATGCAGGTGGTGCGTTATAGCCTGCTGATCCATGCCACCTCGGCCATTATTTTGATCCACGCCATTCTGATCCATATGTATATGGCGTTCTGGGTCAAAGGCTCGATTAAAGGGATGATCGAAGGGAAGGTGAGCCGCCGCTGGGCGCAGAAACACCACCCGCGCTGGTATCGGGACGTGGAACGTCTGGAAGCGAAAAAAGATGTTAGTGAAGGGATGAAGTAATCTCATCGCCTGTTGTGCCCGGCGGCGCTGCGCTTGCGCGGGCCTACGGGGAAAGCCCCCCGCTCCGGAAGGTATTTCGGAGCGGGTTTTTTGGGAGGTCAGGTGTTGGTTATTAGCGAGTCAATGGCACCAACGACATCCTGGCGCGTATTACGCAAATTACAAATTAAATCCCTGCTGTTAATTTTTCTGTTATTGACGTTCGTCACCATAGGTGAAAATATTAATAAGCTTTCGAAATCAATATTGATGCGCGGTGCAAGGTGTTCATGCCAGAGTGGAAGCTTACGCGCCCGTACTAAAGGAACGATGACGCGTGTTTCCAGATCGTCATAACAATCATGTTGAATAATCATATAGTAGGGTAGTTCTTTATTGGTCAAAATAGACGAATTACGATAAACGTTAAATTGTTTTAGCATTATATCACCCTAAAAAATTCATCATCGGTAAGGGTTCCATATTTAGCGACGAACTCATTCATAGCCTTCATGAATTCTTTATCGCGTTTGCGCTGCTCGATGCGTTCCTCCGCCGTTAATACGGGGCGCGGTGGGACGCCAGTTAAATGATCCTTTCCTGGGTTTTTTTCCTTGATACTTGTTTTCATTGTTTTGTTCTCCTGTGTCGGTGCAGCCATTATCAGTCGCCAACAATAAAAAACAATACCGAACCGCCTGGTAATTCAGGAATTGCGAGCATGCTTCCAGACAAAAGCAATACGGTGAAATCAGGGGAGATTATTGGGGAGCACCCTCCCGATAAACAACCAGGAGGGGTGTAACCGTCAGAACTTCTCTTTAATATAACGGAACGGATAAGCGGTTGGTTTAATTTTGCCGATTTTACGTTTCGGTAATTTGACATCTTCTTCTGGCAACTCTTTATAGGGAATTTGCGTCAGCAGATGGGAGATAATATTCAGCCGCGCGCGCTTTTTATCCTCGGAGCGGGCAACAAACCACGGGGCCCAGGCGGTGTCGGTGGCGGCAAACATCGCATCGCGTGCCTCGGTGTACTCATCCCAGCGGTTAAAGGATTTGATGTCCATTGGCGACAGCTTCCAGGTTTTGCGTCCGTCGTTGATGCGGTCGCGCAGACGCCGCTCCTGCTCTTTCGGCGTCACTTCCAGCCAGTATTTGATCAGAATAATGCCCGCATCGACCATCGCTTTTTCGATGATCGGCGCACCGTCGAGAAACTTCTCGACCTGGTCTTCCGTACAAAATCCCATCACCCGCTCCACGCCTGCGCGGTTGTACCAGCTGCGGTCAAATATCACGATCTCGCCCGCTGAGGGCAGATGCGGCACATAGCGCTGGAAGTAGAGCTGGCTTTTCTCCTTCTCAGTCGGGGCAGGCAGTGCCACCACCCGGAACACGCGCGGGCTGACGCGTTCGGTCAGGGCCTTGATGGTGCCCCCTTTACCCGCGCCGTCGCGCCCTTCAAAGACGACGCACACTTTCAGGCCCTTACTTACCACCCAGCGCTGCAACTTCACCAGCTCCACATGCAGGCGGTGCAGCTCTTTCTCGTACTCCGTACGCTTAAGCGGGGCGGGGGGCGTTAGCTTCTCTACAGGTTTGCTTTTCTTCTTATCTTTATCTGCCATGATGCGTTCCTTTACAGGGATTCTGACGGTACGGTGCGACATAACACTTTGAAGTGTAATCAGGGCTGAGCTAGCTTGCGGAAAATATTCACTGCCTACCCGAATTGATGGAGGAATCGGCCAGCGGTGCGATTTGAACTGGCTCACCATACAAGATTGTTCAATAATGCTGGTTGCAATTTTTTAACAACTGGTTGTGGTATGAAAAAGACGGTGTTTTCGTTAGCACTTGGCACCTTTGGCCTCGGCATGGCCGAATTTGGCATTATGGGTGTGTTAACCGAGCTGGCGCGGGATGTGGGGATCACCATTCCCTCCGCCGGAAATATGATTTCGTTTTACGCCTTCGGGGTGGTGATAGGGGCGCCGATCATCGCGCTGTTCTCCAGTAAGTTCTCCTTAAAGTCGATCCTGCTGTTCCTCGTAGCGCTGTGCCTTATCGGCAATGCGATTTTCACCTTCTCCACCTCCTATACCATGCTGGCGATTGGGCGGCTGGTCTCCGGTTTTCCCCACGGGGCGTTCTTTGGCGTCGGCACCATTATCCTGTCGCGTATTGCGCCGCCGGGCAAAGTGACGCTGGCGGTGGCGGGTATGGTCGCCGGGATGACGGTGGCTAATCTCGCGGGGGTGCCGTTCGGGACCTGGCTCGGGCATCATTTCAGCTGGCGCTACACCTTCTTCCTGATCGCCGCGTTCAACCTGTTGGTCATGCTGTCGATTGTCCTCTGGGTGCCGCAGACGTTTGATACCACCCAGCGTCGCCTGAGCGAGCAGTTCCACTTCCTGAAGAAACCGGAGCCGTGGTTTATCTTCGCCGCCACCATGTTCGGCAACGCCGGGGTCTTCGCCTGGTTCAGCTTCGTGAAGCCGTTCATGATCAACGTGTCGGGCTTTTCCGAAGGGGTGATGACCGCCATCATGATGCTGATGGGGCTGGGGATGGTGCTGGGCAACCTGTTCAGCGGCAAGCTCTCCGGGCGCTACAGCCCGCTGCGCATTGCGGCGATCACCGATCTGGTGATTGTCCTGTCGCTGCTGCTGTTGTTTGCCTTCGGTCAGATGCCTGCGGCCTCGCTGGTGATGGGCTTTATCTGCTGCGCCGGGCTGTTTGCGCTGTCGGCACCGCTGCAGATCCTGCTCCTGCAAAATGCGCAGGGCGGGGAGATGCTCGGAGCGGCGGGGGGACAGGTGGCGTTTAATCTCGGCAGCGCTATTGGGGCGTACTTTGGCGGGATGATGATTACCCTGGGCTTCAGCTGGAGCCACGTGACCTTGCCTGCGGCGGCGCTGTCGTTCTGCGCCATGTCGTCGCTGTTGATGTATGGGTATCTGAAAGCCCGGCGTGCTGGGGGGAATGCCCAGGCGTTAGCCTGAGAGTGAATTGCCGGGTGGCGCTGCGCTTACCCGGCCTACAAAATCAGTAGGCCCGCGCAAGCGCAGCGCCGCCGGGCAAAAAACACTCACATCACGCTTTCAAGATTGTGCAGAAAATCGTCGATCTGCTCTGACGAGGCGGTATCTGCCTGATAGAGAATATCCAGCCTGACGTTCTTCAGGCCGCAAAAACCAAAAACACCTTCGACTAACTGGGTGTGTATCGCCGTCGAATAACCGTGTTTATCGAAACCTGTAAGATCGCTACCCCCCGTCGCGATCAGGCGGACCGGAACATCGCGTAAATTTCCCACAATCCGGCCATCTTCCGCCACTTTGTAGGCCCAGTTCAGGGTGAGCACCCGATCAAACCAGCCTTTCAGCAGGCCAGGCACCGACCACCAGTACACCGGGAAGACAAACACCAGCATATCGGCCCGCTCCACACGCTGTTGCTCACGCAGAATATCGGCGGGAAGGGCGCTGGCATCTCCGTGATACAGCGCAAGATCGGCACGTTGCATAGCCGGTGTAAAGGCTTCGGCATGCAGATCGGCAATCTCGACCTGAGTACCTTGTTCACGCAGGCGCGCGGCAATGCGCGCCGCCAGGGTATGGGATAACGAATTTTCGACAGGGTGAGCCGTCACGATCAGCGCAGTATCTATGACATGTGTTCCAGACATAACCACCTCAGCACGGAGTTAACGTGCTACCTATATTACTATTGGTAACTTAGGTGTCAATCCGTCGGCAGCACTCATTTTGTGCTATTGGTACAGGTGTTCAGTACGCCAAACATCGCGCCGCTGAGTGTATTCTCCGCGACGTTACGTGCCAGTACGCCGTTGCTCGCGGCGGTGCTGAGCGCATCCGCCGCACCAATGATGGCCGTCAACGCCGCTTCACCCTGTACCCCTTTCAGGGTGATATAGGGGGACAGCGCCATGCGCAGGCAGTCTGCACAATCTGCGACGCAAGCCTCGCGAAATGTCTGCAGCGCCCGGGAGCCGGAGAGTGCAGCGGCGATAGGCCCGGTTTCTGGCCCGGCGCTGATCGCGCAATCAATATAGGCGGCACTGAAAAAGCGGACAGTCTTTTCCAGCGTTTTGTTATCGACCTTCAGCGTCTCACGGAATTTTTTTAACTGTTGGTCGCTGTAATCCTGATACAGCGCCATCAACAACCCTTCACGGTCGCCAAAGTGATCGTAGGGGATAGGCTTGGTGACATTCGCCCGCTCGGCCAGATACCCCAGCGTCAGCGCCTCGGTGCCTTGTTGACGCACAATCCCACGAGCAACCTCCAGCAGCTGCACCCGGCGATCCTCTTTTCTTAACCGCTTAACAACCATATTTCCCTCGCGCCCGTTGTCTACTAAAAGTAGTTTACACGGTTTATTGGCGAGGCTGAATTATAAAAGGCTCCCATAGGGGGAGCCTGAATGCATTCATGGCAGCGAGGGCTCACCCAGCGTCAGCATCAGCCGGTTAGCCCAGGCGAAGAACGCTGCGGACTGGACCAGATCCAGCTGGGCGAGGGTATCCAGCCCCTGACGTTCCAGCTCGGCCAGATGCCCTGGTGTTACCGCAGGCGGAGTGACCGACAGCGCGGCAGCAAAATCAATTCCCGCCTGCCAGCGCGGGGACTGCCCGCTGCTCAGCGACTGCCCCGGCTCGACCGCCAGCAGCCTTTCCACGGCAGCGTTGTCCTTCGACAGCTGGCTGGCTTTCCGCGCATGAACGGACGCGCAGTAGATGCAGCCGTTGATTTTACTGGTCACCGCGGCGGCCAGCTCGCGCTCCGCCCGGGACAGGCCGCCTGCGGTATAGAAAATGCCTTTATCGGTTAAGGTGCGCTGCTCCAGCACCGGCAGATTGCGTCCCAGCAGGCGGAAATAGTCCGAGTCGGTGTGACCGAATTTCGCGAGGATCGCCTGCTCATCGGGGGTAAATTCCGCCAGCGGTTTGGGGGCCAGCCACGGCTCCCAGCCTAACTCCAGCTGAGTAAATTCCACCGGGGCCGCTTTGCCGTTTTTGGTCAGCGGCACGGTGTGCCAGGGGCCCGCGACCACCGGGGCATCGCTGGCCGGCACTGGTTTGTCATTGAGCAGCCGCAGGCCGACAATCAGGCGGCTCTGGAAGCTGACAAAGGCGATCAGCTGCGCAAGGGTAACAATGCCTTCTTTGCTCCAGCCCGCCAGAGTGAGGGCGTTGATCGCCCCTGGGGTAGCCTGAACCGGGGAGAAGGTCAGCAGCCGGGCAAAGGTCAGGGCGGGGGTCAGGCGCACGGACGTCGGATCCGCCAGGCCAAACCCGGCGTAGTGGGCCGCCAGCGCGTCGGCGTTGTGCCATTTCGCCACTTTTGCTGCCACCGCAAAGCGCTCGTCCAGCGCAAAGTCGGCGTCCTGCTGACTGAATAACGTTTCGTAGCTCCCCTGCGCGTGACGCGTTGCCGCCTCGCGGGTGAGTCGTGCCTGTGCCAGCGGGGAACCCGGGGCGATCTCCGCCAGTTCGGCGAGAATATCCTGACTTAAAGCCATAGTGACTCCTTATAAAAGATGAGGGGCGATCTGCTCTGCGATTAACTCAATCGAACGCAAGGTGTCCTGATGCGACGGCTCAACCGAATGCACCTGGAACGAAATGTCGGTGGCGCGCGCCAGGACCGAATCCTGCTTCAGCGAAGCGAGCACCGTCTGCGGCGCGCCGATATGGGCGTCAAACTGGCGGATATAATCCGTGACAGTGTCACCAGTAAGGGCGTGCCCGGCGGCCTGATGCTGCTGCGCCTGGCGGGTCAGACCCGGTTCGGCGACCTTCAGGGCATAGGCATCGCTGTCGGCAACAAATGCGGTGCGCGAAGCCAGAATGCGAGGGGCAACGCCGGACGGCAGGGCGTCGAGATAGGCGTCGATTATTGGGTTCTGGATCGCATCCAGCGGCAGCGCAAGATTGTCCGGCGGGCGCGGCTGGGTGCGGGAGAGCATCAACCCATGGCCCTGCCGGGCGGCACGCACGGCCCCCTCCACCGAGAAAGTGGCGATCCATACCCGCTCCGTCAGCCCGGGCGCAGGCGGATAGAGATGGTTATCCGGATGGGCTAGGGAATCCCCGCGCCACGCGCTGTTGATCAGGTGCAGGTGATCGGCAAAGGTGGCCGCCCGCTCGTTAATGGTCAGCCCGAACGGCAAAAACGAGGTCGGCGTCCCGCCGGAACCAAACCCCACCTCCAGCCGCCCGTCGGATATGAGATCCAGTACCGCGGTATCTTCCGCCACCCGCAGCGGGTTCTCCAGCGGCAGGGTGATAATGGCGGTGCCCAACCGAATGCGGGTGGTGTATGCCGCGATATGGGCGAGGAACACCAGAGGCGACGGCAGGCCGCCCTCACGCTCGTGGAAGTGGTGCTGGGCGATCCAGGCGGTGTCAAAGCCGTAGCGTTCGGCATGACGGATCTGCTCTGTCGCCAGGCGATAGCGTTCTTTGGCTGGCACATCGTCCAGCAGGCGGGTGAAGAATCCCAGGCGTTTACGCGTCATGCGTACTCCTTCTGTGAAAAGTGGGGAATGGCGGCGATCAACTCGCGGGTGTAGTCGTTCTGCGGGGCGGCGAACAGTGATTCCACCGCGCCGTGCTCCACGACCTGACCGCTGCGCAGCACGGTGACGCTGTGGGCAATGCGCCGGACGGTCGCCAGGTCGTGGGTAATAAACAGATAGGTCAGGCCCAGCTGCTGTTGTAACTGCTGGAGCAGGGCGAGGATCTGCGCCTGTACGGTGACGTCCAGCGCCGAGGTAGCCTCGTCCAGCACCAGAATGGTCGGCTCGAGGATCAGGGCCCGGGCAATGGCCACGCGCTGACGTTGACCGCCCGACAGTTCCCGTGCGGTGCGGGTTAGCAGCTCAGGCGGTAGGGCCACCCGGCGGGTGACGTTCTCCACCCGGGCGGCCCGTTCGGCCTTGCTGACCGGAGCAAAATTTTTCAGCGGCTCTTCGATGATCTCAAACAGCGTCTGGCGCGGGTCCAGCGAGGCAAACGGGTTCTGGTAGACGAACTGGATCTTCTGTCGCAATTGACGGCGCGCCTCGTGGCTGAGGGTGGTGGCGTCGATGTCATCGATAATCACCTGGCCGCTGTCGGCCTGCTCAAAGCCGAGCAGGATCCGGGCGAGGGTGGTTTTACCCGAGCCGGACTCCCCGACCAGGGCGTGGGTGCTGCCGCGTTGCACGGCAAAGCTGACGTCATCCAGAGCCTGCAGCTGATGACCTTTGCCCAGCCCAAAGCGTTTGCTAATACCAATAGCCTGGATGGCCGGAGAGGCCAGAGCACGACCCGACACCGGGGCGATGGTCAAGCGCTGTCCGTTCAGATCGCTCAGTAGTTGGCGCGTATAGGCGTGCTGCGGGGCGCGCACCACGTCGGCGGTAGCGCCATGCTCCTGCACCTCGCCGTGGCGGAATACCAGCAGCCGATCGGCCCGCTGGGCCGCGAGGGCGAGGTCATGGGTGACAAACAGCACCGCGGTGCCGGATTCCCGCCGCAGGACGTCCAGCAGATCGAGAATGCGTTTCTGCACCGTGACGTCCAGGGCGCTGGTGGGTTCATCGGCAACGATCACGTCCGGGCGCAGGGCGATGGCGATAGCAATCAATACCCGCTGCTTCATGCCGCCGGATAGCTGATGCGGAAACTGCTTCATCCGCTGCTCCGGGTGGCTGAGGCCCACTTTGGTCAGCAGGGCCAGTACCTGGCTGTCGCACTCGGCCTTATTGATTTTTTGATGCAGACGCAGGATTTCGCCCACCTGGGCACCGACGGTTTTCACCGGATTAAGGGAGTTACCCGGATCCTGCGGCACCAGGCTGATGTGGGCTCCGCGCAGGCTGTCGAGGCGTTTGGTCGACCACTGGCTGAGATCTTCCCCGTTCAGGCGAATGCTGCCCCCGTCGCGGCGGGCGTTATCTGCCAGCAGACCGATAATCGCTTGCGCAGTGGTGGTTTTCCCCGAGCCGGACTCGCCGACAAAGGCCAGCATCTCGCCGCGCCCGAGGGTAAAGCTGACGTTATGCACCACCTCGCGCCATTCGCGACCGGTGCGGTAGCTGAGGGTCAGGTTTTCCACGGATAACACGGTCATGAGCGATCTCCGCTTAACTGACGGCTGATACGGTTGGTGGCCAGCACCACGGCGATCACCACCAGGCCGGGGAATGTGGTTAACCACCAGGCGGTGGAGAGATAGTTACGCCCTTCGGCAATCAGCAGGCCCCACTCGGGGATCGGCGGCGGGGTGCCGTAGCCGAGGAAGCTGAGGGTCGACAGCGCCAGGATTGCCTGACCAAACTGCAAGGTGGCAAAAGCCAGCACCGCGGTCAGCGAGTTGGGCAGAATGTGGCGCCACAGCACCGACCAGAAGGTGCCCCCGCAGCCAAATGCCGCTTCGACATAATCGGTGTGGCGGATGCGCACCACTTCCCCGCGCGCCAGGCGGGCAAAGCTGGCGATCGACGCTACCCCAACGGCGATGGCGGCGTTAACGGTGCCAAAGCCGAGGAGAATGATCACCGTCAGCGACAGCAGCAGCGAGGGGATGGCGAGCAGGACATCCACCAGCCGCATCAGCACCGACTCCACCCGTCCGGCAAAGGCCCCGGCAATCACGCCGATAGCGGTGCCAATAAACAGCCCCATCGCCACCGCCACCAGCGCGGCGCTCAGGGAGTGCGAGGCACCGTAGACGATGCGGGTATACACATCGCGTCCCAGCTGGTCGGTGCCAAGCCAGTAGTCCGCCTGGGGAGCCAGCCGCTGCGCCCCGGCAATGCCCTCAATCGGGCTGAAGTGGGTAAATAGCCCCGGCGCGATGGCCGCCAGCGCGGCGGCGGCAATAATGGCCCAGGCCAGCCATAATCCTGGCTGCCAGCGCAGTCCGCCCCAGGCGGGAATGCGCTTACGCGCCGCGGCAGCATAATCAACAAGGCTCATGCAGCACCTCCGGTAACGGTTTGCAGGCGGGGATCGAACAGCGGCATCAGCAGATCCACCAGCAGGTTAATCAGCACAAAACCGAGGGCAGAGATCATCACCACCGCCTGTAACACGGCGATATCCTGGTTATTTACCGCCTGCTGGGTCAGCAGCCCCAGCCCGCTGCGGCCAAACACGGTTTCGGTGATCAGCGCCCCGGCAATCAGCTCGCCCAGCAGCAGCCCGGCGATGTTCAGTACCGGCAGCAGGGCATTGCCGGTGACGTGCCGCCAGAGGACGGCGGTTTCGCTTAGCCCTTTGGCCCGCGCCACCGCCACAAACGGCTGGGCAGCCACCTGATCCAGACTGCGCATCAGGATCTGCGCCAGCGGGGCGGAGATCGGAATGGCCACGGTGATTATCGGCAGGATCAGCCCCTGCAATGGGGTCGGGTTAATCACCGGGATCAGCCGTAGCTGGAAAGAGAACAGCTGAATCAGGGCGATCCCCAGCCAGAATGTCGGCAGGGAGATAAACAGCACCGGCAGGGACTGGATAGCATTGCTGAGCCAGCGCAGCCCCGGCAGGCGCGAGGCCAGCGCGAGGGAGAAGGCCAGCACCACCGCCAGCGCAAAGGCGGGCAGCGCCAGGCTTAAGGTGTCCGGCAGGTTGGTGGCGATAAGCTCGCTCACCGCCACCCCCGCCTGTACGGAGAAACCAAAATCGCCGCGCAGCATCGCCCCGAGGGTGTGCAGATACTGTTGCCACAGCGGGCTGTCGGCCCCGTAAGCAATCCGCATCTCTTCGATTTGCGCCGGGCTCAGACCCAGGTCCGGGTTCTGAAACTTGATCAGCACCGCGTCCCCGGGCAGCACCTGAAGCAGCACGAAGGACAAAGTGAACGCCGCCCAGAGCACCAGCAGACCCAGCCCGGCGCGTCGCAGCAGATAGTGGCTCATCGTTTTCCCCTTAGTGTTTTTCGAGCCACGCGCCGTAGAACGACGGGCGACCGACCGCTTCAAAACTCACCCCTTTCAGCCAGGGCGCACCGGCGAACACCTGCGGCTCCTCGAAGATCGGGATCACGTAGGCGTTATCCAGCAGGTAGCGCTGGGCATCGCCGGTTAGCTGGAGGCGCTTCTGCGGGTCTATTTCGGCGGAGATGTTCACCAGCAGGTCGTTGAGCTTGTCGTCGCGGAAGCTGTTGACCTTGTCGCTGGAGCCGCCTTTTTGCAGCAGGGCGTCGCGGTTATTCGGGTAGAACATGCTCTTCACCACGTCCGGGTCGGCGCGGCCCACTTCCGAGACGGTGAGCGGGGTTTTCAGCGGATCGAGGTTATCGAGAACGTGGCTCCCGGCATCACCGGCCTTCACGTTGAGGGCGACGCCCACCTGACGCCACTGCTGGGCCACCAGCTGCAGCACCTCTTTATTCTGCGGCTGCGGCAGGGATTCGTAGATAGTCAGGGCCAGACGCTGACCGTCCTTGGCGCGGATGCCGTCGCTGCCCGCTTTCCAGCCTGCTTCATCCAGCAGGGCGCTGGCTTTGGCCGGGTCGAAGGTGAGCTTGTCGCTGAGATCGACATACCCTGCGGCGGAATCGGCAATCACCGATTTGGCCTGCGGGTAGTTCGACGAAAACAGGGTCTCAACCACCTGTCTGGCATTGGTGGCGTGCAGCAGCGCCTGGCGTACCCGCAGGTCGGCCACCAGTGGGTTATCCGGGCGGAAGCTGATGCTGTCGTTTACCCCGCGAGTCGGGGCGGCATAGATGTGATATCCCTGTTCGGTGGCCTGTTTTTCGTCATAGGCCTGCACCTGACGGATAAAGTCGGCCTGACCAGCCAGCAGCGCCCCGACGCGAACGCTGTCTTCCGGGGTCACCAGATAGGTGATGCCGTCGAGGTTAGCCGGGCCCTGCTGGGTGAGATTTTTCGGCCCCCAGGCGTAGTCTTTCCGCGCCTGAAGATTCACTTCCCGACCCAGCTTTTCGTCTTTCACCACGAACGGGCCGGAGCCGATGATATGTCGGGCGTCGCCCAGCTCTTCAAAGTTACGTTGTAACGTGCTCAGTGAGACCAGCCCCGAGCCGATAGTGGCGGTGCCCTGCAGGAAGCCCGGGGACGGCTTTTTGAAGTAGAACTTCACCGTCTGCGGGTCGATCACTTCGCTGCGGTCGTAGTTATTAATGACTTCAGACACCGGCAGGCGCTGGGCCTTATTACCTTTGCCGTAGGTATCGAAGTTCTTCGCTACCGCGATAGCATCCAGCGGCGTGCCGTCGGAGAAGGTCACCCCCGGACGGATTTTAAAGGTATATTCGGTTTTATCGGCGTTGGTGGACCAGCTCTCGGCGATCCACGGCTCCACTTCCAGCGTCTTCGGGTTCTGCCAGGTGAGCTTGTCGGTGATTTGATTCAGGATCCCGCCGTTGGGGTAAAACCCGCCCGCCGGGGGATAGAGGTTGGTGTGCGCCTGCTGTTCCAGATAGACCAGCGTGCCGCCTTTAACCGGGGTATCGGCAGCATAAGCCGCCGTTGTCGCAAGAATAAGCGCCGTCAGCAGCGGCAGGCGAAATGGGGTTTGCATGGTGAATTCCTTATGTTTTTTCTTGTTAGCGTCGAAAGCATCTTCGGGCGGGGAAGAACAGAAAGGAACCAAGGAATTGAGCTAAGGATTTGCGGAAAGTGGAAATAATAAAACCGCGCCGGGAGTGGCGCGGTTAGCTGGCACTAAACAAATTTCGCCAGCGGATCGGCGGCGGCAAAGGCCACGGCGCGGTCGGCCGCCGGGGGATAAATCAACTCGTTGGTGATGGCGATTTTGATTTTCTTCGCCTCATCGCGGACGCATTTTACCTTCTGGTCCCAGCCTTCGCTGTAGACCGCGCCCCAGCCACCCAGATCGAGACAAGTAACGTAGTTCACCTGACGATAGGGAAAGGGTGCTACCTCTAACAGGCTGGCGGCGGCGTTATGCCCGGCGAATTTGCCCAGTTGGATGGCGTGCTGGCAGGTCATCAACGCCGTGTTGCCAAGATCGTCGGTACGGGCGTGGGCCATGTCCCCGGTGGCGTAGACCTCCGGGTGGCCAGGCACCTGCAGGCTCTCGTTGACCACTAAGCGCCCCTGGCCGTCGCGCTCGCCCGCAATCTGCTGACTGAGGGGATGGGCTTCCACCCCCGCCGTCCAGACGACGGTGGCGGCAGGTATACGCTCGCCGTTTTTCAGGGTGACGCCTCGGGCATCGATGGCTTCGATCTCACTGTTGAGCCGCCACTCTACGCCCAGTTCTTTGCTAGCCTCTTCGATGGTATGACGAAGCTCTTCGCTGTAGCGCCCGGCAATCACAGGGCCTCGCTCAACTACGATAACTTTAGTCTGTGTATCATTGCCGAAACGGGCCCGCAGACGGGCAGGGAGTTCGGTCGCCAGCTCAATGCCGGTGAAACCGCCCCCGCAGACCACCACAGTGTTACGTTCCGGCGTGGAAGGGCGTGAGGCCAGCGAATCAAGATGATTTTCAAAAAACTGGGCGGATTCCAGCTGATCGATATCAAAGGCAAATTCGGCCAGGCCGGCAATGGCCGGACGGCGGGTCTGGCTGCCGGTCGCCACAATCAGACGGTCGTAACAGACCAGGGTCACATTGCCCTGAGGATCGCGATACCAGACGCTTTTCTGTGTTGCATCAATACGTTCAGCCGATCCGGCAATAAAGTGAATATCAAGTTCAGCAAAGAGATCGCTTAACGGGGCGGCATAGCCTGCGACCTGCTCTTCATAAAAGCGCGGGCGGATGCGCAGTTCCGGACGGGGGGCCAGCACGGTGATCCGCAGGTCATTACTTCCCGTTAAATCAGCCAGGCGCGCGGCGCTCACTGCTGCCCACATACCGGCAAAACCGCTGCCCACAATTAAAATGTGCTTCTTCATCTTCAATCCTTTTTTCTCATCAGGCCCTCTGGCTGACGTGACTGCAACTATACTTGTCGGAGTTAACTGCGACAACTTCTTTCTGAGTTAAAAGGTGATGAGCTTTAAAAACAGAAGGTTAGCTGGAGTGTGGGGTTCAGGCTGTCTTTACTACGCTGAATATGGCTATAATGACCCGGAATAATAACTTCGGAGTTAAGCATGGCTTTTTACAGTTCCGGTGTGGAGTACGGCATTCATAGCCTGATGACCATGGTGGATGCGAAAGGGAACGACCGCGAGATGAGCGTCAGGGAGATGGCGGCATTGCAGGGCGTGCCCTATGACTACCTGGGTAAGATCTTCACGCGCCTGTCACGCGCCGGGCTGGTGAGCAGCACCGAAGGAAAGGGCGGCGGTTTCCGCCTGGCGCGGCCTGCGGAACTGATCACCGTGCTGGATGTGGCCCACGCCATCGACGGCGAGAAGAACATGTTTGAGTGTCGGGAAGTGCGTCAGCGGCTGGCGGTGTTCGACGAAACGCCTCCGGCCTGGGTCTGCGACGGGCCGTGCGGGGTGCGCTCGGTGATGGACAGCGCCCAGCAGCGGATGGAAGAGGAGCTGGCGCGGCATACCATTCTCGACCTGGCGCGCAAAATGTACCGTAAGGCCCCGGATACGTTTTTGATTGAGGTGCAGGAGTGGATTGCGGATCGGCGCAGTACGTAGGCCCGGCAAGCGTAGCGCCGCCGGGCATGCAACTTATGAACGGAAATCAATCACCATGCGGCCGCGGATCTGGCCTTGTTCCATCTCCCTGAAGATGGCGTTAATGTCGCCCAGCGGACGCAGCGCCACTTTTGGCACCACTTTGCCTTCGGCGGCAAACTGGAAGGCTTCGGTCAGGTCCTGACGGGTGCCGACCAGCGAGCCCACCACCTGAATACCGTCCAGCACCAGACGCGGAATATCGAGGCTCATCGCTTCCGGCGGCAGACCGACCGCCACCACGCGGCCACCGGCACGCACGGCATCCACCGCCGAGTTAAAGGCCACTTTCGCCACCGCCGTCACCACTGCCGCGTGGGCACCGCCGGTTTTTTCCTGAATGAATTTCGCGGCATCCTCGCTGCGGGAGTTAACGACCAGATCGGCCCCCATGCTGGTGGCCAGCTTCAGCTGTTCATCATTGACGTCAACGGCGATCACTTTGGCGTTAAAGACATTTTTGGCGTACTGCAGCGCCAGGTTGCCCAGACCACCGAGGCCATAAATGGCAATCCACTGGCCGGGTTTGATCTCCGAAACCTTCACTGCTTTATAGGTAGTCACCCCGGCGCAGGTGATACTGCTTGCGGCGGCGGACTCCAGTCCGTCCGGCACTTTTACCGCATAGTCGGCGGTGACAATGCACTCTTCGGCCATCCCGCCGTCCACGGAATACCCGGCGTTCTTAACGGTACGACACAGGGTTTCGTTGCCGGAGTTACAGTATTCACAGTGGCCGCAGCCTTCGAAGAACCACGCCACGCTTGCGCGATCGCCCGGCTTCAGGGAGGTCACGCCCGGGCCGATCTCCTTGACGACCCCAATGCCTTCATGGCCGAGGATCACCCCGGTCTTATCGCCAAAGTCGCCGTTCTTAACGTGAAGATCGGTGTGGCAAACGCCACAGCACTCCATTTTCAGCAGCGCTTCGCCATGTTTCAGTGGGCGCAGGGTTTTCTCGGTCACTTCTACCTGATGGTCTTGAGTCACGACAGCAGCTTTCATATGTATCTCCATTTTCATATTGAGGATCTGCGGGGCAGGTATGCGTCCAACAGCGCGACATACTCCTTAAGGATTAATTTTTTTAATGGTTGAGGCAAGGGCTGTGAAACATAATGTCATTATTTAAATGAGGTTTAGCGGAACGGTGATAGCAGAATAAGTAATAGCCTTAATGAATGCACGGGCAATATTTCTGCAGTAAATCTGTCATGTTTCTGACATTTCGAAACCGTAAGGTGTGGTCTTCTTAAAAACCGAAGAGTTAACAAGACAATGCATCTGGTAAAAAAAATTCTCGCTGTTAGCGTCCTCCTGTCCGCTTCTGTGCAGGCGCAGAATATCCTCGAATTTCCACAGCCTGATAACAACCCGGAAGAGTTTTATGCCGTCACCGAAATTCCGGCGGGCGGGATTATTAAATATGAAACGGATGCCAAAACCGGTTTTATCATTGCCGACCGCTTCCAGTCGATGCCGGTGGCCTACCCGGCGAACTACGGCTCGTTGACCCAGTCGCTGGCGGGGGATGGCGATCCGCTGGACGTGATCTTCTATACCCGCGCCCCGATGGCCCCGGGCACTTTGATTAAACTGCGCGCCATTGGCGTGCTGAAGATGATCGACGGCGGTGAGAAAGACGACAAAATTGTTGCCGTTCCGGCCAGCAAAATTGACCCGACCTATGACGATATCAAAGAGCTGAGCGATCTGCCGAAGATTGAGCAGCAGCGTCTGGAGTCGTTCTTCCGCGTCTACAAACAGCTGCCGGAAGGGCGCAAGTCGGTGGAGCTGAACGGCTTCAATGATGCCGCCACCGCGAAGCAGGAAATTAAACAGGCATGGGATGCCTGGAAAACGAATCAGCCGAAGTAAAAAAAATGGCCCGGCGGCGGCTACCCGCCGGGCGATTTCCTACAGCTGCGCCGTCAGCGCGGCAATCTCCTCCTGCCACTGGGCCTGAAGCTGCGGCTTCTGATGCTTGGGCTTACGCAGCCGATCTTCTTCCAGCAACGTCTCCAGCATAATCAATCGTTCCAGCAGATCCTCATGTGACTCGGGTTCCTCTTGCCGCACTGCCTGAACCGACACGGCGCTGACCCCGTTGCCGTCCCGCAGGCGGGTAAACACCGCGTCGGCATCGTACCATTCGCTGAGCTGGCCATGTTCAATCAGCCAGAAGCGGTTGCAGCTCTGGGTGATTAACTGCCGGTCATGGCTGACCAGCAGCACGCCGCCTTCGAACTGTTGCAGCGTTTCGGCCAGCGCCTCTTTGCCTTCCATGTCCAGATGGTTGGTCGGTTCATCGAGCATCAGCAGGCTAAAGCGGGCCAGCGTTAAGCCAATAAACAGCAGCCGGGATCGTTCACCCCCGCTGAGGGTGCTGACCTTTTGCCCGTGCCGGGCCCAGGCGAATCCGGCGGAGATCAGCGCCATCTTGCGATGCTGCGGGTCAGGCGCGAAGGGCTCAAGGGCGTCGATCAGCGTGGCGTCATCCGCCAGCTGATGCAGGGTCTGGTCGTAATAGCCCATGGCCACGCGCGGGTGGATCTTCAGCCCGGCATGCGTTTCGCTGGCAATACACTGCCGCCAGATCAGCCGCATCAGGGAGGATTTCCCGCAGCCATTGCGCCCGACAATCGCTACCCGATCGCCGCTTTTGAGCCGGACGTTTTCCGCCGAGAACAGCGCTGGCAGGCCCGGCGCAGGCGGAACGCTGAGTGTGTCGATCTCCAGCAGCCGGTCCGCCCGCAGCGCATCGCCGCGCAGGGTCAAGGTCCAGGGCGTGCCGTTTGTCAGCGCCGTCTGGCTCTCCTTCAGCCGCTCCACCTGACGTTCCATCTGCTTGGCTTTGCGGGCCAGATCCTCGTTATCGTATACCTTGCCCCAGGTCGCCAGCCGTCTGGCGCTGGCGGTGACCCGGTCGATCTCCTTTTGCTCGGCTTTATGGCGCAGGGCGTCGCTCTCGTCCTTCTCCGCCAGGGCCTGACGCGCCCGGGTGCAGGGAAGGGCGAAGTAGTGCAGGGTTTTATCGCGCAGGATCCAGCTGCCGTTGGTGACGGCATCCAGCAGTTGTCTGTCGTGAGAAACCAGCACAAAGCTGCCGGACCAGTTTTGCAGGAACTGCTCCAGCCACAGCAGCGTCGGCAGGTCGAGGTGGTTGCTGGGTTCATCCAGCAGCAGCAGATCCGGCTCGTTAATCAGCGCCCGCGCCAGCAGCAGACGGGTGTGCTGTCCGCCGCTGAGGGTAGCCGATTGCAGGCCAGTGTCCTGCGGGGTAAAACCCATGCCCGCCAGCAATGTTTCCGCCCGCCAGCGCAGGCTTTCGCGCTCGGCCACCGGCAGCTGCGCCAGCACCGCGTCGATCATGGTCAGCGGATAGACGGATTCCGGGAGATGTTGCTCCACCCGTGCCATCAGGCAGTGCCCGGCCAGCGCGACCGTCCCGGAGAGGGGCGTGTCTGTGCCGTCGAGGATCTTCAGCAGGGTACTTTTGCCGCAGCCGTTATCGCCCAGCAGACCAATGCGGTCGCCTTTTTTCAGGCTAAAGGTGAGGTCGTTGAACAGCGTGTCAAAGGCGGTATCAACACGGAGAGAAAGTGCAGTCAGTAATGTGCTCATTTGCTTACTCAAGAGTTACAGGCATGAAAATGCCTCGTCATACATCGCTGACGATAACCCGGTAAGCCCGAGAGAAGGGATTCAGTCTTAGGTGTCTTCGCTCAAGCCGAAGTTATCGCAGCACGAAACCGATAACGCTTGAGCAGGTGCGATCACCAAGGTGAAGTGAAATTTCAAAGATTTCACAGCACAGCATAATTAGCCTCCTTTTATATTCAGTGGGTTGATGAATGAAAGGAGTGTAGCGGGGTTTTGTATGACCAGCAAGGGCACCAGCATAAAGCTGGTGGTTGCATTTTAAAACCACCTGACCTACCTTTAAATGGTTTTATTTTGAAACCATATTACAGGAAGCTAACAGCATGAATGTGCAACCGAGCGCGCGTATATCACCCAGCCTGGTGTGGCTGTTCGCCATCGCCAGCGGTCTGAGCGTGGCGAATGTCTATTACGCCCAGCCGCTACTCGACGCCCTGGCACGGGATTTTGGCATCAGCCAGGCGGCGGTGGGCGGGGTGATCACCGCCACCCAACTGGGTTGCGCGCTGGCGCTGCTGTTTCTGGTGCCATTGGGGGACCGGGTGGATCGCCGTCGGTTGATGGCGATACAAATGGTGGCCCTGATTGTCGCTCTGATTGCGGCGGGGATGGCGCAGTCCGCCCCGGTATTGCTGGCAGGTATGCTCGCCGTTGGGCTGCTCGGCACGGCGATGACCCAGGGGCTGATCGCTTATGCGGCCAGCGCCGCTGCGCCCCATGAACAGGGGCGGGTAGTGGGAACGGCCCAGGGCGGGGTCTTCATTGGACTGCTGCTGGCGCGGGTCTTTGCCGGGGGCATCAGTGACCTCGCGGGCTGGCGCGGGGTCTACTTCTGCGCCGCGCTCCTGATGCTGGCGATTGCGATCCCCCTGTGGCGACGGCTGCCGGTTCTGCCTCCGGCCTCGCGTACGCTGAGTTATCCCCGTTTGCTGGCCTCGATGCTAACCCTGCTACGTGATGAGAAAGTGTTACAGGTGAGGGGCATGCTGGCCCTGCTGATGTTCGCTGCGTTTAACATCTTCTGGAGCGCGCTAGTCCTGCCCCTGAGCGCACCGCCCTACAGTTTCTCGCACACGGCGATTGGTGCGTTCGGGCTGGCGGGCATGGTCGGCGCGCTGGCCGCGGCCCGGGCCGGGGAGTGGGCGGACAGGGGATATGCCCGGCGCACCAGCGGGATAGCGCTTCTGGCGCTGGTGCTGGCCTGGTGGCCGCTGTCGCTGATGGAGGTTTCTCTCTGGGCGCTGGCGATCGGCATCGTGCTGCTGGACCTGGGCGGCCAGGCGCTGCACGTCACCAATCAGAGCCTGATCTTCCGCACCCGCCCGGACGCGCACAGCCGGCTGGTGGGGCTGTACATGCTGTTTTACGCCGTCGGCAGCGGACTGGGCGCCATCGGCACCACCGTCACGTATGCGCATTTTGGCTGGCAGGGGGTATGTCTGCTGGGTGCGGTAGTCAGCCTGCTGGCGCTGGTGTTCTGGTGGCTGACGCAGCGTCAGGTCGCAGAAACCATGGACTGCGCCACTGAACGCAGGTGAAATCCCGGCCGTACTGGCGTAAAATTAGCTTTTTGCCACAGGTAACTTCAGCAATGGCTCTGATCCCTAAAAACTACGCGCGGCTGGAAAGCGGCTACCGCGAGAAAGCACTTAAAATCTATCCGTGGGTATGCGGACGTTGTTCGCGGGAGTTCGTTTATTCGAACCTGCGTGAATTAACGGTTCACCATATCGATCACGACCATACCAACAACCCGGAAGATGGCAGTAACTGGGAGTTGCTGTGTCTGTTCTGCCACGATCATGAGCATTCCAAATACACGGAAGCGGATCTGTACGGCACCACCGTGGTAGCCGGTGAAGACGCGCAAAAAGATGTCGGTGCGGCGACCTACAACCCGTTTGCCGATTTACAGGCGATGTTGAATAAGAAGAAATAATTGTCGAAACGCCGGGTGGCGCTGCGCTTACCCGGCCTACGAAAAATAATGCGCTGGTATTCCCGATTATTCTCGTTATTTTTTTTCGGGTCGTCGGTATGGTTAAGATAAATTTGCTTATTGACACTGGACGTGCATTAATAAAATCTTCGGTTCGACATACAAACGAACGTAAAAATTTTACTAAGTAGTTCTCATAACCTGGCGCTATCGCTGATATCCCCTCCCTTTGAGCCCAGACGTTTAATCCATTACGTTTATTATGAACGCTCACCTCTATTGATGCTCAACAGGAGTCAGTATGTCCGCAAGAATTACAGGCCTGGTAAAGTGGTTCAAAGAAGACAAAGGTTTTGGTTTTATCTCCCCGCTGGACGGGAGTAAAGATGTCGCAGTACATTTTTCTGCGCTGGAAGATGATAACGTCGAAACGCTCTTTGAAGGGCAAAAGGTTGAATTTACCATCCGCAGTGACGACAAAAGGCCTACCGCCACCAGAGTAAGACTGTGCGACAGATAAACCGCATCACAGGTCTGCTTTAGCGATCGAACGTGAGTTATATTGCCAAATGAGCCGGTAACGCAACGAATGCATCCGGAGCATTTGGCAATTGCTGATTTTTAAATTCGCTGGGTGGATTTAAATAAGGTACTGCAGTACGGGCAGACAAGTTGAGCCCCTTTCTGTACGCGGCTAAAGCTATGTTCAGAATCTTTTGAACAGCCTGGGCATGGGCATTTTACTAAGTAATTACGACGGGCTTGCGTGTTTTTACGTCCGGACATAGGCATCTCCTGATTTAAGGGATTGCCACCTTACACGCTTAATCATCCCGATGCTTGTATTTATTTTTTTTGTCGGGCATTTAGCCATCCGGGTGGTTAAGTGGTTAAGATAAAAAACATAAACATTGCATAATTAATTTTCTTGTGTCTTAATGGCTTATCGGTTTGGAAAACAGACCTTATGAAAGCAATTTTAGTAAAGCAGTCCTCAGTTCAAGTGTTATCACCCGATACCCTTCTTCATGAGCCTCCTCCTATAGTGCCTAATAAGTCACTCTAAAATACAGGCCATCATCGCCGCGGTTAAGTGGCTCATCAATTAAGGAAGTATTTATGTCTAACAAAATGACTGGTTTAGTAAAATGGTTTAACGCTGACAAAGGTTTCGGTTTTATTACCCCTGACGACGGCAGCAAGGATGTATTCGTGCATTTTTCTGCGATTCAGAGCGATAATTTCAAGACCCTTGATGAAGGCCAGAAAGTTTCCTTCACTATTGAAAGCGGCGCTAAAGGCCCTGCTGCCGGAAACGTATCAGCGCTTTAATTTGCGCTTGATAATAAAAAACCCGCCTTGAGCGGGTTTTTTATTTTATATCGACGTTCGACGGTAGCTGCGGTACTCCGGCTGCCAGAAGTTCTCGTCAATCGCCTGCTGCAACGCATCGGCAGAGGTTTTCACCGCCACGCCTTGCTGCTGCGCCATCTTACCCACGGCAAAAGCAATCGCCTTCGACACCACGTGAATATCCTTCAGCTCCGGCAGTACCAGCCCCTCACCGTTGTTAACCAGCGGGGAGTGCTTGGCCAGGGTTTCGCTGGCAGACATCAGCATCTCATCGGTAATGCGTGAGGCGCCGGAGGCGATGACACCCAGGCCAATTCCCGGGAAGATATAGGAGTTGTTGCACTGGGCGATCGGGTAGGTTTTATCCTTCCATACCACCGGGGCAAACGGGCTGCCGGTCGCGACCAGCGCATTGCCTTCGGTCCAGGCGATGATATCCTGCGGGGTGGCTTCCACGCGGGAGGTCGGGTTCGAGAGCGGCATCACGATCGGGCGCGCGCAGTACTTATGCATCTCGCGGATGATCTCTTCGGTGAACAGTCCAGTCTGCCCGGAGACGCCGATCAGGATATCCGGCTTGACGTTGCGCACCACATCCAGCAGGGAGAGCACTTCGTTGTCGGTATCCCAGTTTTTCAGGTTCTCGCGCTTTTGCACCAGTTTGGTCTGGAACGGAAGCAGGTTCGGCATCGCATCGGTGAGCAGGCCAAAGCGGTCCACCATAAAGACGCGCGAGCGGGCCAGCTCTTCGCTTAAGCCTTCCCGCTGGGTCTGGGCGATGATCTGCTCAGCAATACCGCACCCGGCGGAACCGGCGCCGAGGAAGACGATCTTCTGATAGCTTAACTGGTTGCCCGCCGCGCGGCTGGCCGCAATCAGTGTGCCGACGGTCACTGCCGCGGTGCCCTGAATGTCGTCGTTAAAGGAGCAGATTTCGTCGCGATAGCGATTCAGCAGCGGCATGGCGTTTTTCTGGGCGAAGTCTTCAAACTGCAGCAGCACGTCCGGCCAGCGATGTTTCACCGCCTGGATAAAGTCATCCACAAACTGGTAGTACTCGTCGTCGGTGATGCGCGGGTGACGCCAGCCCATATACAGCGGATCGTTAAGCAGCTGCTGGTTATTGGTACCCACATCCAGCACCACCGGCAGGGTGTAGGCCGGGCTGATGCCGCCGCAGGCGGTGTACAGCGACAGCTTGCCGATCGGAATACCCATCCCGCCGATCCCCTGGTCGCCCAGACCGAGAATACGTTCCCCGTCGGTCACCACGATCACCTTGATGTTGTGGTTCGACACGTTCTGCAGAATGTCATCCATGTTGTGACGGTTCTGATACGAGATAAACACGCCGCGCGAGCGACGGTAAATTTCGGAGAAGCGTTCGCAGGCGGCCCCGACGGTCGGGGTGTAGATCACCGGCATCATCTCGTCGAGATGGTTTTGCACCAGCCGGTAGAAGAGGGTTTCGTTGGTGTCCTGGATATTGCGCAGGTAGATGTGCTTATCGATTTCGGTTTTGAAGCCCTGGTACTGGATCCATGCGCGCTCGGCCTGTTCTTCGATGGTTTCCACCACTTCCGGCAGCAGGCCCAGCAGGTTGAAGTTGCTGCGCTCTTCCATGCTAAAGGCGCTGCCCTTGTTCAGCAGGGGGAACTCCAGCAGAACCGGACCGGCATAAGGGATGTAAAGGGAACGATGTCGGGTTGCTTTGTTTTCCATGTCACTCACTTAATTTTTGGAAATCCGTCCCTGGCACTGGTGTTAATCATTGTGGCTGTCGTGCCCGCAGGGGATGTCAGGCAGGTATTATAGAGGAGGTGGATGTTAAAAACCGCAACATACAAACAAAAACACCATCGGTTTTGCCGATGGTGTCAGGGATCGTTGAGCGAACTTACTTAGGTTCGTGGCATTTTCTGCCGGTGGCGTTGGTGACCTGCGTTTCGCTGTCACCCTCAATCACCACTTTACGCTGGTTAGAGAGCTTGTAGTTCAGTCCCAGAATATGGCGTGCCTGACGGTTCGATTTCATATTAACTCCTCAATCCTGTTGATAGTGATAAGGCGAACGAAATGTAACCCCTAAGGTTGCTGATCCAGCATAGCAGATTTTCAGAAACTGGCGTGCTGGCCGCTGACGACGTAGTTAATGGTCTGCTGGTAGATGTCACTGAGGATGTCATTATCTGAGGCTTCTACCCATTTGGTGAGTTCCATCAAAATGTCATCTTCGGTGACAGCGCCCAGTTCTGCGCGTAAACCCTGTGCAATTGCATTTACCAGCTCCGGCTGTGCGGATGGTGTGGTTGCTGAAGTATAAGTAAACATAGTGCCTCCGTGTCGTTTTCTATTTAGTGTTCCGGTTCGCAATAACGTAATGCACATTCAGAATGGCAAAATTTTATCGTGCTGTGTGTAAGACTCGTCCTGGAAATAAAAATATCATAATCCCTGTTCTTTTAAGGATATATCATGGCTTCCAGCGACGCAGGTCCGTGTATTTTTCATAAGGCATAGGTGAGGGCCAGGATATCAATTCAATCACGCTTCCCCAGGGCGTTTTACCGTAGCAAAAGGCGTTGCCTTCTCCCTGTTCCGCCGGGAAGGAGAGCGGCTTAGGCTCGGTAAACATTTCGCCACCCGCCGCCGTGAAACGGGCTATCGCCTGTGCGAAATCATCGACATAGACGGCGAAATGTTGCAGACCAAAGTCACTTGGCCGTGCCGGAGGCTGCTGCTCCGGGCCGTGCATCTCAAACAGTTCAACGCCCGGCCCGTGGGGCATCGCCAGCATACGTATGGCGCGAACCTCAGTTCCCGGAAATAAGCGCAACGTCTTCTGCTGGGCATCAGGATCGATATTTCCGTCCCCGGGTTCAACGGAACGATATATTTCTTTCGCGTTAAACGCCTGCTCAAAAAATAGCGTGGCCTGCTTAATATCCGGCACGGTAATACCGATATGGTCAATACCTCTTACGGGTGAATTCATTTTGTCCTCCTTTTTAAAAATTCAAATATAGCAGGTGAATATCTGCGCAATGGGATGAGAATGTTCCGTCTTGGCCGCAAAGCGCGATCTCTCTTCTATACTTAACCCCTTGTAAGCCAAAAGGAGAGCAATTTATGACAATTCACAAGCACGGTTCGGCACACTGGTCTGGCGATATCAAACGCGGCAAGGGGACGGTTTCCACCGAGAGCGGCGTCCTTAATCAGCAACCTTACGGCTTTAATACCCGCTTTGAAGGGGAAAAGGGCACCAACCCGGAAGAGCTGATTGGCGCGGCGCACGCGGCCTGTTTCTCGATGGCGCTGTCACTGATGCTGGGCGAATCTGGTTACACCGCCGATTCCATCGACACCACTGCCGATGTGTCGCTGGATAAAACCGACAGTGGCTTTGCCATCAGCAAAATTGCATTGCAGAGTAAAGTGACCGTCCCGGGCATTGACCCGCAGCAGTTTGATGGCATCATTCAGAAGGCCAAAGCCGGGTGTCCGGTGTCGCAGGTGCTGAAAGCTGAAATCACCCTCGACTACACTCTGAACTAAGCCTTTCGCCGGGCGCCATGCCCGGCTATCCCTTCACCGCCTGCGGAAAAACCTCCCCCAGCCACGCGATAAATACCCTTAAACGCTGCGTCACATGCCGGTTCTGTGGATACACTACGTAAAACGGGTAGTGCGGCGGACGCCATGTCGCCAGAATTTCCACCAGCGATCCCGCCTCAATCAGCTCCCTGACGGAGTAGCGAAAGGTCTGGATAATCCCTATCCCGGCAACGGCCGCCGCCAGATGCGCATTGCTTTCGTTGATCCCGATATGGTGCTGCAGGGTGATGTCCCGGGTTTCATCGCCGTGGGTAAAGCGAAACGGCACCGCGCGACCGGACACCGGAGAGAGATAGCTCACCAGCTTATGACCATTACGCAACTCCTCCGGGTAGGCGGGGATCCCGTGCTGCTTCAGATAGCCCGGTGTGGCGCAGGTGACCATCTCCGCATTGCCGATATGCCGGGCAATCAGGGATGAATCCCCCAGCGCGCCGCCGCGGATCACGCAGTCGACGTTACCGCTGATTAAATCCACTGGCCGGTCTGCCACCCCCAGGTCGATACGGATATCGGGATAGCGACGCATAAAATCCGGCAGCAGCGGGATCAGAACGTCCCGCGCTGTCGAGCCGCCCACATCGATTCGCAAATGCCCCTGCGGCTGAAGTTTTACCGCGCTAAAGGAGGTGTCGATATCTTCGATATCAATCAGCACCCGCCGGGCCTTGTCGTAATAATCCTCTCCTTCCGGTGTCGATGTCACCCGGCGGGTAGTGCGCTGCAACAGCCGCACGCCCAGATGCGCCTCCAGCGCCTTCACCAGCTTGCTGAGCGTAGCGATGGGCATGTTCAGGGAGTCCGCCGCCCGGGTAAAGCTGCCGGTTTCCACCACGCGCGTGAAAGCGCGCATTGCCATTAACTGATCCATAGAGCGGGCCCTTACAAGCGAGGATTATTTACGTGAGGAAAAAGTGATTCCCATTTTTGCTGATTTTTCGCTAATGCCGCAAGCGGTAGAGTGCGTCCACACCCACAACGCACAAGGTAAATCACATGAACTCAGCATTAGCAGGCAAAATCGCACTCGTCACCGGCGGCACCAGCGGTATCGGTCTGACAACCGCAAAAGAGCTGATGGCTCAGGGGGCGAAGGTGTACATCACTGGCCGCCGTCAGGCTGAACTGGACAACGCCGTCGCCAGTCTGGGCGGGCAGGTGACCGGTATTCGCGCCGACGCGTCACGTCTTGCCGATCTCGATACGGTGTATGCGCAGATCGCCGAACAGGCCGGACGGCTGGACGTGCTGTTCGCCAATGCGGGCGGCGGGGATATGCTGCCGTTGGGCGCCATCACCGAAGAACACTTCGACCGCATCTTCGCCACCAACGTGCGCGGGGTGCTGTTTACGGTACAAAAGGCGCTGCCGCTGCTGGTTGCCGGGTCGTCGGTGATCCTCACCGGCTCGACCGTCTCCGTGAAAGGTACCGCTAATTTCAGCGTCTACAGCGCCAGCAAGGCGGCAGTCAGAAACTTTGCCCGCTCCTGGGCGCTCGATTTGCAGGGGCGCGGGATCCGGGTCAACGTCGTCAGCCCGGGTCCGATTAAAACCCCGGGGCTGGGAGAGCTGGTGCCGGAAGAACAGCGTCAAGGGCTGTTCGATGCCTTAGCCGCAACGGTGCCGCTGGGTCGCATTGGCGAACCGGAAGAGGTGGCCAAAGTCGTGGCGTTCCTTGCCTCCGATGCCGCCAGCTTTATCAATGCCACCGAGCTATTCGTGGATGGCGGGATGGCGCAGATTTAACGCTGATAGAGCAGGGTGAGATTGCCGCCGAGGCGGCGATCCTCTGCTGGACGGCTGGCTTGCAGGCGTGACAGCGTGTCTGAATCGCAGTGAGTCATGGCGCACCAGGGCTCCAGCCACTCCAGATGAGCCTCATTCTGTCGCAACACATACCCCGCCAGCCGCGCCAGCGCACCCTCGTTCTCTTTTATCACATCCACCTGATTGGCTCTGGCAAAACTGGCGATCATTACCAGCGGCTGCAGGGCATAATTATGGTAGAACTGCGCCCGCTCACCGCGGCGCTGTTCATTTGCCAGCGTGCCGTCGGCAGCAATTTGCCCCGCGGCGATGCGGTACTCTTTTAACGACCAGTCGAACAGATCCCGCCGGTCGAGCGCCACGGCGCTGGCCATCACCGCCCATGCTGCCCAGTAGCTGTGATTATTGGTGCTTTTCAGCGGCAGGCCGTCCCACTCCTGTACCACCCGATCCGCCAGCTGGCCCAGCCAGCGTTCAGTGTCCTGTTGTCCGCCAGAGGATGTATCCGGCGTAAACTTCAGATCCAGCCAGCTGCTGGCCAGCGTCGCCAGCGCCCATTTGCGCATGGCACGACCGGTGTGGCTGGTCTCCCCGGAGAGTAACGCATCTGCTTTAGCCCAGGCCGCGTAGCCGTCCAGAATACAGTCCAGGGTCTGCGGATCCCCGCTCTGTTTATAGCGCCACACCATCGTCGAGATCCCGCGTTCAAAGCCGACGACAGGTTTGATTGCCGTGCGATATGCCTGTTCGGCCTGCGGATTGAGGGTGGCGCGGGCGCTGTCGGACCCTTCATATTTACTGCGCAGCGTCAGTGGGGCGATATAGGGCGCGGGCAGGGGAACGCAGCCACCTTTTCCCGTGTGCGGTAGCGCCTGGGTAAAACCGGCGGGCGGCACCAGCGGAGCGGCGAGGGCGTACACCGGTAAACAGAGCAACAGCCGCAGCGTACGTTTCATTTTCATCTCCGCCAGAATTAAACATTCATATTGATTGTTTTTGAGCCGAATCGCTTCTTTCCTGATATATCCTTTTAATACTATTAGTCGATAAATGTAATTTATGTTAAACAATAGTTTATAAGGCCTAACACTCTATCGGGAACAATGACTGTGCTGACGACACTCATTTACAAAAGCCAGTTAAATCCATCCTGCAAATCTATATCCCTCCTCACACTTGTTGAAAAGGCCAGGAAAAACAATACCGCGCTGGATGTCACGGGTATTTTGCTGTTTAACGGTCATGATTTTCTGCAGATCCTTGAAGGCTCTGAAGAGGTCATTGAGACCTTGTTCGCGAAGATCGGCCAGGACAAGCGTCATGACAGCGTGGTGGAGTTGATGCGTGATTACGGCCCGCGCCGCCGCTTTGAAAACGTCGGCATGCTGCTGTTCGATCTGCGGATCGACACGCCAAAATCGGTGCTCTCATCGGTGTTGCGTTACAGCAAGCTGGATAATTATCTGGCGGCGGAAGACCGGGTCTTTAAATTTATTAAGACGTTTATCACGCAGCCCAAAAGAACGTCGGGCGGATCTCAGTTCCGGCCGGAGAGGTGGTCACTGGCCGCGGAGCATAACCCCTTTGGCGATGCCATCGCCGGGCTGATTGATAATCAGGTCTGCCAGTTTGCCCTGCAGCCCATCGTGCAACCCACCGAGGGCAAAATTTCCTCGCTGGAGGCGCTGATCCGCAGCAACGACGGCGGGAGCCCCGAGCGCTTTTTTAGCACTCTCGATCAGGACAAAGTCTATGAAGTGGATCTGCTGACCAAGGCATACGCCTTTGCGCTGGCAGAAAAGATTGGCATTGGCGATCATAAAATTGCCATTAACCTGCTGCCGATGTCGCTGGTCAATGTGCCCGGCGCCGTCGATTTTCTGATGGATCAGATCCTCGCCCACCGGCTACAGCCGGAGCAGGTGGTGATTGAAGTCACCGAAAACGAGATGATCTCCGGCTTTAACCAGTTCAACAGCGCCATCAAGCAGTTAAGGGCAGCGGGGATTGGCCTTGCGATTGATGATTTTGGCTCAGGCTATGCCGGGCTGTCGCTGCTGACCCGCTTCCAGCCGGATAAACTGAAAATCGATCGTGAGATTGTCAGCAACATCCATTTAAGTGGCCCGAAGCAGGCGATTGTGAAGTCGATCATCAGCTGCTGCACCGATATGGAGATTGCGCTGGTGGCAGAAGGCATTGAAAAAATTGAAGAGTGGTGCTGGCTGGAGTCGGCAGGCATCAGACGTTTTCAGGGCTTTTTATTCGCCCGCCCCAAATTAAACGGTGTGGGCGAAATTCACTGGCCGCACTTTCACCACGCTTAATCTTTAGACGATTAACTCTGCAGCAAATAATCATCCGCTAAACAGATAAAAAATTTCCATCTATGGCAGGGCCAAAATATCAGGTCCTGCTGTGCAATGTGATGATTTAAATAACTATTCACAGCAATATCAATATCCCTATAAATAAATAACTTTAATTCAATATTAAGGGGTGGATGCCGATAACACTTCAGACCGTTTTATTTCTGAGGTAGTTATGTCGTTAAAAAAGTCGTCCCTTGCCATTCTGTTAGCCCTGCTGTTTTTCTTTGTTGCCAGTGCCGCCAGTAATGTCTGGCTGGCCATTAAAAGCAATGATTCTCTGGATAACGTGAATAAAGAAATTCAGGTGGTGTTATCCATTATCGATCCCATTAACCACAGCCGTACCCTGCGCGTGCGGGTCATGGAGTACATGAAGCAGGTGGAGAGCGGTGACACCGCCGGTCTTGCGGAGAAGCTGGACTCGGTGAAGCTGGCGCTGACCAAAGCGGATGGCGCCTTCGCCGCCTTCAATGCCGCGCCGCGTCTGCCGGATGAGGCCCCGTTAGTGCAGGCTTATGATGATGCCTGGCTCGCCTACCGCAATCAGGGGCTGTCGCCGCTGATCGACGCGGCCTCGGCGCAGGATGCGGCAAAATTTGATGCCCTGATCCCGCAGATTTCCCGTCTCGACCGTCAGTATGAAATCGTCCTCGATCAGGTTCTGACGGTGCATCAGACATACGCGAAGCAGCTCAATGACGATGCGCGGGCGCATTTCGCCTCTGGCTTAACCATTATTGCCGCCTTTGCCGCGCTGTTTGTGGTGGTGATTATTGGGGTGAGCGTTCTGATGAAGCGCTTTGTCTTTGCCCCGATTAACCTGGCCCGGGAACACTGCAGCCAGATCGCCGCCGGTCAGCTGACGGAGGCCGTACCGCAGAAGGCGGGTTCGAACAATGAAATCGATCTGCTGATGGGCTCGATGGAGCAGATGCGTCTGGCCCTGCTGGATACCATCTCCCAGGTGCGCGAAGCCTGTCGCACCGTTAATTACGCCTCGCAGGAGATCGCCTCGGGCAACATCGACCTCGCTTCACGTACCGAGCAGCAGGCGTCAGCCCTGACGGAAACCGCCGCCAGCATGGAGCAGCTGAGCGCCACGGTCGCCAATAACACCGACAATGTGCATCAGGCCGGTAAGCTGGTGCAGGATGCGGTGAACAATGCCCGCACCGGGGAGGCGGTCACCCGCGAGGTGATCGAGACCATGAACACCATCGCCGCCAACTCCCAGCGCATTGAAGATATCACCAGCGTGATCAACAGCATCGCCTTCCAGACCAATATCCTGGCCCTGAACGCCGCGGTTGAAGCCGCTCGTGCCGGTAACCAGGGCCGCGGTTTTGCGGTGGTGGCGACCGAAGTGCGTACCCTGGCGCAGAAGAGTGCCGTGGCGGCGAAGGACATTGAAAACCTGATTGCCCAGTCGGTCTCCAGCGTCAAAAACGGTTCGCAGCTGGTAAATCGTTCCGGAGAGGTGATTCATGCCATCATCAGTTCGGTCAATAAAGTGAATGCGCTGATGGAGCAGATCTCGGTGGCGTCGGAAGAGCAGAGCCGCGGCATCGGCCAGGTCGGACAGGCGGTGACCGAGATGGACGGTGTGACCCAGCAAAACGCCGCCCTGGTGCAGGAGTCCGCCGCCGCGGCCGCCTCGCTGGAAGAGCAGGCGAAACACCTGACCCAGAGCATCGCCAGCTTCAGACTGCCGGAACCGGCATAACACGGGGGAGCGCTCCGGTCTGCTGGTGCGGCCGGTTCCCCCTCACCCCAACCCTCTCCCTCAAGGGAGAGGGAGCCGATAGTGCCCAATAGTTATCTTCTCCGCACCCTTAGCAGTGACCCATCTCACATTAATTTCCTGGTCTATGCTTGATGTTCATGCGCGGTTTAACACCAGCGCATTTTCTCTTTTTCCCTCTGCTTCGCGATAAACGCCGGGCAACCCGAGGATCATGGGTCAAACGAGGTGGTGGAATGACTGCTAAATCTATTAGGTATTGGGGTTGTGAATATAGCGATGCGAACAGCGTTCGCTTTCATCTGTGGGCCAGCGGTCAGCAGCAAATTTCCCTGCGCCTGAACGACGAAACACTGCCGATGAACCCGACCGGCGACGGCGGATTTGAACTGACGGTCAACAACGTTGCCCCCGGTTCAGTGTACAGCTTTATCCTGCCTGACGGCACAACGGTGCCCGATCCGGCCTCCCGCGCTCAGCAAGGGGACGTTAACGGCCCGTCGCTGGTGTGCGATCCTCACAGCTATGTCTGGCGCAACACCCACTGGCAGGGCCGGCCCTGGGAAGAGAGCGTGGTCTATGAGCTCCATATCGGGACCTTTACCCCCGAGGGCACCTTCCGCGCGGCCGCCGACAAACTGCCGTATCTGGCCTCGCTCGGCATTACCATGATTGAGCTGATGCCGGTCTCCCAGGCCGGGGGCAATCGCGGCTGGGGCTACGACGGGGTCCTGCTGTATGCCCCGCACAGCGCCTACGGCACGCCGGACGAGCTGAAAGCCTTTGTCGATACTGCCCACGGGCTGGGGCTGTCGGTGGTGCTGGATATCGTCCTTAACCATTTTGGCCCGGAGGGTAACTATCTACCGAAACTGGCCCCGGACTTTTTCCATCCGGAACGCATGACCCCGTGGGGGAACGGCATTGCCTATGACCTCGCCCCGGTGCGTCAGTTTATTGTCGAGGCGCCGCTGTACTGGCTGACGGAGTTCCACTTCGATGGCCTGCGCTTTGACGCTATCGATCAGATTGAAGACTCCTCCGACACCCACGTGTTGATTGAGATCGCCACCCGCATCCGCGCCGCTATCACCGACCGGCCGGTGCATCTCACTACCGAAGACAGCCGCAACGTGGTGTTTCTCCATCCGCGAGAGGCCGACGGCAGCGTGCCGCTGTTCACCGGGGAGTGGAATGATGACCTGCACAATGCCGTCCACGTGATGGCCAGCGGAGAAACCCACGCCTGGTACCAGGATTTTGCTGAAAAACCAGAGCAGTGGGTGGCAAGGGCGCTGGCTGAGGGCTTTTCTTATCAGGGGGAACGTTCCCCGCAAACCGGTGAACTCCGGGGAGTGAGCAGTATCGCTCAACCGCCAACGGCCTTCGTCGATTTCATCCAGAATCACGATCAGGTAGGTAATCGTGCTCAGGGCGATCGCCTGTTGAGCCTGATTGGGGAGGCGCGTACCCGGGTGCTGATGGCCGCGCTGCTGCTCTCCCCGCACATCCCCCTGATGTTTATGGGCGAGGAGTTTGGTGAAACCCAGCCGTTCCTGTTCTTTACCGATTTTCACGGCGATCTGGCCCGCGCGGTGCGGGAAGGGCGCGCGAAGGAGTTCAGCGATCACGACGAGACGGTGCCGGACCCCAACGAGCCGGAGACCTTTGCCCGTTCGAAACTGGACTGGAACAAACTCAATCAGCCTGATGGCCAGAACTGGCTGCGCTTTACCCAGCAGCTGTTGCAGCTGCGCCAGCGGGCGATTGTCCCGTTGCTGGCCGGCGCACAGGGCGGTACCGGCCGGGTGCTGAAAACCGCGCCGGGCTGCGTGGTGGTGAGCTGGACCTTTACACAGGGCACGTTGTCGCTGGCATTTAATACGGGTGACCAGCCTCAGTTGATGCCCGATATCGCAGGTGAAACGCTGTTTGCCTGGCCGGAAGGCCGCACGGAGCTGCTCGCGAACACCGTTATTGTACGTTTTGCACAAGGAGAACCAACCTGATGATCCCCACAGCGACCTGGCGTATTCAGTTTCGCAATGGCATGACTTTCGATCGTGCCGCCAGTCTGGTGCCGTATCTGCAACAGCTCGGTATCAGCCATCTGTATGCTTCTCCAGTTTTCACCGCCGCCCGGGATTCGACGCACGGTTATGACGTCACCGATGCTAACGAGATTGACCCTTCTATTGGCGGCCGGGCCGGTTTTGATCGGATGGTCAGCGCCCTGAAGGCGGCCGGACTGGGGTTGATCCTCGATATTGTGCCGAACCACATGTCCACCTCGCTGGAAAATGGCTGGTGGCGGGATGTGATTGAGCACGGGGAGAAGAGCCGCTACGCCCGGCATTTTGATATCGACTGGTCCCGGCGGCTGACGCTGCCGTTTCTGGGGGATGATTTTGATGTCGTGCTGACCAACGGCGAAATTAGCGTCCGGCGCGACCCTGAGACCGGTAAACCGGCGCTGGCTTATTTCGACACCTTCTATCCGCTGACCCCTGATAGCTGGGAAGGGCGGGAAGAGGAGGTGCTGAGCCTTCGCGATCCGACTGCCATTACGAAGCTGCACAACCAACAGCCGTGGCGGCTCACCAGCTGGCGCGATGCGCCGCGCGATCTCTCCTGGCGACGTTTCTTCGAGATCACCGGTCTGGTGGGCGTGCGGGTTGAGGACGACGCGGTGTTTGATGACAGCCACAGGCTGATCCTTGAGCTGGTGCGCTCGGGGGCGGTGGACGGGCTGCGTATCGATCACGTGGACGGGCTGGCCGACCCACGCGCCTACCTGCAACGTCTGCGGCAGGAGGCGGGTCCCGACAGCTATATCACGGTGGAGAAGATCCTCAGTAAAGGCGAGAACCTGCCCAAAGACTGGCCCATCTCCGGCACCACTGGCTATGAATTTATCGCTTCGCTGTCGGAAGTGCTGATTGACGATGACAAAATCGATGGCCTGCGCCAGGCCTATGACAGGGTGATGGGCCGCCCGGTGGATATGGATGCGGAACTGCGCGACGCCCGTCTGCTGATGGTGGACCGAAACTTTGCCGGGGAGTTTTCCACGTTGCTGATGCTGGCGGCAAATCTTGCCCGGACCGAAGGCATCAGTATCGAAGAGGAACCTCTGCGGCTGGCACTGCGCGAACTGCTGGTGGCCTTCCCGGTCTACCGCACCTATGGCACCGCACAGGGGATGTCTGCCGCGGATATGCGGCTGCTGAACCACGTGGTGTCGACGGTCAACGCCGATCCCGACGCCATCGCGCTGCTGATGCGCATTCTGACCGGCGAGGTCTCTGAGGAGGCGCGTGATACCGCCACTAATTTCCGCACCCGTTTCCAGCAATTGACCGGGCCGCTGATGGCGAAATCGGTGGAGGACACGCTGTTCTTCCGGCAGCACATGGATCTGGCCCTCAACGAGGTGGGAGCCGAACCGGTACCGCGCGCCTTCTCGCTGACGCGTTTCCACACCGAGATGGCCGCGCGTCGGGATCGTCAGCCGGACGCGCTCTCCGGCACCTCGACCCACGACACCAAGCGCGGGGAAGATGCCCGTGCCCGGCTCTATTCCCTGACCGAAGCGCCGGAGGTCTGGGCCGAGTGCGTGACCCGCTGGCAGCAGCTGAACCAGACTCATGTCCGCTTCCTGAATGACGGTACAGCACCGCGTGCCGCCGACACCTGGATGCTCTATCAGGCGCTGGCGGGGGTCTGGCCGCCGGAACTGGATACGCAGGATGTAGCGGGGCTGAAGGCGCTGGAAGCGCGTTTCCTCGCCTTTGTGGAGAAGGCGCTGCGCGAGGCCAAGCTGCGCACCGACTGGGTGGACAGCAACGAAGCCTATGAGACGGTGGTGCTGGAGTACGCCCGCCATCTGCTCTCCCCGGACAATCAGGATTTCCTGCAAGACTTTACCTCCTCGCTGCGGCCGTTTATCCGCGCCGGGCTGGTGAACAGTCTGAGCCAGACGGTGATTAAACTCACCGCCCCGGGCGTGCCGGATGTCTATCAGGGCAGTGAGGGGCTCAACTTCAGCCTCGTCGATCCGGATAACCGCCGCGAGCCCGATTTCGATCAGCTCCGCCAGCAGATGGCAACGGCGGATCGGCAGATTGCTACACGCGCAGCAAGCTGGCTGGATGGGCAGCTGAAGCTCTCCGTCACCCGCACGCTGCTGCATCTGCGCCAGCGCAAACCGGCGCTGTTCCGTCTGGGTAGCTATATGGCGCTCCTGACCCGTGGCGAACGGGCGGATAAGGCGATCGCCTACGCCCGCGTTGATGACGATGACGTGCTGATCGTAGTGGCACCGCGGCTGGCCCTGGCGAAAGCCGCCCAGGCGTTTCCGGTAACCGGAGCGGCCCTGTGGGGGGCGACAGAGGTGGTGCTTCCTCCCGAGCTTGCCGGACGCAGCTACCGGGACTGTTTCAGCGGTGAGACCCTGACGTTGGGCGAAAGCCTGCAATTGAGTGATGCACAGGATTGCTGGCGGGTGTTACTTGCCTGCGGCTAATGATTATTACTGTTCGAGGGAAAGACATTATGGCTTATGACAAAATTTATGAAATTCAGCCGGGGCAGAGTTATCCCCTTGGGGCGAATTACGATGACAAAGGGGTGAATTTTGCCCTCTTTTCGGCCTGCGCCGAACGCGTTGAGCTGTGTCTGTTTGACCCGAGTGGTAAATCTGAAATTGCCCGTCTGGAGTTACCGGAGTACACCGATGAAGTCTGGCATGGCTACGTCCCGGATCTGAAACCGGGGGCGCTGTACGGCTATCGCGTGTATGGCCCTTACGATCCGGAAAACGGGCACCGTTTCAATCCGCATAAGCTGCTGATTGACCCCTATGCAAGGGCACTGACCGGGGAGCTTATCTGGAACCCTTCCCATTTTGGCTATGAGCTGGGGCACGAAGAGCTCGATCTCAGCTTTGATACCCGGGACAGCGCGCCCTATACCCCGAAATGTCGGGTCATCGACCCGCGGGTGTTTGACGGCCAGGATCCCCATCGCCCGGCGGTGCCGTGGTCCAGCACCATTCTGTATGAAACCCACGTGAAGGGCTTTACCCAGCTCAACCCGGCGATCCCGCCTGAACTGCGCGGCACCTTTGAGGGGATGGGGCATAAAGCTACGGTGGACTACATCAAGAGCCTCGGCATCACCTCCGTTGAGCTGCTACCGGTACACGCGTTCCCGGACGACCAGCATCTGCTTGAGCGGGGGCTGAAAAACTTCTGGGGCTATAACACCCTGAACTTCTTCTCCCCGGCGTCGCGTTACGGCGGCCCGAATGGTATTCAGGGCTTCCGCGATATGGTGCGCGCTTTCCATGATGCCGGTATCGAGGTGATCCTCGACGTGGTTTATAACCACACCGCCGAGGGCAACGAGTTAGGCCCGACGCTGTCATTCAAGGGGATCGACAACTTCTCTTACTACCGCACCATTGCCGGGCAGCATCGCTATTATGTGAACGATACCGGCACCGGCAATACCGTGAATACCTCGCACCCGCGTGTGCTGCAGATGGTGATGGACTCCCTGCGCTACTGGGCGGAATCGATGCATATCGACGGCTTCCGTTTTGATCTCGGCACCATTCTCGGGCGCGAGCCGGAAGGGTTCGACCAGCGCGGCGGCTTCTTCGATGCCATGATGCAGGATCCGACCCTCTCAAAGCTGAAACTGATTGGCGAACCCTGGGATATTGGCCCCGGTGGCTATCAGGTAGGGGGCTTCCCGCCGGGCTGGGGCGAGTGGAATGATAAGTATCGCGATACCGTGCGGGAGTACTGGCGCGGGGATAACGTGTCCTCCGATTTTGCCGCGCGTCTGCTTGGCTCCGGGGATCTGTATGACCAGCGCGGGCGTCGCCCGTGGGCGAGCATCAACTTCATTACCGCCCACGACGGTTTCACCCTCAACGACCTGGTCTCCTTCAATGAGAAGCACAACGAGGCCAACGGCGAGGATAACAACGACGGCCACAATGATAACCGGTCATCGAATTACGGCGCCGAAGGTCCGACCGATGACGAGCAGATCAATGCGATACGCGAACAGCAGAAACGCAACTTCCTTACTACGCTGCTCTTCTCCCACGGTACGCCGATGCTGCTGGCCGGGGATGAGTTTGGCCGCAGCCAGATGGGTAACAATAACGGTTACTGTCAGGACAGCGAGATCAGCTGGGTACACTGGGAAAATCTCCCGGAAAGCGCCGAGACGCTGCGTAACTTCACCCGCCATGTGATCGAGCTGCGTACCAGCCAGCCGCTGCTGCGTCGTGAGAGCTGGCGTGACGGGATGGAGATCACATGGTTCAATGCCGGCGGCGGGCCGCAGCTGCCAGAGCACTGGGACGAGGGCACCACCCTGGGACTCTATCTCACCCGGCCCGATCTGCATGGGCAGAAGGGGATCTGGCAGGAGGTGCTGCTGTTAATCAATCCGTACGAAGGGGAGGTACCGTTCCGTATCCCGGAATGCGGTGAAGCGGGCTGGGTGCTGGAGCTGAGTACGGCAGGGGATGAGGACCAGGGGCAGTCAGTGAGCCCGGATACCGATTTTCCGCTGCCAGGCCGCAGTATCGTGCTGTTACGGCGGCCATAACGCGGGGCGTTACTTGTTGGCCCGCGCTCTGTCCCACGGGCTGGTGGATTCGGCGTCAGTCGGCGCGGGATCCTCCAGCGAGTCCAGATAGAGGGCTTCGACTTCGGCGCGGGCCCACGGGGTACGGCGCAAAAACTTGAGGCTGGATTTGACGCTGGGATCGCTGTTAAAACAGTTGATTTTAATCAGCTTTCCCAGCTGCACCCAGCCGTAACGCGCCACCAGGGCATTGATCTGCATCTCAAGCGTGACGCCATGCAAAGGATCTTTCGAAGGGTGAGCTGTCACAGGCATCCTTTTATTATCTGGAAAGGGGCGGAAAGCGGGGAAGGTTACAAGAAAAGCAGGGGGCCAGCAAGCGCCTTAACGGGCTCCCGAACCCAAGGAAAACGCGATGTTGATAGCCCAGGTTTCAGATATTCACGCCGCTCCCGACAACGATCATCTGGCCCGTTTTGACCGGGTACTCGGATGGCTGGCACAACTCCAGCCTGACGTGCTGGTGCTTTCCGGGGATTTGACCGACGACGGCTGGCTTGAGGGGTATCGACAGATCGCTGCCCGTCTGGGTAAGGTGCCTTATGCTTCCTTAATACTGCCGGGTAACTCAGACGATCGTCGTCTGATGCGTTCGGTATGGGGAGAGAACGCCTGGGCGAAGGATGCCTGCGACGGCGCGCTGCACATTGCTTCAGGGCACGTACACAGACCGATAGCAGGAATGTTTGCGGGCATTCCGGCACATATTTGTGCCTCCGTGTGTCCGGCCAATCCGGTCTGCTTTGGTACCGAACGGGTTCCTCCCGCTGAGGATGCGCCGGGTCTGATGATCCACCGTTACATGAATAGTGTGTTGACCAGCCATCATGTGAGGGTTTAACCGGCCGGGATGTTTTTGAAACGCTGTTCCTATATACTCTCTCTCCCGATCCCGCAGCTATTGACCCGATGAAAACAGATAATAAAAACCGTCGTGCCTTTCACTTCTCCGCCTTTCGCAATCTGTTTGCCGCCCGCTTCCTCACCGTGCTGGGCAATGGCATTGCCCCCATCGCGCTGGCTTTTGCGGTCCTGGATATTGGGGGATCGGTTTCTGATTTAGGTATCGTTGTCGCGTCCCGGTCAATCTTCAACGTGCTGTTCCTGCTGCTGGGCGGCGTCCTGGCGGACCGCTATTCCCGCAGCCTGGTGTTAGTTTCGTCTTCGCTGGTGGCAGCCGTCTCGCAGGCGATAGTGGCCTGGTCGGTACTGGACGGTTCCGCCACGGTGATCGGGCTGGCCTTGCTGGGGGCGCTCAATGGCGCGGCCGCCGGGATCGCCTTGCCAGCTTCGTCGGCGCTGATCCCTCAGACGGTTCCCGCGCAGAAATTGCGTGAGGCTAACGCCTTCCTGCAGGCCGGTATTTACGGTGGAACGGTGATCGGCGCGTCGCTGGGGGGGATTCTGATCAGCTACGTCGGCCCCGGCTGGGGTCTGGCCATTGATGCGCTGGGCTTCGCTGCCGCGGCGCCGCTCTACTCTTTGATCCGCGTGACGCGACTGGATGCCGGGACATCGCAAAGCAACATCCTGCAGGACCTGAAAGAGGGATGGAAAGAGTTCGCCAGCCGGGCCTGGGTATGGGCTATCGTCGTCCAGTTCACCATTATTAACGCCGCCTTCAGTGGCGTGATGATGGTGCTCGGGCCGGTGATTGCGGATGCCTCCTTTGGGCGGGCGCACTGGGGGATGATTATTGCGTCCCAGAGCGTGGGCCTGATCGTCGGGTCATCTCTCGCCCTGCGCTGGCGTCCGCGTCGAGACCTCTTCATTGGGGTCATGCTGATGTCATTCTGCGCCTTACCCATCTTCATGCTCAGCCAGCTTGCCGCTACATCCTGGCTTATGGCCGCGTTCTTTATGGCTGGCGTCACCTTTGGTCTGTTTGGCGTGGCCTGGGCTCAGTCGCTGCAAACCCACATTCCCCCGGAAAAGCTGGCGCGTGTCTACGCCTACGATGCGGTGGGGTCGTTTGTGGCCATTCCCTTCGGTGAGCTCATCGCTGGCCCGCTGGCGATCCAGTACGGCACCAGCAACGTGCTGCTGGTCTCCGCCGTTGCGGTGGTGATCGCCACGGCAGGGGCCTGCCTGGTGCCGGCTATCAGACGGCTCGAGAGTGGTTCTCAGGTGACATCGCGCACTATTGCCCCGGAAAACCACCCGTAGGCCGGGCAAGCGCACTTGGTTGAAGGAAGGGGCTGTATGCCCCTTTACTGCGGTTTTGGCCAGGTGAATCAATGGCTTCTTTCAATGATCAAACCGGAAAGGTAAATTTGACGGAAATTATTAGTAAGGCAAATATAAAGATGTTCAGAACCTACGCTGTTATCTCACTCCTCCTGGCCCCAATTGTTGGTCTCGCGGCCTCGCATGAAGAGATATTGCGCTTAAATGCCGTACAAAATCCTGGTACTCAGGTTATTTGTCATGTTCCGCTGAATATTGCCGCCGATCAGAATTCCGTCACCGTGGATTATAAAAACAGCATGACAGTGATCGCTAATCAGGGTGACACCCGGCTATATCAGGTGATCACAACCTTTATCCCCAATGGCACAACCACCTCTGTGCTCACCCAACGCTATAAACTCAGCGTCATTACGGACGAAACGGGACAGACGCATAAAATCGATCCCGATAGCGTCAGCGTGACCAGCCCCAGTTCAGCGGAGTTAGCCCGCATTAATGAAGACCAGCTCCGCAATGGACCCGCAAGTTATCAATCTGACAGCATGGTGACGGTGACTGATTTCCCGAACTTCACGATTCAGGGATATGATTACGGTCCCGTCACCGAATGTACTGTTTTGCCTGTGAAGGGGTAAATAAGCGCCCGGCATGTTATTCCTGAACGCGCAGGGCATTAACTACGACCCCCAGCGGGTTCGCAGATACCGCACTGCCTCCTGCGCCTGGGGCTGATTCAGGTTGTTCTCTCGGAACAGGATAGTGCCGTCGATCTGCGGCTCGGATTCGTTCAGATCCAGCTGTTTTTTCAACTCCGGCACGCCGCCTTGCACCGTCCAGTCAGGCTCCTTGCTCGAGGGTTCGCCCACCTTATACAGCGCGACACCAATATAGAGCCGGGTATGGGTTGGTTTCACCACGCCAGCCCACCATTTCGCCAGCACGTCATAGCGCGCCGCATCGCGGGAAAACGGCCAGTAGATTTGCGGGGCGATGTAGTCCAGCAGATCCTGCTGCACCCAGCGTCGGGTATCGGCGAAAGACTCATCGTAGGCTGCGGCACCCCGGGTATCGGACCCGGCCGGATCGTGAGAGCGGTTACGCCATACTCCTGCCGGACTCACGCCAAACTCAACGTTGGGGTTAATCTGCTTAATGGTCCGCGACACCTGGGTAATCAACTGCTGGGTATTATCACGTCGCCAGTCAGCTTTCGAGTTAAAACTCTGCCCATACTGGCGGTACGTCTGGTTATCGTTGAGCGTTGAGTTCGTGGATTCCGCATAGAAGTAATCATCGAACTGCACGCCGTCCACCGGATAGCGCGATACCACTTCCGCCACGATGCTGGTGATCCATTCCCGGGCTTCCGGAATGCCAGGGTCGAGAACATAGCGATCGCCTGCGGTGCGGATCCACTCCCGATGCAGAACAAAAACGCTCGGCGGGTTGAGCGACAGGGTACGGTTCAGCTCCGCGACCGTGCCGGGCCGGGTATTGGTCGTCACGCGGTACGGATTAAACCACGCATGGACCTTCATCCCACGCTTGTGCGCTTCATCGAGCATAAACTGCAGCGGGTCGTAGCCCGGATCTTCCCCGATTTTGCCGGTCAGCATATCCGACCATGGCAAAATCTTTGATGGCCATAACGCCGTGCCGTCCGGTTTGACCTGGAAAAACACGGTGTTAATCCCGAGACTTTTCAGGTTATCCAGCTTATCGGTCAGGGCCTTTTGCTGCATGGCGATCCGCGATGCGGCAGGGCGACCATTTACCGACGCCAGCGGTGGCCAGTCGAGACGAGAGACGGTCGCCAGCCAGACGCCGCGCACCGGTTCATGAGGTCCTGTTTTATCCGGCAGGGGCTGTTTAGCTACCGGCGGCAGCGGGGTGACCAGTGATTTGGGTGGGGTAGAGCTGCAACTGACCAGTAACAACGCCCAGGCGATCAGCGCGCCGGAGCGTTTAAGGTGGGTAGCAAGCTGAGAATGACGTGAGCAGGCGATGATAGACTCCATTTCTACAGTGTGTCGCCGGGAACATTTATTTTCGTTCTATTCGGGGGTAAGTCAATTCTTAACGATCAGGGTGATTTATCACCGCACCCGATAATGCGACTGCACCAGGCCCGAAGCGTAGCTACGGCTTGATAACAGCGTCAAATCGATATCCCCGGGCAGGGAACCGAACAGCGGTTTTCCCGAGCCGAGCAGGACCGGAACGGTAGTGATAACCATATCGGCGACCAGCCCTTCGCGCAGAAACGACTGTATGACTTGCCCGCCATCAATATAGACGCGCTTTACGTTCTGCGCCGCCAGGTCATTAAGCACTTCTTTTGGCGTGCGGCGGGAGAACTGCACTTTGCCCTTCAGCGCCTCGGGCACCGGGGTATCGGCCAGCTGTCGCGAGAGCACCAGCACCGGCCGATCGTAATGCCACGCCTCAAAGGTCAGCACCTTCTCATAGCTGCCTCGCCCCATAACAATCCACTCTTTGTCCGCGATGAACGCCGCATAGCCATGATCTTCTGTCGGATCGTCGCGCTGCAACAGCCAGCCGATATCGCCATCCTGTCGGGCGATGTAACCATCAAGACTGACCGCGATAAAAACGTGTGTGGTGACCATCTGGTGCTCCGTATTCAGATTGTAGCCGGGAAGTTGAGTGTAGAGATGTTAGCAGCAGAGTCATTAAATCGCGGCATCTCGACTTTCTTAGTACGCCTTCCCGTCGATTGCTTACACTTTATTGACGTGAGTTTACAAAAGAGGTGGGCAATGCCACAGACAACATCTCGTCTCTGGGCCGTATTGACCGGCTCCCTGGTCGCCCTGGTGGGGCTCGCATATATTATCCTCGGCGGCTGACTGGCCTATGTCGGCGGCCCCATGGTCTTTATCCTGTTCGGGATTGGCTTTTTGCTCAGCGGCGTGCTGCTGTTGCGTCTTAGGCTGAGCGGCGTCTGGCTCTACCTGCTGGTGTTCCTCGGGTGCGTCGGCTGGTCGGTGTGGGAGGTGGGTCTGGATGGCTGGCAGCTGATGCCGCGCCTGCTGGTGCTTACTGTGCTGGGGGTAGGGATCAGCATGCCGTGGGTGATCCGGCCACTCACCTTTACCTTTTCCGCCAGACGTAGCGCTATGGCTCCGGGGATCTTCTATGTACTGGCTATCGCCGCAATATTTATTACCGGCTGGCATATCTCCGATACCCGCTTTATCCAGCATCAGCAATTTCCGGCGAATGCGGCGGCGCAAATGCCGCAAAGCGATCGTGACTGGAAATATTATGGCCGCACCGCCGACGGACAGCGTTTTTCCCCGCTGATGCAGATCACCCCGCAGAACGTCAGCCAGCTGAAACAGGCGTGGCGCTTTGATTCGGGGGATGTGAAGCACGAGGGGGAAGATAAGGCCGGACGGGAGTTTAATCTTGAGGTCACACCCGTGAAGGTGGGGAACGTACTCTATATCTGCACCCCGCATCGCCAGGTGATTGCCCTCAATGCCACCTCCGGCAAACCGCTGTGGAAATCAGGCTGCCTGCGGGCGGGCAGGCTACCCCGATGAGCTATCAGGGGGACGACGGTAAGCAATACGTGGTGATTGCGGCGGGCGGTCACGGCGGCCTCGGTACCCGATCGGGGGATTCCTTGATGGCGTATGCGCTGCCATGAGTCCGGAGACCGCACTCCTGCTGGTGCGCAGTCAGTTCGCTTTTACCATCAGCTTTCATATTGTGCTGGCGGCCTTTACCCTCGGGCTGGCGCAGTTTCTGATGATGCTGGAGGGGCTCTGGCTGTGGCGCAGGCAACCCGTCTGGCTCAGCCTCTGGCGCTACTGGAGTAAGGTATTCGCCCTGAACGTGGCGGTGGGGATCGTGACCGGCGTAGTCATGGAGTTTTCGTTCGGGACCAACTGGAGCGGGCTGGCCAGCCGCACCGGGGCAGTGCTGGGGCCGATGCTCTATATGGAGGTGCTGGTGGCCTTCTTTCTGGAAGCGGGCTTTATGGGGGTGATGCTGTTCGGGATGAACAAGGTGCGGCCGTGGGTCCACTTTATGGCCACCTGCATTGTGGCGCTGGGATCGGTGTTTAGCGCATTCTGGATCCTTGCCGCGAATTCCTGGATGCAAACCCCGGACGGGTATTTCATTGGTGCCGACGGACGTTTTCGGCCCGTGGACTGGTGGGCGGTGATTATCAATCCCTCCTTCCCGTGGCGGATGGCGCATATGGTGGTGGCCGCTCTTCTCGGTACCGCCTGTCTGGTAGGGGCCTGTGGGGCATGGCATCTGCTGCGCGATCCCCGGCATCACGCGGCCCGGCATATGTTCTCTATCGCTATGTGGACCCTGCTACTCATGGCGCCGCTGCAGGTGGTGGTGGGGGATCTGCATGGGGAGAATACCCGGGATCGTCAGCCGGTGAAGCTGGCCGCCATGGAGGGGAGTTGGGATCCGCCTCCGCCCGGACAGGGCGAGCCAGTGCGGCTCTTTGCTCTGCCGGATATGGCAGAACATCGCAACCATTTTGAGCTGGCCATTCCCGATATCGGCTCCCTGTACCTGCGGCATAATCTGCACGGGACGATCCACAGTCTTAATCAATATCCGCCCGATGAACTGCCTTGGGTGCCGCTGGTGTTCTGGGCCTTTCGCATTATGGTGGGGCTGGGTCTGCTGATGGTGGCGACCGGTATTGCCGGACTGGTTACGCGTTTACGCGGGCGACTATGGCAGGCACGCGGGCTCCAGCGTCTGATGGTGGTGATGGCTCCCGCTGGCTTTTTTGCCATGCTGGCGGGGTGGATGGTGACTGAAGCCGGGCGGCAACCCTGGACGGTCTACGGTCTGGTGCGTACGGCAGAGAGTCTCTCGCCCCTGGGGCCGCAGTTCGTTCTCGGCTCGTTCATTGTTATCGTCACGCTTTATCTGGCGCTGTTCGGGCTGGGGCTGTGGTTTTTGCTGCGTCTGCTCGCCAGGCCGCCCGCGCAGGAGGAAGAGGGGGCCGAGCCCGATGTCGCCCGACGAACCGGGAAAGGGGAAACCGATGCATGAGTTGATAGGATTGCCGCTCCTTCAGGCCCTGTCGGCGGCGTCGCTGGTGGTGAGTCTGTGGATCTACGTTCTGCTGGACGGGACGGATCTCGGTGCCGGCATGCTCTGCGCTTTGCAACGCGACGAGGCCTCCCGGCATAAGATCAACCTCTCGTTACTGCCCATCTGGGACGGGAATGAAACCTGGCTGGTGCTGGCAGTGGGGAGTCTCTTCGGTCTGTTTCCCCTCGCGTACGCCATTATCCTGAGCGCGCTCTACGTGCCGGTCTTTACCCTGGTACTGGCGCTGGTGGTGCGCGGGATGGCCATTGAGTATCGGCATTATGCTCCGCGCCTGTTTGATACGCTGCTGGTGACCGGCTCGCTGCTGGCGACGCTGGCGCAGGGGGTGATTGCCGGGAGTTTGATCCAGACGATCCCCAATGACGGGCAGCAGTTTACCGGCACCGGCTGGGAGTGGCTTAGCCCGTTTCCGCTCTTTTGCGCGCTGTCGCTGGTGGCGGTCTATTGCCTGATGGGCGAGGGCTGGCTGATCTGGCGGGGTACCGGGGAGCTGCTGCATCGGGCAAGGCGGGCGACGCCCTGGCTGGCGGCGATCGCGTTGTTGCTGATGGTCGGGGTCCTGTTCTGGTCTATGCATTTACAGGAGACGTGGCGTCTGCATCTGCACAACCCCCGAATCTGGCTACCCTTCGCCGGGGCGGTGCTGGCGGGTGGGGCGCTGATGTGGTTCAGCCTGAAGCGCGGGTATCACTTTCTGCCGCTGGCCGGGATCCTGGTGCTGGTCAGTAGCGGCTTCGGCGCACTGGTATTTACGCTGTTTCCGTGGATAGTCCCGGCCTCGATAAGCATTCCACAGGCGGCAGCGCCCCCGGAGACACAACGCTTTCTGCTGGTTAGCTTTGCGCTGCTGGCTCCGGTAACGCTGCTGTATAACACCTGGGGATTCAGGCTGTTTAGCGGGAAAATTCGTTAGGGTTCAATGGAATAAGTATTACCCCGTCTAATTAAAGTTCGCCTGCAGGAATTAACGTCAGGATGAATTCTCCTGGTTTTTTTGACGTAGCTTCTGCGGTAAGTCCGTTTTTATCCGTTTTCCCTTTAATGATAGTTCCGTCGGGAGAGATTATTTTGTAAGGCACTCCAGAAAGAGGTTGATTCGACAATGGGTGTTTAATAACAAAATCAGATCGGTAGATGCCATGACTTGTATCTGAGCACCCCTGAATCATGAATGAAAACATTAAAAGCAATACAATTTTATAATGTGTCATAAACGGCTTTACCACTTTTCCAAAAAATTGAATTCAATGTGTACACGGTTGGCGTAACCAAAAAGGAAGAGATTAAGCTATTGAATTAAAATGCATATCTTAAAATTCCGAGATTATGTCGGATGGAAAATACGTAGCAAGAATAGGAGGTATAGGGCAAGTCCTGTTAAAAGTATTAACAAAACCATTTTAATGAAACCCACTAAAAAGTACTTACCATTCCCCAACGTCCGGAATATATAAAACATGATGATAAAAATAACGACCAGCAATCCTGTGAGAACAAGCCAAATATAATCCATACTTTCATTCCCTGAATGTTTTGAACGGGGCTATTTTATCAGACCTGTACCTGCGCCAGCACCCTTTTTCCACGCTGGTTAAAATAGACATTCACCCCGTGGTGCATGCGGCAGGGTTTAAGGAATTCATGGTAGAACGGCGTTCTGTATAACTCGCGGGCGGGCATCACCTCTTCAACCAGCGTCGGGCGCTGCTTTGCGCGCAGAAGTGGGGTGATGGGGTCGATATATTGCCAGGTGCTGGCATGCTCGCGCATCGCTTTGTCGTCAATGTTCCAGCGTCTCCTGACGCAGAGCGCGGCTGCCCTGGCCCGAGCCGAGTTGCCACAGGATCTGCGAGAACAGATGAAGCTTATGGGGGGTTAACGGGGTCTCCATTATTGATGTTCTCCCGGTGGTGTGGTGTCAGTGAGTGTAGAACAGGCCAGACGTAGCGGCAGGATTATCAATAGTTACAACATACAATAAGCTCATTCTGTTTACACACCTCAACATTGTGCCCGTTTGTGTTCACTTTACAGGAGGCTGTGGCCCGCGTTGCGCCGTTTGCGAACAAATACGTTAGCGCAAACGGCGACGGCTGAACAGGTTAATCATCTTACCGTCAGGAAACAGAATGCCGGTAAGCTGACCCCCGGACTTTCTCAACGGCGACTTTCCCGGCGATAAACGCATGGTCCGAATTGTAGTATTCCCATTCGCTGTAACGTCCGGCGAGGGTGATGCCATGCAGCAACAGCCATTTGCGGATCGTTTCTACGCTCTCCTTCCTGCTCTGATCGTAAATCACGTAGGCGTAAGGGATATCGATTTGGTTGGCGGTGATAATCTCATCCTCGGCCGAAAAGATGCCGGATTCGATGCACTCCTTAATACAGCGGTCGATCAGCGCCTGGCCATCGACCGGCAGCGGTTTATCCGGTGAGTAACTGATTTCGCAGGTCAGGCCGCAGCTGCCGGGCGGACTACAGAAGGGACTGGCGTTGCCCTGAACGAAAATGCGGTGGAATACCGTCTTACCGGCGAAGTAGATCCAGTGTTTGTCGGTCAGATTGTCGCGGCCAATCCCCAGATTGACGCAGCGAACCGAGACGTGGCGCAGGCCTTTCGCTGCCTTGCGGACTTCTGGCGGCACCTCATCCCCCATCAGGCGAATCAGTTCCGGCAGCACCAGGGTGCTGATCATCCGTTCATAGCGGTACTGCCGTCCGTCTGCGAGAGCGACAATGTGCTGATTGGCGTAAATTTTACTGACTTCAGCCCCGGTTTCGATCCGTCCTTTGATGTGCGGCAGGAACCCGTTCATCAGCGCCTGGAAACCACCCTGTAGCGGATAACCGAAGCGGGCATTTGGCCCCATCGGCTTCGCGGTCTCGTTCAGGGCACCCTCGATAATCTGCTCCAGGTCGGGCAGGGGGACGCGACCACCCAGCCAGGATGTCTCCATTTCCGACAGCGGTACCGTCCAGAGCTTTTTGTTGTAAGGAATGGCAAAATGCCGGGCGATCCCCTTGCCCCACGTCTCATAGATGAAGGCTTCAAAGCTGTCTTTACGGGGGGCTTTTTCTGCCGGGTCGGCGCTGATGTAGTCCGGCACCGCGCCGTCGGCGCAACAGTCGTGGTGATGTTTACCCTGACCGGTTTTCTCTGCGCAGTTCGTCATGCTTTGTACGTCAGAGCCTGTTCCGTAGCGCGCCTCGATGGCCCCCAGAATGCACTCTTTAACAACCGTGGCCGGCAGACCGTAAAGCGATCCCTGGAAGGGGTAGCGGGTATAGACGCCGTCGGTATAGACCCAGGCTTCGCGGATCTGCCAGTGGATATTGTCCCCCAGTAACGTCTTGTACAGAGCCAGCACCTCTTCGTCCGCGGAAAACATAATGTGCCCCGCATAGTCGAAGGTAAAACCTTTGTCCTGAATCGAGCGGCAGAGCCCTCCAACCGTGGTATTGCGCTCAAGTAACGTCGCCCCTTCACCATAGTGATAGGCCGCGCTCAGGCCGGTAGGCCCGGCCCCGAGGATCAAACACTTTTCGGTTTCCGTATGGGCCTGTTTCGCTGGTATCAGGCGTAAAACCGGCTCGGAAGAGGCGTCCTCCGGGTTGCTATCCGCTGCGTTGACCGTCGCAGCGGAGGCATCCAGATAGTGTGAAAATGCGCGCTCAATCAGCTCGTGCATGCTCTGCACGGTTTTATCCCAGGAGGTGCTGGCGATAATACGCTGCATCATCTGCTGCTGCGCTTGTCGGGTCTCTTCCGGCAACGCCAGCGCCTGCTCACAGGCGGCGATAAACGCTGACTGGTCGTGAGCGACGGCTACCACATGGCTATAGGGTTTTTCGACATCGGCAATGGCGGTGCTCACCACCGGAAGCTGCGCGGCCATGTACTCGAGCACTTTTGTCGGGCTAATAAAACGCGTGGATTCGTTCAGCGCGAACGGCATCAGGCACACATCCCAGCCGGCAAGAAACTGGGGCAGCGCCTGATACGGCTGCATGCCGGGATAATGGATGTTGCTACGTCTGGGCAGGGTGGCGGGATCGATCTTCACTACCGGGCCGACCATCACGATCTGCCACTCCGGATGTGAATCCGCCAGGGCGGCAATCAGCGATAAATCCATCCGTTCATCAATGACCCCGTAATACCCCAACCGCGGATGCGGAATGTCTTCCTGCAGCGGGTGATGATTGCCGCGATCCAGCGCCTGTTCAAAGTGCACCGCATCGACGCTACTGGCAAAACAGTGAATGTTCGGGTGACGTCCTTTTCTTGCTTCATACAGGCTCGGGCCGCCGGTAAAGACAATATCCGCCCGGGTCAGGAGGGCTGACTCACGCTGCAAAAGCTGGCGGGGGGCTTTCTCAAAGGCGGCAAGCTCATCCATGCAGTCGTAAATCACGATTGCCGGGGTAAATACCTTCAGCAGCGGAAGCGCCATCGGTGTGTAGAACCAGACCACCGGGATTTCGTCCGGCTCCCGAAGCTCTGTCAGTAGCGTTTCCAGAAAAGCAATCTGCTCGTCATGGAATCCTGGCGTCGTTGACGGGGTGTGCGGCTGAACCACGGTGACGTTCGGTGCGGGCCGGGAGAGCTTCAGCTCAGGTTTGTCCGCTGAATACAGCGGCTCTTCGATAAAGACGATGTGATAGTGCTGGGCAAGACGTGTCATCAGATGCTGTGGACGCTGAAAGACAAAGTCCCAGCGCAGGTGACTAAACACATAGATTTTTTTCATATCTGATACCTCTGTGCCGTTGCAGGTAAAGGCGCCTGATGGCTGTTGAAAATATTCCAGCCGGGACTGGGTTTGCTTAAGCGCGCGTGCATAAACGGTATTAAGATGTCGCTCTTTATCCGGGGAGATGTCCCATAAACCGCAGTGATGCCAGACGGCATTATTTTCCCAGTCGGGGCGGTCAATAATGGGGTAAAGACAAATTCCGGAGAGCTCAACGCCCGCCAGCTGAGCCTGAGCCACCTCAGAGGCGACGTCGTTAATCCAGGCTCCACGTCCACTGCCAACATGGCTTGTTTCGGCAAGCAGAATAGGGCGGTGATAGCGTTCATAAAGTTCCTGCAACATCTCGTGTAATCGTCGTCGTCGGCGATCGCCAAGATGCCAGGGAAGGCGCTGGTTGTTTCCCGTTATCCACTGGTTGTCGTGGTAATAATTGGCCCCGATCAGATCCAGATAACGCGGGTGGCCACCCAGCTCCGGCTCATGCCGTCCCGCTAACATGTCCCACGCCTGGAACTGCGCGGTACGCAGTGCCTCGGTTTCCTCTTTGGTGGTGGGGTCGTCGTCGGGAGAAATCAGATGAACAATTGGGTCGCAGTGCAAAATTCTCGCCCGGGGATCCGCCGCCCAGATGGCATCGCAGCCAGCCAGGGTGGCGCGAACCAATTGCCGTTTGATTTGTATACCGTTCGTGTCTGCAGGAAGGGCGGCAGGAAACAGGCCCACGGCAATACCCCAGGCGGTGAAGGAGATTTCGTTGACCGGGGAGTAGACCGGCGGCTCCTGATACCAGGGGCGCAAGAAGGCGGCCAGCGCGCCGCACAGCCGGGCGAAACGCGCTACAAATTCATCTGAGAAAAAATCGACATTGTCTGGCCAGCCGTAATGACAAATCGTCCAGCAAATCTGGATACCGTTCTCCTTTGCCGACACCATTTTTGCGGTAACAGTGCTAAAATCGTAACCGCCTGATTTATCAGTCAGGCGCCAGCCAACGCTCTCTCTGACCGTGGCGATATTAAAAGGGCTAAGCGCCCTGTAATCATCGTGATGTCTGCTGTCATGGCCCGTTTCATGATCCATGGATAGGGCATGACCCTGCCGTGTAACAAAATCCGCACCCTCAAACCCCGCCTGCCAGAATGAGTGAAAAATAGGCATCTCACTGCTCCCGTATGGATAGTGCTAATCAATAAAAAACAAACCGGCATGGTATTTAAATGGGAAAATTAATTATCCCTTTCAGGATTCAATACTCGGCAGAATAATAAGAACCTCACTACGTTTTACTTCAAGTCCAGGCATATTTATCCCCTCCACTTATTTGATTAAACGCGAAACAGAGTCAAAAAAAAAACCCCCGGAAGTACCAGGTTTGTTTCAACATCCCTTGCAGAAATAAGTGCGAACCAGATTTACCGCTCTCTTATCTTTAAATCATAGACGGGAACGCTGATGAACAGCGGGGTCTTTTCATGGGGGGTCGGCTTCGGTTTATAAAAAGATGATTAAAATCATTGGTGGATAGCGATGCTTTTTTTACATGTCACGCTTCGGTTAAGCGACATTATTTTTTATTGTCCGCGTAAAGTACCAGATGCCGGTACGTTAGTTTCCCGTCACCGCGTGTTTTACACGACTGAATTAACGAGCCGGCAACTCAGCCTCTACGGTTAATTATTTTTGCCGGGTTCTAATTACGGGGTGAATATAAAAACAAGAACCTTCTAAGCGCAATAAATAAAATACTGCAATATAAGCATCATTTGTAGTTACAACATACAATATCTACTCTTTTAAATATGTACCTCAGCATAGTGCTCATTAACAAAGTCTGGCAGAACAACAGGGCGGGAGCGGACACGTATCCTTTACAGGGGATAAATTGCACTTATCCCCTAAAGGGGTTATTCTCATTTTATCCCCTATAGGGGATTTTCTTAAAATATCCGCTATGGGGGATAATCATGAAAGTGACATCAGCGGACGCTCTGGCACAGGCCGTCCGGGATCAGCGTAAGGTCAATAAGTTAACCCAAACGGCGACGGCTGAACAGGTTGGCATCAAACAAACCACCGTATCGGATTTCGAGAACAAACCGGGCTCAACCAAGCTGGAAACCTTGTTCAAAATTCTCGCGGCGCTGGATCTGGAGCTGCACGTGGTGAAACGCGGTGCTTCGCTTCCGGATAACAACGCCTGGACGAAGGAGTGGTAAGGGTGCGCGCACAACGTCTGACTGTCGCGATGAATGGCGACGTGGTAGGTACGCTGCATCGTGACGGCAGCGGGGCGATGTCCTTTCAGTATGCCCAGGAGTGGCTGGCAGAGCCCGGTTCACGCGGGATTTCCCTCTCACTGCCGCTGCAGCACGGCAGGATCAAAGGCGCGCAGGTCTTTAATTTTTTCAGTAACCTGCTGCCTGACTCCGAGGCGATTATTGCCCGGATGCAGGCCCGTTTCCAGGTTGAGACCGCCCATCCCTTTGATCTGCTTGCCAGCGTCGGCCGGGACTGCGTCGGCGCTATTCAGCTCTATCCGCCCGGGCAGGAGATCCCTCCGGTAATGGATATGGTGGCTGAACCACTGGATGATGAGCAGATTGCCGCGCTGCTCGACGGATATCAGATGGCACCGCTGGGGATGACAGAGGAGGGGGCCGATTTCCGCATTTCGCTGGCCGGGGCGCAGGAGAAAACGGCACTGCTGTGGTATCAGGATCGCTGGCAGCGGCCCCAGGGGAGTACCCCAACCAGCCATATTTTCAAGTTGCCGATCGGCAGAATTGAGCAGAACAACATCGACCTGAGCGAAAGCTGCGAGAACGAATGGCTGTGCCTGCGCATCGCAAAAGCCTTTGGTTTCCCCGTTGCGCATGCCGAAATGGCGCGGTTTGGCGGCAAAAAAGTGCTGATTATCGAGCGTTTCGATCGGCGCTGGGCCCGTAGCGGCTGGCTAATGCGTCTGCCGCAGGAGGATTTTTGTCAGGCCCTGGGCGTCTCACCGGCGCTGAAATATGAGTCGCATGGTGGGCCCGGGATCGCCGACGCCATGAAGCTGCTGCTTGGTTCACGCCTGGCGGGACAGGATCGCGAGATGTTTTTTAAGACGCAGATCCTGTTCTGGATGCTGGCCGCCATTGATGGCCACGGTAAGAATTTCAGCCTCTTTATTGAGGCGGATTCCTCATTTCGCATGACGCCGCTGTACGACGTGATCTCCGCGTTTCCGCTGTTCAAGGCCGGGGGGATCCCCATCAAAAAGGCCAAGATGGCGATGGCGTTGCAGGGTAAGAACCGGCAGTACCATTTTGCGATGATCCAGCCGCGTCACTTTATCAGCACCGCGGCCTTTGCAGGCTTTTCACAGGAGATTGCCCGCCGTTTGATGACGGAGATGGCCGATCGCACCGACGAGGTTATCGCCTCCGTCAGGGCAGAACTGCCGTCAGATTTCCCGCCGCAGGTGAGCAAGGCTATTTTCGACGGTCTGGCCAGCCAGGCGGCAAGGATAGGGCGTTTCAATGGGTTGGCCACGTAATCTCAATGGATATCAGTACCAAAAATGGTAGGTAATTGAGATGTATTTACATTGTAAATGATATTTATTTTCATTATCATTTTTCTTTACGTAAGCAACTGTAAAGAATAATGACATGAAAAACGCCTCTGCAGTAAAGAACAAAACCCTGTGTGCCCTCGCCATTTGTCTGGCTATGCACTCTGGCTCGCTATTCGCTAAGGAGTTCACTGAGAAGGATTTTCTCGTCCAGCCGCTGGGGCCGGGAGTCTATGAGCTGGCCTATGATAAAGGCCAGAATACCCTCTATGCCGCCTCTGCACCCTCGTTTGATAAAGACAAGACGGCAGGGTTGGTCTTCCAGCTGGCGGCATCCACGCTGAACATTGAGCACCAGATCCCGACCGAACGTCGCACCTTTGCCGTTGCGCTCGATCAGGAGCAGCACATTCTCTATCTGGGCAATGCCCTGGAAGGGTCGGTCACGCTGCTCGACACGCGTAACAATAAGGTCATCAAAACGATCCAGCTGAGCGACGATTCAGATCCGAATAAGAAAGCCCACGTTCGGGAAGTGGTGCTGAATAAGAAGCATCAGCGTCTTTATGTCTCCGGGATTGGGCGCAAAGGTAAAGGTTTGCTGTGGGTCGTGGATACACATAAGCAGGCGCTGGACCAGACGCTGGAAAAACTGGAGCCCGTCGGTTTTGCCGTGGATGAGGCAGGCGACAAGGTTTACGTTGTCTCCGGCGCCGGGGAGCTGATCACCCTGGATGGTAAAACCTCGCAGCCGCTTGCCCGCGTAAAAGTCGATCCTGCCGATCCGGAACATTACTTCCTCAACATCGCGCTCAACACCGCGAAAGGGGTGGGGTATATCGCGGACACCAACACCAAAGATGTACTGGTTGTGGAGCTGAATTCCGGCAAACTCCTGCACCGTGTCCCGACACCTAATTCCGTTGCCGTGCTCTACAACGCCGCGCGCGATGAAGTCTATGTCACCCATCGCAACGATCGTCAGATTAGCGTGATCGACGCGACCAACAACCGCCTGAAACACACCATTAAAACCGCGGCGATGCCTAACAGCCTCGCGCTTTCTGCCGATGCACGCACGCTCTACGCCAGCGTCAAGCAGGATGAGAAAGCGAATAACGCTGATTACGTGCTCAAGATTGATTTAACCCAGTTCTAAGGATCCTGTTGTGATAAAGCAAACACGCATGGCCGTGGCGGTTTCGCTCGCCCTGGCTAACCTGCCGGTGGCCGTTTTCGCCGCAGAAAACACCGCTGTGAACGAAGATGAACTGGTGGTAACCGCGACCGGTTTTAGCCAGGAACGCCGCGAAGCACCAGCGACAATCTCCGTGGTAAATGAAAAAGAGCTGAACACTCGCTCGAATCAGAACGTCACCGAAGCCCTGCGCGAAATGCCGGGCGTGCTGGTCGGTAACGGTCACGGCAGCCTGGCGACCGGCGATGTACAGATGCGCGGGATGGACTCTACGTATACCTCGTACATGGTGAACGGTATTAAACAGGCCACCCGCGAATCTCGCCCGTATGGACACCATATCGGCACCGAAGCCGCCTTTATGCCGCCGCTTTCCGCCATCGAGCGGATCGAAGTGATCCGCGGGCCGATGTCCTCCCTGTATGGCTCTGACTCCATCGGCGGTGTAGTAAACGTCATTACCAAAAAAGCCTATAACCTGGAGACGTGGACCGGAGTTCTGGAGGATAACTACTTCCTGCAGGAGAAGAGCGAATACGGCAATACCAACCAGACCAACCTCTTTTTAATGGGGCCGGTGATCCCGGGCAAGCTCGGGGTGAGTGTGGCTGCCGATTATCTCGATCGCCGCGACGATGACAGCATCAACGATGAACGCTTTGTGAAGCATCAGTCCGGGAATCTGGACGCGACCATCTCCATGTCGCCGACCGATACCCAGCTCTGGGATCTGAATGCCACCAAAGGCAACCAGGAGAAGACCCATAACGACAAGCAGTGGTACTGGGGCTTTGATCGCGATGCCGCCTCGCTGTCGCAACATGCCTGGTATGGCGATATCCTGGAAGTGAAGAACTTCGTCAGCTACGAAAAAGCCAAAACCGAGTACCGCGTCCCGGGGATGTCATCGCAGTTTATTACCCAGAAAAACTACGAGGCCAACAGCGCCAACACCTTTACGCTGGGCGATCACAAGCTGACGCTGGGTGTGAACTTTACCCGCAACGAACTGGACGATGAGTTCGGTATCAAGGATAAAGAAGCCCCGGGTGTTACGCCGGTGAGTGAAATTACGCGCGACGGCTGGGCGGTGTTTGCTGAAGATGCCTGGATGATCGTTCCGGACTTCACCCTGACCACCTCGGCGCGTCTGGATCACGACAGCTATTTCGGTTACCACGTCACGCCTAAGCTCTACGGCAACTGGACCATCGATGAAAGCTGGGCGCTGAAGGGCGGCGTCTCTGCTGGCTATAAGAAACCGGATCTGCGCCAGAATAACGAAGGCTTTACCAGCGTATACGGGGCTTATCCTTACTCGGAAATCGGTATCGGGAATGACGATCTGAAGCCGGAGGAGAGTGTCAACACCGAGCTGGGCCTGTACTGGCAGCAGGATGCGCTGGCGCTGGACGCGACGCTTTTCTACACCAAATTCAAGAACAAAATCAGCGACCATCTCATTTGTACCGCGTCGGACACGCAGAAGTGTACCTATAACGGGTATGTCGCCGATACCGTCTTCCAGTACGCCAACGTCAGCGATGCGCAGATCTACGGTCTGGAGCTGAACGGCGACTGGCAGGTTACCGCTTCCCTGAAAGCTAACGCCAACTATACGTACACGCACAGCGAACAGCAGAGCGGGGAGTATAAAGGCTATGCCCTGAGCGATTTCCCGGAAAGCATGGCCAACGTCTCCCTGACCTGGAACGCGGTGAATGATCTCGAGCTGTGGACCAAAGCCAGTTGGCGCAGCAGTTCCCCGGACATTGGCAAATCGAGCGAAACGGACGCCTACGCGCTGGTCGACCTGGGCGCGCGTTATCATCTGAACAAGAACGTGACGCTGATGACCGGCATCTATAACCTGTTTGATGTGAACCCGATCTACCGCACCTCTTACAACCAGTCTTCTATGCTGGAAGGTCGACGCTATAACGTTGGTGCCCGTATCGAGTTCTGATCCCACTGCCGGAGCCTGCGGGCTCCGGTCTCTTCGGCTGGTTAAAACGTTCTACATGTGATACTTAAACTGGGATACAACAAACCAGGATAATAAAAGATGTCGCAGAACAAAATTGCCCACAAAGTACAAAACCTCCAGTCATCCGCGATCAGAGAATTATTAAAACACAGCAAGATGGAAGGGGTGATTTCACTCGGCGGGGGCATTCCCAACCCGGATCTTTTCGATCGTGAAGGGCTGGAACTGGCTATGGAGAAGGTGCTCTCCAGCACCTGGAAAGAGGCGTTTCAGTACGGTTTGAGCGAGGGCAGCCCGGAGCTGCGCGGCGCCATCTGCCAGCTGCTGAGCGGCAGGGGGATTAACTGCGGCGTGGACGACGTGGTGGTGACCTCCGGCTCCCAGCAGTCGCTGGATATTCTGGCGCGGGCGCTGATTAACCCGGGCGACATCGTGGTCGTCGAACGCCCAACTTATCTTGCTGCACTGCAGGTTCTGCAGTTAGCGGAAGCTAACCTGATGTCGGTGGGGACCGACGGCGAAGGGATGATTATCGATGAGCTGGAAGCGCTGGTTAAGACCACGCGCGTCAAAGCCGTCTATATTGTGCCAACGTTCGGTAACCCGGGCGGCGTCACTCTGGCAGAGCAGCGTCGTAAGCAACTGGTGGAATTATCCCAGCGCTACGATTTTGTTATCATCGAGGACGATCCCTACGGTGAAATCAACTTCACCGACAAGACCTTCACGCCACTGAAAGCCTGGGCGGCAGAGATGGGCTGCAGTGATAACGTCATTTACACCTCCACCTTTTCAAAAATCCTCGCGCCGGGCGCAAGGGTTGGCTGGTTAGTGCTGCCGGACTGGATAAAACGTCAGGTGGTGATCCTCAAGCAGGCGACCGACCTGCACACCAGCTCATTATCGCAGTCGCTGACGTATCACTACCTGGAGAGCGGCCGCCTGGCCGGGCAAATCGACCTGATCCGCGAGGCTTATAAACACAAATGCCAGATCCTGTGTCAGCACGTAGAAAGTGAGCTGAGCGATCATCTGACCTTCCATAAACCGATGGGCGGCATGTTCCTGTGGGCGAAATTCAAATACGAGATGAACACCACGGAGTGGCTGAAAAAGACGCTGAACAACGGCGTGGTCTATGTGCCTGGGGAGTTCTTCTACTGCAACGAACCGGATCATGCCACGCTGCGTATGTCTTACGTCAGCGTCACGGATGAGAACCTGAAAGAAGCCGTGGCGCGGTTAAAAGCCTCCCTGTAAGTTCACGGAACGGGTGGCCCTGGCCACCCGTTTGTAACTTATCAACTGCGAATAAATTCCAGTAAATCTTTGTTGATGGTATCTGGATGTGTGGTGTGCATCCCGTGCGGATAGCCCGGATACACTTTCAGGGTGCTGTTGCTGAGAAGTTCATCCTGGAGCAGGCTGGCGTTCTTATAAGGCACAACCTGATCGTCATCCCCCTGCAAAATAAGCACCGGCAGGGTGATCGCTTTCAGATCGGCGGTCTGATCCGTTTCTGAAAACGCTTTAATGCCTTCATAGTGCGCCTTCGCGCTACCAATCATCCCTTGTCGCCACCAGTTCTGGATGGTGCCCTGCGAAATTTCAGCCCCGTCACGGTTAAAGCCGTAGAAAGGACCTGTCGCCACGTCGAGATAGAACTGCGCCCGGTTTGCCGCCAGCGCTTGACGGAACCCATCGAACACCTCAATCGGCGTGCCGCCCGGATTGTCTGGCGTTTTGACCATCAATGGCGGTACGGCGCTGATCAGTACGGCTTTCGCCACCCGGCCCTGAGGTTGGCCGTATTGCGCCACGTACCGCGCCACCTGGCCACCGCCGGTGGAGTGGCCGACATGTACCACGTTGTGCAGATCCAGATGTTCAACCACGGCGGCAACATCGGCGGCGTAATGGTCCATATCATGGCCGTCGCTGACCTGATCGGAGCGGCCATGACCACGACGGTCGGAGGCGATGACCCGGAAACCTTCCGCTAAAAAGAACAGTAACTGGTTATCCCAGTCATCCGCGCTTAATGGCCAGCCGTGATGGAAGAAGATAGGTTGTGCATCTTTGGGGCCCCAATCTTTATAGAAGATACTGACATTATCTTTTGTGGTGACAAATGACATGGTAGACCTCTCGGGGAGTGAAAAAACCTGAGTGAAGTGAGTGAGCCGATACGTGACGACGTACAGCCGCTTAGAAGTCTAGTTGAGATAATTAGCGATTGCCTCCAAATGAGTAGTTCAGTGATTTGCGCAGCCGGCTCAGGCTGAACACCACCGATGCGACAGAGGCGGCGACGGCGATCCACAGGGCAATATTGACGGCTTCAGTCGACATAACGGCCAGCAGGATCCCGACCACCGCAGCGCCCAGGCATTGCCCAAACGTCCGCGCGATGGACAAGATCCCGGAGGCATAGCTGGCATACTCCCGGGAAACATTCGCCAGCATCTCCCGGTTATTGGGGCTTTGGAAGCAGCCGAACCCAATCCCACACACAAGGCTACGCAGGCAGATATCCCACATGGCAGGCGTGGCGGGCAGCGTCGCCAGCAGGATCAACCCGACGACAAAAATCACCAGCCCAAGGGTGGAGATCAGCGGTGCAGAAAACGTATCGGCCCAACGGCCCGCATGGGGGGCAATCAGCACGATGCCGATCGGCCAGGGGATAAACAGCAGTGCGGACACAACAGGGCTGTAGCCATACACAGTCTGAAACTGGAAAGGCAACGCGATGAAAGTGATGCCCTGGCTGATAAAAGAGGCCAGCGATGTTAAGGCGGCGAGGGTAAAACGCCCGTTGTGGAAAATGGCGGGCGGCAGTATCGGCGCGCGGACGCGGCGGATATGCCAGATAAACACAACCGTGCAGCCCAGGGCGAGGAGCCCCCAGCAGAGCGCCTCGTGAGGGCGGGAAAAGCTGTTGGCCATCATGATCGTTGAACCCAGAAGCGTCGCCGACAGCACTGCGCCGGGTAAATCGAACCCAGCCATGCCGGACGTGACGTGTCCCGGTAATGCCTTGCCTGCCAGCACCAGCGCGAGGGTTCCCGGAATCAAATTAATGGCAAACAGCCACTGCCAGCTCAGAATGTCGAGGATGGTGCCGCCCAGCACGGGGGCAATAGCCGTACTGGACGCAATCAGCAGGGCGTGCAGACCCAGAACGCGCCCGAGCAGTCGCCCCGGAAAGACGGAACGCAGGATCGCCGGGGCGATACTCAGTGTGGCTGCGCCGCCGATCCCCTGCAGAATGCGCATTCCGATGAGCATCTCCGGCGTTGTTGCCAGCGCGCAGCCCAGTGATGTCAGGGTGAATGTCGCCAGGCCCGCCAGAAAAACAGGGCGCGTTCCGTAGCGGGCCGCGAGCGCGGCGAAAATGAGCAACGTCATGGCCGCAGAAAGCAGATAACCGTTGGCGAACCAGACGGCGTAACCCGCGGGCACCTGCATGGCTTGCGCCATCGAGGGCAGGGCAATGTTGATCATCGTGCCATCGAATACGCCCATCAGCGTGGTCATCATCACGGCGATCATAACCCGGGCGCGCGCCTGGCCTGGCAGCCCTTCGTCACCGGGTTGGTTTGAAAATAGCGTCATCATCTGGAATCCTCGAGGGTGTTGAGATGAAGAAACTATATTCCTGGGGTATAGAGTGCGGAAGATGCAGCGTTTACACTTAATCATTGCACCGAACGCCTTATCTAAGCTCAGAGGTTCTCATGTCCGATCCTGATTTTAACTTGCTCGTCGCGCTCGACGTTCTGCTGGCAGAGGCCAGCGTTGCAGGGGCAGCGCGGCGTTTAAACCTGAGCACATCAGCCATGAGCCGCACGCTCAGCAGGCTACGGGAGGTGACGGGGGATCCGATCCTGGTGCGGGCAGGACGCAATATGGTGTTGACGCCCTGGGCTGAAGCGTCCCGGGATCGCGCCCGGAACGCGGTGCATGAGGCGAGGGCGGTGCTGCAACCTTCCATGGAAACGCTTAACGTGCAAAATCTGGCGCGGTTTTTCACTATCAGAGCCAATGATGGATTTGTCGTCGCGTTTGGTCCGGCGCTGATTGCCGCCGTGGCTGAAGTGGCGCCTGACGTCTGCATCCGCTTTGCACCGAAACCTGAAAAAACATCCCGCTATCTGCGCGAGGGCCTGGTGGATCTGGAGATTGGCGTGCAGAGCAATATGGGCCCGGAAATTCGTCTCCAGAGACTTTTTCAGGACAGATTTGTGGGTGCGGTTCGTAAGACGCATCCGCTGGCATCGTTACCCAACATCGGCCTCAACGACTATGTCTCCTGGGGCCATGTGGTGGCCGCGCCCGACGGATCGTTACACGGGTTTGTGGATGATGCGCTGGCAGAGGCAGGGATGACGCGAAAGATTGCAAGCGTGGTGCCCGGATTTCCGACAGCGTTGTCCGTGGCGCTGGCGTCCGATCTTGTCGCCATGGTGCCGGCGCTCTATCTGCAAAACCCGCACATGACAGAACAACTGCATGTTTTTGAGCTGCCCTTTAAAACCCGCACTATAACGGTATCGCAGATGTGGCATCCCAGAATGGAAAACGACCCCGGCCATCGCTGGCTGAGAGAGAGGGTGATTGCGGTGTGTCGGACGGTGGGACAGTGAATCCGCGCGCCGAATCGCACATCTTCGATTCGGCGCGCCAGAATCAGGGCGTGAGCGGGAGTTATTAAAGCGGTAAATGCCGGGAGTGGTACCGAGGAGATGGCTGACCTGGGTATCGCAATATCGCATTTAACATAATATACATTATGCGCACTGATGTTTATAACCGCGAAATAGTCCTGTCTGCTCAGGACTAAGAGACTTAAGATGTCAGACACGTGAATTCGCCAACATGGGATTCAGACTCGCAGACCAGCTCGATGTTCATCTGGCCCAGGATACCGTCCGGTCACGTCTTTTCTATATTTTGTAGGCTGTGTGAAATTGCGCTGCAGACTATGATACTTGTTGCTGATCACCTGTCGTTTCCGCAAAGGATAACTGTATGACTGATGCGCACCCGGATGAAGAAATGATTAATCGGTCTGCCAGAAATGGCTGGCTGATCGTTTCCGCCCGCTTTATCTCCGATTTCGGCGCTTTTTTAAACATGGTGGCATTATCCACCTATGTATACGTGCTAAGCCAAAGTGTGATGCAAGTGAGTATTTTTCTGGCCTGTCGCGTTACCGGCGGAATTTTAGCAAGCTTGTTTGGCGTCCCTTATTTCAGACGTTTCACCGGACGCCTGCCCCTGGTAATACTGGATGTTCTTCGTGCGGCGCTGCTGGCATCATTATTAATTTTTCCTTATTCCGTACAAATCTATCTTTTACCTTTTATTGCTTTGGGGATTGGTATTGGTAATTCGATGTTTGCAATTGGGCTAAACAGCCAGTTGCCATACTGGGTGGATGATTCCCGCCGGGTTGCGACTAATGCCTGGTTAACATCAGCATCTGCGACCGGTGCGGTTACGGGTAGTATGGTGTCGGGTATTTTGCTGGCTGCGAACGGTTATGAGCTGGTATTCATCACCAATATTCTCACTTACCTCCTTGCAGGTTTATCTATTCTGCCTTTACGCTTTCTGGTTACCCCGGCGGGCGTAGACAAGAAAAATCAGCGTAACGAATGGAGTAATCTTGTTAAAGGACTTAAAACAGCACCGCTGATGGCAGGCATGTTGCTGGTAACTATGGCTGATACTCTCGGGAGTGCTGCCCATAACGTAGGGTTTCCTGTCATTTCAGAGCTTCTGACGTCTGAATCGCCAGGAAAAACGATGGGTCTTCTGCTGGCAGTCTGGGCCGGTGGGAAATTTGCAGGTGCAAGAGCGGCAAATTATCTTTTGCTTAAGCGAGGGATACGAACTGAGCGTTTATTCTTTTATGGTGTGGCATTAATGTCGCTGGGGTTTATTTTAACGTTCCAACAAAACGCCGTCTCTCTGGCATTATTCTTTATTTTCTTCGCAGGCACTGGAGATGGACTTGCGGATGTTAGCCTCATCTCACGCATCCAAAGTGAAGTTGAATCATTAAGGCTACCTATTTTTAGCCTGATCACGCTCTTACAGATGACAGGTTTTGGTGTTGGAATGCTGATAGTGGCGCCCTTCTATATCTGGTTAGCGCCCTCAATGGTCATTATTATTTTCCATGGAATTCCATTACTCACGCTGACCTTCGTATGGCTATATATCCGACGAAGACAGCGCTCACATTAAAATAAAGCCTGAGGATCCTCAGGCTTTATGTTCCATGCTGGCTATCATCACTATCAATCCTGCAAACGCACCAACATCCTGACCCGACAAGCATAAATAATCACGCACAGCAGCAGGCTCAGTAATGCGGTGCTGATAAATACGCCCGCTCCGGTCATGGCCAACATCACGCCACCGATCAACGGCCCGAGAGCTACCCCCAGCGTCGTTAATGTTGAAGCCCCCAGATAAGCACCGCGATGCTCAGCCGGTGCCAGTTGATCGAGCAGAATGTTCAGGTTCGGCATCAGAATCGCCTCCCCCATACTGAACACGACGGTGACCGTCAGCCATGGCCAGACTTCCGTCGAACGCGTGGCAAACATGCAGAGCTGCGACAAAGCAAAAATGGCGCCACCCAGCAGAATGCGTTTTGGCAGGTTGATTTGCGCCAGAAACCGCATAATAAAACTCTGGAACACCAGCACGGTACAGGCATTGGTCACCAGTATCAGGGTTATCAACTTAATCGCCGCGTTGCCGTCAAGTAACATCAGGTATTGCGGCAATACAGCTTCGTAATGGATAAAAACAATGCTGCATAAAATGCTGCACAGCAGTGCCGCAATATAGATTTTGTCCCTGGCAATGATTCCCATCACCTGATGCAGCTTAATCGCCGGGGCGCTGGCTCCCTGCTGTTCCCCCAGCAGTTTACCCGCCGGGATAAACAGCAGCACGTAGACGAAAAACGGCAGATAGGTCAGCCCGGTGATCAGGAACGTCCCCTTCTGGGATGTCAGGCCAAAAACTATCCCGACCAGCGGACCAAATACCGCCGCGACGTTGATCAGGTAGTAACGCATTTGCAGAGCAAGTGCACGGCGGCGGCGATCGCCAAGCAGATCGCTCATCAGAGCACGCACAGGGGGATCAACCCACGCAAAGCACACGCCGATGATCATCAGGCCGGTAATAAACAGCCCCATCCCGGTGGCCTGCGCCAGGGTGATATAGCCTACGGCAGAAAAGCCACAGCCCAGCAGAAGAATGATCCGGCGCCCTAACCTGTCCGAAATCTGCCCGCCATACATGCCGAGCGCCACCGATAACAGCGCACTGCTGGTCATCGCCACGCCAATGGCAATCGGCGACATATGGTAATTCTGCGTCATGATCACCGCGATAAACGGCCATGCCATGAAATAGCTAAAGCGAACAATGAAGGTAAAAAAGAGCAGCGCATGGACAGTGGCCGGGAAGGTTTTTAGCGTCTGAAACAGACCAGGTACCGCACTCACTTCAGCGGCAGGTTTTGTCGTCATAAGTTATCCTGATAATTATTTTTATTAACATATTGGATCGCTATGAAATATAAGCGCCTAAATATTATTAAGATTATTCATCAGCAGCTGCAATAATAAATGTTAACGAAATGTATAATTTGCCAGCTTATGATGTGAGGGCTATTGGTCGCAGAGAAATATAAGGGAAAGGATGAATCAGGCTATGGAACGCGGTAGTTAATCCTAAAAACGACCGGCAACCCGTTGCAGGCTGCCAGTCTGAGAAGTCGCAAAATCAGCTGGCGACCTTCCCACCAGCAAAACAGTCTTCGTCCAGCGTCAGGCTGGCAATTTTATGCACCGGGCCAGACATGCTGACCTGAAAATTGTCATCAAAGCTGATTTGCAGCTGCCCACCGGGCATATTCACGCTGACCCAATTATCGACCCGGTCTAATTTACGCATAACGCTGGCTGCTGCACAGCTGCTGCTGCCGGAAGCCATCGTAAAACCGGCGCCCCGCTCCCAGATACCGATACGCAGCGTAGTGCGATCGACGACCTCCACCAGCTGGACGTTGGTGCGTTTCGGGAACACGGGATGATTTTCTATTTGCGGCCCTAAGCGGTGAACCAGCGCCAGATCGAGCTTATCCACCAGCACAACACAGTGTGGATTGCCCATTGAGACCAGCGATACCAGGATAGTTTCATCCGCCAGCTTTAAGGGATGATTCAGCACTTCAGGTTGGTCAATCAGCGCGGGCAGTGCCGCCGGACTGAAATTCGCCTGCCCCATCTCCACCGTGATCTGATGCGGATCGTCATGTACCCGGCAACGTACATCCCCACCTGCGGTGTGCACTAAAAACGGCTCGTGTCCGACGCGGCCGATATCGAAAAGATAGCGAGCATAGATGCGCAGACCGTTACCGCTTTTCTCGGCTTCTGAACCGTCCGGATTGATGATGCGTAAGGTGGGCTGATGTTGATCCCCACTGTCAATAAGCAGACCGTCAGAGCCTACACCATAATGGCGATGGCATAGGATACGAATCTGCTCGGTGCTCAGCTGCTCTGCGACAGAACGGTGGCACACCAGGTAATCATTACCGAGCCCGTGATATTTATGGAATAGCAAAGATGTCATGGATAGCGTTCTGAATTTGTTTATTTAACAAATACATTACCGTATTTTTCAGCCCGCAGGACAAAAAAGTGAACGCTGCTTTCGTTCATGTTCAATAAGCCACTCTTTACGTGCGATCCCTCCCCCGTAACCGGTCATTGCCCCCTCTTTGCCGATAATCCGGTGACATGGAATTACAATGGCTATCCGGTTAGCGCCATTTGCCGCCGCTACCGCGCGTACGGCAGCCGGTTTTTCAATCTGCCTGGCAAGAGATTGATAATAGGATGTCTGACCGTAAGGAACGTCGCGTAACGCCTGCCACACGGCGCGCTGGAAATCCGTGCCGGGGGCATCCAGCGTGAGATCAAAATGTTGCCGGGTACCGGAAAAGTACTCATGTATCTCTCTTTCCGCCTGGCGGGTATGACTATTTTCCCCCGCCATGATCCTCGCCTTTAACAGACGCTGGAGATCGCGAAACTCTGTCTCCAGCATACGACGATCGGTAAATTCCAGCAGACACACGCCCCGTTCCGTGGCGCATACAAACATAGGGCCAAGCGTGGTGGTAAAACGTTGAATAACGATCACCCTGGTCTGTTCGGTTGGCGCGACGCCCGTAAGACGTTTACAGGTATAGCCAAAACCGCTTAATGACTCGTAACCACTGTCAAAAGCGACATCGGTCGCGTTACGCCCACCTTTTAACTCCTGCAGGGCAATATTAACCCGCTGCATTCGTTGAAATGCCTGAAAAGTAATACCGTGATTTTGCAGAAACCAGCGCCGCACCCGCTCGGGGCTAATGTCATGATTACGTAGAGCCGTATCGCTTATCCGTGTTTTAGGATCTGCGCGAACAAGCTCAAGCGCCTGTTCGATGAACGTCGGCGCACTGTGCGCATTTTCAGTGGGTCGACACACTTTACAGGGACGGTACCCGGCATCGAGGGCAGATTTAAAATCTGTATAAAACTCCACATTCTCACGTTTCGGTTTCCGGGCCCGGCATACCGCAATACAGAATACCCCTGTCGTTTTAACGCCGACGTAAAATACCCCCGTATACCCGGAATCACGCTCAAGTAATGCCTGATACCAGAGATCGCACTGCTTACTATCGAGCACTTTCATCAATAAAGACCTCTGCAAATGACTGCTGCGCCTGGATACGTTCCAGCAAATTCTTCAGCTGCAACTGAATAGCCGAATGCACAACGTTCCCCATTGAGATCCGGCTTACTCCTGCTTGCTTCAGTCTCCCGAAGGTAGCGAGATCGGGCATGCACATGACGTTCAACGGCAGGTTGAGCTCCTTAGCAATCATCGCTATATCCTGTTCTGACGTCAGGCATGGAACAAAAAGCCCATCAGCCCCCGCCGCTTTGTAGAGGCGGCCCCGGTAAAGCGTTTCCTGTAACGCGTGCTCATGATCCAGCAGGTAGGTATCGGTACGGATATTAAGAAACAACTGATGATTCTCTGCGTTCAACCGGGTGCGAATCGCTTCTAACTTCCTGGAGAATGCCAGCGCGTCCACAAGTCGTCTGACCCCATTAACGACTTTACTGTCCTCAAGGTTTATCCCTACCACGCCCGCCTGCGCAAGACGCTTAAGATGCTCCGCTATCTCATCCGCGTTACTGCCATACCCCGCTTCAACATCAACACTTAATGGCAGATTACTGACGGACGTGATCCGCGTGACAATATAGAGCAATTCGTCAAACGACATTGCTTCTCCATCCTCGTAACCCAGCATCGCAGCGATGGCTGCACTTGACGTCCCCAGAGCCTGATAACCTGCCTGTTGCGCCGCTATAGCACTGGTCGCATCCCAGACATTAGCGATAACTAAGGGTGTGTGTTGATGGTGAAGTTCAGCGAAGGTCATGATTCTCTCCTGTAATAAGATACAGGGTGAATCTAAGGGATTCGATGAATCCCTCACAACCGAAAATCGGACGACCATTTTTTAAGGGGCATACCCCCTTGCCGTTATAAAGCTTTGTCTGTAAACAGCGGTACGTTACAGGCCGAGGAAATATGGTCCAGATAACCGCGCAGCGCCTCTGTGTACGGGAAGCCTTTCACAATCGTCAGCGAATTCAGGATCGGGAAGAGATAAAAATCGGTGATACTGACAGGATGTCGCCCTTGCAAATACGCCTCGATTTTACCGAGCGCTTCCACCAGCGTGTCGATGTAGGTCTGGCTATTCGCCATCAACGTATCCAGATCGCCAAAGGCGTTAATCTCGCGCTGAGTATAGGCCTCGCGCGCGGCGGGTGTGGCGAGTTCTTTAAAATCGGCGCGGGTAAAACGCGGGATCGCCAGATTGAATACGGCACGCGTATTCTCTTTGCACCAGGCGTCAATGACCGGATTGCACTCCCCGGTAATAACCGGCGCGCCATCAAGCTGGTCAACGTAGTGAACGATATCCATGCTTTCCGGCATGTATACGCCCTCTTCTTTCTGCAGGATCGGCACAACCTTTTTACCTACCATGCGGGTTGGCGTCTCCGCATCCCCTTCCATGATCACGCCCAGCTCAAAAGGCACCTGTTTGAGGCCGAAGATCATTCTCGCGCGGATACAGAACGGGCAATGCTCATACACATATAATTTCATAGCACTCTCTTTTCAGAACAGTTCGATAACAGGATGTCTACGCCATAGCATCTGGCAAATCGGGTCAAGGTTTCCAGCCTAACTTTAGTAGGTTGAGTCAGTTGCAGGCTGGAAATGAACGTTATTATCAGTACAATCGATGTGACAATAATGTTAATGAGAGCGCGACATGAAGTTATTCTCCACCGAAAGGACGGACGTTTATCTGCTGACGTCCGATCTGGCAGACAGCCTCCTGCTTTTCCTGCGGGAAAACCGATCGCATTTCGCGCCCTTTGAGCCCTTACGTGATGAGGAATATTTCACGCTGGAGAGCGTATCTCAACGAATTGAGAGTGCGCAGAGCGATTACAACGCGAGAAAATGCCTGCAACTGGTTTTCACCTTAAAAGGCGAGAATAAAATAATCGGCAGCATCAACTTCACCAACTTTATCTTTGGTGTTTTCCAGGCGTGCTATCTCGGCTTCTCGCTCGATCGCGCTTATCAGGGGCAAGGACTGATGCACGAGGCGCTGAAGGAATCGCTGAGCTATGTGCAGGTCAATTACCGCTTTCATCGGATTATGGCAAACCACCTACCTGATAACGCACGCAGCAGTAAAACCCTGGCCAGCCTCGGCTTCGTTAAAGAGGGGTATGCGCCCTCTTATCTCAAGATCAATGGGGTCTGGCAGGACCACGTGCTCACCTCCCTGGTGATTCCAGAAGTGGATTAAGATGACCGGACCCGGGTAACGATCCACATCCCGGCAAGCATTGATAAAACAAACAGCAGCCCCTTGCCGATGCCCGCCCCCAACAATATCAGCGACGGCCCGGGACAAATGCCTGCCAGCCCCCAGCCCAGACCAAACAGGATCGCGCCCACCACCAGTGTGCGGTCAACGGTGTTATTGTCTGGTAGCAGAATCGGCACCCCGCAAAACGCCGTTTTTCTACCTTTCACCAGCGCAAAGCCAATGATCCCCACCGCAATCGCCCCAATCATCACGAAGGCAAGTGAGGGATCCCAGGCCTGAGACAGATCCAGAAAACCAAGCACCTTTTCAGGATTCGCCAGACCGCTAATCAGCAAGCCTGCGCCAAAAATCAGACCACACAGAAACGCCATAATTACCAGCATCATATTTTCCTCAGCCCAGCCATAAACCGGTCAGCGTTGCGGTAACAATGCCGACAACCATAAAGGTCAGCGTGGCGACCAGAGATCGCTTAGAAAAACGCGATAGTCCGCAAATGCCGTGCCCGCTGGTACATCCCGAGCCGAGACGTGTCCCGATGCCCACCAGCAAACCGGCCACGATAATTACCGGCCAGGAGGCCTCAACGTTAATGTCCGGCAACGGGAAAAACAGCGCAAACAGCAGCGGCGAGCCAATCAGACCGGCTAAAAAAGCGATCCGCCACCCTTCTTTCCAGGTCTGCTTCGTCAGCATGCCCGCCACAATGCCGCTGATCCCGGCGATACGCCCACAAAAGTGAATCAGCAGTATGGCGGCAAGCCCGATTAACAACCCGCCGCCGAGGCTACTCAGCGGCGTAAAGTGAATAAAATCAATCGACATGATTGTCTCCTGCCTGTGGGCAATAGAGGTCATATAGGGTATTGAGCAGCGCGAAGATCCGCGGATCCTCAATCCGGTAGAAAATCTGTTTGCCGGTGCGTCGGGTCTCCACCAGCTTTAAACGGCGTAGCACCCCCAACTGCTGGGAGAGTGTAGGCTGGTGGATCCCCACCGCCTCTTCGAGTTGCGCGACGCTCGCTTCCCCCTGACTTAACTGACACATCAACAGCAGCCTGTCCGCATTGGACAAACCGCGTAAGATCTCCGCGGCACCTGACGCCGCCTGTTTCATTGCATCCTGAATATCAGTATCTGCCATCACAGCCATGGTTTGCATCCATCAATATATAATTTTATATAATGTAATTTAGTATATTGTATGCCGGGCTGTGCTGCAAAAAAAAACCGGCAGGGATCATGGGATCGCTGCCGGTTATTCCTGTCAAAAGTTTATATTTTCAGTTCAGGCACAAGGGCTTTTTTGTCCGACATACAGGTCTGCCACGCCTTGCCCGGCTCGCCGTTATCCAGCACCGAGGAGGTACGATACTCCACCGTGCGGGTATGCTGGCCAGGCACCACATACTCTATGGTCGTCCAGCGGGTATTGGCATCCTGTCCTTCGGCGGTGAGTTCGATGGTCTGGTTTTTCACAATCTCGGCGCACTCGCTTGCCGCGGACTCGACTTTGCGAAACTTCTTCTCTTCGGGGGATGTGCCCTCATTGGACATACACCCGGTAAACAGCAAACAGGCGAGAGATATCAGGCTGATTTTTTGCAGCATCATGCAGTCCTTTTATTAAATAAGCATTAGCTGAAGCGTAGCTTATGCGGCTGCGCTCTTCCTCTGTTTAGCGGAGCTGGCTGATATTTGCATCTATTTGCTTTTGCATGGCATGCCGTGTGGCCGGGGTGATTTTTCCTGGCAGCAAGGCTTCGGCATAAGCGGAGAACCCGCTGGCGACGTCGGCAATACGCGCGATAAGCTGGTTTACCTGCGATTCACTGAGCTCCGCCTCCCGGGTGCCCAACCACAGCAGATGCTGCTGCTTTATATTCAGCGCCTCGCCCATAACGTCCATCTGATGATAACCGCCGGGACCTTCGTTCCAGGTGACATCAAACGCAGGTGCCAGAGTCCAGGTTCCCTCCGCGGACATCAAATAAGCGAAGTTTTTTGGATGATCGTCGCGGTTATTGAAAATGACGTTGAAGACAACGCGGGCAAAAGCACGGGCTTGCTCACGCACATCATTGGTACAGACCTGCGTGGCACGTAAAAAAGTGGCGTAATCCAGTGAACCCGGTGCGCGGTAATCCGCCCCGGTAAATGCCGCCAGGCTTTGCATCGGAACACGCATCCCGGCTTGCCGATCGAAGCGCCTGCTGGCAAAAGCCGCATAGCCTCCCGGCAGGTCAAAGTATTCGGTTTGTGGTGTATCGATGCCACAATCCCGTAAGCACTGAGCGTATACCATCTCAATGGCGCACACTTCGGCATGCTCATCCCGGGCAGGAAACTTGATTAACCAGGGTTCATAGTCCTTAACAGGGATTGTGGTGAAACGTCCGGTGACAGTGTCACGATACAGCAAGGCTTTTGGTCTCGCCCCCTGCGGCGAACCGCCCATTTGCAGTAGTCGGTGCAGAAACGCCCCGCCTTCACCTTCCAGTACCTCGCGTACCTCTTCTGCAAGCTGGGTCAGCGGGATATCGTTCTGTGGCGCAGCGAGCTCGGCCTGAACGGGCACAAAAGAGATCGCCCCCATCGCATTACTGCCAATGTAGGTCAGCCTTTCGAGAGGACCAATGCGGGCCGCACTCAGGCCACGCTGCCTGAACAAGCGATCCATCAGCAGCATGCCCCAGCCGTCAGGCAGGGAGTCATATACCGGGCCAGGTAAACCTAACTGGTGAGCGGGAAAATTTTGTCGCAGCTTGTCCCCCTTCAGCGGAAGAGTAAACGCGGATAATTCAAACCCTTTTTCCAGCGCCTGCTGGCTGTATTCGAAGAAGATCAGTGGCCGTCGGGTCAGTGCGGTGGTGGTGGCCAGCGTTCCCCACAACCAGCGTTCACCCCAACCCTCGTAATACACCTCTACGCGATCAGGCATCATGACTCCTTTTTCTGATGCGCTGGCGGGATGCGCTAGCTTCGAAACGGCGAAGATCGTCCAGGCTCTCCAGCTGCGGCATAAACAGGTTTTCCAGTTCTCGGGTAAGACCCAGAACCATCGCCACACGCACCACGACTTCAAAGCCGACGTTGCGCCCCGCCTCAAGATTTGAAACTGTATTCACCCCTACGCCAGCCCGTTGCGCCAGTTCGGCCTGGGTGAACTGGCGCCGGATGCGCTCCAGGCGTAACCGTTCACACAATAACCTGACGATCTCATCAGGCTTTTTGAAGTTTAAATCCATTATCTTGTACCTTAACGGCGTATTTTGGCGTTAACACACAATATTATAGAGTTATTTTGATTTATCCGCCATGCTTCATAAGCCACCAAATAAGAGAATAAACGCGAAAAATAAGACTTAAGCAACGTAATAATGGAATTATCGATATCAGACTTTAACAACCGAAACACCTTGCCCAGTGACCACCTCCACCCAGCGGCTGTCGGTATCGGCCTCAACCACCACAGTATTAATTAGCGATAGCTCACCGATCCTGAAGGATGATGCAGTGTTGATTTTTTCCGGGGATGCCAGCACTACCGTTTCTGCAGCTCTGCCGGAAAATGCACGTTTGATGCACGCTTCTTCATAATCTCCGGTAGTTAACCCGGCGTCAGGATGTATCCCGGTTACCCCCATGAAAAACAGATCGGCATGGATATGCGCAATACCTTCTATGGCCGCAGCACCTACCGTGACCACCGAGTGGCGGAACAGCCGCCCGCCAATCAGGATCACCTCCACCTGCGGATAGTCCACCAGCGCCAGAGCAATGCCCGGGCTATGGGTCACGGCGGTGAAAGAGAGATCTGCAGGCAGGCAGCGCACCAGCTCAGCGGTGGTGGTGCCACCGTCGATAATCACCACCTGGCCCGGGGAGATCAGCTCCGCGCCCTTCTTCGCCACCCGCTTTTTCGCCTCGATACCCAGACTGCTGCGCTCGGCAAAACTGGAGACCGCCTGTGATGCCGGTAGTGCGCCGCCGTGGACCCGCTGTAAACGGCCGTCAGCCGCCAGCTCGCGCAAATCCCGACGAATGGTATCTTCCGACACCTCAAATTCCAGGCTGAGATTTTTTGACAACACCTGCCCTTCGGAACTCAGTTTTTCGAGGATCAGCTGTTTGCGTTGACGAGTGAGCATGGGTCTTTTCCTGAAGCTGCATGTTTGATCTTGATATTGCACGAAAGTGCAGTTTATGATGCCCACTCTACGTAAACAGGAGGCACCGTGCAATCAAATCGTGCAGAAGTACGCATTCTCGACAGCAAAACGCTGTCAGATGACTGGTATACACTTAAAAAATATACCTTCGATGTGCGCCGCCGTAATGGGGAGTGGCAACGCCAGAACCGGGAAGCTTACGACCGGGGTAACGGCGCGACCATTCTGCTCTACAACCGCGACAAACGGACGGTGATCCTGACCCGCCAGTTCCGCTTTCCGGTGTACATCAATGGTCACGACGGCTATCTGATTGAAACCGCCGCCGGTCTGCTCGACAACATGGCGCCGGAACAGCGGATTAAAGCCGAAGCGGAAGAAGAGACCGGGTATCAGATCGACCGCGTGGAGAAGGTCTTCGACGCCTTTATGAGCCCCGGCTCGGTCACCGAGAAACTCTACTTTTACATCGCGGAGTATCGTCCTGACGATCGCAAAGGCCAGGGAGGCGGAATTGAAGCCGAAGGTGAAGATATCGAGGTGCTGGAGTGGCCTGTTGACCAGGCGTTGCAGGCCATCGATGACGGCCTGATTGTCGATGGTAAAACCATCATGCTGCTGTATCACGTTGCCCTGAAGGGGATCCTCTAGCGAATCACACCGACAGAAACGGATTTCTGTCATCATCATCTACACTTCTGGAAAGAATAAACCGGAGATGACTGCATGACCGACTGGAACCCCGCCCTCTATCTGCAGTACGGCGCCGAACGTACTCGCCCCGCCCTAGAGCTTCTCTCCCGCATTGCGCTGGATGAGGTCACCGATGTGGTCGACCTGGGCTGCGGGCCCGGCAACAGCACGGCGCTGCTGCAACAGCGCTGGCCTTCGGCACATATCACGGGCGTTGATACCTCACCCGCTATGCTGACAGAAGCCAGAGCCGCCCTGCCGGGCTGCCATTTTTTTGAGGCCGATATTCGCCACTATCGCCCGGAACAGGCGTTGAGTGTGATTTACGCCAACGCCTCATTGCAGTGGGTGGAAAACCACTACGAACTGCTGCCGCATCTGGTCTCGCTGCTAAAACTGCACGGCGTGCTGGCGATCCAGATGCCGGATAACGATCTCGAGCCAACCCATGTGCTGATGCGGGAGGTGGCATCTGAACAGGATTATCCGGATCGCGGCCGCGCTGCCCTGCTGGGCGTCCATGCGTATTACGACATTCTGACCGAGGCGGGATGCGAGGTGGATATCTGGCGTACCACTTATTATCACCAGATGAGTTCACATCAGGCCATTATCGACTGGGTGAGCGCCACCGGCCTGCGCCCCTGGCTGCAGGAGCTGAATGAGCACGAGCAACAACGCTATTTGCACCGCTATCATCAGCTGCTGGAGGAGCAGTATCCGCTGCAGGAGAACGGGCAGATACTGCTGGCTTTTCCGCGGTTGTTTATAGTTGCGCGACGCGAACCCTAACTACGCCTTCGCCTCTTTCAATAGCTGCTGGATCACCTGCTCCTGCTTGTCGTTATTCCCCTCCCCAAACGAGGCGTAGCGCAGCTGGCCTTTGGCATCGAAGAAGTAGTGCGCGGGCCAGTAGCGATTACCGAAGGCCGTCCAGATCTTATAATTGTTGTCGGTAACCACCCGGTACGGGAGTTGCCATTTGTTGATGGCCTGCTGCACCGACGCCAGCGGTTTTTCCCACGGATACTCCGGGGTATGTACCCCAATCACCACCAGTCCCTGGGCCTGATACTTATTGGCCCACTCGCGAACGTGCGGCAGGGCGTGCTGACAGTTGATGCAGTCCCAGGTCCAGAAGTCGATCAGCACCACGTTGCCTTTTAACGACGCCGGAGTGACCGGTTCACCGTTCAGCCACCCGGTACCGCCCTCAAGCGACGGCATGGCGCTGGTGGTGACCGGTTGCGCAACCGGCTGGAGGGTCGGCTGAGGCTGACTTTCCGGTGCCAGCTGCAGCAGCGTTTTCTCCAGACGGTCGGCCACGCCGTTTGCCCCCTGAAAGACGCTATTCAGCCCGAACGCGGTAAAGGCGACCGACATCAGCATCGCCACCCCCGCCGCTTTTCGCAGCCCGTCCATCAGTCCTGATTTGGTTTTCAACCGTGCAATCAGTGCCTGCCCGCTAAAGCCGAGCAGCGCGAGCATCACCGCACAACCGCTGCCGTACGCCGCCAGCAGGCTACCGGTAGCGACGGGGTTATGCCCTGCGATACTCAGACTGAGAATGGCCCCTAACACCGGCCCGGCGCACGGCGACCACAGCAGCCCGACCGCCAGCCCGGCGAGCACCGCCGAGGTCATCCCCCGGGTGCGGGTGCTGCGGGAATTAATCGTATTGCCGAGGCGTAATGCCGGGCCAGCAATGCGCTGCGCAAAGGTCGGGAAGATCAGTGCCAGCGCGGCCAGGCTCAACAACCCCAGCGCAATCCAGCGCCCGACCAGTGTAGCGCTGATCACCCAGTCACTGGCGACGGTGATCAGGCTGGCGACCAGGGTAAACATGATCACCATGCCGAACAGCATAGCGATTAGCTGGCGCTTCTGCCCACGAAAGCCGGCGAACAGCAGCGGAATAACCGGAAGCGTACAGGGGCTGAGCAGGCTGACCATGCCCCCTAAAAATGCGATCACGAGAAACATAACAGACCTCACTAAAGCGGTTCGCTGCGACGATTGCAGTGAGGCTATTACAGCGTGGAGATGTGTTCGGCATGTGTGGTGGATTGGGATTTTTGTCAGGTGCTGTATTTGTGTAGCGGGGGGATACAGTACGGTACAAATGGCGGGTTTCGGTGGTTTCGTAGGCCGGGTAAGGCGCAGCCGCCACCCGGCGGTAAGCACCGGTGCGGCTTGTTCCCCCTCACCCCAACCCTCTCCCAAAGGGAGAGGGAGAAAGTCAGGTCACCGGCAAGGTAATCCGTGCGCAAAGCCCGCCTTCGGGCCGGTTCGCCAGCTGCAATTGACCATCAAGCTGGGCGGTGAGCTGAGCGGCAATCGCCAGCCCAAGCCCGGTGCCGCCAGTTTCCCGGTTGCGGGAGGATTCCACGCGGTAGAACGGCTGCAATACCGCCGCCAGCTCATGTTGCGGAATACCCGGGCCGTTATCCGCCACGGCGATTTGCACTCTGTCGTCGTGCACCGTCAGCGTCACCTCTGCGGCATCGCCAAACTTCAGGGCGTTATCCAGCAGATTGGTCAGGATGCGGTGCAGCGCCTGCGGACGGGTAGCAAAAGGGACAGCAGTACGGGTCGCGTTAAACTGCACGTTTTTACCCGTATCGGCGTAATCACAGACCAGCGTATCAATAAAGCTATAGAGATCGACCTTGCGCACCGGCTCGGGTGATACCCCGGACGAACGGGCGTAGTCGATCCCCTCGCGCACCAGTCGGGTCATGCTGTCCAGATCCTGGGTCAGTTTGTCACGCAGCTCCGGCTGGTCGGCCATCTCCACCCGCAGCCGCATCCGGGTAATGGGGGTCTGCAAGTCATGCGAGATGGCGGCAAGGATCTGCGCCCTCTCCTTCAGCGAGGTCTGGATCCGGTCCTGCATTGCATTGAACGCCCGCGCGGCGTGGCGCACCTCCAGCGGGCCTTGCTCGGTGAGGGTCAGCGGATTGGGGCTGGTGGGTTCGAGGGTATCCACTGCCCGGGTAAAACGTGTGAAGGGAAGCACCACCTGGCGCACCGCCAGCCAGGCGCAGATCACTACCAGGAGCAGCTGAATAATAAACACCACCGGCAGCCAGCGGGCCACCGGCGGCATCCGGGGAGTAAGATCCAGCGTCAGCGGCGAGCCGTCGCGCAGCGTCAGGTGCGCCTGAATATGCGAAACCGGCCCCGGTACCGCCGTGAAGCGCAGCGGATACTGGGTCGCCAGCGTCTCCGTTAACGTGCGGACTGCATCCCGGGAACGGGCGTCAGCGGGCGGAGCCCCCGGCTCCCCCGCCCCCAGCAGATAGTGATAGTTATCCCGGTCAAGGCGCGGAAGCCACTGCGCCCGCTCATTCGCCGGCAGCCGATCCAGAATCGCCACACTGGTGGAGACATCGTCCTGCAGATTGCCCAGCATCACGTTGCGCACGCTGCTCATCCGCTCGGCCATCACCAGGGTCAGGCTCAGGCCGTTGGCGAGCAGCAATCCCAGCAGGACGATCACCAGCAGACGATAGTGCAGCGAACGCGGCCAGAGCCTCACTCTTTAGCCTCAAGAATGCTCACCGGCATCGAAAAGACATACCCTTCGCTGCGTACTGTTTTTATATACCGTGGTGAGCGTACATCCTCATTCAGACGCTGACGCACGCGGCTGACCAGCAGATCGATGGAGCGCTCAAACAGCTCGGCATCCCGCCCCTGGGTGAAGTTAAGCAGCTGATCGCGGGTTAATACGCGCTGGGGATGATCGACAAACACCCGCAGCAGACGGTACTCCGCCCCGCTCAGCGCCACGATGGTGCCGGAGGCATCCAGCAGATGACGGGCGCTGGTGTCGAGCTGCCAGTCGCCAAAAGCGATGATCCGCCCGGCTTCGGTCACCTGCAGGTTGGGCGGCAGCGTGCGATGGCGGCGCAGTATGGCTTTGATCCGCGCCAGCAGCTCGCGCGCCACAAAGGGTTTGACCACATAATCATCCGCGCCCATCTCAAGGCCCAGGATGCGATCCATGTCCTCGTGGCGCGCGGTCAACATCAAAATCGGCAGATCTTTATGTTGACCGCTGCGCAGCTGGCGGCACAGGGTCAGTCCGTCGTCGCCGGGCATCATGATATCCAGCACCACCAGATCGACCGCCTGTTTATCGAGCACGGCGCGCATCTCTTTGCCGTTGGCGGCGCCGGTGGCGCGGTAGCCCGATTTCACCAGATAATCGACGACCAGCTCGCGAATATCCCGGTCGTCATCAACGACAAGAATGTGATCGGTTGTCTCCACCTTAAGCTCCTGTTTATCAGCGATGCGCCAAAAATAGCATAGATTGCTTACAACTTATCCGCATCCACCACCGCCTTAACAAAGTCCTGCGGATCTTCCTGCGCCGGGTTGTGGCCGATGTTGCCGGTATAGGTGCGATGCTGATATTTACCGGTGAATTTCGCCGCGTACACCTCAGGTGCCGGGTGCGGTGCGCCGTTATTGTCGCCTTCGATGGTGATGGTCGGCACGCTGATGGTCGGGCCCGCTGCCAGCCGTTGTTCATAGCTGTCGTAGCGGCGCTCACCTTTTTCCAGTCCCAGGCGCCAGCGGTAATTGCTGATGGTCACCGCCACGTGATCCGGGTTATCCAGCGCTTTGGCGCTGACGTTAAAGGTGGCATCACTGAATTTCCAGCCGGGCGAGGCCAGGATCCAGATGAGTTTGGCAAAGTCATGGGTGTTGGCGGCATAGCCCTTCTCGCCGCGCTCGGTGGCGAAATAGAACTGATACCACCACTGCAGCTCAGCCTGCGGCGGGAGCGGTTTTTCCCCGGCCTTCTGGTTACCAATCAGATACCCGCTCACCGAAACCAGCGATTTAACACGCTCCGGCCACAGCGCCGCCACGATATCCGCCGTTCTGGCGCCCCAGTCATAACCGGCGAAGACCGCACGTTTGATTTTCAGAGCATCCATCAGGTTAATGACATCTTTTGCCATGGCCGCAGGCTGACCGTTGCGCGGTGTGGTGGGTGACAGAAAATGCGTGGTACCGAACCCGCGGTTGTACGGGACGATCACCCGGTAGCCTTTGGCCGCCAGCGCGGGAGCAACCTGGGCGTAACTGTGAATGTCGTACGGCCAGCCGTGGAGCAGGATCACCGGTTCGCCGTTTTTCGGGCCGATATCGACATAGCCAATATTCAGATCGCCCGCGTCAATCTGGCGGATTTGTTTAAAGGCGGCGGCATAGTCAGGGCCTGCCGCTTCGGCCTGACAGGCAGAAACGGTGGCGAGAGAGAGCGTCAGAGCGAGGGTTGAGTAAGCCAGTTTGTTCATCATGGTGGTATCTCCGGGTTATGAATAACACCCGCTTATCTCACCAACATGATGTATGGCAAATATGTGCAAAATTGCCCGTTTTGCAAGGTGCTGTATCTTGCTCCGGCGCAGATACAGTGGGATACAAACTCCTACGTCAGCTGGTAATACTTGTCTGGCATCTTGCGCGCCGGGATCTCCTGCTCATCATTCATCTGCAGCAAATCAATCTCCATCGCATTGCAGATGGCATCCAGCGGCAAGTCGTTATTCTCGACGCCGAACGGCTCCTCCAGCTCTTCCGCCAAGGTATCCAGCGAGATAAAGGTGTAGGAGATCAGTACCGACACGAACGGCGTCATATAGTGCAGGTCGCTGACCAGGGCAAACGGAAGCATGATGCAGAACAGGTAGACGGTGCGGTGCAGGATCAGGGTGTAGGCAAAAGGCACCGGGGTATTGGCGATACGCTCGCAGCCGGCCAGCACGATCGACATATCATTCAGACGAATATTCAGGCTGTGGAACAGAATATCCGACAGCTCCCCTTTCCGGCGCCTGACCGCCAGCCACTCCCCCATGATCAGCAGGATGCGGTTGGCAGGCGAGCTGGAGTCCATCGTCAGGCGCAGGTTCTCCTCGGAAAGATAGGCCGACAGCTGGTCGGCCTGCGGCTGTCTGCGCAGGGTCATGCGCAGACAATGGGCAAACGCAATTTGCAGGCGAACAAACTCACCCAGCGCCGGATCGTCCGGCAAGGTGTTTTTGACTTCACGGAACAGCGAGCGCGAGGCAATCATCAGCTGGCCCCACAGCAGGCGCGCTTCGACATAGCGTGCGTAGCAGGCGTTATTGCGGAACCCGAGGAAGATCGCGATGGCGACCCCGAGAATGCTGAACGGCGCTACCGTCAGCCGGATGCCCAGCGAGGTATACCAGGGCAGCATCAGGATCACGACGATAGAGAGCAAAAAGTTAAGAAACAGGCGGGAAAAGATTTTTGTCAGCACGGAACCGTGCCAGACAAAAATCAGGCGCAACCAGTGCTGTTGAGGACGAACAATCATAGTCAGCTTCATCGGGAAAAAAGAGCGGTGACTATTAAACGTGATCGTCGTCACGGTTGCAAGTATGTTAAAAAATGATGACGTTTTTGCGAGGCGGATGGCAGATCGCACGGGGTTAAGGTGTGGGGTAACAGGAAGAGGTTAAAGTATGTTGTAACTAATACGGAGAAGAAGAAAAGTTATCTGCGGTATGCTCCCCCTCACCCCAGCCCTCTCCCTCAAGGGAGAGGGAGTCAGCCCTGTAGGCCGGGTAAGCGCAGCGCCACCCGGCAAAATCTAAAGGATTAACACAGCGGTTTAACCGCTGCGCGCATCCCTTTCAGCACAATCGCATCCAGATCCAGCGCAACCTGCTCTACCAGGCCATTGACCTGAGTCAGGTCCTGCTCCCAGTGCTCGCTGACGCTCAGCACCGCCGTCACCAGCTCACGGGTGGTGATCTGCTGGTCATGATGCTGGGTCCACAGCTGCTGGAAACGGGTGATCCAGTGTGCATCGTCCTGCACCGGATAGCTTTCGCCGTTACGTTCTGCGCGGTAGAAGGCAATCAACGCCGCCAGGGCAAACGTCAGACGCGCCGGGAGTTTGCCGCTGGCCTGCTGCCCTGCCAGAAGCTGCGGCAGAATGCGGGTGCGGTATTTGGTCATACCGTTAAGGGCGATCGACAGCAGCTGGTGTTTGATATACGGGTTGCGGAAACGGCCCGTCACGGCGCTGGCGAAGGAGGCCAGCTCATCACGCGGCAGATCCAGCACCGGAATGATCTCTTCATGGATAGCTTTTTCAACAAACGCACAGATCTCGGTGTCGTTCATCGCCTCACCCACGGTATCCAGCCCGGCCTGGAAGGCCACCGGCACCAGAGCGGTATGCGCCCCGTTGAGGATCGCCACTTTGCGCTCTTTGTAAGGCTTGATGTCATCAACAATCAGCACGTTCAGCGCCAGCTTGTCGAGACGCAGCTCCTGCGCCAGTGATTTCGGCCCCTGGATCACAAACAGGTAGAAGTGTTCAGCAGTATCGAGGAAAGCATCGTGATAGCCGAGAGAGGCTTCGAGCTGGGCCACTTCGTCACGCGGATAGCCGGTGACGATGCGGTCAACCAGGGTTGAGCAGAAGCTGTTAGCGTCGTTCAGCCACTGGGTAAAGGCCGCTGGCAGCGCCCACTCCTGAGCATAACGCAGCACCAGTTCGCGCAGGGCGTCGCCGTTATAGTCGATCAGTTCGCAGGGGACGATCACCCAACCTTTATCGGCGGCACCGTTGAAATGGCTGAAACGCTCGAACAGCAGACGCGTCAGTTTTGCCGGATAGCTCACCGCAGGCGCATCCTCGAACTTATCCCCGGCGTGATAGCTGATGCCCGCTTCGGTGGTGTTGGAGAAGACAAAGCGCATCTCCGGGTTGTGGGCCAACTTCAGGAACTCATCGTACTGGTCGTAAACGCTGATTTCGCGGTTAACTGAGCGGATCAGACGCGCGTCGCTGACCGCTTCGCCCTGCTCGTTCAGACCACGGATGATGGTGGTATAGAGGCCGTCCTGGGTGCTCAGTGAAGGCGGGAAATCGCTTTTGATCGGGCGGACAATCGCAATACCGGCGTTGAGGTCGGTATGTTCATTGAGCAGGTCAATCTGCCAGTCAATAAACGCGCGCAGGAAGTTGCCCTCACCAAACTGGATGATACGTTCAGGATAGAGAGCACCGGGGAAATCACGACGGTTCAGTGTGTTCACAATGGGGTCCTTGTAATGATTAGTCATACAGCCTGATAAGATTGGTACGATAACTTATCAAAACTTAACGACCACAAACCCCGGTCTGGATCAAACCCGGTGCGAATTGTGACAGGATCTATAAGAATTTGTAGAAGACTGAGGTAGCCGTCATCTCACCGTCGGGCATCAGGGCATAGCGCGGGATCTCCCCCACTTTCTGCCATCCCGCCCGTTGATAGAAGGTCTCCGCCCCGCTGCCGGTGGCCGTGTCCAGCACCAGCACGGTTTTACCCTTGTCGCGGGCCACGTTTTCCAGGGCCTCCATCAATCGTCCGGCATCACCGTTGCGGCGCGCGTTCTGGTGAACCAGCAGTTTGGCAACATCTGCCCGGTGCGGTTGGTTGTCGGGCTGATCGGTGATCAGCTGCACGGTGCCGGTGATGTCGCCTTCGGCATTGGTCGAGATCAGTACGGTACGCTCCCCGCGCCCGACGCTGTCGGCCACGCCGCGCCAGAAAGCGCTGGCCTGCTCATGGCTGTAGGGCAACATAAAGCTCACCGACGCGCCGCCGGTGACACAGCTGTGCAGGATGTCAGCTAATTGAGGGAGGTGCGCAAGGATATCCTCACGCGAAAAGATCTGAATTGCAGGTGATGGCATCATTATTCTCCTTTTTATCAACGGCATCACCATGCGCTTTACATTTTTGTAACACAAGGACCTGTGTCAGAGGATTTTCTTATCTCAGCATCCGGTGCCGCGCTGCTGTTTCATGGAGTACATCATCTCATCGGCCGTGGTCAGCCAGCTGGCCAGATCGTCGCGATCGTGATCAAACTCTCTGACGCCCCAGGAGAAGGAGAGCGCCCACGGATACTCGGCATGCTCATTCCACACCGCGGCCTGCTCGGTCAGATACTGCATGGCGATCCACGCCCCCTTCTCGTCGCTGTTGGCAAACAGGATCGCAAACTCATCCCCGCCGTAGCGCGCCAGCACGTCGGCCTGGCGGAAGGTGGAACTCAGCAGACCGGCCATCGCCTTCAGGGCGTTATTGCCATCGGCGCGACCGTACCGGGCGTTAATCTGTTTGAAGCGGTCGAGATCCAGCCAGGCGAGGGTCAGCGGCTCAGCCCGACGGCGTGCGGCGCTGATGGCGTAGGTAGCAAGATGATGAAAACCACGGCGGTTATACAGCCCGGTCAGGTCGTCGACGATGTTGGCGCAGATTGCCGCGAATTCAGCCTCCACCAGCGCCGCCAGATCGGCCAACGCCTCAACGTCAGAGGACGAAAACTGCCGCGGCTGGTGGTCGATAATGCACAGCGATCCCACCGTCGCACCGTTGGGCAGATGCAGTGGATGACCGGCATAAAACCGGACAGGATTATCGTCGGTCGCCAGCGGATTATCCGCAAAACGGGCATCGTCGAGGGTATCAGGCACTACCAGCGGGGCATTACTGAGTACGGTATGGCCGCAAAAAGAGAGATTTCGCGGCAGATTAGTGGCGTCACCGCCATCGGCTGATTTAACCACCACCACATGCTCGTCCACCAGATTGATCATCGCCACCGGGACGGAAAACAGGCGTTTTGCCAGCCGGGTCACACGGCCATAGCTCGGGTGATTCTCGATCTCCAGCAGCCCGGATTCGCGCAAGGCGCTGAGACGCTCCACTTCATTGTTGGGTCGTGAGGGTGATTTCATTGGGGGCTCCGGACATCAGGCTTTTTAAAAGCTTAGCGCATCCTGACGCCGCTTAGTGGGCAAAGATGCGGTTTTTCCCTTCACGTTTCGCCTGGTACAGCGCAGTGTCGGCCGCCTGTAACCAGTCTGTAACATTTTTCATATCCCGGGTGGCGATGGCGATGCCAATACTCATCGTACACTGGACCACGTCTTCCGCTACGCCATCGATCACGGCGGCGGCATCCATAATGCGGGACGCGACAACGTGCGCCTCGTCCAGGGTCGTATCCGGCAGCAGGATCACAAACTCATCCCCGCCCAGCCGCGCCGGGGTATCGCTCTGGCGAGTGGCGATATGCAATATCTGTGACACTGTCACTAAAAGCATATCCCCTACCTTATGGCCGAAGCGATCGTTAACCTCTTTAAAGTTATCGATATCAATAAACATCAGCGCTGATTCGCTGCAGGTCTGCCGCAGCTTGTGCAGCTCATGATCGATACGCTTCTCCAGCAGACGCCGGTTGGCAATGTCGAGCAGCGGGTCCATCATCGCAATGCGTTCCAGCTCGCGCGATTTAAAGCGCAGCCGCATGGCGATACTGTTGGTGAGCACGCTCAGCGCTACAGTATAGATGCCAATCAGCGGCAGCGTGGCGTACATCGTACGCTGCGACACCCAGGGAACCAGCGCCATCCCCTGCGTCAGCCAGCTGGCCATGAAGACCGCCAGCATCACCGCTCCGGCTTTTTTCATCAGCGGGAACCCCCCGGCCGCCAGCCGATCGGCCAGTAGGATAGTAGCAATGGCGACGGACGGCAGCGGGTTCGCCGACATCATCGCGATCCAGAACCCGCCCGCGCCGGCGTCCAGCACCAGGTTTTGGTGTTCGGTACTCAGCGGCGCGGCAGAGCGACGCGCACGCCAGCGTCGGCCAGATAAAGGCGTTTATCGCCAGAAGACCCATAAGCCAGGGTGAACGTTGCTGTTCCACCAGCACCGAAAGAATGGGGAAAAAGCAGAGAAATGTTCCAAGCACTCGCATCAGGAACATGCGTTTGATAAACCGTCTGCCAGGCACGCGAGGGGATTTACTGAGTCTGTCAGATGCGTTCATCACACGAATTTTCCGAAATAATCACCCCATTATATTATTGACGTACAAAATACGTATCAAGGCATTTATCAGTTTCGTGAATATATGCTAGTGGCCCGTGTGCCGTGCAGGCAAACGATTACAGCGGTTCCGATGCCGCAGCCTTTTGCGCAGCAGACGTTATCTCTGTCATTCGGGCGCTGGTGCGATTTCGCCCTGCTTTTTTCGAGCGATACAGATAATCATCCGCTTCGCTCATCAGACGATTGAAAACGTCCGTCAGCTGCCACGACTCCGATTTTCCGTTGCCCAGACCAATACTGACGGTTAAAAACAGCGCCTGCCCGCGCCATTTGAACGGATACTGTTCAATGGTGGTACGGATACGTTCCGCCAGGGCGTAACCCTGCTGTGCCGACGTGGTGTTGATCACCACCGCAAACTCCTCCCCACCCATTCGCGCCACCAGCCCCTCGCTCCCCACGGTCTCCTGCACTTTACGGGCAAAGGCCGCCAGGACCGTATCGCCGCACTCATGACCGAAGTTGTCGTTGATGCTTTTGAAATAGTCGATATCCAGCAGCATGACGGTCAGCAGCGGGCTTTTGCGTGTTCCCTCATCGCGCTTCAGCGCTTCATACAGCCCGGAACGGGAGTAAACCTGGGTTAAAAAGTCATAATCGGCACGCAGGGAGACCTGGCGGATCAGGGAGTTGATCGCCGCCATGCTGACCGACACCATTATCGGGCAGATGGCCATGGTGGCGATCCCCAGACGGGCGGAGAACATCATCGGGGTGGTGAGCGGCGTGGTCGCCACGATGGTAATAATGGAGTTGGCGACCAGGGTGATCTCCACCGCCCCGGTGACAAAGGTCAGCAGGCAGGTTGCCGGCAGCGAATAACGCACCGCGCACCAGATCAACGCCGGCATCGGAAATGCCAGCGCACCGGCCCCGCCGATCGCCACCGAGGCCACGACAGAGATCACCAGTAACACCACCGGCATCAAATGGCTGGCGCGCAGGGTCCGGGTGAACGCGGGCCAGGTGATGGTCAGCAGACAGGGAACGATTAACACCCCGGTGGAGAACTGTTCGCTAAACCAGTCGGCGACCAGCGGCCAGAAGGTGCGATTGTCCAACCCGACTGACGACAGCGCCCCGATCAGGGCGCACAGTAGCGCGGCCAGCAGGCAATAGTTAAACAGTCGCAGGGCATTGACCGGATCCGGGGTACTGTTTTTCAGCCGCCTGTCGCGCTGAACCAGCAGCGCAACGGTGACAATAAACATCATATTCGAGAGGTTAATGCCGAGCGAGGTGATACCCCAGTTGGTGGTGATAAGGTCGTACAGCAGCATGGCAATGTACGATATCGCATAGTAGTGCAGCCGGTTGAGGTAAGCATAACGGGCAAACACCCCCGCCATCACCCCATTCAGCGGCCAGAACATCGACAGGGACTCCACCAGACGTAGCTGCGCGCCAATAAAATAGAACAGCGTGGTCAGGACAAATATGCCCACCGCATTACGTAAGGGACTTTGCGGCTGAAAAAGCGCGAAGGTTCTGGTGGAGGCAGAAGACATGCAATATCAATCCATAGGGTTGCTTTTAACAATGATTTTCACCCGCGCGGGTGAATGTTAAAAGTTTGGGATTAATGTATATCACATTAGGGGTATGACAATCACCACCCCGTTAAGGGGGGGTTAACGGTCCGGCGGTCAGCCCCCGCCGCAGGACCCGCTTAATAGACCGAACGCCCCAGCTTCTGGCTCAGACGCTCCAGCACCGCGACGCCTGCAAGGGAGTTACCCGTCTCGTCCAGCTCCGGGCTCCAGACCGCAATGGCCATCTCGTGCGGCACAATCGCCACCACCCCACCGCCAACCCCTGATTTAGCAGGCAGCCCCACCCGCCAGGCGAATTCACCGGCGCTCTGATACATGCCGCTGGTCGCCATCAGGGCATTCACCTGCCGGGCCTGCATCGAGGTGACCACAGGCTCAGAGAGATGCGGTGCATAGCCCTGCGCGGCCAGAAACAGAAAGGTGTCAGCCAGTTCGACACAGTTCATCTTCAGCGCACAGTAGTGAAAATAGTTTTGCAGAACCGTCGGCACGTCGTTATGGAAATTACCGAACGACTTCATCAGCCAGGCGATAGCCGCATTGCGCGCCGAGTGTTCGAACTCCGATCGGGCCACAGCAGCATCGTAGGCAATATCACTCACCCCGGAGAGCTGACGCACGATCTCCAGCATCCGCTGACGGGGTGCGCTAAGACGACTCTGCAGCATATCGCACACCACCAGCGCCCCGGCGTTGATAAACGGATTGCGGGGCTTGCCCTGTTCGATCTCCAGCTGCAGCAGGGAGTTGAACGGCTGGCCGGAGGGATCTTTGCCTACCCGCTGCCAGATCTCATCCTCGTCATACTGACGCATGGCCGCCACCAGGCTGAGGACTTTCGAGATCGACTGAATGGAAAAACGCTCGGTGGCATCCCCGGCCTGGAAGTGCTGGCCGTCGACGGTACGGATGGCGATCCCGAGCTTGTTGCCGTTAACCGAGGCCAGCGCCGGGATGTAATCGGCCACTTTACCCTGGCCCAGTAAGGGACGTACTTGCGCCAGAATGGCTTCCAGCATCTGATTATTGATGTTCGCAGCCATCGGTTGCTCCTTGCTCACAGGCCAAAAACGGCCTGCGAGTATAACAGAGGCTTATGGATGACGTCAGGCAGGAAGTCGGAACCGCGAGACCGCCTGTAACAGCAGGCCGGATTCATCATGCAGCCGTTGGGAAGCCATGGAGGCGGTGTTAACCAGGTCGTCGGTCTGGCGCGCCACCTGGTTCAGGGCCTGCAGCTGGTCGGTCATCCGGTGAATGCTGTCGCCCTGGCTGAGGGTGGCGGCGGAAATCTCGTTCAGTAAGCTGCAGAGATTGCCCACAAGACCGATCACCTGCTGCAGGTTATCCTCCAGCCGGGTGACCGCTTTCGAGCCATCTTCGATGCCCTGCAACGAGTGGTTAATCAGCTGCTGAATGGTTTGCGTCGAGTGGCTGCTTTTGCGCGCCAGCAGGCCCACTTCCCGCGCCACCACTGCAAAGCCGCGCCCCTGATTCCCGGCATGCGCCGCTTCGATGGCCGCATTCAGCGCCAGAATATTGGTCTGAAACGCCACGTTATCGATGATCGCCACGATGCCGCGCATCTCGGAAGAACGCTCCACGATCGCCGCCATCGAGGCGTTCACCGTCTCCATCATCCGATCCCCGCCTGCCGCCATCGCCCGCGCCTCGTCCGCCCGGGAGCTTGCCAGCCTGGCATAGCCGCTGTTGCCCTCGACGTGGGTCTCCAGATCGGCAATGTGCGCGGTGACCTCTTTCAGCTCCTGCGCCTGGCGCGCCGACTGGTGATAAAGCTTCTGATTGCCCTGCGCCAGGGAACCAATATTGGTCACCATCGAGGTGGTCGCCTCGCTGACCTGGGTCACCAACTGTTGCAGGCCCTGCTGGAGGGTATCGACGCTGTCACCAAGCTGCGCCATCTCGCGGTTGAAACGCTTCACGCCGGGCAGCGGCGTGGAGAGATCCCCTGCCGCCAGCAGAGTGATATGGGCGATCAGGCGACGCAGGGGCACGATCACCCAGCGCGACATCGCAAACCACACTGCCACGGCGATCGCCACCAGCACCACCGGAGCCAGTAGATAGAGGAACTGCAGGCTGGAGAGGCTGGCGGTCAGCAGTTGACGCCCTTCCGCGGCGCGCTGGGCGCTTGCCTGCTGATAGCGGGCGTAGTTGTCATTGAAATCGGCCTGGAAAGCCTGGGCGGGTACGGCAAAAAAGGCGTCAATCGACTGGCTGTTGACCAGTCCATCGGCCTGTTCGCGGATGGCATCGAAGAACAGCTGATAGCTGTTGAACAGCGCCTCATCCCGCGGCGGCTGCATCGCCTGCCACGCCTGCCAGGCCTGCTGAGAATCCCGTAACGCCTGCTGGGCCTCATCCATCAGGCTGTGCCAGCTTCCGTCCGAGCCGGTCTCTTTATCCTGCATAAAGTAAACCCCCGCCCGGTTAAGTAGATCGCTGGCCGCCAAAAGGGAAATCCGGGCCTGATCGACCTTCGTCTGTTGCAGGTACGCCATCTGGTTACGCTGTTCATTGCGCTGGGCATCACGCAGCGAGACGGAGAGTAAAACCGAAGAAGAGATTTGCAGGGCGGAAAAGAGCCCGATAATGCAGAAGATCCCCGCCAGCAAACCAAACTGCCGGGGAGTAAAGCGGCGGAAAATTTTGGTTAAGTTCATAATTATATTCATTAACAATGCCTTAGACGTGGGCGAGTCTACGCAGTGAAAATGACAGAACTATTTCAGAATCATGACAGGCGCCCGGCGGCGCTGCGCTTGCACGGGCCTACAGATCGGTAGGCCGGGTAAGCGCAGCGCCACCCGGCAAAACACCGGCGCTAGATCACACCCGGTCTTTCCACACCGTCTGCACATTACAGAACTCATGCAGGCCAAAGTGCGACAGCTCCCGGCCAAAGCCGCTCTTCTTCACGCCGCCAAAGGCCACGCGGGCATCGCTGGCGCTGTAGCCGTTGATAAACACCCCGCCGCACTCGAGCTGGCGGGCAAAGCGATCCGCCATCTCAGGATCGGCGGTAAACACCGTCGCTGAGAGGCCGAAATCGCTGTCGTTGGCCAGCTGAAGGGCATGATCCGCATCGGTTGCTACGCTGATGGCCGCGACCGGGCCAAACAGCTCCTGGCGAAACGCGGTCATCGCAGCCGTCACGTTGCCCAACACCGTCGGCGCATAGTAGTTCCCTGCCCCGGCCACCTTCTCGCCGCCCAGTAACAGGGTGGCGCCTTCGGCCAGCGTGGCCTGTACCTGCTGATGCAGCTCGTCACGCAGATCGTAGCGCGCCATCGGGCCGAGGTAGTTTTCCTCTGCGTCCGGCGCACCCATTTTCAGGACCGCGGTCGCCTCTACAAACCGCCGGCTGAATTCATCCGCAACCCCCGCCTCGACGATAAAGCGTTTGGCGGCGGCACAGACCTGTCCGGTGTTCTGATAGCGGCCGGTGACCGCCGCTTTGACCGCCAGATCCAGATCGGCGTCATTCAGGACGATAAAGGGATCGGACCCGCCCAGTTCAAGGACGCATTTTTTCAGCGCCGCCCCGGCCTGAGCACCAATCGCCGCCCCGGCACGCAGGCTGCCGGTGACCGTCACCGCCGCAATGCGCGGATCGGCAATCATCTGGCTTACCCCGTCGTTGGTGGCATTCAGCTGGCTGAACACTCCTTGGGGGAAACCCGCATCGTTAAAAATCTGTTCGATCAGGTTCGCGGCACCCAGCACGTTCGGGGCGTGTTTCAGCAGATAGCTGTTGCCAGCCAGGATAATCGGCACCGCGCCGCGCAGCACCTGCCACAGGGGGAAGTTCCACGGCATCACCGCCAGCACCGGGCCCAGGGGGCGATATTCGATCACCGCGTCCGCTACCTGGGTCGCCTCGGTAGAGAGCATGGCCGGGCCGTGTTCGGCATACCAGTCGCAGAGACCGGCGGATTTCGCCACCTCTGCGCGCGCCTGGGCGATGGGTTTGCCCATCTCCCGGCAGATCATCTGAGCCATCTCTTCGCCGCGGCTGCGCAGGGCGTCGCCCAAATCACGTAATTTTTGCGCACGCGCCGCTACCGGCACGCTGCGCCACTGACGAAATGCGGCATCGGTCTGCGCGAGGGCATGTTCAACCTCGGTGACGGTCGCCCACGGCCACACAGCCAGGGTTTCGCCGTTTGCCGGGTTGATGGACAGGGCATGGTTAACAGAAGGTGTAGTCATGATCGGCTCCGTGTAATAACAGTTGCTTTAGTGTGGCGCACTCTGCTATTTCTTAAAAATGAATAATAGTGACCACCTTATTCACGAAACGAGAACGATATGGATCTGACCCAACTGGAAATGTTTAACGCCGTCGCCCAGACCGGCAGCATCACCCAGGCCGCGCAGAAGGTGCATCGCGTGCCGTCGAACCTGACTACCCGCATCAAGCAGCTCGAGGCCGATCTCGGCGTTGAGCTGTTTATCCGCGAGAACCAGCGGCTGCGCCTCTCCCCGGCGGGGCATAATTTTTTGCGCTACAGCCGACAGATCCTCGCCCTGGTGGATGAGGCCCGAATGGTGGTCGCGGGCGATGAACCCCAGGGGCTGTTTACCCTCGGGTCGCTGGAGAGCACCGCCGCGGTGCGTATCCCGGCCTCGCTGGCGCAGTTTAACCAGCGCTATCCGCGGATTCAGTTTGCGCTGGCGACCGGCCCTTCCGGGACGATGATCGACGGGGTGCTGGAGGGTACGCTGAGCGCGGCGTTTGTCGACGGGCCGTTAACCCACCCGGAACTCGAAGGGATGCCGGTCTACCGGGAGGAGATGATGCTGGTGGTGCCCGCCGGGCAGCCAAAGGTGGATCGGGCGCTGACCATTAGCGGGCGCGATATCTATGCCTTTCGCGCCAACTGCTCCTATCGCCGTCATTTCGAGAGCTGGTTTCATGCGGATCGCGCCACGCCGGGGCGCATTCATGAGATGGAGTCCTATCACGGGATGCTGGCCTGCGTGATTGCCGGGGCCGGGATTGCGCTGATGCCGCGCTCCATGCTGGAAAGCATGCCCGGCCATCATCAGGTGGAAGCCTGGCCGCTGGCAGAGAACTGGCGCTGGCTCACCACCTGGCTGGTATGGCGCCGGGGGGCGATGACCCGCCAGCTCGAAGCGTTTATAGCACTGCTAAACGAAGATCAGCCACCAGCACCTTCTCCATAAACAGGCTCAATGGATCGGGGGCGTATGGGGGAAAGGCCTCGCACATCTGGTATCCGCAGCGTTCATACAGACGCACGGCTGCCAGCTGCTTGATCCCGGTCTCCAGCCGCAGGGTATGACAGCTCCGGCTGAGAGCTTCATCTTCCAGCGCCGCCAGCAGTTTTTCCCCCAGCTTTTGCCCACGATGGGTCGGATCAATATAGACCCGCTTCATCTCCCCGCTGCCGTCAGCGTTCAGCACTACGGCCCCGCAGCCGACGGCGTTAAGCTGACGATCGCGGATCACCATCATGATCAGGCTGTGCTCCGGTAGCCCGGTCAGATCCAAGAGATGGTTGCTTTCCGCCGGATAGAGCGTGCTCTGGTAGCTGTCGAGGTCGGCAATCAGGGTGGTGATATCCGGATGGGCGGGCGATTCTGAGGTAATGGAATACATGGCAGGCTCCTTTTGTCGTTTTTCTCCACCATAGCGCCGGGCGGCGAAGGAACAGGCATATTTTTAACTTATAGCTGCCGCCAGCCATTGCGCCCCCTGCCGCCGGGGGGTAAGTTTGGGCACAGTCACTGTTAAAACATCAGGAAAAACAATGAACACCAAAGCCCGCAAAGTGATGATTATCGGGGCCGGAAACGTCGGTACCTCCGCCGCGTACGCCCTGCTGAACCAGAATATCTGCGAAGAGCTGCTGCTGGTGGATATCAATCAGCCGCGCAGCGAAGGCCACGCCTGGGATCTGTCGGATGCCGCGGCCTATATGCCCGGGATGATGACCATCTCCACCCGCGAGGCCAGCGACTGTGCCGATGTGGATATCGCAGTGATCACCGTCTCCGGCGGCGCGCTCAAACCGGGGCAGACCCGGCTGGATGAGCTGACCGCCACGGCCCGCATTGTGAAAAGCATTGTGCCGCAGATGATGGCGGGCGGGTTTAACGGCATTTTCCTGATTGCCACCAACCCGTGCGACATCATTACCTGGCAGGTGTGGCAGCTCTCCGGCCTGCCGCGCAATCAGGTGATTGGTACCGGGGTGTGGCTGGATACCACTCGTTTGCGCCGCACCCTGGCCCAGGCGCTGGATATCGGTGCGCAGAGCATCGATGCCTTTATTCTGGGCGAGCACGGGGATACGCAGTTCCCGGTGTGGTCCCATTCGTCGGTCTACGGCTCGCCGATTGCCGAGGTGTATCAACGCCACACTGGCAAAACGCTGGATTTTGATGCGCTGGCGGAGCGCGTGCGCAAACAGGGATTTGAGATCTACGCCCGCAAGGGTTGCACCGAGTACGGCATCGCCGCCACCATCGCTGAGATCTGCCGCAATATCTTTACCGGCAGCCACCGGGCGCTGGCGATCTCCTGCATTCTGGACGGGGAGTATGGTGTGGACGGCGTGGCGATCGGGGTACCGGCGGTGCTGGCCCAGAGCGGCGTCCAGCAGATCATTGAGCTGAAGCTGGCAGAGGATGAACTGCAAAAATTCCGCCATTCGGCGGAGGTGATCAAAGCTAATATCGCCCGCCTGCCCTGAGCCTCAAGGTGCCAGGGTCAGGGTGGCATCCAGCTGGCTTAAGGTCTGCTGCACCCCCTCGTCCAGCCGTTTATCAGTAACGATATCGGTCAGGGTGTTGAGGTGAGCCACGTTAAACAGCGACCAGGCGCCGTATTTCGAGCTGTCGGCCAGCAGCACGCGACGCCGGGCGTTAGCAATCAGATCCCGTTTCAGGGCGGCTTTCTCTTCCGTCGGGGAGGTAATGCCGCGCTCCAGATCCCAGCCGTTACAGCTGACAAAAGCGATATCCGGCCAGATGTTCTGCAGCAGCCGGCGACCGTGCTCGCCAATACAGGACTGGCTGGAGTCATCGATGCGCCCGCCAATGATCGTCACCTCAATCTGCTTAAACTCCGACAGAAACAGGGCGATATGCAGATCGCTGGTGATGATGCGCAACGGCAGATGGGTCAGCTGGCGAGCAAGTTCAATCATGGTGGTGCCCGCATCGAGCACCACCGCGTCACCAGCTTTCACAAAGCTGGCGGCCGCGCTGGCGATGGCGTGTTTCTCCGCCAGGCTACGCTGCATTTTTTCGCTGGTGGTGGGCTGGGAAGGAATAAACCGGTTCAGGGTCACGCCGCCGTGGGTGCGGCTGATGACCCCCTCCTGATCGAGCTTAATCAGATCCCGGCGAATGGTCGCGGGCGAGGCATCCGTTGCCGCCACCAGCTGATCCACCGTCACCAGATTGTGCCCTTTCAGGTAGTCCATTATCTGTTCTAACCGGCTATATCCCTTCATATTATTCCCGTGTGATTTGCATCGCTAACTGGATAGAGACCGTCATGCTCTCAGACTTCGCTTTACCTGTCCACGCAATGTCAAACGCGGTCCCATGGTCGGCAGAAGTACGGATAAACGGCAGCCCGGCGGTGATGTTCACCCCGTCATAAAACCCAAGTAATTTCAACGGAATGTGGCCCTGATCGTGGTACATCGCCACCACCATGTCGTACATCCCTTCATGGCACTGCATAAACACTGTATCCGGCGGGCACGGCCCTGACACATTCAGCCCTTGTGCCTTCATCGCCTGTACGGCCGGACCGACAATCTTAATCTCTTCGTCGCCAAACAGGCCGTTCTCCCCGGCGTGCGGGTTGACCCCGGCCACGGCGATGCGCGGATTCTTATATCCCACGCGCTTAAGGAAGGTGTCCGCAATGCCAATCACGGTTTTTACCCGATCCTGGTTGAGGGTATCAAGGAATTTGCGCAACGCGATATGGGTGGTGATGTGGATCACTTTCAGCTGATCGGTATAGAGCACCATGGCGTAATCTTTGCTGTCGGTGAGGTGCGCCAGCAGTTCGGTATGGCCCGGATAGTGATGGCCCGCCAGATGCAGCGCCTCTTTGTTTAGCGGCGCAGTGGCAATGGCTTTTACCTCGCCCGCCATCGCCAGCTCGGTGGCGCGACGCACGCAGCGATAGGCCAGATCCCCGGCCTGGGCCTGCACCACGCCGGGCTGCAACGCCTCGGGATCCGCCAGGGGTTCATCCAGCACGTTAATAATGGCCGGGCCAAACTGCGCCTCGCTGACGCGGCTAATCACGCGTAACTCCGCCGGGGCGGTGATGCCTTTCGCCAGCACCCGTTGCAGGGTTCTGGCACACCCTACCACCACCACCTCCGCGCCGGACAGTTCGCCCTCGGTCAGGGATTTGATAATGATCTCCGGGCCGATGCCCGCCGGGTCGCCCATGGTTACAGCAATGATATTAGTCACTCATCTTCTCCTCGATAAAATGCAAAACCTCAAGCAGCGTGGATTCAGTACCAAAACCGCCCGCTTTGGTCATGACTGGCCCCTGCCAGCGACAACCCAAAAACCGACCAAACGGCACGCACTGCGCCACTTGTCCGCGAATGGCAAACCCTTGCGCGTTAAGCGCGCGGGCAACCGCCATCGCCACATCGCCGCCGGAGACATACAGCGCCGCCGGGTTGTGGCTCTCAAGCACGTTGCGCGTTAACGCCCCCAGAAATGCGCTGATGGTCTCCCCCAGTGCGGCGCGGCTTAATTCGCGCTGCTGACACAGGGTGTCGATCTGATGCCGGGCCTGAGTATCGGCGCAGGTATGCACCACGCAATGCTGGCGCGCCGCCAGCGCCGCAGCGATCTGCTGCTGATAACCCGCCAGCGCACCGTTAAACACATCATTAATATCAATCAGTACCGTACTAACATCAGGGTGGCTGCGGATGAGCTGGATCTGCTGTTGCGCAATCTCACTCATCGAACCGATTACCGCCAGCAGCTGACGCGGGGTAGCCAGACGGCGCGCCAGGGCATCGCACAGCCCGGCGGAGCCCACCAGCAGCGGACGCTCAATGCTGGCAAAGGCCGCACTGACAATCTGATCCAGTTCGTCGTCGCTCTGCGCATCCACAATCAGCAGGTGCGCATCGCCCTGTAGAGCCGCCGCCAGCTGCGCCGGGGTAACCACCACGCTGTTAAGCGCAGTTTGCTCCGCCAGTACCGCTGCAATATGGGCATGACGCACCGGGGTTTTCGGGTCGCTGGCAAATTCGGTCTCCGTGACCGGCACGCCCTTCACCAGGCAGACGCCGTTTTGCGTGGTGCGTCCCGCCGCCGGGAACGCCGGGGCGATAATCGCCTGACGCTGACCGCTAAGACGCAGCAGCGCCTCGACTTCTGCCCCCGGGTTACCGCGCAGGGTGGAGTCGATTTTCTTCACCAGCCATTTTGCGGCGTCAATCTCGGTGGCGTAGCGCGCCAGCTTTTCAGCAGCCTCTGATGCCGCTAACGCCCGACTGTCGCTATTAATAACCAGCGCATCGGTGTCGCCGGTAAAGGGAGTCTGAAACGCCACGCTGACTTTTTTGCCGCTTAACGCCAGGCTGACGCCCGCATCGTTAGCGCCGGTAAAGTCATCGGCGATCACCACCACTTCTCTGTTCAGGTTGTTCACTTACATCCCCAAAGGTTCGCATTTCCTGTTAATGATTATATTCAATCATGATTGATTATATGTGAGCAAGATCAAGTTATTCAGTTTGCGAATAAATTATAAATTTAGACACACGATGACTGTGATTGCCTTTTTTGAGCGAAATTAATCACAGACACAGCAACAGGAGAGCAATGTGTTAACCATTAACAGTACGATTATCAGCGGTGCAGGGGCCATCCCGGCCCTCGCGCCCCTGCTGGCCGGCAAGACGCGCCTTTTACTGGTCACCGACGGCAATATCGCCCGTCTGGACGCGGCCCGCGCGATCCGCACTCTGCTGGAAGCCGACAACCGCCACGTCAGCGTGATCGACAGCGTGCCGCCGGAGCCAACCGATCATGACGTTCGCGCCCTGCTGGCCGGGATCAACAACACCGACGTTGATCTGGTGGTGGGCGTGGGCGGCGGCAGCGTACTGGATGTGGCAAAGCTGCTCTCCGTCCTGTGCCATAACTCTTCTCCGGGGCTGGACGCCCTGCTGGCGGGAGAAAAACCGACGGTTCGCCTCCCCTCATTATTGATTCCGGCCAGCGCCGGCACCGGTTCTGAAGCCACGCCGAACGCGATCCTCGCCATCCCTGAGCAGAGCACCAAAATCGGCATCATCTCCCCGGTGCTGCTGCCGGATTACGTGGCCCTGTTACCGGAGCTCACCACCAGCATGCCGCCGCACATTGCCTCTTCGACCGGGATTGACGCGCTGTGCCACTTGATCGAGTGCTTTACCGCCACCGTGGCGAATCCGGTGAGCGATAACGCGGCGCTGATTGGCCTGCGCAAGCTGCTGAACAACATCGAAACCGCCTGCGCCGAGCCGCACAACCTGGCGGCGAAGCTGGAGATGCTGTGGGCCTCGTACTACGGCGGCGTGGCCATTGCCCATGCCGGTACCCATCTGGTACACGCCCTTTCCTATCCGCTGGGGGGCAAATATCACCTCCCGCACGGGGTAGCCAACGCCATTCTGCTGGCGCCCTGCATGCGCGTGGTGCGCCCGGACGCGGTCGAAAAATTCGCTCAGGTGTGGGATCTGGTGCCGGGTGCCGATACCTCTCTGTCGGCAGAAGAGAAATCTCATGCGCTGGTGGAGTGGTTTGCCGCCCTGGTGCGTCGCCTGAATTTACCGGACAACCTCGAAACGCTGGGCGTCCCGCGGGATGACATCGCCTCCCTGAGCGATGCCGCCCTGAACGTTAAACGCCTGATGAATAACGCCCCGCGTCAGGTCAGCCATGCCGAGGTGCAGGGCATTTACCAGACCCTGTTCCCCGAAATGTAAACATCGAAGGAGTGAGAAATGCGTAACAAGATTGAAGGCGTGCTGACGGCGATCGTCACCCCCTTTAGCGAGGATGGCGGTCTGCATCTGCTGGGCCTGAAACGCCAGATCCAGCGCCAGCTCGCGGCGGGGAACGGTATTTTCTGCGGCGGCACCAACGGTGAGTTCTTTGTCCTGACCGAAGAGGAAAAAGTGGCCGTCACCCGCACCTGTGTGGAAGAGGTCGCCGGACGCGCGCCGGTGGTGGCGCACATCGGGGAGATCTCCACCCGGGCCACCATTCGCCTCGGCAAGCAGGTTGAAACGCTGGGCGTGGATGCCGTTTCGGTGATCACCCCATGGTTTGTCCCCCTGACGCAGGCGGAGCTGATTACCCATTACACCGCCATCGCCGATGCCCTGACGGTGCCGGTCTTCCTGTACAACATCCCGGCGCGAACCGGCAATACCATTGAGCCGCAGACCGCGCGCGCGCTGGCCTCGCACCCGAACATTATCGGGATTAAAGACAGCGCGGGCAGCTATGAGAGTCTGAGCGGTTTCCTGAAGGCCGCCCAGGATATCGACGGTTTCGACGTGCTGAACGGCCCGGACTCGCTGATCCATCAGGGCTTTGTCGAAGGTTGTTCCGCCTGTATTTCCGGGCTGGCCAACGTCGCACCGGAGGCGATCAACGCCATCTGGGCGCGTTTCCATGCGGGCGATATCGACGGCTCGCGTCAGGCGCAGGAAGGGGTGACTGAACTGCGTACCCGTTTATACAACGTGGCCTTCTCCCCGGCAGCTGTGAAAAAGGCGCTGCAGGTGATGGGCGAAGAGGTGGGTGAAAGCCGCTACGCGGTGGCTTTCGATGCGCAACAGACTGAACAGATCCGCCAGATAGTGACAACGTCACTGCAGTAACCGGCGTTTGATTTCGTCCATAAGAATACCGGGTGCCGCTGGCGCCCAGGTTTCCTACGCCCTGAAGAGAGGCAAAGATGAACAACTTTACCGCTGAAGATACCCTGATCATCGTAGGCATTGTGATTGTCTACATCCTGTTTACCACCTGGCTGACCTTCCGGTTGCGCAGTAAAAACTCCGGCGATTTCATGGAAGGCTCCCGCGCAATGCCGGCATTTATCGTCGGGATTTTGCTGATGTCGGAGTACATCGGCGCCAAATCCACCATCGGAACCGCGCAGGCGGCGTTCGAGGATGGCTTTGCCGCCTCCTGGTCGGTGATCGGCGCAGCCATTGGTTTCCCGCTGTTTGGCCTGCTGCTGGTGAAGCGCATCTATAGCACCGGCAAAATCACCATCTCCGGGGCGATTGCCGAGAAGTACGGCAACAGCACTAAAAACATCATCTCGATCATCATGATCTACGCCCTGCTGCTGGTGAACGTCGGCAACTATGTCTCAGGTGCGGCGGCGATCTCCACCGTGCTGAAGGTTAACCTGCCGGTCGCGGCCTTTATTACCGCGATTGTCAGTACCTTCTACTTCGCCTTTGGCGGCATGAAGGGCGTGGCCTGGGTCACGCTCCTGCACAGCGCCCTGAAGTATTTCGGCATCCTGGTGATCATGGGCTTTGCGCTCTCCAAAACCGGCGGTTTTACGCCAATGATTGAGCAGATGCCTTCTTACTACTGGACCTGGGATGGCAACATCGGGGCCAGCACCATCTTTGCCTGGCTGATTGGCACCATCGGCTCCATCTTCTGTACCCAGTTTGTGATTCAGGCGATTTCGTCCACTAAAGATGTGAAATCGGCTAAACGTTCGACCTGGGTGGCCTTCTTCTTCTGCCTGCCGATTGCGCTGGCCATTGCGGTGATTGGCGTGGCGGCGAAATATCTGCACCCGGAGATCGACAGCCTGTACGCGATGCCAATCTTCCTGCAGGACATGAACCCGTGGCTGGCCGGTTTAGTGACAACGTCACTTGTGGCTTCGATTTTCGTTAGCGTCAGTACCGTGGCGCTGGCTATTGCCTCGCTGGTAGTGAAAGATTTCTACGTGCCTTACCGCAACCCAACCCCGGAGCAGGAATTTAAAGCGACCCGCTGGATATCGCTGCTGATTGGTTTCCTGCCGCTGATTTTCGTTCTGCTGGTACCGGAGGTCCTGAAGCTGTCGTTCTTCACCCGCGCCATTCGTCTGTCGATTACGGTGGTGGCAGTGATCGCCTTCTATGCCCCGTTCTTTAAGAGCGCCCGCGGCGCGAATGCCGGCCTGATTGGCGCCTGTGTCGTGACCTCGGTGTGGTATCTGCTGGGCGACCCGTTTGGTATTAACAATATGTATATCGCGCTGATCACCCCGGCGGTGATTATGGTTCTCGACCGCCTGATCCCAAATAAAGCGGATCGTAAAGCGCCTGCCCCTGTTCAACATAATGGAGTCTGATATGTCTGTAACCGTAACCCGTGACGGGATTGTTCGCCCGACGCCGCAGGATGCCCGCGTGGAAACGGCCATGCTGCCCTCTTCCTGCCCGCAGAATCATGCAGCCAACCTGCTGCCGCTGCCGGATGGCTCCCTGATGTGCGTCTGGTTTGGCGGCACCCAGGAGGGGATCGCTGATATTTCGGTCTGGGGATCACGTCTGGCTCCCGGTAGCAACCAGTGGAGCGAGGCGGTGAAGCTGTCGGACGACGCCAGCCGCTCGGAGCAGAACCCGGTGCTGTTCCTCGCCCCGGACAACGTGCTGTGGCTGCTGTGGACCGCGCAGCTCTCCGGCAATCAGGATACCGCCATCGTGCGCTACCGTAAGTCTGAGGATCTGGGCAACAGCTGGGGCGAGATCGCCACCCTGCTGGATAAGCCTGGCACCTTTATTCGCCAGCCGATTACCGTGCTGGAGAACGGCAACTGGCTACTGCCGGTCTTCTACTGCCGCACTCAGCCGGGCGAGAAATGGGTGGGTAACGACGACATCAGCGCGGTGAAAATTTCCGAAGACCAGGGAAAAAGCTGGCGCGACGTCGAGGTGCCGGAGAGCCTCGGCTGCGTGCATATGAATATCACCGCCCTGAACAACGGCCATCTGGTGGCGCTGTACCGCAGCCGCTGGGCGGACAATATCTATATCAGCCAGTCGCTGGACAACGGCGAAAGCTGGTCGGTGCCGGAGCCGACTGAACTGCCGAACAACAACTCGTCGATTCAGGTCACCACCCTTGCGAGCGGCGAGCTGGCGCTGGTGTTCAACCCCATGAGCGCAGCGGGTGCGCTGGAGCGTCGCGCCTCGCTGTATGACGAAATCGACGACGGCGACGGGCGCAAAGAGCCGGAAGTGAAGGACGGTCGCGCCGCTTTCTGGGGCGCACCGCGCGCGCCGATGACGGTGGCGATATCCAACGACGGCGGCAAAAGTTGGGCCTGGCAGCGCAACCTCGATGAGGGCGACGGCTACTGCATGACCAACAACTCGCTGGAGAAACTTAACCGCGAGTTCTCCTATCCGAGCATCAAACAGGGTGCCGACGGGTCGCTGCATATCGCCTATACCTACTTCCGTCAGGCGATCAAGTATGTGCGCGTGTCGCCGGAGTGGGTAAAGGAGGCGCAGCAGTGATTATTGGTCATCTTAATGCCCTGCCGCTGGCCGGGCTCCCGCCTGTGCTGCGGCAGATCCTCGATCGCGCCGACTGTACGCTTACGGCGCTGTCCGCCCGGGACGATGGACGCTGGCAGCCCGAAGGCTGCCCGTGGTTCTGTCATATCGGCCCGGCGCAGACCCAGCCGCTGGCCGAGCGGCATACCGAGTATCACCATCAGTGGGCCGATATTCAGGTGGTGCTGACGGGAGAGGAGACGATCCGCGCCGGGATGCAGTCTGTCGCGCAACCTGGCGACGAAGAGCGCAAACCGGATCTGTTTATTGCTCCTGGCGCAGTGCATCCGGTGAGCATCACCCTGAAGCCCGGTGATTTCGCGGTGTTTTTGCCCGGGGAGCCGCATCAGGCGCTGTGTGCCGTTAACCAGCCTATGACCGTGCGCAAGGCGGTGTTCAAGGTGCCGCGCGCCCTGCTGGAGGTGTGATATGCGCCAAGCGATTGTCACCGGGGCCAGCTCGGGGATTGGCGAAGCTATCGTCACCCGCCTGCTGGCAGAAGGCTGGCAGGTGACGGGGTTAAGCCGACGCGGAGTGGAATGCGGACATCCGAATTTTACCAGTGTGAGCGTGGATCTTAGTGACAGTGTCACGCTCGCAGCCGCGCTGAATACCCTGCCGGTGCCACAGGCGATAGTGCATGCCGCTGGCATGATGGCGGCTGCCCCGCTCGGCGAGCTGGACCCGGCGGTCAGCGCCCGGCTGTGGGGGCTGCATATTCAGGCCGCGGAGATCCTGTTCAACCATTTTGCCCCGCGGATGACAGTGGGCGGACGGCTGGTGGCGATCGGGAGTCGTACCTCACGGGGTGCCGCTAGGCGTTCGCAGTATGTGGCGACCAAAGCGGCGCTGGTGGGCATGGTACGCAGCTGGGCAGCCGAGCTGGCCCCGCGCGGGATCACCGCCAACGTGGTGGCCCCGGGAGCGACGGCAACACCGATGCTGAGTGCGCCAGGACGGGAGGCGTCACCGCCAAACGTGCCGCCAATGGGGAGGCTGATCGCCCCGGAAGAGGTGGCGGCGATGGTGAACTATCTCCTGAGCGCCGAGGCCGCACCCATCACCGGGCAGGAGCTGGTGTTGTGCGGCGGGGCGTCGTTGGGGTGATGTGCAGCCTGATGCCCTCACCCCGACCCTCTCCCACAGGGAGAGGGAGCAAACACTAAAAACGACAACCTTCGGTTGCCGTTTTGCTTTTACCTCCGCAGGAACACGGTGCCTTTGAGATAGAGCGCCGCCTGGCCGCCAATCAATACCCGGTCGCCCTTTAGTTCGCAGCGCAGGTCGCCGCCGCGGGGGGAGACCTGCCGCGCCTGCATCGCCGTTTTACCCAGCTTCTCGCTCCAGTACGGGATCAGCATGCTGTGGGCTGAGCCGGTGACCGGATCTTCCGCCACCGACTCGCCCGGGCAGAAGAAGCGGCTGACAAAGTCATACTCGTCCCCCGGAGCGGTGACGCAGACCATCTTATCCAGCGGCATCATGCCGTCGATATCCGGCGTTAATGCCTCAACCTGCTGCTGGTTTTCCAGCACCACCATGTAGTCGCGCCCTGCCCGAACCTCTTTGGCCCCGGTGATGCCCAGCGTGCTGAACAGTAACGCTGGTGGGTTGTCTACCACCTCACTGCTCCATGCCGGGAAGTTCAGGGTCAGCCAGTCGCCGCTGCGGGTGACTTTGAGGTCGCCGACAAAGCGGGTGGAGAAGACAATCTCGGTGTGCGGATAGTCGAGATACTCAAAAATCACATGGGCGCTGGCGAGCGTGGCGTGACCACAGAGGTCAATCTCGTACTGCGTCGTAAACCAGCGCAGCTCAAAGCCCGCATCGGTACGCACGAAAAACGCGGTCTCCGACTGGTTATGCTGCTGGGCCATCTTTAACAGCACGTCATCCGGCAGCCACTCCTCGAGCGGGCAAACGGCTGCAGGATTCCCACCAAACGCGCGGTCGCTAAACGCATCGACCAGATAAAATTCAATTTCTTTCATTGGGTTAACCCTTATCGTTAGCGTAAAAACAGATGACCTTTCATATACAGCGATGCCCTGCCGCTCATTAATACCCGGTCGCCCTTCAGTTCACAGCGCACATCGCCACCGCGGGCAGAAACCTGCCGGGCGAAGAGCGAGGTTTTATTTAACTTTTCACTCCAGTATGGGATCAGCATAGTGTGGGCCGAGCCGGTGACCGGATCTTCCCACAGCGCCGCGCCCGGGGAGAAAAAGCGGCTGACGAAATCGTATTCACCCTCGCCGCGGGCAGTGATCGACACCTTATGCTCCCCGGGGGTCATGGCATTGATATCCGGCGTGACCGCCTCAACTTGCTCACGACTCTCCAGCACAATCACCCAGGCGCGCCCTTTGCGGGCTTCGACGTAGTCCTGGACCCCTAGCGCGGCAAGCATCTCTGGCGGCGGGGTCTGCGGCTCGCTCGGGCAGGCAGGGAAATCGAGAGTCAGCCAGTCGCCCTCGCGGGTGACGGTCAGCCTGCCGGAGGCGGTATCAAAATGGATCCGGGGGTCGGGATAGTCCAGCTCGTTGAAAAGTACCCAGGCGGTCGCCAGCGTGGCATGACCGCAGAGGTTGACCTCGCCGTTAGTGGTGAACCAGCGCAGCTCAATGCCTCCCTTGTGGCGCACAAAAAAGGCGGTCTCGGACTGGTTGTGCTCCCGCGTCATGCGCAGCAGCATCTCGTCCGGCAGCCATTCCGGCAATGGACACACTGCCGCCGGGTTGCCGCCAAACGAGACCTCACTGAACGCATCCACCAGATAAAACTCAATTTCCTGCATCGCCTGACCCACTGTTAACGTTATGTTGCATCCTATATTTATGGAAAATAACCGATTTCACCAGCTATTAGTTTTAGGATGGAGTGAGATCCAGATCACAAAACGATTGTATTTCCACCAGGGAAGGTTTTAAGATCGTCCCACCTCATTGACGTAACGACTCCCGGACATCTCCATGACAACTCACACCGTTTCCCGCAGGGTCGCGTGGCTACGCGTGGTCACGCTCGCCGTTGCCGCCTTTATCTTTAACACCACGGAATTTGTTCCCGTCGGCCTGCTGTCGGATATCGCCAGCAGCTTCGGCATGGAGACCGCGCAGGTGGGGATCATGCTCACCATCTATGCCTGGGTGGTGGCGATGATGTCGTTACCCTTTATGCTGCTCACCAGCCAGATGGAGCGGCGCAAACTGCTGATCGGGCTGTTTGTCCTGTTTATTGCCAGCCATGTGCTGTCGTTCCTGGCGTGGAACTTCACGGTGCTGGTCATTAGCCGGATCGGGATTGCCTTTGCGCACGCCATTTTCTGGTCGATAACCGCCTCGCTGGCGATCCGCCTGGCCCCCGCCGGGAAGCGCGCCCAGGCGCTGAGCCTGCTGGCTACCGGCACCGCGCTGGCGATGGTGCTCGGACTGCCGATCGGGCGCATCGTCGGGCAGTTGTTCGGCTGGCGTACCACCTTTTTCGTTATCGGGCTCGGGGCGCTGTTCACCCTGCTGTGCCTGATCAAGCTGTTACCGAAACTGCCGAGCGAGCACTCCGGATCGCTGAAAAGCCTGCCGCTGCTGATGCGTCGTCCGGCGCTGATGAGCCTCTATCTGCTGACGGTGGTCGTGGTCACCGCACACTACACCGCCTACAGCTATATCGAGCCGTTTGTGCAGACCATCGCCGGGTTCAGCGCCAGCTTCGCCACGATACTGCTGTTGCTGTTGGGTGGCGCGGGGATTATCGGCAGCCTGCTGTTTGGTAAGCTCGGCAACCGTCACGCCTCGCTGCTGGTGAGCAGCGCTATTGGTCTGCTGCTGGGGTGTCTGCTGCTGCTGCTGCCCGCCTCGGGTAGCGAGACCAGTCTCGCGCTGCTGAGCGTCGTCTGGGGTGTGGCGATTATGATTATCGGCCTTGGGATGCAGGTGAAAGTGCTGGCCCTGGCGCCGGATGCCACGGACGTGGCGATGGCCCTCTTCTCCGGGATTTTCAATCTGGGGATTGGCGCAGGCGCGCTGGTGGGGAATCAGGTGATCCTGCATCTGTCGATGGCGTCGATTGGCTATCTGGGGGCGATCCCGGCGCTGGCGGCGTTAATCTGGTCGGTGCTGATCTTCAGGAAATGGCCTGTCGCTCTGGAAGAGCAGCCGCATCACGGCTAGAGAGGTGACCGGGTGGCAGCGCGCCACCCGGCTTTGTTAGTTAGGGTAGGTTTGAATAATTTCCAGCACGCCGTTAATAATAAACTGCACGCCCATACAGACCAGCAGGAAGCCCATCAGACGGGAGATCGCTTCGATACCGTCTTTGCCCACCCAGCGCATAATCGCGCCCGAGCTACGCAGACAGCCCCACAGGATCACGCCGATAATGGCAAAAATCAGCGGCGGGGCAATCATCACCACCCACTCCGGGAAATCAGAGCCACTGCGCACCGTCGAAGCGGAGCTGATGATCATCGCAATGGTCCCCGGGCCCGCAGTGCTTGGCATCGCCAGCGGCACGAAGGCGATGTTCGGGGCCGGTCTGCCCTGCTTGTCTTCCAGCGCGTCCTGGGCGTCAGCAGCATCCGGCGATTTCGGGGCCGGGAACAGCATCCTGAAACCGATAAACGCCACGATCAGACCACCCGCAATGCGCAGCCCGGGAATGGAGATCCCGAAGGTGTTCATGACCAACTGCCCGGCGTAGTACGCCACCATCATGATCGCGAAGACGTAAACGGAGGCCATCAGCGACTGATGATTACGCTGTTCACGGTTCATGTCGCCCGCGAGGCCGAGGAAAAGCGCAACCGTGGTTAACGGGTTTGCCAGCGGCAGCAACACCACCAGCCCAAGGCCAATTGCTTTAAATAAATCAACCATTTTATAGAGTTGTCCTTAGCAAAATTTTACCAGCCAAGTATAGGGTTAAAACGACCGTAACAACCATGCTCACATCGTAAGTATTATTTTCGCTCCGCAATCAATTTACCCCAGTGATATGACGATCCGTGAAGCGGACAAAAATGTGATCTGAATCGCTTTAGCAAATCGTGTCATAAGCTTATGCATTCAGTTGACTTATAGTTGCCTGAGCAATAATATCTGCCGTGATTAAACTACTTGCCAGGGCAACCATTGTGAAAAGCACCAGTGACCTCTTCAACGAAATCATTCCGCTGGGTCGGCTTATCTATATGGTTAACCAAAAGAAAGACCGCCTGCTCAATGACTATCTGTCACCGCTGGATATCACCGCAACCCAGTTTAAAGTGCTCTGTTCTGTGCGCTGCGAAGTGTGTATCACCCCGGTTGAGCTGAAGAAGATCCTGTCTGTCGACCTCGGTGCGCTGACGCGCATGATGGATCGTCTGGTCTGCAAAGGGTGGATTGAACGCCGCCCGAACCCGAATGACAAACGCGGCGTACTGGTGCAACTGACCAGCGACGGCGCGGCAATGTGTGAACAATGTCATCAATTAGTAGGACAAAAACTGCACCAGGAACTAACAAAAAACTTAACGGCGGACGAAGTGGCAACGCTTGAGCACTTGCTTAAGAAGATCCTGCCGTAAACAGAAAGAGGTATGACGATGTCCAGACGCAATACTGACGCCATCACTATTCATAGCATTTTGGGCTGGATCGAAGATAACCTGGAGTCACCGCTCTCGCTTGAGAAAGTGTCCGAGCGTTCAGGTTACTCAAAATGGCACCTGCAACGGATGTTTAAAAAAGAGACCGGCCACTCATTAGGCCAGTACATCCGCAGCCGCAAATTAACGGAAATCGCACAGAAGCTGAAAGAAAGTAACGAGCCGATCCTGTATCTGGCTGAGCGTTATGGGTTTGAATCGCAGCAGACCCTGACCCGCACGTTCAAAAACTACTTCGACGTTCCACCGCATAAATATCGCATCACCAATATGCGCGGGGAATCCCGGTATCTGCTTCCGATCAATCACTGTAACTGCTAATCGCCTGTATTTTAGGCTATCCCAGTAGGCGTAATTGTTGCAGACAGTTTGAACACGGACAGCGCGGAACAACCGGAGCGTACTTTAAGTACGTGAGGATTGTGAGCACTGCCCAGGTTCAAAATGGCAAATAAAATAGCCTAATGGGATAGGCTCTAAGACGTATCGAGGAAATTATGAAACTATTCGCTTCCGCTGTTTTCACCGCCCTGGTGCTGGTCTCCGGCCAGAGTTTTGCGGAGCAAACGCCAGGTGTTTCGCCGCAGAACAGCCGCGACACCATGATCCTGCCAACGGCTAATGGCCAGTCGCCCCACGATTTTAACCATATGGGCGCAGGCAGCGACAAATCCGACGAATTAGGCGTGCCCTATTACAATCAGGGCGTCTGATTCGTTTTGGCCCCGCCCGTGCGGGGCTTTTTTTTACCCTTTGACCCGCGTCGCCCGACGCACCCGCAGGCCGAAGACGTTAATATAGAGCCCGGCCATCACCAGCAGCGCCCCCACCAGCTGCAACGCGCCCAGTTTTTCATCCAGCAACAACGCCGCACTGGCGATGCCCACTACCGGGACTAACAGCGACAGCGGTGCCACCCGCCAGGTTTCGTAGCGACCGAGCAATGCCCCCCAGATGCCGTAGCCGACAATGGTGGCGACAAAGGCCAGATAGAAAAGCGACAGCACAGTAGTCAGATCGAGGGTGACCAGGCTATGCCACATCACCGTCGGGCCATCCAGCAGATATGACGCCGCCATAAAGGGCACAATCGGGATCAGGGCGCTCCACACCACCAGGGACATCACCGCTGGACGCGTCTCAAGCTGCATGATCTTTTTGTTGAAGATATTGCCGCTGGCCCAACAGAACGCCGCCGCCAGGGTCAGTAAAAAGCCCAGCAGCGCGACGTGCTGCCCGTTGAGGCTGGCTTCAGCCAGCACCAGCACGCCGACCACCGCGAGGGCAATCCCTGCCAGCTGTTTGCCCTGCAGACGCTCGCCAAACACCAGCGCCCCGAGGATGATGGTGAAGAAGGCCTGAGCCTGCAGCACCAGCGACGCCAGCCCGGCGGGCATGCCGAAATTAATGGCGCAGAACAGAAAGGCAAACTGACCGAAGCTGATGGTCAGGCCATAGCCGAGCAGCAAACGAAACGGGATTTTCGGGCGGGCGACAAAAAACAGCGCCGGGAAGGCCACCAGCAGAAAGCGTAAACCGGCCAGCATCAGCGGCGGCATGTTGTGCAATCCGACTTTGATCACCACAAAATTCAGCCCCCAAACCACCACCACCAGCAATGCCAGCAGCCCGTCTTTGCGTGTCATACCCTGCCCCTGTTTATTAAATTTTTGTAAACACTCTTCAAAGTAACGAAAAAAAACGCCGAGGAACAGATCATTAATTCTGGCAGTCAGGCGAAGCACTTAGGGATAAATTTGGAGCTATACAAGCCTCTTATGCCGTGATAATCCTGATAAGACATAACAAAAAATTCACACGCAATTGTCGGGCAGGAAAATGAAATCATCACTCAGGCGCTCAACGGCAGCGCTGCTGGCGTCGTCGCTGTTACTCACCATTGGGCGCGGCGCGACGTTGCCGTTTATGACCATCTATCTCACCCGCGTCTACAACATGAGCGTGGAGAATATTGGTTATGCCCTGACGGTGGCGCTGACTATCGGGGTGGTTTTCAGCCTGGGCTTTGGCATCCTGGCCGACAAGTTCGATAAAAAACGCTACATGCTGATCGCCATTACGGCGGTGGCGCTGGGCTTTCTGGCGATCCCGCTGGTGGACAACGTGGTGCTGGTGGTGCTGGCCTTCGCGCTGATCAACTGCGCTTATTCGATCTTCTCCACGGTGCTGAAAGCCTGGTTTTCCGATGTGCTGAACCCGGCGGAAAAGGCGCGGGTATTTTCGCTTAACTACAGCTTTCTCAACATTGGCTGGACCATCGGGCCACCGTTAAGCACCCTGCTGATGATGTACAGCCTGCAGTTGCCCTTCTGGATGGCGGCCTTCTGCGCCGCCTTACCGCTGGTGCTCATTCAGGTTTATGTGCAGAAGAGCGTGGTGGCAGACAGCGAACAGGCCCCGGTGCCGTGGCAGCCGTCGGTGCTGCTGCGGGATCGGGCGCTGTTCTGGTATACCCTCTCCGGGCTGCTGGCCTCCTACGTGGGCGGCTCCTTCGCCAGTTGCATCTCTCAGTACGTGCTGGCCGCCGATTACGACAGCGATTTTGCCCAGAACGTGGTGGCGGTGGTGCTGCCAGTGAATGCCGCAATGGTGGTGTCGCTGCAGTACATCATTGGCCGCAAACTGTCGGCGCGTAACATCCGCCCGCTGATGACCCTGGGCACCCTGTTCTTCGTCCTCGGTCTGGCCGGGTTCATGCTCTCCGGGGAGAACCTGGTCTACTGGGGGCTCGCCGCGGCGGTCTTTACCATTGGCGAAATCATCTATGCCCCGGGCGAATATATGTTGATCGACAACATCGCCCCGCCGGGGATGAAAGCGAGCTACTTCTCCGCTCAGGCGCTCGGCTGGCTGGGTGCGGCCTTTAACCCGATGATCACCGGGCTGATCCTGACCCACCTCCCGCACTGGTCGCTGTTTGTGATTATGATGGTCGCCATTGTGCTGGCGTGGATGATGATTTTGCGTGGAATGCGGGTAAAGGCGTGGGTTGATATGCCTCGTGTAGCTTAAGAGCAGTGCCCGGCGACACTTCGCTTGCCGGGCCTACAAACCCGTAGGCCGGGTAAGGCGCAGCCGCCACCCGGCGCACAGGCCGCACCGAATTAATGGTGCAACATCTCCTCCACCACCTGCTTTGTATACATTTCGTTTGGATAATAGGTCGGCCAGTTATCCATCTCTTTTAATAACGCCTCGTGGGAGGTGTTGCCCATAAAGATATGGAAATGGGCAGACTGGCGCGGGCCGATGGTGTGGTCGCTGAACTGGACAAACTTCGGTGCCATGCTGCTGGCATCCTTACATTCAAACAGGTAACGCACGCCCTTCTTGCCGGAGGCATAGGTCAGGATCTTGTAGCCGTTAGAGACATATTCACAGCGGCTGACGTTTTTCCCGGTGTGGAACGCCATCACATTGTTCTCAATGCCGATGGTCTCTACGTCGGTGGCGTAGCCGGTGCGGTAATAGGCTTTCACCTGGTCAAAGGTTTTGCTGCTGTCTTTCTCAGCTTTCTTTTTGAACACCGGGTCGAGATCGCCGCTCAGCAGGAACGGATAGACCGACTGCCAGACCCCGTCCCAGTTGGAGAGCGGCCGATCCTTCACCTCTTTGTCGTCAAACACGCCGTTGGCCGCTTTTTGTTCCGCCTCGGTCATTTGATGGCCGTGCGAGTGGGCATACAGCTGGCCGCTGACCAGCAGCGCCCCCAGAGTCATTGCATATTTACCAATAGGTCCTGCCAAGATAACGTCCTCACTCCATTTTAAAGAGTTTTGAATGTTATATTATAACATACCGCAAAACAACCCCGTTAAATCGCCACCAGACCGCGAACGCCCTCCTGTTCCATATCCTCCCCGCGGCCGCGCTGGATGATGCTGCCCCGGGACATCAGCAGATAGCTGTCGGCCAGCTCGGCAGCAAAGTCGTAAAACTGCTCCACCAGCAGGATCGCCATGTCGCCCCGATTCGCCAGCTGACGGATCACCTGACCAATCTCCTTAATCACCGAGGGCTGGATCCCCTCCGTCGGCTCATCAAGAATCAACAGCTGAGGACGGCTCGCCAGCGCCCGGCCAATCGCCAGCTGCTGCTGTTGCCCGCCCGAGAGATCGCCCCCCCGGCGCTGCTTCATCTCCTGCAATACCGGAAACAGTTGCCAGATCTCCTCCGGCACCTGCTTCGCCTCGCGCGCCGGAAAACGCGACAGCCCGAGCAGCAGATTCTCCTCCACCGTCAGGCGGGGAAAGATCTCCCGCCCCTGGGGCACATAGGCCACCCCGGCCTGCACCCGCTGATGTGGCCTGGCGTGGGTAATGGGTTTGCCCTGCCAGAGGATCTCCCCATTACGGGCCGGGATCAGCCCCATCAGACATTTCAGCAGCGTGGTTTTGCCCACCCCGTTACGCCCCAGCAGGCAGGTGATTTCTCCGGGCAGCGCCTCGAAGCTGACCCCGCGCAGGATGTGGCTCCCGCCGTAATACTGATTCAGTTCGTTAACCTGTAGCATCCGCGCTCCTTAGCGTCCGAGATAGACTTCAATCACCTGCTCGTTGGCCTGCACCTCGCGCAGCGAGCCCTCCGCCAGCACCCGCCCCTGATGCAGAACGGTGACGTGATCGGCAATGGTTTCGACAAAGCCCATGTCATGCTCCACCACCATCAACGAGTGTTTCCCCGCCAGAGTGCGAAACAGTTCGGCGGTGTAATCGGTTTCAGCGTCGGTCATCCCGGCGGCCGGTTCGTCGAGCAGCAGCAGATGCGGCTCCTGCACCAACAGCATGCCGATCTCCAGGAACTGCTTCTGACCGTGCGACAGCAACCCGGCCCGGCGATGCCGCTCCGCGCCGAGGCGCAGCAGGCTCAGCATCTCGTTGATCCGGTCCCCCTGCTCGCTGCTCAGCCGGGCGCGCAGGCTGGCCCACACCGATTTATCCCCCTTCATCGCCAGCTCGAGGTTCTCCCACACCGTCAGGGCCTCAAACACCGTCGGCTTCTGAAACTTGCGCCCGATGCCCTGGCGGGCAATGGCGATCGAATCGAGGGTGGTGAGATCCGTGGACTGATCGTAAATCGCCCGCCCGCTCTGGGGCCGCGTTTTGCCGGTGATGACGTCCATCAGCGTGGTTTTTCCCGCGCCGTTGGGACCGATCACGCAGCGCAGCTCGCCTACGCCGATATTGAGCGACAGATCGGTCAACGCCTTAAAACCGTCAAAGCTGACGTTAATTCCTTCCAGCTGCAACACCGGGTCGGTCTGGTCGCGGTAGCGATCCCCGGGCAGTTGGCGGGTAAATAATTGCTCGCTCATTACTGGTCTCCTTTGCGGAACAGTCCCGTTACGCCGCGGGGTAAAAACAGCGTGACCGCGATAAAGATCAGCCCGAGGAACAGCTGCCAGTACTCCGGCATCGCCACGGTGAAAAAGCTTTTTGCCCCGTTGACCAGCGCGGCGCCCATCACCGGGCCGATCAACGTGCCGCGTCCGCCGAGCGCGACCCAGATTGCCGCTTCGATGGAGTTAGTCGGCGACATCTCGCCGGGGTTGATGATCCCCACCTGCGGGACGTACAGCGCTCCGGCCAGCCCGCACAGCACCGCTGATAACGTCCAGACCAGCAGCTTAAACCCGCGGGGATCGTAGCCGCAGAAGGTCAACCGGTTTTCGGCGTCGCGCACGGCGGTCAGGATGCGGCCAAACTTACTTTTTGCCAGCGCATAACCGACTCCCAGCGACGCCGCCAGCAGCAGCACGGTGGCAATAAACAGGGCGATGCGCGTCGAGGTGGCGGTGACCGAAAAGCCCAGCAGCGTGGTAAAGCCGGTAAAGCCGTTGTTGCCGCCAAAGCCGGTTTCATTGCGGAAGAACAGCAGCATCCCGGCAAAGGTCAGCGCCTGGGTCATGATCGAGAAGTAGACCCCTTTGATTTTTGAGCGGAAGGCAAACCAGCCGAACAGCAGCGCCAGCAGGCCCGGCACCATCACGATCAGCACCAGCGCCCAGGCGAAATGCTGGGTGCCCCACCAGAACCAGGGCAGCTCGCTCCAGGAGAGAAACGACATAAAGGCCGGGAGCCCGTCGCCCGCAGCCTGGCGCATCAGGTACATCCCCATCGCGTAGCCGCCGAGGGCAAAGAACAGGCCGTGGCCCAGAGACAACATGCCGGCGTAGCCCCAGACCAGATCCAGCGCTACAGCGACAATCGCATAGCAGAGGATTTTGCCCACCAGGGTCAGCATCCAGGTGGAGACCGCCAGCGGATGGGTGGCGGGCAGCAGGGCCAGAAACGGCAGCACCAGCAGTGCGGCGAGAAGCAGACCGAGGAGTATCGGTACGCTGCGCGGCGCTCTCCGCGCCAGGGTTAAGGTCAGTGGCTGGCTCATCAGTCGATTACCCTCCCTTTCAGTGCAAACAAGCCCTGAGGACGTTTCTGAATGAACAGAATGATCGCCACCAGAATCACGATTTTGCCGAGTACGGCCCCCATCTGCGGCTCGAGGATCTTATTGAAAATCCCCAGCCCAAAGGCGGCTGCCACGCTGCCGGCCAGTTGACCTACGCCGCCGAGCACCACCACCAGGAAGGAGTCGATGATATACCCCTGGCCCAGCTCCGGCCCGACGTTGCCCAGCTGCGACAGCGCCACCCCGCCGAGACCGGCAATGCCGGAACCCAGCCCGAAGGCCAGCATATCGACGCGTCCGGTGGGCACCCCGCAGCAGGCTGCCATGCTGCGGTTTTGCGTCACCGCCCGCACGTTGAGCCCCAGCCGGGTTTTGTTGAGGATCAGCCAGGTGAAAAAGAGCACCAGCAGCACAAAGCCCAACACCACCAGCCGGTTCCACGGCAGGATCAGGCTGGCATAGACCTGCACGCCGCCGGAGAGCCACGCCGGGTTAGCGACCTCGAGGTTTTGCGCCCCGAAGATCATGCGCACCAGCTGGATGAGCATCAGGCTGATGCCCCAGGTCGCCAGCAATGTTTCCAATGGGCGGCCATAGAGGTGGCGGATCACCGTGCGCTCCAGCGCCATGCCTACGCCTGCGGTAAGCGCGAACGCCACCGGCAGCGCCACCAGCGGGTAGAAGGTGAGCCACTGCGGGGTAAACTGCGCCATCGCCTGCTGCACCATCCAGGTGGCGTAGGCCCCGAGCATCAGCATTTCGCCGTGGGCCATGTTGATCACCCCCAGCAGGCCGTAGGTGATCGCCAGGCCGAGCGCGGCCAGCAGCAGAATGGAGCCCAGCGACAGACCCATAAACGCCTGGCCCAGCAGGTCGCTGATGGTCTGACGGTGTTGGATCTGGCGCAGGCTTTCCGCGGCGGCTTCCCGCACGCCAGCGTCCGGCTCGGTCTGCACATGGGTATATGGCAGCAGTCGGGACTGCACCTCCGGATCGCTCGACTCGCCCAACAGCGTGACGGCCTGCTGGCGCACTGCTGGCTGGGTGCTGGTCAGTTGCAGGCTGGCGACGGCCAGGCTCAGCACCTGACGCACCGCGTCATCGCTCTCGCTTGCCAGCTGACGCTGTAAAAAAGGCAGCATCTGCGGCTGGGGATCGCGCTGGAGTTGTTTCGCCGCCGCCAGCCTTTCAGTGACACTGTCACCTGTCAGCTGGTGGGTGGCGAGCGCCGTGGCCGCCAGCACCCGCAGGCGGTTGGTGAGCCGCACGGCTTTGGTGGCCCCCTCGTGCTGGGCGGCTTCACCGAGAGCGGTTAAGGCGCCGTTTTCCCGGGTGAAGGCCTGTTTATGGCTATCGACAAAGACATTTTCCTGCTGCAAGGCGCGCAGCAGCGCCAGCCGGGCGGGATCGGGTGCGGCGGCCCACTGCTCGAGCAGTACCGCCTGCTGGCTGCGGCTGGCAGCGACAAAGTTATCGGCGTCCGTTGCCTGTGCCATCCCTGGCAGCAGTCCGGCAAGCCATACGAGAGCGAAGATCATGCGCATGACGTTCATGGCTTTACCTCTTTATGATCCGGATTCAGTTGCTGGCGGTTTTGATCGGGGTGTCGGGCTTTTTGTCATTCCCGGCGATGTACGGGCTCCACGGCTGGGCGCGCACCGGAGCTTCGGTCTGCCATACAACGTTGAACTGGCCATTACCCTCGATCTCGCCAATCATCACCGGCTTATGCAGGTGGTGGTTGGTGGCATCCATGGTCAGGGTGAAGCCCGACGGCGCTTTGAAGGACTGACCGGCCATCGCGGCACGCACTTTATCCACGTCGGTGGTACCCGCTTTCTCTACCGCCTGGGCCCACATGTGGATCCCCACGTAGGTAGCTTCCATTGGATCGTTGGTCACCACCGTGCCGGCGTTCGGCAGCTTCTGCGCTTTGGCCCAGTTTTTATATGCGGCGACGAAGGTCTGGTTGGCCGGGTTATCCACCGACTCGAAGTAGTTCCACGCCGCCAGGTTGCCCACCAGCGGTTTGGTATCGATGCCGCGCAGCTCCTCTTCACCCACCGAGAAGGCGACGACCGGCACGTCGGTGGCTTTTACGCCCTGGTTAGCCAGCTCTTTGTAGAACGGCACGTTGGAGTCACCGTTGATGGTAGAGACCACCGCGGTTTTGCCTGCGGCAGAGAATTTCTTGATGCTGGCGACGATAGTCTGGTAATCGCTATGGCCGAACGGGGTGTAGACCTCTTCGATGTCTTTATCCTGAACGCCTTTCGAGTGCAGGAAAGCGCGGAGAATTTTGTTGGTGGTGCGCGGGTAAACGTAGTCAGTGCCCAACAGGAAGAAGCGTTTCGCTTCGCCGCCATCTTCGCTCATCAGGTACTCCACCGCCGGGATGGCCTGCTGATTAGGTGCGGCCCCGGTGTAGAAGACGTTCGGTGACATCTCTTCCCCTTCGTACTGCACCGGGTAGAACAGCAGACCGTTCAGCTCCTCAAACACCGGCAACACCGATTTGCGCGACACCGAGGTCCAGCAGCCAAAGACCGCCGCCACCTTATCCTGGCTCAACAGCTGACGGGCTTTCTCGGCAAACAGCGGCCAGTTGGAGGCGGGATCTACCACTACCGGCTCCAGTTTTTTGCCCAGCACCCCGCCTTTGGCGTTGATTTCGTCGATGGTCATCAGCGCCACGTCTTTCAGCGGCGTTTCAGAGATCGCCATCGTGCCGGAGAGCGAATGCATGATGCCAATCTTGATGGTGTCGGCTGCCTGCACGCTGAAACTCATCCCCATGGCCACTACGGAGGCCGATAAAGCAAAGGCTTTGATTAAGGTACGACGATGCATAATTTTCACTCCTGAAAAACAACGCTGTGCGAAATCGTCCGTTACGGCGTGGACGCAGAAAAAGCATTCAGGATTAGTCAGAGCAAAAAGGATGCCAGAATGAAAATTCAGTGGGTTCAGGGAGCTGGAGAACGTTTTAACGCGGATGCGGATCAGAATGGCACAGCGTTGCACTTTATTAATGCAACGCTGTGGATAAGCACTTACCAGACTTCGCTGGCGATTTGTGTGACCAGGCGAACCTTATCCCACTGCTGGGCTTCGGTCAGGGCGTTGCCCTCTTCGGTGGAGGCAAAGCCGCACTGCGGGCTGAGGCAAATCTGCTCTTTCGCGACATACTTCGCCGCCTCTTCCAGACGCGCTTTCACCCCTTCCGGGTTTTCCAGCTCGCCGCTTTTAGTGGTGATCAGACCCAGCACCACCTGCTGTTTGCCCGGACGGACAAAGCGTAACGGGGCAAAGTCGCCGCTGCGATCGTTGTCGTATTCGAGGAAGAAGGCATCGACGTTGACGGTGCCAAACAGGATTTCCGCCACCGGCTCGTAGCCCCCTTCGGAGATCCAGGTCGAGCGGAAGTTACCGCGACAGACGTGCAGCCCGATGGTCAGATCGTCCGGCTTGCCTTCCAGGGCCTTATTCAGCACGCGAGCATAGGTGCGCGCCAGCTGGTCCGGGTCATCTCCGCGCTCGCGGATCTGGCGGCGCTGATCGTCCGAGCAGAGGTAAGCCCAGACGGTGTCGTCCAGCTGCAGGTTGCGGCAACCGGCGTTATAGAAAGCGTGGATCGCATCGCGCCAGGTTTGCGCCAGGTCATCAAAGTAAACATCCAGATCCGGATAGACCGTGGCGTCGATATCCTTACGCCCGCCGCGGAAGTGCAGCACGCTCGGGCTCGGGATGGTCATCTTCGGCTGGGCGGTGCCGCTGACGCTCTGCAGATAGCGGAAGTCGTCCAGCATCGGATGGCTGCCGAACCCCAGCTTGCCGGTGACGCGCACGCCGTGGGCTTTAGTCTGCACGCCGTTGAACTGGATCCCCTGGTTCGAGTCGTAACGCTCTACGCCCTGCAGGCCATCGAAGAAATCAAAATGCCACCAGGCGCGGCGGAACTCACCGTCAGTCACCACCTGCAGGCCACAAGCGCATTGCTGCTCCACCACATGGCGAATCGCCTCGTCTTCTACCGCACGCAGCTGCTGCGCGTCGATCTCACCGCTGGCAAATTTCACCCGCGCCTGTTTGATGGCGTCGGGACGTAAGAAACTGCCTACCACATCGGCGCGGTTCGGGGCGTGTTGTCGCTGCATGCTTATCTCCTTTAACTGTCGCCAGGTAATTGCCGACAGTGATAATTCATTATGTGAACTTTAGACTTCTGGATGGCTATATGTCCAAAAGATGTCACAGCGCCCGCCTCCCGGCAAACGAGAAAAATTCATGGGTGATGAAAAAAATTCATGTTGAGCGAAAGACAAAAAAAACCGCCAGAGACTGGCGGTAAATGCTTGCATGGATAGATTTGTATTTTGATATCTACGGACCCGGTAATCCATACCGGGCTGCGGATCCTGACCAGGTTAGCACGAGCAAGATAAATGAAGGTTAAACGAGGTTTGAGCTGGTGGACGATGACCGATAACGCGCAACAAGCCAGACGGCTGTGCAGGCCGCGACTGGCACCAGCCAGTCGAGCAGGCTGGCCAGGTTCCAGACCTGCCAGTCGAACCCGCCCCACCACGGCATGTTGGCGCGCTTGCCGTGACCAAACAGGGCGATCCAGCGGTATTCCGCCTGAGTCTGTTCCCGGGCGATAAACCACAGACAGCCCATTGCTCCGCCGATGCCCCATTTGCCCAGTCTGAGGCCGCAGAGGCACTGGAGTGTTACGGCGGCTAAGGCGTGCAGTAGAGGGGAGAAATCCATTATGGTGTTCACGGCTTATTGTTCATTTTTCCAGCTGATCGCCATACCTTCGCAAGCAGGCGTCACATTTTCGAAGCCAAACTTTTCATAAAGTGCAGGCACATCCGCCACCAGGGAAATATAGGTGCCATCCCAGGCGTTTTTGCCCAGCCAGTCCATGATATGTTCCATGATAGCTCTGCCTAAGCCTTTACCCTGGAAGTTCGGATCGACAGCGATATCTACGATCTCAAAATTCAGTGCGCCGTCGCCAACCACTCTTCCCATCCCAACGGGGATCCCCTCGTGACGGACGTGTACAGCGTAGCAGCTCGCGGGCAGTCCTTTTTTTGCAGCTTCAAGATTTCGAGGGGAAAGCCCGGCGATTTCGCGCAAACGGCAAAAATCTTCAGCAGAAGGATGCGTTTCGATGAACTCAAAATTTTGCGTCATGTAATACACTCAATAATTAAAAAGTTACTTTTTTAATAACATTACAAGTTTTTATCTTCAACACCCTTTCAGGCCCCGGCTACTGATTTCTGACTTACAACAATTATGACAAACCTGTCATGAGGTTCAGGGTGTTTGAGACAGAAAAGACTGCCAGAAAGAAGTCTTTTGATATGAGAAACAGAATGAATTATTGGCGTTGTCCAAAGTAACTTTTTTATTTTTTTGACCAAAAAACGCCCAGAAAAGCTAATGTGTAATCCCGCAGTTCTTCATACAAATTCCTACGCAAGGCCAGAATAATGATAACTACAGCTAAAAACCCTTGAACGTCAAATAGTGTGAGTGGCCAATTCTCGAGGTAAGTCGGAAAAGGGTACTGGAGCCATTGTTCAAAAAGATCTGTGCGTAAAAGCATTTTTAAGTCCTCGAAAATTGAAAACAATGATTATCGCATATTGTAATCGCCCTACATCCCCGTATAAGGAACTAATCGAAGGTCTGCGCATTCAGGTTTCAATTTTTCTTCACTACACTTCTTTTTGGGGATAGATAATCCTTTAAAAAAAGCCGCTCAATACGCCCAGTTATATTTCCAGCCTGAAGAAACCCTACGTACTTAACCCGCGGTTCACCATCATCGGATCGTGCCCGCGCCATACCCGATAACGTTCATCTTAATTATTATTCCCACAGGTCAAATTCGCCTCACGAAATTCCTGCCCGTATTCAATGTTCATTCCGCCCTGCTCTACAAATCACTGATAGCCGTCGTCAACCAGTATTTACGTCCAGAGATAGGCATAATAGCCTGCCGAATAGATGAATTTACTTATCCCCGTGCAGGCTATTAAAAAGTGGGCAATGCAGCTTATTTATATTCTCATGTCCAAATGGCACTAACTGAAAGATGTTACTCCACCTCTCCATGCTATATCTACCTCAACAACTACTCATTAAGAAAAGGATGCACGAAGATGCTAAGAGGTAAAATAGCGGTCATTACCGGTGGAGGCGGAGGATTTGGTCAGGCGCTGTGCGTATGGTTGGCGCGAGAAGGCGTTGAGGTGAATTTTAGCGCGCGGCGGACTGAGGATATTCAAAAAACCTGCAGTATCATCACTGCTGAAGGCGGTATTGCAAAGGGTTATATCTGTGATTTAACCCGGTCAGAATCCCTTTCACAGTTTTCTTCACAGCTATTAACGTCAGGCAAACCCATAGACATTTTAATCCTCAATGCTGCTCAGTGGTTGTCAGGGTCGTTAGAAGAGCAACCTGATACAGAAATTATCAGTACCATCAGTTCAGGCCTGACAGGTTCTATTCTTCTGACTCAAGCATTGCTGCCGGGGTTAAGGCGTTCAGACAGCGCTGATATCGTCTCAATTATATCTACATGTGGGATTCCGAATTTTACGAACTCAATTGCGCATCCCGTTTTTTTCGCGAGCAAACATGGGCTTAGCGGGTTTACAACTAAACTGTCCCAACAATTGTCCGAAGAAAACATACGCGTTACTGGGGTGTACCCACCTGATTTCGAACTTACAGGGTTAGACACCTTTGTCGATAATCAATCCAGAATGGGGGAGCGTCTGATGAATGGGCGATCGGTCTGGGAAACGATTCGTTTTGTGCTGGCTCAACCTCGTAGTTGCCATATAAGTAACATCTACTTTCAAGGCCCAACGCGCGAAGACGCTACTGGTCTAATATGTAGCGTTCATTAATCATGTCATCATTTTTTCGAATTATACAAACAACAGGGTCATTTATGAAAAAGTTAATCATGGTAGCGCTGATTGCAGGTGCAGTTTCCGGCTGTGCTCAACAATCATTTTCGGTAAATAAAGGAACAACTTTCGAACCACAGAAAGTCACAACGCACCATTTCTTCGTTAGCGGAATCGGCCAGTCTAAGCAAATCGACGCAGCTCAGGTGTGCGGCAGTGCAGACAAAGTCGTTCGTACTGAAGTGCAGCAGACTTTTGTGAATGGCCTGCTGGGCGTTGTTACTTTTGGTATTTATACGCCGCGTGAAGCGCGCGTTTACTGCGCCAAATAAAGTTTTCGTCGGCAGGGTTTATTCCAGCTGACACGAAAAAGAGCCGGGCATCTCGCCCGGCTCTTTTTTTGATCCTGAAAAGGCTTACGCACTCAACCCACGATTCACCAGCATCGGCTCAATCTGCGGATTGTGCCCGCGCCACTGGCGATAAAGTTCCGCTAAATCACTGCTATTCCCACGGGACAAAATCGCCTCGCGGAATTTCTGTCCGTTTTCACGGTTCAGTCCGCCCTCTTCCACGAACCACTGATATCCGTCGTCGGCCAGCATTTGCGTCCACAGATAGGCGTAATAGCCCGCCGCGTAGCCGCCACCGAAGATATGGGCGAAATAGCTGCTACGATAGCGCGGCGGTACAGCGGTGAGATGGAGTTGCTCCCGCTCCAGGGCTGCGGTTTCGAAGGCTTCGACATCCTCTGGCGCTTCGCTGGCGGTTAATCCGTGCCAGTTCATGTCCAGCAGCGCGGCGCTGAGCAGCTCGGTCATGTCATAGCCTTTGTTAAACTGGGTGGCGCTGAGCATTTTCTCCCGCAGGGCATCGGGCATCGGCTCCCCGGTTTCGTAGTGACGGGCATAGCGGGCAAAGACCTGTGGATGGCTGGCCCAGTGCTCGTTGATTTGCGACGGGAACTCCACAAAATCGCGCGGTGTGTTGGTGCCGGAGAGCGTGGCGTAACGCTGGCTGGCAAACAGCCCGTGCAGGGTATGACCAAACTCGTGGAACAGGGTGATCACATCATCCCAGGAGATCAGCGCCGGCTGGCCTGCGGCAGGCTTTTGATAGTTGCAGACGTTATAGATCACCGGACGCGTACCAAACTCATGGGACTGCTCGACAAAATTCCCCATCCATGCCCCGCCGCCTTTGGAGTCGCGGGCGAAGAAGTCGCCGTAAAATAGCGCCATCCCTTCTCCGTGGTGGTCGAAGATCTCCCAGACGCGCACATCAGGATGGTAAACCGGGATGTCGCTGCGCTCGACAAAGGTAATGCCGAACAGCTGGGTCGCCGCCCAGAAGACACCATCGGTCAGGACACGATTGAGGGCAAAATAGGGTTTAACCTGTGACTCATCGAGGGCGTACTTCGCCAGCCGCACGCGCTCGGCGTAAAACGACCAGTCCCAGGCCTGTACCTCAAACCCACCCTGTTCGTCATCAATCACCTTCTGGATATCGGCCTGCTCCTGCAATGCACGCCCGCGCGCAGCCGGGACAATCCCGCGCATAAACGCCAGCGCAGCGTTGGGAGTTTTGGCCATCTGATCGACAATTTTCCAGCTGGCATAGCTGTCGAAGCCCAGCAGTTCCGCCTGACGCGCCCGCAGCGCCACCAGACGCCGTACCAGCTCGCGGGTGTCGTTGGCATCGTTTTTTTGCGTACGCAGCCAGCCTGCTTTAAACAGATTTTCCCGGGTCTGGCGATCGCGCAGCTGTTGCAGGGCCGGTTGCTGGGTGGTGTTCAGCAGCGGAATCAACCAGCGATCGCTGAGCCCTTTATCCGCCGCCGCCTGAGCGGCCGCAGCCAGCTCTGCCTGGCTGAGCCCATCCAGCTGATGAGGATAATCCACCACCAGCCCGCCCGCCTTATCGGCTGCCAGCAGACGCTGGTTAAACTGGCTGGTGAGCGCGGCAGACTCGGTATTGATGGTTTTCAGCGCCTGCTTTTCTGCCTCTCCCAGCCGGGCTCCGGCGAGAATAAAGCGCTGATGCAGCTCCTCAATCAGGCGCAGGGACTCCGCGTCCGGGGCCATCGTCTGCCGGGCATTATAGACAGCATCAATCCGGGCGAAGAGCGCATCATTCAGCCAGATATCATTGGCCAGCGCCGCCAGTTCGGTAGAGATCGCCTCTTCCAGCTGCTGCAGATAATCATTGGTATGTGCCGAGGTCATGGCGAAGAAGACGTTGCTCACCTGGCTCAGCAGGCCGCCGCTCTTCTCCAGCGCCAGCACGGTATTGGTAAAGTCAGGTGCCGCCGCACATCCGGCGATTGCGGCGATCTCCTCGCGCTTCTGGCGGATCGCCTCGTCAAACGCCGGACGATAGTGGCTGTCGTCGATCAGATCAAAATGCGGCGCCTGGTACGGCAGCAGGCTGGTTGCGAAAAAGGGATTAGTGCCAGACATATCAGACTCCTGAATACGATGAATTTCACCAGAGTAGGCCAGCCCGGCAGTGGCTGCAATCTCTGTCACCACTAGGGGTCGAAAAGTCGCCTTACTCTGCGTCAGATCACATGCTATGGTAGTACTACACAAAAAGCGTTGAGGAACAGTGACATGATTATTTTAGTTACCGGAGCGACAGCAGGTTTTGGTGAAAGCATCACGCGTCGCTTCGTCGCCAACGGGCATAAGGTGATTGCCACCGGCCGTCGTCAGGAGCGTCTGCAGGAGCTGAAAGAGGAGCTCGGGGACAGCATTCTGACCGCGCAGCTGGACGTGCGTAACCGCGCATCCATTGAAGAGATGATTGCTAACCTGCCGGCCGAGTGGCGCGACATCGACGTACTGGTCAACAATGCCGGGCTGGCGCTGGGCCTTGAGCCTGCGCATAAAGCCAGCGTCGAAGACTGGGAAACGATGATCGACACCAACAACAAAGGGCTGGTGTATATGACCCGCGCCGTGCTGCCTGGCATGGTCGAGCGCAACCGCGGTCATGTCATTAATATCGGTTCCACGGCGGGCAGCTGGCCTTACGCGGGCGGCAACGTCTATGGCGCGACCAAAGCCTTTGTGCGTCAGTTCAGCCTGAATCTGCGCACCGATCTGCACGGCACCGCTATTCGCGTGACGGATATCGAGCCGGGTCTGGTTGGCGGAACGGAGTTCTCCAACGTGCGCTTCAAAGGCGATGATGACAAAGCAGGTAAAACGTACGAGAACACCACTGCCCTGACGCCGGATGATGTCACCGAGGCGGTCTGGTGGGTGGCTACCCTGCCGAAGCACGTCAACATCAACACCGTTGAAATGATGCCGGTCAGCCAGAGTTTTGCCGGTCTGAGCGTCCATCGCGGATGATTTTTCCGGACCTGGCCTGCGGGCCAGGTCTGGGATGCCCGGCAAAAGAATGGTAGTATTTACCGGTTAATTCTCTGAGAAATCACAACCAATGGCCGCTGAATCGCAACTTAATCCGACCCAACCCGTTAATCAGCAGATTTACCGTATTTTGCGCAGCGACATTGTGCATTGTCTGATCCCTCCCGGAACGCCGCTCTCGGAAAAAGAGGTGTCGGTCCGCTTTGATGTCTCCCGCCAGCCGGTTCGCGAAGCCTTTATTAAACTGGCTGAAAATGGCCTGATTCAGATCCGCCCTCAGCGCGGCAGCTACGTGAATAAGATCTCCCTCACCCAGGTGCAGAATGGCTGCTTTGTCCGTCAGGCCATCGAGTGCGCCGTGGTCCGTCGCGCGGCAAGTCTGGTGGACGATCATCAGTGCTATCTGCTGGAGCAGAATCTCCACCAGCAGCGCATCGCCATTGAACGTAAGCAGCTGAATGACTTTTTCCTGCTCGACGACGAGTTTCACCAGAAGCTGGCGCAGATTGCCGGCTGTCAGCTGGCGTGGGATACCATCGAGAACATCAAGGCGACGATGGATCGGGTGCGCTACATGAGCCTTGACCACGTCTCACCGCCGGAGATGTTACTGCGTCAGCATCATGATATTTTCACTGCGCTGGAAAAGCGCGACGCTGATGCGGTCGAAAAAGCGATGACCCTGCATCTGCAGGAGATTGGCGAGTCGGTGCAGTTAATCCGTCAGGAAAACAGCGACTGGTTCAGCGAAGAGTAAGAGATCCGCATCCCGTCGAATACCCGGGATGCGGAAATGAATTTAGCGCACCACTAATACCGGAATTTTGGCATAGCGTAATACCGATTCGGCATTCGAGCCCAACAGATGCGTTGTTACCCCCGGCTTTTTCGAGCCGATAACAATGATATCGAACTCCCCTTCTTTACCCAGCGCGATAATTTCATCGCGCACGCTGCCAAACCGCACCAGGGTATGAATATTCTCAGTCGGAATATCAAACAGCCGCTTTAACGCATTCATCTTTTTGTTGGACTCTTCAGTCATATAAGCCTCGAATTTGACAATATCCGAGGAGAAGCCCCGCAGCATGGCGCGACTGTTGACCGGGAGAACATTTAATAACGTAATTTCAGCATTATCCGCCCGCGCCAGAAATGCCGCGTGACGCACCGCCTTATCGCTTAAATCCATTTCAAATACATCGACAGGCATCAATATCTTCTTATACATACGCCTTTCTCCTTATATCGATAATATGTTGCTTAACGATATTCAGAGTGACATGACTTTATCAAACGAAGGTTAAACGGCTGGGTCAGGAAATAAGCGGTATGAGTAAAGAAATGTGGGAATACGATCATGCCGCCGGAAACGGCGGCATGTGGAGGGGGTTAAATCTGCGCGGCGTAGTGAGCGACGGTGGCTTTCGCCCCGTTCTTCAGCAACCCAGCGTAAGCGTTCATCACAGCTTCAACAAAGACGCTGTCGTGCGGCAACTCCTGACCGAAAATGGTCTCAATCCCCAGCAGGGCTTTCACGCGGCTTTCACCTTCTGCACTGCCCTGTACCGCCGCCTGGATCACCGGCAGCAGCGGATCGCATACCTCGATAGCCTCGCCGCGTTCATCGACGCCACCGACATAGCGCATCCAGCCCGCAATGCCCAGCGCCAGCAGTGGGAAGCTGCGCTGGTGCACCCGGTGCCAGCGCACGGAGTCCAGCATACGCTGCGGCAGCTTCTGGCTACCATCCATGGCGATCTGCCAGGTACGGTGGCGCAGCGCCGGGTTGCTGTAGCGGTCGATCAGCAGATCGGCGTAACGGGCCAGGTCCACCCCGGTGACTTTCAGCGTCGGGGCCTGCTCGTTTAACATCAGCGCGTGGGCGGCACGCTTGTAGTTCGCGTCTTCCATGCAGTCGTTGATGTGCTGATACCCGGCCAGATAACCCAGATAGGCGAGGAATGAGTGGCTGCCGTTGAGCATGCGCAGCTTCATCTCTTCGAACGGGATCACGTCGGCCACCAGCTCGGCACCCGCTTTCTCCCAGGCCGGACGTCCGGCGACAAAGTTGTCTTCGATGACCCACTGACGGAACGGCTCGCAGGCCACCCCCGCCGGATCGCGCACGCCGGTAATCTGTTCGATTTTGCTCAGCGTGTCGGCGGTGACGGCAGGCACGATACGGTCGACCATGGTGGACGGGAAGGTGACGTTGGCTTCGATCCAGTCGGCCAGCTCGCTGCTAACCGCCCGGGCATAGGCACAGGTAACATTGCGCATTACATGGCCGTTCTCCGGCATGTTGTCGCAGGACATCACGGTGAAGGCAGGCAGACCGGCATTTTTACGTCGCGCCAGCGCTTCCACCACGACGCCTACCGCGGAAACCGGCTGATGTGGATTCTGCAGATCGGCGGCGATCAATGGGTGATCCAGCATCAACTGCCCGGTGGCCGGCGCATGGCAGTAGCCTTTCTCGGTGATGGTCAACGAGACGATCGCCACCTGCGGTTCGCACATAGCAGCCAGCACCGCTTCCAGCCCATCCACCTGGGCGTGCAGCGCTTTTTTCACCACCCCAACCACTCGCGCCGTCCAGGCATCGGCTGACATTTCGGCGACGGTGTAGAGGTTATCCTGGGCCTTAAGATCCGCGATCTGCTGCTCGCCGCCGATCAGGTTAACTTCGCAGTATCCCCAGTCGCTGCCGTGGTCCGCTGCCAGCATATCGGCATACACCGCCTGATGGGCGCGGTGGAAGGCGCCAAAACCCAGATGCACGATGCGCGACTGTAAGGCATCGCGGTTGTAGTAAGGAAGCGTGGCTTGCGCATGTAATAACGGATTTTTCATGATAGTACTCGTTAAAAGTGATTAAGCGATGGATCCGGGCGGTAGTGCTTACCCGCCCGGCTTACTAACCCAACTAGAATGGTAGATGGCATAAAAAATTCTCTGCCGTTAACCATACTGATTGTTGCTGGCGTGATATTGATTTACGTTAACTTTTCACCATCTGGTGTGACATCAATTGCAAGTTGTGTGACAGCATTAAAATGCTGTAAACCACTCATCCGGTCGTGGTGACGCTTTCACGCGTTTGAGATACAACCGGAGTCTGCTCCGTCCAGAGCCTGTCGTAGTCATGGCCCGTCAGGTCTTCCACGATGCGCCGCACGTGGGGTTCAACCGCCGCTTTAGAACCATTGGCCCGCAGTCGCTCGACCTCTTCCACGAAGATCTGGTGAGTCTGTTTGTTCAGACGGAACGTCAGGGCCTGCCAGAGGGCGAGGATCAGCAGCCCGGCGGTACCGATAAACATCAGCATGGCGATCATATGAATCGCTTCCGGCGGCTGGACCTGACTCCCCTTCACGAAGCCCCCGGTTTGCAGCAGAAAACCGACCACAAAGGTGGCGATGGCAACCGTGGTTTTGCGCGAGAAAGTCATCACCGCGGCGAACAGCCCTTCCCGGCGCTGACGGCTGACCATTTCGTCAATATCGGGAATGAACGGGAACACGTTCCACGGGGTGAATTCCAGCACGCAGCGGCCCACCTGATACAACCCGGCCAGGATGAACAGCGTGAAAACGGTATTCAACGCCGGGATCTGGTACACCGCCAGGAAACCGGCCAGGCACAGCATCATCACCAGATAGGCAAAAACGTACAGCCGGGCCGGACCGTATTTGATGATCCCGAGGCCAGCAATGAGCGTCACCGGCAAACCAACGATACTCATCGACAGCAGGCTGCCCGCCAGGGATGACGAGACGTTCAGGCAGTAGACGCAGAAGAAGACAAACACGGTGTTGTAGACATCTTTGCCGGTGAACGACAGCAGATAGATCGCCAGATGCTTTCTGAAAGCGCGGATTTTCAGCGTCGAGGCGTAGGATTTGAACAGCTCGACAACCATTCGCAGTTTGTCAGAGAAGCTGGTGGGCAAGGCTGACTTTTCCAGCTCGGCTTGCATCTCCGGGGTGAGCTCCCGCTCCCAGGTCACTTTCCACGAGATAAAGACGCAGACCATGAACAGCACCGCGAAGATCACGCCGTTAATCAGGTAGGCATTGGCGCTCTGCTCGCCAAAATAGCCGATCAGCAGCCCGGGGATAAAGGTTGCCAGGAAGGTGCCGGAGGCCGACAAAAACATGCGGCAGGTGGAGAGTTTGGTGCGGCCGTTAAACTCTTTGGTCATCTCTGACGGCAGCGTTTCCCACGGGATCAACACCATGGCGGCAATGATTTCAAACGCCAGATAGACCGCGAGGTAGAAACCGTAACTCATGCCGTCGAGCCACAGCAAGGCGTAGACCAGCATCAGCGGCGCACCAATCAGCAGGAAAAAGCGCCGACGGCCAAATTTCTTACCAAAATAGTTCTTATAGAAGTGGTCGGTCAGGCTGCCCATAAACAGGCTGACTACCGCATCGACAATACGGGCGATGGCAACGATCGAGGCCGCTTCCATTGGGGACAAGCCCACAAAGGTGGTGTAGAAAAATAGCAGCCAGGCGCCGATGACGGTAAAGGCGCCGCCGCCCATAATATCGGTTAATCCGTATCCAATACTCACCGGTATGGTGATGTTTTTCTTTGCACGAGACATACAGTTTCCTTACCTGAAAATAATCCAGTTAATTCCCGATGCTTCCCTGAAATGGTTGGTAATAGCGTTGTGTTTTGCGAGGGATAAAAAAAGACTCCCCTGCGTTGGCAGGAGAGTCATCAGGGTCAGGAGATAGCGCGATGTTTATTGTTGATGCCCAGCGCGGCAGATTTGTCTTCTGCGGCATCCTCCAGGATGCTCAGATCGCGGTCGCGCACTTCCGGCATCAGCAGGGCTGAAATCAGGCCGATGAAGGAATAGAGCATCACCATCACCACAATTGGCCACCAGGAGCCGGTCATGTTGCAGAAGATCCCCGCCAGCACCGGACCAAAACCAACCGCCACCAGACCGCCCGCCTCTTTCGATATCGCCATTCGGGTGAAACGATTTCGTGAACCGAACATCTCAGCCATGGTGATATTTTCCAGGGCAAAGAGTCCCAGTACCGCGAAGTTATGGATCACGATAATCGACAGCATAATCACGCCAGGCGTATAGGATTTATCGACAATAATCGACAGCATCGGGTAGGCCAGAATAATGGCGGAAATGCTCAGCAAAATATAAGGCAGCCGACGGCCATATTTATCCGACAACCAGCCCAGCAGCGGGATAGTAATAAAGCCGAGGATCGAGCTGATCATTAAGGCGTCGGTCGGGATAGCTTTATCAAACAGCAGCGTCTGTACCAGATAACCGGCAAGGAACGTCTGGATCAGACCGGAGTTACCTGCCTGGCCGAAACGCAGGCCGGTCGCCAGCCAGAACGATTTGCTCTTCACCATCGCGCCCAGGGTACTTTCCTGCACAGCCGCCTGTACCGGGGCTTCTTCGGCGTTAACCTGCTCGAAGACCGGGCTCTCTTTCAGGTTCATACGCAACCAGATGGCAAAGATCATCACCACTACGCTGGCGAGGAACGGCACGCGCCATCCCCAGGCCAGCAGTTCTTCGCGGTCGAGGGCAAAGAACATCACCGCCCAGATCGCCGTGGCGCTCAGGGTACCGCAGTTAGTACCCATCGCCACCAGCGAGGAGATAATGCCGCGTTTTCCTTTTGGCGCATATTCCGCCAGCATAGTGCCCGCGCCGGAGATTTCCGCCCCTGCGCCCAGGCCTTGAATAACACGCAGCGTCACCAGCAGCACCGGCGCGAAGATACCGATCTGCGCATAGGTCGGCAGCACGCCGATCAGGGTGGTACAGATCCCCATCATGGTGATGGTGATAAACAGCACCTTTTTGCGCCCCACGCGGTCGCCCATTTTGCCGAAGATAAAGGCCCCGACGATACGGGCGATATAGCCCGCGCCGTAGGTCCCCATTGCCAGAATCAGCGCCATCGCCGCCGATTGTTCCGGGAAGAAGATCTCGTGAAAGACTAATGCTGCGCCCAGCGAGTAAAGCTGGAAGTCCATGAACTCTAACGCGGTTCCGAGCCAGCCTGAGACGGCGGCTTTGATCAGGTCAGATGTGGATCTTTCATGTTGTACTTGAGTCATAATGGCTATCTCAACAGGGTAAGATGCGTACCGCTAAACCGCATTCATAGTTATTAGAACGTCAGCAACACCTTGCAGCACTGCCGCTGGTCTTTCTCAAACAGTTCGATGGCGTCTTTTACATGCTGATACTCAAAGGCATGGGTAATCAGTTTGTCGGGATCGATAAGTCCCTTCGTCAGCCAGTCGATCACAACCGGGAACTTATTGGCGTTCAGTCGTGAGGAGAAAATCGACAGTTCCTTGCCGGTGATCCCCTGCTGCACGATCTGGCTCGGCTCGCTGGAGAAGCCCATCAGCACGATGCGCGCCGCCGGTGCGGCCAGGGTGATGGCTTCCTGCAGAATGGACGGATGGCAGGCCGCATCGATAATCAATGTCGGCTTGATGCCCTTCTCCTCCAGCAGCGCCGGCAGGGACTGGTTGCCATTGTTAATCACCCAGTCCGCCCCGCTGCGCTGGGCCATCGCCAGACGCTCGTCGATGCGATCGACCACAATCACCTGCTTGACCTTATAGACGCCCTTCAGCGCCTGAACGGTAACCAGCCCCATCGGACCGGCACCGTAAATCAGCGCCACGTCCTGCTCGGTCGGACTAACGTGTCCGGTAACGTTGGCCGCAATGGTGAAGGGCTCAATCATCACCGCGTGCTTGTCGCTGATGGAGTCCGGAATGACCTTCGCATTTTTAGCCGGGACCGCGGCGTATTCGCTGAAGCCGCCATCGCGGTGCACGCCCAGCACCACCAGCGAGGCGCAGACGTTCGGTTTACCCACCGAACACTGATAGCAATGTCCGCAGCTGATCACCGGATCCACCGACACGCGCTGCCCCAGGCGAGCGGTATCGACACCGTCGCCGACGGCATCAATCACGCCGAAAAACTCATGACCGATAACACGCGGGTATTTGGCGAACGGGTTATGGCCGCGATAGATATGGCTGTCGGAACCGCAGATCCCCGCCAGCTTCACCTTGACGCGCACCTCGCCCGCTGCGGGGGTCGGTAATGGGCGATCTTCGATAACCAGCATATTCGGTTGTTGAATAACGATACTTTTCATCTTCTGCTCCTTTACCAGTTCCACAGCGTGCCGTCTTCCAGACGGGCAACCGGCAGGTAGGCTGGATCGTAGGGATATTTTGCCGCCAGTTTTTCATCAAACTCGATGCCCAGGCCCGGCTTATCGCCCGGATGCATGTAGCCGTCTTCAAAGGTCCAGTTGGTGTTGAAGACCTCGAGCATCTGCTCGGAATAGCCCATGTACTCCTGCACGCCAAAGTTCGGTACCCACAGGTCAAAGTGCAGCGCCGCCGCGTGGCAAATCGGGGAGAGATCCGACGGGCCGTGGGAGCCGGTACGCACCTGATACAGCGAGGCGAAATCAGCGATCCGACGCATCCCGGTGATGCCACCCGCGTGGGTAATGGTGGTGCGGATGTAGTCGATCAGCTGCTCTTCGATCAGCTGTTTGCAATCCCAGATGCTGTTGAACACTTCGCCCACCGCAATCGGGGTAACGGTGTGCTGGCGGATCAGGCGGAAGCACTCCTGGTTCTCGGCCGGGGTTGGATCTTCCATCCAGAACATGCGGTACTGCTCGATGCTCTTACCGAAGCGCGCGGCTTCAATCGGCGTCAGGCGGTGGTGCATGTCGTGCAGCAGGTGTTCATTAAAGCCATACTTGCTGCGCACGGCGTCAAACAGTTTCGGGGTAAAATCGAGGTATTTTTCGGTTGACCACAGCTGTTCATCCGGCCAGTTGCCTTTGGTGGCAGGTTCATACGCCAGCCCTTTTCCTTTAGACATGCCGTAAGTGGTTTTCATTCCCGGCACGCCGCACTGGACGCGGATGGCCTTGAATCCCATCTCTTTATGACGGGCGTAATCTTCCAGCACATCGTCGATGGTGTGGCCAGTGGTGTGACAGTAAACCATCACCCCTTCACGGGAGGCACCGCCCAGCAGCTGGTACAGTGGCATGTTGGCAGCTTTGGCTTTGATGTCCCACAGCGCCATGTCGATGGCGGAAATCGCCGACATAGTGACCGGGCCGCGACGCCAGTAGGCGCCTTTGTAGAAGAACTGCCAGATATCTTCGATACGGTGGGCATCCCGGCCAATTAACTGCGGGCAGAGATGATCTTTCAGGTACGAGGCCACGGACAATTCGCGGCCGTTTAAGGTGGCATCACCCAGGCCGACGATCCCTTCGTCGGTGGTGATTTTCAGCGTGACAAAGTTGCGCCCTGGACAGGTGACAAATACTTCAGCCCCTACAATCTTCATTTTCCGGTTCCTTACATCTCTTGTTGTGATGCAGGAAATTTACGCAACAACCCTACTACCATACAAGTATTAAGATCGAAAAATCCCCGCTTGATCACAGATTGGGCGCTTAAGCGCGCCCCCAGCCTGCGACGATAATCAACATGCCGCACAGCGCGATCGCGGCGCCAGCCCAGTCGTACGGGCTTAACTTAACGCCATCGACTACCCGCAGCCACAGCAGCGCGGTGCAGACATACACCCCACCGTAGGCGGCATAGACACGTCCGCTGGCTGCGGGATGAAGCGTTAACAGCCAGACAAACAGCGCCAGGGCAACGCCCGCGGGAATTAACAGCAGCACCGACGCGCCTTTCTTCAGCCACAGCCAGGGCAGAAAGCAGCCGATAATTTCGCACAGCGCGGTGGCAAAAAAGAGCAGAGTTGTTTTAAACATATTTAACGTTGTCTGAGGAGTGATGCGGTATCATACCCGAATGTGAAAGGATCCTTTCCACATACCCGATATGGGTTTGCCCTCAAAATGGACTGTTATAGAATCTGCGGTGGGATTCGAATTTCCACCATTCATAAGGAAATCGCTATGCGTAAATTGAGCACACGCCTCTGTCTGGTTGCCCTGCTGGCCTCGGTCTTCGTCGCGCCAGTATCCGCCAACACCAGCAAACTGATTATTGAATCCGGCGACAGCGCCCAGAGCCGCCAGAATGCCGCCATGGATAAAGAGCAATGGAACGACACCCGCAACCTGCGCCATAAGGTGAACACCCGCGCGGAGAAAGAGTGGGATAAAGAAGATGTGGCCTTTGATGCGCGGGATAAATGCCAGCAGAGCGCCAACGTCAATGCCTACTGGGAGCCGAACACCCTGCGCTGCCTGGATCGCCGCACCGGCCGCACGATGGCCCCCTGATTTCAGTCCGAACGCACCGCGCAGCCTGCTGCGCGGTGGTTAGTAATACTCAATACTGTTTTTGATGGTGTACTTCCGCGACACCGCAGGCCTCACGCTCGCATCCACAATCTCCAGCTCGCACTCCTCCGGGTTGTTATGTCGGTCGTACTCGCAGGTCTGCTTCACATTTCTCAAGGGTTTATCGTTCAGCAGACTGACCGCGGTATAGTCCATTCGCTTGCGCTTGTCGGCCGACGGGGTCGCCGTAATCGTCAGGTGTTGCTCCCCGGCCACGGTAGTTTTACCCAGCGGATAGCCGTCGGTATCGTAGCGATAGCGGATTTCCATATCTTTACCGTGGGCGCTCACGATAAACCCGTTGTCATCGGTATCCCATGAGACGCCCGAGGCAGGCATCTCCGCCAGCTGGCACTTACCCTGCAACCGCAGCTTTTTCTGCTGGGTCTGGGCATCGAGATAGTAGTTGGCATCCAGCACCAGAGCGATGCCGGAGTTCGACTCCAGATCCTGCATTTCCAGGCTGTCAAAACACCCTTCTGCCGACAGCGTCCCGCTGACGCGCTTCGCCACTTCCCCTTTGTCATTGAAAAGCGTCTGGCTGAAATCCTTCACTGGCCCACGAAGCGGATCAAAATCGAATTCGTTAGAAAAGCTGGCCATCTCTGGCGTAAACGACAGCGGAGCGGTGGTGTTGTCACACCCCACCAACAGACCCGCCAGGAGAAGCATAAGCGCGTGTTTATTCACATGACCTACCGATAGATGAAGATAATTGCCCGTCATAGTAGCAAATACAACCATTTACATTAACCCTGCTAATATTATAGTCACACACAGTCGTAAGGAGGCAGATATGACACGGTTACCCTGGATTACTGCACTTTTGCTGGCGGGCATTGCCCCGGCCGCGCTGGCCGCGCCCGACAACTGCGAGCGGATCAAAAGCGATATTCAGCAGAGAATTATCAACAATGGCGTCCCGGAATCCGGCTTTATGCTGAACATTGTGCCAAACGATCAGGCCGATAAACCCGACGCTGAAGTGGTGGGTCATTGCGCCAATGACACTCTAAAAATCCTCTACACCCGCACCAGCAGCGGAAACTACCCGGTCAGCGGAGGCGGCACCCAGGCCCCGGCACCGCGCGAGCCACAGTAAACGTTCTCCCCCGTTAAGGCGGGGGAATCCCCTTTGTTTTGATATACATTAAGATTATCTCCCCCTTAATGGGTAACACTCTCACTCCATTAGCCCGATCCTAATCACGGCTGAAAACGTTCATTAATAAAGAACATAATGGAGTGAGCCATGTCAGATAATGCGCAAAGCGGCGGGATCAGCCGCCGCACCCTCGTCAAATCCACCGCCATCGGGTCGCTTGCGCTGGCCGCCGGCGGTGTGTCATTACCCTTCGGTTTACGCCCTGCCGCTGCCGCACTCAACACGTCGCTTAATTCTGGCGCGGATAAAGTGGTGTGGGGAGCCTGCTCGGTGAACTGCGGCAGTCGCTGCGCGCTGCGACTGCACGTCCGGGATGAGGAAGTGTACTGGGTCGAAACGGACAATACCGGCGACGATATTTACGGCAACCATCAGGTGCGCGCCTGCCTGCGCGGTCGCTCGATCCGTCGACGGATAAACCATCCCGACCGCCTGAATTACCCCATGAAACGCGTCGGTAAACGCGGCGAAGGCAAGTTCGAACGCATCAGCTGGAATGAGGCGCTGGATCTGCTCAGCAACAGCCTGCGCGACGTTGTGGCTAAATACGGCAACGAAGCGGTCTACATTAATTACAGTTCCGGAATTGTGGGCGGTAACATCACCCGCTCCTCGCCCTACGCCTCTCTGGTGGCGCGTCTGATGAACTGTTACGGAGGGTTCCTCAGCCATTACGGTACCTACAGCACGGCGCAAATCGCCTGCGCTATGCCCTACACCTACGGCAGTAACGACGGCAACAGCACTTCCGATATCGAGAACAGCAAGCTGGTAGTGATGTTCGGCAACAACCCGGCGGAAACGCGTATGAGCGGCGGCGGGATCACCTATTACCTCGAACAGGCGCGGGAACGCTCAAATGCGCGCATGATCGTCATCGATCCTCGCTACACCGACACCGCCGCCGGGCGTGAAGATGAGTGGATCCCGATTCGGCCGGGCACGGATGCGGCGTTGGTAGCCGGTATCGCCTGGGTGCTGATTAACGAAAACCTCGTCGATCAGCCATTCCTCGATAAATACTGCGTCGGCTACGACGAGAAAACCCTGCCGGAAGGTGCCCCTGCCAACGGCCATTACAAGGCCTACATTCTGGGCCACGGCGAAGATGCAACGGCCAAAACCCCGGACTGGGCCGCGGCTATCACCGGTATTCCCGCAGACCGGATTATCAAGCTGGCTCGTGAGATCGGTACGGCCAAACCGGCGTACATTTGCCAGGGCTGGGGTCCGCAGCGCCAGGCCAACGGCGAGCTAACGTCAAGGGCCATCGCCATGCTTCCGATCCTCACCGGCAACGTCGGGATTAACGGCGGCAACAGCGGCGCGCGTGAATCGACCTACACCATCACCATCGAGCGGATGCCGCTGCCGGATAACCCGGTCAAAACGCAGATCTCCTGCTTCAGCTGGACCGACGCCATCGCCCGCGGACCGGAGATGACCGCTACTCGCGACGGGGTGCGCGGCAAAGATAAGCTCGACGTGCCGATCAAGTTCATCTGGAACTACGCCGGCAACACCATCATCAACCAGCATTCGGACATCAATAAAACCCACGACATTCTGCAGGACGAGAGTAAGTGCGAAATGATCGTGGTAATCGACAACTTCATGACCTCGTCGGCGAAATATGCCGACCTGCTGCTGCCCGATCTGATGACCGTCGAGCAGGAGGACATTATTCCCAACGATTACGCCGGGAATATGGGCTACCTGATTTTCCTCCAGCCGGTGACCGCGCCGAAATTCGAACGTAAACCTATCTACTGGATCATGAGCGAAGTGGCGAAACGCCTCGGGCCGGATATCCATCAGCGCTTTACCGAAGGCCGTACTCAGGAGGAGTGGTTGCAGTATCTGTACGCCAAAATGGTGGCGAAAGATCCGCAACTCCCCTCTTACGAGGCGCTCAAAGAGATGGGCATCTATAAGCGCAAAGATCCCAACGGTCACTTTGTGGCCTACAAGAAATTCCGCGACGACCCCGATGCCAATCCGCTGAAAACCCCGTCGGGAAAAATCGAGATCTACTCCAGTCGGCTGGCAGAGATCGCCCGCACCTGGGAGCTGCAGGCGGATGAAACCATCAGCCCGCTGCCGGTGTATGCCTCTACCTTCGAAGGCTGGGACTCGGACGATCGCGGCCAGTTCCCGCTCCAGCTGTTCGGCTTCCACTATAAAGCCCGCACCCACTCCAGCTACGGCAACGTGGACGTGCTGCAGGCCGCCTGCCGTCAGGAAGTGTGGCTCAACCCGGTGGATGCCCGGGCGCGCGGCATCCAAAACGGCGACATGGTGCGGGTCTTTAATACCCGGGGCGAAGTGCGCATTGCCGCCAAAGTCACGCCGCGGATCATGCCGGGGGTCAGCGCCATGGGCCAGGGGGCGTGGCATCAGGCAGATATGCAGGGCGACCGCGTTGACCACGGCGCCTGCATGAACACCCTGACCACGCACCGTCCGTCGCCGCTGGCGAAGGGCAACCCACAACACACCAATCTGGTGCAAATCGAGAAGGCGTAAGGAGTAGCCGATGACCACTCAGTATGGATTTTTTATTGATTCCAGCCGCTGCACCGGGTGCAAAACCTGCGAACTGGCGTGCAAGGATTACAAGGACCTGACCCCGGACGTCAGCTTCCGCCGCATCTATGAGTACGCGGGCGGCGACTGGCAGGAGGACAACGGCGTCTGGCAGCAGAACGTGTTTGCCTACTACCTCTCCATCGCCTGCAACCACTGCGAGGATCCTGCCTGCACCAAAGTCTGCCCCAGCGGGGCGATGCACAAGCGCGAGGACGGCTTTGTGGTGGTGAATGAGGATGTCTGCATCGGGTGTCGCTACTGCCATATGGCCTGCCCGTACGGCGCCCCGCAGTACAACGCCGCCAAAGGCCATATGACCAAGTGCGACGGCTGCCATGAGCGTGTCGCCGACGGTAAAAAACCAATCTGCGTCGAGTCCTGTCCGCTGCGGGCCCTGGACTTCGGCCCGATTGAGGAGCTGCGTCAGAAACACGGCAAGCTGGCCGCCGTCGCCCCGCTGCCGTCGGCGCACTTCACGAAGCCGAGTATCGTCATTAAACCCAATGCCAACAGCCGACCCACGGGTGATACCACCGGCTATCTGGCCAATCCGAAGGAGGTGTGAGATGGGAAACGGATGGCATGAATGGCCGCTGGTCATTTTTACCGTGTTCGGTCAGTGCGTCGTCGGGGCGTTGATAGTGGCAGGCGCAGCCTGGATCCGCGAGCACGACCCGGTGGTGCGCTACCGCCTGGTGCGCAGCATGTTCTTTTTATGGCTGGTGATGGGGTTGGGTTTTGTCGCCTCGGTGCTGCACCTCGGCTCGCCGCTACGCGCCTTTAACTCCCTGAACCGCGTCGGCGCCTCAGGCCTGAGCAACGAAATTGCCAGCGGGTCGCTGTTCTTTGCCGTCGGCGGCTTCTGGTGGCTGGTAGCCGTCCTCGGCAAAATGCCGGCAACGCTGGGCAAGATCTGGCTGGTGCTGAGCATGGTGTTGGGGCTGGTCTTTGTCTGGGCGATGACCCGCGTGTATCAGATTGACACGGTGCCTACCTGGCATAACGGCTACACCACCCTGAATTTCTTCCTGACGATGCTCCTCGGCGGCCCGCTGTTTGCTGCCCTGCTGATCCGGCTGGCGAAGGCGCATTTTAATGCCCATGTGGCGGCAGGGATCGCCGTGGTGGCGCTGCTGGTAAGCGCGGCGGTGGTGGTACTGCAAAGCAATGATCTCGGGACGATCCACAGTTCCATCCAGCAGGCCAATGCCCTGGTGCCCGATTATGGTTCCCTGCAGGTGTGGCGTATCATACTGCTGGCGGCCGGACTGGGCTGCTGGCTCTGCGCGCTGGTACGGCGCAAAGTCCCGACCTTACCGGGACTCACGCTGGGGCTGCTGTTGGTAGTGGCCGGAGAGCTTATTGGCCGTGGCGTCTTCTATGGCCTGCATATGACCGTAGGTATGGCGATTGCCGGATAATGTGTCAGCGCGGGGCAACCCGCGCCGTTCAAGGAATGCAGTAATGAATGAAGGTTTTGCGTTTACCGCCCGGGTCCTGGGCGCACTGTTTTATTTTGCCCCGGACAGCGAGCAGACTGCCCCATTGGTGACAGCCCTGACTCAGGGCGACTGGCAGCAGGACTGGCCGCTGCCGCCCGGGCAGTTAGCCCCCCTCGCCGACGCCCTGCGCCAGCCGTCTGACGAACCGCTCCCGGATGCCTGGCAGCGGCTGTTTATCGGCCCCTGGGCGCTGCCCGCCCCGCCATGGGGCTCGGTCTGGCTGGATCGTGAATCGGTGCTGTTCGGCGACTCCACCCTGGCGCTGCGTCAGTGGATGCGCGACAACGGCATTGTCTTTGAGATGGCGCAGAACGAACCGGAAGATCACTTCGGTACCCTGCTGCTGCTGGCCGCCTGGCTGGCAGAAACAGGGCGTGATGCGGAGCGGGATCAGCTTCTGGCCTGGCATCTTTTGCCGTGGAGCACCCGTTTTCTCACCGTGTTTGTCGAAAACGCAGGCCACCCGTTCTACCGGGCGCTCGGACAGCTGGCCCAGCTGACGCTGGCGGACTGGCAATCCACGCTGTTGATCCCGGTGGCAGAGAAGCCGCTCTACCGTTAATGACAGGCAGCCAGTGTGACCCACTGGCTGCGCTCATGTTCAGTCGAACTAACACTACTGAAAAGATTTTCGTATAGCAGTTGCTATACAATAGGTGTAGAATATGTATACCATTTGCTATACAGGAAGACATTATGAAATCTGACGTTCAGCTCAACATCAGAGCTAAAGAGGCTCAGCGAGCGCTGATCGATACGGCAGCAGGCATTCTCCATAAAACCCGTACAGACTTTATTCTGGAAATGGCCTGTCAGGCTGCTGAAAACGTTATTCTTGACCAGCGTATGTTCAACCTCAACGATGCGCAATACGCTGAATTTATCGATATGCTGGATGCCCCTGTTACTGCGAATCCTGCTTTAGATACCCTTCTGGCGAGAAAACCACAGTGGGAAAAATAACAGCGCCGACGCCACTCAATGCAACGCATATTCTTTCTGAATTTTACTGTGGAGAAGCGGTCCTGGATGAATGGATCAGAAACCGGGGATTAAAAAATCAATCTCTCGGTGCTGCCAGGACTTTTGTTGTATGCAGGGAACACTCTTCACAGGTTATCGGTTTTTACTCGCTTGCTACCGGTAGCGTAACGCATGCCATCGCAACCGGTAGCCTGAAACGAAACATGCCCGATCCTGTCCCTGTTATTATTCTGGCGCGGCTGGCTGTTGATGCCAGTTATCACGGCACAGGCCTTGGCGCAGATTTACTTCATGATGCAGTGTTGCGCATCTGCCGTGTCGCTGAGAATATTGGCGTTCGGGCGGTTATGGTTCATGCCCTTTCAAACGCTGCAAAACAGTTTTATCTGCACCATGGCTTTACCCCCTCCACCACGCAAGAAAATACGCTTTTTCTCCGTTTGCCTGTTCCCCTGTAACAAACATCCAAACTCCCCTGAAAATGCTCCGGGGAGATGTCAGATTTACCTGAATGCTCAGGCGATCCATGCCCGCCAGCCGCCAAACGAAGTGATATCTTTTGCCCCCTGCAGACCATACGCCTCGCAGATAAACCCCGTTAACCAGCGTCCGTCCTCCAGTTCAACTTTGCCAAGCCCCAGTGGTGCCGGGATCCCGGTCAGAAACGATCCCACTTCGGTATGGGGCAGATCCCACACCTCGACGGCGATGGCAGCCCCCTGTTCGCGGTCGCGCACCATGCCGGGGCGTTTACCGTCGGCCAGAGCATACAGCCGATAGTGCGGCGCGCTGCGGGTGGTCTCGCGGAGCGTTGCCCCCCGCTGACGCAGCTGATGGTTCAGCGCCAGCCCGTCGAGGTGTGCCCCGCAGACCACCACCGACAGGCGATCGTGGCTGGCGGTGGTAACGGGTGAAGCCGCCTGAATCTGACGATCGCCGGGCAAAATCAGCTTCTGGTGACGTTGTAACGCCCAGGCAAGGCTGAGCAAATACTGGTCGGTAAAAGCCCGCCCAAACAGCGTCACGCCTGACGGCAAACCATTCGCCATCACGCCCGCAGGTACCGCCACGGCGGCATAGTCCAGCAGGTTCATAAAGTTGGTGTAGACCCCCAGCTCGGAGTTGCGTTTTACCGGCTCCTCCGCCAGTTCGGCCAGGGTCACCGGACGCGGATAGGTCGGGGTTAACACACAGTCCAGATCCGCCATTATCCCGTCGCAGAGCGTTTTGAAGTGCTGAAGTTTGTACTGGGCATCAAATGCCGCCACCGCGTCAGTTCCGGGGGCTTTGCGCAGCACATCTCGGATCACCGGCAGGACCACCTCCGGCTGCCGCTCAATCAATTTCCCCGCAACGTGATAGCGCTCGGCGACCCACGGGCCGTCGTAGAGCAGCGTTGCCGCCGCTAAAAACGGAGAAAAGTCGATGGTCACCGGGATGCCACCCAGCGCGATTAAACGGTTTTTTGCAGAGTGATATAGCGCTTCGCTCTCCGCGCAGCCGAGAAACTCCAGCCGGTCCGGCACGCCAAAGCGGAAACCTTTTTCAGGTACGCCGAACGCCTGCGCCCCGTTCCATGCCGGATTGGCGCGACTGTAGTCATCCCGCGAGTCTTTCATCGCCGTTAGCGCCAGCAGCTGGCTGGCTTCGGCGGCGGTAGTGGTGAAGAAGGTCACGCAGTCCAGAGTGCGGCAGGCCGGGACCACCCCAGCAGTGGAAATTAACCCCCTGGTTGCCTTCAGCCCGACCAGGTTATTCAGCGCGGCTGGCACGCGACCACTCCCGGCGGTATCGGTGCCAAGGGCAAAGCTGGCCAGCCCGAGCGCCACCGCCAGGGAGGAACCCGCGCTGGAGCCTCCTGACGGATACTCGGCATTAACGCTGTTGCGACAGGCGCCCCAGGGCGAGCGGGTGCCGTTTAAGCCGGTGGCGAACTGGTCCAGATTAGTTTTACCCAGCGGAATGGCCCCCAGCGCAATCAGCTGGCCGACGATAGTCGCATCCTGTTCTGCCCGGTAAGCAAACGCCGGACAGGCGGCAGTGGTCTCTATCCCCGCCAGATCGATGTTGTCTTTGATGGCAAAGGGCACACCGTAGAGCGGCAGCGTCTGCGGCGACGCGCCCTCCAGTGCGGCCAGATAGGGCTCCAGCTCATCGGCGGTAAGCAGATATATAAAGGTGTTGAACTCCGGGTTCAGGGCCTGCGCCCGCTCGCGCAGAGTGGCAATCACCTCCCGCGGCGTGAAGCGACCCTCGCGGTAAGCCTGCGCCAGTACATCGAGGCGTAAATCAAAGGGATGCATCATGCTGTTTTCTCCAGAACCACCACACACTGACCCGCCCGCACCGAGGAACCCGGCTGGACGCGCACCTGACTAACCACGCCGTCCCGTGAGGCCACAAGCGGGATCTCCATCTTCATCGACTCCAGCACCACCAGCACATCACCTTCGCGCACCGGGGTACCGACCTCAACGTTCACCTGCCACAGATTGCCGGATATCGGGCTGTCTATCCCGGCTTGTCCCGGCTGGAGCGGAGCATCCTCCCCCTCCTCCGCCAGCACGTCACTGCTGTCGAAATGCGCCTGGCCGTTGGCGATCCAGCGCTCACGCTCGGCGTTAAACGCCCCCTGCTGATGAGTGCGAAACGCCTCAATGCCCTGGGCTTCGTCAGCCAGAAACTGCTGATATTCGGCAAGCTTCAGGGTGGTGTGCTCGATGCGCAGGGGATAGCGCCCCAGCGGGAAATCGCGGCGAATGGTAACTAACTCGTCGGCGGAGACCGGGTAGAAGCGGATCTGATCGAAGAAGCGCAGCAGCCAGGGCTTGCCGCCAAAATCCTCTACCGCGTGATAACGGCTCCACATCTGCAGCGTGCGCCCAACGAACTGATACCCGCCCGGCCCCTCCATGCCGTAGACGCACAGATAGGCCCCGCCGATCCCCACCGAGTTTTCCGCCGTCCAGGTGCGGGCCGGGTTGTATTTAGTGGTGACCAGACGATGACGCGGATCGAGCGGCGTCGCCACCGGCGCGCCGAGATAGACATCCCCCAGCCCCATCACCAGATAGCTGGCGTCGAACACCGTTTTGTAGACCTCGTTCACATTGGCCAGGTCGTTAATGCGGCGGATAAACTCGAGGTTGCTCGGACACCAGGGCGCGTCCCGGCGCACGGTGGTCATATATTTGTCGATGGCTTTCTGGCAGGCCGGATCGTCCCAGGAGAGCGGCAGCCAGACGACGCGCGACGGCACCTCCAGCGCATCCTGCTCGCACACGCCCTGCCACAACCCAGCGACCACCTCCAGCAGCGCTGTCAGGCTGAGCGCCTCCGGCTGATAGTGAATTTGCAGGGAGCGAATGCCCGGCGTCAGATCGGTAACGCCGTCCAGGGACCGCGCTTCCAGGGCCTGCATCAGGGCGTGGGCGCGAAAACGCAGGACCAGATCCAGCTCCGGTTCGCCAATCTCCAGCAGCAGATGGGTGTCGCCGGAAAGCCGTGCCACCAGCCGTTTATCGGACTGCCCCTGCTCCAGCACTACCGGCGAGGTGATTTTGGCTGGCTGCCAGTCGACCGCCAGCGGGTGCAGGCTGGCGATTTGCGCCTCCTCTGCCTGCGCCAGACGTCGGGCGGTGGCGATGCCGACGGGAACAAAGCGCACTTTATCCCCCGCTTTCAGCTGCCCGACCGCGGGCAGATCGGCCTCGATGATGGTGACCGGGCAGACAAACCCGCCCAGGCTCGGGCCATCCGGGCCGAGGATCACCGGCATATCGCCGGTAAAATCCACCGCGCCAATGGCATACGGGTTGTCGTGAATGTTCGACGGATGGAGCCCCGCCTCGCCGCCGCTGTCGCGCACCCACTCGGGTTTAGGGCCGATCAGGCGCACGCCGGTGCGGCTGGAGTTGAAATGCACTTCCCAGTCGGTGGTCAGGAAGGTTTGCATGTATTCAGGCGTAAAATACTCCGGCGCGCCGTGCGGGCCGTAGATCACCCGCAGTTCCCGCACCGCGCCCAGGGTGGTGCGCAAGGCCTGAGGCAGCGCCTGCTCCGGACATGGCGCGGTCAATGGCGCAATGTGCAGCACATCCCCGGTACGCAGGGCGCGTCCGGCGTGGCCGCCAAACTGCCCGAGGGTAAAGGTGCTTTTGCTCCCGAGGTAATCCGGGACGTTAAACCCGCCGCGCAGGCACAGATAGCTGCGTACGCCGTCGTTGGTGATATCCCCCATTCGCAGCGTCATGCCGCGCTGCACGGTAAAGACCCGGTTGTTTTCCAGCGGCTCGCCGTCGAGGGTGAGGTCAATCTCTGCCCCGGTCACCACCAGCTGGGCATCGCAGTTAAATTTCAGCGTCGGGCCGCTGAGGGTGATCTCCAGCGCCGCGGCGCGGTCGTCGTTGCCCAGCAGACGGTTGCCGAGACGCAGCGCCCGGCTGTCCATTGGTCCCGATGGCGGCACCCCGACCGCCCAGTAGCCAATGCGCCCTGGGTAATCCTGCACCGTGGTTTGCGTTCCGGCGCTCAGCACCTCCAGGGTAGAAGCCTGGTAGGTTAGCCCCTCCAGACAGCGGGTCCAAGGCTCGCCGCTGGCGAACGGGGTAAAGGTTAAGATCTGCTGCAGGTAGCTGCGGTTAGTCTCCACGCCGTACAGATGCGTGTTACCCAGGGCGGCGTGCAGGGCCTCAATGGCCGCATCGCGCGTGGGCTGCCAGGCGATGATTTTCGCCAGCATCGGATCAAAAAATGGTGGGACTTCACAGCCGGACTCTACCCAGGTATCAATGCGCAGAGTGCGACGGTCATCCGCCGGGAACACCACCTCGGTGAGCAGGCCTGGCGAGGGCTGGAACTGACGACCGGGATCTTCCGCATAGACACGCGCCTGAATGGCGTGGCCGTCAGGTTGCAGGCTATCGCGCAGTTCCGCCAGCGGCGGCAAGGTTCCGGCCGCCAGCTCAATCATCCAGCGCACCAGATCCACGCCCCACACCTGCTCGGTGACGCCGTGCTCCACCTGCAAACGGGTATTCACTTCGAGGAAATAGAACCGCTCTGCGTTGCTGTCGTAGACAAACTCCACGGTGCCCGCGCTGCGGTAGTTGACCGCTTTACCCATGGTGATCGCAGCATGGCACAGGGCGTCCGCCATCCCGTCGGGCAGGTTCGGCGCAGGGGTCTCCTCCAGCACCTTCTGGTTACGTCGCTGCACCGAGCAGTCGCGCACGCCGAGAGCTATCACCTCCCCCTCGCCGTCGCCAAACAGCTGGACTTCGAGATGCCGTGCCCGCTCGATGTACTTCTCAATAAATACCCCCGCATCGCTGAAGTTGTTTTTCCCCAGCCGCACCACCGCATCGAAGGCCTCCAGGAGTTCGGCGGCGGTAGAGCAGACGCGCATGCCGATCCCGCCCCCGCCCGCGGTGCTTTTCAGCATCACCGGGTAGCCGACCTGTTCGGCGGCTGTCAGCGCCTCATTCACATCCGCCAGCAGTTCGGTGCCTTCCAGCATCGGCACCCCGTGGGCCCTGGCCAGCGCCCGGGCGGTATGTTTCAGGCCAAAGAGGCGCAGTTGCTCCGGCGTGGGGCCGACAAAGGCAATACCCGCGGTCTCGCAGGCTTCGGCAAAGGCGGCGTTTTCCGAGAGAAAACCGTAGCCCGGATGGATCGCCTGAGCACCGCTGGCTTTCGCCGCGGCAATGATTTTTTCACTGACCAGATAGGTGTTCGCCGCCGGGCCGTCGCCCAGGCTCAGGGCCTCGTCGGCCTCGCGAAGATGCAGGCTGCTGATATCCGCTTCGGAATAGACCGCCACGCCGCCGATGTTCATGGCGCGCAGCGTGCGCAGAATGCGGCAGGCAATCGCCCCGCGGTTGGCAATCAGGAGTTTCGTCAACATAGTTCAGACTCAATCGTGGCGGGTCGTCCCGCCGAAAATTGGCTCACCGCATGGTCGTCCACGGGGAAAAAACGTTTACGGCAGGATGCGTCCGGCGCGCACCTCGAACAGGCGGTAAAGCATCTGGCGCAGGCGCTGCCAGCGGGTGGTTGTCAGTTCCATACCAGCACCTCCGCCGGGGTTGGGTTCCAGCCGTTGCAGGGGTTGTTCAGCTGCGGGCAGCTGGAGATCAGCACGATGACGTTGCACTCCGCGCGCAGTTCGACGTATTTCCCCGGGGCGGAGATGCCGTCGGCAAAGGTCAGTCCGCCCTCCGGGGTTACCGGCACGTTCATAAAGAAGTTGATGTTGGCCGCGATATCGCGCTTTTGCAGGCGGCCATCGTGCAGACAGGCGCAGAGGAAGTTGTCCCGGCAGCTGTGCATATGGCGCTTGTCGAGGGCATAGCGCACGGTGTTACTCTCCTGGGCGCAGGCCCCGCCGAGCGTATCGTGTCGTCCACAGGTATCGGCCACGATGGTCAGCAGCGGGTTGCCGAGATTCGAGTAGAGCACGCTCCCGCTGGTCAGATAGGCGTTGTTCTGCCGACGTAGCGTGCGCTGAGCGTCGTAGCGCTCCCGCGGGTTTTCGGCGCTATAGAACAGGGTATCCACCGCCTGGTTACCCTCCAGATCCAGCAGGCGCAACGTCTGGCCCTTTTTCACTTCAAACAGGTAGGGCTCGCCCGCCGGGATCACGTGGCGGAAGGTCGCCTCCTGGGGCTGTTTTTCGCGGACATTCGTCATCTTGCGGCTCCTTACAGGGCGAAAAGTTGGGTGTTGGTGATGGCGCGGCCGTTTTCCGGGCGCGTGAGGAGTGTGTTAATGGCCCCCTCCTCGTCCTCTGCCTGCCGCCAGCTGAGCTGTACCGGGCGCGGGGCATACTCGGTGGACGGGTCCATCGGATGCTGCAGGGCGGTCATCACCATCAATGTGTCCATCGGGGCGAACAGCTCGACGTAGCTGCCCGGTTGGGAATGGTCGCGGTGGAAGCTGAACTGTCCGTGATCGTCCACGGTCACTTTGCTGAAGAAGTTGACCACCATCAGCAGATCTTCGAGGTTGAGATCCCACTTGCCCATCTCCACCAGCAGGTTGTCGGTGCCGTTACGGTAGAAGCCGTTACGCAATTCCTGATAGCGTCCCTGGCCATATTTTTCCGTCACTTCGGCGGCATTGAGCACCCCGCCGAACGGATCGTGCCAGCCAGCGGTATCAGCTGTAATGCCCGCCAGTACCCGGCCCATATCGGAGTAGAAGCAGTGCCCGGCGGTCAGGCGCGCGGTGTGCTGGCCTTTCAGGGTGTCCGGCAGGTTCAGGCGTTCGCTCTTCTCGTGCGGGTTGAGCATCATCAGGCTGACGTTCGCCCCGCCGTCGAGGTCGGTCATACGCAGGATCTGTCCGCGCTTAAGCACAAATGAGAGGTGGCCGCCGCCAGGCAGGATCGCTTCACGTAAAGTCGTCATAGTGTTAACCCCTTAAGGCATAAACGTTGTCGGGAGCCGAACCGCTCAGCGCGGAGAGCCGGGTCTCGTTGAGCGGAATATCGTAGGTAATGCGCGCCCCGTAGGCGTTCGGGGCCTGCGGATCGAGGCGCACCTTGTCGAACACCAGCAGACGGGTGCCGAGGTTGAAGCCTTCGGAGAGATCGTGGGTGACCATAAACACCGTCATGCGGGTTTCGCCCCACAGCTGCAGGAGCAGCGCGTGCATATCTTTGCGGATGCCGGGATCCAGCGCGCCGAAGGGCTCGTCCAGCAGCAGAACCCGCGGCTGCATGATAAAGGCCTGGGCGATGGCAAGGCGCTGCTGCATCCCGCCGGAGAGCTGGGCGGGATATTTGTCGAGGGCATGGCCGAGGCCGACCTTCTCCAGCATCTGCGCGGCCTGCTCCCGCGCGGCGCGTTTTTTCGCCCCAAACAGCCGTCCGAACAGCGGGGATTGCGGCAGTTCGAGGCCGATAGCGACGTTATCCAGCACGCTGAGATGCGGAAAGACCGAGTAGCGCTGGAACACCACGCCCCGACGGCTGTCCGGTTCGGCGGTGAGCGGTTTACCGTCCAGAGTGATCGTTCCCCGGCTCGGCGTCTCCTGCCCGAGCAGCAGACGCAGAAAGGTCGATTTCCCGCAGCCGGAGGCGCCAACCATCGAGCAGAACTCCCCTTCGTTGATCTGTAAATTCAGGCGCTCCAGCACCACATGGTCGCCGTACTCCTGCCAGATATTGTTGATGGTGATAAAACTCATGCTTTCCCTCCTTCTGCCCATGGGAAACAGCGTTTGTGCAGCTGGCGCAGGGCCAGATCCATCAGCCAGGCCAGCAGCGTGATCCACAGGACATAGGGGATAATTACGTCCATCGCCATATAGCGGCGGACGAGGAAAATGCGATACCCCAGCCCGGCGGTGGAGGAGATGGCCTCCGCCGAGATGAGGAACAGCCAGGCCGAACCAAGCAGCAGGCGCAGCGAGGTGAGCAGGCGCGACAGCAGCTGCGGCAACACCACCCGCAGCACCAGCGTCCAGCTGTTGGCCCCCAGGGTCTGGGCTTTGATCAGGATCTCCGGCGGGATTTCACAGGCGCGATGCTCCAGATCCCGGGCCAGCATCGGGGTGATGCCGATAACAATCAGCATGATTTTTGACAGCTCATCGAGGCCGAAAACAATAAACAGCACCGGTAAAATCGCCAGCGGCGGGACCATCGACAGCACCGTCATCAGCGGCGACAGCGACGCGCGCCACAGGGGGAACACCCCGGCGGTGACGCCGATGCACAGGCCGATCAGCGAGGCGATCGAAAGCCCCACCAGCAGACGCGCCAGGCTCACCAGGGTATCGACCCAGAACAGGTACTCGCCGCTGCGTTTATCCGGGGTAAAGGCCATCCGCGAGATCGCATCCAGCATCTGCTGCAGACCGGGCAGCAGCTTGTCCTGGGGGTTGGCCTCGAGGCGCACCGCCGAGCCCAAAAAATAGGCGGCCAGCAGCAGGACAAAGGGCAGCATCACCAGCATCAGCCGCATGCCCGGTGTGGGATGACGATTAATTTGTCGCATGGAGACTCCGTCACTCATTACAGCTGGCCCGCGGCAGCCATCTTCACGAAGCTGTCGTCAAAGCGCAGTTTGACGTTGCTGGCATCGCCCTGGGTTACGTTGCCCGGGAAACTCATCCCGATAAAATCAGCGCTCTGTGCGCCATCGCCCAGCAGCCCTTTATCGAAGGAGAACGCCGCCACGCGCTGCATGGTTTTCACCAGATCCGCCGAGGTGACAAAGGCGATGTTGTCCTGCGGGGTGTAGAACAGGTGGGTGGTTTTGAGCTGCGCCTGATAGCCGGTGAGATCGGTGCCGGACGCCGCCGCCATCGCATTCAGGGCGTTCGCATCCTGGGCTATCATCAGCCCCATCATCTCGTACCATGCCCCGGTCAGCGCTTTGCCCAGCGCCGGGTTGTCCTTCAGGGTTTCGCTGTTGACCACCATCATGTCGATCAGCTCGCCGGGCACCTGCGAGGAGCTGAACACCTCGGTGGTTTTCGGTGTGCCTTTGATAACCGAGAGCTGCGGGTTCCAGGCCACGGCGGCCTGCACATTTTGCGTGGCGAAGGCCGAGACGATATCCGCGTCTGAAGTGTTGACCACGGTGACGTCTTTCTCCGCCAGCCCGGCTTTCTCCAGCCCGCGCACCAGCAGGTAGTGGGAGACGGACAGTTCCGGCAGATAAATCTTCATGCCTTTGAGGTCGGTAAGGGTTTTGCCCTCGCCTTTCATCACCACGCCGTCGTTGCCTTCGGAATAGCTACCAAGGATCAGCGCCGTGGTATCCACCCCGCCCGCCGCCGGAATGGTCAGCGCATCCATGTTGGTCATGGTGCAGCCGTCAAACTGGCCAGCAGTGTATTGGTTGATGGATTCGATGTAGTCGTTGAGCTGCACGACGTTGATTTTGATGCCGTACTTGTCGGCCCATTTATCGATGATTTTGTTAGTGCTGATGGTGCCCCAGGGCATCCAGCCTGCGTAGATGGTCCAGCAGACGTTGAACTCTTTTTTAACGGCCGCAAAGGTGGGGAGACTGACCAGCATCGCCAGCGACAGTACAAGAGAGCGGAGTAATGGCGTTTTGTTCATGCTTGACCTCTGAGTGGCACAAAATAAGGGGGCAGCGCGACACCGTCTGGTGCTGCTGTCTCCCGGGCTTTTGTCCCGCCGTGTAACCTCTCAGAGGTCGCCAGCTCTTGGACCAGCCATTCACCAAAGTGAACCGGAACCCTAGCCAGCTATTTTCATGTTGTGTGGTGCTGCCCTTCGTGATTGGTGGTTGCAAAGGGTGTGCCAGGAATTTTTTGTGATTTTTATTAGTGCTTTAGGCAAATTTGCGGATTGGGTTTCACTGTTTTGGTGAGGTGGTGCGGGATGGGTGCACTGTGGTGGTGCTCAGGAAAGGCTGGTTAGATGGGAGTTGGTTAATCACGTATTTGGGCAAAGTTGATGAACTTAATGCCCGAAACAGAGGGTCCGCTTTGTACCAGAAGCTGACCATAATACCAGCACTCTCCTGAAAACCACTCATCCGGACCATCGCCACCATAGTAATCAAGTGTTTTGCGGCCGAACGTTATGGCTTATTACTACACATGTTCCACGCATCGTTAAGTTAGGTCAGCGTTACTATGACTGCGTTCAGTCCATACGCGTGTTTGCACCTCATCTGAAGCAGGTTATACAGGTGGTACTGTGCATACATACAGATTCGCTTTATGATAGACTTATCTGTCGAGACTGAAGTGAGAAACGGGATACTAACTGAATGAGTAAAACCAATAAATTAAAGGTCATTGATCTGTTTTGTGGCGCTGGCGGCTTGTCCTGCGGCTTCATGAAAGGGAAGAATGGCGCTCATTTCGAAAGTGTTCTGGCTCTGGACAATGATAAAGCGGCCATTAGAACGTACAACGCCAACTTTGGCGAGCATGGGATCGTCGCCAACATAGAAGAGTGGATTACGGAAAATACCGTGCCTGAAGCGGATGTTGTTATCGGTGGGCCGCCGTGTCAGGGGTTCAGTCTACTTAATAAGAACCGGGAAGGGGACCATCGACGCGCGCTCTGGGAACCGTACATGGATATCATTGAGCGATCGGGCGCTTCTGTCTTTGTGATGGAAAATGTCCCGGGTCTGTTAACCAGTGATGAATTCCAGGACATCCGCGAACGTGCAGAGAGTATGGGCTTTATGCTTCTCAACCCTTCAGTGCTGAATATGGCAGACTATGGTGCCCCCCAGACGCGTAAGCGTGCCATTGCGATCGGCATTAAGAAAGACCGTTTTGTGCGGGGGGGGATTCCTGCGTTTCCGCCTGCGCCTTCGCACCAGCATCCTGATAAAGCCGGAGATCTGCCTGCCTGGCTGACGGTCAGAGAATTCATCGGTGATTTACCGGAGCCAGTCGGCACGGAAGTGCGCGATCTGCCTCCGCCCTTAGATCTGCATTTTGGGCGAAATCCGACTGCACTGTCTCAGGAGCGTTATCGCGCTGTGCCTGTGGGCGGGAACCGTTTCGACTTACAAAAAAACAGACCCGATATTACGCCTGCCTGCTGGATCAAAAAAACGTCCGGTGGTACGGATTTGTTTGGTCGGCTGTGGTGGGAACGTCCTTCCGTAACGATCCGCACCGAGTTCTTCAAGCCCGAAAAAGGGCGTTATCTACACCCTGAAGCGCATCGTCCTATTACGCACCGGGAAGCGGCGCGCCTGATGAGTTTCCCGGATGATTTTGTTTTCCAGGGATCAAAAACCGAGATCGCGCGTCAGATTGGTAACGCGGTTCCACCCGTCTTTGCGCAAAAGATTGCGACCTATGTGCTTACTTTAATGGAATATCAGATTCAACATGGCGAGAAGATCGAAGAAGAGCGAACCGGAAACGCTGCGTAAACAGCTCCTGGCCTTAATTACCGATTTCGAACACAGGCTCGCGGATGACTCCCTGCGGGAACAGGTCCTCTCCCTCGTCCCGGCCAATCATCTGCTGCGGGATCTCGGCAGCTCTCTGATGCATGAAGAGGGCTGTAATTCGGCACGCGACCGCATTCTGGCTTACCTACTCAAATATCCTCGTGTCATCATTCACGGTGATGAACTGATGGTGGTAGCAGGGATAAGCGAGTATGCGCGGCGGATAAGAGAACTCCGGGTTCAGTTTGGCTGGTCCGTCTTAAGCGGTACCACGCTGAAGGAAATGATTGAACAGGATGAGATGAAACTGGAGGAACTCCAGGCCCGCACAATGACCGTACTTAAAACGGATGTCTATGCGCTGATGACGACGGAGCAGGACAGGGAGGCCGCCCTGCGTTGGAATGAGGCTAATGTTCTGCGGCGAAGTAAGCTTTCGACGAAAGACAAAATTCTCTCTTATCTGCGTAAAAACGTTGGCCGCCCGGTAACGGGCGAAGAGTTACGTTATCTTGCAAACGACAGTAAGGAATGGGCCCGCCGAACACGCGAGCTGCGTACCGAAGAAGGCTGGCCGATTGCCACCAGGAATTCAGGCCGACCGGAGCTTGAAGTGGGGGCCTATTTGCTCGAGGAAGATCGTCAGGCTGAGGTACATGACCGGAAAATCCCTGACCCTGTACGCGTAGCCGTCCTTGAGCGTGATCATCACACCTGCCGAAATTGTGGCTGGTCGCACGTCCGTAAAACAGCAAATGACCCCCGAACGTTCCTTGAATTGCATCATATAGAGCATCACGCTGACGGCGGCGAAAATACGCTGGATAACCTAATTACGCTCTGTAATGTCTGCCATGATGACGTGCACCGCCGTAAATTGTCGGGGGATGCGCTTTTACACCTGTTGAAGGGAGACTGAAATTCGCGGGTGTTAGCATAATTTGTTACGGGTAGGTCATTCACTTGCGTAGCTGTAGTAACGTGCTTGCGGGATTTTGCTATTTGAGACGTCCGCTTTGTGCCAAAAGCGGACGTTTCCAAGATTTGCATTCATTAATCCGCGTAGAACAGATCTTATCGCATAGTCATGCAAACATGCCGGGATCATCAGGGAGGTTTTTTCGAGATACGGACAAGAAAGGTGCTCTAAACAGATAGGAGGCCGCTGAAACGCGCTTAAGACCCCTGCGGGGGTGCGGCCAAGAGATGCTATGGTAAATCAATACGATTGCAAGCGACAAGAAAGCCGCCCTATCTGGCGGCTTTCTGTAACGGGAACTCTGATTAGTAATTACAAATCAACTTTTTTTACGACCTCGTATACTGCTGCATTGTTGATGTTACGGTTTTGAAACTCAACAACCAACTCGCCCTCTGCTGCTTTATCCCAGAGTTCGTTAGCAGTGGTGCGGAACCGACGACCCAAAGATTTTCTAGTTGAGGGACTCAGTTTGCTCCATGATTCATTTAAGGCTTTAAAATATAACTCATTTGCTTTGAAACTCTTGTTTTCTTTACGGTTTTGTATCGCAAAGGAAATCATCTGATGAATTACTTCATTGATTTCATCATCGCTTAAAGTTTTGGTTTTTTTACTATTAACAGCATCACTAAGAAGCGATGAAACAATGTCCTCGAAGTCCATGTCTTCGTCGTTTTCATTAGCATGGTTAAGAATCTCGCGCACCACTGAATCTTCAATATCTATAAGAACCTTCATGTTTACCCCTTGTTTTTCATTGTGTCACCTTGTTAATCCGAAATATATTTGAAATGCTTACTCATGTAAACATGTTTTTTATTGTTTTTAGTTCTTTTTAATTGTTTCTCGGAGCTGTCCAAGTTGCTGGGTCATTCGGTGAGGGGGCGTGCTCATTTCTCAGACTTGGGATGAAAGTCCCTGTCTAGCTTGATGGTGAAAAACGACTAATGGGGCGATAGGGATGTTATGTCTAATGTGGCATAACATCCCTATCGCCATGATTTTAACGTCCGCTAATCGCTCAGAGCGGACCTACGCCCACTCCTCGCCCGTCCGCCACTTCCCGGGGCGGCTCGAATTCATCGCTATTGCGCGCTCATATCCATAAGAAACCAACCCTCAAAAACTGTACGTCACCTTCAAACTCCCCGTGGGCGACGTTTTGCGTTGAACAATGGGACTATCACCCGCATCCCCCGTCAGCTGCGTTGCACCCGCTGAGGCAAGCACGCTCCAGCGCGAGGTGAGCCTGTGGGTCCAGTCCAGATTCATCGACCAGGCATAAATACCGGCTCCGGCGTCATATCGGGCAAATCCCGATGCGCTCGACTGGGCGGAACTGACACCATAGTACGTCTGCATATACTTGTCGGATCCCCAACTACCGGTCAGCGCCAGCGTCACCTCATTTTTTGGTGAGGTATAGAGCGGGCTGATAATACCGAAATGCACCGCCTCACCGTTGTCTGTCTCTGAAACCGGGACCTCAGCCTGCAGCTGCAGATGAAGCCAGTCGGTCACCTTATACCCCAGCCCAGGCACAACGATGGCCGAGCCTTTGATGTCGCCCATACCCCTCAGGTAATCGCTGCCGGAGCTGATCGAATCACTGCTCACGTCTTTATCTTTACGGCCTGTTCGATAGCTCACTGCGGCGCTGTAATCCAGGTTGCCGATGTTGTTGCCGTAACCAATCCCTCGCGTGGTGCTGATAAAGAAGCCGTTTGCCATGGCGTAATCCACCACCTGCGCCGCACTGACGCGGCTTTTATCCGAACCCGAGTAGCGTGGCGCGACATCCACGCCTCCGCCCAGTGTTAAGACGTTACCCTGGCTCTGTTCTGCCGCCAGTACAGGCGTGGCCAGTAACGCCAGAACGACGCCCGGCACGATGTTTTTCAGGCTGCGGCCCGAGAGCAAGTGTGGGGACGTATGACGCAGTTCGATGTTTCTCATTAAAGAAGTCCTTCTGGATTCAAATGGTGACGATGCAAGCGGTTAAACGCCAGAGCGCCCATTTTGAATACTGACCCTAAGGTTCTTATGAGCCGAAAATGAAGAAAGACTGAAGCAGGCGCGGGTGCTGTAAACCGGATAGATTTCCTGATACCGTTTTTTTCTTAAGATGTTCTTCATTCACGGTTGATACAGTTACGAGTGTGAAAATTCTACTAATCGAAGACGACCTGGATCTGGGCAATGGCGTACGTATCGCCCTTGCCGATCAAGGATTTGACGTCATATGGGTTCGCCGTAAAGAGGATGCGCTGCATCAGCTTGACGTCTGCGTGCCAGAACTTATTTTGCTCGACCTGGGGCTGCCCGACGGCGACGGCATGAGCCTCATGACGCGCTTACGCCAGCAGCTTAAGGGGATCCCCGTCATCATCCTGACGGCGCGAGGCACGCTGCAGGATCGCCTGTGCGGGCTGGATGCAGGTGCAGACGACTATCTCGTTAAACCTTTTGTTCTCGCCGAACTGCTGGCGCGGGTAAGAGCCCTTGCGCGGCGCAGTTACGGTTTCGAGAATGAGACGATAGAAATTCGAGGCTTATTCCTTCATATGCCGACGCGTCGCGTGACGGTAAACGCGCGTCACGTCGAACTGACGGCCAGTGAATACGCTCTGCTTGAAACGTTGATGCTGCGTGCTGACCGCGTGATAACGCGACGGTTTCTGGAAGAACGGATATTCGGCAACAAAGAGAACCTCAGTAATGCGCTCGACGTGCATATGGGGAATTTGCGGCGAAAGATCGGCGACGGTTACGTGCGAACGGTGCGTGGCGTCGGGTATGTTATTGATACCGTTGCTGTTCAGAAGGTAACGACTTAATGCGAAACCTGTGGTATCACCTGAGGCGCCCAACGCTGGTACGCCGAATTATCATCGCCCAGATGCTGCTGCTTACCCTGCTGTGGAGTCTTTTTTTGACCTTCATTCTCTGGGAGGACCTGCGCAGCCCTCCCATACTCACGGGCAGTAAGACTTACGAAACGCTTTTTACCCTGGTTGAGCGAATGGACGAGCGCCCGCAGGCGCGAACCGAAGTCCTGGAAGCCTTCAGCAAGGCGTTACGCGAAAGCTATGGCGGCGGTGAAGATCCCGCACTATCGATTAACCTCATCGTTCGCAAGAACGGTGCCGTTATTTTTTCATCTGCGGGCGCACCTGTGGGGGTAACCAACACCCGTCCCGGAGAAATGGAGCATGTTCAGAGTGAAGGTCGAGCCTGGACCAGCCGCACCCTTAAATCCGCTCACTCCGACGTGGAAGTCACCCTGTTCACCCCTGCCAGCGGCTGGAACTTCTTTATCTACCTGAACTCGCGCGGCTATTACATCCTGCCGCTGCTGGTCTGTTTCCCTTTTCTTCTGTTCCCCGCGTGGCTGTCAATTCGCATTGCCATGCGCCCCTGGAACAAGGTGGTCAATGAAATTTCATTGCGCACGCCAGACGATCTCTCCCCCTTAAAAGCTGTACCAAAACACAGGGAGCTTCGCCAGATGGTGGATGCAATTAACGACTTTCTCGCCAGGGTGCGAGAAAGCGCGGAAAGGGAGCGGGTTTTCATTGCCGATGCGGCTCACGAACTGCGAACACCGCTGGCGGCGATGCGAATCAACGTGGAAGCGTTGCAATCGTATGTACTCAGCCAGAGCCAACAGGAATTGCTTGCAGGGATTGTTCGCAGCAATAGCCGTGCTGCGCGTCTCGTCAATCAGTTGCTGCTGATGATGCACAGTGAAGCACGCATTGACACGGTTATGGAGCCCGTACCGCTGATGTCCCTCATCCAGGATCGAATGGCTGCGCTGGAACCGTTAGCCTCTGAGCGCAGGGTTGAGCTGGAGTTCTTCGCTGAAGATGAAGTTTGGGTCTCAGGTATCCGGGAATGTCTGATGTCGCTGATCGACAATTTGATTGAAAATGCCGTGAAGTACAGCCCTGAGGGTGGGCGGATTCAGGTGGATGTTCGTTCACTAGAGAAATCCACTCAACTACACGTTTCCGATGCAGGGCCCGGCATTCCGGTTGAATTACGCGAGCGCGTGTTCGACCGATTTTTCCGCGATCCCAATCAACTGCAAAGCGGGAGTGGACTGGGGCTTGCCATCGTTAAAGCGGTGGCGCAGCAGCACAACAGCTGTGTGAACCTGAGCACTTCCGCAGAAGGTGGCCTGATGGTGACGGTTGACTTCCCGAACCGCACGTTTAGCTAAACAGGCACAGGGGGTTCGATCGCAAATGCCGCAGATTGCTTCAAAATAATTAACGTATTTGTTATATTGTTGTTTATTGCTTATTCACCTCTGCGGTGCCAAAAAGAACAAGATTCACCGCAACCCAGGATACAAAAATGTTAGATTATCGCTTCCCGACAGCTTTGCAGATGGTTCTCAGCGTAGCAATGGCGGAGCAATTGGGTGAACGTTCGACGAGTGCGATTCTGGCCTACGGTCTGGAAGCAAACCCGAGCTTCATCCGCAAACTGATGGTTCCTCTCACGCGTGACGGTATTATCGTCTCCACGCTTGGCCGTAACGGCTCTATTCATCTTGGACGCCCGGCGGAAGAGATCACCCTGCGCGATATCTACCTCTCCGTCATCGAAGATAAAAAGCTGTGGGCATCACGTCCTGACGTACCGGCCCGCTGCGTAGTCAGCGCTAACGCCTGCTGGTACTTCAAGTCTATCTCCGAAGAAGCGGAGCAGGCTTCGTTACAGGTACTGGCGCGCCACACCGTGGCAAGCGCGCTGGAAGAAGTGAAAAAAGCCGATACCAGCGGCTGCGATCCGGTGCCTGAACTTATCGCCAAGTATAAAGAAGCCCTTTAACTTTCTTTGAATGCAAAAAAAACCGCCTTGCTATGAAGGCGGTTTTTTATTATCTGCAATATCCCTACGCGGGCAGAACATCCCTTTCCGCTTTTTTGCCGCGCGTCACAAACTTACGCAGCGTCACGTAAAACACCGGCGTCAGGAACAGACCAAACAGCGTCACGCCCAGCATCCCGGAGAAGACCGTGATCCCGGTAACGCCGCGCACTTCTGCGCCAGCGCCGTGGCCGAGGATCAGCGGAATGGTCCCGGCAATAAAGGCGATGGAGGTCATCACAATCGGGCGTAAACGCAGGCGGCACGCCTCCAGCGCGGCTTCCATAATACCTTTGCCCTGAATTTCCAGCTCGCGGGCAAACTCCACGATAAGAATCGCGTTTTTACACGCTAGCCCCATCAACACCACCAGCCCTACCTGCACGAACAAGTTGTTATCGCCACCGGTTAGCCAGACGCCAAACAGCGCGGAGAGCAGGGTCATCGGCACGATGAGGATCACCGCCAGCGGCAGTGTCCAGCTTTCATACAGCGCCGCCAGCACCAGGAACGCCAGCAGCACCGCGACCGGGAAGACGATCAGCGCCGTATTGCCCTGCGTGGCCTGCTGGAAGCTCAGGTCCGTCCATTCAATGTTCATCCCGTTCGGCAGGATCTGCTTCGACATTCCGTCCAGCTGCGCCATCGCCTGCGAGGACGAAAGTACGCGCGGGTCGGCATCGCCAATCAGGTCCGCCGCCGGGTAACCGTTGTAGCGAATCACCGGGTCCGGCCCGTAGGTAGTGCTGATTTTCACCATACTACCAATCGGTACCATTTCACCCTGATTATTGCGGGTGCGTAAGTTAGCAATATCCTCCACGCTGTCGCGGAACTGCCCGTCGGCCTGCGCCATCACGCGCCAGGTACGCCCGAACTGGTTGAAGTCATTCACGTACGACGAGCCCAGATAGGTTTGCAGCGTACCGAAAAGATCGGTCAGCGACACGCCCTGCGCTTTCGCCTTGTCACGGTCAACCTGCACGTCCAGCTGCGGAACGTTAGCCTGGTAGGTTGAGATCGGGAAGTGCATTCCCGGCGTCTGCATAATCGCACCGGACATGGTGTTTACCGCATTTTGCAGCGCGCCATAGCCCAGACCGCCGCGATCCTGAATGTACAGGGAATACCCCGACCCCTGACCCAGCCCTAAAATCGGCGGTGGCAGGATGGAGAAGCCAAAGCCCTGCTGGATTTGCGCAATTTTCGCGTTGATCTCCGCGTTAATTTCCGCCGCAGTATGTTTACGCTGGTCGAACGGCTTAAGGCCGAAGAAGACCGTCCCCGTATTCGGCGTATTGGTGAACTGCAGCGCGTTCAGCCCCGGGAACGCGACCGCGTAGTCCACGCCTTCGGTATTCATCCCGATTTCGCTCATTTTGCGGATCACCGCATCGGTGCGCGCCAGCGACGAGCCTTCCGGCATCTTCACGCCGCCAATCAGGTACAGCTTGTCCTGCGTCGGAATAAACCCGCCGGGTACCGCTTTAAACATGACGCCCGCGGCACAGAGCAGCAGCAGATACACCCCAAACACCGCCCCGCGTCGACCGAGCGTTTTGCCCACCAGCCCCTGATAGCCGTTCGAGCTACGATGGAAAAAGCGGTTAAACGGACGGAAAATCCAGCCGAACAGACGATCGATTAGCCGGGTCGGGAAATCTTTCGGCGCGCCGTGCGGTTTTAACAGCAGTGCTGCCAGCGCCGGAGAGAGCGTCAGCGAGTTGATGGCGGAGATGACCGTGGAAATCGCGATCGTCACCGCAAACTGCTTGTAGAACTGCCCGGTAACGCCCGAGAGAAACGCCATCGGCACAAACACGGCGCACAGCACCAGCGCAATCGCGATAATCGGCCCGGACACTTCCCGCATCGCCTGATGCGCCGCCGCGAGCGGAGCAAGCCCCTCTTCGATATTTCGCTCGACGTTTTCCACCACCACGATGGCGTCGTCCACCACGATACCGATGGCCAGCACCAGCCCGAACAAGCTCAGGGTATTCAACGAGAAGCCCAGCAGGTAGAGAATGCTGAAGGTCCCCACCACCGACACCGGCACCGCGATCAGCGGAATGATCGACGCGCGCCAGGTTTGCAGGAACAGGATCACCACCAGCACTACCAGCACCACCGCTTCCAGCAGCGTTTGCACGACTGCACGAATGGAGTCGCGCACGAAAACGGTCGGATCGTAAGGTGCCGCCCACTTCATATCTTCCGGGAAACGGGTCGACAGTTCGTCCATTTTCGCGCGCACCGCGTTAGACAGATCGATGGCGTTCGCCCCCGGAGACTGGAAGATACCAATCCCGACCGCGTCTTTGTTGTTCAACTGGGAACGCAGCGCATAGCTGCCGGACCCCATTTCGATACGCGCCACGTCGCGCAGGCGCACGACCGTACCGTCCTGCGTCGTTTTCAGGACAATATTGCCAAACTCTTCTTCGGTATGCAGACGGCCCTGGGCGTTAATGGAGATCAGGAAATCGCTCTCTTTCGGCAGCGGCTCGGCACCAAGCTGCCCGGCGGATACCTGCACGTTCTGCTCCTGCATCGCCGTGACCACATCCGAAGCGGTCAGCCCGCGGGCCGCCACCTTGTTGGGATCCAGCCAGACGCGCATCGCGTATTCACCCGAGCCGAAAATCTGGATCTGACCAACACCGGGCAGGCGTGCCAGCTCGTCCTTCACCTTCAGCGTGGCGTAGTTACGCATATACAGGGAGTCGTACTTACCGTTGGGCGAAAACAGATGCACCACCAGCGTCAGCGTCGGGGACTGTTTCTGGGTGGTAATACCCAAGCGCCGCACGTCTTCCGGCAGACGCGCTTCGGCCTGCGCGACGCGGTTTTGCACCTGTACCTGCGCCTGATCCGGATCGGTTCCCGGACGGAAGGTGACGGTGGTCACCAGCACGCCGTCGGAGCCCGCGACGGACTTCATGTACATCATGTTCTCAACGCCGTTGATCGCCTCTTCCAGCGGCGTCGCCACGGCCTCAGCAATCACTTTTGGGTTGGCCCCCGGGTACTCCGCGCGCACCTGCACGCTTGGCGGCACGACGTCAGGATATTCGCTCACCGGCAGCAGCGGGATGGCGATTAACCCTGTGATAAAAATCAGAATCGACAGCACCGCGGCAAAAATCGGCCTGTCGATGAAAAAGCGGGAAAAGTCCATGGGTCGGATTCTCAGGTCAAGGGATCAGTTGAGGGCGGCGCTGGCGGTCATGGCAACGGTTTTGGCGTTAACCGGCATACCCGGCATAAACACTTTTTGTAAACCGTCGACGATCACTTTATCGCCAGGGTTCAGCCCCTGCCGCACGATGCGTAGACCGTCTGCCAGACGTCCTGGCGTGATATCGCGACGCTGTGCTTTACCCTCTTTATCAACCACGTAAACATACTTGCGATCCTGATCGGTCAGCACCGCCTTGTCGTCGATCAGCGTAGCTTTGAATTCCGCGCTGCCCGGCAGGCGTACGCGGGCAAAAAGGCCCGGCGTGAACTGACGCTGCGCGTTATCCAGCAGCGCGCGCATGCGGATAGTGCCGGTACTCGGCGTTAGCTGATTATCCAGAAAATCCACTTTGCCCTGATGGGGATACCCCTCCTCGCCCGTCAGGCCAATCTCGACCGGTAGCGCCGTGTGATTGCTGGACGCACCCTGCCCGCTGCGGGCCAGATTTTGATAGTGAAGGTAGGTCGACTCATCCACGTCAAAGTAGACGTAAACCGTCTTCTGCGAGACCAGCGTGGTGAGGACGCTGGCGCTGTCACCCGCGGTGACAAGATTACCGCTGGTGATCAACGCGCGGCTGGCGCGGCCATCGATAGGCGCGGTGACTTTGGTGAAATCGAGGTTAAGTTGCGCGGCATCAACCGCCGCCTGTGCCGCGCGAATGTCGGCCTGCGCCTGGGTGGCAGCCGAACGACGCTGCTCCCACTCTTCGCGGGATACCACGTTGGTATTGACTAATTTATCGGTACGGTTCGCTTCACTACGCGCCAGGCTGGCCTGCGTTTTGGCTCTCGCCAGGTTCGCCTGCGCCTGTTCCAGTGCGGCGCGATAGGTTCGGTCATCAATAGTGAACAGCACCTCGCCCTTCTTCACTTCCTGGCCGTCGGTGTAATTCACTTTATCAATGTAGCCGGAAACGCGCGGGCGTAGCTGAACACTCTCCACCGCTTCGATCCGGCCGTTAAAGCTATCCCACTGGCTGATGGATTTCACGACCACGTTAGCTGCACTGACAGCGGGTGCTTGTGGCGTAGCGTTTTGCGCGACGCTGTCATCGCACCCGACGAGCAACACGGAGGCGAACATCGCCCCCAGTGCGCTCAGATGAAAGTTACCCCAGGTTTTTTGCAGGCTCATTATTTTTATTCCGGTAATTGTAGCCGCCGGGCAAGACGCAGGGGAGGCGCTGCGCTACTTCCTTTGTCCGGTGGCTGGCTTAAGGCCATTTGTGTCGTTCATCGCCACAAAACTGTAACAGTTGCGAATACACTATTCCCGGCGATTGTAGGAAGGCGCTTAATTAAGTGCAAGAATAATTGTTGCACTTAATGTGCTATTTGAGTCGATGTTAAAACACCCGTTTCGCTCAGGGATTTAAATGCAATAATAAAATTTGCAATTAACCGAAAAACGCGCCACCTTTAAATGCAACAGATAAAGATACCTTTATACAGGCAGCGTGAGGATAACCAGATGAACACTGGCGCATTTATGCATGATTTACTCGACTGGATCGACAACAACCTGGATAGCCGTCTGGATATTGAGTCCGTTGCCAGGCGTTCCGGCTACTCAAAATGGCATCTCCAGCGTCTGTTTAAGGAACATACTGGCTATCCCCTCGCCGGGTACATTCGCGCGCAAAAGCTGCAAAAATCGGTTGAGCGCTTAACCCGCAGCGACGAGCCGATTTTGAACGTGGCGATCGCACTGGGCTTTGACTCCCAGCAGTCCTTCAACCGCAGCTTTAAGCGTCAGTATGGTCAGGCGCCTGGGGCATGGCGGCGGAGTATGGGTGGCCCGGAAACGCAGGAGCTACGCCAGTAATGCATATTTTGCTGCACGTTGATCTGTAGCCGCGACACTGTGTATAAACACGGTGCAGCGAGGTGCACGATGGCTGTTGCAAAGCGCAATGCAGATGGATGAAATGCAGGCTGAAAAGATCAGAAATTACTAACACTAAAAGCCATATTGGCTGAGCAATGCACCTCCACTGACTTGAGTTAGCATCAACTTAACCGAATTTTTAAGGAGTCTGTGACCAGACTCCGTTGATTATCACACTGAAATGCTATAAATGCCCTCCGTGATTCAATTGCGAACTCCCAGGTGGCGGAGGGTTTACAGCAGGCGTTCACAGAGCGAAGAGCGTGTTGCGGGGTCGTCAGTTTCGAGCAGCACGCTGACCAGGGCGGCGCAGCGATCGGCAGCGCTGTAACTGCCCTACCCAGTGAATATCTCCCAACGCAAGGCAGCCAGTATGAAACGCGAGAGTGCATTAGTTTTAGAAGAGCTTAGATCCCAATTGCGGCCCGCGTCGGTGGCACAGGTCGGCGGTTTTCGCCCTGGTGCAGACCCTCTGACGTCCTGGTTTTTAAAAGGTGTTTGTCTTCCAGGAGAAGGATTGCCCGTCTGGAAGGGTCAGCCGATGTTTCCACTTCTTCAGATCCGTACGGATGAGCTTCCGGTGATCCCTGAACAACTAAAGGGCATCGCCCTTCTGGTGCTGTTTCACAATAGGGAACACCATCCCTTTGACCAACCTCACGGCGAGGGGTGGCTTATTCGGGAATATGCCACGCTTGAAGGGCTTGAGTTATTACCAGACTTAGAGACGCCGTATCGCCCATTTCCTGTTCGCTGGGTGAGCGTTAATGATGATGCGCCGGGATGGGAGGACGCCTGGGATATGATCGACCTTTCTGAGGTAAATGATGATACGCAGGCCAGCGACAGCTTCTTTGATGATTTTAACCGCTACGGGGGAACGAAAGTCGGGGGGTATCCGATGGAGATCCAACATGGTGTGGGGATTGAGGACTTTGTTTTTCAGGTGGGTTCGGAAGAAAAAGTAAACTGGATGTGGGCCGACAATGGTATTGGCTACTTTCACCGCTCAGCTGAGGGAATTTGGCAGTTTTCATGTCAGTTCTACTAGTAGTGCAACGTTCGATACTCGCTTACAGCGAACTTTCACAATTGTCCGTAAGTACCAAAAGCAGACGATGACGTGTTATGACGATTTCTGGATTATCCGTAAAATTGCTTATATCGGCCTCGCCCCAAAAACCCCATAAACATCAAGACATTATAGAAACATTTTTAACATTACCTGTTTACATTGTAATGATTATTCATATCATCTTGATAATCACTATCACCTTAGCGGGTGGTGTTCTTGCGGTGCCGGGCATTAGCGCCTCTGACACCTCGAAAAATCAGGATGATCATAATAATGAAACCGCGTTACCTCTGGGCTTTAAACCCGTGCTTGTTAATGATGTTAGCCGCTAATGCCTCGGCTGAAGGACAAAAAGAAGAGTCGCTGGTGGTCTCCGCCAGCCGCACAAACCACAGCATTACCGATATGGCGCAGACCACCTGGGTCATTGAACAGGCTGATATTGAACAGCAGGTTCAGGGTGGTAAAGAGCTTAAAGAGGTGCTGGCGCAGCTGATCCCCGGGATGGATGTCAGCAGCCAGGGGCGAACCAATTACGGTATGAATATGCGTGGCCGTTCGATGATGGTGATGGTCGACGGGGTGCGGTTAAACTCCTCGCGCAGCGACAGCCGCCAGCTGGACTCAATCGATCCGTTCAATATCTCCCGCATTGAAGTCATCTCCGGCGCAACCTCTCTCTACGGCGGCGGCAGTACCGGCGGCTTAATCAATATCGTCACCAAAAAGGGCCAGCCGGAAACGGAAGTCGAGTTCCAGACCGGCCTCAAAACGGGCTTCAATAGCCATAACGATAATGACGAAAACATCGCGGCGGCGGTCAGCGGCGGCAACGACAACGCTTCAGGGCGTCTTTCCGTCGCGTATCAGCGCTTTGGCGGCTGGTACGACGGCAAAGGCAATGAGGTGAACATTGATAATACCCAGACCGGTTTGCAATACTCTGACCGTCTGGACGTGATGGGCACCGGCATCCTGAATATCGACGATCATCAGCAGCTGCAGCTCACCACGCAGTATTACAAAAGTGAATCCGACGGTAAGCACGGTCTCTATCTTGGCGAGAACTTCTCGGCAGTGACCGGTTCCGGCGACGCTTACAACAAAAACAATCTCGACTCCGACCGTATTCCGGGCACCGAACGCCACCTGATCAACCTGCAATATTCCAACACCGATTTCTGGGGCCAGGATCTGCTCGCTCAGATTTACTACCGCGATGAAAGCCTGACCTACTACCCCTTCCCTACGCTTGCAGGCGGCCGGGTCACCAACATTGGTGCATCCCAGCAAAAGACCGATTTCTACGGGGGCAAACTCACCCTCAACAGCAAACCGCTGGATGCGTTGACCCTGACATGGGGTGTCGATGCCGAGCATGAAACCTTCGACGCCAATCAGCAATTCTTCGACCTTAACAAAGCGGCAGCCAGCGGGGGTATGAAGCTGGATAATGCCTACAACGTGGGACGTTATCCAGGCTACAGCATCACCAACCTCGCTCCGTTCCTGCAATCGAGCTACAACTTCTCCGCCATCACCCTGAGCGGTGGCGTGCGCTATCAGTATACGGAAAACAAGGTCGATGACTTTATTGGTTACGCCCAACAGCAGGGTATTGCCACCGGCAGAGCCTCCTCGGCAGACGCTGTACCGGGCGGGAAAACCGACTACAACAACCTGCTGTTTAACGCCGGTATTCTGGGTCACCTGACCGAGCGCCAGCAGCTGTGGTTCAACTTCTCCCAGGGCTTTGAGATCCCGGATCTGGCGAAATATTACGGCTCCGGCACTTATCAACTGGTAAACGGCCATTATCGTCTGGTCAACAGCGTGAACGTGAATGACTCAAAACTCGACGGCATTAAGGTTGATGCGTACGAGCTGGGTTGGCGCTACACCGGGGACAACCTGCGCACGCAGATTGCCGGGTACTATTCGCTCTCCGACAAAACCATCAACATCAACAAAAGCGACATGACCATCAACGTCGAAGATGACGAGCGTCGCATTTACGGTGTTGAAGGCCAGGTGGACTATTTCTTCACCGACAGCGAGTGGAGCACCGGCTCAAACTTCAACGTCATCAAATCGGAAACCCGCGTCGACGGGAAATGGGAGAAGCTGACGGTAGACAGCGCCAGCCCGTCCAAAATGAGCGCATGGGTCACCTGGGCGCCGGGCAACTGGACGCTGCGTCTGCAAAGTACGCAGACCTTTGATTTGTCAGACGAAGCCGGTAAGCGTATTGAGGGCTATAACACTGCTGACTTCTTAGGCAGTTACCTTCTGCCGGTGGGCAAGCTGAGCTTCAGCGTCGAAAACCTGCTGGATGAAGATTACACCACCGCATGGGGACAGCGCGCCCCGGGTCTGTACAGCCCAACCTACGGTGCTGATAACCTCTATACCTACAAAGGTCGCGGCCGTACCTTCGGCCTGAACTACTCGGTCTTATTCTGATACGTATTAACTGCCGCCTGCATAACGGGCGGCAGTTGACAGATGTCATTACCCCGGTAAGAATGCTGTACATTAAAACAGTACTTAAGGGGATGTGTGATGTTTGTTGAACTGGTTTACGACAAAAGAAATGTTGCGGGACTCCCCGGTGCAAGGGAGATCATCCTGGCTGAGTTAACCACCCGGGTGCACCGCATCTTTCCGGATGCCGAGGTGAAGGTAAAACCGATGCAGGCCAACGGCCTGAACAGCGATGCCAGTAAAAGCGATCGAGAGAAGCTGAACCGCATGCTGGAGGAGATGTTTGACGAAGCCGATATGTGGCTGGTTGCGGAGTGAGGTTTCCAACATGACGACCTTTCATCAACTTACTGCCACCAGCCTGCGTGGCGAGCACATCTCTATGGCCGACTATGCGGGCAAGGTCGTTCTGGTGGTGAATACCGCCAGCCATTGTGGCTTCACGCCGCAATACGCAGGCCTTGAGATGCTCTACAAAAAATATGCCGATCAGGGGCTGGTAGTACTGGGTTTCCCCTGCAACCAGTTCGGTAAACAGGAACCCGGCGGTGCCGACGACATTGCGCAGACCTGTAACATTAACTACGGTGTGAGCTTTCCGATGTTCGGGAAAGTGGAGGTTAACGGCCCCGCTACGCACCCGGTGTTTCGTTACCTGAAAGCGGAACTGCCCGGCGTGCTGGGTGGTCGGATCAAGTGGAACTTCACTAAATTCCTGATTGGACGCGACGGTAAACCGCTCAAGCGTTTTGCACCGATTTCTACGCCGGAGAAAATAGAAGATTCTATTGTTGCAGCGCTTGAATTTAAGTAAAGAGGTCTGGCTGATCCCTTCCTCATATCACCTTCAAAAACCCTGCATTGAGCACGCAGCAAATACAGGATTACGAACGTCCCAGGGTAGTACGTAAGACAGCGAGGAATGTGTTTCTGGGCCCGATTGCGGCTTGCGAGGCACCTCCCAGAAAGGGCCTGCCGGGGGCGCTGCGCTTGCCCGGCCTACAAAAAATTCTCAGATTTTCAGGGTATCAATCACCGCCCTCAATGCGGGCGACACGTTGCGGTGCGGATAGTAGAGGAATAACCCATCCATGCGCAGGCTGTAGCGCTGTAACACCCGAATCAGCGTTCCCCGCTCCAGATCGTCCGCCACCAGCTCGACCGGGACGTAGGCCAGCCCCAGTCCCAGCCGCGCGGCTTCGGCTTCCATATAGCTGTCAGAAAAGGCCCACTGACTGATGGTGGCGGTGATCCAGCTCTCAATCGCGCTGGGCTCCACGGCAGGCGGAATGGTGTTTGACCACATCGGCTGGCAGAGCACTTTTGCGATGAGCGCTATTTTGCTGCTGAGCGCGGTGGTGCTGACCGGGTTCACCGAGCGGAAGAGCGCTACCGGGAAGTAGCCAGCCCCGACGGGTGGTGGATTATGTCGTTACACATCACCTGTAACTCATTGAACAGTCTTGCCACATGGAAACCATCGCACACGGCGTGATGTATCTGAATGGCGAGAGGCAACAAGACTTTCCCCTCATGTTCATAGTATTTCCCAAAGGTGAACATGGGGGCAAAGAAGTTCTGCATATTAGCAACGTTGATATTAAAGTTGGTAAAGGTCACCCAGGGAATTGAAGAAACGAAAAATACATTTTCCGGCGACGCACCTTTAGGCCAATAAGCAAGGTTATTCCCGTACCGGGCAACATCTTCCGAATAAACCGTCTGGAAGTGTTGAATATTGCCATCGTATTGACTCCATAAGGATGAAAAGGTCTCGGTTTCATTATGGAAAATGGTATAGCTTGGATGAACTCTGTTCCATATGACAAGCTCATTGTTCTTCATGGCCATACGGAACTCCGTATGCCTGTTTACGATTTCAGACAGGAGGGAAATCATAGTAGGGTAAAATTTCCAGCCAACCTTTTTGATATGCTTTAACAGTGCAGTAATGTCTACCAGAACCGTTTGGTTAATTGTCGATTGAGCAAACGACTGAAATACCTCGAAGTGCTCCTTTCTTGCCCAACCAGATAGATCAACAGCGGTATATTCAGGGTTTGTTGTTTTCATTTTTAGCCTTTGATTAGCAAGCCTATATCCGATGCTAGCCTAAGCGTTTTCATGAATTAAGCAAACCGTTTTGGAACAAGAGAATAACTGCCTTTAATCCGGCGATGGGCCACGCTCGAGGAAGGTGGACAGCGCGATATAGCTGCGCACAGAACGAACCCCTTCCACGCTCTGAATTTCCATCAGGAAGTTTTCCAGCGATTCGGTATCTGCCGCCCTTACCTTTATCAACACGCAGCCGTCCCCTGCCACGGTGTGCAACTCCTCGACCTCTTTGCGGCTGGTGAACTGCAGCAGCGCCCGGGTCGCCTGATAGCTGCTGGTATCAATGACCAGAAACGTTAACAGCGTTCGGCCCAGCTTGCAGCCATCCAGCACCGCCACGGTGTTTTTAATTACCCCATCACGCTTTAAACGCTTCACGCGATCGTGAACCGCCGGAGCTGAGAGATGCACGATCTCGCTCAACTCCACGTAGCTACGCCCGGCGTCTTCTGCCAGCGCGCCTAATATTTTTCGGTCGATCGCATCGAGTTCTGCCGGTTTATGCCTGGTCTGCTTAATACCATCTTTTTCTTTATCAAACTCGCTCATACAGCCTCGATCACAGAATAAAAAAATGAATATACTCGATTTTACTTAATAACATTAACCACAAAATGAAATAATGGAGTTGACATGCCCATCGCACTTTTCGCCCTTGCCGTCGGCGCATTCGGAATCGGTCTGACTGAATTCGTCATCGCAGGAATACTGCCGCAAATCGCCGCTGAATTTGAGGTCGGTATCCCCTCCGCCGGGCTGATGGCGACCTCTTACGCCCTCGGCGTTTTTGTCGGTGCGCCGCTGATGACCGTATTGGGGGCCAGGATCCCGCGCAAGACCATGCTAATCGGTCTGGCCCTCATCTTCACCCTCGGGAATATCCTGACGGCGATTGCCCCTACGTTGACTCTGGCGGTTGTGGGCCGGGTCATCACCTCCTTTAATCACGGAGCCTTTTTTGGCATTGGCTCGATCATCGCCGCCTCGCTGGTGGCGCCTGGTCGTCAGGCCAGTGCCATCGCCTTTATGTTTTCCGGGCTGACGCTGGCAAACCTGCTGGGTGTGCCAGTGGGCACCTGGCTGGCGCAGACCTTCAGCTGGCGGCTGGTTTTCTGGCTTATCGCCGCTATCGGCCTGCTGACAATAGCCAGCATCGCGCTGCTGGTTCCACGCATCGAAAAGGGTCAGGCCATTGCGCTAAAGACAGAACTGCGCGCCTTTATTGATCCCCAGGTTCTACTGGTGATGGGCATTACCGTCTTCGGTCCGGCGGCCTTTTTCACCTCTATCACCTATATCGCGCCAATGATGATCGAGGAAGGCGGTTTTTCCGCCAGTGGTGTGGCCTGGCTGATGGTGCTGTTTGGTCTGGGGCTGGCTGTCGGAAACTGGATTGGTGGACGGTTCGCAGACCGTTCCCTGTTTGGCACGCTTTTCATTACCCTGGCCGCGCAAGCCGTGGTTCTGCTAGTCTTCTGGCTGGGCGTGGATAATGAGATTGTCGCCGCGGCCTGCGTTTTCCTGATGGCGGCCTTTGGATTTGCGACGGTTTCGCCGATCCAGAAGCTGGTGATGGATCGCGCCAGCCATGCGGGCGCCCCCACCATGGCGGCGTCGGTCAATATTGGGATGTTCAACCTCGGTAACGCGCTGGGGGCCTGGGCCGGTGGCGCCACCATTGCCGCCGGTTTTGGTCTGGCGTCCCCTAACTGGGCGGGCGCGCTGCTCTCGGTTATCGCGCTTGGACTGGCCGTGATGGCGTGGCAAAGCGCCCGAAAGGGATATGTATTACAGGTGGGGGCTGAATAAACCGGGGTTTGCGGGACGTTCTCCAGAGAAGGCATGCCGGGGGCGCTTCGCTTGCCCGGCCTACGACACTAAAGCCCGTTATCGGCTGCTGAACGCCAGTCTGGCGGCAAAGCATAAAAAGAGTCCCCCGGTTGCACGATCCATGGCGCTGATAACGCGGGGTCTTTTCAGGATAGCGGATGCAAAGTGCGTGGAGATGATTAGCGTGACTGACCACAGGGTGCCGATCAGGACATGAATGCCGACGAGGATAAATGTCCAGAGTACAGGTGAATGCCCGGCGGGGATAAATTGAGGTAGAAACGACACATAAAAAATGCCCATCTTTGGATTGAGTACGTTTCCGAGCATGCCTTTGATAAACCAGTTCCCGTGGGCAGCCGTGTCATCCGCGTTCTGACTGAAAGAGGTTCGGGGGCGCATCAGTAATTGCAGGCCCAGCCAGCAAAGGTAAGCCGCCCCGCAGATTTTCAGTACTGTATAAGCGAGCGCTGAAACCGCCATCAGAGCGCCGAGACCGAGCGCGACTAGCGCTCCCCAGACGAAACAGCCAGCATCAATTCCAAGCGCAGCCTGAAAAGCCTTTTTACCCCCTTCAGCACAGGCGGTTCGAAGAATGAGTGCCGTATCCAGGCCAGGCGTGAGGGTAAGCAAGAGTGCCGCGAGAGAGAAAGCGAGAAGTGAATCGGTAACCGACATTTTCTTTATCCGAAAGCGTGGATGTTATCGGGTTGCCTTCATCCAATCAATCCATTACGGAGGTGTTGTTAACAAATTGCTGCGCCCCCTTCACTGGTGATGGTTAACATTTTTCACTAAATGCCGCTCTGTCAGACCGGCTGTTCAGTTAAGCGCTGTAATCAGGTTTACATCTGAATAAGGCGGCTCAGACGAATCGGGTAATCCGGGTCGATAGGTATCTTGCTATCGGCGCGCTCCTGCATAACCGCCCAAAAGAGTTCGCGCCGGATGGGCAACCGCGCACGTTCAGCAGCCTGCAACGCAGGTATAAGATCATCACGTGTGAGATCGGTGCAATAGGCCGGAGCCGCAGGCTGCTGGCGCCAGGAGTCAGCAATCGTTCCTGCATCCACGGCGTCAAAGCCCGTATCCTCCACCAGCGACATGGCGATCCTGCGGTCATACTCAACGTCAGCCGCCACCGGGATGGCGAGCCTGTCCGGTGCACCGACTGGCCGTCCTTTGTTCTCCAGAGAACTAAACATGATCGCGTTCCATGCTTTGGCTACTCGCCTTCCGAGTTGCTCTTCGACCCACTCACTCTCGACCTGCCCGGCTTCGATCGCCTTAATAATCCCGGTTCTGTAAGGCCAGTAGTTTGACGTATCAATCACCACCACCTCGTCTGACACGCCGCTGAATAAGGGAGCCAGATCGGGAATGCGTTCCAGCGGTATTGAAACGATGACAACCTCTCTGGAGCTTACCGCCTGTTTCGCCGTCACGGCTTTCGCCCCTGTTGCCAGTAAGTCCTGGCCAATCGTTTCTGGCCCCCGGGTATTGGCGATCGCGACATCATGGCCGGCTGCAGCGAGTTTCAGCGCAAGTTGCTTGCCGATCATGCCTGCGCCCAGAATCCCAATATTCATCATTATGGCTCCGTGAGAGTTAAGTTCAGGGTCGCCGCCCCGGTCGTATATCTTAAAAGTCCTGCATCAGGTCTGAAACAATGTCTGCCGCCGGACGAATGGATTTGATGACGGAAATACCTGTGCCGGTTGACACAACACCCTGATCAAAATTCCCCAGCCTCATCGCCTGCCACAGGGAGTGATAGCCATTCATTGCCTTAAACATGGTTTCACGATCCGTGTTCTGAGCATCTAACTCTGCCAGCTTAGGACTCAAATCGGTGGGCAAGCTACGGTAATAGGCTGGCAGTGTGCGGAACAACAGCAAATCCTCTGCCGTGGAGTCGACAATCAGACGTTTAACTTTTTCAGCCGCTGGGTTTTCAAGCGCAGTCAAAAAAAGAGTGCCCGCATAGACCCCTTCTGCCCCCAGAGCCATTGCGGCACGCACGCCGCGCACATCACCTATTCCACCCGCAACGATGACCGGAACGTTCACGCTATCAACGATCATGGGAACGATGCTGAATGTGCCAATCACCCGGCTCGGTACGGTCCCACCTTCGTCAAAACCTGTGGCGATGATGATGTCGGCTCCTAATTTCTCTGCTTCTTTTGAATTAGCGATAGTGGGTGTCAGAGCGCGATAAAGGGTTTTTATGCCGTGGCTTTTAAAGAATTCAAATATCTCTGCATCCAGCACTTCATTGATAAGCACTACCTCAACGCCTTCTTCGACCAGCATTTCAGCAGTGGGCCGCCAGAAGCTCATATCCGGACCGTTAATCAGGGTCGCAGCAAAGGGTTTATTCGTCAGTTTTTTAACTTTTCGGATCTCCTTCCGCATACGATCCAGCGCCACAAAGCGCGAGCCTGGCTGACTTTCTTGCCCAGCGTGGGGACCCAGCGTGCCCAGCCCACCCGCGTTTGACACCGCAGCAACCAGTTCCGCATTGGTCAGGAAATACAAGGGTGCCTGAATAAGTGGATAGCGAATGTTTAAGATTTTAGTGACGCGGTTATTCATTTTTAAATCCTGGAGAAAATCAGACTGGAGAATTTTACCCTTTGAAAAATGGAATGGAATCATTAAAAATAGGAACATCATTCCCAAAAATGGAAAGAACAATGGATTTTAATGCAACGAAATTGTTCATCGCGGTGATGAATGCCGGAAGCTTTTCTGCGGCGAGTGACAAAACAGGGGTACCCATCTCCACGTTAAGTCGAAAAATTAATGAGCTTGAGCAGGCCTTGAACGTTCAACTCCTGGAACGCTCACGACAGGGTGTTAGGCCAACCCATAAAGGACAACAGTTCTTTGAACAGGCTCGTCTGGGTATCGAATTGCTGGAGGATGCACAAAAGTCGGTAACCTCAGCCCACAACTTACAGGGTAAGTTACGTCTGTCCGTGCCCCCTAATTTCTCTATCTGGTGGGATTTACTGATCGAATTTCAGCAGCGCTATCCGGATATCAATGTCTTTTGTCATTCAAGCGAAAGAGTCGTTGATTTGTTTGAAGATGGCGTCGATGTTGCGCTAAGAATGGGCAACTTAAATACGGATGATGTAATTGCTAAACCTCTCATGACAGTGGAAGTTTTGTTCGTGGCAAGTCCCTCATTATTGGCCCGACATGGTACGCCAACGTCACTGGCTGAAATGGGCCGACTTCCTGTTGCTGCCTGGGAAAGCCTGAATCAGAGTTCTTTTGAATGGGGGTCAGGAACGGAAAAAGTAAAATACGAACCCTTCTTTTCCACTAATAATGTCCAGGGATTAATATATTACGCGCTAAGTGGTATGGGCGTCACACAGCTCCCCGATTTATTAGCCAGGCCCTGGCTGGAGAACGGTGAGCTGATAGCGTTTTTCCCCGAAACAGCCAAACAAGTCCTGCCATTGCACCTTGTTTACGCCCGTCATAAACATCCTTCAGCCCTTGTGCGGGCCTATCTGGATTTTTGCGAAGAATGGGTGGCAAAACTACGTTAGCGTTTCCGGTGAAGGTCCATGCGCCTGTCAGGTAGAAAGCACCATGTAGCTGCGCATAAAACGGGACCTAACTTCGCGATTGATCAGCCTCAACGTTTACGCTGACGTTCAGCCTTTTGGCTTCCATCGTTATTAACTGTTGGGCAACGGCCATATCGCCGCCATGAACGCGATCTATCAGGTTCTGGATGAGCGTCACCATCAAAAAACTCTGATTAGCAGGAGAGAAATCTGTTATATCGATCCCGCTGTCCTGGAGCTGCTGGTGTGCTGCTCTTTCTGTTTCTTCAACAATTTCAGCCGTTTTCTGTTTCATCTGGTCGTGGCGTTTATCACTATCGCCCGGGAACGCAGTTTTACCCGGGCCGCCGCTGAACTGGATGTTTCCCAGTCGGCGTTAAGTCATACCATCCGCAATCTTGAGGCGCAGCTGGGGCTACGGCTGCTGATCCGCACCACGCGCAGCGCCTCCCCGGATTATCTCTCCGGAAAAGATCTCCCGCTCACGCCCGAGGATTTAGTCCGGCACGCCTGCATCAACACCCGATACTCTATGAAGGAGGGGATCAGCCCCTGGGAACTGAAAAAGGGAGACGGCGTTCAGGCCTGCCGTGTCGATGGTCCTCTGATCTTCAACTCGGTGTATGCCGCCCTCGACGCCGCGCTGGCGGGATATGGCCTGGCTTATGTACCGGAGATACTTGCCCGTCCGGGGCTGGAAAATGGCCGTCTTCAGGCAGTGCTTGAGGCGTGGTGTCCGCCGCGTCAGGGGTTCCATATATTTTATTCCAGCGAGCGTCAGCTCCTGCCGGCACTCTCGATGATTATTGAGACGTTACGTTATGAGCCAGGGTTCATGCCCTCCTGTACTAAGCAAGCCGCAGGCAATCCATAAAAAACCTGCCAGCAAACATCCAGAATTACCGGCAGGTTTTTCGTTACTCGCGCTGCACATCAGCGAGGATTTTCGCCATCCACACGCGGTCAATTGCCCCCGTCTCGTAATGCGCGAGGGTAAAGATCTTGGCCTGACTCATCATTAGCGCCAGTTCGGGGGTGATATTGAAACTTGCCGCAACTTCATGGCGCTCAAGTTCTGGCCGACGCTTACGACGTTCAATACGAAAGCGCAGCTGGTTGTATTTTGCCCAGGCGATCAGCGCCAGACTTATAAGACAGGCCACCAGCAGGTAGATACTCAGCGTACTGAGCGTGGTGTAGAACGGCCTGGTCCCTATAAAAGGATCATGTTCAATTGCGGTTATCAGACCATTGTAAATCAGCCAGCTAAACCCCAGCCAGGCCACGATCGTTAACAGGGCATCCAGCGCGCGTGGAAACAGCCGTTGTTCAGTAAAAATTAAAGGTTGGATCATGGTTTTAATCTCCCAATACCGCGATCGGGACTCACCCAACGAGCTCTGCTGCGTTTGCGGCGCAGCATGACTTTCGGGAAAGCCACAAGCGTAGTGAACAGGCTCAACATCCAGTACACCACCGGAAACCAGATAATCCAGAACAGAGACGCCGCAATACCTTTCTCGTAGCGTCTTTCAATAATCAGACTGACCGCGAACTGCAACAGACAGACCACGCCCAGCATCAGGCCAGTAAAAGCCGGTGGGAAAAGGTGTTGAACATATAAAGAATCGGGCATCGGAATAAGCAGCCCGAAGAGAAACAACAGAATGCTGACGGCATAGGCAAAGGCCCATGCGGTTGACATACAAAACTCAATAAACAGAGGCCACATGCGTCGGTACTCCCAGCTCCACAAGCGACGCATATTGACAATAAATACCTCCGCGCCCCCCTGTGCCCAGCGCAGACGCTGCTTCCAAAGCCCTTTTAGCGTCTCGGGCATCAAAATCCAACACAGCGCACGAGGTTCGAAGAAAATTGACCAGTGGCGCAGCTGTAACTTCCAACTGATATCAATATCTTCCGTGATCATATCCGGGCTCCAGTATCCCACCTCTGCCAGGGCGCGACGGCGATAAGCGGCAATGACACCGGAAACGGTAAAGACCTGACCATAGACGCGCTGGGTACGCTTGATAAGGCCGATGATAGAGGAAAACTCCCCCACCTGGACTCGCCCCACCAGCGTTGAACGCGTACGGATACGCGGATTACCGGTCACCGCCCCCACGCGAGGGTAATTGAGCAGCGGGGCGACCATATACACTGCCGCATCCTTATCCAGCAGCGCATCACCATCAATGCACACCAGAAAATCACTGCGTGCCGCCGCAGCACCCGCCTGCAGGGCGACCGCTTTACCCTGATTTTCCGCCAGATGAATCACCCGCAGCCGCGAATATTCACTCGCCAGCTTGTCCAGCACGGCCGCGGTGCTGTCGATAGAACCGTCATTGATAGCAATCACTTCTATATTTTCATAACGTTGCGCCAGCGCCGCTTCGATAGTCTCACGGGCATTCAACCCTTCGTTAAAGCACGGCACAAGAATGGAAATCAGCGGATTACCTTCGAGTACAGGTGGCGGTGTGCCCGGCCCCCATGGCCAGTGGCGCTCGCGGTGAAACCAGAAGTAAAGTCCACCGCTAATCCAGAGGGCCGACATAAACAGCGGCCAGAAAAAGACGAAATCAAGGATCACTTCACCGGTAAAAATCACCGCCACGCCGAGCGGAAAACTGAACATCAGGCAAAGGATCAAGAAGGCGATGAGGCGATCGGTCATTTTTGCGGATACCAGTAGGAGGAAAAAGCAGAACGGATCTCTGCCATCCGGGGTTGATCGTTAATGAAATCGTCCGGGTAGTAGCCATAGTTTCTGGCACCGCTCAGCTTGAGCTGCCGCATCCACCCGTTAAGCATTTCACCGCTAATGTTGTCCTGCCCTGCCCCCTTACGCCAGTCGCGGGCCTGAAGTTCAAAAACTGTTTTATCCAGCGCGCCCGGGAAACGGGCTACCTGCCCGACGAGTCTGTCCAGCCAGGCATTGGCATCGTTGACCGGGACATTTTCCATCAGCGGCATCGCCATCGGGGCTGTCCAGTCGTAGGTGCCGAGAAAATCATTCAGATTCTGCGCAAACCAGGTTTCGCTCTGCGGATCCAGTATCGGCATGGCGTAAATGTTGCGGGCGGTTTTGATCTGTGGACCGCGCACCGCACGCACGGTTTGCGTGAGCTGTCGGGTAAAATCAATCAGGGCGCGACTTTTAAAGCGCGTCCAGCGCGCCAGCAGTTGCGGGTTGGCGCGGATCTGCGCGAGGTCGTCCGGGAAGCCTGCTGAACGATAGGCTTTGAGCGCATCCGGGGAGGCATCCTCAAAATCGGTCAAAAAAGCGTCGTCATGGAACAGGATGCCGCTGAAATTGGCGTGGCGCGCCAGGTCCTCGTAAATGTCGTTGATTCTCTGCCGGGCAACCGCATTCCAGGGTGATAAGCGCAAGTACTGGCGATTATCTGGCGCACTTCGTCCGGTGTCTGACGACCAGGCCGCCACGCGTGGCACAGAGGGGTCTAACCCAAACGCCAGGACCGGCATCCAGGCGTAAACCTTCACCCCGGCACGGGTCTGCAACTGCCAGGAAACGAAGTTAAACAGATCCGCCCGCATAGGTAGCCAACGACTGCGGAAATAGAGGGCATTGACGTTGCCGTCCCCTTTCGGGTCGGCATAAGCCTGTAAAAAGACATGGGTTATCTTCATATCGAAAACACGCTGAATGAGCAGATCGATATTTTTACGCTGTTGAGTCGGGTTTTTGTCGTACACATAGTCGAGATCGACATGCATAACCCGCATGGTTTCAGGTTCCCTGACCTGAGCTATCTGGCTGGCGAAGCTACGCAGCGAAGGGTTATTGGAAATCAGCACCCGGGGAACATCTTCCAGATTTGCGGCATTCGCCAGCCCCTGGTTCAGGGTGAAAGCCATCTGGTAACCCTGCTGATGCGCGAGCTTCAGTGTGGTCCCGCTCGCCGCTCCGTAGGGCCAGACCCAGGCTCGCGGTGCTTTCCCGGTGACCTCTTCGATTTTGCCCGTAATGCGCGACAGGTCAGCACGAATACGCTGTTCAAACTGCGCATCCGTTTCGTACTGTCCGCTGGTTTTATCGTAAAAACGGTTAGCGACTGCGGGCTCCTTACTGCCTTGCGGATTGGCCTGATGGCCGTAATGGGAGGCCCAGGTGTGCGCCCCCACTTCCACCAACCCCGATTCGCTGGCCTCGCGTACCATCTTCCAGGTGGCAAATTTTTCCCGCGGCGTCTTTAATCCGCCAAAATCCACCAGCGAATGTTCCGGTGCATCCACCCAACTGCCGACAGGCGCCCACAGAGCAGGCCATTTGAACAACCGAAGCAGCGGCAGAACGCGCGTCGAGAAGCTACTGTATCCATCATCAAAGGTCAGCATCACCGCCTTTTCAGGCAAGGTGATTTTTCCGGCATGGGCATCCAGCACCTGCTGCACGCTAATCGGGTGGTAGCCGTTATCATGCAACCAGGCAAACTGGTCGTTCAGGGCGCTGGTGCGCACGGACAGATAGCGCTGATCGGCGGCACCGTCCTCCACGTCATGCCAGCCCAGCACCAGAAAGCTGTTTGTGGGCCAGCGCTGATCCGCATACAGCGCCGGCCGCTCGGCGGGAGGAAGATAACGCGGTGCCGCGGCCAGTGCACACATGCTCATCATCATCCACCCAACTATTACCCTCGCGGCGAGAAGCCATCGTTTCATCATCAAGCGCCCTTAAAACCTGACATTCAGATCAAATGCGAGGGCAATATTGCGCTCCCGCTTACCGTCGTAAGGACGCTTATCCCAGGTAAGTGTCACCCCGGCATCCACTACGTTATTCCATTGAATACGTTGCCCGTAACCTAACTGATTGATGGCCCCAGCGCTGTACCCCTTTTGCCAGTAACCGCCCGCCCCCGCCTCAAACTGCTGCTTCCAGACCGTCTCGTAATGGCGGTACAGCACATGTTCGGCGCGCAGCCCTGCAACCGCCGAAACATCACGTTTGGGGTTGTAATAAGGCACATTTTCTTTGCTGTTATGGCTGCCGCCGATGCCGGGGATAAAATCCAGCGTAAAACGTGGCAGCGTCCAGAGGCGTTCTTTACCGCTGATGCCATATTCCAGTCGATCGTTGCCGTCGGTGAAATGGGCGCCGGAAAGTGAAAGTTGATATTCGCGTCGTTCGTTCTGATACCAGCGCAACCACAGATCGCCACCGTTGGCGTTTACCCCATTGCGCAGGGCACGCAGCGGGGTGTTACGTGATAGCCGCTCCGCCGAGCCCCCGACCCGCCAGCTGTCGCTGAAATCGTACCAGCCAGAGAGACGTCCGCCGATTTTCTGATCGCTGCCATCGTTGCGCCCGGAGACCTCCATTTCGGCCCAGCTATTCCTTGACGTCCATTCCGCGCCCGCCAGCAGGTCCCGACTTATTCCCTTCCCCTCCTCAAAATCGCCACGGGCAAAGTTGTAGCCGGTAAACAGTCGCCAGTTTTGGTTAATGGGTGGGCTATAAAGCGCCGCGTTGAGGGTAAAATCATTTTTGCCACTGACCGGACTGTCGGATGAGATGCCCTGAGACCCGGCTATCCGCAGTTCAGCTTTGTTATGCACCTCCATCAGTCGTTCAAGCTGCAACGTGGCGGCGTCATCCGGGCTGCGGGTGACCACATCCTTCGTCAGTTCGTCGGCCTGCTTCCACTCCTGAAGCTCCATGGCCGTCCATGCTTGTTGCCTTTCCAGCTCGAGGTTGCTGGGTTCAAGGACTTCGGCAAGCTTAAGTTCGCGCTCTGCGGCACGAGGTAATCCTCTCGCCAGCAGCACTGACGCATAGGCAATACGCAGTGCCTGGTTACCCGATCCTGTACGCGCCAACTGCTCCGCATGCGTCTCGGCTGCAGGCAAATTATTGACGGCCACCAGGTATTCGGTTCGTAAGGTTCTGGCCAGCAGCCAGCTGTCATTGGGCTGCGGCGTGGGAGAGCCATAGACCTTTTGCAGATAAGGGCTCTCTCTGGTGTAGGCATCCAGTTGCTGCTCCGCTTCGTCGAAATGGTTGTTATCGAGACGGGCAAACAGCAGTTCCTGTTGATCGTCCATGGTCATCGGCTGTGATGCCAGGGTCGAGCCACGCGGAAAATAGATGCTTTCCAGCAGCGACTCGGCTTTGTCCGGCTGCTTCTGCGCAAGATAGGCAGAAGCGACCCATCTTCTGGCGTAGTCAGGAACCGGCGTTCCGCTCGCCTCGAGCGATTCAAATTCGGCTATCGCCTCATCCATGCGTTTACGGATCACCAGCGCCCCCAGCCGGTCAATTCTGGCGCGTCGCACATCACCTTGCGCCTCGGGCTGTTGTTCCCACGCGGCAATCAGCGTGTCATAGCGAGCCAGGGCTTTATCGGCCACCAGGAATCGTTCATCTTCATTGCGGGTGGGCGTGAACGCAGCGCGGACGGTTTGCGCCGCCGCATCCAGTTCAAGTTGACGTGTAATGGCATCAGGCTGGGGGTAGCGCTCTGAAAGGGTCAGCGCGGGGCCGGCAATGCGGGTGGCCGACATGGCAGCCAGCAGCGTGGGCACCACGTTTTTGTTGTGGTCTGAATCGGTATCGATTTGGCTGGCCGCCAGGACTGAATCCCAGTTTTTCCCCTGAGCATGATAAACATAAGCCAGCAGGGCCTCTCTCTCTGGCCCCGGCTCCTCGTCTACCCAGCGCCGGGCTTCGGTGATGGCCTGCTCGTTGCGATGGGCATCTGCGAGCGTCATTATCCAGCCTGTGCGCGCGTCGCTATTACCGGGCTCAGTTTGCAGAACGGTTTCCCAGACGGCCAGCGAGGCATTCCACTGCTTTTGGTTACGCAGCGCGCGGGCGGCAGCGATTTGCCCTCTGGCAGGGATGTCCATGCTTTGGCGATAACGATTCCATACCGCCAGCGTCTCGACGTCATTATTGGCCCATGAGGAAACCTGAAGCCAGTCAGCAATCTCTCCCGCCGTTAACTGGGTCTGCTTTTCGCGAACGGCAAGGTATTGCAATAAAGGCTGGCGGTCGCCATCCCGAGCCTGAATAATAAGTTCGTCGTAGGTAGAAGTTTCGGCATATACCCATGTCGGGAATAACATGCTCACCATTAATAAGTATCGTCCTGAACGCAAGGGTTTAATGACGCAAGAGGAGCAGAAAACTCTGAACATAGCTAACCCTTTTTCTCTGTTTTAACGTGAGCTTTTCATTTATTCATGACTAAAAAATGACGGAAATTTTATAGCTAAACAATAAACAAAAAAGTACAGACAGATTTAAAATGTCATGCTTTTTTCGTATTTATCATTATCCAGCTAAGGACTACTTATTATCACGCAACACCTGGGCACCGCTCCAAAAGTTAGCAGCCACATTTACCTTTTACCAACCCATAAAATAAAAAAACACGCCGGAGCGTGCTTTTCATGTTAATTTCACCCTTTCGTATTAGACTTTTTCTGCATACTCAGTAAAAAGTGCTGGCCAACGTCTGTTAAAAGTTCTTATCCAGAGAAAGCGTGACATTCCGCTGTTGATAATCATAGAAATCGATATTGCTATCGACCCGTTTATAGGTGAAATTCAGTTTCGGCATAACCCCAAAGAAATAAAGGTCGCGATGCCAGAGCGAGAGGTTATAGATCTGTTCGTTATCTTTCCGTCGTGTCGAGAAGATATCACTGTCGGCCTGGTAATTGCGTCTGGCAATGGCCGTGGTGGCGGCAAAGGAGAGTTGCCAGGGCATATCAACCTGCACCCCGCTGCGCAAACCTACCCGATGGTTAGATTCACTGCGAGTGAAGGTCTGCTGATCGAGCAGATCGAAGCCGGCAAATCCTGACACCCGGTTACTGAAGGCATGGGACAGGGTTGTGGAAGAGTAACGATTTTGTCCGCGCAAGAATCGATAATCTTCATCATCATAATCCAGTTTCTGATATTCCAGCGCCTGACTCACCTGCCAGGTAGGGGTAAGTAAATAACTGTATTCGGCACGAACACCAGGGCCAGAAGAGTACGCCTCGGTGCCATACCATCTTTTTTCATAAAAGGGCAACAGGGCAAACTGTTGGCGGAAATTACGCCATTGATATCCGGCATAAGCACGGGTGGTAATATCATCAAAATCATGATTATTCCAGTAACTCTTACCATTTACCGTACCAAGGAATCGCAAGCCATGCTGATCGTAGAGTTGAACATCTTTTTGTAATGCGCCATTGAACCAGAAACCTTCTCCGCGCTGAGGAAAACTATCCTTATTACGAATAAACAGGCGATCGCCAACCCGAATGGTTTTACCTGATGAAGCATTATTCACATTGCTGTCATTCAGATAACTTACGCTGAATGAACCCGTTAATGCGCTGCCCTTCTGAATGCGCTCAAGATATTGTGCAATGACCTGCTGAATATTCTCAGGCGGATTGCTTTGTAATACACGACGAAATTGATAATCAGCGGCGTCAAACTGACGATTTTCAAACATGGCACGCGCTAAATCCAGACGCACCGCAGCAAAGTCAGGATGACTGCTCAGAATAGCGCGATAGTGTTCAATCGCCTCTGCATAATGTCCCTGACTGCGCGCCAGACCGGCTTTTGCAAAATGAATCAGGGTAGAATCCGGATTGGGTGACGCCGCATAGACCGGTAAAATGGCACGAACCATCGGCCATTTTTCTTCACGAATGGCCTGATCGAGCAGCGCCATCGCCAGCTCTGGCTGTTCCGCCAGTTGAGCATTGGTAACATGCAGCGTCTTTTCGCCAGGCACGGTGCGCTTGTCCGGCGTGGTCAGTCGTTCAAAGTGGGGAGCAGCAGGAATCGAGTCGGTTTCCGGCGGCGCAGCAAACGCAACGCTGAGCGGGCACAGCAAACTCAGTGCGCCAGTACGCAAAATATTCATAGAAAGGCTTACCATCTGAAGGTCCGGTCAGCCAGGCTGACCGGAAAACGATTTATTGACGTGTCGCGCCAAAGGATGCGTTTTTAGTCGTGTCTGCAAACTGCGCCAGACCGCCTAACTCTTCAGCCGTGGGGCCATTGAAATGACCGGTGAAGGTCCCCGCCTGCTCACCGGATTGCGCACTACCGGTGAAACCACCGTTTGCAATGTTGCCCTGCATCGCAACTTCGCTACCAAAGACTTCATTTCCGGCAATGGTACCGTTTATGGTTTTCGCCGCGAAATCAATGTCAAAGCGAGCATCACTCAGGATATTTTCACGCATACCGTAACCCACATAGGTCGCCGTTCCCTGGGTTGGCACGTTAGCCGCCAGCGTGGCATCCCCGGTGTAGAAGACCTCATGCTGACCTTTTTCATACTGTGTCCAGGTACCGAACGTGGTGTAACTCATGCGGCCGCAGCACCATGACGTTGAGGAGACCGGGGAACGGTCGTCACGGGTGAGCCGTTGGGTTTGCGTCAGGCCCGCAGAGATCCCGGTGCCGCGCATAACGTATTCACGACCCTCCGGGGTGGTGTAGGTCCAACCAGAAATGGTACCACCGGTGGTCAGACTGACCGGTGCCGTGGCAGGGGTTTCCGGTGTGGGAGCCGGATTGCCGTTATCCGTTTGCACAGGCGCAGTGGTTACCGGGGGCGTACTGTCGCTACCGCCACCACCACCACCACCGCCGCCACCACATGCAGTCAGTACAAAAGCAGTCAGTAATAAACCAGGTTTTAAGATCCCCATACGCTAAACGTCCTTGGTTGTGAATAAATTCGTAGGATTTGTAACAAAATTTTTTACGAATAAATTTACGTCAAAACATTCAGCATCTCTAATGAATAGTTCTTATTTCCGTTAATTCTAAGATTAATCTTAACTACCACTTATACAATGTTACGCCTACGGATCGGATAATCAGCGTCAATTTGAGTTAAGTCGATTAATTAGCGCTTTTTGCCCGCGCTTTTTATTATGTGCCCTTATTGATCCTCTCTCTTGATCATGACAAATAATGTCACTTAGGGCTTGCGGGCAACACGGTATAGGGCGATGCGTTCAGCGGTGCGGTATAGCCCTGCCGATATCATTCAACTGAGAAAATGCAATAATCGCGAAGAAAAACTCGTCTCAATTACCGAACTTACAGATAGGGTTATCGCCAGTTGGCGGCCTTTAGAATCTTTATCAACTGGCGTCCAGCATTTGGGTCATTTTTATACACTCGCATAGCATTTCGTTTAAATATTCCCGGATAACTACAGGATAGCAGGGGGGTAAAACCAAAAATTAAAACACCCGCTCCAAACGCAGCTAATCCATGTAGCCAGCTGATCATTGTCAGCGGAATTAAAAAAAAGCAGTAGTGTGCATAAAAAAATAACTGTGTACTGATTTGAGCCCATTTGGGTATCAATGCCCCGGGATCTATTTCATAAAACTGATTTTTAACGAGTATTTTTTTAGCGCTGGTCCTCATCCCTATAAGCCATAAAAATGGAAAGTAAGTTACTCCAAACAACGTTATCACAACTAAATTCCAGTTATACATCTATTTATCCATATTCCTTCTAGATTTAACGCATTTTCGCACAAGTTACGCTTTATAGGCAAAAAAGAAAAGTTGTAATGTCAGTACCTTATTTCGAAGCATAATTCTGCCGGTACTTAACGCCTCTGATATGTTACATGTTAATGTCCGCTCTTCCCTTAATGCGCACCCTCAGCGCCGCTGTCCCCGTCACCCCTGCCCCAGGTACTGACTTTATCGCTCCGGCTCCACCCGACCATCCATCAGGATATACTGCGCGGCTTTACGCGCATATTGATCAATTAAAGGAACAAGCCGAGTGAAATGCTCGCTGGCACAATGCGCATCGAGTGCTGCGCGGTCGGGCCACTCTTCAATGAAAATAAAATGCCCTGGATCCTTTTCATCCCGGTACAAATCATAAGCAATACACAGGGGTTCTTTCTTCGTCGCCGCGATGAGTTCGCGGTACAAAGGGAGAACGACGTCGACGAACTCGGGTTTGATAAAATCTTCGGCGATAACTTTTAACATGTTTTATAAACTCAGAAGTACTCTGTTTCGTGATTAGAAATCCACAGGAAGAAAGAACCGCGGTAGTTGTCATCAGTGGAGGTTATCAGTGAGCATTTATCTGCATTGCCATCTGGGGTGTAAGCACAGCTCTGCTTCACCCGGACAGTGCCCTCCTCTCCTTTTGACACTATTTCTGAATCAATAAATTGCGCGCTTCCGGATGGGTAATAGATCCGCTTGTCCAGTCGCTCTTTGTAGTTTCTTACCCGTACAGGGAACTGGCTATGTTGATATTCATATCGTTCTACAACCTCCCCCGTACTTTTATCAACCATCGTTTCAAGCAACCCGCGCACATTATAGCTGAGCAAAAACTTGCCCTTTTTATTCTCAAGCTCGGTAATTTCGCAGCGTTTATTGATTTTTCCAGTAATACGCTCGCCTTTGAATGAGCTCAGTACGCCATCCTTGTTTACCAGATGGAATTCCCGGGGAGTGGCCCTGTCGATCATATTGATGTGGGTAAAGCACCCGCTGGGGTCATATCTCACTTCTGTCATAACCTGCAGTTTACCCTCAACGTCCCGGACCCATTGAAGGCTATGTTTTACGTTGCCGGTTGTTGCATCATGCTGGAACAAAAGCGCAGCATTTAAGATCGCAGGTTTGAACTGCGTATAGGCAGCGGCATGAGATGACATTGCCAAAAAACAGAGACTGAAAAGCACCCTTGCTTTCATTAACCATTCCTTTATTAATCCAATTGCACGCTAAGGTGACAGGAGAATCACGTTACCAAATTCTTTGCAAATAGCCGCGGAAAATCAACATCTTAACTTAGTCTAAGTGGTAGATTCCTGCGTTCCAGTAACCTCTACCCTGTCGACGACGCTCTTTCCAGCCCAACGATATGAGTACCTTCGCAATCAGCCGATTCATCACCCCATGCCCCATAAGCAGCACAGGGCCGTTTGATGCTTTTGCACATGTTACGAGGATATCCGCAGCCTGAACGGCGCGTTGTTTAGCTGTCGCCAGGGGCTCAACATGAGGGGAGATGCCACACAGCCACATAATACGGAAAACCGACGCCCATAAAGTGGGGGCTAACCTAATACCGGGTATATGGAATGCGGGCAGGTCAGCTTCTCTGAAGACGTCATCAATGCGATCCGGTGTACGCCCTAATGCGTGCAGGGAGGAAATCGCTCTGGGAAGAGGACTGCTCAGGATCTGCAGTGCGCTGGATGCTAACGCCTGACTGGATTGCGGGGGCATATCGCTGCCCGTATCTGAGAGATTATAGTGTGAAATCCACTCTGCCATCTCCAGGCTTGTTACTCTTGAAGCACCTGTAAAAGCAGGCCTTCCATGACGCATCAAAATAATTTCCATACCGTGCTTCTTGTTGTGGTCCTTTTGTCGTAAACAGACTAACGCGATAAAGGCAGAAGGAACTACTACCCTATTTAGGGTTGACCTGCTCTTAAACACTCTTAAAAAGGATGCCTGCACCATGCTTAAAATCCTCGGCAAAACCACTTCCATCAACGTGCGCAAAGTACTCTGGACCTGTGAAGAAGCCGGTCTGGACTATCTGCAGGAAGATTACGGCAGCGGCTTTGCCTCGACGGAAACCGACGACTTCCGCAAGCTGAACCCGAACGCCATGGTGCCGGTACTGATCGACGGCGACTTTGTGCTGTGGGAATCCAATGCCATTTGCCGCTATCTGGTACGCAAAACCGGACGCGATGACCTGCTCTCCGCAGATCCGCAGGCCTGCGCCAATATAGAGCGCTGGATGGACTGGCAGGCAACGGAATTCAATAACGCCTGGCGCTACGTCTTCCCGGCGCTGGGGCGCAAAAATCCGGAGTTTAACGATCCAGCGCGGATTGCGGCGGGAATTAAGGAGTGGAACCACCACATCATGATCCTTGAGCAGCAGCTGCAACACACCGGGGCATGGGTGGCGGGCGAGACCTTTACCCTCGCCGACGTGGTGCTGGGGCTGTCGGTGAACCGCTGGAAGATGACCCCGTTTGAAAAGCCGCAGGTTCCCGCCATTGAGGCATGGTTTGAACGCTTAAATCAGCGCGAGGCTTTTTTACGCCACGGGAATAATGGAATGCTATGAACATAGCCCGAGCGATGCTTAATAATCGCTTTCTTAGCAGGGTTATTTTAATTAATTACTAAATCCATACAGGCCTCCGGTGCCGTAATAATTAAGCGCTATCCTGGACAACCCGTGAATTGTCTTTGCTAGCCTGATTATTCAGGCAAAGCTCAAACCGGAGGTATTCTTTGCTGATTAAACTCAAGAAAGAACGAACGCATCAGGAGGATCGTCGGCTTGCCCTCTGGCTGGCTACCTCCGCAGGATTACTGAATGCCATTGCGCTGGGGGCCTTCGGTTTTTTTCCTTCCCATATGACCGGCAACACCTCACAATTTTCCAGCGAAGTCTCCTCAACGGATCTGAACGATATTATTTTCTTTGCCACCATTATTCTGTCATTTGTGACGGGCGCAATCATTGCGCGAATTATTGTTTTATGGGGCATCATGCATAATGTGCGGCTCATTTTTTGTCAGGTTCTGTTTATTGAAGGGTTATTACTGGCCGGCGTCTCTCTGTATGAGATGTTTTTCCATACCTTCACCACCAATCGGGAAATTATTGTTTTCCTCTGTGGCCTGATGGGGATCCATAATTCAACCTCCACCCAGCTTTCCGGCGGTCGGGTAAGATCCACCCACATTACCGGCACCTTAACCGATGCAGGCATTTCGCTCGCCTCCGTGGTGGTGGCGATGCTACGCCGGGATTACTCCAAAGATACAGCAGCTCAGAGAAGCCAGCTTAAAACCCATCTCACCACCCTTTTCTCGTTTATCACCGGGGGTATTGCCGGGCTGATACTGTTCAGGTGGTTTGGTTTTCATGCGATGCTGGCGCTGGGGTTGATGCTGGTTTTCGTGGCCACCTTCTCCATCATTAATACCTCGCTACGGGTGCGAAAAGTCCGCGCTGCGTTTAGCAAATAACGGACGCCGCCCATTCATTAAGTGACGGTGTCACTTAATGAATTTATCTTTAAGACTATTCTGCCTGACCCCTGATCGGCCCTTATCCCATAAGGCTTAACCCATGATTTCCCCTATATTCATCGGGTTACTGATTTCGCCGCTTCGCTGGAACCCTTCCCAAACGCTTGCTATAGCTCAATTACCCCTGCCGATTCATGGCATAACAACAGGCAACCGGTGGTTGCTATAACGCATGCGCACAGGGAGACACATCGCAATGCATCCATTATTCAAACGTTCGCTGCTTTTTGTCGGCGCGATTATTGTGGTCGTCGCCCTCCTCGTCTGGGGAATTGGGCTCGAGACGATCAAAGCGCGCCAGGTTGACCTGGTCTATCTCGGGCAACAGCATCTGATTTTAGTCTTCTCATCCATGTTCTTCGCTCTGCTGGTCGGTATCCCCAGCGGTATTTTGCTGAGCCGTCCGGCCGCGCGAGGTATCGCCGAATACGTGATGCAGATCTTTAACGTTGGTAACACCCTGCCGCCGCTGGCCGTTCTGGCTCTGGCGATGGTGGTGCTTGGCATTGGCGATACCCCGGCGATTATCGCCCTGTTCCTGGCCTCGCTGCTGCCGATTGTGCGTAACACCTATGCCGGGCTGTGCTCGGTGCCCGGGTCGTTACTGGAAGCGGCGAACGGGATCGGAATGACCAAATGGCAGCGTCTGCGCCAGGTCGAAATTCCTAATGCCTGGCCGGTGATGCTCTCCGGGATCCGCATCGCTACCGCGATTAACGTCGGTACTGCCCCGCTGGCCTTCCTGATTGGTGCCAGCAGCTACGGCGAGCTGATTTTCCCGGGTATTTACCTGAACGACTTCCCGACCCTGATCCTGGGCGCGGCGGCCACCGCCCTGTTCGCCCTGATTCTGGATACGCTGCTGGCGGCGCTGGGTCGTCTGATGAGCCCGCATCTCGCGCGATAATTATAACAAGGAGCTTCTATGAGACTGTTTACCGGCCTGACGGCGCTGTGCGCCGCCGCGCTCTTCTCCAGCCAGGCGCTCGCTGCGCCGCTGATTCTGGCGACCAAGAGCTTTACCGAGCAGCATATTCTCTCGGCCATGACCGTGCAGTACCTGCAAAAGAAAGGATTCCAGGTGCAGCCCCAGACCAACATTGCGACGGTGATTTCCCGCAATGCGATGATCAACAAGCAGATCGACATGACCTGGGAGTACACCGGTACGTCGCTGATCATCTTTAACCACATCAACAAACGCATGTCCCCGCAGGAGTCTTACGAGACGGTGAAACGTCTTGATGCCAAACATGGTCTGGTGTGGCTCAACCCAGCGGACATGAACAACACCTACGCCTTTGCCATGCAGCGTAAGCGCGCCGAAGCGGAAAATATCAACACCATGTCGGAGCTGGTCGCTAAGGTCGAGCAGGTGCGTAAAACCGACCCGGACAACAACTGGATGCTGGGTCTGGACCTCGAGTTTTCCGGGCGCAGCGACGGCATGAAGCCGCTGCAGGCCGCCTATAACCTGGAGCTGGATCGCCCGCAGATCCGCCAGATGGACCCCGGTCTGGTCTATAACGCGGTGCGCGACGGCTTTGTCGACGCCGGGCTGATTTACACCACCGACGGGCGCGTGAAGGGCTTCGACCTGAAGGTACTGGAAGATGATAAAGGCTTCTTCCCGAGCTATGCGGTGACCCCGGTGGTGCGTAAGGACACGCTGGAAGCCAATCCGGGTCTGGAGGAGGCGCTGAACACGCTCTCCGCCCAGCTCAACAACGACGTTATCACCGAGCTCAATAAGAAGGTGGATATCGATCATCAGTCACCGCAGCAGGTCGCCCGTGATTTCCTGCGTAGCAAGCAGCTGCTGTAAGGAGGCGCTATGGATACGGTTCACTACATTATTGATAACTGGGGCTATCTGTTAAGCCTGACGTTGCAGCATCTGTGGCTGGTGGCGCTGGCCGTGGGCCTGGCCATCATCATTGGCGTGCCGCTGGGCATTCTGATTGTGCGCCACAAATGGCTGGCGACTCCGGTGCTGGGGATTGCCACCATCGTGCTGACCATCCCGTCGATTGCCCTGTTCGGCCTGATGATCCCGCTCTTTTCCATGATCGGTCAGGGTATTGGCGCCCTGCCCGCCATTACAGCGGTATTCCTCTACTCGCTGCTGCCGATTGTGCGTAACACCCACACCGCGCTCGACAGCCTGCCGCCAGGTCTGCGCGAAGCGGGTCGCGGGATCGGCATGACCTTCTGGCAACGTCTGCGCTGGGTAGAGATCCCTATGGCGCTGCCGGTGATTTTTGGCGGGATCCGTACCGCCGTGGTGATGAACATCGGCGTGATGGCGATTGCCGCCGTCATCGGCGCGGGCGGGCTGGGCCTGCTGCTGCTTAACGGCATTGGCGGAAGCGATATTCGTATGCTGATTGCCGGTGCACTGATGATTTGTCTTTTAGCGATTGTGCTCGACTGGTTACTGCACCGTCTGCAGATCGTTCTGACTCCAAAGGGGATTCGATAATGATAAAACTGGAAAACCTCACCAAACAATTTTCACAGAAACAGGGCCAGACCTTTAAGGCCGTGGACAACGTCAACCTGAACGTGCCCGAAGGGGAAATGTGTGTGTTGCTCGGCCCGTCCGGCTGCGGCAAGACCACCACCCTGAAGATGATTAACCGCCTGATTACCCCGAGCAGCGGCAAGATCCTGATCAACGGTCAGGATACCAGCGACATGGATACCGTCACCCTGCGCCACAACATCGGCTACGTGATCCAGCAGATTGGTCTGTTCCCGAACATGACTATCGAAGAGAACATCACCGTGGTGCCGCGGATGCTGGGCTGGGACAAAGCCCGGTGTAAAACCCGCGCCGAAGAGCTGATGGATATGGTGGCGATGGACCCGCATAAATTCCTTAATCGCTATCCGCGCGAGATGTCCGGTGGTCAGCAGCAGCGTATCGGCGTGATCCGCGCTCTGGCGGCGGATCCTCCGGTACTGCTGATGGATGAACCATTCGGTGCGGTCGACCCGATCAACCGCGAGGTGATCCAGAATCAGTTCCTCGAGATGCAGCGCAAGCTGAAAAAGACCGTGATGCTGGTGAGCCACGACATCGACGAGGCGCTGAAGCTCGGCGACCGCATCGCCGTCTTCCGCCAGGGGAAAATTGTCCAGTGCGCCAGCCCGGACGAACTGCTGGCCAAACCGGCGAATGAGTTTGTCGGCTCGTTTGTCGGCCAGGACCGTACCCTGAAGCGACTGCTGCTGGTCTCGGCAGGAGATGTGACCGATCAGCAGCCGACCCTGACCGTGCGCCCGGCGACGCCGCTGCCTGAAGCCTTCGCTATCATGGATGACAACGACATCCGCGCGGTCACCGTGGTGGACGAAAACGGCAAGCCGCTGGGCTTTGTGAAGCGCCGCGAAGCGCGTCATGCCAACGGCACCTGCGCCGATCTGATCCACCCGTTCCGCATGACCGGCAAGGCGGAAGACAACCTGCGCGTGGTGCTGTCGCGTCTGTACGAGAGCAACACCAGCTGGATGCCGATTGTCGATGAGGACGGGCGCTATAACGGCGAGATCTCCCAGGACTATATTGCGGAATACCTCAGCTCTGGCCGCACGCGCCGGGCGCTGAATATTTATAGCGAGAGTTAAGCTTATAAGCCGGGCACTGCCCGGCTCTTTACGTTGCTAACCCCCCGATTTCCCCCCACAATATTGTATCTTCCCTGTTTACGCGTAACCCATGCATCGACTCCATGCTTACCCCGACATCCGCGCGATGTTTCGCAGGCTGCTGATTGCCACCGTCACCGGCGTGCTGGCAGCGCTGGCCGTAGCGCTGTTTCGTCACGCCATGTATTTGCTGGAGTGGCTGTTTCTCAGTAATGAGAGCGGCAGCCTGGTGAATGCGGCCAGCGCGCTTTCGCCCTGGCGCCGCGCACTCACCCCCGCGCTGGGCGGGCTGGCGGCCGGGCTGTTGCTGTGGGGATGGCAGCGCATGACGGCGCAGCGTCCGCATGCGCCTACCGACTATATGGAAGCCCTGGAGACGGGCGACGGGCAGTTTGACTACGGTGCCAGCCTGGTGAAATCTCTGGCATCATTACTGGTGGTCGCCAGCGGTAGCGCCATTGGGCGCGAAGGGGCGATGATCCTGCTGGCTGCCCTCGCCGCCTCCTTTTTTGCCCGGCGCTTTACGCCGAAATCAGAATGGAAACTGTGGATCGCCTGCGGGGCCGCCGCCGGGATGGCCAGCGCTTACCACGCCCCCTTAGCCGGGAGCCTGTTTATTGCCGAGATCTTATTCGGCACCCTGATGCTGGCCTCGCTCGGTCCGGTGGTGATTGCCGCCGTGGTCGCCCTGCTCACCACTCGCCTGCTCAGCCCCGACGCCAGCACGCTGTATGAAGTACATTTCAGCCAAACGCTCACCGGGGTGGATTACGCCCTGATGGTCGGCATGGGCCTGCTGGCCGGCATCTGCGGCCCGGCGCTGATGTGGTTAATGGATTTCAGTCACTCCCTGTTTCTGCGCCTGCGGCTCTCGCCGCCGTGGCAGCTGGCGCTGGGTGGGCTGATCGTCGGTCTGCTGTCGCTGCTGACGCCAAAGGTGTGGGGCAATGGCTACAGCGTGGTGCAGGGGTTTCTGCTCGCCCCGCCGCTGCTGTCGGTGATTGCCGGGGTATTCATTTGCAAGCTGCTGGCCGTACTCGCCAGCAGCGGCTCGGGGGCACCGGGCGGGGTATTTACGCCCACGCTGTTTGTCGGCATGGCGACCGGAATGCTGTTTGCGCAACTTTTTATGCTGTGGATACCGGGGTCTGAAACCGCGATTTTACTCGGGCTGGCGGGGATGGCGACGCTGCTCGCGGCGACGACGCACGCGCCAATCATGTCGGCGCTGATGGTCTGTGAAATGACCGGGCAGTATCTGCTTCTGCCCGGCTTGCTGATTGCCTGCGTAGTGGCGTCAGTCCTGTCGCGGACGTTACGCCACGACTCGATCTACGGGCGACACACTGCTGAGAGTCGAGAGGTCGATGTAGTGCGCTAGCTCGCGCTGCTCAGCGCGGGGCAGATACGGCAGCTCGCCCACCAGCGGACCCGGCAACTTTTTACTCAGCACCTCAATGATTTCAGCATAGTGGGCCAGGCCCGGATTAATGCGGTTTGCCACCCAGCCCACCAGCGGCAAGCCGTCATTGGCAATCGCCTGGGCCGTCAGTAGGGCGTGGTTAATACAGCCTTCCTGAATGCCCACCACCATCAGGACCGGGAGTTGCTCCTGCACTACCCACTCTGATAACGGACGCAAATCGTTCATCAGGCTGCGCCAGCCGCCGGTCCCTTCCACCACCACGTGATCGACCTGCTCGCTCAGGCTGGCAAGCCCGTTTGATAACAGGGTGTAATTAACCAGCCCGCAGTGCGCCACGCTGCTCTCATCTTCGCTGAGCGCAATAGGGTTAACTGCGTGATAAGGCAGTTCAAGCGAGGAGACGCTTTGTAACACCAGCGCATCTTTATTGCGCAATCCCTCTGGCGTCTCTTTACTCCCTTTTGCTACCGGTTTGTACCCTGCTACGCGCTTCCCGCTAGCCATCAGGGCTTGCAGTAAGGCGCGGGACACCACCGTCTTACCGACAGAAGTATCAGTACCCGTTACAAAGAAACGCTTAAGCATCACTCACTCCACCGTTATGCTTTGGAAATATAAATCAAGGAAATAATTCAGTGGGGGAAGTCTAAGGCATGCGCTATCCGCTCAGTTTGAGATAGCGCAATTTTTGGTAAGACTACAGGAATCTGTTAACCCTGCAGGAGACGGATCAGCAGGGACCCGTTGTACATCGCATCTTTCACCAGCGCCGCACCGGCCATCGTCCCCTGATTGGTAAACTGAGTGCTCTCCACTACGATATGTTTACTGTAGGCCGGAAGGGACTGCTGGCGGATGGAGTCGGCGATCGCCGGGAAGAGGACACCTGCCGCCTGGCTCAGGGGCGAACCGATCAGGATCTTTTGCGGGTTAAAGAGGTTAACCATGATGGCAATGATGCGCCCGACGTTGGTGCCCACGCCGGTAATGATATCTTTGGCCAGCAGATCCCCCTGCTGAGCGGCCGCACACAGCGACGCCACGGTCAGGGGTTGGCCGTGCAGCGTCGAGCTCATCGACTGGCCGAGCCGGAGCTGGGCCAGTTCCATCACGCTATCCACGCTGGCAATGGTCTCCAGGCAGCCGTGGTTACCGCAGTAACAGCGTTTGCCGTAAGGATCAACCTGGGTGTGGCCAATCTCCACCAGGCTGCTGCTCCCGGCGTGTAACAGACGGCCATCGGTGATCACCCCGGCCCCCACGTTGTGGTCAATCACCACCTGAATCACATCACGCGCCCCACGCGAAGCGCCGAACAGCGCCTCGGCCATGGTCCAGGCGCTGATGTCATGCTGAATATAGACCGGCACGCCGGTGTGGTTTTTCAGCACCTCTCCCAGCGGCATCTCTTTGACGTCGTCGTAGAACGGCATCCGGTGGACAATACCATTTTCGGTATCAATGATGCCCGACATGGTGATGGCGATGGCGGTCAGACGCTCCAGCTTCTGCTGGTGATGAATAAAGAATTGATCGATAAGCGCGGTGATCCGTACCTCAAGCGGCAGCTCGGCTTGCAGCGCCAGCGGGAGTTGCTCTTCCACCACCAGCTTGCTGCTGAGATCGCGCAACGCCAGGTAGATCTCGCCCCGGCTGATACGCAACGAGAGGTAGTGCCAGGCTTCGGTTTCCACCACCAGCCCTACCGCCGGACGGCCACGGCTGCCCGGTTCCTGAATTTCGGTCTCCTGCACCAGATGCGCTTCGAGCATTTCTCGTACAATCTTGGTGATACTGGCAGGTGCCAGTTGCGCAAGGCGTGAAAGATCGATGCGCGAGACCGGCCCAAGCTGATCAATCAGGCGATATACCGCACCCGCATTGGTCTGCTTAATCTGATCGATATGCCCAGGCTGACTATCAGCAACCACCACGTACTCCCTTATTTTCGAGCTTCGAAATAAACTGTGGGCTATGGTGAAGCACTTCTACAGTGATCGTCAAATTTTTACTTAGCCTTGTGATTTACAGCACATTTTTACCCGCTTTTTTTGCCGCTTAACCGCCCGACGAGGCCTGAATCAACAGATTTTTGAAACGTTGTGCCGCGGCGCTGAGCTCGTGATGCTTCGACCATACCAGCCACATCTCTGACACCGCATCCGGTTCGGCTATCGCCACCCAGCGCATTTCATTCAGCTGCAGGCGTTTAAACGAGGCTGGCAGGATCGACACCCCCAGCCCGGCCGCCACCAGGCCGATAATGGTCATCGCCTCACCCACCTCCTGGGTGATGACCGGGGTAACACCGTAGCGGCGCAGCAGCCCCAGGATGTCGTCATACAGGCCGGTGCCAACACGCGGATCAAAAAAGACAAACGGCTCGTTAGCCAGCTCCGCGAGGGAAATGGCCGATTTGGCCGCCAGAGGGTGATCCCGGTGGATCATCACCAGCAGCGGCTCGCGCAGCACCCGCTGCCACGCCAGGGTATCCGGCAGCTGGGTATTGCGCATCAGACCGAGATCCAGCGAACCTTCGCTCAGCGGGACAATCTGCTCCCGGGTGTTAATCTCCCGGGTCTGGATATGCACGTCCGGTGTGAGGCGGCGAAAGGTCGACAGGGTGTGCGAAATGGCGCGGATAAAGGGCGCAGACGAGGTAAACCCGAGGCGTAACTCCCCGGTTTCGCCATGATGCAGGCGTTCTGCCCGGGCGGCCGCCTCGTCCACCTGAATCAGGATCTGGCGGCTGTCCGCCAGAAACTGGCGCCCTGCCGCCGTCAGCCCCACGCTGCGGTTGGTGCGGGCCAGCAGACGGGCTCCCACCTGCTGCTCCAGGGCCTGGATCTGCTGGCTCAGCGGCGGTTGGGAGATATTCAGCCGCGCCGCGGCGCGACCAAAATGCAGCTCCTCAGCGACGGCGACAAAGTAGCGCAGATGACGCAGTTCGATATTCATATCTTTAACGTATCATTTGAGATTATTAATATATTAGACAGAATATTTACATTTTCCTACCCTGATCCCTGTGGTCATACCCGTCACCAGAAATCACGGGGATGTTGAAGCAAGGAACTTACGTGAGTCGTACAACAACGGCTGATATCGCCCCGACAGATGATATCGATATACCAACCAGGCCCCGTCCGGTTCAGTTAATCAAACGCGGCACCCCGCAGTTTATGCGCGTCACCCTGGCGCTGTTCTCCGCCGGACTGGCGACCTTCGCCCTCCTCTACTGCGTGCAACCGATCCTGCCGGTGCTGTCGCACGAGTTTGGCGTGACGCCTGCCACCAGCAGTATCTCGCTCTCAATCTCCACCGGGATGCTGGCGGTCGGTTTACTCTTTACCGGGCCGCTGTCGGACGCCATCGGGCGCAAACCGGTGATGGTCACCGCATTGCTGCTGGCGTCGGTCTGTACTTTGCTGTCGACGATGATGACCAGCTGGCACGGGATTTTGATCATGCGCGCGCTGATCGGCCTCTCCCTCAGCGGCGTGGCGGCGGTAGGCATGACCTACCTCAGCGAGGAGATCCACCCCAGCTTTGTCGCCTTCTCGATGGGGCTCTATATCAGCGGTAACTCTATTGGCGGGATGAGCGGACGGCTGCTGAGCGGGGTCTTTACCGACTTCTTCAGCTGGCGAATTGCGCTGGCGGCGATCGGCTGCTTTGCGCTGGCATCGGCGCTGATGTTCTGGAAAATCCTGCCGGAATCGCGCCACTTTCGCCCTACCGCCTTACGACCTAAAACACTGCTGATTAACTTCCGCCTGCACTGGCGCGACCGGGGTCTGCCTCTGCTGTTCCTGACCGGATTCCTGCTGATGGGCTCGTTTGTCACCCTGTTTAACTACATTGGCTACCGGCTGATGCTCGCCCCCTGGCACCTGAACCAGGCCCTGGTCGGCCTGCTGTCGGTGGCCTATCTGACCGGGACCTGGAGTTCACCGAAAGCCGGGGCGATGACCACCCGCTTCGGGCGCGGCCCGGTGATGCTGGCCTCGACGGGCATTATGCTGGCCGGGGTCTTGCTAACCCTGGTAAGTAACCTGTGGGTGATTTTTGCCGGGATGCTGCTCTTCTCCGCCGGCTTTTTTGCTGCCCACTCGGTCGCCAGCAGCTGGATCGGCCCGCGCGCCCGTCGCGCCAAGGGCCAGGCCTCTTCGCTGTATCTGTTTAGCTACTATCTTGGCTCCAGTATCGCCGGGACGCTCGGCGGCGTGTTCTGGCATCAGTACGGCTGGAACGGCGTGGGCGGGTTTATTGCATTGATGCTGTGTGGGGCGTTGCTGGTGGGCAGGAGCCTTCATTGTCGTTTGAAATAAACTCATCAGGTGATCACCAGTAGCAAATCTATCTTTGGCTTTATTTACGACCCCGTACTGGTGCAAAACGAGTGCGGGTTTTTCGTTTTTAATCATTCTAAATCCCATATCAAGCATTACTAAACAATAGCTTACCGCATATTGTTCATTTACTCATCATTTCATACAGGTTAGGCTTTCAACGGATTACCCATAGTAAATGCAAGGCAAAGGAAGCAGGGTAATCCGGATTATGATGGGCACGAAGATGATGACAAATGAAGATGTGATTAGCTGGTACTGTGAACGGTTCAACAAACCTGCCCTGTTTACCAGGAAGTCATGGCCCGTAACCCTTGATACCAGCCTCTCCACAGGTGATTACGTTTGGGCAAGTGAAACAGGGGCAGACATCATGAGGGAATATTTTCAACGCTTTGATGTGGACCCTGCCAACTTCGACTTTTACCGATACTGGCCTGAGGAGACATTTATCCTTTACTCCTTATTCACTAGCGGAAAGGACGACGATGAACCAGAACCGCTAACACTTCGTATGCTTGCTGAGTCTGCAAAAGCAGGTAAATGGTTATATGACTAACAATCAAAGGGGCGATTAGGCCCCTTTTTCATATCAGCACTCTGCGGTGGCCAGCCCATTCCTTTTCCTCGCCTCAAACGAATACATGAAAAGTGCATGAATCGCTCATAAATCACGGTAAACTCACCTGAACACATCCATCTGAACGAGAACAAGAACTATGCAGAAAAACGTTTCTTATCAGCAACTCACCCGTACCTTCCAGCGTCTCTCCCGCTTCTCCCACCTCTCCGCCATCGCCAGTTGGGACATGTTTACGATGATGCCAGCAGGGGGGAGTACTGCCCGCGGCGAAGCGCTGGCTGAGTTGAGCGTCCTGCAACACCAAATCCTGACCGATGCGAAAGTGGCTGACTGGCTGCGTAATGCCGAAAGCGAAGATCTGAACGACGTCGAACAGGCCAACCTGCGGGAGATGACCCGCCACTATCAACAGGCTGCGCTACTGCCGGAGTCGCTGGTGGAAGCCAAATCGCTGGCGGGCAGTAAATGCGAGCATGCCTGGCGCACCCAGCGTCCGGCCAATGACTGGCCGGGCTTTGCCGCCAACCTGAAAGAGGTGGTGAAACTGAGCCGGGAAGAAGCCCGCCTGCGCGCCGACGCCAAAGGCTGCACCCCTTACGATGCGCTGCTGGATATTTTCGAACCGGACATGACCAGTGCCCGCCTCGACGTGCTGTTTGGCGATCTCAAATCCTGGCTGCCGGACCTGCTGAACCAGGTGGTCGAGAAGCAGGCGCAGCAATCCTTCGTGCCCCCGCAGGGCCCGTTCCCGACGGCGATCCAGCGTGAGCTGGGGCTGGAGGCGATGAAGACCCTCGGGTTCGATTTTAACGCCGGTCGGCTGGACGTCAGCGCCCACCCCTTCTGCGGCGGCGTGCCGGAAGATGTGCGCATCACCACCCGTTACGACGAAGAGGAGCTGCTCAGCGCCCTGTTTGGTGTGATCCACGAAACCGGCCACGCCCGCTACGAGCAGAACCTGCCGCGCAACTGGCTCGGCCAGCCCATCGCCCTGGCGCGCTCTACCGCCATCCACGAATCCCAGAGCCTGTTCTTTGAGATGCAGCTTGGGCGCAGCAAGGCGTTCCTGAACCATCTGCTCCCGGCTGTGCGCGAGCGGTTCGGCAGCCAGGCGGCCTTTACGCCGGAGAACTTTGTCGCCTGGAACCAGCGCGTCAAGCCCGGTTATATCCGCGTGGATGCTGACGAGGTCAGCTATCCGGCGCACGTGGTGCTGCGCTACGAGATCGAGCGGGCGCTGATTAACGGCGACATCGAGGTGGAGGACATCCCGGCGCTGTGGGATGAGAAGATGCAGGCGTGGCTGGGCTTATCGACCAAAGATAACTACCGCAACGGCTGTATGCAGGACATCCACTGGACAGACGGCGGCTTTGGTTACTTCCCGTCGTACACCCTCGGGGCAATGTACGCCGCCCAGCTGTTCGCTGCGGCCAAAAAAGCCCTGCCGGATCTGGACGCCGCCATCGCCGTCGGGGATTTCAGCGCCCTGTTCGATTGGCTGCGCCAGAACATCTGGCAGCATGGCAGCCGCTTCACCACCGCCCAGTTGATCGAGCAGGCCACCGGGGAAGATCTCAACAGCCGCTACTTCCGCGACCATCTCACCTCGCGCTATCTGTAATACCTCCCGCCGGAGCCTGCTCCGGCGTTTTTTTCCCTTTATGCAATAAGAAGATGATTTTGCACATATCTACGTGCCGTCACTTTCTGTATGAGGTATTAACCTGGTCGCATACTCAAGCCATTAACAGACCAGGCATAAATCATAAACAAAGGGATAAATGATGAATGGCATTACCAAAAATATAGCTATTGCCCTGTTGTGTGCGGTGAGTTCCGGCGCTTTCGCCGCGACGCCCCCTGCCACGGACAACACGCCGCAAGAAGCTTACGACGATATCACCCGCTCACTGGACGACCTCCACCCCATCACCTTCCAGGCACCCGCCGAAAAGTACAAATTGCTGGTGTTTATTGATAACCAGTGTAGCTACTGCAGCACGGTGGTGAAAAACGTTAAAAAGTATACGGACGCCGGGTTAACCATGTCATTTTTGACCGTTGCCCCGAAATCGATTCGCGACTCGGTGATAGAAGATATGGGGCGCGTATGGTGCTCCATCGATAAGACGAAAAGCCTTCAGCAGGCAATGGCAGGATTTTTACCTGATAACGACACTACCCCGGCCTGTTCCGATCTGGTCACGCGTCAGTCCGCGCTGGCAGACAGGCTGGGTATCACCGTCACGCCGGTGATGGTGGTGGTCGAGCCCGAAACGCGCACAATAGTGGGAAGCCAACCCCCGGCAGCCATTCTCGCGGCATTGAAGAAATAACGATAACGCGTACGAGCGGGCTCGTTCGTACGCGTTACACCCGCCTTTGTACATTGCGTTACACGCCGTCACCAATCACTCACGGAAGCCCTCAGTTTTCAGGGATATAGTTCTTTCAACGGCCCCGCAGTGGGGTTAAATGAAAAACCAAATTCGAGGGTAGGATGATGAAAAAAGTATTAGCTCTGGTTGTTGCCGCTGCAATGGGTCTCTCTTCTGCTGCATTCGCTGCTGACACCGTCGCCAACACTGCTGCACCAGCGGCAACCGCAGCACCGGCTGCGAAAACCGTGCACCACAAAAAACACCACAAAGCTGCGGTACAGAAAGCGCAGGCTGCTAAAAAGCACCATAAAAAAGCGGTGAAAAAAGAAGACGCGGCGCCGGTTGCTCAGAAAGCGCAGGCTGCCAAAAAACACCATAAAAAAGCCGTTAAACATGACGCTGCAGCCCCGGCAGCAAAACCGGCTGCATAAGCCGCCTTACCTTAACGTGCCCTGAGGGGTGCGTTGGTCCCCGGCGCTGAACCACCCTGGTTGCAGCGCCGTTTTTCTATCCGGAGGGCGTTATGTTTCAGCGCTATCGGTTTGAGTTCATTCTTATCACGCTTATTTTATGCGCACTTATCGCCAGTGTGTTTTATATTTCATGAATGTAGCACGCTGATTTTACTCCCACTTTCGCGCTGTCCCGTCTATAGTTAATAACCAGGGTTCATATTTAATAATCATAATTATCCCCCTTCAGAGTGTGATATGCGTAAATCTGTTGTGGTTGTACTGAGAACGTTTTTTCTCTTTTCTGGGCTGAGTCATGCGGACGATGGCAGCGACGACGCTGCGAACGTCAAAAAAGAGGTACAAACGCTGTTTTTTGGTCATGACGACCGTACGCGTGTCACCGATCCGTCCAGCTCGCCGTGGGATGCCATTGGCCAACTGGAAACCGCCAGCGGAAATCTGTGTACCGCGACCCTCATCACCCCCCGGCTGGCGCTGACCGCCGGTCACTGTCTGCTGGTGCCGCCGAACGGTAAACCGGATACCGCCGTTGCCCTGCGCTTTGTGTCGCTAAAAGGCAGCTGGCGCTATGAGATCCACGGCATTGAAGGACGCGTTCCGTCATCACTGGGACGGCGGCTGAAAGCCGACGGCGATGGCTGGATCGTGCCGCCGTCTGCCGCCTCGTGGGATTTTGGTCTGGTGGTGCTGCGTAATCCGCCGTCGGGGATCACCCCGCTGCCGCTGTTTACCGGTGACAAAGACGCCCTGACCGCCGCCCTGAAAGCGGCCGACCGCAAGGTAAATCAGGCGGGCTACCCGGAAGATCATCTCGACGTGCTTTATACCCATCAGGACTGCATCGTCACCGGCTGGGCGCAAACCGGCGTGCTGTCGCATCAGTGCGATACCCTGCCCGGGGACAGCGGCTCGCCGCTGATGCTGCAAACCGCCGAAGGCTGGCAGGTTATCGGAGTACAAAGCTCCGCCCCTGCGGCCAAAGATCGCTGGCGGGCCGATAACCGCGCCCTGTCGATTACCGGTTTTCGTGACAAGCTGGAAGAGCTGGCCCAGCAGTGATTTAACACTGTCGCTGCTGGCGTAGCGCCCTAATCGCCTCTATCGGCATCGGCTGGCTGTACCAGAAGCCCTGCAACTGATCGCAGCCCGCCAGCCGCAGCAGTTTCATCTGCTTCTCGTTCTCCACCCCTTCGGCCACCACGGACATCCCCAGAGCGCTGGCGATGCGTACCGTGCCGCTGACCAGCGCCGCGGCCTGCTCGTCACGATCCACCAGCCCCGCCAGCGATTTGTCGATCTTAATGGTGTCGAAGTTAAAGCGCCTCAGATAGCCGATGCTGGAGTAGCCGGTGCCAAAATCGTCCAGCGCCACGGCGATGCCCTGGGCTTTAAGGTTGCTGATAGCTGAGCGGGCCCGCTCGGGATTTTCCAGCACGTAGGTTTCGGTGACTTCCAGCTGCAGGCGCGTGGCCGGGAAGCGGCTGAACTCCAGCGCGCCGGCCACTTTGGCCTCAAAATCCGGGTCGCGGAACTGGGCGGGTGAGATATTGACCGACAGTTTTAAATCCGCGAAGGGCTCCAGATCCTGACAGGCCCGGCGCAGGACAAACTGCCCCAGGGCGTAAATCAGTCCGCTGGTCTCGGCGATGGTGATAAACACGTCCGGCGGCAGCGGCCCCTCCGGGCGACGCGGCCAGCGCACCAGCGCCTCCACGCTCACCATCTTCTGGCTGCGCGCATCAATGATCGGCTGATACCAAACATCAAACTCTTCACGTTCAAGGCCGCTGCGGATCTGGCCTTCAATCGCCACCTGGCGCTCCCGGACGCTGTTCAGCTCCGTATCATAGTGCGTCACCCGCCCCTTGCCGGTGATTTTGGAGTGGTACATGGCGATATCGGCGCGACGGAACAGCTCCGAGCTGGTGCACTCCACCAGGGTGCCGCTGGCGATGCCGATACTGGCGCCAATATGGATGGTGCGCTCCCCGACGCGGATCGCGTTGTGAAGATAATCGAGGACAAAGCCCGCAAAGGCTGAGGCCAGCGCTTCGGCGTTCTCTCCGCCGATGGTCATGGCAAACTCGTCCCCGCCCATGCGGGCCAGCATACCGTCCTTCGGCACGTTGTCGCGTAACGCCCCGGCGATGATCACGATCAGCTCATCCCCGACCTCATGACCGTAGATATCATTCACGTCTTTAAAGCCGTCGAGGTCGATAAAGACCACGCTTTTGCGATCGGTATCGCCGCGCAGGCTCACCCGCTCCAGCTCTTCAATCAGCGCCCGGCGGTTAGGTAAATGGCTGAGCCAGTCGGTACGCGCCACCTTTCGCGCCAGGTTCTCACCGCGCGCCAGTTTATACAGCCCCACGCAGCTGAAGAGGATGAACAGCAAAATCAGCGCCGCGGTGAACAGCACGATCCGGGTGATGTCCAGCGAAGCGGCCTTCGCCGCGGCGGCCCCCGGCAGGCGCGGCGTCCACGACAGAAAGCCCAGCACCTCGCCCGAGGCGCTTTTCAGCGGCACGCTCACGTCGGTGATCTGCTCCGGGGTAAAGGTCAGATCGTCGATCTGAAAGGTGTTACCCAGATCGCGCAAAATTTGCGGATTGATGTGGCGGGTGATGACCAGAAAGCGGCGGGTATTATCCCCTGCCTGCAGGCTGCCCATTGTCGGGCGGATCAGTCCGACGCCTATAAAGGCGATCCCCGCGCGGGTGCGGGTGATCCCGGCGTAGATATTTTTATCCGATTTCAGGGCATTGGCGTGCATCTGGATCAGCGATTTCAGGCCATCGCCAAAGAAGTCGAGGTTCTTTTCCGTGAAAGGCTGGCTTCTGAATGAGCCCCACAGCACCCGGAAACGTTCGTCGAGCACAAAGGTGCCGTCATACAGGTTATTCACCTTGTATCCTGCGCCCCAGGTGTTATAGAGCCAGTCCACGTCCAGCGCCGGGCGGTAGGCTTCGCGCACCGCGTCATCCCAGACGGCATTATCAATCACCAGCGACCAGACCCGGTTGACAGAGGTCTGAACGGCACCCTGTACGGAGAGGGCCGTGCGCTGTTCGTCGATTTCATTGGCTTTACTGCTGATGAGGTTGAGCGAGAGGTAGAGCAGGATCACAACCGAGACGATTAAGCCGAGCCCTGCCATAAAAATCATGACAAACAAGGTTTTTGCAGAAGGGATTTTACGCCAGCTTAAAAGGGTATGCATTCATTCCTCATTATGTTAATGCCCTCAGACTAAGCGTAATACAGGTCATGAATTTCGCTGCCTGTAATGGCAGGCAGCGAGTGTATCAGGCCAGTTTTATCATGATCATCCCGGCGAGCAGCAGAAGCAGGCCAATCCAGCCCTTCTTATTCAGCCGTTGCCCAAACAGGATCCAGCCCGCCGCCAGCGTCGCCGCAATCCCGAAACCGCCCCACAGGGCATAGGCCACCGACAGCTCAATACCTTTGACCGCCTGCGACAGGGCGCTGAAGGCGGCGAGTACCGCCGCAATCGACAGCAGGCCGAACACTTTGCGGCGAAAACCGTCGGAAAACTTCAGCAACACGTTGGCGGCAATCTCCAGGACGATGGCCAGCGCCAGCCAGGCGCCATGAACCCACTCAAACTGTGGCATGGGTCGCCTCCTTGCGCTGTTTTGCCGGTTTGCGGGTGCCGGATTTAATGAATATTATTCCCGCGACCAGCGTCGTCAGACCCGCCATTTTCATTAGCGACAGCGACTCATCAAACAGTAAAACGCTAAAAAGGGTGATTAAGAAAATACCTACCCCTTCCCATAATGCGTACGCCACGCCCAGCGCGATTTTTTTAACCGCAAAAGACAAGAAAATATAGGACAGCGCAATCATCGACAGCATTAAAATATAGCCGCTGTGACCGCCGCTGATGGTGGCCCATTTCATTGAAAGCGTGCCGGTTATTTCAGCAACGATAGCCAGGGCTAAGAGGATCCAGTAAAACATATTTTTTCTCCTGCTTGAGAATATAATCCTTCGCGGCTCGCCAAAGGTGGCAGCCGGGTAAAAACGAATGAAGATTCAGCCGGGCGCAAGGCGCCAGCTCAGGCAGAGAGAGGATCTACAGCGCGTTGCGCCAGTGTTGCTCGCCAGACAGCAGGCAAAAAGAGGAGGATAAAGCAGAGATGTTTGAAAAATGCGTCCTGAACAGATTGTCCATAAAATTACAATTATCTGCGGTGTTGCTTCTCGTCAGTGCAGATGAAAATTGTCTCCGGTAGTTAAACACAGCTGATTTTTACCACAAGCCAGGATTTTACTCAAAGCCTTTTCATTTCTTTACCCTTACTGTTTGTGTTTGGTTAATTTTTTAAACGCCCCGCGCCGTTAGAATATATAAAAAGAACGGTATCAGGAGCCAGCATGGCCAAACCCATTATTACTCTCAACGGATTAAAAATAGTCATCATGCTCGGCATGCTGGTGATTGTGCTGACGGGGATCCGCGTTGCGGCGGATATTATTGTGCCCTTTATTCTGGCGCTGTTTATCGCCGTGGTGCTGCATCCGCTGGTGCGGTGGCTGGTGCGCCTGCGTCTTCCGCGGGTGCTGGCAATCACCCTGCCGATCCTGCTTATCGTGATCTTCATGGCGTTGCTGGTGGCCTATCTGGGCACCTCGCTGAATGAGCTGGCGCGCACCCTGCCGCACTACCGCTCCTCGCTGGCCGTGCCGCTGCTGCATCTGGAGCCCTGGCTGCAGCGGGCCGGGATTGAAGTGTCAATGGAAGAGCTGCTGAAGTACATCGATCCCAATGCCGCCATGACCCTGGTGACCGCCCTGCTGTCGCAGCTTTCCAGCGCCATGACGTCTATCTTTTTACTGCTGCTGACGGTGGTATTTATGCTGCTGGAGGTGCCGCAGCTGCCGGCGAAGCTCCAGCCGCTGATGTCCCGCCCGGTGGAAGGCATGGCTGCGATCCAGCGCGCCCTCGACAGCGTCTCGCACTATCTGGTGTTAAAGACCGCCATCAGCCTGGTGACCGGGCTGGTGGTCTGGGGAATGCTGGCGGTGCTGGAGGTCCGGTTCGCCTTCGTCTGGGCGCTGCTGGCCTTTGCCCTGAACTATATTCCGAACATCGGATCGGTGCTGGCGGCTATCCCACCGATTGCGCAGGTGCTGGTGTTCAGCGGCTTTTATCCGGCGCTGGTGCTGCTGGCGGGGTATCTGTTTATCAACCTGATCTTCGGCAACATTCTCGAGCCCCGGTTAATGGGGCGCGGTCTGGGCCTCTCGACGCTGGTGGTATTTTTGTCGCTGATCTTCTGGGGCTGGCTGCTGGGGCCGGTGGGAATGCTGCTCTCGGTACCTCTGACCATTATCGTCAAGATTGCGCTGGAGCAGACCTCCGGCGGCAAAAGCATTGCGCTGCTGCTCAGTGATATGAGCCATGCGAGCTAAGGGGTATCGCAGGTAAAATCCAGCAGCGGTTTGTGGTCTCGCCCCGCCTGCCGGTAGTCGGCCAGGGCCGTCTGCCAGGCACTGAACGGCAGCAGCCGGGCGCCACTGTAGTGGCTTCCGGTCAGCAGCGGCCAGATTTCGATAAACGCTGCCTGCCATGCCTGCGGGCTAAGCGCGTCGAAGTGGTTGCGAATATGAAACCAGTGCATAGGCGGGAAGTGACGCTGTAACGTAAAGGGTTGTCCGGAGAGCAACCCATAGCAGATAAATGCAGCGCTGTTACGCATTGCACTTAAGATGGTCTGCGCCAGCTCGCCCCCCGTGGCGTCATAGACGATATCGCTGGCGGCGGCGATGGCGCGCACGCTGTCGCTCTCCTGCTGCGCTATCGGGACGATCCCCATCCCCCGCAGCCTGTCGGCATGAATTGCCGAGCGATGAATGCCGTATACGTCCGTCGCCCCACGCCGGAGCGCCCACTGTCCCAGCAGAATGGCGCAGTCCGATCCGGCGGCGGTCAGCAGCACCCGTTTACCCTGCACAGGCCAGAGGTTGAGCATCAGCCAGGCCGCCAGAGGGTTGATAAACGCCCGCGCCGCCAGAAGAGTATCAATAGTATCCGGAACCGGGATCGCCAGCGCCGCCGGGCAGTCGACATAGTGCTGCCAGGTGCCTTCTCCCCGCAGCGGCAGCACCCGCTGGCCCAAAAGGTGGGTGAAACCGACGGGGGCGGCAATCACCCGCCCTACGCCTTCATATCCGGCGATGGCGGGCAAGCTAATGCGATGCCGGTAAGCACCGGTGATGGGGATCAGATCCGAGGCGTTGACCGGAGAGAGCAGCATCTGCACCCGGAGCATGTCCGGCTGCAGCGGCGCTTTTACCGCGGTTTCCCGCTGCAAAACAGACTCAGGCTCACCAAACTGACGGTAGCATAATGCGGTGTTGTCCATGATCTAGCGGCTGCGTTTGGCCAGTCGCTCGCGGGTTTCGAGTTTTGCCTCGCTGGACTTGCGCAGCGCGACATAACAGGCCCCGCTGCCGCCGTGGTGAGGCTGGGCCACACAATAGGCCTGCACCGCCTCGAACTCCGTCAGCCAGCGCGCCAGATAGCTGCGCACAATGTTGGCGTGAGACTTATCGTCGCGTCCTTTACCGTGAATGATGATCAGGTTACGTAAGCCGTCGCGCTCCGCCTGGCGGATAAAGGTAAACAGCTGCTGGCGGCACTGCTCAACGGGCTGACGCAATAAGGTGAGGCTCGCCTGGCGGGGGTATTTGCCCGAGCGCAGCTTATCGATGACCCCCAGTTGCACTCCTTCACGCTGAAACGAAAGCGGCTCTGCCAGAGGAATGACATCCAGAAAGCCGGTGGTGAGAAAGTTATCCAGCTGGCTGGTGTCCACAGGCTGACGGACGCGCGTTGTCGGGGCGGGTTGCCAGTGAACGTCGGCACAACGCCTGAGAGGCTGGACATCCTCCATCGCGTTGAGAAAAAGCGATTTATCGTCTGGGTTCATGGCATCCTCCTGCTTAGCTGACAGGGTACTATACCTGCCCCTTTCTCGGGGCTCAATGCGGCGTCGATTGACTATTAAAAAAATAATAATCAGTTCAGTTAATTTAATAATTAATGTAACTGGACTAAAACGAAATTTTATTAATGATTAACTTTATGACTTACATTAAATTTTTATGATCGCGTGGACTTAATTTCTTTATTTATCACCAAAAGATGTTATACATGAAGGTATCTGCACAATGGAAATAATAAGCAGAGATGCATGTGGAGCAATGCTGTGTGTACTGTGGAGTCTATTGGATGTCGATGGGCTCCATTTTTTTATCCTCATACTGTCTAATAAATAACCTGCCGGGCATGCCGTCTGAATTGTGTGATTAATGCGGTAGTCAACGGCGTCTGTCGGGAATCCCTTCGTTGAATAAGGTAATAGGTCGCTTTCGGTAACGGCTCTTTCACCGGCAACATCACCAGCCTGTTGGCCAGCAGCGGGTCGCAGCCCAGCTCCTGCGGCAGAATGCTGAGAAAATCGCTCTGCGCGACCAGACTAATACAGGACGAAAAGGTTTCGCAGACTACACCTATATGGGGGATCTGATCCCGGTGGGAAAACATCTCTTCCAGCTGCTTATAATAACTGCCTCGCGGCGTCGGCATCGTCCAGCTATATTTAAGTAATTCGCTAATAGATTCAGCTTCTATTGCCGGATGGCCTGCCCGACAAAATATCGCAAAAGGCTTCTCAAACAATTTTTCGAACGTGAATTCATGATCATACGGCCCCTGGTAATAGGTATTGATGGTAAAATCAAGTTCCCCCTGGCGTAATTCATTAATCATCGAAACTAATTGTCCTTCCATAATACGCACCTTGACCTGCGGATGCTGCTGATGGAAGCGGGAAATGACCCCGGGCATTAACAGGCGGGCAATGCTGGCCCCCATCCCGATATTAATCTGTCCGGCCTGCTGGCCCTGCCGCTGGCGAATATCGTCCTGGGCGCTGCGTAACTCCTCGAGGATCAGTCTGGCGTGCTGGTAAAAACTCTCTCCGCACTCGGTTAAGGTCACCCCTTTGCTGCGGCGAATAAATAGCTGCGCCGCGATGCCCTCTTCCAGCTCTTTAATGGATTTGGTTAACGCCGGTTGTGACAGATTCAACGCCCGCCCCGCCCCACGGATGCTCCCCTGCTGCGCCACTTCCACAAAGGCCCGCAGCTGATGAAATTTTACCTGGAATGTCATGTCGGCACCGATAACCGTTGTTTATCAGAGTAAAGAAACTGTCATCTACTGTAATGGAATTGATTGTGCCAGGGTAAGCCACGAACGGTTAAATCTGTGAATAAACGGTTAGTGATAAGTAAAAACTATCACAGTGTGAAGCAGTTCACATATTCTTATGATGACAGGAAACGATATGCATACACTGGCGCAGGACCTGCAAACCCTCTTCCCGCAACTCACCGCCTGGCGACGTGACTTCCATCATTTTGCCGAGTCCGGCTGGGTGGAGTTCCGCACCGCGGCAAAAGTGGCAGAGGTACTGGATCAACTGGGCTACGAACTGGCGATGGGCCGCGATGTGGTCGACGCTGACAGCCGGATGGGCCTGCCCGACGAGGCCACCCTGGCCCAGACCTTTGCCCGCGCCCGTCAGCAGGGTGCGCCGGAAAAATGGCTCAGCGCCTTTGAGGGCGGGTTCACCGGGATTGTGGCCACGCTCAATACCGGCCGAGCGGGGCCGACGCTGGCGTTTCGGGTCGATATGGACGCGCTGGATCTGGATGAATCCACTCAGGACGACCATCTTCCGGCCCGGGAAGGCTTTGCCTCCTGCAACAGCGGCATGATGCATGCCTGCGCCCACGACGGCCACACCACCATTGGACTCGGGCTGGCGCACCTGCTGATGCAGTACCGCGCGCAGCTGAACGGCACCATCAAACTGATCTTCCAGCCTGCCGAAGAGGGCACCCGCGGCGCACGAGCCATGGTTGCAGCGGGCGCACTCGACGGCGTGGACTACTTCACCGCCATCCACATTGGCACCGGCGTGCCGGCGGGTACCGTGATCTGCGGCAGCGATAACTTTATGGCGACCACCAAGTTTGACGTGCGCTTCACCGGTGTAGCGGCGCACGCCGGGGGCAAACCCGAAGAGGGACGCAATGCCCTGCTGGCCGCCGCCCAGGCCGCCATCGGCCTGCACAGCATCGCCCCGCACAGCGAAGGCGCGTCCCGCGTCAACGTCGGCGTGATGCAGGCGGGGAGCGGGCGTAACGTCGTCCCCGCCACTGCGCTGCTGAAGGTAGAGACCCGCGGCGAGAGCGAAGCCATCAATAACTATGTGTTCGAGCGCGCGAAAGCGGTCATTGACGGGGCGGCGGCGATGCACGGCGTCAGCACCGAGCTGCGTCTGATGGGTGCAGCGACCTCCAGCGCACCCTCGCCGGCGTGGGTGAACTATCTGCGCGAGCAGGCATCCCGGGTGGCCGGTGTGGAGCAGGCCATCGACAGAGTAAAAGCCCCTGCCGGATCGGAAGATGCCACCCTGATGATGGCCCGGGTTCAGCAGAACGGCGGCCTCGCCTCCTATATGGTGTTTGGCACCACCCTCAGCGCCGGACACCACAACGAAAAATTCGATTTCGACGAGACGGTGATGCTCATCGCCATCGAAACCCTGGCGCGAACCGCGCTTAACTTCCCGTGGACGCGAGGTGTGTAATGCAGAGCATGTACCGTTTTATTGAGGATGCTATCGACACCCGATCTCAGCACTTTACCAGGATTGCCGATGAGATCTGGGATCATCCTGAGACCCGCTTCGAAGAGTTCTGGTCCGCTGAACGTCTGGCCAGCGCCCTGGAAGCGGAAGGTTTTAGCCTGACCCGCGAGGCGGGCGGCGTGCCGAACGCCTTTATCGCCAGTTACGGCGAGGGGCAACCGGTGATTGCCATTCTGGGGGAGTACGATGCCCTGGCAGGGTTAAGCCAGCAGGCGCACTGCGCCACCCCGCAAACCGAGACCCCGGGGGCCAACGGCCACGGCTGCGGGCATAACCTGCTCGGCACCGCCGGGCTGGCGGCTGCGGTGGCGGCAAAATCCTGGCTGGAGCAGCACGGCGACAGCGGTACGGTACGTTTTTACGGCTGCCCTGGCGAAGAAGGCGGATCGGGTAAAACCTTTATGGTGCGCGAAGGGCTGTTCGACGATGTGGATGCCGCGGTTACCTGGCACCCGGAAGCCTTTGCCGGGATGTTTAACGTCAGCACCTTAGCCAACATCCAGGCGGCGTGGCGTTTCCACGGTACCGCAGCCCATGCCGCCAACTCCCCGCATCTGGGGCGCAGCGCGCTGGATGCCGTCACCCTGATGACCACCGGGACCAATTTCCTCAACGAACACATCATTGAAAAAGCCCGCGTTCACTACGCCATCACCGATACCGGCGGGATCTCTCCAAACGTGGTGCAGGCCCAGGCGGAAGTGCTGTATCTGATCCGCGCCCCGGAGATGGCCGATGCGCAGCAGATCTACGAGCGGATCGAAAAGATTGCCCAGGGCGCAGCGCTGATGACCGAAACCACCGTTGAACGCCGCTTCGATAAAGCCTGCTCCAGCTATCTGCCGAACCGCACGCTGGAGGCCGCCATGTACAGCGCTCTTCAGCATTTCGGCACCCCGGCATGGAGCGAGGAAGAACGCGCCTTTGCGGCGGAGATCCGCGCCACGCTGACCGACAACGATCTGCAAAACAGCCTGAAAAATATCGCCGCCACCGGCGGAGAAGACGGCAAGCAGTTTGCCCGTCGGCATCAGCAGACCCTGCTGGTGGACGAGGTGGCCCCCTATGCCATCACCGATAACGTGCTGGCGGGCTCTACCGACGTGGGTGACGTCAGCTGGAAAATGCCGGTCGCCCAGTGCTTCAGCCCCTGCTTTACCGTCGGTACGCCGCTGCACACCTGGCAGCTGGTGGCTCAGGGCCGCACCTCCATCGCCCATAAAGGGATGCTGCTGGCTGGTAAAGTGATGGGTGCCACCGCCCTGGCGCTGCTGCAGGACCCGGCGCTGCTGGCCGCCTGCCGCGAGGAGTTTGCTCAACAGTCAAATGAAAAACCGTACGTCTGCCCGATCCCAGAAAACGTGACACCGTCACCTTTAAAATAATAAAACATAACAACACAACACTCCCGAGGAACGCCCATGAGTATGTCTTCCATACCTTCGCATTCCCCATCCGGCAAGCTCTATGGTTGGGTTGAAAGAGTCGGCAACAAAGTGCCGCACCCTTTCCTGCTGTTCGTTTATTTGATTGTGATCCTGGCCGCGGCCACCGCCGTGCTGTCAGCCTTTAACGTCAGCGCCCGCAACCCGGCCGATGGCAGCATGGTGGCAGTTAAAAACCTGCTGAGCGTCGAAGGGCTGCACTGGTTTTTACCGAATGTGATCAAAAACTTTAGCGGCTTTGCCCCGCTGGGGGCGATCCTTGCCCTGGTACTGGGTGCCGGTCTGGCTGAACGTTCCGGCCTGCTGCCCGCCCTGATGGTGAAAATGGCCTCTCAGGTCAACGCGCGTTACGCCAGCTATATGGTGCTGTTTATCGCCTTCTTCAGCCATATCTCCTCGGATGCGGCACTGGTGATTATGCCCCCGATGGGCGCGCTGATCTTCCTCGCCGTCGGGCGTCATCCGGTGGCAGGCCTGCTGGCGGCGATTGCCGGGGTCGGGTGTGGTTTTACCGCTAATCTGCTGATCGTCACCACCGACGTGCTGCTCTCCGGTATCAGCACCGAAGCGGCCAAAACCATCGATGCTGCGATGCACGTCAGCGTGATCGACAACTGGTACTTTATGGCCAGCTCGGTGATTGTGCTGACGATTGTCGGGGGGTTGATCACCGATAAGATCGTGGAGCCACGTCTGGGCAAGTGGCAGGGTAGCAGCGACGAGAAGCTGGATGCGCTGTCGCCGGAGCAGCGTCGCGGGCTGCGGGTTGCCGGAGTAGTGTCCCTGCTGTTTATCGCCGCCATCGCCCTGATGGTGGTGCCGGAGAACGGCATCCTGCGCGATCCGGTCCAGCACACCGTGCTGCCCTCGCCGTTTATCAAAGGCATCGTGCCGCTGATCATTCTCTTCTTCTTTGTAGTGTCGCTGGCCTACGGCATCGCCACCGGGAAAGTGCGTCGTCAGGGCGATCTGCCTCAGCTGATGATCGAGCCGATGAAGGAGATGGCCGGGTTTATCGTGATGGTGTTCCCGCTGGCGCAGTTTGTGGCCATGTTTAACTGGAGCAACATGGGCAAGTTTATGGCGGTGGGCCTGACCGACCTGCTGGAAACCGCCGGCCTGAGCGGCGTGCCCGCGTTTGTCGGCCTGGCGCTGCTCTCCTCCCTGCTGTGCATGTTTATCGCCAGCGGGTCGGCCATCTGGTCGATTCTGGCCCCGATCTTCGTGCCGATGTTTATGCTGCTGGGCTTCCACCCGGCCTTCGCGCAGATCCTGTTCCGCGTGGCGGATTCCTCGGTGATCCCGCTGGCCCCGGTGTCGCCGTTCGTGCCGCTGTTTTTAGGCTTCCTGCAGCGCTACAAGCCCGAGGCCAAACTGGGTACCTACTATTCGCTGGTGCTACCCTATCCGCTTATCTTTTTAGGAGTATGGTTGCTCATGCTGGTGGCATGGTATCTTGTCGGCCTGCCCATCGGGCCGGGAGTCTACCCGCGACTGAATTAAGGAAGAGCATATGCTGAGATTACTCGAAGATAAAATTGCCACCCCGCTGGGGCCGCTGTGGGTGATTGCGGATGAGCAGTTCAACCTGCGCGCCGTCGAGTGGGAGGAGCACAGCAACCGGATGGTGGAGCTGCTCAATATCCACTACCGGGCGCAGGGCTACGAGCGTATCAGCGCCAGCAATCCAGGCGGGCTTAGCGATAAGCTGGCCGCCTGGTTCGAGGGCGATCTCAGCATTATTGACACTCTGCCGACCGCCACGGCCGGCACCCCTTTTCAGCGTGAAGTCTGGCAGGCGTTGCGATCCATTCCCTGCGGTCAGGTGATGCATTATGGTCAGCTGGCGGAACAGCTCGGACGCCCGGGCGCAGCGCGCGCAGTGGGTGCCGCAAACGGGTCAAACCCGGTCAGTATTGTAGTGCCCTGCCATCGCGTGATCGGCCGCAACGGTACCCTGACCGGCTATGCCGGCGGGGTGCAGCGCAAGGAGTGGTTGCTGCGTCACGAAGGGTATTTATTGCTGTAGTTCCAGGCTTTTAGTGCTTAATTTTCCTTATGTTAGCGATAAAGTCCGCAGCTAATTTGTGGAATTTCAAGAACATGCTACCGCATTCACGCTTCTTGTCCTGATTGATGGTTTACCAGGCTTACGCCGGGTCCAAAAAGATGTTAAAATTGACCAATATCAATTAAGGCTTGAGCAAACCTATGATCCCGGAAAAGCGAATTATTCGACGCATTCAGTCTGGCGGTTGTGCTATCCATTGTCAGGACTGCAGCATCAGCCAGCTCTGTATCCCGTTTACCCTGAATGAGCACGAGCTTGATCAGCTTGATAATATTATCGAGCGTAAAAAGCCGATTCAGAAAGGGCAGACGCTGTTTAAAGCGGGAGACGAACTGAAATCGCTGTACGCTATCCGTTCTGGCACCATCAAGAGCTATACCATCACCGAACAGGGCGACGAGCAGATCACCGGCTTCCACCTGGCGGGCGATCTGGTGGGCTTTGATGCCATTGGCACCGGTAACCACCCGAGCTTTGCGCAGGCGCTGGAAACCTCAATGGTTTGCGAAATCCCGTTTGAAACCCTCGACGACCTGTCAGGCAAAATGCCCAACCTGCGCCAGCAGATGATGCGTCTGATGAGCGGTGAGATCAAAGGCGATCAGGACATGATCCTGCTGCTGTCCAAAAAGAACGCTGAAGAGCGTCTGGCGGCGTTTATCTACAACCTCTCCCGTCGTTTCGCCGAGCGCGGTTTTTCTCCGCGTGAGTTCCGTCTGACCATGACCCGTGGCGATATCGGTAACTACCTGGGCCTGACCGTGGAAACCATCAGCCGTCTGCTGGGTCGTTTCCAGAAAAGCGGGATGCTGGCGGTGAAAGGAAAATATATCACCATTGAAAACGGTGAAGCGCTGGCAGTGCTGGCGGGCCACTCGCGTAACGTGGCATAAAATTCCGCGTTTCATTCAGCCAGATCAGCAAATGTTACATTTACTGATCTGGTATTGATTTGACTCTGGCCCTAGGTTCTTACTCCTCAAGACAACGTCTGTTGACCTTCTGTTTCTACTATTTCTATATCCAGATCCGAATTGTCACCGCGTCTAAGCAGGCATAAATATCGATATCAATTATTTGTCTTTATCAAAAATGATACGCGATCAAAAACATAATTAATTTCTGTGGGTAAAATCAGAAACTTTCCGTTATTAACAGAAATTGCTTCGCCTGGCGATATCGTTAGATTTTTGACTTGACCGCCTTTCACATCTGACACAGTGATTTCTGCCGTTGCCGAGACGTTCACTCTTTTGACACCAATAAAGACATTTGCATTCGCATCAAATACTGATTGCCCCTTGTTGACATCATAGTTGACTGCAATTGACGCCAAGGATACGTTGTCGTCTTTGTCCTTCTGGCCCGGCACAGGATGCTGACTGTTGATATCGGCTTTTAAGGTGACAATTTGCGCCTGCATCTGCGTGAACTTCTCATACATGACTGGCGTTGCTTTTTCACTCTCGAGGAGCCATTTTTTGTACTGTTCATTTTCTGCCCGCAAGTTTTCAATTTGTTTATAATAATATTCAATTTTCTCTTGATTCATTCTGTTTATTGACTCTGCAGATTCTGTCTGAATTTTTGAAATTGAATAGGTACCAATAATGACCGAAACGGTATAGGCGAACATCACTTTACCAAAATTATTCTCCGCGCCATTGAGTAACACCTGCGACCATTTTTTTCTTTTTAACGAACCTATGTGTGAAGCCATTAGCCTATTCCCGCATTGATTATTTCCTTCCTGGAGAGTGTGAGCGCCAGGAACACCGCTTCGCTGAAAGTAATTAAGACATAATTGAAAATCTACTTCTTACCGTGCCAAATATAGTAAATGTTTTCAACTTAAAGCTGAACAATCAATATGTTATTTTGTGATTTTCAGGACGCCGTCAGGATTAAAGTGGTGCAATTAACATTTATTACAGCAAGAAATGTGGATGGTTTGTGCTGGGGCGAGAGAGAAAATATCACGGGGAGTTTGTGCTTTGTCAGAGATCTTGTCCTTAAGGCTCATCTCGCTAGTGAACTTGGCATCAACGAGAATTACCACGGTTACCCATTTTTTTGTGATTTATTGATCTGACAAAAACTTCCCCCTGTTTCAATTCAGATATATAGGTTACTCTTTTACTTACAGACTGTGGTGACAGTAGTAAGGAGACCTGTATGGCAAAGTATCAAAACATGCTGGTGGCCATCGATCCTAATCAGGACGATCAACCGGCGTTACGACGAGCTGTCTATTTACATCAACGGATTGGTGGCAGAATTAAAGCGTTTCTGCCGATATATGACTTTTCTTACGAAATGACCACCCTTCTGTCGCCTGACGAACGCACCGCTATGCGTCAGGGAGTGATCAGCCAGCGTACCGCCTGGATCCGCGAGCAGGCAAAATTCTATCTTGAAGCCGGTGTCCCCATTGAGATCAAAGTGGTGTGGCACAACCGTCCGTTCGAAGCCATCATCCAGGAAGTGGTCAGCGGCAAACATGACCTGTTGCTGAAGATGGCCCACCAGCACGACAAGCTGGAAGCGGTGATCTTCACCCCGACCGACTGGCACCTGCTGCGTAAATGCCCGTGCCCGGTGTGGATGGTGAAAGACCAGCCGTGGCCGGAAGGCGGTAAAGCGGTGGTGGCGGTGAATCTCGCCAGCGAAGAGAACTATCACAACGCCCTGAACGAAAAGCTGGTGAAAGAGACCCTTCAGCTCGCCGAACAGGTCAACCATACCGAAGTCCACCTGGTGGGCGCCTACCCGATTACCCCGATTAACATTGCTATCGAACTGCCGGAATTTGATCCGAGCGTGTATAACGACGCCATTCGCGGCCAGCACCTGCTGGCGATGAAAGCATTGCGACAGAAATTCGGTATCGATGAGAAGTTGACCCACGTCGAGAAAGGCCTGCCTGAAGAGGTGATCCCGGATCTGTCAGAGCATCTGCAGGCGGGGATCGTGGTGCTGGGCACCATCGGCCGCACCGGTATCTCTGCCGCCTTCTTGGGTAATACGGCGGAACAGGTAATCGATCATCTGCGCTGTGACCTGCTGGTCATTAAGCCGGACCAGTATCAAACCCCGGTAGCGCTGGACGACGACGAAGACGATTAACTAACAGTGAAAAGCCCGCCATAACGGCGGGCTTTTTTTTAGCTCTGAGTGACGGGCTGAGGCGGCTGTTGCGCGCCCTCGCCCTCTTTCATCCAGGGCGCATGCAGCACCATGCTTGGCAAGGCCAGTTTTACCCCTTCATCATTCAGGCTCTCAAGAATACGGATATTGATCTCCTGCTGGATATCCATGTACTTGTTGTAGTCCGCCGTGTTGACGATATGCACCACTTCAAAGGTGAGCCTGTCTTTATCAAAACCGAGCAGGTGGGCGCGGTCAAAACGCGTTTCACCGATATCAGTGATGATCTTCTTCACGTTATCGCCAATAACCCGCAGCTTTTCCGGCGGTGTATCGCTGGCCACGCCGAAGGTAAAGACGATACGACGCGTCTGCATCCGCTTGTAGTTATGCAGGGTTTGCTGAAGCAGGATCGCATTACCACAGACAATCTGTTCCCCGCTCAGGCTGCGAATACGCGTCGTCTTAAGGCCAATATGCTCCACCGTCCCGGCCACGTCGTTGAACACCACAAAATCCCCGATCTCAAAGGGCTTGTCGAAACCAATGGAGAGCGAGGCAAAGACGTCGCTGAGAATGGTCTGTACCGCCAGCGCAATGGCAATACCCCCTACCCCCAGGCTGGCCACCAGCGCGGTGATGTTAACGCCTGCGTTGGCCAGAATAGACAGCAGCATCACTGACCAGACAATCGCCCGCAGGATCAGCCCGGTGATCACCAGAGTGACGGGGTTTTTGTGACTCCCCGGGGTCAGCATCACGTGCCGTAGCCAGGAGACCACCCCCTGATCCATCCACAGCGCCACCTGAATCGCCAGCACCAGGAACCAGGCATGGCTCAGGGCGCCGTAGAGGCGATCCGGCAGTTCGACAAACCGCAGGCTAAACAGAAAGGCGACCACAAACAGCAGCACCCGGCTGGTTCTGTTGAGCATCTCTGTGAGGACAAAATGCATCTTGTGGGTGGCGGGATGTTTGTCACCCCAGTTGGTAATGCCCTTATGGACAAAGGTGATGAGGCGTTTCAGTAGCCAGTAAATCAGCAGAGTTACCACCGTCACCGTGGCAAAGCCAATCCAGAATCTGGGGGTCATCATTAACGTCAAAAAATCGAAACGTGACAAGAACTGCATGCTCCCTCCTCCCTTTACGCAAAAAAGGAAAGTATAGACAGTGAGCGTGCACAGCCTGCAGAAATGAGAAAACCGCCCAGATGGGCGGTTTTCTTTCGACCGTAAATATGGGTTACAGCGCTTTCAGGATCGCATCCACGCTGGCCTTGGCATCGCCAAACAGCATGTGGGTGTTCTCTTTGAAGAACAGCGGGTTCTGTACCCCAGCGTAACCGGTGTTCATGGAGCGTTTGAAGACGATAACGTTCTGCGCCTTCCACACTTCCAGAACCGGCATACCGGCGATAGGACTGTTAGGATCGTCCTGCGCGGCCGGGTTAACGGTATCGTTCGCGCCAATCACCAGCACGGTATCGGTGTCGGAGAAGTCGTCGTTGATCTCGTCCATCTCCAGCACGATGTCGTACGGTACTTTCGCTTCCGCCAGCAGCACGTTCATGTGGCCCGGCAGACGCCCGGCAACCGGGTGAATACCAAAGCGCACCTTGATGCCGCGGGCACGCAGACGCTCGGTGATTTCCGCAACCGGATACTGAGCCTGCGCTACCGCCATGCCGTAGCCCGGGGTGATGATCACCGTGTGGGAGTTCTTCAGCATGTCAGCGGTATCTTCGGCGTTGATCTCACGATGCTCACCCACCTCGTCGTCGCCGCTGGAGGTCTGTCCGTCGGTGCCAAAGCCCCCGGCAATCACGCTGAAGAACGAGCGGTTCATCGCCTTACACATGATGTAGGAGAGGATCGCCCCGCTCGAACCGACCAGCGCACCGGTCACGATCAGCAGGTCGTTGCTCAGCATAAAGCCCGCCGCTGCTGCCGCCCAACCGGAGTAGGAGTTCAGCATTGAGACCACCACCGGCATATCTGCGCCACCGATGGAGGCCACCAGGTGCCAGCCGAAGGCCAGGGCGATAATGGTCATCACCAGCAGAGCCAGCACCTGCATGCCCACGCTGTCGGTGCGCACAAACACCACCATCAGCACGAAGGAGACGACCAGCGCCGCCAGGTTCAGCTTGTGACGGTTTGGCAGCATCAGCGGTTTAGAGGAGATCTTGCCGCGCAGTTTGCCGAACGCCACGATAGAACCGGTAAAGGTCACCGCACCGATGAAGATCCCGAGGAACACTTCGGTCAGGTGGATGTTCACCAGAATCGGCTCCATCCCCGGCTCGTGATACAGGTAGCTGTTAAAGCCCACCAGCACCGCTGCAAGACCCACGAAGCTGTGCAGGATCGCCACCAGCTCCGGCATTTCAGTCATTTCAACGCGCTTCGCCAGACGGATACCAATCGCACCGCCGATGATCATCGCCACCAGGATCCACGCCACGTTGCCGGTGTCCGGCCCGAAGATGGTGGCAATCAGCGCAATCGCCATCCCGGCGATACCAAAGTTGTTACCCTGCTGCGACGTTTCATGTTTTGAAAGCCCCGCGAGGCTGAAAATAAACAGGACCGCGGCAACGATGTATGCAGCTGTAACTAATCCTCCAGACATAGGTTACCCCTTATCCCTTACGAAACATTTTCAGCATGCGCTGAGTCACGGTGAAACCACCGAAAATATTGATACTGGCGATCAGTACCGCGATAAAGCTGAGGAAACTGACCCAGCCGCCGTGACCAATCTGCAGTAATGCCCCAACCACGATGATCCCGGAGATGGCGTTGGTGACCGACATCAGCGGCGTATGCAGCGCATGGGAGACGTTCCAGACCACGTAGTAACCCACTACGCAGGAGAGCGCAAAGACGGTGAAGTGTCCGAGGAACTCTTTCGGTGCGACGTCTGCCAGCCAGCCGAACAGCACGATAGCCAGCGCCATAAAGGCAAACTTACGCCACGGGGACGCCGGTTTTTCTGGCTCTTTTGGTGCCGGCGCGGCTTTGGCTGCTGCCTGCGGCTGCGCAGAGACCTGAATCGGCGGTGCTGGCCAGGTGATTTCACCCTCGCGAACCACGGTTACGCCGCGCACGACTACGTCGTCAAAATCAACGGTGATGTTGCCGTCTTTCTCTTTACACAGCAGCTTCAGCAGGTTGACCAGGTTGGTACCGTACAGCTGAGAAGACTGGGTCGGCAGACGGCCCGGCAGATCGGTATAGCCGATCACCTTCACGCCGTTGGCGGTAGTGGTAACCTCGCCCGGAACGGTGTATTCGCAGTTGCCGCCATTTTGCGAAGCCAGATCGACGATCACGCTACCGGCCTTCATGGAGTCGACCATTTCACGGGTAATCAGCTTCGGCGCCGGTTTACCCGGGATCAGCGCGGTGGTGACAATAATGTCCACCTCTTTCGCCTGGGCGGCGAACAGCGCCATCTCGGCTTTGATAAAGGCTTCGGACATCACTTTGGCGTAACCGTCGCCGCTGCCAGCCTCTTCTTTAAAGTCCAGCTCAAGGAACTCGGCGCCCATACTCTGCACCTGCTCCTTCACTTCCGGACGGGTGTCAAAGGCACGGACAATCGCGCCCAGGCTGTTGGCTGCGCCAATGGCGGCCAGACCAGCAACACCTGCCCCGATAACCATCACCTTCGCCGGGGGAACCTTACCCGCCGCGGTGATCTGTCCGGTAAAGAAGCGACCAAATTCGTGTGCAGCTTCGACGATGGCGCGGTAGCCCGCAATATTCGCCATTGAGCTGAGGGCGTCCAGCGACTGCGCACGCGAGATGCGCGGCACAGAGTCCATCGCCATCGCGGTGACGCCACGCGCCGCCAGCTTCTCCATCAGCTCCGGGTTTTGCGCCGGCCAGACAAAGCTCACCAGCGTGGTGCCTGGATTGAGCAGCGCAATCTCATTCTCTTCTGGTGCATTGACCTTCAGAATAATGTCCGAATGCCAGACGTTATCGCCGTCGACAACCTCTGCGCCAGCCTGAATAAACGCCTCGTCATCGAAACTTGCCAGCTTGCCCGCGCCGCTTTCAACCGCGACGGTAAAACCCAGTTTGAGCAGCTGCTCCACCGTTTTCGGTGTCGCCGCTACGCGGGTTTCATTGGCAAACCGTTCTCTTGGTACCCCAATACGCATAGTAATCCCTTCCATCGGTTTTTGATGATGGTTTGTCGAACATTCATCACGGGTATACAACAGCAGTGACAGGACTTAACCTGCCACTCACCTCTACCCGCAGAAAATAAAACAGTAACAAACTTTCTATAACCTACTGAAAATACCGCCTGTGATCCACAGCAAGAAAACACTATTTATGACTTTATCTGTCAAAAATAAGCGATCGGGGTCTCAGACAGGCATATCTGCTCTTATTTCACCGCCAGGGCCGATGTTTAGCTCAGGCGAAGCGGCAAAAACACGATATAGCCCCAGCCAGAAACAACTTATTAACATTAAATCAACTTGTGAAAGTCATATGCTTTATTAGTTTTACTGGTCAAACGCGTGTTTTTTCAACATATCAGTAAAGGTTATATATTTTGGCAACTTACTCCGCACCGGTCGTGAAAAATCGCGCAGACAGCGACGGGTGTTAAATGCCATAATCGTCAACGTTTTCAAATTAACAATTAGACCAGTACCTGGTTTGCGTAAGGCGAAGGATTATTTTTATGAAGCTTAAGAACACTCTCCTGGCGTCCGCACTCCTTGCTGCGACCGCCCTGTCTGCCAATGCCGCAACAGAGTTAACGCCGGAGCAAGCGGCTGCTACGAAACCTTACGATAGCGTTACGATCGTAGGTCGTTTTAACTCCATTGGCGATGCGGTCAATGCCGCCTCCAAACGCGCCGATAAAGAAGGCGCCGCCGCATTTTACGTCGTGGATAACTCCGAATACGGCAGCAGCGGCAACCAGCGCGTAACCGTTGCACTGTATAAAGAGAATGCCCCAAAAGCGGAAGTGCAGAAAAATCGCGTTATCAACAATGTGATGGAGCTGCCTAAAGATCAGGCCGTGATGCTTGAACCGTTTGATACCGTCACCGTTCAGGGCTTCTACCGCAGCCAGCCGGATGTGAACGACGCCATCACCAAAGCCGCGAAGGCGAAAGGGGCTGACTCTTACTACATCGTTCGCCAGATCGATGCCAACGATGGCGGCAACCAGCGCATCACCGCCTACGTCTACAAAAAAGACGCCAAAAAACGCGTCCTGCAGAGCCCGGATGCTATCCCGGCCAACTCTGAGGCAGGTCGCGCAGCGATTGCCAAAGGCGGCGAAGAAGCGAAGAAAGTGGAAATCCCTGGCGTGGCAACCAGCGCAGCGCCTGGTGCCTCCGTTGCCGGTGTGGGCCGTTTCTTTGAAACCCAGACCACCAAAGGCGGCCGTTACAGCGTTACCCTCAACGACGGCACTAAAATTGAAGAGCTGAACAACGCCACTGCTGCGCAGATGGTGCCGTTCGACAGCATCAAGTTCACCGGTAACTACGGCAACATGACCGAAATCTCCTACCAGGTGGCGAAGCGTGCGGCGAAGAAAGGGGCCAAGTATTACCACATCACCCGCCAGTGGCAGGAACGCGGTAATAACATCACCATCAGCGCCGATCTGTACAAATAAGTCATCAGATACCCGAAGGCGGCGTATGCCGCCTTTTTTTTGGCTTTTTAAGCACAATTCAGCCCTTCCTCATTGCATGCCTTCGTGACACTCCGTAAAATCCCGCGCCTTAGTGTGATCCACCATTTTTATGCGCTTCGACGAAATAATTATTCTGGATCTGACCCTTTTTAAAAAGGAAGCCAATGGAAAAGAAACTTGGCCTGAGCGCTTTAACTGCGCTTGTTTTAAGCTCCATGCTCGGTGCAGGTGTATTCAGTCTGCCGCAGAATATGGCAGCCGTTGCCAGCCCGTCCGCGCTGCTTATCGGCTGGGGGATCACCGGTGTCGGGATCCTGCTGCTGGCCTTCGCCATGCTGCTGCTGACGCGCATCCGTCCCGATCTCGACGGCGGCATTTTCACCTACGCCCGTGAAGGCTTTGGTGAGCTGGTGGGCTTCTGTTCCGCATGGGGTTACTGGCTGTGCGCGGTGATCGCCAACGTCTCTTATCTGGTGATCGTCTTCTCTGCGCTGAGTTTCTTTACCGATACGCCTGAACTGCGCCTGTTTGGCGATGGCAATACCTGGCAGTCCATCGTCGGCTCCTCGGTACTGCTGTGGTTCGTCCATTTCCTGGTGCTGCGCGGCGTGCAGACCGCTGCGAGCATCAACCTGGTCGCGACCCTGGCGAAGCTGGTGCCGCTGGGGCTGTTTGTGGTGCTGGCGTTTATCGCGTTTCGTCTCGATGTGTTCAGCATGGACTTTTCCGGCGTGGCGCTGGGCGTCCCGGTCTGGGAGCAGGTGAAAAACACCATGCTCATCACCCTGTGGGTGTTTATCGGGGTGGAAGGCGCGGTGGTGGTGTCGGCCCGGGCGCGCAATAAGCAGGATGTTGGCCGCGCCACGCTGCTGGCGGTGCTGGCTGCGCTGACCGTTTATCTGCTGGTTACCCTGCTCTCCCTGGGCGTGGTCGCCCGCCCTGAGCTGGCGGAGATGCGTAACCCGTCGATGGCGGGCCTGATGGTCAACATGATGGGTTCCTGGGGCGAAGTGGTGATTGCCGCCGGGCTGATCGTGTCGGTCTGCGGGGCCTATCTGAGCTGGACCATTATGGCGGCCGAAGTGCCGTTCCTGGCCGCGACGCATAAAGCGTTTCCCCGTCTGTTTGCCCGTCAGAACAAAAACAGTGCCCCTTCCGCCTCGCTGTGGCTGACCAACATCAGCGTGCAGGTTTGTCTGGTGCTGATCTGGCTCACAGGTTCGGACTATAACACGCTGTTAACCATCGCCTCAGAGATGATTCTGGTACCCTATTTCCTGGTGGGCGCATATTTGTTAAAAATAGCGACCCGCCCAATGCACACCGTCGTGGGAATGGGAGCCTGTATTTATGGCTTATGGCTGCTGTATGCCTCTGGTCCGATGCATCTGCTGCTCTCCGTGGTACTTTATGCGCCTGGGCTGCTGGTGTTTATTTACGCCCGACGTACGCATCAGCTGCAACACGCGCTTAAACGCCGTGAAATGGTGTTGATTGGAATGTTACTGGTTGCCGCATTACCGGCAACGTGGATGCTGATGGGATAAGCGACTTTTCCCATCGTCGAACGGATAAGGAGAATACGATGGGACACGCAAAGCCGCTCCCGATCCTGATTACTGGCGGAGGCCGTCGCATCGGCCTCGCGCTTGCCCACCACTTTCTGAATCTTCATCAGCCGGTGATCGTCAGCTATCGGACGAAATATCCCGCGATTGCCACCCTGTGCGAGGCGGGCGCGACCTGCATTCAGGCCGATTTTTCCACTGACGAGGGAATTCTGGCCTTTGCCGAGCGCGTGAAAGCCGAAACCCCGGCGTTACGCGGTATCATTCATAACGCCAGCGCATGGATGTCGGAAACTCCGGGGACCTCGCTCAGCGAAACCCTCTCCTGCATGCTGCAGATCCACGTTCACGCCCCCTACCTGCTGAACCATGCCCTGCAGGATCTGCTTCGCGGTCATGGCCATGCTGCCAGCGACATCATCCACTTCACCGACTACGTGGTGGAACGGGGCAGCGACAAGCATATTGCCTATGCCGCCAGCAAAGCCGCGCTGGATAACATGACCCGCTCGTTTGCCCGCAAGCTGGCGCCGGAGGTGAAGGTCAACGCTATCGCCCCGTCGCTAATCCTGTTTAACGAGCACGACGATGCCGACTATCGCCAGCAGGCGCTGAATAAATCGCTGATGAAGATCGCCCCCGGTGAAAAAGAGGTGATCGACTTAATCGACTACATTCTGACCAGCTGCTATGTGACCGGCCGGTCGTTCGGTGTCGATGGCGGGCGGCCGTTACGCTAGTGAAAACGGCTCCAGCAGAAGATTAACACCCAGGCGCTGAGGCACCAGCAGACCACTGCCCCGCCCAGCGCCAGGGGCAGACGCATCACGCCGATGAAGTACCACAGCGACAGCAGATAGAGGAAGTACGGAATAATTGCCCACATGCCAAAGATAATGGTGGTGCGCAGCGCCTCGATGCCGCGCTCGGAGGCGACAATATAGTGCGCAATCAGGGCAAAAGTCGGGAACAGCGGCAGCAACCCGGCGATGTAATAATTTTTCGTTTTTGCCAGTAAGCCAATCAGTAAAACCACCAGCGCGCCGATGGCCGCTTTTATCACCAGTCCCATCCCTTTTCCCTTAACAACTGAATAACAATTCTGGGCAGCATAGCGGAACGGCAACTATTTGCGAATGATTAATGTAAGGTTAAGGTTATGCGGTGTATGTTGGTTTTTTTCGCAGACGCAGACTGGCTATGAACAAGATCGTATACGTTGAAGATGAACCCGAAGTCGGCCAGTTGATAGCCGCGTATCTGGCTAAACATGATATGGACGTTATCGTCGAACCGCGCGGGGATCGTGCCGAAGAGCTAGTGGCGAGCGAAAAACCCGATCTGGTGCTGCTGGATATTATGTTACCCGGTAAAGACGGTATGACCCTGTGCCGGGATCTGCGTGCCCGCTGGCAAGGCCCGATTGTGCTGCTGACCTCCCTCGACAGCGACATGAACCATATTTTGTCCCTCGAGATGGGGGCCAACGACTATATTCTAAAAACCACCCCACCGGCAGTGCTGCTCGCACGCCTGCGCCTGCATCTGCGCCAGCACGTTGCGGCCTCCAGTGATGCCCCCGCCCCGCTGTTAACCCCGCATAAAGCCCTGAGATTTGGCACGCTGTCCATCGATCCGGTGAATCGTCAGGTTCTGCTGTCCGGTCAGCAGGTGGCGCTGTCGACGGCGGATTTCGATCTGCTGTGGGAGCTGGCGACCCATGCCGGACAGATCATGGACCGGGACGCGCTGCTGAAAAACCTGCGCGGCGTCAGCTACGATGGCATGGACCGCAGCGTGGACGTGGCGATCTCACGCCTGCGCAAAAAACTGCTGGATAACGCCACCGAACCCTTCCGGATTAAAACCGTGCGTAATAAAGGCTATCTTTTCGCGCCGCACGCCTGGGATATCTGACTCTCTCCTGCTGATTAATCTTTTGCGCCCGCCCGCATAATATGTATTATGTTATAACATAACAATTATGAGGATGGGATTGTGGTAATCAAAAAGATGGTGCTGGCGTCGGTTCTGGCAACCTTCGCGCATTCGGTTATTGCGGCACCGGTTTATCCGCTGACGATAGAAAACTGCGGGATCAAAGAGACCTTTACGCACGCCCCGCAGCGGGTGGTGACTGTCGGGCAGCACGAGACGGAGCTCCTGCTGGCGCTGGGGCTTGAAAAGAAGATCAGCGCCACGTCAGTCTGGTTTGGTCCACTCCCCGATACGCTGGCGGAGCGCGGTAAGGGAATAAAAAAACTGGCAGATAACGCCCCATCCTTTGAAGCGGTGACTGCACAAAATCCCGATCTGGTGCTGGCGCAATATCACTGGCATATCGGGCCGCAGGGTGAAACAGGCACCCGTGAGCAGTTTGCCACGCTGGGTATTCCGACCTGGATTTCCCCCGCCGACTGCATCGGCAAAAGCGTCACCGACAGCTCGAATGCCGACGGCGCCCGCAGCACACCGTTCTCCATCGCGGAAATCGAACGTGAAATCGATGAGCTGGCTACCCTTTTCGATGTCCAGACGCAGGGAAAAAAACTCAACGAGGCGCTGAACCTGCGTATTCAGAAGGCACAGACGCGCGTTGCTTCTCAGCACGTCAAACCGTTGAAAGTGGTGTTCTGGTTCTCCAGCAGCCGTCTGAAAGGCGACCCCTGGGTGGCGGGCGATTATGGCGCGCCGGGCTGGATCAGCCACACCCTGGGACTGAAGAACATTATTGATTCCCGTGATGAATGGCCCGCCGTGACCTGGGAACACATTGTCCAGGCGCAGCCTGACGTGATCGTGATTGCAGAGATGTCCCGGCGGCTTTACCCGGCTGATGATGTGGCTGTTAAAAAAGCCTTTTTGTACGATGATCCGGTAACCAGAAACTTACCCGCCGTGAAAAAAGGGCACATTATTGTCGTGCCTGCGATGTCCCTGAATCCATCATTGCGCAATGTCGATGCCGTCGAGGCGATCAGTGAAAAACTGGCGGCGTTTCAGGCTGAACGATGAACATAGTGACTCTCCGTGTTCCCTTTATCGCGCCGCGCTGGCGACAGCCTGGCCTGATGGCTGTTGGGTTACTGACGCTGCCGTTAATGCTGGTTTTCGCCGCGACCGTGGGTGATATGCCGGTTTCGTATACCACTGCGGGCAAAGCCATCCTCAACGGTCTGGGGCTGGGCACCTGGCCTCTGCCGCAGGTTGAGGAAGGCATTGTCTGGCAGTACCGCATGAGCCGGGCCCTGATGGCGGCCTGCAGCGGAGGGGGGCTGGCACTGTGCGGTCTGGTGATGCAGGCGATCCTGCGTAACCCGCTGGCCGAGCCCTATCTGCTGGGGATCTCCTCGGGGGCGTCGCTGGGCGCGGTCTGCGTCATGTTGCTGGGGTTGGGTGGCAGTACGCTGGGTATCAGTGGGGGTGCCTTTCTGGGTGCCTGCTGCGCCTTTGGGCTTATCATGCTGATCACCCACGGCATGACCGACAGCCCACCACGCATCTTGCTGGCGGGCATTGCCGGCACGCAGCTGTTCAACGCCATGACCGCGTACATTGTCAGCACCTCCGCAAATGCGGAGCAGTCGCGCAGCGTGATGTTCTGGCTGCTGGGGAGTCTGAGCGGCGTTCGCTGGCCGGATGCCCTGCTGGCTCTGGCGGTGGTGTTGGCCGGATTTACGGTGATATTCACCTTTTCGCGTTCGCTGGATACCTTCACCTTTGGGGATGATGTTTCGACCACGCTGGGCGTGCCGGTAGCCCTCATGCGCATGATGCTGCTCCTCACCTGTGCGCTGGTGACCGCAGTGATGGTCAGTATCATTGGTGCGGTAGGGTTTGTCGGGCTGGTGATCCCGCATATTACCCGGATGCTGTGCGGTCCCGGGCATCGCCGCGCCATTCCCCTGACCTTCCTGATCGGCAGTCATTTTATGATCCTCGCCGATGTGGTTTCCCGGACGCTTATTACTCATCAGGTGCTGCCCATTGGCGTGGTGACCGCGCTGGTGGGCGCGCCCGCTTTTGTGGTCCTGCTGTATCGCAGCCGGGAGAAAAGAGTATGACTATTTCATTACGCGGACTACAGGTAACCCTGCAGTCGCGAAAAATCCTGCACGATATCGACCTGGATCTGGCGACGGGTGAAGTTGTTGGCCTGCTGGGGCCGAATGGCTCGGGTAAATCCACGCTGCTGCGCTGTCTGGCCGGGTTATTGCCGCGTCATGCCCACCACATCCGGCTCGACGGTACCCCACTCAACGAGATCCCCCTGCGGGAGCGGGCCAAACGGCTGGCGTTTGTGCCTCAGCACGCTGAGGTCGACGGCGAGCTTTGCGTTGAGCAGATTGTTCGTCTGGGACGCACCCCGCACCGCAGGGGACTTTTTGGCTGGAACGAAACCGACGACATCGCGGTTGAGAACGCGATCCGGCTGATGAAACTCTCCGGTCTGCGTCACCGGCTGTGGCGGCAACTCTCCGGCGGGGAGCGGCAGCGGACGCAAATCGCCCGCGCCCTGGCCCAGCAGCCGGGGCTACTGATCCTCGACGAGCCCACTAACCACCTGGATATTGAGTATCAGCTGGAGCTGATGACGTTGATAACGCAGCTGCCCGTCACGGTGGTGGTGGCGCTGCACGATCTTAATCTCGCCGCCAACTACTGCCAGCGGCTGGTCCTGCTGAAATCAGGTACAGTGATGGCCAGCGGGCCGCCTGATGCCGTGTTGACTCCGGATCTGATCGAGAATGCCTGGCATGTCAAAGCGAACGTCATTACGCAAGGCGCTACGTTAAATATTCGCTATGCCATGAGGCAGCCGATTGCGTAAAGTGTGCCATGTCCCTTCCTGTGGCGGGGCAGCATCATTAACGCGTTGTAGTTGGGTGATATGTAATGAAAAAACTGTTCGTGCAGTTTTACCTCCTGCTGTTTGTCTGCTTCCTGGTGATGACCATGCTGGTCGGGCTGGTCTACAAGTTCACCGCCGAGCGCGCAGGCAGGCAGTCGCTGGATGATTTGATGAAAAGCTCGCTCTATCTGATGCGCAGCGAACTGCGTGAGATCCCCCCTCACGACTGGGCGCGCACCATCAAAGAGCTGGATCTGAATCTCTCCTTCAAGCTGCGCATCGAGCCGCTGAAGAAGTACAGCCTGGATGCCCCGACCATGCAGCGCCTGCGCAGCGGTGACATCGTGGCGCTGGACGATCAATACACCTTCATCCAGCGTATCCCGCGCAGCCACTACGTGCTGGCGGTTGGTCCGGTGCCCTACCTCTACTTCCTGCACCAGATGCGCCTGCTGGATATCGCCCTGCTGGCCTTTATCGCCATTTCGCTGGCCTTCCCGGTGTTTATCTGGATGCGGCCTCACTGGCAGGACATGCTGCGCCTCGAGGCCGCCGCCCAGCGCTTTGGCGACGGACATCTGACCGAGCGGATCCATTTCGACAGCGGGTCCAGCTTTGAGCGCCTCGGGGTGGCCTTTAACCAGATGGCCGACAACATTAATGCTTTGATCGCCAGTAAAAAACAGCTGATCGACGGTATCGCCCACGAGCTGCGCACTCCCCTGGTGCGGCTGCGCTACCGGCTGGAGATGAGTGAAAACCTGACCGCGGCGGAGTCGCAGGCGCTGAACCGTGATATCGGCCAGCTTGAAGCGTTGATAGAGGAGCTGCTGACCTATGCCCGCCTCGACCGTCCACAGAATGAACTAAAGCTCACCACCCCGGACCTGCCCGGCTGGCTGCGCAGCTACGTTGAGGACGTCCAGAGCGTCAACCCCCAGCGCAGGCTGCTGATCGACAGCATGAACGGGGACTATGGCGCGCTGGATATGCGTTTGATGGAGCGGGTGCTGGATAACCTGGTCAATAACGCCCTGCGCTACAGCGATAACACCCTGCGGATTACGCTGCAGTTGAACGGCAGTCGCGCCACGCTGTCGGTGGAAGATGATGGCCCCGGTATCGCGCCAGAGGCTCGCCAGCAGGTGTTTGAGCCTTTTGTTCGTCTCGACCCGAGCCGGGACCGCGCCACCGGTGGCTGCGGCCTCGGGCTGGCGATCGTCCACTCTATTGCCCAGGCGCTGGGGGGCGACGTCAGCTGTGACGCGAGCGATCTCGGCGGAGCCCGGTTCTGCTTTACCTGGCCCGTCTGGCACCACATCGCCCTGCCAATCCCTGACTGACCCAAACCGCACGCTGGCCTGAGCCGGCGTGCTGTGCTATAAATTGAGTATGTTGTAACTAATGTGGTGTGCTATGGCAACTTACGATCTGCTCGAACGCTTAAACTCAACCTTCCGCCAGATGGAGCATGAGCTGGCACAACTCACGGACGATCTGCAGTCATGCCGCTTACTGGCGGGCCGCGTCTTTTCCCTGCCTGACGTCGCCAAAGGCGCCGAGCACGATCCGCTCAACGCCATCGCGGTGAAGCAGCACATCGGCAAGGAGGCGCTGGCGATGGCGCTGCAACATTACCGCCACCTGTTTATTCAGCAGCAGTCGGAAACCCGCAGCAGCAAGGCCGCCGTGCGCCTGCCGGGGGTGATCTGCCTGCAGAGCGATGCCGCCCACAGGGCGCAGCTGACGGACCAGATCGCGAGCATTAACGCCCTGAAGGCGGAATTTGAAAAAATCGTCACCGAGGAGTCGGGACTGGCCCCTGCCGCCCGCTTTGAGTGGGTGCATCATCAGTTGCCGGGGTTGATTACTCTCAACGCCTACCGCACGTTAACGGTCATCAACCACCCCGCCACCCTGCGCTTCGGCTGGGCCAATAAGCACATCATCAAAAACTTCACCCGCGATGAAGTGCTGGCGATGCTGGAGAAAAGCCTCAAGTCCCCGCGCGCCGTGGCGCCCTGGTCCCGGGATCAGTGGGTGGAGCGACTGGAGGCGGAGTACACCGCCATTCATTCCCTGCCGGCGGAGGCGCGGCTGAAGATCAAACGGCCGGTGAAGGTGCAACCCATCGCCCGGGTCTGGTATGCCGGACAGCAGAAGCAGGTCCAGTACGCCTGCCCGACGCCGCTGATCGCCCTGTACGACGCTGACCAGGGGGCGGTGATCCCGGATATTGGTGAACTGCTGAATTACGATGCTGATAACGTTCAGCACCGCTATAAACCGCAGGCACAGCCGCTGCGCTTGATCATCCCGCGGCTGCACCTGTACGTTGCGGAGTAACTATTTCAGGCTGCCGACCATCTCTTCCGGGCGAACCCAGCTGTCGAACTCGGCCTCGGTGAGATACCCCAGCGCCAGGGCGGCGGCTTTCAGGGTCAGCCCCTCTTTGTGCGCTTTTTTAGCAATTTCTGCCGCCTTGTCGTAGCCGATATGGGTATTGAGCGCGGTCACCAGCATTAGCGACTCATTGAGCAGCTGGCTGATGCGCTCGCGGTTCGGCTCAATGCCCACCGCGCAGTGCTCGTTGAAGCTCTCCATGCCATCCGCCAGCAGTCGCACCGACTGCAGGAAATTATGGATCACCATCGGGCGATAGACGTTCAGCTCAAAGTTGCCCGAGGCACCGCCCATGTTCACCGCCACGTCGTTGCCCATCACCTGACAGCAGAGCATGGTCATGGCTTCGCACTGGGTCGGGTTAACCTTGCCCGGCATGATGGAGCTGCCCGGCTCGTTCTCAGGAATGCTGATCTCGCCGATGCCGCAGCGCGGCCCGGAGGCCAGCCAGCGCACGTCGTTGGCGATTTTCATCAGCGAGGCCGCCAGCCCTTTCAGCGCCCCGTGGGCATGGACCAGCGCATCGCAGGTGGCCAGCGCTTCGAACTTGTTCGGCGCGGTGACAAACGGCTGGCCGGTGATGGTCGCCAGCTCTTCCGCCACGCGCACCGCGTACTCAGGATGGGTATTGAGCCCGGTCCCCACCGCGGTACCGCCCAGCGCCAGCTCCGCCAGGTGCGGCAGGCTATGGTCGATATGGCGCAGGTTGTGGTCGAGCATCGCTACCCAGCCAGAGATCTCCTGGCCGAGGGTCAGGGGCGTGGCATCCTGCAGATGAGTACGGCCAATTTTGACGATATCGGCAAAGGCCCGGGCTTTGTCGTCGAGGGTCTGTTTAAGCACGTTCAACTGGGGGATCAGCTGTTCGCGCAGGGCAATCAGCGCCGCCACGTGCATCGCCGTCGGGAAAACGTCGTTGGAACTCTGGCTTTTGTTGACGTCATCGTTGGGGTGGATCTTGCGCTCCATACCGCGCACGCCGCCGAGCAGTTCGCTCCCGCGGTTGGCCAGCACCTCGTTCATGTTCATGTTGCTCTGGGTGCCAGAGCCGGTCTGCCAGATGGCGAGCGGGAATTCATCGGGATGCTTGCCGGCAAGCACTTCATCGGCAGCGTTGATAATAGCGGTGGCTTTTTCCGCCGCCAGCAGGCCTAAATCCTGGTTTACTTTGGCGGCTGCACGTTTGGTCAGCGCCAGAGCCTGGATCAGCGAAACCGGCATTTTTTCAGTGGAAATGCGGAAATGTTCCAGCGAACGCTGGGTTTGCGCGCCCCAGAGTTTGTTCTGCGGGACGTCGATGGCACCCATCGAATCTTTCTCACTGCGTGAGGTGGTCATTACTTTCTCCTTGATAACACTGAAGTGGATTGCTCACAGCTCAAAGAAACAAGTATTGATGAGAACGGGGAAAGGGTATGGCGCTTTGTGCGCTCTTTTTGTTGCCGGGTGGCGCAGCGCCACCCGGCGGGTTTTCAAACTACTTCACACAGGCCGCACACTGAGAGGACTGGATCTGTTTGAAGAAGTCGTTGCCTTTGTCATCCACGAGGATAAAGGCCGGGAAATCTTCTACTTCAATTTTCCAGATTGCTTCCATCCCCAGCTCCGGGTACTCCACGCACTCGAGGCTCTTGATGCTGCCCTGCGCCAGCACCGCGGCCGGGCCGCCGATGCTGCCGAGGTAGAAGCCGCCGTGTTTGTGGCAGGCGTCGGTCACCTGCTGGCTGCGGTTGCCCTTCGCCAGCATGATCATGCTCCCGCCGTTGGCCTGGAGCTGATCCACGTAGGAGTCCATGCGTCCGGCGGTGGTTGGGCCCAGGGAGCCAGAGGCATAGCCGTCCGGCGTTTTCGCCGGGCCTGCGTAGTAGATCGGGTGATCTTTAACGTACTGCGGCAGCCCTTCGCCGTTATCCAGACGCTCCTGCAGCTTGGCATGCGCGATGTCGCGACCGACGATAATGGTGCCGTTCAGCGACAGGCGGGTGGAGACCGGGTACTGGGACAGCTGGGCGAGGATCTCGCTCATCGGACGGTTAAGGTCAACGTGGACCGCTTCGCCCTCGCCCGCTTTACGCAGTTCTTCCGGGATGTACTTGCCTGGGTTGTTTTCCAGTTTTTCGATCCAGATACCGTCGCGGTTGATTTTGGCCTTGATGTTGCGGTCTGCAGAACACGACACGCCCATTCCGACCGGGCAGGATGCGCCGTGACGCGGGAGGCGGATCACGCGGATATCGTGGGCAAAATATTTGCCGCCAAACTGCGCGCCGAGGCCGAGGTTCTGCGCTTCCACCAGCAGCTCCTGCTCAAGCTGGATGTCGCGGAACGCCTGACCGTGCTCGTTACCTTCGGTTGGCAGGCCGTCGTAGTATTTGGTGGAGGCCAGCTTGACGGTTTTCAGGGTGCTTTCTGCCGAGGTGCCGCCGATGACAAACGCGATATGGTACGGCGGGCAAGCCGCGGTGCCGAGGGTGCGCATCTTCTCCACCAGGTAGTTTTTCAGCTTGCCCGGAGAGAGCAGCGCCTTGGTTTCCTGATAAAGATAGGTTTTGTTGGCTGAACCGCCGCCTTTGGCGATGCAGAGGAATTTGTATTCGTCGCCGTCGACGCTGTAGATGTCGATCTGCGCCGGCAGGTTGGTGCCGGTATTCACCTCTTTGTACATATCCAGCGCGGCGTTTTGCGAGTAGCGCAGGTTGTCTTCGATGTAGGTGTTGTATACGCCATGCGCCAGAGCCGCTTCGTCGCCGCCGCCGGTCCAGACGCGCTGGCCTTTTTTACCGGTGATGATGGCGGTGCCGGTGTCCTGACAGGTCGGCAGAATGCCTTTCGCGGCGATATCGGAGTTACGCAGGAACTGCAGGGCGACGTATTTGTCGTTCTCACTGGCCTGCGGGTCGCTGAGGATATCCGCCACCTGCTGCTGATGCGCCGGGCGCAGCATGAAGGAGGCATCGTGGAAGGCGTGTTGCGCCAGTAAGGTCAGCGCCTGCGGGTCAACCTTCAGGATCTCCTGTCCTTCAAACTCAGAGACAGAGACGTGGTCGCGGGTTAACAGGTAATACTCGGTCTGATCCTTTGCCAGCGGGAAAGGATCCTGATAATGGAAGGGTTTATTCGACATTGATCTCTCACTTACGACATTGCTGATTATGGTTCAGGCAGATGTTCCGTTTGCCCTGCTTAAAAGCGAGTTGGCTTATCCTACACAATTTTTTAACAAAAACTGAGACTAGTACGACTTTTTCCGTGCGCAGGTTACTTCCGGACGGTTTATTGCTTTAATACGGGCAGTTAATTCCACATTTGAAACAGGGCTTGATAATGCAAAAACTCATCAACTCAGTGCAGAACTACGCCTGGGGAAGTAAAACTGCGTTAACGGATCTCTACGGTATCGCCAACCCGGACAATCTGCCGATGGCAGAGTTGTGGATGGGCGCGCATCCGAAGAGCAGCTCAAAAATTTCCGATGCCCGTGGGGTGCGTTCCCTGCGCGAGGTCATCGACGCAGATAAAACCACGCTGCTGGGCAGTAAAGTCGCCGATCGTTTTGGCGAACTGCCGTTCCTCTTTAAGGTGCTGTGCGCCGATCAGCCGCTCTCCATTCAGGTTCACCCGAACAAGCAGGCCTCCGAAGTGGGCTTTGCCAAAGAGAATGCGGCGGGTATTCCCCTAGATGCCGCCGAGCGTAACTATAAAGACCCGAACCACAAACCAGAGCTGGTGTTTGCCTTAACGCCGTTCCTGGCGATGAACGCCTTCCGCGAATTCTCTGAAATTGTCTCCCTGCTGCAGCCGGTGGCCGGGGCGCACAGCGCCATTGCTCACTTCCTCGAAAAGCCGGATGCCGATCGCCTGAGCCACCTCTTTGCCAGCCTGCTGAATATGCAGGGCGACGAAAAATCCCGCGCGCTGGGGGTGCTGAAAGCGGCGCTTAACAGCCAGCAGGGTGAGCCGTGGCAGACCATCCGCGTCATTTCTGAATTCTACCCGGACGACAGCGGCCTGTTCTCGCCGCTGCTGCTGAACGTGGTCAAACTGGAGCCGGGTGAAGCGATGTTCCTGTTCGCCGAAACGCCGCACGCCTATCTCAAGGGCGTGGCGCTGGAGGTGATGGCCAACTCCGATAACGTGCTGCGTGCGGGCCTGACGCCGAAATACATCGATATTCCTGAGCTGGTGGCTAACGTTAAATTTGTCGCCAAACCGGCGGCAGAGCTGCTGACCCAGCCGGTGAAAAATGGCCCGGAGCTGGACTTCCCGATCCCGGTGGAGGATTTTGCCTTCTCACTGCACGACCTCAGCAGCGCCGAAGCTGAGATTGCCCAGCAGAGCGCGGCAATCCTCTTCTGCGTCGAGGGCGAAGCGGTGGTCAGCAAAGGCGACGAGCGTCTGGTGCTGAAGCCGGGCGAGTCGGCGTTTATTGCCGCCAGTGACTCGCCGGTCAGCGTCGGCGGCGTGGGCCGTCTGGCTCGGGTTTTCAACAAGCTCTAGTGGTCTACTGAATTTTTTAACAATTGTTGCTAAGCTATTGGTAATCTTATGACCTCACCGGGCGGTTTTTACCGCTCGGTTTCATTTTAGGGATAATCACGATGAAGAAATCGGTTATAGCTGCAGGCGTTATTGTTGCATTAGGGGTGGTCTGGACAGGTGCGGCCTGGTATACCGGGAAACAGCTGGAGAGCCATCTGGCAGAGATGGTGGCGCAGGCCAATAGCGAACTGAAGCGTACCGCACCGGAAGCCGGTCTGGAGCTGGGCTATCAGGATTACCAGCGCGGGCTGTTCAAAAGCCATCTGCAGCTGGTGCTGAAACCAGCCGCTGGCACGCAAAGTCCATGGCTGCAGCCAGGGCAGAGCCTGATCCTGAACGAAGTGGTTGATCACGGCCCCTTCCCGCTTGCCCAGCTGAAGCATTTTAACCTTATCCCGTCCATGGCCTCGGTAAAATCGACGCTGGTGAATAACGAAGCCTCTAAGCCGCTGTTCGATCTGGCGAAGAATGAATCCCCGTTCGAGGCCAATACCCGCATCAGCTATTCCGGTGATACAAGCTCCGACATCGCGCTGAAAGCGCTGAATTACGAGAATGGTGATGAAAAAGTGGCCTTCAGCGGCGGCAATTTCCAGCTGGATGCCGATCGTGATGGCAAGGCCTTCTCCCTGAAAGGTGAAGCGGCAAGCGGCCTGGTGAATGCCGTCAATGAGTACGGCCAGAAAGTGCAGCTTACCTTCAACAACCTGAAAACCGAGGGCAACAGCCATCTGACCGACTTTAACGAGCGGATCGGCGATCAGAAAGTGACTCTCGATAAGCTGGCTATCGCCATTGAAGGCAAAGAGATGGCGGTGCTTGAAGGGACAGATCTGAACGGTAAGGCTGAGCTGTCGAAAGACGGTAAGAGCGTCAACAGCCAGCTGGATTACAGCCTGAAGAGCCTGAAAGTGCAGAACCAGGATCTGGGTACTGGCAAGCTGACGTTGAAAATCGGCAATATCGACGGCCAGGCGTGGCATCAGTTCAGCCAGCAGTATCGTACCCAGAGCCAGGCGTTGATGGCAGATAAAACGCTGATGGAAAACCCGGCCCTGTATCAGCAGAAAGCGACAGAAGTCTTCTTCAGCAGCCTGCCGATCCTGCTGAAAGGCGAACCAGTGGTGACCCTGGCGCCGCTGAGCTGGAAAAACAGCAAAGGCGAGACCAACTTCAACCTGTCGCTGTTCCTGAAAGATCCGGCCACCGCTACGGGTGAAGCCCAGACCCTGACTCAGGAAGTGGATCGCAGCGTGAAATCGCTGGAGAGCAAGCTGACCATCCCGATGGACATGGCGACCGAGTTCATGACCCAGATTGCGAAGCTGGAAGGTTATAACGAAGATGACGCTGGCAAGCTGGCCAGCCAGCAGGTTAAAGGCCTGGCGGCGATGGGTCAGATGTTCCGCATCACCACCGTGGAAGATAACGTGATCAGCACCAGCCTGCAGTACAGCAACGGTCAGGTCACCCTGAACGGTCAGAAAATGCCGCTGGAAGAGTTTGTCGGCATGTTTGGCGTTCCGACGCTGAACCTGGGCGTACCGGGCGCACCTGCCGCGCCAGCGGTTCCGGCACCACCGGCCGCACCGGTTGTACCGCAGCAGTAAGCGTATAAAACCCCTCTTCGAGGGGTTTTTTATTGCGGGTCATCCTTTCCAGCCGGTGAGGAAGTCCATCAGCAGGGCGTTCACTTTCTCCGGCTGTTCCTCCTGCGGCAGATGGCCGCACTCTTCAATGGCATAAGCCCTGAGATCGTCCGCCATTTCTGCCCAGACGCTCTGCATATCGAACAGTTTCCCTACGGCGTGAAAATCATTGCCCCACAGCGACATCACCGCGCAGGCAATTTTCACCTCCGCATCGGCCAGATCCTGCGCTACATCCTCGGCGTTGGCACGATAGTCCGCCATCGCTCCGCGAACGGCACCGGGCGCCTGATACGCCCGTACGTAGGTATCAAATGCCTCACCGCTGATGGTGGCGGGATCGTAGGTCCAGTCCGAGAAGAAATGGCGTAACCAGATATGCTCCCGACCGGCAATCAGGGCTTCCGGCAGATCGGGCACCAGATGGAACAGGAAGAACCAGTAGGCGCGGGCGATAGAGGCGTTGAGATCTCGCGCCACGATACGCGTCGGCACGTTATCCATCACCACCAGACGGTCCACCAGCTCAGGGTAATCTTTCGCAAAGCGTGTCGCGACGCGCGCCCCGCGGTCGTGCCCCACCAGCACCACTTTCTCCAGACCCAGGGCGCGCATCAGCTCCCGGATATCCCGCGCCATGTTGCGTTTATCGTAGCCGGAGGCCGGTTTATCGGTCTCCCCGTAGCCGCGCAAATCCGGGGCAATAACCCGGTAATGTTTTGCCAGGACGGGAATTTGATAGCGCCAGGCGTAGTGGGTTTCCGGAAAACCGTGGAGCAGGATCACCGGGGCGCCTTCTCCCTCTTCAACCACGAACTGACGAATGCCATTAGCCGTTACGGTGTAACTTTTCATGATGTTTTCCTCGTCTTATTTCAGCAGGGGCACGTCGGCCGCACGTTGATAAGGGCCATATATTGCCGGGTTCCAGCTGTAACCCTGGGCACTGGTGGTGATATGCCCGATGCCCGGGAAGGCCAGGTGTGCCGCCGCCATCCACTCCCCATCTTTTGCCAGGGCGTTAAACTCCTGCCCCCGGGAGACGGTGGCTTTTTTGCCATCCACATCAAAGCGAATCGACACTTCCGGGTGCGGGAACTGCACGGCCGGGGCGTGGATCAGATCCCCGATAAAGTTGATAGCCTTCCCTTCAGAGGCAAAGCGATACACTGTGCTGCCAGGGGTATGGCCAACTGCATAGGCGGTCTGAACTTCAGGAATGGGTGAGGCTGGCGGAACGAAGGTTTTCAGATGTCCGGTCGCTTTATAGGCTGCCAGGGCATGCTGTGCGATAGCGAAATACTCCTTCGCATTGGCGGGCGCGCTGGCCTCTTTCGCCGGATCCAGCCAGTAATCGGCTTCACCCTGCGGCACATAAACGGTGGCATTGGGGAACAGCGCCTTACCCGAGGCATCGCTCAGGCCGCAGACGTGGTCCAGATGGAGGTGGGTCAGGAAGATGGTATCCACCTGCTCAGGGCGATATCCGGAGGCCTCCATATTGGGAATCAGTTGCCCGGCGGTTTGCGGCACGCAGTGGCCCGCCCCGCTATCAATCATCACCAGATGTTTCCCGGTATTCACCAGAAAGGCGTTAAACGAGGTGGGCATGCGTTCGGCATCGATCTTATGCTGCGCCAGCAGATCGCGAATTTTGTCGGCCGCGAGCCCTTTCAACAGCGACGGCGAGAGATCGTTATAGCCATCGAACAGCGCCGTCACCTCATTTTGCCCCACCGCCAGGCGGTAATACCCCGGCACCTGCTGACGCACCTGAGCGGGGGCATCTGCCCATGTTGAGCCCATCAGAAACAGGCTGCTGAGGGCCAGAACCGCTGTCATCTTTTTCATTGTCACTCCGAATTCACTGTTTATCAGGATGTGGAGAGACTATGGCGCTATAACGATAATTAGTGTAGATGTGTAATTTGATAGGTCAGTATAACGGGATGCGAGATAATGAGACTGGACGATGTGGAAGTCTTCGTTGAAGCGATAAAAGCGGGCAGCCTGGCGGGTGCCGCGCGTCGACTGTCGATGAGCGCTATGGCGGCGTCGCGCTGCCTCAATAACCTGGAAGCCGAGCTGGGAGTCCGACTGGTGCATCGCACCACGCGATCCCTGTCGCCGACCAGCGATGGCGACGTCTTTTTACCCCACGCCCAGGCGCTGCTGGAAGATAAAACCAATGCCCTGGCCGACCTGTTTCCCGATGGCGTCCACCTTTCCGGGCGGCTGCGCATCACCGCCTCGGCGGCGTTTGGCCGCAAGATCATCGCCCCGATGCTGCCCGACTTTATGCGCCAGCATCCGGCCCTGCAGGTCGATCTGCTCGCCACCGACGAGCAGGTGGATATTGTCGGGAAAGGGATCGACGTGGCGTTGCGTATCGCCCCGCTGCGGGACAACCGGCTGGTTGCCCATCGGCTGTGTGACAATCCCCGCGACCTGTGCGCCAGTGTCGATTACCTGGCGGCGAACGGCTATCCGCAAACGCTCAACGATCTGGCGGCGCACAGCTGCTTAACCACCTCTGACACTACCCACTGGTCGTTCGACCAGGCCGGGCAGCGGAGCAGGCAAAAAGTGTCGGGGCGGTTTTCGGCGAACTCGATTGAGGCGATCTTTGAAGCCTGCGCGGGGGGAATGGGGATCGCTAACTTATCCCGCTGGTACGTTGCCCCCGCTCTGGCGCAAGGCCAGCTGGAGCGGATCGTTCTGCAGGATGCCGAGCCGGAAGCGCTGGCCGTCTGGGCCGTTTACCCTACGTCGCGGCTGATCCCTGCGAAAGTGCGAAAATTTGTCGAGGCGCTGGAGGCGCGGCTGGTGCTGAACCCGCTCACGCCATAACCCTGAGGCTACTTCACCGTCACCAGCCGGGCCGACACAATCTGGTGCCCGGCCGGCACGTCGGATTTCTCAATTCGCTGCATCATGCGGTCCGCCAGGGTATAGCCCATCTCCCGCGCCGGAGTCGTCGCCCAGACGATAGGCAGATCGTCCAGCGCATTTTCTGATACATCCGCAAAGGCACCCAGCGCCACCTGATGGCCAAAGAAAGTTTCCACTCCGCCGTCCCCGCTCTGGCGTCCGGCGCGGATCAGGCCAAACCAGGCCCCCATGGCGATGACGTCGTTGTAGCAAATCACGGCGCTAATGGTGGGGCTGGCACGCAGTAACGTGCCGATCGCCTCTGCCGCCTGCTTCTGGCTGGAACCACACTCCACCACCCACTCGCTGTGAAACGGCAGGCCATATTTGATCAGCGTCGAGCAGTAGCCGCCCACCCGTTCGGCGCGGGTCAGCGACGAGCTTTGCCCACCCAGCCAGGCAATTCGTTGATGGCCGCGACGAATAAGATGTTCGGTCAGCATTTGTGCTGCCTGCATGTTGTCCGGACGCAGGGTGTCGGCTTCGTCCAGATAGCTGGCGCGAGAGGCGAACACCAGCGGCACGCCCTTCTCCGCCGCCCGCTCGCACAGTTCATTGCTCGCCCCGGAGGCACCGGCAACGATCACGCCGTCCACTCCCTGGGTCAGGAGCATATCGAGGCGCTGAAGCAGCTGATCGGCTTCACGCCCGCCGTGGAGCAAAAAGACCATCCGCCCCTGGGCTTCCAGCGCTTCGGTCAGGCCCACCGTCAGTTCAGCATAGAACGGCGAGGTCAGGTCGCGGACGATCAGGCCAATCACCCCGCTCTGCCCACCGCGCAGCGCCGAGGCCTGGCGATTGCGCACAAATCCCAGCTGTTCAACCGCATCGTTGACGCGCTGTCCCGTCGCGGAGGAGATCCGCCCTTTCCCGCTCAGCACCAGCGAAACGGTGCTAACGGAAACGCCCGCCGCCAGGGCGACGTCATTGATGGTGATCTTTTTCGCTACAGCCATGTGGTGGCGTGACTCCCTGATAATGAGATCGGTAAAACGTTTTATCAATACGTTATCTTTATACTCTCTGCCAAAGCCTGAGAATGTGATTTAGCGCGCACTAAACTTTGATAAAACGTTTTATCTTCTCGCAGCACTGAGGCAGGTAAATCTATTTTAACAATAAAGGAGTCGTTTTATGACGGCGAAAGCAGCACAAAAAATCTCGCTATGGGAGTTTTTCCAGCAACTGGGTAAAACCTTTATGCTGCCCGTGGCACTGCTCTCCTTCTGCGGGATCATGCTGGGGATCGGCAGCTCGCTCAGCAGCCACGATGTCGTTACGCTGATCCCGTTCCTCGGCAATCCTGTGCTGCAGGCGATCTTTATCTGGATGAGCAAGGTCGGCTCCTTTGCCTTTAGCTTCCTGCCGGTGATGTTCTGTATCGCTATCCCGCTGGGGCTGGCCCGCGAAAACAAAGGCGTGGCGGCGTTTGCCGGTTTCGTTGGCTATGCGGTGATGAACCTGGCGGTTAACTTCTGGCTGACCGCGAAAGGCATCCTGCCGACCACCGACGCGGCGGTGCTGAAAGCTAACAACATTCAGAGCGTGATCGGGATTCAGTCTATTGATACCGGGATCCTCGGGGCGGTGATCGCCGGGGTGATCATCTGGATGCTGCACGAGCGTTTCCACAATATCCGCCTGCCGGACGCGCTGGCCTTCTTCGGGGGTACCCGCTTTGTGCCGATCATCACCCTGGTGGTGATGGGGCTGTTTGGTCTGATCATTCCGCTGGTCTGGCCGGTCTTTGCCATGGGCATTACCGGCATTGGCCGTATCATTAACAGTGCCGGTGACTTTGGCCCGATGATCTTCGGTACCGGCGAACGCCTGCTGCTGCCGTTTGGACTCCAGCATATCCTCGTGGCGCTGATCCGCTTCACGGAAGCAGGCGGCACCATGGACGTCTGCGGGCACGATGTCAGCGGCGCGCTGACCATCTTCCAGGCGCAGCTGAGCTGCCCGACCACCCACGGCTTCTCTGAGAGCGCCACCCGCTTCCTGTCTCAGGGTAAGATGCCGGCCTTCCTCGGCGGCCTGCCGGGTGCCGCGCTGGCGATGTACCACTGCGCTCGTCCGGAAAACCGTCATAAGATTAAAGGATTGCTGATCTCCGGCGTGATTGCCTGCGTGGTGGGCGGCACCACTGAACCGATCGAGTTCCTGTTCCTGTTCGTCGCGCCGGTGCTGTACCTCATTCACGCCGTACTGACCGGTCTGGGCTTTACCACCATGGCGGTGCTGGGCGTGACCATCGGTAACACCGACGGCAACGTGATCGACTTTGTGGTGTTCGGGATCCTGCACGGTCTGTCGACCAAGTGGTATCTGGTCCCGGTAGTGGCGGCGATCTGGTTCGCGGTGTACTACGGCATCTTCCGCTTCGCCATCACCCGCTTTAATCTGAAAACGCCGGGTCGCGATACTGATACGGCCACCAGCGTTGAACAGGCTGTGGTGGGTACGGTGGGTAAATCTGGCTATAACACCCCTGCCATTCTGGCGGCGCTGGGTGGTACGGATAACATTACCTCGCTGGATAACTGCATCACCCGTCTGCGCCTGTCGGTGGCGGATATGTCCAAAGTGGATACCAACGCCCTGAAGGCCAACCGCGCTATCGGCGTGGTACAGTTGAATCAGCATAATTTGCAGGTGGTCATCGGCCCACAGGTGCAGTCAGTGAAAGACGAGCTGGCGACCCTGATGCGAACAGTAGAAGCCTGATGCCGCAGCCCCCTCGTCATGAGGGGGTTTTATTTTAAGGACCAACGTCATGTTTGATTTTTCTGCCGTCGTGGATCGTCACGGCACCTGGTGTACCCAGTGGGACTATATTGCTGACCGCTTCGGCGCCGCCGATCTGCTGCCTTTTACCATCTCAGATATGGATTTTGCCACCGCCCCCTGCATCATCGACGCCCTGCAGACCCGCATCGGCCACGGGGTGTTTGGTTACAGCCGCTGGAAGAACGACGAATTCCTCGCCGCGGTGGCCCACTGGTTCCGCCAGCGCTTTAACAGCGAGATTGATACCCGCGCTCTGGTGTATGGCCCCTCGGTGATCTACATGGTCTCTGAGCTTATTCGTCAGTGGTCCGACGCTGGCGATGGGGTGGTGATCCACACTCCCGCCTACGACGCGTTTTACCATGCCATTGCAGGCAATAACCGTCAGGTTGTCTCCGTCGGCCTGCACAAAGCAGCGGAAGGCTGGCAGTGCGATATGGCCGAACTGGAAGCGGTGCTGGCCCAGCCACAGAACAACATTTTATTACTTTGTAGCCCGCACAACCCGACCGGCAAGGTCTGGACCCGGGCCGAGTTAACGACCATGGCTGAACTCTGCGCCCGCCACAACGTGGCGGTGATCAGCGATGAGATCCATATGGACATGGTGTGGGGCAATCATAAACATACGCCATGGTGCGACGTGGCGCAGGGCAAATGGGCGCTGCTGACCTCCGGCTCCAAGAGCTTTAACATTCCGGCCCTCACCGGGGCATATGGCCTGATCGGGGATGAGGCCAGCCGCACGGCGTATCTGCAGGCGCTGAAAGGACGCGACGGACTCTCCTCACCCTCGGTGCTGGCATTGGTGGCACATATCGCCGCCTACCAGCAGGGTGAAGCCTGGCTGGATGAACTGCGCGCGTATCTGGAGGCCAATTTACGCTATGTGGCCGACAGGCTGAATGCCGCTTTCCCGACGTTAAACTGGCAGCCGCCGGAGGCGACCTATCTGGCATGGATCGATCTTCGTCCGCTCAATATTGACGATAATGCGCTGCAAAAGGTGCTGATTGAGCAGGAGAAGGTAGCGATCATGCCGGGATATACCTATGGCGACGAAGGTAACGGCTTTATCCGCCTCAACGCCGGTTGTCCGCGCAGCAAGCTTGAGGAAGGGGTTAAGCGACTGATTGCCGGGATCACCGCCCTGGTGTAATTTACTTGCGCAACGGAATTATCCATTGCGCAAATAGCTTTTTACTCCGTTTTGTTTTTATAATGGCCCGCACTTCTACTTATAAAGAGTGCGACCATGATTGATACCACCCTCCCGCTAACTGACGTTCATCGCCACCTTGATGGCAACATCCGCGCCCAGACCATCCTTGACCTCGGTCGTCAGTATAATTTAACCCTGCCCGCACAAAGCCTTGAGACACTGATCCCGCACGTGCAGGTCACGGAGAACGAGCCGGATCTGGTCAGCTTCCTGAGCAAACTCGACTGGGGGGTAAAAGTGCTGGCCTCGCTGGATGCCTGCCGTCGCGTCGCCTTCGAGAATATTGAAGATGCCGCGCGCAACGGTCTGCACTACGTCGAGCTGCGTTTCTCCCCGGGCTACATGGCGATGACCCATCAGCTGCCGGTCGCGGGTGTGGTAGAAGCGGTGATCGCCGGCGTGCGCGAAGGCTGCAAGACCTTCAACGTGGAAGCGCGCCTGATTGGCATCATGAGCCGCACCTTCGGGGAAGATGCCTGCCTGCAGGAGCTTGAAGCCCTGCTGGCCCACCGGGACCATATCACCGCCGTGGATCTGGCGGGCGACGAGCTGGGCTTCCCGGGCAGTCTGTTCCTCTCCCACTTCAACCGCGCCCGCGATGCAGGCTGGCACATTACCGTCCATGCCGGTGAAGCGGCAGGTCCGGAGAGCATCTGGCAGGCCATTCGTGAGCTGGGAGCCGAACGTATTGGTCATGGGGTAAAGGCGGTCGAAGACCCGGCCCTGATGGACTTCCTGGCGGAACAGCGCATCGGGATTGAATCCTGTCTGACCTCAAACATTCAGACCAGCACCGTGGCGACGCTGGCGCAGCATCCCCTGAAAACCTTCCTTGAGCACGGGGTGATGGCCTCGCTGAACACCGACGATCCGGCGGTTCAGGGTGTGGATATTATTCACGAGTATACGGTTGCCGCCTCGCTGGCTGGGCTCAGCCAGGCGCAGATCCGTCAGGCGCAGATCAACGGTCTGGAGATGGCCTTCCTGACCCCTGCCGAGAAGCAGGCGTTGCGCGATAAGGTCGCACACGGATAACAAAAAGCCCGGCAATGTTGCCGGGCTCTGTTTTTACGCGAGGCACAAGGTCGCGCGATGCTTCGCGGACTCTATCCCCAGCTCGATCAGTTCCATAATCTGGATCGCCTGGCTTGCCGGGACCGGGTTTTCCCCGTTGCCGTTCAGCGCATCGCGGATCCCGGCATAATAGGCCGGATAGTTGCCCGGCAGCGTCAGCCAGGTTTCTTCCACACGCTCTTCCCCTTCAACGCGGGTCAGCACGCCGTCACGCATGTCATAGCCCCAGTCTTCCTGCGGCAGACGCTCGCCGTTCTTGAGACGATCTTCCTGCGGGTCGAGCCCAAACTTCACGTAGCTGCCGCGGGTGCCGTGCACGATATAGCGGGCCGATTCCGCTGCGGCCATCATGGTGCCATGCAGCACCACGCGACGCTGCGGATAGCTCAGGACGGCATGGAAGTAGTCGGTTGCCTGCGCGCCTGGGCGCAGCTGGGCCAGATCGACGTTGAGGCTCACCGGCAGACCGAACAGGTTAACGGCCTGGTCAAGCAGATGCGGGGCCAGATCGTACCAGATGCCGCTGCCCGGGCCCGCCTGCTCACGCCAGCGGTTACGCACCTGGGGACGGAAGCGATCGAAGTGAGATTCAAAGAAAGCCACTTCCCCGAGGGAACCGTCGGCAATCAACGCCTTCACGGTCAGGAAGTCGCTGTCCCAACGGCGGTTATGGAAGACGGAAAGCAGTTTGCCAAGGCTTTTTGCCAGCGCGTCCAGCTCTCGGGCCTGTGACAGTGTCACGGTAAAAGGCTTATCCACCACCACATGTTTGCCCGCCTCCAGCGCCGCTTTCGCCAGCGGGAAGTGAGTGTCATTCGGGGTCGGGATAACAATCAAATCGATATCAGGATCGTTAAACAGATGCTTCGGCTCGGAAACCACCGGAACCGTCGGCCAGTCGGCATGCACTTTTGTTGCATCGCTGCTGGAAATTGCCGCCAGCTCCATCCCCGGGGTGCCGTCAATCAGCGGGGCATGAAACGTTTTACTCGCATAACCATAACCTATTAATCCAACACGGATTTTATCGCTCATGAAGTCGCCTCTCATCTTTTGACACCTATATTTCACACCATCTCTTATCTGGTCACAATAGATTAATCCGGGGTTTCGCGCCTTACGGCGACACATGCAATCAGTAATTTCTGATTAACAATTATAACTCGCTGAATACAATCGCAAAACATCGCTGCAAAGCGCTTGCCCGACCGCATTGCGCACTGTAAAATTCTTAATCTGTATTTATGGATAAAACAAAATAACGAATCATGACGACAATTATTAATCGAATTATTGAGTTAGCCGGTTGGATTGTGTTGGGGGTGTCAGTGATATTGCTGGGAGTCGCCAGCCATATTGACAACTATCAGCCGCCGGAGCCGGTCAACAGCGTCACTCACGCTAAGCCGCATGCACTACTCAAAAATAGTGACATATGATGTCAGTTGCGTATTGCCAGCCGTCATGAACAGCGTTAACCTTCATCGCCAGGCGTCGACCGACGCCTGATTTCACCAGTAAAGAAAATTCTTATTTTTGCCGATGCGCTTTGGCAGCTGTTTACGTCTTTTTTGAACCGTTTATTATTCGCTCGAATTACTCCTTTGGTATCACTCCTCTTATATGGAAAATTATTAATATGACTGTTCAGGACTACTTATTAAAATTTCGCAAAATTAATTCCCTCGAAAGTCTGGAAAAATTGTTTGATCATCTGAACTACAGCCTGAGCGATAACCAGGAGATTATCAGCATGTACCGTGCCGCGGATCATCGCCGCGCTGAGCTGGTCTCTGGCGGACGTTTGTTCAACATTGGCGAAGTGCCTAAGTCCGTGTGGCGTTACGTGCTCTAAGAGGGTAGTCATTCCCCGGAAATGTTATATACTCTCGCCCCTGCAAATTTGCAGTTTGCGCTGTTACTGAATTGGGAGAGAACATGACCACAATGGCTGGAGAAAGAATTAGCGGCTGGTTACTGGCTCCGCTTGCCTGGCTGCTGGTAGCATTATTAAGCGCCTCGCTGGCGTTGGTCCTTTACTCCACGGCATTAATTACGCCACATGCGTTAAAAACGCTGGGCGCGCAAAATACCGTTAATATTGTCATGTGGTTTATTTCTTTCGCCTTCGCGATTGCGATGTGGTACTACACGCTCTGGCTGACCATTGCGTTTTTCAAACGCCGTCGCAGCGTGCCTAAACACTATATTATCTGGCTGCTGGTTTCCGTATTACTGGCCGTGAAAGCCTTTGCGTTCTCGCCCGTCTCCGATGCGCTGGCGGTGCGTCAGTTACTCTTCCCTCTGCTGGTGACCGCGCTGTTTGTGCCCTACTTTAAGCGTTCGGCACGCGTGAAGAACACCTTTGTGAACCCGTAATAACCTTACAGTTAACCTGTTGTCGCCTGCGGTGGTTTGTCCGATAATAGGCGGCTTTTTTATTTCAGGCTGAATAATGACCGATTACTTACTGCTCTTTGTCGGCACGGTGCTGGTAAACAACTTCGTCCTCGTGAAGTTCCTCGGCCTGTGCCCGTTTATGGGCGTGTCCAAAAAGCTGGAAACAGCGATGGGGATGGGGCTGGCGACCACCTTCGTGATGACCCTTGCCTCGATCAGCGCCTGGTTGATTGACACCTGGATCCTGATCCCCCTCGGCCTGATCTATCTGCGCACGCTGGCCTTTATTCTGGTTATCGCGGTGGTAGTGCAGTTCACCGAAATGGTGGTGCGTAAAACCAGCCCGGCGTTATACCGCCTGCTCGGCATCTTCCTGCCGCTGATCACCACCAACTGTGCGGTGCTTGGCGTGGCGCTGCTCAACATTAACCTTGGGCACAATTTCCTGCAGTCGGCGCTGTACGGCTTTTCGGCTGCGGTCGGCTTCTCGCTGGTAATGGTGCTGTTTGCGGCGATCCGCGAACGCCTGGTTGCCGCCGATATCCCGGCACCGTTCCGCGGTAACGCCATCGCGCTTGTTACCGCCGGTCTTATGTCTCTGGCCTTTATGGGCTTTAGTGGTCTGGTGAAGTTGTAATGAATGCAATCTGGATCGCCATCGCAGCCATCAGCGTACTGGGGCTGCTTTTTGGCATCATACTCGGTTACGCCTCACGCCGCTTCGCGGTTGAGGACGATCCGATCGTTGAAAAAATTGATGAGCTGCTGCCGCAAAGCCAGTGCGGGCAGTGCGGCTTTCCTGGCTGTCGCCCCTACGCCGAGGCGGTGGGCAACGGCGGGGAGAAAATTAACCGCTGTGCCCCCGGTGGCGAAGCGGTAATGCTGAAGATTGCCGCGCTGCTGAACGTCGACCCACAACCGGTCGATGGCGATGAGAGCGCGCAGGAGCCGGTTCGCATGCTGGCGGTGATCGATGAACCCAACTGCATCGGCTGTACCAAATGTATTCAGGCCTGTCCGGTGGATGCCATTGTCGGCGCGACGCGCGCCATGCACACCGTGATTGAGGATCTCTGTACCGGCTGCAACCTCTGCGTTGCCCCCTGCCCGACGCAGTGCATTGAGTTACGCCCGGTAGCGACGACGACAGACAGCTGGAAGTGGGATCTTCAGACCATTCCAGTGCGCAATATTCCTGTGGAACAACATGCTTAAGTTATTTTCTGCCTTCAGAAAAGAGAAGATCTGGGATTTCGACGGTGGTATTCATCCGCCGGAGATGAAAACCCAGTCCAGCGGCACGCCGCTGCGCCAGATCCCACTGGCTAACCGTTTTGTTATCCCGCTCAAGCAGCACATCGGTGCTGAGGGCGAGCTGTGCGTTAAGGTCGGTGATCGGGTATTACGCGGTCAGCCGCTGACCTTTGGCCGCGGGCGTATGCTGCCGGTGCATGCCCCAACCTCCGGCACCGTCGTGGCGATTACCCCGCACACCGTGGCCCACCCTTCTGCCCTCTCCGAGCTGTGCGTGGTGATTGACGCCGATGGCGAAGACCGCTGGATCGAACGCGACGGCTGGAGCGATTTCCGCAGCCGCAGCCGGGAAGAGCTGATTACCCGCATCCACCAGTCTGGTGTCGCCGGTCTGGGCGGCGCGGGCTTCCCGACCGGCAATAAACTGCAGGGCGGTGGCGACAAGATCCAGACCCTGATTATTAACGCCGCCGAGTGTGAGCCGTACATCACCGCCGACGATCGTCTGATGCAGGACTGCGCCGCGCAGATCGTCGAGGGTATTCGTATCCTCGCCCATGTTCTGCAGCCGAAGGAAGTGCTGATCGGCATTGAAGACAACAAGCCGCAGGCGATCTCCATGCTGCGTGCGGTGCTGGCGGGCAGCCACGATATCAGCCTGCGGGTGGTCCCGACCAAATACCCCTCCGGCGGCGCCAAGCAGTTGACCCAGATTTTAACCGGCAAGCAGGTTCCGCACGGCGGACGTTCCTCGGATATCGGCGTGCTGATGCAGAACGTCGGCACCGCCTATGCGGTGAAACGCGCCGTTATTGACGGCGAGCCGCTGACCGAGCGCGTCGTCACCCTGACCGGGGAAGCCGTCAGCCGCCCTGGCAACGTCTGGGCGCGCCTGGGCACGCCGGTTCGGCATCTGCTGGACCAGGCCGGGTTCTGCCCGAGCGCCGAACAGATGGTGATCATGGGCGGGCCGCTGATGGGCTTTACCCTGCCGTGGCTGGACGTTCCGGTGGTAAAAATCACTAACTGCCTGCTGGCCCCGTCCGCCAGCGAGATGGGCGAAGAGCAGGAAGAGAAAGGCTGCATTCGCTGCAGCGCCTGCGCCGATGCCTGTCCGGCGGATCTGCTGCCCCAGCAGTTGTACTGGTTCAGCAAAGGACAGATCCACGACAAAGCGAAAGCCCATAACCTGGCCGACTGCATTGAGTGCGGCGCCTGCGCCTGGGTCTGCCCAAGCAATATCCCGCTGGTGCAATATTTCCGCGTCGAGAAGGCCGAAATTTACGCCATCGCTCAGGAAGAGAAACGCGCTGCCGAGGCCAAAGCACGCTTTGAAGCCCGCCAGCAGCGTCTGGAGCGTGAAAAAGCCGCCCGCGAAGAGCGCCATAAGAAAGCCACGGTTCAGCCTGCGGCCAAAGATCAGGATGCGATCGCTGCCGCCCTGGCCCGCGTGCGTGAGAAGAACGCCACCGCCGCCCAGGATGTGGTGATCCCGGCCGGGGTTCGTCCGGACAACAGCGAGGTTATTGCTGCCCGCGAGGCACGTAAAGCCGAGGCCCGCGCCCGTCAGGCCGAGAAAGCCCAGACTACCGCCGCGCAGCCAGAAGCCGATCCGCGTAAAGCCGCCGTCGAGGCCGCTATCGCCCGGGCGAAGGCCCGTAAAGCAGCCCAGCCGGACGAGATTCAGTTAGCACCGACCCCGGTGGACCCGCGTAAAGCGGCCGTCGAAGCGGCGATTGCCCGGGCGAAGGCCCGCAAAGCGGCGCAGACGGACGAGACAAAGGCAGAACCGACTCCCGTCGATCCGCGTAAAGCCGCGGTCGAAGCCGCCATTGCTCGTGCGAAAGCACGTAAAGCGGCACAACAAGAAGAAGAACCTGCGGCCAATGACGATCCGCGCAAGGCGGCAGTCGCTGCTGCTATCGCGCGCGTTCAGGCGAAGAAAGCCGCACAGAAGGCAGTCAACGAGGATTAAATGGTTTTCAGAATCGCAAGCTCCCCTTATACCCACAACCAGCGCCAGACATCGCGCATTATGATGCTGGTCTGTCTGGCCGCGCTGCCGGGCATCGCCGTGCAGGTCTGGTTCTTTGGCTGGGGTACGCTGCTGCAGATCCTTCTCGGCTGTGTGAGCGCGCTGGCGGCTGAAGCCCTGGTCCTCAAACTGCGTAAGATGACGGTAAGCAAGATCCTGGCGGATAACTCTGCCCTGCTCACCGGCCTGCTGCTGGCGATCAGTATTCCGCCGTTCGCCCCCTGGTGGATGGTGGTGCTCGGCACCGTCTTCGCGGTGATCATCGCTAAACAGCTCTACGGCGGTCTCGGGCATAACCCCTTTAACCCGGCGATGATTGGCTACGTGGTGCTGCTGATCTCGTTCCCGGTGCAGATGACCAGCTGGCTCCCGCCGCACGACATCGCCGCAACGGTGCCGGGCTTTATGGATGCCCTGCAGGTAATCTTCTCCGGCCATACCGCCAGCGGCGCGGATATGAACACCTTGCGCATGGGCGTGGACGGTGTCAGCCAGGCCACCCCGCTCGATACCTTTAAAACCTCTCTGCACGCCGGTCACAGCGTGGAGCAGATCCTTAATTACCCGATTTACAGCGGCGTGCTGGCCGGTGCGGGCTGGCAGTGGGTTAACCTGGCGTATCTGGCCGGGGGGCTGTTCCTGCTGTGGCAGAAAACGATCCGCTGGCATATTCCGGTGAGCTTCCTGGTTACTCTCGCAATCTGTTCCGGTCTGGGCTGGGCATTCTCACCGGAATCGCTGGCGTCGCCGCAAATTCATCTGCTTTCCGGCGCGACTATGCTGGGGGCGTTCTTTATTCTGACCGATCCGGTGACGGCTTCGACTACCAACCGGGGTCGCCTGATTTTCGGTACGCTGGCCGGTCTGCTGGTATGGCTGATCCGCAGCTTTGGTGGCTATCCGGATGGCGTGGCCTTCGCCGTGCTGCTGGCGAACATCACCGTACCGTTAATCGACTACTACACGCGTCCGCGCGTGTACGGCCATCGCTAAGGGACTCGCCATGTTAAAAACGATGCAAAAACACGGCGTGACGCTGGCGCTGTTTGCCGCGGTACTGACCGGTCTGACCGCCCTGGTCAACGGCTTAACCAAATCCACCATCGACGAGCAGGCGGCCCTTCAGCAAAAGGCGCTGTTCGATCAGGTGATCCCGGCGGAGCTCTACGATAACGACCTGCAAAAAAGCTGTTATCTTGTCGAGGCTGCGCCGTTAGGCAAAGGGACCCACCGTATCTTTATCGCCCGGAAAGGGGATGCCCCGGTGGGCGCGGTGATGGAAACGACCGCCCCGGACGGCTATTCCGGCGCCATCCAGCTGCTGGTGGGTACCGACTTCTCTGGCACCGTGCTGGGGACCCGCGTCACTGAGCATCACGAGACGCCAGGGCTTGGGGACAAAATCGAAACCCGTCTTAGCGACTGGATTTTGCATTTTGCCGGTAAAACCATTCACGGCAGTAACGATCCGGCGTTTGCGGTGAAGAAAGACGGCGGTGAAATCGATCAGTTTACCGGGGCGACCATCACCCCGCGTGCGGTGGTGAATGCCGTTAAACGTGCGGGCGTCTATGCCCAAACGCTGCCGTCGCAACTTAACAATCTGCCCGCCTGTGAGGAGTGATCATGAGCCAGGTTAAAGAGGTTATCGTCCAGGGGCTGTGGAAGAACAACTCCGCCCTGGTGCAGCTGCTGGGGATGTGTCCCCTGCTGGCCGTCACGTCGACCGCCACCAACGCGCTGGGTTTGGGTCTGGCCACTACCCTGGTACTGACCCTGACCAACCTGTCGATCTCTGCCCTGCGTCGCTGGACGCCGTCAGAAATTCGTATTCCGATCTACGTGATGATCATCGCTTCGGTGGTGAGCGTCGTGCAGATGCTGATTAACGCCTACGCCTTTGGCCTCTATCAGTCGCTGGGGATCTTTATCCCGCTGATCGTGACCAACTGCATCGTGGTGGGCCGCGCCGAAGCCTTTGCGGTGAAGAACGATCCGCTGATTTCGGCCCTCGATGGTTTTGCCATCGGCATGGGGGCCACCGGGGCAATGTTCGTGCTGGGCTCGATGCGTGAAATCCTCGGCAACGGCACCCTGTTCGACGGCGCAGACGCGCTGCTGGGCGGCTGGGCGAAATCGCTGCGCATTGAGGTGTTCCACACCGATACCCCGTTCCTGCTGGCGATGCTGCCGCCGGGCGCGTTTATCGGCCTCGGCATGATGCTGGCGGTAAAATACCTGATTGATGAGAAACGTAAGCGCCGCGCTGCTGCACGCAGCGTAGAGGAAGGGATCCCTGAGAAGGCCTCATGAATAAAGAGAAGCGTTTAACCATTTTGCAGCGCCTGCGGAATAACAACCCGCACCCGACCACCGAGTTGAACTTTACCTCGCCGTTTGAACTGTTGATAGCGGTCCTGCTCTCTGCGCAGGCCACCGACGTGAGCGTGAATAAAGCCACTGCGAAGCTCTATCCCGTCGCCAACACCCCGCAGGCGATGCTGGAGCTGGGCGTAGAGGGTGTGAAGTCGTATATCAAGACCATCGGCCTGTTTAACAGTAAAGCCGAGAACGTGATCAAGACCTGCCGCATGCTGCTGGAGCTGCACGGTGGCGAGGTGCCGGAAGATCGTGCTGCGCTGGAAGCCCTGCCCGGCGTCGGGCGTAAAACCGCTAACGTGGTGCTGAATACCGCCTTCGGCTGGCCGACCATCGCCGTGGATACCCATATCTTCCGCGTCTGTAACCGCACCAACTTCGCCCCCGGCAAGAATGTCGAACTGGTGGAAGAGAAGCTGCTGAAGGTGGTTCCGGCGGAGTTTAAGGTCGACTGCCATCACTGGCTGATCCTCCACGGGCGCTACACCTGTATCGCGCGTAAACCGCGCTGCGGCTCCTGTATCATTGAAGATCTCTGTGAATATAAAGAGAAAACTGACCTCTGAAACCGTCTTACGACGGTTTTTTTATGCGCTATATTCCTTACGCAAAGTATGACTTCCTGCTGATAACACCTTTTACAGCCATTCCCCCTGAGCCACACTCCCTTCCTTGCGGATTGTTCGGCTATATAACAATCAAACAGGTTAATTGTTTTTTCGTCAGCGAAATTTTCTATATAAATGTGATCGAGATCACCCTGTTCACACGGTGTTAATTTTATGTATCGCAAATGCCGATAAAGCCTTATTGCATTGAGAAATCAACCCTGATAACCCGAAGATATGACCGGATATATTTCAGAACTTAGCCCATATCACTGCATAACACCTTTTACAGCAGAACATATCGCCACCTGCGCACTTTTTCGGCTAACGGATAGTGAAAAAAACCAGTTTCAACGCAACGGTGAAATTTAACGCTAAATAACATTTAGGTTTCTGGCGCATTATAGCGCTGGAGTTATATGTAACAGAGTATTACAAATGCCTTGCCAGACGGGTCAGGATAGTGAACATTACCCGCCGTTTCCCCTCCCACTATAACTATAAAGCGGATGGACTACGGTCATCACGCTATGAACACCCCCGTTAATATGGGATGTAAAAAAAGAGGTATATGTGTCTACTGCAAACAATAAACCAGCTGAGGAAAGCGTAAGTCTTAACGCTTTCAAACAACCGAAATCGTTCTATCTCATTTTCTCCATTGAGCTGTGGGAACGTTTTGGTTACTACGGTCTGCAAGGGATCATGGCGGTTTACCTGGTTAAACAACTGGGTATGTCCGAAGCTGATTCCATCACGCTGTTCTCTTCTTTCAGTGCTCTGGTGTACGGTCTGGTCGCAATCGGCGGCTGGCTGGGCGATAAAGTGCTGGGGACCAAACGTGTTATTCTGCTGGGCGCCATCGTTCTGGCGATCGGTTACGGTCTGGTTGCCTGGTCTGGTCATGATGCCGGCGTGGTGTATATGGGTATGGCGACCATCGCGGTCGGTAACGGCCTGTTCAAGGCGAACCCATCGTCCCTGCTCTCGACCTGCTACAACAAAGATGACCCACGTCTTGATGGCGCATTCACCATGTACTACATGGCCATCAACATCGGTTCCTTCTTCTCTATGCTGGCGACCCCGTGGCTGGCAGCGAAATTCGGCTGGAGCGTGGCGTTTGCCCTGAGCTTCGTCGGGATGCTGATCACCGTGGTGAACTTCCTGTTCTGCCGCGGCTGGGTGAAAGACTACGGTTCCAGGCCTGACTTTGCCCCGGTACAGATGGGCAAACTGCTGGCGACCATCGTCGGTGTTGTCATTCTGGTTGCCGTTGCCACCTGGCTGCTGCACAACCAGGGTATCGCCCGTGCGGTGCTGGGCGTGGTTGCGCTGGGTATCGTCTGCATCTTCGCGAAAGAAGCTTTCGCTATGCATGGCGCAGCGCGTCGTAAAATGATTGTTGCCTTCATCCTGATGGTTCAGGCAATTGTCTTCTTCGTTCTGTACAGCCAGATGCCAACCTCGCTGAACTTCTTCGCCATCCGTAACGTTGAGCACTCTATCCTCGGTATCGCGTTCGAACCGGAGCAGTTCCAGGCCCTGAATCCGTTCTGGATCATGATTGGTAGCCCGATTCTGGCCGCTATCTACAACAAGATGGGCGACCGTCTGCCAATGCCGCACAAGTTCGCGGTGGGTATGGTGCTGTGCTCAGGCGCCTTCCTGGTGCTGCCGCTGGGTGCGGAATTCGCCAGCGACGCCGGTATCGTCTCCGTCAACTGGCTGATCCTGAGCTACGCTCTGCAGTCCATCGGTGAACTGATGATCTCCGGTCTGGGTCTGGCAATGGTTGCGCAGCTGGTTCCACAGCGTCTGATGGGCTTCATCATGGGTAGCTGGTTCCTGACCACTGCCGGTGCCGCCATCATCGCCGGTAAGATCGCGAACCTGATGGCCGTGCCGTCCGACGTGACCGATCCGCTGCAGTCTCTACATGTTTACGGCGACGTATTCCTGCAGATTGGTATCGCCACCGCGGTTATCGCCGTGCTGATGATGCTGATCGCACCGAAACTGAATCGCATGACTCAGGACGACGACATCGACGCCAAAGCGAAAACCGCGACCGCGTAATGTCATCGGGAAACGACTGAATTGAAGCCGCTAACTGTGCGTTAGCGGCTTTTTTTTTATTCTGTGCCGCACTACCATAGAGTAAACCTACGTAAACAGGAGTGACCGATGAAACTGTTCTATAAACCAGGCGCCTGCTCTCTTGCCTCCCATATTACGCTGCGCGAGAGCGGTAAAGACTTCACCCTCAACGGGGTGGATCTGATGAAGAAGCGTCTGGAAAACGGCGATGATTTTTTCGCGGTGAATCCTAAAGGCCAGGTCCCGGCCCTGCTGCTGGAAGACGGCACCCTGCTGACCGAAGGGGTGGCGATCATGCAATACCTGGCGGATGGCGTCGCCGATCGCCAGCTGCTGGCCCCGACCGGCAGCATCGCGCGCTATAAAACCCTCGAATGGATGAACTACATCGCCACCGAGCTGCACAAAGGCTTCACCCCGCTGTTCCGTCCGGATACGCCGGAAGAGTACAAGCCGACCGTTCGCGCCCTGCTGGAGAAAAAGCTGCAGTATGTGAACGAGTCCCTGAAAGACGAGCAGTGGATTTGCGGTCAACGCTTTACCATTGCCGATGCCTATCTGTTTACCGTTCTGCGCTGGGCTAAAGCCGTGAAGCTGAATATGGAAGGGTTGAGCCATATCGATGCGTACATGCAACGTATGGCGGAGCGTCCTGCCGTGGCGGCAGCGCTGGAAGCGGAAGGGTTGAAGTAAGTTTTTGCCGGGTGGCGCTGACGCTTACCCGGCCTACGGTTTTCCAGGCCCGAGCAAGCGCAGCGCCGCCGGGCATTATGATGCTAAAGCTGGGTCGCGCTAAAGAGGTGCTCCGGCTTCGCAATCTGGTCCTGAGCGGCCACCACCTGCAGCTCATACTCCTGCATATTTTTCGTGGCGATCATAATCTCATACACCGCTGCCGTGACGTGCTCCAGCGCATCACGCACCGTTGCCCCCTGCAGCAGTTTCACCAGCAGCAGGCCGCTGGTCACATCCCCGACACCCACCGGCTGACGGCTGCCGAAATCCACCAGCGGACGGCTGATGTGCCAGGCTTCGTCTTTCGTCACCAGCAGCATCTCAAAGCGGTCCGGGCTGATCCCGGCGCGGGCCAGGTGCTTCACCAGTACGATCTCCGGGCCCTGAGCAATCAGTTCCCGTGACGCCGCAATAGCCTCTTCCACGCTGTTGACCGGATGCTCGCAGAGGATCTCCAGCTCAATAAGATTCGGGGCGATGATGTCGCTGGCCGGTAAGGCATGACGAACATGAAACTCCGCAACGCCGGGGGCCACGATGCAGCCCTTTTCCGGGTGACCCATCACCGGATCGCAGAAGTATTTAGCCGCCGGATTGGCCGCCTTCACCTGTCGAACAATGCCCAGAATATGCTCGCCCTGCTCGGCTGAACCCAGATAGCCACTCAGCACGGCGTCACAGGTTTTGAGTTTGTCGATCTCCGCGATGCCCTGGACAATCTCTGTCAGATGAGCAGGCGGCATCACGCAACCGGTCCACTTACCGTATTGCGTATGGTTGGAGAACTGAACGGTATTTAATGGCCAGACGTTGGCCCCGAGACGACGCATCGGAAATTCCGCGGCGCTGTTGCCAGCATGCCCAAACACGACGTGGGACTGGATGGCGAGGATATTCTTCATTTTCTTACCACAACCCTGAAAAAATAAAGGGGCATGGTTTCCCATGCCCCTGTGCTTTTATGATGACTTCCAGCAGATCAGACAGTAATTCTTTTTGCCGCGACGCAGTAAGGTGTAGCGGCCAAACAGGCGATCGCTCTCCACGAAGGTATACTCCTCGTTGGACTGTTTTTCGCCATTGATGGTGATTGCGTTCGAGGCGATAGTTTTACGCGCCTGACCACGGGACGGCTGCAGCCCGGAGTCCACCAGCGCCTGCATCAGGTCTGCCCCTTTCTCCATCTCAACCATCGGCACGCCATCCTGCGCCAGCTGTTCGAAGTCAGCTTCGCTCAGATCGCTCAGGGTACCGTTGAACAGGCTGGCGGTAATGCGCTTCGCGGCCGCCAGGCCCTCTTCACCGTGCACCAGCTTCGTGACCTGCTCCGCCAGCACGTACTGGGCGCGCGGGGCTTTGCCGCTGTTCTTGTCTTCTTCTTCCAGGGCGTTGATCTCTTCCAGATCCATAAAGGTGAAGAACTTCAGGAAGCGATAGACGTCAGCATCTGCGGTGTTGATCCAGAACTGGTAGAACTTGTACGGGCTGGTTTTCTTCGGATCGAGCCATACCGCGCCGCCTTCGGTTTTACCGAATTTGGTGCCGTCAGCTTTGGTGATCAGCGGTACGGTCAGACCGAAGACCTGGTTCTGGTGCAGACGACGGGTCAGGTCGATACCGGAGGTGATGTTACCCCACTGATCGGAGCCGCCAATCTGCAGCGACACGCCGTGCAGGTTGTTCAGGCAGGCGAAGTCATAACCCTGCAGCAGGTTGTAAGAGAACTCGGTGAACGAGATCCCCTGGTCGTCACGGTTCAGGCGCTGTTTCACCGCTTCTTTGTTGATCATCTGATTAACGGAGAAGTGCTTGCCGATATCACGCAGGAAGGTCAGCACGTTCATGCCGCCAAACCAGTCGTAGTTGTTGGCAGCGATCGCGGAGTTTTCACCACAGTCGAAATCGAGGAACGGGGCAACCTGTTTGCGGATCTTATCCACCCACTCCTGCACGGTGTCTGCCGTATTCAGTTTACGCTCAGCGGCTTTAAAGCTCGGATCGCCAATCAGACCCGTTGCGCCGCCCACCAGCGCCACAGGTTTATGACCTGCCAGCTGGAAGCGTTTCAGGCATAACAATGGAACAAGATGCCCCAAATGCAAGCTGTCGGCGGTAGGATCGAAGCCGCAATAGAGCGCGATCGGGCCTTGCGCCAGTCGCTCTGCTAACGCTTCCTCGTCCGTCACCTGGGCTACCAGCCCCCGCTCTTGCAATTGTTTAATCAAGTTACTGCTTGCCATCAAATTCTCCATGTATAAAACGACTGCACCTCTGCCGGTACACGACTTTTCGCCAGACGCGAAAGGTACATAGAATAAAGCGCTGACACCCGTTGTACCAGCGCTTAAAAGAACAAATTTAGGGGATTAAGGGGCCAGACGATCGATTTTCCACGCGCTGTTCTCGCGCTGGTATAAAAAGCGGTCGTGAAGGCGGTGCTCACCGCCCTGCCAGAACTCCATCTGTTGGACAGAGACACGGAAACCGCCCCAGAAACTCGGCAGGGGCACTTCGCCCTGCTGGAACTTCTGTTTCAGCTCGAGGAATTTGCTCTCCAGCACGCCGCGGGCCGAAATGCGGCTCGACTGCTTCGAGACCCAGGCCCCAATCTGGCTGTCGCGCGGACGGCTGTGGAAATACTTCACCACTTCCAGGGTGGAGAGGCGCTCAACGGTGCCGGTGACCATCACCTGACGCTCCAGCATATGCCAGGGGAAGAGCAGACTGATGCGCGGGTTGTTTTCGAGGTGGTGCGCTTTGCGGCTGCCGAGGTTGGTGTAAAACACCAGCCCTTTCTCATCGTAGTGCTTGAGCAGCACAATGCGCTGGTAAGGTTGACCCTGTTCGTCGACCGTCGCCACCACCATCGCGGTGGGATCGGCCAGCCGGGCGTCACAGGCCTGTTTCAGCCAGTGCTCAAACAGCACCAGCGGCTCGGCGGGGAGATCCTGGCGACGCAGGCCGCCTTTGGTGTATTCGCGCCTGAGGTGCGCGATGTTCTGCAATTCGTCGTTATCTGACATGGCGTTAGCTGACATTGACAATGGGTGACGCTATTGTGCGCCGCCCCCTGCAAAATCTCAACGCTTCGGATTTTCGATCTGACAATTGTTCAGCACAACGCGATCGCGCTTGTAGACCGTCGCGCTGTCGCCCTTCGACCAGAACACATAGACGCCGTCGCTGTAGCGGGTGCCGGAGGCAGACATCCCCTGCTTAAGCGTCAGCAGCTTGTTGTCATAGACGAAACTGACTTCCTGACGGGGATTGTTGAGCTTCACGGTGAGCGGCTTTTCGTCGCACTGGTACGCCAGGGAGTCGGTTTGCATGCGCTCAACAAACTGGTTGTAGACGCTACAGCTCGCCAGCAGGAAGGGGGTTAAAGCAAGAAGCAGTTTTTTCATGGGTGAGTTCCGAAGACTTTCCTGGTCCCGGAGGGCGCGAACGCCCTCCCGTTTTTTCGTGTCATTCTACCCAGTGCGCCTTTAAGCGAAATTCGGTTAACTCTGATTTTGCCGCGGATTGGCTGGAAAAACAGCACCTAACACGCTGGCTTCCCGCGCGCCGGTCACGGAAGGGAGATTTCCCGGCAGACCCGCCACCGTTCGCCACGCCAGCCAGGCGAAGGCCAGCGCTTCCATATCATCGCCGCTGATCCCGGCCTTGTCGGTGCTGCTTACCTCCGTGCCCGGCAGCAGTCCGGCCAGCCGCGCCATCAGCAGCGGATTACGGCTACCGCCCCCGCACACCAGCAGCCGATCGCAGCCGCCACTCAGCAATACCTGTTCGGATACGGAGACGGCGGTGAGCTCTGCCAGCGTGGCCTGCACGTCCTGCGGCGCCAGGCCCGGGAAGTTCGCCAGCTGGCGTTCCAGCCAGCCGTAATTGAAATACTCGCGGCCGGTGCTTTTTGGTGCCGGAGCGGCAAAATAGGGATCACACAGCATGCTTTGCAGCAGGGGGATAATAACCTTGCCGCTGCAGGCCCACTGAGCATCTTTATCATAGGGTTTGCCCGACTGACGCCAGATCCAGGCATCCATCAGCATATTTCCCGGCCCGGTGTCGAACCCGCGTACCGGCTGCCCGGGGATCAATAAGGAGAGATTGGCGATCCCGCCAATGTTAAGCACCATGCGGCGCTCCGTCGGATGCGCAAGCAGCGCCTGGTGGAAGGCTGGCACCAGCGGCGCGCCCTGCCCGCCAAGGGCCATATCCCGGCGGCGGAAGTCACCTACCACCGTCACCCCGGTTTTGGCCACAATCTGGTTGTTATCCCCAATCTGCAGAGTATGAGGCGCATCGCCCACCGGCTCATGCCAGACGGTTTGCCCGTGACAGCCAATCGCCACCACATCCTGAGGGCGCAGATCTTCCTGTTTCATCAGCGCCAGCACGGCATCAGCGAACAGACGGCCCAGCTGCGTATCCAGCTGACCCAGCTGCGACAGCGTCAGCTGTTGTCCCTGGCAGATATTCAGGATCGCTTGTTTGGTTTGCTGGGGAATGGGCCAGCTCAGGCTTGCCTGCTGCGCCACCATATTCTCGTCGATAGCTGCGAGAACAACATCCACGCCATCCAGACTGGTTCCTGACATTACGCCAATATAGCGACCCGATTTCATCCGTTTTCCTTACTCCGCTGGGTTGATGGCCCACTCCACCATAAACCCGGCATCAATTCCATGACGCGATAATACTTTTTAACAATACCTGGACGTAACGGTCATTCCAGGAATTATCCTCATCAGCTGTGGGGTGAACTCAGAGCCTGTTTATATCTGGTTAAGCCAGAATCAAGTACTATTCTCCTATTGTTTAGGCGAAGATAGGATCTATGGCACCTGATGCCATATAATTTAGCCATAACGGATGCTCACAGAGCGTTTTTTGGTGAACAGGAGATTCAAATGATTTTACGTGTACTGGCCGTTTCGCTGGTTGGATTCACTCTGGCTGGCTGTGTTAATGATAGCTCCCTCTCCGGGGATGTTTACAGTGCATCTGAGGCGAAGCAGGTACAGCAAGTCACCTACGGCACCATTGTGAACACGCGCCCGGTGCAGATTCAGGGTGGTGATGAGAACAACGTGATCGGTGCTCTTGGCGGTGCGGTACTGGGTGGCTTCCTCGGTAACACCGTGGGCGGCGGTACGGGCCGTTCCCTGGCAACTGCGGCAGGTGCCGTCGCCGGTGGCGTTGCCGGTCAGGGCGTTCAGGGTTCGATGAACAAATCCCAGGGCGTTGAGTTAGAAATCCGCAAAGACGACGGCAACACCATTATGGTGGTGCAGAAACAGGGCAACACCAAATTTGCCGCTGGTCAACGTGTCGTGCTGGCAAGCAATGGCAGCCAGGTTACCGTCTCCCCGCGTTAATGACATTATGGGCGTGGTCCTATGACCACGTCCATTTACAATATATAACACTGCACTGAATATATTTACACAATACATTCAGCAAACATATAATTAACATCCGCTTCTCTTGCTCCTGCGCAAAGTATTCCCCCTGTGTTCATGAGACTATTCGCAAACCCTCTTTTTCTATTTATTACTAACACACAACATCCAGGGTTTCGATGAGCCGTTATATAAAGAATAACTACGTCCAGTTTTGGCTGGGATGCATTATTGTTATCGGAATTTTACATTTTCTGTTTACCGGACTGGAAGACAAGGCCACCTCATTTTCACCGCTTTTATTTCCGATGCTGACCATATTTTTACTGGTCTTTCATCTCTTTATTGCCTGCTTTATGGTTATGAAATACTGGTGTGACAGGCAGCGCTTATATCTGCTCGCGTTTGCTTTCGCCTATGTCGGTTCCGCCATGCTGATGGTAGGGACGCTCTCCAGCTACCCGGCATGGCTGGACCAGCATCAGTTCAACGTTGTGAACTACAACGACGCGATGATCTTCTTTACGTTTCGTCATCTGTTAATGGCGGTAATGTTTATTGCTTCGGCCCTGCTCTATTTTATACGTAACAGACCGCTCACCCGGACGTTTCATGTGTCCGTTATTGTTGGGGCAGCTATTTATACTGCCGTGATAGTGATCCTGGCCTGGCTATATTCCAGCTATTCGCCTTTGTTATCATTAGATCTGGTGGATAATGAAACCCGGCAATATATGCTGCTGTGGAAAGAGGCGATAAGCGTTGCCTTACTCCTCGTCTGGATTGTTTCATTAGCTACCCTGATGATTATTACCCGCGTGCGCAATATGTTCTGGGTCGGGGGTAATTTTATATGCGTCTGCTATATCGTGACGCTGGCGATGCTGTTTCTGGGCGGTCACGCGGAAGATATTACCTGGTATCGCGCCCGGTTATTTGAAACCGTCGCCACTCTGCTGATTATTTTCGTCCTGCTGTATGACGTATTTAATCTGTATCGCAACTCGCATCTGAAGTACCAGCAGTCTTACCAGAATTCGATTCGCGATCCCCTGACCCGCCTCTACAATCGTAGCTATTTTTACGACGCGTTGAACCAGTCGCTGCGCACGGCCAGTGATAACCACCCGGTCTCGGTTATCGTCAGCGATCTCGATCGGTTTAAGCGTATTAACGACAACTATGGGCATCTACAGGGGGACAAAGTGCTGCAGTTTGTCTCCCAGCTGCTGATGGATTCGGTACGCCCCCAGGACATTGCGGCGCGTATTGGCGGGGAGGAGTTTGTCCTGATGTTAACCCATACCTCTTCCGACGCAGCCCGCCAGGTTGCAGAGCGGATACGGTTAAAACTGAGCAGCGTTGACAAAGCCAGCTCAGAAGGACAACTCCCCGAGCCTGTTACCATCAGTATGGGCGTGTTTACCGCCACCTCGCCGGAAACCAGCGCGGAAGCGTGCGTCGAATGCGCAGATAAGGCGATGTACGAGGCGAAAGAGACCGGGCGTAACCGGGTAGTGGTGTTTCAGTAAAGAAAAAGCCTTGCATTCGCAAGGCTTTTTTAGAGGTTAGTCACGGGATTGTAGCTCGTGGATATTGCTTTCAAGCCGGGCGACCAGCGAGATCAGCAGTTCCAGTTCAGCCGGGCTGATCCCGGCGAGGATTTCACCGCGCGTTTTGCAGATCACGGCTTCCATCTCAGTGATAATCGGCGTGGCTTTCTCGGTAAGTTTAATCCGCTTGGCGCGACGATCGCTGGCGCAGGTCTGACGCGAAATCAGCCCCTTCTCTTCCAGTTGGTCGAGCGTGCGTACCAGTGATGGCTGCTCAATGCCAATCGCTTTTGCCAGTTGGATCTGTGACTGGTCGGGTGGCAGCTGATGGATATTATGCAGCGTGACCCAATGCGTCTGTGTCAACTCCAGAGGTTTCAGGCGATGGTCAATCAGAGCACGCCAGATGCGTACTAACCTTGCCAGATCAGAACCTAGTGGCGATTCCAATTTCATCTCCTTATAATTAGCTTGCTAAGTTATTATACTGATTTTAGAATAGTGTGCAGCATTTATATTGCCAAAACAAATGCAATACTGGATAAAAACAAAATGACTCTCTGCTTTACATTGAGTTAAGACGCCCCCGGGCGATATGCGGCTACTTTTAGTCACTTCCCCCAATGCAAAGGAACCGGCTCGTGAATTTCACGTTTAACGCCACGGGGTTACCGCTTCAGGATCTGATTGTCGGCGCCTCGGTTTACTTTCCTCCCTTATTCAAGGCGGTAATGCTGGGTTTTCTAATCTGGCTTGTCACCCACCGCTTGTTGCGCGACTGGATCTATTCCGGTGAAATCTGGCACCCGATGTTGATGGATCTCTCGCTGTTTGTGCTCGCGGTGTGCCTGAGTCTGGCTCTGTTGATTGTGTGGTGACGATACCTGTGAAAACCATTAAATATTTCTCATCCTTACTCGTTCTGTCCCTGGCGGTGATCGCGGGCTGGTGGCTATGGAACTATTATATGCAGTCGCCCTGGACCCGTGACGGCAAGGTACGCGCCGAGCAGGTTAGCGTGACGCCGCAGGTGTCCGGCACCATTACCCGGCTGCAGGTCAAAGACAACCAGTTCGTTCATGCCGGTGACGTGCTGTTTTATATCGATGAGACCCCCTATCACATCGCGGTCCTCAATGCTGAAGCGCAGCTGGCGAAATCCCAGTCCGATCTGGCGAAAGCCAATAACGAAGCCAACCGCCGCCGCCATCTTTCCCGGAACTATATCTCTGCAGAAGATCTAGATACCGCCAATATCAACGTCAAAGCGATGCAGGCCAGCGTGGCCGTGGCCGAAGCCACCCTCAAGCAGGCCCAGTGGCAGTTGACCCAGACGGTGGTCAAAGCCCCGGTTGATGGCTGGGTCACCAATCTTTCTACCCGCCCGGGCGATTACGCGTCTACCGGTCAGCCAGTTTTCGCCCTCGTCGACAGCCATTCATTCTATGTGGTGGGCTATTTTGAGGAGACCAAACTCCGGCATATCCGCGAGGGCGCCCCGGCGCAGATCGTACTCTACAGCAGCTCGAAAAGGTTACAGGGGCATGTGTCCAGTATCGGACGCGCCATCTATGATCAGAGCGTGGAGACCGATTCAGGACTGGTTCCCGACGTTAAACCCAACATTCCCTGGGTGCGGCTGGCGCAGCGTATCCCGGTGCGCATCGCCTTTGACCAGCTGCCGACGGACCTGACGCTGGTCTCCGGCACCACCTGCACCGTCTCCATCGGACGCGCCCGGTGAGTGTGCCCGCATTATCCTGGCGCAACCTGCCGTGGCTCAAGGCGACCCCGGCGCAGTGGCGCTATGCCCTGCGCAACGGGATTGCGATGTGCCTGGCGCTCACCGTCGCCTATTGTCTCAACCTGGATGAACCCTACTGGGCGATGACCTCGGCGGCGGTGGTCAGCTTCCCCACCGTCGGAGGGGTGATCAGTAAAAGCCTGGGCCGGGTGGCGGGCAGCCTGCTGGGGGCCACCGCGGCACTGATCATTGCCGGACATACGCTTAACGACCCGTGGCTGTTTCTGTTCAGTATGGCGGCCTGGCTGGCGATCTGCACCTGGGCCTGCGCCCATTTCAGCAATAACGTCGCCTACGCCTTTCAGCTGGCCGGTTACACCGCGGCGATCATCGCCTTCCCGGTGATCGATATTGTCGACATGACCCAGCTGTGGGATATCGCCCAGGCGCGCGTGTGTGAAGTCATTATCGGCATCCTGAGCGGCGGGGTGATGATGATGATCCTGCCCAGCACTTCCGACGGTACCGCCCTTATCAGCGCCCTGAAAGCGATGCACGCCCGGCTGCTGGAGCACGCCAGCCTGCTGTGGCAGCCCGACAGCAACGATGCCATTCGTCTGGCCCATGAGAAGGTCATCGCCCAGATCCTGACCATGAACCTGCTGCGAATTCAGGCCTTCTGGAGTCACTACCGTTTCCGTCGGCAAAATGCCCTGCTCAACTATCTGCTCCACCAGCAGCTGCGGATGACCAGCGCTATCTCCAGCCTGCGCCGTATGCTGCTGAACTGGCCTGACCCACCGGCACAGACCCGGGAGGTCATCGACGAGCTGCTGGCCGCCCTCGCCCGGCCCGATGCCGATTTCTATACCCTGGCCCGCATCATCGCTCCGCTCAACCCGGGTGCTGAGGGCGACTATCGCCATCGTGCCGTCTGGCAGCGGCTGCGCTATTTCTGCCGCCTCTATTTGCGCAGCAGCCGCTGGATAACGGCAGTTGAAACGGCCACCCCGGTAACGGAGTTCGCCGTCCCGCGCAGCCCGGCACTGGCCCGGCATACCGATAACCTGGAGGCGCTGTGGAGCGGCTTTCGCACCTTTTGCGCTCTGAGCCTGGTAGGTGCCTGGACCATTACCGCCCAGTGGGACGCCGGGGGAGCAGCCCTGACGCTGGCGGCGATCAGCAGCGTGTTGTACTCGGTGGCGGCCTCGCCCTTCAACTCCCTGACACTGCTGCTGCGCACCCTGATCCTGCTCTCGCTGTTCAGCTTTGTGGTCAAATTCGGCCTGATGGTGCAGATCTCCGATCTGTGGCTGTTCCTGCTGTTCCTGTTCCCGTTGCTGACCACCATGCAGCTGCTGAAGCTGCAGATGCCCGCCCTCGCCGGACTGTGGGGACAGCTGATAGTCTTTATGGGATCGTTTATTTCAGTAACCAACCCACCGGTGTATGACTTTGCCGATTTCCTGAATGACGATCTGGCAAAAATTCTTGGCGTGGGGCTGACGTGGCTGGCCTTTGCGGTATTACGCCCAGGCTCGGATGAACGGAAGAGCCGCCGTCACATCCGCGAGCTGAGGCGGGGATTTGTCGATCAGCTCAGTCGTAAACCGCAGCTGAGTGAAAATGGTTATGAATCGCTGGTCTATCACCATGTGAGCCAGCTCAACAGCAGTCAGGATGCGCTCTCGCGCCGCTGGCTGTTGCGCTGGGGCGTGGTCCTGCTCAACTGCAGCCACGTGGTGTGGCAGCTGCGCGGCTGGGAGACTCGCTCCGATCCACTGGCACAGGTGCGGGATGTCGCGGTGTCGTTGCTGCGCGATATCATGAGCGAACGCGGGGTACAGCAGCGGCCGCTGGCCGCCACTCTTGATGAGCTACAGCGCATCTGCGATGTCCTTGGGCGTCATTCGCAACCGGCCGGTCAGGAGCTGGCGGCCCTGATCTGGCGCCTGCACTGCTCGCTGTCCCAGCTGGAACAGGCGCCCGCTCCGGGCACCTTAAGCGATCAAATTACGCCGCAGGCGTAACGCGCCCCACCACCGCCAAGCGGTTTAGGGTGATCGGACATGTTGTCGCCGCCAACGTGGATCATCAGTGCTTTACCTTTGACCTCATCCAGCTTTTTCAGGCGCGGCGCCACCACCGGGTCGGTGGCTTTTCCGTCGTTATTGACCACCAGCGCGGGGAGATCGCCGAGGTGGCCCATGCCTTCCGGCCCTTCATGCTTGCCGGTGTTCTGGGGATCGAGGTGCCCGCCCGCAGCCTCAGCGGCGGAAGGTTTACCCTCTTTCATGGCGGGTTCGCAGGAGCCTTTGGCGTGGACGTGATAACCGTGTTCGCCCGGCGGGAGGGCTTTGAGATCGGGGGAAAACTCCAGGCCTTTATCCGTTTCGGTAATTTTCACCGTCCCGATAGACTGGCCAATCCCCCCAGAGGTGACGAGGTTCATTTTGACTTCTTCACTGGCAGCCTGCGCACCTGCGCAGACCACCAGCGTCAACGCTGCCAGAGTAAAACGCTTCATATGACCTCCTTCGGTTATTTTTTGCCCCTTAAGTTTATACCAGGGGCAAGAATTTCACCGGAAAGTCAGATAAATACGGAATTACGGCACGTCGTAACCCAGCGCGGCTTTCCGGATGCGGAACCACTGCTGGCGCGTCATCTGCAGCTGCTCTGCCGCCAGGGCTGAACGCACCCGTTCGATTTTACCGGAACCGATAATCGGCAGCGGCTGCGACGGCAGACGTAAAATCCAGGCGTACACCACCTGCTCGATGGTTTCGGCATTCAGCTCCTGGGCGACCTGAGCGAGTTCATCGCGCAGCGGCTGGAAGGATTCGTCATTAAACAGACGACCGCCGCCAAGGCAGGACCAGGCCATCGGCCGGATGCGCAGCTGCTGGAGCTGATCGAGAGTCCCGTCCAGCAGCAGTGGCTGGTATACCGGCGAGATTTCGACCTGGTTGGTCGCCAGGGTGAACGGCAGACGCGACTGGAGCAGGGCAAACTGCGCCGGGGTAAAGTTGGACACGCCGAAATGGCGCACCTTGCCGCTCTGGTGCAGGGCGAGGAAGGCTTCAGCAACCTCGTCGGCATCCATCAGCGGATCCGGGCGATGGATCAGCAGCAGGTCAAGATAATCGGTTGCCAGATTGGTAAGGGACTGCTCTGCACTGCTGATGATGTGGTCGCGGTCGGTAATGTAATGACCGAGGGCATGCTCTGGTTTGGCCGTGGTGGCAATGCCGCATTTGGTGACGATCTCCATCCGCTGACGCAGCGCGGGAGAGAGCTTCATGGCTTCACCGAAGGCCGCTTCACACTGGTAGCCGCCGTAGATATCGGCATGGTCTACGGTGGTGATCCCCAGATCAAGATGTTGTTCAATAAAGCTGACCAGCTGTTGGGCGGACATGTTCCAGTCCATCAGACGCCAGTAACCCATCACAAAACGAGAAAACTCAGGGCCCTGCGGGGCAAGGGTAATACGCTGAACCATAGCAATTTCCTTAAAAAAAGTCTGGGGAGAGTATACGCATTCGCGGCGCTAAAAAAGTGAGGGTTGCTGCGGTTCTTCGCTTTCGGGGACTTTGTTTGCGCGTAATTTACGCAACAGACGCTGACGGCACAGGCGCAGGACCTCCTGCTTCTGGGCATCGCTAAAGGATTGCCAGTTAAAACGCTCTTCCCGACTGCGCATGCAGCCGCGACAGAATCCCCGCTCGTCAGACTGGCAGATACCCCGGCAGGGACTCTGGACGGGAAAGAACTCCAGTTGTTCAGCCACACGACCCTCCCGACACCCAAGATTTAGTAAAGTGAAGACCTTAAGCCGGGGTAACGCAAGGCGTCAATCACAGAATTGTGGCATTAAGGTTTCACTAATCTTCGCTCCCTATACTCGCCTCATCAATACGATGCAGGCTTAATGATGATGATCACCTTAAAAAAGTTACAGTGTAATGATACAAGATTCACGCTGGGCTGTGCCCTCTTATTTACGCTGTTAAATGCCCTGTTTATTCATCGCAGCTGGCAGGTGATCTCCCCCGCCCGACTGCATGACGTGCTCTTCGCCCTCACCGTGCCGCTGGTGCTGTTCTGCGGCTGGGTGATTGTATTCAGCATTCTGAATATCCCGCTGATCCGCAAACCGTTGCTGGTGCTGCTAACCCTCGGCTGCGCGGCAGCGACCTGGTTTATGTTTACCTACGGCGCGGTAATCGACCAGAACATGATGGTCAACGTTTTTGAGACCAACTCCCAGGAAGCCACGGCGCTGGTCACCCCGCAGCTGGTGCTGTGGCTGGTTGTCGCCGGGCTGGTACCTGCCAGCGTGCTGGCAATGATCCGTATCCGCCCCGGTAAGTGGTGGCAAATCCTGTTAATGCGTCTCGCGGCCATTCTCGGAAGCACAGTAGTGATTATTCTGGTAGCGGCGGTCTTTTATAAGGACTACGCCTCGCTGTTCCGCAACAACAAAGGCATCGTCAAAATGGTCACGCCGGCTAATTACGTCAGCGCCATCGCCAAATACAGCAAGGCCCGCTGGTTCGCCGGCGATCAGACCTTAATCCGCCTCGGTGAAGATGCCCGTAAAGGCCCGGTGCTGCTGGCGGAGCAGAAAAAGACCGTGCTGGTGCTGGTGCTCGGGGAAGCCTCCCGGGCGGAGAACTACTCCCTGAACGGTTACCACCGTGAGACCAACCCTGAGCTGAAAAAAGAGAATGTGATTAACTTCCCGCAGGCCTCCTCCTGCGGCACCGAAACCGCCGTCTCGGTGCCATGCATGTTTTCGGGAATGCCGCGGAAAAAATATGATGCCGACCTGGCGCATCATCAGGAAGGGTTAATGGATGTGCTGAATCACGCCGGGATCAACCTGCTGTGGCGGGATAACGATGGGGGCTGTAAAGGCGCATGCAACCGCATTCCCCACACCGACATGACCCAGTGGAAGCTGGATCAGTTCTGTAAGGATAAATCCTGCATCGATGACGTGGACCTTTACCGCCTGAATGAGACGCTGGATGGCCTGAAACAGGATACAGTTCTGGTTATCCACCTGATGGGCAGCCACGGCCCGGCCTATTATCAACGTTATCCGGCGCAGTACCGTCGCTTTACCCCAACCTGCGACACCAATGAGATCCAGGACTGCGATCATCAGGCGCTGATGAATACCTACGACAATACCATTCTGTATACCGACAGCGTAGTGAGCAGAACCATCGATGCCCTGAAAGCTCGTCAGGGAACGATGAACACGGCGCTGGTCTATCTCTCGGATCATGGCGAATCGCTGGGGGAAAATGGCCTGTATCTGCACGGCACGCCGTACCTGCTGGCACCGGAGCAGCAGACCCATATTCCGTTTATGTTCTGGCTGTCCAGGAACTACCAACAGAGCTTCGGCGTTGACGAGCAGTGTCTGCGCGACCAGGCGGCAAAAGAGACGGTCTCGCAGGACAATTTGTTCTCCACGATGCTGGGAATGATGAACATCCAGACGTCGGTCTATCAGCCGGAAATGGATCTGCTCAGCCACTGCCGTCGAACATAAGCTTGCATTAGACCGATTGGTCTACTACATTGACGACATGAATAAGCATACTGAACACGATACACGCGAACACCTTCTGGCAACCGGGGAGCGGCTCTGCATGCACCGCGGGTTTACCGGAATGGGGCTGAGCGAGCTGCTGAAAACCGCCGATGTGCCGAAGGGGTCGTTCTATCACTACTTCCGCTCTAAAGAGGCGTTTGGCGTGGCGCTGCTGGAGCGCCACTATGCGGGTTACCATCAGCGCCTGGCGGCGCATTTCGCCAGCGGCGAGGGTAACTGTCGGGATCGTGTTCTGGCTTATTATCAGGAGACGCTGGCCCAGTTTTGTGCCCAGGGCATTATCAGCGGCTGTCTGACGGTAAAACTCTCTGCCGAGGTCTGCGATCTCTCCGAAGATATGCGCACCGCGATGGATAAAGGGGCCACGGGTGTGATCACCCTGCTGGCACAGGCGCTGGCGAAAGGTCGGGATGAGAAGTCACTCGCTTTCACTGGCGAACCGCTCACTCAGGCGCAGGTGCTCTACTCCCTGTGGCTGGGCGCCAATCTGCAGGCCAAAATGTCCCGCAGTGCGCTGCCGCTGGAGAGCGCGCTGGACCATGTTAAAAACATCATTGCTACGCCTGGCGTTTAACAGGCGTTTTTATTTCACGAATTACTAGACGACCGGTCTACTCAGGAGCCACTATGTCAGCCGAAAAACTCTTCACCCCGCTTAAAGTGGGCGCGATCGTTGCACCAAACCGTGTCTTTATGGCACCGCTTACGCGTCTGCGCAGCATTGAGCCGGGCGATATCCCCACCCCACTGATGGGCGAATACTATCGCCAGCGCGTCAGCTCGGGTCTGATCATCTCTGAAGCCACTCAGATCTCCGCCCAGGCCAAAGGCTATGCCGGCGCACCTGGCCTGCACAGCCCGGAGCAGATCGCGGCGTGGAAGAAGATCACCGACGGCGTGCACGCCGAAGATGGCCGCATCGCGGTCCAGCTGTGGCACACCGGCCGCATCTCGCACAGCAGCATCCAGCCTGGCGGCGAGGCACCGGTTTCGGCCTCTGCCCTCAACGCGGGAACCCGCACCTCCCTGCGCGATGAAAATGGCCACGCGATCCGCGTTGATACCACCACGCCGCGCGCGCTGGAGCTGGACGAGATCCCCGGCATCGTCAACGACTTCCGCCAGGCCGTCGCCAATGCCCGTGAAGCCGGTTTCGACCTGGTCGAGCTGCACGGTGCCCACGGCTATCTGCTGCACCAGTTCCTGTCCCCGTCTTCTAACCAGCGTACCGATCAGTACGGCGGCAGCGTAGAAAACCGCGCCCGTCTGGTGCTGGAAGTGATTGATGCTGTTTCAAAAGAGTGGAGCGCCGATCGCATCGGGATCCGCGTCTCGCCAATCGGCTCCTTCCAGAACGTCGATAACGGCCCGAACGAAGAAGCGGACGCGCTGTATCTGATCGAAGAGCTGGCTAAACGCGGCATCGCCTACCTGCACATGTCCGAGCCAGACTGGGCGGGTGGTGAGCCATACACCGACGCCTTCCGCCAGAAAGTGCGCGACCGCTTCCCGGGCGTGATCATCGGTGCAGGCGCGTATACGCCGGAAAAAGCAGAAGATCTGATCAACAAGGGGCTGATTGATGCCGTGGCCTTTGGCCGCGCCTACATCGCCAACCCGGATCTGGTGGCACGCCTGGAGCGTAAAGCCGAGCTGAACCCGCAGCGTCCGGAGAGCTTCTACGGCGGCGGCGCGGAAGGTTATACCGATTACCCTTCTTTATAATCCCTTCATTGATAGCGGCGACGATTCGCCGCTATACTAAAACATCGTTTCTGTTCAAGATGATAAAAAGCTAAGAGGATACTATGCGCCTACTTCACACCATGCTGCGCGTTGGCGACCTGCAACGTTCTATCGAGTTCTACACCAACGTACTGGGCATGACCCTGCTGCGCACCAGCGAAAACCCGGAGTACAAATACTCTCTGGCGTTTGTCGGTTACGGTCCTGAGAGTGACGAAGCCGTTATCGAACTCACCTATAACTGGGGCGTTGAGAGCTACGACCTGGGCAACGCTTACGGCCATATCGCGCTGGAAGTGGATAACGCGGCCGAAGCCTGCGAGCGTATCCGCAGCAACGGCGGTAACGTCACCCGCGAAGCGGGTCCGGTTAAAGGCGGCACTACGGTGATCGCGTTTGTTGAAGATCCAGACGGTTACAAAATCGAACTGATCGAAGCCAAAGACGCGGGTCGCGGTCTGGGCAACTGATCCCTGCGGGCGCGCCATGCGCCCGTTGTTTTACTGCATCTCATAGCAAAATTTGCCATAATGCCCACTGCTTTTTTCCCCTTGTAAGAGATCCAGATGTCCGATAACGCTCAACTTACCGGTCTGTGCGACCGTTTTCGTGGTTTTTATCCTGTAGTCATTGATGTCGAAACCGCTGGATTTAATGCCAAAACCGATGCGCTGCTGGAGATTGCCGCCATCACGTTGAAAATGGATGAACAGGGCGATTTGCTGCCGGACTCCACGCTGCACTTTCACGTTGAACCCTTTGAAGGGGCCAATCTGCAGCCTGAGGCGCTGGCGTTTAACGGCATTGATCCGCATAACCCGCTGCGTGGGGCGGTCAGCGAATATGAAGCGCTGCATGCCATTTTCAAAATGGTGCGCAAGGGCATGAAAGACCAGAACTGTAACCGGGCCATTATGGTGGCGCATAACGCGACCTTCGATCACAGCTTTATGATGGCCGCCGCCGAACGTGCGTCACTGAAGCGGAACCCGTTCCACCCGTTTGTCACCTTCGATACCGCCGCATTAAGCGGGCTGGCGCTGGGACAAACCGTACTGTCGAAAGCCTGCATTACCGCCGGGATTGAGTTTGACGGCACCCAGGCGCACTCTGCCCTCTACGATACCGAGCGGACCACTGAACTGTTCTGTGAAATTGTGAACCGCTGGAAACGCCTTGGCGGCTGGCCGCTGCCGGAAGCCGACAACAACGCATAAAAAAAGCGACCATAAGGTCGCTTTTTTATTTACCGGGCGCGGTGGATCACTCGGCGCCTGGCTCTTCTGATTTGTATTTTGCAGCCGTCTCTTTGATCAGCTGTTGCAGTTCGCCACGCTGATACATCTCAATCAGGATGTCGCAGCCGCCAACCAGTTCGCCGTCAACCCACAACTGCGGGAAGGTCGGCCAGTTCGCGTATTTTGGCAGCTCAGCGCGGATATCCGGGTTCTGCAGAATATCAACGTAAGCAAAACGTTCGCCACAGGCCGACAGCGCCTGGACCGCCTGAGCGGAGAAACCACAGCTTGGCAGCTTCGGAGAACCTTTCATGTACAGCAGGATCGGGTTTTCAGCAATCTGCTGCTGAATTTTTTCAATAGTAGTGCTCATGTTTTGCTTCCTTTAACTTCTGTTACGGCAATCGTCTGACATTGTAGCGTTTCAGACCGACAACGGAAAATAACATTTTTGTCACTTATATGATTTTACCGCGCGTCCCTTAAAGTTGCATTCACAACCTAACTTATCGCGCGATTACCGGCGCTTTTGTTCAGGTAATGCACAAATCGCCCCAATGAAATTCTGATTTTTTGCACTCGCTAACGAAACACAGTTTTAGATGCAAAAAGTTTATTAACGCCGGGCCTTTTTATAGATTAGAATCGACGAGTTTTGTAAATCATAAGCCGGTTTATTTATAACCTGCAATTACCAGAGGATTGCCCAGTGGCGCGAATAAATACATTCTCGATCACGCTCTGTGCTTTGCTGTTTACTTCTCTCACATTCACGCCGATGGCTAACGCCTCAGAGCAGGCGCGGCCTTCTGCCGCGCATAAAACGCATCTGGCGAAAGCGACCGAACCCAAGAAAAAAAGCAGTACCAGCAAAACCGCAAAAAAAGAGAGCACCAGTAAAAAGAGCAGCACCAAAAAAAGCCTCGCTAAAACACAGTCAACGAATTCCAGTAAAAAAAGCCGAACCACCTCCCGCAGCGCCAGCCGAACCACGCAAACCGCCTCCCGCGTTGTGACAGAAAAATGCACTGCCCGCAAAGGGCGTAAAGCGCATTGCGTTAAAAGCAGCAAAACCACCACCCTTGCCGAAGCGCATAAAGTCCGGGTGCAAAAAGCCCAGAAGACGGCAATGAATAAACTGATGGGTCAGATTGGTAAACCTTATCGCTGGGGTGGCAGTTCGCCGCGTACTGGCTTCGACTGCAGCGGTCTGGTCTATTACGCCTATAAAGATCTGGTTAAATTCCGCATTCCGCGCACCGCCAACGAAATGTACCACCTGCGTGACGCCTCTCCGGTCGATCGCGGTGAGCTCGAGAGCGGCGACCTGGTGTTCTTCCGCACCCAGGGTCGCGGCACCGCCGATCACGTCGGCGTCTACGTTGGCAATGGCAAATTTATTCAGTCGCCACGCACCGGCCAGGACATTCAGATCACCTCCCTGAGCGAAGACTACTGGCAACGTCATTACGTTGGCGCACGTCGCGTGATGAAGGCCAATACCCTCCGTTAATCCCCTGCCCCGCTGGCGTCTCAGCGGGGTAAGTTCCTCTTTTGCATACGCTTTCAATTTGCTACTCTACCCCTTCATTCAATAGGGTTATTGAATGGATCACTATAATAAGGAGAGAAGCAATGTCGTTTGAATTACCTGCATTACCGTATGCAAAAGACGCCCTGGCCCCGCATATCTCGGCGGAGACCCTGGAATACCACTACGGCAAACACCATCAGACCTACGTCACTAACCTGAACAACCTGATCGGCGGTACCGCCTTCGAAGGGAAAACCCTGGAAGAGATCGTGCGCACGTCCGACGGCGGCGTATTCAACAATGCTGCTCAGGTGTGGAACCACACCTTCTACTGGCACTGCCTGGCACCCAATGCAGGCGGCGAACCGACGGGCGAACTGGCTGCGGCCATCGCTGCTGCATTCGGCAGCTTCGCGGAATTTAAAGCGAAGTTTACCGATGCCGCGGTGAAAAACTTTGGCGCAGGCTGGACCTGGCTGGTTAAAGAGGCCGACGGCAAGCTGGCCATCGTCTCTACGTCTAACGCGGGAACGCCGTTAACCACCAGCGCTACCCCGCTGCTGACCGTCGACGTCTGGGAACATGCGTATTACATCGATTACCGTAATGCGCGCCCGAACTACCTTGAGCACTTCTGGGCGCTGGTAAACTGGGAATTTGTGGCGAAGAACTTCGCGGCATAATGAAAACGCCGAAGGGAACTCCTTCGGCGTTATTTTTATTCGGTGGCGCAAACCGGCTCGGGTTGTTTTCGCCCGGAGGCAAAGACCAGAATAAGTCCCAGGGCTGCAATAATCGCCCCCATCACCGGGACAAAGCTGTAACCCATCCCGCTGGAAATAACTGCCCCACCGGCAGCCGCCCCCAGCGCATTCCCCAGGTTAAAAGCACCGATATTTACCGACGACGATAAGCCTGGCGCATCGCTGGCCACGCGCATAACGCGCATCTGCAGCGGCGGAACCACCGCAAAGGTCGCCATACCCCATATCACCATCGCCACGGCCGCGCCCACTTCATTACGCGCCAGCCACGGAATAGCCAGCATGATCACGATCAGCAGGAGTAAAAAGCCTTTCAGGGTGCCGCTCACAGACTTGTCCGCCAGTTTGCCGCCGAGATAGTTGCCGATGGAGAAACCAACGCCAATCAGCACCAGCATGGCGGTGATAAAGGCCGGAGTCGCCTGGTTGATATCATGCAGCACCGGGGCAATGTAGGTGTAGAGCGTAAACATCGCGCCAGCCCCGAGGACGGTAGTCAGCAAGGCAGATAACACCTGCGGACGCAGCAGGACCGCCAGCTCTTTGCGCACCTCCGGCTTTTCACCCGCCCCGCCCGCTGGCAGGGAGAAGAACAGCGCGATCATCGAGACCACGCCCAGCAGCGCGGTGGCCAGGAAGGACATCCGCCAGCCAATCACTTCACCCATCCAGGTTGCGGCCGGCACGCCGCCGATATTGGCGATGGTCAGGCCCATAAACATGGTGGCGACGGCGCTGGCCTGCTTGTGCTTCGGCACTACGCTGGCAGCGACCACCGACCCGAGGCCAAAGAAGGCGCCGTGGTTCAGGCTGGTCAGAATTCGGGACAGCATCAGGGTGGTGTAATCCGGGGAGAGCGCCGACAGCACGTTACCGACGGTAAAGATCGCCATCAGGAAGATCAGCGCGTTACGGCGACCGCGATGGGACAGCAGCAGGGTCATCAGCGGCGCACCCACCATCACGCCGATGGCGTAGGCGCTGATCAGCATGCCCGCAGCGGGAATTGAGACATCCACGCCCCGGGCGATAACCGGCAGCAGGCCCATCGGGGAAAATTCGGTTGTGCCGATACCAAAGGCGCCAATGGCCAGGGCCAGCAGCGGAAAATTGATTCTCATACTTCAACTCCAGACACCGTGTCGTCAGGCGACACAGAACAATGAAGGCGAAAGCATGACACCAATCACAAAAAATGAGAAGTTAACAATTTGGCAAAAGATTTTTGCCGGGCGCGTAACAATCAGCGCAGGAACGAGGGAGAGCGGAACTCTCCCGCATCAATCAGTGCAGTGCCGCAGTCAGACCGCTGGCAACAATCAGACTCAGAACAATAATGGTGGTAATCAGCGAAAACTTAAGATCGGTACTCATCAATTTTTCTCCTTTTAATCACCCTATGAAGAGTGAGCCTGCTCATTTTTACACAGTTCCGGGTAAAAATCTTGCTGGATTTAGATTGATATCGGTTTTTGCTCTTCCCCTTTTGGCCAAGATAAGACAAAATTCCACGCTAAATTTATTAGCGTACCGGCCATTGACCCCCTCCTGACGTCCTGTGTCGTTTTCCCGGCGTACCGCAATTCAAATTGCGCAATTAGGGCGAGTGAAGGCAAACGTTTACCTATTGGTTTTTCAGGAGCTTAGATATGGTCTGGAGTGACATCTGATGGCAACAATTAAAGACGTGGCGAAACGCGCAAACGTTTCCACTACAACCGTATCACATGTTATTAACAAAACCCGCTTTGTCGCGGAAGAGACCCGTAACAACGTCTGGGCGGCCATTAAAGAGCTGCACTACTCTCCCAGCGCCGTAGCCCGCAGTCTGAAGGTTAATCACACCAAATCGATCGGCCTGCTGGCGACCAGCAGCGAAGCGCCCTATTTTGCGGAAATTATTGAAGCAGTTGAGAAGAACTGCTTCCAGAAGGGCTACACCCTGATCCTCGGCAACGCCTGGAACAGCCAGGAAAAACAGCGCGCCTATCTGTCGATGATGGCGCAGAAGCGCGTCGACGGCCTGATGGTGATGTGTTCCGAATACCCGGAATCCTTGCTGTCGATGCTGGAAGAGTATCGCAATATTCCGATGGTGGTGATGGACTGGGGCGAAGCGAAGGCCGACTTTACCGACTCGGTGATCGATAACGCCTTTGAGGGCGGCTACATGGCCGGACGTTATCTGATTGAACGCGGTCACCGCGAAATCGGGGTGATCCCGGGAGCGCTGGAGCGCAACACCGGTGCCGGACGTCTGGCGGGCTTCATGAAAGCGATGGAAGAGGCCTTAATCACGGTCCCGGAAAACTGGATTGTGCAGGGCGACTTTGAACCGGAGTCCGGCTACCGCGCCATGCAGCAGATCCTCTCCCAGAGTCCGCGCCCGACCGCCATCTTCTGTGGCGGAGACATTATGGCAATGGGTGCGCTCTGTGCTGCCGATGAGATGGGCCTGCGCGTTCCGCAGGACGTTTCGCTGATCGGGTATGATAACGTGCGCAACGCCCGCTTCTTTACCCCGGCGCTGACCACCATCCACCAGCCAAAAGATTCGCTGGGGGAGACCGCCTTCAACATGCTGCTGGACCGTATCGTCAATAAGCGCGAAGAGTCCCAGTCAATTGAGGTGCATCCGCGCCTGATCGAACGCCGTTCCGTGGCGGATGGCCCGTTCCGCGACTACCGCCGTTAATCCTCTCCGGGAGCCAGCACCTCTGGCTCCCGCAGCCACTCCCGGTTCATCGTTTCACTGTCTCCCAGATACTCCAGCAGCCAGGCCAGGGCCGGTGACATATCGTTTTGTTGCCAGGTCAGGCAGCAGGCCGCATCCGGGAAGGGATTTTCCAGCGTCAGCTCGACCCACTTCCCGCTGTCGATCCACGGCCGGGCAAAATGCACCGGCACCATCCCCACGCACAGACCAGCCGAGAGGCAGGTGGCGGACGATTCCCAGTCCGGGGTGACGATCCGCCGCTGGTTATCCAGCAGCCAGGTGATGCGTTTCGGCAGCGAGCGGGAGGTGTCCTCGCGCACCAGCGAGGGCCAGTTGCGCAGGGTATCATCGCTGAGCGGTCCTTCCATGGCGGCCAGCGGATGATGGCTGGCGACCACGCAGATCCAGCTCAGGGTGCCCATATCACGAAACGCATAGCGTCCCCCGACCGGGATCGCCTGGGTGGCGCCGATCGCCATCTCTACCCTGCCGTCCGCCAGCGCATCCCAGACGCCGTTGAAGACCTCCTGCGAGACCCGCAGCTCGACGTCGGAAAAGTGGCGGTAAAAATCGACAATCATCTGCCGGGTGCGCTCGGGGCGCACGATATTATCCACCGCAATGGAGATATGGCTCCGCCAGCCGTTGGCGATCTGCTGGCACTGTTCGCGGGTGATCTGCATTTTTTTGATAACAGACCGCCCCTCTTTGAGAAACCACGTCCCGGCAGGCGTGAGTTCCACGTCCCGGTGACGCCGCTCAAACAGCGGTACTGCCAGCCACTCCTCCAGCTGACGCACGGTGTAGCTGATGGCGGACGGGACGCGATGCAGTTCCTGCGCTGCTCCGCTGAAGCTGCCGTTACGCGCCACGGCATCCACCACTTCAAGAGAATATTCTGACCACATTTTCTGCCTGCAAAATTTTTGAATGCAACCGCCAAATATTAGCGTTTCACAAGCGGGTTTGCACTCCCTACACTCAGCGGCTACCCAAACCTGCGCCCAAACGGAGTAATAAAATAATGACACCCGGGAAAGGATTTTTAGTCTGGCTCGGCGGCTTAAGCGTGCTGGGCTTTCTCGCCACCGATATGTACCTGCCTGCCTTCGCGATCATGCAGGAAGATCTGCAAACCCCGGCGGCGGCCATCAGCGCCAGCCTGAGCCTGTTCCTGGCGGGCTTTGCCTTTGCTCAGCTGCTGTGGGGACCGATGTCCGACCGCTTCGGCCGTAAGCCGGTTTTACTGGCGGGCTTAGCCATTTTCGCTCTCGGCTGCCTCGGTATGCTGTGGGTTCGCGATGCCACCTGGCTGCTGGTGCTGCGCTTCATCCAGGCGGTGGGGGTTTGTGCCGCAGCGGTCACCTGGCAGGCGCTGGTGACCGACTACTACCCGGCCTCGCGCACTAACCGTATTTTTGCCACCATCATGCCGCTGGTCGGACTCTCTCCGGCGCTGGCCCCGTTGCTCGGCAGCTGGATCCTCGCCCATTTCAGCTGGCAGGCGATTTTTGCGGTGCTGTTTGTTATCACCCTGGTGCTGATGATCCCGGCCTTTAGCCTGAAGCCAGCGGCAGTGAAAAATGAACAACCTAAACAACGCGTCACCTTTTTATCGCTGTTGCGCTCGCGTACCTATCGCGGCAACGTCCTGATTTATGCCGCCTGCTCTGCGAGCTTCTTCGCCTGGCTGACCGGCTCGCCATTTATCCTCAGCGACATGGGCTACAGCCCGGCAGCGATCGGCCTGAGCTACGTCCCGCAGACCATCGCCTTCCTGATTGGTGGCTATGGCTGCCGTGCCGCGCTACAGAAATGGCAGGGTCATCAGATGCTGCCGTGGCTGCTGGGCCTGTTTGCCGTCAGCGTGATCGGCACCTGGGCGGTCGGGTTTATCCCGGGCGTGGGTCTGACTGAGCTGCTGATCCCCTTCTGTCTGATGGCGGTGGCGAACGGTGCGATCTACCCAATTGTGGTGGCCCAGGCCCTGCGTCCTTTCCCACAGGCGACCGGCAGCGCCGCCGCGCTGCAGAACACCCTGCAGTTGGGTCTCTGCTTCCTGGCGAGCCTGCTGGTGTCGTGGCTGATTGCCACCCCGCTGCTGACCACTACCAGCGTGATGGTGGCGACTGTGGTGCTGGCGGCGCTGGGCTATCGGATGCAGTACATCCCCGCCAGCCAGCGGGATGACAGCCTGCAGGCCGAATCGTCACGCGCCTGACAGGATATGTAGTTAGCTTGCTAACGATATCCTGTTGAATCACTGCGATATCAGTCCTATACTCACTGAAGCGTTCTGATAAATACTACAAATATTAAGTGTTAACGGGAGCCGGAGCGCTCCCGTTTTACCATGGATGGCCTTTCGGCAAGGGTCCTCTCCCTTCCTCTGTTCTACGTCGGATATTAGCCTCACGGGTCACTCCCGTGAAATTTCTCACTGTCCATAAAGAGCGTCTACGCTGTTTATGGGTTCTGATCACATCAGGTGATGGAGAAGCTATGAGTTCATCGTGTATAGAAGAAGTCAGCATCCGAAATGATGACTGGTTCCGGATCGTCAACGAATTGCTGAGCCGCGCGGGTATCACCATCAACGGCCCGGCATCCTCCGATCTACAAATTAAACACCCCGATTTTTTTAAACGCGTCCTGCAGCAGGGCTCGCTGGGTCTTGGCGAGAGCTATATGGACGGCTGGTGGGAGTGCGAGCGACTGGATATCTTTTTCAACAACGTCCTGCGGGCGGGCCTGGAAACACAGCTTCCCAGCCACCTGAAGGATACGCTACGGATCGCCACTGCCCGCCTGTTCAACCTGCAGAGTAAAAAACGTGCCTGGATCGTGGGTAAAGAGCATTACGATCTCGGGAACGACCTGTTCAGCCGCATGCTCGACCCCACCATGCAGTACTCCTGCGGTTACTGGAAAGAGGCGACCACCCTCGAGCAGGCCCAGCAGGATAAATTACGTCTGATCTGTGAAAAACTGCAGCTGAAACCCGGCATGCGGGTGCTCGATATCGGCTGTGGCTGGGGTGGGCTGGCGCACTTTATGGCGCATCACTATGGCGTCAGCGTGGTGGGCGTGACCATCTCCGCTGAACAGCAAAAAATGGCTCAGGCGCGCTGTGAGGGGCTTGATGTCACCATCCTGTTGCAGGATTACCGCGACCTGCGCGACCAGTTCGATCGTATTGTTTCTGTAGGGATGTTTGAACATGTCGGGCCGAAGAACTACCGCACCTATTTTGAGGTGGTGGATCGCAACCTCAAGCCGGATGGTCTGTTTCTGCTGCACACCATAGGTTCACAAAAAACCGATCATCACGTCGACCCGTGGATCGATAAATACATCTTTCCGAATGGCTGTTTACCCTCAGTTCGCCAGATTGCCAATGCCAGCGAAGCCCATTTTGTGATGGAAGACTGGCATAATTTTGGTGCTGATTACGATACGACCCTGATGGCATGGCATGAACGTTTCCTCGCCGCCTGGCCGGAGATCGCAGACAACTATTCCGAACGATTTAAACGGATGTTCAGTTATTACCTGAATGCCTGCGCCGGGGCGTTTCGCGCCCGTGATATTCATCTGTGGCAGGTGGTGTTCAGCCGCGGCGTGGAGAACGGTTTGCGGGTGGCCCGCTAAACAAAACACCCCGGCTTGCCGGGGTGTTTTTTATCACGCGTCGTTGAGCGTCTGTTGGATGGCGGCTGCCTCTTTGGCCGCCAGTACGCGCTCCACGGTATCGACCACCGCCTGGGTTTGCGGATCGATTTCAATATTGACCCGATGGCCCAGCTTTTTATTGCCGAGGGTGGTGCGCTGCAGGGTCTCCGGGATCAGGTGCACGCAGAAACGGGTTGGGGTTACTTCCCCCACCGTCAGGCTGATGCCGTCCACGCCAATAAATCCTTTATAAAGGATGTATTTCATTAATGACGGATCCTGAACTTTAAACCAGATCTGGCGGTTATTTTCTGAGGTCAGGATTTTAGAAATTTCCGCCGTGGTCATAATATGGCCCGACATTAAATGTCCGCCGATTTCATCGCTGAATTTCGCCGCGCGCTCAACGTTAACGATATCGCCTTCAGCCAGTTCACCCAGGTTGGTGATGCGCAGCGTTTCCTTCATTAAATCGAAACTGATCAGGTTCCCGTTGATCTCGGTGACCGTCAGACAACAACCGTTATGCGCAACCGATGCCCCGGTCTCCAGCCCATCGAGCATCTCATCCGGCAGGGCCACAACATGGGTTCGGAAGTTGGGTTTTTCATCAATGGACACCAGTTTCGCGGTGCCCTGCACAATACCAGTAAACATGCTTACAACTCCTGTTTGTTCCTTCGGTGATGACACCGTTTAATCTCACCACAATAACAGTTGAAAATAGAGGTTGCCAGTACCCCCCCTTTTCTGGCGATTTTTTCACTAGATAATTAGCTTATCCCCGCTACAATAGCTGGAATTCCCCTCATCTTTTTCTTGCTGCATTTCGCAGCGGCTTTTTCTTTATCAAATAACAACAATATCAAAGGTGTTCACGTGCAGAAGTACTTGATTGAAGCGCGTCAGTTATTAGCCCTGGCGATCCCGGTAATACTTGCGCAAATTGCCCAGACCTCGATGGGATTCGTCGATACCGTAATGGCGGGCGGTTACAGCGCCACTGATATGGCCGCGGTCGCCATCGGCACCTCTATCTGGCTGCCGGCTATTTTATTCGGTCACGGCCTGCTGCTGGCGTTAACCCCTACTGTTGCCCAGCTCAACGGCTCCGGACGTCGGGAACGTATCGCCCATCAGATCCGCCAGGGCTTCTGGCTGGCGGGTTTTGTCTCGGTGCTGATCATGATTGTCCTCTGGAACGCGGGCTATATTATTCACGCCATGCGCAATATTGATCCGGCCCTGGCAGATAAAGCCGTCGGCTATTTACGCGCCCTGCTCTGGGGGACGCCAGGTTATTTATTCTTCCAGGTGGCGCGTAACCAGTGCGAAGGCCTGGCGAAGACCAAACCGGGCATGGTGATGGGATTCATTGGCCTGCTGGTGAATATTCCGGTGAACTACATTTTTATTTACGGTCATTTCGGCATGCCGGAACTGGGTGGCGTCGGCTGCGGCGTGGCGACAGCGGCGGTGTACTGGGTCATGTTCTTCGGCATGCTCTCATACGTGAAGCGCGCCCGTTCCATGCGCGATATTCGCTACGAAGCCGGTTTCAGCAAACCGGACATGGCGGTGGTGAAACGTCTGATGCAGCTGGGCCTGCCCATCGCCCTGGCGCTGTTCTTCGAAGTGACGCTGTTCGCGGTGGTTGCCCTGCTGGTCTCCCCGCTGGGGATTGTCGACGTGGCCGGTCACCAGATCGCCCTTAACTTCAGCTCGCTGATGTTCGTTCTACCGCTGTCCCTCGCTGCCTCCGTGACCATTCGCGTCGGCTATCGCCTCGGCCAGGGCTCAACGCTGGAGGCGCAAACCGCGGCCCGCACCGGAATTGGCGTTGGGGTTTGTATGGCGGTCTGCACCGCGCTGTTTACCGTTACGCTGCGGGAGCAGATCGCCCTGCTGTATAACGACAATCCGGAAGTGGTGATCCTCGCCTCCCAGTTGATGCTGCTGGCGGCGGTGTATCAGATCTCCGACTCGATTCAGGTGATCGGCAGCGGCGTGCTGCGTGGCTATAAGGATACCCGCTCGATCTTCTTTATTACCTTTATCGCCTACTGGGTGCTGGGGCTGCCGAGCGGTTATATTCTGGCCCTCACCGACCTGGTGGTGGATCGGATGGGCCCCGCCGGCTTCTGGATGGGCTTTATTATCGGCTTAACCTCTGCCGCGATCATGATGATGCTGCGCATGCGCTTCCTGCAGCGTCAGCCATCAAGCGTGATTTTGCAACGCGCTGCACGCTAACTGCGCACCAGCCGCCTGCGGGCGGCTACTTTCTCTTCGTTTTGCGCGGGAATACAGCAATCGCGTGAAATATGGAAGAAATTTGCAGTTTTCCTCTTGCCTGATGCCCGCACTGCCGCTAATATTCGTCCCCGTTGTCACACACAACAATGCGTTCATAGCTCAGTTGGTTAGAGCACCACCTTGACATGGTGGGGGTCGTTGGTTCGAGTCCAATTGAACGCACCATTCTCTACAGTGCGTCCGTAGCTCAGTTGGTTAGAGCACCACCTTGACATGGTGGGGGTCGGTGGTTCGAGTCCACTCGGACGCACCATTTCAGTCAGTCCTCAGCAGTTCCTTTTTTACTTTCTCGCTAATCAAACACCGTTTAAACATCTTACTTATGCTTCCCGCATACCGTACTGATGCCGCTGACACACCGCGCAGCGTTCCTTTTCCGTATCAAAGGTATAAAACGCCCGCTGGCAGCAATGGCAGGATTTTTGTATCCAGCTAAAGCACTGCACCCTGTTTTCACTTAACTGTTTTTCAATGCGAACCGCCTTCACGGGACAGACCACCGCACAGCTGTTGCAGCCGGTACAGGATGACGACGAGAACGTCAGCGCCCCCTCGCTCAGGCTCAGCGCCCTCTCTCCACAGACCCTGGCGCAGGCGCCGCAAACCGTACACTGCCCCTGATCCAGCGACAGCTGATATTCGCTGATCGCAGAAAAAGCCTGACGACGGGCCCGAAGCCCGATGCTCACGGTGGCAGACTGTACGTCCGTTTCGCTGGCCTTGATAAAGTGTCGCCGCCCGGTGTTGATCGCTTTTGGCGGTGGGGGGAGGATCTGCCAGACCGGGGCATTCAGCGCCCGGAGCCGGATATTCAGTGTCGCAACGGCGCGCACCCAGCCGGGAAAGGCGTCCATTTCCATCTCCACCGCGCGGATCCCGTGCTGCTGATGCCACATCAGTAACTCCTCAACGGACGGCTCCAGCGTGGAAAAAGGCGCCACCAGCGTCGATGCGGTATAGCGACGGGTTTCAGGTCGAATGTTTTGCAGCGCATCCGCCGGACAGACAAACAGGCAGCGGCCGCATTGCAGGCAATCCAGCTCGTTAATGGTCGGCGTGCTGGACGTTGCGGTGATAGCCTGCACCGGACATGCCGCCACGCAGGCCCGGCAGTCGTGGCGGGGAAATTGCTTGCGCAAGCAGGACTCCCCCACGCCGGGCGGCGCGGGGGGCTGCGTCAGGCGAAATAGCGCCATCAGTTAATGCAGAAGAACATAAAGCGGAATAACACTTCAGACAGCACCAGCAGCAGGCTGCCGACCATCAACCCGAGCTTACCCTGACGCCAGGCGCTTATTGCAAACAGCAGCGCGCCGACCACGGATAAGGTCCAGCTAAACAGTCGCAGACCGCTGAGCTGGTTGAAGATCGCCATCGGCTGGTGCGGCAGCGTCACCACTCCGCTCAGGCTGGCGTTGGCCAGATACGCGATATAGTCCGGCTGCGCCAGCAGACGGATGGCGACAATCGCCACCACCATCGCCGCCGCGAAGCGCATCACCGACTGCCGCTCCCGGGCAACGGACCGGGCTTTCAGCATTGGCAGCCATGCCAGCGCCACCGCGCCCAGCACGCCAACGGCGCCGTAAAACATCAGCCAGGTGTTGAAATGGCTCCAGGTAATGACCGACGTATGGGCATAGATCGCGCTCATGCACCAGACATCGATCAGCCCCAGCACCGCGGCAACGGGCAGTAACAGCGGGATCAGCTGCTTTCTGACCAGCATCACCAGCGTGCAAAGCCCTAACGCCGCCAGATACAGGCTGGCGAAGACGATCTCACGACTCAGCCATGAGCTGGCGACGTGGCGCAGAGCGTTAAACGCGTTCAGCGGATAGCCGAGGTGCAGAGTAGAAACCACCAGCCCCAGGCCCCCTGCCACGCAGGCGATCAGCATCCCCGGCAACAGCTGGGGTTTCACCTCCGGCACGCGCGAACCCGCCCGGGCGGACAAGGCCAGGAAGAGGGTCATGCCCACCGAGCCCTGAACCAGCAGGGTAAAGATCAGAAGCGGTAACTCATGCATGCGGCTGTTCCTCTTTTTCTGCACCCTGATGCGCTTTAATCACCAGGTTAGGCCTGGTAATGGACGAATCCGGCAGGCCTTGCACGTCACAGAGGTTGCCGTACTTCGCACGCAGCTCCTCGATCGGCCCGAACTGGATCGCCCCCAGTGGACAGGTGGCAACACAAATCGGCTGTTCGCCTTTGGCCTGCAAATCCACGCAAAAATCGCATTTTGACATCTGCCCGGCCTCCTCATTCATCTGCGGCGCGCCGTAAGGACAGGACCAGGCGCAGTACCCGCAGCCGACGCATTTATTGGTATCGACGCGCACAATGCCGTCCCCCGGGCGTTTATGCATCGCCGTGGTCGGGCAGTTTTTGGTGCAAATCGGATCCGCGCAGTGGTTGCAGGAGATCGACAGGGTGAAGGCATAGACGTTATTGGTATAGCCGCCCTGCCCGGTCGGGATAAACCCGCCGCCCTTCACCTCATAGACGCGCCGGAAACGGCGTCCCACCTCAAGGTTATGCTTGTCCTTACAGGCCACCTGGCAGGCTTTACACCCGGAGCAACGTGACGAGTCAATGAAAAAGCCAAGCTGCTTATCGCTGACCGGTGGGTATTCCTTATACTGCTGACTCATACTTTGCGACCTCCACAAGCATGGTTTGATGAGAATTGCCTTTCGCAAGCGGAGTAATGCGTGCGGAGCTCAGGACGTTGGCACATCCGCCGTGGTCAACGCCCTCGGCATCCGGCTGCCACCAGGCCCCGGCCTGCATGGCGACTACCCCAGGCATAATGCGCTGGGTGACTTCTGCCGGGACTTGGCAGACACCGCGCTGGTTGTGAATACGCACGCTATCCCCCTGACGGATCCCGCGCTTCCGGGCATCCTCCGGGTTGATCCACAGTTTCTGGACCTGCACTTCCTGCAGCCAGGGGTTGGCATACTGCGTGGAGTTGGCGCGGTTTTTCCCTTTCCAGGTGATCAGCTGGAGTGGGAACTGCTTCGCGAGCGCATCTTCCGGGCCTTCGTGCGCCGGAACGTAATGCGACAGCGCCGGGATCTCCGGATTATTCATGTCGTACAGACGCTTCGAGAAGATCTCAATTTTCCCGGACGGCGTCGGGAAGGGATGATTCTGCGGATCGCGGATGTTGTCTTCAAAGGCGATATGCGGCTTGCTTTTAAACAGATGCTGACGTTTTTCCCGCAGCTCGGCGAACGTCGGCAGATGTTCATCCGGCATGGAGAGACGGGTCTGCTCCCAGATATGCTCAATCCACGCCTGCTCGGTGCGGCCTTCGCTGAACCGCGGCTCAATCCCCAGCTTAGCGGCCACTTCACGCTGCCAGTCATAGTCAGAGCGGCGTTCAAACTCCGGCTCAATCAGCTTCTCTGACAGGATCAGATAGCTTGCGGTCCCCCAGGTTTCCCCGATGTTCCAACGTTCCATAAAGCTGGTTTCCGGCAACAGCAGATCCGCATAGCGGGCGCTCGGGGTCATATAGAGGTCGCTGGCGACGATAAACTCGATCTTCGACTCATCCTCCAGCACCTTCACCGCCTGATGCAGATCCGGGTTCTGGTTCGCCAGGTAGTTGCCCGCCAGCGAGAAGAGGATCCGGATATTGCTCTGGAGCTTATCCCCGCCTTTCAGCCCCTGCTCTGCCGTCACCTTGCTGGCATCGTCGGCGGCCTGCACCCAGTTCATGATCGAGATGCTCTCTTTGACCGGGTTATCTGGCATCTCCGGGCCTGCGGCGAATTTACGGTTGCTGCTGCCGCCATAGCCTGCTGCCCAGCCGCCCTTAATGCCGACGTTACCGGTAAGGGTTGCCAGCAGCGTCGACCCGCGGGCAGTGCGCTCGCCGCAGTTGTGGCGCTGCGGACCCCAGCCCTGAATCAGGGCCGCCGGTTTGGTGTTGGCGTAATCCCGCGCCAGCTGGCGAATCGTCTGGGCCGGAACCCGGGTGATCTTTTCCGCCCACTCGGGGGTTTTAACCTGACCGTCTTTATCCCCCATCAGGTAGGCCACCAGCGATTCGTTGGCGGGCACCCCTTCCGGCATGGAGGCCTCGTCAAAGCCCAGGGTATAGCGATCGATAAAGGCTTTATCGTGCAGATTTTCGCTGACGATGACGTACATCATCGCGTCCATCAGGGCATTGTCGGTAGCGGGCAGCAGCGGGATCCACTCATCGGCCAGCGACGCCACGGTATCGGAGTAGCGCGGATCGACGACGATAAAGCGGGTGCCGTTCTGTTTCATCTGCTGAAAATAGTGGTTGGTATGGCCGAAGATGGTTTCGGTCGGGTTGTGCCCCCACAAAATCACCAGCTTTGTATCGGCGAGCGTATCCAGCGAATTACCGCTGGCGGCCGTGCCGTAGGTATAAGGCGTGGCGGCGGCGGTGTTGCCCATACTCACCGAGTGGTAGTACTCCAGATAGCCCCCGGTGAGATTGAGCAGACGACGCATCATCTTATCGCCGGAGAAGGTGCCCCCGCTGGTGGCGGTATTGTTGTGCACAAAGCGGCACGCCGGGCCATATTTGGCGGTAATGCGTTGCAGGTTGTCGGCAATCAGCGTGGTGGTTTCTTCCCAGGAGATGCGCTCAAACTTCCCCTCGCCCCGTTTGCCGACGCGCTTCATCGGATATTTCAGGCGATCCGGGTGGTAGACAAACTTGCGATAGCTGCGACCGCGCACGCAGGCGCGCATCACCGGCATCTCTGGATCAAGCGCGCTGTCCGGGCGAGTGGTGATCTGGGTGACCACGCCGTCGGCGACGTGGGCGCGGATATCGCATTTACCACCGCAGTCAAAGGTGCTGCAGGTCTGGACGACGCGTTCCGCAGTGCCAGCGGCTTCGGATGCCGTTCCGGCTTCGCTTTTGGCGGCAAAGGCCTTGCCGGACATCACAAAGGGCAGCGTCACCAGCGCTGAGCTGGCCTTGAGCAGTCCCCGGCGCGTGATTTCGGGAAAAAGCGCGTCCCTTTTTTCTTTGCGTTCTGACATGTTGTTCCCTCTCAAAAAAGAGGTGCATTCTTCCCTATAACCCCAATTTGGTATTTGATATGAATCAATTGAGAAAATGTGCTCTGTACTACACACGTTATTTTTATTTTATTTAGCTAAAACAATTGAGTATGCGAATGCTATTTTTCATATACATTCACAAAACTAATGAGTCAGGAGTATGCCTGAGCTACTGATTTGCTCATTTTGCGTTTTCAACCACACTTATTTTTCATGGATTAATAACGCGCGTGCCTGAGACGATTGTCAGGCAGGCAAAAAAAGGGTGAGCATTGATGAAAAGGATCGCCATTATCGGCGCAGGGCCGACCGGCATTTATACGTTTTTTTCACTACTGAACCATCGGACGCCGCTTTGCATCACTGTTTATGAGCAGGCTGAAAAAGCCGGGGTTGGCATGCCCTACAGCGACGAAGACAACTCAAGACTGATGCTGGCCAACATCGCCAGCATTGAAATCCCGCCCATCTTTTCCACCTATATTGACTGGCTGCGTACCCAGGACGATGCCCATCTGGCGCGCTACGGTGTGGAGAAATCGACCCTGCACGTGCGCCAGTTCCTGCCGCGTATCCTGCTGGGGGAATATTTCCGCGATCAGTTTGTACAGCTGGTCGAGGAGGCGAAAAAAGCGGACTTTGAAGTGGAAGTGCGCGAGTCCTGCCAGGTCACCGACGTGGAGGCCACGCCTGAGGGGGTTAATCTCTGGGCCGAAGGTGAGCCCACGCCGAAGCAGTTCGATCTGGCGGTAATTGCCACCGGGCACGTCTGGCCGGATGAGGAGGCCGCATCGCGATCCTTCTTCCCGAGTCCGTGGTCCGGGCTGATGGAGGCCAGAATCCCCGCCTGCGACGTCGGCATTATGGGCACCTCGCTGAGCGGGCTGGATGCGGCGATGGCGGTGGCCGTTCAGCACGGCACATTTATTGAATCCGAAGATGAACAGATCCAGTTCCGGCTGGATGAGGGCAGCGAGGCGCTGAAGATTGTGCTGATGTCCCGCTCGGGGATCCTGCCCGAAGCCGACTTTTACTGCCCGATCCCCTACGAGCCGCTGACCATCGCCACGGAAGCGGCAATAGATGCCGCTATCGAACAGGGCTCAGAGGGATTACTGGACCGCATCTTTGACCTCATTGTGGCCGAGCTGCAGCACGCCGACCCGCAGTGGAGCAAGGCGGTGGCGTTAGAGACCCTGACGGCTGACACCATCCGCGAGGCCTGGTTTGCCGACCGGGAAAAACACGGCCCGTTCCGCTGGGCGGTCTCTAACCTTGATGAAGTGGAACGCAACAAGCGCGACAAACGCACGGTGCCGTGGCGCTACACCATCCTGCGCCTGCACGAGGCCGTGGAGAAGATTGTTCCCCATCTGACTGAAGAGGACAGAGAGCGTTTCAAGGTCGGTCTGGCGCGTATTTTCATCGACAACTATGCGGCGATCCCGTCCCAGTCGATCCGCCGTCTGCTGGCCCTGCGCGAAGCGGGCGTTATCAGCATCCTTACCCTGGGGGCTGATTATGAGCTGGCGTTGAAAGAGGATCGGACGGTGATCCATGTCGAGGGCGAAGCCTGGTATTTCGATGTGTTTATTGACGCGCGCGGGCAGCAACCGCTCAAAACCAAAGACCTGCCGTTTCCGGTCCTGCGCCACCAGCTGGAGTCCGCCGGAGAGGATATTCCCGACGTCGGGGACGATTACACCCTGCTGGCCCCCGACTACCTGCGCGGGAAAATTGCTTTCGGCGCCCTGCCGTACCTGATGCACGATCGCCCCTTTGTGCAGGGGCTGGTGGTGTGCGCCGAGATCGGCGAGGCGATGGCCAAAGCCGCCGTGCAACCCGCCTCGCGCGTGCGCAAATGGCTGCGGTTTACTCCAGACTGAAGGCGGTTTCGCAGGCGGCGGCCAGCGCCAGTAAGGAGTATTCATCTCCGGCACAGGAGAGTATTTCGAGCCCTACGGGGAAGCCGGTTTGCGTGCGACCGCAGGGAAGCGTGATGGCGGCACACCCGCTGATGGCCGCCAGTTCGGGGCCGCAGCCGGGGGGCATTTTCTCAAGGCTGTCGGCAATCCGGCTCACCGTTGGGTAGAGAAAACCGTCGAGCCGCCCCTGCTCTGCTACCTGCCCCAGGGCCTGTTGCAGCCGACGCCGCAGCTGCCGTCCGGCAAACCACTCCGGCGTTTTTAACCTCTCGCTGGCGAGCATCCGGGTCAGGAGCGGCATAAACTCAGGCAAAAACTGCCCGGAGGTCACAATCCCCCGGAGCCCCGCAGGCGCGCCGGGCTGCTGCTGTAACCAGACGTCAAACCCCACGCGAAACTCATACAGGCTCAGACAGGTCGCTTTTGCCAGTTCAGGCAGGATCGGCAGGTCAATCTCCACGATCGTCGCGCCGTGCCGCCTCAAGGTGGCGATGGCGTCATGCCAGACGGCCAGTTGCTGAGGATCACGCCCTTCCAGGGCTCGGATAACGCCTAACCGCACGCCTTTCAGCGACAGAGGTTGAACAGTGTCAGGCGTCTGGCCATGGATAATCGCGTGCAGCAGAGCCGCGTCCTGGACGCTGTGCACCATCGGCCCTACCGTGTCTTTACTCAGGGAGAGCGGCGCGATGCCCTGCATTTGCGCCCTGCGTACCCGCGGCCTCAACCCCACCAGTCCGGTATAGCTGCACGGGATCCGGATCGAGCCGCCGGTATCGGTGCCGAGCGCACCTTCCGCCATCCCGGCCGCCACCGCCGCCGCGCTTCCCCCGCTGGAGCCGCCTGCGGTGATACCCGGAAACTGCGGGTGATGCACATCCCCGCCCAGCGTGCTGCGGGAGCGGACGTCGAAGGCAAACTCAGACATATTCGCCCGGGCGAGAATAATCGCTCCGGCCTGGCGCAGCCGACGCACCACCAGGGCATCGGTGGTGGCCCGTAGCTGCGCCAGCGCGGCGCAACCTAATGTCAGGGGCAGCCCGGCGCAGGCGATATTATCTTTGACGATCAGCGGCACACCGTGCAGCGGGCCTAACAGATTACCATCACGCCGCTGCCTCTGGCGCTCAGCGGCCTCAGCAAGGGCATTCGGGTTGATCCCGAGAATGGCGTTCAGCTGCGGGTTCGCATCAATAGTCGCCAGCCGTCGGGTTATCTCCGCCACACAATCCGCGGGGGGGATCAGCCGTTGTTTTTTCATAGCATCCTTTAGCCTGCCGGAGGCCAGGCTCGCGCCCGACCTCCTGTCGCCTTTAGTCGCGCAGCCCGGAGGTGATGGCATCCAGTGCCTCTGGACGCAGACGGATCTCCGCCGCACGACGGTGGCCCTGCATCCCCTCGGTACGGCTCTGGCGGATCGCCGGTTCGGCAATGGCGGCGATACCCTGCTCGTCGATCCACTGATGGGTACAGATCTTAACGTAAGCCCCTACCCACAGCCCGCCGGTATAGCGCGCCGCCGCCATGGTCGGCAGAGTATGGTTGGTGCCGCAGCATTTATCCGAGAACACCACACTGGCATTCTGGCCGATAAACAGCGAGCCGTAATTGCGGATTTTCGCCGCCGTGCCGTGCGGATCCCGGGTATGGACCTGCAGATGCTCGGTGGCCATGTAGTCTGCGAAGGCGATTAGTTGCTCCTCGCTGTCACAGACCACAATTTCACCCTGACGACGCCAGGCCTCGCCCGCCGTAGCGGCGGTAGGCAGGTTTTTCAGCTGGCGTTCAATCTCTGCCAGCGTGCCTTCGGCAATCGCCCGGCTGGTGGTCGCCAGCCCGACGCGAGTATGGACATCATGCTCGGCCTGGGCCAGCAGGTCGGCGGCAATAATGCGCGCATCGGCGCTGTCGTCGGCGATGGTGAAGATCTCGCTCGGTCCGGCCAGGGCGTCGATCCCCACCTTGCCGAACACCTGGCGCTTGGCCTCGTTCACAAAGGCGTTGCCCGGCCCGACAATTTTATCCACCGCCGGGACGCTTTCGGTTCCCCAGGCCATGGCCGCGATGGCCTGCGCCCCGCCGATTTTAAAGATCCGATGCGCCCCGGCGAGGTGACAGACCGCAATCATCGCCGGGTGCGCCGCGGGCGGCAGACAGGCAATGATCTGCTCACATCCGGCCACCGTCGCCGGCACGATGGACATCACCGGCGCGGAGAGGATCGGGTAGCGGCCCCCCGGGACGTAACAGCCCACCGTCTGGACGGGGATAATGCGGTGCCCCAGATGGACGCCGGGCAGGGTTTCCACCTCCAGCGGCTGCATGGTGGCGAGCTGGGCCTCGGCAAAGCGGCGCACCTGCTGGATGGCAAACTCGCTGTCGCGGCGGGTCTGGGGATCCATCTCCCTGAGCGCGGTTTCGATCTCCTGAGCGCTGACTTCAAACTGCGCCGGCACCACCTTATCAAACTGCTGAGAATAGCTTCTCAGGGCCGCGTCGCCGTCAGCTTTTACGCGCTCAATAATGGCGCTCACCGTGTCGGTTAACGACCTGTCGGCCTGCGCATCCTGCCCCTGGGGACGTTTAATCCAGCTCACCTGGTCAACAATTGACTGTACAGACATTACGCTTCCTCCATTTGACCCAGTTTGATTTGCGCCAGCAGCGCCAGGTGATCGTAAACCACCCACTCGTCGACGATTTTGCCGTTAATAATGTGGTAGTGAGACATGCCCATCACGAACAGGCGTTCACCGGTCGGTTTACCCAGCTCGCCGTAGCCCAGATGATGTCCCTCAATAATCCAGCGCACCGCCACCTTGGTGCCGCCCTCCTCGCACGGGTTGGAGCAGATATGCTGCGGCAGCCAGGCGCCGTCCGGGATCATGCCGATCAGGGCCAGGGTCTGATGGGTGACCGACGCCGTGCCGTACAGCTCTTTCATCAGCGGGCCGTGCCACTGGACGTTCGGGGCGTAGACCTCTTTGATCTTGCCCAGCATCCGGCGGTTGTAGATTTCGTGCAGCCAGCGCAGGCATTGCTCTTCGGTGTCGGTGTGGGCAATGGAGACGTCGCAGACCATTTCCGGCGGATACTGCCCCAGCATGCGGCCGTTTTCGCCGATGTCGGTGACGCGAAAGCCCTTGTCGAACTGCTCTTTCGCCATGTTAAAGGCGATCTCGTCGGTATTGAGCCCGAGCTGTTTCATCAGGGACATGTTGTCGCTCACCACCCACTCCCGGTAGATTTTGTTCTCGTGGATCATGCAGTCGGCCACGGTGCGGGTGACGAAGGTGCGGTTGGTCGGCTTGCCCAGATGGCTGAACTGGGTATGACGTCCGCTGCCGGTCACCAGGTGCGAGGTATAGAAACCGTCCACGTCGTTACCATTCCAGATCACCTGGGTAGCCATGCCGCGGCGCTCCGGGAAGGCCACCAGACGCTGGAGGGTATCCTGCACCACCTGCTCGCGGGTATAGAGCGTGCCCAGCGCGTTATATAACACGCAGTTGTGGGTATAGTGGGTGTAAATTAATCCCACGTCGCGTTCATCCCATATTTTATGGGTACAGCGAACGATGTAATCGACAATATCGGTATAACACTCATCGAATCCACGTAATGATTGTACGCGCGGACGTTTCTCCGGGACTAAATCAATAAAGTCCCGGCGTTCAATTTGTAATACCGGTTCGTCGCGGGTAAGTTTACTGTTTTTTTCGGGTACGGCTGGCGCTTTATTTGTTGCTTCGGTTGAAGACATATAAACTCCTGCATCTATTTTCAGACAATACGATCCCGCACCCGGAATGGATGGAGAAGAGAGCCGCAACAGGTATTGCGGCAGAATTAAAAACGTTTTTTAGATAACGGTATTTCGCTTAATTAACGAGTTGTGACCAGATAGCTAATTCATCAATGCCTAAATATTCGCGAATAATTAACCCATCGCGTAATTCCAGCTGGCTGATACCGGTAATAGAGACCGGTTTACGGGTCGGTACGCCAAATTTTCCGTAGCCGTCGTGCCAGGTCAGCAGCGACCAGCGCAGGGAAATGCGCACCGGCTCGTTGGGGTCCCGACGCACGATCAGGTGGTGCAACTGCACTTCGCTGTCAGCAAAGGATGCCCGGTAGCCCGACAGCAGCGCGGCGATCTCCTGCTCGCCGGTACCGATGCAGTGCCCCGGCGCATAGAGCGTTGCGGCTGGATGGTACAGGCCCGGCACGGTGCCGCTGTTGCCCCCCGCCCACATCGTCAGATAGCGTTCCACCACGCCGGCAATCGGCCCGTCGACATCGTCGCCTTCAGGCCCACCCGCCCAGCGCGCGTCGAGGGTTTCCGCGCTTTCGCGCACCATTCCCAGCTGATCCTGCATCACGCCCAGGTTGCGCGCGAACGCCTGCACGTTGAGTCCTAACTGGGCCACAATCGCCGCCCGGTCCTGCAGGAGCCACTCCTGGCGCACAGCGCCCTCGGCGCAAATCCGGTCGGCCCAGGTACGCACCCAGACGGTTTTCCCGGTTGGCGGGCCGAAGAAGCCCTCCCCCTGATGGCGGATGCAGGCAATTGTGCGCTGAGCAGCGTAATGCTCATCCCCGGGGTTTTGCGTCACCAGAATATCTTCCGTCAGCACGGTACGCTGGGGGAAGCTGTGCATCGCCTCCAGGGTCAGGCGCATAAACTGCGAGAGATCGTTAAGCTGCTTCTCCGGGGTGATAAACACCACCGGCGTGGCGTAAAAGTCGGCCAGTTGGCCAATGTCCTTCTGCTCCCAGACCACATGCGTCAGGGTGAGAATAAACTGCTGGATAGAGTCGAACTGGGGGCTGAATCCCGGCAATCTGCTCATTTGTCCTCCTGGGTCTGGAACACGTAATTACCCTCTGCATCAATAGTGCCCGTATGCGGGCGGCGTGCAGAGTGGCGTACCACCAGCCTGCCCGGGACGATGACCTGTTCAGGTTCGATGGTGCCGCTGTCGATCTGCTTCATCAGTAGTTCCACAGTGGCGGCAACCATCGCCTCTACCGGCTGCGAGGCAGAGGTTAAGGCGTAGGATGCCCAGCCGGACGGGCCAATATCGTCGTAGCCAATAATCGAGACGTCCTCCGGGATGCGCAGGCCAAACTCGTACCGCGCCACATCCATTACGATGACGGCCATATGATCGTTGGCGACGAAAATGGCATCCGGCGCGGGCGTGGCAGAGAAGAGCGCGTATGCCGCGCGGGCAGTCTGCTGCGCATCGTAATTACCGTTAACCACCCGGACGTCGTCAGCCCCCTGCTCCTGCAGCGCCGCCAGATACCCGTGCTGGCGAGCTATGTTGACGGACGAGTCCGCCACGCCGCCCACGTAAGCAAAGCGCTGATGACCAGCGGCCAGTAAAAATTCAGCAATCTGGCGGGCAGCCGCCTCGTTATTGCTGTTGACGCTGGAGGCCATGCCGCTCTCTTCGCTGCGGTTAAACAGCACCACCGGGATCCCGGCAGCGAGACACTCCTCGGAGAGATCCAGCGACAGCGTCACCGAAGCCAGCACGATGCCGTCCACGCGGTACTGCATAATCTGGTCGAAAATCCGATCCACGTTCCCCTCGCGATCGCCGACAAACAGCAGCAGGTGGTAGTTGAGGGTGTCCAGCTTTTGCGCCAGCGCCTCCAGCACCTGGGGGTAAAACTGATTATCAAAATAGGAGATCACCACCCCGATGATCCGCGACCGGGCGGTGTTAAGCGAACGCGCAATGGCGTTCGGCCGATAGCCCAGCTCCCGCGCCGCCTTGAGCACTTTTTCACGCGTGGCCGGCGAGATGCTGGCCCCCGGCGTGAAAGTGCGCGACACCGCCGACTGTGATACGCCCGCCAGCTGCGCCACCTGCTGAGAGGTCACCGCTGTAAAAGTCTTACGTTTCATTGCCCTGAGTCCTTATCCCTTTCGCTTCCCCATTCTGGCACAGATTCAAGGCGTTAAGCCGATCACCTGCGATGTTCCCCCGCAAAACTGTGCCTCAGGAAGCGGGTACTTTTTAGTCTTACACCATCTTTGCATGCGTATGCAACAACCTAAATTATTTTTTTCACAATGGTGACAAACGACCTTTACAAAATTGAAACCTTTTCGTAACTTCAATTTTTGAATACGTATGCAGCGCAGTTTTCACACCGTCAATGGTACCGGGCAGATTGGGCAGTCACCAAAAGGAGTGAGCCGGTAAAAGTTGTACTTGACTGGTTTTAACCCATTACGTTTTAAGAGGTTCACAACCATGTTTCGAGCACTGTTACGCCGACCGGAAGCCCGGCTGTTCTTTATCATCAGCGTGTTGTTTTTTATCTGTATTCATAGCATCGATGCGTTTCTGGCCCCGATGATGATTAATCAGGGGATGGAGCCGCAGGTGATGGGGATCATCATGGGGGCCAGCGGGCTGGCGACCCTGCTGATCCGCTTCCCGCTGGGGATTGTCTCCGACGTGGTGAAGAGTCGGAAAATCTTTATCCAGTTCGCGCTGGTCCTGCCGATCATCGCCTGGCCGCTGGCCTGGCTGGAGCCGAATGCCATTACCCTGTATCTGGCGAAAGCGGCGGACGGGGTGACTGCCGCCACCTGGGTGCTCTACAACATCCTGTTTATTCGCTACTTTGATCGCAAAGAGGCCCCCGCTGCCGTGGCGCTGCTGGCGCTGGCCGGGCCGGTGGGGGTGTTTCTCGGCAACTGCATCGGCGGCCTGTTGATTCACTATTTTGATAACAACATCGCCTTCTTCGTCTCCTGCGTGTCGGCGCTGGTGGCGCTGTATCTCACCACCCGCATTCGCGATGTCCACGACCCGGTCAAAGCCCCGACGCTGAAAGCCTGTATCGCCGGAGCCCGCCTGCAGCTGGCCGACCGTTCGGTGTGGCTGATCGGCATTCTGGCGACCCTCGTCATCCTGGTGCCTTTTGCCACCCGCGATACCCTGACGCCGATCTACGCCGAGCAACTGGGCGGGCGGGCCGGAATTTTAACCCTGCTGAGCAACATCCATCTGATCTTCTACGCTCTCGCCATTGCCCTGTGCAGCAGCGTGTTCTACCAGCGCCTGGGCCTGATGAAGACCGCGGTGCTGGGCATTGTGCTGCAGGTGGTGTCGACCTTTGGCATCCCCTTCACCAGCAATCTGTATCTGATCTATCTCTTGCAGGCGCTGGCCGGCTTCTCCTTCGGGATGGCGTTCGCGGCCTTTATGTCCCTGAGCGTGGTTAACACTACCTCCGATGAGCAGTCGACGCGGATGGGGCTGTTCCAGACCATTTATTCCTGCGGCATGTTTGCCGGGCCGGTGATCATGGGGGTGATGATGCAGCACATTAATCTGTCGTCCGGGTATCTGTTTATCGCCGCCCTGTCGATTGTCGCGGCAATTGCCACCCCGCTTTCGGTGCGCTGGGTCTATTCCCGTAAAACACCGGCCACGGCTGAATTATCTCTTAACAGTTCCCTCGCGCCCGCGCGCGACCAGTAATTTTTATTGCCGATAAATTTATCCCGGCCCGCCGGGCGGGTACCCCTCATCATAAATAGAGAAGGAAGATAGTGTGGCTTATATACTTAAAACCAGTAAACCGGTTCAGGAACGTCAGGATGCGCAGCGACAAATAAGGGAAACGGTAGAGCTTATCCTTGCGGATATTGAAAAGCGCGGCAATAAAGCCATTCGCGAATTATCCGTTAAGTTCGATCGCTATGACCGGCAGGATTATCGCCTGACCGATGCAGAAATTAATGCCTGTATCAAAAAATTAAGCCGTCAGGATATTCACGATATCGAATTCGCCCAGGAGCAGGTCTTTAATTTTGCTCGCGCGCAAAAAGCATGTCTGCTTGACCTGGAAATTGAGACCCGCCCCGGGGTGATCCTCGGCCATAAAAATATTCCGATTAACGCGGTGGGCTGTTATGTCCCGGGCGGAAAATATCCGCTGCTGGCCTCGGCGCACATGTCGATTATTACCGCCAACGTGGCGGGCTGCTCCCGCATCGTCAGCTGCGCCCCGCCGTTCGGCGGCGAGCCTGCCCCGGCGATCGTGGCGGCGCAGAAAATGGCCGGCGCCACCGAGATCTACGCCCTCGGCGGCATTCAGGCGATTGGCGCGATGGCGCTTGGCACCGATTCCCTGGCCCCGGTGGATATGCTGGTCGGGCCGGGTAACGCCTTTGTCGCAGAAGCCAAACGCCAGCTGTTTGGTCGGGTTGGCATTGATCTCTTCGCTGGACCCACCGAAACCCTGGTGATTGCCGACGACACCGTCGACGCCGAGATCTGCGCCACCGACCTGCTGGGACAGGCCGAACACGGGGTTACAACACCTGCGATCCTGCTGACCAATTCGATGACCCTGGCCAAAGAGACGCTGCGGGAGATCGACCGCCTGCTGGAAAAACTGCCCACCGCCGACATCGCCCGCCAGGCCTGGCACGACTACGGGGAGATCATCGTCTGCGACAGCTACGACGAAATGCTCGCCGAAGCGGACCGCATCGCCTCTGAACATGTCCAGGTGATGACCGACCGCGACGACTGGTTCCTTGCGAACCTGACCAACTTCGGCGCCCTGTTCCTCGGCCCGCGTACCAACGTTGCCTATGGCGACAAGGTTATCGGCACTAACCACACCCTGCCGACGCAAAAGGCGGCGCGTTACACCGGCGGCCTGTGGGTCGGCAAGTTTATGAAAACCTGCACCTGGCAGAAGGTGCTCAGCGATGAGGCCACCACGGAGATCGGCAGCTACTGCTCGCGGCTGTCGCTGCTGGAGGGCTTTGCTGGTCACGCCGAGCAGGCCAACGTTCGCGTGCGCCGCTACGGTCAGGTGGAGGTGCCTTACGCCACTCCGGCCCCGGTCAGAGAGAAGGTATAACCCATGACCTTTCCTGAGATGCCCTCCTTTGGCCTGCACGGCAAGCGCGCCCTGGTGACGGGCGGCTCCAGAGGGCTGGGGTTCGCCTGCGCCGTCGCCCTGGCCCACGCCGGGGCAGAGGTGTGGATCGCTGCCCGGGATCGCCAGGGGCTCGACGGTGCCGCCACCCTCGCCTCTCAGCACGACCTGGTGCTGCACCCGGTGGCGCTGGATATCACCGACGTGTCGCAGGTCGAGTCGGCGCTCGCCGGGCTGCCCGCATTCGACATTCTGGTGAACAGCGCCGGGCTGGCGCGCCACGAAGCATTTCTTACCGTCAGTGAGGAGAATTTCGATGCGGTAATGGCAATTAACCTGCGGGCGACCTTCTTTATCAGCCAGCGGGTGGCGGCGCGGATGCGCGACCAGCAGATCGCCGGGTCGATCGTTCACCTCTCCTCGCAGATGGGGCACGTCGGCGGTCCGCGGCGCAGCGTCTACTGCGCCTCCAAATTCGCCCTGGAGGGGCTCACGAAAGCCATGGCGCTGGAGCTGGGCGAGGACGGGATCCGGGTCAACACCCTGTGTCCGACCTTTATCGAGACCGCGCTCTCGGCGCCGTCGCTGGCCGACCCCGATTTTCGCCGCTACGTGCTGGACAACATCAAGCTGCCCCGGCTGGGCAAGGTGGAAGACGTCATGGGGCCGGTGGTGTTTCTGGCCTCCGATGCTGCAGGAATGATCACCGGCAGCGCGCTGATGGTCGACGGCGGCTGGACCGCAACGTGAGGACGGAGATGGAGACAGATAATCACGCCCTGCCGCTGGTGCTGCTCGGCGGCACGCTGTGTAACGCCCGGCTCTGGCAGCCCGTTCTGGCCCGGCTCAATCTGTCGGCCGTGATCTGCCCCCGGCTGACGGCGGACACCTCGGCGGAGCAGGCCTCGCAGCGGCTGCTCGAACAGCTGCCACCGCGCTTTCTGCTGGCCGGATTTTCGCTGGGGGCGATTGTGGCGCTGCAGATGGTCGCCGACGCACCCGGGCGCATTGCCGGGCTGGCGCTGCTGTCGGTCAACCCGCTTGCCGATAGACCGGAAAATGGCGCCTTGCGGCGCGAGGCGGTGCGCGACGCGCAGGAGCAGGGGCTGACGACGTGGCTGTCCGCCAGCCTGTGGCCGAAGTTCGTTGCGCCGTCGCGTGTGGACGACCAGGCCTTACAGGACCTTATCTGCCGGATGGCAGAGGAGAGTGGCCTCGATAGCTTAGTGACGCAGACCGAGATCGCCATTACCCGGCGGGATAATCGCGGGGCGCTGGCCGCCCTTGCCTGCCCGATCATTATTATCAACGGCGTGCACGACCCAATCTGCACGCCCCACCACCACCAGCTGGCTGCACAGAGCGCCCCGCAGGCGAGATGCGTTACCCTCGCCGCGGCCGGGCACTTCACCCTTCTCGAAGTACCCGATGAGGTCGCGCCCCCGCTAGGCCAGTGGATTCAGGAGTGTTCAAATGCGCAAGAATAAACTCAGGGCGGTGCAGGAAAACGCCGCCATTATCAACGGCTGGCTGGCGATCCCCTCCGGCTACAGCGCCGAAATCCTCGGCCATCAGGGCTATGACGCGGTGACCGTCGATCTCCAGCACGGGATGATCGACTTCGCCAGCGCGCTCGCCATGTTACAGGCCCTCTCCGCCACCCCGGCGGTACCGCTGGTGCGGGTGGCCGATAACGATCCGGCGCAGATCATGCGCATGCTGGATGCCGGTGCCTACGGCATTATCTGCCCGATGATCTCCACCCCGGAAGAGGCCCGACGCTTTGTCGCCGCCTGCCGCTATCCGCCGCTGGGCAATCGCTCTTTTGGCCCGGCCCGGGGCTTGCTGTACGGCGGGGCCGATTACCCTCAGCACGCCAATGATGAAATTCTGACCCTGGCGATGATCGAAACCCGCGAAGGGCTGGCGAACCTTGATGCCATTCTGGCCACCGAGGGGCTGGACGGAGTGTTTATCGGCCCTAACGATCTCTCCCTCACCCTGACCGGCAGCGCCAGCGCCGAATCCCGTCACCCGCAGATGCTGGCGGCCATTGAGCTGGTGGTCAGCCGCTGTCGTCAGCAGCAAAAAATCGCCGGGATCTTTTGTACCTCCGGCGAGGCCGCTGCCCGCCGTATCAGCGAAGGCTTCCAGTTTGTCACCCCCGCCAACGATGTCATGCAACTTGGCCGCGCCTCACGTGAAGCCGTCGCCCAGGCGCGCGGCAACGCGATCCCCACCACCGGCGCATCAGGCTATTAACAGGAGAGAATAATGAAAGCACGTCACATTACCCCGGAACAGGCCAGAAGCCGTCTGGTTGCCCCCGAAGATATGGTCTCCTGCAATCTGGCGTTTATTGATTGCAAACTTCCCGGCTCGCACCTGAAGCAGAACTACTCCTTTATTGGTCCGGGCGTAACCCAGTCCTCGGCCCAGGTGGTGAATATCCCGGAACCGCACGGCTTTAACATTGGTGCCGCGGCGATGCCCAAAGGGGTGACCAATAATCTGCACCTGCATTTCACCGCCGAAGTGTTTTTGATCCATGAGGGGACCTGGCGATTCCGCTGGGGAGCTAACGGCGAAAACGAAGCCGAGTTCAGCGCCCCGGCCATTCTCTCCATTCCGACCTGGATCTTCCGCGGCTTTACCAACGTCAGCAAAGAAGAGACGTCCGGCATGGTCTATACGGTGCTGGGCGGCAACCATACCGGGGGGATCATCTGGCATCCGTCGATTCTGAACGCCGCCAGCGAGTACGGCCTCTATCTGAGCAAAGAGAACATGCTGATCGACGTCAACGCGGGGGATACCCTGCCGGAACCGGCGGGGCTGCTGGCCCCGCTGCCTCCGGAAGAGATAGCCGCCCTGCGCCACTACTCTGTCGACGAGATGCGCCAGCGGGCGGTCACCGGTGAGGATCGCCGCTGGTCTGCGGCGGGGTTACTTGATTCGGTGCTGCCGGGCCACGGGGGGGAGATTGCCCCGGTGATTGGCTTCGGCATCAGCCAGGATAAACACGCCGGGCCCGCCATCGTCAATCCGCACGGCTTCTCGGTGGAGTGGCTGCGCCTGAAATCCGATCATGTGGTCGGCCGCCACTTGTGCCCGGACGTGCAGGTGATCATGGTCTTTAAGGGCACCCTGGAGGTGACCTGGAACCTGGAGGGCGAAGAGGTGAGCATTATCGCCCCGGAACGCTCGGTGATTTCGGTCCCGGAGAACAGCTGGCGGCGTTATCGCGCTCTGGACGGCGACATGGAGTGCATTCTCACCACCCAGGGCGATCAACGTAAGCGGGTTTACTGGGATGAGACGATCCTGGAGCAGGCCAGAGCGGCCAATCGCTGCCTCGATCCGGATGGCTACGTGACGGCGGTGGAGCTGCTGCCGGAAACGGCGAAGCGGGCGGGTCTGAGACTGGAAGTGATGCCTTAAACGGATGCAGGGCGGGAGATCCCGCCCTGCGCGCTGACAATTACTCGAAGTAAACGCCAGGATTGTCTGACAGAGAGACGAAGGATTTTGACTCTTTATCCAGGGCGAGGATTGCCCCGCTTTCAATATCGTAAACCCAGCCGTGCAGGCGGATAGCGTTGTTACGCAGGCCGACCGCCACCGAAGGGTGAGTTTTGATGTTGCTCAGCTGGGCGAAGACGTTTTCCTGCACCATGGCATTCACTTTGTCAGTCGGGTTATCCCAGGTTTTATTCTCGACAACTGCTTTCGCCGCATCGGAGTAACGCAGCCAGTGGGATACCGCCGGCATCGGATCGAGGTTGGCGTTGTCGGCAATGGCCTTCATCGCGCCGCAGTTAGAGTGGCCGCAGATCACGATGTCGGTAACGCCCAGTGCCACCACCGCGTATTCGATAGTTGCGGAGACGCCGCCTGGCTCAGGCCCAAACGGCGGCACGATGTTGCCAGCATTACGAATGACAAAGAGCTGTCCCGGATCCTGCTGGGTCACTAACTCCGGCACCAGACGGCTGTCGGAACAGGAGATGAAAAGCGCTTTGGGATTCTGGCTGGAGGCCAGACTGCGGAAGAGGTCTTTACGTTGCGGAAAAACTTCTTTTTGAAAGCTGAGGAAACCTTCAATGATATGTTGCATAGCAATGTCTCATTTTATTGTGATTGTACAGGCATGATCGAGATCACGGTTTTTTGAGTTTACCCACCGTCCCCGAGTTCAGACAAGCAATATATTTCTGGACCGACCCCATGACAATCTCCCGCGCATTGGTGGAAATGTTCTGCCCTTCAAAGGCGCCGTAGAGCCGTTCAAAGCGTACATTCTCCAGACGCGCGGCGATCGCGCTTACCTCATCTGCCGGCAACGGAAGCATATTCGGGTAGCTCCACATAAAGGAGACCGCGTCTTTTCCGGGGGTCACCTGCAGGATATCCCCCGCCAGCAATACGCCCCCCTCGACATTCCAGTGCAGCACCGTCCCACCCGCAAAGTGACCGCCCAGCCGCATGAGCGTAACGCCAGAGGCGATCTCGAGGGAATCCCCCTCCCAGAAGCGCAGGGCGGGACTGTCCCGCATCACCCACTGCCGATCGCTGGCATGCAGATACACCGGGGCATTAAAGGCCGCGGCCCACTCCTGCATGGTGGTGTAGTAGTGCGGATGGGAGATGGCGATAGCGTCAATCCCGCCCAGCGCCGACACCAGGGCATGGGTGGCGGGATCGAGGTTGGCGATGCAGTCCCAGAGCACATTGCCCTGCGGGGTACGTAGCAGGATCGCCCGCTGGCTGATGGCAAACGCCGGGACGGTTTTGATGCTCAGAAGGTTGGCCTCAAGCTGTTGCCACTTATTGGTGTGGGTGGTGGTCAGGGTGGCGAAATCGACCCATTCCTGCCCCGTCGCGGGCACGTACTGGCGTTCATCCTCGCAAATGGCGCACTGTTGCGGTTCGAGGTCATAAGACGTGCCGCAGGTTTTACAGATGGCGATCATGACTCCTCCTTTGTCGGATAAGTGATGAGTATGGCAAGGATTATCCTTATGTGCGCTGGGGTGCCTCAGGCTATGGTTTTGCTCTATAATACGACCTGGAACAAAAATCGAACAAAGCAGGTAAATGATGGAAATTGATCTCAACAATCTGGTGTTTGACGGGCTGGATGAAGCGGAAGAACGTAACGCAGAACGCCTTGAAGATGCGGATAAAAAAGCCCAGGCGATTGTAGCGGACGATGACTGCGGCGACGCCTGCAAGATCTGATGTAAAAAGCCGGGTGGCGGCTGCCGCCTTACCCGGCCTACAACATCTGTAGCAATTAATTATTACGACGTAGTCATACTGTCGATTGCTTGCTGGGCGCAGGCTTCATCCAGATGCCCACCCGGCGCGCCGCCAATCCCGATAGCCCCGATCACTTCATCCCCTTCCTTAACCGGTAAACCACCCGCCAGCAGCAGCAGGCCCGGGATATCACGCAGGTTCTGTGCCCCCGCATTGCTTTGCGCGGACTCCATCACTTTGCCCGAGGCATTTTTGGTGCTGAGCGCGGTAAAGGCTTTCATCTCACTGGCTTTCAGGGTGTGCGGACCGGCGTTGTCGGTGCGCTGAACCGCTTTAACCACCCCGGCACGATCCACCACCGTGACGCTGACCTGATAATTTTTGGTCGTACAGGCCTGAATGGCCGCGCTGGCTAAAGCGTTCGCCTGGGTCAGGGAGAGACTTTTTTGCGTCACGGACTGGGCGTGCGCCGATACGCTGACCATCCCGGCTACACACACTGCTGCCATCATTAACTTTTTCATCGCACATCCTCGGGTAAGTGGAAACAGATGCAGCGTACCGATATGCGTACTGAAATGTTATTCGGTCGATTACGCAGTTACCCTGGTAGTTCTACGGATTGCAATTTGTCGTATTCCCGAATGGCCTGCACCAGGCTGGAGACCCCCAGCTTGACGAACACCGCGGCGCGGTGCGCCTCCACCGTTCGGGGCGAGAGGTTCAGCCGGGCGGCGACCTCTTTATTACTGCTCCCTTCCATCAGGGCCAGCAGCACCTCGTGTTCCCGGGCGGTAAGCTGCTCAAACAGCGCTCTGACCCGTCTGGCCTCCTGCCAGCGCCCCACCCGCTGCTGGCTCTCGGCCAGCGCGGAGGTAATGGATTCGATCAGCTTGTCAGCATCCAGCGGCTTGGTGAAAAACTCAAACACCCCGTTATGAAACGCCCGCCGACAGGCATCGATAGTGCCGTGGCCGGTCATCAGGATCACCGGCAGCAGCGGCCAGAGCCAGGCCCCCTCCTCCAGCCAGGCCAGACCGCCTTTGCCCGGCATACGCATGTCCAGCAGCAGGCAGCCGGTCAGGGCCTTTTCGTCGCCGTGGGCGGCGGTAAAAGCCGCAATACTCTCGTAAGGTTCAACGCGCCAGTGCATCCCGGAGAGCAGAAAAACCAGCGACTCCCTGACCGAGGCATCATCGTCAATTAACCAGATGACGTTATCCATTTTCCTGACTCCCGTGATAAGCAAACTGCAACCGGACCCTGGCCCCGCCCTGCGGGGCATTATCCAGGGTCAGGGTGCCATTCATTCTGGTGACTAATGACTCGGTTAAGGTCATGCCCAGGCCGATGCCGCCCTGCCGCCCGCTGTAAAAGGGCATAAAGGCGTTGAGTAAGGCCTCCGGGGTAAAGCCCGGCCCGCCGTCAGTGATCTCTATCCTGATAAATTCGCCGCTGCGCTGGCTGTGGATATGCACCCAGCCCGCCACCCGCTCCTGCTGCGCCTGGATGGCGTTGCCGAGGAGGTTGTGCAGCACCTGCTCCAGCCACAGCCGATCGGCGCAGAGCGTGCGGGCATCGGGGGCGAAATCATGGGTGAGACGAATATGACGGGCGGAGCGCTCGTGCTCCAGCAAGTTGCCAACCTGCTGCCAGCAGCTGGCCAGATCCACCTCGCCCAGGTCTACTCTCTCCTCGGTGACATGTTCGCGAAAGCGGGTCAGCAGCTCGGCTATCCGCTGGGTCTGTACCAGCGCCGAGCCGAGGGCCTGGGATACCGCATCGGGATTGCCCTGATGCAACTGGCGCTGAGCCCCCTGGATCCAGGTCTGCACCGCCGTCAGGGGCTGGTTAATCTCGTGCACGATCCCGGCGGTGATCTCCCCCAGGGTATTGAGCCGGACATGCTGATAGTAGCGGGCGCGCTGGTCGGCGTTCTGGCGCTGCTTACGCTGCCAGAGGATCACCCCACCCGCCGCAATCACCCCGGCCCATCCCAGCCACAGCAGCATAAACGGCATCGGGGCAACATTCAGCCACGCCGGTCGGGCCTCGGCCCGCAGGATAAAGGGCTGAGTGTGCTGGGAGAACTGCCGCTGCCAGTGCCAGAAGGCCTCTTCGGAGGGGGGCGATGCGTCGCCGCGCAGATCCAGACTGAGGCGGGTAAAGTGCGGCCAGGCACCGATCACCGACCGGGTATCGATCAGCACCCGGATCTGACGCCAGGGGTTATAGAGCCAGTATTGCGTGTCGCCCACGGGTTCAACCCGCGCGGCGTCGAGGGCGCGCCCCTGGGTCTTTTGCAGGTCGCGTATTTGCGGGAATTTTTTACGCAGCGCGGCCAGATCTTCATCGCCATTCAACAGGGGCAGCACCGACTCATTCTGGGTGAGGACCGCTCCGGTTTCAGCAAAGGCGGTGGCAAACGCCCGGTCCAGATCCCAGAACTGACGGCGGATCTGTTCAGCATACAGCAGCACGCTGCTCAGCAGACAGGCAATCAGCCAGATCAGAAGCCCACGTTTTAAAAATTTTCGGCTGTTCATTTAGTTAACTGGCGCTGGTAAAGGACGCCAGAGACCTTAGCAGGAAGCTAAGCCGGGGACAAAACTTGCGGAGATTTTTGGATGTTAGCGTCCAGAATGACGGGGCGTGCGCGGAAGAACGCACACCTCATTCCAGTAGGTTTCCCGCACATGGCGGTGCTCAGCGTTGCGTTTGCTCATGGAACCACTCCGGATCGATATTGGCGATGTCCACGCCATACAGGCTGGCAACCGGCAAAATGGATTCAATAATACGCTGCGCGCTGTTCTCTTCCGGTTTTGCGGCAAAAAACCGCCGTAACGTACTCATCAATTTGCCCATTGCCTGTTCCTCATCTGTTCAGCCTGAATGCAGTAAACCAGCAATCTGCCCGCGGTGGAAATGCCGATTCCGGCAATAGTAAAGACGATATTGGCATTTGGCGGTCGGGGTCGGTTATGGGAGCGTAACAGGACAAAACAAAAAACAGACTCAGAGGAACTTATGGCAATACAGACAAAACTGGCGCTGGCACTTAGTTTGTTGGCCGCAGGCGGGATCGTTTCTGGTCAGGCGCAGGCAGATCAACTGGCCGATATCAAGGCGGCGGGGGTGGTGAAAGTTGCCACCTTCGATGCCAACCCGCCGTTTGGCTCGGTGGATGCCAAAAGCCACGAGATCGTCGGCTACGACGTGGATTTCGCTAAAGCATTAGCCAAAACGCTCGGGGTCAAGCTGGAGCTGGTCGCCACCAACCCGGCGAACCGCATCCCGCTGCTGCAGTCGGGCAAGGCGGATCTGATCGTGGCGGATATCACCATCACCCCGGAGCGCGCGCAGGTGATCGATTTTTCCACCCCCTACTTCGTGACCGGGCAGCAGTTCCTGGTTCCGGCAAAAGGGGCAGATACTCTGGATGCGTACAGCAAGGCGCGGATCGGGGCGGTAAAGGGCACCACCGGGGAGCAGGCGCTGCATCAGCGTTTCCCGCAGTCCCGGGTGCTCTCCTATGATGATATCCCGCTGGCGCTGACGGCGTTGCGCAACGGCAACGTGCAGGCCATCACCCAGGACAGCACCATTCTGGCGGGGCTGCTGGCCCAGGCGCCGGACAAAGCGAACTTTAAAATTCTTCCTGACCTGCTGAGTAAGGAGGAGATCGGCGTCGGGGTGAAGAAGGGCGAAACCGCGCTGCTGAAAGTGGTGAACGACGAGCTGGTGAAGCTGGAGAGCAACGGCGAGGCGGCGAAGATCTACGATGTCTGGTTTGGACCGCAGACCCCCTCCCCGCAGCTTCGCGCCTTTATAATAGAAGCCCAGTAAGATGTCAGGTTTATTCTCACGCTCCGCGGCACCTGCCGCGGATTTTTCACATCTGGCGCAGGCCAGCGTCACCTTTTCAGAGGTGGCAAAACGCTACGGCGATCGTCCGGTGCTGAAGGGCATCAACCTCAGCGTCACGCCCGGTGAAGTGGTGGCGATCCTCGGCCCTTCGGGTTCCGGTAAATCGACGCTGATCCGCCTTATCAATCAGCTGGAAACCCTGACCTCCGGCGACATCCTGATCGACGGCAAATCGACGCGTCAGCTCTCCCGCCAGGCGTTGCGGCAGTTGCGCAGCCGGGTCGGGTTTGTCTTTCAGCAATTCAATCTCTACAGCCATCTGACGGCGCGGCAAAACATCGCCCTGGCGCTGAAGCACGTGCACGGCTGGCGGCCCGCCGAGGCCGACACCCGCGCCGAAGCGCTGCTGGCGCAGGTGGGCCTGGCGGACAAAGCCGACCACTATCCGGAGGCGCTGTCCGGGGGACAGCAGCAGCGGGTGGCGATCGCCCGGGCGCTGGCCTCCTCCCCGCAGATCATCCTGTTTGATGAGCCCACCTCGGCTCTCGATCCCGAGATGATTGGCGAAGTGCTGCTGGTGATGAAAGCCCTCGCCCACAGCGGGATCACCATGATTGTCGTCACCCATGAGATGCAGTTTGCCCGGGAGATTGCCGACCGGGTGGTGTTCATCGACGGCGGACACATTCTGGAGGTGGCCCCGCCGGAGCAGTTCTTTCAGCATCCGTCCCATCCGCGCACCCAGCGTTTTCTGCAGAAGGTGCTCAACCCGCTGCATCCGGGTGCGGTGTGATGCCGGCCCTCGACTGGCAAGGGGTGCTGACCGGCCAGCCCTTGCAGTGGATCCTGTCCGGTTTTCTCACCACCCTGTGGGTGACCCTGGCGGGAATGGTGGTCGCCAGCCTCATCACCCTCGCCTGCCTGGGATTGCGTCTCGCCGGGGGCCGCATCGGCGCAAACATCGTGGTCCTGTGGGTCTCGCTGTTTCGCAACACCCCTCTGCTGGTGCAGCTCCTGTTCTGGTATTTCGCCGCATGGAGCGGACTGCCTCAGGATTTTCGCACCTTCGTGATGGATGAGCATGCCTGGGCGCTGCTGCCGGGCCAGGTCTGGTGGTTTACACCCGAATTTCTCTGCTCTGCCTGGGGGCTGGGGGTCTTTACCTCGGCCTTTCTGACCGAAGAGATCGCCGCCGGATTACGCGCCGTCTCTGCCGGACAGCGGGAAGCCGCTCTGGCACAGGGTTTTTCCGCCTGGCCGCTGCTGCGCTACATCCTCCTGCCGCAGGGGCTGGCCAACGCCTGGCAACCGGTGGTGGGTCAGTATCTCAACCTGATGAAGCTCTCGTCGCTGGCAAGCGGAATTGGCTTTGCGGAACTGACCTATCAGGTGCGGCAGATAGAGAGCTATAACGCCCACGCGCTGGAAGCGTTCAGCGTCGGCACGGTGCTGTATCTGCTCACCGGCGTGGCGATGGGCGTACTGTTGACGAAACTGGGTCCCACAACTGAACGGCGTAAAAAAGTCGCCCTTACCACCCGGAGTGAAGAGAAATGTTGGCCGGACTGACCGTAATTACCGATAACCTGGATTATCTGCTGTGGGGGCGGGCCGCAGCCGGTCAGCCCGGCGGCGTGCTGCTGACGCTGCTGATGGCCTTCGGCGCGGCGGCACTGGCATTACCCGCCGGGATTGGGCTGGCGGGTCTGGCGTGGCGATTTCCGGGGGCAATCCGCAAGGCGCTGTTCCTGTGGGCTGAGATTATCCGCGGGATCCCGCTGATATTTGTTATTTTCTGGCTGTGGTATCTGCTGCCACTCATTACCGGGGGCGACCTGCCGGGGGCGCTGACCGTCACCCTGGCGCTGGCGTGGTTTACCGCGGCGGCGGTGATGCACTCGGTGCTGGCCGGACTGCGGGCGTTGCCCGGCGGGCAAACTGAAGCGGCGCAGGCGCAGGGATTTAGCGCGCTGCAAACCCTGGGGTGGGTGCTGCTGCCGCAGACGTTGCGCAACATCTTGCCGTCGCTGGTGGGAATTTTTATCAGCCTGCTGAAAGATACCTCGCTGGCCTTTATCGTCAACGTGCCGGAGCTGACCACCGTCGCAGGCCAGGTGAACAACCGGGTGCAGATCTACCCGGGGGCGATTTTTGTCTTTACGGGGGTGGTCTATTACCTGCTGTGCTGCGGGATTGAACAGCTGGTAAAACGCTGGCAGTTTAACCGGCCAGCGCTTTAACCACGGTTTCCATCGCCTGGGTCGTCAATTCACTGCGCTTTACCCGCTGGTTCGCCAGCGAGGTACGCAGGACCCCGGCGATGACAATATGCTTTGGCTCCTGCCCGAGATCGCGCATCTCCAGAACGACTTTGCCTACCACGCGACACATCTCCTGATACAGCGCTTCGTCTTTGGTTACATTGCCCATGATCTTCACTCCATTGCCTGAAAACGTCAGCTTAAAGCATTCATAAGCCTTATACAAAAAAGAAGCCCGGCGAGAGACTCACCGGGCTTTTTAAAAGCAGAATCAGGGGATTAGTTGTTAACCGGGATCACCGCGCCTTTGTATTTGGTGCGGATCCAGTCCTGAATTTCTTTAGAGTGCAGCACGTCCACCAGCGCCACGATATCCTTCTTCTTCTCATCGCCACGGTGCACGGTGATGATGTTGGCGTACGGGTTGTTTTCACCGCTCTCTACCGCGATCGGGTCGTGAACCGGATCCAGACCGGCGTCGATGGCGTAGTTGGCATTAATCACCACCGCCGCGCCTTCGTCATTGTTGTACATCTGCGGCAGCAGAGAGGCTTCAACGTTCGGGGTGAACTGCAGTTTTTTCGGGTTCTCAACGATATCGCTGATGCGCGCGGTCACTTTGTCGATGCCCGGCTTCAGCTTGATCACACCCTCTTTCTCGAAGATAGAGAGGATACGGCCCTCTTCAGAGACGGCATCACGCATGATGATTTTGCCGCCTTCCGGCAGATCTTTCAGCGACTTGTATTTTTTGGAGTAGATACCGATCGGCTCGATATGGATCGCCCCGGCACTGACGAAATCATACTCTTTATCCCCGGCGTGATCTTTCAGTACGCTGTTCAGGTACGGAATGTGCTGGAAGTAGTTGGCGTCGATGTCACGGCCGGCCAGAGCGGTGTTCGGCAGGATGTAATCCTGGAAGGGTTTGATCTCCAGGTCGATACCCTGCTTCGCCAGAATCGGCTTCGCCTGCTCCAGAATTTCCGCATGCGGGGTGTTGGACGCGCCCACGGTCAGGGTGTCAGCCCAGGAGGCGAAGCTCAGGGCGCTGAGGGTTGCTGCGGCGATCAACGTCAGTGTCTTTTTCATGATGATGGTTCCTGTATATGTATTATTAGCGTTTATCTAACAGTGAAGTAATGATGTCGCCGCAGAACTGGATAATGAAAACGATGATCAAAATGGTCACCGTTGCCACCAGCGTGACGTCACCATGGTTGCGCTGGAATCCTTCCAGATAAGCCAGATTTCCCAGACCACCGGCACCAATCACCCCCGCCATTGCGCTGTAACTGACCAGCGCAATCAGCGTCACCGTGATCCCTGAGACCAGAGCGGGTGATGATTCCGGCAGTAAAACCCGAAAAATTAAGGTGCTCAGTCGGGCACCCATTGAGCGCGTCGCCTCGATCACCCCTTTGTCCACTTCACGCAGGGCAATCTCCACCAGACGGGCATAGAACGGCGCGGCGCCAACAATCAGCGCGGGCAGCGCGGCATTCGCCCCGAGGATGGTTCCCACCACGGTTTTGGTGAAGGGGATCAACAGTACAATCAGGATGATGAACGGGATCGAGCGGAACACGTTCACCACAATCGAAATCACGCTGTAGACCGTACGGTTGTGGAACATGCCACCCCGGGCGGTTAAAAACAGCGCCAGGCCGAGAACCAGCCCGAGGACAAAGGTTGCGACGCCGGAGAGTGCCGTCATGTACAGCGTCTCCAGGGTGGCGGCCCAGAGCTGGTCCCATTTCAGGTGCGGGAAGAGATTCTCAGCCATGTTTAATTACCTCGCCTTCAATATCACTGTGCTGCAAATCGGCGAGGATATTGTTCAGTTGTTCTTCTGTTGCCACCACGTGCAGCCAGAGCTGGCCGAACACGCCGTGGGCGGTTTGCGTCATTTTGCCGTGCAGGATGTTGAACGGCAGGCCGTAGCGCAGGGTAAGCTCCCCGACAATCGGCTTGTGGGTACTGTGTCCGGTAAAGGTCAGCTTGATGACGGTGCCTTCCAGCTCGTTCGCCAGCTCGGTGTTAAAGGTCTCCTCTTCGGCGTACTGGCTCACCTGACGGACAAACTGTTGCGTAATCGGCTGCTGCGGATGGGTAAAGACCTGCAGCACTTCACCCTCTTCCACCACTTTGCCGTTTTCCATCACCGCCACGCGGTCACAGATTTTGCGCACCACGTGCATTTCATGGGTGATAAGAACGATGGTCAGCTTGAAGCGACGGTTAATGTCGAGGAGCAGATCGAGGATCTGATCGGTGGTCTGGGGGTCCAGCGCCGAGGTGGCCTCGTCGCAGAGCAGCACATCCGGGTTATTAGCCAGCGCGCGGGCAATGCCGACGCGCTGCTTCTGCCCACCGCTGAGCTGGGACGGGTAGGCCTGTTCGCGGCCCTTCAGCCCCACCAGCTCCACCAGTTCCGCCACGCGGGCGTTAATTTTGGCTTTTGGCACCCCGGCGATCTGCATCGAGAAGGCGATGTTCTCGTTCACAGTGCGGGACCACAGCAGGTTGAAGTGCTGAAACACCATACTGATCTTCAGCCGCGCCTGGCGCAGGGCCTCGCCTTTCGCCGCGGAGATATCCTGGCCGTTAATCGTCACGCTGCCGGTGGTCGGTTTTTCCAGACCATTCAGCAGACGAATTAAGGTACTTTTACCTGCGCCGCTGTAGCCAATAATTCCATAAATCTGTCCCTGCTCTATCGCCAGGTTTACGTTGTCAACGGCGGTCAGCGCCACTTTTCCGTTGTCAAAAATCTTCGAAATATTCCTGAGTACTATCATTCTTAGAGTAATCCGTTCGCCTGTGGCGGTTTAGCAGTATGGATGTCCAAACGATAGTAAACAGCCGTTATTAGCTTTTAAACGACTGAAAAGGAATATCTTATAACTTACAGCGATATACCCCGTGCGCACTGGTAATAACCGTAAAGCGAATTTTCGGCAATCAATAGTTACGGAATGAATATGTGGACTCGCCCAAACACTTTGCGGCGTTTGACGTAAGGATTTCTACTGGCGCAACATCCTGAGGGGGAACCTTAACGCATTGATAACAATCTATTGTGAAACGCCATATAAAATTTTTGAAACGCTGTTTTTCTTTCCCTTTTGCGCATCTTTCAGCGTATAATGCGCGCCTAATCCCTGATGAATGGTTTCAGCGCTTGGACTACAAAAAACAACGCAATCAACTTTCCCTCTCTCCCTGGGCTGAACCACAGGCACACATTCTTCTGCACGCTCATTTGATGTCTCCTATCCTTAGTGCGTGTCACAAAAAATTTCGCAACACAGGTTTGACTCTGAGGCCCTGCGCCCCCGGAGCGATATTTCCATATCCTTCTCAACTTAAAGACTAAGACTGTCATGAAAAAGACGAAAATTGTTTGCACCATCGGCCCGAAAACCGAATCTGAAGAGATGCTGACCAAAATGCTGGAAGCCGGCATGAACGTTATGCGTCTGAACTTCTCTCACGGTGACTATGCTGAACACGGTCAGCGCATCCAGAACCTGCGCAACGTGATGAGCAAGACCGGTAAAAAAGCAGCAATCCTGCTGGATACCAAAGGTCCAGAAATTCGTACCATCAAACTGGAAGGCGGTAATGACGTTTCGCTGAAAGCGGGACAGACCTTCACCTTCACCACTGACAAGTCCGTTGTCGGCAACAGCGACATCGTTGCTGTAACCTATGAAGGCTTCACCAGCGACCTCTCCGTTGGCAACACCGTACTGGTGGACGACGGCCTGATCGGTATGGAAGTCACCGCTATCGAAGGCAAAAACGTTGTTTGTAAAGTGCTGAACAACGGCGACCTGGGTGAAAACAAAGGCGTTAACCTGCCAGGCGTTTCCATTGCCCTGCCTGCGCTGGCAGAGAAAGACAAACAGGACCTGATCTTCGGTTGCGAGCAAGGCGTTGACTTCGTTGCTGCCTCCTTCATCCGTAAACGTTCTGACGTGGTTGAAATCCGTGAGCACCTGAAAGCGCACGGCGGCGAGCACATCCAGATCATCTCCAAAATCGAAAACCAGGAAGGCCTGAACAACTTCGACGAGATCCTCGAAGCGTCTGACGGCATCATGGTTGCACGTGGTGACCTGGGCGTTGAAATCCCGGTTGAAGAAGTGATCTTCGCGCAGAAGATGATGATCGAGAAGTGCGTTCGCGCACGTAAAGTGGTTATCACCGCGACCCAGATGCTGGACTCGATGATCAAAAACCCACGTCCGACCCGCGCTGAAGCCGGCGACGTGGCGAACGCCATCCTCGACGGTACCGATGCAGTAATGCTGTCCGGTGAGTCCGCGAAGGGTAAATACCCGCTGGAAGCTGTTTCCATCATGGCCACCATCTGCGAGCGTACCGACCGCGTGATGCCAAGCCGTCTTGATAACAACAACGACAGCCGTAAACTGCGTATCACCGAAGCGGTGTGCCGTGGCGCGGTAGAAACTGCCGAGAAACTGGAAGCACCACTGATCGTGGTTGCCACCCAGGGCGGTAAATCTGCGAAAGCCGTGCGTAAATACTTCCCGAACGCGACCATCCTGGCTCTGACCACTAACGAGATCACTGCTCGTCAGCTGGTACTGAGCAAAGGCGTGGTGCCACACCTGGTGAAAGAGATCGCCTCTACGGATGATTTCTACCGTCTGGGTAAAGAAGTTGCCCTGCAGCTGGTTGAGCGTGGCCTGGCGCAGAAAGGTGACGTTGTGGTGATGGTTTCCGGTGCGCTGGTACCAAGCGGCACCACTAATACCGCATCTGTTCACGTCCTGTAATAATACCGAACGAATTAATTTGTATAAAAAGCGTCCTTCGGGGCGCTTTTTTTATTTCCGCTATCAACCAAACTTATTAAAAAAGCAAATCGGGTTTTTCTATTTAACGGGCACGTAATCTAAGATGAATCCGATGAAAATTGTCTGTTTTTGCACAATATTTTTCACGAAATAGTCAAAACAGGTGTTTCTTTGAGCGAACGATCAAAAATAGGCATATTCCCATCAAAAAAATATTCTCAACCTAAAAAACTTTGTGTAATACTTGTAACGCTACATGGAGATTAACTCAATCTAGAGGGTATTAATAATGAATCGTACTAAACTGGTACTGGGCGCGGTAATCCTGGCTTCTACTATGCTGGCTGGTTGTTCTAGCAATGCTAAAATCGACCAACTGTCTTCTGACGTTCAGACTCTGAACGCTAAAGTTGACCAGCTGAGCAACGACGTGAACGCAATGCGTTCTGACGTTCAGGCTGCTAAAGACGACGCAGCACGCGCTAACCAGCGTCTGGACAACCAGGCTACTAAATACCGTAAGTAATAGTACCTGTGTTAATAAAATGGCGCACATTGTGCGCCATTTTTTTTTGCCCCGTATTTCGCTTTACTGAATCGCCTGTTCATGCCCGCCTTCCGGCAAGCGACTGTTCTGCGCTGACAAGCTACCGCTCTGTACCTGCGACTCGCCACCTGCCGAGACCACCACCGGGATCCCCGCCCGACGCGCCAGGGCTTTATTCACCAGCTGTTTATCGCTTCCGTCCTGCGTGATAAACGAGCTTAGCCCGGCAGATTGCGCGATGGTCAGGGTTTGTGGGTTTTCCCCCTCCGCCGTCGCCAGCGGACGATGCACTTCAACATAGCGCTTACCGTCCGGCTCCACCGAGAACTTCACCGGCTCATTGATGATCTGCACCCGTGTACCCACCGACGCCTGGGCGAATAGCGCCTTGATATCCGCGGCATTCATACGCATACAGCCGGAGCTGACGCGCAGCCCGACGCTATCCGGTGCGCTGGTGCCGTGAATGAGGTATTCGCCGTTACCCACGCCCAGACGCATTGCAAAGCGCCCTAACGGGTTATTGGGCCCTGCCGGCACCACCGGGGGCAGTTTGATGCCCTGCTCCAGCGAGCGCGCTCTGATGCCCGCTGTGGGGGTCCAGGTTGGATTGGGGATTTTCTGGCTGATGCGGGTGACGGTGACCGGTGTATCCAGCCCCAGTTGACCAATGCCCAGCGGATAGACCTGGACGCTGTTTTCACCCGGCGGATAGTAGTAAAGCCGCAGTTCTGCCAGATTCACCACAATCCCTTCACGTGGGGTGTCCGGGAGCAACATTTGCGAGGGAATAGTGATTACCGTGCCCGGGGCCGGGTAGACCGGGGCGATGGTATTATTGGTTTCGAGTATTAAGTGCGCAGCGGTATTAAACCGGCGCGCAATGGCCTGCAGGTTATTATCCCCTTCCTGAATGACATACGTCTGGTTTTGCCCGATAAGCCGACTGCCCGCCGGTGGCAAGGGATAATCCATCGCCAGGGCGCTATTAATCGCGCTGAGCGAACCAAAGAAAATGAGAGAGACCAGGGACGCGCGCTTCATACTGAGATTCCTTATTCACTGACTGAACGTCAGAAAGCTGAAAAACCCACGAGGCGGGAACCGCCTCGTGAAACAGAATGATAGCTGTCTGGTAAGTTTAGCTAATGTTGGCGGCTTTGGTGCGGATTGCGCGGATCATTGCCTCAAGCCCCTGAGAGCGGGAAGGCGTTAAATGCTGGGCCAGCGCCATTTTTTCAAACCACGGGCGCACATCAAAGGCGACAATATCCTGAGGGGACATCTGCTGATATAAAATAAACACGACAGCAATAAGGCCTTTCACTATTGCCGCATCACTGTCGCCCGCTAATTCAATCATTCCGGCGTCATTCTGGTGCATTATTATCCACACCTGGCTCTGACAGCCCTGAATACTGTTTTCCGGGCTGTGCGCCTCCTGGCTCAACTCAGGCAGACGCTGCCCCAGCTCAATAATGTAGAGGTATTTCTCTTCCCAGTTTGCGCAACGCGTAAAGTTACGCAGCAATTTGTCTCTGTCTGGCAACGCAGCCATCTTTTCCCCTCTTTCAGCCCAGCAGATGGTGGATACGTTTCAGCCCTGCCACCAGTCTGTCGACCTCTTCCATTGTGTTGTACATCACCAGCGATGCGCGGCACATCGCCGGTACCTGATAGAACGCCATCAGCGGCATGGCGCAGTGGTGTCCGGTGCGCACCGCCACCCCGTAGTTATCGAGAAAACTGCCGACGTCATAGGCGTGGTGTTTCCCCAGATTAAAGGCGATCACCCCCTGACGATTTGCGGGGCCATACAGGGTCAGATCCGGCACGCTGGCCAACTCTGCCAGCGCGTAGTGCATCAGCGTCTGCTCATATTCGGCAATGGCATCCAGGCCAATGGACGAGACATACTCTATCGCCGCCCCGAGGCCGATAATCCCCCCGGTGTTGGGCGTCCCGGCTTCAAAACGCCAGGGCGCCCGGGCGTAGGTGGTGCCTTCGCTCAGGCTGACGGTAGCGATCATCGATCCGCCCCCTTCCCACGGTGGCATCTTCTGCAGGATGTCGTCTTTAACGTACAGCACGCCGATCCCGGTCGGGCCGTACAGTTTGTGCCCGGAGAAAACGTAGAAATCGCAGTCCAGCGCCTGCACGTCCACGGTGTGGTGCATCACCGCCTGGGCCCCGTCCACCAGCACTTTTGCGCCGACCTGGTGCGCTTTAGCAATGATCTCCGCCACCGGGTTTTCGGTACCCAGCACGTTGGAGATTTGGGTGAGGGTCACCAGCCGGGTGCGCTCGTCCAGCAGCGTTTCCAGCCGTTCGAGCTGGAGCGTGCCGTCCTGATTGAGCGGGATCACCCGCAGTTCGGCTCCGACGCGTTCGCACAGCATCTGCCACGGGACGATATTAGCGTGGTGCTCCATCTGGGTGATGATGATGTTATCCCCCGCATGGACCTCGGCACTGCCCCAGCTGTTGGCCACCAGGTTGATCCCTTCGGTGGTGCCGCGGACAAACACCAGCTCTTCCGGGGAGCGGGCATTCAAAAACGCCGCCGCCCGGGTACGGACGTTCTCCATCCGCTGCGTGGCTTCGGCGCTGAGGGTGTGGATCCCCCGGTGCACCGCGGCATAACCGTGCCGGTAAAACTCTGCCTCGGCCTCGATCACCTGCGCGGGCTTTTGCGCGCTGGCGGCGCTGTCGAGATAGGCAAGCGGCAGACCGTTCACTTCACGGGTCAGGACCGGAAAATCCGCCCGCACTCTCTCTACAGGAAAACTCATGCCACACCTCCAGGCAGACGCTGACCGATACGCGCCAACACCTGCTGTCTTAAGGTTTCATCCCAGAGCGCTTCGGTCAGCTCGGCGGCAAAGGCGTAGATGATCATCTTCTCTGCCGCCTGCTTGTCGATCCCGCGGGAGCGCAGATAGAACATCTGCTCGTCATCAATCCGTCCCACCGTTGCCCCGTGGCTGCACTTCACATCATCGGCATAGATCTCCAGCTGCGGTTTGGTGTCCACCTCCGCCAGCCGACCCATCAGCAGATTGTTGTTGGTCATCTGCCCGTCGGTTTTGATGGCATGCTGCGCCACGTTAATCAACCCGTTAAAGACCGCCCGGCCCTTATCGCTGACGATGGTTTTGTGCAGCTGACGGCTGTTGCAGTAGCCCTTGTTGTGCTCGAGCCAGGTGCGAGTGTCGCACACTTCGGTTTTCACCGGCATCGCCAGGCTGTTAATACGCAGCGTGGTGTTTTCGCCGTTCAGCTGGGTGCTGGTGTTATGGCGCAGTACCGCCCCACCCAGCAGGAAGCTGTGGCTGTAGGCCGCCGCATCGGCGGCAAGCAGCAGATCGTTATGGGCGAAGTGATGGCTTGCCGCATTCTCAAACGCCAGCTTGATATGGTGCAGCTGAGCGTTGGCCGCCACGTTCATGGTCAGGCGCGAGCCGGTGAAGTGCCGTGCCGGGGTCAGGCTGGCGTAGTGTTCCACAACCGTCGCCTCCGCCCCTTCGCCCAGTTCCAGATGGTGACGATAGTGGGCGGTGTTGATCTCCTCCCCGTCGAGCCCCTGGGTGATATGCATCAGCAGCAGCGGCTTCGCCGGGCGTGTATTCCGCTTCACGCGGATATGGGTCACGCTCTGGGCCAGGCTCTCGGTGAGGTGCAGAAACAGCTCCGGCTGCACCGGTGCCGCCAGGCTCTGACGCTCATCATTAATAATGACCTCAAACCCGCTATCGTCAGGGCTGTCGCTCAGTTCGGGGCTAAAGCGCCCGTCCACAAACACCAGCCGGGTGGCATCAAGGCTCAGCGCCAGTGCATCCCGATCGGCGGAGGTTACGCTGGCAGGCCGGGTAACGAACTCGCCGTTGAGCAGCCCGTCCAGCGGGGTGTATTTCCAGTTCTCATGCTTACGCGTCGGCAAGCCGAGGCGCAGCATCTGCTGCAGGTGCTGCTGGGCTTGCTCAGAGCGCGTCCCGCCCTGGGCCTCAAACAGACGGTGCCACTGCTGCAGCGCGTTACTGCTGTTCGCTAAGCCAGCCATAGCCCTGCTCCTCCAGCTGTTTCACCAGCGTGAAATCACCGGATTTCACAATCCGCCCCTGATAGAGCACATGCACGTAGTCCGGCTTGATGTAATCGAGAATACGCTGGTAGTGAGTGACGATGATGAATGACCGCTTGCCGTCACGCAGGGCGTTGACGCCGTCGGCGACAATCTTCAGGGCGTCGATATCCAGCCCGGAGTCAGTTTCATCGAGAATGCACAGCTCCGGCTCCAGCACCGCCATCTGCAAAATGTCGTTACGCTTCTTCTCCCCGCCGGAGAAACCAACGTTGACCGAGCGGGTGAGCAGGTCTTCTGGCATCTTCAGCAGCTGGATCTTCTCTTCCATCAGATCCTGAAAATCAAAGCGATCCAGCTCCTCTTCGCTGCGGTATTTGCGCACCGCATTCAGCGCGGTCTGCAGGAAGAACTGGTTGCTGACGCCCGGGATCTCCACCGGATACTGGAAGGCCATAAAAATGCCTTCCCCCGCACGGTCTTCCGGTGACATCTCCAGCAGATCTTTACCCTTAAAGTCTACCGAGCCGCCCACCACTTCGTAATCTTCGCGCCCGGCAAGGGTCGCCGAGAGCGTACTTTTCCCTGAGCCGTTCGGCCCCATAATGGCGTGGACTTCGCCCGGACGAACCTCCAGGCTCAGGCCGCGCAGGATCGCTTTATCTTCCACACTGACCTGCAAATCTTTAATGCTTAACATGTGCTTTCCTTAATCCTTAACCGACGCTGTGTTCAAGGCTAATCGCCAGTAATTTCTGCGCTTCAACGGCAAATTCCAGCGGCAGTTCAGAGAACACATCCTTACAGAAGCCGTTCACGATCATTGAAATCGCATCCTCTTCGCTGATGCCGCGCTGCAGGCAGTAGAAGAGTTGATCTTCCCCGATCCGCGAGGTGGTTGCTTCGTGCTCCAACTGGGCGCTGTTGTTCCGGCACTCGACGTACGGGAAGGTATGCGCCCCGCAGTCCGGGCCAATCAGCATTGAGTCACACTGGGTAAAGTTGCGCGCGTTAGTCGCCGTCGGCATGATCTTGACCAGTCCGCGGTAGCTGTTCTGGCTTTTACCCGCCGAGATCCCTTTCGAGATGATGGTCGATTTAGTGTTCTTGCCGATGTGGATCATCTTGGTGCCGGTGTCGGCCTGCTGATGTCCGCTGGTAAGCGCCACCGAGTAGAACTCGCCGATGGAGTTATCCCCGCGCAGAATGCAGCTTGGGTATTTCCAGGTGATGGCCGAGCCGGTTTCCGACTGGGTCCAGGACATCTTGCTGTTTTCGCCTTCGCACAGGGCGCGCTTGGTGACGAAGTTCAGAATGCCGCCGGTATTGTTATCCCCCGGGAACCAGTTCTGCACCGTCGAGTATTTTACCTCGGCGTCTTTATGGATGATCACTTCCACAACCGCCGCGTGCAGCTGATAGCTGTCGCGAACCGGGGCGGAACAACCCTCGATATAGCTGACGTAGCTGCCCTCATCCGCCACCAGAATGGTGCGTTCAAACTGACCGGTCTTCTCGGCGTTAATGCGGAAATAGGTTGAAAGCTCCATCGGGCAGCGCACGCCCTTCGGCACATAGATAAAGGTGCCGTCGGAAGCCACCGCCGCGTTGAGCGCCGCAAAGAAGTTATCGTTGCTGGGCACCACGGTGCCGATGTACTTCTTCACCAGTTCCGGGTGGTCGTGGATGGCTTCGCCAAAGGAGCAGAAGATGATCCCCTGCTCGCCCAGCTTTTCCCGGTAGGTGGTGGCCACCGAGACGGAGTCGAAGATGGCATCTACCGCCACCTCACGCCCTTCCCGCACCGGCACGCCGAGCTGCTCGAAGGCCTCTTCCACCTCTTTGCTTAAATAGGCGTTGGCCCCGGTCTGCTGCACCGCACCCGGTTCCGAGGCGCAGGTGTCGTCGCAGTTGCCGCACGACGGCGCCGAGTAGTAGCTGTAATCCTGATAGTTCAGCTTGTCGTAGTGCGCCTTCAGCCAGTGGGGCTCTTCCATCTCCAGCCAGGCTTTAAAGGCATTGAGACGGAACTCCAGCATCCAGTCAGGTTCATTACGTTTTGCAGAAATGGCGCGGATGACCTCTTCATTGATCCCTTTTGCCAGCTCATCGGTCTGCAATTGGGTGAAGAAGCCCTCTTTGTAATTAATGTGGCCGCCGGACCAGGTGTTGACGTCGTCACTTGCTTCAGTATGTCGAGACATAATACCGCCTATACCCCAAAACTTTCGCCGCAGCCGCATTCGTTCTGGGCTTTCGGGTTATTGAATTTGAATAACTGGTTTAAGCCTTCGCGCACGTAGTCCACTTCGGTACCGTCAATAAACGGCATCGCCTGCAAGGGGACATAGAGTCGGGCGCCGTCCTGCTCAAAAAGCAGATCGTCCTTAGCCGGTTCGCTGACGGTATCCAGAACATAACCAAAACCGGCGCACCCGGTCGTCTTAACGCCTAACCGCACGCCCAGCATGCCCGCCTGCTTGCTCACCAGCTCGCGAATATGCGCCGCTGCGGCAGGTGTAAGCGACAATCCACGCCACGCAAATTCCGTCGGATCAAATGTTTCTGAATGCTGTTGCATATATTCACCTCTTGTAGTGCGCCCCCAGGGCATAACACCATGTTAGTGATAATGATTATCACTTCAACCCCTCAGTTGCAGGGGCATTCGGCTTAACCGCCCTTTTTGGCTACTTTCATTAAGCATAGACCCTGCTACGGGGGTTAACAGGGTTGATCACATTTACTTAAACGACTGATAAAAAGCGTTATTTCCCCGTTATTCGCGGCTGAATGGGATAAATGCAAAATATGTATAGAAAATGCCTATTTTTGAGATAGGGAGTTGGCCGACGCGGCTGCTCATACCTGTAAGCGTATTCTGAAAGGGCCGGGGCACTGGCGATGGATGGCCTTCGGGTGCGCTATCCTTGCCTTACAGGACCAGCATCAGGAGGGGATATGCTTACTGCACTATTGATAGTCGCCATCCTTACCGTGGTCATTACGGGTCTGGTTATTGTGTCTGCCATGCAGGATGTAAGAGACGATTACTGAAGGGAAAAGATCGCGAGTGGGGTGCACAAAAAAGAAAGCCCTTAAGACTACCGGAGGTAATCTTCAGGGCTTCTTGCTCCATCCGGCGCTTATCTCCGGCACTCATACTGGCTTAGCTCTTGAAGGAGCATAGGAATAGTCTCATAAACTTTGAGGCGCGAATTAACATAAATTGCTGCCCGCCAGGAAGCGCTGCAATTTCAACAAGATAGAAAGAGAAAAAAGGCCGCTGTCGCGGCCTTTCGTTTTATACCACCGCGGTGGTCAGCCGCGACGAGCAGCACAGACGCTGCTGTTCATCGAAGATGTCAATCTGCCACACCTGATGCCGCCCGCCGGTATGCAGCGCGCGACAGACACCACGTACCCGCCCGCTGCGCACGGAACGGATGTGGTTGGCATTCACCTCCAGCCCCACCACCTTCTGCTCCCCTTCGGTACAGAGATAGCCTGCCACCGAGCCCAGGGTTTCGACCAGCACTACTGACGCGCCGCCGTGCAGCAGGCCAAAGGGCTGATGGGTACGGCTGTCCACCGGCATGGTCGCCTCCAGCTCATCCTCGCCGATGCGGGTAAACTGAATGTCCAGCAGCCCCACCATGTTCCCGTCGCTCATGGCGTTTAGCGCCTGCAGGGTCACCGCACGTTTCCAGATCATCCCATAATCTCCAGTAAGGCCTGCAATGGATGGCGCACGCCGCTACCCTCGACGCGCTTGACCTGGCTGCGACACGAATAGCCGGTCGCCAGACAGCGATTGCGCGGCAGGCGCTGCATCGCCTGGTGCCAGGAGAGCTCATAGATCCCCAGCGAGTTTTTATGATTCACCACCTCATGGCCGTAGGTTCCGGCCATGCCGCAGCAGCCGACGCTCACGCTCTCGAGCTTCGCGCCAAAGCGAGCAAAGATCGTCGCCCACTGGGCAGGCGCGCCCGGCAGCGCGGTCACTTCGGTGCAGTGGCCGAACAGATACCAGGATTCGCCGCTGGTCTCCTGGGCAGTTTGCGTTTCGACAATCGTCGGGAGCCACTCATGCACCAGCATCACGTGGAATTCGCCACGCTTGTCGCCGAGGGTCTGCTTGTACTCGTCGCGGTAGCAGAGCACCAGCGCCGGATCGACCCCGACCATCGGCATTCCCAGCAGCGCCACCCGGCTGAGGAAGTCAGAGGTTTTTTGCGCCGTTTTGGCGAAACGATTGAGGAATCCTTTGATGTGCTGGGCTTTGCCGTTCGGTGAGAATGGCAGGAGTACCGGCTGATAGCCTAACCGCTCGACCAGGCGAATAAAGTCAGCCACCACCTGCGCATCGTAATAGCTGGTAAAGGGATCCTGCACCACCAGCACAGTTTTCGCTTTTTTCTCCGGACTCAGGGCTTCCAGTTGCTCCAGAGTCAGATTGGCGGAGCGGTGGCCCACCAGCTGACGCTGCAGGGACGGGGTGGAGAGCAGCGGCAGGTCAATCATGCCGATATGCTTCTCGGACAGCTTGCGCACCAGCGGCTGGTTGATAAAGAAGTTGAAGGTCTTCGGTGCGCGGGCCATCAGCGGGGCATAGCTCTCAACCGTCGCCACCAGGTGATCGCGCACCGGGCGCAGGTAACGGCTGTGATAGAGCTGCAGGAAACGCGAGCGGAACTCCGGCACGTCGATCTTAATCGGGCACTGGGTGGAGCAGGCTTTACAGGCGAGACAGCCCGACATCGCCTCTTTCACTTCGTGGGAGAAATCGTACTCCCCTTTGCGCGCATGCCAGCTGTTGCGGGTGCGTTCGACAAGGGTGCGCAGGCTGGCGCGTTTTTCCGGCAACTCTTTCTCCAGCGCCAGGGGATCCACGCCGCGGTCGGCCAGCAGACGCAGCCACTCGCGCACCAGCGTCGCACGCCCTTTCGGGGAGTGGATACGGTTGCTGGTGATCTTCATTGACGGGCACATCGGGCTTTTGGCATCGAAGTTAAAGCACAGGCCGTTGCCGTTACACTCCATCGCGCCGCGCCAGGAGGCGCGCACCGCAATCGGGATCTGACGATCGAAGGTGCCGCGTTTAACCGCGTCCACCTGCATCATCGGGGCATCGACGCCCGCTGGCGGGCAGATTTTACCCGGATTAAGGCGGTTGTCCGGATCGAAGGCCGCCTTGATTTTGCGCAGCTCGCCAAACAGCGCCTCGCCAAAGAAGGCCGGGCTGTACTCTGCGCGGAACCCTTTCCCGTGCTCGCCCCACAGCAGACCGCCGTACTTCGCGGTGAGCGCGACGACCTCATCGGAAATCCGCTTCATCAGCATCTCCTGCTGCGGATCGCACATGTCCAGCGCCGGACGAACGTGTAGCACCCCGGCGTCGACATGGCCGAACATGCCGTAGCTCAGGCCGTGGCTGTCCAGCAGGGCGCGGAATTCCACAATGTAGTCGGCAAGGTGTTCCGGCGGAACGCAGGTATCCTCGGCAAAGGGGATCGGCTTGGCTGCGCCTTTGGCGTTACCCAGCAGGCCCACCGCTTTTTTACGCATCGCATAGATACGCTCGATACCGGCCAGCTCGTTGCACAGTTGCCAGCCAATCACTCCGCCCTCGCCCCGGGCGATCAGCTCGTCCAGCCGCTGGCACAGGGCATCGACCTGGCTTTCGATAAGCGCAGCGTCATCACCGGCAAACTCAACGATATTCAGGCCCAGCATCTCTTTGTCGGGCACGTCGGTAATCAGCTCGCTGACCGAGTGCCAGACGATATCTTCCCGCGCCAGGTTGAGCACTTTCGAGTCGACGGTTTCAACCGACAGCGCGCGGGCATCCACCATAAAGGGAGCGTTGCGCAGCGCGGAATCAAAGGAGTTGTACTTGACGTTCACCAGGCGGCGCACTTTTGGCAGTCGGGTGATGTCGAGACGCGCTTCGGTGATAAAGGCCAGTGTGCCTTCGGAACCGGTCAGGATGCGGGTCAGATCGAACTGGCTCAGGTCGTCATTAAAGACGTGGCGCAGATCGTAGCCGGTCAGGAAGCGGTTCAGTTTCGGGAATTTATCGATAATCAGCTGACGGTTATCACGGCAGCTCTCCAGCACGGTGCGGTAGATGCGTCCGGCGGTGGTGTTGTCCTTGCCGAGCGTCTCGGCCAGTTCGACCGGCACGGGCTGGGTATCAAGGATATCGCCCCCCAGCAGCACCGCCCGCACGCCAAGGACGTGATCGGAGGTTTTGCCATACACCAGCGAGCCCTGACCCGAGGCGTCGGTGTTGATCATCCCGCCGAGGGTGGCGCGGTTACTGGTCGAGAGCTCCGGGGCAAAGAAGTAGCCGTAGGGCTTCAGATACTGGTTGAGCTGATCCTTGATCACCCCGGCTTCTACCCGCACCCACCCCTCTTCCGGGTTGATCTCGATGATGCGGTTCATATAGCGGGACATATCGACAACGATGCCGGTGTTCAGCGCCTGGCCGTTGGTGCCGGTGCCGCCACCGCGGGGGGTAAAGATCAGCGAAGCGAAACGCTCCTGGGAGGCCAGACGGGCCAGCAGGGCCACATCAGCGGTAGAACGGGGAAACACGACGGCATCGGGAAGTAGCTGGTAGATACTGTTGTCGGTCGCCATAGTCAGCCTGTCGGCATAACTGGTGGCGGTATCGCCGGTAAAACCCTGTTGCTCCAAAGCCTGCAAAAAATTGACCACCAGCTGAACGACGCCAGGTGCCTGAGAAATTTGTGGGATCATTACTGTCGACCCTGCCCCATCTGAATTGTTGTAGATAATCGTTTGCGTTGTATCTCACATTTTGTATCACATTTTATTCATATGCGCCCGACAGAATTACAGGCAGAATCAGCCTGTTAAAAATCGCTGAAATCACTAATGATTAGAGTGATGCGGTTTCCTGTTCTCACCGGCCTTTCCGGTGTATTTCAAAGGTAAATTTCAACTATGGTCAATCGACACCAGCCCAGGGACGTTGCACAAGTTTTGCTGTCGGTGCTGTTTCTGGCAATCATGATTATTGCGTGTCTGTGGATTGTTCAACCCTTCATTCTTGGCTTCGCCTGGGCGGGGACGGTGGTTATCGCCACCTGGCCGCTTTTTCTCCGGCTGGAGCGTTTGCTGTTTGGTCGCCGTGCGCTGGCCGTGCTGGTAATGACGCTGCTGCTGGTGCTGCTGTTTGTTATTCCTGTCGCCTTACTCGTTAACAGCCTGGTGGACGGCAGCGGTCCGCTGATCGCTAACTTCACCAGCGGGGAGATGACGCTCCCGACGCTGGACTGGCTGAACGACATTCCGCTGATTGGCGATAAGCTCTATGCAGGCTGGCATAACCTGCTGGACATGGGCGGCAGCGCGATCATGGCAAAAGTGCGGCCCTACATTGGCGCAACCACCACCTGGTTTGTCGGTACCGCCGCACACCTGGGCCGCTTTGTGGTCCACTGCGTGTTGATGCTGCTGTTCAGCGCCCTGCTCTACTGGCGCGGCGAGCAGGTGGCGCTCGGGGTTCGTCATTTTGCGACACGTCTGGCGTCGGCCCGTGGCGATGCGGCGATGCTGCTGGCGGCGCAGGCCGTGCGCGCGGTGGCGTTAGGCGTGGTGGTAACGGCGCTGGTGCAGTCGGTGCTGGGAGGGATTGGTCTGGCGATCGCCGGCGTGCCGTACGCCACCCTGTTTACGGTGCTGATGCTGTTAACCTGTCTGATGCAGCTGGGTCCATTGCTGGTACTGGTCCCGGCGATTGTCTGGCTCTACTGGAGCGGTGATACCACCTGGGGCACGGTGCTGCTGGTCTGGAGCTGCGTGGTGGGTACGATGGATAACGTCATTCGCCCAATCCTGATCAAGATGGGTGCCGACCTGCCGTTAATCCTGATCCTCTCCGGCGTTATTGGCGGCTTGATTGCCTTCGGGATGATCGGTCTGTTTATCGGGCCGGTGCTGCTGGCGGTCTCCTGGCGGCTGTTCTCCGCATGGGTGCAGGAAGTGCCGCTCCCGCCAACTGACCCGGATGTCCTGCTCCAGAGGCTTCAGGACGAGCGAGAGCTGAGAAAGTAATTTCCCTCGTTCTGGTGGGTTCGCCCACCAGAATGTTAAGCGCCACTTATCATTTGGATTTCCCTTAAGCGCGGCTTAACCCGCTTTTATCTGCAATTGCCTCATTCCCCTCATAAAATCTTCACTTTCTTTAAACTATTGAGACGAATCTGATCGACGCAAAAATTCACCATGCCTACTATTAGGTCACGGTTATGAATCAACAACACCTTGATTTATAAGCATGGAAATCCCCTGAGTGAAACAACGAATTGCTGTGTGTAGTCTTTGCCCGCCTCCCACGGTGGGCTTTTTTTTATCCAGAATTCGGCAACTATAAAGAAAAACTCGTCATTACAGCGGGTTAGTGCGCTCTGAATAAAAAAGGCGAGGACCGAAGTCCTCGCCTTTATGCGTTGCAGAAACGTGACGTTACTTGTTCAGTTCCGCCAGGCTCAGCCAGGTCTGCACCACGGTGTCCGGGTTCAGGGACAGACTGTCGATCCCCTCTTCCATCAGCCAGGCTGCAAAGTCTTCATGGTCGGAAGGTCCCTGACCGCAGATGCCAACGTATTTACCCTGTTTCTTCGCCGCGCGGATGGCCATCGACAGCAGCGCTTTCACCGCTTCGTTACGCTCATCAAACAGCGCAGAGACTACGCCAGAGTCACGGTCCAGACCCAGCGCCAGCTGCGTCATATCGTTGGAGCCGATAGAGAAGCCGTCGAAGTGTTCCAGGAACTGATCGGCCAACAGGGCGTTGGACGGGATCTCACACATCATGATGATTTTGAGCCCGTTCTCGCCGCGCTTCAGCCCCTGACGGGCCAGCTCGTCGACAACCGCTTTCGCCTGATCGACGGTACGCACAAACGGCACCATGATCTCGACGTTGGTCAGCCCCATGTCGTTGCGCACGCGTTTCACCGCCTCGCACTCCAGCGCAAAGCAGTCGCGGAAGCTGTCAGAGACATAGCGACCGGCGCCGCGGAAGCCCAGCATCGGGTTCTCTTCTTCCGGCTCGTAACGCTCGCCGCCTACCAGGTTGGCATATTCGTTAGATTTGAAGTCGGAAAGACGCACAATGACGCGTTTCGGGTAGAAGGCTGCGCCCAGAGTGGCGATCCCTTCGGTCAGACGGCCAACGTAGAACTCTTTCGGCGAGTCGTAACCCTTCATCATCTCGCGGATCTCTTTCTGCAGCTTCGGATCCTGGTCGTCAAACTCCAGCAGCGCGCGCGGGTGAACCCCGATCATGCGGTTGATGATGAACTCCAGACGCGCCAGGCCAACGCCTTCGTTTGGCAGACAGGCGAAGTCAAAGGCGCGGTCCGGGTTACCGACGTTCATCATGATCTTCAGCGGCAGATCCGGCATGGTGTCCACGCTGGAGCTCTTCACGCTAAAGTCGAGGATCTCGGCGTAGACGTAGCCGGTATCGCCTTCGGCACAGGAGACGGTCACGTTCTGATCGTCCTTCATGCGCTCGGTGGCGTCACCGCAGCCCACCACGGCCGGGATACCCAGCTCGCGGGCGATGATCGCTGCGTGACAGGTACGCCCGCCACGGTTGGTGACAATCGCCGCCGCCTTTTTCATGATCGGTTCCCAGTCCGGGTCGGTCATGTCGGTCACCAGCACGTCGCCCGGCTGGATACGGTTCATTTCGCTGATGTCATGGATGACTTTCACCGGGCCAGCGCCGATGCGGTGGCCGATGGCGCGGCCTTCCGCGATGATGTTGCCCTGGGCATGCAGCGTATAACGCTCCATCACCTGACCGCGGGAACGCACGGTTTCAGGTCGCGCCTGGACGATAAACAGTTTGCCGGTGTTGCCATCTTTGGCCCACTCGATATCCATCGGACGGCCATAGTGCTTCTCGATCTGCACTGCCTGCTTCGCCAGCTCCTGCACTTCGGCATCGGTCAGCGAGAAGCGGTCGCACTGCTCCTGCGGCACATCTTCAATCCGCACCTGCTTGCCATGCTCCTGAGTCGGAGCATAGATCATGCGGATTTTTTTCGAGCCCATGGTGCGACGCACGATAGCCGGGCGATCCGCTGCCAGGGTTGGCTTGTGAACGTAGAACTCGTCCGGGTTAACGGCACCCTGCACCACCATCTCGCCCAGACCCCAGGCGGAGGTGATAAAGACCACCTGATCGAAGCCCGACTCGGTATCAATAGAGAACATCACGCCTGACGAGGCCAGATCCGAACGCACCATGCGCTGCACGCCAGCCGACAGCGCCACGCCGCGGTGGTCATAACCCTGATGCACGCGGTAGGAGATCGCGCGGTCGTTAAACAGGGAGGCAAACACATGTTTTACTGCCACCAGCACGGCATCGTAGCCCTGCACGTTGAGGAAGGTCTCCTGCTGCCCGGCGAACGAGGCGTCCGGCATATCTTCTGCGGTAGCAGAGGAGCGCACGGCAAAGGAGGCCTGCGCATCATCAGCAGAGAGCTGGTTGTAGGCGTCGTGAATGGCTTGTTCCAGTTCAGGCTGGAAAGGTGTATCGATGATCCACTGACGGATTTGGGTCCCGGCCTTTGCAAGCTCAGAGACATCATCAATGTCCGTGTTATCCAGTAGTTCGTAAATGCGCTGGTTTACGCCGCTTTGGTCCAGAAAATAGTTAAAGGCATCGGCGGTAGTCGCAAATCCATTCGGTACGGAGACACCCATACTGGACAGATTCGTAATCATTTCACCCAGGGAGGCATTTTTGCCTCCAACTCTGTCTACATCATTCATGCCGAGTTGGTTATACCAAAGCACCAGCGGTGACGAGCCATTGTTGGACATCGAAACAATCCTTTTGTGATATATGAACGGGTTTTAAGAAACTCCTTACTGCGTATTTATACTGTCATATTTATTCGCGCTAAAAAAACGGTGAATCGTGTAAGCACTTTTATTTTTTAGCTTTTCAGACTGTTCCCGCTTAAATCCTAACCTGATGATTCTTATGGAATCCCACAAAAAAACTCAGACTTTAGGGTGATTTTGAAAAATGAAACACCCCTTTCATTAAAAATAAAAATAGCGTTTCATTTTTAATTTCCGTCCGGCGTTGACTGTTGTATTTTACTTTTTTAATTTATGCTTTCAGTCAATTACATCTGATATACAGAGTGTGCAAAATGGATAATGCTGTCGATCGCCACGTTTTTTATATTTCCGATGGTACGGCAATCACCGCCGAAGTGTTGGGCCATGCGGTGATGTCGCAATTCCCGGTTTCTATCAACAGCATCACGCTGCCGTTCGTGGAAAACGAGAGCCGTGCCCGAGCGGTGAAAGATCAAATTGACGCCATTTTCCAGCAGACCGGTGAACGTCCGCTGGTGTTCTACTCGATCGTGATCCCGGAAATCCGCAATATCATTCTGCAAAGTGAAGGCTTCTGTCAGGACATTGTCCAGGCGCTGGTGGCCCCATTGCAGGAGGAGCTGAAGCTGGATCCGACCCCGGTGGCACACCGTACCCACGGCCTGAACCCGGCGAATATCATCAAGTATGACGCCCGTATCGCCGCCATTGATTACACCCTCGCCCACGATGACGGTATCTCAATGCGTAATCTCGATCAGGCCCAGGTCATTCTGCTCGGCGTTTCGCGCTGCGGTAAAACCCCCACCAGCCTCTATCTGGCGCTTCAGTTCGGGATCCGCGCGGCGAACTACCCCTTTATTGCCGACGACATGGACAATCTCGTCCTCCCGGCAGCGCTGAAACCCCTGCAGCATAAGCTCTTCGGCCTGACCATTAACCCGGAACGGCTGGCGGCGATTCGCGAAGAGCGCCGGGAGAACAGCCGCTACGCCTCAATGCGCCAGTGCCGTCTGGAAGTCGCCGAAGTCGAAGCCCTGTACCGCAAGAACAACATTCCGTGGCTGAACAGTACTAACTATTCGGTAGAAGAGATCGCCACCAAAATCCTCGACATTATGGGCCTCAACCGCCGCATGTACTAACAGGCTAGTACACAAGTCCATAATCCTTTATACTCCCACTCCATCACAGGGCACGCAGGTGCCCTGCACTTGAATTCAGCGGGGATTGGTTTAAGGTGATGCCCATCACTTCCCGGTAAGCTACCGATGAAGCACTACATTCTGAGAAATACCATGAATAAAACCGATGAACTCCGCACAGCGCGTATCGATAGTCTGGTCACGCCAGCTGAACTGGCCCAGCGGTACCCTGTTTCTGCGGCAGTGGCAGAAAACGTGACAACGTCACGCAAACGTATTGAAAAAATCCTTAACGGGGAAGATCGCCGCCTGCTGGTGATTGTTGGCCCCTGCTCTATTCACGACCTTGATGCCGCAATGGACTACGCCCAGCGCCTGAAGGGACTGCGGGATAAACACCACTCCCGTCTGGAAATCGTGATGCGCACTTACTTCGAGAAGCCGCGCACCGTGGTGGGCTGGAAAGGGCTGATCTCCGATCCCGATCTGAACGGCAGCTACCGGGTGAATCACGGCATTCAGCTGGCGCGCAAGCTGCTGCTGCAGGTCAACGAGCTGGGCGTGCCTACCGCCACCGAATTCCTCGATATGGTGACCGGACAGTTTATCGCCGATCTGATTAGCTGGGGGGCCATTGGCGCCCGCACCACCGAAAGCCAGATCCACCGTGAAATGGCCTCGGCGCTCTCCTGCCCGGTGGGCTTTAAAAACGGTACCGACGGTAATACCCGTATCGCGGTGGACGCCATCCGCGCCGCGCGGGCCAGCCATATGTTCCTGTCTCCGGACAAGACCGGTCAGATGACTATCTATCAGACCAGCGGCAACCCTTACGGGCACATCATCATGCGCGGCGGCAAACAGCCGAATTATCACTCTCAGGATCTGGCGGAAGCCTGCGATACCCTGCGTGAGTTCGACCTACCCGAGCAGCTGGTGGTGGATTTCAGCCACGGCAACTGCCAGAAACAGCACCGCCGTCAGCTGGACGTCTGCGATGAGATTTGCCAGCAGATCCGCAACGGCTCAACCGCTATCGCCGGGATCATGGCCGAAAGCTTCCTGCGCGAAGGCACGCAAAAAGTGGTGGTCGGTCAGCCCATCACCTACGGTCAGTCGATTACCGACCCTTGCCTGAGCTGGGAAGATACCGAGGTGTTGCTGGATAAACTTGCCTCTGCAGTTGATAGTCGTTTTTAAAAACCATGCCGGGTGGCGTTGTGCTTACCCGGCTTTTTCCCAGGCCGCACCATTCCCACCTCATTGTTTTTTCATAAAACGCTTGCCGTCAAAATCGATTTGTTGATAATGATTATCATTGTTACATTGATTGCTATTTTGAAAAACATTATGTCACGTATGGATAACACTGCAGCAACGCTCACTCGTCCTGAAGACAAAACACAGCCTGCCCCAGGCGCAACCGACCGTCGCATCGACAGTAAACAGCTGTTGGGCGAGGAAGGCCGCGTCATAATTGAGCATGACGGCCAGCACTACCTGCTGCGTCAGACACATGCCGGAAAATTGATCCTCACAAAATAAGTTCCCCCCGCCAGCCACCCAGGTTCCCCCAGGCAGCCAGCGCTTTTCACTTTTAAATGGAGAGTGGCTCATGCCATACCTGAATACCGCGTCTTTAGGCCCGTCGCTGCTGGCGCTGGCGATTGTCAGTGCCCTGCCAGGAGTAGCGGTTGCCGCCACCGACGACATGACCGTTACCGCCACCGGCAATGCCCGCAGCGCCTTTGAAGCCCCGATGATGGTCAGCGTCATTGATGCTACCGACCCGGAAAATCAAACCGCCAGCTCCGCCGCCGATCTGCTGCGCCACGTGCCCGGCCTGACTCTGGACGGCACCGGGCGCACCAACGGCCAGGACGTCAATCTGCGCGGATACGATCGTCGCGGCGTACTGGTGCTGGTGGACGGCGTGCGTCAGGGCACCGATACCGGTCACCTGAACAGTACCTTCCTCGACCCGGCGCTGATCAAGCGTATCGAGATCGTGCGCGGACCCTCGGCGCTGCTGTACGGCAGCGGCGCGATGGGCGGGGTGATCGCCTATGACACCGCCGACGCGAAAGATCTGCACCAGGCCGGACAAACCAGCGGCTACCGCGTATTTGGTACCGCCGCCACCGGCGATCACAGCCTCGGCATGGGGGCCAGCGCCTTTGGCCGTACCGACACCCTCGACGGTCTGGTGGCCTGGTCAAGCCGGGATCGCGGAGATATCCGCCAGGGCGGCGGCGGCACCGCGCCGAATGACGAATCGATCAACAATATGCTGGCGAAAGGCAGCTGGCAGATGGATCAGGCCCAGTCCCTGAGCGGCTCGCTGCGTTACTACAACAACGCCGCACAGGAGCCAAAAAACCCGCAGACCATCGAGGCGGATGACAGCAGCAACCCGATGACCGACCGCTCCACCATTCAGCGGGACGTGCAGCTCGGGTATCACCTCGCCCCGGCAGGCAACGACTGGCTGAACGCCGATGCCCGCCTTTACTGGTCTGAAGCGCGTATCAATGCCCAGAATATCGACGGCAGCGGCGAATTCCGCCAGCAGACCACCAAAGGCGGCAAAGTGGAGAACCGCACCCGCCTGTTCGCCGACTCCTTCGCCTCGCACCTGCTGACCTACGGCGGGGAGTATTACCGTCAGGAGCAGGAGCCGTCCGGTGCCACTACCGGCTTCCCGGATGCGAGCATCGATTTCAGCTCCGGCTGGATCCAGGATGAGATCACCCTGCGCGATCTGCCGATCACCCTGCTGGGCGGTACCCGCTACGATAACTACCGCGGCAGCAGCGATGGCTATGACGATGTGGACGCCGATAAATGGTCCTCGCGCGCCGGGATCACCGTCTCCCCCGCGGACTGGCTGATGCTATTCGGCTCTTATGCCCAGGCCTTCCGCGCCCCGACGATGGGCGAAATGTATAACGACGCCAAACACTTCTCCATTGGCCGGTTCTACACCAACTACTGGGTGCCGAACCCGAACCTGCGCCCGGAAACTAACGAAACCCAGGAGTACGGGTTTGGTCTGCGCTTTGACGATCTACTGCTGGCAAACGATGCACTGGAGTTCAAAGCCAGCTACTTTGATACCCATGCCAAAGATTACATCTCCACCACCGTCGATTTTGCCGCTGCGACCACCATGTCGTACAACGTGCCGAACGCCAAAATCTGGGGCTGGGACCTGATGGCGAAATACTCCGCCAGCCTGTTCAACCTCGACCTGGCCTATAACCGCACCCGCGGCAAAGACAGCGACACCGGCGAGTACATCTCCAGCATCAGCCCGGACACCGTCTCCAGCAAGCTGGATGTCCCGCTGGCGCAAAGCGGCTTTAGCGTCGGCTGGATCGGTACCTTCGCCGATCGTTCCACCCACGTGAGCAGCAGCTACAGCCACCAGCCGGGCTACGCGGTGAATGATTTCTACGTCAGCTATCAGGGGCAGCAGGCGCTGAAAGGTGTGACCACCACCCTGGTACTCGGCAACGCTTTCGACAAAGAGTACTGGTCTCCGCAGGGCATCCCGCAGGATGGCCGCAACGGCAAGATTTTTGTGAGTTATCAGTGGTAATTACCCTGCCCCGGTTCGGCCGGGGCATTTATCCCGAAGGAAGAGACAATGAATCACTACACACGCTGGCTTGAACTAAAAGAACAGAATCCCGGGAAATACGCGCGTGATATCGCTGCCCTGATGAACATCAGCGAAGCCGAACTGACCTGGGCCCGGGTAGGCCACAATGCGTGGCGTCTGCACGGCGAAATCCGCGAGATCCTCGGCGCGCTGGAAGCCGTGGGTGAAACCAAATGCATCTGCCGCAACCAATACGCGGTCCACGAGCAGGTAGGCACCTTTACCCATCAGCACCTGAACGGCCACGCCGGACTGATACTCAACCCGCGCGCCCTCGATCTGCGTCTGTTCCTCCACCAGTGGGCGAGCGCGTTTCATATCACCGAGACCAACGCCCGTGGCGAACGTCAGAGTATCCAGTTTTTCGACCATCAGGGCGACGCCCTGCTGAAGGTCTACACCACCGATAACACCGACGTCTCAGCCTGGGGCGACGTGCTGTCGCGCTTTATCTTTGCCGATAACCCGCCGCTGGCGCTGAAAGCTGCCGATCCGGCAGTCAACGTGGCCAGCGCTGATGCGCTAACGGTGGACAGCGAGTGGCGCGCCATGACTGACGTGCATCAGTTCTTTGGCCTGCTGAAGCGCCACAGTCTGACCCGTCAGCAGGCGTTCCGTCTGGTGGGTGACGATCTGGCCTGTCAGGTGGATAACAGCGCCCTGTCCCAGCTGCTGAACAGCGCCCGTGAGGATGGCAACGAGATCATGATTTTCGTCGGCAACCGCGGCTGCGTGCAGATCTTCACCGGCGCGGTCGAGAAAGTGGTGCCGATGAAGGGCTGGCTGAACATCTTCAACCCGGCTTTTACCCTGCATCTGCTGGAGGAGACCATCGCCGAAAGCTGGGTGACGCGCAAACCCACCGCCGATGGCCATGTCACCAGCCTCGAACTCTTTGCCGCCGACGGAACCCAGATCGCCCAGCTGTACGGTCAGCGCACGGAAGGCGAGCCTGAACAGAGCCAGTGGCGTTCGCAGATCGACGCCCTGACGGTAAAAGGGCTGGCCGCATGAGAAAACTGCTCGCCGTCCTTGTCGCGCTCCCGCTGGCCGCCTTTGGCGCCGCGCAGGAGAAGATCGTTGCCCTCGGCGGCGACGTGACGGAGATTGTCTACGCCCTGGGGGCCGAAGGTTCGCTGGTGGCGCGCGACAGCACCAGCCAGTGGCCGGAGCAGGTCACCGCCCTGCCGGACGTGGGCTACCTGCGCCAGCTCAATGCCGAGGGGATCCTGGCGATGCGCCCGACGCTGGTGTTAGCCAGCGCCCAGGCGCAGCCGTCTCTGGCCCTGAAACAGGTCGGGCAGAGTCAGGTTAATGTGGTGACGGTGCCGGGCAGTAACGCCCTCAGCGTAATCGACGAGAAAGTGCGGGTGGTGGCCCAGGCGACGCACCGCGTTGCACAAGGGGAAGCCTTGCGCCAGCGCCTGCAGCAGGAGCTGGCCGCACTGCCCACCTCACCGATCAATAAGCGGGTGCTGTTTATCCTCAACCACGGCGGGATGACCGCTATGGCCGCCGGGCAGGATACCGGTGCTGATGCGGCGATCCGCGCGGCCGGTCTACAAAACGCCATGCAGGGGTTCTCCCGCTATCAGCCGCTCTCCCAGGAAGGGGTGATTGCCAGCCAGCCCGATCTGGTGGTGATTTCACAGGATGGCGTAAAGGCGATGGGCGGAGAAGCGAATCTGTGGAAGCTGCCAGGTCTGGCGCAAACCCCGGCCGGGCGTAATAAACAGGTGTTGCAGATTGACGATATGGCGCTGCTCGGGTTTAGCGTGCGCACCCCGCAGGCCATCGGGCAGCTGCGCAGCAAAGCCGGGCAGTTGCCCTGATGCCTCGCCGGATCGGCTATTCCCTGTGGGGACTGGCAATGGCGCTGGCGATGATGACGCTGCTGGCCACCGGTTTTGGCGCGTTGCGCCTGCCGGTGACTTTGCTGTGGAGCAACAGTGACGAGGCGCTGCGCCAGATCTGGCTCACCATTCGCCTGCCCCGGGTGCTGCTGGCGCTGGTGATTGGCGGCTCGCTGGCGCTGGCGGGCTGTGTGATGCAGGGGCTGTTCCGCAACCCCCTCGCCGATCCTGGATTGCTGGGGATCAGCAGCGGTGCCGCCTGCGCCGTCGCCCTGTGGGTGGTGTTGCCAATAACCCTCCCCGCCCTGCTGATGCTTTACGCCCCGATGCTGGCGGCCTTTCTCGGCGCGCTGGCGGCAACAATCGTGATCTTCCTGCTCAGCCAGCAGCGGGAGAGTTCGCTCTCGCGGCTGCTGCTGGTGGGGATCGCCATCAACGCCCTGTGCGGCGCGGCGGTGGGCGTGCTCTCCTGGGTCAGTAACGACGCCCAGCTGCGCCAGCTCTCACTGTGGGGAATGGGCAGCCTCGGCCAGGCCCAGTGGTCCACTCTGCTGGCGGTCACCTCGCTGATGATCCCCACCGTGCTGGTGATCTGGCGGCTGGCATCGGCCCTTAATCTGCTGCAACTGGGCGAGGAGGAAGCGCACTATCTGGGTATTGACGTGCGGCTCGTTCAGCGTGTGTTGCTTCTGTGCAGCGCCCTGCTGGTGGCCGCTGCGGTGGCGGTCAGCGGAGTGATCGGTTTTATTGGCCTGGTGGTGCCGCACCTGATGCGGATGTGGCTGGGCTCCGATCACCGGGCGGTGATCCCCGGTTCGGTGCTGGCGGGTGCGTTTCTGCTGCTGATCGCCGATACCGCCGCGCGGACGCTGGTCGCCCCGGCGGAGATGCCGGTAGGATTACTGACCAGCATTCTTGGTGCCCCCTGGTTCCTGTGGTTAATTTTCCGCCGTGGAGGTCAGCATGGGTGAATCCTTTATTGCTAAAGGCTTGTCTTATCGCGTCGCAGGCCGGGCAGTGGTGCGGGACGTCACCCTGTCCCTCGCGCCAGGCGAGCTGGTGGCGCTGATCGGCCCCAACGGCGCGGGGAAATCGACCCTGCTACGCCTGTTAACCGGCTTTCTTAAGCCGGATGCCGGGCGCTGTCTGCTGGACGGAAAGCCGCTGACGGGGTGGAGCACCCAGGCGCTATCGCGCCAGCGGGCCGTGATGCGCCAGCAAACTCAGCTGGGCTTTGACTGGCCGGTAGAAGCGGTGATCGGGATGGGACGTTCTCCCTGGACGAGTCAGCCTGAGCCGCAGATCGTCAGCGAGGTGATGCAGCTTACCGGCTGTGAGCCGCTGGCCGGTCGTCAGTATGGGGCCCTGTCGGGGGGAGAGCAGCAGCGCGTTCAGCTCGCCCGGGCACTGGCACAGCTGTGGTGCCACGGCGCACCGCGGGGCTGGTTGTTTCTCGATGAGCCGACCTCGGCATTGGATCTTTACCACCAGCAGCATCTGCTGCGGCTGCTGAAGGCGTTGACTGCGCAAAGGAATTTGCACGTCTGCGTAGTGCTGCACGATCTCAATCTGGCCGCCTTATGGGCCGACCGGATTGTGCTCCTGCATGAGGGGGAAATTGTCTCTCAGGGAACGCCAGCGTCGGTGCTGCAGGCCGATGACCTGGCACGCTGGTACGGGGCGCAGGTGCATGTGGGGCAGCATCCGTTGAACGCTACCCCCCAGGTGTTTCTCGCGCCCTAACTCGAGCAACTCACTTCCAGCCGCTTACCCCAGTCGGGTGGGCGGCTGACATAATCATCGCTGCGATCGGCAAACGGTGTCCGCAGGGCTTCGTGTAACCGGTGCAGCTCGGCGTAATCCCCTTTCTCCGCCTGCTCAATCGCCCGCTGCGCCAGCCAGTTGCGCAGCACCATTGCCGGGTTAACGGCATTCATCTGCGCCTGACGCTCATCATCGGCGATGTTCTCCTGCTGGAGACGCGTGCGATAAGTCGCAAACCAGTCATCAAAGGCCTGCCGGTCGATAAACTCGTCACGCAACGGTGAGTCGGCGCTGTGCTGCTCGGTTTGCCCCAGCATACGGAAGGTGCGAGTGTAGTCGCTGCCTTCCCGCGCCATCAGCGCAAACAGGGTATTCAGAAGCTCGTTGTCGCCTTTCTCCTGAGTCATCAGCCCCAGCTTGCGGCGCATCAGTTTGCCGTACTGCTGCAGCAGGACCTCCTGATAGCCATCCAGCGCGTCATTGAGGGCGTCAACATCGATAAACGGCGACAGGGACTGCGCCAGACGCTGCAGGTTCCAGATGCCCACTGCCGGCTGGTTATCAAAGCTGTAGCGACCCTGATAGTCCGAGTGGTTACAGATATAGCCCGGCTGGTAGTCGTCAAGGAAACCGTACGGGCCGTAATCCATCGTCAGACCGAGGATCGACATGTTATCGGTGTTCATCACCCCGTGAGCAAAGCCGACCGTCTGCCAGCTGGCGATCAGGGCGGCAGTTCGCGCCACCACATCCCGGAACCAGAGGATGTATTTATCGGCATCGTCCTGCAACTGCGGCCAGTGATGCTTGATGACAAAATCCGCCAGCTGGCGAACTTTTTCCGGCTCGCGGCGATAGTAGAAGTGCTCGAAATGACCGAAGCGGGCGTGGCTCTGAGCGGTGCGGATCAGCATCGCCCCCTGCTCCATAGTCTCACGCGCCACCGGCGTGTCGCTGGTGACGATCGACAGCGCGCGGGTGGTGGGGATCCCGAGATAGTGCATGGCTTCTGAGGCCAGGCTTTCGCGGATAGTCGAGCGCAGCACGGCGCGCCCGTCGCCCATCCGTGAATAAGGGGTTAGTCCGGCCCCTTTCAGGTGCCAGTCCATCGTTTGCCCGTTGGCCAGCTGCTGTTCGCCGAGCAGGATCCCCCGCCCGTCCCCCAGCTGTCCGGCCCAGACGCCGAACTGATGGCCGCTGTAGACCTGGGCCAGCGGCTGCATGCCCGGCAGCAGGGTTTCGCCGCCAAAGACGCCAGCGCCCTGCCCGGGGCTAAACAACGAGTTCGGGATCGCCAGTTCGGCGGCCAGCGCCGTGTTATGCCAGATCAGGCGAGCATTATTCAGGGGAGTGGGTTTCAGAGCCGTATAAAAACCGGGTAATTCGTCATGCCAGTGCGCGGTAAAAGACAGGGTCATAGGTCCTCCTGCTTTTAGTGTAGTGGGTTTATCAGATGTTAAACACCAGGCAAGAAAAGGGTTATCCCTGCACCAGGGTGGTAATGCGTTCAAGGGGAACGGCAGGCCATAACCCGCCCTGCATGGCGCTAAAGCCAAATGCCGACAGGCGCTGCAGGACAAGCTCATCGTCCACGCCCGCCACCATTAACGACTGACAGTAAGGCGAAACCTGAGTCATGATCGCCCGTAATAACAGTTCGAATGTATTATCATTTAAATGCTGTTGAATGAAGTTTTTATCCAGCGCCACACGTTTAAACATGCCATCAAAAATGGCTTTAGTGGAGGCATCCCCGGCGCCAAAATTGCCCAGCACCAGAGGAAAACGCAGGGCAAAGTCCATCAAGGCAGTATTCATATTGCCTTTATTCAGATCCGGATAATTCTCATTAATGCAGAACTCCAGCCACGGATGTTGCTCACCTATTGCAACCCCGTTTTCTTCCGTTAACAGGTATTCAACAATGATCGGAGAGATATTTATCCATGCCGTCAGCTGTTGCTGAATAAAAAAGAGTTTGCAGCTGTCGAGCATTGCCAGTTGTTCCTGAAACAGCGCCAGCTCTTGCGCGGGAGACAGGTACGGGCGCACCAGCTCCGTTGGAATACGGACCTGATTATCCACCCCGACAAAGTTCACGACTATTTCAAGGCCGGTAAGCGCCCCGGAATCATGTCGCGCAGGGAGTAATAACAATTCAGACTGATAAGCAATATCCAGCATCACAATCATGGCGTCCGACCCGGTTTAAAAACGATACAAGACATCCTGAAACATATGCTGAAGCAATTCAACTTTATGGATTTTAATAAGATTAATTTCATTCGTTCCATTAAATATTCGGATTTTCCTTAGTCCTGAAATAATCTTATCCTGGATACTGCTTAATAGCCAGTTGTCGTTAAGAACAAGAATTGCATCAAATTAATTCAGCGGCTAACTATTTCTACACAATTAAGGCCGGCTAATGAATTTCATTTTCAGATGAAAGAAAATGTCGCGCCAGGGGGCGCGACAGGACTAAATACGTCGGGCTTGCCAGAAGTTTTTGCGCCAGTAGACGTTATTAAGAGAGGAACGCATCACCCCCCGGCTGGTGGAGGCATGAATAAACTGGTTATCGGTGTCGTAAATCCCGACGTGCAGCCCGCTTTCGCCAGAACCGGTTTTAAAGAATACCAGGTCGCCCGGGAGCAGGTCGTCTTTATCAATTTCGGTGCCGATAGTTGCCTGCTGGCGCGTTTCGCGCGGCAGCTTGAGCGCAAACCGATCGCGGAAAGTCAGCAGCACAAAACCCGAACAATCAATTCCACCACGCGACATGCCGCCGTAGCGATAAGGGGTGCCGCCCCAGTTATGCAGCTGATCGTTCAGGCCTGCAATCACGGCGATAGAATCAGACAGCCGCGCATTCGGCGGCGGTGCGCGATGGCTGCTGCATCCTGCAAGAAATAGCGCGGCCACAAGGAGAAAACAGAATCGCATTCCTGACGAATCCTCTGATTTTTTGTGCTTTCTGTAATTTAGCCTGTGAATATGTCGCTCTGCAACAAGCGGTTATTCCTGCGACGTCGAAATGATCATTCTGTGACCTTCGATATCCAGCCGACGGAAGGACATGTCGTAGGCTTTGGCCAGATTCGGCGGCGTCAACACGCTGTCGCGCGTGCCGCTGGCGATCAGCTGACCCCGCTTCAGCAGCCAGACACGATGGGCGTGGCGCAGCGTGTGGTTCAGATCGTGGCTGCTCATCACTACCGCAATGCCCTGGCGGGACAGCGCGCTTAACAGCCGGTCGAGCGCCACCTGCTGGGCGACGTCGAGACTGTTCATCGGCTCGTCCAGTAGCAACAGCTGGCCGTGCGGGTTGCCGCTTGGGTGAACTTGCAGGATCACCGCAGCCAGCCGCACGCGCTGCCACTCCCCGCCGGAGAGCTGGCTGACGTGTCGCGACAGCTTATCCTCAATCCCCAGCGCCGCTGCTACCTCGCTTAACAGCGTTTTTTGCTGACTGTCGTACTGATGCAGCGTCAGATAGTGCCAGACCGGCATGGCAAAGGGCGCAGTTTGCTGCTGCGCCAGATAAGCCCTGCGGCTGGCCAGCGACGCGGAGGACCACCGGGGAAGGGATTCCCCCTGCAACAGGATTTCGCCCTGCCCGGCGCTCAGCCCGGCCATACGCGAAAGCAATGTGCTTTTGCCTGCTCCGTTCGGGCCGACCAGGTGCAGGATCTCTCCCGCATTCACCTGGGCGGAAAGCGGCTGCAGACGCCCGTGTTCCGCCACGCCATTGAGCTGCATCAGAATCGACATTACTTCGCGAGTGCCAGCTTAATCGCTTCCATCAGGATCGGGTCCTCAGGCGTCATATCCGGCGCAAAACGCTGGACCACTTCCCCATCGCGGCCAATCAGGAATTTTTCGAAATTCCATAAGATGTCATCCGGATAGAGCGGCGCGCGACCTTTGCTCGCCAGACGCTCATAAAAACCGCTGCTTTCAGGCGCGACAGCCACCGGTGCGGCGGCAATCAGTTTTTGATACAGCGGATGGCGCGCTTCGCCGTTGACCTCGACTTTGCTGAACATCGGGAAGGTGATGCCATAGGTGGTGCTGCAGAAGGTTTTGATCTCCTCTTCGCTACCTGGCTCCTGGCCGAGGAACTGGTTGCAAGGGAAACCGAGCACGGTAAAGCCATCCTTTGCCCAGGCTTTGTGGATGTTTTCGAGCTGCTCATACTGCGGCGTCAGGCCGCATTTCGATGCCACGTTCACTACCAGCAGTACCTGGCCTTTGAACTCTTCCAGGGTGGTGGTTTTGCCATCAATGGTCGTTACTTCAGTGTTCAGAATATCGTTCGGCATAGCATTCTCTCAGGTTGTGGTTCAGATGGGCTGTACTTAACGTCCGGCTTTTAAGAGTAGCCAGATAAACACGGGTGCGCCCAGCGTTGCGGTCACTACCCCAATGGGCAGCTCCGCGGCGTTGAGTGCCAGGCGCGCAATAATATCAGCGCAAAGCAGCGTTGCACCCCCTGTCACCGCCGCAGCGGGCAGCAACAGCCGGTGATCGGTAATACCACACAAACGCAGCATATGGGGGATGACAAGACCAATAAATCCAATCGCGCCAGCCAGGGCCACGCTCACCCCCACCATCCAGCCGATGGCGACCACCAGCGTGTTGCGCCAGAAGGTGAGCGGCAGGCCGAGCTGGCGGGCGGAAATCTCCCCCAGCACCAGAATGTTCAGCGGCGCGGCCTGAAAGCAGGCCCATACGATAGCCGGTGCCAGCAGCAGCATCAGCCAGCCCTGCCCCCAGTCCACGCCGCCGAAGCCGCCCATCATCCAGTACATCAGCTGACGGAGATCGAAGGCGGTGGAGAAATAGACCGCCCAGGTCATCAGGGCGCTACAGATGATCCCCAGCGCCACCCCGGCAAGCAGCAGGCGGCTCACGGAGAGATGGCGACGGGCAAAACGCAGCAAAATAAGGGTAATGATCAGCGCCCCGGCGATAGCGCAGAGGCTTAAACTCCAGCCCGATAGCGCTCCGCCACCGAGCATCACGGCGGCAATCAGCCCGACCCCGGCACCGTTCGAGACGCCTAATAATCCTGGCTCTGCCAGCGGATTATCGAACAGGGCCTGCATGATGGTGCCGCTAAGCGCCAGCGCCGCGCCTACCAGCACCACGGCCAGGGTGCGCGGGAGGCGGATTTGCCAGATAAACAGCTCCCCCCGGGGAGTAAACCATGCCTCAGGCCCGATCCACCGATCGCCGGCGCATAGGCTCACGCCCAGCGCGATCACCAGCGCCAGCAACAAAAAGAGCAATTTACGCAGATCGGAGCGGTACTGCTGACGGGCAAATTCGGGCATTGGAGTCATTTTGCGGGTGAATGATGTAATTGATTTTACGGTGGGTTTACAGCAGCGCAAAGAAAAAAGGCCGCATCAGCGGCCTTTTTGGTTAGATCATATCACTCTGCTTTGGGTGAAGCGTTTTCGACACGGCTTTTTAACTTCTGGCCGGGTCTGAAGGTCACCACGCGGCGGGCTGTAATGGGAATATCCTCACCCGTCTTCGGGTTACGACCCGGACGTTGATTCTTGTCGCGCAAATCAAAGTTACCAAAGCCGGAGAGTTTTACCTGCTCACCATTTTCCAGAGCGCGACGGATCTCTTCGAAAAACAGCTCAACCAGCTCTTTGGCATCCCGTTTGCTAAGCCCAAGCTTATCAAACAGATATTCGGACATTTCAGCTTTTGTAAGCGCCATAGGTTCAATCCCTCAATGATGCCTGGAATCGCTCTTTTAATGCCTCTACACATTTGGCGACGGTAGCGGCAATCTCCTCTTCTTCGAGTGTACGGCTGGTATCCTGAAGGATCAGGCTGATAGCCAGGCTCTTAAAGCCCTCTGCTACGCCCTTGCCGCGGTACACGTCAAATAAGTTTACGCCAACTACCTGATTTACGCCAACTTTCTTACATTCGGCCAAAATATCTGCGGCAGGCACATTTTCGGCCACCACAACCGCGATATCACGACGGTTCGCCGGGAAGCGAGAAATGTCCTGAGCCTGAGGAATGACGCGGTCTGCGACCTTGTTCCACTCCAGTTCGAACGCCAGCGTACGGCCATTAAGATCCAGCTTGCGCTCCAGCTCCGGGTGCACAACACCAATGAAACCAACGCGTTCACCTTTCAGATAAATCGCGGCGCTCTGGCCCGGATGCAGGGCTGGAATAGCTTCAGCACGGAACTCAATTTCAGACAATTTACCGGTCAGATCGAGCACCGATTCCAGATCGCCCTTCAGGTCATAAAAATCAACGCTGTTTTTGCTCAGATCCCAGTGCTCTTCATAGCGGTTGCCGCAGATAGCGCCTGCCAGCATCAGATCCTGACGGATGCCCAGATTGGCCTGCGTATCCGGCACAAAGCGCAGACCGCTCTCGAAGATGCGCACGCGGCTCTGCTGACGGTTCTGGTTGTAGACGATGGTGTTCAGCAGGCCGGTCAGCAGGGACAGACGCATGGCGGACATTTCGCTGGAGATTGGGCTTGGCAGGATCAAGGCATCCTGGCCCGGGTGGATCAGCTGCTGCACCTTTGGATCAACGAAGCTGTAAGTGATCACTTCCTGATAGCCTTTGTCGTTCAGCATGGTTTTCACACGCTTCAGAGAGAGGTCGGCTTCACGATGTGAACCCATCACCAGGCCAGCCTGCACCGGCTCATCAGGAATGTTGTTGTAGCCGTAAACACGGGCAACTTCTTCCACCAGATCTTCTTCGATCTCCATATCGAAACGCCAGCTTGGCGCCACGGCAGTCCACTGGTCCTGTCCTTCGGTTACTTCACAGCCCAGACGGCGCAGAATGTCGCTCACCTGCGCATCGGCAATGTGATGGCCAATCAGGCGATCAAGCTTGCTGCGACGCAGAGTGATGGTCGCAGGCTTCGGCAGATGGGCTTCGCTGGTGACATCAATCACCGGACCGGCTTCGCCGCCGCAGATGTCGATCAGCAGGCGGGTGGCACGTTCCATCGCTTTGTACTGCAGGGCCGGATCCACGCCACGCTCATAGCGGTGTGACGCATCGGTATGCAGACCATGACGGCGTGCGCGGCCGGTAATGGACAGCGGGCTGAAGAAGGCACACTCCAGCAGTACGTTCCGGGTTTCATCATTCACGCCGGAGTGGTCGCCGCCGAAGATACCGCCCATCGCCAGGGCTTTGCCGTGATCGGCAATGACCAGGGTGTCGGCATTCAGTTTGGCTTCGCTGCCGTCCAGCAGGACCAGCGTTTCACCCTCTTTCGCCATGCGCACGACGATCCCGCCTTCGATACGATCTTTATCGAACGCGTGCATCGGCTGACCCAGCTCCAGCAGGACATAGTTGGTCACGTCAACCACCGCATCGATAGAACGGATGCCGCAGCGACGCAGCTTCTCTTTCATCCACAGCGGCGTTGGCGCCTTAACGTTGATACCCTTCACTACACGGCCCAGGTAGCGCGGACAGGCGTCAGCGGCTTCAACCTGAATTGGCAGGGTGTCGGCGATAGTGGACGCAACAGGGGCGATCTCAGGCGCGTTCAGTGCGGTCTGGTTCAGTACCGCCACGTCGCGGGCCACACCGATAATGCCTAAGCAGTCGGCACGGTTCGGGGTGACGCTGATCTCGATAGTATTGTCGTCGAGCTTCAGGTATTCGCGCAGGTCGGTGCCAATTGGCGCATCTGCTGGCAGCTCAATGATGCCGGAGTGATCGTCGGAAATACCCAGCTCGGAGAAGGAGCACAGCATGCCTTCAGACGGCTCGCCACGCAGTTTCGCCGCTTTGATTTTAAAATCGCCCGGCAACACCGCACCAACGGTGGCCACGGCCACTTTCAGGCCCTGACGGCAGTTTGCCGCGCCGCAGACGATATCCAGCAGGCGTTCGCCGCCCACGTTAACTTTGGTGACACGCAGTTTGTCTGCGTTCGGGTGCTGGCCGCACTCCACGACTTCACCGACAACCACGCCGTTAAAGGCGCCGGCAACCGGCTCAACGCCGTCCACTTCCAGGCCTGCCATGGTGATCTGGTTAGAGAGCGACTCGCTGTCGAGTTCGGTGTTCACCCATTCGCGTAACCACAGTTCACTGAATTTCATTGTTCTGTCCTGCCCTTATTTAAACTGTTTGAGGAAACGCAGATCGTTTTCGAAGAAAGCGCGTAAGTCGGTCACGCCATAACGCAGCATGGTCAGACGCTCCATCCCCATACCGAACGCAAAGCCGGAGTACACTTCCGGGTCAATGCCGACGTTACGCAGGACGTTCGGGTGCACCATGCCGCAGCCCAGCACTTCCAGCCATTTACCGTTTTTACCCATCACGTCAACTTCTGCGGACGGTTCGGTGAACGGGAAATAGGACGGGCGGAAACGAACCTGCAGATCTTCCTCAAAGAAGTTGTTCAGGAAATCGTGCAGCGTGCCCTTCAGGTTGGTGAAGCTGATGTTTTTATCAACGATCAGGCCTTCCATCTGATGGAACATTGGGGTGTGGGTCTGATCGTAGTCGTTACGATAGACACGGCCCGGGGCGATGATGCGGATCGGCGGTTCCTGCTCCTTCATGGTACGGATCTGCACGCCAGAGGTCTGGGTACGCAGCAGGCGGGTGGCATCAAACCAGAAAGTGTCGTGGTCAGCACGTGCCGGGTGGTGGCCTGGGATATTCAGGGCATCGAAGTTATGGTAATCGTCTTCGATTTCCGGGCCAGTCGCCACGGTAAAGCCGAGCTCACCGAAGAAACTTTCAATACGGTCGATAGTGCGGGTGACCGGGTGGAGACCACCGTTCTCAATACGACGCCCTGGCAGGGAGACATCGATGGTTTCGGCAGCGAGACGTGCGTTCAGCGCGGCGCTTTCCAGCGCGTTTTTACGCTCGTTCAGTACCTGCTGAACCTGCTCTTTGGCTTCGTTAATCACCGCACCTGCAGCCGGGCGCTCTTCTGGCGGCAACTCACGCAGGGTAGTCATTTGAAGGGTCAGGTGCCCTTTCTTGCCCAGATATTCGACGCGGACGTTGTCTAACGCGGCAACATCTGAGGCCTGGTTAATGGCGGCCGTTGCACTAGCAACCAGCTCTGCGAGATGTGACATGGTTTTCCTCGTTATGTAGCGATATTTACAAGCGGCAGATACGAAAAAAGCCTCCATCAGGAGGCTTTCTGGCGCTGTTTTCCGTTTCGTCTTTCACGCGCTAGCCCCCTGATATCAGGTGCTAAAGTAAAAGAAGAAGCGGAAAATAGCAGCATTCATGCTTGCATTACCTTGTGTGGTAAGAGACCTAACGCCTTATTGAAAAGGGTCGGCGAAAAATTGTCAACGTTTTGATGCTGTTGAAACGAAAAGAGGGAGCAGAGCTCCCTCTTCAACTGGCTTATGCCAGAGCTGCTTTCGCTTTTTCGACCAGCGCGGTGAACGCTAACTTGTCGAATACTGCGATGTCAGCCAGGATCTTACGGTCGATTTCAACAGAGGCTTTTTTCAGGCCGTTGATGAATTTGCTGTAAGAAATACCGTTCTGACGTGCTGCTGCGTTGATACGCGCAATCCACAGTTGACGGAACTGACGTTTACGTTGACGACGGTCACGGTAAGCGTACTGACCAGCTTTGATAACTGCCTGGAAGGCAACGCGGTATACGCGTGAACGCGCACCGTAGTAGCCTTTGGCTTGTTTCAAAATTTTCTTGTGACGTGCACGGGCAACTACACCACGTTTTACGCGAGCCATATGTGCTCTCCTGTATCTATTCTAATTAAAAAGTTAAAAAACGTTAACGACTTATGCGTACGGAAGGCACGCGATTACCAGGCCCAGATCGCCTTTAGAAACAAGGCCTTTTGGACGCAGGTGACGTTTACGCTTAGTAGATTTTTTGGTCAGAATATGACGCAGGTTTGCGTGCTTACGCTTAAATCCACCACCACCGGTTTTTTTGAAGCGCTTAGCAGCACCGCGTACGGTCTTAATTTTTGGCATTTTAATAACTTCCACTTCGCATTGTTAATAAACGAAACAAAGGCGAACAAAATCTGTGAAGCCTTTCGGCTCCACAGAAATTGCTACTTGAAGGCCTACTGTTTCTTCTTAGGAGCAAGCACCATGATCATCTGGCGGCCTTCGATCTTCGTAGGGAAGGATTCGACTACAGCCAGTTCACTCAGATCGTCGCGGACGCGGTTAAGCACTTCCATGCCGATCTGTTGGTGGGCCATCTCACGACCGCGGAAACGCAGTGTGATCTTGGCCTTATCGCCCTCTTCGAGAAAGCGTATCAGGCTGCGGAGTTTTACCTGATAATCGCCATCGTCGGTACCAGGACGGAATTTGATTTCCTTAACCTGGATAACTTTTTGTTTCTTCTTCTGTTCCTTAGAAGACTTACTCTTTTCATAAAGGAACTTGCCGTAGTCCATGATACGACAAACTGGCGGTTCGGCGTTAGGGCTGATTTCAACTAAATCTACTCCAGCTTCTTCAGCCTTTTCGATCGCTTCTCTCAGACTCACAATCCCCAGTGGCTCACCTTCCAGATCTGTTAAGCGAACTTCCTGGGCGCGAATCTCGCCATTGATACGATTCGGACGTGCCGTTTGAACTCGTTTTCCGCCTTTAATACCTTATTCCTCCAGTTGTTGAAGACTGCGGCTGCGAATCTCTTGTTGCAGCTTCTCAATCACTTCATTTACGTCCAGGCTGCCCAGGTCTTTACCACGGCGGGTGCGAACGGCAACTTTGCCTGCTTCCACCTCTTTATCACCACAGACCAACATATACGGGACACGACGTAAAGTGTGCTCGCGGATTTTAAAGCCAATCTTCTCATTTCTCAAGTCTGCTTTTACGCGAATGCCCGCATTTTGTAGTTTCTGCGTCAATTCTTTAACGTAATCAGCCTGAGAATCAGTAATGTTCATCACTACCACCTGCACTGGCGCAAGCCAGGTTGGGAAGAAGCCCGCGAACTCTTCGGTCAGGATGCCGATGAAGCGCTCCAGTGAACCGAGGATAGCACGGTGAATCATTACCGGCACCTGACGCTCGTTATCTTCGCCAACATAAGAGGCGCTTAAACGCTGCGGCAGGGAGAAGTCCAGCTGTACAGTACCGCACTGCCATGCACGATCGAGACAGTCATACAGGGTAAATTCAATTTTCGGACCGTAGAATGCGCCCTCGCCCAGCTGGTATTCGAACGGGATACCGTTCTCTTCCAGCGCCACGGCGAGATCCGCCTCAGCACGATCCCAGGTCTCATCGCTACCGATACGTTTTTCCGGACGCGTTGAGAGTTTGACCACGATCTTCTCGAAGCCAAAGGTGCTATACATATCGTAGACCATACGAATACAGGCGTTAACTTCATCACGTACCTGATCTTCAGTACAGAAGATATGAGCATCATCTTGCGTAAAGCCACGAACACGCATCAGACCATGCAGTGCGCCTGATGGTTCATTACGGTGGCAGCTACCGAACTCTGCCATACGCAGCGGCAGATCGCGATAGGATTTCAGACCCTGGTTAAAGATCTGAACGTGCCCCGGGCAGTTCATTGGCTTGATGCAGTATTCACGGTTCTCAGAGGAGGTGGTGAACATCGCATCTTTGTAGTTGTCCCAGTGGCCGGTTTTTTCCCACAGCACACGGTCCATCATGAACGGGCCTTTCACTTCCTGATACTGGTATGCTTTCAGCTTGGAACGCACGAAAGTTTCCAGTTCACGGAAGATAGTCCAGCCATCGTTGTGCCAGAAGACCATACCCGGCGCCTCTTCCTGCATATGATACAGGTCGAGCTGTTTACCGATTTTACGGTGGTCACGCTTCGCCGCTTCTTCCAGGCGCTGCAGATACGCGTTCAGGGCTTTTTTGTCAGCCCAGGCGGTACCGTAGATACGCTGCAACATTTTATTGTTGCTGTCGCCACGCCAGTAAGCGCCTGCGGTTTTCATCAGTTTGAAGTGATGGCAGAAGCGCATGTTCGGCACGTGCGGTCCACGGCACATGTCGATGTATTCTTCGTGATGATACAAGCCAGGCTTGTCATCATGAGCAATGTTCTCGTCAAGAATAGTGACTTTGTAGTTTTCGCCACGCTTCACGAAGGTTTCACGCGCTTCGTGCCAGCTGACAGTCTTCTTGATGACGTCGTAGTTGCTCTCAGCCAGCTCGTGCATACGCTTTTCGAGGGCTTCGATATCTTCCTGGGTCAGCGTGTGGTCAAGGTCAACGTCATAGTAGAAACCGTTGTCGATAACCGGGCCGATAGCCATTTTGGTGTTAGGCCACAGCTGCTTGATCGCATGACCGAGCAGGTGAGCGCACGAGTGACGAATGATCTCCAGACCTTCTTCGTCTTTCGCGGTGATGATCGACAGCTTCGCATCGTTTTCAATTAAATCGGAAGCATCAACCAGCGCACCGTCTACGCGGCCAGCAATAGTGGCTTTCGCCAGACCCGGGCCGATATCCAGCGCAACATCCATTGGGCTGACGGCGCGGTCGAAATGGCGTTGGCTGCCATCAGGAAGAGTAATTACAGGCATTTTATGTCCTTATTTGCAGTGATGCCCCACACATAAGAGCATATGCAAAGAAAATAATCTTTAATTTACAGTGAATTGCAAAGCCATCTGACCAACAATCGTCAAATTGGCCCGCAATCATGCACAGGATCGAAATCAGAAAAATGGCAATTTACGATCAGCCTGTTGATGGTAACACTAACGCCAGGGTGAAAACACCCTTACGGGCAGATTGAACGCGTTAGTACTTTTGCATGAGTTTAACGTTGAAATTCAAACAGCTTCTCGCAATACCGGGGGGCTGGGCTATTCTTGAACAGGTCCTTCAACACGCTATGGGGCATATTATGAACGTATCCAGCAGAACAGTCGTTATCCTCAACATTCTTTCTGCCACCGCATTACTCGTGATTCTGGCAGATAAGTTTCACTGGTTTTGAAGCTCATAGTTGCAAGCGCCTGACGCTTTGACATCCCGGCGAAGCGCAATTATTTTTGCTCTTTGGTAAACTACCGCCACCAAAGAACAAGGATGATTTGATGCCGACGAAACGCTTTTCAAAAAAATACTGGAAGATGGTGATTGTGTTAATCACCCTTTGTGCTGCCCTGATGTTATTCCGTTGGGCAGCCATGCTTTGGGGTTAATCTCATCTTCCCTCTTCTGTAAGTTAACGTTGTTACGCTTTTTTGCGTAATCCCAACGAATATAAACTTACGTTTTAATTATCTTTACACAAAATACAGAAATAAAAAAACCGGTACATCAGAATCCGGTTTTTTTTAGCGGCAATAACAGCCAGCAAATGAATTTATCGTGTTTGACGAATCAATCAGGACCATTCACCGGCAACCAGTTTATGCACGTCGAACGCGTCATCCATGGATTGCCCGGTAGATTGCGAGCCCGGGGCGATGTTCGATCCGGCTTCTACATCAGAGGCTTTCGTGATGCCAATTTGTGTAGACGTGTTACTGGCAGCGTTATATGCAGAATCAGCGGCAAATGCGCCGAACGACAGTGCAGAAAGCACTATTGCTGCAGAAGCAGTTGTGATTTTATTCATGATATTTTTCTCTTACTGAATTAATACAGACCAACTTAGAGCAATATCTAACTTGTCCTCATAGTTTAGATCTGGATCACACTTTTGCATAGTCAAAATATTTATCAATTCGTGTCAAATAAACTGAATGTTAACAAAGCGGGGAATTATGGAGAAAATATGGAGATATCGGCTGCGGCTATATTTTAAAACACTGTTTATTATTTATCAGCACAAAAATTAAAAACGGGCCAATATATTATTGGCCCGCTGCGATTACATCTTGTAGCCCAGAGAGACGGTAGTTCTGCGATCGGTATGTTCCGGTGCAGAGGCGGGTGGCTCAGAGTTCCAGGTCACATTGTAGGCAACCTTCAGCCCGAAATGGGCGTTAATCGCCACGTTCAGCGCAGTCTCAGAGTTGACGGTAGTGTCGTCAGCGCCAAAGACCGAGACGCCCTGGGTAAATTTGGCGTTATCAGTCATCTGCCAGGCATAGGTCCCGGACGCATAGCCCAGCGGCTGGGTTTCGGTGTCGCCGTCGGTATATTCGTCGTAACGCACACCCGGACCAAATTCAAAGCGGAAGCTGTGTACCGGACCGTTCAGGAACTGACGACCATAACCGGCCGTTGCCACGTCACGCTGACGATAGCCGTTGTAGCGGTCGGTCAACCAGCTTGCCTGGCCGAAGAGGTAGTCAACGTCAGTCATGTTGTAACGGCTACGCCCACCCACCGCATATTTCTCGGAAGAGCGCTCATCGTTAGATGAGGTATTGCTGGCGTTACCCCACAGCGACCAGGCGGTGCTGGTGCCGTACCAGGTCATAGTGGTGTCAGCGGTCAGGGAGGAGCTTTTGGTATTGCCTGATTGCGCCAGATAACCTGCGTTCAGGTTGCCTTCAAAAGGTTTCTGTGCAGTGGAGGGATCGTCCATGACAGTAAAAACGGAATCATCGGCTGTTGCATGCATTGACGCAAACAGGCCTCCCGCTACCATCATTGCAGCGGGTACTGTCTTTAAAAGCTTCATTTATAAAGAGTCCGTACAACAAAAAAAGAGACCATTACGGTCCCGGAAACTTTCTTGCGGATCAATGCCATGAGATCCCACGAAAGGTAACAAATTATAAAAAGGCTCAAATAACATAGCAATGATTTCTTGTTTCATTTTTGGAATAAGAACGATCTCAAACCAGCCGGTTATTTATAAATAAACGTCAGGGTACGTAACGATATTCATATTTAAAATCATATTGTTATTTACTTTCCCTTCCGCGGGTTAGGTGCCAGGCTTAAGGCTATCCTCATTCAAAGGAGATCAGCATGGATCGTATCTTTACGTTGACGCTCTCCCCTTCTCTGGACAGCGCAACCCTGACGGCACAACTCTATCCTGAAGGTAAACTCCGCTGCAGCGCGCCGGTATTTGAACCCGGCGGCGGTGGGATTAACGTGGCGCGCGCCATTGTGCACCTCGGCGGAAAAGCCACTGCCATTTTTCCCGCGGGCGGCGCAACAGGCGAGCATCTGGTCTCGCTTCTGGCTGACGAACAGGTCGCCGTGGACACGATTGAATCCCACGACTGGACCCGGCAAAACCTGCACGTGCATGTTGAATCCACCCACGAGCAGTACCGCTTTGTGATGCCCGGTGCGACGCTGAGCGACGATGAGTTTCGCCAGCTGGAAGAGAAAGTGCTGGCCATCGAGAGCGGCGCGCTGCTGGTTATCAGCGGCAGTCTGCCTCCCGGGGTCAAAACCGAACGGCTGACGCAGTTGATCCGCGCTGCGCAACAGAACGGTATCCGCTGCATCGTTGACAGCTCCGGGGAGGCCCTCAGCGCTGCGCTGACCCTCGGTAATATCGAGCTGGTGAAACCCAATCAGAAAGAGCTGAGTGCGCTGGTCAATCGCGATCTCAGCCAGCCGGATGACGTGCGCCGCGCCGCTGAAGAGCTGGTGAAGAGCGGCAAAGCCCGGCGAGTTGTGGTGTCGCTCGGCCCACAAGGTGCGCTGGCCGTGGATGAGACCGGTTCAGTGCAGGTTGTACCGCCGCCGATGAAAAGCCAGAGCACCGTCGGCGCGGGTGATAGCATGGTGGGGGCCATGACCCTGAAGCTGGCGCAGGGTGCCTCCTTACGGGAGATGACCCAATACGGCGTGGCGGCAGGCAGCGCGGCGACCATCAATCACGGTACCCGGCTCTGTTCACTGGATGACACGCAGAAAATATTCACTTACCTGACCAATGCGTAATCATGGCCCTCCCGGTGACCCGGCGAGGGCGACAAATGGCATGAATCGTCTATGCTAAAAAAACTTTCGTGATAACAACGAGGTGAATTATGAGCAGTGGAGAGATCGCTCGCTACGTGGTAACCGTCAAAATTCATGAAGACTCGCTGACAGAACTCAATGAAATCAACAACCATCTTACCCGCGGCGGTTTTTTACTAACCATGACCGACGAGGATGGCACGCTGCACGAGCTGGGGACCCATACCTACGGACTGATTAGCGCGTTGAGTGAAGACGAGGTAAAAGCGCTGACCACGGGTCTGGTAGAGAGCGCCACCGGTAAAGCGCCCCAGGTTGAGGTGACGAGCTGGGAAAACTGGCACCAGCAGCAACAATAAATGCCATAGGGTCAACCAAACGGCCCAGATGTGCGTTAGTTCGTGTTTTTTGACCATAGTTTCACGCTAACTTTATGATCTGGCAGACAACATGGGAGAGATATCATGTGGCAGGCTATCAGTCATCTTTTAAGTGAACAACTGGGCGAAGGTGAAATTGAACTGCGTAACGAGCTGCCAGGGGGCGAGATCCACGCCGCATGGCATCTTCGCTATGCTGGACGCGACCTCTTCGTAAAATGTGATGAACGCGAGCTATTACCCATCTTCACCGCGGAAGCTGACCAGCTGGAACTGCTCTCCCGCAGCAAAACCGTCTCTGTCCCCCAGGTCTGGGCCGTCGGCAGCGATCGCGACTACAGTTTTCTGGTGATGGACTACCTCCCTGCCCGTCCCCTCGATGCGCACAACGCTTTTATTCTGGGGCAACAGATTGCCCGCCTGCATCAGTGGAGCGAGCAGCCGCAGTTCGGTCTCGATTTTGACAACGACCTCTCCACCACGCCGCAACCTAACGCCTGGCAACGACGCTGGGCGACCTTCTTTGCTGAACAACGGATCGGCTGGCAGCTGGAGCTGGCGGCAGAAAAAGGGCTGGAGTTCGGCAACATCGATGCCATTGTCGATCATATTCAGCAGCGTCTGGCCTCGCACCAACCGCAGCCTTCGCTGCTGCACGGCGATTTATGGTCAGATAACTGCGCGCTGGGCCCGAACGGTCCTTATATCTTCGATCCGGCCTGCTACTGGGGAGACAGGGAGTGCGACCTGGCTATGCTACCGCTACATCCTGAGCAACCGCCGCAGATTTACGACGGCTATCAGTCGATCTCGCCGTTACCGGCCGGTTTTCTGCAAAGACAGCCGGTGTATCAGCTCTATACCCTGATGAACCGCGCCATTCTGTTTGGCGGCGAGCATCTGGTGACTGCGCAGAGGGCGCTCGAGCGGGTGCTGGCAGCGTAACGCACAGACTGCCGGGCAGCACTGCCCGGCAACGAATGCTTATACCAGGCCGAGGAGGGAGAACAGGAAGTACCCGGCAACGATCATCAGCACCGGCAGTACATAGAGCGTGAAAATTTGCAGGAAAATGGTGTGATTCGGTACCACGATACGTGATTCGATCTGCTCGCGGCTTAACCCCTCTTCTCCTTTCGCATTCTCCAGAATCAGCTGTGCCTCCAGTCCTTCGCGAATCATACGGGTTTGTCGGCGCATCCGCGCCCCTGAAGCCTGCAGCGCCAGGGCAATAAAGATCAGGGCAAAAATAATCCAGAACGCGATATTCATCCCCTGCCGGAAATCGGGCGTCGGAGAGTTGTACCAGAAGAAATTCAGAAACGGCGTGTTAAAGCGCATCATCTCGATCATGACGTGGGCAAAATCCAGCATCACGGCATTGATCCCGGCCTGCTTTTCGCTGTGGTCATAGATAAATTTCAGGACGGAAATAATGGTTGAGATCACTGCCGGGATAAAAATTATCCATCCGGCGATGATCTTCAGTATCGCTACACGTCCAGCTTGTTGATATGTCATCGGTTCCTCGTTTTTAAAATACATCCTTTGAGGCTAAGTCTACCTGCTGGTTGTCATTTTCGCCCGTTCTTTGCAGGCGATATGGTAAATTGCCAGGGTTAGGTAGCCTTTACCTCTGATCAACACCCACGAAAGGAGAAGTTGCATGTCGACGCCGCGTCAAATTCTTGCAGCCATTTTTGATATGGATGGATTACTGATTGATTCCGAGCCGCTCTGGGATCGTGCTGAACTGGATGTGATGGCCAGCCTGGGCGTGGATATCACCCGCCGTCACGAACTGCCGGACACCCTCGGCCTGCGCATCGATATGGTGGTTGAACTCTGGTATGCCCACCAGCCGTGGGTGGGACCGGGCCGTGACGAGGTAACCGACCGCATTATCAACCGGGCCCTGACGCTGGTGGAAGAGAACCGCCCGCTGCTGAAAGGGGCCCGTGAAGCTGTGGCCCTGTGCAAAGCGCAAGGGCTGAAGGTGGGTCTCGCCTCCGCTTCGCCGCTGCATATGCTGGAAAAAGTGCTGATTATGTTTGATCTGCACGACAGCTTTGATGCGCTGGCCTCGGCAGAAAAACTGCCTTACAGCAAGCCGCACCCGCAGGTGTATATGGACTGCGCCGCGAAGCTGGGCGTCGATCCAACCAGCTGCGTGGCGCTGGAAGACTCCGTTAACGGCATGATTGCCAGCAAAGCGGCGCGGATGCGCGCTATCGTCGTTCCCGCTGAAGAGAACCAGCATGATGCCCGTTACGCGCTGGCGGACGTCAAACTGGACTCACTGCAGGCGCTCACCGCAGCCCATCTTCGCGGATAATTAGCGACCGCGGGCAACGCCCTGTTGCCCGCAAATATGATCCATCTAATATTTTTAAAACATCATTTCATTTCCATTTGATATTCCATTCTGCTGCTTCTATGCTTATCTCAGAACAACTATACCCCCCTACTTTCTGAGGTCTGTATGATATTGGATGCCTTTAATCTTTCAGGAAAAGTTGCCATCGTTACCGGCTGTGATACCGGCCTCGGCCAGGGCATGGCGCTGGGTCTGGCTCAGGCAGGCTGCGACATCGTGAGCGTTAATCGCCGTGTCCCGAAAGAGACCGCCGCAGGCGTGAAGGCCCTGGGGCGTCGGTTTTTGGCCATTCAGGCCGATCTCAGCAAGCAGGATGGTATTGACGATATTGTCGGGCAGACGGTCGCCGGGATGGGACAGATCGATATTCTGGTCAATAACGCCGGCACCATCCGTCGGGAAGATGCCCTCTCCTTCAGTGAGAAGGACTGGGATGATGTGATGAACCTCAACCTGAAATCGGTCTTTTTCCTCTCCCAGGCGGTGGCCCGCCAGTTTATCGCCCAGGGGCAAGGGGGCAAAATTATTAATATCGCCTCGATGCTGTCGTTCCAGGGTGGGATCCGCGTTCCTTCCTATACCGCGTCGAAAAGTGGCGTGCTGGGGATCACCCGCCTGCTGGCTAACGAGTGGGCGCAACATGGCATTAACGTCAACGCCATCGCACCGGGCTATATGGCAACCAACAACACCCAGCAGTTACGCGACGACGAGCAGCGCAGCAAAGCGATCCTCGATCGCATTCCGGCAGGTCGTTGGGGTAAGCCGGAAGACTTACAGGGCCCGGCGGTGTTTCTGGCTTCGTCAGCCTCGGACTATATCAACGGCTATACCATCGCCGTGGATGGTGGCTGGCTCGCCCGTTAACAGGTTTGTGACAAAGAGTTACACCGTCACCGCTTCCGTCTACTGTATAAAAACCCTATACTGGATGCATCGACAGTTTAGTGGGTTTTATCATGACGGCGGAAGGTCATCTGCTCTTTTCTCTCGCCTGCGCAGTGTTTGCCAAAAACGCTGAGCTTACACCTGTGCTGGCGCAGGGTGACTGGTGGCATATCGTGCCATCGGCAGTGTTGACCTGCCTGTTGCCTGATATCGATCACCCCAAGTCGCTGCTCGGCCAGCGGCTGAAGTGGATCTCCAAACCCATTGCCCGCGCCTGCGGCCATCGCGGCTTTACCCATAGCCTGCTGGCGGTATTTGGCGTCCTCACCCTGTTCTATTTAAAAGTCCCGGATAGCTGGCTGATCCCGGCGGATGCCATTCAGGGGATGGTGCTGGGTTATCTGAGCCATATTCTGGCGGACATGCTGACGCCGGCAGGCGTTCCCCTGCTGTGGCCCTGCCGCTGGCGTTTTCGTCTGCCAATCCTCAGACCGCAAAAAGGTAACCAGCTGGAGCGCGTCCTGTGCATGGCTCTCTTCGCCTGGGCGGTGTGGATGCCACAGACGGTGCCGGAAAACGGGGCCGTGCGCTGGTCGTCGCACATGATCAATTCCCTGCAGTTTCAGTTCAACCGCTTTATTCATCATCAAAGTGAACAGTAACTGGCCAAATTTAGCCGTTTTGGCATAACCCATTCCATTTGGATATAAGCGACCAGATCACACTTCTGATAATCTTGCGCCAATAAGGTCGGACCTAATACCGATCTGCAATTTAATCAGGAGAACGGGGATGAACTTTCCATTAATCGCGAACATCGTGGTGTTCGTCGGCTTACTGCTGTTGCTGGCGCAGTCGCGTCACAAACAGTGGAGCCTGGCAAAAAAAGTACTGGTCGGTCTGGTGATGGGTGTGGTCTTTGGCCTCGCGCTGCAGGCCATTTACGGTGCCAGCAGCCCGGTGCTGAAAGAGTCTATCCAGTGGTTTAACGTGGTGGGTAACGGCTACGTCCAGCTGCTGCAGATGATTGTTATGCCGCTGGTATTTGCCTCTATTCTGAGCGCAGTGGCCCGTCTGCATAACGCTTCCCAGCTGGGTAAAATCAGCGTTCTGACCATCGGCACGCTGCTGTTTACCACTTTGATCTCTGCCCTGGTGGGTGTGCTGGTCACCAACCTGTTTGGCCTGAGCGCAGAAGGTCTGGTGCAGGGCACCGCGGAAACCGCGCGCCTGACCGCCATCGAGACCAACTATGCGGGTAAAGTTGCGGATCTCTCCGTACCGCAAATGCTGCTCTCCTTTATCCCGAAAAACCCGTTTGCCGATCTGACCGGGGCCAACCCGACGTCAATCATCAGCGTGGTGATTTTCGCTGCCTTCCTCGGCGTGGCGGCACTGAAGCTGCTGAAAGATGATGCTCCGAAAGGCCAGCGCGTGCTGACCGCCATCGACACCCTGCAGAGCTGGGTGATGAAGCTGGTGCGTCTGGTGATGCAGCTGACCCCATACGGCGTTCTGGCGCTGATGACCAAAGTGGTGGCAGGCTCTAACCTGCAGGACATCATCAAGCTGGGCAGCTTCGTGGTCGCTTCATACCTCGGTCTGGGCATCATGTTTGTGGTCCACGGCATTCTGCTCGGCGTGAACGGCGTCAGCCCGCTGAAATACTTCCGTAAAGTATGGCCGGTACTGACCTTCGCCTTTACCAGCCGCTCCAGCGCGGCATCTATTCCACTGAACGTGGAAGCGCAGACCCGTCGTCTGGGCGTGCCGGAATCGATCGCCAGCTTCTCCGCCTCCTTTGGCGCGACTATCGGTCAGAACGGTTGTGCCGGTCTTTATCCGGCGATGCTGGCGGTGATGGTAGCGCCAACGGTGGGCATTAACCCGCTGGATCCGGTCTGGATTGCGACCCTGGTCGGGATTGTGACCGTGAGCTCTGCCGGTGTGGCCGGTGTGGGCGGCGGCGCGACCTTCGCTGCGCTGATCGTACTGCCTGCGCTGGGTCTGCCGGTAACGCTGGTGGCACTGCTGATCTCCGTTGAACCGCTGATCGACATGGGCCGAACCGCGCTGAACGTCAGCGGCTCCATGACCGCCGGTACGCTCACCAGCCAGTGGCTGAAGCAGACCGACAAAGCGGTGCTGGACAGCGATGAACATGCAGAGCTGGCGCACCGTTAAGCACCTCCCCTGCTAAAAAAACCGCCTTCAGTGATGAAGGCGGTTTTTTATTGTCTGTTAATCCTCAACGTCTTCTTCCTGGCGGACCTGCGTCGCCCAGCGTTGAGCCGACTCAGGCACGGTAAACGTCGGTGAACGGCGAAAATGCTCGCCAATCAGCACAAAAGCCACATATTTGCCGCGTAATAACCAGACGTCACGAAAGCCATCCATTTTGCTGGCATGTTCTGGCGGCGCGGGTTCAACGCGGGGCTGGTAACTGATAACAGGACGATTTTGTTGGCGAAGAGGTTTCATAAGCAGCGGGTTCACTAAAGCAAACTCAAAAATCAGTAAATTCCTATGATAGCCGATTGCCCCTCCTGCGTCGCGCCCCATGTGCTATCCCAGCGTAAGCGGTAGGCAGGAATCGGGTTATCACCCGGCGCTCGCCCCGTAATGTTCTATAGTTATTGAGTTTTAACGCAAATATGACCGCGTTTCGGTAATAAAAACAGGAGACGAGTGCAATGTCGCAAAATGATAAGACTCACCACCCGCAGCAATCCCCGGTCCATGACGAAAATGAAGCCAAACCCGGGCTGGACTCGCTGGCCCCCGACGATGGTTCCCACCTCGCCAGCCCGGTGCCTACCCCGCCAGGCCAGAAGCCAACCGCGCCCGGCAGCCTGAAAGCCCCGCATACCGGCAATGAAAAGCTGAACGCACTGGAGGCGGTACGCAAGGGCGGCGAAAACTTCCCGCTCACCACCAACCAGGGTGTGCGCATCGCTGACGATCAAAACTCGCTGCGCGCCGGGACGCGCGGCCCGACCCTGCTGGAAGATTTCATCCTGCGGGAGAAAATCACCCATTTCGACCATGAGCGCATCCCGGAGCGTATTGTCCACGCCCGCGGATCAGCCGCGCATGGCTATTTTCAGCCTTACAAAAACCTGAGCGATATCACCAAAGCCGCCTTCCTCTCCGATCCGGATAAAATCACCCCGGTGTTTGTCCGCTTCTCCACGGTGCAGGGCGGCGCCGGCTCTGCCGACACCGTGCGCGACATCCGCGGGTTCGCCACCAAGTTCTATACCGAAGAAGGGATTTTTGACCTGGTGGGCAACAACACGCCGATCTTCTTCATCCAGGATGCCCACAAGTTCCCCGATTTTGTCCATGCGGTTAAGCCGGAGCCTCACTGGGCGATCCCCCAGGGCCAGAGCGCGCACGATACCTTCTGGGATTACGTCTCACTGCAGCCTGAAACCCTGCACAACGTGATGTGGGCGATGTCCGACCGCGGCATTCCCCGCAGCTACCGCACCATGGAAGGCTTTGGCATCCATACCTTCCGCTTGATCAATGCCGAAGGCAAAGGCACCTTCGTGCGTTTCCACTGGAAACCGGTGGCCGGTAAAGCCTCACTGGTGTGGGATGAAGCGCAGAAGCTCACCGGGCGCGATCCGGACTTCCATCGTCGCGATCTCTGGGAGTCCATCGAAGCCGGCGACTTCCCGGAATATGAGCTCGGTTTCCAGCTGATCCCGGAAGAGGACGAATTCAAATTTGATTTTGACCTTCTCGACCCGACCAAGCTGATCCCCGAGGAGCTGGTGCCGGTGCAACTGGTGGGCAAAATGGTGCTCAACCGTAACCCGGATAACTTCTTTGCCGAGAACGAACAGGCCGCCTTCCATCCAGGGCACATCGTCCCGGGGATGGACTTCACCAACGACCCGCTGCTGCAGGGGCGTCTGTTCTCCTACACCGACACGCAGATCAGCCGTCTCGGCGGGCCGAACTTCCACGAAATCCCGATCAACAAGCCAACCTGTCCGTACCATAACTTCCAGCGCGACGGGATGCACCGGATGGAGATCGACACCAACCCGGCCAACTACGAGCCGAACTCGATCAACGACAACTGGCCGCGCGAGACCCCGCCGGGGCCAAAACGCGGTGGTTTTGAGTCGTATCAGGAGCGCGTGGAAGGGACCAAAATCCGCGAGCGCAGCCCCTCTTTCGCCGAGTATTACGCCCATCCGCGCCTGTTCTGGCAGAGCCAGACGCCTGTTGAGCAGGAGCACATTATTGGCGCCTTCAGCTTTGAGCTGAGCAAAGTGGTGCGTACCTATATCCGCGAGCGGGTGGTCGATCAGCTGGCACGCATTGACATCACTCTGGCCCAGGGCGTGGCAGACAATCTGGGGCTCACCCTCACCGACGAGCAACGCAATCTGGCGCCACCGCAGGATGTCTGCGGCCTGAAAAAGGATCCGTCCCTGAGCCTGTATGCCGTGCCTGGTGGTGATATCAAAGGCCGGATCGTGGCGGTATTGCTCAACGATAACCCTCGGGCCAGCGACGTGCTCGCGGTGCTGCAGGCGCTGAAGGCCAAAGGGGTACACGCGAAGCTGCTCTACTCCCGGATGGGTGAAGTGACCGCCGATGATGGCTCGGTGCTGCCGGTGGCGGCGACCTTTGCCGGATCGCCGTCATTGACCGTCGATGCGGTGGTGGTGCCCTGCGGTGATATCCAGAGTCTGCTGACCAATGGCGATGCTGCCTATTATCTGCTGGAAGCCTATAAGCACCTCAAGCCGATCGCACTGGCAGGCGATGCCCGTCAGTTCAAACCGCTGTTGAAGGTGGCGGATCAGGGCGAGGAAGGTATTATCGAAGGCGATACCGCGGCAGGCGCGTTTATGGACGAGCTGGTCGTGCAGATGGCGGCGCACCGGGTCTGGTCGCGTCGCAGTAAAATCGCCAGCATTCCGGCGTAAAAAAAACCGGGTGGCGACGTGCCACCCGGCAGTATCCTGGGCCGGGTAAGGCGAAGCCGCCACCCGGCATTTCCTCACAGATCCCCGAACGTCCCCAGACGATACCCGCGCTCGGCAATCGCATATTTCAGCGACGTCGAGGTGAGCACATCCAGCTCCGTCAGACGCGGCCAGCAGTAGGCGCTTTTACGGATAGTGTTATCAATGAAGGCCGGATGCGCCATCACCTCCAGGGAGCGTTCGCCCTGCTGCACGGAATGATCCAGCACGCTCAGGAATAACGCCTCACTGATCTCCTCGCCATAAAACGCGCTGCTGAAACCGTCAGTGGTTGGCGGCAGTTCAGCACTCTGTTCCCCGAGCCCGTCGACCTGACGATCCACCCGCAGCGCCACCCCTTTGCGGCGGGCAAACTCGGCCACCACCGGGAAGATGGCCGGGATCATATGCACATGGTGATGGCTGTCGATATGGGTCGGCTCGCGGCCAAAGAGATCGACGAAGCGGTTGAACTGACAGTCCAGCTCGCGGGCAATCTCCTCCAGCGGCAACGTCCCCTGCCCGGCCATCTCCCAGATCCATTTCCCCAGCAGCCCTTCCCGCGTCAGCCCCGGCATCGGCGTCAGCGGCATGCTGAGGGTCAACACGAAGTGCATCCCGACGCCCAGTTCTGGCAGATCCCGGCTGAGCGCGGCGGCGTGCTCAATGGCATCGCCGTTGACCATCGCGGTGGTCGAGGTCACCACGCCGTGTCGACAGGCTTCCACGATGCCGTAGTTCTGCCCTTTTGAGAGGCCAAAATCATCGGCGTTGACGATCAGCAGATATTCCATTGGGCCCCCTCTCAGTGCTGCTCGCTTTTGAGTTTATCGATAGCGGCGGCAAAATTCGGCAGCCATTTTTCGTGGGCCAGAATCAGGTCGCGCGCCAGCTTCTCGGCATCGCGATCGGACTGCACCAGCGGGCTCAGGTTCAGGGCCAGCAGCACGTCGTTCAGCTCGCCGCTGAGTGCCGCCTGGCTTGCCGCTACTTCAAAGCCCTTGATGGTGTGGATCAGCCCCATCACCTTGTCATCGAAATGGGTCAGACGCGGATGCGGCTTCGCGCCCTCACGGCCGAGGATGCAGGTCATCTCTACCGCCCAGTCGGCCGGGATATTATCAATGTGGCCATGGTGCGGCACGTTGACGTAGTGCTCCGCCTGCTTGTCGTTGTAAATGGCGTTGATCACTTCGCAGGCGGCGTCGGAGTAGTAAGCCCCGCCACGCTGCTCCAGCTCTTTCGGCTTCACGTTCAGCTCCGGATCCTTGTAGAGATCGAAGAGCTGTTTTTCCACCTTCTGCACCACCTGCGCCCGGGCGCCGCCTTTGTAGTACTCGCCCATCTCGATGGCCAGCATCTCTTTCAGCTTGAAGTAGTAGAGCAGATAGGAGCACGGCAGCAAATTGAGCGAGCGGATCAGCCCTTCGCTGAACGGCAGGTCGAAGATATTCTTCACCGAGCTGGCTTTCAGGGTGCCGGATGCCACGCCGTCCAGCAGTTCGGCAAAGCGTGACTCGCCGTTGACCAGCACATCTTTGATAAAGACCATGTGGTTCAGGCCGAACAGGTCGATAGAGAGTTCGTCGTTGTCGGTCAACGCCAGCACATCGCGGATAAACATCTTCATGCCGATCGGAATATTGCACACCCCGATAAAGCGTTTGAAATCGGTGTGGCGGTAGACCGCTTCGGTCACCATCCCGGCCGGGTTGGTAAAGTTGATCACCCACGCCTGAGGGCAGATCTCCTGCACGTCTTTGATGATATCGAATACTACCGGAATGGTTCGCAGCCCTTTGAACAGGCCGCCAGCGCCGTTAGTCTCCTGCCCCAGATAGCCGTAGCTCAGCGGAATGCGCTCATCCAGCTCGCGCGCCTTCAGCTGGCCGACGCGCAGCTGAGTGGTGACGAAATCGGCGTCTTTCAGCGCCTGGCGACGATCAAGGGTTTTATGCACGGTCATCGGTACGCCCGCTTTTTTCACCATCCGCTGGCAGAGGTCGAAAATAATGTCGAGCTTCTCCTGCCCTTCAGCCACATCCACCAGCCACAGTTCGCTGACCGGCAGTTCATGATAACGCTTGAGGAACCCTTCCAGTAATTCCGGGGTATAGCTGCTTCCGCCGCCGATGGTCACTACTTTCAGTTTCTTTTGCATAATATTCTCCCTGGGAGATCGACCATTTGAGTATAGCGATCCCGTCCCACTTATTTGGGCAAGTATTGAAGTCGATATTTCCGGCGGCAATTCCGCCGGACGTTAATTAATAACCGTGATATTTTTCCGGTAGCTGTTAGGTGTAAATGAGGTCAATTTCTTAAAGGTCTTAATAAACAGGCTCGGACTGCTGTAACCGGATTCGTAAGCAATATCCGTCACCGAATAGTTGGTGATCTCCAGCTGTTTTCTGGCGAAATTGATCCGTATTTCATTAATAATTTGCACCGGCGTTTTCTGATAATAACGCTGGGTCGCCCGGGTCAGGTACTCTTGCGATTTACCCGACAGCGCCACCATATTCTCCAGCGCGTTTTCACCAAAGCGCAGTTTATCGTGCATCATTTCAACGGTAGTGCGCAGCCATTGCGGAATATCGTCCGTCGCCTGCTGCTCTTCACGATAGTGGCGTAAGCGGTTGACGACGTAGAAGGTCACCGTTTCGATGAATTCATCAAATTCATTGTCACGAAAGTTAAGCGAGGCAATAACGGTGTCGATCCAGTTCAGAAATTCACTTTTGACGTGATAGACCTGCGAGGCGACAAAGCAGAACGGCAGCAGCGGCGCGTAGTGGGTTTCGAAGAAGCGTTTACTGATGCCCACGTTGAGAATGCGCGTGGCGCCGAAGTCGTAAAAGCTCTGATGGTGCGATCCCATCGGGATAAAGACGAAGTCCCCGCGCTCCAGCAGCACCCGTTTGCCGTTGATCTCCTGGAAATAGCGGCCGGTCAGCACAATGGTGAACTCATAGTAGTCATGCTGATGCAGACCGCTGATGCTCTCCATCTTGTTGTAGATAAACACATGAAAATTTTTACCATTGAACAGCTGTTGTTCCCGGGCGGTAGTGATTTCCATGGCGCTGACCTCCTGCTATCAGTCTGACTTACTGCATTTTCTCGTGAAGTTCGATGAGTTCCGCCACCAGCTCACGGGCCAGCATGGAGGTCATCAGATGGTCCTGGGCGTGTACCAGCACCAGGCTCACCTTCATCTTACCTTCACCCTGATCGCTTTCGATCAGTTTTGTTTGCACCAGGTGCGCTTCGTTCAGCGCGGTGCGCGACTGGGCCATCATCTCTTGCGCACTGTCGAAATCGCCCTGCTTGGCTTTTTTCAGGGCCCCATACGCCAGACTACGGGCCTGTCCTGAGTTGATGATAAGCCCCATCACCACTTCTTCAAGGTCGTTCTCTGCAACCTCTTCTGCTTCTGCAACAACATTCTCTAAATCAAACATCTCGGTTTCTCCTGTACTGACGCGGGTTGCCCCGCGTCATACGACATCAGAATTTCAGTGCGAGGGCGATCTCTTCTTCGCTCTCTTCTTCATCGATAGTGGTCTGGGCCTTGTTGGCGATGGCAACGAACGGCATGTAGAGCAGGGTTGCCACCCCAAGGTTAAATATCGCCAGCAGGAAGGCCGCTACGCTGCCGTTGGTGTTGAAGAAGGCTCCCAGGCCAGCGGGCATGGTCCACGGCGCGATGTTGGTTACCGGTGGGATAATCCCCAGGTAGTAGGCGGTCAGGGTAATAGCGGCCAGCAATGGCTGCACCAGGATGAACGGAATGAACATCACCGGGTTCATGATAATCGGCAGACCGAAGAGGATAGGCTCGTTAATCTGGAAGATGCCTGATGGCAGCGCCAGCTTGGCCACCTGACGGTGATCCGCCCGACGGGAGGTGATAAACACCGCGATGATCAGACCCAGCGTCGCCCCGGTACCGCCCAGGAAGATATAGGAGTCGAGCATCGGTTTGGCCCACACGTGGAAGGTTTTACCGGCCGCCAGCGCCGCGTCAACGGAGCCGTACTGCTGATAAAGTGCCACGTTTTCCAGCGCCCACGGGGTCATGATGCCGCTGTCCAGCGCTGCCAGCGCCAGCGAGCCGTGCACACCGAAGAACCACAGCAGAGAGGTGAAAATCACGTAAGCCCAGCCCACGACGCCACCCATGGAGGCCAGCGGTGTAGAGATGGTGTCCATGATGATCTGGTGGAAGTTGGTGCCCCAGTGAGAAAGCGCCCAGGCGAGAGTCCCCATGATGGAGAGGATAATGAAGCCTGGGATCAGCGCCGAGAAGGAGCGGGACACTGATTCTGGCACGCTGTCAGGTAAACGAATCACCCAGTTGCGACGAATAATAAAGGTAAACATCTCCGCCACGACCAGGCCGATCACGATACCGGAGATGATGTTTGCCCCGCCCAGCCAGTTGGCCCCAACCGCGTAGGCTTCACCAACGCTGTAAGGGGTCACGGTCATAAAGGCCGCGACAGATAATAAACCGGCGGCCAGCGAGTCGACTTTACGCTCTTCTGCCAGCGCCATCCCAATAAAGAAAGGTGCCATCAGCGACATGATACCCAGCGTACCGTTGTATACATTGCCGCCGATGGCCTTGAAACCATTTAACGTTTCAATAGTTGAGGGATCTAAACGCACACCTAATGAATAGAAGAAGGAACCATCACCGAAGCTAAGAAAAACGTTATTAATTAAAACGAACATGGCCCCGGCCAGGGTTAACGGCATTACCTTAATAAAACCGTTTTTAATGGCGTTGACATGCGGTTGCTTTCCTATTTTAACTGCAAAAGGAAGGAGTACCTTTTCAAGCGCAGCAATAAATCTACTCATAGAAAATGCCCTTAAATGCCGCAATAATATTGCGGCGTAAGTGTGTGTGAAATTGCTCTTTGACGGGAAAAATAAAAAAATAAATTAATTAGCAGCTTTTTTAATCGCCGCTACAGCAGCTTTAAGAACACCCAAACCATCCACTTTGCCATACAGCGCAGAGTCGATCACTTCCACCGGTTTATTCGGTAACAGACGTTGAATTTCCGGCAACATATAGGCAATTTGCGGCCCTAACAGCACCACATCCGCATTGATACCCTTCTCACCTGCCAGGGTTTCCGGGAAGGCTTCGATCACAACGGGTACTTCGTACTTTTCTGCCTGCGCGCGCATCTTAGACACCAGCAGTGACGTTGACATGCCCGCTGAGCAAAACAGATAGATATATTTCTTTTCCATAGCAATTTCCCTCTTATGTGCTCACCGCTTGCGCCGCGATATCCCCGCCTTGACCGACCGGAATCCCTCGCTGGCGTATCTGATAGATGGAGTATACGGCAACTGATTTCCCAGGGATAATTCGAAAGGGAGCGCAATTGTCTCTCCTTGACCTGTCGTTATGACACTCTTCACATTTTAGGTAAATAATTCGCGGTGAGAATTAAGATGGGTGGTGACGTAAAAAAACCGGCCTGCTGGCCGGTTTGTCTCTTTGCTCAGGAAAAGGTGTTATCAGGCCTTAGGTGCCTGCGGATCAGTATCGTATTCCGCACAGGTCTGGTAGCCGGAGTTAATTACGTGGCCAGTATCGTCGAGGGCCACAAAGTAAGTTTCTGTTTTACCATCGCGTTGACCCAGGATATAGGTCTGGCAAGTACCACGGGCGTGGATCATCGTCACCTCAGATGACGGCTTACCGGCAAGCTGCTGTACCTGTGCACGGCTCATGCCTTTTTTAACGTCTTTTACGACAGGCTCTTTAAACTGGTCCGTCGTACGGTCATACGCAGTACACCCTGCCAGTAAAGTCATTACAGCCGCTGCGCCTAACATTCCTGCTAAATTCTTGTTCATATTCCGTCCTCTTGTTTATCAGCGTGTTAAGTAAGCCTGGAATAGAAAACCATATTTTTCAACCCTAAGCGTGACGGCAAAGTTTTTTCGGAAAATTCCTGTAAAACAAGCATAAGCTGCTAAATCGGCCTGGTTCGCCCAATTCAAATCTGTGATCCTTGTCGTTTTCCGCATGACGAGTTAGCTTTAACAGAACATTCATCAGGCAAATTTGTGTAACGGAGGGGCTAAATGGCTCTGCAACAAGAAATTATCCAGGCGCTGGGTGCCAAACCCACCATCAATGCGGAAGAAGAGATCCGCCGCAGCGTGGATTTTTTGAAATCCTATTTAACCCGCTTCCCGTTTCTGAAGACGCTGGTGCTGGGCATCAGCGGCGGTCAGGACTCCACTCTCGCCGGGAAGCTCGCCCAGATGGCCATCAGCGAACTGCGTGCCGAAACGGGTAACGAATCCCTGCAGTTTATCGCGGTGCGCCTGCCCTTTGGCGTGCAGTTCGACGAACAGGATTGCCAGGATGCCCTCGAGTTTATTCAGGCGGATCGCGTCCTGACCGTGAACATTAAAGAAGCGGTGCTGGCCAGCGAAAAAGCGTTGCGCGACGCGGGCATTGAGCTGAGTGACTTCGTGCGCGGCAACGAAAAGGCCCGCGAGCGGATGAAAGCCCAGTACAGCATCGCCGGGATGACCAGCGGCGTGGTGGTGGGCACTGACCATGCGGCAGAGGCACTGACCGGGTTCTTCACCAAATATGGCGATGGCGGCACCGACATTAACCCGCTGTTCCGTCTCAACAAGCGCCAGGGCAAACAGCTGCTGGCCGCGCTGGGCTGCCCGGAGCATCTGTATAAGAAAGCCCCGACTGCGGATCTGGAAGACGATCGCCCTTCCCTGCCGGATGAAGCCGCGCTGGGCGTGACCTATGAAAACATTGACGATTATCTGGAAGGCAAGACGCTGGACGAAGGCACCGCCCGCATTATTGAAGGCTGGTATCTGAAGACCGAACACAAACGTCGCCCGCCGATCACGGTATTCGACGACTTCTGGAAACAATAATTCTGACGGGGCGGCATCTGCCGCCTCTTTTTTAACCACACCGCAGCTGCTACACTGTATGCCTGAACAGTATCAGGAGTACGTTGTGAGCAGGCGTCAATCGGCACCGCGGCTTGAATTCGAAGCAGCCGCTATCTATGAATATCCCGAACATCTGCGTCCGTGGCTTGAGGCACTGCCTAAGCAGCCTGGCGTCTATTTCTTTCATGGCGACAGCGATGCCATGCCCCTTTATATCGGCAAAAGCGTCAATATTCGCAGCCGGGTCCTGTCGCATCTGCGCACCCCGGACGAGGCCGCCATGCTGCGCCAGTCCCGGCGTATTACATGGATCCAGACCGCAGGTGAACTGGGCGCTCTGCTGCTTGAGGCGCGTTTAATTAAAGAGCAGCAGCCGCTGTTCAATAAACGCTTACGCCGCAATCGCCAGCTCTGCTCCCTGCAGATCACCGAGGGCAAACCGCAGATCGTCTATGCCCGCGAGGTCGATTTTTCGCACACCCCGAATCTGTTTGGCCTCTTCGCCAACCGCCGGGCTGCGCTGCAAACCCTGCAGACGCTGGCCGACGAGCGGCAGCTCTGTTATGGCCTGCTGGGGCTGGAGTCGTTAACTCTCGGGCGGGGTTGTTTCCGTTCCGCCCTGAAGCGTTGCGCGGGGGCATGCTGCGGGAAAGAGAGCGTGGAGGATCATCAGCAGCGATTAGTCGAGGGGTTGCAGGCCATTGGGGTTACCTGCTGGCCGTGGGACAGTGCCGTGGCGCTGAAAGAGTCGCGCCCGGACATGACCCACTACCATATCATTCACAACTGGCTATGGCTGGGCGCGGTCGACAGCCTGGACGAGGCGGCGGACCTGCTACGCACGCCCGCCGGTTTTGATCAGGATGGGTATAAAATTCTCTGTAAGCCGCTGCTGACCGGCAACTATGAGATCATTCCCCTCAGTGTCCCGGAAGCCAGAAAATCTCGCTGAACAGCAATGTTCCCTCTTCCTTCAGCAGCCGCAGCGTATGGTCGCCCTCATGCCACCATGCGCCCTGATCGGCGGTGAGTAGCTTCTCGCCCAGCTGCCACGCGCCGCTCAGCACAAACACCACCCCGCCGCGTGATGCAAAGGTAGTGAAGGTGCGATCCGCCACCCGCACCTTCGCCCGGCAGCGGTCCCGGCGGGTCATAATGTTGAAATCCATCGACATTTGCCCCTCCATCAGCTGCGCCTTAACCGGCAGATCGCCGGCAAAGCTGAATGGCTGATGACGCTGCAGCGTATGGGTAAACGCCTTCCCGCCATCCAGATGCACTTCTCCCCCCTCCAGCAGGGTGATCACCCGATCGATGCCGGGGGAGACCGAAAAGTCGCCGTTGCTGGCCAGAGAGGCGATACTGGCACGCCAGTTAAATTCCCGGGTTGCAGGGGGAAAACAACATATTTCGCGCGTCTCCCCGGCCCCGTTGCGCCAGAGGCTGATCGGCATTTTGCGGATATCAAAGAATTCCATCACCACTCCAGATGGCGCAATAGGCGCCAGAGCGTCCCGCACAGGGCGGTCGCGTGTTGTTTGTTATCGTTAGATCATCACTGTGTAGTATCGGCAGATGTGCACCACGGCCTTAGCCTGACGACGAAAAAATCCGTAACGCCAGACATTTCAAACACATTGTGCAAATCAATAACAGGAGAATACCGGGATGGCGGCGGCTGGCAAGAGGCGGGAAAAGAAAAAACCGCCGGACCTGTCCACAGCGTATTCGCTTGGGTGAACAGGACTCCGGCGGTCTTGAATGGCTTAACCGATTATTCGGCTGGTGGGGTCATTTTACCTTCCGGCGCGGAACGTTCTGTCAGACGCTTCTCAAAATTGGCATCAAACTGCTTTTTCTGTTCCGGGGTCAGAATGTTGTAAATTTTGTTCTGGGTTTCCATGTGCGCCAGCATGCGGGCCTTGTTCTGCTCAGCCATTTTGTCGACCTGCGCCTGAGCTTTCGCTTTATCGAAGCTGTCGCTGGCGATGATGTCGTGCATTGCACGGCGCTCTTCCACTGGCGGACGCTTCATCTGGTCACGCTGGCTTTTCATGATGTCGCGGATCTGGGTTTTCTGTGCATCCGTCAGGTTCAGATCTTTAAACATCATGTCGTGATGCATACCCGGCTTGCCTTTGTGGTGCATCATTTTGCTTTCGGCCGGCGCTGCGGTGGTGGTAGCGGTATCCGCAGCGAACGCCGCGCCGGTAGCGCCCAGAGCCAGGGTAGAGGCAACAAACAGTGCAGTTAATTTACGCATAATTTTGTCCTTCCTTTTCAGTTATTCTTCGGCGCTATGCCGTGTTGACGATATTCACTTTACGGGGATTATCGTCAATTAATCAGAGCAACAGTAAAACAATGAAAGTGTAAAAAACAAATTATCGTCAAATATGGAGAAAATAAGGATAAAGCGTGGAGAGTTGAAACAAGAATATTCATCTGGCTGATTTTAAAGAGATTATGAAGGAGTATACCGGCAAGAAGATTAATAATAAAGCAAACAGCCAGGAATAATCTGTAATAAAACGCCAGATATTAGAAACGACTGAGAAAATAAACGACCCCACCGCGTTACGCTGATGGGGTCGCAGGGTTTTCAGGTGATTTTTTCCAGCATCAGCCCGGCGCGCAACCCAAAGGCCACGGCGGGATTGGGGAACAGAACATACTCGGTCGGCTTTTGTACCTGGTAGCGTTCATCGCCATCCTCTGCCAGCAACACGCCCTGGCGGAACGGGGTGAAGTTCAGGGTATGCGCCGCCATGTGCAGCACGAAGGCTTCGCTGCGGCGGGTGATCTGCTGCACCACCCGATACTGCTCGACCTGAGCCACGTGCGGCTCTGGTGCCTCACCGCTCAGCAAGGCATACAGCGCTTGATGGGTAGCGGCGAAGCGGGCCAGATCGTTATGGCCGAACGGCAGCGCCTTGCCCAGCTCCAGCGTACAGGCCAGGGCGCCAAAACGTTCGCAGCTGAAATGGGTGAAGGTCCCGCCTGGCGCCTGATGAAAGACCAGCGCCTCCAGGCCGGCATCTCCCAGCCATTGAAGAAAGGCCGCATCCCACGGCTGATTGCGCTGGGGCAGCACGCCAAAACGTTCATGATACGAGGCGCGGATGGCAGTATGCAGATCCAGATGCCAGCGATCGGCCCCCGCCTGCTGGTAAAACGCCGCTACCCGTTCCTCCAGCAACGTCGCCCGGGCGGTCTCGTCGCAGGCCGGAAACTGCGCCCCGCGCCCGCTGAACAGGCGATTGATATCGCAGGTCAGGTAGCGCTTGCCGGCCCTCAGCGCCGGAGGATTACCGAAGATAATCAGCAGACGACAGCGCAGCGTCAGTTCGCCCCGAAACAGCGCCCGCACCAGCAGGTCAACGATCTCTACCGGGGCGGTTTCGTTGCCGTGGATCCCGGCCGACAGCACCAGCGAGCGCGTGCTCGCGACTTCCGGGGTCAGCTCCAGCACACCGCAGGCCAGCCAGCGCCAGTCAAACGACGCCCCTCTGCCCTCAAGGTTGGGAGGCGTCTCGTCGGCCATCGTCAGCGCCAGAAAGTTTTCCATCACGCCTCCTTTATTGCTGGAACGGGTAGACAGACCCGAGCTGCAGAATCTGGCTCAGGGCATCCAGCGCCTCGCGCCCTTCGCGCAACAGCTGCGGATCCACCAGGTCGGCCTGGACCAGACGGTCACGGTAGTAGCGGTCCACCCAGTCATTGAGGGTGTTGAACAGGGTCTCGTTCATCATCACCGCCGGGTTGACCGCCCGCTGCTCCTCAGGGGTCAGCACCACGCGCAGGCGCAGACACGCCGGGCCGCCGCCGTTAGCCATGCTCTCGCGGAGGTCGAATACCCGCAGTTCGCTGATGGGGTTATCCTCCGCCACCAGACCGCTCAGATAGCGCCAGACGCCCGGATGCGCCTGCGACTCCTGGGGCAGGACCAGCATCATGCTGCCGTCGTCCCGGCTCAGCAGCTGGCTGTTAAACAGGTAGGTGGCAACGGCATCCTTAACCGAGACCGCCTCGGTCGGCACCTCGATGGGCATAAAGCCGGGGACGCGATCGCGCAGGGTCTGGAGCAGCGCGGGCTGGTCGACAAATGCCTGCTCGTGGCAGAACAGCACCTGACGGTTCGACACGGCGATGACGTCGTTATGGAATACCCCCTGGTCAATCACCAGCGGGTTTTGCTGGGCGAAGAGGATCTGGCCGGGGTTGACCTGGTTCAGCCGGGCAACCGCCTGGCTCGCGGCCAGGGTCTGTCGGGCCGGGTAGCGGGCCGGCGCCTCATTGCCTCCCTCTTCACGGCCATAGACAAACAGCTGCAGGCCCGGCTCGCCGTAGTCGCCGCCGAGGCGATTATGGTTGGCCGCCCCTTCATCACCGAACATCGCCACCTGCGGCAGCGCCGTATGGACACTGAAGCGGGCCTCGTCGCGGAAAATGGCGCGCAGCACCTTCTCGGTGGTGCCAGCTTCACTGGCACGGTGGAACTTGTTGTTCAGGTTGGCAACGGTGAAATGCACTTTTCCGTCGAGGGTGTCCGCCGACGGGGCCACCGTCGCGGCATTGGCGACCCACATCGAGGAGGCCGAACTGGCGGCAGAGAGCAGCTGCGGCTGCTGGGTGCCCGCTTTCTCCACCACCTGCTCATCGGTGCCGGTAAAGCCGAGCTGGCGCAGCACGCCGACGTTAGGCCGCTCCTGAGGCGGGATCACCGCCTGGGGAAAGCCCGCATCCGCCAGCACCTTCATCTTCAGCAGCCCCTGCTTCGCCGCCAGCCGTGGGTTGGAGATCTGAAAACGGTGTTTGGTCGAGGCCTCATTGCCAAACGACAGCCCGGCATAGTGGTGGGTTAACCCCACCAGCCCGTCAAAATTGACTTCACGCGCTTTCATGACGTTTCCCCTGAATAAAATCGAGGCCCGGGCTCAGTTGCTCCGGCAGGACGATGGCCGGGGTTTCGAGGCTCGCCATGGGCCAGGCGCAGTAATCCGCCGCATACCAGGCGCTGGCGCGATGGTTCCCGGAGGCACCCACTCCACCGAACGGTGCGGTACTGGCCGCGCCGGTAAGCGGTTTGTTCCAGTTAACGATCCCGGCACGCGCCTCCAGCAACAGTTGATCGAATTTCTGGCGATCCGGGGAGATCAGTCCGCACGACAGGCCGTAGCGGGTAGCGTTGGCCATGGCGATGGCCTGGTCGAAATCGTCATAGCGCCAGACGCAGAGCAGCGGGCCAAAGACCTCTTCATCCGGCACATCGCGCACGCCGGTCATCTCGACAATTCCCGGGGTTAATAACGAGGTGCCCGCCCGGACCAGACGCGGATCGAGCAGCGACTTGCCGCCGCGGGCAACGTGCTCCCGCCAGACGTGCCAGACGTTTTTCGCCGCCTGCTCGGAGATCAGCCCGCCGATAAACGGCTGGTCGTTGTCATCCCACGCGCCCGGCAGCAGATGGCCGCTCACCTCCACCAGACGGGCGAGGAAAGCGTCACCTTCGGCACCGTTTTTCACCAGCAGACGTCGGGCGCAGGTGCAGCGCTGTCCGGCGGTGATAAAGGCCGACTGAATGGTCAGGTGGACCGCGGCGTCGATATACGCCGGATCGTCAACGATCAGGGCGTTGTTGCCGCCCATCTCGAGGGCCAGAATTTTCTCCGGCTGTCCGGCCAGCTGTCGGTGCAGCTGATAGCCGGTCCCGGCGCTGCCGGTAAACAGCAGGCCATCGATATCGTTTAGCGCACTCAGCACCTGACCGGTTTCGCGCCCGCCCTGGACGAGATTGAGCACCCCCGGCGGCAGCCCGGCCTGCTCCCACAGTTTGACGACTGCCTCGCCGCTCCACGGCGTCAGCTCGCTCGGCTTGAAGATCACGGTGTTACCCGCCAGCAGCGCCGGCACGATATGGCCGTTCGGCAGATGGCCGGGGAAGTTATAGGGGCCAAATACCGCCAGCACGCCGTGCGGACGGTGGCGCAGGCTGGCGGCCCCGTCGGCCATCTCAGTATGCTGCTCGCCGGTGCGGGTATGGTAAGCCTTCACCGAAATGGCGATTTTATTGATCATCGCGGTAATTTCGGTTGCCGCTTCCCAGCGCGGTTTGCCGGTTTCGCTGGCAATCACGCGAGTCAGTTCCTGCTTGTTGGCCTCCAGCAGGGCAGCAAATTTCTCCACGATGGCCTGACGGGTGCTGAACGGCAGTTTCGCCCAGCCTGGGAAGGCCGCGCGTGCCGCCCGGCAGGCCTGCTCAACCTGTGCGGCGCTGGCGTCAGCACCCTGCCATAACACCTCCTGACCCACCGGATTGTGTTTGGTGCGGGGTTCAGCTTCGCCGGTTACCCAGTCGCCGTTAATCCATAAATTCATGCTTTTTTCTCCTCAGCGCACAGGCGCACCATGCGAATACGATCGCCGGCGCGGCATTTCAGGGCATCCAGTTGGGCTGGGGTCAGCACCAGACGTTCACAATCGGGATCCACGCGGATCAGCGTGGCGCGGAACTGGTCATACTGTTCATTAGCGACCAGACAGGCAGGCCACTCGCCCGGCGCAGGCTGGCCTTCGGCCACCTCCACCAGACGGCTTTTGCGGATCGCCCGCACCCGGTCGATATCGCACTCCAGCGTCGGGCCGCCGTCAAAGATGTCGACATAGTTGCGGTAGCGGAAGCCCTCTTTTTCCAGCACCGCACGCGCCGGGGCGGTTTGCGGATGGACTTCGCCAATCACCGCCTGCGCCTCGGAGCTGAGGAAATGGGTATAGATAGGATGTTTCGGCATCAGCTCGGCAATAAAGGCTTTCTGCCCGGTGCCGCACAGGTAGTCGGCCTTGCTGAACTCCATCGAGAAGAAGCGTTCGCCGAGGCTTTTCCAGAACGGCGAGAAGCCGGTTTCGTCGATCACGCCGCGCATCTCAGCCACCACTTTTTCGTTAAAGCGATCGCGGAAGGCGGCCATAAACAGAAAGCGCGATTTCGAGAGCAGATAGCCGTTGCCCTCTTTGCGCCAGTCGGGATCGAGAAACAGGCTACAGAGTTCGCTGCTGCCGGTGTGATCGTTACTGAGAAACAGCGTCGGCAGCGCGTTGTAAACGTTGAGCTCTTTTGAGGCGTGCACCAGGGTGCCGACACGGTAGTTATACCAGGGATCGTTCAGACCCACCGCCACCTCAATGGCGCAGATCCCGGCCACGGTGCCGGTAGTGGACTCTTCCAGCACAAACACGTAACCCTGTTCGCCTTTCGGCAGCGTCCCTTGCCAGGTCTCCAGCGAGCGCTCGATGCGCGCCGAGAGAGTATGTTCATCAACCGGAAGCGAGGTCAGCCCGCCTCCTGTTTTACCGGCAAGCTGCATGAGGGCGGATAAATCCCCGCGCTCAATGGGACGGATGACCATCATGATGACACCCCGGACTTCACACGTTCACAGGCCAGCGCAAAGCGATCTAACCCGGTCTGCACCTCTTCCTCGCTGACAATCAGCGCAGGCGCAAAGCGCACCACGTTAGCCCCGGCGATCAACACCATCACACCCGCTTTTGCCGCTTCCTGAGAAATAAGTTTAGCTTTTCCGGCGAACTCATCCGTGAGCACGCAGCCAATCAGCAGCCCCAGACCGCGAATTTCTTTGAACAGGCCGGTTTTACCGTTAATGGCCTGCAGGCGTTCGACAAACCACTCATGACGCTGCCTCACGCCGGTCAGCACTTCCGGGGTGTTGATGATATCCAGCACCTGACTTGCCACCGCCGACGCCAGCGGGTTGCCGCCGTAGGTGGTGCCGTGGGTGCCGACGGTCATTACCCGGGCAAATTTGTCGGTGGTCAGCATCGCTCCCACCGGGAAGCCACCGCCGAGCGCCTTGGCGGTGGAGAGCACATCGGGTGTCACGCCGTAGTGCATATAGGCATACAGCTCGCCGGTACGGCCAACGCCGGTCTGGACTTCATCAAAAATCAGCACCGCGTTGTGGCGGTCGCACAGCTCGCGCAGCCCCTGCAGGAAGGCTTTGTCCGCAGGCACTACGCCGCCCTCGCCTTGCATCGGCTCGACGATCACCGCGCAGGTGCTGTCGTCGATCAGCTCGCTGGCCGACTGCAGGTCGTTATAGACCGCGTGGCGGATATCCGGCGGCAGCGGGGCAAAGTCCTGAGAATATGACGGCTGGCCGCCCGCGCTGACGGTAAACAGGGTGCGACCGTGGAAGGCATTTTTGAATGCGACGATGCCGCTTTTCTGGCTACCAAAATTATCGTGGGCATATTTACGCGCCAGCTTCAGCGCTGCTTCGTTAGCTTCAGCCCCGGAGTTACAGAAGAACACTTTTTCGGCAAAGGTGGCGTCGATCAGTTTTTTAGCCAGCCGCAGCACCGGCTCGTTGGTGAAGCCATTCCCGGTATGCCAGAATTTCGCCGCCTGGTCGTTGAGCGCCTGACGCAGCGCCGGATGGGCATGGCCCAGGGCGTTAACCGCAATACCCCCGGCAAAGTCGATATACTCTTTACCCTGTTGATCCCACAGGCGTGAGCCCTCTCCCCGTACCGGAATAAAAGCCGCCGGGGCGTAAACCGGCATCATCCATTCATCAAAGTTTTCACGCGTAATTGACAGAGACATAGCGACCTCATCCGGGTAAATAAAAGGTTGATTAAATGTTAAATATTTTAGTGTTTGCGCTGTAAATGTAGATTGCAGCGATCGTGCCAGCCAGCGATAAAAATGCATAAACGGGATGGGGTAACGTAATATCAACAGGTTACGACATGGTGTTATTCACTGTTATTGCATATAAAGTGAATATTTTTACAACAAGCGCGGCTTTGCCGGATGAAAAACAGCTGTTTTATGCAGAAGCCAAATATAATTCTGGAATTGTGATCGCTGGCGAAATTTGTGGTCCCTTTACGCGCCATTGAAGGGCGCCATGCGCCGGATCGGTGCAAATATTGCACTGTCGGCGCGATCTGTCGCAGTAATTGGTGGAACATACGCAGCGGCGGCAGTCAGCCTGGCGAAATTCTGCTACCATCCCTGCACTATTCACCTTGCACTGGCAGCGACTATGAAATTTGTCTCTTTTAATATCAACGGCCTGCGCGCCCGTCCTCATCAACTGCAAGCTATCGTCGACCAACATCAGCCTGACGTCATTGGCCTGCAGGAGACAAAAGTCCACGACGATATGTTCCCTCTCGAAGAGGTGGCAAAGCTGGGTTACAACGTCTTTTATCACGGCCAGAAAGGCCATTACGGTGTGGCCCTGCTGACCAAAGAGACGCCAGTCTCGGTGCGTCGCGGCTTCCCGGGCGATAATGAAGAGTCCCAGCGTCGTATCATCATGGCGGAAATTCCCTCTTCGCTGGGCAACATCACGGTGATCAACGGTTACTTCCCACAAGGCGAGAGCCGCGACCATCCGCTGAAATTCCCGGCCAAAGAGAAGTTCTATCAGGATCTGCAGTCGTACCTCGAAACCGAGCTGAAAAAAGAGAACCCGGTGCTGATCATGGGCGACATGAACATCAGCCATACCGATCTGGATATTGGCATCGGCGAGGAGAGCCGCAAACGCTGGCTGCGCACCGGGAAGTGCTCCTTCCTGCCGGAAGAGCGCGAGTGGATGGCCCGTCTGATGGACTGGGGTCTGGTGGATACTTTCCGCAGCGCCAACCCGGAGGCCCAGGATCGCTTCTCGTGGTTTGATTATCGCTCCAAAGGCTTCGATGATAACCGCGGCCTGCGCATCGACCTGCTGCTGGCAAGCCCAGTGCTGGCAGAGCGCTGCATCGAAACCGGGATCGACTACGAGATCCGCAGCATGGAAAAACCGTCCGACCACGCCCCGGTATGGGCGACCTTCGACGTAAAATAAGTGGCTGCGAATAGTCGCAAAATCCTGCTTCTGTGCGCCCTTGTGGGCGCATTTGTCGTTATTTATACCCAACTTCCCGCCGGCGTTTTAACGCTGGAAAATCTTCAGGCCCGGCATCAGGCACTGCTGCATTACTGCCAGCAGGCGCCACTGCAAAGCGCCGCTCTCTTTTTCACTCTCTACGTGCTGGTCACCACCCTGTCGCTGCCGGGCGCTGCGCTGCTGACCCTGCTCGGCGGGGCGCTTTTTGGTCTGTGGCCGGGGATTGTGCTGGTGTCGTTTGCCGCCACGCTGGGTGCGACGCTGGCGATGCTGGTCAGCCGCTATCTGCTGCGCGACTGGGTCCAGCGCCGCTTTGCCGGGCCGATGCGCACCGTCAATGACGGAGTCGCCCGCGACGGGGTGTTTTATCTGTTTGCCCTGCGCCTGATGCCGCTGTTTCCTTTCTTTGTGGTCAACCTGCTGGCCGGTTTAACCAGCATCAGGGTGGGCCGCTACTGGTGGGTCAGCCAGCTCGGGATGCTGCCCGGGGCGGTGGTGTATCTCAACGCTGGCCACCAGTTAGGGCAGATCGCCTCGCTGCGTGATATCCTCTCGCCGGGCGTGGTTTTCGCCTTTACCCTGCTGGGCCTGCTGCCGCTCGTCACCCGCTAGCTGTTCGCCCGCTTTTCCCGAACGTCTTCATAACAGGGGGCATTATGCGCCGTGTGCGTTTGTGCATGTTTCTGACTGGCCTGCTGATCGCAGGGCACGCGCTGGCTGATGACAGCTGGCAGAAAGTGAAAGAGGAGGCCCGGGGCCAGACCGTCTGGTTTAATGCCTGGGGCGGCGATGAGGCGGTGAACCGCTATCTGGACTGGGTGAGCGGCGAGATGAAAAGCCACTATGCCATTACCCTGAAGATTGTCCGTCTGGCGGATGCCGCCGATGCGGTGAAACGCATCCAGACCGAGGCCAGCGCCGGGCGCAACACCAACGGTTCCGTCGACCTGCTGTGGGTCAACGGCGAGAACTTCCGCACCCTGAAAACCGCAGGGCTGTTGCAGACCGGATGGGCGCAAACCCTGCCCAACTGGCGCTATGTCGACACCACCAAACCGGTAACGGAAGATTTTGCCATCCCGACCGAGGGGGCAGAGTCGCCATGGGGCAGCGCACAGCTCACCTTTATCGCCAGCCGCCAGACCTTGCCTGAACCGCTGGCAGATCCGCAGGCGCTGCTGGCCTGGGCCGCTCAACATCCCGGCACCGTCACCTACCCGCGCCCGCCCGACTTTACCGGCACCGCATTCCTGGAACAGCTCCTGCTGACGCAAACCACCCAGGCGGAGGCCCTCAAACAGCCGCCGGACAGCGCCACCTTTGCCGCAGTCACCGCCCCGCTGTGGGCGTATCTGGATAAACTGCATCCCCACCTGTGGCGCGAGGGCAAAGATTTCCCGCCGTCACCGGCGCGGATGGATGCCCTGCTGGCCAGCGGCAATTTAGGCCTGTCGATCACCTTTAACCCGGCCCACGCCCGACAAAAGGTGAACAGCAACGAGCTGCCCGCTGACAGCTACAGCTTTGGTTTTCAGCAGGGGATGATTGGCAACGTGCACTTTGTGGCGATCCCGGCCAACAGCTCTGCCAGCGCGGGTGCGAAAGTCGTCGCTAACTTTTTACTCTCGCCGCAGGCGCAGATCCGCAAGGCCGATCCGGCCCACTGGGGCGATCCGAGCGTGCTGGATCCACAGACTTTGCCTGCCGCTGAGGCCGCCGCACTGCGTCAGTTTATTCCGGCAGAACTCCCGGCGACGCTCGGGGAACCTCACGCCGCCTGGGTTAACGCGCTGGAGCAGGAATGGCTGCGTCGCTACGGCACCCATTAAGCGGCCTGGCCTGGCTGCTGATGGCGGTGGTGTATCTGCCGCTGCTCCCCGCCGTCGTCCTGCTGTTACCGCCTCTGTTCTCCCTGGAGAACTGGCGGGCGCTGGCGGCCGATCCTCAAATACCCCAGGCGCTGATCGCCACCCTGATTTCCACCCTGATTGCCGCCGCCGGGGCGCTGCTGCTGGCCCTGGCGGTGATGGCCGCGCTGTGGCCCGGCAGCCGCTGGCGACGGCTTTGCAATCACCTGCCCTGGCTGCTGGCGATCCCGCACGTGGCCTTTGCCGTCAGCGTGCTGCTGATTTTTGCCGAAGGCGGCGAGCTCTACCGCCTCTGTTCGATCTGCTCCCCGGCGCTGGATCGCTACGGGATCGGTCTGGGCCTGACCCTCGCCGTTAAGGAGAGCGCGTTTGTTCTCTGGGCGATTTACGCCTCGCTGCCGGAAAAAGATCTGGCGCAAAAAGTGACCGTGCTGCGATCCCTGGGCTATGGCCGCTGGCAGGCGCTGCGCTGGCTGATCCTCCCCGCCATTGCGCCCGCGCTGGGGGCGGTGATGCTGGCGACGATCGCCTGGACGCTGTCGGTGGTGGATGTGGCCCTGATCCTCGGGCCGGGTAATCCTCCCACCCTGGCGGTGCTGGCCTGGCAGTGGCTCTCGCAGGGCGATGCGCAGCAGCAGGCCAAAGGGATGCTGGTCTGTGTGATCCTGCTGGTCATCCTGGAGCTGATCGCCGTCGCGCTGTTTCTCGGCTGGCGACGCTGGCGGCGTACTATTCCGGACGTCTCCGGGGAGCGCCCGACGCCGCGCCCGCTGCGGGTGGGACGCGCCTGCGCCCTGCTGTTGCCGTTGGCGGGCATCGTCAGCGTGGCGGTTCTGGTGCTGGTGGCAGGCAACGCCAGCGTCTCCCGGGAGACGGCGGGTGTGAGCCTGGCGCTGGGGCTCGCCTCGGCGGCGCTTGCGCTGGGGATGATCCTGCTCTGGCTGGAGTGGGGCCCGCAGCGCGGAGCCTTCTGGGTCTGGCTGCCGCTGGCGCTTCCTGCCCTGCCGCTGGTGGCCGGGCAGTATCAGCTGGCGTTATTGTTGCAGCTCGACGGACAGTGGATTGCCGTCCTGTGGGGGCATCTGCTGTGGGTGCTGCCGTGGATGCTGCTGGTGATGCAGCCGGCCTGGCGCCGACTCGATCCGCGCCAGATCCTGATTGCCCGCACCCTCGGCTGGGGATCGTTTAAAATATTCTGGCTGATCAAATGCCCGCAGATGATCCGCCCGGCGCTCACCGCCTTTGCGGTCGGGTTTTCCGTCAGTATGGCGCAGTATCTACCTACCCTGTGGCTGGGCAGCGGCCGGTTCGCCACCCTGACCACCGACGCCGTGGCGCTCAGCAGCGGCGGCAGTAGCGCCGTGCTGGCCGCCCAGGCGCTGTGGCAGTTGCTGCTGCCGATGCTGGTTTTCGCCTCCTGCATCTTGCTCTCCCGGCTGGTTGGCCGCTTTCGACAGGGGTTACGTTAATGCTGATGGTCAAGGATGTTTCGCTCTCGCTGCGCCAGACGACACTGCTGCACAATGTCAACTTCACCGTGCCGCCCGGCGACATTCTCACCCTGATGGGCCCCTCCGGCAGCGGTAAATCGTCGCTGTTTGCCTGGATGGTGGGCGCCTTGCCTGGCGATTTTCGCGCCGCGGGGGAGCTGTGGATCAACGCCCGGCGCTGCGACCTCCTCCCCACCGAGCAGCGGGGAGTGGGCCTGCTGTTTCAGGATGCGTTGCTCTTCGATCACTTCAGCGTCGGGCAGAATCTGCTCCTGGCGCTCCCGGCCGCCATTAAAGGCGACCAGCGTAAACAAAAGGTGATTGCCGCCCTGGACGCCGCCGATCTGAGCGGTTTCTTTCCTCGCGATCCCGCCACGCTCTCCGGCGGCCAGCGCGCCCGGGTGAGCCTGCTCCGCGCCCTGCTGGCCCAGCCCCAGGCGCTGCTGCTTGATGAGCCCTTCAGCCGTCTGGATAAAAATCTGCGCGACCAGTTTCGCCGCTGGGTGTTCGCCGAAGTGCGCGCCCGGCAGATCCCGGTGGTGCAGGTGACCCACGATGAGGACGATATTCCTCCGAATGGGCAGGTGCTGCCGATGGCAGGCTGGCAATGAATCCCGTGACATCCTGCGCAAACGCAACGTTTTTTGCCGGGCAGGTTGCCACAATGTCGGCTCAATTTTTTACGATCGGGCATTTCGATGAAACGTGTTTCTCAATTGGCCGCGCTGACCGCCGCTTTAGGTCTCGCCTCTTTCTCCACCTTCGCTGCTAACATGGCACATTCCCTGACGCTGACGGAGCTTCAGCAGCAACAAGGTTCGATTATTGATACCCGCGCCAGCGCCTTTTACAACGGCTGGCCGCAGACCCTGAACGGCCCTTCCGGCCACGAGCCTGCCGCCCTTAATCTCTCCGCCAGCTGGCTCGGGGCGATGAACGCGTCCCAGTTGAAAGCCTGGGCGTCGCAGCATCAGCTGACGCCGACCACGCCGGTGGCCTTATACGGTAGCGACAGCGATAACCAGGCCGTCAAGGCACGGCTTGCTCAGGCGGGCTTCAGCCAGGTCACGCTGTTAAGCGATGCCCTGAAAACCCCGGATCGTCTCCAGCGCCTCGCCCACTTTGAGCAGCTGGTCTACCCGCAGTGGCTACACCAGCTCCAGCAGGGTAAGCCGGTGACTGCCGCTCCCGCCGGGGAGTGGAAAGTGATTGAAGCCGCCTGGGGCGCACCGAAATTTTATCTGCTGAGCCATATTCCCGGCGCGGGCTATATCGACACCAACGAAGTGGAAAGCGAGCCGCTGTGGAATAAGGTCTCTGATGCCGATCTGAAGGCGATGCTGGCGAAACATGGCATCCGCCATGACACCACGGTGATCCTCTATGGCCGCGACGTGTACGCCGCAGCGCGCGTGGCGCAGATCATGCTGTATGCCGGGGTGAAAGATGTTCGCCTGCTGGACGGGGGCTGGAAAGCCTGGGACGCGGCAAAACTGCCGGTCAAGCGCGGGACGCCGGATAAGGTCACGCCAGCCGCCGATTTTGGCGCGCCGATCCCCGGTCAGCCGCAGCTGATGCTGAATACTGACCAGGCCCGGGGCCTGCTGCATCGTAAAGATGCCTCGCTGGTGAGCATCCGCTCGTGGCCGGAGTTTACCGGCGTGACCAGCGGCTACAGCTACATCAAACCAAAAGGTGAAATCGCAGGCGCCCGCTGGGGCCATGCCGGAAGCGATTCGACCCACATGGAAGATTTTCATAATCCGGATGGCACCATGCGTACCGCAGACGACATCGCCGCCATGTGGAAGCAGTGGAACATTCTGCCGGATCAGCAGGTAGCGTTTTACTGCGGCACCGGCTGGCGGGCATCAGAGACCTTTATGTATGCCCGGGCGATGGGCTGGAAAAATGTCGGCGTTTACGACGGGGGCTGGTACGAATGGAGCAGCAACCCGCAGAACCCGGTTGCGACCGGTGAACGCGGGCCAGAGAGTTCACTCTGAACCTGGCTGACGCTGAACCTCTTTCAGCGTCAGATAGCCACTCCAGATGCGCGTTGCGGTGGTGAGCCAGCACAACGCGCCAAACACCCACGCCAGCCACGCAAAGTGCGCCGGGAACAGACAACAGAGCACAAACAGCAGAATGGTTTCGGTGCCTTCCGTCAGCCCTCCGATGTAATAAAACGATTTATGGGCATAACCCGGATTGTCGATGTCATGCTTCGCCGCCAGCGCGGCAAACGCCAGAAAGCTACTCCCGGTGCCGATAAAGGCGAACAGCAGCCAGGCGGCAGGCAGCGCATTCATTGCCGGATTGGCCAGCGCAAAGCCAAAGGGCACCAGGGCATAAAACAGAAAATCGAGGGCGATATCGAGAAAGCCCCCGGCATCGCTCAGCTCGCGCCGCCGCGCCAGCGCCCCATCGAGCCCGTCCAGCAGCCGGTTCAGCACAATCACCACCAGCGCCGCCAGATACCAGCCCAGGGCCAGAAACGGCAGGGCCAGCACCCCAATGGCAAAGCCGATCAGCGTAATGCCGTCCGGGGTGATCCCCGGTTTATCCAGCTTCATCACCAGCCGATTGAGCAGCGGTTTCAGGCGTGGGTGAAGATGACGGTCAAGCATCGGGTTTCTCTCCGGGCATGGCGCATAGCCCCTGGGAAGGGATCTCCAGCGCGGCATTGAAGCGCGCCGACAGGTTCTGAAAAGCGAGCAGCGCGGTCATCTCGGTGATCGCCTCCTCACTGAAGTGGCGGCGCAACGCCGTTTTGATGACATCGTCAACCGCAGGCGGCGTGGCAGTCACCGCCTCGGCATAGGCCAGCGCGGCGCGCTCTTCGTCGCTGAACAGCGCGCTGTCACGCCATGTCGCGACGGCCTGCACCTTCTCCAGCCCGCCGCTGCGTTCCGCCAGGCGTAGCGCATTGGCGTCGATGCAGAACGCGCAGTGGCACACCTGCGAGACGCGGGTCATCAGCAGCGAACGCAGCACCGGATTTAACGGGGATTTTTTACGCTCCAGAAAGCCGACAAACAGCGCCACCAGCCAGAACAACCGGGGCATTCTTCCCCACCAGCGCAGCGGATTGAGTACCGCGCCATAATGTTTTTTCTGCATCCTGGCGATTGGCGTTAAACTGGCGGGGATGGATTCGATGGGTTTAACCCAGACGGGTGGTAACTCTTTCACAGGAGGCTCCCTGGTCGCTGATAAGTACGCCGATCCTAACGCTTTCTCTCTCAACCATTATTGACGATCATGCTAAAAACACTCGATGTTGTCTGCGCTATTCTCGAACGGGATGGCAAAATTTTACTGGCGCAGCGTCCGGCGCACGCCGATCAGCCGGGAATGTGGGAATTTGCTGGCGGCAAAGTGGAGGCCGGAGAGACGCAGCCCGCGGCGTTGATCCGCGAGTTGCGTGAAGAGCTGGGCATTGAGGCCCGCCCCGGGCAGTATATCGCCAGCCACCAGCGTGAGGTGTCCCGGCGGCTGATCAATCTGCACGCCTGGCACGTCCCGGCGTTTACCGGCACGCCCGCAACGCACTACCACACCCAGCTGGTGTGGTGCACGCCGCGCGAGGCGCTACGCTACGATCTCGCCCCGGCGGATATCCCTCTGCTGGAAGCCTTTATTCTCTTACGCGACGCCAAACCAGCGGATTGGTGCTGATCGCCTGCGGGTCGCGTTGACACTGCAACAACACGCCCTCGGCTTTTACCACCGATCCTTCTGAATAGTTCTGATCCTGATAGATGCAGCACTGGTTGCACGGCGGCGGGCGCTGGCCGCTGGAGCTGAAGATCTCCGGCGGGATATTCACATCCACACCCCCGGTACTAAATCGCTGGTCGGCCTGACTGCCGGCCGCGAAAACCCCAAGCAAAACAGCCATCACAATACGCTTCATCGACGCCTCTTCCTGTTGTGTCCTGATATTCACTATAACGGTAAACCTGCCGACAAACTTTAATCCCACCGATCATCGTTTTTTGTTATGACCCGAGGCGTTTAATGAATTTAACTTGAGGGCGAAATTTAGCTTGCGTCACAAAGTGCATCGGGTGGTATAGTCGAAAAACACAACAACATGCATCTTTTTGTTACAAATAAAATAATCCCAATATATTAGAGGAACTTATAGTTATGGACCAGGCGTGCTCTCTTGAATCCTTTCTGAATCGTGTTCAACAGCGTGACCCGCATCAGAGCGAATTTGCTCAGGCCGTACGTGAAGTGATGACCACGCTGTGGCCATTCCTGGAACAAAACCCCCGCTATCGTCAGATGTCCCTGCTTGAACGCCTGGTTGAGCCCGAGCGCGTGATCCAGTTCCGCGTGGTGTGGGTGGATGACCGCAATCAGGTGCAGGTCAACCGCGCCTGGCGTGTTCAATTCAGCTCGGCGATTGGCCCGTTCAAAGGCGGGATGCGCTTCCACCCGTCGGTTAACCTGTCGATCCTGAAGTTCCTCGGCTTTGAGCAAACCTTTAAAAACGCCCTGACCACCCTGCCAATGGGCGGCGGCAAAGGCGGCAGCGATTTTGATCCGAAAGGTAAGAGTGAAGGCGAAGTGATGCGTTTCTGCCAGGCGCTGATGACCGAACTCTATCGCCACCTGGGCGCGGATACCGACGTACCGGCCGGGGATATCGGCGTGGGCGGTCGCGAAGTGGGCTTTATGGCCGGGATGATGAAAAAACTCTCCAACAACAGCGCCTGCGTCTTCACCGGGAAAGGTCTCTCCTTCGGCGGGAGTCTGATCCGCCCGGAAGCCACCGGTTACGGTCTGGTCTACTTCACGGAAGCGATGCTGAAGCGTCACGGGATGAGCTTTGACGGTATGCGCGTCGCGGTGTCCGGCTCCGGCAACGTGGCCCAGTACGCTATCGAGAAAGCAATGGAACTGGGTGCCCGGGTGATCACTGCCTCTGACTCCAGCGGCACCGTGGTGGATGAAGCGGGCTTCACCACCGAAAAACTGGCGCGCCTGTGCGAAATCAAAGCCAGCCGCGACGGTCGCGTGGCCGATTACGCCCGCGAGTTCGGTCTGACCTACCTGGAAGGCAAACAGCCGTGGGCTGTCCCGGTCGATATCGCCCTGCCGTGCGCCACCCAGAACGAACTGGACGTGGATGCCGCGCACCAGCTGATCGCCAACGGCGTGAAAGCGGTTGCGGAAGGGGCCAACATGCCAACCACCATCGAAGCTACCGACCTGTTCCTGCAGGCTGGCGTGCTGTTCGCACCGGGTAAAGCGGCGAACGCCGGCGGTGTGGCAACTTCAGGCCTGGAGATGGCGCAGAACGCCGCGCGTATGGGCTGGAAAGCTGAGAAAGTGGATGCGCGTCTGCATCACATCATGCTGGATATTCACCACGCCTGCGTCGAGTACGGCGGGGAAGAGAAGCAGACCAACTATGTCCGCGGGGCGAACATTGCCGGGTTTGTGAAGGTAGCGGATGCGATGCTGGGTCAGGGTGTGATCTGATTCTGTGTGGTGCGGGCTGATGCCCTCACCCCGGCCCTCTCCCACGGGGAGAGGGAGAAAACATTAAAAAAGGCAACGCAAGTTGCCTTTTTGCTTTTACCTCGTAGCCGCCACCCGGCAATTCCTCAGGCCGCACTCTTCTTCTTAAACTTTTTCTTCTTGTCGCCACCCGGCGCAACCATGCCGCGAAAATCCCTGACCGAGGTGTTCCGCGCCTGGTTAATCAGATCGAATAACGTGCCCACCAGCGGCTGCATAAAATCCTGATAACGACACTGCTTTTCGCTGATCTGGGTCAGGACCGACTCCCAGTGCGCGGTCATGTCCGGTCGTGCGGCCATCTCCGGCAGGGAGTGGATCAATGCCTTCCCGGCGTCCGTCGCGTGAATGTAGCGCCCTTTCTTATGCAGAAAACCGCGCTTAAACAGCAGCTCGATGATCCCGGCGCGGGTCGCTTCCGTTCCCAGTCCGTCAGTGGCGCGCAGGATCTTCTTCAGATCTTTATCCTGCACGAAGCGGGCGATACCGGTCATGGCCGAGAGGATGGTGGCATCGGTGAAGTGGCGCGGCGGCTGGGTCTGTCGCTCCACCACTTCGCCCTTCTCGCACAGCAACTCGTCATCTTTTTTCACCACCGGCAGCGGCGTACCGTCGTTCTCCTCATCACGCTCTTTATTGCCCAGCAGCGTGCGCCAGCCCGCTTCGGCGAGGAAACGCGCTTTGGCGATAAACTTGCCTTTGGCGATCTCCAGCTCAATGACGCACTTGCGGAACAGGGCATCCGGGCAGAACTGCATCAGATACTGGCGGGCGACGAGGTTATAGACCTTCGCTTCGTTCTCGGTCAGATTGACTTTGCTGCTACGCGCCGTCGGGATAATGGCGTGGTGGGCATCCACCTTTTTATCGTCCCAGCAGCGGTTGCGGGTGTCCGGATTGACCACCGGCTGCGGCATTAAATCGGGCGCGTGGGCGGCAATGGCGTTCAGCACCGCATGGCGTCCGGCGAAATGCTCTTCCGGCAGATAGCGGCTGTCGGAACGCGGATAGGTGATCAGCTTGTGCGTCTCATACAGCTTCTGACAGATATCAAGCACGTTTTGCGCGCTCAGGCCGTAGCGTTTTGCCGCCTCGATCTGCAACGCCGACAGGGAAAATGGCAGCGGTGCAGGTTCTGATTCTCGTTTATCGTTATAGCTGGTGACGACGGCGGGCTGGCCCTGAATACGGGTAACCACGTGGTCGGCCAGGGAACGATGCAACAAACGCCCCTCTTCATCCTGATACGGCTCGCAGGCCTCGCTCGGCTGCCAGATGGCGGTAAAACGCTCCTCCTTCGGGGTGACGATATGGGCTTTCACTTCGAAGAAGTCTTTGGCGACAAAGTTCTCGATCTCTTCATCGCGGCGCACCACCAGCCCCAGCACCGGAGTCTGCACGCGGCCCACCGAGAGCACCCCCTGATAACCCGCGTTACGCCCGAGAATGGTGTAGGCGCGGGTCATGTTGATGCCGTAAAGCCAGTCTGCGCGGGCGCGGGCCAGGGCCGAGACGCACAGCGGGACAAACTCGCTGTTGGATCGCAGACGCGAGATGGCGCGCTCTACCGCCTGTGGGTTGAGATCGTTGATCAGACAGCGCTGCACCAGCTTGCGCTTTTCTGGCGCAAGGCTCAGGTAGTCCAGCACCTCGTCCACCAGCAACTGGCCTTCGCGGTCCGGGTCACCAGCGTGGATCACTTCCGCGGCGTCTTTCAGCAGACGCTTAATGACGTTGAGCTGTTTGGTCACCGACGGGCGCGGCTGTAGCTGCCACTTTTCCGGCACGATGGGGAGATCGTTGAGATTCCAGCGCGCGTAGCGGCTGTCGTAGGCGTCCGGCTGGGCCTGCTCCAGCAGGTGACCGATACACCAGGTGACCACCTGCCCGTTCCCGCACTCGATATAGCCATCGCCTTTGCGGTGCGGTTTAGGCAGCACATCGGCGATAGCGCGCGCCAGGCTCGGTTTTTCGGCAATAAATAACCGCATTGAGTTAACGGATCTCAATCATCGGACGACCGCCACGGGCCCGCACCAGCTCGCCAATGGCGGTCAGGGTGATCCCGAACTCAGCGGCAGTCGCCTGGACGTCGGCTTCCGCCTCCGGGGTCACCGCCAGCAGCAGGCCGCCGGAGGTCTGGGGATCGCACAGCAGATCGCGCCACTCGGCAGGCATCTCGCCCATCAGATGACCGTAGCTGGCAAAGTTACGCTGCGTACCACCCGGGACAGCGCCCTGAGCAATATAGGCTTCAACGCCCGGCAGCTTCGGCACGTCCTGGTACCAGACCTGAGCCTGCACGCCCGCCCCCTGGCACACTTCGCTCAGGTGACCCAGCAGACCAAAGCCGGTGACGTCGGTCATCGCCTTCACGCCGTCGATGTTGGCGAAGGCGGCCCCGGCGAGGTTCATCTGGCACATCACCTCTGTCGCCAGCCCTTTGTGTTCCGGCAGCAGCAGGGATTTTTTCTCGGCGGTCGTGAGCACGCCAATGCCCAGCGGCTTGGTGAGGAACAGCTTGCAGCCCGCTTCAGCGGTGCTGTTGCGTTTGACGCGTTCGGTTGGCACCACGCCGGTGACTGCCAGGCCAAAGATGGGCTCCGGCGCATCGATGGAGTGACCGCCCGCCAGCGCAATCCCCGCCTGCTGACAGGCAAAGCGTCCGCCCTCGATCACCTCGCGGGCGATCTCCGGGGCCAGGGTATTGATCGGCCAGCCGAGGATCGCAATCGCCATGATCGGCTTGCCGCCCATGGCAAAAATATCGCTGATGGCGTTGGTGGCGGCAATGCGCCCGAAGTCGTACGGATTGTCGACGATCGGCATAAAGAAATCGGTGGTGCTGATAATGCTGGTCCCGTTACCTAAATCGTAGACGGCGGCATCGTCGCGGGTTTCGTTACCCACAAGCAGGTTCGGATCGACAAACTTCGCCTGCTCGCTATGCAGAATGGTTTCCAGCACTTTGGGGGAAATTTTACAACCGCAACCGGCTCCATGGCTGTATTGCGTTAAACGAATGGCTTGCTCGCTCATGACAATCTCCTTTCATTACAATTGCACTATGTTAGCGCTCATTCCATTAAGTGATAAGTATGACTGTCTGAATTCTGCTGCAGTTGTTCAGGATCCAGACAGTTTTTGCGCAGGGAGATCAGAAACGGGTGACAAACGGCGTGGTGTCGGGCACGGAGACGGTGGTCGACGCTTTCAGCTGCGGGGTGCCCAGATAGAGGAAACCGACGATTTTATCGTCTGCGCCGCAGTTCAGTCCTTCGCGGACCACCGGGCTATCGGTTAACGCGCCGCTGCGCCAGATCCCGTTATACCCCTGGGCGACGGCCGCCATCTGCATGGCCATCACCGCACAGCCAGCCGACATCTCCTGCTCCCACACCGGCACCTTGTGCTGCGGCTGGCATTTGGCGACCACGGCGATAATCATCGGCGCACGGAACGGGGCATTGCGGGCTTTTTCAATCGCCTTCTCATCCTGCCCGGCGGCCACGGCCCCCTTCTCCAGCAGGGCGCTGAAGCGATCGCGTCCTTCACCTTCTATGATAAAGAAGTGCCACGGCTGCAAGGTGCCGTGATCCGGGGCGCGCATCCCGGCGCGGAGAATGTTGTCCAGCTGTTCGCCTGCCGGGGCGGGCTCCGCCAGGCGCGACGCGCTACGACGGTTAACGAGCAGTTCGAGTGCATCCATGGGGTTACTCCTGTCTTGAAATTTACTCAAAATTAACACGACGGCAGATTTTGTTACAGCGTGGCAGGCGATTCCTGCTGACAAGTGGCGGTCGGGTCATTACGATAGCCCGACAACACCGTCCAGTGGCGACGGGAAGGTAATTATCTGGACAGGGAGAATACATGCGAACCCTCTGGCGACTGTTTGCCGGCTTTTTTAAATGGACGTGGCGACTGCTGAATTTCGTCCGCAATCTGGTGATGAACATCTTCTTCATCCTTATTCTGATGGTGTGCGTGGGTGTCTGGATGCACATCAGTTCCACCAGCCAGGCCCAGAATGCCGGGCGCGGCGCGCTGCTGCTCGACATCGCCGGTGTGGTGGTGGATAAACCCTCCACCAGCAACCGTCTGGGCGTGCTGGGCCGCCAGCTGTTTGGCGCCAGCAGCGATCGTCTGCAGGAAAACTCGCTGTTCGATATCGTTGATGCTATTCGTCAGGCAAAAGACGATCGCAATATCACCGGCATTGTGCTGGATCTGAAGAACTTCGCCGGGGCGGATCAGCCTTCGATGCAGTACATCGGTAAAGCACTGCGTGAGTTCCGCGACAGCGGTAAACCGGTGATTGCGGTGGGCGATAACTACAGCCAGGGGCAGTACTATCTGGCGAGCTTTGCCAATAAAGTGTGGCTCTCACCGCAGGGCACCGTCGATCTGCACGGTTTCGCCACCAATGGCCTCTATTACAAATCCCTGCTCGATAAGCTGAAAGTCACGACCCACGTGTTCCGCGTCGGGACCTATAAATCGGCCGTTGAGCCGTTTATCCGCGACGACATGTCCCCTGCCGCCCGGGAAGCGGACAGCCGCTGGATCGGTGAGCTGTGGAAAAACTATCTTGGCACCGTGGCCGCCAACCGTCAGATCACCCCGGAGCAGGTCTTCCCGGGTGCGCAGGCGGTGCTGGACGGGCTGCGTAACGTCGATGGCGACACGGCGAAGTATGCCCTGAACAGCAAGCTGGTGGATGCCCTGGGCTCCAGCGCCGAGATTGAAAAGTCCCTGACCAAGCAGTTCGGCTGGAGTAAAGAGGAGAAGAATTACAGCGCGATCAGCTTCTATGATTATCAGGCGAAAAAACCGGCTGATACCGGCGACAGCATTGCCGTGGTCTTCGCTAACGGCGCGATCATGGATGGCGAAGAGACGCCGGGCAACGTGGGTGGCGATACCACCGCCTCACAGATCCGCGACGCGCGTCTCGACCCGAAAGTGAAAGCCATCGTCCTGCGGGTGAACAGCCCGGGCGGTAGCGTCAGCGCCTCGGAAGTGATCCGCGCGGAACTGTCAGCGGCCCGCGCCGCCGGTAAACCGGTGGTGGTCTCCATGGGCGGAATGGCGGCATCCGGTGGGTACTGGATCTCGACCCCGGCGAACTACATCGTGGCGAACCCAAGCACCCTGACCGGTTCCATCGGCATCTTCGGCGTGATTAACACCGTGGAGAACAGCCTCGACTATCTGGGCGTGCATACTGACGGTGTGGCGACCTCGCCGCTGGCGGATATCGCCATCACCAAAGCCTTACCGCCGGAAGTGTCGCAGATGATGCAGCTCAGCATTGAGAACGGCTATAAGCGCTTTATCACCCTGGTGGCCGACTCCCGTAAGCAGACCCCGGCGCAGATCGACCAGATTGCCCAGGGCCATGTCTGGACCGGCCAGGATGCGAAGAGCAACGGGCTGGTGGATAATCTGGGCGATTTCGATGACGCCGTGGCGAAAGCCGCCGAACTGGCGAAGCTGAAGCAGTGGCATATCGACTTCTATCAGGATGAGCCGACCTTCGTTGATCTGGTGATGGACAGCTTCTCCGGCTCGGTGAAAGCCATGCTGCCGGACGCGCTGCAGGCGTATCTGCCGGCACCGGTCGCCTCGGCGGCTAAGGCAGTCAAAGCGGAGGGCGACAAACTGGCCGCCTTTAACGATCCGCAAAACCGCTACGCGTTCTGCCTCACCTGCGCTAACGTGCGTTAATCCCCATCCCCTCTTCTGCGAAGAGGGGATTTTTCTTTGAAGCCCAAGAAAACATTACATCATGCAAAAGAAATCAATCTATGTGGCCTACACCGGCGGTACCATCGGTATGCAGCGCTCGGAAAATGGCTATATCCCGGTTTCGGGTCATCTGCAGCGCCAGCTGGCGTTGATGCCTGAGTTCCATCGCCCGGAGATGCCGGACTTTACCATCCACGAGTATGACCCGCTGATGGATTCGTCCGACATGACGCCGGAGGACTGGCAACATATCGCCGACGACATCAAGGCGCACTACGATCAGTATGATGGCTTCGTGATCCTGCATGGCACGGACACCATGGCGTTTACCGCTTCGGCGCTCTCCTTCATGCTGGAAAACCTCAGCAAACCGGTGATCGTTACCGGCTCGCAGATCCCGCTGGCGGAGCTGCGTTCTGACGGGCAGATCAACCTGCTCAACTCGCTGTACGTGGCGGCCAACTTCCCGATTAGCGAAGTGAGCCTGTTCTTCAACAACCGCCTGTATCGCGGCAACCGCACCACCAAAGCGCATGCGGACGGCTTTGATGCCTTTGCCTCCCCGAACCTCTCTCCGCTGCTGGAAGCCGGGATCCATATCCGCCGCCTCGGTACGCCGCCTGCCCCCCATACGACGGGCGAGCTGGTGGTGCATCCGATTACCCCGCAGCCAATTGGAGTGGTGACTATCTATCCAGGGATCTCCGCCGATGTGGTACGAAACTTCCTGCGCCAGCCGGTAAAAGCGCTGATCCTGCGCTCCTATGGCGTGGGCAACGCCCCGCAAAACGGTGAGTTCCTGAAGGAGCTTCAGGAGGCGAGCAGCCGTGGGATCGTGGTGGTCAACCTCACCCAGTGCATGTCCGGCAAAGTGAATATGGGCGGCTATGCCACCGGTAATGCCCTAGCACAAGCGGGGGTGATTAGCGGTTTTGATATGACGGTGGAAGCCACCCTGACTAAACTTCACTACTTACTGAGTCAGGATCTGGATGTGCAGTCGATTCGCACCGCGATGATGCAAAACCTGCGTGGCGAACTGACGCCAGACGAATAAGGAGTCCGCATGAAACAACGAGCCCTGTTACTGGTCGATTTACAGAATGACTTCTGCGCTGGCGGCGCGCTGGCGGTGGCCGAAGGCGACAGCACGGTGGACATCGCCAACGCGCTGATTGAGTGGTGTAAAGCCCGCGGCGAAGCGGTAGTGGCCAGCCAGGACTGGCATCCGGCAGATCACGGCAGCTTTGCCAGCCAGCATAACGTCGAGCCCTTCACCCAGGGCGAGCTGGATGGCCTGCCGCAAACTTTCTGGCCCGATCACTGTGTGCAGCAGACTGAAGGCGCAGAGCTGCATCCCCTGCTGAACAGCAAGGCCATCGACGCGATCTTCCAGAAAGGGGAAAACCCGAACATCGACAGCTACAGCGCCTTCTTTGATAACGGCCATCGACAGAAAACCGGGCTGGATCAGTGGCTGCGCCATCATGAAATCGTTGAGCTGATTGTGATGGGCCTGGCGACCGATTACTGCGTCAAATTTACCGTACTGGATGCGTTGCAGCTGGGCTACCAGGTTAACGTCATCACCGACGGCTGCCGCGGGGTCAACATTCAGCATCAGGACAGCGCCCAGGCGTTTATGGATATGGCGTCAGAAGGCGCCACGCTGTACACGCTGGCGGACTGGCAGGAAACTCAGGCCTGATAGCCTTGTGCCGGGTGGCGCTGACGCTTACCCGGCCTACAAAACCCGCAGGCACGCGCAAGCGTAGCGCCGCCGGGCAAAAGCCCGCCACCCGTAGGCCCGTGCAAGCGCAGCGCCGCCGGGCAAAATTCCCCTTAAGTCGCATAAAGTGAACTGCCTCGCACTCTCAGCGAGACGGCAATGCTATTCTTTTTTGGCACTTTTTTCGCCACGCCCTTACGTGGCGTGCTTGTTTTTTTACCGTCAAAATTGAAGAGGAATTGCTATGAAACTTTTGCCCTTGTTGGCAGCCTTACCCCTGCTTTGCGCGTCCGTTGTTTCCGCCAGCTCCCTGATGTCGGTGGGCTATTTTAACGGGGGTGGCGACGTCACCGCCGGACCGGGCGGGGATATCAATAAACTCGATGTTCGCCAGATCACCCACCTGAACTACTCCTTCGGTCTGATCTATAACGACGAAAAAGACGAAACTAACCCGGCGCTAAAAGAGCCGGGCAAACTGCACCAGATTTGGCTCTCGCCGAAAGTGGCTGCCGACCTGGCTTTGCTCCCTGTCCTGCGCAAACAAAACCCTGACCTCAAGGTCCTGCTCTCCGTGGGTGGCTGGGGCGCGCGTGGTTTCTCGGGGGCGGCATCCAGCCCGGAGACCCGGGCGGTATTCATCCGCTCCGCGCAGGCGATCGTGGAAAAATACGGTCTTGACGGGATCGACCTCGACTGGGAATTCCCGGTTAACGGCGCATGGGGACTGGTCGCCAGCACTCCAGCGGATCGGGACAACTTTACCGCCCTGCTGAAAGAGCTGCGTAACGCGTTTGGCAATAAAAAACTGGTAACCATCGCCGTCGGCGCCAATGCAGAAAGTCCGAAAAGTTGGATCGACGTGAAGGCGATTGCACCGTTACTCGATTACATCAACCTGATGACCTACGACATGGCGTACGGCACTCAGTACTTCAACGCCAACCTGTATGACTCCAGCGCCTGGCCGACCGTGGCCGCGGCGGATAAATACAGCGTCGATTTCGTGGTGAATAACTATCTTGCCGCCGGGCTGAAGCCACAGCAGATGAACCTCGGCATCGGCTTCTATGGCCGCGTGCCGAAACGCGCCGTGGAGCCTGGCATCGACTGGAGCAAGCCGGATGCACAGAAAAACCCGGCAACCCAGCCTTATTTCAGCGCGCAACAGATCGACCTGTTCAAATCGCTGGGCTATGACCTGACCAAAGACACCTACGTGAAGTACAACGATATCGTGAAGACGTTTTTAAACGATCCGCAGAAACGCTTTACCGAGCAGTGGGACGATCGGGCCAAAGTGCCGTGGCTGTCGGTGAAAGGGGATGAGGGTAAGGCGCTGTTTGCCCTCTCTTATGAGAACCCGCGGTCGGTGGCGATCAAAGCGGAGTACATCAAAGAGAAAGGCCTCGCCGGGGCGATGTTCTGGGAGTACGGCGCGGATGACAACAACCAGCTGGCGAAGCAGCTGGCGGAGTCGCTGGGGATTAAGTAAAACATAAGCCCTCTCCCCAGAGGAGAGGGCTTCAACCCGCAGGATTACTTCATTTTCAGGGTCGCAATCGATTTTGGCGCGATGCCGAAATCCTCTTTCAGCTGCTGCTTACTCTTCATCACCATCTGCCCTTGGGTGTCGATGGTCATGTGCTGCGCGTCAGTGTTATTGCGCGCCTGCCAGAGCATGACTAACTGGAGGCAATTCTCTTTCTGCTCCGCGGTCAGCGCCACGCCATCGGCCCATTTTCCCAGCTCAACTGCCGTGACCAGACGCTGATAAACATCCGGCGTCATGCCGTTAATCATCTCTTCAATATTCATGTTAAATCGGGCTCCGAAGGAATAATTTGCTGAATCGATTTTTCAGCCTTTCGTCTGGTCGCCGTTCTGGTCGTCAGTGAAGCTTAATGAGGCGGAATTGACGCAAAAACGCTCCCCTGTCGGCTGAGGGCCGTCCGGGAAGACGTGACCGAGATGGGCGTCACAGTTTCCACAGCGAATCTCAATGCGCTCCATACCGTGGCTGATGTCCTTGAGATAGTGAATGGCCTCTTCACTCACCGGTTCATAGAAGCTCGGCCAGCCGCAGCCAGAATCGTATTTGCTTTGGGAGTTAAACAGTGCAGCGTCACACACCAGGCAGTGGTAGACACCATCGCGCTTGTTATGCAGCAGACGCCCGGTAAACGGCGGTTCCGTACCGTGGTTTTGCGTCACGTAGAACTGCATTTCTGTGAGGTTTTTTTTCAGTTCATCGGGGTTTTGTTGATTCGACATAGGCTTACATCTCGCAGTTGAAACAGACAACTTTTACCCTCGATTCTAACAAAACATTAACACTGAAGTATGAACTTTTGATCTAAACTTACTCGTTGCGCAGAGGCACTCAGACAAATGTGATCTACTCCACGTTTTTATGTGGTCAGCCCTTTAAAATTCCGTGCGCAGGCCCCATATGGGTGCTAGCTCCGAGGGAATGTGAGGTGAGTCAATCGAGCAAAGGTAATGCGAAGGATTGATTTGTCGCAATGATTGACACGATTCCGCTTGACGCTGCGTAAGGTTTTTGTAATTTTACACGCAACCTTTTATTCACTAACAAATAGCTGGTGGAATATATGACTATCAAAGTAGGTATCAACGGTTTTGGCCGTATCGGCCGTATTGTTTTCCGTGCTGCTCAGGAACGTTCTGACATCGAAATCGTTGGTATCAACGATCTGTTAGACGCTGAATACATGGCGTACATGCTGAAGTACGACTCAACTCACGGTCGTTTCAACGGCACCGTTGAAGTGAAAGACGGCCACCTGGTTGTCAACGGCAAAACCATCCGTGTTACTGCTGAAAAAGATCCAGCTAACCTGAAGTGGAACGAAATCGGTGTTGACGTTGTTGCTGAAGCAACCGGTATCTTCCTGACCGACGAAACTGCGCGTAAGCACATCACCGCTGGCGCGAAAAAAGTTGTTCTGACTGGTCCATCCAAAGACAACACCCCAATGTTCGTTAAAGGCGCTAACTTCGAGAAGTATGCTGGCCAGGACATCGTTTCTAACGCATCCTGCACCACCAACTGCCTGGCGCCACTGGCTAAAGTTATCAACGACAACTTCGGTATCGTTGAAGGCCTGATGACCACCGTTCACGCTACCACCGCTACTCAGAAAACCGTTGATGGCCCGTCTCACAAAGACTGGCGCGGCGGCCGCGGCGCAGCTCAGAACATCATCCCATCTTCTACCGGTGCTGCTAAAGCTGTAGGCGTTGTTCTGCCAGAGCTGAACGGTAAACTGACTGGTATGGCGTTCCGCGTTCCAACTCCTAACGTATCTGTAGTTGACCTGACCGTTCGTCTGGAAAAAGCTGCTTCTTATGAAGAAATTAAGAAAGCAATCAAAGCTGCTTCCGAAGGCGCAATGAAAGGCGTTCTGGGTTACACCGAAGACGACGTTGTTTCTACCGATTTCAACGGCGAAATCTGTACTTCTGTGTTCGATGCTAAAGCAGGTATCGCACTGAACGACAACTTCGTGAAACTGGTTTCCTGGTACGACAACGAAACCGGTTACTCTAACAAAGTTCTGGACCTGATCGCTCACATCTCCAAATAAGTTGAGATGAGAATCTGATCCAAAAAGGCGACCTCGGTCGCCTTTTTTTATGGCATTAAAGACAGAGGATTGCGTAATGATTAAAACAATTTTTGCACTTCCGGTAGTCGAACAACTTACCCCTGTGCTCTCCCGCCGCCAGATCGATGACGTTGAAGTGATTGTGGTCGAACATCCGCAGGTTCAGGCTTCTGTTGCCCTGCAGGGCGCCCACCTGCTCTCCTGGCAGCCCGAAGGCGAAGTGGAAGCGCTGTGGCTGAGCGACATCACCTCCTTTAAAAAAGGGGCGGCGATCCGCGGCGGCGTGCCAATCTGCTGGCCGTGGTTTGGCCCGGCTACCGAGCAAGGCCTGCCGTCACACGGTTTTGCCCGCAACCTTCCGTGGACGCTGAAGGCGCACAACGAGGATGAATCCGGCGTGGTGTTGACCTTTGAACTGCAAAGCGATGACGAGACCCGCAAACTGTGGCCGCACGACTTCACTCTGTACGCCCGCTTCAAGCTGGGTAAAACCTGTGAGATTGAACTGGAAGCGCACGGTGAATTTGAAACCACCTCTGCCCTGCATACCTATTTCAACGTCGGCGATATCGCTGCCGTCACGGTGAATGGCCTGGGTGATAGCTTTATCGACAAAGTGGATAATGCGAAAGAGGGCAAACTGAACGACGGTTCACAGACCTTCCCGGACCGTACCGACCGCGTCTACCTGAACCCGGAAGCCTGCAGCGTCATCGAAGATACCGCGCTGAATCGCGCTATCGAAGTTATCCATCATCATCACAGCAACGTGGTGGGCTGGAACCCGGGCCCGGCGCTCTCAGTCAGCATGGGTGACGTTCCGGATGACGGCTATAAGACGTTTGTCTGCGTGGAAACCGCCTGCGTCAGCGAACCGCAAACCGCATCGGAAGAGAAACCTTCCCGTCTGGGGCAGACCATTCACATTGTGAAGCGTTAATCCCCTGCCCTTGCCCTCTCCACGCTGAGAGGGCATGACGCTCACTTCACACCACATCCAACGCTGTTTTCTGTTTCGGCGCCGGGAAGGCCGCATCCAGCTGCGTTAACGCCTCCGCAGACAGGGAAATATTCAGCGCGCCTGCATTCTCTTCCACATGCTGAACGGATGATGCTTTCGGGATCGCCATGACCCCGCGGTGACGTATCACCCATGCCAGCAGAACCTGCGCCGCCGTGACGTTGTACTCTTTCGCTACCGCATTCACTACCGGATGATTAAACAGCCCGGAACGTAGCCGCCCGGCCTGCGCCAGCGGGCAGTAAGCCATCACCGGCATCGACTGCTGCTGACACCACGGGAGCAGATCGTATTCGATACCGCGCGAGGCGAGATGGTACAGCACCTGATTGGCGGCACAGGCCTGGCCGCCCGGCACCTGCCACAGCGCCTGCATATCCACATAATCGAGGTTCGACACGCCCCAGCGGCCAATTTTGCCCTGCTGTTGCAATGTCTCCATCAGCCGGACGGTCTCATCGAGGGAATAATTCCCGCGCCAGTGCAGCAGATAGAGGTCGATATACTCGGTGCCAAGACGGCGCAGGCTGGCTTCACAGGCGGCGATACCTTTTTGCCCGCCGGCGTTCCATGGGTAGACCTTGGAGACGAGGAACACCTCGTCGCGCAGGCCTTTAATGGCTTCACCGACCACCTCTTCTGCACCGCCGTCGGCATACATCTCGGCGGTATCTATCAGCGTCAGTCCGCGTTCAATGCCCGCCCGCAGGGCGTCCACTTCCTGGCGGCGCTGAGCCGCTTTTTCACCCATATACCAGGTGCCCTGCCCGATGGCCGGCAGCACGATATTGTTGCCAACGTTAACGGTTTTTTCGCTCATCACACTCTCCTGTTTATCTGGACCACCCTAAAAAAAAACGGAGCGCAAGCGCTCCGTTGTAATGCACAAATTGCACAGTAAAGATGCACAATCAGAAACTGTAGGTCAGCCCCACCGACATCAGCCCGGTCCAGGACTTGTCGACCATCGGGCTGTCTTTCACCTCATCGCTGAGGCGGTTATAGCGACCGGTGGCGTAGACGTTCCAGTCAGGCGCAAACTTATAGCTCGCGGTCAGCTCCAGGTACGGGTTCCAGCCATCATCTGCATCATAGCTGTTGAGGCCGCTGCGACGGGACTCTTTATGGGACACGCCATAATAGTAGTCGTTGTAGTTATCACTGTGGTATTCCACACCGATACCCGGGGTGAGCGTCAGCCCGCCGTTGGTGTAACGGTACAACCACGCCAGATCCCAGATATAGCCGTTACTGTTATCGAGCGTGTCACCCGCCAGGGCGGTGCGCAGGAAACCGTATTCGGTGTTATGGACCCAGGAAACCCCCGCCATCATGGTGCTCTTACGTTTATCGAGCTGGCGAAGCTGATAGTTGTCGCTGTCGCCTGGCTTGAAGTGCGTCGGGTCGTAATAGGCCATGATGGAGAGTTTGTCGGTCTGGTCGTTCCACAGATAGTAGCCACCGCCCAGCCCGCGGAACCAGAAATTATCCCCTTCATAGGTGATAACCGGTACCGGATAGATATCACGGTCATATTGTTTATAAGGGCTATTGATTACGCCGACACCAGCACCAACTGACCACTGATTCTCCGCGTATGCTGTACTCACTGAGGTGGCAACGATAATCCCCAGTGCCAGAAGTTTGAGTTTGGTCACAATCCATTCTTTCCTGTAGTCAAATAATCAGCGGGTGAAGTGTAACCGTCATTCCCCCCATTTCTCAAAATTTTTTGTCAACTAATCAATTTGATTAACCCCTTATTTTGTGTGCGACAAATGACGGAACGCTGTCAGTCAGATTACCGTTCAGTGAAGGAAGGAGGTTTATCTAAAAATATTTGGCTGAATTTCTGGATGAGTTATTGATATGTCATTGAAATTAGATTTTGCGTGCAGGCAAGTTTTGCAAATGCCATCTACGCTTAATTTTAAGAAGCTGAATACCGGATCACCCCGCGGTTTTAGCGCCCGACCTGGCACACGGGTTGCTGCTCTTGCAGTGAGGTGCAACGGGTCCCGCTTCCGGGAGCCTCTACTATTCATATGAACGGCTCTCTTCCTGTGCTAAAAAACGAAAGGACGGCATGCCATGAATATATTCGATCACTATCGCCAGCGATATGAAGCTGCCAAGGACGAAGAGTTCACACTGCAGGAATTTCTTGCCATCTGTCGGCAAGATCGCAGTGCCTATGCCAATGCGGCAGAACGACTATTGATGGCTATTGGTGAGCCGAATATGGTTGATACTGCCCAGGAGCCACGGCTTTCCCGTCTGTTTTCGAATCGGGTCGTCGCCCGATATCCTGCGTTTGAAGAATTTTACGGCATGGAAGATGCCATCGAGCAGATTGTTTCCTACCTGAAACACGCTGCTCAGGGTCTGGAAGAGAAGAAACAGATCCTGTATCTGCTGGGTCCCGTCGGCGGCGGTAAATCCTCCCTGGCTGAACGGCTGAAAGCGTTGATGCAGCGCGTGCCGATTTACGTGCTGAGCGCCAACGGCGAACGCAGCCCGGTCAACGACCATCCGCTGTGTCTGTTCAACCCGCAGGAAGATGCGCAGATCCTGGATAAAGAGTACGGTATTCCCCGTCGCTATCTCGGCACCATCATGTCGCCGTGGGCGGCGAAACGCCTGCATGAGTTTGGCGGTGACATTACCAAATTCCGCGTGGTGAAAGCCTGGCCATCGATTCTGGAACAGATCGCGATCGCTAAAACCGAACCAGGTGATGAGAACAACCAGGATATCTCTGCGCTGGTGGGTAAAGTGGATATCCGTAAACTGGAAAACCACGCGCAAAACGATCCTGATGCTTATGGTTATTCCGGTGCGCTGTGCCGCGCCAACCAGGGGATTATGGAGTTCGTCGAGATGTTTAAAGCGCCGATCAAGGTGCTGCATCCGCTGCTGACCGCCACCCAGGAAGGTAACTACAACGGTACCGAAGGGATCTCCGCCCTGCCGTTCAACGGTATTATTCTGGCGCACTCGAACGAATCTGAGTGGGTCACTTTCCGTAACAACAAAAACAACGAGGCCTTCCTTGACCGTGTTTACATCGTCAAAGTGCCTTACTGCCTGCGGATCTCCGAAGAGATCAAGATTTATGAAAAACTGCTGAACCACAGTGAGCTGGTTCATGCCCCATGCGCCCCGGGGACCCTGGAAACGCTGTCGCGCTTCTCGATCCTGTCGCGCCTGAAAGAGCCAGAAAACTCGAGCATCTACTCGAAAATGCGCGTCTACGACGGTGAAAGCCTGAAAGATACCGATCCGAAAGCGAAATCCTACCAGGAGTATCGTGACTACGCCGGTGTCGACGAAGGGATGAACGGTCTTTCCACGCGCTTTGCGTTCAAAATCCTCTCCCGCGTGTTCAACTTTGACCATGCTGAAGTGGCCGCTAACCCGGTACACCTGTTCTACGTCCTGGAGCAGCAGATTGAGCGTGAACAGTTCCCGCAGGAGCAGGCTGAACGTTACCTGGAGTTCCTCAAAGGCTATCTGATCCCGAAATACGCCGAGTTTATCGGCAAAGAGATCCAGACCGCCTATCTGGAATCTTACTCCGAGTACGGGCAGAACATCTTTGACCGCTACGTCACCTATGCTGACTTCTGGATCCAGGATCAGGAGTATCGCGACCCGGATACCGGCCAGCTATTTGACCGCGAGTCACTGAATGCGGAACTGGAAAAAATCGAGAAGCCTGCCGGGATCAGTAATCCGAAAGACTTCCGCAATGAGATCGTCAACTTCGTGCTGCGCGCCAGAGCGAACTTCAGCGGACGCAATCCGAACTGGACCAGCTATGAAAAACTGCGCACGGTTATTGAGAAGAAAATGTTCTCCAATACCGAAGAGCTGTTGCCGGTCATCTCCTTTAATGCCAAAACCTCAACCGACGAGCAGAAAAAACACGACGATTTTGTCGATCGCATGATGGAGAAAGGCTACACCCGCAAACAGGTTCGCCTGCTCTGCGAGTGGTACCTGCGCGTGCGTAAATCGTCTTAATAGCCCGAAAAGCCCGGCGGCGCGTTGCTTGCCGGGCCTACTACAATGTTCCGTAGGCCGGATAAGCCTCAGCGCCATCCGGCACTTACGGGCACTGAAAGTTGGCAAATGCAGTACGGGGGGCATATGACCTGGTTTATTGACCGGCGTCTTAACGGCAAAAACAAGAGCACGGTGAATCGCCAGCGCTTCTTGCGTCGTTATAAAGCGCAAATCAAACAGTCGATCTCCGAGGCCATTAACAAGCGTTCGGTCACCGACGTAGACAGTGGGGAGTCCGTTTCCATTCCGACGGACGACATTAGCGAACCGATGTTCCATCAGGGACGCGGCGGTTTGCGCCATCGCGTTCATCCAGGTAACGACCACTTTATCCAGAATGACCGTATCGAACGTCCGCAAGGCGGGGGCGGCGGCGGTGGCGGGAGTGGTCAGGGCCAGGCCAGCCCGGACGGGGAAGGTCAGGACGAGTTTGTGTTTCAGATCTCCAAGGATGAGTATCTGGATCTGCTGTTTGAGGATTTGGCCCTGCCGAATCTGAAGAAAAATCAGCATCGTCAATTGAATGAGTATAAAACGCACCGCGCCGGTTTTACCGCCAACGGCGTACCGGCCAACATCAGCGTGGTGCGTTCCTTGCAGAACTCGCTGGCGCGCCGCACGGCGATGACGGCGGGGAAAAAGCGTGAACTTCGCGAGCTGGAAGCCAGTCTGGAGACCGTGGCAAACAGCGAGCCCGCGCAGCTGCTGGAAGAGGAGCGTCTGCGCAAAGAGATCGCCGAACTGCGCGCCAAAATTGAGCGCGTGCCCTTTATCGACACTTTTGACCTGCGTTACAAGAACTACGAAAAACGAGCGGAACCCTCAAGCCAGGCGGTGATGTTCTGCCTGATGGACGTCTCCGGCTCGATGGATCAGGCCACCAAAGATATGGCCAAGCGCTTTTATATTCTGCTCTATCTGTTCCTGAGCCGAACCTATAAGAACGTGGATGTGGTCTATATTCGCCATCACACCCAGGCGAAAGAGGTGGATGAGCATGAGTTCTTCTACTCGCAGGAGACGGGCGGGACCATTGTTTCCAGCGCCCTGAAGCTGATGGATGAGGTGGTGAAGGAGCGTTATGACCCGGCGCAGTGGAACATCTATGCGGCGCAGGCCTCGGATGGCGATAACTGGGCAGATGATTCGCCGCTGTGCCATGAAATTCTGGCGAAAAAACTGCTACCGGTCGTGCGTTACTACAGCTATATCGAGATCACCCGCCGCGCCCACCAGACGCTGTGGCGTGAATATGAACATCTGCAATCCATGTTTGATAACTTCGCGATGCAGCACATTCGCGATCAGGACGACATCTATCCGGTCTTCCGGGAGCTGTTCCACAAGCAATCAGCCACCAGCAACAGTTAACTCCACCGCCGGTCACTGACCGGCGGTGTTACGATCGCCTCAGAAGGTCACATTCATTTTCGCCCAGACGGTGCGGCCAGGCTCATTCACCGGCGTATCGGATGAATAACCAAAGCTGCTGTTCCCCGCCAGGTTAAGATGTTCGCTGTAGCTCTTGTCCAGCAGGTTATCGACACCGCTGCTCAGCTTCAGGAACTTATTCACTTTATATGCCGCGTTAGCAGAGAGGATCGCGAACCCGGCGCTCTGATCGAAATCTTTCCCAACCACGTTACCTTCGTTCATCGCCACCCGGTGTTGCGGGCTGACCATGCGCAGCAGGCCGGTTGAACTCCAGTCGCCCTGCTCCCACGTCAGGCCAAGACGTGCCTCCAGCGGCGGCATTTGCGGCAGCGGCTGGTGATCGTCGGTGTTCTGACCCCAGGAGTAGTTAAGGGTGGCGTCGGTTTTCCACTGGTCGCTCAGCTGATACGAGGCCCCCATCTCGCCGCCCATGATGGTAGCGTCCACGTTGTCGGCCTGGCTGACGTGGCTGTCGTTCGGATCGTAGCTAAACAGGATGAAGTCGTTGATGCGCCCGACGTAGGCGGAGATCCACCCGGTGGTACGCTCGCCTTTGTACTGAGCGCCAATGTCGAGCTGGGTGGTTTTCTCCGGCTTCAGATTATCAAACACGTCCGGGGTACCATCCGGCCCGTAGGTCGGGGAAAACAGCTCCCAGTAGTCCGGGAATCTTTCGGTATAGCCCAGCCCGGCGTAGACCATGGCCGGCATCGTGCCCAGGTTATGCTCCACGCGCAGGAAGCCCGCCGGGAGGGTATCTTCCCGGCTGTCGCTGCCGATGCCGGTATAGTTATCCACCTCGACCTTATCCAGACGCGCGCCGCCGATAACTTTGCTCAGATCGGTGGCATTCCACGTCAGCTCGCCAAAGGCGCCGTAATCGTGGAAACGAGCATCTTCCTGCCAGCCCTGGTTCTCGTCATCTTCATTGCTGCGGTGGGTGTTGGTCTGCATGTCCATCCCGCTTTGCAGCTGGAAATCAGACCACAGCCAGGTGCCCATCATTCTGCCGCCGACGGTACGACGATCGACCTGTTTCTCCATCGGCATCGACATGTCCATCGAGCCCATGGACATACCACCCCCCATGGTGCCCGCAGAGCGCATGGAGTAGTTATCCATGATGTGGTTGGCATAGTTGTAGTAGATGCTCATGTCCAGCGAGTCGAAGATTTCGCCGATATGCTCTTTCTTAAAGCGCAGGCCCAGGCTTTCGCGTTTGAACTGGGAGCCATCCATACCGCGCCCGGCGTAGCTGGCGTCCCCGTTACCCTGCCCGGCGGTCAGCTCCAGCAGCGTGTCGGCGTCTGGCGTCCAGCCGATGGCGAGATCGGTGTTCCACTTGTCCCACTTCGAGGCCACGCGATCGCCATTGCCATCTTTGTAATCGCCGGATTTCGATTTATTGCCGTTCAGGCGGACATAGCCCTGGTCATTACCAAAGCTGACGTCGGTGTTCTCATCGAAGCGATCGTTGGAGGCGGCGAGGAAACTGGCATCGCCCTTGACGCCCGCGCTGTCAAAGCGTGGCGGTTCCCGGTCGAAGCGCACCGTCCCGGCGGAGTTGCCCGGCCCCCAGAGCACGGTTTCCGGCCCTTTGGTCACGGTCAGCAGATCGTAGCTTTCTGGCGAGATGTACGAACTCGGGGCATCCATTCGGGACGGACACGCCCCGAGCATCTCGCTGTCGTTGGTCAGCAGGCGCAGACGGGAGCCGAACATGCCGCGAAACACCGGGTCGCCGTTGCTGCCGCCGTTACGGATCTGGCTGAAGCCGGGAATGGTTTTCAGGTAATCGGAACCATCGCTGGCCGGAACCGGCTGACGCGGCGTTTTTGGCGAGGTTACGATCTCCAGCGGCGAGAGAACCGGGGCGGTCACGGTGATCACATCGCCATCATTAAGCTGCGGCGCGGCGTTTTGCTCGGCGCCAAAGGCAGTACAGGAGAGCGCGACCAGCAACGACCACGCCAGCGGATGAGGTGAAAATCTTACTTTATTCATTACGGTACCTGGCTAAAAGTGTCGGTGTGTACCGCTACAAAGAACGAATCCCTTTGTTCAGAGAATTACCGTAACGAGCAGGCACATGAGTCAGGCCGAAATTCTGCCGGGGTGTGCCATGTGGAACAACGTTTACTGAAGAGAATAAGAAGTGCAGAAAGGGGTTGAAAAATCATACAGCCAGTGAATAGCACCCTGGCAGTACCGCACCCGATTACCGTTTTTTTGCGAGATAAGCCTTTTTACCCGCCGGTAACCGCGTAAAGTAAGCAGGCTAACTTTTTTGCAAGGATAACAATATGATTGACCCAACTCTGCTCATTCTTCTGGGGCTCGCTGCGCTGGGCTTTGTCAGCCATAACACCACCGTCGCCATTTCCATTCTGGTGCTGATCATCGTGCGGGTTACGCCGCTCAACACCTTTTTCCCGTGGATTGAAAAGCAAGGCCTGACCGTCGGGATTATCATCCTCACCATCGGCGTGATGGCGCCGATCGCCAGCGGCACCCTGCCCGCCTCGACGCTGATCCACGCCTTTATGAACTGGAAATCATTGATTGCCATCGCCGTGGGGGTGTTTGTGTCGTGGCTGGGCGGGCGCGGCGTCACGCTGATGAGTTCCCAGCCGACGCTGGTAGCCGGACTGCTGGTGGGCACGGTACTGGGAGTGGCGCTGTTCCGTGGCGTGCCGGTCGGCCCGCTGATTGCCGCCGGGCTGGTGTCGCTGTTTATCGGGAAGTCGTAGCCAGACTGGCGATATACCGCGCCGGAGTCTGACCCAGTCCTTTTTTGAACATGGTGATAAACGCAGTGGTGGAGTCATAGCCCAGATCCTGGGCCACCTGCTGCACCGACTGGCCGCGGATCAATCCCTGCAGGGCCACAATCAGCTGGAGCTGATGCCGCCAGCGGCGAAAGCTGAGCCCGGTTTCACTCACCACCAGCCGGGCAAGGTTGCGCTCACTCATCGCGAAATGGCGCGCCCACTGCTGCAACGTCTGCCATTGCGCCGGGGAGGCAGCCATGGTCTCACTCATCAGGCGGATTTTAGGGTGCGGAGAGACCGGGAGCTGGAGCTGCTCTTCGGGCTGGCGGGGCAGTTCATCAAACAGCACCTCCACCAGCCGCCGGGTGGCGGGCTCCTGCTTTTCAGGGCTGCGCGCCGCCAGGGTCAGGATCAACTCCCGCACCAGCGGCGAAATTTTTAGCGTGCAGCAGCGGTCCGGGAGCGTTACGGCGCCGGGCTCGATAAACAAAAAGCAGAGCCGGGCGCTGGGGGTGGCTCTGTTGCTGTGCGGCAGTTGGCCGGGGATCCAGACCGCAAACTGCGGCGGCACCATCCACATGGCGTTCTCCACCTCACAGGTGATCGCCCCATGCAGGGCCAGGATCAGCTGCCCTTTGCGGTGCTGATGTCGGGGAATACGCTGCTCGTCCGCCACCACGCGCACGTGAAACGCCACCGCGGCGTCATGCTGGCTGTCGGGATCGTACCCTTCAAGGCCCAGACCGATCATAATCTTGTCCGATATTAGCGATAATCTGTCATTTTAGCTTGATTTCAACCGTGCTGAAAATGCGTATCCTGTAGCCTCATTTCGACGTAAGAGATAAAAATGACCACAGCCCTTCCGACTACCGGCAAGCAGCGGGCGCTGCTGATTGCTGGGATCCTGCTGATTGCCACCTCGCTGCGGGTGACCTTTACCGGCGCTGCGCCGCTGCTGGACGCTATCCGCGCCGATTATGGCCTGACTACCGCCCAGACCGGACTGCTCACTACGCTCCCCCTGCTGGCCTTTGCGCTGATCTCGCCCCTGGCGGCTGGTCTCGCCCGCCGCATCGGCATGGAGCGCAGCCTGTTTATCGCCCTGCTGCTGATCGTCGCCGGGATCGCCCTGCGCTCCCTGCCCTCCGCAATGCTGCTGGTTGGCGGCACGGCGGTGATTGGCTGCGGTATTGCGCTCGGCAACGTGCTGCTGCCGGGGCTGATTAAACGTGATTTCCCCGGCCAGGTGGCGAAACTGACCGGGGCGTACTCCCTGACGATGGGGGCCGCGGCGGCGCTCGGTTCAGCACTGGTAGTGCCCGTCGCCCTGAGCGGTGCAGGCTGGCACGGTGCGCTGTTGATGCTGATGGTGTTTCCCCTGCTGGCGCTGCTCCTGTGGCTGCCGCAGTGGCGCCAGCGCCCTGTGGGGTCGCTGAGCGGTGCGCGGGCGCTGCATAGCCGGGGCATCTGGCGCTCAACGCTGGCCTGGCAGGTGACGCTGTTCCTCGGGATCAACTCGCTTATCTACTATGTAATTATTGGCTGGCTGCCGGCGATCCTGCAGAGCCACGGCTACAGCGAAACCGAAGCCGGGTCCCTGCACGGGCTGTTACAGCTGGCAACCGCCGCGCCGGGGATTGTGGTGCCGCTGATCCTGCTTCGGCTGAAGGATCAACGTGGCGTGGCCGGACTGTCGGCAATGATGTGTGCGGTGAGTGCCGCGGGGCTGTGGTTTATGCCGGATCTGGCGGTGATGTGGACGCTGATTTTTGGCTTCGGTTCCGGGGCCACGATGATCCTCGGCCTGACCTTTATTGGCCTGCGCGCCAGCTCGGCGCATCAGGCCGCGGCCCTTTCCGGGATGGCGCAATCGGTCGGCTATCTGTTGGCTGCCTGTGGCCCCCCGCTGATGGGGAAAATCCACGATGCCAACGGCGACTGGCGGATCCCGCTGCTGGCCTGTGCGCTGGTTTCAGTGGTGATGGCCCTCTGCGGGATGCTGGCCGGGCGTGACCGGGAGATCACGTCCGGCTAAGTCAGCCTTCAGTAATTCTGTGCTGCGCGAAGCAGAGCATGCACCAGCGGGGCCGGTCGGCCTGCCAGCGCGGCGCGCTCATGCTGGAACAGCGTGGCGATAAAGAACGGGTGCGTCACCAGCTCTACGGCACGGATCTCACCCTGCGCGTCCCAGCCGGTGACACGCATATCGCCCTTCTCCAGCTCCTGCGCGAACTCAGGCGAAACACCGTAATTGCAATGATAACCCTCTTCGATCTCTTCCAGGCCATAGGCTTTGGCAATCAGGGTATTGGCGCGTAGTTCAATGGTGTCGCTTTGCTCAACCAGCGAGCAGGTCAGCGGGGCAATCACCATCCGGCCTTCGGTATCCGTCTCAGCGTGGGCCGCATCCTGCCAGCCCAGGACGTTGCGGGCATATTCAATCAATGCATGCTGGAAGCCGCCGCAGGTGCCAAGAAACGGGACGCTGTTTTCACGGGCGTAGCGGGCGGCAATAAACGCCGCTTGCGCATTTATATAGGGGCTTGCCGGCACCAGCCAGATAGCGTCGTAGCCGACCAGATCTTCCGGGCTGGTTAATTCGGTGGTCGCCAGCCAGTCGTAGTCGGCGGTGATGTCCAGCACCGCTGCGGCATCGTCAATGGCCAACGGGATCGCCTGGTGAGCCAGAACGTCAGGATTGTAGTCGCCAACCAGTGCAATTCGGAGGGTATTTTTTACCGCGGAGAGTTCCATAGAGTAATCCTTATGCCAGACAAATATCAGATAACATAAGGAACCTCAGACTACCGATCTTTCGTTGATATCACAATACCTTAAAATACGTGGGCAGAATGTGATAGCGTTGACGCGCTATAGCGTGGCAGGGAGAAGGAGCAAAAAAATGATTCAGTGCAAACGTCTGTATGATGAGGCCAGTAAAGAGGATGGCTACCGGATCCTGGTGGACCGGCTCTGGCCGCGGGGGATGAAAAAGCAGGCGCTACTGTACGATGAGTGGTGTAAAACGCTGACCCCATCCAATGATCTGCGCAAGGCGTTTCACAGCGAGACGATCGACTTTGCCAGTTTCAGCCAGGCCTATCGTCAGGAGCTGGCGCAGCATCAGGAGGAGGGGCTGCGGATTGCCCGCCTGGCGGACCAGCAGACCGTGACGCTGCTGTATGGGGCGAAAGACCGGCAACAGAATCACGCTCTGGTGTTAGCCGACTGGCTGCGTCAGCTTTAAATCAATCCAGCATCAGGGCGTCGAGGGTTTCCGGCGCCTGTTCAGGGGTGATCGGCATCAGATGTTCCGGGCGCACAAACGCAAACCCCATCTGATTATCAAACGAAAACACGTCGCCGGTCACCAGCCACAGGGCACGTTCTGCACCCGGCGGCAGTTCTGTCACGATCCCGTTGACGGGGTTCAGAAAACGCTGCCCCGGCTGGCAGAGGCTGAATAACTCAACGGATTTTCCGATATTGCGACGCCCTGCTGGCGTGCGGGCACCGATAATCATCGCCAGGTTGCCCGGGTTTAACTGAAACATATTTCCTCGAATTTGGCTGCTGAATACTTAGGAATAATCTTAGTGCAAAGTGTATCTCAGCCAACGAGCCCTGTCACCAGGGTGAAGGGGTGATCTGTTCTCCATGATTTCTTCATCATGGTGACAAGTTTCCTTGCTAGAGTGGCGCTGTTCTCACTTGACCAGAGAACATCATTCCGTAATCAAGATCTATTTTCCCCGGCGCGTGCCGGGGATTTTTTTATCCGTCAGAATTTACTGTTCCACGCCAGAATATATGAAATGTCGTCAATTCATGTTCTACTACCCGCAGTCGAATCTTTCAGCAAAACAGACAGGTACAGAGGTCTTCTGTAGGGGAGTTGAGCAGCGTCATGTCGGATATTATTCTTGCCCGTGTTTCAGAAACGCTTAGCACTGAGCAATCACTTGAGAGCCTGGTGCGTCAGCTGCTCGAAATGCTTGAAGTGGTCACCGACATGGAGTCGACCTATCTCACCAAAATCGATATTAATGCCCGCCTGCAGCATATTCTTTACGCCCGAAACAGCAAACAGATGCAGATCCCGGAAGGGCTGAGCGTTCCCTGGGGCGAGACCCTGTGCAAGCGGGCGATCGATTCTGACTGCTTCTTCAGCAATAACGTGGCCGAGCACTGGGGTGACTGTGATGCGGCAAAATCGCTGGGCATCACCACCTACATGAGCATACCGATTCATCTGACGGATGGTTCCCTGTACGGCACCCTGTGCGCCGCCAGCTCCAGCAAACATCCTCTCAGCGAACGCGGCGAGCACGTCCTGAAACTCTTCGCCGGGCTTATCGCCCAGAACATCGAGAAAGAGTCGCTGGTCAGGCAGCTGCGCGAAGCCAATGCCGCCCTGATCGCTTACTCCTATACCGATGCCCTGACCGGTCTGCCAAACCGCCGCGCCATCTTTGAAAATCTCACCACCCTCTTCTCGCTGGCGCGCCATCTGAACCGTAACGCCATTATCGCCTACATCGATCTGGATGATTTTAAGTTGATTAACGATCGCTTTGGTCATGAGGCGGGCGACCAGTTTCTGGTTGAGGTGGGCAAGCGCCTGAACGACGGGCGCGGCGACGATGAGATCGTGGGCCGGCTCGGTGGGGACGAATTCCTGGTCGCCTGCCTCTGTCAGGATCGCGAGAGCGGCGAGCAAACCTCATTAAGCCTGGTGAAAACGCAGCTGAGCGCGCAAGTTGCTGGTGAATACTGGCTGGGGGATGTGCACCTTGTCTATCCGGGTGCCAGCCTCGGGGTAATTGAGGTGGATCCTGCTGAACTTGATGCCGACAGCGCGCTGCGGGCAGCCGATGCTGCCATGTACAGCGATAAGAAAGGCAAACTTAAAACGCCCTTTCTCAATATCGACTAACCCCGTAAACTCGACGGGTTTTGCATTTACTGACAGGTGGTAGCATGCGGCTTGGTATTCTGTTCCCGATCGTGATTTTTATCACGGCGGTCATCTTTTTAACGTGGTTTTTTGTCGGCGGTTACGCTGCGCCCGGGGGATAAGTGAGAAAAACGACCATTATTATGCTGATTGTCGCCATCGCGGCCGTTGCCGGTAGCCAACTGGGCTGGTGGTAAGAGATGCAAAAAGACCGCCGATAATGGCGGTCTTTTTGTCTGAAGCGTCGGTTTAGCTTCTCACTTTACGGTAGATAAACAGCACTACCAGTGCGCCAACCACCGCTACCATGAAGCTACCGAAGTTGAAGCCATCGACTCTGCCGAAACCGAAAAGGGTACTGATCCAGCCCCCAACGACGGCACCGATGATCCCTAGTATGACCGTAACGATGAATCCACCGCCATCTTTGCCCGGCATGATCCACTTAGCCAGAATACCCGCGATAAGCCCAAAGATAATCCAGGATATGATTCCCATAGCTGCTTTCCTCTCTGTATGGTTTTTGTCGTCAAATCAAATACACACAAAGCTTAGCACAGGATTCAGAATTGCAAGTTTGTGATTACCATCACGTGAGAAATTTAAGAAAAAAGCGATAAACCGACGTTCCGCACAAACTTTGGGGTTGTAATCCTTAATGAGAAATATTATCTTTCTCAATACTGAATAGTTGAGCAAATCACTCAGGTATTCAGTACGACATTGCTCACATTGCTTCCAGTATTTCTTGCCCACGTTACGTGGGCTTTTTTTTGCCCTGCCCGCGTGATTTGATCGTTCCGCTATTTGCTATTACGCTTATCAGCACAATTCATTCATAGCCAGAATGGTGTTGATAACATGAACGTAACCAGTCGATTCGTGATCTGTATTAACCTTGTTTGTGCCAGTTCGTTGTTGTTGATTCTTTCTGACAAATTTAACTGGTTTTAATGTGAGCAGGCCCGGCACCCCGCCGGGTTCTTCGCCTTAATCATCCCCTTCGATCAAGAATCCCGCGCGACGTATCGCCTCCTTGCAGTCTGTGACGCCTGCGGCGTATCCGGCTTCGATATCGCACACCGGGCTGGCGCTGGTATAAGGGAGCTTCACTTCTGTGGCGAGCTGTTGTTTCAGCCTGGCGTTCTCCTGGCGAAGGGAGAGCAGTTCGGCGGCAAGATCTGCAAGAGTGGCAGGCGTTGGTGCGGAGATGTCGCCTGTAGTGAGGCGATGAAGCCATGTGTCGTCAATCATGGTCCCTCCTCCTGGATATTAGCGTCACTAAACGCAGAATGGGTTCCAGAGACGGAACCCACCGCGGCGTAGGGCAGATCTTGTACGGAAGTGAAGAAGAATAGAGTGGGTAGCCTAGTGGCGTTCCGGTTCACACCAGGCATTCATTAACTGCCGCAACACGTAGATAAGCCCCGACACAATCAGAAGCGCGGATAAGGCTGCCAGCAACGCAATTGTCATAAGAAACTCCATGTTCTCAGGTTTGTTTCTTGAAAATCTTAGAACGTATTTTTCATTTGTCATCTTTTATTGATTTAAGAATGACGCAACCGCGCTGGAGAACCGTTCTGGCTGATCGAGCATGACAAAATGAAAACTGTCATCGATACGCGTGAAATGGATTTCGGATGCAGCGGCATAGGCTTGACGGTACATCGTCTCCACGCTGGCTGCAGGTATGCCGAATAAAGGGTCATACGCATACACAATCTCAATCGGCGCCCGAATGCGGCCAAGCTCGGGACGCAAATCAGTAACCATCAGTTCATACACTGCATCCGCAACGGTTTTGCGATCAGAATTGATCCCCGCCGCCACCAGAGCAGGTCTCACCGCCTCGGTCCTGGCTAAACGGGCAATGGAGGTATTCTGAAACGCTACGAATTGCTCCGCCGACTGGGACAGTAGCCAGTCCCGCATGGCGGTTGCATGCGGGACCGCCGTTTCGCTGGTCGCCGCAGGGTTAATCGTCAACGTATAGAACGGCAACGCATCGACGATCATCAAGCGACCGACCAGGTCGGGATAACGGGCCCCCAGCATCAAGGCGATCTCCCCTCCAAGAGAGTGGCCAATGATCACAGGGGCTTTGATGTGCTGGGTGTTGATATATTCCGCGATGGCATCAACTGCCGGAGCGATGATCTTCCCGTCCGGGTTGGAAATAGCAGGTGTACCCGCAAATCCCGCAAGTTCGACAAGATGAATGCGGTGGCTCGTACGTAAACCTGAGGCTAAACCGGCCCAAACGTCGCGAGACGACGCCAGCCCCGGAATCAATATGACATCCGTTCCTGTGCCTTCGGTCTGTACAGAGATATGCTGCGAGTTTGGTTGTTCTGAAGCCCTGGTGGGAGACTGAGCGGCGGACGCCGGGACTAAGATTGACATCAGTAAAAGAGTTCCTCCGATCATTGCACGGATATTTGCGGTACGCATTAGATGACCCTGTTTAAAATATTTTCGAACCCATCGTCCCTGAAGCTATCTTGATGTTGATAACCGTTTGAGGGCTATGAATAAAAAAAACGGGAGCCCATCGGCTCCCGTTTTCATATAACCCGAGATTCAGATTACATGTTCGCGATGATCGCGTCACCAAACTCTGAACATTTCAGCAGCTTAGCGCCTTCCATCAGACGTTCGAAATCGTAAGTTACGGTTTTGGCGTTAATCGCGCCTTCCATACCTTTAACGATCAGGTCTGCGGCTTCGAACCACTCCATGTGACGCAGCAGTAGTTCCACGCAATCATTATAAGCCATTACTTTCTATAAGAATGGTAACACAAAATCAGATTTTATGGCTTGTTTGACCTGCTTTATAACTCCTTGTTTTTGCCATAATTGCTTAGAGTTTTGATAACCACTTTTAAAGGCTAAAAGTGACTTACCCTCTCAAAACTATTTTTGCCGGGGCGAGTTGAGATAGGCATCGTAACGCCATGCTGCGGGCGTTAATCCCATTCTTTTTTTGAAGAGCCTGGTGAACTGGCTAATGTTCGCAAAACCGCACTCTTCAGCCACCTCTTTCAGTGATTTCGTTTTCTGTGCCAGTAAGTGGCAGGCATAGTCTGTTCTCAGATGTACGATGGTCTGCTTGACGGTTCTGCCCGTCTCGCGGATCATCATTAAATCAAGGGTTCGCCTGTTTAACCCGAAGCGCGACGCGATGGCATCCGCCTCAAGGCGCGTGGCCAGATTATTTTTTAAAAACTGAAGAGTTGATGTAACCTCTGTGGACATGGAAGAAGTAAGGGCTCGGGCATCATTATGTTCACCCTCATTCATGAATTTCGCAGTGCTGAATTTTTTTATTTCGCTGATTCTTTCTAGTCTTCTTTGCGCAATTAGCTCGGCTATCTTTGAAGCAGCATACCCTCCCGAACAAAGCCATATATCGCCTTTGGTAAAAACACCGGTATGAGTTGGAACGGATTCAGATGAGTAATGCTCACCTGAACGCCGGGTAGCATTAAAAGTAGCTAGGGTATGCTCACTGATGAAATCATTTTTTGCAAAGTGAAAAGCGGCGTGGTCAATACCTGCGACGACCATTCCCTTTTTGAGTGCCTTATCGATAACTGGTTTCAGATAGAACGCGGGCTGTTCATTATCGTGACCGGACCTGCTGCCGAAAATGATTAAGTAATGGTTAATACCCGATACCAGTTCCTGTGACTTCAGAGTCAGGCTGGTTTTAACTTGCGTACCACAGGCTGAGGTTACAGGCTCATTATCAGGTGCAACTAAATCCCAGCCAAAGGTGAGAGACGTTTCTCCGTCACCAAGGGATTGCAATGAAAGCACGTGCTCCAGAAAAACTCCCATGGACAGTAATGAAAACCCCGGAAGTAAGAGCAGTTTGAGAGATAGTTTTGTGTGGTTTTTTCCGTGTGGTGCCAATGCTCAGCTATCCGTTATCAGATTATGTTTACCATATGATACTGGAAAAAACCTTAAAGAAATCATCTTATTCACTTCACATTCTTTCTGAATGAATATTTCCCGGATGAAACTTTAATTATTTTTTTGATCATCGTGGCGGCTTGTCTATACCACTTGTTTAGGCCATCGTCTTCTGCGTGGCGCAGGAAAGATGGAGCGTGTGGTTAGCCGGGTCCCGCACACAGAACATAACGCACCGTGTGGCAGATTTTGCACGGGATCGAAGGAGGTGAAAAAGAACCGGTTACTTCTGCATACAGGACAGATAAATTTCATAACAGGTATGACCCTCACGCCGTTGGCTGAACTGATATCATACACGGTTTCGTTTTAAATAAAGGAGCAATGGTTAACATTTCTTAATGTTCCTGTAGCCAGACTTAAAAAGACTGACTCACAAACATTACCAGATGCAATAAACCAGCAGCACTCGCATTTTATGGCAGGGCCACAGGTCATCCTGAACGATTCAATGATGCTCCGGACCGCACCAGATATTTAATAACGCTCTAGAAAGACCGATAAGGCCCGACACAATAAGCACAAAAAAACCGGCTAAAAACGCAACATTCGCCATCAGAGACTCCTTATTAACGTCGTAAAAAAAAGCCTGCCGATTACGCAGGCAAATGAAATTAGCACACACCAACAGCTTACTCTGATACACGTGCCGGGTGCTTCCCGGTGATTCGTTGCCAGTTATACGAGCCGCAAGCATATTTGCAGGTACCTAAACTGGATTGCCCCGCCGCACAGGGGGATTCAACTTCATTAAATTTAGATGATTTTAAACGAAGCGCTAAGGCCTCCTATCTAAAGTAATGGCTAATGCTGCCGATATGTCAACTACCTGCGTCCTGAGAGCGGGATTGATAACAAAACTAAGGTATTTGTGCCCGTTCCCGTACGGGCTTTTTTCTCTCATCAAAGAGATCGTAATTCCAGTTGATGATAATTACTGCTGATCAAACTCATGCCGTTACGCTTTCAGCGCCTGAACTTCAGCCTGCAGCTGCGCGACCTGCGTGTTTAGTGCCTCGATTTTGGCAATCGCGTGATGCAGCGCCAGCGCCGTATCCATCTGGATAACGTTATTATCAAGAGCCAGGGTGTCGTCTTTATCACAACGATTACCATCCTCGTCGAACTCAGGCGCAGCAGGAACCAGCTTCACATACTCGCGGTCAATATCCCGCAAAGCGTCCTGGGCAATGATCCCCCGGCGCACACGCTCTAAGTAATCGCCGTTATACACGAACGTGCAGGGTTTCAGCTTCCTGATGTTTTCGTAAGAGGCTTTTCCGTCGTCATATGCAATATCGTGTTTTAACGTAGCATCTGAGGTTGCGGCCTTCTGATACGTATAGTTCCCAGCAAAACCCCCATCGCCGCCAGCGGAGGTGACGATATCTCCGTTCACTGGGGTGAAGTACCAGTAGCGGACCTTAGCACCGCTGTCCCCAAATTGAGTGAGAGCGGTGTTAGCCCAACCTACCGTGCCATTTCCCACATTGCCCCACATGGAGCGAAGCGGATATCCATTACTGTGTTGATATCCCCAGGAAAGGCCAGCTATAGCCCCGTTACCCGGAGAGTCCATGGCGGTGTCCGCGTAATAGGCGGCATAGTGGGGCTGTGCTGAGTTCCACCACGAGTTCACAGCCGGACTGCCCATAAACAAACGTCCCGGAATTTGCACGTTGCCGTTGGACATGAAGTCGAAGTAGTTGTTCTGCGCGGAGTCGGTACCACCCGCTCCTTGCATCACCGTCAGTCTGGCAATGGAGTAGTTCCATTCGATACGTTTCACGACCTGGAACTGGGCATACATCTTCTCAACGCCATTTACGGCGTACTGCGACTTCATGTATCCGCCGTAAACCGTGCTACCTACCCCCGGTAGAGACGCATCATTGATGGTGGATGTCCAGGCGCTGATGGCCCTGTTTAATTCAACACTATCTATTCTGTTTGCCATTTTTTATCTCCTTATGCCCATACCCGGTACGGGCTGTCAGGGAAGACTGCGAAGGCGTCTAACGATGCCAGTTCCAGCGAATCGTCTGTCACGCGCAAATTGACGTGAAACCCGGGGAGGTTGGCGTATTGGATAGTTTCGTTTTCTTCCCCAGCATTTTGAATTTCTGTGGCGACGGTAATCGCGCCGATTACATCCAGGCTGATATCGGGGTGATATAAACCACCCTGCCCCTCATCATCCACAAACCCCGCCGCGGTTAATTGCGTGCGCATTTCGTCGGCGTCATTAAAGCGCAGATATAAGTCTCTCATTAGCGGAGTCCATTAATTTGATTAGGGGTTAACAGTCGATGCCAGATACGGAAGTTGCGAATGTGAAAAACAACATTCGGGTTGCTCTGAATATCAATACTGGTTGGTTTAGAGGCCGGGTTTGTTGGTGCCTGTTTTCTGTTGCTGGTCTTCCCATCAAAATACATGCTGTTTGTATTATCAACATCAATGGATTGCACATAGACTTTACTGGCAAATGGGTAGGTTATAGGTACAGATGGCCCACTCCCGCCAATATATGAGTTAATGGTGGCTGACACCGCCCTGAATATAATATCGTTGTTGGAACCCGCCACCCTGACAAGATCAGCGTAACCAACATTTGGTGTAACATACCTATTAACAGCAATCTCAAATGCCAGCGTCCTGCTAAATGCGTCACCTATTGCCTGATATCCAATATTGCCAGACGGTTGCAATGTAGCTTTTTCACCCGCTCTGGTCACAACCGCCGAGCCGGTAGGAATATAGCTGGTAGGAACTGCGTTTTTCTCCAGTTGCGGCGTCTGTACATAAAACTCGGAGCCAACTGGGATCACCGTGTCACCTGTTGCAGGCTGGGCCATAATGCGCGCAGTATGCGTTCCTGCCGCTTTCGCTGGCATGGTGGCTTGAATACTAACGTATCCATCACTTCCGAGGCTTGCAACCAGAGTCACGCCTGCCGGGGGGGAGATAGGAACCCCCGTAACTGCGTTAACTGCCAGGGCGTACTGAGTGCTTGCCTCCAGCGATAAAACAATACGAATATAGCCATAACTCCCTTTAGCGCGACACGAAATAGAAATCATATCCCCCGCAGCTAATGTCAAATCACTGGACACATTGAATGTAGGAAAGTTTTGCTCTGCGTTCATCACCCCTTTCATTGTGACAGCCTGCGCAATTCCATCGCTCGCCAAAACGGTTTTAGTCACAGACGCGCTGGTATTCCATTTAGTCGGGTCGTCACTATTTAAAATATAGTTAGTGCTCTGCCCCTCCATCAATAAGCCCTCGCGTTCAAAACGCGGTTCATTAATAGCGGCGTATTGCAGAACGCCGGATTTATCGTAATACGTTGCCGTCGTAGAACGGGTAATGACCGAGGATTTTGTCGGTAACTCCAGCACCTGCCCCGAAATCGTGAGCTTGTCATAGGGCGCGAACCCGGCCAGCAGGCGCATATCATCATTGAACGGCACCCATACATCCGGGAACGGGGGAGCCTCGTAGGGTACAGACGTGAGCAGCTGCGCGGCGGCCAGCGATGCTGCAGCACTGCTGGCGCTGACCGCTGCGTTGATTTCTGACGTTTTGGCATTTGTCTCAGACGTTTTCGCGTTGGTTTCTGAGGTCTTGGCGGCATTCTTCGATGCGAGTGCGTTACCCTCAGACGTTGCCGCGTTCGTGGCGCTGGTTGCTGCGGCGTTTTTAGAAGCTAGGGCGTTTGTTTCACTGGTTTTGGCGGCGGCGGCGCTGGTCCCTGCCGCGTTCGCAGCGGTGATCAGCTTCGACCAGCTTGGCCCCGTTTTTTTCGAACCGTCTGCAAGGGTTACGGTGACGTCACCGGTGCCCGATAAAATCAGGTCCTGGTTGACGATATCAATTTGCGCCTGGCGAAAACCTTCCGTGACAGATTTAGCTAAATCGTCATCAATCGTGGCCATTCGTAATGTCCTTAAAATGAAAAACCCAGCCGGAGCTGGGTTAGATGGTCTGAGGTTATGAGGATCAGGAGAAGGAGCCGGTGCCCCGGGTAATGGTCAGTGTCGGAGCGGCAATGCGCTTACTGGCCGTGCCAGTACCAACAACGGTGATGGTCCCGGTAATCACGCTGGTCGTAAGATTGCGGACAGCATGACGAACGGTAACCCAGAGCCCTCCCGTGCCGGCAGGCACGCTTATAGAGCCCATATCACGAACATTTCCGTTAATGTTAAGGGTGATGCTCACTGTCGTTGAACCTGAGGTAGAGGAGACGTACACCATCGCCTCAAGCAGGGCCGATTTATCCAGTGATGATGAAGAGGAGTCAGTAAACGTAATCGAACTCGAAGCTGTGCCAGCGCCTGATACAACAGCGTCCGACGCTATGCCCACGTTCGCCACATCCCCAATGAAAGATGTGGCCTCTACTGTTCCCCTGAAACTCCCGCTGGTTGCCTCGATTCTTCCTCTAAAACTCCCGTCGGTGGCATAGATCGTCCCGCGAACGGTCACACCGTTAAACGTGGCATACCCGGATTTATTGATATGCCAGCCGACATTACCGGTCCCGTCCCAGTTGCTGGACTGGATGTAATTGCCGATCTTGCCGTTATCGATGGAACCATCCTGGATGAACACCGATCGCAGGAATGTCTGCCCTCCAGTGGCCGCAAACACCAGTTCCTGACCGGTGGTCGTCGGGTTATAAACCGCAAACGTGTCGGCGCTGACGAGGAAGTTAGAGGAGCCTGCGGCATCAATGCCCAGCTGGATACCGGCGATGCGTTTAACACCGTTCGCCTCCACCTGGACTTTTACGCCCCACTGCGCGCTCAGCTTACCGTTGATATCAGCAACAGCCTGGCTGGTCGTCTGGACGTTGGCATTGGTTTTCCCGATAGACGCCGTCACCTGCTCAATACTGGTTGCAGTGGCGCTCTCCAGATCCGTAACGGCTTTATCAATGCGCGTAATGGCTGCAGCGTTGGTCTGCCCGTTTTGCTCTACCGTGGCCTTAAGTGTGGTGACCTGCTCCGCCACTGCGCTGGTTGCATCCGCCGCGGTTTTCCGGACATCGGTGATCTCGGCCATCGTTTTCGTTTCGCCAACGGCAAACGTCACGCGCTGATCCGAGAACGCTGTGAAGTTGGCGAGCGCATTGGTGACGTTCCCAACAATACCGGCGTCCCGGCTGGCCGTGTTACCGTCCACGTCAACTTTCAAGCTGTCGATACGGCGTCCCAGCGCGCTGTCACCATCCGTACGGGCCGTGCTTTCCGTGCTGATATCCGCCGTATTTTTGTCGGTTGTGGCCTTAACCGCAGCCAGGGCGGTGGTCTGCGCCTGGTTGTTATCAGAAACGGCTTTATCAATGCGCGTTACCGCAGCGGTGTTTTTGCCAACCGCGGTCGTCAGTCCCGAAAGCGTGGTGGCCTGGGCCTCCTGCTCAGTTGTCAGCGTCGCCAGCTCCTGCGTTACAGATGCCTGGTTAGTGTTAACGGTCGATTCCAGTTTCTTCCGCTCTGTCACCTCCGCTTCCTGCGCCGTGATGCGCGCCTGGCGTTCGGTGTACAGCAGACCCGATGCCAGTTTTGACGGGTCGTCACCGGCATAGCCGCCCCGGATCTGCGTCGCCAGCGTCTCGCGCGCCGTGGCTTCCGCCTGGTCGCCAGTGACACGGGCTGTCGTCTCCTGCTGCAGCGCTGCCATACCTGCGCCTGGCGTTGGCCGTCCGACCGCCACCCAGTCAATCAGGTAATAGTTCGTCGCGTCCTGTTTAGTGGACAGGTCCAGTCTGAACTGATTCATCGTGGTTTCGGTCAGCCACGGGATATTGTCGAACTCCACCGTAGCGATACCGTTGGCATCATAGGCAGGCTCGGCGACGGTGAGCATGTTGGTGTCGTTGAAACCACCCGTACCACGCCACCGCAGCTGCCCCGTCCAGCCCGGCGCACCGAATTTCCTGATGCGGAGTTTAACGAAGCGATAGGATGAGGAGTTGATAGCCAGTGATCCCGGCGATGCCACCCACGGATCGGTGGCATGGTTCGCAGGTCGTATCCAGCCGTCAACGATGGTCGGGGTCCCGTTCCCGGTCCAGCCCTCCACTGTCGAATCGAAGTACCAGATTTTTGCCGGGTCGAACTGCGAACCGGTGCCAGCAGAAACCTGCCCAATCTGCTGCGCCAGTGACTCGGTGGTGGTCTGGATCGTCTGATTGACGTTGCTGATACCAGTTTTCGCGGTACGCGGGTATCTTTCGACACGACTGCCACGCTGCGGCTGACGGCCCGGTTTGCCACGCGGTTAACGGCCTGTGCCGACGCACGCGGAACAGCCGTTTTGCTGATGCTGTTGAGATTCTCTATCGCCTGCTCAAGGCCTTTAATGGACATGCAGCCTCCTTAACGACGGCGGGTACCGGCGGGCGGGCTCCCGTTACCCAGCCAGATATGGCAGGATCCACAATCGTCAGGGCCAATTCGCTCAACCCAGAAAGCTCGCCCGTTAATCATCAGGGTGTCCATGCGTTCCAGCTGCTGAACAGTGGCGGTTTCCACAAACAGAGTCGGACTGGTACCTTCAACCCGAATCCCCACGCCGGCATAACCAATATTCTCCGGATCATCGAAAACGCCCATCAGGGTGACACCTGACAAAGCGCCTGACATCACCTTTGCCTCTGTGCCCATCACACTGCGGATAGCGCCATCCGCTCGCGACATGGCCTCGTCAAAGAGATTATCGAAATCAGCCATGCGGTCCCCTTCAGACTTCTCTGGCCAGCCCCTTTGCGATCAGCTCGTCTGCATCCTGTTCGGATACGCGAATGATCACACCGGGCTCAACGATGGAGACCGGTTCGTTACGCGTGGCATGCAGCGCGTCAATATGCAGGGTTGCCAGCGTTTCTACTGTTACCCGGTCATCGGCTGTGGTCGCTGTCGTTTTTTCTTTCGCCGCGTCAGCAATATCACCGTCAGTGCTGCCGATGCTGCCGATGCTGCCGGTGCTGCCGGTGCTGCCGGTGCTGCCGGTGCTGCCGGTGCTGCCGGTGCTGCCGGTGCTGCCGGAAGCATTCTCCTCTCCATTTTCACCGTCAACCGAACCGGCATCTCCATCCAGCTCCTCTTCAAGCTCAGCAATACGCATCGACAGCTCCTGGATGGTGCCGCTGGTATTTACGTCACGGCCAAGCATTTTGCCCAGCTCTTTCAGCCGGGCGATGAGTGTCTCTTTTTCAGTCATGGAAGCTACTCCGAAAAATTGGCCCCGAAGGGCCACCGGGTGGAAGTTACGCGAGTTTGACGGACACAAACTCGTCCGCGTCTGCCAGCAGCATCAGCGGCGCGGACTGGATCATGGTGAATTCACGGGCCGGGTCACCGGTCTGCACCCAGTTTTTTGGATAGCGAGCAGAGGCGTTAATGCCCTCGCGCTGCGCGTCCACATCCTGGATACAGCCATAGGTCCGCAGACCGCGCGCCTGTGTGTTACCCAGTACCATGGTGTTATCCGGCAGGTAATTCTTCTGCACACCCCCTTCAACGTACTGACCGGCATACACGACAATTGCCACATCGCCATACATACCCTTGTAGGAAACCGCCTGACCGAGATCCTTGAGTGCGGTTTCCAGCTCAGAGTTAGAGCCGCGGCGGGTATCCAGCTTGTCTTTGACGGCCTTGAAGGAGCGGAACAGTGACCAGCCCTTTGGATCGAACACGATGATGTTGACCACGCCACTGGCATTCACCGCATACGTCTCGATGTCATCGGTCGGATCATAGGTTTCTTTGTCCCGGGCGGACCAGGCCGCAGCACCCGCCTGAACAATGTTGTTTCTGGCGCTGCGTTGCATATCCACCTCCACCGGCTCAAACGCCTCCCCGGTCATGGTATATTTACCGCTGAGCACGGCGGATACGGCCTGCATTTCTTCTACCTGTGCAATCGCCAGCTCTTCATCTTTCATGTTCTGCAGAATGATGCGGCGGCGGCGATAGGCAGGATCAGCCAGGTTCTGTGGATCTTCATCCGGCAGGCGACGCAGGGTCATCTGCGGGTTTACTTCATGCTTTGGCTTGACATAGCCAGGCGTAAATTCTGAGGTTGTGCCACCGCGGGAGCGGATGACCTTGCCGGAAATAACAGGCGAGACATAGAGTGCCATGTTCACCAGGCCCGGGATTTGCGACAGGTACACTTTTTCAGTGCTGAAGGGATAGCTTTCGCGGAAGAAGATGCGAAGGAAAAGCGGATCGAACTTAAATTTCTTCTGATTGACCGCCAGCAACTGGGCAGTAGTATAAATCGACATAGATTTTTCCCGTAAAAAAAGCCGCGCAGGCGGCTTTTATGGATGAATGTGAGTGATAAGAAAGGATTCAGATGATGCTGACGGCCGTGCCGGTGAACGCGTTACGTTTGATATGCTCATCGGTCACAGCTGAAGGCCAGAGAACATCTTCAATGCGGAATGAGCCGGATTTATAAAATGCCAGTTCCACGCTGCTCTGGTCTGCCGCTACGGCCAGAATACCGCATGCCGCGCCAGCGTGAGTACCGTCCCAGACCGTTAACTTGCCCGTAGCGGCATCCAGCATGAGTGGGGTCATTGCCGGGGTGGATGCTGTCAGTTCACCAGGTGCATATGCAGTATGTGCCGGATCACTGTTGCCCAGCGGCTGTTGATGGGTAAAAACTTCAGTCGTTGCCATAAGAGCCTCTTAAATGGGGGTGTTTAACAAATCTTCACCTGCTTCAGCAGATGCATTACCTGAGGACAACGCACCAGGTGCTGTTTCCATCAGGCGATCCAGTGCCGTATCGGAACGCGCCTGGGCACTTTGCGGTGCAGCGGCCAGAATGCGCTGTGCGCTTTCGACCGTCATACCCGGCGTTTCGGCCAGTGCACGCGCCTGTGACTCACGTCCTTTCGCCTCTTCGCAGTTCAGGATCCCCATAATTCGGCCATTTTCGGCACTCACCGCTGCGGCGACCCGGGCACTGACCTCTGCCGGTGAAGCAACAACTGCAGCAGCGGTTTCGACGGTATTTGTCTGTTCTGCTGACGCGGTGGCCTGAATTGCATCCGCAGCTGATGCGGTGGTTACTTTTTCCATATTTCCTCCAGGGGAGATTGTTTTTCGTTTCTTAAGTGACTCGCGCATCACGTTCAGCGCGTCAGTGTTATTGACCAGCTCTTCAGCCAGACCGGCATCCACCGATTCCTGACCGGAAAATACAGCCGCTTCGGTATCCATCACGGCCTGCACGGACATGCCGGTATAAGCAGCAACCTTTTCGGCAAACATCCGGCGGGTGGCGTCAATCCGCGTCTGAAAATCATCGCGAACGTCTTTCGGTAGTTTTTCGTAAGGGTTGCCATCAACCTTGTGATCGCCGCTGTAAATCAGGGTCACCTCGACGCCCTGCGTTTTCAGGGCAGCCCCGTAGTTGCTGTGCGCCATCATCACGCCGATTGAGCCCGTACGCGCGGTCTGGGTGACCAGACGGCGGGAAGCGGCGCTGGCGATAAGCTGCCCGGCGCTGCAGTTCATATCGTTTGCCAGCGCCCAGACGGGCTTGATATCGCGCATCCGCGCAATAATGTCGGCGCAGTCGAATGCCCCGGACACCATCCCGCCAGGCGTATCCATATCGAGGAGAATGCCGTCGACGCCGGGATCGCTCATGGCCTGCTGCAGGCGGGCAATGATCCCGTTGTATCCCGTCATGCCGGAATAAGGCTGCAGCGACCGGGTTTTACTGACCAGCGTGCCGGAAACAGGCAGCACCGCGATGCCGTTCGTTATCTGGTAACTGCGCGCTGTCCGGGGTCCCATTTCCTCATCATCACCAAATAGCGCCAGCGGCTCGGCAATCTGCTCGGCACCGAGCGTTGCGCCCGACACCGTATCCGTCAGTCGGGTGATCCCCAGCTGACCTGCCAGTGCGCAAAAGAAAACCCGCGCATAGGCGGGTTCAAGCATCAGCGGCTCATTAAAGGCCATGCTGGCAATATGCGGGAGATTACGCAGCTCTGGCGTCATCTTTATCCTCCTCGTTTGATTTTTTCAGCCCGGATTCAAAAGCGGCTGCCGCCCAGGCCGGAGGTTTTAGGCCCGCACTCCGGCGCTCCATAGTTTCACGTACCTGCTGAGAAAATATTTCCTGATAGTCATCCCCGCGTTTGGCGCACTCCTTCTCATAGGTACTGAGACCGGCCTCGATCAGCATTACAGCCTCCTGCACCTCCTTCAGGCCATCAATAGCCATACGCCCCGAACCGATCCAGTTTGCGTTGCCCCATGAGGTTCTCGCTTCATGGAAGCTGAACCTGGCTTTGGATGGGAGCGTGACAACCCGGCGCGCAATCGCCTCTTCCAGCCAGCAGACAAACATCTGACAGGCCTGCCGGGCTGCGACGAACTTGCGGCGACCCATAAAGAACGCCCAGGATTCATTGGCGCTGGCGCGTGCGGTGGAGTAACTCATCTGGGAATAGTTACGCGAGAGCTGCTCGTATGACACCCCCAGCCCGGCGGCGATATAGCGCAGCAGTGACTGTTCAAAGGTTGAATAACCGTTATCCGTATCCTGTGCTGACTGCAGATTCAGTGAATCACCAGGCATCAGGTGCGGGACTTTGGCACCACCGAGCCGAACCGGCGCCGCGGTGTAATACGATGCCATCTCACCGAGCCACCCTGTCATTTTGCTTTGCTGGTCTTTACTGTCAGAGCCGAGGATAAAGTCCATTGCCGCCTGCGTATCCAGTTCGCTTTCGATGGTGGCTGCATACATCGCTTTCACGATCGCACTCTGCAGCTGCGTGTTTTGCAGGGTGTCGAGCATCTTCATCTGCTCCATCACGCTGTAAAACACGTTAGCGCCGCGGGTTTGCCCGTCTTCGAGCGGCTCGAACACATGGATAAACGATGGTCTGCCCCCGGGCAGTTCCCGGGGAATATACGTCCATTTCTGTGCCATCCAGCCCGGGTAACCGTCCTCACTCACGTAATAGCCCAGCGCTGCACCAGCATCGTTTATGCTGACACCGGCACGGCAGTTCCGGGTGTCCCCCATGTTATTCGGGTTGCTCACGCGCTTCGGGCTGACCATTTTGAATTGCGTGCGGAAAAGCCGCGTTGAATCACTGTCCCAGGTGGGCTGCACGCACAACTCACCGTTGAATGCATGCGTCGCGACCCCCTCACGGATCATCATCGTAAACGTTCGCTTGCGCTCGGCATCAATTCCGCAAAAGTCATCTTCAGCATACTCATACCAAGCGGCTTCCACCTCCCTGGCAAACGCGCGGCTCTCCTCTTCTTTAATGCCAAGATAACGCCAGCTCGGGCAGTAACTCAGTCTGAAAAATGACCCGACTATGTGATCCTGGTGAAGTTGCACGGCGTTTGCTGCGTAGCCGTTATTTCGTACAAGATCGTCAGCACGGGCATTTCCACGTAAGAAATTAGGCAGGAGCGCCGCATCAGCACTTTCGATGGGCGGATTCCAGGATCGCAACTGGCCGCCAAAGCCGCCGCCACCGCCGTGATACCCGGCATATTCGCGCAGGGATGTTCTACCGTCCGGCCCCACTAAAGCTGGTAATTTCATACATAAAACCCTGCCGGTCCCCGGCGCCGTGAAGTGGAGCCAACCTGAGATTCAAGGTCAGCAATGTATTTTCTCAGCTCGCTGACTGAGGTAGCTGTAAATTCCACCCTTCGACCATCTTTCTGTACCGTTGCCACCCGTTTACCCATCATGAGGTCATGTAATGCAGCGCGTGCTGCCTCCAGGTCAGCCTGTGTCGCCATTATTCTTCTCCGGATAATGCCCGGGCGTAATCCGCCAGGGTTTTGTGATTTTTACGCCCGCTGTCTTCCTCCAGCAGACTTGCCAGAAGAGAATCGAGATTAAGCTGCCATCGCGAAATGCTGATCCGCAGGGCTGCAAGTGCGTAGACAAAGCAGTCGAGCGCCTCATTTCGTCGCTTTTTGCTGTCCCAGACGATCTTTTTCTTACCGTCCACCCACTTTTCGACCTGCTCCTCAGCTGTCAGCTGCTGGGCTTCAGCTAAATCATAGATTTCAGGGTTATTCGGGAAATGCACTGCCCCGGCGAGGGGTTCACCGGCCTCTGGCACGAGGGTGAAACGGTTATAGATTTGCTCTTTTGCCGTATCGGTTCCCACTTCCGTGAGATAAACACCGTTTTTGTTGCGTTTGCGCGGCATGCTGGCAACGGGTTTACCGTAGACAGATGCCCCTTTAATGGGTATCAGGCGGAACAGGCCATGCTTTTTCGAGCGGTTGTAAACGATGGTCGGGTCGATACCGCCGATATCCCAGCAGATGCGTGAAACCGACATTTGCACCCCATTTTCCCGGGTGTATGTCCGGTTGATAGCCTCATCAACCCTGAGCAGAGTGGCTTCATCGTCATGACGGCCCATGATGATCTGCCTGTCGATAAGCCAGCTTTCTTCGCCGGGCCCCCAGCCCCAGACCCGCATTTCATAACGGTCAAGCTGGGAGTCGATACCGGCAGTCAGGTAGGCCACCCGGTCCGGTACCGCGGCGCCAAAGTGCTCCTTACGTTCGGCCATTACGTCAGCATCGGGACGGTCGCCAATTTTCGGCTCCCATGTCTCACCAAGCGTGGTGTTCACGAAAGTCTTGCGCTTGCCGGTGTCCCCTTTGGTCTTGATCCAGTCTTTGACGATTTGCACCCACGTCGTGAAGGGACTGTAGGCGGTCCAGATATGAAAAGTGACGCTGTCAGGTGGATCAATTTCGGTACCGGATGATGAAAACCAGCACAGGCCGTCCCGCGTCCAGATCCCCGTCTCCCCGCAAAGGTAACGGGCCTGCGCAAAATCGAGCTCCTGCTGCTTAATCACACAGGCGTTATGCTCGCAAAGGTAAAACACACTGGCAGGCTCACCCGGCGTCCACTTGAAGCCGAACGGCGTCTCTTTATCGCCGAATTTCAGGTACTGCTCTTCCCCGCAATGCGGGCAGGGAACGTGGAACCGCAAAAAGTGCTGCGACTCTTTCGCGGCACGCTCAATCTGGCAGGTGCCCCTGACTTTTGGCGTGGATCCGCGGATGGACTTGGGCCAGACCGAGCCCTCAATACGCTTATCACCCAGAAAGGTCGGGGAGCCCTCTTTCTCGATATCTTCATCAAAGGCGGCCAGTTCGTCATAGCCCGCCACATCGACGGATTTCTCGCGATAGTTTTTTGCGGCCTTTCCCCCCAGACACCAGAATCCACGCCCGTTTGAAAAACGCTTCATACTGAGGGTATTGTCCCGGTGTTTTTTGCCATACCAGGGAGCCAGCGCCAGCAAGGTGGGAATATCACGGATTGTCGGCTCGACATGCGACTTCATAAAGTTTTCGGCATCACCGTCAGTCGGCAACCAGATAAGGGAGTTTCGCTGCTTATGCTGGATGAAATACGCATACACCCCGAGCAGCATCTTTGAGTAGCCAACACGGGCAGATTTCACGACATTTACTTCACGGATATAGTCGTTGCCCATGGCATTCATGATCGCACGCTGGAAGGGTAAGGTTTCCCAGCGCCCTTCCTGATAAGCAGACTCTTTCGGGAGGTAATAGTTATCGTCTGCCCACTCAACAGCTGTCTGCGGCTCGGGCCGGAAAAGCGAACGGAGTCCCGCACTCACAGAGTGCTGCAACCCCTTAGCCTGACTGTTCGATATATTCACTCAGCAACCCCGGTATCATTTCATCCAGCGCAGCTGCTTTGTTCATGGCCTTAATGACGTCCTTCTTGAGGAAATCAATATGTCGGTTTTCCAGTTCCGGGAAGCGCCGCTGAACCGACAGAGGCACTCCATCGAGAATACTGGCAATTTCTCCGGCTATCCGCGACAGCACGAACGTGCAGAATGCGGTCTCCACCACCTCAGCGGACTCTTTTGCATTTTTAAGTTCCTGAGCGTCAGCCTGTGCTCGGGTGAGACGGTACCGCTCATATTCAATCGTTCCTGGCTGAAGGTCAGACTCTGAAGCAATCCGCAGGTCTTCGACCTCCTTCCGTAATTTTTCATTTTCAATCGCAGTGTCACGCGCTGAATACCATTCGATAACGGCGGCGGAATTATACAGCACCTCATTTCCCTTCCCGCCTCCACGCGCTACCGGCATCCCCTGATCCTGCCAGTTCTGAATCGTGCGAACGCTGACGCCGAAAATCTCGGATAAGATTTTTTTGTTAACCTCCATTGCTCACTCCTTGCATAAAACAGAGAAAGGAAACGACAGACGCCAAATCACCATTTCCTGGGCTTCACCATTTCCTTTCCTTTGAAGGGGTGTTTTCAGTAAAAACAGCGAGATAGCCAGAAGAAGAACGGAAACGGCAAATACCTGAAAATTTTCATAAATAGCGAGAATCTGCGAGGTCGCCGCCCCGTACCAAGCCGATATGCCGGAAAGGACCCGCAAACGATAATAAATATCAATTGCATTGATGCGCGTACGATGCACAATAAAAAAGGCCGCTATTGCGACCTTGTCTTTAGAAGGTGAGGTTATAGAAGTTTAATTTTTACGTCATAGCCTTCCAGGCCTGTCATCGTTTCGCGAGCAACAAATTGAATTTCAGTAATTTCTTTTCCAGTTTTTTTTTGTAGTTCTGAAATTTTCTTGGCTATCAGAGCGGCAATGTCTTCTTCTGCCTTTTGCGTCAGCGCTTCAATTTTCATTTTTACCTCTTCTGATTCATTTACTGTTTCCATTTTCAAGCAAGGTGACAATTTCTGATTAACAGTCCTTACCCATAACTGGATATAAATTATAGACTATCAATATTGCATACGCTGAATACGTAGAGAATTTGCTTTCAAATTCTTTGACATAGCCCCCCACTAAGTTAGTTCTGCTCACGTTGATGACGATAAAAAGCCCCTGTATTTCTACAAGGGCTTTGGGCATATGGTGCCGGGTGCCTCCCGGTGAGCCTTTGGGTCAACCACCCGTGACTCGCTGCTTCAGTCTTTCACGATGAGCGCCAGTGAAGAAGAGCCATCAGGTTACTTAGCCCCGCCGCTGAGGGGGATCCACCATAATCTTTAAATTGTGAATTCTAAAATCATCTCACTTATCGATAAACTGAAAATGACCATTGATGCCGCTTACGTACAGTTCAAAGGTATTTATTCACTGCACTTATTACTTCTTCTTTGTTAAGCTCCCGATCAGAAGCAACAAAAATATCGATGTGATCGCCTGTTAATGAATGTATTTCAGTAAGCATTACTTTTAACGATACTTCATCACCATTTGGGTAATTCCGTATAATAGATGTTACTGGTTTAAGCACATTTATGACTTCTACCTGTTGCGAGTTGAAGAAAACCAAAACTTTTTTCATCGATTTGCCTCAATCCATATGCGTCTGTTTTCAGGCAATTGTCATTTTGTCTTCAAAGAAACGCTGATACTTTTAAAAAAACCATGCTGCTACATGATCTCAATTAGCACTGCTTATATTCCAGCCCGTATTACTCCGGGGCCGCTAGGCGAAATACGATTCATAAATAAGCAATACACCTTTCTCATAACCATTTCAGGAGTGGTGAGTTGAGTCTATACATAAAAAAAAGTTAAGCATCCTTTAAAAAGAAAAGGTGTCGAATGTGTTGACTTATAGCATACATTAACGCAATAAACCTACTAAAGCAGCGAAATCAACTGGTTTCACACCATAATCCCTCGTAAAATCTTTATCGTTTTTCATCATCAGGTGTGCTCTGTAATGGCAACCATACTCATGCATTCGCCGCGCTCGCCTAGCGGATTCTTCGCTCTGTGGTCATGCACAGCCAGCTCGGAATTGGCGCTCTCAGTAATGCTTTTCTCATCAACCTTTACCAGAGGCTAAGCTGGCTCTCTAATGAGAGAACCGTTAGAAGGCCATTGCTCTGCGTTTGCCGCCATACAGCTGCTGCGAACTAGCGCTTTGAGTGTTTTGTTCGTTTGACCTTAGGCTGACATATCGATCCTATTATCCGCTACTGGGGATACTTTCTAGTAAGGCATAAGTCAGCGGAATAGATAAAAGTTGCAAATAAATTGCAATTTCTAACGAAAGTGTTATTGTCCCCGCGCTATGAAAGCAAGAAGCACATAAGAAGAAAAATAGTTTGACTCAAAGTTGCCCCACACCGGGGCTTTTTTTTTTGTTTTTAGCGTCGTATCCCGCCTAACTAGCGTAACCGGCTAACATTTTAGCCTTTCTTTTTTAAACGAACTTTAATCCGTTTGCATTGATTAATGTTACCACTTACCTGTCGGGGTATGAAGCACCTTCTCTTCCAGGACTATTCCTATAAAGATATTCCAGCGAAATAATTATGGTAATAAAGTAACGATATGCATTTGCATGCCCTTATAAGCAGACCGAATTTCCTGCTTATAAGGGTTTTCTTTTGTGAACTTCATATGGGATATAGTTTCAAGCAGCTACTTCAGGCACTGTGTAATAATAAATTCCTGCAGGTAATCTACCTGCTTTGTTACAGTGGCTATTCGCTCCCTGAGGGTGAAATAATTCCGCTCAGCGGAGCCTGTAAGTCGGGGGCCGGAAGCATCGCCCAGGCTGCTGGTTGAGGACGCTCCGTCCGCGGGACAGGTTGCGTAGAGTTGCAACCGGCGCTTACCAGTAGCAACATCGCGTTGAAGCTGATCAATATTTTCCCGGGCATCTGCCAGTTCCTTCGTGTATTTCGCATCAAGAGCTGCAACGTCGCGCTGGCGCTTCTGCAGATCACTTATTGTGTCTTTCGCAAGCTTCAGGTTGTGTTCGGCAGTGTCGGCGCGCTGACGCTCATCTTCAGCTTTGCCGAAGAACCAGAACGCAAGCCCACCGAATACCATTATAACAACCAGTAAAAGCAAAGGCTTCCAGTCAAAGGTCATTGCTGCTCTCCGCCAGGCACATGGATCGCTCCATCTCTCGTCGGTTCTGAAGACCTTTCCACTTCATACCACCAGCGTAAACCCAGCGACGCATTTCTTCGCACGCTCCGTCGTGATCACCTTTGTTCAGCTTGCGCAGCAGCGTTGACTTCGAGAACGCGTCAGAGCCAACGTTAAAGACGAAGCTGTAGAGCGCGGCGCGCTGATACTCGCCCAGCGGCACCTTAACCAGATTGTCTACCGTACGCTTGGCTGGCTGGAGGTCTTTCCATAGCAGGCTGTCACATTCGCGATCGGTATATTTCTTCCCTCTCACGATATCCCGTCCAGTATGGCCATCGCAGACAGTCCACACCCCGACGACGTCTTTATACGCTTCGTACTTACGCCCTTCTACGCCATCCTGCCCACCGAGAAACAGCGAGGCGATAAGCATTACACCGCCACCAGCAGCGGCGATGAGTTTGTTACGCAGGCTACTGGTCATTGGCATCTAATCATCTCCGACTTTGACAGCAGGTCCGTACTTCTCCAGCGCCTTTACCTGCGCATTTGCAACTTTACGTTTGAAGTACCAGTTAATGAGCCCGGTAATGATTATCCCGGCAATGCCAGCCAGTACGCCGATGGCGCTCCATTCGTCAGGGCTCAGTTTTGTGAGGACGCCGTTCAGGATGGTTCCTCCTGAGGTGCCAAGGGCGACTCCGGTGACAAGTTTGCTCATACGGGACATTTCTCTCACCTCGCTGGGATGCGGGTGCTATTTGGTAAGGGATCAGGCTCTCCGAATGAATTACCGACAAAGTGAATGCTCGGTTCCGGGAGACTAAGATAAAAAAGGCCCGCGTTTTCAGCGGGCCCAACTGAGTTTAAATCTAAGTAGGTAGGCATGTTGCCTAGCCACCATCCGTATTGCAGCTGTGTCGAGCAGCGTTACTGACCGGTCAGGATATAAGGTTAATGGCTATGGCTTGGTTCACGATTAAATAATAGCACTACTAACGAAGCGCATATAAAAAAGCCTGCTTTTGCAAGCAGGCAATATTAAACCCAGGTATTGATACTAAGACAGGTGCCGGGTGCCTCCCGGTGACTCGTTACCAGTTATACGAGCCGCAAGCACACTTACATATATTTCAACTGGATTGCCCCACCGCACAGGGGGATTCACCGCTTAAAAGTCTATACCATATATTGAAGCGCACCGGTGTTTATTTCAAATATGTGGTGGCCTTAACGGTCCTGCTAAAATTTCAGCCTCTCCGTCATCACAAATATCATCGCCCTGTGTGAGATGCCAGATACCTGTAATGATTCTGCCTATTTCAGGGTCTTCAATTTCGACGTCAGTGTAATAAGCAATCTGAACCCTGCCGCCGTACTGTATCCAGTAAAAACCTGGTTCCATAATGATCGCCCTCTTCAAGCTCTGACAGAACTTATCAAGACGACAGTATCTGATATGTTAACCGGAATCCATGCGGGATGTGGGCGGCAAAGCCTATATCAGAACCGTGCAAAGAAGCTCATTATTGAGTGTGATGCCGGGTGCCTCCCGGTGACGCTGCGCCAGACCGCAGAATCGCGCTACTCACTTGCCATGTCTAGTCGCCCCGCCGCATAGGGGGATTCATCACAGGCACAGCCTAGTCCTCTTCCTGCCATAAAGCTATTTTTATCTGTGTATTTATTCAGTATAACCAAAAAGACCAGCGGTGCTGTGCTGGCTAAAGTCATATAAAACAAAAAGGCCGCCAATCGGCAGCCTTAGAAATCTGTGGTAATTGGACTGTAGTGCCGGGTGCCTCCCGGTGACTCTATGCTAGATCACAGAATCGCGTCATTCACCTCCAAGTCTAGTCGCCCCACCGCATAGGGGGATTCACCACAGGCGCAGCCTAATCGCCTTTCTTCAACAAAGCTAACTTTATTTACTCAGTATGAAAAAGAAAAAGGCCAGCGGTGTTAAGCAGTCCAGAATCATGTAAAACAAAAAGGCCGCCAATCGGCAGCCTTAGATATAGATGATACTGAGGTTGTGGTGCCGGGTGCCTCCCGGTGACCCTGCGCTAGACCACAGAACCGCGTTCTTCAAACCCGACTCGTTTTGCCTAGCCGCCCCACCGCTGAGGGGGATTCACCACCCGCGCACTGTACGTGGCTTGCATCTTTAAAGATACATATCATTTGCTATTTATTAATAATAAAAAAACCCCGCCGGAGCGAGGTTTCGTAATTTGTTTGATAAGAGCTTTTCGACGCTGCCATCGTGGCGCAGCTCTGCCAAGCATGAATGAATTATTCATCTTTCTGGCCCGTTTTCAACATAAATTGAAATATTTTTTAAGAGGCCTCTCAGTTTTGCTCCGTTTTCATCTGCCGGCACACGGTCAGAAACACCTTTGCCTGGAAGATTTCAAGGCACCACCGCACGCGCTTACGCGCTTCGCCGTCAGTGAGCCAGGGGGCCACGTGCTGCAACTCCCGCGTGATGTCGGACATCTTCTTGCGGGTGGTATAGAACTGCCGGCCAACCAGATACACCGGGTCGTGCAGGTCGAAGGTGTTCAGCATGATCTGCTCGATAAAGTCAGCATCATCGCGGCGCTCGCTCTCTTCGATCAGCGCTGACAGGGTCACCGGCCACAGAATGGACCGGGCACGCAGCGCTGCCTGAACGCCACGGAACCCCTCTTCCCTCGCCTGACCCAGCGCCTCAGTGATGCGCGACAGCTGAGTGTCCGACCACTCCGATTGCTTAACCTCAGACCAGAACTGGCTGAAATTCTCCAGACGGTATTGCGCGCGGGTTTTACCGCCGACGCATTCGCCCCAGACCGTCAGCAAGGATTTGATCCATGCAGACTGAACACTCTTAAGAGGCGTGAACTTCCCGAGGTAACTTTTTCTCGGTGCAGCAGCTGCTTTACCCAGACCTTCGATATGAATGCGGCGTTGACGTGGTGTCATCCTGTACTGCTCCTTAAGCCAGAACGCCGAGCGCAAATGCCCGGTCCAGCACTCTGATTATCATTTCCGGCTGAGTACCGTGCTTACGCTCGAATTTCACCGGATCGTCATGTAGTTCGGTATGGTGCTGGCGGCACAGGGGGATCACGAGACTGTCGTGCGCCTTCGTTCCCATGCCACCCTGGCCCCAGCCGATTAGATGGTGTGGATCATCTGACGGTCTGCCGCAGCACTCGCAGGGCTGCGTCTTAACCCATGCCAGATATTTGGGTTTGTCCCAGCGGGTCCGCTTTGGCCGCTTCATCAGGGTCTGAGGGGATTCGGGATCCACAAGTACGCTCACTACTGGCTTAATGGCTCGAACTTCAGGTAGCGCGCGGGCCTTGTCGGCGATGATGCTGGTGGCCGGTACCGACGGCACTATCTCGCTCTCGCGGTACGTTTGTGTCTCCGCTGGCAGGCGCAATGCCTCACGGGCAACGGATTCAGGCAGCGCATCAGTGACGCCGACACGAACAGCCCACCAGCACAACTCAGGCAGGGATATCTCGCGGGTCTTCTCGATCGCCAGCGCCGACCGCGCAGTGTCCAGCACCCAGTCGATGACGTTCTGCCGCGCCAGCTCCGCCAGACGTTCGGTGAATTGCTCGCGCAGCTGGTTGTCGCAGTGACCGCAGAGGCGGATTGCGCCGGGCTTGTGTCGCATGGTCGTCAGTTCGTGGTAGTGGTAATTGCTGTGCTGGTACTGGCAGGTGCCGCCGCCGTGGCGCAGCAACCAGTATTCCAGGCCAGCCAGCCCACCAGCAGCGGTGATCACCTTTTCGTGGAGGAAGAACGGACGCAGCGCCGGGTTGGCCGCCAGCGGCTGGCGAAGATCAGGCACCCGCCCAGTCTCAAAGCTGGCCATACTGGCAGGCTGGCTCTCCACCAGCACGCGCCCTGCAGTGAACATGGGCATCAGCTCGCTGCCGGGTTTCAGCAGAACAACACCCAGTTCGCGGGCGATAACAGGTTTCAGCAATGCGCGCATCAGGCGATCTCCCCGATAGTGATCTGCCCTTCTTCACCCCAACGCTTCGTAACGCGAGAATCCCAGATATGGGCATCATCCGCATAGATGGCATCCATCAGGGCTTTCTCCAGGTTATCTTTGTCGGGCTTCTGCTGGTGAGGTTTCCCCGTCATCTCCTGGCGCTTCTTCTGGCTCCAGCTCGGGGGCATCGGGAGGATAAACGTAATGTGTGCGCCTGCTTCCGGCAGTTCGACGCCCAGCAGCCGAACGAGATCGCAGAACGCGCGGTATCGGAGAACCTCCGGCCGCTTTTTCCACTTATCCGCCCTGGTCATCCTGGGTTTGCCCATCGGGGTGATGTTGTAGGTCTTCACGCTTCCCTCCAGAGCTTTTGCTGGAAGGTCTTATCCTGGCGCGGGGCTCTGTTTGCCTCGGGAAGATAAGCGGTAAGCGTCCAGTGGATGAGATCGAAATCAAGGCTGCGCACAGTCCGCACGTCATTAGCACGGTAGCGGGCCTCAAGCTCGTCCACTTCTTTCGTCGTGAGCTGGGTGTGGATGAAGCTTGATTTCTTCATGCCGTCACCAGTAAGTGCGCAGGCAAAAAGAAATCGCTGATTCCGAAAGGAACCAATTTAAGTGCTTGTTCGGATGGTTTTTGCGCCATGGTATCTCTCCAGTGGCGCAGCAGGTATAGGTTGTTCAGGCCTATGACGGGAGTTTAACAGAATTAAGCGAAACACGGTAACCTGCCCGCTCCAGCATCTGCGTAAAGAGAGTTGGCGACCCTACAATCTCATCATCCAGAAGCGGCGTAAACGACACCACATCACCTCGCCTGTACATCAGCGCACGGTCACATTCAGGAAATGAGTGCAGTCGTGCAACGATAACCCCATCGTGACATCTGATGACTGCATAACCCTTTTTTGGAAATTCTTCTTTTTGTTTCACCAAACCTCCCCTTCCACCCAGGAAACTAATTACATGCTGAATTAATAAAACCAGTCGTCAGCGCTTTCCCAGGTCTACTGGAAGATCTTTTCTACCTTCTTCTTCGCGTCCTTTTCACCGCCCAGAACACTTAACCCATCTGAGCCTGTTCGTCGTATAACCAGGGTGCAATCGCCTACCTGATCCTGCAGTCGTGTTAACAGTTCTTTTTCCAGAGCCGGGACAGCGCCCTTAGGAAGTTCTTTAGTTCTATCAATGCTTAACTCAACTCTCATAATAGCCTCCGCTGCATTAACTGTATGAATATACAGTATACCTATGGGCCGTTTTGATCAATGCTTTAGGCACACAAAATGCCGATAAGAATTATGAAAAATGAGAGCATAAGCCCGCTTGCCGCACTGTGTGCAAAGCGCTCGTTTAAGTCTGTAAAGTTCAATACGCCCCAACAGAGTCCCGCTTACAAGGGAAGAGTAACTTCCGTTTTGTGCCAAAAGCGGAAGTTGAGCATTAGTAAGTGCTAATGGATATTTGTCATGGATGAGGAACGTCGGATCGTTACCAATAGACAAACCTCCACCCCAGGAATTATTTTATAAGAAAGAAATATTAATCCAAAAGGACCTGGTCAATAAATGCGCCGTAAAAATGTGAACGATTATCAAGCTTTTATCGCCGTGGCCCGAGAAAAAAGCTTCACTAAAGCGGCCGCTCAGTTAGGTGTCTCACAGTCGGCGCTGAGCTACACGGTGAGGACTCTAGAAGCTGACCTTGGTCTTCGTCTTCTTACCCGTACCACGCGTAGCGTTTCTGTGACTGAAGCTGGCGAGCGGCTACTTTCCCGTATAGGACCCCATTTTGACGAAATTGAAAGTGAGATAGCTGCGCTGAGCGGACTACGAGAAAAACCAGCCGGTACTGTGCGCATTACTGCCGTTGAACACGCCGCCGATACAATTCTCTGGCCTAAACTTGCCCCGGTGATGCTTGAGTATCCCGATATCAACATTGAAATTATCAGCGAGTACGGACTCAAAGATATTGTCGCTGAGCGTTTTGATGCCGGAGTTCGTTTGGGCGAACAGGTTGATATGGATATGATTTCCCTGCCCCTTGCCAGGGACTTCCGTTTTGCGGTGGTCGGAGCGCCCTCTTATTTCATGGGGAAGACCTACCCAGGAACGCCTCGTGATTTAAACGACCATAGCTGTATCAGATTACGCCTGCCCACTCATGGCGGATTTTATACCTGGGAGTTTCGCAAGGATGAGACTGAAATTAAGGTCCGTATCGATGGACGAGCGACTTTCAGCACAATAAATATGATGAGGCAGGCCGCCCTTGATGGACTGGGACTTGCTTATCTGCCGCTGGATATCGTGGAGAATTATCTTGAAAACGGGATATTAGTCCAGGTGCTGACAGACTGGTGTCCACCGCGTCCCCCCTATCATCTTTACTACCCCAGCCGTCTACAGCATTCTCCGGCATTTGCACTTGTGCTCGAAGCACTCCGCGCCCCATAACCTTTAAGCGCTGTTTGTCCTGGTCCATATGGAACTCAGTTTCTTATAACCCTATTAATAAAACCTCCTTCTAAGCCCATGCGAAATTAAGCATCTAATTTCTCAATACTAAAGAGATTAAGATGACGGCTGAAACTATCTGTGTTCTTTCAGCGGCCAGGGCCGTCATCGTGTAAATGAAGGAGTCTTGCAATGAGTAAAAAAGCAGGCGGGTTAAGCCGCCGAAATTTTATCCTGACGAGTTCAGTGGCTTCAGCAGGATTATTGATGGCGGGTCATGCTTCAGCCCTGCTCTCACCAACACCTCGTACATCTGGCACCACGACACACGTAGATGGCGTCACAGTCAGCAGTGTCCTGTTCCGGAACAATGAAATAATGATGTCCGGAAACGTATATGTACCCCCGGACTTCAGCGAAAACCGTCAATACGCTGCTATTGTCGTTGTCCACCCTGGTGGTGGCGTTAAGGAACAGACTGCGGGACTTTATGCCCTCAAACTGGCTAAAGACGGATTTGTCACCCTGGCGTTTGATGCCTCTCATCAGGGGGCAAGTGGCGGATTACCACGCTTTATTGATGATCCCATGAAGCGAGTCGTCGATTTCTATAGCGCAGTCGATTACCTGACCACTCTTCCTTATGTCGATAATAATCGTATCGGCGCATTAGGCGTTTGTGCAGGCAGTGGTATCACGGTTAAAGCGTCGATGACGGAACGTCGAATCAAAGCGCTGGCAACAGTCAGTGCTGTGGATGTCGGAGCCGCAACCCGTAAGGGTTGGGAGGGAACAACATCAGAATCTGAACTCATTCCAACTCTGGATGCGGTTGCTAAACAGCGCACAGTCGAAGCAGCAGGCGGCGCACCGGTTTATGTCAACTATGTGCCTAAATTGGGTGATGCCAGTGCTCCAAAAGATCTTCAGGAAGCTGCGGACTACTATCTGACCGAACGCGGAAAATATCCGACTTCTACCAATCAAATGCTGATGACAAGTATCAGTACGCTGGCGTCTTTCACCGGATTTGAAGGGGCTGATGTCTATTTAACACAACCACTACTGATTGTAGCCGGTAGTAAAGCAGGATCGCTCTGGCACAGCCAGGAATTACACAACACTGCGGCCTCTGTCCAAAAAACGCTGCATATCATTCCGGGTGCAACACATATGGACCTCTATGATGGTCAGGGTGCAACGGTTGCAGCGAGTAAGCTGGCTCCTTTCTTCAAGAAAAATCTCGCATAGGTATGACTTTCCATGAAACAAAATCCACTACTTGAAAGATTTCCACTTGGAAAAGGTGTGACGCTGCGCAACCGTATTGTGATGGCCCCGATGACGACCTGGTCGGGTAATGATGACGGCACGGTATCTTATGAGGAAGAAGCATATTATCGTCGACGCGTTCAGGACATCGGGCTGGTCATTACTGGCTGTACACATGTTCAGGAAAACGGCATTGGGTTTACGGGAGAGTTTGCTGCGTATGACGACAAATTTATTCCCGGTTTAAAGCGCCTTGCTATTGCTGCTAAAAGCGGTGGAGCACCGGCAATCTTACAAATATTCCATGCAGGTGTGAAAACCAGCCCTGAACTGGTTTCGGATATTGTAGCTGCAAGCGCTATTCCCGGTGACGCCGGTCCTTTCGCACCGTCCGTTACCCCTCGTGAACTGACATGCACTGAAGTCGAAACTGTTATTCAGGATTTCGGGGAAGCAACTCGTCGTGCAATAGAAGCAGGATTTGATGGTGTTGAGTTACATGGTGCTCATGGTTTTTTACTTCAGAACTTTTTCTCACCTCATTCCAACCGTAGAGAAGATCAATGGGGCGGCTCCCTTAAAAACCGTATGCGTTTCCCGCTCAGCGTCATTGAGAGTGTGCGTAAAACGATTGCTGAGCATGCAACCGATCCCTTCCTGATGGGATACCGCATTTCACTGGATGAGCATTACGAAGATGGGTTGCGCATTGATGAGTCGCTTCAGCTGGTTGACCGCCTGGTCGATGAGGGTATTGATTATCTTCATGTATCACTCGGTAATGCACTTGAAGCCAGACCAGTTGATGCACCGAATGGCTCCAAAGTCATCGAAATCGTGCGCGATCACCTTGCTGGACGTATACCTCTGATTGTTGCCGGGCAGTTGCGAACGCCAGAGCAGGCCGAGGATGCTGTAAAAGCAGGGGTATCTTTGACGGCAGTAGGTCAGGGTATGGTGATGAACCCAGACTGGGTTAAATTCGTTGATGGCAAAGCTGAAGGAAAAATTGCTCTCAGTATTGCTGCATCAGACGTAGAGCAACTTGCTATACCCCAGAAACTCTGGCGTGTAATTGAGGAAACGACTGGCTGGTTTAACATCCGTTAAATACGGCCTGCCCGTAATATGACAATTAGAATCAACTTGCCTTCATAACCTGGAAAGTTCTTACATGGCCGGATTTCGGGATTAACTGGGTGACGGCCATGTAAATTTTATCTTATTCCTTTAAATCCTCTTCACACTAAAGGAACATTATTTCAGGCATAACATCCGCTTTTCGCTTATAGCCGCCCTAAAAATCCTTTCCGGGCGGCTTGGTGATAGTTAATTCTCAATCTTTAGTTTCATTTCGCCGTCATACGATTGGTGTAACGCTCCATGTCAAAGTCAATAACTGCCCGCTGGTCGCGGAAGACGCCGCAGCGTCCGTGGCGGATAAGATGGCCCTGCTTCACGGCAGCCCGAATGTATTTCTCGGCAGTAGTACGGTGCAGGCCGAACATGGCGACGACATCATTGGTCGTAGCGTGGCCATGCTTTTTCACCATCTCGATAATCCAGCTGATGAACAGGGTGCGTTCCCTGTGTGTTTTTGGTCTTGGCATCAGTCAGGCCCTCCCCGCCTGGCGCAGGCACTCTTTACGGCGTTTGGCGATCCAGGCAACCTCCACAGAGCTGCAGGCAATGCCGAACATGTCCGAATAAACCGCTGCAGCGCGGCGCCACAGTCCTTTTTCTTCCAGCGCTTTTGCCTTCTGCTCAGCAGCCTGCATCTTGATCGGGTCGCTTTTTTCCTCCATGCACGGAAGGATCACATCCGGAATATCGGCATGCGGCACCGCCGTGTAGGTGTACTGAACGATGTTGCGGGATCGGGTGATCACCCCATCGTCACTCAGCTCGCGAAGCAGTTTGCCTGCTGTTGCACCTGACATATCCAGCGCTTCGGAAACGTCGCCGACGGCGCAGTTCGGCTGGTAGCGCACAAAAATCGCCACTTGGTCTTTCTGGGTTAATGCTTTGGTCATTGGTCATCACTCGATTTAGTTGGTTAAACCTGCCGCTTTGCGGCGTTTGTACTCTTCCATCAGCAGCTGCGCCGGAGTTGGCCCTGCCGGGTGCTGCGGTGCTGCAAGCTGGCGGCGAATCGGCGGTACCGACAGGCCGTTACTGACATGCTTACTCCATTTCGTTAACAGCTTCTCTGCCAGTTTTTTCAGTTCCCCCTCTGTCATCTGCCGCTCCACGCCCGTTCTGCGCATCTCGATGCAGATGTGGTACAGCACTGGCTGCGGCCATGGATATTTATCGCTACCTGAGTATCGGTAGGACTCGTTACGCCAGCGGCGATACTCACCCATGACACTGTCGGACGTCAGGCCAAAGTGGTTGGCGCCGCTCTCTGAAACGAGCGATACAAACTCAGCAAGATCAGGCGGCCATGTGTTTCCTGCTGCGCAGCGCTCCATGCACTGTTGGCAAACCAGACTGATTTGCTGTTCACTCATCGAGCCGATCTGGGCTATCCAGAGCGCCGAAGGCTCGGCCCCATTCTTCTGCGTCCAACGGTTCGAGAATATTTCCCCCATGACCTGCCACAGGCGCCACGCCGTTTCCGTTGCCATCAAGTCCATTGCGACGTCTCCACTCTGCGTGGGCTGACTGAATCTGCTGAACAGCCCTGGATGCTGTAGGCTCTCCCCGAACTCCTGCATTGTCCTTACCTCCGGTTTCCGGTTGTTTTTTGGATCTCACCAGCACGATGTGCCGTGCGAATTTCTGTTCCCACTGGACCTGCGTGAATACTTTCCCTTCGGATTCCCAGTACGACGCGAACTCTGCGAGCTCTGTCGGGAGGTAAACAGGTTCAGGCAATGCAATCCCCCACATCGCAGCACGCTGGCGAAAATCTCTGGATGGCAGCCATGCGCTGGTCATGGTGAACTTACCGATCGGCTCATCCAGCCCTTCGAGATATCTCGACTTTTGAGGTTCGTCCTGATGAGGCTGAACCGGACTTTTTGCTTCGCGCTCGCTAAGAGAGGGGTTTATTCCTTTCCCTTCCGTCTCCGTATCCGTATCCGTATCCGTATCCGTCAGTGAGCCATCATTGATAACTCCATGAGGGCTCACTGAGCCCTCACTGATTCCACCCTCGTTTTTCACTTCGGCCTCAGTGAGTGAGAGTGGCGAGGGTATTTTTGTGGCTGAAGGACGATTAATTTTCTGATGCTTGGAAAAGCCCTTAATGCACAGGTAATCGCTACCACTCACTGAATACTCAATGAGTAATCCATGAGTGATCAGCTCACAGATGAGCGGCTCACAGTCGATACTGTCTGCCGGGAATATCTGCATCTTGATGCGCTTTGGTGATCGTTCCAGGCAGCCCAGGTCATTAGCGAAATTGAACAACCCGATGAACAGTAAGCGTGCTGGAATTGAACACTCCACCACCTTTTCATCTGTCCAGTATTCAGGTTTCACTGTTCTGATACGGGCCATCTAAATCCTCGTATTACCAGCCGAGCTGGTGGTCATTGGTCAAAACTCGATTACGTAAAAAGTGGAGCCAGGGCCTGAAGGTGGGCGATCATCACGCCGGCAAGCTCTCCGGGTAACAATGCAGCGTTGGCAAGTAGGTTTTCAAAACCCTCCTTCGCTTGCTTCGCGTTCGGCAGGCCCAGCAACTTTGCCTGGTGATGCTCGCCGGTCTCTTTTATTGCATCGGCCACCAGCTCAGTATCGGTTTTACCCTGTCGAAGGCCATGCTTTCTGGCGATCTCAATGGGCATTGCCAAACCGATCGCGTTTGCGAGCTGCATGACGTGAGCCGTGTACTTGCTGGAGTTGGTTTCGTTTTTCAGGTAGCGATAGAGGTTCTGCTTGTTCACTGTTATCCCTCTGCCACCCTCCCGGGCCCACTGTTCGGCCACCAGCTGCGTAATAACGTCCTGCGCCTGCCCGGGAAGAGTGAGCTCCCATTCACGAACAGCTGCCAAGATAGACTGGCGTCGTAAGCTGTCTCTGCGGCGAGGTTCATAATGATTTTTCGATTTCAGCGGAGCGGCATTCTGCTGGTTAATATGTTGAAAAGTTACCGAGTGCATGGTCAGGCATCCTTTTGAGGTAAACCATCGGTGGGGTTTGGATACAGATCAGGGCGCAACTCGTGAGGAGTTACTTTGAAATCCACTACCTCGCTCACTTTGAGAACCAGTTCTCCAGGGATTTTATTTTTAAACCAGCCGTTTACTGTCTGGGCCCTTCTCTTCATCCGGCGCCCAAGTTCAGCCTGGCTGCAGACGCTTAAGAGCTTTTTTTGAATTGATGTCTTCATTGGTTCATCTCTGTTGGTATCGATGAAGGCTAATAAATCAAATTTAATCGATAACGTCAAATTATTTCGATAAGAGAGACTACAGAAAAAATCTGTATAATTGTTTTTAAGTATCTGAATGGATAAAGAGATGAACTTCGGAAAGAGATTACAAAAAGCGATTAATGATCTCGGGATGTCCCAATCTGAGCTGGCACGCAGGCTTGGCGTTAAAGCTCAATCTGTTAATGGTTGGTGTAACTCCGACATATTGCCTCGCTCTGAAATTTTAAACCGCCTTCCCGCTGCAACGGGGTATCCGCTTTCATGGTTCTTTATGGAAGATAACGAGCCTAAAGAGGACCTTGATCCATGGGCGCCAAAGCCTTCACTTAAACCGGCGACTGAGTTGCAATCCAAACTTCTCGAGGTTTTTGAAGAACTTCCTACCGACGATGAAAAAGAAAAAATAATCAGGATGATAGAGCTTCGCCTTAAGGAACTTGATGATTTCGCAACCTCTTATTTACAAAAAAGAAATCTGATCCCTCCAGCTAAGTAATCCTTCAACGCTCCTCTGTTCCGCTGTAGTAGGCTAATTCTGACCTACCGCTTTTTTACGTCCCTACCTATCAATTTAATTTGACTATTATCGATTACTTCGATAATAATTCTCCTATCCCAACACGTCATCCAGGCAGGACGCCCACGTAGTAGCTGTCGGCGGCATACGAAACACCGGATGAGATGACCAGAGAATGTGCTTTGCGGTGAACCAGCTATTTGCTGAGTTTATCGAGTTTTTCAGGCGGAGAAGCGACTGACCACCGCAGCTGGGGCACCAGCAAAGCACATACAAACAATGCGCAGCAGATAGTACCGTTCCGCTTGCCAGCGTTACAGGCTGATATAGGAGTAAGAATTGTGGATTACATGGACATCAGAAAGAGTGAGCTTTATGCACATTGCAAAGGCTCACTCTGGAGAAATGGGTCTGGCTGGAAAGCATATAACCCTATTTCCATTCGTCTTCTGCGAGCTTCTGGTTAAGAAAGACTTCGAATTTTACATAGAGTTTTTCAATCTCTTCAACAGGATCGTGTTGGTCTGAAAGATTTCGACCGGATGAGATTTGAGCAGAACGGTGGGAGTTATATGTATCAACCGCCAGGCGAGTTAAATACAAGACCTTCTCTTCTTTTTCCACAGTTAATTCCCTCGTTACAGTATGGGAATTACCACAATAGCACTGAAGTTAGGGCCGCGATACGACAGGCAAAATTAAACAGGAGATAACCATGATCGACTACGCACGTAATCCCGTTAAACAGCAGGCTATTCGCCTCAACATTGTTGAAGTCCTGATCCGCAAGTTCTGCTACTTCATGGCGCAAAAAGGCAATCCAGAGCTCAACGCATGAACTCGCTTTTCGCCTTAATCGTTAACGTCTGCGCCCTCACCGGGGAATGCTCAGACATCATGCTCGGGGTTTATAAGACCGAGGCGGTTTGTGAAGCAGCTGCCGCAGAGCAGCACGTTAAAGGACAGTGTTACCCGTACAAACCGGCTGACGACCAACAGCCAGCGTTACATTTTTAATCGAGTTTTGACCAATGGCCTGACTGGCCCTGAAGGGATCCATTATGGAATTTGGAATGAAACGAGTGATGGCATCTGTACAGGCTGTTGCGGTTCTGGAAAGAATCTACTGCGGCAAGCCAGTACCCCTCGCCACACTGAGTAAAGAATCGAAGCTCTCAGTTTCCTACCTGGAGCAAATTTTTAAGCGGCTGCGCAGCGGCAAGCTGGTCACCTCACACAGAGGACCGGGCGGCGGATATAGCCTTCGTGAAGGTGATATCTCAGTTTCAGTAGTCATCCGCGCAGTCAGCAAGATCCCGTCGAATACCACGTTCGACCCGGTTCTTGTTGCACTTGACGGAGTGCTTATCTCTCAGCTGGCGAACAAGCCCAGCGCCCAATAAGCACAAAACCCGCGCAAGGCGGGTTCAGTACCCGGTCAGCCGACCAAAGCTTTCCGGAATCGAGTTTTGACCAATGACCACTACCTAAGCAGCGCTCATTAGCTGTTGGGTATCTTACACCCAAACGAGGCTCCACCATGGAATTTTTTTATCATATTAAGGCGACTCAGAAATCCGGCAAACCTGACGGTGTTATCTGGTTCAGTGCCAATACGGCGTCACGCGCTGCGCTGCAGCTGGACGTCGCGCTGGAAGATGTAGGTATCGAAACTGGCCGCGGTAAGGACTACGCCAAGCCTGTTCGTACCGACATGCCTGTTGTTGACGATCTACCTGAAGAAGGCGTGATTGATTACACCTGGTGCAAATGCTACGAACTGGCTGACGACCAGCGAACCTGGAATGTGATTGCCGGCACTGCGCAGCAACCTCATCCAGACGGAAAAGTTGTTGAGGGTACCGACACCACTATCGTCGATAGCGTGGATATCGAAACTGGCGAAAGCATTGTTGATGCAGATGGTACCGAAACGGTTTGTGATGCGGTAAGAGAGTTCCGCGAGCGCAAACTTCCGGTATTGACGACCGTCGCCACCCTGCCTTTCCGTCAGCGTCTTCTGGCGCAGTTCATCGCGGACAAACATTATCTCTACCACGTCGACGAAGAGCAGAAGAAGGCCATACTGGAGCTTGAGCTGGATGTGGACAACAGCTACGTGCAGAACCTTATTCTGGCCGCCGAAAATGTTGAGGGCTTCAAGAAAGCACATGAGCCCGACATCTGGAAAGTGGTCAGTGCTCTGAAAACCATCTTCCCAGTTGATGGAAAACGCACAGAGCTGTCTGTCGTCATCCAGTTCTTCAAAGCGTGGTTCAACACCGGACACATTGACCGCGGGATCCTGACGCGAGAGTGGGCCGCCGGCAATCGCATTAACCTCGTGCAGCGCACTGACTCAGGGACCAATGCTGATGGTGGATACGTAACCGACCGCGGCACTGACACACAACATACCCTGGACACCCTTGATCTGGAAATAGCCTGCGCCCTGCTGCCGATGGACTTCAACCATCGTGAAATCCCGGGCAGCATTGCGCGCCGCGCCAAAGAGATTATCGCGAACAAAGAAGAGCCGTGGAAATCGTGGAGCAAGATCCTGCGCAACCAGCCTGGCGTTCTGGCAGTGAACCGCGCGGCGATCTTCAACCTGGTGCGCATCGCGCCGGAGGATATCCACCTGAACCCGGTTGCGCATCTGGAGTTCGTTAACCAGACGATGACAGCTGAATTCAATGCTGCAACTGAGTTGCTGCCGCTGCCTGCGCCAGCTGCTGAACCTGAGGTGCCAGCAGCACAGCCGGGCGGCGGCGGAAAAACCGATCGCAACCCTAACTACAAACCCGACTTTGACGGGCTCGATACTGAGATTGCGTTGGCAACGCTGTCAGCAGATTTCAATATTTACGACATTCCAAGTGATGTTTTCCGCCAGGCGAAGGCTATCGTCGCTGCGAATGACAGTCCGTTTAAAGAATGGTCTGAAGCTTTGCGCGCAACGCCCGGTATTCTGGGTTACTCCCGCGCTGCAATTTTTGCGCTGATCCGTAGCGCTTTTAAAGGGATTCATTTCGAGCCTAAGCATATTCGCGGACACATCCACGCAAACCTGACCGAAACCGACCACGAGAATCCTACAGCGGAAGTGCTGGCGGCGGCTCGCCACACCCCAGAGGTTAGCTGGGAAAAAGAAATTAACGAGAAGATTGAAGCGGAAAAAGCAGAGTTAGCCAGTCAGCCGCAGGTCGCGAACCTCGGCGGCGGCATGTTCTCCATCGAAGGCCTGATGAACGAAAAACAAACAGAAAATGATGACCGTTCACCGGTTAATGAGGAGACCACCAGCGATGTGCAGATGGAAGAGACTAACCCGGCGGAAGGAGAAAATAGTGATGCGGTTTCACCAGACGAAGGCGCTGATGCAGCTGCTGCGCAAACAGATGCCGTAGCGGGAACCATCTGCACTGGCTGTGGTACCGAAGGTGGCGGCGGTTGCCCTGACTGTGGTGCCGTGGCTGGCGATGCAACCTATGCGGTAATGGAGGGGGGCCTGAAAGAGGAACTGGAGGCACTGGGGGCAGATACCTCAAAATCGGAAACCATGTTCACGCACCTGATGGTGGATCTCGAGACAATGGGTAAAAAACCGGGCGCGCCGCTCGTTTCTGTGGGGGCAGTATTCTTTGACCCGGCCAGCGGGAAAACCGGTGCTGAATACTATCAGGTGATTAGCCTGGAATCGTCGATGTCATTCGGGGCCAGGCCAGATGCCAGCACCATCCTCTGGTGGTTGAAGCAATCGCCGGAAGCACGATCTGCAATCGTGGTGGATGATACGGTCGGCCTGGTGGAAGCGTTGGAGCAATTCCTCGACTTCATTGCTGAAAACGCGGCTAACGACTCGAAGAATGTGCAGCTCTGGGGGAATGGTAGCTCTTTCGATTGCCCACTTCTGGAAGCAGCTTTCGAACTGGCCGACACGCCCTTCCCGATCCCGCACTGGAACTATCGGGATGTTCGTACTGTTGTCGAACTGGGCAAAGCTGTTGGGCTGAACTCGCGCTACGACATCCCTTTTGAAGGCGATCAGCATAATGCCCTGGCCGACGCCCGCCACCAGGTCAAATACGTATCAGCTATCTGGCAGCGCCTGACAGCAATCTGATTTCAGTTTTTCAGCCAATGGCCCGTTTCTGGGCCATTATGAGGTAAAGCATATGATCCAGATGTTAACTCTTGAAGAGTGGGCCGCTGAAAAATACAGAAGCAACCCTCCAAGCTTGTCGACACTTCGACGATATGCAAAACAGAATCAGTTCTCTCCACCAGCAATGAAGCAGGGCCGCTTATGGCGTGTTCGTGAAGATGCTGAACTGGTAGGTGAACTGACCGCGCCGGTAGTTAAGAAGAACGACTCCATATTGCTGCAAAGGATTTTGAACGATGGCTGCCAGACCACGTAAAAACAATGTATCTGTTCCGAACCTTTACCCCCTCTACAGCAGGAAGGTGAATAAGGTTTACTGGCGTTACAAACATCCAATCACTGGCAAATTCCATGCGTTAGGCACTGATGAGGCCGAAGCTGTAGCGATCGCCACGGAAGCAAACGAGCGCCTGGCAGAACAGAGGACCCGGCAAATTCTGGCGATCAGCGACAGGATCGCCACCAGTAAAGGTAAGGCGATCACGGTATCAACATGGCTCGACCGATACTGGAAAATTCAGGAAGAGCGTCTGGCTACTGGCGATATCAAACTGAACACGTTCAAACAGAAAAACAAACCGGTTTCGTTATTGCGAGAACGTGTCGGAATGAAGTTGCTGCCATCAGTGGATGTCCGGGATATTGCCCAATTGCTCGATGAGTATGTCACAGCCGGCCAGCCGCGAATGGCCCAAGTAGTTCGGACGGTCTTAGTTGATATTTTTAAAGAAGCGCAGCATGCGGGTGAGGTTCCTCCGGGTTACGATCCTGCCTCAGCGACCAAAAAACCCCGCCGAAAAATCACCCGCCAGCGCCTTAGCCTGGAGGAATGGCAGCGGATTTTCGATATTGCAGACAGCACCCATCAATATATGGGGAATGCAATGCTGCTGGCATTGGTGACGGGCCAGCGCCTCGGTGATATTTCCAATATGAAGTTTAGCGATGTCTGGGATGATCACCTGCACGTACTTCAGGAAAAGACAGGGAGCAAAATTGCCATCCCTCTATCGCTTCGTCTCAACGCAATAAACTGGAGTTTGCGGGATATAATTTCTCGTTGCAGGGATTATGCCGTCAGTCCTTATCTGGTTCATTTTTTCAGAGCCACCTCTCAAGCGGAACGTGGCTCGCAGGTTAGATCCAATACGCTGACAACTAATTTCAGCAAGGCCCGTGACAAAGCAGAGATACCACTGGAAGAAGGCAAGACGCCGTCTACTTTTCACGAGCAGCGTTCTTTAGCGGAAAGATTATATAAAGCGCAGGGTGTGAACACGAAAGAGCTTCTTGGGCATAGGTCCCAGCAGCAGACTGATGGCTATCATGATGACCGTGGGAAGGATTGGACGACAATCGCGATATAGGATTTTGGGGTGGGGTTTTGATAACTTGTTTTGATAAACTTTTGATAACCGTTCGAAAGCTAATAATAAAAAACGGGAACCATAAGGCTCCCGTTCGCATATAACCCAGAATCTGGATTACATGTTTTCGATGATCGCGTCACCAAACTCTGAACATTTCAGCAGCTTAGCGCCTTCCATCAGACGTTCGAAATCGTAGGTTACGGTTTTGGCGTTAATCGCGCCTTCCATACCTTTCACGATCAGGTCTGCGGCTTCGAACCATTCCATGTGACGCAGCATCATTTCTGCGGACAGGATGATGGAACCTGGGTTCACTTTATCCTGACCAGCGTACTTAGGCGCTGTACCGTGGGTTGCTTCGAACAGGGCGCACTCGTCACCGATGTTGGCGCCTGGTGCGATACCGATACCGCCAACCTGCGCCGCCAGGGCGTCGGAGATGTAGTCACCGTTCAGGTTCATACAGGCGATAACGTCGTACTCAGCCGGACGCAGCAGGATCTGCTGCAGGAACGCATCGGCGATCACATCTTTAATGATGATCTCTTTGCCGGTGTTCGGGTTCTTGATCTTCTGCCACGGGCCGCCGTCGATCGGTGAGCCACCGAACTCTTCCGCCGCCAACTGGTAACCCCAGTCTTTGAACGCGCCTTCGGTGAACTTCATGATGTTGCCTTTGTGAACGATAGTCACAGAGTCACGGTCGTTGGTGATCGCGTATTCAATCGCTGCACGAACCAGGCGCTTGGTGCCGTCTTCGGAGCATGGCTTGATACCGATACCGCAATGTTCAGGGAAGCGAATTTTCTTCACGCCCATCTCATCGCGCAGGAATTTGATCACTTTCTCTGCGTCGGCAGAGTCAGCTTTCCACTCGATGCCCGCGTAGATATCTTCGGAGTTCTCACGGAAGATAACCATGTCGGTCAGCTCAGGATGTTTAACCGGGCTTGGGGTGCCCTGGTAGTAACGCACCGGGCGCAGGCAGACGTACAGGTCGAGTTCCTGACGCAGAGCAACGTTCAGGGAGCGAATACCGCCACCGACTGGCGTGGTCAGTGGGCCTTTGATGGCAACGCGGTAGTCACGGATCAGATCCAGCGTCTCAGCTGGCAGCCAGACGTCCTGGCCGTAAACGTGGGTAGATTTTTCACCGGTGTAAATTTCCATCCAGGAAATTTTACGCTCGCCTTTATAGGCTTTCTCAACAGCGGCATCCACCACTTTCAGCATTGCTGGGGTTACGTCAACACCGATACCGTCACCTTCGATGAACGGGATAATCGGATTGTGTGGGACGTTCAGCTTGCCGTCTTGCAGGGTGATCTTTTTACCTTCCGCCGGAACTACTACTTTGCTTTCCATTAACCTCTCCTTCGGGCGCTTCTGGTTGTTACTGATCTTATGTTAATAATTTGTAATGAGCCCTTCGATAGTACCTGAATGTCTGGCGCCATGAAAGGCATTCGTTATTAGGCTATAATGCGGCAATTGATAACGTCTGAAAATACCATGCAGAAAACTTCTTTTAGAAATCACCGGGTTGAACGATTCAGCACACGACAAGCCGCCAGGCCGCGCAAACCGCGCGAGGCGACACGCGTCATAGTGTTCAATAAACCCTACGATGTGCTGCCGCAGTTTACCGACGAAGCCGGGCGCACTACGTTGAAGGATTACATCCCCATTCAGGGGGTTTATGCCGCAGGCCGACTCGATCGCGACAGCGAAGGGCTGATGGTGCTCACCAACGACGGCGAGCTGCAGGCCAGGCTCACCCAGCCCGGGAAACGCACCGGCAAAATCTACTACGTGCAGGTTGAGGGCATTCCGGATGACGACGCGCTGGCCGCATTGCGTAACGGCGTCACGCTGAATGACGGCCCTACCCTGCCCGCGGGCATTGAGCTGGTCAGCGAGCCTGAGTGGCTCTGGCCGCGCAATCCCCCCATCCGTGAACGCAAATCGATTCCCGTTTCGTGGATAAAAGTCACCCTGTATGAAGGCCGCAACCGCCAGGTGCGTCGCATGACGGCCCATGTCGGGCATCCGACATTACGTCTGATTCGCTACGCGATGGGCAGTTACACGCTGGATAGCCTCGCCAACGGTGAGTGGCGGGACGTTACCGAACAAGGAGAACATCATGTTTAAGCCGCACGTCACGGTGGCCACGATTGTCCACGCCGAGGGCAAATTTTTAGTGGTGGAAGAGACCATTAATGGCAAAGCGCTGTGGAATCAGCCTGCGGGCCACCTTGAAGCCGACGAGACGCTGGTTCAGGCCGCGCGTCGTGAACTATGGGAAGAGACCGGTATTCATGCCGAACCGCAGCACTTCATCCGCTTACATCAGTGGATCGCCCCGGATAAGACCCCGTTTTTGCGCTTCCTGTTTGCCATGGAGCTTAGCGAAATGTGCGCCACTGAGCCGCACGACAGCGACATCGATCGCTGCCTGTGGGTGGATGCCGACACGATCCTGACCGCCACCAATCTGCGTTCGCCGCTGGTTGCGGAGAGTATTCGCAGCTACCTCACCGGCAATCGTCTGCCGCTGGAGACGATTGGCGAATTTAACTGGCCGTTTACAGAGGGTGTCAATGCCGGGGGCGCGTGATAGAATACGCCGCCTTGAAGTTCAATGTCGTGAGTATTCCAATGTCTGAAAGCCAAAAAAAAGTGATCGTCGGCATGTCCGGCGGCGTCGATTCTTCCGTCTCTGCCTGGCTGTTGCTGCAACAGGGCTATAAGGTTGAAGGCCTGTTCATGAAGAACTGGGAAGAGGACGATGGCGAGGAATACTGTACCGCGGCTGAAGATCTGGCTGATGCGCAGGCGGTCTGCGACAAGCTCGGCATTGAACTGCACACCGTCAACTTTGCGGCAGAGTACTGGGATAACGTGTTCGAGCATTTCCTGGCTGAATACAAAGCCGGCCGCACGCCGAACCCGGACATCCTCTGCAACAAAGAGATCAAATTCAAAGCCTTCCTCGAATTCGCTGCTGAAGATCTGGGTGCTGACTACATCGCGACCGGCCACTACGTGCGCCGTGCCGATGTCGACGGCAAAAGCCAGCTGCTGCGCGGTCTCGACGGCAACAAAGATCAGAGCTACTTCCTCTATACCCTCGGCCACGAACAGATTGCCCAAAGCCTGTTCCCGGTGGGCGAACTGGAAAAACCGGAAGTGCGTAAAATCGCTGAAGAGCTGGATCTGATCACCGCCAAGAAAAAAGACTCTACCGGTATCTGCTTTATCGGTGAGCGCAAATTCCGTGAATTCCTTGGCCGCTATCTGCCTGCCCAGCCGGGCAAAATCGTCACCGTGGATGGCGACGTGATTGGCGAACACCAGGGATTGATGTACCACACCTTAGGCCAGCGTAAAGGGCTGGGGATCGGCGGCACCAAAGAGGGGAGCGAAGATCCGTGGTACGTCGTCGATAAAGACGTAGAAAACAATATCCTGATTGTGGCCCAGGGCCATGACCATCCGCGTCTGATGTCCATCGGCCTGATTGCTCAACAGCTGCACTGGGTCGATCGCCAGCCGCTGAAAGGCACGCTGCGCTGCACGGTGAAAACCCGTTATCGTCAAACCGATATTCCCTGCACTATTACCGCGCTGGACGACGAACGCATTGACGTGCGTTTTGACGAGCCGGTTTCTGCCGTAACCCCGGGCCAGTCTGCCGTCTTCTACAGCGGTGAGATCTGCCTCGGCGGCGGTATTATCGAACAACGCCTGCCGCTGACTGCGGTTTAATGCGATTACACACAGAAAGGAGCCAGTGTGGCGAAGAACTTTTATGACATCACCCTGGCGCTGGCGGGAATTTGCCAGTCTGCCCGTCTGGTGCAACAGCTGGCGCATCAGGGTCATTGCGATGCTGACGCGCTGCACGTTTCGCTAAACAGCGTCGTGGATCTGAACCCCAGTTCAACTCTCGGCGTCTTTGGTGGTAGCGAAGCGAATCTTCGCCTCGGTCTGGAAACCTTACTCGGTGTGTTAAATGCCAGCAACCGTCAGGGGCTGAATGCGGAACTGACGCGTTACACCCTCAGCATGATGGTGCTGGAGCGCAAACTGAACGCTGCCAAAGGGGCGATGGATACCCTGGGCGATCGTATTGCAGGTCTTCAGCGTCAGCTCGATCATTTTGATTTGCAGTCAGAAACGTTACTCAGCGCCATGGCCGGTATTTATGTGGATGTTATCAGTCCACTGGGGCCGCGGATCCAGGTCACCGGATCCCCTGCCGTCCTGCAAAGCCCGCAGGTACAGGCCAAAGTGCGTGCCTCGCTGCTGGCCGGTATTCGTGCCGCAGTGCTGTGGCAACAGGTCGGCGGTGGCCGCCTGCAGTTAATGTTTTATCGTAATCGCCTGACGACTCAGGCAAAACAAATTCTTGCTCATTGTTAACCTCCCGGAGTTGCGAACTATGGAATTATCCTCACTGACCGCCGTTTCCCCTGTCGATGGACGCTACGGCGATAAAGTCAGCGCGCTGCGCGGGATCTTCAGCGAATATGGTCTGCTGAAATTCCGTGTCCAGGTTGAAGTACGCTGGCTGCAAAAGCTGGCCGCGCAGGCAGCGATCGCGGAAGTTCCTGCTTTTGACAGCCAGGCAAACGATTACCTTGATAAAATCGTTGCGGAATTCAACGAAGAAGACGCCGCGCGCATTAAAACCATCGAGCGCACCACCAACCACGACGTGAAAGCGGTTGAGTATTTCCTGAAAGAGAAAGTGGCCAGCGTCCCGGCGCTGCACGCGGTATCTGAATTTATTCACTTTGCCTGTACCTCTGAAGATATTAACAACCTTTCCCACGCGCTGATGCTCTCTACCGCGCGTGAGGAAGTGGTTCTGCCGTACTGGCGCAAAATCATCGACGCGGTGAAAGCCCTGGCGGTGGAGTATCGCGATATCCCGCTGCTCTCCCGTACCCATGGTCAGCCAGCCACCCCGTCCACCATCGGTAAAGAGATGGCTAACGTCGCCTACCGTATGGAGCGTCAGTACCGCCAGCTGGAGCAGGTGGAGATCCTCGGCAAAATCAACGGTGCGGTCGGTAACTATAACGCCCACATCGTCGCCTACCCGGAAGTGGACTGGCACCAGTTCAGCGAAGAGTTTGTTACCTCTCTGGGCATCCAGTGGAATCCGTACACCACGCAGATCGAGCCGCACGACTATATCGCCGAGCTGTTTGACTGCATCGCGCGCTTCAACACCATCCTGATCGACTTCGACCGTGATGTATGGGGCTACATCGCCCTGAACCACTTCAAGCAGAAGACCATCGCCGGTGAAATCGGTTCTTCCACCATGCCGCACAAGGTTAACCCAATCGACTTCGAAAACTCCGAAGGCAACCTGGGTCTGGCCAACGCTATGCTGCAACACATGGCCAGCAAACTGCCGGTATCACGCTGGCAGCGCGACCTGACCGACTCCACCGTGCTGCGTAACCTCGGCGTGGGCATTGGCTATGCGCTGATTGCGTATCAGTCTACCCTGAAGGGTGTGAGCAAGCTGGAAGTGAACCGCGAGCGCCTGCTCGACGAACTGGATCACAACTGGGAAGTGCTGGCGGAGCCGATCCAGACCGTGATGCGCCGCTATGGCATCGAAAAGCCGTACGAAAAACTGAAAGAGCTGACCCGCGGCAAGCGCGTTGACGCCGAAGGCATGAAGCAGTTTATCGACGGACTGGAACTGCCAGAAGACGAGAAAACCCGCCTGAAAGCGATGACCCCGGCCAACTACATCGGCCGCGCCATTGCGATGGTTGATGAGCTGAAATAACGCTTTTTACCCTCTTTCCGCCCGGAAAGAGGGTTCCCTCCCCTCCGGTTTACGAAATGTTTATCCCTGTCGCAACATAATCAGCTTAAACTATTCAGACCATTCATATTAGGGAGAAGCGATGATGCGCGTACTGGTTGTTGAGGATAATGCGTTGCTACGTCATCACCTGAAGGTTCAGCTTCAGGAAATGGGGCATCAGGTGGACGATGCCGAAGATGCCAAAGAAGCCGACTACTATCTCAATGAACATCTGCCCGATATCGCCATCGTTGATCTCGGTCTGCCTGATGAAGATGGCCTGTCGCTGATCCGCCGCTGGCGCAGCCACGACGTCTCCCTGCCGGTGCTGGTCCTGACCGCCCGCGAAGGCTGGCAGGATAAGGTTGAAGTGCTGAGCGCCGGCGCGGATGACTACGTCACCAAACCGTTCCATATCGAAGAGGTCGCCGCCCGCATGCAGGCGTTGATGCGCCGCAACAGCGGTCTGGCCTCACAGGTGATCTCCATTCCACCGTTTCAGGTGGATCTCTCCCGCCGCGAACTGGCCATTCATGATGAGGTGATCAAGCTTACCGCTTTTGAATACACCATCATGGAAACGTTGATCCGCAACAGCGGCAAAGTAGTGAGCAAAGATTCCCTGATGCTCCAGCTCTACCCCGATGCCGAGCTGCGCGAAAGCCATACCATTGATGTGCTGATGGGGCGTCTGCGTAAGAAAATTCAGGCGCAGTATCCGGAGGATGTCATTACCACCGTGCGCGGTCAGGGCTATCTGTTCGAATTACGCTAAATGAAAAAACTCTTTCGTCACTTTCTGCCTCTGTCGCTGCGGTTTCGTTTTCTGCTGGCCACGGCGGTGGTGGTGCTGGTGCTCTCGCTGGCCTACGGGATGGTGGCCCTGGTGGGCTACAGCGTCAGCTTCGACAAAACCACCTTCCGGCTGCTGCGCGGGGAGAGCAATCTGTTCTATACCCTCGCAAAATGGGAAGACAATAAGATCACCATCGATATGCCAGAGCATCTGGATCGCCAGAGCCCGACCATGTCGCTGATTTACGATGAGAAAGGCAAGCTGCTGTGGGCCCAGCGCGATGTCCCCTGGCTGATAAAAACTATTCGCCCGGAGTGGTTAAAATCCAACGGTTTTCACGAGCTGGAAGCGGATGTGGATGCCACCAGCCTGCTGGTGGGTAACGACCGGAACATGCAGAAAGAGCTGGCCGAGATCCGCGAGGACGACGACGACAGCGAGTTGACCCACTCGGTGGCGGTCAATATCTACCCCGCCACCATGCAGATGCCGCAGCTGACCATTGTGGTCATCGATACCATTCCGGTGGAGTTGAAACGCTCTTATACGGTGTGGAACTGGTTCGTGTATGTGCTGGCCGCCAACCTGCTGCTGGTGATCCCCCTCCTGTGGCTGGCCGCCTGGTGGAGCCTGCGGCCCATCGAGTCGCTGGCGAAAGAGGTGCGTGAGCTGGAAGAGCATCATCGCGAGAAACTCGACCCCAACACCACCCGGGAGCTTACCAGTCTGGTGCGCAACCTGAACCGGCTGCTGAAAAGCGAGCGTGAACGTTACGACAAATACCGCACCACCCTGACGGATCTGACGCACAGCCTGAAAACGCCGCTGGCGGTGATGCAAAGCACGATGCGATCCCTGCGCAGCGCGAAACTGAGCGCCGATGAGGCAGAGCCGGTGATGCTGGAGCAGATCAGCCGTATCTCCCAGCAGATCGGATACTACCTGCACCGCGCCAGCATGCGAACCGGCAGCACCCTGCTGAGCCGGGAGCTGCACCCCGTCGCCCCGCTGCTGGACAGCCTGACCTCGGCCCTGAATAAGGTTTATCAGCGCAAAGGGGTGAACATCACCCTCGATATCTCGCCGGAAATCAGTTTCGTCGGTGAAAAGAACGACTTTATGGAAGTGATGGGCAATCTGCTCGATAACGCCTGTAAATACTGCCTGGAGTTCGTCGAAGTCTCCGCCCGCCAGGGTGAAAATGAGCTGCATATTATCGTTGAGGACGACGGCCCGGGGATCCCGCAGGGCAAGCGTGACCAGGTGTTCGATCGCGGGCAGCGTGCCGACACCTTACGCCCCGGTCAGGGGGTTGGCCTGTCGGTTGCGCGCGATATTGTTGAGCAGTACGACGGCCGGATCGACACTGGCGACAGTCTGCTGGGTGGCGCGCGCATGGAGGCAATTTTTGCCCGCCAGCATCTGACAAGCGACGAGAGTAAAGCGTCCGGGTGAAAAAAGCGTGATTCTCACACGCAGGCGCTGAGCTTCCGTTATAATCCGAGTCAGTAAAAGCCTGCGGAATATAAATATGGATTATCAATTAGCCCTTAACTGGCCCGACTTTATCGAACGCTACTGGCAGAAACGCCCGGTAGTTCTGAAACGCGGCATCACCAATTTCGTCGATCCGATCTCTCCCGATGAGCTGGCCGGCCTGGCCATGGAGAGCGAAGTCGACAGCCGCCTCGTCAGCCATAACGAGGGAAAATGGCAGGTCAGCCACGGCCCGTTTGAAAGCTTCGATCACCTGGGCGAGAGCAACTGGTCCCTGCTGGTGCAGGCGGTCAATCACTGGCACCAGCCCGCCGCAGCCCTGATGCAACCGTTCCGCGCCCTGCCCGACTGGCGGATGGACGATCTGATGATCTCCTTCTCCGTGCCTGGCGGCGGCGTTGGCCCGCATCTGGATCAGTACGACGTGTTTATCATTCAGGGTACCGGTCGCCGCCGCTGGCGCGTGGGTGAGAAGGTGCCGATGAAGCAGCACTGCCCGCACCCTGACCTGCTGCAGGTAGATCCTTTCCTCGGCATCATCGACGAAGAGCTGGAGCCGGGCGATATTCTCTACATTCCGCCGGGCTTCCCGCACGAGGGTTATTCCCTTGAAAACTCGATGAACTATTCGGTGGGCTTCCGGGCCCCAAGCGGTCGCGAGATGATCAGCGGATTTGCCGATTACGTTCTGCAGCGCGAGCTGGGCAGCCATCGCTTCAGCGATCCGGACGTGCCAGCCCGCGAGCACCCGGCCGATATCCTGCCCGAGGAGTTGGATAAGCTGCGCGGGATGATGCTGGAGATGATCAACCAGCCGCAGCATTTCAACCAGTGGTTTGGGGAGTTTATCAGCCAGTCCCGCCACGAGCTGGACGTCTCCCTGCCGGAGCCACCGTATCAGCCGGATGAGATTTACGATGCGCTGCAGCAGGGTGACAAGCTGGCGCGACTGGGTGGGTTACGCGTGTTGCGCATTGGCGAAGAGGTGTATGTCAACGGCGAGCAGCTGGACTCCCCGCACCGTCCGGCGCTGGAAGCGCTGGCCAGCCATACGGTGCTGACCGCGGCGCTGTTCGGTGATGCGCTGGAAGATCCATCCTTCCTCGCCATGCTGGCGGCGCTGGTCAACAGCGGATACTGGTTCTTCGAGGACTGAGTCGGTTGTCGATTGCCGGGTGGCGGCTGCGCCTTACCCGGCCTACGGTAAAGTATGTAGGCCGGGCAAACGCAGTGCCGCCCGGCGTTTCTTAACGGCGCTCCCCAGCGTCAAAATCCTCTATTTCTCCCGCCCAATCCTCCGGGTATACCCCTTCCCGCACGTCACGATGAAAGGTGGAATAGGGCCACTCTTTAACGCGCGTCACATAGCCATGTTTCAATGGGTTGATATGGATGTAATCCGTATGCCGCCGCAGGTCGTTTTCGTCCCGAATGGTATGTTCCCAGAACCGCGGCTGCCAGATGCCTGACATCCCGAGCGTCCGGGTGAAGGTTTTTTTGATGTCCCGCCAGCGGCCGGAGTAGTCAGTATCGTTTTCGGGCAAGGTCCAGATGCAGTGCATATGTTCCGGCAGGATCACCCAGGCGTTAATCAAAAAGGGTTTTGTACGTTTTACGCATTGGGTCGCCATGCGGAGCGTATCGATATGGCGCGTCAGCAGATCGCTGCGCCGGTTTTGCAGGTTAACGGTGAAAAACCAGGTGCCGCCCGGTACGTAGTGACGACGGTAGTTTGACATATGAGGTTCCCTCCCCATGTGTGGAAATGCCGGGCGACACGCTGTGTGCCCGGCCTGGGTGTAGGCCCGGTAAGCGTAGCGCCACCGGGCAATTACTTCTGCTTCGCGGTGAGCTCCGCAATCCGTACGATTACCTGCACCGCTTTCTCCATTCCCTCGAGCGTCACGAACTCGTGCTTGCCGTGGTAGTTGTAGCCACCGGTAAACAGATTCGGGCACGGCAATCCCATAAAGGAGAGCTGGGCGCCGTCGGTGCCGCCGCGGATCGGTTTGAGCTGCGGTTCGATACCGCATTCGCGCATCGCCTGCTGCGCTACCTCCAGAATGTACGGATGCTCGATCACCTTTTCATGCATATTGTAATAGCTGTCTTCAATGATCAGCTCAATGTAGCAATCCGGGTGCAGCCCTTTACCCACCTTTTTGGCGATATCCATCATTTTGCGTTTACGCGCCTCAAACCCGTCGCGGTTAAAGTCGCGGATGATGTAGTGCATGTCCGCCCGATCAACCGTCCCTTTGATGCTGGTGAGGTGATAGAAGCCCTCATAGCCTTCGGTCTTTTCCGGGCTCTCGTCTGCCGGAACCTCGGCATGAATGCGCGCCGCCAGCGACAGTGCATTCACCATCACCCCTTTCGCCGTGCCCGGGTGGACGTTGTTGCCGACGATGCGGATATTCACCGACGCCGCATTGAAGTTTTCGAACTCCAGCTCACCCACGCCGCCGCCGTCAACGGTATAGGCCCAGCGGGCATCGAACGCCTCAACGTCGAAATGCTTCGCCCCTTTGCCCACCTCTTCATCCGGGGTAAAGGCGACGCGGATATCCCCGTGCGGCACCTTGTTGTGCTTCAGTACCGCCAGCGCGGTCATGATCTCTGCCACCCCGGCTTTATCATCGGCCCCGAGCAGCGTTTTGCCATCGGTGGTGATCAGCGTCTGGCCGAGCAGCTGGTGTAACACCGGGAACATCACCGGGGACAATATTTCGTCGCCCACACCCAGCGCAATGTCGCCGCCGCGATAGTTCTCAACAATCTGCGGATTCACGTTTTTACCGCTAAAATCCGGTGAGGTATCAACATGGGAAATAAAACCAATGGCCGGAATATCGCCGCTCACACTGGCGGGGAGCGTCCCCATCACCGTCCCTTTTTCACTTAACGTGACGTTGACCAGCCCCAACTCTTCCAGTTGCGTCTTTAACAGCTGTAACAGTTTCCATTGTCCTTCGGTGCTCGGTACCTGACGGACACCCGGTTTAGATTGGGTATCCAGCGATACGTACTGTAAAAAACGCTCAAGTAATTTATCCATGCAGTCACCCTCACTTTTCGTGACAACATTATCAGTAAGCATCAAAACCCAAATATTGCGCCAGGTCACTTTTATCCCGTAAACGAGAATATTTCCGTTTTTCGCCGCTTTCGATAATAAATGTAGCTTATCAATGGGTAACAAGGATTGGCGATTACAGCGTATTCCCGTAGAATGTCCGCCCTCATTACGTATTACCAAGGTGGCTAACCACAAACCCCGCTGCGATAAGCATTTGCAGCGTCGATATGGGACTGAATCAAAAATTGAATACACAACCAGCTTCACTGTCACCGTTGGTGCAACTGGCCGGAATTGGTAAAAGCTTTGACGGAAAAACCGTCATTTCCGACCTCGATTTGACTATCAACAACGGCGAATTTCTTACGCTGCTTGGCCCATCGGGCTGCGGTAAAACGACAGTGCTTCGCCTTATCGCCGGGCTGGAAAACGTCGATCACGGCCATATTCATCTTGAAGATCAGGACATCACGCAGGTTCCTGCTGAACACCGACACGTCAATACCGTCTTTCAAAGCTATGCCCTTTTCCCGCACATGACGGTTTTCGAAAACGTCGCCTTTGGCCTGCGGATGCAAAAAACCCCGGCCAGTGAGATCACGCCCCGCGTCACCGATGCCCTGCGCATGGTGCAGCTGGAGACGTTCGCCCAGCGTAAGCCGCACCAGCTGTCGGGTGGACAGCAGCAGCGCGTCGCCATCGCCCGCGCGGTGGTCAATAAGCCGCGCCTGCTGCTGCTGGATGAGTCCCTGTCCGCCCTGGATTACAAGCTGCGCAAGCAGATGCAGAACGAGTTAAAGGCGCTGCAGCGTAAGCTCGGGATCACCTTTGTGTTTGTCACCCACGATCAGGAAGAGGCTCTGACCATGTCCGATCGCATCGTGGTGATGCGCGACGGCAAAATCGAGCAGGATGGCACCCCGCGAGAAATCTACGAAGAGCCAAAAAACCTGTTTGTCGCCAGCTTTATTGGCGAAATCAATATCTTCAGTGCTACGGTTATTGAACGCCTCGATGACCAGCGGGTGTTAGCTAACGTCGAAGGCCGCGCCTGCAATATCTTCGTTAACTTTACCGTGGAGCCAGGACAGCAGCTCAACGTCTTGTTGCGCCCGGAAGATCTGCGCGTCGATGAGATCCACGACGAGACCGAAGCAGAAGGGTTGATCGGCTATATCCGCGAGCGCAACTACAAAGGGATGACGCTCGAATCGGTGGTCGAACTGGAAAACGGCAAAATGGTGATCGTCAGCGAGTTCTTTAACGAGGACGATCCTGACTTCGACCACTCGCTCAATCAGAAAATGGTCATTAACTGGGTAGAGAGCTGGGAGGTTGTGCTGGCTGATGAAGAACACAAGTAAGTTCCAGAATGTGGTGATCGCCACTATCGTCGGTTGGCTTGTGTTATTTGTCTTTTTACCCAACCTGATGATCATTGCCACCAGCTTTTTGACCCGCGACGATGTGCATTTCGTCTCGCTGGTCTTTACGCTGGATAACTATGCGCGCCTGCTCGATCCGCTCTATTTCCAGGTGCTACTCCATTCGCTCAATATGGCGCTGATCGCCACCGTCGCCTGTCTGGTGCTCGGCTACCCTTTCGCCTGGTTTCTGGCGAAGCTGCCGTCGAAGGTGCGTCCGCTGCTGCTGTTTCTGCTGATTGTGCCCTTCTGGACCAACTCCCTGATCCGCATCTACGGCCTGAAGATCTTCCTCAGCACCAAAGGCTACCTGAACGCGTTTCTGCTCTGGATCGGGGTGATAGACACCCCGATCCGCATTATGTTTACACCCGGGGCGGTGATCGTCGGGCTGGTCTATATCCTGCTGCCGTTTATGGTCATGCCGCTCTACTCCAGCATCGAAAAGCTGGATAAACCCCTGCTGGAAGCGGCGCGAGATTTGGGTGCCAGCAAGCTGCAGACCTTTATCCGCATCATCATCCCGCTGACCATGCCGGGGATCATTGCTGGCTGTCTGCTGGTGATGCTGCCGGCGATGGGGCTGTTCTACGTCTCCGACCTGATGGGCGGCGCAAAGAACCTGCTGATCGGTAACGTCATCAAGAGCCAGTTCCTGAACATTCGCGACTGGCCGTTCGGCTCGGCGACCAGCATCACCCTGACGGTGGTGATGGGCCTGATGCTGCTGGTCTACTGGCGTGCCTCGCGCTTGCTTAACAATAAGGGTGAACTCGGATGATTGGTCGACTGCTTCGCGGCGGTTTTATGACCGCCATCTATGCGTATCTCTACATTCCGATCATTATTTTGATCGTCAATTCATTCAACAGCTCGCGCTTTGGCATCAACTGGCAGGGGTTCACCACCCAGTGGTACAGCCTGCTGATGAATAACGACAGCCTGCTACAGGCGGCGCAACACTCGCTGACGATGGCCATCTTCTCGGCCACCTTCGCCACCCTGATTGGCTCTCTGACCGCGGTGGCGCTCTACCGCTACCGTTTTCGCGGCAAGCCCTTCGTCAGCGGGATGCTGTTTGTGGTGATGATGTCCCCGGACATCGTGATGGCCATTTCGCTGCTGGTGCTGTTTATGCTGCTGGGGGTACAACTGGGCTTCTGGTCGCTGCTGTTCTCGCACATCACCTTCTGCCTGCCGTTTGTAGTGGTGACGGTCTACTCCCGTCTGAAGGGCTTTGATGTGCGGATGCTGGAAGCGGCAAAAGATCTGGGTGCCAGCGAGATGATCATCCTGCGCAAAATTATCCTGCCGCTGGCGATGCCCGCCGTGGCCGCAGGATGGCTGCTCAGCTTTACCCTGTCGATGGATGACGTGGTGGTGTCGTCGTTTGTCACCGGCCCGAGCTATGAAATTCTGCCGTTGAAGATCTATTCAATGGTGAAAGTCGGCGTCTCACCAGAGGTGAACGCGCTGGCGACCATTCTGTTGATGTTATCGCTGGTTCTGGTGATCGCCAGCCAGCTTATTGCTCGTGATAAAACAAAATCTCAGGGGACGTATTAATGAAAAAATGGTCACGCCACCTGCTCGCGGCAGGCGCTCTCGCAATGGGTATGGGCGCTGCGCACGCGGACGACAGTAAAACGCTCTACTTCTACAACTGGACCGAGTATGTGCCGCCGGGCCTGCTGGAGCAGTTCACCAAAGAGACGGGCATCAAGGTTATCTATTCCACCTACGAGTCGAATGAAACCATGTACGCCAAGCTCAAAACCTATAAAGATGGCGCCTACGATCTGGTGGTCCCGTCGACCTATTTTGTCGACAAGATGCGCAAAGAGGGGATGATCCAGAAGATCGACAAATCGAAGCTAACCAATTTTTCAAACCTCGATCCGGAGATGCTCAACAAGCCGTTTGACCCAAATAACGATTACTCAATTCCGTACATCTGGGGCGCGACGGCGATCGGGATCAATACCGAGGCAATGGATCCTAAAGCGGTGACCCGCTGGGCGGATCTGTGGAAGCCGGAATACAAAGGTGGACTGCTGCTGACCGACGACGCGCGCGAAGTGTTCCAGGTGGCGCTGCGTAAGCTGGGCTACTCCGGCAACACCACCGATCCGAAAGAGATTGAAGCGGCGTATCACGAGCTGCAAAAGCTGATGCCAAACGTCGCGGCGTTCAACTCCGATAACCCGGCTAACCCGTATATGGAAGGGGAAGTCAACGTGGGGATGGTGTGGAACGGTTCGGCGTACGTGGCGCGCCAGGCCGGTACGCCGCTGGAAGTGGTGTGGCCTGAGGAGGGTGGGATCTTCTGGATGGACAGCCTGTCAATTCCGGCCAATGCCAAAAATGTGGAGGGTGCAATGCAGCTGATTAACTTCCTGCTGCGCCCGGATGTGGCAAAACAGGTGGCGGAAACTATCGGCTATCCGACGCCAAATCTGGCCGCCCGCAAACTGCTGAGCCCGGAGGTAGCGAACGACAAGTCGCTCTACCCGGATGCGGCAACCGTCAGCAAAGGCGAGTGGCAGAACGACGTGGGCGACGCCAGCCGCCTGTATGAAGAGTATTACCAGAAGTTGAAGGCAGGTCGTTAAGTCCGGCAACAACGGCCGGTGGCGCTTCGCTTACCGGGCCTACGACGGCGTAAACCGTAGGCCGGGCAAACGCAGTGCCGCCCGGCATTTTTTCTACAAACCTTTCAAAAGTTTATCCACAAACTCCGGCACCACTTCGCTCGCCAGTCCGTAGGTTTTCTCTTCAAACTCGCTGCCTACCTGGCTCGGCTCAAGGTTCAGTTCCACCGTGTGCGCCCCGTGCAGCTTCGCCTCGTGGACGAATCCCGCCGCCGGATAGACATGCCCGGAGGTGCCAATGGCGATAAACACATCCGCCATCGCCAGGGCGCTGTAGATCTCATCCATTCCCAGCGGCATTTCGCCGAACCAGACCACGTGCGGACGCAGCGGAGACGGGAACTGGCAGCAGTGGCATTTATCATCGAGAGTGACATCGCCCGGCCAGTTGAATACCTGCCCGCTGCCGGAACAGCGCACCTTCAGCAGTTCGCCGTGCATATGGATCACGTTCTTGTTGCCTGCGCGCTCGTGCAGGTTGTCGATGTTCTGGGTCACCAGCAGAAAACGATCCCCCAGCGCCTCTTCCAGCCTGGCCAGCGCCAGATGCGCCGCGTTAGGGGCTATCTCCGGCGACTGCAGCTGACGGCGACGGGCGTTGTAGAACTCCTGCACCAGCTGCGGATTCCGGGCGAAGCCTTCCGGCGTCGCCACATCTTCTACGCGATGCTCTTCCCACAACCCGTCGGTAGCGCGGAAGGTTCGAATGCCCGACTCGGCGGAGATCCCCGCCCCGGTCAGGACTAACACTCTTGGCTTTTCCATCAATTCTGGCAGCGCCCCATCCTGAAAGAAAATTCGCTGGCGTAAGCGTTCACGCAAGCGGCGTTTGTTTTTACGAAAACGGCTGAGTCGATGTGACCGGCGCGACAGCATAGTAACCTCGTATGACTAGCGGGTGAGATGGAGGAACGCGGCACCGCGCATCCCCCCGGCGTCGCCATGGCGTGCGCGCTCAATGCGCGGCACGCGGGCGACCGGCAACAGATGACGCGGCAACCGACCGGATAACCGCTCGGCGATGGCCGTAAAGTTCGATAATCCCCCGCCGATCACCAGCAGGTCAGGATCGACAATGGTCAGGATGTTGCCCAGACACACGGCAAGCAGATCGAGATAGCGTTCCACGTGCTCAATGGCCTGTTCATCACCCTGCTCCCACAGCGTAATGATTTCTGGCGCCTGTCGTTTTTGATGATAGAAGTGTTCATAAAGCCACGCAAATCCGCCGCCCGAGAGGTAATTCTCAATGCAGCCGTGCTGGCCGCAGCCGCAGCGAAGGAGCGGGAAATCGCGTCCGACCACCTCCAGGGCATCCACCGGCAGACGAATATGGCCGAACTCACCGGTGATATAGCTGCGCCCGGTAACCGGTTTGCCGTCAACAACGATCCCGCCACCGACGCCGGTGCCGAGGATCAACCCCATCACCAGCGGATACTGCTGGAACTCGTCATCCCAGGCTTCGGAGAGGGCAAAACAGTTGGCGTCGTTGTCGAGGCGCACGTCGCGTTCGAGGAGTCTGGTCAGGTCGGCGCGCAGCGGCTTACCGCTGGCGGCAGGGACGTTGGCGGCATACAGCGTACCGTCGTCGGTTTCCGGCATCCCCGGAATGCCAATGCCCACCGAGCCCTTCACGCCGAAGCGTTCATCGGCCTGAGCCACCAGCGCGGCAATGGCGGTTAAGAATTCATCGTAGCTTTCGCGCGGAGTGGGAACCCGGGTTTCCCACTGCAATTTCAGGTGGGTATCAAATACGCCCAGCGCAATTTTGGTGCCGCCAATATCAAATCCATAATACATAACGCATTCCTCTGTTGATTTGGCGGCAAACACCGCTAAATCATGACGTAATTACTGGCCACTTAATACCCTCGCCGGATCAATTCGGCTTGCGCGACGCGCCGGATACCAGCTTGCCAGCAGACTCAGTAAAAGTGCTGTAACCAGCACATAAAAAACATCCAGCCAGTGTAATTCTGATGGCAGGAAGTCAATAAAATAGATATCGCCCGACAGGAACTGATGGCCAATAAGCGTCTCGATGCCGTTGATAATCGGCGTCAGCTGTAGCGACACCACCACGCCGATGACCACGCCGCACAGGCTGCCAAACAGCCCTGCCAGCAGACCATACCAGACGAAAATGGCACGAATAAGACCGTCTTTAGCCCCGAGGGTACGCAGCACCGCGATGTCGCCGCTCTTGTCTTTTACCGCCATCACCAGGGTGGAGACGATGTTGAAGCAGGCCACGCCGATCACCAGCACCATCGCCAGATACATGATGGCGCGGATCATCTGAATATCACGGTACATATAGCCGTAGGTGCCGATCCAGCTCTTGATGTAGACATAGCTGTCGGTCACTTCCCCGGCATCGCGCACCAGCTTGTTGGCGTTAAAGACGTCGTTAACCTTAAGGGCGATCCCGCTGACGCTGCTGCCCATATCGAGATACTGACGCGCATCTTCCAGCGGCACCATGGCAAAGCTGTGATCCAGCTGGCCACTGAGCTGCAGAATACCGGTCACGTGCAGACGCACGCGCTTCGGCTGCTGCAGCTTATGATCGGCGCTGGCGTTGGGGATCATGATCGACACCCAGTCGCCCTGCTTCACTTTCAGCGCATCGGCCACGCCCTTGCCGATAATGATCTGCTGATCCCCGGCTTTAAAGTTGGCCCAGGCATCCTTCTGAATAAACTGCGGCAGCGCGCTGAGTTTCTCTTCCTGACGGGGATTAACGCCTTTCACCTGGATGGCGCGCAGGTTCGCCCCGCTCTCCACCAGCCCGGTAAAGTTGATGTATGGCGCAGCGGCGGCAATGCCCGGCACCTTTTCCACTTTATTCAGCGCGTCGGTCCAGTTATTCCACGGCTGGTTCACCGGCTCAATTTCACCGTGCGGCACCACCGCCAGAATGCGGTTATTCAGCTCACGCTCAAAGCCGTTCATGGCGCTGAGGCCGACGATCAGCACCGCCACCCCCAGTGCAATACCGATAGTGGAGATAACAGAGATCAGCGACACCATGCCGCCGCGACGACGACCGCGGCTAAAACGCAGGCCGATGAGTAACGATAACGGTGAAGCCATCAATCCGCTCCCATCAGCGTCAGCTCGGTATTCAGGTGACCGTCACGCATCTCCAGCTGGCGGGACATGCGTTTCGCCAGCTGCAGGTCGTGGGTCACCACCAGAAACGCGGTGCCCTGAGAGGCGTTCAGCTCCCCGAGGAGCTGGAAGATGCTGTCGGCGTTACGGGCGTCGAGGTTGCCGGTCGGTTCATCCGCCAGCACCAGGCGCGGGTTGTTGACCAGCGCACGGGCAATCGCCACACGCTGACGCTCGCCGCCGGAGAGTTCGGATGGGCGATGATTACCGCGATGGCCGAGACCCACCGCTTTCAGCATATCGCTGGCACGGGCGTTAATTTCAGCCGGTTTCTTTTTGCCGATCAGCAGCGGCATCGCCACGTTTTCCAGCGCCGTAAAGTCCGGCAGCAGGTGGTGGAACTGGTAGATAAAGCCCAGGGAGCGGTTACGCAGATCGGCCTTGGCGCTTGAGGACATCGAACTCAGCGGCGTGCCAGAGAAGATCACATCCCCGGAGGTCGGCGTATCCAGCCCGCCGAGCAGGTGCAGTAAGGTACTTTTCCCGGAGCCGGAGGTGCCGACGATAGCCATCATCTCCCCTTCCCCGACGCTGAAGCTGACATTGTGCAGGACGTCCGTCTGCACCGTGCCTTCCTGATAGCGTTTGCACAGGTTGTCGCATTGCAACAGGATCTTATTCATAACGTAAAGCCTCAGCGGGTTGGGTGGCGGCAGCGCGCCATGAAGGATAAAGCGTAGAGAGTAAGGCAATGACCATCGCCACCAGGGCGATACCCACCACCTGCAGCGGCTCAATGGCCACCGGCAGCGCCGCACCGTCAAGCAATGCGCCAATGATCGGCATCAGGTTGTTCAACTGGCTGGCGAGCAAGGTGCCGAGCACCGCCCCGAGCAGCGCGCCGACAATCCCGGCGCTGGCGCCCTGGACCATAAACACTGCCATGATCTGCCGCGGCGTCAGGCCCTGGGTTTGCAGGATCGCCACTTCGCCCTGCTTCTCCATCACCATCAGGCCCAGGGAGGTAATAATGTTAAACGCGGCGACCGCCACGATCAGGCTCAGCAGCAGGCCCATCATGTTCTTTTCCATGCGCACGGCCTGGAACAGCTCGCCCTTACGTTCGCGCCAGTCCTGCCACTTGGTGCCTTCCGGCAGGGTTTGCTGGCTCAGGACATCCACCTTCAGCGGCTCGTTGAGCCACAGACGCCAGCCGGTGATATTGCCGAGCGGGTAGCGCATCAGGCGCGATGCGTCCTGGATATTGACCAGCATCTGGTAGCCGTCCACTTCGCTGTTGGCGGCGAAGGTGCCGATAACGTTAAACAGGCGCTGGCTTGGCAGACGCCCCATCGGGGTGAACTGGCTGGCGGAAGGAACCATCACCCGCAGCTGATCGCCGCGGTTAACGCCGAGCTGGCCGGCAAGCTGTTCGCCGAGGATCACGTTGTACTGACCGGGAGCCAGATCGCTTTGCTTGACGTTAACCAGGAATGGCGTGAGGGGATCTTTTTGTGCCGGGTCGATGCCGAGCATCACCCCGACCGCCACGCTGCGCGCGCTCTGCAGCACCACGTCACCGGAGGTGATCGGCGCCACGCGGCTCACGCCCTGCAGCTTAACGGCGCTTTCGGGCAGCTGCTGCAGATTGACCGACCCGTTGCTGGAGGAAAGAATGGCCTGGGGCATCAGCCCCAGAATGTTATTTTGCAACTCGCGCTCGAAGCCGTTCATGACGGATAACACCGTCACCAGCGCCATCACGCCTAGCGTGATGCCAATGGTTGAAAGCCAGGAGACAAAGCGACCGAAACGGTCCGCGGCGCGCCCACGCATATAACGTAAGCCTATGAATAGTGCGACAGGTTGGTACATGAAATCCGTCTGTTTGCTGGTAGCAGACCCACGAGTATATAAGCGAATCCGCTAAGGGTAAATGACTGATACCCGAAGCTTTGCTAATCAATTATCCGAAAAAACAGGTTAAATCAAGGCAGTACCCGCTGACTGACCCCTCCCTTCAATACCGCGTCCTTTGCAGTTTTTCTGAAAATCATCCGCTTACAGACTCTTACCCGTTACATCCTGTCAGCCGCTCAACACACTTACCCGCTCGATGACGTTAAAAACAGAGGACCCGGTAAGCGATGAAACAAAAAGCACTATGGATTAACCAGATAAAAGGGCTGTGCATCTGCCTGGTGGTGATCTACCACTCGGTGATCACCTTTTATCCCCACCTTGAGGCGCTGCACGCTCCGCTTTCGGTGCTGCTCGCTAAATGCTGGGTGACGTTCAATCTTTATCTCGCCCCGTTCCGCATGCCGGTGTTCTTCTTTATTTCGGGGTATCTGGTCCGGCGCTATATTGATGAGGTGGACTGGAAAACCTGCCTCGACAAACGGCTCTGGAGCATCATCTGGGTGCTGGCGCTGTGGGGCGTATTGCAGTGGCAGGCGCTAACCCATCTCAATGCCTGGCTGGCACCGGAGCGGGATCTGAATACCGCCTCGAACGCCGCCTATGCCGATTCGCTGACCGGCTTTATCACCGGGATGCTCACCGCCAGCACCAGCCTGTGGTATCTCTACGCCCTGGTGGTCTATTTCACTCTCTGCAAGCTGCTGAGCCGCTGGAAGCTGCCGCTCATCGGGCTGCTGGCCCTGGTCAGCATTGCGATCAACTTCCTGCCGCTGCCGTGGTGGGGGATGAACAGCGTGGTGCGCAATATGATCTATTACAGCCTCGGGGCCTGGTACGGGGTGCAGCTGATGGCGTGGATGCAGACCCGGGTTTGGCGCCGCGACGCGCTGGCGGTGGCGGCGTTCGGGGTGGTCTCCGTCGTGCTGTGGTTCGTGGGCGTTCCCTTGCCGCTGTCGCTGCTGTCGATTCTGCTGATCATGGCCCTGTTCTACCGCCTTGAGCAGCGTTTCACCGTGGGGCCTGACAACCTGCTGAACGTGGTGGGCTCGAACACCATTGCCATCTACACCACCCACCGCATCCTGATCGAAGGGGTCAGCCTGGTTATGATCCACCAGCTGAACAGCGGAACCTGGCCGGTGTGGGCAGAGCTGACCCTGGTGCTGATCTACCCGTTTGCCAGCCTGCTGGTCTGCACCCTGGTAGGACTGGGGGCGCGTAAACTCTCCACTGCGCTGACCGGGGATTTCTTCTTTACGCCGCCTGCCCGTCTGACCCCGGCTCAGGCCACGCGCTAGCGCCCCTGAAGGGGCTTTTCACGCTGTGTGCGGTTACGATTTGCTAATGTAAAACGATCAAGGATAATAAAGACATTGTGTATCAGTGATATGCCCAATAAGAGATCCTGACAAAGCCATGCCTGAACAATATCGTTTTTCCCTGCCCGGCAAAGCGGGCGACCAACGCCAGTTGGGTGAACTGACCGGGGCAGCCTGCGCCACGCTGGTTGCAGAGATCGCAGAGCGCCATCAGGGACCGGTGGTGCTGGTCGCGCCGGACATGCAAAACGCCCTGCGCCTGCATGATGAGATCCGCCAGTTTACCGATCAGCTGGTCACCAGTCTTGCCGACTGGGAGACCCTGCCCTACGACAGCTTCTCGCCGCACCAGGAGATTATCTCCTCGCGCCTCTCGACGCTCTATCAGCTGCCCACCATGCAGCGCGGCGTGCTGATTGTGCCGGTGAATACCCTGATGCAGCGCGTCTGCCCGCATAGCTATCTGCACGGGCATGCGCTGGTGATGAAAAAGGGCCAGCGCCTGTCGCGGGATGCCCTGCGCGTCCAGCTCGACAGCGCCGGCTATCGCCATGTGGATCAGGTGATGGAGCACGGGGAGTACGCCACCCGCGGTGCCCTGCTGGATCTCTTCCCGATGGGCAGTGCGCTGCCGTACCGTCTCGATTTCTTCGATGACGAAATCGACAGCCTGCGCCTGTTTGACGCCGACACCCAGCGCACGCTGGAGGAAGTGGAGGCCATCAACCTGCTGCCGGCGCACGAGTTCCCGACCGACAAAACCGCCATTGAGCTGTTCCGCAGCCAGTGGCGCGATAAGTTTGAGGTTAAACGCGACGCGGAGCATATCTACCAGCAGGTGAGCAAAGGCACCCTGCCGACGGGAATCGAATACTGGCAGCCGCTGTTCTTCAGCGAGCCACTGCCTCCTCTGTTCAGCTACTTCCCGGCCAATACCCTGGTGCTCAACACCGGCGATCTGGAAGCTAGCGCTAACCGTTTTGAGAGTGAAACCCGAGCGCGCTTTGAGAACCGTGGCGTGGATCCGATGCGTCCCCTGCTGGAGCCTGAGCTGCTGTGGCTGCGCACCGACGAGCTGTTCAGCGAGCTGAAACGCTGGCCGCGGGTGCAGCTGAAAACTGACAACCTGCCGGACAAAGCTGCCAATACCAATCTGGCGTATCAGGCGCTGCCGGACCTCGCGGTACAGGCGCAGAATAAATCTCCGCTGGATAACCTGCGTAAGTTCCTCGAGGCCTTTACCGGGCCGGTGATCTTCTCGGTGGAAAGCGAAGGCCGCCGTGAGGCGCTGGGCGAGCTGCTCAGCCGCATCAAAGTGGCACCGAAGCGCATCCTGCGTCTGGACGAGGCCAGCCGTAACGGGCGCTATCTGATGATCGGCGCCGCCGAGCATGGCTTTATTGATACGCTCAATAACCTGGCGCTGATCTGCGAAAGCGATCTGCTGGGGGAGCGCGTGGCGCGCCGTCGTCAGGACAGCCGCCGCACCATCAACCCGGATACGCTGATCCGCAACCTGGCAGAGCTGCACCCCGGCCAGCCGATTGTCCATCTCGAGCATGGCGTGGGCCGTTACGCAGGGATGACCACCCTGGAAGCGGGCGGCATCAAGGGCGAATACCTGATGCTGATGTACGCCAACGACGCCAAACTCTACGTGCCGGTGTCGTCTCTGCACCTGATCAGCCGCTACGCGGGCGGTGCGGAAGAGAATGCGCCCCTGCATAAACTGGGTGGCGACGCCTGGGCGCGGGCGCGGCAGAAAGCGGCGGAAAAAGTACGCGACGTGGCGGCGGAGCTGCTGGACATCTACGCCCAGCGCGCGGCGAAGACCGGCTATGCCTTTAAACACGATAAAGAGCAGTACCAGCTGTTCTGCGACAGCTTCCCGTTTGAAACCACGCCGGATCAGGCTCAGGCGATCAATGCCGTGCTCAGCGACATGTGTCAGCCCCTGGCGATGGACCGACTGGTGTGCGGCGACGTGGGCTTCGGCAAAACCGAAGTGGCGATGCGCGCCACCTTCCTCGCGGTAGAAAACCACAAACAGGTGGCGGTGCTGGTGCCCACTACCCTGCTGGCGCAGCAGCACTACGATAACTTCCGCGACCGCTTTGCCAACTGGCCGGTGCGCATTGAGATGCTGTCCCGTTTCCGCAGCGCCAAAGAACAGGCGCAGATCCTCGAGGAGGCCAGCGAGGGTAAAATCGACATTCTGATCGGCACCCACAAGCTGCTGCAGAGCGACGTGAAGTGGAAAGATCTCGGCCTGTTGATTGTCGACGAAGAGCACCGCTTTGGCGTGCGTCATAAGGAGCGGATTAAAGCGATGCGCGCCGATGTCGATATCCTGACCCTCACCGCCACGCCGATCCCGCGTACGCTAAACATGGCGATGAGCGGCATGCGCGATCTGTCGATTATCGCTACTCCACCGGCCCGTCGTCTGGCGGTGAAAACCTTCGTGCGCGAATACGATAACCTGGTGGTGCGCGAGGCGATCCTGCGTGAAGTCCTGCGCGGCGGCCAGGTCTATTATCTCTACAACGACGTGGAGAATATTCAGAAAGCGGCCGACCGGCTGGCGGAGCTGGTGCCGGAAGCACGCATCGCCATCGGCCACGGGCAGATGCGCGAGCGCGAGCTGGAACGGGTGATGAACGATTTCCACCACCAGCGCTTTAACGTGCTGGTCTGCACCACGATCATCGAAACCGGGATCGATATTCCTACCGCCAATACCATCATTATTGAGCGGGCGGATCACTTCGGCCTGGCCCAGCTTCACCAGCTTCGCGGTCGCGTCGGGCGTTCACACCATCAGGCCTATGCCTGGCTGATGACCCCGCATCCGAAAGCGATGACCACCGATGCGCAAAAACGTCTTGAAGCCATCGCCTCGCTGGAAGATCTGGGTGCCGGCTTTGCGCTGGCGACCCACGACCTTGAGATCCGCGGTGCGGGCGAGCTGCTCGGGGAAGATCAGAGCGGCTCGATGGAGACCATCGGTTTCCAGCTGTATATGGAGCTGCTGGAAAACGCCGTCGATGCCCTGAAGGCAGGGCGCGAGCCGTCGCTGGAAGATCTCACCAACCAGCAAACGGAGGTGGAACTGCGGATGCCTGCCCTGCTGCCGGATGACTTTATCCCGGATGTGAATACGCGTCTGTCATTCTATAAACGCATTGCCAGCGCTAAAGATGAAGCCAGCCTCGACGAGATTAAGGTGGAGCTGATTGACCGCTTTGGTTTACTGCCGGATCCGGCGCGCAACCTGCTGGATATTGCCCGCTTACGCCAGCAGGCGCAGAAGCTGGGGATCCGCAAGCTGGAAGGGAATGACAAAGGCGGCATGATTGAGTTTGCTGAGAAGAACCATGTTGATCCGATGTGGCTGATCGGCCTGCTGCAGAAACAGCCTCAGCATTATCGCCTGGACGGCCCGACGCGTCTGAAATTCACCCAGGACCTGGCGGAACGGAAAATCCGTATGGACTGGGTGCGTAATTTTATGCGACAGCTGGAAGAGAACGCCGTCGCCTGACCCCTCCCGGGCGATCCTGCGATCGCCCGGCCTTATTTCCCGCGCAATTTACAACTCTTTGCAATCCGCCTGGATTTCCCGACACGACTATTCGCCATAATTATCGATTAACTTTCAGATAACAATAATCTTTATTGCTATGGATTCTGGTGATGATGACGACTTCGCGTTTTACCCGTTGGATATCGATGGTTGCGCTGCTCTCGGCCCTGGCGCTTGCTCTGCCTGTGCAGGCCAATACCTGGCCCCTGCCCCCGGCGGGCAGCCGGTTGGTGGGCGAAAACCGCTTTCATGTGGTGGAAAATGACGGCGGCTCGCTGGAAGCGATTGCCAAAAAATATAACGTCGGCTTTCTGGCGCTGCTGCAGGCTAACCCCGGCGTGGATCCCTATGTACCCCGCGCGGGCAGCGTGCTGACCATTCCGCTGCAGACCCTGCTTCCCGATGCGCCGCGGGAAGGACTTGTGATTAACCTTGCCGAGCTGCGTCTCTACTATTACCCGCCGGGTAAAAATGAGGTCACGGTTTACCCCATCGGCATTGGCCAACTGGGGGGCGATACGCTGACGCCAACCATGGTGACCACGGTGTCGGATAAACGCGCTAACCCCACCTGGACCCCGACCGCCAATATCCGTGCCCGCTATAAAGCCCAGGGCATTGACCTGCCTGCGGTAGTGCCTGCCGGGCCGGAAAACCCGATGGGGCATCATGCGATCCGCCTTGCGGCCTACGGTGGCGTTTATCTCCTGCACGGCACCAACGCCGATTTTGGCATTGGCATGCGCGTCAGCTCCGGCTGTATTCGCCTGCGTGACAATGACATCGAGACACTGTTCCGCGTTATTCAGCCCGGCACCAAAGTGAATATCATGAATACGCCGATCAAGGTGTCGGAAGAGCCCGGCGGCGTGCGGCTGGTGGAGGTACATCAACCTCTGTCAAAGCAGCTGAATGACGATCCGCAGACCTTGCCGATTGTGTTGAATGGTGCCCAGCAGGGCTTTAAAGCCAGCGCAGACGAAACGGTGATGGAGCGTGCGATGGAAGCCCGCTCGGGAATGCCGGTGGATGTTACCCGCCATTCGGAGGTTCAGGCTCTGTAAGCCTTAGAGATAAAAAAAGCTCTGCAATCGCAGAGCTTTTTTTCGCAGTGGCATTAATGAGGGTTAAGCCATGCTTATTTGTAGATCACCGCAGTACCGTGCAGGGTGTTCGGGCCGGTAACAGAGGTGATACGGTAAGATTTAGCACCCATCTCTTCAGCTTTTTGCGCTAACTGGCTTTCCAGAGAGCCAAGGTTAGTCCCACCATTCGCGGAAATCGTACCCACTTTTTGTTGATCGGCAGGGGTAGACTGAACCTGTACAGCGGCGAAGCTGGCAAACGAGAGTGAGCTTAGTACGGCAGCGGCGATCAGTGTTTTTACGTTTTTCATGATAAGAACCTTATGCAAGTGATAGGATGTCGTAAGCATTAACTTAACGATCGATAACTAAATGATAAATGTGATCTGCATCACGGTCAAATTCTTTTTATAACGATCGTTAAAATAAATTTAAAAGCTTTAAAATTGATATTGATATAATGAAATTAATTTTATGAATTCAGCGCTGGCTGCAAAGAGGGATTATTTTTATAATGGTCGTTCAACAAACCAACAGAGGTACAACGGCTCATGACAACCGATGACACGCGTTGCGCAAAGAAAAGCCGTGGCCGACCAAAAGTGTTCGACAGGGAAGCGGCGCTGGATAAGGCCATGACGCTGTTCTGGCAGCATGGGTATGAAGCCACATCGCTGGCCGACCTGGTCGCAGCGACCGGGGCTAAAGCGCCTACGCTGTATGCAGAATTTACCAATAAAGAGGGGCTGTTCCGCGCGGTGCTGGATCGCTATATCAGCCGTTTCGCCGCCCGCCATGAAGCGCAGCTGTTCTGCGAAGAGAAGCGTGTCGAAGATGCGCTGGAAGACTACTTCACCGCGGTGGCGACCTGCTTTACCAGCAAAGAGACGCCCGCAGGCTGCTTTATGATTAACACGTCAGCCACGCTGGCGGCGTCATCAGAAGAGATTGCCCACACGGTTAAATCGCGCCATGCGATGCAGGAGGAGACGCTGTGCCGGTTCCTCGAACAGCGCCAGCAGCGCGGTGAGATCCCCGCCCATTGCGATCCGCAAAAACTGGCCCAGTACCTGAGCTGCATTTTGCAGGGAATGTCGATCAGCGCTCGGGAAGGTGCCAGCCTGGAAAAACTGCAGACCATCACGCAGATCACCCTGCGCCTGTGGCCTGAACTCCTGAAAGCTTGATCCGCAGGGCGGTTTTCCGCCCTGCTCCCGCCCCACTTTCAGACAAATCTGCTTAAAGATAGGTAAAATCTATCACCGCATCTCTGCCGCTTGCTATCCTTAACGGGTGATTATTGATGTGCTAATGGTTAGGCGCATAGGTCATGACGGAGCTGTTCTGGCTATTCACATTCAGAAGGAGAATAAAAATGATTTTGCTATTACCATTTTTCAAGGTGTTAATGGTGATCACATTGTTATTCGGTCTCTGGGTCTTATGTGGTGGGTCAGTTTTATTTGCTTTCTTGTCTGTCCTGATAACAGGATTTTTATTACTGAGACAGTATAACGAGTTTGACCTGTAACCCCTGTAGCCCAGTCACTACCCCGGAAAGACCTTATTCCTGCCGTGAGTCGCGCGGCTGCTAAGGTCTTTTTTATGCGCAAAAAAAGCTCCCCAGCCTGAGCGAATGGGGAGCTAAACGCAGAGAACAGATTTTTTTATGCTTTGTTATTCAGTACCAGCTGACCATCACTGTTAAGGGGGATTTGCGTGCCGGGATCTTTATCCATACGGATCTTGCCCTGCTGATCGCCAATTTTGTACGTCACATCGTAGCCGAGCATTTTTTCTGACTTGTCATACACCGTTTTACAACGCTGCTGCGTCGAGGTGTAAGTATCACGCTCCTGCAGTGCGCCCTGCGCCTGATTGCCGGCATAACCACCGCCCAGCGCGCCCACCACCGTGGCGACATCTTTGCCGCGTCCGCCACCAAACTGATGACCAATCACGCCGCCCGCTACCGCACCCAGTACGGAACCCGCGATGCGGTTTTCATCCTGCACCGGACGACGGTGCGTCACGGTCACGTTCCGGCACTCCTGACGGGGTGTTTTAACCGTCTCTTTAATCGGTGTTGCCGAAACGACCTGCGCATACTGTGGGCCACGTTCAAAGACATTGAGACTGGCAACTGCCGCCACGCCTAACGCGGCAGCCACGCCAATCCCTATACCTGCCACCATGGATTTATTCATGGGACAACCTCCTTTTTATTGCTATTGGTAACAATTCTGCAACCAAAGCAGGTCGTTAGCAAATCAGATAAGGGAGTAAAAATGTGGGAAGAAGCGGGAAAACAGCCTGATTAGGAGAACTCTTAGGCTTCTGAGGGGGAATTAGCAGTGTGATATGCTGAAAAAGCCCCTCCGGCGAGCGCGGAGGGGCTTGGTTCTTAGTGCAGTTTCAGACGCGGTCGGATCACGCGGTTGATGCTGCCAACCAGCATCATCAGCCCGGTTTTGAAGTAACCGTGCAGCGCAACCTGGTGCATACGGTACAGCGAGATATAGACGAAGCGTGCGATACGCCCTTCTACCATCATCGAACCGCGCATCAGGTTGCCCATAAGACTGCCGACGGTGGAGAAGTTAGAGAGCGACACCAGGGAACCGTGGTCTTTGTAGACGTAGTTCTTCAGGGTTTTGCCTTTCGCCTGCGCCAGAATATTATGCAGCGCCAGGCTGGCCATCTGGTGAGCGGCCTGGGCGCGCGGTGGTACGAACCCGCCTTCCGGACGCGCGCAGGAGGCGCAGTCACCGATGGCGTAAATGTCCGGATCGCGGGTGGTTTGCAGCGTCGGCTCAACCACCAGCTGGTTAATGCGGTTGGTTTCCAGACCGCCAATCTCTTTCATGAAATCAGGTGCCTTGATGCCCGCGGCCCAGACCATCAGATCGGCTTTGATGTGTTCGCCATCTTTGGTATGCAGACCCTGCTCATCGGCGCTGGTGACCATGGTCTGGGTCAGAACGCGTACGCCCATCTTGGTCAGCTCGCTGTGAGCTGCGCCGGAGATGCGCGGCGGCAGTGCAGGCAGAATACGTTCACCGGCTTCCACCAGCGTCACGTTCAGCGCGTCGTTGGTTAACCCTTTGTAGCCGTAGCTGTGCAGCTGTTTGACCGCGTTATGCAGCTCCGCAGAGAGCTCCACGCCGGTCGCCCCGCCGCCAACGATGGCGATGTTCACCTTGCCGTTTGCGCCAAGGTTATTGGAGTATTTCAGGAACAGGTTGAGCATCTCCTGATGGAAACGACGCGCCTGGTGTGGGTTATCGAGGAAGATGCAGTGCTCTTTCACGCCCGGGGTGTTGAAGTCGTTAGAGGTACTGCCCAGCGCCATCACCAGCGTGTCATACGCCAGCTTGCGCTCCGGTACCAGCAGCTCGCCCTTCTCATCGCGCAGCTCAGCCAGGGTAATGGTTTTGCTTTCACGGTTGATATCCATCACCGAGCCCAGCTGGAACTGGAAGCCGTGGTTGCGTGCATGCGCCAGATAGCTCAGCGCGTCAACGCCCTCATCCAGTGAACCGGTAGCCACTTCGTGCAGCAGCGGTTTCCACAGGTGGCTGTGGTTGCGATCGACCAGCGTAACCTTGGCTTTTTTACCGCGTCCAAGCTTCTTACCTAACTGCGTAGCCAGTTCCAGACCGCCAGCACCACCACCCACAATCACTATCTTTTTCAATGGCGTAGTCAACGTGACCCCCTAAATTATTAACCAATTGTTAATTAAAAGTTATGAAAATAACCTTTAATTAACAACAAGTTACATCACTGAAACCATTCAACCGTCATGAGAATAACATGTTCGGTGCATTGGTCATACCAAAATTGATGTGCATCAAGTTTTGCCGCTTAAAATTCACTCAAGCTTAGCAAAAAGAGAGCCCGGCTCACGTTACGTGGCCGGGCTTGAGGTGAAATCAGGAATTAACCTAAGGTCTTGAACGCTTTGATGCGCTGCAGATGGGGGGCAATATTCTTGAACTTATGCGTCTGCTCTTCATCCCAGACAATTTCGTAGTAAGGGTGCAGCAGTTCCGCGGCACGCGGGCTATTCAGCGCCTCATCGTTGCGGGAGAGGATCACCAGACAGCGATCGCGGTTCTTCTCGCGAAAGTTGCTGACACACTTGGTGGCGATATCGACATACTCTTCCGGCCTGTCGATCTTGCCTTCCATGTTCTCGTTCGGGAACAGGTTTGGATTGAACACCACCTGGCGAATATCACACAAGAACCCAATCCGCTCCGCCCAGTATCCTCCCAGGCCGACGCCGCAGATCAACGGACGCTCGTCGATATTCAGCTGCAACATTTTGTCCACTTCCTTCAGCAGATGTTGCATATCATGCTTCGGATGACGCGTGCTGTAGCTAATCAGCCGCACATCCGGGTCGATAAACTGCAACTGCAGGACCTTCTCGTGATTACCGGGACTGTTCGAATCAAAACCGTGCAAATAGATGATCATCGTATCCTCGCCACACTACGCTTGCCAGGAGGGGTTATTGCCCCGCTTTATGCGCTTGCCAGCGCTCATGAAGCGCCTCAAGCTGCGCATTCACCGATTTCCAGCGTGCTGTATCCCGCAGCTCCTGACGGCTAAAAGAACCTTTATGATACAATTGTGTAACACGTTCAGCCTTGATCGGCGACAGGTTATCTAACACGCTCACGGCGCCTTTACGATTATTGCAGACCAGGATCATATCGCAACCCGCATCCAGCGACGCCTGACCGCGTTCCGCATAGCTGCCCATGATCGCCGCCCCTTCCATGGACAGATCGTCAGAAAAAATCACGCCGTTGAAGCCCAGCTCCTGACGCAGGACGGTTTTCAGCCAGTGCGATGAACCGCTGGCCGGACGCGGATCGACATCGGTGTAGATCACATGCGCAGGCATGATGGCGTCGAGCTTGTTGTCTGTGATCAGCGATTTGAAAATCGACATGTCCCGGGCGCGGATCTCCGCCTCTGGGCGCGGGTCGCGCGGGGTCTCTTTATGAGAATCCGCCGTAACGGCACCATGACCCGGGAAGTGTTTGCCGGTGGTTTTCATACCAGCCTCGTGCATCCCGTCGATAAAGCGGGTGGCGACCTGCAACGCTTTCTGCGGCTCCTCGTGGTAAGCACGCTCCCCGATGGCGGCGCTGATATGACCCACGTCCAGTACCGGGGCGAAGCTGATATCAATATCCATGGCGATCATCTCGCTGGCCATCAGCCAGCCGGCCTCCTGCGCCAGTTTGCCGCCCTCTTCCAGGCCGAGCAACGCTGCAAAGGACTGGGCTGCGGGCAGACGGGTAAACCCGTCGCGAAAACGCTGTACGCGGCCTCCTTCCTGATCCACCGCCACCACCAGACGGTGATGAGAAGCCTCGCGGATCTGGCGTACCAGCTCCCGCAGCTGCGCCGGATCGTGATAATTGCGCGTAAACAGGATCAGGCCACCCACCAGCGGATGCGCCAGAATCTCGCGCTCCTCCGCATCCAGCTCATAACCTTCCACATCCAACATGACCGGACCCACACAAACCTCTCTTATTCTGTCGTTTCAAGCTGGCGCCAGATCTCATCGGCCAGCGTAATAAATTGTTTGTCTTGTGATTGTTGCCAGCGCAGCTCAAACCAGCCTGCCATCAGCATCAGCACCCAGGGGCGCCAGCGATTCACCTGGCGTTGCAGCCGGGAGAGATCAAGCCGCGCGATCTCGCTGTAGGCGGCGAGCAGCTGCTGACGCTGGGCGTCACTCTCTGTCCAGACGCTGGCCAGCTCCAGGGCAACGTCGCCGTCTCCGGCATATTCCCAGTCCAGCAGCCGACTGCCGTTGGCCATATGCACGATATTACCTGCATGAACGTCCATATGCAGCGGTGCCAGTCGCAGCGGACGGGGCTCACCCCGTTTACGCAGCCGCTTATGCCATCGTAGCCATAACGGCGTGCGTCGGGACGGCGAGGCCTGCAGCCAGTACTGCTCCAGCAGCGGGGCCAGAGTGATTCGCCATCCGAATCGGCGCTGTTGATGCAGATGATACAGCATCGCAGCCAACGGGGATGCGGCGGGCAACCTGGTTTTGATCTCACCGGTCAGATAATCGACCGCGATCCAGCCAGGACTGTAAAAGCGCGGCTGAGGGGCAATGTCGGCGGGAAGATGGCGGAGCGCATGGTACTGGCGGCGAAAATGGGCTGGCGTGGCCAGCGCGGCATGATACTGACGCAGCACCAGGCGTTGTCCGGCGTGCTCAATAATGCAACTCGCGCCGCTCAACCCGGCGTGGGTCTGCGGCGCGATAAGGCGATACTGCGGGAAAAAGCGCGACAGCAGTGTGTCGCGCGTCAGATTACTGTTGCTGAACTGCACCTTTACCCGACCAGATAATTTCACCTGTCTGAACCAGCATCAGCTGCATCTGCAGCGCTGGCGAGTTGACGTTGCCGGTCGCGCTTGAGTAGAGGACATATTGCGCCCCTACGTTGCGGGCAATGCCGATGGCTTTACTGCGCGAGCCCAGGCTGTCCTGCGGAGAAAGGCCTAACTGCTGCTTGGCCACCGCCAGCTGCTGCGCGGATACCAGGGTAAATTTGCCGTTGTTCGCCAGCGCATTGCGCAGCGTTTCGGTAGCTTCCCCGGCATTCAGGCTGCCGTTGGTACGGTTGTTGACGCTGTCCACCAGCAGCACGCTGCCAGCGTTGACGCCCTGGGCCTGCAACATCTTACCGACCATCGGCTGCATCGCCCCGTTCCAGTCGTAATGACGCTCACGCGGTGCAGGCTGAGCGGGTTCCTGATGCTCGATCGGGCCTGGTTGCTCAGGAACGGACGGCACGGTAGGTACGGTTGGCACAGGCTGGGTCGGTTGAACCGGCTGCTCAACGCCCGGTTTCACCTCTTCTACCGGTGCAGGTGGTTGCTCAGTGCGGCTGATACAGCCCGACAGGAACAGTGCAAAAGCCGTGACAAGCGTGTAACGACTGATGTTTTTAATCAAAATTCACCCCTTAGAGATATAGATAAAGTCTGACCTTATGCGCGCCAAGATAGTTTGCGCTGCCGTAAAGTTTGACCGACGAATTCGCCGGGATTGTCACGCTGCGCGGTGCCTCAAGTGGATGCATTTCCAGGCCACGGGCGTCATACCAGAAAAAACGGTAATGGACGGTAATCGCCTCATCTCTTTCATTGAACAGCACAGAGGAAGCGGATGGTTGAATTTCACTGATCGTTAGCGAAGGCTTGTCGGCAGTAATTCCTGCCGCCAGCACTGATGATTCCATTACCAGCGTTTGCTCATCATTGACAGGGATCGCTGGCTGAGATTTACATCCCACCAGAGCCATCACCATGAACAGCATCGCAATCCGTCCTGCAGGCATGTTAAAGACCTTTATGCGCCAGCATCGGTCCCAGCGGGCGACCGCCGAGCAGATGCATATGAATATGATAAACTTCCTGACCACCGTGGCGGTTGCAGTTCATGATCAAACGATAACCGTCTTCTGCCACGCCTTCCTGCTCAGCAATTTTCGCGGCTACTGTCAGCATACGGCCTAAAGCCAGTTCATGCTCAGTTTTCACGTCATTTACCGTCGGAATCAGAATATTAGGAATAATGAGGATGTGGGTGGGTGCCTGGGGAGAAATATCGCGAAAAGCGGTAACCAGTTCATCCTGATAGACGATATCCGCCGGGATCTCGCGACGGATAATTTTACTGAAAATGGTTTCTTCAGCCATGAGATTTTCCTTGTTCATTTAATCTGGCGACGTGCCCGGAGACAACACCCTCGGCGCAGGCGCAATATTATGTGACGCGACTTAAGAGTATGAGCGACTTTCTCTAATCCTTTCAACCTTATCCCTCGAATTCTTTCCTTATAGTGCAATTTATACGCTGCCGCTCGCCGCGCCCTCCCCTTAAATCTTAAAACATAATTTCAGATACGCCTGAAACGTCTGTTTACAGGTTTAATCACAATGCGTATATTTCGCATTTGCATTTACATGCGCATTTTATACATAGAAAACGACCTCAGACTGTGCTTACGGATCTGGGGCATCACATTCACACTTCACTCAGAAAGGTTTGTTGATGTCTTTCATGAATTATACCAGGGACGGGCAACGCCAGCCTGTCGCTAAACCCTCGCTGCTGGCAGCCTGTATTGCTTTCGCGTTGACTCCTGTTGCCAGTTTTGCCGCGCCGGCTGAAGAGACCGTTATTGTTGACGGTTCCACGCCGTCGGGTACCGCTGACGAAAGCCAGGACTACAGCGTAAAAACCACCACCGCGGGCACCAAAATGCAGATGGTGCAGCGTGATATTCCGCAGTCGGTCACGATCGTCAGCGAACAACGCATGGAAGACCAACAGCTGCAGACCCTGGGCGACGTGATGGATAACACGATGGGGATCAGCAAAAGCACCACGGACTCCGATCGCAGCAATTTTTACTCCCGTGGGTTCGAAATCGACAACTACATGGTCGACGGCATCCCGACCTATTTCGAATCACGCTGGAATCTGGGTGATTCTCAGTCTGACACCGCGCTGTTTGAGCGGGTGGAAGTGGTACGCGGCGCCAACGGTCTGATGACCGGCACAGGCAACCCGTCCGCAGCCATCAATATGGTGCGTAAGCATGCCACCAGCCGCGAATTTAAGGCCAATCTGTCGGCAGAATATGGCAGCTGGAACAAACAACGTTACGTCATGGATATGCAAAGCCCGCTAACGGAAGACGGCAATCTGCGCAGCCGCATCGTGGCGGGTTATCAGGACAGCGACTCCTGGCTCGATAACTACAATCAGAAGCGCACCTTCTTCTCCGGTATTCTGGACGCCGACCTGGGCACCAGCACCTCGCTGTCCGCTGGTTACGAATATCAGCGTATCGACATCAATAACCAGACCTGGGGTGGTTTGCCGCGCTGGAACACCGATGGCAGCACCAAACATTACGATCGCGCGCACAGCACGTCTCCAGACTGGGCTTACAACGACAAAGAGTTCAATAAGGTCTTCTTCACCCTGAAGCAGCGCTTTGCCGACGACTGGCAGGCCACTCTGAATGCGACCCATACTGAAGCGAAATTCGACAGCAAAGCGATGTATATCGATGCCTTTGTGAATAAGAGCACCGGCATGCTGGAAGGCCCTTATTCGAACTATGGTGCAGGTTATGATTACATTGGCGGCACCGGCTGGAACAGCGGCAAACGTAAAGTCGATGCGGTAGACCTGTTTGCTGATGGCGGTTACGAGCTGCTGGGTCGCCAGCACACCATGATGATTGGCGGCAGCTTCAGTCGTCAGACCAACCGTTACACCAACTCATGGGCTAACGTCTACCCGGATGAGTTCGGTAGCTTCTACGACTATAACGGTTACTTCCCGGAAACCAACTGGGGATCGCAGTCGCTGGCTCAGGATGACACCACCAATATGAAATCGCTGTATGCCGCGACGCGCATTTCACTGGCCGATCCTTTGCATTTGATCCTTGGCGCCCGTTATACCAACTGGAGCGTTGACACCCTGACCTACGGTATGGAGAAAAACCACACCACGCCTTATGCGGGTCTGGTTTACGACATCAATGACAACTGGTCTGCCTACGCCAGCTATACCTCAATCTTCCAGCCGCAGAACTACCGCGACAGCTCGGGCAAGTATCTTGATCCGATCACCGGGAATAACTACGAAGCGGGCCTGAAATCCGACTGGATGAACAGCCGTCTGACCACCACGCTGTCCGTATTCCGCATTGAGCAGGATAATCTGGGACAAAGCACCGGCCGGACCATTCAGGGCTCCACGGATGTGGCTTACGAGAGCGTAGACGGTACCGTGAGTAAAGGCGTTGAGTTTGAAATCAACGGCGCGCTGACGGATAACTGGCAGATGACCTTTGGTGCAACGCGTTATGTTGCGGAAGATAACAACGGCAAGGCGGTAAACCCGCAGCTGCCGCGCACTACCGTAAAACTGTTTACCAGCTACCGTCTGCCGGCAATGCCTGAGCTGACCGTTGGCGGTGGGGTTAACTGGCAGAACAGCGTCTATACCTACCAGGACACGCCTTACGGTACCTGGCGTGCCTCGCAGGGCAGCTACGCGCTGGTGGATCTATTCACTCGTTACCAGGTCACGAAGAACTTCTCCCTGCAGGGTAATCTGAATAACCTCTTCGATAAGACCTACGACACCAACGTTGAAGGCGAAATTGTGTATGGCGAACCGCGTAACGTGAGCCTGACTGCAAGCTATCAGTTCTGATCAATCATCAGACGTCTAAGGGAGCCAAATGGCTCCCTTTTTTGTGCCGGGTGGCGCTACGCTTACCCGGCCTACGGTCTGAGCTTTTGTAGGCCGGGTAAGGCGCAGCCGCCACCCGGCATTTCCCCAACCACAGGCAATAAAAAAGGCAGCCATTCGGCTGCCTTAGTCTCCCCAGGTCACAACTTAGTTGCCGCGGATGTACTCATCCATTTCGGTTTTCAGGTTATCCGATTTAGTACCGAAGATAGCCTGTACACCGGAACCTGCAACAACTACGCCCGCTGCGCCCAGTTTTTTCAGACCCGGCTGGTCAACTTTCGCGATATCAGCAACGCTCACACGCAGACGAGTGATACACGCGTCCAGGTTAGTGATGTTCTCTTTACCGCCGAACGCTGCAACCAGTGCCGGAGCCATTTCGCTGGTGCCGGTCGCTTTTACGTCGTCAGATGCATCTTCACGACCTGGTGTTTTCAGGTCCAGTGCTTTGATCAGCACGCGGAAGATGGTGTAGTACGCCACCGCATAGCACGCACCCACGATTGGGAACAGCCACAGTTTGCTGCTGTTACCGGACAGAACGATAAAGTCGATCAGACCGTGCGAGAAGGAGGTACCGTCACGCATACCCAGCAGGATACAGATTGGGAACGCCAGGCCAGCCAGCACCGCGTGGATGATGTACAGGATCGGCGCAACGAACATGAAGGAGAACTCGATCGGCTCGGTGATACCGGTCAGGAACGAGGTCAGCGCGGCGGAGATCATGATACCGCCCACTTTTGCACGGTTCTCTGGTTTAGCAGAGTGCCAGATTGCAATCGCAGCAGCCGGCAGGCCGTACATTTTGAACAGGAAGCCGCCAGACAGTTTGCCTGCAGTTGGGTCGCCTGCCATGTAGCGAGGGATATCGCCGTGGAAGACCTGACCTGCTGCGTTGGTGTATTCGCCTATCTGCATCTGGAAAGGAACGTTCCAGATGTGGTGCAGACCAAATGGCACCAGGCAACGCTCAATGAAGCCGTAGATACCGAACGCCACAACCGGGTTCTGGTACGCAGCCCACTGGGAGAAGGTCTGGATTGCGGAACCAATCGGTGGCCAGATGAAGGAGAGGATCACACCAGTGAAGATCGCCGCCAGACCAGAGATGATTGGAACGAAACGCTTGCCTGCAAAGAAGCCCAGGTACTCAGGCAGCTTGATGCGATAGAAGCGGTTAAACATATATGCCGCAATAGCACCCGAGATAATACCGCCCAGAACACCGGTGTCAGCCAGGTGTTTTGACGCGATCTCTTCAGGTGGCAAGTGCAGAACCAGAGGTGCAACCACAGCCATGGTCTTAACCATGATGCCGTATGCAACTACAGCGGCCAGCGCAGATACGCCGTCGTTATTGGTGAAGCCAAGCGCAACGCCGATGGCGAAGATCAGTGGCATATTAGCAAAAACAGAACCGCCTGCTTCGGCCATCACATGAGAAACTACGGCTGGCAGCCAGCTGAAGTTTGCAGAACCGACGCCCAGCAGGATACCTGCGATAGGCAGTACGGATACCGGCAGCATCAGCGATTTACCGACCTTCTGCAGGTTAGCAAATGCATTCTTAAACATAATTGAGAGTGCTCCTGAGTATTTGTGCTTTTTTTACGTTTTCACGCATTGGCCCGGGGGGAGAACCGTGCCGTGGACAGGACATCTAAGCGCCCTTTATTTATTACACAGAGTAAAATAAATCCGCGTATCTTTGTTTGACGGCTATCACGTTTCAGCGCAGGGTAGCTGAAAAACTTTCAGATTTTTACAAAATTAATTGCCAATTGTTTCCAAAAAGCTCTTCACCGCCCCCACATGGGCGGTGAACTTTACTCGTTTTGGCTATTAATTACGAGCCATAAAAAAATAGATTAATCAGGCAGATTGCAGGCGGGAGGGATCGATGTGAAACAGGCTGGCAAAGTTATCAGTGGTAATGCGTGCCAGTTCTTCAACCTCGACGCCTTTCAAAACGGCCATATACTCGGCCACGTCCCGTGTCATCGCGGGTTGGTTCTCTTTGCCGCGATGCGGTACCGGAGCCAGATAAGGGGAATCTGTTTCCACCAGCATGCGATCGAGCGGCACGTAGCGCGCAGCATCACGAAGCTGCTCGGCGTTACGGAACGTCACGATCCCGGAAAACGAGATATAAAAACCCAAATCCAGCAGCTTACCCGCTGTTTCTCTGTCTTCAGTGAAACAGTGTAGTACGCCGCCGCAATCCGTCACCTTTTCTTCGTACAGGATCGCCAGCGTATCGGCGCGCGCGTCGCGGGTGTGGACAATCACCGGTTTGTTCAGCTCCCGGCCAATGCGGATATGGTCGCGGAACGATTCCTGCTGGCGGGCTTTGGTTTCCGGGGTGTAGAAATAATCCAGCCCGGTTTCACCCATCGCCACCACGCCCTCTTCCGCCGCCAGACGGCGCAGATCTTCAACGTCGTACGCCTCATCCTGATTCAGAGGATGCACGCCGCAGGAGAAGACTACGTTGTCGCGCACGCCCACCAGCTCGCGCATGGATTTGTAACCAGGTAACGTCGTGGCGACCGCCAGACAAAATTTCACATCGCGGGCGGCGGCTTTCGCCAGCACGTCATCAACGTTTTTATGCAGGGATTGATAATCCAGGCCATCAAGATGGCAGTGCGAGTCGACTAAAAACATAATGTGTCTCTCAGAGAGGGGATACAGGCAGCGTCGTGCCCGGTTGCAGGTAATGCTCGATAGTGAGTAACAGGTCGGTCAGGACAAGCTCCCGATTCAGCCCCGTCACGCTGAGTAGTTGTTCACGGCACTGGCAGACATCATGAAGAATAGCCCGCAATGCCACACCCGGCAGGCGCTGCGCCAGGCTACTGACGAGCGGCCAGGCATCGGCATTAGTAAGCAGAGTTGCTCCCTGCTGAATTTTAAGGGCATCCAGCAGCAGAGCCGCCAGCCAGTGCAGGCGATCCGGAGCCTGCTCATGGTTCAGGATCGGCAGCAGGCTCAGCCAGTCGCTGCTGTCCGGCACCGCGCCGAGGGCCTGGCAGAGTTGTTGCCGTTGCGTCTGGACGTTGGGCTGCAACAGGGCCAGCGCCGCAGCAGGTGCCCCGCCGCACAGCCGCAGCGCGGTTAGCGCCGCTTCTTGTGACGTTGTCACTTCCCGCGCAAGCCAGCTGATAGCCCAGGCTTCCTGCGGCACGCTGAGAAGATGCAGGCGACAGCGGCTACGCAGGGTCGCCAGCAGTCGTCCAGGTTCACGGCAGGCCATCAGGAACCAGGTATTTTCCGGCGGCTCTTCGAGGGTCTTTAACAGCGCGTTGGCCGCGGCCTCGGTAAGCTGGGCGGCATCCTTCAGCCAGACAACCTTTGCCCCACCAAGACGGGCACGTTCGTAGAGCTTTTCGCTAACCGCGCGCACCGCATCGATGCCCAGCGTGGTCTTGCCCTTCTCCGGCTCCAGCGCGTAATAATCCGGGTGCGTTTCCGCCTGCATCAGCTGACAGCTGCGGCACTGGCCGCAGCTTTTATGCCCCTGGGGCTGCTGGCACATCAGAAAACGGGTGATGGCGTAGATCAGCGCCTCGTCGCCCATGCCCGGCAGCGACTGGATCAGTAACGCATGATGCCCCCGACCGGACTGATAGCTGTTCACCAGCTGTTCAAAGTGCGGGCGCAACCATGGGTACCATTTCATGCCTGTTGTTCCTTCAGCCAGTCAGTGACCGTTGTGCGAATGTCGTTCATCACCTCCTCCAGCGACTGGGTCGCATCGATGGTGCGGATTGAGCTGTCCTGAGCGGCCAGCTCGCGGTAACGAGCGCGGGTGCGATTAAAGAAGTCCAGCGACTCCTGCTCGATACGATCCAGTTCGCCGCGGGCGCGGGCGCGTTTCAGACCCACTTCAGGTGTCACGTCGAGATAGAGCGTCAGGTTCGGACGGAAATCACCCAGTACCGCGTCGCGCAGCGTGCCGAGCATCTGCTGGTCAATACCGCGTCCACCGCCCTGATAGGCCTGGGTAGAGAGATCGTGACGATCGCCAATCACCCAGCATCCCCGCGCCAGCGCAGGTTTGATCACGGTTTCCACCAGCTGAACGCGCGCGGCGTAGAACATCATCACTTCGGCTTTATCGGTAATAACTTCATCCCCGACCGATTTGATGTCCAGAACCAGGCTGCGCAGTTTTTCAGCCAGCTGGGTGCCGCCCGGTTCACGGGTGAAGATCATCTCTTCGATGCCACACTGTTTGAGCGTCTCGACCACTACGTCACGTGCGGTCGTTTTCCCGGCGCCTTCCAGCCCCTCAATGACGATGTAATTACTGCGCATTTTTTTCCTTAAGTGCCTTCAGATAGTCCTGGACCGAACGATTATGACTGGCAAGATTGGTGTTAAAAGTATGTCCACCCTTTCCGTCGGCGACGAAATAGAGATACGGCGTTTTTGCCGGATGCGCGGCGGCATTCAGCGATGCCTGACCCGGCGTGGCAATTGGCCCCGGGGGTAAGCCGCTAATGACATAGGTATTATAATCGGTTGGGGTTTCCAGGTCTTTACGTGAAATCTTGCCCTTGTAATTCTCACCCATACCGTAAATCACCGTCGGGTCGGTCTGCAGACGCATACCGATGCGCAGGCGATTGATAAATACCGAGGCAACCTGATCCCGCTCACTCGCCACCGCCGTCTCTTTCTCAACGATCGAGGCCATGGTGACGAACTGGTTTTGATCTTTATACGGCAGGTTTTCCATCCGCCCTTCCCAGGCTTTATCCACTGCTTGGACCATTTTTTTATGCGCGCGCTGGAGCAATGCCACATCGGTGGTGCCTGCGGTGTACATCCAGGTATCCGGCCAGAACCAGCCCTCTACCCACTCGGGATACTCAAACTTCAGCACCTGAGCGACGGTGGCATAGCTGTCGTCTTTCAGGGTGTGCTTGATGTAAGGGGCATCGCGCAGCTGTTTCAGGTAGTCGCTCAGGCGCATCCCTTCCACGAAACGCAGCGGGAACTGCGCCTCTTTGCCGCTCTCAAGCAGCTCCAGCATCTCTTTGACGGTCATCCCCGGCGTAAAGCGGTATGTACCGGCTTTGAAATGGGACAGCTCGGGCTGCACGCGTAATAACCACTGGAACACCCGCGGACGGTTAATCACCTTCTCGCTATACAGCTGCTCGCCCAGCGCAAGTCGTCCGGTGCCCGGTTTCAGAGTAAAGATCGTCTCTTCAGCGATCAGAATTTGACTGCTCGCCAGCTGGCGAACCTTCCACATCCCCACACCAGCGGCAATGCCCAGCACGACAAGGATGAGGAGAATAAAGCGCAACATTTTCTTCATGACTATCTGGTTTGCTCACACAGAGGGGCTAAAAATGCGTACAACTCACGCGATGAAAAACGTTGAGAACCATACTGACGAACCGGCACGACGGGCATCAGCGCATTGCAGACCACCATCTCGTCGACCTCAGCCAGCGCGGCCTCGCGGGCATGCACGTCGACAACGCGATACCCGGAGTGTGCCAGTTGCTGGAGGCAAAACTGGCGCATCAGGCCGTTGACGCCAGCCTGATCCAGCCGGGGGGTAAAAACGTCCTTCCCCTGACGCCAGAATAAATTCGCCGCACAGCATTCCGTAATGAACCCTTCGCTGTCAAGAACCAGCGCCTCGTCGGCATCGGTCTGTTCAAGATGGGTACGGATCAGCACTTGTTCAAGCCGGTTAAGGTGCTTGATCCCGGCCAGCTGCGGGTTACGCCCCAGCCGCACCGGGCTTAATTCAAGGGTAATCCCCTCACGACGCCAGCCATCGTAATGAACAGGCCAGGCCGATACTGAAAGAAGTCGTGTCGGATGCAGGCAGTTCGCCGCGCTGTATCCTCTGCCGCCGCTTCCCCGGCTGATAATGACCTTCAGCACGCCACGATCGTTCCCGCGGGCGAGCTCAACCATTTCACGCTGTAACGCTGCCCACTCAACAAAGGGAATGAGCAGTTTTTCACAGGCTTGCTGCAAGCGTTGCAGGTGAGCATCCAGCAGACAGACCTGGCCCGCCACAATGCGTGCCGTTGTGAAGCAGCCGTCACCAAACTGAATAGCCCTGTCGCTCGCCGGGAGCGTTTCCTGCGGTATGCCATTGATCAAGAACATGATGGCTCCTTATGAATGGTCGAATAGTCTGGCAGGAAGGTGGGCCGCGGACAAGGGAATAAAACCGAATAAAAAAGGCCCGACAAGCGGACCTTTTTTATTGATGTGCCGGGAAGGTAATTATCCGCCCCGGCAATCAGCCTCAGACCTTTTTGAAGATCAGAGAGCCGTTAGTGCCGCCAAAGCCGAAGGAGTTACACAGGGTGTACTCCAGACCGCTGACCTGGCGCGCTTCGTGTGGAACGAAGTCCAGATCGCAACCGTCATCCGGGTTATCCAGGTTGATGGTCGGCGGAACAGCCTGATCGCGCAGCGCAAGGATGGAGTAGATGGATTCTACTGCACCCGCCGCACCTAAAAGGTGTCCGGTCATGGATTTGGTCGAGCTCACCATCACGCGACGGGCTGCATCGCCAAAGACAGACTTAACGGCCTGCGTTTCAGCTTTATCGCCTGCTGGCGTGGAAGTACCGTGCGCATTCACATAGCCAATCTGGCCTGGTTCGATACCCGCATCGCGGATCGCGTTAACCATTGCCAGCGCAGCACCTGCCCCGTCTTCCGGCGGAGAGGTCATGTGGTAAGCGTCGCTGCTCATGCCGAAACCGATAATTTCTGCATAGATTTTCGCGCCGCGTTTCTTCGCATGCTCGTACTCTTCCAGCACGACCATACCGGCACCGTCACCCAGCACAAAACCATCACGGTCTTTATCCCACGGACGGCTTGCCGCCTGCGGGTTATCGTTGCGGGTAGACAGGGCACGCGCTGCGCCGAAACCGCCCACACCCAGCGGGGTACTGGCTTTTTCTGCACCGCCTGCAACCATTGCATCGGCATCGCCATAAGCGATGATACGCGCCGCCTGGCCGATGTTATGCACACCGGAGGTACAGGCAGTAGCAATCGAGATGCTTGGGCCACGCAGGCCAAACATGATGGTCAGGTGACCCGCCACCATGTTAACAATCGTTGACGGAACAAAGAACGGGCTAATCTTACGTGGACCACCATTTACCAGAGAGGTATGGTTTTCCTCGATCAGGCCAAGACCACCAATCCCGGAACCGATAGCGGCGCCGATACGGGTTGCGTTCTCTTCCGTAATTTCAAGGCCAGAATCCTGCATGGCCTGAACGCCAGCGACAATTCCATATTGAATGAAGGCATCCATCTTGCGCTGTTCTTTGCGCGAGATGATCTCTTCACAGTTAAAATCCTTTACTAAGCCAGCAAATTTCGTTGCATAGGCGCTAGTATCGAAATGGTCGATTAGGCTGATGCCACTCTGACCGGCAAGGAGAGCGTTCCAGGTAGACTCTACGGTATTGCCGACAGGAGATAACATGCCAAGTCCGGTCACAACTACACGACGCTTAGACACGCTTGTCCTCCAGGGAGGGATAAAAAAAGAAAATCGAGGGACTACAAAAGAAAAAACACAGGCGGTCGAATGACCGCCTGGAGATGCTCACTTACGCCTGGTGACCGTTGATGTAATCAATGGCAGCCTGAACGGTGGTGATTTTCTCAGCTTCTTCGTCCGGAATCTCAGTATCAAACTCTTCTTCCAGAGCCATTACCAGCTCAACGGTGTCAAGAGAATCTGCGCCCAGGTCTTCAACGAAGGAAGCGGAGTTCACAACTTCTTCCTGCTTAACGCCCAGCTGCTCGCCGATAATTTTCTTAACGCGTTCTTCGATAGTGCTCATACTCTTAAATTTCCTATCAAAACTCGCTTTCGCGATGGTTTTCGTAGTGTATAAAATGTTGAAAAATTTGCAACTAAATCCCGGCAGGTCTTACCACGATTTTACGTTATTTTGAGGCCATTGGCCCTAATAACGCAAATATTTTCTAACGTGATTAAACCATATACATCCCGCCATTGACGTGGAGAGTTTCACCAGTGATGTAACTCGCTTCGTCAGAGGCTAAAAATGCAACCGCGCTGGCGATTTCTTTAGGGTCGCCTAAACGACCCGCTGGAACTGCCGCCAGCGTACCCGCACGCTGCTCATCGGTCAGCGCACGCGTCATGTCCGTTTCAATAAAGCCCGGAGCAACAACGTTTACAGTAATCCCGCGGGACGCAACTTCGCGTGCCAGCGACTTACTGAAACCGATCAGACCTGCTTTCGCCGCAGCGTAGTTAGCCTGACCAGCATTTCCCATGGTACCAACCACAGAACCGATAGTGATAATACGCCCATGACGCTTCTTCATCATAGCTCGCATTACCGCTTTTGACAGACGGAACACAGATGACAGGTTGGTTTCGAGAATATCGCTCCACTCGTCATCTTTCATTCGCATCAGTAAGTTGTCGCGAGTGATTCCGGCATTATTGACCAGAATATCCACTTCGCCAAATTCTGCGCGAATATTTCCCAGAACAGATTCGATAGATGCAGGATCGGTCACATTCAACATCAGACCTTTACCGTTCGCACCCAGGTACTCGCTGATCGCCTGCGCGCCGCTTTCGCTGGTCGCGGTGCCGATCACTTTCGCGCCACGCGCGACGAGGGTTTCAGCGATAGCACGGCCAATACCGCGGCTTGCACCGGTGACCAGTGCGATTTTTCCTTCAAAACTCATGGTATTCCTCTTTCTTACTGCGCGAGTGCCGCTGACAGTGCTTCCGGCTCATTAATGGCCGACGCGGTCAGGGTATCAACAATACGTTTAGTCAGACCGGTGAGGACTTTGCCCGGGCCCACTTCATACAGGTGCTCAACGCCCTGTGACGCCATAAACTCAACGGTTTTGGTCCACTGAACCGGGCTGTACAGCTGACGAACCAGCGCATGGCGGATCGCCTCTGGCGCGGTTTCACACTGCACATCAACGTTATTCACAACCGGAATGGCTGGAGCATTGAAAGTGATTTTTTCCAGCTCAACCGCCAGCTTGTCCGCAGCAGGCTTCATCAGCGCGCAATGCGACGGTACGCTCACCGGCAGCGGCAGCGCACGTTTGGCGCCTGCGGCTTTACAGGCTGCGCCAGCACGCTCAACAGCTTCTTTATGACCGGCGATAACCACCTGGCCCGGCGAGTTGAAGTTTACCGGAGAAACCACCTGACCTTCTGCAGATTCGTCGCAGGCCTTTGCAATGGACGCATCATCCAGACCAATAATGGCCGACATGCCGCCCGTGCCTTCCGGCACCGCTTCCTGCATAAATTTGCCGCGCAGTTCGACCAGACGCACGGCATCCGCAAACGCAATCACCCCGGCGCAAACCAGCGCTGAGTACTCACCCAGGCTATGACCGGCCAGCAGTGCTGGCGTTTTACCGCCCTGCTGCTGCCAGACGCGCCACAGTGCGACCGATGCGGTCAGCAGTGCAGGCTGGGTCTGCCAGGTTTTATTCAGCTCTTCGGCTGGCCCTTGCTGTGTCAGCGCCCAAAGATCGTAGCCCAGGGCATCCGACGCTTCACGGAAGGTCTCTTCGATGACCGGATACTGCTCCGCTAAGCCGGACAACATTCCAACGGCCTGAGAACCCTGACCGGGGAACACAAAAGCAAATTGCGTCATTTTTTTATCCTTATACTAGAAACGAACCAGCGCAGAACCCCAGGTGAAACCGCCGCCGAAGGCTTCGAGCAAGACCAGTTGGCCTCGCTGAATTCGTCCATCGCGCACCGCTTCGTCAAACGCGCAGGGCACTGATGCTGCAGACGTATTGCCATGACGATCCAGCGTCACCACAACGTTATCCATAGACATGCCGAGTTTCTTAGCCGTGGCGCTGATAATGCGCAGGTTCGCCTGATGCGGCACCAGCCAGTCGAGAGCAGAACGCTCCAGATTGTTCGCTGCCAGCGTCTCGTCAACGATGTGTGCCAGCTCGGTCACCGCCACTTTAAAGACTTCGTTACCGGCCATGGTCAGATAGATAGCATTGTCCGGATTAACCCGATCGGCGTTTGGCAGCGTCAACAGCTCACCGTAGCTACCGTCCGCATGCAAATGCGTCGAGATGATGCCCGGCTCTTCAGATTGTCCTAACAGGACAGCTCCTGCACCATCACCAAAAATAATGATCGTCCCGCGATCGGCAGGATCGCAGGTACGCGCCAGCACGTCAGCACCGATCACCAGCGCGTGCTTAACGGCGCCAGATTTCACGTATTGATCGGCAATGCTCAGCGCATAGGTGAAACCTGCGCAGGCAGCAGCAACGTCAAACGCCGGGCAGCCTTTAATGCCCAGCATGTTCTGAACCTGGCACGCTGCGCTCGGGAAGGCATGCGTCGCAGAGGTGGTGGCAACGATAATCAGGCCGATGTCGTCTTTATCAACACCCGCCATCTCCAGCGCGCGTTGTGCGGCTTCGTAGCCCATGGTGGAAACTGTTTCATCTGGCGCGGCAATACGACGTTCGCGGATACCTGTACGCGTGACGATCCACTCGTCAGAGGTATCGACCATTTTTTCCAGATCGGCGTTGGTTCGCACTTGCTTTGGCAGATAGCTGCCGGTACCTAAAATCTTCGTATACATGTACGCTCAGTCACTTTTTGCTAATACAGATCCCAGGCGAGCGGCAATCCGCTGTGGGACTTGTCGCTGCACCGCCTGCACTGCCTGTTCAATCGCGACGGTAAAGGCTCGCTGATTGGCCGCACCGTGACTCTTAATCACAATGCCGCGCAATCCTAACAGACAGGCGCCATTATACTGGTCGGGGTTGAGGTGACTGAATCGCCGCGCCAGGCTCTTTTGTAACCAACGCTTCAATATAATCAGCCACCAGGACCGTTTTTTCCCCTCTCCCTGCGATTTAAGCAGAGAAAGAAACATTCTCACCACCCCTTCCATGGTTTTTAATGTAACGTTTCCTGTAAACCCGTCACACACCAGTACATCCGTTTTTCCGGTCAATAATTCGTTGGCTTCGAGATATCCAATATAGTTGATGGACGGCTCATTTTTTAGCCGCTCGGCCGCCTCACGGATGCTGTCGAGACCTTTAGTCTCTTCCTCACCGATATTCAGCAAGGCCACGCGGGGATGAGAGATCCCCACCACTTCCTCTGCCAGCACCGAGCCCATTACGGCAAACTGCGCCAGCATAACACTGTCGCAGTCGACGTTGGCGCCTAAATCCAGCACCACCGTTTTGCCCTTTTGCTGGTGCGGCAGTACCGTGACCAGCGCCGGGCGCTCAATCCCTTCAAGGGGTTTGAGCAGTAATTTTGCCAGCCCCATCAGCGCACCGGTATTGCCGGCGCTGACGCAGGCCTGGGCGCGTCCTTCTTTTACCAGCTCCAGCGCAATGCGCATTGAGCTTCCGCGACTGCTGCGGATCGCCTGCGAGGCGCGGACATCACTGGCAATAACTGACTGGGCAGGAACAATCTGCAGACGTGAACGTTGTTCGAAGTCAGCTTTTGCAAGTAATGGCGTGATAGTGTCGGGATTGCCGACTAAAAGGAGAGTGAGTTGCGAATTAGAGTTCAGTGCCTGCAATGCTGCAGGCACTGTCACGGAAGGGCCAAAATCTCCCCCCATGACATCTAACGCCAGGGTTAGACGTGTCAAGGTATCGTCGCAGCCTGGTTCGGTATATCCCCGTTTGCACGGGGAAACCCTCACTAAGCCTAATCACGCTGACGCGTGATTACTTAGTGATAACCTTGCGGCCGCGGTAGAAACCGTCAGCGGTGATGTGGTGACGCAGGTGTTGTTCACCAGAAGTCTTGTCTACAGACAGGCTGGTAACTGCAGTCAGCGCGTCATGGGAACGACGCATGCCACGTTTGGAACGGGTTGGTTTATTCTGTTGTACGGCCATGGACCTTACTCCTTAATTACTTACGCTTTAAACTGGCTAATACGGCAAATGGGTTTGGTTTTTGCGCTTCATCAGGCAGTTCCCCAAAGACCATGTCCGCCTCGGACACTTCACAGTGTTCAGAATCATGCACCGGAACCACAGGCAAGGTGAGGATGATTTCATCTTCAACCAGCGCCAGCAGATCGATTTCACCGAATTCGTTAACCTCAATCGGCTCATACGCTTCCGGGAGTGCTTCAGCCTGCTCGTCTGAACGAACCGGACTAAAACAATATGTTGTGTGAACATGAAGTGGGAACGGTTTCCCGCAACGCTGACACTCGAGCGTGACCGACACCTTTGCATCACCGGTAATCACGGCAAGGCGCTGGGGATCGATATCGAACGACATGGTGCATTCCACATCACTGTCCACACTGACTACGGATTCGGCGATACGCTCAGCCTGATCACGAGTATAGATACCTTCGTAATCAAGGCGTTTTTGAGCCGTACGAACCGGATCAAGAGTCAGGGGTAATTTTACCTTTTGCATAGGGCGCGCATATTAACTTTGTAACGTCATAGAGTCAAAGAAAAAGGCAACCTCAGGCTGCCTTTTGCCAATTATTCGCACACATTGCGGCCTGTAGTTTAAAATGGCTGGCATCGATACGCTATATCTGGTGAAAAAAATATGCCAAATCTCATTCTCGCCTCTACGTCACCCTACCGCCGCGTGTTGCTGGAAAAGCTGGGCCTACCCTTCGAATGTGCCGCGCCGAACGTGGATGAAAGCCCACAGCCCGGTGAATCGCCACGCCATCTGGTCGTCCGTCTGGCTCAGGAAAAAGCGAAAAGTCTGGCAGCGCGATTCCCCGATCATTTGATTATAGGTTCCGATCAGGTTTGCGTCCTGGATGGGATGATCACCGGTAAACCGCACACCGAAGAGAATGCCCGCCAGCAACTACTGAAAGCACGCGGCAATATCGTCACCTTCTATACCGGCCTGGCCCTCTATAATTCATCTACGGGCCATTTGCAGACCGAATGCGAGCCTTTTGACGTTCACTTCCGCCATCTCAGCGAACAGGAAATTGACGACTACGTGCGAAAAGAGCGGCCATTAAACTGCGCGGGCAGTTTTAAGAGCGAGGGGCTGGGGATTGCATTATTTGACAAGCTGGACGGGCGTGACCCGAACACGCTGGTGGGATTACCGCTGATTGCGCTGTGCCAGATGCTGCGCCGGGAGCATTATAACCCGCTGATGGCGTAGCCATTTGCTTCGCCCGGCGGCGCTACGCTTGCACGGGCCTACGGTTTTGTAGGCCGGGTAAGCGCAGCGCACCCGGCATTAATTTCCGCGCAGAACTTTAAGACAGCGCTTCAGCTGTTCGTCCAGCGGGGCCTCAATGCGCATCACCTCGCCGGTACCCGGATGGGTAAACTTCAGCGCGGCGGCATGCAGGAACAGGCGAGACAAGCCCGTTCCTGCCAGCTGTTTATCAAACTCACGGTCACCATAGCGATCGTCGAAGGCAATAGGATGGCCCGCATGCAGCGTGTGAACGCGGATCTGGTGGGTACGTCCGGTCACCGGGCTGCAGCGCACCAGGGTGGCAAATTCATAACGCTCTTCCACCTTGAATCGGGTTTCTGAGGGTTTGCCTTCCTGACTGACGCGAACGATACGCTCACCGCTTTGCAGAATGTTTTTCAGCAGCGGCGCCTGCACCACTTTGACATGGGACTGCCACTGCCCGCGCACCAGCGCGAGGTAATCTTTCTGCATACCTTTCTCACGCAGCTGCTCGTGCAGCGAACGTAGCGCCGAACGCTTTTTAGCGACCAGCAGCACGCCGGAGGTATCGCGGTCGAGACGATGAACCAGCTCAAGGAAGCGGGCTTCCGGGCGCAGCGCGCGCAGACCTTCAATCACCCCGAAGCTTAACCCGCTGCCGCCGTGTACCGCCGTACCCGAGGGTTTGTTCAGCACCAGAATATGATCGTCTTCATATAAAATCACATTCGTCAGCGCGGCAACTTTATTCAGATGCGGCGACACCGCCTCTTCTTCGCGCTCGGCTACGCGCACGGGCGGGATGCGCACTTCATCACCCGCTTCAAGTTTGTATTCAGGTTTGATGCGCTTCTTATTTACCCGCACCTCACCCTTACGCAGGATGCGATAAATCATACTCTTTGGCACGCCCTTCAGTTGGGTGCGCAAAAAGTTGTCAATACGTTGCCCCGCTTCATCTTCGGTAATGGCAACCATTTTTACGGCTGGAGTCTCTGTTTTCATGGTGGGCGATTCTAATTATCGTCAGCCATTAGCGCCACTCATTTTTCTATGCTTATATTTACCTCTACCCGGTCAGGGTTTCGTGCACGCAATCGATTTGGTGGTTATTAAACCAATCATTCGAAAGAAGTGAAGAAACTGTGAGTAACCGGGTGATAATTGGTAAAAGTCATCTTGCTATAACCCGGCTAGCAATGGAATAATGCTGTTGTTTTCCGCGTTAAATCCGGGTTTTGTAAGGATGTCGACGGAATGACCAATTTTGTCTGACCGATCATCCACGCAGCAATGGCGTAAGACGTATTGATCTTTCAGACAGTTAGCGGGCTGCGGGTTGCAGTACTTACCGGTAAATGGAATCTTCTCTGGAGAGTTTTACCCAGGCTATTCCCCTGATAATCGCGCTGTATTTCCGTATGAAATACAGGCAACCGACACTTTGCGCCTCTTAAGCGAGCGACAACCGTGAGGTTGGCGACGTGAATAGACACGAGGCCATCGGTTCATACCCCGGAAAGCGTCACCTTGCCCGCAGCTTAGTCGTCAATGTAAGAATAATGAGTAAGTTACGATGAAAAGAATGTTAATCAACGCAACTCAGCAAGAAGAGTTGCGTGTCGCCCTTGTGGATGGGCAGCGTCTGTACGATCTGGATATCGAAAGTCCTGGACACGAACAGAAAAAAGCGAACATTTACAAAGGCAAAATCACCCGCATTGAACCGAGCCTTGAAGCCGCATTTGTCGATTACGGTGCTGAGCGTCATGGTTTCCTCCCCCTGAAAGAGATCGCTCGCGAATACTTCCCTTCCAACTATAACGCCCATGGCCGTCCGAACATCAAAGATGTGCTGCGTGAAGGTCAGGAAGTTATCGTTCAGATCGATAAAGAAGAGCGTGGCAACAAAGGTGCCGCACTGACCACCTTTATCAGTCTGGCGGGTAGCTATCTGGTGCTGATGCCAAACAACCCGCGTGCGGGTGGTATCTCTCGCCGGATTGAAGGCGATGATCGTACCGAGCTGAAAGAAGCGCTGGCCAGTCTTGAACTGCCAGACGGCATGGGCCTGATTGTCCGTACCGCAGGCGTAGGCAAATCTGCCGAAGCGCTGCAGTGGGACCTCGGCTTCCGCCTGAAGCACTGGGAAGCGATTAAGAAAGCCGCTGAAAGCCGCCCTGCTCCATTCCTGATCCACCAGGAAAGCAACGTCATCGTGCGTGCCTTCCGTGACTACCTGCGTCAGGACATCGGTGAAATTCTGATTGATAACCCGAAAGTGCTTGAGCTGGCTCGCCAGCATATTGCCGCGCTGGGTCGTCCTGATTTCACCAGCAAAATCAAACTGTACACCGGTGAGATCCCGCTGTTTAGCCACTACCAGATCGAATCGCAGATTGAATCCGCCTTCCAGCGTGAAGTCCGTCTGCCGTCCGGTGGCTCTATTGTTATCGACAGCACTGAGGCGCTGACCGCTATCGACATCAACTCCGCACGTGCAACCCGCGGCGGCGATATCGAAGAAACGGCGTTCAACACCAACCTCGAAGCGGCCGATGAGATTGCGCGTCAGCTGCGTCTGCGTGACCTGGGCGGCCTGATCGTTATCGACTTCATCGACATGACGCCAGTACGTCACCAGCGCGCGGTTGAAAACCGCCTGCGTGAAGCGGTGCGTCAGGATCGTGCGCGTATCCAGATCAGCCATATCTCCCGTTTTGGTCTGCTGGAGATGTCCCGTCAGCGTCTGAGCCCGTCCCTCGGTGAATCCAGCCACCACGTCTGCCCACGCTGTAGCGGCACCGGCACCGTGCGTGACAACGAATCTCTGGCGCTCTCTATCCTGCGTCTCATCGAAGAAGAAGCGCTGAAAGAGAACACCAAAGAAGTACACGCCATTGTGCCTGTACCGGTCGCCTCCTACCTGCTGAACGAAAAACGTGCGGCGGTAACGGCTATCGAATCCCGTCTGAGCGGCGTACGCTGCGTGATCGTGCCTAACGACCAGATGCAAACCCCGCACTACTCCGTACTGCGCGTGCGCAAAGGTGAAGAGACCTCCACCCTCAGCTACATGCTGCCTAAGCTGCATGAAGAGGAGATGGCTCTGCCGTCCGAAGAAGAGTACGCCGAGCGTAAACTTCCGGAGCAACCAGCCCTGGCAGCATTTGTGATGCCAGAAGCGCCACCTGCGCCAGCGCAAGAGAGCGTGGTAGCTCAACCCGCAGCAGCTAAACCGGCGGCAGAAGTCAGCCAACCTGCTGAACAGCCTGGTCTGCTGAGCCGCTTCTTCAGCGCGCTGAAGAAAATGTTTGCCGGCGAAGAGCCACAGCCAGCTCCGGCCCCGGTTGAGAAGAAAGAAGAGAAGCAGGAACGTTCACCGGATCGTCGTAAGCGTCAGAACAACCGTCGCGATCGTAACGAGCGCCGCGACAACCGTTCCGAGAATAACGAAGGTCGTGAAGGCAGCGAAGGCCGTGACAATCGCGATAACCGTGAGAGTCGCGACAACCGCGAAGGCCGTGGTGAACGCCGCGAAGGACGTGACGATAACCGTCGCAACCGCCGCGAGAAGCCGCAGCAGAACACGGAAGATCGTGAAATTCGTCAGCCGGTCAGCGAAGACGCCGACAAAGGCAGACAGCGTGATGAACAGCAGCCACGCCGCGAGCGCAACCGTCGTCGTAATGATGACAAGCGTCAGGCGCAGCAGGAAGTTAAAGTTCTGAATCGCGAAGAAGAGACCGTGCAGGATGCGGATCAAGAAGAACGTGTTCAGGTCATGCCGCGTCGTAAGCAGCGTCAGCTCAACCAGAAAGTGCGTTTCGAGTCTCAGACCGAAGAAGCGGCTGTTGAAGCGGTAGCGCCTCAGGCTGAACCCGTCCAGAGCACCGAACTGGCGAAAGTCGACCTGCCTGCGGTAATCGAAAATGCCCCTGAGCAGGAAGAGACCGGCGAAGGCCGTGACAACGCAGGCATGCCGCGTCGTTCACGTCGCTCTCCGCGTCACCTGCGCGTGAGCGGTCAGCGTCGTCGCCGTTACCGTGATGAGCGTTATCCGCTGCAGTCACCAATGCCGCTGGCTATCGCCTGTGCGTCACCAGAGATGGCCTCCGGCAAAGCCTGGATTCGTTACCCGGTTGCCCGTCCTCAGGAGCAGCAGTTTGACGAGCAGAACGTTGCTGTTGACGCGGTTGCCCCTGTCGCGCCAGTTGTTGATGAGGTTATCACCGAGGCGGCGGCAGTGGTTATCCCTGAGCCGCAGGTTGCTGAAGTCGAAACTTCACATCCGGAAGTGATTGCCGCGCCTGTGACAGAACAGCCGCAGATTATCGCGTCTGAAGATGTGGTTGTCGCAGAGCAGGTAGTTGAAGAAGCGAAGGCTGCCGAGCCGGTTGAAATCACCGAGGAAGTCGCTGAGCCACAACCGGTCGTGGAAGTTGAAGTGGAAACTGACGTTCAACCTGAGGTTGAAATTGAGGTTGAACCTGTTGCTGACGTGAAACCTGAAGTCGCTGAAGTGAAACCTGCAGTGGCTGAAGTTAAATCTGACGACGTGGAAGTCAATGCGCCGGAAGTGAAGCCAGCGCCAGCCGCTCAGATTAATGTTGACCTTCACCACGCCACTGCGCCTATGACCCGCGCCCCGGCACCGGAATACGTTCCGGAAGCACCGCGTCACAGCGACTGGGTACGTCCGGCGTTTGATTTTGACGGCAAAGGTTCTGCTGGTGGTCACAGCGCAACGCACCAGGCCACAGCGCCTGCCACGCGTCCACAGTCGGCTGAATAAGCCTGCTTAAGCGCAAAAGCCGACCTTCGGGTCGGCTTTTTTATTGCCTCTGTTCAGGCCTGCGCATGCCGGCGATTTCAGGCATCACCTCTCGCATCATCTCCAGAAAGCGGCGCAGACGTGCCGGGTAATACCGTGACCACGGATAGACCAGATGCACCGGCAACGCGGCCGGCTGCCAGGCAGGCAACAGATGTACCAGCCTGCCCTCACGAATGTCGGCTTCCACTGTCCAGCTTGATACTACCGCTACCCCCAGCCCGGTTAATGCGCTTTTACGCGCCACGTACAGGCTGTCGGTACTCAGCCGCGGTGAAATAGCCACCCGCAGCGGTTGTGGCGCTCCCGCGTGGAACAGCTCTACGTGCTGACGATAAAAGGTATTGAGTGCCACCCAGGGCAGCGCAGAGAGATCTTCTGGCTTATCAACCGGAGCATGACGTGCGAGCAGTTCCGGCGAGGCCACAATACTGCGCGGAACCTCGGCCAGTAATACCGACACCGTACCCGGGTCGATCTCCGCCCCTACCCGGATGGCACAGTCGATATTGTCACTCAGGAAATCGGCCGAGCGGTCATTGAGCATCCACTCCACGTTCAACCGCGGATAGCGCAGCAGAAACGCCGTTAACGGCTCCAGCAGCTGCTCCTGCCCGAAGGCATGCGGGGCGCGAACGCGAAGCACCCCCACCGGTTCATCTTCTGTCTGCCCGACTTCATCCTCCAGCGCATGCCAGCTGTCAATCACCCGCCGGGCATGCTGATAGCAGCGTTCGCCATCATCGGTCAGCTTCATGGCATGGGTGGTGCGCAGGATCAGACGTACGCCGAGCAGCGTCTCCAGCGATTGCAGGCGACGGCTCACGGTGGCCTGGGTCGTTGCCATCTGCACGGCGGCGGCAGAAAGGGAGCCTGTCTCAATGATGCGCACGAAGGTTCGCATCAGTTCGACCCTGTCTATACGCTCTGAACGTTTCATGATTTATCCGGTTATACGTTACACGTATAAGTGTTTTAGCACTGCGCCGGCTACCACCGCAAGTTGGGCTGGTAAAGAATAGCGACACACCCGAAATGAGGAACTGCATATGAACTCCAGCACCTTAACCCCAGCTGTCAGCCGTTGGGTCATTTTTATCCTCGCCATCGGCGCAGGCTTCAGCGTCGCTTCCATCTACTATGCTCAGCCGCTGCTGCCGCTGATGGGGGCCGATCTGCATCTCAGCATTGAAGGGATGGGGATGGTGCCAACGCTTACCCAGGCAGGCTACGCGCTGGGGATCCTTTTTCTGCTGCCGCTGGGCGATCGCTATGACCGTCGCACACTGATAGTGATAAAAAGCATAGCCCTGGCGGGGCTGCTGCTGGCCTGTAGCCTGACAGGGCAGATCCACTCCCTGCTGCTGGTCAGCCTGCTGATTGGGATGGCGGCCACCATGGCGCAGGATATCGTTCCGGCGGCCGCTATTCTGGCCCCGGCTGGCAAACAGGGCAAAACTGTCGGAACAGTGATGACCGGCCTGTTGCTGGGGATCCTGCTCTCCCGTACGGTGAGCGGCGTGGTGGGTGAAGCCTTTGGCTGGCGCGTCATGTATCAGCTGGCTGCGGGCAGCATTGCGATCCTTGCCGCCGTGATGTGGTTGATTTTGCCTCGCTTCGCGGTGCCGTCGAATCTGCGTTATCCGGAACTGATGCGCTCCATGGCGCACCTGTGGCGTCGCTACCCGGCGCTGCGTCGTGCCGCGCTGGCCCAGGGCTTCCTCTCTATTGCCTTCAGCGCCTTCTGGTCTACGCTGGCGGTGATGCTGATGGAACACTATCAGCTGGGCAGTGCGGTCGCCGGTGGATACGGTATTGCCGGTGCCGCAGGCGCGCTTGCAGCGCCACTGGCAGGTGGTCTGGCCGATAAACTCGGTGCCGGTAAAGTTACCCAGCTCGGTGCCGCGCTGGTAACCGTCTCCTTCGCCCTGATGTTCCTGATGCCCGCCCTCGGCGTACACGGCCAGTTGATCCTGATTGCTGTCTCCGCCATAGGCTTTGATCTCGGTCTGCAGTCAAGCCTGGTCGCCCATCAGAACCTGGTTTATGGCCTTGAGCCGCAGGCACGTGGTCGCCTGAACGCCCTGCTCTTCACCGGCGTGTTTATCGGGATGGCGCTGGGTTCGGCGCTGGGTAGTCAGCTGTATACGATGGCAGGCTGGCCAGGTGTGGTTGCCCTGGCGACGGTGACCGCAGGCATAGCGCTGGCTATCCGTCTGGCAGAAAGCGCCCGCACCAGCAGCTCGGTAATGCAAAATTCCTGAAAAAAAAAGCCCAATCCGCGAGAACGGATTGGGCACACAGAACATAACCAGTTTCAAGTCATGTCCAAAGGTCAAAACTGTTATCTGTTAAGCTGGAACAGAGACATACCCTGCATATCGCTGAACGCTTTATAGGACGCCTGAAGGGCCGCCTGCTGCATGGTGTATGAGGAGATCGCCGCGTTCCAGTCAACGTCAATGAGATCGCTCATCTGCTGGGTCTGACTTAACGTACGGTCTTCCCCCAGTGAATCTAAATTATCCAGCTCTTTCAGCTTGGTACCCACATCAGCCACCACGGTCAGAATGTTATTCTGCGTGTTTTTGATGCTCACACCGGCAGTGGTCAGGGCATCGGTCAGGGCTTGTGCCGCGACAGGGTCATCATCAACCGGGGCTTTCATTGCCGCGATAGCCGTATCCAGCGTTTTGAACAAATTGGTCTGCCCATAGCCTCCGCCCGGGACTTCTTCAGCATTACTGGTAATGCTTTCGAACACCTGCTTACCGGTATGGCTAATCATCATGTTTCTGGCGGAATCCACCTGCTGGTAGATCGGGACATCCCCGCCCAGGTAGTCACCCGTCTCCGCATCAAAAGCCGGAGATTCGGTCTTATACCCGGCGAAAATAGAACGTCCATTGCCGTCGGTCGAGTTAGCCAGGTTCATGAGCTGATCGCGAATACCCTTCAGGTCAGCGGCAAGTGACATACGGTCGTCGTCACTGAGCGTGCCGTTACCCGCATAAACCATTTTTTCCTGTACGGAAGCGATGGCCGTCGTCACCTGACTTAACACGCTGTCTTCAAGAGAGGCTTTCTGGGTGGCAAAAGAGCGGGCCAGCTTGAACTGGCTGTTCTCCGACTGCGCCTGGGACAGTACTACGGCCTGAGACGCAGCAATTGGATCGTCAGAAGGACGGTTTACACGTTTACCGGTGGACATCTGCTCACCGTAACTCAGCCACTTGCTCTGGGAATCGGTGATCCCACGCATGTTCTGCTGATACATCATCTGGGTGCTAATACGCATCGTTGACCTCGGCCTTAGCGAATATTAATTAACGCGTCGAAGAGCGTGCTGGCGGTTTGCAGCACCTGGGCATTGGCCAGATAGTACTGCTGGAAACGCTGCAGGTTGCCGTACTCTTCATCGAGGTTAACCCCGGAGATCGACTGCTGCTGGTTGCTCAGCTGCGTCGTCACGTTTGCCTGAGTGGTACTGCTGGTTTTCAGCGTCGCGGTTTTGCTGCCGACGGTACTCACCAGAGAGGCGTAGGCATCGTTAAAGGTTTTGTTGCCGCCAACCTCTTTGCTCTTCTGCAGATCCAGCAGCGCCTGACCATTACGGTTATCACTTTCACCACCGGTTGGGTCAGAGGCCAGCGCCAGTTTTGACTCATCGCTGATCGCCAGATCCATATTGACGATGGCATTGGCGACAGGCTTCACGATAAAGCTGTCTTTATTGTTTGCCGCGCCCGATACGTTAACCGTCAGGCCATCGAAGGATAAGTTGCCGTTACCGTCATTGGTGGCATTGACCGTGGTTTTATCAGACAGACGGGTGATTTTCCAGCTGGAGCCATCAAACTCCATCTTGTAGTCGGTGGCCTGCACCTTAGCGCTTTCTGCAGGGTTTACCGTCGCGGTGACGGCGGCCGAACCGCTATTTTTGCTGTTGCCCAGCACCGCTGGCGCACCGATATCAAATAATTTACCGCCGGCATCACCTTCTGTGTCAAAGCCCTTTGCGTGCTGGGTGTTCATCGCGTTAGCGAAGGAGAGTGCCAGCTGGTTAAGGGTGTTGCGCGCAGTGTCGAGCTCTTCGGTACGGAAGGTTAACATCCCGCCCAGTGAGCCGTTGGTCAGCAGTTTTTCCGGGATCTCCACCGGGCCCGAGGTGCCGTCAACAAACGCCACCGTGGTACGGGACGGATCGGCGCTGGATTTCACCGCCGCCAGCTGGTTGGAGGTGCTGCCCTGAACCAGGTTATAGCCATTGCCAAAGGAGACGTTATAGGTGCCGCCATCCTGGACCGCGACTTCAACACCCACAATCTGGTTCAGCTCGCTCACCAGTTGGTCACGCTGATCGAGCAGGTTGTTCGGGGACGCCCCGGCACCCACGCCGGTCAGACGGGAGATCTGATCGTTCAGGTTAGCAATCTGTTTGGCGTAGTTGTTGATCTGCTCAACGCTGGTGCCGATGGCGATATTGATCTGCTTATCCTGATCGCGCAGGTACTGATCGTTAACCTTGAACTGGTTCACCAGGCCAGCGGCCTTGCCCAGCACCGTCTGGCGCGCTGCCGGATCTTCGGCGTTGCTGACCAGGGTCTGCAGGCTGCCGAAGAAGTCCTGCAGGGTGGTCGCCAGGCTGTTGGTGCTACCGGACAGTACGTCGTCAATTTTAGACATCTGCTGGTAGCGGGTGGTCAGGGCACTGCTCTGGTTCTGCGCGGCGCGCAGCTGGTTGGTAATGAATGAGTCATATTCGCGCTGTACCCCGGAGACATACACGCCGTTGCCAACCCAACCGCCGCCTGTCAGGGTGCTGTTTGAGGCGCTCAGCACCGTGGTCTGACGGGTATAACCCGCCACGTTGTAGCTTGAAATGTTATTACTGGCGGTATTCAGCGCAGCCTGTGCCGCGCTGAGGCCACTCATGGCGCTGTTGATCAAACTGGACATGGGGGTTCCTTTTATACTTTCAGACACGAGTCCTGCTGGAGATTATCGGCAGCCCCCAGCCGGACTTGAGAACTTTCAGAACAGATTTTCGATATCGTTGCTGTAGGCTTTGCTGACTTTCTCACCCATCGCTTTTAGCTGCTGGATCATGCTGGTCAGCTTGCGGGCGTACTGCGGATCGGTGGCGTAGCCCGCGTTCTGCAACGCCTGCGCGCCCTGCTCTGCCGTTGCGGCCTGGGTCACTGCCGCATAGCGTGGGTTACGGCTCAGCACCCCGACATAGTCTGAAAGCGCCTCCAGATACGAGCTGTAGACGCGGAACTTCGCTTTGATTTTCTTCGCTTCACCGTTTTCATATTCGGTGGTGGTGATCTCGGTGGTTGGTCCTTTCCAGCTTCCCGTGGCCTTCACGCCAAAGATGTTGAAGCTTGGCTCGCCGTTCTCACGCCGGATCTGCCGTTGCCCCCAGCCGGATTCCAGCGCCGCCTGGGCCAGAATCAGATGATGCGGCACCCCGCTCTGCTGGCTGGCGAGACGCGCCGGCAGCGAGAGCTGGGCCAGGAAGTCTTTGCTGTCCCCGGTGAGCGGTTCGTCGTTACTTTCTGGCGCTTTCGGCACGGCTTTGCGCACCATCTGCGTCAGGGCCTGGTTTTGATAGCTGGTCACCTTTTCCAGATCGAACTTCATCGGCACCTGCTGCGGGGCCTCTTCCGGCGGCACGCCCTGAGCGGCCGCCATCTGCTTCACGATCACATCCGCCAGCCCGAGTCCTTTACCGGAGGTCATCTGCTGCGCAATCTGCTGGTCATACATGCTGGTGTACAGACGCGATGAATCGCTGCTAAAGATGCCGTCTTTCGGCAGCGCCTCACGCATGCTTTTCAGCATCATCTGGACAAACATCCCCTCCACCTGGCGGGCCACCGGGCGGATATTACCCGCCGGATCTTTGCCCGCTTTGGCTTTCAGGTCGTTGAGCGACTGGGTATCCCAGGCCGCGCTGCTCAGCAGTTTGCTATCGGTCAGCATCAGATAATTTCCACTTTGGCGCGCAGGCAGCCTGCACTCTGCATGGATTGCAGAATCGACATCAGATCGATTGGAGTTGCGCCCAGCGCATTCAGCGCACGCACCACGTTGTTCAGGTTGGCGCTGGAGCGCACGCTCTGCAGTGAGCCACCACTCTGACGCATATCAATCTGGGTCTGCGGCGTGACTACGGTTTCACCGCCGCCAAACGGCGTATCCGGCTGGCTGACGTTAGCCGAGCGGTTAACGGTGACCGAAAGGTTGCCCTGCGCCACGGCACAGTTGTCCAGGGTCACTTCACGGTTCATCACCACCGAGCCGGTACGGGAGTTGATGATCACTTTGGCATCCTGCGGCGTAACGTTGACTTCCATGTTCTGGATGTCCGCCAGCAGGCGCACCTGGTTGCTGCCGCCGCTGGAGACGCGGATCTGCACGGTGCGGGCATCCAGCGCCGTGGCGCTGCCATAGCCGCGACCGCGGTTAATGGTGTCCGCGATCTGCTGCGCCATGGTGAAATCGTCGTCGTTCAGCTGCAGGTTGATGGTGTTCCCGGCCCCGAACTGGGTCGGCAGTTCACGCTCAATGATCGCCCCGTTGGTGATACGGCCACCGTTAAGCTGGTTAACCTGCACGCTGCTGCCGCCTGCGGACGCACCTGCCCCGCCGACCAGAATATTACCCTGGGCGAGAGCATACACCTGGCTGTCCACCCCTTTCAGCGGGGTCATCAGCAGCGTACCGCCACGCAGGCTTTTCGCGTTACCCATGGAGGAAACCACCACGTCGATGGTTTGCCCCTGGCGGGAAAAGGCCGGGTAGGAGGCGGTAACCATAACGGCCGCCACGTTTTTCAGCTGCATGTTGGTCCCGGCCGGCACCGTGATGCCGAGCTGGGAGAGCATGTTGTTCAGACTCTGGGTGGTGAACGGAGTCTGGGTCGTCTGGTCACCCGTACCGTCCAGCCCGACCACCAGGCCGTAACCGATCAGTGAGTTTTCCCGCACGCCCTGGACGCTTGTGAGATCGCGGATACGGTCGGCGTGGACAACGGTTGCCACCAGCACCAACAGGATCCCGAAGAGGGATTTAAACATAGGTCACCTCGCTTACATCGGCGATAAATTAAGGAAGAAACGCTGCAACCAGCCCATATTCTGCGCTTCATTGATGTAGCCGTTGCCGACGTACTCAATGCGCGCATCGGCCACCTGAGTGGACGGTACGGTGTTGGAGCCGCTGATGGTGCGAGGGTTAACCACACCGGAGAAGCGAATGAACTCAGTGCCCTGATTGATGGCGATCTGTTTTTCACCCACGACATGTAAATTGCCGTTCGCCAGCACCTGATCCACGGTCACCGTCAGGGTGCCGCTAAAGGTGTTGCTGGCATTGGCGCCGCCTTTACCGTTAAAGGAGTTGCCGCCAGAGGTCTCGACATCGGCACGGGCATTACCGAAGAGCCCTTCGAGGTAACGCGGCACGGTGTCAAAGCCAAAATTGGTTTTCCCGTCGCGGCTGGCATTCGCTGAAGAGCTCTTGCTGGCGCTGACGTTTTCCTGCAGCTGAATGGTCAGCGTATCGCCGATATTACGTGGGCGACGGTCTTCAAACATCGGCTGATAACCGTAGTTAATCGGCTGCGCTGTCTGGAAAATAGAGCCATTCGCGACCGGCGTCGGGCCAGGAATGGGTTGGGCGGAAGTCGCACCCTGCACCAGAGGTTGAGACGGAACCCAGGCGCAACCGGTCAGGGTAACGGCCAGGAGGGTCACTATCGGATAACGAATCGCCGCGAGTTTTTGCATTGCCTTCATCTTCGAAAACAGGGAGCCGGTGCAGCGCAAACCGCACCGGACTACACCTTAGAGTTGCGTCAGTTTCTGCAGCATCTGGTCGGTCGTCGACACTGCTTTACTGTTAATTTCGTACGCGCGCTGAACCTGGATCATATTCACCAGCTCTTCCGCGACGTTGACGTTTGAGGTTTCCACATACCCCTGATACAGCAGACCTGAACCGTTCAGCCCTGGCGTGCTCTCATTCGGCGCACCGGAGGACTGGGTTTCGATGTACAGGTTCTCACCGATGCTTTCCAGACCGGTGTCGTTCATGAAGGTGGTCAGGTTAAGCTGGCCGACCTGCACCGGAGCGGCCTGACCCTGCTGGGTCACGCTCACGATCCCGTCACGCCCGATGGTGATGCTCAGGGCATTCGCCGGAATGGTGATCGCTGGCTGCACCTGGAAACCGCCCGCCGTTACCAGCTGGCCGTTCTGATCCACCTGGAATGAGCCGTCACGGGTGTAAGCCGAGGTTCCGTCCGGCAGCTGCACCTGGAAGAAGCCCTGGCCTTTGATCGCCACGTCTTTGCTGTTGTTGGTCTGGGACAGGTTGCCCTGACTGTGCAGACGTTCGGTCGCGACAGGACGAACACCGGTACCGATCTGCAGGCCGGATGGCAGCGTGGTCTGTTCAGACGACTGGGCACCTGGCTGGCGGATGGTCTGGTAAAGCAAATCTTCGAAAACCGCACGCTGACGTTTAAACCCATTGGTGCTCACGTTCGCCAGGTTGTTGGCGATGACATCCATATTGGTTTGCTGTGCGTCGAGGCCGGTTTTCGCGATCCATAAAGAACTGATCATAAGGTGTCCTGTTAACTCATTGACAGCAGCTGGTTGGCGCGACCGGCGTTTTCATCAACGCTGGAGATCACCTTCATCTGCATTTCAAAACGGCGCGCGCTGGCGATCATGTCGGTCATCGCCGCGACCGGCTTAACGTTGCTGCCTTCCAGCACGCCAGACATGACGCGAATGGTCGGGTCAGCTTGTAAGGTGGCGCCACGGGTGGCCTGCGCCGCCTGGGTCAGACGGAACATACCGTCGTCGCCACGCTGCACTTCAAAACCTTCGGCTTTGACCAGCTTCAGGCGGCCAACCGGTGCCACGGTGTTCGGCGGATCGCCAGGGTTCAGGGCCGAGATGGTCCCGTCTGCCGCGATGGTGATCTCCGAGCCTTCCGGCACGGCGATCGGGCCGCCTTCACCGATAACCGGATGTCCCTGGATGGTCAGTTGCCCGACCGCATCCACCTGGATATTCCCGTTACGGGTGTAGCCTTCGCTGCCGTCGGCGGTTTGAACTGCCAGCCAGCCGTCCTGCTGCAGCGCCACGTCGAGCGGGCGCGAGGTATAGTCCATCTGCCCTGGCGTCATGTCGGCGCCCGGCGTCGATGCCGTTACCAGCGTACGCGTCGGCAGGGTAAGGCCTTCCACCGGGACGGCGCGCATGGCATTGAGCTGCGCACGGAAACCCGGCGTCGAGGCGTTCGCCAGGTTACTGGCGGTGACTGCCTGCTGATTGAGCGTCTGACTGGCAGCGCCCATCGCGGTATATATTGCGTGATCCATTAAGCTATCCCGTCAGCCACTTAGCGGAGGTTAACCAGCGTGTTGAGGATCTGATCCTGGGTTTTGATGGTCTGCGCGTTCGACTGATAGTTACGCTGCGCGACGATCATATTGACCAGCTCTTTACTCAGGTCGACGTTGGAGGCTTCCAGCGCGCCGTTGGTCAGGGTACCGAAGTTACCGGAACCTGCGGTGCCCAGCAGCGCCACGCCCGAAGACTGGGTAGCAGACCAGACGTTGTTCCCTTCAGACTGCAGGCCTTCGTTGTTGGCGAAGTTCGCCATCACGATCTGACCCAGCACCTGGCTTTGTTCGTTGGAGTAGTTGCCGACCACGGTACCGTCATCGTTGATCTGATAGCTCACCAGGTCGCCCGGCTTGTAGCCGTTCTGGTTGGTTGCCACGATGTTGTTCGCCCCGGTGTTCTGCTGCATGGAGTTCAGGAAGCTCAGGGAGAAGGTCACCGGCAGCGCGCCGCTCAGCGGATCGGTGGTCACGTTGATAGAGGCGTTAGCATTTGGGGTGGCGCTCAGCACGCCGGCAGCATTGTAGTTATAGACACCTTGCAGATTACCGCTAGGGTCGAAGCTCATCTGTGCAGACTTGGTGATCTTACCGTTGGTGACGCTGCCGTCCTGGGTATAGAGATCCCACTTGTTGTCTGCCGTTTTCACGTAGTAGACATACATGTTGTGGGCGTTACCCTGGTCGTCGTAAACGGTGATGGTGCCTTTCTTGTTGAAGCTGTCTGAATCCGGGTTGGCGTTGGTCGCGTCAAACGCGATGCTCGGCACGCTGTCAGTGGAGTTCAGGTTGATCTGCTGCGCCGCGGTGCTGGTGGCTTTGGCGGACATCAGGTCATTAGGAATGGTGATCGGCTGCGGGTTGGCACCGGTCTGCACCGTCGGCGGGCTACCTGCTGCCGGGAAGCCGGTCAGCTGCAGGCCCTGCATGTTCACCAGGTTACGGTTTTCGTCCAGGCTGAACTGGCCGTTACGGCTGTAATAGACCGAACCGTTGCTGTCGAGCATACGGAAGAAACCGTTCTGGCTGATGGCCACATCCAGGCCGCGGCCGGTGTTGGTGGTGGTACCGTCTGAAAAGTCCTGGGTGATCCCGGCGACTTTTACGCCCAGACCGACTTTGGAACCGGCGAACATATCCGCAAATGACGCGCTACCGGACTTAAAGCCGTAGGTCGCGGAGTTGGCAATGTTGTTACCAATGACGTCGAGGTTAGTGGCTGCAGCATTCAGGCCGCTGACCGCTTGTGAAAAGGCCATGAGTTACTCCTGGTAAATGTTAGGGCTTAAATAATCTGCCGAACTTCGTCGAGCGTGGTGGTACCGTAAGTCCCGAGATCCAGCGTGTTACCGCCGCCGCTGCGGATCACACCCTGCACCAGCGCAAACTGCAGTGGCTGTGCCACCAGCTGCGTGCTGCCGCTGCTGGCGGAAATCGCGACGTTGTAAGAGCCGTTTGGCGCCGTGCTGCCATCGGTTACCGTCCCGTCCCAGGTAAAGGTATGGACGCCCGCTTTCAGCTCGCCAATGTCAATGGTGCGTACCACAGCACCGGTCTTATCGGTGATGGTGGCGGTCACTTTGTCCGCGCTCTGCTGCAACTCAACACCAAACGGGGTGGTTGAGGTGGTGGTCGAGCCTTCGGCACCGCTGGTGCCTGCCAGAACGGTAGAGCCCGGGATCATCACGCCATGGCCAATCAGCGTGCTGGCCTGCATCGACTGGCTGTTGTCGATCTGCCCGGAAATAGAGCCCAGCGTGGTGTTAAGTTTCTCGATGCCGCTCACCGTACTGATCTGCGCAAGCTGCGTGGTCAGTTCGTTGTTCTGCATCGGGTTAGTCGGGTCCTGGTTTTTCAGCTGTGCCACCAGCAGGGTCAGAAAGCTGCCCTGCAGATCGGAAGCATTGCTGCCGGTGAGGGAGCTGTTGCCGGTGGTGCCGCTGACGCCAGTGGTAGCCGTCCTGTCATTTACATTGACTGCAATGGACATTGATCTCTCCTTTACTGGCCCAGGGTGAGCGTTTTAAGCATCATGCTCTTCACGGTATTCAGGACTTCTACGTTGGCCTGGTAGCTGCGGGAGGCCGACATGGTGTTGACCATCTCGCCAACCACATCCACGTTCGGCATTTTGACGTAGCCGCTGGCGTCGGCCAGCGGGTTGCCTGGCTCGTACACCAGTTTGTCCGGCGCCTGGCTCTCGATCACGTTGGCCACTTTTACCCCGCCGGTTTGCGCACCCGGCGCAGCATCCACCTGGAATACCACCTGCTTGGCGCGGTAGGGTTGACCGTCCGGGCCCGTTACGCTGTCGGCGTTCGCCATGTTACTGGCGGCAACGTTCAGACGCTGGGATTGCGCGGTCAGCGCGGAACCTGCGATATCAAAGATATTGAGTAAGGCCATTATTAGTTGCCTCCCTGCAGAACACTCATCATGCCTTTAATCTGCCCGCCGAGAACGGTCAGCCCCATCTGGTACTTGAGGCTGTTATCGGCGAACTGCGTACGCTCCCGGTCCATATCGACGGTATTACCGTCCAGGGATGGCTGATCCGGGATGCGATAAAGTAAATCGGTATTCGGGGTGGTGACGGTCTCTGCGGGAATATGACGTGCAGAGGTCAGCGCAAGGGCAACACCGCTGTTCTCGGCCCGGCCACGCTCCATCACTTTCTTTAATTCACTGGAAAAATCGATATCACGCGCCTGAAACCCGGGGGTATCGGCGTTGGCGATATTGGCGGCCAGAATCTCCTGACGCTGGGCACGCAAGTTGAGCGCTTCTTGCTGAAAACGTAGCGCGGCGTCGAGTTTATCGAGCATGTCTCCTCCGCTGATGGCAAAATTTCAGTGGATAGCTTAAATCTCAACCCGTCTCCGTCATCGACGGAATAAGCGCAAAATGCGTCGCTATTTATTGCGTTGATGCCCACCCGCTACAGGTAGAATCCTGCTCATTCTGTAATCCGACGGTAACGGGCGATATGACATTCAAACGTGGAGTGACCGCAACCCTGCTCCTCTGGAGCTCCCTCTCTCAGGCGCAGGATCTGAATGGTCAGCTGACGGCGTTTTTTGCCCAGCGACTGGCAGGATTCAGCGATGAGGTGTCGGTTCAGGTCCGCACGCCAGCCAGCATGCTCCCTGGCTGCGAAACGCCTCAGTTCAGCGTCCCTGGCAACACCCGACAGTGGGGCAACGTGAGCGTGACGGCACGCTGTGACAATGAAAAACGGTTTATACAGGTTGCAGTTCAGGCGACGGGCGATTATGTTGTCGCGTCCCAAAACATCCCCCGGGGTGGGGCGTTGCAGCCGGGAAGCGTGACGCTGAAACGCGGCAGACTGGATCAGCTTCCGCCGCGCACGATTCTGGATATCAACCAGGTGCAGAACGCCGTAAGCTTGCGCGATCTGGTGCCCGGGCAACCTCTGCAACTGTCGATGCTGCGCCAGTCATGGCGGATCAAAGCCGGACAGCGGGTGATGGTGATCGCCACTGGCGAGGGCTTTAGCGTTAACAGCCAGGGCCAGGCCCTGAACAATGCGGCCGTTGCGCAAAACGCCCGCGTCAGGATGACCTCAGGCCAGGTTGTGAGCGGTACCGTCGATTCTGATGGGAATATTCTGATTAACCTATAATCTTTTTAAAGATTATGCGGCGACTGCCGATAAATCATTAACAAATGATAATGTCAGGCGCTTACGCCGCCAACCCTCGATGAGGACACCACAATGAGCATTGATCGTACATCGCCCCTGAAGCCGGTTAGCACTGTACAGCCTCGCGAAATGAATGAGACTGCAACGCCAAAAACGCGCCTGCAAAAATCAGCAGCGGCCGACAGCACCAGCGTTACGCTGAGCGATGCCCAGGCGAAACTGATGCAGCCGGGCAGCAACGATATCAACATGGAACGTGTTGAAGCGCTGAAAACCGCGATCCGTAACGGTGAGCTGAAAATGGATACCAGTAAAATCGCTGACGCGCTGATCCAGGATGCGCAAAGTTTCTTAGAGTAATCGCCGTATGAGTCGTCTGACGGAAATAATGGATCACATGACGGTCGTCCTGAACGACCTGAAAACGGTAATGGATGCCGAGCAACAGCAGCTCTCTGCCGGGAATGTGAACGGCAGCGCGCTGCAGCGCATTACCGAAGATAAAAGCTCCCTGCTGGCCACGCTGGATTATCTGGAGCAGCAGCGGCGCACCGAGCAGTCCGCGCGCCAGAGTGCCAATGATGATGTCGCCGAACGCTGGCAAACGATTACTGAAAAAACTCAGCATCTGCGCGACCTCAATCAGCACAACGGCTGGCTACTTGAAGGGCAAATCACCCGCAACCAGCAGGCGCTGGAGGTGCTGAAGCCGCATCAGGAGCCGGCACTGTATGGCGCCAATGGCCAGACATCCAGCTCACGCAGCGGCGGGAAGAAGTTTTCGATCTGATTGTCCGGATGAGACAGACAGAGAACGGGGAGCACCGACAGGCGCTCCCCTTTTTGCGTTACGCCGTACGGCGGGCGAACTCTTTCACTTTGAAGCCCAGCACCGCGAGAGTCGCGAAGTACGCCACAACACCCACCACCACTACGGCCATCAGGCGCAGCAGACGATAAGGCATGGTGCCCAGCGCCCAGTCCGGCATCACGTAAAGCATGCCCACCAGCGCCGCAGCCATTACCAGCACCGCAATCACCAGCCGTAACAGGAAGCTCGTCCAGCCTGGCTGCGGGGTGAAAATCTGCTGCTTTCTCAGCTGCCAGTAGAGCAGCCCGGCATTCAGACAGGCTGCCAGACCGATGGACAGGGACAGACCGGCATGCTTCAGCGGGCCGATAAAGGCCAGGTTCATCACCTGGGTCATGATCAGGGTCACGATGGCGATCTTCACCGGGGTCTTGATGTCCTGACGCGAGTAGAAGCCCGGGGCCAGCACTTTCACCACAATCAACCCCATCAGGCCGACAGAGTAAGCCACCAGCGCCCGCTGGGTCATCAGCGCATCGAAGGCGCTGAATTTCCCGTACTGGAACAGGGACACCACCAGCGGTTTGGCGAGGATCCCCAGCGCCACCGCACTCGGCAGCGCCAGCAGGAAGCAGAGGCGTAACCCCCAGTCCATCAGTCGGCAGTACTCATCCTGGTTGCCGCTGGCAAAACTGCGGGAGAGTGACGGCAGCAGGATCGTGCCCAGCGCCACCCCCAGTACCCCGGACGGGAACTCCATCAGTCGGTCGGCGTAGTACATCCAGGAGACGGAACCGGAGACCAGGAACGAGGCGAAGATGGTGTTGATGATCAGCGAAATCTGGCTCACCGAGACGCCAAGAATGGCCGGCCCCATCTGCTTCACCACCCGCATCGCCCCTGCATCGCGCAGGTTAATGCGCGGCAGCACCAGCATGCCGATCTTCTTCAGGTGCGGCAGCTGATACGCCAGCTGCAGTACCCCGCCCACCGTCACCGCCCAGGCCAGGGCCAGCACCGGCGGATGGAAGTGCGGCGCGGCAAACAGCGCAAAGCCGATCATGCTGACGTTGAGGAACGTTGGCGCAAACGCCGGGACCGAGAAGCGGTTCCAGGTGTTAAGGATCGCCCCCGCCAGCGACGCCAGCGAGATCAGCAGAATATAGGGGAAGGTAATGCGCAGCAGCTGCGAGGTCAGGGCAAATTTATCGGCGGTATCGGCAAAGCCGGGCGCGGTGACCATGATCACCCAGGGTGCCGCCAGCATGCCGATCACCGTGACGATCGCCAGGGCGAGGGTCAGCAATCCCGAGACGTAGGAGACAAATACCTTCGTCGCGTCTTCCCCCTGCTTGCTTTTGTATTCCGCCAGAATGGGGACAAAAGCCTGGGAGAACGCGCCTTCGGCAAAGATACGGCGCAGCAGGTTAGGCAGTTTAAACGCAACAAAAAAGGCGTCAGTCGCCATCCCTGCGCCAAAGACCCTTGCCACAATGGCGTCGCGCGCAAAACCCAGCACGCGCGAAAACATGGTCATCGAGCTGACGGCAGCCAGCGATTTTAATAGGTTCATTAACGTGAATTTCCACTACCAGACGGCAAAACGCCTGCAAAGCAGGCGTGATTCTCGCCGGGTGGCGCTGCGCTTACCCGGCCTACAAGACAATAAACGCGCCTAGTCTACTCGTAAAAACGCGAATTGCTATGGGCAGATGTTACCGCAGGTTATTCGCTCATGGCCTCGCGCCAGAGCTTCTCCACGATGCGCTGGGCGCGGATCGCCTGTTCGCCTGCGGTTTCAGGAACCGTCTGATTTTGCACGCATTCGATGAAGTGACGCGCGCAGCCCGCAAAGCCGCGCTGCTCAAGGGTGCTTTGCCAGCCCGGGATGGCCGGCGTAACGACGCCACTCCCCCGCTCCTCGCGCCACTCGCGCATATCGGTAATGTCCAGCAATGCGCCGTCCGTCACCGCCTGGATCCACTCCCGCTGGCTGCCCGCCCGGCGGTGCATAGAGGTAGTGATCTGCAGATTGCCGGCGCTGAAATGGTGCTCGGCATAGACCATCGCCCCGTTCTCGTTGGTCTGCAGCGTACCGCCGGTAAGCCGGGCATCATTGCCCGCCAGCCACAGGGCGGTGTCCACCACGTGCAGATAATCATCCAGCAGGGTAAAGCGCAGATCGTTGGGCCCGATGCTGTCAGCGCGGTGTTTATCCATCCGCAGGGATGCCGCACCGTTCAGCTGGGTTTTCAGCTGCTGATAGAGCGGCGCGAAGCGGCGGTTAAAGCCGACCATCAGGGTGAGCTTCTTCTGGGCAGCGAGATCAATCAGCCGCTCGGCGTCGGCCAGGTTATCGGCCAGCGGTTTATCGACGCAGACATGCACGCCCGCCTGCAGCAGCTCGCTGACCACCTGATAGTGGGTGACGGTGGAGGTGTGGACAAAGACCACATCACACGCGCGGGCCAGATCCTGTAACGACGCATAATAAGGCATGCGCAGGGACTCGCAGATCCGCAGCGCCTTATCCCGCGACGGCGACCAGGCCCCCTGCAACGTCCAGTCTGTTGCGGCGCTCAGCACCGGCAGCCAGGCTTTCTGGGCGATCCCGCCCAGCCCTACAACGCCTACACGTAATTTTGTCACCGTTAATCTCCCAGATGTGCCAGCAGCGAATCGAGTCGCTGTTTCAATTCTACGACTTCATTTTCCAGCGCCTCAACACGGGCCAGTAAGGTCTCATCCGCGACCGGGGCCGCAGCCTCGGCTGTCGTGACGGCGGTATCAACCTCACCGCTGAAGAGGTGCATATAGCGGCTTTCGCGCTTACCCGGCTCGCGGGCCAGACGCAGGACAAAAGGCCCATCTTCCCGGGCGGCAAGGCCCTCGAGCGCCTGCTCCACCTCCTGCATATCCGCGAACTCGTGCATACGCGCGGCCCGGGTGCGTAGCTCGCCCGGGGTCTGCGCGCCGCGCAGCAGCAGGGTGGCGACGAGCGCCACTTCGGCCGGGTTCAGCTTAAGGGCACCAAACTCGGAGTTGCAAAAACGCTGTTCATATTTGGTGACGCGATTGCCAAAGCCGCTGACGGTGCGCAGATAGTGGCGCTTAACCAGCGCATCAAGCTGATCCTGCACCTCATGCTCGGCGAGGTTCATCACCGGCTCACGGTTGGTTTTCTGATTGCAGGCCAGGGTGACCGCATTGACCGAGAGCGGATACTGTTCCGGGGTGGTGACCTGTTTTTCCAGCAGGCAGCCGATAACGCGCGCTTCTGTGGCGGTTAACTGATATTTCATCTCTGTTCCTTAGCGCCCCGCGCTCCACTCTTTGGTTGTCAGCGCCGTCAGGACATGATCGCGCCATTCGCCGTTAATCAGCAGGTACTCTTTGGCATAGCCCTCTTTTTCAAACCCGAGGCGTGCCAGCAGATCGCCGCTGCGCTGATTGTGCGGCATGTAGTTGGCCATAATGCGGTGCATATGCTGGGTCCGCTGCATATAGCGGATAGCGGTGGTCAAGGCCTCAAACATCAGCCCCTGCCCCTGCCATTTTTGCCCGATGGAGTAGCCCAGGTAGCAGGCGTGAAAAGATCCCCGCACCACGTTAGAAAAGTTGGCGATCCCGACGATCTCTTTCTCTTCCGGATCGAGCAGGGCAAAATAGAACGCCGAGCCCTGCTTGTGGAACTCGGCAATCATGCTCAGCCGGGCCTGCCAGCCGGAAGGATAGCAGTGGCTTTCATCCCGCACGGGTTCCCAGGGTTTTAAAAACTGACGATTCTCAGCGTAGTAGTCCGCCAGACGCCAGGCATCACGCTCGTGCACCAGACGCACCACCAGCCGGTCGGTCGTCAGGCGAACTTTCGGCACATTACTGCGATAGCCAAACATGGATACAACTCCTTCATGTTACAACCTTGACCCGTTAGCTTTACTATACCTGCGCCGTTGCCATTCGGGAAAACAGTGACATAGCATTTTGATGTCTTTTCACATTTTTCGATGAAAAGCCTCAATCAAAGTCCCCTTTTGATAAAAAAATATTGTCGCCTGCGCGGTGGGAAAAACGCCGGCGAAACCGCAGAATATTAGCGCGCTCATCATCTTTGTTCCCCTGGAGGGGAAATGTCCCGTATCTCACAGGCCCGGCGTCTGGGCAAATGTTTCCTGCTTGTCGATAACATGCTGGTTGTCCTCGGCTTTTTCGTCGTTTTCCCGCTGATTTCGATTCGCTTTGTCGATCAGATGGGCTGGGCGGCGCTGATGGTCGGTATTGCGCTGGGTCTGCGCCAGTTTGTTCAGCAGGGGCTGGGGGTGTTTGGCGGCGCCATTGCCGACCGCTTCGGGGCCAAACCGATGATCGTCACCGGCATGCTGCTGCGGGCCGCGGGATTTGCCACCATGGCTATCGCCCATGAGCCCTGGCTGCTGTGGGTTTCCTGCATTATCTCCGGTCTGGGGGGCACGCTGTTCGACCCGCCGCGCACGGCGTTAGTGGTCAAACTGATCCGGCCTCAGCATCGCGGACGCTTTTTCTCTCTGCTGATGATGCAGGACAGCGCCGGCGCGGTGGTGGGCGCGCTATTGGGCAGCTGGCTGCTGCAGTATGATTTTCGTCTGGTCTGCGCCACGGGCGCAGTGCTGTTTATCCTCTGCGCGGCCTTCAACGCCTGGCTGTTACCGGCATGGAAACTCTCCACCGTCAAAGCGCCGGTGCGCGAAGGGCTGGGCAGGGTCTGGCACGACAAACGCTTTATCACCTATGTGCTGACCCTGGCGGGTTATTACATGCTGGGCGTGCAGGTAATGCTGATGCTGCCGATCATGGTCAACGATGTGGCGGGTTCCCCGGCGGCTGTGAAGTGGATGTACGCCATTGAGGCCTGTCTCTCCCTCTCCCTGCTCTACCCGATTGCCCGCTGGAGCGAAAAACGCTTCCGCCTTGAGCACCGTCTGATGGCGGGCCTGCTGCTGATGTCCCTGAGCATGCTGCCCATTGGGATGGTGGGCTCCTTGCAGCAGCTGTTTATGCTGATCTGCACCTTCTATATCGGCTCGATTATTGCCGAACCGGCCCGCGAAACCCTGAGCGCCGAGCTGGCCGACCCGCGTGCGCGGGGCAGCTATATGGGCTTCAGCCGTCTCGGGCTGGCGATTGGTGGTGCGCTGGGGTATGCCGGTGGCGGATGGTTGTTTGATGCCGGGAAAGCCTTCAATCAGCCGGAGTTACCGTGGGTGATGCTGGCCTTAATCGGAGTGATCACCTGCTTCGCGCTGGGCTGGCAGTTCAGCCACAAACGTCGCCTGCCCGGCATCCTCGAGCCTGGCGCCTGATCGCACAGATATCAGTTTTTTCTGCTGGTCTGACACACTCTCCCCTGACATACTGGCGCGTCAGGATTGAAGCGCTGACATTATGTCGAGGAAAACCATGAAAAAATTCGTTATTGCCACTGCGTTGATCGTCAGCGGCCTGCTGGTTGGTTGTAATCAGCTCACCCAGTACACCGTCAGTGAGCAGGAGATCAACCAGGCCCTGCAAAAGCGCAATAACTTTGCGAAAGATATCGGCGTTCCGGGCGTGGCCGATGCGCATATCGTCCTGACCAACCTTGCCAGCCAGATTGGCCGCGAAGAGCCGAACAAAGTGATGCTCTCCGGGGATGCCAGCCTGGACATGAACTCGCTGTTCGGCAGCCAGAAAGCCAATATCAAACTGAAATTAAAAGCGCTGCCGGTCTTCAATAAAGATCAGGGCGCCATCTATCTGCAGCAGATGGAGATCACCGACGCGGTGGTGTCGCCGGACAAAATGAAACCGGTCCTGCAAACCCTGATGCCATACCTGAATCAGTCGCTGCAAAACTACTTCAACCAGCAACCGGCCTACATCCTGCGCGAAGATAACAGCAAGGGTGAAGCCCTGGCGAAAAAGTACGCTAAAGGAATCGAAGTGAAACCGGGTGAGATTGTTATCCCCTTCGTCGATTAACCTCTGAGGCGCTTCGGCGCCTTTTTTTTGTGGAAAAGAGTGCAAACGAAAACGTTTCCCTCTATTCTTTGTGTCCGGCAAAAATCATCTCACTCAGCCGGAGCCTATCCATGACTGCACCATCCCAGGTTTTGAAAATTCGCCGCCCAGACGACTGGCATATCCATCTTCGCGATGGCGATATGCTCAACACCGTCGTGCCGTATACCAGTGAAATTTATGGCCGCGCGATTGTCATGCCAAACCTGGTGCCGCCCGTCACCACGGTCGACGCGGCGATTGCCTATCGCCAGCGCATTCTTGCTGCCGTGCCTGCCGGACACGATTTTACCCCGCTGATGACCTGTTATCTGACCGACACGCTCGATCCCAACGAGATCGAACGCGGCTTTAACGAAGGGGTCTTCACCGCCGCCAAGCTCTACCCGGCCAACGCCACCACCAACTCCAGCCATGGCGTAACCAGCATTGATGCGATTATGCCGGTGCTGGAGCGCATGGAGAAACTGGGGATGCCGCTGCTGGTGCATGGCGAAGTAACCCATGCCGAGATCGATATTTTCGACCGCGAAGCGCGTTTTATCGACACCGTGATGGAGCCGCTGCGTCAGCGCCTGCCTGGTCTGAAAGTGGTGTTTGAACATATCACCACCAAAGATGCGGCCGAGTACGTGCGCGATGGTAACGAGCTTCTGGCCGCCACCATTACCCCGCAGCACCTGATGTTCAACCGCAACCACATGCTGGTGGGCGGCGTGCGCCCTCACCTCTATTGCCTGCCAATCCTCAAGCGTAATATCCACCAGCAGGCGCTGCGTGAACTGGTTGCCAGCGGCTTTGAGCGTGCCTTCCTCGGCACCGACTCTGCGCCGCACGCCCGTCACCGCAAAGAAGCCAGCTGCGGCTGTGCAGGTTGCTTTAACGCGCCTACCGCGCTGGCCAGCTATGCCCAGGTGTTTGAAGAGATGAACGCCCTGCAGCACTTTGAGGCCTTCTGCTCCCTGAATGGCCCTCGCTTCTACGGCTTGCCGGTCAATGAGACCTTCGTTGAACTGGTTCGGGAAGAGAGCAGCGTGGTGGAATCCATAGCCCTGACGGATGACACCCTGATCCCGTTCCTCGCGGGTGAAACCGTACACTGGACGGTAAAACGCTAAAAATTGTTGGCCCCCTGTTGTAAGTTCGACAATATGACTGTATAAATAAACAGTATATTACACAGGGGGCAACTATGCGTATCGAAGTGACCATTGCCAGAACAACTACTTTGCCTGCCGGGGCGCTGGACGCACTGGCGGGTGAATTATCCCGCCGTATTAATGACTCCTTTCCCGAACGCGATGGTGCTGTCACCGTGCGTTATGCCAGTTCAAATAATCTGTCGGTGATCGGCGGCGCCAAAGAAGATAAACAGCGCATCAGCGAAATTTTACAGGAAACCTGGGAGAGCGCTGACGACTGGTTTATTACCGATTAATTTTATGCCTCATTGTTTTTTTTTGCCGGGTCGCCCCGGCTTTTTTTCGTCTGTTTAACGTAACTGCGAATAATCTGACTGACTCCGTCAAAAATCATCAGCAAGATGATGTTTTAATGTTCAAACAATCCTAAAAGGCACAAATTTGTTGTGCTGCCTGTTTCTTTTTCCCTTCAGAAGCCTTATTTATTGATATACTGAAATTGCTTCAGAAAAACACGCATTGAACCTCACAGTCGTTGTCATTTAACACGTATTCAGGGGGTTATGATGGAAAAGAATAATGAAGTCATCCAGACACATCCACTTGTTGGCTGGGATATCAGCACTGTAGATAGCTACGACGCACTGATGCTGCGTTTGCATTACCAGACCCCGAACCACCCTGACACCGATGAAGCGGAAGTTGGGCAGACGCTATGGTTAACAACCGACGTCGCACGTCAGTTTATTTCTATTTTAGAAGCCGGCATTGCAAAAATAGAATCCAGTGACTACCAGGCAAATGAGTACCAGCGACATTAATGTAATGTCTCAATCTCACCCAAAAAGGCACCTTACGGTGCCTCATTTATTTCGCCCTTGTATAACCGTCCCGTCTTAATTACCCTGCTAAGCAACGAAACGCGTAAAGAGAATCTGATGAAATACGATCTAATTATTATTGGCAGCGGATCTGTCGGTGCAGCGGCAGGTTATTACGCAACCCGGGCCGGTCAAAACGTGCTGATGATTGATGCCCATATGCCGCCCCACACCGAAGGGAGCCACCACGGTGACACCCGTCTGATGCGTCACGCTTATGGGGAGGGCGAGCGCTATGTGCCGCTGGTGTTACGGGCGCAGGCGCTGTGGGATGAGCTGGCCGACATCAGCGGTGAGCCGGTCTTTGAACGCACGGGCGTCGTCAATCTCGGGCCGTCCGGGTCGTCATTCCTGGCAAACGTTGAGCAGAGCGCCCGCCAGTTCAATCTCAACCTTGAGCGCCTGGATGCGGCGGCGGTGATGAAACGCTGGCCTGAAATTCAGGTTCCCGAGGGTTATATCGGTCTGTTTGAGGCTGAGTCCGGCGTCCTGCGCAGCGAGCTGGCGATTAAAACCTGGATTGCGCTGGCGAAAGAAGCCGGCTGCGCGCAGCTGTTTAACTGCCCGGTCACTGCGATTTCCCATCAGGACGACGGCGTCACCGTCGAGACCCCGGAAGGCCCGTACCGCGCAGATCGTCTGCTGGTAAGCGCCGGCACCTGGGTCTCGCGTCTGGTGCCAGACCTGCCGATTCAGCCGGTGCGTAAGGTCTTCTCCTGGTTCCAGGCCGACGGCCGCTACAGCCATCAGAACCACTTCCCGGCCTTTACCGGCGAACTGCCTGATGGGGATCAGTTCTACGGCTTCCCATCCGAGAAAGATGCGCTGAAGATCGGTAAACACAACGGCGGCCAGGTCATATCTTCTCCGGAAGAGCGCAAGCCGTTTGGGGCTTATCCTGGGGACGGCTCTGAAGCCTTCAAATTCCTGCGCAACGTGCTGCCAGGCATCGGCGGCCTGTTACACGGGGCAGCCTGCACCTATGACAACACGCCGGACGAAGACTTCATCATCGACACCCTGCCGGGCCATGACAATACGCTGCTGATCACCGGCCTGAGCGGCCATGGATTCAAATTCGCCAGCGTGCTGGGGGAGATTGCCGCGCAATTCTCCCGGCAGATCGCCCCGCCGTTTGATCTCACGCCTTTCTCCCTGTCGCGCTTTAGCCGATAATGCTGTCAGGCTTCGGGTTGCCGAAGCCTTTCATTTCTTCCATTACCGGTACCCTCATGCGTCGTATTGTGAATTATGTGGTCAATAATATTCGCGAGCATCTGATGCTCTATATTGTGCTGTGGTCGCTCCTCGCGCTGCTCGATATTCTGTACATTGTATTTTTCTGATGAAAAATATTGACATAAATTGACGATTCTTAAGATAAATATAATTTCAAAATAAATTATTTGAACATCATAAAATCGTCATAACCCGCCTGTAATCAGCGCCGATCGCATATTACTAACAATCACATTGACCATTATTGCCAACTGTTATTCAAAATAACTGAAAGAATAAAATTAATAATGAATATCTGTAAATATCATTTGCATTAATGTTTCACCCACGCCATTTTTAGCGCTTGCGAATTAATAACGGTATTCACAATGCAGGTGCGTAATTCCCCCACACGCTATGGCGTTATTTCCATGAGTTTACACTGGCTGATGGCTATTGCGGTGTATGGCATGTTTGGCCTTGGATTATGGATGGTAACACTCAGCTATTACGATGGCTGGTATCACCAGGCACCCGAGCTACACAAAAGCATCGGCTTTATGCTGATGATGGCCCTGGTGGTACGTCTGCTGTGGCGCCATTTCTCCCCGGTGCCTTCGGCGCTGAAAAGCCAGTCGCGCGCCACGCGCCTTATCGCCACTGCGGCGCATATTGCGCTGTATGCGCTGCTGTTCGCCATTCTTATCAGCGGCTATTTAATTTCCACCGCCGACGGCAAGCCGATCAGCGTCTTCGGTCTGTTTGACGTCCCTGCCCTGTTGGCAGATGCCGGAGCGCAGGCCGATCTGGCCGGAACCATTCATCTGTGGCTGGCCTGGGGCGTCGTCATACTTTCTGTCCTGCATGGTCTTGCGGCCTTCAAACACCACTTTATCGACAAAGATGCCACCCTGACACGTATGTTGGGCAAAGCGTCACCTGACTCTGGAGCATAAAATGAAAAAAAGCCTGCTGGGATTAACCTTAGGTTCTCTGCTGTTCACCACCGGCGCCGCGGTGGCAGCCGACTACAAAATTGATAAGCAAGGTCAGCACGCCTTTGTGAACTTCCGTATCCAGCATCTGGGCTACAGCTGGCTGTACGGCACCTTCAAGGATTTCGACGGTTCCTTCACTTTCGATGAGAGCAATCCGGCGGCCGATAAAGTCAATGTGACCCTGAATACCAACAGTCTGGATACCAACCACGCCGAGCGTGACAAGCACCTGCGCAGCGCCGATTTCCTCAACGTGGCTAAATTCCCGCAGGCCACCTTCACCTCCACCGAAGTGAAAAAGGACGGTGACGGCCTGGATATTACCGGTAATCTGACGCTGAACGGCGTGACCAAGCCCGTTAAGCTGGATGCAAAACTGATTGGTCAGGGTGATGACCCGTGGGGCGGCAAACGCGCAGGGTTTGAAGCGACAGGCAAAATCCACCTGAAAGACTTTAACATCACCACCGATCTGGGCCCGGCGTCGCAGGACGTGGAGCTGATTATTTCGGTGGAAGGGGTTCAGCAGAAGTAATGCCCTCGCCCGGTCAGCATCACGCGACCGGGCAAGGTTTCAGGGTTATTCCGGATCGGGAATACCCAGGCGGGTGTTCAGACGTCCACGCGATTTATTGAAGATCTTATTGCCGTTCTCGCGACCCGCACGACGGCGGCGCTGCTCCTCTTCCGGCAACATACTCTCCTCGCTACACAGCTCGCTGCAGCAGCCGTTGAACTTTTCGGCGCAGGCCGGGCACTGAATAAACAGCAGATGACAACCGTCGTTTTTGCAGTTGGTATGGGTGTCGCAGGCGGTGCCGCACTGATGGCAATGCGCGATCACATCGTCAGAGATACGCTCCCCCATCCGCTCGTCAAAGACAAAGTTCTTGCCGATAAAGCGCACCGGCAGGCCCTGTTCGCGCGCGCGACGGGCATACTCAATGATCCCGCCCTCGATATGCCAGACCTTGTTGAAGCCCTGGTGCTTCATGTACGCGCTGGCTTTTTCACAGCGGATGCCCCCGGTGCAGTACATGACAATTTTCTTGTCCTTATGCTCCTGCATCATCTCAACCGCTTTTGGCAGCTGCTCACGGAAGGTGTCCGCCGGAATTTCAAGCGCGTTTTCGAAATGGCCCACTTCATATTCGTAGTGGTTACGCATATCGATAAACACGGCGTCGGGATCGTCGAGCATGGCGTTAACATCGGCCGCTTTCAGGTATTCGCCCACGTCGCTGGCGTTAAAGGTCGGATCGTCGATGCCGTCGGCCACGATACGTTCGCGCACTTTCAGGCGCAGCACCCAGAATGATTTGCCGTCATCGTCGAGGGCAACGTTCAGACGCAGGCCGTCCAGCGCCGGATCAAAAGCGTAGAGGAATTCACGCAGGGCGTCGACATTGCTTTCCGGCACGCTGATCTGGGCGTTGATGCCCTCGTGCGCCAGATAGATACGGCCAAAGACGTTCAGGGCGGTTAAGGCTTTATACAGCGCGTCGCGCGTGGCCTTTGGGTTAACAATGGTGAAGTACTTATAGAACGAGATCGTCGTGCGCGGCTCGGTTTCAGCCAACATGCGCGCTTTCAGCTCTTCGTTCGAAATGAGGTTGTGTAACACTGGCATGGTGTACGGTTCCTGCAATCGTAGTGAGAATGAAAATCGGGCGGCATCATATAGCAAACAATGAGAATTTACATCCCTTCATTTTGCGCTACATTTCTCACCCTGAAATGCCGGGGCTATAACATTTGCTGTTTTCATGAACATTTCGACGCCGTGCGTTTTGGATATGAAACGAATAATGCGACAATCTGCCGACAGGACGTATCATAAACAGGAATGACATGACTCAATTACCTAAATTTTCCACTGCGCTATTACATCCTCGTTACTGGCTGACCTGGGCTGGCATCGGTTTATTGTGGTTACTGGTGCATCTTCCCTACCCGCTGATCTACCGCCTTGGCTGCGGCATGGGTCGACTGGCGATGCGCTTTATGTCCCGCCGCGCATACATTGCCCGCCGCAATCTGGAACTTTGTTTTCCAGAAATGAGCCAGCAAGAGCGTCACGAGATGGTGGTCAAAAATTTTGAATCCGTCGGCATGGGGCTGATGGAGACCGGGATGGCCTGGTTCTGGTCCGACAAACGCATGGCGCGCTGGACCGAAGTGACCGGCACCGGCATGGCGCCCGTGCATCAGCTCCAGGCGCAGAAAACCGGCGTACTGCTGATTGGCGTCCATTTTCTGACGCTGGAGATCGGCGCGCGGATGTTCGGCATGCAGGCGCCCGGCATTGGTGTCTATCGCCCGAACGACAATCCGGTGATCGACTGGCTGCAGACCTGGGGCCGGATGCGCTCCAACAAAAGCATGATCGACCGTAAAGACCTCAAAGGGATGATCCGGGCCCTGAAATCCGGCGAAGTGATCTGGTATGCACCGGACCATGACTATGGCCCTGGCGCCAGCGTCTTTGTACCCTTCTTTGCCGTCGATGACGCGGCCACCACTTCCGGCACCTGGACGCTGGCCCGTCTGTCACAGGCGGCGATTGTGCCCTTCGTACCGCGCCGGAAAGCCAATGGCAAGGGCTATGAACTGATGATGCTGGAACCTGAGTGTTCCCCCCCGCTGGACGATGCGAAAACCACCGCCGCGTGGATGAATGAGGTGGTTGAGAAGTGCATCCTGCTAGCGCCGGATCAGTATATGTGGCTGCATCGCCGCTTTAAAACCCGCCCTGAAGGCGTGCCTTCCCGCTATTAATCTCCTGTACTGCGGCCTCTCCGGCCGCACCGCCCTTTTGACTTATCATGCCCTCCGCCATTGCAGCAATCATCACCCAGGCGCATAATTAGCAGGCTTATTACCTTCTTTAAATGATGATGCCGCCGCGCATCATAACGCGGATAGCTATGTCTCCCTCAGAAACGCCAATTAACTGGAAGCGGAACCTCACGGTGGCCTGGCTGGGCTGCTTTCTTACGGGTGCCGCCTTTAGCCTGGTGATGCCTTTCCTGCCGCTGTATGTCGAGCAGTTGGGCGTCAGCGGCCACAGCGCCCTGAACATGTGGTCGGGGCTGGTGTTCAGCATCACCTTTCTCTTCTCTGCCATTGCATCTCCGTTCTGGGGCGGGCTGGCCGATCGTAAGGGGCGTAAAATTATGCTCCTGCGTTCCGCGCTGGGCATGTCGGTAATTATGGTGCTGATGGGGATGGCGCAAAACATCTGGCAGTTTCTGATCTTACGCGCCGTGCTGGGGCTGCTGGGTGGGTTTGTGCCCAATGCCAACGCGCTGATCGCCACGCAAATTCCCCGTCATAAAAGCGGCTGGGCGTTGGGCACGCTCTCTACCGGTGCGGTGAGCGGCGCCCTGCTTGGCCCGCTGGCCGGCGGATTGCTGGCGGACAGCTACGGCCTGCGTCCGGTCTTTTTCATCACCGCGGGCGTCCTGTTTGCCTGCTTCCTGCTGACCTTTTTCTGTATTCGGGAAAACTTCACCCCGGTGCCCAAAAAAGAGATGCTCCATGCCCGTCAGGTGTTCGCCTCGCTGAAAAACCCTAAACTGGTACTCAGCCTGTTTGTCACCACGATGATCATTCAGGTGGCGACCGGCTCCATCGCGCCGATCCTGACCCTGTACGTGCGCGACCTCGCGGGCCACGTGAGCAACATCGCCTTTATCAGCGGCTTAATCGCTTCGGTCCCCGGCGTGGCCGCGCTGATCAGCGCCCCACGGCTGGGAAAACTGGGGGATCGCATCGGCCCGGAAAGGATCCTGATTGTCGCTCTGGTGATCTCCGTCCTGCTGCTTATCCCGATGTCCTTCGTGCAATCGCCGTGGCAGCTGGGCGTGCTGCGCTTTTTACTCGGGGCCGCCGATGGCGCCCTGCTGCCTGCGGTTCAGACCCTGCTGGTCTATAACTCCACCAACCAGATCGCCGGGCGTATCTTCAGCTACAACCAGTCGTTTCGTGATATCGGCAACGTCACCGGCCCACTTCTTGGGGCCGGGATAGCCGCCAGCTACGGTTTTCGCGCGGTGTTTATTGTGACCGCCTGCGTAGTGATGTTTAACGCCTTTTACTCCTGGATCAGCCTGTCGCGCGCCGTTCGTCGACCGCAGCCAGATAAGACACCTGCGCCTGATTAAGACAACTCCGTGAAGGCTTTTGCCGCTTTCATACTTGCAATTATGGAGAATCAGCTATTCTTTCCCTGAACACCATGTCAAAACACAGGGAGACGCCGATGACTATGTTTGCCACTCTAGAGGAAGCGATTGATGCCGCGCGCGAGGAGTTCCTCGTTGACAATCCCGGCATTGAGGAAGAGGACGCGAATATTGAGCAACTCAATATTCAGAAGTATGTCATGCAGGATGGGGACATTATGTGGCAGGCCGAATTTTTTGCCGATGATGGCGAAGACGGCGAATGCCTGCCGGTGCTTAGCGGTGAAGCGGCCCAGGCAGTGTTTGATGGCGATTATGACGAGATTGAATTGCGTCAGGAGTGGCTGGAAGAGAACACCCTGCATGAATGGGATGAGGGCGAATTTCAACTCGAGCCGCCGCTGGATACCGAAGAGGGGCAAACCGCAGCGGATGAGTGGGATGAGCGTTAATTACTCATAGGGCCCGTGCTGAGCGTCGATGGGTAGCAGAAGGGTATCGAACACCAGCGAGAATGGCAGATCCAGAACCGTCAGGTAACGCCATGCAGAATCGCGAACGTCCCACTGCACACCCGGGTAGTATTGATTGCCATGTCCCTGCCCTGGGATAGTCCGGCTGATAATACTTCCGCAGCCGCTCAGTAATAACGCCATCGTAATGACGATCAAAAATCGCATCCAGTAGTACCTCTGATAAAAAAATACCGGCCCTGGAGCCGGTATTTATTTGCCCTTCGGGGCATTACTTCGCTTTCAACGCCTGCGGGTTCATCTTCAACGTCTCATAATGGCTCACCCAGGAAGAGTATCTCTCCGGGGCAGACCAGACACGATGATGCAGACGCGACATGGTGACCGGGTCGCTCAGCAGTACCAGACGACGATCGCGGTTCAGCTTCTCCGGGGTCTCGTTCAGCGCCTGCTCAACGTGACGATCGCGGGCAATCTCCAGCACGTTGCTCGCCCGGTGACGGGCTGTCGCCATTGCGGTCGCCAGGGCGTTGAATGACGGATTAAACACGGCGTGCATAAACCCATCGTCCAGCGAACGGCTGCGATTGAGCTCCAGATAGTTGTCGGTATCCACCAGCACCTGCGGCGGGGAATACTCTTCCGGGATCAGGAACAGCTTCCAGCGTTTGGTGCGTAATCCCAGCGTTGACCGGCTGGAGAACACCGACACAAACGGCGACAGGATCAGGGAGAAGACAATCGGCGCCAGCCAGAACAGGAAGCGCAGATCCAGCCACGCCATGCCAACCGCCCACACCAGGCCCAGCAGCATCTGCGAGCCGTGACGCATAAAGGCTTCACTCCATGGGGTGGAGTCATCGTCACGCTGCGGCGAGTTCCAGACCACTTCCCAGCCGAGGAAGGCGCTGACCACGAAGACGGTGTGGAACAGCATACGTACCGGGGCCAGCAGCACGGAGAACAGCACTTCCAGCAGCAGGGAGAGCGTTACGCGGAAGAAACCGCCGTACTCTTTCGAGCCTTTACACCAGATCAGCACGATACTCAGCAGCTTCGGCAGGAACAGCAGCACCATCGTCGAGGCAAAGAGCGCAATCGCCAGCTCAGGACGCCACTGCGGCCACACCGGGAACAGCTGGCGCGGTTGCAGGAAGTACTGCGGCTCGGTCAGGGCATGCACCACCTGCAGCGCGGTCGACAGGGCCAGGAACATAAACCACAGCGGCGCGGAGAGATAGGACATCACGCCGGTCAGGAACACGGCACGGTGTACCGGGTGCATCCCTTTGACGAGGAACAGGCGGAAGTTCATCAGGTTACCGTGGCACCAGCGACGGTCACGCTTCAGTTCATCCAGCAGGTTAGGCGGCAGCTCTTCATAGGAGCCCGGCAGGTCGTAGGCAATCCACACCCCCCAACCGGCACGACGCATCAGCGCGGCTTCCACGAAGTCATGGGACAGGATCGAGCCCGCAAAGGAGCCTTCACCCGGCAGCGGTGCCAGGGCACAGTGCTCGATGAACGGCTTCACGCGGATGATGGCGTTATGCCCCCAGTAGTGCGATTCACCCAGCTGCCAGAAGTGCAGACCGGCGGTGAACAGCGGCCCGTACACGCGGGTCGCAAACTGCTGGCAGCGCGCATACAGCGTGTCCATGCCCGACGCTTTTGGCGAAGACTGGATGATCCCGGCATTCGGGTTGGCTTCCATCAGGCGCACAAGGCCCGACAGGCAGTCACCGGTCATCACCGAGTCCGCATCCAGCACCACCATATAGCTGTACTGGTTGCCCCAGCGACGGCAGAAGTCATCGATATTACCGCTTTTACGCTTCACGCGACGACGGCGGCGACGGTAGAAGATCTGCCCTTCACCCTGCACTTCGGCGATCAGCTCCATCCAGGCTTTCTGTTCCGCCACGCAAATGTCGGGGTTGTAGCTGTCACTCAGGATGTAAACGTCGAAGTGTTCGCCGTTACCGGTGGCTTTCACCGACTCCCAGGTGGCACGCAGGCCGGCGAAGACGCGATCCACGTCTTCGTTACAGATGGGCATGATCAGCGCCGTACGGTGCTCAGGGTTGAGGGGTTCATCCCCCACCGTAGAGTGCGAAATGCTGTATTTGTCCCGGCCAATCAACAGCTGCAGGAAGCCCATCAACGCGGTCCAGAAACCGGCCGAGACCCAGCAGAAGAGAATGGCGAACAGCAGCAGGATGCCGCTTTGCAGAATATACGGCAGCAGCTGCATAAACGAGACCAGCAGATCCTGGCCGAGCATATCGGCCGGATTGATCAGCGCCCAGCCCTGGTAAGGCAGAATGGTCTTCATATACCAGGTGGCGACGACGGTCTGCGCGATGGTCAGCAGCAGCAGGATGTAGCGGCGAATACTGCCGACGGTACGCCATTTCTCTTCGCTGGCCTGTTGCTCTTTGGTCAGGCGAGAGAGATAGCGCGGGGTCACATCGCGGCCACGCAGGCGATCCCAGAAACGGCCCACCGGGTTGGTGCGCCAGGGATCCGGGAACATTGAGGAGCGCGTCGCTTTCGGCATCGCTTCAAGCTGGGTGCGCCCTTCGTCATCGCGAATCAGCTGGCCTTCGGCCAGTGAGTCGGGCCAGGCCTGCTCGAGACGGCTTTTAACCGAGCCCAGCGGGGTATCATCTTCACGGGTAAACGGATGATGATCGGCATCCAGCGCGGTATGCACCGCAGTGATGTCACCCTTCGGCAGTGCCGCCTTCTCGATATCGGTCAGCGGCATGGCATCGATATACTCAGTTGTCTTATTCATTGGCAGGTAGCTGATAGCTCCAGGTTTCACTCAACGGCTGGTCAGCGTTCACCAGAGCGGCACGCATCTCAGTCGGTTGTTTCGCATCTTTCAGTTTCACACGCAGGGTTAAACGCCAGCCTTTGGTGACCGGGTTATAACGCACGTTGTTTTCCACGATTTCACCGTTATCACCAATGCTCGTCTGGGCGGTGACCGGGGTTTCCGGTGCCAGTTTACTCATCTCCTGACCGGTGAAGTCCACCACGAAGGCGATGGTGCCATCAGGCTGACGGATCAGATTCGACTGTTTCACATCTCCGGTGGAACGGCGGGTCTGCAGTACATACGCGTTTTCTGGCGCATGCAGCTTGTCTTCATCGCGGCTCATGGTGATGGAGTAGTTGAAGTTCATCTCTTTCCCGGCTTCCGGCAGCTGATCCGGCGTCCAGTAGGCGACGATGTTGTCGTTGGTTTCGTCGTTGGTCGGGATCTCTACCAGCTCAACTTTGCCTTTGCCCCACTCGCCTTTCGGGGTGATCCAGGCGCTTGGGCGCAGATCGTAACGATCGTCCAGATCTTCAAAGCGAGAGAAATCACGGCCACGTTGCAGCAGGCCAAACCCTTGTGGGTTTTCCATGCTGAAGCTGCTTACCGCCAGGTGTTTCGGGTTGTTCAGCGGACGCCAGATCCATTCGCCGTTCCCGGCCAGAATCGACAGACCGTTAGAGTCATGCAGTTCCGGGCGGAAGTTGGTAGCTGACGACGGCTGGTTAGGTCCGAACAGGAACATACTGGTCAGCGGCGCTACGCCCAGTTTGCCGACTTTATCGCGCAGATAGACTTTAGACTGCACGTCAACCACGGTGTCGCGGCCCGGAATAATGACAAAGCGATAGGCACCGGTGGCACGCGGGGAGTCCAGCAGCGCATAGATGGTCAGGCGTTTGTCGGTCGGTTTAGGACGTTCAATCCAGAACTCACGGAAACGGGGGAACTCTTCCCCGGAAGGCAGGGCGGTATCGATCGCCAGACCACGTGCAGAGAGGCCGTACACCTGGCCACCGCCGATCACGCGGAAATAGCTGGCGCCCAGCATGCTGACAATTTCGTCGTTCTTATCTTTACTGTTGATCGGGTAAAGCACTTTAAAGCCCGCGAAGCCCAGATCTTTCACGGTGTCTTTATCGTGTTGCACATTGCCGAAATTAAAATAGTCCGGGCTGTACTTGATTTTACGTACCGCGTTGGATGTCACTTCATTAATGGTGACAGGCGTGTCGAAGTACATCCCCTGATGATAAAACTCAAGCTTGAAAGGGGTTTTAATCTTATTCCAGTACGCTTTATCGTGATTAAACTGGATCTGCTGATAGTCCGCGTATTTCATGTCGCGGAAAACGGAGGGCAAGTTACTTTTTGGCGCTTCGTACCCCTTACCTGCCATCGATTTTGCCTGTTTTGCGACATCGTCGATAGTAAAGGCCAGGGCCGATGAGGTATACAGAGACAACAAGACGGCTGCCCCTACCCAACGCATTTTCATCATATGTGGTGTATGTTTCATAATAAGTAAGCACTTCCCCCTTTGTGTGCTTATATCGATCCGATCCATTTTAATGGAAAATCAGGCATTCCGACAACATAATCACCGCTTTGTTCAGCGTGCTGGCTCATGGAATAAGCAAATGAAAGTAACCCGTTTTCACTTTGCGTGCTTATCCTGGAGACAGTATGTCGGACTTCGTGTAGGGTTGGCTCCGAATGTAACCACTATTGCTCTTAGGGATAAGGCGATAAGTCTGAGAATGCACAAGGCTATATGAGTACCGTACCCACACAACGCGAATACTTCCTTGATTCTATTCGGGCCTGGCTGATGCTGCTGGGGATCCCGTTTCACATCTCCTTGATCTATTCGAGCCACGTCTGGCACGTCAATAGTGCCGAGTCCTCATGGTGGCTGACGCTGTTTAACGATTTCATCCACTCGTTCCGGATGCAGGTCTTTTTCGTTATTTCGGGCTATTTTTCCTACATGCTTTTTCTGCGCTACCCGCTTAAGCGCTGGTGGAAAGTGCGCGTGGAGCGGGTCGGGATCCCGATGCTCACCGCCATCCCCCTGCTCACGCTGCCGCAATTCATCATGCTGCAGTATGTAAAAGGCAAAGCGGACACCTGGCACAACCTGTCGCTGTACGAAAAATACAATACGCTTGCCTGGGAGCTGGTATCGCACCTGTGGTTCCTGCTGGTGCTGGTGGTGATGACCACGGTCAGCCTGTGGCTGTTCAGCCGTATGCGCCGCCGTCTGAGTACAGGTTCACAGACGTTTTTCGCTGATATCAGCTGGGGCAAACTGTCGGTTCTGTTTTTACTGCTGGGCATTGCTTATGCTGCGCTGCGCCGCACGTTGCTCATCGTTTATTCACCGATCCTCAGCGACGGCCTGTTCAACTTTGTGGTGATGCAGACCCTCTTCTATCTGCCTTTCTTTATTATTGGCGCGCTGGCGTTTGTCCATCCCCAACTGAAAGCCCTGTTTACCACCCCGTCGCGCGGCTGCAACCTCGGAGCAGCCCTGGCGTTTGTCGCCTATCTGCTGAATCAGCGTTATGGCAGCGGCGATGCGTGGATGTATGAAACCGAAAGCGTGATCACCATGCTGCTGGGACTGTGGATGGTGAATGTGGTCTTTGCCCTGGGGCACCGCCTGCTGAACTTTAAATCCGCGCGCGTCACCTATTTCGTTAACGCTTCGCTGTTCATCTATCTGGTGCACCATCCGTTGACGCTGTTTTTCGGCGCTTACATCACGCCGCATATCAGTTCAAACCTGCTGGGCTTTATCGCCGGACTGGTGTTTGTGGTCGGGATTGCGATTGTGCTGTATGAAATCCATCTGCGTATTCCGCTCCTGCGCTTCCTGTTTTCCGGTAAACCGGCCAGCAAACCTAATAATACCCCGCAGGCCACCAGCTAATCCGTTGCGCGCCGGTCATTGCACCGGCGCAACTTCACAGCAGCCACTCTACCGGCAACCAGTAGGCCAGCCGCACCTGCATCCGCTGCCAGAAACGGGTTTTAGGCTCCTTTTTGTGGACGATCTCCTCCCCGTCCTTGCGCTCAATCCAGTTCACACGCCCCAGTTTGTCCAGCTTTAACTGCCAGGCCTCGTGGCGCTGACTGCGTACAAACCGCGTATGGATCAGTCGCGCCAGCACCTCGCTTTCGATGACGAAGCCCATCTCGGTGTTGAGCATCGTTGATCGGGGATCAAAATTAAGCGAACCAATAAATACCTTTTCCCCGTCGATGCTGAACGTTTTGGCGTGCAGGCTGGAACCGGAGTTCCCGGTAATGCCGCGGTCGTGTACTACCGGCACGCCATCCTGGGTCGGCTTGAGCTCGTAGAGTTCAATGCCATGGCGCAACAGCTTCTTGCGCCAGCGGGCATAACCGGCATGCACTACGGCGACATCGTTGGCCGCCAGGGAATTGGTCATGATGGCGACCTTAACCCCCTTGCGCACCATCTGCAGCAGCAGCGCCACCCCCGCCCGGGTGGGAACAAAATAGGCCGAAATAATCGCAATTTGCTCAACCGGCGAGCCCATCACGTCCAGCAAGCGCTGCGGCAGCAGGGAATGGCGTTTTGCCCGCCCCTGCCCTTTACGGGGATCGTCGCTAAGCAACCGGGTTTTCGCCCAGATCAAGGGTAAATCACCCGCTTCCAGGCGGGTAATAAACTCGCTGGACTGGAGTTTATCCAGATAGCGGCGGGTAATATCGTCCCGATACCACTCTTCAGGCGGGTGAATTTTATCTTCGATTTCGGTCTCAGACAGTTCCAGCACCTGCTGGAGCGTGGAGACCGAGGCGCAGTTCCAGTAACGTTCAAAGTCATCGGCCACGTCCTGGACCACCGGGCCTGTCGCCATCACATCCAGATCGGAGAACAGCGGCTCCTCGCCCGCGCCAAAATAGGCATCCCCGATGTTTCTGCCGCCGACGATGGTGACCTCCCCGTCCACGGTAAAACTCTTGTTATGCATCCGCCGGTTGAGGCGGGCAAAATCGGTGAGGTAGCCCAGGGCACGCAGGGAGCGAAACGAGAAAGGATTAAACAGACGAACCGAGAAATTGGGGTGCGCGTCCAGCAGGCGCAGGATGGCGTCGAGCCCCTGGGTATTGTTGTCATCCAGCAGCAGACGGACGCGCACGCCGCGCATGGCGGCGGAGAGCAGCACGGAAAACAGCAGTCTTCCGGACATGTCGTCTTCCCAGATGTAGTACTGCACATCGAGGGTCTTTTCCGCCATCTCCGCCAGCCGGTAGCGGCAGGCGAAGGCGTCCAGACTGTTATCAAGGGGGAGAAGGCCACAAAGGCCAGGATGTGCGGAACTGACCGGCGCAATAGCACGCCCGAGTCGGGTGTTATGCGTCGGTTTCCTGTCCTCGCTGGGTAAGCAGTCGCTTGTATAGTCGGGCATTTTCTTCATCATAGCAGACAAAGTATACCCGCTCCGGCAGAGGCTTGCGGGTGAGATAATCCGAAACCGTGTTAACGGCGATTTCTGCCGCTGCCGCGCGAGGATAACCGTAGATCCCGGTGCTGATCGCCGGGAATGCGAGGGAGTGATAGCCGTTGGCTGCCGCCAGGTTCAGGCTGTTGCGGTAGGCTTCTTCCAGGATTCGGGCTTCATGATGCTCGCCCCCATGCCAGACGGGACCCACAGTGTGGATCACCGCTTTGGCAGGCAGATCGCCTGCCAGAGTAATCACCGCCTGGCCCGGGGCGCACTCACCCTGCTGCTGACGCACCACCCGGCAGGCCTCCAGCAGGGCTGGCCCCGCCGCACGGTGGATGGCGCCATCCACGCCGCCCCCGCCCATTAACGAGGGGTTGGCGGCATTGACGACCACATCAACATGCAGGGTGGTGATATCACCCAGAAAAACTTCAATACGCGAGTTCATAAGCAACCTCTGCTGACGCTTTTTTCTTAAGTGTATCGCAGAGGATGGGGTGTGTAAGCCCGGTAATCAGAAAACCGCCCCGCCTCAGTGATAATCCACCTGAACGATAGCCAGCGACTTTTCAGGATTAATGTACTTCATACTGATGGTCGCACGATCCGTTACCGCAGCTCCATATAAGGCATCTGAATAGCTCACCTGTTGAGTGTGCATTTTTGATTCTTGCGGACAGGATACCGAAAGAGTACGTGATGTCGGTGAGATGACGCAGGGACCTTCAACAATCTGTCCGATAAAATGGATAACATTACTGGCGTAAGCCGGTGTGAACGTAGCCGCCAGCACGAGCGCGGCGGCAAGTTTGATGCGGGACGAGACCATCGGTGCGATCCTTAATGAAAATCGTCCCTGATAATGAAACAACAGGTCCCGGACCGGGCTGTCGACCAGCATCGACGATGCCAGTAACATCAGCATAATCACATAACAACATTTCCGCTACATTAATCAATACATTGATTTCATGAATGTTTTTACCCATTACGCTTTTGACGGCGGCCACTGTTGTGAAAGATGCAGTGACTTGCCATCCGACACGGTGACAATGACATTGACCTTATCGTCAGGGCCTGAGTTTAGTGTCATGCGGGGCAGGTTGACCGTTTTATTGGCCGGTAACGAAAGCGTATTTTGCTGTCGCGAGGTGCTTTGCCCACCGGGACCGCTGCGCGAGGTGAGGATCTGCACCTGACACAGACAGGGTTCCGTCACCGTTACCTGAGGAATAATGGTCAACATCTCGCCCTCTGTGGTGGTCTGAAAAGTGATCTGGCTGGTCAGCGCGGCAAGCAGTAACAGTGTATTCATGATCTTCTCCCAAAAAAAAACAGGGCCTCAGCCCTGTTTTTTCATCGTTCGGACGTCAGCGTTAGTACTGACCAGCTGTAACGGTGTTGCCAAAGCCAACCTGAGTGATGTTAGCGGTAGCGCCGTTAGAGGTTTGGTTCAGACTAACTTCGTTACGGCCACCAGACTGACGAACGTTAGCGGTCAGGTCACGACCACTCCACTGGCTGATGGTCGCTTCGTTACCCTGGCCACGCTGGTTCAGATCGATTTCGCTGTTATCAGCGCCCTGTGACAGGTCAGCATCGTTACCGAAACCGTTCTGGGTTACGGTGATTTCAGACCCACGAGCGTCGCTCTGCAAAGCGTCTACGTTGTTACGACCACCGTACTGATAAACAGTCAGCGTTTCTGGGCTAACGTTATTACCACCATTGTTGCCGCCGCCATGATTATTGCCCCATTGTGGAACGGAGCCAGCCATAGCACTGCCAGAAACCACGATTGCTGCAATTACTGCCACTTTTAAAAGTTTCATTGTAAAGCCCCCATCGGATTGATTTAGTTCGTCATTAAATAGCTAGCGTTGGATAACGCGAATGGCCATTTGTGACTGTCTCTGCACTACAACTGCCGTTTTTTGCGTACCGTACTGCGTAATATTCGCTTTATTACCAGAACCTTTCTGAATAATCATGGCGGTATTACCATATGCACCTTGATTAATACTCGCACTGTTCGAGTTCCCTTTTTGATCAATCCAGGCAAGGTTATAACTGCCTGATTGTTCAATGTTCGCCCGATTATTTCCGCCTTCCTGGGAAACTACAGATAACAATTTCGAGCCCTGCTGGAGAACAGTCGCGTTATTATTAACGCCCTGTTGTCCAATAATAGCGGCCTGGTTATAGGATGATTTACTCAATTCATTCACCGCAAAATTGTATTCTGAAGCTGCCAAATCAGGGGTGGCGAAAACAAATCCAGGTGCACCCAGTAATGTAAACATCAATAACAAACTGTTCTTCATGTCATCACCCTGGACCTGGTGGTAAAATAACTTGCGTTAACAAAGCGAAATATTTTGTTAACCCGGCGTTACGATGAAGAGTATGTCTGCCGAAACAATTTTAATATCTCACCCGCCAGTTGTATTTTTATTCTCCCTTTCACCCCAAAGTATTAAAAAAAATTAAACACTGTGGCGATACAGCGATTTAACAGGCCTTTTTAAAAGGGCATATGCCCATTTTGGAAATGGATAGCGACGAAAATGCTGATTTGCCGTTTCGCCTGCCTTGCAGGGGGGCGATCACGATATATCCATGAATGCGTGACAAAGTGCGTGATTTCTTAAGACGTTTACACAGTGTAAAAATAGACTTAGCGTTTTGACCCGGCTCATACCTGACTGACAATAACACCTAAAATAAATTAACCTTAAAAATCAATAATATAATATAATTTGTATGATTTTTAAAATGTGTGCATCAATATCTTTGTGTACAACTTTATGATGAATCCTCATCAATTCATGAACTCAATTTTTACAAGTTAATATTGATTTTTACATCTTGTTACACGTTTAACACTTGCTTTAAAAATCGTAATAGCTAGATTGAAAACAGAAGTTCGCTATTGTTATTTTATTTTCCCTTACTTGAAGGGATATGGTCTTTCTTCTACACACAGCAGTGCAACATCTGTCAGTACTTCTGGAGCCCCCAATAATATTATTGGGGGCAACTGCCAGGTGTTTCAAAAAAGGGGTTTCATCATGTTTAATGAAGTCCAAAGTTTTCATGGTCAGACATTATTGTTAGTGACCAAACCTTCTTTGCAGGCGACAGCCTTACTACAGCATTTAAAGCAAAGTCTGACCTTGAGCGGAAAATTGCATAGCATTCAACGCTCTTTTGATGACATTGCCCCTGGCAGCATTATTCTTTTCGATATGATGGAAGCGGATAAAAAACTTATCCAATACTGGCAAGATATTTTAAGCAGAAAAAACAACAATATCCGTGTGTTGTTGTTGAATACGCCCGAAGAGTATCCATTCAGAGATATTGAAAGCTGGCCGCATATCAATGGTGTCTTTTATGTCAACGAGGACGAGACACGCGTGGTTGAGGGCCTGCAGGGCATTCTGCGTGGGGAATGCTATTTTTCGCAAAAACTTGCCAGCTACCTCATAACGCATTCCGGAAATTATCGCTATAACAGTTCAGAGTCTGCGTTGCTGACCCATCGCGAAAAAGAGATTCTGAATAAATTACGCATCGGAGCTTCAAATATTGAAATCGCCCGTTCGTTATTTATCAGCGAAAATACGGTCAAGACCCATCTTTATAATCTTTTCAAGAAGATAGCTGTTAAAAATCGGACGCAGGCGGTTTCATGGGCAAATGATAACCTCAGGCGTTAACAGTATGAAACGCACAATGAGTTGGATTGCCGCAGCAGGTTTATGGCTTGCTGCCGGGAATCTGCATGCGGTTGAAGTAGAGATCCCAGGATTGTTAACTGACCACACGGTCTCGGCTGTCGGTCATGCTTTTTATCGCGAGTTCAGCGACAAATGGGAAAGTGACTATCCTGGGAACTTAACGATCAATGAACGGCCCAGTGCGCGATGGGGGAGTTGGATCACGATAACGGTCAATCAGGACGTTATTTTCCAGACGTTTTTATTCCCAACGAAAAGAGACCTGGATCAAAACGTGGTCTTCGCTCTGGCTCAAACCGAAGAAGCATTAAATCGTCTGCAGATCGATAAGGCTCTGCTCAGTACCGGCGATTTAGCGCAAGACGAGTTTTAATTCGGAGGCATTCATGCGTGTTGTCTATGCAGTTATCGCTTTACTGCTCATTCCATCGTTGAGCTGGGCCGGAAATATGACTTTTCAGTTCCGTAATCCTAACTTCGGGGGCAACCCCAATAATGGCTCTTTTCTTTTAAACTCAGCCCAGGCGCAAAACTCCTACAGGGATCCGAGCGCCGACGATGACTTCGGTATTGAGACCCCAAGCGCTCTGGATAACTTTACCCAGGCAATCCAGGCCCAGGTTCTGGGCGGATTATTGACCAACATCAACACCGGTAAACCGGGCCGGATGGTGACCAGCGACTTTATTGTCGACATCGCCAATGCGGACGGACAAATGCAGTTAAATGTCACAGACCGGAAAACGGGGAGAACTTCCACCATTCAGGTCGCTGGCTTGCAAAGTAATTCCACCGACTTTTAGACATAGTCGAGATAAGGACAATAATCATGCAGCGCTTTCTCATACTTGTTGCAGTGTGCTTATTGAGCGGTTGTTTAACTGCTCCGCCCAATCAGGCAGCAAAACCGACATTAATGCCTCGCGCCCAAAGCTATCGTGATTTAACCCAATTACCACTGCCAACGGGTAAGATCTACGTGTCGGTTTACAATATTCAGGATGAAACGGGTCAATTTAAACCTTATCCGGCAAGTAACTTCTCTACCGCTGTTCCGCAAAGCGCCACCGCAATGCTGGTCACGGCGTTGAAAGATTCTCGCTGGTTTATTCCTCTGGAACGTCAGGGGCTGCAAAACCTGCTCAACGAACGCAAAATCATTCGTGCGGCGCAGGATAACGGCACCGTGGCGATGAATAACCGTATTCCATTGCACTCTCTCACGGCGGCAAACGTCATGGTTGAAGGCTCGATTATCGGTTACGAAAGTAATGTGAAATCGGGGGGTGTTGGAGCGCGCTACTTCGGTATCGGCGGTAATACGCAGTACCAGCTTGATCAGATTGCAGTGAACCTGCGTGTGGTCAACGTGAGTACCGGGGAGATCTTATCCTCCGTCACCACCAGCAAAACCATTCTCTCGTACGAGGTTCAGGCCGGGGTGTTCCGCTTTATCGACTATCAGCGACTGCTGGAAGGCGAAATCGGTTATACCTCTAACGAACCGGTGATGCTCTGCCTGATGTCCGCTCTTGAAACCGGGGTGATCTTCCTGATTAACGACGGTATCGATCGCGGCCTGTGGGATCTGCAAAACAAGAACGAAGTGAAAAACGATGTTCTGGTGAAATACCGCGAGATGTCAACGCCGCCAGAATCCTGACAGAAAGCGCATTAAAAAGGCGAGACTCTGGTCTCGCCTTTTTTTATTTGCTTAACGCCGTCACGCTTCGCGCCCTGTCTCTGCGCGCCGCCAGCCAGAGTCCGCTGTTTTTCATCGCGTAACCAAACACCAGCCCTAACGCCAGCGAAGGCACCACCAGCCGCCAGTCCCCCTGCCCTGCAAAAGTGGCGCAGGCCCCCATAAAGGTGCCTGGTACAAAAGAGAGCAGCAGATGTTTTGCCTGGATGCACATTAAAAACGCCACTACGCCGGTCATGACGTAGCCGACAATCTCCAGATGAGGCGTCAGCGCGCTGCCGTGGATGATGATCATCGCCCACGCCACGCCGCTCATCAGCGTACAGGCCGAGATAAACAGCCCCTTCACGCCACCCTGCGGGCAGGCGAAATAGGCTGTGCAGCCCAGAAAGCCCGCCCAACTCAGGAGTCCAAGAGAGACAGCAACCCAACCCCATATCCCGGAGAGGATGCCAGTTGTGATTGCAATAGAAAGTAATATGTTCATGGCGCGCATCTTAGCAGATACGCGGCCATGAAATGAGATCAGAAACACATAATATGCAAATTGAGATTTGCTGTTACATTAAGAAAGTGATCCATATCACTCTTCGTTCTCTTCCTGCAGCTCGTCCCACATAGCGGCAACGGCGTCACGGGTCAGCGGGGCCATGGTACGCCAGAATGGCGAGGTGGCATGCGCCTCGACCTTACCGAGAAACGCGCCACACCAGGGTAAAATGTACTCCCCGAAGAGGGTTTCCAGCGCCGCGTTTTCATCTTCTGCCGCGTGATCTTCAATCCACGAGGCCGCCAGCAACAGCGTACCGATATGGTCGGCAGGGGTATCGGTCAGGGGCATACCCCGTGTGGAGAGAAACGCACGCACTTCGGCTTCGGTCGCCCCCTCTTCCCAGGCAGAGCGGTAAGGCGACACGCGACACTCTTCTCCCACAAACAGTGCGTTGTAATCCGCTGAAATCTGCTGCATGTCACAGCTGTTTTGCAGACGTTGCAGCAGCTCATCCTGCTCAAGAGGCCAGCTATTCGCCAGCTTGCCTTCGCGGATCAGGGTAAACAGCGGCACCAGCAGCGGATCCTGCGGCTGGCGATAATAGATAGAACCCAGTACGCGGCAGAGGATGGAAAACTCGTTCATTTATTTAGTCCATTACACAGTTAAAATTCAGCAAATTCGGCAATCGGTGCCATACCGCGTGACGCCAGGAAATCGAGTAACCGGCGTGGCGTCACGTTCAGAATGCGATCTTCAGGGAAGTCCACCGCATCGAGGATCTTGCGGCACTCGCTAAAATCACCCAGCGTAAACGCGGTGTGGGAATCGGAGCCCAGCGCCACATAGCCACCAGCGTCACGCACCGCCGCCGCAACGTCACGGCAGTTCGCCTCGCTGCCTTTACGGGAGTGAATAAAGGAGGAGTTGTTGATCTCCAGCGCCACGTGATGTTCAGCCGCAGCCCGGGCGACAGCCTGAATGTCGATAGGGTATTTCGGGTTACCCGGATGGCTGATGATATGCACGTTGCCGCTGGCAATGGTGGCGATCATCGCCTCGGTGTTGGTGGCTTTGTCCTGCGGGGGAAATACCGGCTCATGAAAACCGGCGAGGATCAGATCCAGAGAGGTCAGCATCGGGCCGGTACAGTCAATCTCACCCTGGGTGTTTTTGATGTTAGCCTCAATGCCGCGCAGGATCCCCACCCCGTCCACCACCCGCGGCCAGATACGCATATTCACAAAGTGCCAGTAGTGCGGGGCATCCGCCATATCCGGACCATGATCGGTGATCGCAAAGAGTTTTATGTTCTTTACCTTCGCCTGGGCGATATAGTCATGAAGATTGCTGTAGGCGTGAGTGCTGGCGACGGTGTGCATATGCAGGTCAACGGGGTACATCGTTTTCTCCTCTCGTGTTTCCCAAAGGATAGCAGTTATCCCAGGCGTTTATTAGCAAAAACCCGGCGATGGCCGGGTTTGACTCAGTATCCGCGCTGCCTGTCGACCTGCCCGGTGACCGGCTCGCCTTTTTCCAGATGGGTGATGGTGCGGGCGATATAGGCCACGGCTTCTGCCGGACGCGTCACCGCCGCCACGTGCGGGGTCATGGCCACGCGCGGGTGGGCCCATAATGGGTTCTCAGCAGGTAATGGCTCTTTACTGTAGACATCCAGCATCGCCCCTTTCAGCTTGCCACGCTCCAGCGCCGCCAGCAGATCGGCCTCAATCACGTGAACGCCGCGCGCCAGGTTCATCAGATAGCTGTTATCCGCCAGCTGATTCAGCAGGTCGCTATTAATGATCCCAACCGTCTCCGCGGTATTCGGAAGGAGATTAATCAGCACCCGGGTGCCCTGTAAAAATTGCGGAAGCTCCTCCATCCCGGCAAAGCTGGTGACGCCAGGATAGTCCTTGCGGGTGCGGCTCCAGCAGCGCAGCGGGAAGCCCCAGGGTGCCAGCGCTTCGGCCACCTTAGCACCCAGCACCCCTGCCCCGAGGATACCGATGGTAAAATCTTCGCGCTGATAATCGGCCAGTGGCTCCCAACGGGCCTGCTGTTTTAAGGCCTGATAGTCATCAAAGCGGCGGAACCAGTGCAGCACCTGGCTTACGGCATACTCCTGCATCTGCTGCCCCATGCCGGTATCTTCAAGACGGAACAGGGGAATACTTTCCGCCAGCATCTCCGGGTGCGCTTTGAGTTTGCTGAGGATCGAGTCCACGCCTGCACCGAGGGCAAACACCGCCTTCAGATTGCGCCCCTGCAGCATCTCTACCGGGGGATGCCACACCAGGGCATAATCCGCCGGTTCATTATCGCCGCGTTTCCACTCGCGAACCCGTGCGCCCGGCAGCGCCGCCGAAAGCGTTTTAATCCAGTAAGCGTTATCAAATGTTGGGTGGTAAAAAATGATGTCCATTGCGATTGCCTTCTGTTGCGCTGTTTTACGTTCATTTTCAACTGCATCGCAGCATAACAAATTTTGCGCCCAGGGTGGTTGTAGATAAAAGAGGCACATTCAGCACAATTCGAAATCATGTTGGTTGAAGTTTGTCTCAACGCGCTAATTTACTGAAAAAGTTGATTGACGTAAGTAAGGCTTTTCCTTACATTAGCGCCCGTCCCGGCAACAACGGGATGACAATATGGTGAGGTGTCCGAGTGGCTGAAGGAGCACGCCTGGAAAGTGTGTATACGGCAACGTATCGAGGGTTCGAATCCCTCCCTCACCGCCATATTTAAAGAAGAGCTCGTACGAAAGTACGGGCTTTTTTCTTTTATATTCTCCCGAGAGGGAGGGATGAGAACCCCCGACTGGGGGTTCGACAACTGGCGACAGCCAGTTGGACAGCCTGAGAGCGCAGCGAACAGGCTGCCCGCAGGGCGAGCGCAGCGAGTCAATCCCTCCCGATGCCAAATATAATACTGTGCAGCCTGTATGTCGGGTGGCGCTTCGGTATGAACCGGAAACATGGGTAACACTTTAGACCGGATACATGGGTAACAGTTATAACTGGCATAGAAGAGGAGACTCGCTATGCCCTGGACTGAGACCCGACCCATGCAACGCCTTGATTTTATCCGTGCCTGCCACGCAGGCACGGACTCCTTTTCCGCCCTCTGTCGGCTCTTCGGCATCAGCCGCAAGACCGGCTATAAATGGCTTCAACGCTTCGACCCGGATGACCTCTCATCCCTCTCTGACCGCTCCCGTGCCCCGCACTCGCACTCCCGGTCCGTGCCGGACGGTATCGCGGCTTACCTGACGGCCCTGCGGCAAAAGCACCCTGACTGGGGGCCCAAAAAACTGCGGATGTGGTGCCTCAATCATCATGTCGGTTTTACCGTGCCTGCCGCCAGTACCATCGGTGATATCCTTAAACGGGAGGGCCTGGTTCCGGATAAAAAGCGGAAACGCCGGACGCCGGGCAACCGCCAGCCCCTGACCGCCATCAGTGAGAACAATCAGGTCTGGAGCGCGGACTTTAAGGGCAGGTTCAGGCTGCTGAGCAGGGAATACTGCCACCCCTTCACCCTGACCGATAACCACAGCCGGTATCTGCTGAGCTGCCGGGGAACGGACCGGGAGAGCGAGCCCTTCGTCAGACAGTGCCTGACTGATGCGTTCCTGGAGTACGGGCTCCCGGAGGTGCTCAGAACCGACAACGGTCAGCCCTTTGCGGGGACAGGTATCGCCGGGTTAAGCCGTCTTGCGGTCTGGCTGATAAAGCTGGGCGTCAGGCCGGTACGTATCCGGCTGGGTCATCCGGAGGAAAACGGGCGGCACGAACGCATGCACCGTTCCCTGAAAAGCGCGCTGAAACATGGCAATACCTTCATGACGATGGAGGAGCAGCAGGTCTGGTTCAGCCATTACCGGAAGGAATTTAATCATGAAAGGCCCCATGAAGCGCTGAACGGGGCAACACCCGGAACCGTCTGGACACCCTCCGGACGGCGCTGGGATGGCAGGGTTCCGGAGTTCACCTATCCGGCAGGAGCCCGGCTGCATAAGGTGATGTCGAAAGGGGCACTTTATATGGGAAAAATGGTGTTCCTGAGTGAAGCGTTGATCGGGGAGTTCGTCATGCTGGAAGAGCAGGATGATGGCCTTGAGGCCATCATCTTCAATGGAATAACGCTTGCGTACTATGACCGGAAAACCCAGAGTGTGATCCGGATAGACTAGAAAAGTGTTACCTGTGTTCCCGGTCTGATGTGTCACCTGTGTATCCGGTCATACACTTCGCTTACCCGACCTACAAAACCCAAACCCACTCACTCCTCCACCATCCTCGCATACTCCCCGGTCAAAAAATCCACCAGCGTTCTGACGGACGGCAGCAGCCCACGCCGCGAAGGATAGACCGCATGGATCACCTCCCGGCGCGGCTCCCATGCCTCAAGCACTTTTACCAGCGCCCCAGAGGCCAGCTGGTCTTTGACCATCAACATCGGCAACTGCACCAGGCCCACCCCTGCCATCGCCGCTTCCCGCAGCGCCAGCATGTCGGTAGTGATCAACCGCGGTTGAAAATGGATCTCCGCCCTCGCCCCTTCCGGCCCGCTCAGCGCCCACTTATGAACCTGTTTCCCCTCCCCCATACTCAGACCGGGCCAGACGCTGAGTTCGGACGGCACCCCCGGCGTTCCCAGCCGGGCGATCAACGCTGGCGCCGCCACCAGGCAGTGGCCCCTGTCGGCCAGCACCCGCAGGACCAGATCGCTGTCATCGAACGGACGCGGACGCACGCGGATCGCCACATCAATACCTTCCGCCACCAGATCCACCCGTCGGTTGGTCGCCTCAAGCTGCAGATTAATGCCCGGGTAGCGCGCCATAAACCTCGCCAGCATCGGCCCGACGTGAACATGCAGCAGCGTAACCGGACAGGTGATCCTCACCATGCCGCGCGGCTCAGCCTGCAACGCGGCGACCGCCTCCTCCGCCGCCTCGGCCTCCACCAGCATCGCCTTACAGTGTTGATAGAAGGTGTGCCCCACCTCCGTCACCGTAAACTGCCGGGTGGTGCGCTGGATCAAGCGTACGCCGAGCCGCGTCTCCAGCTGGGCAATCCGACGACTGAGTTTGGATTTAGGCTGGTCAAGCGCCCGGCCCGCCGCTGCGAAGCCCCCGTGCTCCACCACCTTCACAAACCATACGAAATCATTCAGATCCTGCATATCGCCCTCATCGTTCCATTTAAGGAACAGTGAATGTCATTTTTGCTATCTACCGGGATATTAAACCTGAATATAAGCTAATTACATCAACAGAACATCAGGAGAAGAGGATGAAAAACGTAACAGGCATTTATACCGCACCCCGCCAGCACTGGGTTGGCGACGGTTTCCCGGTGCGTTCGATGTTTTCTTACCAGACTCACGGCGAGCCGCTGAGCCCGTTTTTACTGCTGGATTATGCCGGGCCGCACAGCTTCCCGGCGGATGGCGCAAAACGCGGCGTGGGTGAGCATCCCCACCGGGGCTTTGAGACAGTCACCATCGTCTATTCCGGCGAAGTGGAGCACCGCGACTCAACGGGAAAAGGTGGCGTGATTGGCCCGGGGGACGTGCAGTGGATGACGGCCGGGTCCGGCAACCTGCATGAGGAGTTCCACTCCAGCGCCTTTGCGCAGCAGGGTGGCGAGTTAAAAATGCTGCAACTGTGGGTCAACCTGCCGGCGAAAGACAAGATGGCGACGCCGGGCTACCAGAGCATCACCAGCAGCCAGATCCCGGTGGTGGCGTTGCCCGATAACAGCGGCACGCTGCGGGTGATCGCCGGGCGCTATGAGGATGTATCCGGTCCGGCGCACACCTACTCCCCGCTGAACGTCTGGGATATCGCCCTGCGCCAGGACAGTCATCTGACGCTCGCTCAGCCTGAAGGCTGGAGCACCGCGCTGGTGGTGCTGGAAGGCAGCGTGACGGTGAACGGTTCCGCCGGGGCGGGTGAAGCCCAGCTTGTGGTGCTGAGCCAGCAAGGAGAAAAGCTGCACCTGGAAGCCAGCAGCGACGCCAAAGTGCTGCTGATGGCCGGGGAGCCGCTGAATGAACCGATCGTCGGCTACGGGCCGTTCGTGATGAACACTAAAACCGAAATCGCAGAAGCCATTCGTGATTTCAACTCCGGCCGCTTCGGCCAGATCTGAACCTGATAAAGGAGAGAATGATGTCTACCCCAGCTAACTTTAACGGTGCGCGTCCGGTCATTGATGTGAATGATGCGGTGATGCTGCTGATCGATCACCAGAGCGGCCTGTTCCAGACCGTCGGTGACATGCCGATGCCGGAGCTGCGTGCTCGCGCTGCGGCGCTGGCAAAAATTGCCAGCCTGGCGAATATCCCGGTGATCACCACTGCCTCCGTGCCGCAAGGGCCAAACGGCCCGCTGATCCCGGAGATCCACGCTAACGCGCCGCATGCGCAATACGTGGCGCGCAAAGGCGAGATCAACGCCTGGGATAACCCTGAGTTCGTGGCCGCCGTGAAAGCAACCGGTCGCAAAACGCTGATTATCGCCGGGACCATCACCAGCGTCTGCATGGCCTTCCCGTCGATCAGCGCAGTGGCTGACGGGTACAAAGTGTTTGCGGTGATTGATGCCTCTGGCACCTACAGCAAAATGGCGCAGGAGATCACCCTGGCGCGGGTGGTGCAGGCGGGCGTAGTGCCAATGGATACCGCCGCGGTCGCCTCGGAGATCCAGCGCACCTGGAATCGTGAGGATGCGGCGCAGTGGGCAGAAGTCTACACCCACATTTTCCCGGCCTATCAGCTGCTGATGGAAAGCTACGGCAAGGCGCAAGAGGTGGTGAAGAACAGCGAAGTGCTCGATTCACAGCGTTAATGATTCGCTCCACGGTATAAAAACCGTGGAGCTGATTATTGCTTAACCTAACGCGCGTTAAAGCGGAAAATCTGCTTGACCGATTTAGCCTGACTCCCTATAGTAGCGCCCCGTTGCCCCCGAGAGGATCGGCAGCAAAACAATACGGTGAGGTGTCCGAGTGGCTGAAGGAGCACGCCTGGAAAGTGTGTATACGGCAACGTATCGAGGGTTCGAACCCCTCTCTCACCGCCACATTTGAGAAAGAGCTCGTACGCAAGTACGGGCTTTTTTTTATATTCTCCCGGTGCTTAATGCGACCCTGTGCGGTCTGGGCCCCTCACCCTAACCCTCTCCCCAGGGGAGAGGGAACAAAGCGGCCGCACAAACAACAAAGCCCGGTTTCCCGGGCTCTGCACACAGTAACAGACTCAATAGTAGGCGTTCAGTGTCCGCTGGCACAGGGCCGAGCGCACGCAGTCATCTTTGGTAAACTGCACTATCCCTACCATCTCATCTTCCTCGAAACGTGCCAGCGCATCGCTCAGACCCGATTTGACGCCGGCCGGCAGGTCGCACTGGGTGATATCCCCGTTCACGATTACCGTCACGTTTTCCCCGAGGCGCGTTAAAAACATCTTCATTTGCGCAGCAGTTACGTTCTGAGCCTCGTCGAGAATCACAACTGCATTTTCAAATGTACGTCCGCGCATATAGGCGAACGGCGCAATTTCTACCTTGCCGATTTCCGGGCGCAGGCAGTACTGCATAAAAGATGCGCCCAACCGCTTCACCAGCACGTCATAAACGGGCCGGAAGTACGGCGCAAACTTCTCCGAAATATCACCGGGCAAGAAGCCGAGATCTTCATCGGCCTGCAATACCGGGCGAGTGACAATGATCTTATCGACGTCTTTATGAATCAAAGCCTCTGCCGCTTTGGCTGCACTTATCCAGGTTTTCCCACACCCGGCTTCACCGGTGGCGAAAATCAGCGACTTATTCTCAATAGCATTCAGGTACTGCGCCTGAGCGTCATTGCGTGCCACAACTGGCGTCATATCCCGGCTGTCCCGCGCCATGCCAATTGCTTCTACGCCACTCATCTGCACAAGCGAGGTGACCGACTCTTCTTCACGCTGTTTATGGCTACGTGAATCCCGTCTCAGCACACGTTTTGCTTCACGACGAGCTTTGATCACTGCTTTTTGTCTTCCCATGGATAGCACCTTGAGTTGTTGGTATTCATCACTCGTACCGGCATCGGTACGATTAGGCGAACAAACATCTGAGGGTTGGCTTCCTTCTAAGCCAGAGCTTACTTGGTTAAATGACCCAGCCGGATCGCTATGCTCACCAAACGGCGGGTCGGAAAAATCAGGATTTGCTGTGGAGGGGGAGAATTTTTCGGTGAAGAGATCGCTGCCGGAGTGTGGGCCTCCGCGCCGGGTGCTGCGGTTGTTGCGTTTACCATGTCCACTTGAGGACTCAACCATTCGCGATCTCCAGAGTGATGCATATTCACTGTAAGGTTTACCGCTTTCTTAATGTAAGTACATCAGGATTTAGCATGAATGCAACATTATTTTTACCTGAATGCAACTTTAAGAATCGCCTGACAACGTCACTTAATCTGCCTGGGGAATATTACAGAAGTATAACAACGGGATAGCGGAACATAAAAAAATCGTCCCGCTTAAAGGGTAAGCGGGACGGGATTCAGGCCGTGAGCAGCCCCTGAGCAAGCCAGCCGTTTTTATCACGCACGCCTGGCAGAGCAAAGAAGTAGCCCCCACCTACCGGCTTGATGTACTCCTCCAGCGCTTCGCCGTTCAGACGCTTCTGCACGGTCAAAAAGCCCTGCTCCAGATCGTGCTGGAAGCAGACAAACAGCAGGCCCATATCCAGCTGGCCAGAGTTGGTCACCCCCAGCGAGTAGCTGTAGCCCCGGCGCATCATCAGGTTAGATTCGGTCTCTTTCGTTCGCGGGTTGGCAAGGCGGATGTGGCTGTCGAGCGCAATGATCTCGCCGTCAGGATCGCTGGCGTAATCTGGCACGTCATGCTCTTTTTTCATCCCCAGCGGCGCGCCGCTGTGCTTGTCCCGGCCAAAAATGGTCTGCTGCTCTTTGAGCGGCGTGCGATCCCAGAACTCCACGTGGAACTGGATAATACGCACCGCCTGATAGCTGCCGCCCACCGCCCAGGCCGGTTCACCCTGATCGGCCGTCACCCATACCACGCTCTCCATCAGGGGCACATCCTGGCTGTTGGGGTTGGCGGTGCCATCCTTAAAGCCGAGCAGGTTCACCGGCGTCTCTTTGCCTTTGCTGCGCGCGGCGTGGTTAGAGATAAACCCTTCCCGCTTCCAGCGCACACTCAGCAGATCCGGGGTGTGCTTGATCAGATCCCGCAGGGCATGAATCACCGTGTCCTGGGTGTTGGCGCAAATCTGGATCAGCAGATCCCCGTGGCACAGGGCCGCATCCAGGGAGTCATTCGGGAAGCGCACCATCTTCTGCAACGATTTTGGTTTCTGTGGGGCCAGCCCAAAGCGATCGTCAAACAGCGAGGCCCCCAGCGACACCGTCATGGTCAGGTTATCCGGGGCGATAAAGGCCCCTAAAATCCCCGAATCCATTGGCGGCAGACGCGGATTCGGCGTGTCGGGCGCCGGGCCGCCGGTGGTCAGGAAATCGATACGCTGGGTCAGGAGACGGAACAGACGCTCCAGCTCGCTTTTGTCGCTGGCCAGCACGTCAAAGGCCACCAGCATCATCGACGCCTGCTGCGGGGTTAAAATCCCGGCCTGATGCGGGCCGTAGAACGGCTGGGTCTCCATCCGCGCATCCGGGGAGAGCGTGCCCGGCGCGCTCTGCGGTTTTGCCGCATGCGCCACCGGGCAGCCGCCCGCCAGGGCAAGGGCGCCACCAAGCGCCCCGACCCCTTTTAACAACCGACGCCGTGAAGGTTCCACAACGTCGTACTCATCATGCTTGTTCATCAACTTAGTCCAGACCCAGTACGCCACGCAGCTGCGCCAGATCTTCTGCCAGGGTGGTGATCGGCCCTTTCAGGGCGTTACGGTCGGCATCGGTCAGCTTGTCGTAGGTTTCAAACCCGTCTTTGGTGCGGTATTTCGCCAGAATAGTGGTCACCTTCTTAAAGTTGGCATCCACTTTCGCCAGCAGTTCGCTGTTATCTTTCTGCAGCTGAGGACGCAGCAGGTCAACGATCTTCTGCGCGCCTTCGACGTTAGCCTGGAAGTCCCACAGGTCGGTATGGCTGTAGCGGTCTTCTTCCCCGCTGATTTTGCTGGCCGCCACTTCTTCAATCAGCCCTGCCGCACCGCCCACCACTTTTGACGGCGGGAAGGCCAGCTCACTGATGCGTTTTTGCAGATCCAGCACGTCGCTGTTCAACTGCGTCGCGTACTGCTCCATCCCTTTGGTGGAGTTGTCGCCAAACAGGGCTTTCTCCAGACGGTGGAAGCCGGTGAATTTTGGATCGGCAGCTTTCTGCTCGTAGTCATCTTCACGGGCATCGATGCTGCCATCCAGGTCCGAGAACAGCTCGGCGATAGGCTCGATGCGCTCATAGTGCTGACGGGTTGGCGCGTACAGGGATTTGGCTTTTTCGATATCGCCCGCTTTCACCGCGTCGGTAAATGCTTTGGTGCCGGCCACCAGGTCCGCCGTCTCTTTGGTGACGTAAGCTTTATATGCGGTAATGGCCTCGCCGAGGCTCAGCAGCGCGTCGCCTTTGGCGGCGTCGGCGGTGGCAGCACCTTTGACGATCAGCTTACCTTTCGGGTTGGTCAGCAGGCCGCAGGTCATGTCATATTCACCCGGCTGCAGGTTGGCGGTCATCTTCTGAGTGAAGCCCGGAGCGATGTTCTCGCGCTCTTCCACCACCATCACCCCTTTGAGGATCTCCCACTCCAGCGCTTTCTGGCTGTGGTTCTGGATGATGAACTGGGTTTTACCGCTGTTGACCGTAATGGTCATCGGCTCACACTGTTTATCATTGACGGTGACTTTTACCTGCGGAACATCTGCTGCCTGAACATAAAACGCGGAGGTAAGCAGCGCGGCAATACCCGCCTGCAAAGCGGTGCGACGAAGTTGAATAGTCATAACCTTTCCCTTTTAAAAGTATGTTGTAACTACAGTGAGCACTTCAGGGCGCGGTATGCGACGGCTGCGTGCCCGGCCGCGATGGCATAAAGAACAGCGCCAGCGCCGGAATGAGATAGATAAAGTACACCGCCACTTCACTGACGCTCGGCGCTTCCTGATAGCCGAAGATCCCTTCCAGCAGGGTGCCGGTCAGCGAATGGGTGGACAGGACATTACTGAGATCGAACGCCACATCCTGGAAGTGGTTCCACAGGCCCGCCTCATGGAAGGCGCGGATCGCCCCCGCGGCCAGCCCGGCGGCCACCAGCAGAATAAACAGGCTGGTCCACTTGAAGAAGACGCCGAGGTTGAGGCGGATCCCGCCCCAGTAGAGCAGGAAACCGAGCACCACCGCAGTGGCCAGACCCAGCACCGCACCCAGCGGCGGCCAGATGCCGACATCCTGCTGGAAGGCGGCCAGCAGGAAGAAGACCGACTCCAGCCCTTCACGCGCCACGGCGAAAAAGACCATCATGATCAGCGCCCAGCCGTGGTGATTGCCTTTCGCCAGGGCGCTGTCCACCGCCTGCTCCAGCTGAACCTTGACGTTACGCGACACTTTACGCATCCAGAACACCATCCAGGTGAGGATCACCACCGCAATCAGCGCCACGAGGCCTTCAAACAGCTCCTGCTCTTTTTGCGGGAATTCACCGGTGGTTTCGTTGATCGCAATGCCCAGACCCAGGCAGAGGGCGGCAGCCAGGAAAACGCCGATCCACATCACGCCGATCCAGCGGCCGCGCTGGGTACGTTTCAGATAGCTGGCGATCAGGCTGACAATAAGGGCCGCTTCGAGGCCTTCACGTAACATAATGAGAAATGGAACAAACATGCCGACACCTTAAATGTTATTCACGGTCAACTGATGCAAAGAAAGGTAAATTCTTGTGATAGTGATTATCATTACGGCAATAAGAAATACAAGCGAAATATGCTGCGTTTTGATGACAGGATGTAAAACCATAAGCAGAAAATAATCACTCAGGTGACTAAAGGGTTCATAAGTTATGTCGTAAAAGTTCATTTACGGTTACAGCGGGCTGTGGCTAAATAAGCGCCTCATTAATCTGCTGAAAATCAACTATGTATCAATTCCTGCACTTCCTGCTGGCGCTGGTGGTAATCCTTGCGCTGGCCTGGCTGGTCAGCTTTGACCGCCGCAACATTCGCATTCGCTACATTATCCAACTTATTGTGATTGAGATTGCGCTGGCATTCTTTTTCCTCCACGCCGAAAGTGGCCTGTTTGTTATTCAGTACGTCTCAGGCTTCTTCGAGTCATTACTGAAATATGCCGCCGAAGGGACCAACTTTGTATTTGGCGGAATGGGTGAAAAGGGGCTGGCCTTTATTTTCCTCGGCGTGCTGTGTCCGATTATCTTTATTTCCGCGCTGATCGGGATTCTGCAGCACTGGCGTATTCTGCCGGTGATCATCCGCGTTGTCGGCACCCTGCTGTCGAAGGTTAACGGCATGGGCAAGCTCGAATCCTTTAACGCCATCAGCTCTCTGACGCTTGGCCAGTCGGAAAACTTCATTGCTTACAAAGGGGTGCTGGGGGATCTCTCGTCGCGTCGTCTGTTCACCATGGCGGCTACCGCGATGTCGACGGTTTCACTGTCGATTGTCGGAGCCTATATGACCATGCTGGAGGCAAAATATGTGGTGGCGGCGCTGATCCTGAATATGTTCAGCACCTTTATTATCCTGACGGTGATTAACCCGACTCGCCCGGAAGCGGAGCCGGAAATTAAGCTGGAGAAGATGCATGAGTCCCAGAGCTTCTTCGAGATGCTGGGAGAATATATTCTGGCTGGCTTTAAGGTGGCGATGATTATTCTGGCGATGCTGATTGGCTTTATTGCCCTGATCAGCGCCGTTAACGCCCTCTTCTCCAGCGTCTTTGGCCTGAGCTTCCAGCAGATTCTGGGTTATGTCTTCTATCCCCTGGCGTGGCTGGTGGGCATTCCGCTGAGTGATGCTCTGCATGCGGGCGGGATTATGGCAACCAAGCTGGTGGCAAACGAGTTTGTGGCGATGATCGAGCTGCAAAAAATCGCGGCACAGATGACCCCGCGCGGGCTGGGCATTCTGTCGGTGTTCCTGGTCTCCTTCGCCAACTTTGCCTCAATCGGCATTGTGGCCGGGGCGATTAAGGGGCTGAACGAGCAGCAGGGCAACGTGGTGTCGCGCTTTGGCCTGCGCCTGGTGTACGGCGCAACGCTGGTAAGCCTGTTATCGGCGAGCTTTGCGGGATTAGTGTTGTAATTTATTGCCCGGCGGCGCTGCGCTTGCACGGGCCTACGGGTTTCGTAGGCCGGGTAAGCGCTAGCGCCACCCGGCAGATTTTATCAAAACTGCACGCACACCGGCTGGTCGACGCGCATCACTGACTCCTGGGCGAAGCGCTGCTTATAGATCCCCCGCAGCGTCTCGATATTGCTCTCGCTCTGTGCATCTTTTCCGTGGATCAGCATCAACGCCTTGCTTGATTCGCGCGCCACTTTCCCGTCATTTCCCAGCCACTGCCCACGCGCATCAAACACCGTTAAGCCATCGCGAAAACGCGGGGTCACGTCCTGATCGACAAACTGCTGCCACTCCTGGCCGGTGATCGCCTCCCCTGCCGGACGGTTCAGGCCAAAATAGAGGGTGGTTTGCTGCATCTGATTATCGGCTTTGCAGGTGTTATCCGCGGTGCTGTGGGATGGGGCGTTGCAGCCGGCCAGGAGTAATATTGCGCCAGCCATGAGCCCTGTTTTGAATGTCATTGTTCGCTATCCTCATTATTTTTTTAGCACAGCGATATGACCGTAAGTTGCAGAAATTAGCAATAAAAAAAGCCGGGCATGCCCGGCTTAGAGTGTGTTTTAAATTTACTCAGCCTGTAACTTCGTTGGCGGTGCGGAGTGGTAATGCGCATCTGCGTCAGCAAAGCGTTTCTGCATGGTGGCAGACGGGGCTTTACCCAGCAGACTGAAGACCACAATCCCGATACTGCCGAAGATAAAGCCTGGAATGATTTCGTACAGCCCCAGCCACGCGAACTGCTTCCAGACGATCACGGTGACCGCACCGATAATCATCCCCGCCAGCGCGCCGTTGCGGGTCATGCGGGACCACAGCACCGAGAACAGCACCACCGGACCAAAAGCAGCACCGAAGCCTGCCCAGGCGTAGCTCACCAGACCCAGCACGCGGTTTTCCGGGTTTGCCGCCAGGGCGATGGAGACCAGGGCCACCACCAGCACCATAAAGCGCCCGACCCACACCAGCTCTTTCTGGCTGGCGTTCTTACGCAGGAAAGCTTTGTAGAGATCTTCCGTGATGGCACTGGAGCAGACCAGCAGCTGGCAGCTCAGGGTGGACATTACCGCCGCCAGAATGGCAGAGAGCAGAATACCGGCGATCCACGGGTTGAAGAGGATCTGCGCCAGCTCGATAAACACGCGTTCGGCGTTCTGGTTCACCGCACCCGCCAGGGACGGGTTGTTGTTGAAGTAGGCAATCCCGAAGAAGCCCACCGCACAGGCCCCGCCCAGACAGAGGATCATCCACGCCATGCTGATACGACGGGCATGAACGATGGTGTGGTGCGAGTCCGCCGCCATAAAGCGCGCCAGGATGTGCGGCTGACCGAAGTAACCCAGCCCCCAGCCCATCAGGGAGACAATCGCCACGAAGTTCAGCCCTTTCAGCATGTCGACGTTTTCGATGCTCTTCTGCTGGATCACTGCCAGAGAATCCCCCAGGCCGCCCACGGAGAGGATCACAATCACCGGGGTCAGGATCAGGGCAAAAATCATCAGGCTGGCCTGCACGGTGTCGGTCCAGCTGACGGCGAGGAACCCGCCCACGAAGGTGTAGATGATGGTTGCCGCGGCACCTGCCCACAGCGCCGTTTCATAGCTCATGCCGAAGGTGCTTTCGAACAGACGCGCCCCGGCCACGATGCCGGAGGCACAGTAGATGGTGAAGAACAGCAGAATAACCAGCGCAGAGATAATACGCAGGATGCGGCTCTTATCTTCGAAACGGCCAGTGAAGTAGTCCGGCAGGGTCAGGGCGTTGTTGTTGGCTTCGGTGTGTACGCGCAGACGCCCGGCCACCAGCTTCCAGTTAATCCATGCGCCCAGCGTCAGGCCGATGGCGATCCAGCTTTCGGAGATCCCCGAGAGGAAGATGGCACCCGGCAGGCCCATCAGCAGCCAGCCGCTCATATCCGATGCACCCGCAGAGAGTGCAGTCACGAACGGCCCTAAACTGCGTCCGCCCAGAATGTAGTCATCAAAGTTTTTGGTAGAACGCCATGCAAGGAACCCTATCAGGATCATGCCAAAAATATAGATAAGAAATGTCACCAGCATCGGTGTGCTAATTGCCATTTAAATACTCCGCAAAGATGTTCGACAGCCTTCCCGGCTGTCTTTATTCCACCCCCGGAACGAGGGGGTGATGATGTGTGTTTCTGTTGGCCGCGCGTATCCTGCCGTATGCGTTGCCATGACACAAACGATTTAACACTGCATTTACATCAATTTCATCCCCGGTTTCACACCAGTTTGCTGGAGGTTGCACTCGCTCACGTTTTTCGCGGTTGCACCTTCAAAAAGTGTTAAGCGCCGCATGAAACCAGGGTTGACAGCGAAAATCCATATCTTTTTTATGGTTAACCATGACGTAACAATCTATTCATTTTCCAGCTTGCAAACCGGGTCACATTTAACGAGGTTGCACAAAGTTGCAACATAGTGGATATTTCACGTTAACTACACTAGCGCTACTGAATCACAGGAGTTTTTGGCATGGGCATGACCACCATGGGGGTTAAGCTGGATGACGCGACCCGCGAACGGATTAAATCGGCAGCTACGCGAATTGACCGCACGCCGCACTGGTTAATTAAGCAGGCCATCTTTAACTATCTGGAAAAGCTGGAGAGCGACGACGCCCTGCCAGAGCTGCCAGCCCTGCTGTCCGGTGCCGCCAATGAGAGCGACGAGCAGAGCGACGCTGTCGAAGAGATCCACCAGCCGTTCCTCGAATTTGCCGAGCAGATCCTGCCTCAGTCGGTAACCCGCGCGGCCATCACCGCTGCGTACCGCCGCGCAGAGACCGACGCCGTGCCGATGCTGCTGGAGCAGGCGCGCCTGCCGGAGCCGATTGCCTCCCAGGCCCACAGCCTGGCGTATACGCTTGCCGAAAAACTGCGCAGCCAGAAAAACGCCACCGGCCGTGCCGGAATGGTGCAGAGCCTGCTGCAGGAGTTCTCTCTTTCCTCGCAGGAGGGCGTGGCCCTGATGTGTCTGGCGGAAGCGCTGCTGCGTATCCCGGACAAAGCCACCCGCGACGCGCTGATCCGCGACAAGATCAGCAACGGCAACTGGCATTCCCACATTGGCCGCAGCCCGTCGCTGTTCGTTAACGCCGCCACCTGGGGTCTGCTGTTCACCGGCCGCCTGGTCTCCACCCACAACGAAGCCAGCCTCTCCCGCTCCCTGAACCGCATTATCGGCAAGAGCGGCGAGCCTTTAATCCGCAAAGGCGTGGACATGGCGATGCGCCTGATGGGCGAGCAGTTCGTGACCGGGGAGACCATCGCCGAAGCGCTGGCCAACGCCCGCAAGCTGGAAGATAAAGGCTTCCGCTACTCCTATGACATGCTGGGGGAAGCGGCGCTCACCGCCGCCGACGCACAGGCCTATCTGGTCTCTTACCAGCAGGCGATCCACGCCATCGGTAAAGCCTCCAACGGCCGCGGCATTTATGAAGGCCCGGGGATCTCCATTAAGCTCTCCGCCCTGCATCCGCGCTACAGCCGCGCCCAGTACGATCGGGTGATGGAAGAGCTCTACCCGCGCCTGAAGTCCCTGACCCTGCTGGCCCGCCAGTATGACATCGGGCTCAACATCGACGCCGAAGAGGCCGACCGTCTGGAGATCTCCCTCGATCTGCTGGAAAAACTGTGCTTCGAACCGGAGCTGGCGGGCTGGAACGGGATTGGCTTTGTTATTCAGGCTTACCAGAAACGCTGTCCGTTCGTGATTGACTACCTGATCGACCTCGCCACCCGCAGCCGTCGCCGCCTGATGATCCGTCTGGTGAAGGGCGCCTACTGGGACAGCGAGATCAAACGCGCCCAGATGGAGGGCCTGGAGGGCTATCCGGTCTATACCCGCAAGGTCTACACCGACGTCTCCTACCTCGCCTGCGCCAAAAAGCTGCTCGGCGTGCCGAACCTGATCTACCCGCAGTTCGCTACCCACAACGCCCACACTCTGGCAGCGATCTATCAGCTGGCCGGTCAGAACTACTATCCGGGCCAGTACGAGTTCCAGTGCCTGCACGGCATGGGGGAACCGCTGTACGAGCAGGTCACCGGTAAAGTGGCGGATGGCAAACTGAACCGTCCGTGCCGTATTTATGCTCCGGTTGGCACCCATGAAACCCTGCTGGCGTATCTGGTGCGCCGTCTGCTGGAGAACGGGGCTAACACCTCCTTCGTGAACCGCATCGCCGACGCCACCCTGCCGCTGGATGAGCTGGTGGCCGATCCGGTGCAGGCCGTCGAGAAGATGGCAGCCCAGGAGGGTCAGGTTGGTCTGCCGCATCCGAAGATTGCCCTGCCGCGCGAGCTGTACGGCGCAGGCCGCATCAACTCCTCCGGCCTGGATCTGGCCAACGAACACCGTCTGGCGTCGCTCTCCTCGTCGCTGCTCAACAGCGCCCTGCAGAAATGGCAGGCCAAACCGATCCTCGAGCAGCCGGTGAGCAACGGCGAAATGCAGCCGGTGATCAACCCGGCCGAGCCGAAAGATATCGTTGGCTTTGCCCGGGAAGCGACCGAACAGGAAGTGGATCTGGCCCTCGACAGCGCGGTAAACAACGCGCCGATCTGGTTCGCCACCCCGCCGCAGGAACGCGCGGCCATCCTCGAACGTGCTGCGGTGTTGATGGAAGATCAGATGCAGCAGCTGATTGGCATTCTGGTGCGCGAAGCGGGGAAAACCTTCAGCAACGCCATCGCCGAAGTGCGCGAAGCCGTTGACTTCCTGCACTACTATGCCGGTCAGGTCCGTGACGACTTTGACAACGAAACCCATCGCCCGCTGGGGCCGGTGGTCTGTATCAGCCCGTGGAACTTCCCGCTGGCGATCTTCACCGGCCAGATTGCTGCCGCCCTTGCCGCCGGTAACAGCGTGCTGGCGAAACCGGCCGAGCAGACGCCGCTGATCGCCGCCCAGGGGATCAACATCCTGCTGGAAGCCGGTGTCCCGGCTGGCGTGGTGCAACTCCTGCCAGGCCGCGGCGAGACCGTGGGTGCCAAGCTGACCGCCGACAACCGCGTGCGCGGGGTGATGTTCACCGGCTCCACCGAAGTGGCTTCCCTGCTGCAACGCAATATCGCCACCCGTCTGGATGCCCAGGGCCGTCCGACTCCGCTGATCGCCGAGACCGGCGGCATGAACGCGATGATCGTCGATTCGTCCGCCCTCACCGAGCAGGTGGTGGTGGATGTGGTGGCTTCGGCTTTCGACAGTGCCGGACAGCGCTGCTCCGCCCTGCGCGTGCTCTGCCTGCAGGATGATATCGCCGACCACACCCTGAAAATGCTGCGTGGCGCGATGGGCGAGTGCCGGATGGGCAACCCTGGCCGTCTGACTACCGACATTGGGCCGGTGATTGATGCCGAAGCCAAAGCCAACATCGAGAATCACATTCAGGCGATGCGGGCCAAAGGCCGCCCGGTGTTCCAGGCGGTGCGTGAGAACAGCGAAGATGCCCGCGAATGGCAGACCGGCACCTTCGTGGCGCCAACCCTGATCGAGCTGGCAAGCTTCGACGAACTGAAAAAAGAGGTCTTCGGCCCGGTGCTGCACGTGGTGCGTTACAACCGTAACAATCTCGATCAGCTTATCGAGCAGATCAACGCTTCCGGCTACGGCCTGACCCTGGGCGTGCATACCCGTATCGACGAAACCATCGCTCAGGTGACCGGCAGCGCGAAGGTCGGCAACCTGTACGTGAACCGTAATATGGTCGGTGCGGTCGTGGGCGTGCAGCCGTTCGGCGGCGAAGGGCTGTCGGGCACCGGTCCGAAAGCGGGGGGGCCAATGTACCTCTACCGCCTGCTGGCGAACCGTCCGGCCAACGCCCTCGGCGTGACCCTGGGTCGTCAGGATGCACAATACCCGGTGGATACGCAGGTGAAAGCGGTCCTGACGCAGCCGCTGGAAGCGCTGGCGAGCTGGGCAGAGAAACGCCCTGAACTGCGCGCCCTGTGCCAGCAGTATGGCGAGCTGGCGCAGGCCGGGACCCAGCGCGTGCTGCCTGGCCCGACCGGCGAGCGCAACACCTGGACCCTGATGCCGCGCGAGCGCGTGCTCTGCGTGGCGGATAACGAGCAGGATGCGCTGGTTCAGCTGGCGGCAGCATTAGCCACCGGGTGTGAAGTGCTGTGGCCGGAAGATGGCCTGCACCGCGACCTGGCGAAGCAGCTGCCGAAGGCGGTGACCGACCGTATTCGCTTTGCCAAAGCAGATGTGCTGACCAGTCAGCCGTTTGATGCGGTGATCTACCACGGGGATTCCGACCAGCTGCGCGAGCTGTGCGAGCTGGTGGCAGCCCGTAGCGGCGCGATTGTGTCGGTGCAGGGCTTCGCCCGCGGCGAAGACAATCTGCAGCTGGAACGTCTGTACGTGGAGCGCTCCCTCAGCGTCAACACCGCCGCCGCAGGCGGTAACGCCAGCCTGATGACCATCGGCTAAGCGTGCAACCTCTCCCCGGTGGCGCTACGCTTACCGGGGCTACGGTTTTGATGTTCCAGGCCGGGTAAGGCGAAGCCGCCACCCGGCTTTTTTATACGGAGGGAGTCATGAAACGAGCTTTGATCGCAGGTGCCGCGTTACTGCTGAGCACCAGCGCCCTGGCGGATGAGTGCGCCAACGCCAGCACCCAACTGGACCTGAACACCTGCACCGCGCAGCAATACCAGGCGGCGGATAAAACCCTGAACCAGACTTACCAGGCTGTGATGAAGCGCGCCGCCGCACCCCAGCGCGATCTGTTGAAAAAGGCGCAACAGGCGTGGATCGCCCTGCGCGATGCCGACTGCGCCGTTATCGGCTCGGGCACCGCTGGCGGCTCCGTCCAGCCAATGATCGTCAACCAGTGCATGACGGAAAAAACCAGCGAGCGCGAAGCCTTTCTGGCCTCGCTGATGCAGTGCGAAGAGGGCGATTTAAGCTGCCCTCTCCCACCTGCCAGTTAACGCACCCGAACCCCTTCGATAATCATCCGCTGCACGTTATCCACCGTGCTGTGGAAGAAGTCGTCATCCTTGAGCGACTTGCCGGTCACCGCCTCTACCTGCGCGGAAAAGTCGGCGTAGTGCTGGGTGGCGGCCCAGATCATAAATATCAGATGATGCGGGTCCACCGGCGCCAGTTTGCCGGTGGCAACCCATCCGGCAATGATCGCCGACTTCTCATCCACCAGCGATTTCATATCCCCGCTTAGCACCGTTTTCAGCAGCGGTGCCCCCTGCAGCATCTCCAGACAGAACAGCCTTGACGCCTGGGGATAGTCCCGGGAGACCTCCAGCTTGAGGCGGATATACTGCTGGATCGCCACCAGCGGGGTGAGCTCCTCACGAAACGCCTTCAACGGCGCCAGCCAGATATCAAGGATCTGTTGCAGGACGGAAACGTACAGCGCCTCTTTCGACGGGAAGTAGTAGAGCAGATTGGTTTTTGACACCCCCGCCAGCTCGGCCACCTGCTCCAGCCGCGTGCCGTGAATGCCAAACTGCGAGAAGGTCTCCAGCGCCGCCGAGAGGATCGCCTGTTTTTTCGCGCTCACCGCCTGCGAACGTTTACCGGTTGTTTTCACTGCGCCTTGTGCCATGGGCTCACTCCTTGTTGATCTGCTCCCAGCATAGCAAAAACCCTGCTGTTACCACGACAATCTGCACCGCCACCGCGCACGACTGCCTGCTTTGTGTGCAACTATTTTGACCAGACAGTCCACTTTCGCCACCTGCATTTCATCAACCAATCGTTAACACGTTAATAACATTAGCAATTTCAAACCTGGCATCGCCTTTGCAAAACAGGCTTACGCGGCTGAACAGGAGATGCAGGATGCAGCGCCACGTCTGACTTTCACCCCCACGCTGTGATGAAGAGAGGTTCGTGATGAAAATTGGCGTATTCGTTCCCATTGGCAATAACGGCTGGTTGATCTCCACCCACGCGCCGCAGTACCTGCCGACCTTCGAGCTGAACAAGGCCATCGTGCAAAAAGCGGAGCACTATCACTTCGACTTTGCCCTGTCGATGATCAAGCTGCGCGGCTTCGGCGGTAAAACCGAATTCTGGGATCACAACCTGGAGTCCTTCACCCTGATGGCCGGGCTGGCGGCGGTCACCTCGCGGATCCAGATCTACGCTACCGCCGCCACCCTTACCCTGCCTCCGGCCATCGTGGCGCGGATGGCCTCGACCATCGACACCATCTCCGGCGGCCGCTTTGGCGTTAACCTCGTCACCGGCTGGCAGAAGCCGGAGTACGAGCAGATGGGCCTCTGGCCGGGGGATGAGTACTTCTCGAAGCGCTACGACTATCTGACCGAGTATGTCCAGGTTCTGCGGGATCTGTGGGGCACCGGCAAGAGCGATTTCAAAGGGGAGTTCTTCACCATGAACGACTGCCGCGTCAGCCCGCAGCCCTCGGTGCCGATGAAGGTGATCTGCGCCGGGCAGAGCGATGCGGGGATGGAGTTCTCGGCGAAATACGCCGACTTCAACTTCTGCTTCGGTAAAGGGGTTAACACCCCGGCGGCCTTTGCACCAACCGCGGCCCGGATGAAAGAGGCGGCAGAGAAAACCGGGCGCGATGTCGGCTCCTACGTGCTGTTTATGGTCATCGCCGATGAAACCGACGAGGCGGCGCGGGCCAAATGGGAACACTACAAAGCCGGGGCCGACGAGGAAGCCCTGAGCTGGCTCAGCGAGCAGAGTCAAAAAGACACCCGCTCCGGGGCGGATACCAACGTGCGGCAGATGGCCGACCCGACCTCGGCGGTGAATATCAATATGGGCACCCTGGTGGGATCCTATGCCAGCGTGGCGCGGATGCTCGATGAGGTCGCCAGCGTGCCGGGTGCCGAGGGCGTGCTCCTGACCTTCGATGATTTTCTGACCGGGATTGAAACCTTCGGCGAGCGCATTCAGCCTCTGATGCAGTGCCGATCTCATATTCCTGCGTTAACGAAGGAGGTGGCGTAATGACAACATTATCCGCACGCCCTGAAGCCATCACCTTCGACCCGCAGCACAGCGCCCTGATCGTGGTGGATATGCAGAACGCCTACGCCAGCCCCGGGGGCTATCTCGATCTGGCCGGGTTTGACGTCTCCGCCACCCGGCCGGTGATTGAGAACATTAAAACCGCCGTCGCCGCCGCGCGCGCCGCCGGGATCCAGATTATCTGGTTCCAGAACGGCTGGGATGAACAGTATGTAGAGGCGGGCGGCCCCGGCTCGCCCAACTTCCATAAATCAAATGCGCTGAAAACCATGCGCCAGCGCCCGGAACTGCAGGGCAAGCTGCTGGCGAAAGGCGGCTGGGATTACCAATTGGTGAACGAGCTGGTGCCGGAGCCGGGGGATATCGTGCTGCCGAAACCACGCTACAGCGGCTTCTTTAATACCCCGCTGGACAGCCTGCTGCGCAGCCGCGGCATTCGCCATCTGATCTTTACCGGCATCGCCACTAACGTCTGCGTGGAATCGACCCTGCGCGACGGCTTCTTCCTCGAGTATTTCGGCGTGGTGCTGGAAGACGCCACGCATCAGGCCGGGCCGGCGTTTGCCCAGCAGGCCGCGCTGTTTAACATCGAAACCTTTTTTGGCTGGGTCAGCGACGTCGCCACCTTCTGCGATGCCCTTTCCCCCGCCGCTTATGCCCGTATCGCCTGAGGAGCTCAACCATGCCGAAATCTGTGATTATTCCCCCGGGCACCAGCACCCCGATTGCCCCCTTCGTCCCCGGCACCCTGGCGGACGGGGTGGTCTACGTCTCGGGCACCCTGCCGTTCGACGCCCACAACAACGTGGTGTTTCCCGATGACCCAAAGGCGCAAACCCGTCACGTGCTACAGACCATCCAGCGCGTTATCGAAACGGCGGGCGGGACGATGGCGGACGTGACCTTCAACAGCATCTTTATTACCGACTGGAAAAACTACGCCGCGATTAACGAGATCTACGCCGAGTTTTTCCCCGGCGATAAACCGGCGCGGTTCTGCATTCAGTGTGGGCTGGTGAAACCCGAGGCGCTGGTGGAGATCGCCACCATCGCCCACATTGGCCGATGAGGTTGCCATGAATCTTTCCCTTTCTCCCCCACCCTTTGACGGCGCACCGGTGGTGGTGCTGATCGCCGGGCTGGGGGGCAGCGGCAGCTACTGGCTGCCCCAGTTGGCTGACCTGGAGCTGGAGTATCAGGTGGTCTGCTATGACCAGCGCGGCACCGGCAACAATTCCGGCGAACTGCCGGAGGCCTACAGCCTGGCGCAGATGGCCGATGAGCTGTGGCAGGCGCTGGAGACCGCCGGGATAACGCGCTTTTGCGTGGTGGGCCATGCGCTGGGCGCGCTGATCGGCCTGCAGCTGGCGGTAGATCGTCCCGCGGCCATCCGGGCGCTGGTGTCCGTCAACGGCTGGCTGATGCTGCATCCCCATACCCGGCGCTGTTTCCAGGTGCGCGAGCGGCTGCTGCATGCCGGTGGCGCCCAGGCGTGGGTGGAGGCTCAGCCGCTGTTTCTCTATCCCGCCGACTGGATGGCCGCCCGTCAGCCGCGCATGGAGGCCGAAGAGGCCCTGGCGCTGGCCCATTTCCAGGGCAAAACCACCCTGCTGCGCAGGCTGAATGCCCTGAAGCGGGCCGACTTCAGTCGTCAGACAACGCATATCCGCTGCCCGGTGCAGATTATCTGTTCCGCCGACGATCTGCTGGTGCCTGCCGTCTGTTCATCCCAGCTGCACGCCGCCCTGCCCGACAGCGTTATCACGGTGATGCCCCGGGGCGGCCACGCCTGCAACGTCACCGAGCCGGAGGTGTTCAACGCCCTGCTACAAAACGGGCTCGCCAGCCTGCTGCACCGCCACGAACGTTTATCGAAGGAGCTGCCATGAGTGAAGCCATCACCCCGACCGCCCAGCACGCGCTGTTTACCGACGCGCGCACCCATAACGGCTGGCTGGACCGCCCGGTCAGCGACGAGACGCTGCGCGAAATTTACGATCTCATGAAGTGGGGGCCGACCTCCGCCAACTGCTCCCCGGCGCGGATGGTGTTTATCCGCACCCCGGAAGGCAAAGAGAAGCTGCGCCCGGCGCTTTCCAGCGGCAACCTGCAAAAGACCCTCACCGCCCCGGTGACGGCCATCGTCGCCTGGGACAGCCAGTTTTACGACCGTCTGCCGGAGCTGTTTCCCCACGGCGATGCACGGAGCTGGTTCACCGCCAGCCCACAGCTCGCGGAGGAGACCGCCTTTCGCAACAGCACGATGCAGGCCGCGTATCTGATTGTTGCCTGTCGGGCACTGGGGCTCGATACCGGGCCGCTGTCCGGCTTCGACCGGGAGAAGGTCGATGCAGCCTTCTTCACCGGCAGCAACCTGAGAAGCAATCTGCTGATCAACATTGGCTACGGCGACACCAGTAAGCTGTTCGGCCGACTGCCGCGCCTGAGTTTTGACGACGCCTGCGGGCTGCTATAAGGAGCGAAGATGAACCTTGATAAACAAGACTTCCGGGATGCGATGGCCTGTCTGGGAGCGGCGGTAAACATCATCACCACCGACGGCCCGGCCGGCGAGGCGGGCTTTACCGCCAGCGCGGTGTGCAGCGTCACCGATTCGCCGCCGACATTGCTGGTATGCCTCAATCGCGGGGCCTCGGTGTGGACAGTGTTTAACGACAACCGCACCCTGTGCGTTAACACCCTCAGCGCCGGGCAGGAGTCGCTGTCGAATCTGTTCGGGGGTAAAACCCCGATGGCCGATCGTTTTGCCGCCGCCCAGTGGCAGATCGGGGCCACCGGCTGTCCGCGCCTGGCGGACGCGCTGGCCTCGTTCGACTGCCGGATTAGCCAGGTGGTGAGCGTGGGCACCCACGACATTCTGTTTTGCGAGATCGTTGCAATTACCCGCCACCCGGTGCCGCAGGGCCTGGTGTGGTTTGACCGCGGCTACCACGCCCTGATGCGACCCGCCTGTTAATCCTCCTTAAGGAGCAGCTGATGGCACTATTCGGTTTTCCTCACTGGCAGTTGAAATCGACCTCAGATGAACGCGGCGTGGTCGCGCCGGATGAACGTCTCCCGCTGGCGCAAACCGCGGTAATGGGGGTGCAGCACGCGGTGGCGATGTTTGGTGCCACGGTGCTGATGCCCATTCTGATGGGGCTGGATCCCAACCTGTCGATACTGATGTCGGGCATCGGTACCCTGCTGTTCTTCTTCATTACCGGCGGACGGGTGCCAAGCTATCTCGGCTCCAGCGCGGCCTTTGTCGGGGTGGTGATTGCCGCGACGGGCTTTAGCGGTCAGGGGATCAACCCGCAGTTAAGCGTCGCCCTGGGCGGGATCATCGCCTGCGGGGCGATCTACACGGTGATTGGCCTGGTGGTGATGAAACTGGGTACCCGCTGGATCGAACGGCTGATGCCACCAGTGGTCACCGGGGCGGTGGTAATGGCGATTGGCCTGAACCTGGCCCCCATCGCCGTGAAAGGCGTTTCCGGCTCGGCGTTTGACAGCTGGATGGCAGTGGTGACGGTGCTATGTATCGGCCTGGTCGCGGTGTTTACCCGGGGAATGATCCAGCGGCTGCTGATCCTGGTCGGGCTGATCCTCGCCTGTCTGATCTACGCCCTGCTGACCAGCGTTTTCGGGCTCGGCAAACCGGTCGATTTTGCCCTCGTCCAACAGGCGGCGTGGTTCGGCCTGCCGCAGCTGACCTCGCCGACCTTTAACGGCCAGGCGATGATGCTGATCGCCCCGGTGGCGGTGATCCTGGTGGCGGAAAACCTCGGCCACCTGAAGGCGGTGGCCGGGATGACCGGGCGTAATATGGACCCGTATATGGGGCGGGCCTTTGTCGGTGACGGGCTGGCTACCATGCTCTCCGGCTCGGTGGGCGGCAGCGGCGTGACCACCTACGCCGAGAATATCGGCGTGATGGCGGTGACCAAAGTCTACTCGACGCTGGTGTTCGTGGCGGCGGCAGTCATCGCTATCCTGCTCGGCTTTTCACCTAAATTTGGCGCGCTGATCCACACCATCCCGGCGGCGGTGATAGGCGGAGCGTCGATTGTGGTGTTTGGCCTGATTGCGGTGGCCGGGGCGCGGATCTGGGTGCAGAACCGGGTCGATCTCAGTCAGAACGGCAACCTGATTATGGTCGCCGTGACCCTGGTGCTGGGCGCCGGTGATTTCGCCCTCTCCCTCGGGGGCTTTACCCTGGGCGGGATCGGCACCGCCACCTTTGGCGCGATTGCGCTCAACGCCCTGCTCAGCCGCCGGATGGCGGGGGTAGCTCAGGGCGATGTCGTGACTCAGGAGCCTTGATCCAGCGTGGCGCTGTCGGCCTCCGCCAGCGCCTTTTTCTTTCTTTTCAGCTTCAGCTCGCTCACCAGCACGCCGGCAATGATAAAGGCCGCCCCCACCAGGGCGAGCAGCGGCAGGCGCTCCCCCGCCAGACGGCCAAAGATCCCCGCCCACACCGGCTCCCCGGTATAGATCACCGTCGCCCGGGTCGGGGAGACGCTGCGCTGGGCCCAGTTCATCGTCACCTGAATGATGGCGCTAAAAATCCCCAGCCCAAGGGCGACAATCACCAGCCCGGATGAGATCGGCGGGACGGACTCCCCGGCCGGGATCATAGCCAGAAACGCCACCAGCGAGGCGGTCGCCAGCTGCACGACGGTGACGCGCTTAACGTCCACCTTCCCGGCCCAGGCGCTGATCAAGATAATCTCCGCGGCAATCGCCACCGCGCCCACCAGGGTGATTATCTCCCCCTTGCCGAGTGCCAGCAGGTTATCGTCGGGCCCCGCCAGCAGGATCAGGCCGATAAAGGCCAGCACGATGCCGATGCAGGACATCACGCCAGGCATCCGGCGCAGGCAGAGCCACTGTAACAGCGGCACCAGCGGGACATACATGGCGGTGATAAACGCCGACTTACTGCTGGGAATACTTTGTAATCCCCAGGTTTGCAGGCTGTAGCCCATCGCAATAGAGACGCCGATTGCCAGACCGGCTTTCAGCTCGGTCATGGTCAGCCCAGGCAGGGTTTTCAACGAGATGATCGCCACCGCGATGGCCGCCGTGGCGAAACGCAGGCCGACAAAAAAGAAGGGATCGCTGAGCGTGACCGCGTACTGCACGGCAAGAAATGTCCCACCCCAGAACATGGTGATAAGGATCAGGATCGCTTCCTGCGGTTTGATCGAAAAGGCATAGCGGGAGGAGGACATGGGACACCAGCAAAAAGAGTTAATCCGCTAGTGTGAAAGGAATTTGATAACACTTCAATAACAGGCATAAAAAAACCGCCGGGGATCCCGGCGGCGGGGGGTGCCTGTGGTCATGAGACCCATACTTCAGTTGGCTACAACTTAACTGCTCTTGTTGCCGCCATGGCTATTTTTGCCCCCTTTTTTGCCAGCTTCGGATGCGCGTTGAGGATCATTCTTGAAGTTCCCCCCGCTTTGCTGGCCACCTTTACGTCCTGCTTCTGATGCTCTTTCACGGTCTTCTGCAAAATTACCTGACCCACCACGATGGTTTGCCATGTCGGACCTCCAGAGTTATAAAACATAAGACTTAATACTGCTTTCAGTGAAGGCTATTCTTTCACCTGGCGACGCTAAAAAAGTCTCTTTATCTGCGCCACGTGAACCTAAGCTTAGTGGAGTATGCGCATTCATCCAGCTAACCGTAATATTCTGCAATATGAAATCAGCCTTTCGCATGACGCTCGTCGAAACGGAACCATAAGCCTTTCTTATCATTCCAGAAATCCTCAATAGCGAAAATGTGTCATTTTGCTACGAAGGAGGAGGTGCCCGGTTTTATGTTGCAAATCAAATAAATGGCGTCCAGATTTGCAGTCTCGCTGTCACGTCATATCTTTAAAAGAGGGCAGCATGCCGCTGCCTTAAAAATCATGCGAGGAGTGAAGCGAAATGACGAGAATTCTGGTGCTCTACTATTCCATGTACGGACACATCGAAACCATGGCTCATGCAGTGGCGGACGGCGCCAGGAAAGTCGAGGGTGTTGAGGTGGTGATTAAACGCGTACCGGAAACCATGCCGGCAGACGCCTTTGCCAAAGCCGGGGGAAAAGCGCAGGATGCCCCTGAGGCATCACCCCAGGAGCTGGGCGATTATGACGCCATCATTTTTGGCACCCCAACGCGCTTCGGCAATATGGCTGGACAGATGCGCACCTTCCTCGACCAGACGGGCGGGCTGTGGGTGAAGAATGCCTTACACGGCAAGATCGCCAGCGTGTTCAGCTCCACCGGCACCGGTGGCGGTCAGGAACAGACCATCACCTCAACCTGGACCACCCTCGCCCATCACGGTATGGTAATTGTGCCGATCGGCTACGGAACACCGGAGCTGTTTGATATTTCTCAGACGCGCGGCGGCACGCCTTATGGGGCGACGACGATTGCCGGTGGCGACGGCTCGCGCCAGCCGTCGGAAGCGGAACTGAATATTGCCCGCTATCAGGGTGAACACGTTGCCGGTCTGGCTGCTAAACTGAAGGGTTAACTCTCAACTGGAGGATCGCTATGCCTACTCAAGAAGCTAAAGCACATCGCGTCGGAGAATTCGCGCGTTTACGTAATACGTCACCGGAGATCGCCGAGGCGATTTTTGAAGTCGCGAAATATGACGAAATACTGGCCGAGAAAATCTGGGAAGAAGGCAGCGATGAAGTGCTGGTGATCGCCTTCGACAAAACCGACAAAGACTCGCTGTTCTGGGGCGAGCAGACCATTGAGCGCAAAAACGTCTGATTGTTTCCCCCTCTCCCCGGTGGGGAGAGGGTTACACCTACTTCGCCGCCGTGTTCAACACCGTATTAAATGTCTCTACCGGACAGAATCCATCCGCATCCACCGGACAGCCGTTCAGCTCCAGCGTGACGCGCTGCGCAGGCGCTTTTAAGCTCAGCACCTGGGCATTACGCAGCTGCTCCGTACTCTGATAAACATACTCAATTTTCATCAAATCACGGTTGCCGGTCTTGTCGTGCCAGCGCTGGAAGACGATCTTGCCACCAATCGGCGTGCGTTCGTACTGCCCCGGCAGCTGATAAGGTTTGAAGTCGAGGGCTTTCAGCAGCGAGGCGATGTTGGAGTCATGCCCCACCAGCAGCGTGACCTTCGGCGCTTTCGCCTGGTCGGTGACCAGCGCGTTGTCGATGTACTTGACCAGCGGTTTTGCCACATTGCGCGCCACTTCCGCCGAGGTGAACAGCGAGTCCTGATAACCATTTTTCAACTGGGACAGCACCCGCCACTGCTGGTCGGTTTTGATCTCGCCCCACGCCACCTGATCCAGTGGGAAGCCTTCGTAATACTGCAGGGTGAACGCATCCACCAGCGAGTTACCCACCTTCAGCGGGCCGGAGACGCCTGGCTCTTTCTGGTACTCGGCGCTGTAAGTGTCTTTCGCCTCGGTCAGGGAGCAGACCTGTTTCTCTTTGCAGGATGGCGAATCTTTATAGTCGGTCATCTGCTCCAGAAGTTTATAGCTTTCCTCAAGCTTCATCCCCTGACGCTCGGTGTTCATCGCCTGCAGGGCTTTCTCGCGGAATTCCGGGGAGTTATCGGTGATCACCGGGTTAAAGGTTGGGTCCATGGTGCCCATCTGTTCCTGATGGTGCACCGGCACATCGCAGCCCGGGAAGGCCCCGGTGATAAAGAACTGCGCCGTTGCCACCGTGCGCTGCAGGCTGTTGGCATAGGCATAGACGCTGTTTGCCGTCGGGCACTCCCCGGCGGTCACCACGCCTTCCTCCGCCAGCCACTCACGCATGTAGTGGCCCATGTAGACCTCCAGCACCCCGCCTTTGGTGGTAAGCTGCCCGCCCGGCACATCCCACTCCGGCCATTTTTCCGGGGTCGACTGCTCCAGCACGCTGCCGTTATTGGCCAGCGGCGCGCGCAGGTTATGACGGCTCATAATCAGAACCTGTTCCAGCTGATACCCTTCTGGCGCGGTTTGCGCCTGGACGCCGCCCGACAGGCCGATGCTGCCCGCTAAGGCGACAGCGATTAGTGCTTTTCTCATCCCTAATTCCTCATTCTGTTTTATCGTCGTAAACAGTGTGACAGATTTGTGACGGATTACCTGGAGCCCACCCGCAAAGTGACGGCTTACTTTGTACGCCGGGCCAGAATGGTTTTATAATAAAACTCACTACTGATAAGGAGCCGCCGTGAAACGTACCCGCCTGGAAGAGAGTCCCTGCCCTGTTGCCCGCTCGCTGGATATTATCGGCGACTGGTGGTCACTGCTGATTGTGCGCGATGCCCTGAGCGGAGTGACGCGATTTGGCGAGTTCCAGAAGAGCCTCGGGATTGCGAAAAATATGTTGGCAACCCGGCTGAAACTGCTGGTGGACGAAGGGATCCTCGTACTGCAACCCGCCTCTGACGGGAGTGCGTGGCAGGAGTATGTTCTGACCGAAAAGGGCCGCGCCCTGCAAACCGTGCTGGTGGCGCTCTCCCAGTGGGGGAATGCGCATCTGTTTGCGGAAGGGGATGTCGGGACGGTGCTGGTGGATGCTCGCGATCGTAAGCCGCTGCAGAAGCTGGCGATGGTGGCGAGTGACGGGCGGGAGCTGGGGCCGGAAGAGGTTGTGCCGAAGTATCCGCTGGCAGAGGAATGACAGGGCATCGTCCCTTCACTTTACAGCGTGAAGCAGATTCGCGATTTAACCGTTTCTGATTTTCCCATCGATACCCGGCTGAGGCTTGCCAAACAGATAGCCTTGCGCGAGATCGCAGCCCAGCGCCTGTAAGTTTTCCAGCTGTTCCTGGGTTTCAACCCCCTCCGCAACCGTCTTCATATTCAGGGACTTCGCCATACCCGTGATGAGTTTGATTATCGTCAGGGCATCCTCCTGAGTAGAGATCGAATGCACGAAGGACTTGTCGATTTTGATTTTATCGAAGGCAAGCTTGCTCAGCCGGGAGAGAGAAGAGTATCCGGTACCAAAATCATCGATGGAGATTTTCACGCCCAGGGCCCGGAGTTTGTTAAGCGTATTTACCGGCGTACTGCTCCCGGCAAAGAGAGAAGATTCCGTCACTTCCAGTTCAAGACGGTCGGCCTGAAGGCCGGTCTCTTTGAGGATGGACAACACTATTCCGGCAAAGGCTTTGCTGCTTAGCTGAACAGGAGAGACATTCACTGAAATTTTTGCCGGAACCGCCCAGGACGCCGCTTCCCTGCAGGCCATTTCCAGCACAGATTTGCCCATCTCATTAATCATGCCTGTTTTTTCTGCTACCGGAATAAAGCTATCCGGCGACAGAAGCCCCTTCAGAGGATGCACCCAACGAATAAGAGCTTCATAGCTGTAAATATCCTGGGTGAACGAATCGACGATCGGCTGATAATAGACCACAAACTCTTTATTCACTAACGCCATGGCCATATCGTGTTCAAGGGTTCGGCTTTCCAGCAGCTTTTGTAGCATGCGTTGGCGGAAGACTTTTATCTGACCGGAGCCCTCTTTTTTAGCTTCATACAGCGCCAGATCGGCAAATTTATACAGATAGTCGGCGCGGCGTTCAGTCTCTGAAATAACAATACCGACACAGGTGGCGATATTCACAATCGTATTATCAATCGTGTAGGGCTGGTTGATAGCCTCACATATTTTTTGGGCCCGCAGGACAGCGCTGCTCTCGGTCAGGCCAGACGAAAGACAGGCAAACTCATCCCCACCTAAGCGATAAAGCGTTTCTGAAGTCAGACCTATTGACGTCAGACGGTCGGATATCTGGCGTAACAGCATATCGCCGGCATCATGACCCCAGGTATCATTAATCTCTTTAAACCGATCTAAATCAAATAACATCACCGTTACAGCTTTATTATTTCTTTCAGCAATCTCGATGACTTTTTTTAGATTATCCCAGAAAAATTGGCGGTTATTCATCCCGGTAAGGGAATCGTGATAGACGTCATATTCCAGCTGCGCATTCTGGATTTGTAGTTTCTCTTTTGATGTCTGAAGCTCTTCAGCAAGGCTCTTTACCTGAAGATGCGCCTGAAGAATATTTCTGTTCTGATAGAATATCAGCGTACCTAATATGGCACTCAGTATGATCAGCAGAACAGAGGTCGTTGAATAAATATAATACAGCGTTTGAATTTTGAGGTTAGCACTGTTAATCGAGGTAACATCCTTATCCAATGCACTGGATGAAAGATGGCTTAATGGCGCATCAAGCGTGTGCATTGTTTTCAGGTATGTTTCGAGTTCTGAACGGGTCATTTTTTCAAGATGAACATCCAGATATTTAAGTGTCTTTTCGAGGTGGAGAGCCAGTTCCTGATGCGCTTTATTGCTCTCAATATAGCGCCCTAAATCACCTTCTTTCGTTAAATCACTCTGGCTGAGCATAATGTCGAGACGCAGGCGGACATCATCGATCGACAGCGTGTCATCGATAGTGTAAAGCCCCAGCACGGATTCAAATCGGTAATATTCTGATACCAGCTGCGCAGCAGACCATGAATCGGTGTAGTGGGTCAGTTTTTGTAACTCTTGTTGCCTTTCATGCACCAGGAAAGAGATATATCCGGTGGAGATAAAGAGGAAAAAAATGATGCCCGCCAGTATCCTGTTCATGATGCTCTCCTGAACGCCTATTCAATCGTCATTTTGCTGACCTGCCAGGCAGATCTTGAATAGTAAATCTGATTGTTCAGTTCAGGTATGCTGTCATAAGGATACACGATGAATAATGGGCCTTTATCACGGATACGCATATATTCTCCGTTAATTTTCAAGGCCAGGATAACGTTGTATTTTTTGAAATCATTGAGAGGGATAATGGTGGTGTAGTCATTAAGCGCGGTGACCTTAACGACAGTCCCCTTCGCCCCGACATAATCCATCAGCTTTTGCACGGGAACACCCGTAAAGGTAGGGCGCCCATCGTACCAGGGAGAAGTGGTCTGGAAACTGACCATGCCCAGTTTCTCAAGGCTGGCGATATCAAAAACGGCTTTTCCGTCTTCATTTGTATTTTGTATATTACCGGACATCGTTAAAAGTACTTTACCGGCAGGTTTGGAAAGCTCACCAGCCCAGGCCTGGGTGGATATCACAAAGCTTAACAACAAGACAATTAACCGCATTCTAGCCTCACCTTTCCGTCGTATGTACAGAAGTATAATTTAGTTATAATGCTATTAATATATGTCACCAGGGCATTATGGATTCAATAAATTCCATTAAAAATTTAATACATTAAAATCAATGAGTTAGCGACCATGGCTTTTCCTGAACTGGATTAAGGAAGGTCTGAATTGTTATTTGGGGCAGGTTAAACCCTATTCTGCTTGTGCAAAAAACAAGCCAGCGGGTTATTCGATACCAATAAACACACACAAATACAGAGGTTTAATTTGTTTGTGCAGCCCCAGGATAGGGTTGTTTCTACGGTTGGTAGGATCGTTGAATACTGCCATCTATTTTTGATGTCTGCCCCCTCGTCCGCCTAATCACCGCAAGATATCTGACGCGGATCCGTGCATACAGCTCGCATCTTCCTGCGCTGGACCCGCGGCTGCACTTTCGCTTCACCAGTTCCGGGTGCATTTCTGCACCAGACGCTCAATTAATCAGTCCAGTGCAGAGATGAATGCGATTCATTGATTGGTCTGTTGCTGTTGGGATGCAGGCTTAGACCATGCGTCGGTATATTTAATCACCCCATCCAGGTAATACCATTCGATACTGTTATAGCGCAATCCTATGGTTTCAATCATATTGTGGCTGTTGGATCCCGGTATATAGGTGTGATTGGCATTGACAGATACAATCACAACGCCTTCCATTGTGACCCGGTAGATTTCCCGCTCAATGCCTGCCTCGTTGGTTTCATAATATTTCATCTCGGCTTTTTTTAGCCGCCGACCTTCACAAATACAATTGGCGAGAAAGGGGGATAATTTATTCACCTGCTTATGGATAACATAGGGTGCGTGCTGCCGCGTTCCGCCCATTCGCCCGGTGTGAGGATCAACCGGCTGGCTGAGGCCGTAGCTGCTGCTCATAACCTCGACCGCGCCTTCGCGACCCAGCGCCAGGCTTCCACCGTTTAATAACATTCCGTTTTCATCATAAAGAAATAAATAGGCAGGTAATGACATGGTTAGTATCTCCGTAAGTCGATAACAGTATCTTCATTATCAATAATGAAAGCGTATTTATAGTTCTTATCGTTAAGTGTATAGCTCACCGCATAACGCACCCCTTTTTCTAAATTAACCTTAAAACAAGTGTCAGGATAGGTCAGGTGAACGAAATCATTAACCAGAATACGTTTATATTTCTTGCCGTTAATGGATAATCCATAACGGCTTAACACCTCATTTTTATCAATAGTGAAGCAGACTCGATTGCCGTCAATATAGATTGCTCGATTTACCCCTAATTCCTCACCTTCGTATCCTCTGCGTGGGCATCCCGTCAATAGAACTAGCATCATGAACAATATGATTTGTTTCATCCAGGAAAATCCCCTAATACCTTTTCGTATTGGCGCAATAATCTTAATGTAGGTTCAGATGGATCATAATCCTTGTATTTATAAAGGTGGCTATTTCCCCAAAACCCATAGTGTTTTAATAACCAGTAGTCGCTGACGATAGAAGCCTGCTGCTCCATACCGTACTCATTCAGGTTTGCTTTATCCAGACTATAATTATAATCCGCCATCCACGAAAACGCGCCACGAGTGCGCACCCACATTCCGCGCTGATGCTGCCAGACGTGCATCATTTCATATAAGAAAACATGTTGGGCGCCCGGAGTATCTTCCTTTCCCGGCATAGAAAAATCATCCTCATATGTTCCGGCCCGAAACCACATTTCGCCATTAGGCGCCATTGCCTGCCCAGGATTCTGCAGATTGAAAGGGAGGTAACTATCACGATGGACCCAGACTTTATGGTAATAAATACTGTAACCGTAAAGCGTGCTGGCTAAATTTATTTCGCCGAGCCTTAATCGTCTTAATCCCCCCTCTTCAGTAGGTGGCCATTTAACAGAATTAAGGTAATACATCTCTTAATGCCTCTGAGTGTTAGACTGAAGAAAAACCCTATATAACTTCATTCTAAACATCCGGGATATCCCCTGCGTAAAAGCAAAAATCAGAATTAATTCAGTTAAGTTATCCATATCATATATTTTCATATACGCTTTATATTTATTATCACGCTTCATTATGATTTGCCGCATATGATGTTATCCGCTCAACAAGGAAAATAAGCCATGCCCACCCCACCGCTCGAAACCGAACGCTTACTGCTGAAACCTCTCTCCCCCGAAGATGCCCCCCAGATCCAGCGCATCTTCCCCCGCTGGGAAATTGTCCGTTACCTGGTCGCCAGCGTCCCCTGGCCCTATCCCGATAACGGGGCGCAGCACTATGTTGAAAACGTGGCGTTGCCAGCAAGCAAAGAAGGTAAAGGTTGGTTCTGGACGCTACGCCGGAAAGCGGAGCCGCAGGAGGTCATCGGCGTTATTTGCCTGATGGATACGCAGGACAATAACCGCGGCTTCTGGCTGGTCCCGGAATATCAGGGTCAGGGATACATGACCGAAGCCTGCCAGGCGGTAACCCGCTTCTGGTTTACCGACCTGGATCGCGAGGTGTTGCGCGCCCCGAAAGCCGCCATTAATAGCCGGTCCAGAAGCTTATCCGAGCGCAGCGGCATGCGGTTAGTGCGTGTAGAAAAAGGGCAATACGTGGCCGGTGAGCTGGACACGGAGTTGTGGGAAATCACCCGCGAGGAGTGGCGGCGGTTAAATCCGTAACCCGGGTCGCCACGTGACATGAACCTTCCCCACTGCGGAGCGTCGCCTCACGATCATAACCCCTCTTCCGACAGCATCCGCCCCTGACTGAAGCTCAAGTCATCGGCGGCCTGATGTGGCGGATCCTCACCACAGGTTGTCAGTTTTGCGCCAGTACCCTGCCCCCTTTTTCGCCAGGATAACAACACAACATCAACTGGAGAAAAACCATGCTGCCTAATCCCTCGCAGAAGTACGCCGCCTTTGCCCCGATTGCTTTACCCGACCGCCAGTGGCCGGACAAGATCCTGACCCAGGCCCCGCGCTGGCTTTCCACCGACCTGCGCGATGGCAACCAGGCCCTGGCCGAGCCGATGGATATCCCGCGCAAGCTGCGCTTCTGGGAGCGGTTGCTGAAGTGCGGATTTAAGGAGATCGAGGTCGCATTTCCCTCCGCCTCAGAGACGGATTTTCAGTTTGTCCGTCAGCTGATTGAAGAGCAGCGCATCCCGGATGAGGTGACCATTCAGGTGCTGACCCAGGCGCGCAGCGATCTGATTGAGCGCACCTTTGCCTCGCTGGAGGGGGCTAAACGCGCCACGGTGCATCTCTATAACGCCACCGCGCCGCTGTTCCGCCAGCTGGTTTTTCGCCAGAGCAAAGAAGAAATTATCCAGCTCGCCGTCAGCGCCACGCGCCAGATCCGCGCCCTGTGCGAAGCCAACCCGCAGACGCACTGGAACTACGAATACTCCCCGGAGACCTTCTGCTTTACCGAGCCGGAATTTGCCCTGCAAATCTGTGAGGCGGTGGCGGATGTCTGGGAGCCCTCTTCCGCACGGCCGATGATTGTTAACCTGCCCGCCACGGTCGAGGTCAACACCCCCAACGTCTATGCCGATCAGATTGAGTACTTCTGCCGTCACTTCTCCCGCCGACGTGAGGTCTGCATCAGCGTGCATCCTCATAACGATCGCGGCAGCGGCGTTGCCAGCGCCGAGCTGGCCCTGCTTGCCGGAGCCGACCGGGTGGAAGGTTGTCTGTTTGGCAACGGGGAGCGCACCGGGAACGTCTGTCTGGTGACGCTGGCGATGAACCTCTATAGCCAGGGAGTTTCGCCCCAGCTCGATTTCAGCGACATGAAGCAGGTGGTGGAGCTGGTGGAGCAGTGCAACCAGTTGCCGGTGCATCCGCGCCATCCTTACGCCGGCAAGCTGGCGTTTACCGCCTTCTCCGGCTCGCATCAGGACGCGATCAAGAAAGGTTTTCACGCCCGGGAACAGTCAGCCTCCCCGCGGTGGGAGATGCCCTATCTGCCGGTCGACCCGAACGATATCGGCTGCAGCTATGAGGCGGTGATCCGCGTCAACAGCCAGTCCGGCAAAAGCGGCGCGGCCTGGATGCTGGAGCAAAATCATGGTCTGGTACTGCCCCGGGCATTGCAGCAGGACTTCAGCCGCCACGTCCAGGCGCACACTGACCGGGAAGGGAGCGAGATGACGCTGAGTGCGTTGTGGCAGCTCTATCGCGAGCTGTATGGCCCGCATCAGCTCGCCCCGCGCCAGCTGCTGGACTACCGGACCGAAAGCCAGGCGGACGGTGGGCTGGCCCTGTGGGCCCGTGTGCAGACCGCCGACGGGATTGTGACCTTAGAGGGGAAAGGCAACGGGCTGCTCTCGGCCGCCGCCGGTGCGATAAAGAGCTGCTTTAACCTGACGTTTGCGATCGAGGATTATCACGAGCATACGCTCGGCAGATGCAGCGAAAGCCGGTCCGCGGCCTATATCCGCTGCAGCTTTAAGCAGGGCGTAAGCCGCTGGGGAACCGGCATCGACAACGATGTTTCCCGGGCGTCGCTTCAGGCGCTGTTGAACGCGTTGCCGGAGAGCGATTCGGGCTGGAAGTAGTCGCTCGGGGCCACGCCGAGGGTGCGGCGGAACATGGCGCTGAAGGCACTGTGACTCTCATAGCCGAGGTCCAGCGCCACCCGGAGCACGGACTGCCCCTGGGCGAGGCGGTTAAGTGCCTCCATCAGCCGCGCCCGGCGCAGCCATTCACTGAACGCCAGCCCGGTCTGCTGGCGAAAGTGCCGCAGCAGGGTACGCTCGCTGATGTTGAGCTGGCTGGCGGCCAGCGCCGTGGTCCAGCGGGTGCCCGGCTCGGCCTGAATCAGACGGCACAGTGCCAGCAACGCAGGTGCCTCGGGTTCGGGCAGATTGAACGGCAGCACGCTTATCCCGCGAATTTCATCGAGTATCAGCTCATAAATACGCTCCGCCCGGCTGCCCGCCGCATAGCGTTCCGGCAACTGCAGCGAGGCGATGATCAGCTCGCGCAGCAGGGTGGAAATCTGTACCACCTGGCAAACCGACGGTAAATCCGCCCGGGCAAAGGGATCGATAAACAGCGTCCGGGCCGCCACGTTGCCGGTGATCAGCAGGCGATGCTGCGTCCCGGCGGGCAGCCAGACCCCCCGCCCCGGCGGCACAATCCAGAACCCCTGCACCGTCTCCACGCGCACCACCCCGCTGAGGGTATGCAGAAGCTGGGCACAGATGTGGCTATGCCAGGGCTCCGTTTCGCCATGGGTGTAATCATGGGCAAAGGGCACCAGCGGGCGGGTGGCAAAGCTGAACTGCTGTTGGGTTGTCATAGGTTATTTATTTTTCGTATTCTGCGAGATGATAAAATCTAAAAAACTTCCGCGGCGTCTCTGGCGGAAGAAATATCTTTGACGAAATCGCCACATAATTATCGTTCATCATAGGGATAAAAATAAAACCCTCTTACTGCGTTATTACGCCCTGTCCAATCCTATCTTATCAGTGCCTTTGGCAGAAGCCGCTGTTTTTGGGGTATGACATAAAAAGCAAAAAAGCAAAAATATATCCAAAAGAAGAATAGTCTGAATTATGCCTCCCGGAAATGTGTGTCACGTCACAGTGGCTATTATTTATATTCAATAACTAAGGAGGCCGGGATGACATCAGGAAACAACACTTCAAAACACTACCCATGTCCACCGTTTGTGGAGCAGCCACAACAAATGCCTGGACTGGCATCAGAAATGAAGCCAATCCCCGATCATGGCGAGACGAGTTATATCGGTTCAGGCAAACTTGCAGGTAAAAAAGCCCTTATTACCGGCGGCGACTCCGGAATTGGACGTGCAGTAGCGATCGCTTACGCCCGTGAAGGTGCCGATGTGGCCATTGGTTATTTGCCCGAAGAAGAGTCTGATGCTGCGGCCGTTATCGCGCTTATTCAGGCGGAAGGACGTAAAGCTGTCGCCATCCCGGGTGATATTCGGGTGGAATCGTTTTGCGATACCCTGGTTGAACGGGCGGTGAGTGAACTGGGCGGCCTCGATATTCTGGTTAACAATGCCGGGAGACAGCAGTATTGCGAGTCCATTGAGGAGCTCACGACCGCGGCTTTCGACGCGACCTTTAAAACCAACGTCTATGCCCCCTTCTGGATTACGCGTGCCGCGCTGCGCCACCTCTCTGAAGGCGCGGCCATCATTAACACCTCCTCGGTTCAGGCCTTCAAACCCAGCGAAATCTTGCTGGATTATGCCCAGACCAAAGCCTGCAACGTGGCCTTCACCAAATCCCTGGCCAAACAGCTTGGCCCGAAAGGTATTCGGGTAAATGCGGTGGCCCCGGGCCCATACTGGACACCACTGCAGTCCAGCGGCGGTCAGCCTCAGGAAAAAGTGCAGCAGTTTGGTGCAGATACCCCGCTGGGAAGACCTGGTCAGCCGGTTGAGATCGCCCCCTTGTATGTTCTGCTGGCGTCTGACAGCAGCTCTTATGCCTCCGGTCAGGTCTGGTGCTCAGACGGTGGTACCGGCGTCGCGTAAGGGTTTATTAAATCTGGCGCGCCTGATGAAGAGTAAGGAATATTATAAAATCCGTTATCTTAAGCGGTAACGGATTTTTAATGAGCGCAGTACACTCCTGAAATATTATTGCAGGCGGAAAGCCTGTGCAGGAAATTTGTGTTTCACGCGTCATCGCTGCCGTTACGCTTATTTCTTTGTAGCAAAACGTGCCCGGAGCAAAATTATCAACTATCCTAAGATCATTGAATAGATGTCTATATTCACTTTTCAGCTGTTTTATTTTCTGTAACGTTTAGCGATCGCCTCGTTATAAGGTGTATAGATCGGTCCTGAAAGCGGTTCAATGTTGAAGATGGATAGGTTTCCTGTTTTTTCAATCAGTTCCTGGTACTGAACGCAAACAACAGACCTGCGTTCCGGCGTAAGATTATTTAAAGGACAACAGCTATGACTCACATTCACGATCATTCCACGGTTAACACGCAGTATCCTGATCCGCGTCTGCCTGAAACCGTCGCGAGCAGCACCACCAGTGCCGTATCATGGGGCGCCATCTTTGCGGGCGCGGCGGCAGCGGCATCCTTGTCGTTAATTCTGCTAATGCTGGGCGCCGGATTAGGCCTGACGTCCGTGTCGCCATGGGAAAATGACGGACTTGAAGCCGGTACGGTAGGTATTGCGGCGATAGGCTGGCTGACGTTCACGCAAATCGTGGCGTCAGGTATGGGGGGCTATCTGGCCGGACGCCTGCGTACCAAATGGGTCGGTACCCATACCAATGAAGTTTACTTCCGCGATACCGCCCACGGGTTTTTAGCCTGGGCTGTTGCTGCCCTGGTCTCGGCAATGTTGTTAACCTCAACCGTGAGTTCCATTGTGGGTGGAAGTGCTAAAGTGGTGGGTTCCGTTGCAGGCGGCGCTGCCGCAGCGACGGTAGGTGGCGCAGCGGGTATGGCTAACGCCTCCTCTGAAGGTTCAGGTTCGCCAATGGACTACTTCGTTAATTCGATGTTCCGTCCAGGTACACCTGCTGCCGCACCAGCTACCCCAGCATCGCCAGATGCGCCAGCAGCAGCACCCGCTGCCCCGGCACCTCAGCAGGATCTCACTCCAGCACAGTTGAATGAAGTTACCGGTATTTTCACCAACAGCATCACCACCGGTCAGTTACCGCCGGAAGATCGTCAGTATGTCGCGCAGCTGATTGCTCAACGTACGGGTATCAGCCAGCAAGAGGCTGAACAACGCGTACAAACCACCTATGACAAAGCTCAGGCTAAATTAAAAGAAACGAAAGAGAAAGCTCAGCAAGTGGCTGATACTGCACGTAAAACCACAAGCTATCTTATGCTCTGGACATTCATCTCTCTGCTGGCCGGTGCTTTCGTAGCCAGCCTGTGTGCGACCTTCGGTGGCCGTCAACGCGATCTTTAATACTTACTATTCCAGGAGGTTTATATGCGCTCATTACTGCTGTTCTTTTTAGGCGTCCCGATCCCAATCATTATCCTGATTGCGCTGTTCTGGCACTAACCGGTATCTGACAGGATACATTCAGTCAAAACATAAATGCCCGAAAGGGCATTTATGTTTTTTGGCATAACAGTCAGTGATACAGTGGCTTGCAGACATATCAGAGGATTATCAGAAATGACGATTGTATTTGTTCCTGCCCTGATCGCCGTGCTGGTGGCTAAAGAACGCGAAATGGGACATGAGTTGACCCAGGAAGAGGTTGAATTGATACGCGACAGCGCCACGGCCATTGAGCTACCTGAAGAGATTGCTGAAGATATGGCCAAAGAGCGTGGCTACCCTGACATAGATCCGGAGAATGTCTGGAGCGAGTGGCTGGCGTACAAAGCAACGCGCTCGGCATAACAGTAAAATGATTTAACGTTTCTCCCTACCCGGCGGCCAACATCCTGCCGGGTCTTCACCTCCTCCCCACCGCAAAGATCAAAAATTCTGTCGACATTGGTTGCATTATAAAACCAAATGACGCAGGTTTTATTTTGAAACCAATTAACGTCTTTTGAGGTGTCACAATGAGTACACAACGTTCAACGGCTTTGATTACTGGTGCATCTTCCGGGATTGGCGCGGTCTACGCCGACCGTCTCGCCGCCCGCGGTTACGATCTGGTGCTGGTCGCCCGCCGGGAAGCGCGTCTGCTGACGCTGGCGGAACAGCTGAAGCAGCGCTATGGCGTGAAGGTCACCACCCTGACGGCGGATCTTACCGATGAAACCGGGATCCGCGCCGTGGAGGAGATCCTGCGCAGCAACACCGCTATCGACACGCTGATCAACAACGCCGGGACCGCCCAGATGGCCCCCTTCCTCGCGGGGGATGTGGCGCAGCATCAGGCGATCAACATGCTCAACACCACCGCCCTGATGCGCCTGACGTATGCCCTGCTACCGCGTCTGGCACAGAACAATCGCGGCACGCTGATTAATATCGCCTCGGTGCTGTCGATCCATGCCCGGGCGGGCAGCGCACTCTACAGCGCCACCAAAGCCTGGGTGCTGAATTTTACGCGTGGGCTGCAGGAGGAGTTTGCCGACAGCCAGGTGCGGATCCAGGCGGTATTACCGGCAGCCACCGCCACTGAGATCTGGGAGTTGTCCGGCATCACCGCAGACGACCTGCCCGCCGGGTCGGTCATGACCACCGACAACATGGTGGATGCGGCGCTGGCCGGGCTGGATCAGGGGGAGCTGATCACCATTCCGCCGATGCACGATGAAGCCTTGTGGACACGCTACGAAGAGGCCCGGCTGGCGCTGTTTGCCAGCGCCCGCACCGGCGAACCGGCCCCGCGCTACCTGCCGCGCTGAGGATTACTGCTTAAGCTGGTCGCCGTACTCGTTCATCCAGGCGGCCAGCGTGGACGCTGATCTCAACCCTGCGACATCGCTGTCGCGGGGTTGCGATCTCTCTGGCATAGTGAGGCAGACGCAACCTGCTGAAAGGAAGGAAACTATGCTCGAACTTCGCCCGAACTGTGAATGGTGTGACCGTGACCTGCCCCCTGACGCTCAGGACGCCCGGATCTGCTCCTTTGAGTGCACCTTCTGCGCCGACTGCGTAGAAACCCATCTCAACCATCGCTGCCCCAACTGTCAGGGAGAACTGGTGCGCCGCCCGGTGCGCCCGGCCAATAAACTGATCAACTCGCCTGCCTCCACCGTGCGGGTGCATGCGCAAAAAAGTTCCTGACGCTCCCCGCTTTCTGATGATGAGGTAAATGATGATCCAGCTGCAGACCATCCCTGCACCGCGTAATTTTACGGCTGTGGCCCCGGTGTTGCTCACCGATGCGACGATGCTTGAGCGTAAAAATAAGGTGCTGACCCGCATGAGCGAGGCGGGCTTTGACGCCCTCGTGATTTATGCTGATAAGGAGCACGGGGGGAACTTTGAGTACCTGACCGGCTTTGTCCCGCGCTTCGAAGAAGGTCTGCTGATCCTTGATAAATCGGGCGCGGCGACGGCGATTCTGGGCAATGAAAACCTGAAGATGGCGCAGCATTCCAGGCTCCCGGTTACGTTAAAGCACTGCCCCTATTTTTCGCTGCCGAATCAGCCGATGGAGAATGAGGCTTCGCTGGAGACGCTGTTCAGCGATATCGGCCTTCACAAGCTGGATAAAATCGGGCTGGTTGGCTGGAAAATGTTTACCTCCGCCGGGGCGGATAATACGCAACTGTTCGACCTGCCGTACTTTATCGTCGAGGCGCTGAAAAACAGCACTGGCGCGAAGCTTAAGAACGCCGCACATCTGTTTATTCGCGGCGATAACGGCGCCCGCGTGACTAACAATGCGAACGAAATCGCCCATTATGAATATGGCGCTAACCTCGCCTCCGGCTGCATGCTGAATGCCATGAACGCGGTAGAGCCGGGGATCCGCGAAACCGAACTGGGGGCGCTGCTCGCGGCGGAAGGCCAGTATCAGACGGTAGTCACCATCGCCGCCGCCGGACAGCGTTTTGAGAAGGCGAACTTCTATCCCACCTATAAAAAGCTGGAGCGCGGCCAGCCGCTGTCGATGACCACCGGGTTTAAAGGCGGGCTATCGAGCCGGACCGGATTTGTGATTGCCGATGAGAGCGAGCTGCCTGAAGCGCAAAAATATTATCTGGATCGGGTGGCAAAACCCTATTTTGCGGCGGTCGCCAGCTGGCTTGAGACTATCCATATCGGGATGCAGGGTGGCGAGATGTATGCCCATATCGAAAAGGTGCTCAATAAAGCGGAGTACGGCTGGCACCTCAATCCGGGGCATCTCAGCGCCGATGAGGAGTGGATGTCCTCCCCAATTTATCCTCACTCCACCGAGACGCTGAAAAGCGGGATGATCCTGCAGATTGATATTATCCCCTCGGTGCCGGGCTACACCGGGGTGAGCGCTGAGGAGAGTATCGCCCTGGCGGACCAGGCATTGCAGGAGAAACTTCAGGCGGCGTATCCTGATGTATGGGCGCGGATTGTGACTCGCCGAACCTACATCCGCGACGTGCTGAAGATTAATCTCGCGGATGAGGTGATCCCGCTGTCGAATACCGTGGCCTATCTGCGCCCGTTCCTGCTGGCGAAGGATAAGGCATTCACCTGCTGAGCCCACTTTGCCCGGCGGCGCGGCGCTTGCACGGGCCTACAGGTTTTGTAGGCCCCCTGAATTTACTGCAACGCTTCCAGAATGTGATACGCCGCCTTCACCCGTTCCGGGTTGGGGTAATTTTTATTCGCCAGCATCACAATGCCGAGCTGCTTCTCGGGGATAAAGGCGATGTAGCTACCAAACCCGCCGGTCGCCCCGGTCTTATGCACCCACGAGGCCTTTACCGGCGGCTGTGCCGGGGTGATGGCCCTGGCATCGCGTGCCGCCAGAGCGTACTTATTATCCGCCCCCGCCTCCAGTGTTTGGGAGGTGACCGGCCAGTTCAGCATTTCCCAGCCCAGGCCCTGATACATATCGCCCACCTGCCAGTACCGTGATTGCGCGAGATCCATCCCCTGTTTTAGCGACGCGTCCCGGATGCCCTCCGGCTGGATGTTGGCCTGCAGCCAGCCTGCCATATCGACGATAGAGGTTTTCACCCCGTATGCTTCGGCATCGAGCATACCCGGCGAGACGTGGACGGCCTTGCCGTCCCGGTAGCCCCAGGCATAGTTCGTCTGCTCGCTGGCCGGGACGGTGACCCAGGTATGGGTGAGGTTGAGCGGTTGCAGCACCCGGCGGGTGAGCGCCTGCTCGAAATTCAGCGTCGAGGGTTTCACCGCCAGGGCGCCAAACAGGCCAATACTGGCGTTGGCATACTGGCGCTTCGTGCCCGGGGCCCACTCCGGGTGCCAGGTCTGGTAGTATTTTTCCAGCGATGCGGCATCGGTGACGTTGTCCGGCACCTGCAGCGGCAGGCCGCCCGCGGTATAAGTCGCCAGATGCAGAAGCGTGATCCCTTCCCACTGCTTGCCTGATAACGCCGACCAGTACTTGCTGGCAGGATCGCTGAGCGCAATCTCCCCGCGCGCCACCGCATCGCCCCCCAGCACCCCGGTAAAGGTTTTGCTCACCGAGCCAAGCTCAAACAGCGTCTGGCGGGTGACGGGCTTGTTCCCGGCCACGTCCGCCTGCCCCCAGGTGAAGAAGTACGGCTTGCCCTGATAAACCACCGCCACCGCCATACCCGGAATTGCCTGCGCCTTCATCAGCGCCGTAATGGTGGGGTTCACCACCTTTGCGATCTGCGCCTCTTCGGTTGTCGCAAAGGCGGAGCCGGACATAAGAGCAAGGAGCGCGCACAGCAGGGATTTTTTCATCAGGAGTATCTTTTGCGAAAAGTGAGGGGGCTATTTTGCAGGCATGACGGCGGAATGTAAAACGGACCAGGGAGCCTGCATGGCCCCCCGATTAAGCCCGGCCGAAAAGCAGTCGTTCGCCCATACTCATCCCCACTTTGCGTAAATACTTGCCGCGGAAAATTTGCTCCCGTTCCCACTCAGACAGGGCTTTGTCCGTGTCATCAGGCCAGGCTTGCAGGGCATCGCTTAAGGCCAGGGCATTGGCGGCCGCTTTTGAGGTGCTCGCCGCGGTATGAGGCCGGGGGATAGAGGCGGCATCGCCCAGTAAGATCACCCTGCCCTTCACCATCTTATCGACCGCGAGATCGCGGATCGCCTGGGCAAAGGGTTCCTTTGTTGCCTGCACAATGTCGCGGAAGCCGGGCGGGAGGAGTGTTTGTGCTTCAGTATCAAGATGCGCCTTCCAGCGTGCGGCCAGCAGCCCTTCAGGCACGGAATAACGTCGCGCCACACCGTCGGTCCCCGTCATGATCGCTTCCCGCTGCGCGTCATCAACGACCCGATACCAGACCCAGTTGTAAAAGCGGTGGCCTGGCCGTAAATCGTTATCCGCACCCGGCACCAGATAGCCCAGAATGTGCGACCCCAGGTTGCTGGCGAAAGCAAAATCGCCATGAAGCTGCTGTCTGGCCCGTTCGGGCATGGCGTTTTCCGGCACCAGCCCGCGCCAGGCGATATACCCCGCGTAGTCTGGCGTGTCGTTCCACAGCAGTTTGCGCACAAACGAACCGTTACCGTCAGCCCCGATAAGCAGATCCCCGGTCTCCCTTGCGCCCCCTTCAAAGTGGGCGGTGACGTGATGATCATCAGGAAACGTGATATCCGTAAGGAGACGATTTTTATGGTAATGAATATCGCTAATCGTCGAGCGCATCAGGGAGTAGATCAATGACCACGAGGTCTGCACCTGGGGGGCATACTGTTTGTGCTCCACCGAGCCGTCCGGGCGAAACACCACTCTGTGCGCTGAGCGCACCCCCAGATTGTCCCAGTCGCGTTCGATGCCGCTGCGACGGATTAACGCCACCACTTCGGGTTGCAGCACGATGCCGCCGCCCCGGCTGTCGAGATCCTGAGCCGAGCGCTCAAAAATATCGACGTCCCAGCCCGCCTGCTGCAGCATGTTCCCTGCAAATAATCCCCCTAACGAGCCGCCGATAATCAAGGCCCGCTTTCTCGGGTGCATTTCACCGTTCATATTCCGCTCCTTCCCCTTTAAGCCGGTCGCGATAAGCATCCATGATGTAATAGCGGAGCTGATCCACCGGAACGGCGCCCGTCAGCTTGATACCGGCAATATCAAAGGTGGGTACGCTGTTGATATCGCCCTGCCGCGCCAGATCCTCCAGCTGGATCACCTCCGCTTCTCCCGCGGTACTCAGCAGATATTGGCGCGCAGCCTCTTTATCCATCCCACACTCGCCAGCCACATCCACCAGCACATTGAGGTCGCCAATATCTCTTCCCTCCTCGAAATACGCCTGAAACAGACGCTTAACCAGCAGGGTTCGGGCCTTTCCGACAGCCGCAAACCGCGTCAATCGATGGGCCGCAAAGGTGTTAGGCACGCGCTGAATGGCCGGGTAGTTAAAGGTGACATCGTCCGTTTTCCCCTTCTCCACGGTGTGCTCATCCAGCTGATGTGAATATTCCCAGCTGCCGAATTTAGCCCGGCGATAGGCGACACGCTCCATGCCCTCCAGCGGCATGCCCGGGTTGAGCTCCATGGGCAGCCAGTCAACCTCAACCTCGACGTCGTCGGGTAACGCCTGCAGCACCTTCTCTAGCCGGGCATCCGCAATCCGGCACCAGGGACAAATAAAATCTGACGTAACGGTAATGGATATTTTCATGTTTCACCTCTCACTGTGGAGAAGGCTAACACTGTTACTTAATGGTGATAATATAGTTAAAACAGCTAACAGAGTTGCGCCATCCGCAACGATTCGGGGAGAATAAAATGGATATGCTGGCATCGCTTGAAGCCTTTATTACGGTCGTCGAAGAGGGCGGGTTCGCGCCGGCAGGCAGAAAATTAGCGCTGGCGACCTCTTCGGTGACGCGTCAGATCGACGGGCTGGAAAAGGTGCTGGGTACGCAGCTGCTGACCCGCTCGACCCGCAGCGTGGTGCTGACGGCGGCCGGGCATGTCTATTTTGAACACGCGGTGAGGATCCTCAACGACCTGGAATACGCCAATCAGGAAGTGCGGGACCAGACCGGGGAGCCCAGGGGGGTGTTACGGATCAGCCTCCCGGTCTCGTTTTCCAGGCTGCATATCGCCCCGTTGCTGGCCCCCTTCTCCCGCCGCTATCCGTTAATCTCCCTGGATCTGACCTTTACCGATGAGGTCGTCGATCTGGTGGAAAAGCGGCTAGACTTGACTGTCCGCCTGGGTAAGGTCGACTCCCCTAACCTGATCGCGCGTAAGTTACTTTCCCAGCGTCGGTGCGTCTGCGCCAGCCCGGACTATCTGAAAGCGAATGGCTATCCTGAGGTGCCTGGAGATCTGAAGAATCACAACTGCCTGATCTTTTCCTATTCGTCCGGAAAAACGAAGTGGTATTTCAATGGGGAGAGTCAGATCGCCATTGATGTGAAAGGCACGCTGAAGTGCAACAACTCAGAAATTTTGCGCGAAGCGGTGTTAAGTGGCTATGGCATTGCGCTCCTGCCTGACTGGCTGATCGGCAAGGATATTCAGGACGGGAAGCTGATCAGGTTACTGCCACAATGGCGCGCGGAAGTTAACGACGGTGAGGATGATTCCGCGATTTATGCCATCTACCATCCCACCCGCAGGAACACTAAAAAAGTGAAGGTGTTTGTCGATTTTCTGATGGCGCATCTTTCCCCGGAGTCGGAAAGTGAATAGTGCAAATTCAACAGCGTTGCGTCTGACGCAACGTACTTTTGCGTAAACGTGAGGTTCTGTTATCGCTGGCTGTGCGGTATGTTGATGAATATTCAGGTATAAAAATCGCCACAACCCATTTCTAACGCTGCAATCTGGAGTGACATGTATGTCTAAACCCAAGCTGTTTACACCGTTACGTATCCGCAATCTTGAACTCGAAAACCGTATCGTGATCGCCCCGATGTGCCAGTACTCCGCCGAAGAGGGCTGCATGACCGACTGGCACACGCTCCATCTGGGGCAACTGGCCCAGTCTGGCGCGGGCCTGCTCACCATTGAGGCGGCAGCCGTTTCCCCTGAAGGCCGGATTACCTACGCTGACGTCGGGCTCTATGATGACAAGACAGAAGAAGCGATGGGTCGGGTGCTTGCCACTATCCGTAAGTGGTCAGATATTCCTGTTGGCATCCAGCTGGCCCATGCGGGCCGTAAAGCCTCAACCTATAAACCCTGGGATAAGCACGGTCAAATCCCACCCGATCAGGAGGGTGGCTGGCAGACCTTAGCCCCTTCTGCGGTACCCTACAGCGAAGGTTATACCCTCCCCACCGCTCTCGACAGCAATGGCCTGGCCGAAATCCGCAACCAGTTCGCCGAGGCTGCCAAACGTGCCGCCCGACTGAATATCGACCTGATCCAGATCCACGCCGCGCATGGCTATCTGTTACATCAGTTCTTATCCCCGCTCTCTAACCAGCGCACGGATAATTACGGCGGCTCGCTGGAAAATCGCGCCCGCTTCCCGCTGGAGATCGTCGACGCGGTGCGGGAAGCCTTCCCTGCCGATAAAGCCATCAGCGTGCGTATCTCCGCAACCGACTGGGTCGAGGGCGGATTTAATCTCGAAGAGGCCGTGGAATTCTCGAAAATGCTGGAAGCCCGCGGAGTGGATGCGATTCACGTCTCCAGCGGCGGTCTGCACCCCGATCAGCAGATTGAGGTCTACCCTGGTTATCAGGTGCCGCTGGCACGCGCGGTAAAAGCTGCCGTCAATATTCCGGTGGTGGCGGTAGGGTTGATTACCGATCCTGAACATGCGGAGTCCATCGTCGCCAGCGGGGATGCGGATATCATCGGTATTGCCCGAGGCGCGCTCTACAATCCGCGCTGGCCATGGCATGCGGCGGCGGAGCTGGGTGCCCAGGTGCATGCGCCGGACCAGTATCTGCGCTGCCAGCCGCACACGCTGAAGAATTTGTTCAAGTCCTGATCGTTTTGCAGAGAGAAACCCGTGGCCGCAGCGGACCTCAGCCAGGGGATATCCAGTGACGCACAGTTATCCTGCCGTAGTCGGCAGGATAACTGTTTTACCGGGATGACGGCTTTCTGGTGCTGGCGCGAACCTGCAAAGTTGAGGGTAATTCAATGGCGTTATCTGTCGATTTGCCATCCAGTAGATCAAGCAATGTTTTTCCGGCGACAGTCCCCGTTTCACTCCAGGGAAATTCGACCGCAGTCAGCGCCGGTGAGCAAACGGCGGCAAGGGTGCCCCCACTCAAACTAGCCAGTGCCAGCGCGTCAGGCACTTTTTGCCCCGCACCGTGGCAGGCCATAATGCAGCCGCAGGCAATTTCATCAGACGTACAAATCAGCGCATCCAGCTCAGGCCAGGTGATACGAATATCCCCCAGCAGGTTTAAACCGGTCGTAATCCCTGCTGCCAGGTGAGACGTCACCACGCGATGCGGAGAGTGATTAACCGAAAGCATAGCGCTGTTCCAGCCGCTCAGTACCTGGCGAAACATAATGTTATTGGAAGCAGTGCAAAGCAGGCCGATATTTTTATATCCGGCCTGGACAAGCGATGTGACCAGCTTTTTGATGGCTGCAGCGTAGTCAACGCCAATGCTGACCCAGCTTGCATCACGATTGATGGCACCAATCTCAATTACCGGTACGCCGGTGTTACTGATCATTTGCGAACAACTGCTGATGTTATCGATATTGAACTGAACAATCGCCGCCGGGTTGTAGGCGAGCATTTGCGCAAACGCTTTTTCTTCACTCTGCCCCCCCTGTCCGGACTCGATAAACATCATGCTGTAGCCCTGGGTCGCGAGTACGGTCTGCAGCGTTTCAGAGACGGCAAGAAAGCCCGGAGAGGAAAAAGAGGGGACGACGCCCATCACCAGGCTGGAGTCAGCGGAGGCGAGGCTGCGGGCCTGCAGGTTTGGCACATAGCCCAGCTCGCTCACCGCCGCTTCAATACGGGTGCGCAGTTCAGGATTCACTTTTTCAGGCATACGTAACGCGCGTGACACGGTCATCGTGCTAACGCCCACCAGTTTTGCAACTTCAGCGAGCGTAATTTTACCGGTGTTTTTCCTGCGTTTTTCTCTCGCGCTATCGTCCGCATCTAACGTCTGCACTGATCTCCTCCTTTCGCCTGACTGGGCAGCCATTGTAAATGATGTTTGGCGTTTTGCGCATTGCCCAACTGCAAAGTAATGAGCAGTATCGTTAATAAAGTTAGCGGTAACAAGAATTTTAACATTATTGCCATGTTAGCGCTAACTTTGAGAGGAAGATCACGGTAAGCCATAAAGTCATTCCACTATAGTAAACTCACTTTCAACGCTATCGGGGTATTTATGATTACGACCTGGTTACCTGCAGAAAATATCCAGATTGTGGATTCAGTCAGCGACTGGAAACAGGCCATTAGGTTATCGGCCCAGCCCTTACTGGCGAAAGAGACGATTACTGAAGAATATATTGAAGCCATTTTTAACAGCCATCAGGAACTGGGCCCTTATTATGTTTTAGCCCCTGGTCTGGCGATGCCTCATGCTCGCCCGGAGCAAGGCGCAATTAAAAATGGATTATCGCTTTTACATATTAAACAAGGCGTTTCTTTTGACGCAGAAGAGAACGACCCTGTTTACGTTGTGATTATGTTATGTGCGCTTTCAGGTGATGAGCACATCAATATGATTACCGCCCTGGCAGACATTTTTAGCGATGATGAACGACTCTCAGCGTTGCTGAAAGCATCATCAATTGAATCAATTCAACGCGTTATCAAGGGATAGTGAGGTAGAGATGAAAAAGGTTCTGATTGTTTGTGGTAACGGTTTAGGCAGCAGCTTTATCGTCGAAATGAACGTAAAAAAAATCATTAAAGAGTTGAATAAAGAAGCAGAGGTTTCCCATACCGATCTGACGTCGGCAAAAAGCGAAACCGCCGATATTATTCTTAGCGCCAGGGATATTGCTGAACATCTGACCAGCCATTCTGCACAGGTATTTGGTTTATCTAACCTGCTGGATAACAATAAAATCAAAGAAATTCTCTCCGAAAATCTTTGATTAATTATTTGCGGCCCTACGGAGTCCTTCTATGCTGCAGTTTATTATTCATGATGTGTTAGGCACACCAGCAATACTGGTCGGTCTGTTTTCCCTCATCGGCTTATTATTGCAGAAAAAAGCCTTTTCCGATGTTATTTCCGGAACCCTTAAAACTATTATGGGTTTTGTGATATTAACCTCCGGGGCGGCGATTGTCGCCACTACGTTAACGACGTTTAGCCAGCTGTTTGAGCATTCATTCCATATTCAGGGGGTTGTACCCAATACTGACGCCATGGCGGCACTGGCGCAGAAAAACTACGGTACCGCGACGGCAATGATTATGGTGCTGGGGATGTTGTTTAACATTGTCCTGGCCCGTATTACGCCGTTGAAGTACATCTTCCTGACGGGACACCACACGCTCTATATGTCGGCGATGCTGGCTGTCATCCTCTCTGTCGGCGGTCTGTCGCCATTCTGGGTGGTACTGGTGGGGGCGGTGATCCTCGGCATCATGATGGTGGTATCTCCGGCTATTCTGCAGCCCTTCACCCGCAAAATAACCGGTACTGATGACCTGGCGCTGGGCCACTTTGGTTCAACCGGCTATCTACTGTCGGCGCTGGTGGGTAAATTGATCGGCAAAGGCAGCCCGTCGATTGAAGCGCTGAAGGTGCCGAAATCACTCAACTTTCTGCGTGACTCCTCGGTCGCCATCTCACTGACGATGATGATCCTGTTCGTGATTCTGGTCCTGGTGGCAGGCAAAGAGTTTGTTGAGACCAGCATCAGCGGTGGTCAGAACTTTATCATCTTCGCCATTATCCAGTCGCTGACCTTCGCGGCAGGCGTGTGGATCATCCTTGCGGGTGTGCGCATGATTATTGCCGAAATTGTCCCGGCCTTTAAAGGCATCGCCGACAAGCTGGTGAAAGATGCCAAACCGGCGCTCGACTGCCCTACCGTCTTTCCGTTCGCCCCGAACGCGGTGATTGTTGGATTTCTGTCAAGCTTTGCCGCCGGTCTGGTGAGTATGTTCCTGTGCCCACTGTTTGGTTTAAGCGTCATCGTTCCTGGCCTGGTGCCGCACTTCTTCTGCGGCGCAACGGCGGGCGTTTACGGCAACATCTGCGGCGGTCGTCGCGGCGCGGTGGTGGGTGCCTTCGCTCACGGTCTGCTGATCTCATTTTTACCTGCGATTTTGCTGCCTATGATGGGCGACCTTGGCTTTGCGTCCACCACCTTCGGCGATGCGGACTTCGGCGTCGTTGGCATCATTCTCGGGCATGTCGTGTCACTGTTTAACTAATTAATGCTATTGGAGGTGCAGTATGGCGGCTAAATTTTCGCCCTCGTTAATGTGTATGGATTTAACGCAGTTCAGAGAACAAATTACGGCAATGAACGATCGGGCTGATTTTTATCACGTCGATATTATGGACGGTAGTTATGTGAAGAACATTACGCTATCACCGTTCTTTATCGAAAACCTGAAGAAAATTACCGATGTGCCGATTGACGTGCATCTGATGGTGAATCATCCGGAAGATATTATTCCGATGTGCATTGATGCAGGGGCCGATATTATCAGCTTCCATCCGGAGACGGCGAATAACAAAATCTTCCGTCTGCTGAATCAGATTAAAGATGCGGGTCGTCGCTGTGGCGTAGTTTTAAACCCGGCAACCCCGGCGGATGCGATTAAAGAGTATGCCCATCTGCTGGATAAAGTGACCGTTATGTCGGTTGATCCAGGCTATGCGGGGCAGAAATTTATTCCAGAATCGCTGAATAAAATTAAACAGCTGATTGCGATGCGTGAAGCGCAGGGTTACCACTACCTGACTGAGATTGACGGCTCCTGCAACGAGAAAACCTTTAATGTCATCTCCCGATCCGGCGTTGACGTGTTTATTGTCGGAACCTCGGGGCTGTTCTCCCTGGCAGATGATGTCAGTGATGCCTGGGATAAAATGGTCGATATCTACCAGCGCGAAGTCGCCGCCTGAAACTTGCAGCGCGCTCAGCCGTATTGAGCCATCGCGCAGGGCACAGAGTCTATTTAACCGGTCTGTCTCTTTGCCCTCGTTGTTGATTTGTACGGTTGAGCGTGCTGTAACCCTCTTATATTAATGAAGGTGCGTTATGAATATTTCGAATGTGCTTAATATAAATAATATTAAGTTAAATATGATGGCTAAGAGTAAAGAAGAAGCCATTGAAGAATTAACGGATTTATTGGTACGGGATGGCTCTGTTATCAATAAAGATGATTTTCTGAAAGATGTCTGGCTGCGCGAGGAGCAAGGGTCCACTGGATTCGAAAATCATATTGCGATCCCGCATGGTAAATCCTCAGGCGTAGTCCGTACGGCGCTGGCTATTGGACGAACCCAATATGAAATCCCCTGGGAAACGATGGATGGTAGCGATGTCCGCTGCATTATTTTATTCGCAGTTTGTCTGGTGGATCAAAATGCGACTCACATCCGATTACTAGCCCAGGTGTCAGGTTCGCTGGCAGACGAGGAAATAATAGAACAGTTACTGCAGGAAAACGACCCCCAGAAAATTATTGACCTTTTGAACGCTGAAAATGAAGGCGCTAACGCTTAATGTAATTACCACCTCGACCCTGGCATGGCAATAGATTAAACCCTGGAGAAATATCATGAATATCGTTGGAATTACCGCCTGTACTGTCGGTATTGCACACACCTATATTGCGCAGAAGAAAATTGAAATAGCAGCAAAAAAAGCCGGGCACAATGTCAAAATCGAAACGCAAGGCACTATAGGTATCGAGAACGCATTAACCGCGGATGAGATTGCACAAGCCGACATCGTCCTGTTAGCCGCTGATGTAAAAGTTTCTGGTGAAGAACGATTTGCAGGAAAGAAAGTCGTCAAAGTACCAACAGAAATGGCCGTTAAGTCTCCAAATAAGCTAATTGAAAAACTCAGCGAATTAGTCAATTCATAACTTTTATCTGTACGTATCCTATATAAATTCAAGGGCGTAACTTATGAATATAAAAGAAATATGGCAAGCAGCTAACCCTAAGGGCCATCTGCTGACGGCTATCTCATTCCTGATCCCCATTGTCTGTGGGGCTGGATTTATTATTGCCATCGGAATGGGTCTTGGGGGTACGGTGCAGGACGCATTAGTCCCAGGTCAGTTTGATCTGTGGCAGGCCTTAGCCACTATGGGGGCTAAGGCTCTTGGACTTTTACCCGTCGTGATTGCCATCGGCATTTCTGGCTCGATCGCAGGCAAGCCCGGTATTGCACCAGGTTTTGTCGTCGGTCTGGCAGCTAACACCATTGGTGCGGGTTTCATCGGGGGCATGATCGGGGGCTACATATCCGGGTATATTGCTCTGGCAATTATAAAAAATGTCAAGGTTCCGGGCTGGGCTCGGGGTTTGATGCCTACATTGATTGTTCCATTTTTTGCATCCATTAGCAGTGCACTGATAATGGTCTACATCATCGGTACGCCTATTGGTATATTTACTGACGCGCTAACATCCTTCCTGAGAAGTATGGGGACGTCATCTAATTTACTCCTGGGTGCTGTTATTGGGGCGTTGTGTATCATTGACTTTGGCGGACCGATCAATAAAACCTGCTTCGCATTCGTCTTAACGCTCCAGGCGCAGGGTATAAATGAGCCTATTACTGCCCTTCAGTTAGTTAATACGGCCACACCTATCGGTTTAGGACTTGCATTTTTTATTGCCAAACTTCTTCGCAAAAACATCTATAACCACGAAGAGATCGAAATGTTAAAGTCGGCGGTTCCTATGGGAGTCGTCAATATTGTTGAAGGATCGATACCTATCGTTATGAATGATATCGTGCGCGGTATTACTGCGGCGGCCATCGGGGGCGCTTGTGGGGGTGCGGTCACCATGGTTTATGGTGCGGATGCAACAGTACCTTTTGGTGGTGTTTTGATGATCCCTACCATGTCACATCCTATGGCGGGTGTTATGGCATTGCTGGTAAATATCGTGGTAACAGCAACTGTCTATGCCGTCATCAAAAAAGACGTTCCTCGTGATGTTGTTATAAACAATGAGCAGGAAGAGGAAGATATCAACCTGGATGACATCAAAATAAGCTAAGTATCCAGGTCACGACGGGGGATAGCGGGCAAAAAGCAAAAAACCCTGCGATATTGCTATCGCAGGGTTTTTCAAATTTGGCGGAAGCGTAGAGATTCGAACTCTAGAACCCTTTCGGGTCGCCGGTTTTCAAGACCGGTGCCTTCAACCGCTCGGCCACGCTTCCAAAGTGAGGCGCACTATAAACATCTCTGCGCGCTATGTAAAGGGGGGAATTGAAGAATTTGATAATGTTCCGGTTTTGCACCCTGCGCACTTTTTTGCACATATGTGCAAATTTTTAGCAAAAATGTAACATTGCGTCGATATATTCCTGACTGTCTTTCACAGCCAGGGATAAACCAGTGTCTTACCCATCTGATATCCACCCACGCCACGGCGCGTGGCAAAAGCTCCGCCATACTCTGTCGATTATCAGTCATGAGCCTGCCAACCTGCTGGCAGTACTGCTGCTCGGTCTGTTCAGCTGGATAATCCTGGCCCCGGTCGTTTCCGTGTTAATTAATGCGCTGCTGGTGCAGAGCGGAGATGAAGGCCGCACCGGCGCAACAGAAGGGGCATTTACCGCGTACTACCTCCTGCGCACGCTGACATCGCGCATGTCCGATCTTCTGCTCTGGACCCCATTACTCAACACCCTCGCGGTGGCGCTGAGCACCGTCGCCATCGCCCTGGTGGTTGGCATCGTGCTGGCGTGGCTGGTGAATCGTACCGATATCGCGGGCCGCAAGTGGTTTGCCACCCTGCTTATCGTGCCCTTCATGCTGCCCTCCTGGACCTTCGCCCTGGCGTGGAGCACCCTTTTCAAGAACCACGCCATCGGCGGGCAGCCGGGATGGCTGGAGGCGATGGGGATCCAGACCCCGAACTGGATGGCCTACGGCTATTTCCCGATTGTGACCATTATGGTGCTGCACTACGCCCCGCTGGTGATCCTGATTGTTGGTAACGCCCTGAAGCGCATGGACAGCCAGATGGAGGAGTGCGCCCAGGTCCTCGGCGCGTCCCGCCGGGTTATCGCCTTTAAAATTATTATCCCGCTGGTCCGCCCGGCGCTACTCTCCGCCGCCCTGCTGATTTTCGCGGACTGTATCGGCGAGTTCGCCCTGCCCTATATTCTCGGCCTGCCGGTGCATTTCGATACGCTCTCTACCGGGCTGTACCGGGCCATCGGCACGCGCCAGTCCGGCGTGGCGGCAGTGATTGCGGCGGTGATCATGCTGATGGGCATGCTGACCCTGCTGCTGGATATGAAAATGCTGCGCGAGGCGAAACGCTTCGTGACCCTGGGCGGAAAAGGGGTGATGGAGCGCCGTCGCAGCCTGGGACGCTGGCGCAGCGCAGCGACCGCCCTGCCGCTGGTATTCGTCCTGCTGGGGGTCGCGATCCCGCTCCTGACCCTGTTTCTGTCGACGGTGATGATCCTTCCGGGCCGCTTCAGCGCCGATAACTTCACCCTCGATTACTGGATTGGTCGCAACCTCGATACCGTGGCCCTGCACAACGGGATCCTGCTGAGCGGCGAATTCTGGCACACGGTGTGGAACACCCTGGTCATTGTTGGCTCGGCCTCCCTCGCCTGCGGCGTGCTGGGGCTGCTGGTGGGTTACGCGGTGCTGCGCTGCCACTTCCGCTGGGTCGCCGCCTGCCTGCGCCAGCTGACCTTCCTGCCCTACCTGGTGCCGGGTATCGCCTTCGCCGCCGCCTTTCTGTCGCTGTTTGCCGTGGCCCGCGGGCCGGTTCCGGCGCTGTACGGCACCCCGCTGATTCTGATCCTCGCGCTAATTGCCGAAAAAATGCCCTATGCCAGCCGCTCCGGCATCGCGGCGATGACCCAACTCGGGAAAGAGGCCGAAGAAGCCGCGCGGATTGCCGGTGCTGGCTGGTTCGCCCGCCTCCGCCGTATTGTCATCCCGATCCAGGCCGCGCCGCTGGCAACCGGGATCCTGCTGCCGTTTATCTCAGGGATTAAAGGGGTCAGCCTGTTCGTTATCCTCGCCACCCCCGCCACGGACGTGCTGACCACCTGGTCCCTGCGCCTGATTGACTACAACTACCAGCAGGCGGCCAATGCCGTGGTGCTGATGATTGCCCTCATTTCATGGGCCGGGACGGTGATGATCCAGAAGATCACCGGCACCGGTCTGGCTGATGGTCTGGAGAAATAAGATGCCCACTATCCACTTAACGAATCTCAGCAAAACCTACCCTGGCAACGATGCTCCGGCGGTTAATAACATCAACCTGACGGTGAAAGATGGCGAGTTTATGTGTTTGCTGGGGCCGTCCGGCTGCGGCAAGACCACCATCCTGCGGATGATTGCCGGTATCGAACACGCCAGCGGCGGGGAGATAAGCATTGGCGACAGGGTTGTCGACTCCATCGCCCGGGGCACTTACGTACCGCCGGAAAAACGCGGCATCGGGCTGGTCTTTCAGAGCTATGCGCTCTGGCCGCATATGACCGTCGAGCAGAACGTCGATTTCGGCCTGCGGTTGCAGAAAGTGCCGACCAAAGCGCGTATCGCCCGCTGCCAGGACGTGATGGAAAAACTGCGCATCGCCGATTACGCCAAACGCTATCCGGCGCAGCTCTCCGGCGGGCAGCAGCAGCGCGTGGCCCTGGCCCGCATGCTGGCGATTAATCCTGGCGTACTGCTGCTGGACGAGCCGCTCTCGAACCTCGACGCCACCCTGCGCCTGGAGATGCGCGCCGAGCTGCGTCGCCTGCATGAAACCTTTGGCACCACCATTGTGTTTGTCAGCCACGACCAGTGGGAGGCGATGACCCTTGCCACCACCATTGCGGTGATGAGCGCCGGGCAGATGCAGCAGGTAGGCACCCCGGATGAGATTTACGCCACCCCGGCCAACCGCTTTGTCGCGGAATTTATTGGCACCCCGCGCCTGAACATGATCCCGCTTCATCAGCCCTGTAGCGAGCTGGCGCAGCATCTGCAGCGGCGCTTTACCCTGCACGATCAGACCCAGCTCTGCGGCATTCGCCCGGAAGAGATCGTCCTGAGCGCCGAGTCGTGCAGCAACGCCGTTCCGATGACCATCGATAACATTATGCCCACCGGCGGAAGCTGGGTGATTGAGCTGGTGGCGGGCGAAGACCGGCTGTTCCATTCCACCCAGCTGAGACCGCGCTGGCAGGCGCGTCAGCAGGTGCATTGCCAGCTCCCAACCTCGTCCCTGCACTTTTTTAACCGCAACGGACTGCGTCACGACGTGACCGCGAATTAACCTCAATTGACTCTTAAGGAAATCCCATGAAGCGCAAGTTGTCCGCCGTCCTTATCGCCACAGCCCTGCTGAGCAGCGCCATCGCTCAGGCTGAAACCTTCGATCTGCAGAAGCTGATCGCTGCCGCAAAACAGGAGCAGCCGATTACCGTTTACGCCTCGACAGGTAAAATCGTGCAGCAGGCAAAAGCCTTTAGCGAGCAGTACGGATTACAGGCCGTGGGGGTTAAGGCCGATGCGCCGCAGATCATCGAGATCATGAGCCGGGAAGCGCAGGCCAAAAACGTCCGCGCCGATGTCGCTATCGTTGAAGATGCCCCTGCCGGGATGACGCAGTTACTCAAAAAAGGCTATGTTCAGAGCTGGGTTCCGGACGATCTGAAAGGCGACATTGCCCCCCGCTATCAGGATCCCCTCACCGTCGTGCTGGCCCCGAACGTGTTCGCCTATAACACCGATCATCACGCCACCTGTCCGGTGACCAATCTCTGGCAGTTGACCGAGCCGAAATGGCGGGGCCGCGTCGCGATGCAGGATCCCACCAGCAAACCGGCCTATACCGACTGGTTCAGCCAGATGGAAACCCACTATGACCAGCAGGTTCGCGATGCCTATCAGCAGGCGTTTGGCAAGCCGCTGCAAACCGACGAGAAGTCTGCCACTGCGGCCTTTGTGAAGGCGCTGGCGGCCAACGGTGTGCTGCTCACCCACTCCGATAACGATGCCGCATCCGCTATCGGCGCGCCGGACAGCAAAACTGACTTTGTCGGCCTGGTGTCGACCGCCAAGTTCCGCGACAACAAGCAGGGGATGAAGCTGGGTCTGTGCAGCGGCCTGAAGCCGTTTATCGGCTGGAATTACCCGAGCCTCGGCGTGGTGGCGACCGGCAGTAAAAGTCCGAACACCGCGAAGCTCTTTGCCCACTATCTGCTGACCGCCGAAGGCATTGCGCCTCAGGGGGTGGACGGCAAAATGTCCACTAACCAGAAGGTGAACCTCCCCGCCGATGAAGCCTCCGGGATTGAGAAGCATCGCGGCGAGCTGATGGAATACCTGACCGCCACCGCCCAGGGGGACTGGGAAAGCCGCCAGGACTGGCAGGACATCTGGAGCCTGAACTACAGAAAGTAGTTTTCAGCGTACATTTTCATTCTGAACAGGCAGCACACTTTGACTACTCATGATATTGAACAGCGGGAAGCCGCCCTGAAGCGCATTATCGTTGACGCCGGGGATACCGCCCTGCGCTTCTTCCAGTCGCGCAAAGCGGGCGAGTATGCGCTGAAGGGCCATCAGGATATCCTGACCGAGGCCGATACTTTCGTTGAGAAGCAGGTTCTTGAAGCCCTTGCCGGGGCGTTCCCGGACGATCTGATCCTTGGCGAAGAGTCCGCCAGCCAGCCTGCCAGCGCGGAGAGCCTGTGGGTGGTGGATCCCATCGACGGCACCGCCAACTTCGCCCGCGGCATCCCCCATTTTTGCGTCTGTATGGCGTGGGTTCGCCAGGGCGTGACCGAGCTGGGGGCGGTTTACAACCCAGTCAGCCATGAGCTCTATCTGGCCCGTCGCGGCCATTACGCCCTGAAAAACGGTCAGCCGCTGCGCTGCACCGCCATTATCGACCCGCAGCGGGCCGCCGTTGAGCTGGGCTGGTCTGCCCGTCACGGCCAGAATCACTATCTGAAGGTGCTGGGCTCGTTGCTCAGTCTGGGGACCAGTGTGCGCCGGGGCGGCTCCGGGGCGCTGGCGCTGGCCTGGGTGGCGGAAGGTCGTACCGACGGGTATCTCGAAATCCATATGAACGCTTGGGATTGCCTGGCGGGGCTGCTGCTGGTGCGTGAAGCGGGCGGCCTGACGGGGGTGGTTCCTGAAAGTGCCGAGGGTATTTTCAACGGCCTGCCGGTGCTGGCCGCCGCGCCGGGCATTGCTGCTGACCTTGCGGCTGCGGCGGGTATTCCCCTGACCATCGAAACAGAAGCGAAGCCCGAGGCAGGCCACTACCCTCGCCCGCCCATCAGCCTGATCGCCGAGGATTTTCCCGGCTGGGACGTGGATATTTATATCGGCGGATCCAGCGGGGTAAGCGATGCGGCCCTGCTGGCTGAACATGGTATCGGGATCGTGATTAACTGCGCGGTAAACCTCGATATCGACTGGGTGACGCATCCGGAAGCTGGCGCGCCTGTACAACTGCGTGCTCATGGTGCAGGCCCGGTCCGCTATTACAAGCTGGGGCTGGTGGACGGCGAAGGCAATGCTCCCGAGATGCTGCACGCCGGCTATCAGCTGATGCGTTCCGCTCTGCTCCAGCAGATCCCGGATAAAGCCTCTTACCGAAACCGTAAACGCGGCAATATCCTCGTCAACTGTCGCGGCGGACGCAGTCGCTCTGTCGCCCTGGTGGCGCTGTTTATGCATCTGGAGTGCCCGGAACGCTTCCCGACGCTCGATGCGGCCATCGATCTTATCCGCGACCGACGCCAGCTCCACCCGGACGAGTGGTATGAAACGCCGAAGCCGTCGCTGATCCGCCTGGCCGAACATGCCATTATCCGCGAACGAGCCCTCGCCGGAGTGGAACAGCGTCATGAGCAATAACAGTCTGAGGAAAAATCCCGGCTTCGCCAGCGCCACCGAGGTGGCGCGCCTGGCGGGGGTTTCCCGTTCTGCGGTATCGAGAACCTTTACGCCGGGCCGCAGCGTGTCTGAGGATACCCGGCGGAAGGTACTGGCCGCCGCTGAGGCGCTGAATTATCACGTCAATCATCTGGCGCGGGGGCTCTCCCGGGAGGAGAGCCGCCCGGTCTGTATTCTTGGCGGCAATCTGTCGTACCCCTGGCAGTCGAGCCTGCTTGACCACCTGACCCGCCGCCTGCACCTGGCCGGACGCGCGGTGATGGTGATCAACACCGACGACGACGAAGCGAGCGCCAGAGAGGCACTGCAGCAAACCCTGAACTATCGTTCAACCGCCACCATCGTGCTGTCGGGCAAACCGCCCGCATCCCTGATAGAGCTGTGCCTGCAGAGCGGACAGCAGGTGATCGCGATTAACCGCATGGGGCAGTTCCCCAGCGCGGACAATATTGATATCGACTACAGCTCGACGATGCAGGAGGCCTGTGACCACCTGATAGCCGCACATTGCCGCCGCCTGGCGGTTGTCTCCTCCTCCACCCGCTCCCCGAGCATGATTACCCGCGAAACGCGCTTTCTGGAGGCCGCTGCCGAAACGGGCACCGAGGTCACGCTAATCCGCCCCGGCAGCGCCAGCTATCAGACCGGCGTCCTCGCCGCCCGGGAATTGCTCGGCCAGGCCTCACCGCCGGACGGTGTCTTCTGCGTCACTGACTTAATCGCCTGCGGATTTATCGATGCCGCACGCCACGAGTTTGGCCTGCGCATTCCAGAGGAGATCAGTGTTATTGGTTTTGATGACATCGAACAGGCCAGCTGGCTGGGGTATCAGCTGACGACTTTCGCCCAGCCGCTGGCAGAGATGGCGGAGGCGGCCTGTGAGATGCTGCTCGCCGCGGATGCCGAACAACCCGTCAGCCGGGTGTTTACGGCGCGTCTGGTGGAACGGAGGACTACGGGTTCTGCCCGGCGGCGCTGCGCTTGCACGGGCCTACAAAAACCGTAGGCCGGGTAAGCGAAGCGCCACCCGGCGCAGCAAGATGCGGTGCGGTCTGATGCCCTCACCCCGACCCTCTCCCACGGGGAGAGGGCGCAAACACCAAAAACGGCAACGTTGCGTTGCCGTTTTGCTTTTACCTAGAACCACGCCTCCCACATCGCGCCGACGTTGAAGTCGTCGAGCGTTTCGTCCCGGGTATTGTTCACGCGCGCGGTGCGCTCGTTATCCACCTGGCCGCCGGTGACGTAGAAGCGCAGCATCGGACGGAATTCCGGGCCCATGGCGATAGAGATGTTCTGCGACAGGGTCAGCTTCCAGCCCTTGTTATCCCCGCCGTTGTCGTAATCCACATGCTGCCAGCCCGCTTCCAGCCAGGTGGAGTGCACGTCGTTCCACCAGTGCATCGGACGCACGATGGCGTTGTAGTTTTTGCGGTTGTCGGTGCTGTCCCGGCTGTTGTCGTAGTCGTGGAAGGCCAGAATGTACTCCACCTGGGTCGCCTGGGTGAACTTGTGCAGCCCTTCGAAGCTGGCGTACACCGTGGTCAGATCCTCGGTTTTGTTGAACACGCTGTTGTCCGAGTTATCGGAGTAGCGGGCGATCACCTTGTTGACGCCGCTGTCGTTGGTGTGGCTCAGCACCACGCCGCCCTGCCAGGCGTTCATCCGCTCGTCGGTGTCGATGCCTTTCGAGTCAAAGCCGTAGTTGGCGTACAGCTCCAGGTCGACCGGGCCGAGCTTCATGCCGTGAATTTTGGAGGTGGCGGCGTAGTTGCCTTTGTCGCCGGTGCCGGAGCCGCCGGTACAGGTGATGCGCGACGGGTTGGCTTCGTCATCCATCACTTCCGGGCTACAGGATTCCACCGCTGCCACGGTGGCCACGTCAAACTGCACGCCGCCGATGTCGAAGTTTTTCACCCCGGCGCCCTGACCGTCGTGGTTCATCCAGAAGTAGTCGTTGATGCCCTGCTGCGGACGCTGGTGGAAGTCACGACCTGCCCAGAGATAGGCGTTCGAATTGGATTCCAGAATGTTGGTCACCCCCGCGTAGGCCTTTTTCAGGTTAACCTCGTCGCCCCAGTGGTCGATCATCACGTTGACGTCCCAGATGGCCCCGTTTTCGCCCCTGAAGGCTTTGGAGAGCTGGAATTCGCCGCCGTTGCTTTCGTTACCCAGACGACCAATCGCCGAGGCGCCGTTGTAGGAGCCGTCCACGGCGACGTATTTCTGATCGGCGGCCTGGAAGTGCGCGCCGTAGCGGGCATAGCCGGTAAATTTAATCCCGAACGGGATCGCCATATCCGGGGACTGGGCGGCGCTCTGGGGTTCGTTAATGACGTCGGCTTTTTTCGCCACCGCGGCATCCATTTTCGCCTGGCGATCGGCCAGGGCTTTATCCACCGCTTTGGCCACAATGGCGTCGATTTGCTCCTGCGTAAATTCCTGCGCGAGGACAGAAATTGGGCAAAGCGCGGCGAGAACCGCCATTGTTAATGGAAGTTTTTTAATCATATTCATGGTTATCTCAATATATTTAAATTTTATTCAGACAATAACCACCCCGTTCCGGACTGACAGAATATGTCGCTATCATCAGAACAAGTTGATTTTTATTTTTTAGGGGCCAGAGGATTCACACTATTATCGTAAGGCTATCTCCTTCACTCAAATTTATTATTCAAAGCGCGCTTGTACCAACCGCGGAATGCGGCAAATAATCGACAGGGACATACCCTCCATTTTCCATGCCGCTTGCTCAATTACGTTATTTCACTATCAGAGTAAGATAATGCTCAAACGTGAACCTCGTCGCAAAAATACCCTTATGCCTCGACGATCACAGAAATAAAAAAACATAATTACTTAATTTAAAAACGTAATGGATTCTCCCGTGCCACCTGTGTCAGAAAGAGCCTAACATTCATAAAACAAATCGGAGATCGGATTAGAATGAGTAAAACGATAATGCAAAGCCGGCATGATGAATATCATAAATTATCTCGCGGGGAGCGCATTGGTTACGGGATGGGAGACTTTGCGCAAAACCTGGTATTTGGCACGATCGGGGGTTTTCTGGCGCTTCACATGCTGACGGTAAATACTATCGGGACAGCCACGGCGGGATTCATATTTCTTTTTGTCCGCATCATCAATGTGTTTTGGGATCCGATGGTAGGAACCTATGTTGACAAAAGAAGTTCAAAGGCCGGAAAGTATCGTCCCTGGATTTTAAGGGCGGGCGTGCCGCTGGTTATTCTTTCCGCTTTACTTTTCGCGCCTATTCCTGGCGTCAAAGGTTCCGTTCCCTTTGCATTTATCGTTTATCTGGCCCTGGATCTCGTTTATTCCGTTGTGAATATTCCTTATGGTTCACTGAATGCCTCCTTAACGAGAGATCCTGAATCTATTGATAAACTGACCAGTACGCGCATGATGCTGGCAAACAGTGCCAATCTTCTGGTCTATACCCTCTTTCCGATGTTTGTCCAGATGGCCTCGCCAAAAGATCGTAGCCTCAAGGATACGGGGTTTTTTGGGCTTGAACTCAATATGGGGAATTACACCGATCCCTCAGCGAATTACGCCTGGTTTGGTGTTTACTCGATTTATATGATAATCGGAGCGGCTGCACTTTTCATTTGCTACAAATTTACCAAAGAACGCGTTGTTGCCTCTGCTGAGCAAACGGCGAACGTTAAAACGACAGATTTATTCCTCGAACTCAAAAATAATCGTCCCCTGGTTATTCTCGGACTCTTTTTCATGCTGGCCTTTACATTCATGTTCTTTATGAACACGGTAAATGGCTTTTTCAATCAATATGTTGTCGGTCATTCTGAATGGATGGGTGCCGTTGGCCTTGTTGCTTCAATTCCGGGCATTCTGTTCCCCATTTTCTGGCCAAAGCTTAAGAAAATTTTTGGCAAAAAAGGGTTCTTCCACATTTTCCTGGGCATGTTTATTGTGGGGGAATTATTAACTTACGTTTGGTCACGCGAGGGTATGCATGATGCACTCTGGCTGGCTTATATCGCTACGTTTATTAAACAATGGGGCTTAACCTCGGCGACCGGATTTATGTGGGCACTGGTCCCTGAAGTCATTGCTTATGGTGAACTTAAATCAGGCAAGCGCAATGCTGCCATCATCAATGCCATTATGGGTCTCTTTTTCAAAATTGGTTTTACTATCGGCGGCGCGATTCCACTGTGGTTACTGGCTGTTTATGGCTTTAACGAAACAGGTGCGCAGCAAAGTGCGACTGCTATCGACGGTATAATTATCACCGCGGTCTGGATCCCTATCGTTTTAGCCTTTATCTCGATGATCGTTATCCATCTTTATCCAATCTCAGATAAACATGTCACAGATATTAATCGTCAGCTTGATGAGATCCGCGTCTGATTATATTTTCATTGAAAAGCCTCAGAACACGATAAGTCAGTAAAATTTAAAAGGTAGAATGCTATGTCTCTTATTCAGAACCCTGTACTCCCTGGTTTTAACCCGGACCCAAGCATTATCCGTGTTGAAGACACTTACTATATCGCAAACTCAACATTTGAGTGGTTTCCTGGCGTTCGTTTACATGAATCAAAAGACCTGCAAAACTGGAATCTGCTGCCCAGTCCACTCTCTACAACAGCGCTTTTAGATATGCGAGGCAATCCTTCGTCCGGGGGGATTTGGGCACCGGCACTCTCTTATGCCGATGGTAAATTCTGGTTGGTTTACACCGATGTAAAAATCACTGAAGGTGCTTTTAAGGACATGAAGAATTACCTGACCACCGCCACCGATATTCGTGGCCCCTGGTCAGATCCCATTAAACTTAACGGCGTCGGATTTGATGCGTCGCTCTTCCATGACGACGATGGGCGTAAGTATTTAGTTCAACAAACCTGGGATCATCGCGAATACCATCATCCCTTTAATGGCATCACCTTAACGGAGCTGGATACCCGCACGTTAAAATTAAAACCGGAGACCGCGCGGACTATTTATCGCGGCACTGCCGTTGCCCTTGTTGAGGGGCCGCATCTCTATAAACTGAACGGCTATTACTATCTTTTCGCCGCCCAGGGCGGGACTGTCTTTACCCACCAGGAAGTGGTGGCACGTTCAAAAACCTTAGAGGCCAACAGCTTCGAAACCGAGCCAGGCGACGTATTCTTAACTAACGTCGATACGCCAGATAGCTATATTCAGAAGCAGGGACATGGCGCGTTAGTTTCGACTCCGAGCGGGGAATGGTATTACGCCTCGCTTTGCGCACGTCCGTGGAATCGCCCAGGTGAATCAGTCTATGATCCGCGGGGCTGGTCAACACTTGGCCGGGAAACGTCTATTCAGAAAGTCTACTGGGATAACGATGGCTGGCCACGTATTGAAGGAGGTCATGGCGGTAAAACCTTTGTCGAAGGGCCATCCGATGCCATTTTTACCGAAAGCGCAAAAGATCATAGCCAGCATGACGATTTCAACACTGCGACACTGGATATTAACTGGAATACGCTTCGTGTCCCGTTCACCGAAAAAATGGGGACCACGGGCGATGGAAAGCTGACGTTAAATGGACAAGGTTCTTTGGCCAATACCCATGACCTTTCGTTGATCGCCCGACGCTGGCAAGCCTTTTATTTTGATGCGCAGGTTAAAGTCAAATTTAACCCGTTTAATTATCAACAGATGGCAGGTTTGACGAATTATTATAATGACCGCCACTGGAGTTTCGTATTCATCACCTGGAATGAAATCAATGGTTCGGTGATCGAAATAGGTGAAAATAACCGTGGTAAATACACCTCTTATTTGAAAGATAACGCGATTAAGATCCCCGCAGGGACAGAATACGTCTGGTTCCGCACCAAAGTTCGCAAGGAGAGTTATACCTATGAATACAGCTTTGATGGCGTCTCTTTCACTGAGATCCCTGTCAAACTGGATGCCGCGGTTCTCTCAGATGACTATGTCCTGCAAAGCTATGGTGGGTTCTTTACCGGGGCCTTCGTTGGCCTCGCGGTGGTCGATTACTCGGGTTACGATGCCAGCGCAGATTTTTATGACTTCGTCTATCAGGAGCTGGGCGACAGGTTGACGGCGGATGATGCCTGGAGCTGGGAAGCGAGCGAATCGCGGTTTGATTAAATAAAAGAAAAAGCCCTGCGATATTGCTATCGCAGGGCTTTCAAATTTGGCGGAAGCGTAGAGATTCGAACTCTAGAACCCTTTCGGGTCGCCGGTTTTCAAGACCGGTGCCTTCAACCGCTCGGCCACGCTTCCTAAGTGAGGCGAACTATAAACACCTCAGTGTACGCTGTAAAGTATGAGCCCAATCGTTCGCCTGAAAAATAGCCAAAATGCGTTTAATCGGTTGAATAGACGACATTCTGGCCATTTTATCAGCACCAAATCTTACCGCCGACCCTTAGTGCTTTTTGATGTACATCTCTTTGGTGTAGTAGTACCCCAGCTTATCCGGCGTAAAGCCCCCTACCCACGGCTTCACCAGGTGGGTACGAACGTAGTGATAGACCGGGATCGCCGGTACGTCCCGGGCGAGCAGATCTTCAGCCTGCTGGTAGAAGGTGCCGCGCTCGGCGGTAGTCTTCGCTTTTGCCGCATTGACCAGCGCCTCGTCATAGGCCGGGTTGCTGTACTGGCTGGTGTTCTGACTGTCGCCGGTACGGAAGTTATTCAGGAAGGTGGCCGCATCGTCGTAGTCGGCGATCCAGGCATAGCGCACCGCGTCAAAGTTGTGGGTATGCATGGTGTCCAGCATCGTTTTCCACTCCTGGTTTTGCAGCTTCGCCTCCACGCCGAGGTTTTTCTTCCACATCGAGCTGGCGGCGATGGCAATCCGCTGGTGCGATTCCGAGGTGTTATACAGCAGCTTAAAGCTCAGCGGATGGCTGTCGTTATAGCCCGCCTCGTTCAGCAGCTTCTTCGCTTCGGCAATGCGTTTCTCCAGCGGCCAGCTGGCGTAGTCCGGGTTGTGTAGTTTAACGCCGCCGATATCGGGCTGGCTGATAACCCACGCAGGACGTTGCCCCTGCCCTAATACCTTCCCGGCGATAATGTCTTTATCCAGCGCCAGATTCAGCGCCTGACGCACGCGCGGGTCGTTAAACGGCGGACGGGTGGTGTTGAATTCGTAGTAGTAGGTTGCCAGCTGCGGAGAGACGTCCAGCTCGCTACCCATCGTTTTTTGCAGCTGGGCAAACTGGTTGATCGGCACGGTGTAGACAATATCAATTTCGTCCGCCTTGTAGCGGTTCACGTCGGCGGCTTCGGAGGTGATCGGCAGGTACGTCACCTTGTTGATCACCGTATGGGCGTTATCCCAGTAGCGCGGGTTACGCTCGGCAACGATCCGCTCGTTGACCACCCACTGGCTGAGGGTATAGGCCCCGCTGCTGACAAAGTGCTCCGGCTTGGTCCACTTATCGCCATAGCGGCCAATCAGCACCTTATCGACCGGCACCAGCGACGGGTGCGCCAGCATGGCAAGGAAGGCCGCGTTAGGCTGGGTCAGCGTCACTTCCAGGGTGGTATCGTTCAGGGCTTTAACCCCCAGAGTGTCGGGGTTTTTTTTGCCCTCAGCGATATCGGTGGCGTTCACCAGAAGCATGCTGCCGAGGTAGCTGGCGTACGGCGAGGCGGTTTTTGTATCCACCAGCCGCTGCCAGCTCCAGACGACATCCTGAGCGGTGATGGCGGTGCCGTCGCTCCAGGTGATGCCCGGGCGAAGATGGAACGTCCAGACGGTGTTGTCTTTGTTCTCCCATTTTTCCGCCAGTCGCGGCTGGATCTCGCCATTCGGGGAGACGCTGACCAGCCCGTCGAATAAATCGCTGATAATATTGAATTCGACATCGCTTTCGACTTTATGTGGATCGAGCGACGCCGGTTCATTGCCATTATTCCTGACCAGTTCCTGCTTCTCTGCCAGCTCAGTGCCTGCCGGTACGCTGGCGGCAAAGGCCGTTGCGCTTGCGCAAAGGATGCCTGCCGTCAGCAAAGAGAGGGTAAATGTAGCGCGTGATGATGATTTCATGTCCTTCGCCTTATAGTGTAGTTGTGACGATGCAAAATAACTCTTAGCGTTGCGACGGGAATAAGGCAATATATTTCAGTGACCTATAAGAGCTTGATCTGATTAATCCCAACAAACCGCGGTTCGTTCTGCATAGTGGACGTTGTGGAACATTTCATGCTGGCTCTGACCCTAAGACGCTGAGTAAAGATGGGTAAAACCACTTTGTAACCGGCGCGTCGTTTCCTATTCTTGCCGTTAATTACATCTGTCATAAGAGAGTGACTCATGGATCGTATTATTAGTTCTTCACGCGACCGCACATCGCTACTCAGCACCCACAAGGTGCTGCGCAATACTTACTTTATGCTCAGCCTGACGCTGGCCTTCTCCGCGCTGACGGCAACCGCCAGCACCGTGTTGATGCTGCCGTCTCCGGGGCTGATCCTGACGCTGGTCGGTATGTACGGTCTGATGTTCCTGACCTACAAAACTGCTGACAAGCCGGTGGGTATTTTGTCCGCGTTCGCCTTCACCGGCTTCCTGGGCTACATCCTGGGGCCAATGCTTAACACTTACCTGTCTGCCGGGATGGGCGATCTGATCGCTCTGGCGCTGGGCGGCACGGCGCTGGTGTTCTTCTGCTGTTCTGCCTACGTGCTGACTACCCGCAAAGATATGTCTTTCCTCGGCGGTATGCTGATGGCAGGCATCGTGGTGGTGCTGATCGGTATGGTGGCGAACATCTTCCTGCAGCTGCCGGCTCTGCACCTGGCTATCAGCGCAGTGTTCATCCTGATCTCCTCCGGGGCGATCCTGATGGAAACCAGCAACATCATTCATGGCGGCGAGACCAACTACATCCGCGCTACCGTGAGCCTGTATGTGTCGCTGTACAACATCTTCGTCAGCCTGTTGAGTATCCTGGGCTTCGCCAGCCGCGATTAACCGACAGTGCTGTATAAAAAGCCCCGCTTATGCGGGGCTTTCTTTTTTGGTAAACTGCCGCGGTTTTCGATAAACCTGTGATGATTATGCTGAACTTTGACGGTAAAGAGATTGAGACCGATAGCGAAGGCTATCTGAAAGAGACCAGCCAGTGGAGCGAAGGCCTGGCGGCTATTATTGCCGAAAAAGAGTCGATTGCCCTGACGCCGGAGCACTGGGAAGTGGTGCGGTTCGTGCGCGATTTCTATCTGGAATTTAATACTTCCCCCGCCATCCGCATGCTGGTAAAAGCGATGGCCAATAAGTACGGCGAGGAGAAAGGCAACAGTCGCTACCTGTACCGTCTGTTTCCGAAAGGCCCGGCAAAACAGGCGACCAAGATCGCCGGCCTGCCTAAACCCGTAAAATGCATTTAATAGCGAATACCGAAATTAACGTAGTCCCGGTCGGGTTGATGCGGCTCTGACAGAACCTTTTCAACCCGGGCGATGCGCGGCCCGCCCGCCTTAAGCCAGGCGAGCAGTTTTTCGACCTGTTCCGCCTCGCCGCAGGCTACTACCTCGACGCTCCCGTCATCCATATTGCGCGCGTACCCGGTCAACCCCAGATCGGTAGCTTCACGCTGCGTGCTGTAACGAAAGCCAACTCCCTGAACCGTGCCGTGCACCCACGCGATTGTGCAGACTTTTGCCATTTTCCTTCCCCTTATTCGTGCCTGACCCTGAACAGAAGAATAGCAAATTATGGCCGGGCGATTAGCGTAAGGTTTTGGGTAAGCAACCGTAATGCTGGCGGAAACGGGCGGTAAAGCGCGAACTGGAAAGGTACCCGCACTGCAAGGCAATCTCCCCGACAGGCAGGCGGGTTGACTGTAACTGAGACAGCGCAACTGCCATGCGCACCTCCTCCACAATCTGGCGAAAGCTGTGGGACTCTTCGCGCAGTCGTCGGCGCAGGGTAGGCACGCTGACCGCCAGGCGACTGGCAACGTCCTGCGCGGTCCATGCCCGGGCGGGGGACATCATGATAAACTGCCGCACCTGCTCCGTAAGATTGACGTTGCGCTCAATAAGTAGCGGCCCAGCCACCCCGTCATGCAGTAACGCCAGCAGCAGCCCAAAGGCCTGATGCTTTTGCAGTTCATCGGAAAAATTATGCCGCACCGCATGCAACAGATTGCCCCACATAAAGGCCAGCCCTTTGCTGAGCGGCGCACAGAGCGAGTCTGTTTTGCTCCGCGGCCAGGACTGCAGATAGCGGGTCTTAAACTCCGCAATAATCTCCGGTGACAACAGCAGCAAATCCGAATGAAAAATGCCCTGCGCAGGCTGATTAATGATCTCCATCGGCGTATTCGCCGGGATGATGATTAACGCATCGGGCGTGGCCACCAGACGGCTATCCTCATGAATAATCACCTTGCTGCCGTGCGTAATATGACAGATGGCAGGATAAAAAAGCTTAACCTGATGCAGGCGATGCATTTTGCTGGCACTGACTTCAGCCGCAGTCAGATGTTTATGTTGCAAATGAAAATCCTGCACCGGGCCACCTCTATCTTGCGTATGTAGCGGTTAATTGCGCTTTCGCCAGCGCGTGGCTGTTGAGCATGAAGCCGACCAGTGCGCCGCTGGCGCTCTTATCGATGGGCAGCGTATCTACATCCAGCGCCCAGACGGTAATCTGGTACGGGTGAGGCTTGTCCCCTTGTGGTGGACACGCACCGCCAAAGCCAGAGTAACCGAAATCATTACGTCCCTGCACTGCCCCCGCAGGTAATTTCTGGTTATTCTGGTTTCCGGCACCGGCAGGGAGTTCCCGCGTTTGTGATGGAATGTTTACCACCGTCCAGTGCCACCAGCCGCTGCCGGTAGGCGCCGCGGGGTCATACACCGTGACGGCAAAACTTTTGGTGCCCTGTGGCTGATTTTTCCATGTCAGCTGCGGCGATTCGTTGCCGCCATGACAGCCAAACCCGTCGAAGACCTGATTCTGCGTTAATTGCTTTTCGCCAGAGATATCCTGGCTGCTGATACTGAAAGGTAATGCCGCTGAAACCGTAAAACTTATCCCCGCCAGAGTGGCGGCTGCGATTGCACTGTGCTTTTTCATTAGAGTTTCCCTTTGCTGGACTGGAAACACCAATGTAAAACCCGCAGCGAATGCGTAATGTGCCTGAGCGATTTTAATTTGTGCCGAAACGCTCAACAGTGTCCGCAGATGATTGCCCCCAACCATCTGTGCTACTCTACGCGCCATTTCCCTGGAATCGACAGAAAAGTAAATTATGAGTGTACGTTTAGTGTTAACCAAAGGGCGCGAGAAATCTTTGTTGCGCCGCCATCCCTGGGTCTTCTCCGGCGCGGTTGCGCGTATGGAAGGCAAAGCCAACCTCGGTGAAACTATCGATATCGTTGACCATCAGGGTAAATGGTTAGCGCGCGGCGCATACTCGCCGGCGTCCCAGATCCGCGCGCGCGTCTGGACCTTCGATAAAGATGAAATCATCGACATCGATTTCTTCGTTCGTCGTCTGCAGCAGGCGCAGCAGTGGCGCGACTGGCTGGCAAAACGCGACGGGCTGGACAGCTATCGTCTGATCGCCGGTGAATCCGACGGTCTGCCAGGCGTGACCATCGACCGTTTCGGTAACTTCCTGGTGCTGCAGCTGTTAAGCGCAGGCGCAGAGTATCAGCGTGCAGCGTTAATCAGCGCCCTGCAGACCCTGTATCCAGAGTGCGCCATTTACGATCGCAGCGACGTTGCGGTGCGTAAAAAAGAGGGCATGGAACTGACCCAGGGTACAGTGACGGGCGAACTACCACCTGCCCTGCTGCCGATTGAAGAGCACGGCATGAAATTGCTGGTGGATATTCAGGGTGGCCATAAAACCGGTTACTACCTCGATCAGCGTGACAGCCGTTTGGCGACCCGCCAGTACGTTGCCGATAAACGCGTGCTGAACTGCTTCTCCTACACCGGCGGTTTTGCGGTCTCGGCCCTGATGGGCGGTTGCAGCCAGGTAGTGAGCGTCGATACCTCTCAGGAAGCGCTGGATGTGGCCAGGCAGAACGTTGAGCTGAACAAGCTCGATCTGAGCAAAGCCGAATTTGTTCGCGACGATGTCTTCAAGCTGCTGCGCAAATACCGCGATCAGGGCGAGAAGTTTGACGTGATCGTGATGGACCCGCCGAAGTTCGTCGAAAACAAAAGCCAGCTGATGGGCGCCTGTCGTGGGTATAAAGACATCAATATGCTGGCGATCCAGCTTCTTAACCCTGGCGGCGTGCTGCTGACCTTCTCCTGTTCCGGCCTGATGACTACCGAATTGTTCCAGAAAATTGTCGCAGATGCCGCTGTAGATGCCGGGCGTGATGTACAATTTATAGAGCAGTTCCGTCAGGCGGCCGATCATCCGGTGATCGCTACCTATCCGGAAGGGCTGTATCTGAAAGGATTTGCCTGTCGCATCATGTAACTTGAAAAGTGGAATGTTGCCCACACCTATAGTGTAAGTAACGTTTCCCGGGAGGTGACTATGATTGCCAGCAAATTCGGTATCGGCCAGCAGGTCCGCCACTCCCTGTTAGGATACCTGGGCGTGGTCGTGGATATCGACCCGGAATATTCTCTCGATGAACCGTCAGTGGATGAACTGGCGGTCAACGCAGAACTCCGCGCCGCCCCCTGGTACCACGTGGTGATGGAAGACGACGAAGGCCAGGCCGTGCACACCTATCTTGCCGAAGCCCAGCTAAGTGGCGAGCAGCAGGATGAACACCCTGAACAGCCTTCCATGGATGAACTGGCGCAAACGATCCGCAGACAGTTACAGGCCCCGCGCCTGCGTAACTAACAAGAACCCGGTAGCCGATGGCTGACCGGGTTTTTTATTACTTCGCCATTCCCAGGCGTGGGATCTCAATCGCCGGACAGCGATCCATCACCACATTCATCCCGGCGTCACGCGCCAGCACCGCCGCCTGTTCATTAATCACCCCAAGCTGTAACCACAGGGTTTTCGCTCCAACCGCAATGGCTTCCTGCGCGACACCCCAGGCGGCTTCGGAATTACGGAACACATCCACCATATCGATTTTTTCCGGTACCTCCGCCAGGGTGCCGTACCCCTGCTGGCCTAACAAGGTTTTGCCTGCCACTTTTGGCGAGACCGGGATCACGTGATAACCCTGATCGAGCAGATATTTCATGACCCGATAACTCGGACGATCGGGCTTGTCGCTCGCCCCCACCAGCGCGATGGTTCGGGTGGTGGAAAGGATCTCAGCAATATCATTCTGTTTCATGAATTTCCTCCTGGCGTGTTCAACATCAATACCAATACAGTGAGCGCAATTTGGCATCCCATACGTCTGCATGAGGGCAAATTGCCCAACGATGTCTATATGTTAGTAAATATGATTAAAGAAAAATTTTGATACATTCTTCGTGGCGTGTGTCTTTTAAGAGGGCTTTTTATGAAAACCGGCATTGCCTGGAGTCTGTTTGCGCTGCTCATGCCGGTTTGCGTTTTTGCCACTACGCTGCGGCTCTCTACGGACATCGACCTGCTGGTGCTGGACGGAAAAAAAGTCTCAAGTTCACTGCTGCGCGGTGCGGACAGTATAGAGCTCGACAACGGCCCCCATCAGATTGTGTTTCGGGTCGAGAAGACCATTCGCATCGGCAATCATGAAGAACGGGTCTATATCTCTCCTCCGCTGGTCGCCAGCTTTAACACCCAACGTATCAGTCAGGTTAATTTTAGCCTTCCCCGGCTGGAAACAGAAAAAGAGTCGCAACTTTTTGATCATTCACCGCATATTGAACTGCTGGATGGCGATGCGACGCCGATTCCGGTGAAGCTGGATATTCTGGCGATCACCGATACCCCGTCGGGCGTCAACTATGAATACGATACCGAGCGTTATAACAAAGCTGGCCAGAGCGCCTCGATACCGCAATTTTCCACCACCATGGCCGATGACAGCACGCTGTTATCCGGCGTGTCCGAGCTGGATATGCCGCCACCGCAGTCGCAGAATCTGACCGAGCAGCGGCTCAAGTACTGGTTTGCCCAGGCCGATCCCGAAACCCGTAACCGTTTTCTGCAGTGGGCGAAGCAACAACCCTCGTCCTGAGCCGCATTTTTTAGCCCTTTCTCTTGCAGCGTCAGGTGCTTCCAGTAATCTGTAACCAGTTAACTAACGGATAGAGATTATGGAACTCACAACTCGCACCCTGCCGGACCGCAAACATATCGCGCTGGTGGCGCACGATCACTGCAAACAGATGCTGCTCAACTGGGTTCAGCGTCACAAATCCCTACTGGAAAAACACCGGCTGTCCGCCACCGGGACCACCGGTAACTTGATCCAGCGCGAAACCGGGCTTGAGGTCAATGCTATGCTGAGCGGCCCACTGGGCGGCGATCAGCAGGTGGGCGCCCAGATTTCGGAAGGGAAGATTGATGTGCTGATCTTCTTCTGGGATCCCCTGAATGCGGTCCCGCACGACCCGGACGTCAAAGCGCTGCTGCGCCTGGCGACGGTATGGAATATCCCGGTCGCCACCAACCTGTCTACGGCGGACTTTATTATTGCCTCGCCGCAGTTCAACGACCAGGTGGAGATCCTGATCCCGGATTATCCACGCTATCTGGCCGAGCGTCTTAAGTAAGGGTTTCCTGCCGGGGGGCGGCTTCGCCTTACCCGGCCTACGGTTTCCGCGCTACCGGCACATCGATGTTTTTCAAAATGTCCACAAAGCGCGAAGGCTGCTCTTTGTTAAACAGCAGCCAGACGCGGTGACGGGCGCGGGTGATCGCCACATACAGCAACCGGCGCTCCTCGGCATCGGGAAAATCTTCCACCGCAGGCAGCAACGCCTGTTCCATCACCGATTCGCGCGCAGGGGCCGGGAAACCATCGCTTCCTTCCTGCAACCCCACCACGATCACATAATCCGCTTGCTGCCCCTTGCTGGCATGAATGGTCATAAAATCCAGCTGCAGTTTCGGCCAGCGGGTGGCAGCTTTCTCAAGGCTGGCAGGCTTAAGATGGTGATAGCGCGCCAGCACCAGAATGCGCTCCTCCGGTCTGGCATAACCGCTCAGTTTATCCAGCAGAGCATCAAGCTGATCCTCTGCCAGCAGCGTGACCGCTTTTTTGTCACCGGCCGACAGGCTGTTCAACGGTTTTGCCAGCTGATGCGGGTTCTGCTGGATAAACCGGTTGGCGATCTCACCGATCCGGTTATTGAAGCGGTAGGTGGTGTCGAGGTCGCAGCGATCGCCTTCGCCAAAGTAGTGGTGGAACGCGGTCGTCAGTGACAGCTGGGCACCGCTAAAGCGGTAGATCGCCTGCCAGTCATCCCCCACGGCAAAGAGAGTAGTGTGTTTATTCTGCGCCCGCAGCGCCGCCAGCAGGGCCGCGCGCTGAGGAGAGATATCCTGAAACTCATCCACCAGAATGTGCTTCCACGGGCTGATAAAGCGGCCTTTCTCGAGAATAACGATCGCCTGATGGATCAACCCGGAAAAGTCGACGGCATTTTCATCCTTGAGGGCGGTTTTCCACGCTTTTAACAGCGGGGCCATCAGCTTCACCCGCTTAGAAAACAGGGCCCGGACCTCTTCGGGCGCCCCGGCAATCATCTCGGCCTGCGCGCCACCGTGCATCCGCATCAGGCTCACCCAGCGATCGAGCCGCGGAGCCAGTCGGCGGGCCAGCTTTTCGTTTTGCCAGAAACTGCCTTCCGGCACGCTCCAGTCGAGCTCCTCTTCCAGCCACTGGCGCCAGCCTTTGGCCTGCGCTTTTTTCTCGCTGCACTGCTGTTGCCAGGCCTCGATAAAAATCTGTTGCCGCGCCACGGTGTCATTCTCCATCTGGCTGACGACCGGCACCTTTTTGCTCCCCTGCTGAATGATGTGCAGGGCCAGGGAGTGGAAGGTTCTGGCGGTAATGTCGCGGGTGTGCAGCCGGGCCTCGATCCGCTCATCCATCTCCTGGGCTGCCTTGCGACCAAACGCCAGGAGCAAAATTTGCTCGGGAGCGGCTTCATTGCGGGTGAGAAGCCAGCCTGCCCGCGCCACCAGGACTGAAGTTTTGCCGCTACCGGCCCCCGCCAGCACCAGCAGCGACTGCTCGCCGTTTACCACTGCCCGGGCCTGGGCCGGGTTCAGGGGAGATGACTCAATACCGGCAAAAAAGTCGGCGTACTGGCTGAGCATGGCCGTGGTCCAGGCCTGGTTATGCGCCAGCCGGCTCTGGTCAATATCCTCCAGCCAGGCCTGGCACCGACGCCAGGCATCCCGACAGTTATCAAACTCGTCAAGCCGCGAGACCGACAGCGGGAGCGCCTCTAGCGCCTGGGTGATTTTTTGCTGCAGGCCCAGCGTTTTCTCCCGGGTCAGCCAGCTGTTTTGCGCGTTGCTGGTGGCAATATCATTCAGCGCATTTTGCAGCACCTGCGCCGCCACCTCGCTCATTTCAGCACTCCATTGCTGCCAGAGCGTATTCAGATGGTGGTGAAAACGCTGGGTTTCCGCCCACTCCGTCCCGTGCAGGCGCACCACTTTCTCTTCGGGCAGGACAAACTCCAGCTCGCCCCAGACCAGGCCGCGCTTACAGTGAATGGCCAGCAGTTGGTTGAAGGGAATGAGATACTCGTGGCGTTCGCCGGAGACTTTCACCCCGGCGTTAAGCAGAACGACTTTGTCGTACGGATGTTGTGCCAGGCGTTTGCCTAACGAAGTTGCTTTCAGTTCCATGTCCAGCCCGATCCACGACGTGAATAATTGCCTGATAGTTTAACTGCCAGTTTTCAGGTGCTCCAGCGCAAAAAAACGTTACAATCAGCAGGGCTTCAACATTATGGAAAGAATTGAGGTTTTATGCGTACCGTTCTGAATATTTTGAATTTTGTGCTGGGTGGTTTTGCCACCACGCTCTCATGGCTGCTGGCGACGCTGATCAGCGTGGTGCTGATCTTCACCCTGCCGCTGACGCGCTCCTGCTGGGAGATCACCAAACTTTCGCTGGTCCCGTACGGTAATGAAGCGGTTCACGTGGATGAGCTGGAGCCTGGCAGCAAAAACGCGCTGTTGAATACCGGCGGGACGCTGCTCAATATTGTGTGGCTGATCTTCTTCGGCTGGTGGCTGTGTCTGATGCACATTGCGGCGGGGATCGCCCAGTGTCTGACGCTTATCGGGATCCCGGTCGGGCTCGCCAATTTCAAAATTGCCGCCATCGCCCTGTGGCCTGTCGGACGCCGGGTCGTCCCGGTGGAAGTGGCCCGCGCCGCGCGGGAAGCTAATGCCCGCCGTCGTTTTCCGTAACAAGGATCCCGAGCGCTCATGCTAAGCCCGCTGCTTCGTCGCTACACTCTCAACAGCGCCTGGCTGTATAACGTCAGGATCTTTATTGCCCTGTGTGGCAGCACCGCCCTGCCCTGGTGGCTGGGCGACGTAAAGCTGACCATTCCGCTGACGCTGGGCGTCGTGGCCGGGGCGCTGGCCGATCTGGATGACCGTCTCGCCGGTCGGCTGCGCAATCTGGTCATCACGCTGATCTGCTTTTTTATCGCCTCGGCGTCGGTGGAGCTGCTCTTCCCGTGGCCGTGGCTTTTTGCCCTCGGGCTGATGCTCTCCACCAGCGTCTTTATCCTGCTGGGTGGACTGGGACAGCGTTACGCCACCATCGCCTTTGGCGCGCTGCTGATTGCTATCTATACCATGCTGGGGGTGTCGCTTTACGACCAGTGGTATCAGCAGCCGGTGCTCCTGTTGCTGGGAGCGGTCTGGTATAACCTGCTCACTCTGGCCGGGCATCTGATCTTCCCCATTCGTCCGCTGCAGGACAATCTGGCCCGCAGCTATGGGCAGCTGGCGCATTATCTGGAGCTAAAATCCCGGCTCTTTGACCCGGATATTGAAGATGACGGTCAGGCGCCGCTGTACGATCTGGCGCTGGCGAACGGCCAGCTGGTGACCACGCTGAACCAGACCAAAACCTCGCTGCTCACCCGTTTACGCGGCGATCGCGGGCAGCGCGGCACCCGCCGAACGTTGCACTACTACTTTGTGGCACAGGATATCCACGAGCGCGCCAGCTCCTCGCATATTCAGTACGCCGATCTGCGAGAGAAGTTTCGCTATAGCGACGTGATGTTTCGCTTCCAGCGCCTCCTGTCCATGCAGTCGCAGGCCTGCCAGCAGCTGTCGCGGTCCATCCTGCTGCGCATCCCCTATCAGCACGATCCGCGTTTTGAGCGGGCCTTCACGCACCTGGATGCGGCTCTCGATCGCGTCCAGGCCAGTGGGACCTCTGCTGAACAGATGAAAGCGCTGGGTTTTCTGCTGAATAACCTGCGCGCCATTGATGCCCAGCTCGCCACCATCGAATCCGAGCAAGCGCTCGCCATGCCCCGCAATGATGTGGAAAACCAGCTGGCCGACGACAGCCTGCACGGTTTCAGCGATATGTGGCTGCGCTTAAGCCGCAACTTTTCGCCGGAATCGGCCCTGTTCCGCCATGCGGTGCGAATGTCGGTGGTACTCTGCATTGGCTATGCCTTTATACAGATAACCGGGCTTAACCATGGCTACTGGATTTTGCTGACCAGTCTGTTTGTCTGCCAGCCCAACTACAATGCTACCCGCCATCGGCTGGCGCTGCGTATTATCGGCACGCTGGTGGGGGTCGCCATCGGGCTGCCCATCCTCTACTTCGTCCCCTCTCTGGAAGGCCAGCTGATCTTAATTGTGATCACCGGGGTACTGTTTTTTGCGTTTCGCAATGTGCAGTACGCGCACGCCACCATGTTTATTACCCTGCTGGTGTTGCTCTGTTTCAACCTCCTCGGGGAAGGTTTTGAAGTGGCTCTGCCGCGCGTCATCGATACCCTGATCGGCTGTGCCATTGCCTGGGCCGCGGTGAGCTTTATCTGGCCGGACTGGCGCTTCCGTAATCTGCCCCGGGTGCTGGATCAGGCGATGAATGCCAACTGCCGGTATCTGGATGCCATTCTTGAGCAGTATCATCAGGGTCGCGATAACCGTCTGGCGTATCGCATAGCCCGGCGTGACGCTTACAACCGCGATGCGGAGCTGGCGTCGGTGGTCTCGAACATGTCCACGGAGCCGCGGGCGACAGCGGAAACGCGCGAAGCCGCATTTCGCCTGTTGTGCCTGAACCACACCTTTACCAGCTACATATCGGCCCTGGGCGCACACCGCGAGCGGCTGACCAGTCCGGCTATCCTGGCGTTACTTGATGACGCCGTTTGCTATGTCGATGATGCGCTTCATCAACGTCCAGCGGATGAACCTCGTGTTCAGCAGGCCTTGTCCGAACTGGCGCAACGCATTTCGCATATTGAACCGGGTGCTGAGAGCAAAGCTCCGTTAGTGCTGCAGCAAATCGGTCTGCTTATCGCGTTGCTACCAGAAATTTGTCGATTACAGCAGCATGTTAATCAACTACCGGAGTGAGGGCTGTTCTCCACGGGCAGCCTTTTGTACCACTCTACCAGCTCCTGGCGTCTGATCTCCGGGAGCGCCGCTTCGTGCAGCCCGACGATGGCCCCCTCCAGCGCAAACAGCACCTTGTAGCTCAGATGCCTGTTAAGTTCTCTTATCTTCAGCCAGCACTGCTCGGCGCCGAGGGCGCGTAACGCCTCTTCATCGGTGATGCCCGCTTCGTTCAGCAGGATCTCAAGCTGAAAGTTGAGATTGGGTAAATCTTTCAGCCTGTCGCGCTTGTACCGCTCGCGCCGCTCCCGTCGTGCGGCTTCGAGGGCAAAGGAGGAGAGCTGCAGAAGCTTATCCTGATCCTGCCAGAGCGCCTCATCCACGCGGTAGTAATTCAGCAAAATCGGGCGCCCCCTTTTAACCAGCGTTAAGTAAGAGGAGGTATTTTTGACGCAATACTGTGCGCTCTCTTCACAGGCGCGCAGGTATAACTCACCGTCTGATACCATCGCAAAGACCGCGTCATCCACCGCCAGGGTGTACCCGCCAAACAGCGCGCGATGCTGGACTTCACCAAGGGGTGAAAGATATTTCGTAGATTGATAGATCCGTTCATAAGATAACTTTTTCATGATATTTCCCTTTTAAATCATGCAGTAATAGTGAAGTTATTGGTTAACGGATCCGTTAGTCAAAAAATAGGTAACTTATGATCGAACGGCAAGATGATTTTTCAATCCGCCTGAATAACAACCCAAATTTGCGAGGAGCTTTCCGAAATTGAGGTTGATCTTTAGACGTACAGGGGTTACTGTATATCCATACAGTAACTACAGGGCTGGATTGATTATGTACTCTTCAGGCTATGCAAAGCGTTCCACAACTTTCTCTTCTTCCGCCGGTAAAAGTGCACGGAGTTCCGCTGCTTACATGTCTACCGGGTTGATCAGTGAAGTGCTTTACCGTGAAGACCAGCCCATGATGACGCAGCTGTTATTGCTGCCGCTATTGCAGCAGCTTGGTCAACAGTCTCGCTGGCAGCTGTGGCTCACGCCGCAGCAGAAATTGAGTCGGGAATGGGTGCAATCCGCAGGTTTACCGCTCACTAAAGTGATGCAGGTTAGCCAGATGGATCCCTGCCATACTGTAGAATCTATGGTGAGGGCATTGCGTACCGGCAATTACAGCGTGGTGATTGGCTGGTTTACGGAAGAGTTAACCGAAATGGAACAACATCGCCTGGCCGAAGCGGCAGAAGAAGGTAACGCATTGGGCTTTATTATGCGCCCCGTTCGGATGAATGCTCTGGGCAACGGACACCTATCTGGGCTAAAAATTCACTCAAATTTGTATCACTAAGTAAAAATAAGAGTTTTCCTGGAATTTTTTTTGCAAGCGCTGTACGCCGTTGGTTCCATTTCTAAAAGCCGCGACAAGTCTTGTCTGCCGCGGCTTCCTCCAGTTTAGCACGCCTAAAACTTCGCCCTAAATGTTAAATATTGTGTATACAAAACTTTTTTTTTCATATGCCTGACGGAGTTCACACTTGTAAGTTTTCAGGTACGTTGTAGACTTTACATCGCCAGGGGTGCTCGGCCTAAGCCGAAGATATCGGTAGCTTTACTCTTTGTCCCCGCCCCCCGGTGAAGGATTTAACCGTGACTCTCATTGAGATTCTCATGGCGATTTTTGGATGATAACGAGGCGCAAAAAATGAAAAAGACAGCTATCGCGATTGCAGTGGCACTGGCAGGTTTCGCTACCGTAGCGCAGGCCGCTCCGAAAGATAATACCTGGTATGCAGGTGGCAAACTGGGCTGGTCTCAGTTCCATGACACTGGCTGGTATAACAGTGACCTGAACAACGACGGCCCAACTCACGAAAGCCAGCTGGGCGCAGGCGCGTTCGGTGGTTATCAGGTTAACCCGTACGTTGGTTTCGAAATGGGTTACGACTGGCTGGGCCGCATGCCTTACAAAGGTGACAACGTTAACGGTGCTTTCAAAGCACAGGGCGTTCAGCTGACTGCTAAACTGGGCTACCCAGTAAATGACGCTGTAGACATCTACACCCGTCTGGGCGGCATGGTATGGCGTGCAGACTCCAGCAACAGCATCGCTGGCGACGACCATGACACTGGCGTATCTCCAGTATTCGCAGGTGGCGTTGAGTGGGCAATGACCCGTGACGTTGCTACCCGTCTGGAATACCAGTGGGTTAACAACATCGGCGACGGCAACACCGTTGGTGTTCGTCCAGACAACGGCATGCTGAGCGTAGGTGTTTCTTACCGTTTCGGCCAGCAGGAAGAAGCAGCGCCAATCGTTGCTCCAGCTCCAGCTCCAGCGCCAGAAGTACAGACCAAGCACTTCACTCTGAAGTCTGACGTTCTGTTCAACTTCAACAAATCAACTCTGAAACCAGAAGGCCAGCAGGCTCTGGATCAGCTGTACACCCAGCTGAGCAACCTGGATCCTAAAGACGGTTCCGTAGTTGTTCTGGGTTACACCGACCGTATCGGTTCTGACGCCTACAACCAGGGTCTGTCCGAGAAACGTGCTCAGTCTGTTGTTGATTACCTGATCTCTAAAGGTATCCCAGCTAACAAGATCTCCCCACGTGGTATGGGCGAATCTAACCCAGTTACCGGTGCTACCTGTGACAACGTGAAACCTCGCGCTGCACTGATCGACTGCCTGGCACCAGATCGTCGCGTAGAGATCGAAGTTAAAGGCATCAAAGACGTTGTAACTCAGCCAGCGGCATAAGTTATCGTCTGACAAAAAACCCCGCCATGTTGCGGGGTTTTTTATTGCCTGAAGGAAAGTAAAACGCTACTTCTTACTGGAGAGCAGCGCCTGGAGATCGGTTTTCAGGGTTGACATCTGACTGGCGTACTTCTCTTTATGTTCCGCATCTTCAATCAGCTGGACGATGGTTTCTGACAGAGTTTTTCCGCGGCGCTGGGCCAGCCCGGCCAGACGTTGCCAGACCATAAACTCCAGATCGATCGACTTCTTCCGCGTATGCTGGTGCTCAGCATTGAAATGCCGTTTTCGCCGCGCACGGATAGTCTGCTTCATGCGGTTCAGTAGCGCCGGATTGATGTGTTTATCTATCCAGCCGTTGACCAGAATGGGTTCGTTTTCGAGGGTCAGCAATAAATCTACAGCTTCTTTTGCAGCACTGGCTTCGAGGTAGCACGTGATCAATTCCCCTTCACGGTGTTTTTTGACCAGATACTTCCATTTCCAGCCGCTTTCGAGATTTTCCAGTTGTTGGTATTTCATTGCGATCTCAGTGTGACCGTGTAACTGTGTTCAGAATATCAGTTTTTTGGCAATCTGCTGAAAAGAAATCATATCCTGTGATACGTGGCGATGCATTCATCTCCGGAAACGCCCATTCCCTCATGGGCAGAGCCTGCGCCTTACGGTATACTCCATCGTTTTACTTCTGACTAAAAAACATCAACTTTGACCATTACGAAACTTGCATGGCGTGACCTGGTTCCGGATACCGAAAGCTATCAGGAACTGTTTGCACAGCCAGATCTCGCGAAAGAACACGAATACATCCTCAGTGACACACAGCCCCGTTTGCATTACGCACTGGAGCAGGTGTTGAGCCCGTGGGCAACCTCACCGTTCATGTTGTTGAAAGCGCCAGACGAAGCGGAGTACCTGAATCTTCTGGCGGATGCCATGCGGCAGCTGCAACCAGAAACCGGGACGGTCTTTGGGGGTGAATACCGCATCAGCGGACACACTGTCACCTTTGAACCGGCGACCGTACCCGATGGCCGTTTTGCGGTCACAGGCAACATCGTCCCGGCGGGCTGGACAGAAGCAGAACAACTGTTCGGTTGCCTGCGCCAGTTTAACGGCGAGTTGACCCTGCATCCTGGCCTGGTGCATCAGGCTAACGGCGGCGTGCTGCTCATCTCGCTGCGCACCCTTCTGGCCCAGCCTCTGCTGTGGATGCGCCTGAAAAACAGCGTCAGCCAGCAGCGCTTCGACTGGGTGGCGTATGATGAGTCGCGCCCTCTTCCGGTCGCAGTGCCTTCTATGCCGCTCTCCCTGAAAGTGGTGCTGATTGGCGATCGCGAAGCACTGGCCGATTTCCAGGAGATGGAACCCGAGCTGGCCGATCAGGTGGTGTACAGCGAGTTTGAAGACAGCACGCAGATCGCGGATGCCGAAGATATGCTGCAATGGCTCCAGTGGGTGCATGCCGTTTGCGAACGCGCGCAGTTGCCAACCCCGGCAGCCGATGCCTGGCCGGTGCTGATCCGCGAAGCGGTGCGCTACACCGGCGACCAGGAGACCCTGCCGCTTTGTCCTCTCTGGCTTGGCAAGCAGTTGCGTGAAGCCGCAGCCATGACGGAAGACGACACCATTACCGGCGAACAGCTCTCCCAGATGCTGGTGCAGCGAGAGTGGCGTGAAGGCTACCTTGCCGATCGCATGCAGGACGAGATCCTGCTGGAGCAGATCCTGGTCGAAACCGAAGGTGAACGCGTCGGACAGATCAACGCCCTGTCGGTGATTGAGTTCCCAGGTCATCCGCGCGCCTTTGGCGAGCCGTCCCGTATCAGCTGCGTTGTACACATCGGTGACGGTGAATTTATCGATGTGGAACGTAAAGCCGAGCTGGGCGGGAACATTCACGCCAAGGGCATGATGATCATGCAGGCTTATCTGATGTCGGAACTGCAGCTTGAGCAGCAGATCCCCTTCACCGCCTCGTTGACCTTCGAGCAGTCCTACAGCGAAGTCGATGGCGACAGCGCCTCGATGGCTGAACTGTGCGCGTTAATCAGTGCCCTGGCCGATGTACCGGTGAATCAGAGCATTGCCATCACCGGTTCGGTGGATCAGTTTGGTCGCGCGCAGCCGGTCGGCGGTCTGAACGAGAAGATTGAAGGCTTCTTCACCGTTTGCCAGCAGCGCGGGTTGAGCGGTAAACAGGGCGTTATTATTCCCCTGCCGAACGTGCGTCACCTCAGCCTCAGTCAGGAACTGCTGACCGCGGTAGAGGAGGAACAATTCAGCCTCTGGGCGATCGAAGATATCGCAGATGCGCTACCCTTACTGACAAACCTGGAGTGGGATGCCGAAGGGCAGAACACGCTGATGCACAGCATCCAGGAGCGTATTGCGCAGGCAACACAGCAGGAAGCACGCCATCGTTATCCCTGGCCGTTACGCTGGTTGAACTGGTTCACGCCGAACTGATCGGACTTGTTCAGCGTACACGTGTTAGCTATCCTGCGTCCTTCACTAAAATAAGGCATACTGAGAACATGGTAGATAAACGCGAATCCTATACAAAAGAAGATCTTCTTGCCTCTGGTCGCGGTGAACTGTTTGGTGCTAAAGGCCCGCAGTTACCGGCCCCGAACATGCTGATGATGGACCGTGTCGTTAAGATGACGGAAACCGGCGGCAACTTCGATAAGGGTTACGTAGAAGCAGAGCTCGATATCAACCCGGACCTGTGGTTCTTTGGTTGCCACTTTATTGGCGATCCAGTGATGCCAGGCTGCCTGGGTCTGGACGCGATGTGGCAGCTGGTTGGTTTCTACCTCGGCTGGCTGGGTGGCGAAGGCAAAGGCCGCGCCCTGGGCGTTGGCGAAGTGAAATTCACCGGTCAGGTTCTGCCGACCGCGAAAAAAGTGACCTACCGTATTCACTTCAAACGCATTGTTAACCGTCGCCTGATCATGGGCCTGGCGGATGGCGAAGTGCTGGTTGACGGCCGTCTGATCTACACGGCGAATGACCTGAAAGTGGGTCTGTTCCAGGACACTTCCGCATTCTGATTTTTGCTTTTACCAAAGCATAAAACGGCGAAACCTCCGCACTGCGGAGGTTTCTTTTTTTAAAGAGACGCTATCAAGCAAGTACTGCCCTGTCTCCGATGGCTTCTCGCCAGCCCCCTAACCATTGCGACCTTTGATTGATGGTCTGATAGGGACACATTTCTTTAGAACGTCCGGCGATGCCAGCCTGATAACCACGTTGATGAGCCCTTTCAAGGCGATCTCGTTTCTGTCTCTTCATGCCTCGTTTCCCTCATTATTTGATCTGGTGGAAAAGAAAACAGTGATTACAAAACGTGCAACCACAGATAACGAATACCCTGATTCCCGCTTAGCGTCAATGCGCAAAATTCACGCCAGTGTCATATTTGTGACCTGGTCAGAAGTTCATTTGTACAAAAACTGTGACGCGGCACAAGTAACGGCCTGAGCATAAAACAAAAAAAAGCCGCAATTAGCGTGACGCTAAGTGCGGCCTGAGGCGATGAATTTTACTTATGGCAGACGAGAAATCTCTCTGGCAATACTGGCGGACTCCTGCGCCCACCCCTGTGCCAGCACTTTCACCATCTCATCATAACCATCCTTTTGCTGGGTCAACTCCAGATGGAAAGGCCGCTTTATCAGCTGGCCCTGGTGATTCAGCAACCATTCACCACTGACAATCACCTTGCCATCATAGCGGCCATGGAAGTTGGTCACGTTGACGTTGAGCGTATCCTGGTCGCTACCCAGCGGCTGCGACGCCACCACCCATCCCGGCAGCTGGCTGCTGAGATTGGCAACCAGCGTGTTGCGCAGCTGCTGATCCAGCGGGCTGGCCCACAGGTTGTTGTTGGCGATGACATACTGCACATCGCTGGTTTGATAAACCACACCATTACCGGCCAGGTAATCCGGTACCGCCACCTGCTCTACCCACAGCAGGCGGTTCCCCTGGCTGGCGATACTTTGCCCGCCCGCCTGCGCGGCCACAGGCAGCTGGTAATAGCTCTTGTTCTCTGCTGAGCTACAGGCGGTCAGGAGCGCCACTGCGGTAATCATTAGCCACTTTTTCATTATTTAGCCCCCTTCGGCTCAGGGTCCTTTTTGTCTTTCGCTTCGAATACCAGTGCGTTGCTCTTGGTGTTCAGCGTCTTCAGCACCGGCTGCAGTTCACGCAGAACCTGATCGAGGCGCTGCATATCCGCCACCATCTTGTTGTACGCCGCTGAACCCGGCTGGAAGCCCTGCATACTGCGGTTCAGTTCACGCAGCGTTTTCTGCATGTCCTGAGGCAGCTGCTGCATCGACTGGCTGGCGGTCAGCTTGTTGAGATTATCCAGCGTGGCCTGCAGACGGCGCATCGTCGCCTGGCTCTCGCTAAGCGTATTGGTGGCCTGTTGAATCATCGGATTGAGCGGCAAGCTGTTGATCTTATCCAGCGTCTCCATCAGACGCTGCTGGATCTGTGCCAGTCCATTGCTCACGGTCGGGATGATTTTGTAGCCCGAGAACTCGCGGATCTCTTTCACCGGCGGCTCTTTCGGGAAGAAGTCCATATCCACATACAGCGCCCCGGTCACCAGATTACCGGTTTTGAGAGAACCGCGTAGGCCACGCTTCATCAACCCTTCAATGTGCTGAGCGATATCAGGCGTATCGCCAATCTGGTTAATCAGACGCTCCGGCTCGATGCGGATTAGCACCGGAATACGGAAATCGTCATCCAGCATCTGACGCATCCCCGGCGCGAAGAACGGCACCTTGCCGACGGTACCCAGACGGATGCCGCGGAATTCAACCGGCGCTCCCGGCTGCAGGCCACGGACCGAATCCTTGAAGAACATCAGATAGTCGATATGGTCGGTATAGAGCGAATCCTGAATGCTTTTCTGGTCGTCATACAGTCTGAAGGCGGTCTTTTGCGCCACCGGCTGCCCCTGATCCATCCCTTCCGGCACATCAAAGCTGACTCCGCCGCCAAACAGGGTGGAGAGCGAGCCCATCTCAACGCGCATTCCCGCTGAGGTTAAGTCGACGGCAATACCGCTGTCTTTCCAGAAGCGGACGTTACCCGTGACCAGACGATCGTTCGGCGCGTTGATAAACAGCTGATAGCTGATGGTGCGTTTTTGCGTGTCAAAGGTACTGGTTTCCACAGAACCGACGCGATAGCCGCGGAACAGCACCGGATCGCCCGGGCTCAGCTGACCGGCTTTTTTACTGTCGAGGATCACGCGGATCCCCTTCGCATCCGGCGGTGCCAGCGGCGGAGAATCCAGCAGTTGATACTGCTCCGGTTGAGATCCCTGTTTCCCCGGCTGCAGTTCAATATAAGCCCCGGATAACAGCGTCCCCAGGCCGCTAATACCTTCGCGACCCACCTGCGGTTTCACCACCCAAAACACCGAGTCGCCATGCAGCAGCTTCTCCATACCGGCGTTAAGGCGGGCGGTAATTTCTACGTGCGTCAGGTCATCGGTCAGGGTTGCGCTCTCGACTACCCCCACATCCACGCTGCGGCTCTTGATGGTCGTTTTACCGCCCTCAATCCCCTCGGCGTTAGTGGTGATCAGCGTCACGACCGGGCCCTGATGGCTGTAATGATAAAACAGGATCCAGGCACCGATCAGCGCGGTCACGATGGGGAAGATCCACACCGGCGACCAGTTTCTGACCTTCTGCACTTTCGCCTCTCCACTCTTATTTTCCATGCTTTTATTCATCCTCATGGCTCGGCTCTGGCTCACGATCCCACGATAAACGCGGATCGAAGGTCATGGCCGCAAACATGGTCATAATAACGACCAATGCAAACATTAGCGCCCCAATGGCTGGGTAAATACTCATTAGCCCCCCTATCCGCACCAGGGCAGACAGAACGGCAATCACGAATACGTCAATCATTGACCAGCGTCCAACAAACTCAACGACTTCATAAATAAAATGCATTCGCTCGCTATCCCGCTTGCCGTGTCCTTTGGCATCCCAGCAGAGCCAGGCAATGGCAATCATTTTGAGCGTAGGCACCATGATACTGGCGATAAAAATAACTAAGGCTACCGGGTAGGACCCTTCCCCCCACAGCAGGACCACCCCGGCCATGATGGTCGAGGGCATCTCATCCCCCAGCAGATTCGTGATCATAATCGGCAGGATGTTGGCAGGGAGATAAAGCATGATCGAAGTGACGAGCAGCGCCATCGTCCACTGAAGACTGTTTTTACGCCGCACGTGCCCTTTGCTTTCGCAACGCGGACAGACTTCCTGGTCGACCGGGAGGATCGCCGTACAGCAGGAACAGAGGCGCAGATTCTGGTGGATCCCCGGGACGCCGACCTTCAGCTTTTGCGACAGCACCGGCGCCGGGGCGATATCGTCCCATGCCCAGCGGCGGTCCACACACTGGAACGCGCGCAGCTGCAATACGCAATAGAGACACCAGGGAATAAAGCTGCTGCCAACGCCCACGTCGCCGTAGGCCATCAGCTTGACAAAGCTCACCAGGATCCCGGCAAGAAAAATCTCCGCCATTCCCCAGCTTTTTAACTGGAACAGGATCCGCGCCAGCCTGATTTTCAGTGCCCTGGGCATCTGCACGCGGTTCACGAGCAGCAGGATAACCACCAGACAAAACGCCGGCACGATCTGGACGAAGAGCATAAAGAAGGTGCCCAGACTGGCGTAATCTTCCGAGAACATCACGCCGGGTATCTCCAGCAAATGCACTTCGCTGGTGATACCCCCCACTTTCATATAGATAAAGGGAAACAGGTTGGAAAGGAACAGCATGAACAGCGCAGCAATAGCATAAGCAGTGGGACGCTGCCGCGGCGCATCCCACTTCGTTGTCAGCGTTGTCCCGCATCGCGGGCATGCCGCTTTGTGTCCATGCTCGAGCGCGGGTAGCGCCACGAGCATATCGCACTGGGAGCATAAAATATGCCGATCGGCATGGTGATGTTCACACATACTGGCTCCATGTTTAACTTATGCGCCGTTTTTCAGAGCCTCAAGATATTCCCAGCGTTCAAATGCCTCTTCCAGCGCCCGCTCAGCCTGGGCCATATCGGCCAGCACTTTTTGCGTATGGTCATGCGGCTGGCTAAAGAATGACGCGTCGGCCACCTGAGCCTGCAAACTTTCCAGACTGGCTTCCAGCTCTTCCAGACGCTGCGGCAAGCTTTCCAGTTCGCGTTGGAGGTTATAGCTTAGTTTGTTACTGCCACGTTTGACCGTTTCTGCTTTGGTTACAGCAACTTCCGCTTCGCTCTTCGCTTTTGACTGCTTTGTCGCCAGCGACTGCGCCTGCTGTCCGCGGGCATCGTGGTAGCCGCCCACATAGCGTCCGATACGGCCCTGACCTTCGAAGATCCAGCATTCGGTCACGGTATTGTCCACGAACTGACGATCGTGGCTCACCAGCATCACCGTTCCCTGATAACTATCAATCAGTTCTTCAAGAAGTTCCAGCGTTTCCACATCAAGATCGTTCGTTGGTTCATCGAGAATCAGCAGGTTGCTGGGTTTCAGGAACAAACGTGCCAGTAACAGGCGGTTACGCTCCCCACCGGAGAGGGCACGAACCGGGGTCATGGCCCGTTTTGGATGGAACAGGAAGTCCTGCAGATAGCCCAGCACATGGCGCGGTTTCCCGTTCACCATCACTTCCTGCTTACCTTCTGCGAGGTTGTCCATCACCGTTCTGTCCGGGTCCAGTTCGGCACGGTGCTGGTCGAAGTAGGCCACTTCCAGCTTGGTCCCGCAATGGATGCGACCGCTATCGGCTTTCAGTTGATCCAGCATCAGCTTCAGCAGCGTGGTTTTACCGCAGCCATTCGGGCCGATAAGGGCAATTTTATCCCCGCGCTGCACCTGGGCAGAGAAATCTCTCACCAGCACTTTGCCGTCAACCTGGTAGTTAACGTTTTCCATCTCAAAGACGATTTTGCCGGAGCGGCTCGCCTCTTCGACCTGCATCTTCGCGCTGCCCATCACTTCACGGCGCTCGCTACGCTCACGACGCATCGCTTTCAGGGCACGGACGCGGCCTTCGTTACGGGTACGGCGGGCTTTGATGCCCTGACGGATCCACACCTCTTCCTGGGCCAGCTTGCGGTCGAACTCGGCGTTTTGCAGCTCTTCTACGCGCAGGTTTTCCTCTTTTTCCAGCAGGTAGGTGTCGTAATCGCCCGGATAGGTCACCAGCTTGCCGCGGTCGAGATCGACAATGCGGGTCGCCATATTGCGAATAAACGAACGGTCATGCGAGATAAAGATAATGGTACCGCCGAAGGTTTTCAGGAAGCCTTCCAGCCAGTCGATAGTTTCGATATCCAGGTGGTTCGTCGGTTCATCGAGCAGCAGCACTTTCGGCCCGCTGACCAGCGCCCGGCCCAGGGCAGCTTTACGCAGCCAGCCACCGGAAAGAGAGGCCAGCGGCATGTCGGCTTCCAGACCTAACTGCGCCAGCACTTCGTTGATGCGGTTTTCCAGCTGCCACAGGCCGTGGTGGTCCAGCAGCTCCTGCAGACGCGCCATCTCGTTGAGGTTTTTAGTGCTCGGGTCGGTCATCACCAGGTGCGAGATCTCGTGGTAACCCTTCAGGTACTCCGCCTGCTCGGCGATCCCTTCGGCCACAAAATCATAGACGCTGCCCTGCACGTTACGCGGCGGATCCTGCTGCAGACGCGCCACCACCAGGTCCTGCTCGTAAACGATACGCCCGTCATCCAGCCCCTGCTCGCGATTCAGGATCTTCATCAGGGTCGATTTACCGGCGCCATTGCGGCCTACCAGACAGACACGTTCGTTATCTTCGATATGCAATTCTGCGTTATCGAGAAGGGGTGAGTCGCTGAATGACAGCCACGCGCCATGCATACTAATTAATGACATTTACTTTTCCTTTCAGGCGGCGGTGATGAGCCAGCAGTTGTGGATCTGACGGTTACGGGCAAAATCCTGGGACAAGGTTTTTTGACTGATCTCTTGTGCTTTCAGCCCCAGTTCAGCTAACCCGTCATGATCCATGCGGAAACCGCGCTTGTTGTTCGAGAACATGATGGTGCCGCCTTTACGCAGCATCCGTTTGAGGTCTTTCATCAGCGCCAGATGGTCGCGCTGCACATCAAAAGACTCTTCCATGCGTTTGGAGTTGGAGAAGGTCGGCGGATCGATAAAGATCAGATCGAACTGTTCATCCGATTCGCGCAGCCAGCCCAGCACGTCGGCCTGCAGCAGACGGTGCGCCCGGCCGGTCAGGCCGTTGAGACGCAGGTTGCGCTCTGCCCATTCCAGATAGGTGCGGGACATATCCACGGTGGTGGTGGTACGTGCGCCACCCAGACCCGCATGGACGCTGGCGCTGCCGGTATAGGAGAAGAGGTTCAGGAAGTCTTTACCTTTGCTCATCTGGCCCAGCATACGACGGGCAATACGGTGGTCGAGGAACAGGCCGGTATCGAGGTAGTCGGTCAGGTTAACCCACAGGCGCGCGTTGTATTCGCCCACTTCGATAAACTCGCCCTTGCTGTTCATCTTCTCGTACTGATTTTTACCCTTCTGACGCTCACGGGTCTTGAGGATCAGCTTGTTCGGAGCGATGTTCAGCACGTTGATGGTGGCAGCGATGATATCCAGCATACGCTGACGCGCTTTCTGCGGATCGACGGTTTTTGGCGGAGCATACTCCTGCACCACCACCCACTCGCCGTAGCGGTCGACCGCCACGTTGTATTCCGGCAGATCGGCGTCATAGAGGCGATAGCACTCAATACCCTCCTGCTTCGCCCATTTTTCAAATTTCTTCAGGTTCTTACGCAGACGGTTGGCATAATCTTCCGCGATGCTGGCCGGTTTACTGTCGGCTTCTTTCTCGGCCAGGTGATAGTTTTTCTGCACGCAGTCCAGCGGGCCGTTTTTGGCTTTGAACTGACGCTCGGCGCGCAGCTGCAGGCAGCTCAGCAGCTCCGGCGAGGCGCTGAACAGGGAGAGATTCCAGCCGCCAAACAGATCTTTCATGGTGCGGCCCAGCAGGCTGTGCAGAGCAATCAGCGCCGGCTCGCTGTCCAGACGTTCGCCGTAAGGCGGGTTGCTGATCACCGTCCCGTACGGGCCTTTCGGCAACGGGTTGGTGAGCCGGGAGACGTCTTTCACCTCAAAGGTGACCAGATCGCCAATCCCGGCGCGACGGGCGTTGCTGCGCGCGCGTTCAATCACGCGGCTATCGCTGTCAGAGCCGTAGAAATGGGATTCATAAGCCGCCAGCCCTGCGCGGGCGCGGGTCTGGGCTTCGGCTTTCACCTCCTGCCAGACCGCCTCGTCGTGCTGAGCCCAGCCCGTAAAGCCCCACTGGCCGCGATGCAGCCCCGGTGCACGGTCGGTCGCCAGCATAGCCGCTTCAATCAGCAGCGTGCCGGAACCGCACATTGGATCGAGCATTGGCGTACCCGGCTGCCAGCCGGAACGCATCACAATGGCTGCGGCCAGGTTCTCTTTGATCGGGGCGATACCCGCCCGATCGCGGTAGCCGCGCTGGTGCAGGCCCTCACCACACAGATCAAGTGCGATGCTGGCGATCTCTTTATTCAGACGCACGTTGATACGCAGATCCGGGTTTTCGCGATCGACGTTCGGGCGTTCCAGATTTTTACGGGTAAAGCTGTCGACGATGGCATCTTTGACCTTCAACGCGCCGTACTGGCTGTTGCGGATCTCATCGTTCAGGCCGCTGAAGTGCACCGCAAAGGTGGCACCCGGGGCAAAAATCTCTGTCCAGTTAATCGTCTGCACGCCCAGATAAAGATCGAGATCGCTGTAAACCTTGCACTCTCTCATCGGCAACATGATGCGTGAGGCCAGGCGACTCCACATCAGGCTCTGGTAAATAAGCCGCGTGTCGCCCTGAAAATGGACACCACCCTGAACCACCTGGCACTCTTGCGCGCCCAGGCTTTCCAGTTCAGTTTTTAACAGCTCTTCCAGCCCACGGGCCGTACTGGCAAACAGAGAATTCATATCGTCACTTTTACTCTAAGAAAATTGCTGCGCATTATAGCCAATCTGGGCTCTATGTCATAAAGTTGAGGGCTTATTTTCATTTGAGGGGACGGTGCCGTGGCAACGTTATCCAGGCTTTTCATTCATCCGGTCAAATCCATGCGCGGTATTGGGCTGACGCATGCCTTCGCAGACGTTAGCGGTTTTGCCTACGATCGCATTTTTATGGTCACCGAACCGGATGGCACCTTCATCACCGCCCGCCAGTTCCCACAGATGGTTCGCTTCACCCCGGCCCCGGTTCAGGATGGTCTGCATCTCACCGCGCCGGACGGTTCCAGTAGTATCGTTCGCTTCAGCGATTTTGCGCCAGCGGATGCGCCTACCGAAGTATGGGGCAACCACTTTACCGCCCGTATCGCTCCGGACGCGATCAACCGCTGGATGAGCGAATTCTTTTCGCGCCCGGTGCAGCTCCGCTGGGTCGGGCCCGAACTGACGCGACGCGTCAAAGATTTCGCCGCGGTGCCACTGTCGTTTGCCGACGGCTTCCCGTTCCTGCTCACCAACGACGCTTCACTGCGCGACCTGCAAAAGCGCTGCCCGGCGAGCGTACAGATGGAGCAGTTCCGCCCTAATCTGGTGGTCACCGGCGCAACGGCCTGGGAAGAAGACACCTGGAAAGTGATCCGCATCGGCGACGTGATCTTTGACGTGGTGAAACCCTGCAGCCGCTGCATCTTTACCACCGTCAGCCCGGAAAAGGGGCAGAAGCACCCTGCCGGTGAGCCACTCAAAACCCTGCAATCTTTCCGCACCGCGCAGGATAACGGCGATGTGGATTTCGGTCAGAACCTGATCCCGCGCACCAGCGGTGTGATCCGCGTGGGCGACGAGGTGGAGATCCTCTCCACCGGACCAGGCCGGATCTACGGCGCAGGCGCTGAAGAAGAGGCGACAGAGGTGGAGACACAACCCGCCACGGCGGTCACTATCCAGTGGCAGGGTCAGACGATCCGCGGAAACAATCAGCAGGTGTTACTGGAACAGCTTGAACAGGCCGGTATTCGCGTGCCCTATTCCTGTCGGGCGGGGATCTGCGGATGCTGTCGCATCACGCTGGTAGAAGGCGAAGTGAGTGCGCTGAAGAAATCGGCTATCGGCAGTGACGGCACAATTCTGTGCTGCAGCTGCGTACCGAAAACCTCGTTACAGCTGGAAGCCTAAACGGCCTGCTCGAGGCTGAAGGTGACCGGCTGTGGTTTCAGTCGGTCATTCATCACTTTAATCGGGTCGCCCAACTGCATGGTGCGCCCGGCAATGGACACCGTCGGCTGCGCCAGTAAACAGAGCGCGGCATTATCGCCCGGCTCCACCACCAGCAGATTCACCTGCTCTGCACTCTCGCTCAGGCTGACGCACGCCGCATCACCGGTGACCGGCGACCAGCGCTCATTGTGGGCAAGAAAGTGCCAGCTTTTCGGCATTTGAGGTTTGAGGAAGCGGATCGCCACCAGCGCATTGAGCACCAGCTCGGCGCGTTGTTCTTTCGACAGGTCGAGGTCGCGGCATTTTTCTTCAAAGGAGAAGTAGAGTGCGGCATCATCGACGCAAAAACCGGTGTCGGCAAAGGCGTCCGGGGTTAACATCCGGCGGGCAAAACGCGAACGAAACAACATACCATTGGCCAGATCGAGCATCATGCGATCGTGCTCGTCACAGAAATACCAGCGCCAGTTATCGTCAGGTTTAATTCGCATCTGTCTCTCCCGTTCCCGAAACGTCCTGTCCTAAGAAAGTCCTTATTGCCGCTTCGCTTTTTTAACTGCAATAATCAAAGACTACAATGTCTAATAAAGCAACAGTCCGGGAATATAAAACAACCAGAGCTGGAAATAAAGCCCTGGTTGCCAGTCATGCTAAAAGATTAGATATGATTAACGATTTCTTTAATCAGCGGCGGGCCTTTGAAAATAAAGCCTGAATATATCTGCACCAGCGAAGCGCCAGCCGCCATTTTCTCGCGCGCGGCCATGACTGAATCTATACCGCCTACGCCAATAATCGGCAGGCGACCCTTTAATTCTTCTGACAGACGACGAATAATTTCGGTGCTTTTTAACTGCACCGGACGCCCGCTCAGGCCCCCCATTTCGTCGCAATATTTCATTCCCTGAACCAGAGAGCGATCGAGGGTGGTATTGGTGGCAATAACACCATCAATATTATGACGAACTAAACTGTCGGCGACCTGCACCAGCTCTTCTACGGTCAGATCCGGAGCAATTTTAACGGCCACCGGCACATATTTATGGTGCTTCGCCTGGAGTTCATTTTGCTTATTCTTGATGGCGAGTAATAAATCGTCGAGCGCTTCACCGTATTGCAGGGTGCGCAGGCCCGGGGTGTTAGGTGAAGAGATATTCACCGCAATATACCCGGCGTAGGCGTAGACTTTTTCCATACAAATCAGGTAGTCATCTTTGCCCTGCTCGACCGGCGTATCTTTATTTTTACCGATATTAATGCCCAGAACCCCATCGAAATGGGCTTTCTTCACATTTTCAACCAGATGATCGACGCCGAGGTTATTAAAGCCCATGCGATTGATCAGCCCTTCGGCCTCCACCAGGCGGAACAGGCGCGGCTTGTCGTTACCCGGCTGCGGACGTGGCGTGACGGTGCCAATTTCGATAGAGCCAAAGCCCATCGCACCCAGTGCATCGATGCACTCGCCGTTTTTATCCAGCCCTGCCGCCAGACCCAGTGGGTTCTTAAAGGTTAAACCCATGCAGGTGACCGGCTTCTCCGTCACTCTCTGGCGCACCAGCGCTTCAAGCGGGGTTCCCGTAATACGGCGTAACTGCTGGAATGTAAATTCATGAGCGCGCTCAGGATCGAGCTGGAAAAGGGCTTTACGAACGAAGGGGTAGTACATGAACTCTCCTGGATTCCCGGTGTGCAAACCGGGGCCGAATTATCAGCGATCGCAGCCGGAAAGGGAATTGACCTGCGGCAAAAAAACGTCACCAGACGCAATCGTTTACTTTTTACCCCTCCTTTATTCATTTTTTTGCATTTATTCTGCGGATAAATCATTTAGTGGAATAAGTCAGCGATGCGACACTGCCAACAAATGTTATCAATGTTAGATAAAAGCAAATAATTGGTTATAAGGAGCATCTATGCGCGTCATTACGTTGGCCGGCAGTCCGCGATTTCCTTCCCGCTCCAGCGCGTTGCTGGAGTATGCCCGGGAGCAACTCACCTCTCTGGATGTCGAAGTGTTCCACTGGAATCTGCATAACTTTGCTCCGGAAGATCTTCTCTATGCCCGCTTCGACAGTCCGGCGCTGAAAACCCTCAATGAGCAGCTTAAAGACGCCGACGGGCTGATCGTCGCCACGCCGGTGTATAAGGCCTCGTTTTCCGGTGCCCTGAAAACCCTGCTCGATCTGCTGCCGGAGCGCGCGCTGGAGAACAAAATCGTATTGCCGCTGGCGACCGGCGGCACCGTCGCTCACCTGCTGGCGGTGGATTACGCCCTGAAGCCGGTGCTCAGCGCCCTGAAGGCCCAGGAGATCCTGCACGGCGTGTTTGCCGACGACTCGCAGGTGATTGACTATCAGCACAAGCCGCACTTTACCCCTAACCTGCAAACCCGCCTCGACAGCGCCCTGGAGACCTTCTGGCAGGCGCTGCATCGACGCGACGTTCAGGTTCCTGCCTTTGGTCTTCAGAAAGGAGTCGCCCATGTTTAAATCCCTTGCACGCCTGAGCCTGGCCGGTCTGGTGGCCCTCTCCGGCCTGGCGCATGCCGCCGATCCTGTCCCCGAGAGCCTGCGTATTGGCTACCAGAAAGGCAGCGTCAGCATGGTGCTGGCGAAAAGCCATCAGCTGCTGGAAAAACGCTACCCGGACACCAAATTCTCCTGGGTGGAGTTCCCGGCAGGCCCACAGATGCTGGAGGCGCTGAACGTCGGCAGTATCGATCTCGGCAGCACCGGCGATATCCCGCCTATCTTCGCCCAGGCCGCCGGGGCAGACCTGGTTTACGTCGGCGTGGAGCCGCCAAAACCGAAAGCCGAAGTGATTCTGGTCCCTGAAAACAGCCCGATTAAAACCGTGGCGGATCTTAAAGGCCATAAGGTGGCTTTCCAGAAAGGGTCCAGCTCACACAATCTGCTATTGCGCGCCCTACAGCAGGCGGGTCTGACTTTTAAAGATATTCAGCCAGTTTATCTTTCCCCGGCAGATGCCCGCGCCGCCTTCCAGCAAAACAACGTCGATGCCTGGGCAATCTGGGACCCCTACTACTCCGCGGCCCTGCTGCAGGGTGGTGTAAAGGTGCTGAAAGACGGTGAAAGCCTGAAACAGACCGGCTCCTTCTACCTTGCCGCTCGCCCTTATGCAGAGAAAAACGGTGAATTCGTTCAGGGCGTACTGAATACCTTTAGCGAGGCGGATGCCCTTACCCAGAGTCAGCGTCAGGCCAGTATCGCCCTGCTGGCTAAAACGATGGGTCTTCCGGAGCCGGTCATTGCCACCTACCTTGACCATCGCCCGCCTACCGTCATCAAACCGGTTGATGCCCATACCGCCGTGTTACAGCAGCAAACCGCGGATCTCTTCTATGACAATCGCCTGGTGCCGAAAAAAATCGATATTCGCGACCGTATCTGGCAACCGACCGCGCAAAAAGGAGCTAAATCATGAGTCTGAATCTGTTCTGGTTTTTACCTACCCACGGTGATGGACACTATCTGGGCACCGACGAGGGCGCGCGCCCGGTGGATCACGCTTATCTCCAGCAGATTGCCCAGGCCGCCGATCGAATTGGCTTTACCGGGGTACTGATCCCGACCGGACGCTCCTGCGAAGATGCATGGCTGGTGGCGGCGTCGATGATCCCGGTGACCCAGCGCCTGAAGTTCCTCGTGGCCCTGCGCCCGAGCGTGACTTCTCCGACAGTGGCCGCCCGCCAGGCCGCGACCCTTGACCGTCTGTCGAACGGACGCGCGCTGTTTAACCTGGTGACCGGTAGCGATCCGCAGGAGCTGGCCGGGGACGGCGTCTTCCTGGATCACACCGAGCGTTATGAAGCCTCCTCTGAGTTCACCCACGTCTGGCGTCGTCTGCTGGAGGGCGAGAATGTGACCTTCGAGGGCAAACATATTCATGTTCGTGATGCCAAACTCTTCTTCCCGCCGATCCAGCAGCCGCGTCCGCCGCTCTATTTTGGCGGTTCGTCGGACGTCGCCCAGGATCTGGCCGCCGAGCAGGTGGATTTGTATCTCACCTGGGGCGAGCCGCCGGAACTGGTGAAAGAGAAGATCGAGCAGGTGCGTGCTAAAGCCGCGGCCCACGGTCGTAAGGTGCGCTTCGGGATCCGTCTGCACGTGATTGTCCGCGAAACCACTGAAGAGGCGTGGCAGGCCGCCGACCGCCTGATCGCCCATCTGGACGATGACACTATTGCCAAAGCCCAGGCCGCCTTCGCCCGCACCGACTCCGTCGGGCAGCACCGGATGGCCTCCCTGCACAACGGCAAGCGGGAGAATCTGGAGATCAGCCCGAACCTGTGGGCTGGCGTGGGGCTGGTGCGCGGCGGGGCGGGTACGGCGTTAGTAGGTGATGGCCCAACCGTGGCGGCGCGGATTAATGAATACGCCGACCTCGGCATCGACAGCTTTATTCTGTCCGGTTATCCGCATCTGGAAGAGGCGTACAAGGTGGGTGAGCTGCTGTTCCCGCATCTGGATGTGGCTATTCCGCAGATCCCGCAGCCGCAGCCTCTGCTGCAGCAGGGTGAAGCGGTCGCCAACGAATTTATCCCGCGTAAAGTCGCCCAGAGCTAAGGAGAACGCATGGCTAACCCATCCCAAAAATGGCTGCTGCGCATTGCGCCCTGGCTGCTCCCTGTGGGGATTGTCCTGATCTGGCAGCTGGCATCCTCCGTGGGTTGGCTGTCGAGCCGCATTCTGCCCTCTCCGGAGGGCGTGGTGGAGGCCTTCTGGTCCCTGAGCGCCAGCGGTGAGCTGTGGCAGCATCTGGCGATCAGCTCCTGGCGCGCGGTGATTGGTTTTTCGATCGGCGGGTCGATTGGCCTGACGCTGGGTCTGATCAGCGGCCTGTCCCGCTGGGGCGAGCGTCTGCTGGACACCTCCATCCAGATGCTGCGCAACGTGCCGCACCTGGCGCTGATCCCGCTGGTGATCCTGTGGTTTGGTATCGACGAGACGGCGAAGATTTTCCTCGTCGCTCTCGGAACGCTGTTCCCAATCTACATCAACACCTGGCACGGCATTCGTAACATCGACCGCGGGCTGGTGGAGATGGCGCGGAGCTACGGTTTGTCCGGCTTCGCCCTGTTTACGCATGTCATTCTGCCGGGCGCCCTGCCCTCCATTATGGTCGGCGTGCGTTTTGCCCTCGGCCTGATGTGGCTGACGCTGATCGTGGCGGAAACTATCTCCGCTAACTCCGGGATTGGCTACCTGGCGATGAACGCCCGCGAATTCCTGCAGACCGACGTGGTAGTGGTGGCGATCGTTCTCTACGCCCTGCTCGGCAAACTGGCAGATGTCAGCGCCCAGTGGCTTGAACGCCGCTGGCTGCGCTGGAATCCGGCCTACGCGATAAAGGAGGCACACGCATGAATACCGCTCGCTTAAATCAGGGGACGCCGCTGCTGCTTAACGGCGTGACCAAACGCTACGGCGAAAACACCATTCTGAACGAACTGGAGCTGCACATCCCGGCCGGGCAATTCGTGGCGGTGGTGGGCCGCAGCGGCGGCGGTAAAAGCACCCTGCTGCGCCTGCTGGCCGGACTGGAAGCGCCTAACGGTGGTAAGCTGCTGGCCGGGAATACCCCGCTGGCGGAGATCCAGGACGATACCCGGATGATGTTCCAGGATGCGCGTCTGCTGCCGTGGAAAACGGTGATTGATAACGTCGGTCTGGGGTTGAAAGGCAACTGGAAAGCGCAGGCGTTACAAGCTCTGGCCGCTGTCGGGCTGGACAATCGCGCGGGTGAATGGCCTGCCGCCCTCTCCGGGGGACAAAAACAGCGTGTGGCGCTGGCCAGAGCGCTGATCCATCGCCCGGGGCTGTTGCTGCTGGATGAACCCCTGGGGGCACTGGATGCGCTGACGCGGATCGAGATGCAGGATCTGATCGTATCGCTATGGCAGGAGCACGGCTTTACGGTGCTGCTGGTCACTCACGATGTGAGTGAAGCCGTGGCCATGGCGGACCGGGTGCTGCTGATTGAGGAGGGCAAGATTGGGCTGGATCTGACGGTTGACCTTCCACGTCCTCGCCGGGTGGGTTCAGTGCGACTGGCGGAGCTGGAAGCGGAGGTGTTGGATCGGGTGATGAAGCGTGGGGTAACGGAGCGGCAGTTAATTACGGCTAATGCCTGATGCCCTCACCCTGGCCCTCTCCCACGGGGAGAGGGTACAAACAATAAAAACGGCAACCTCTGGTTGCCGTTTTGCCTTTACCTTGCCACCGGGCATTTCTTTTAGGCTAAAGCCTTACTGATCTTCTCGTACAGATCCCCGGACAGATTCTCCAGCCCTTTCAGCTGCTCCAGCGCCGCACGCATCTTCGCCTGACGCGTGGCATCGTAGCGTTTCAGACGGATCAGCGGCTCAATCAGACGTGACGCCACCTGCGGGTTACGGCTGTTAAGCTCGGTCAGCATCTCCACCATAAACTGGTAGCCGCTGCCATCTTCCGCATGGAAGGCGGCCGGGTTGCTGCTGGCAAAGGCACCGATCAGGGAGCGGACGCGGTTCGGGTTGCTCAGGGTGAATGAGCGGTGCTCAAGCAGGCTGCGCACCTTGTTCACCACGTCGGCGGCCGGGCTGGTGGACTGCAGAATGAACCACTTGTCCATCACCAGACCGTCCTGATGCCACTTATCGTCATACTCCTGCATCAGGGCATCACGGCACGGCAGCTCTGCGGCTACGCTTGCGGCCAGCGCGGCCAGGGCGTCGGTCATGTTGTCGGCAGTGTGATACTGCTGGCTGACCAGCTCGTTGGCGAGCGCGGTTTCGCCAAACGCCAGATAGCGCAGGCAGGTGTTACGCAGCGCGCGCTTGCCAATATCGGCATGCTCAACGCGGTACGCATCCAGCTTGTGGTGGTTGTAGATGGCGAGGAACTCATCCGCCAGCTCGGTCGCCAGGGTACGGGTCAGGGCTTCACGCACCGCCACGATCGCAATCGGGTCGATAATCTCAAACAGCTCGGCGATTTCAGTCGCGGACGGCAGGGTCAGAATTTCAGCCGCCAGCGCCGGGTCGATCGTTTCATCCAGCAGGATCGCGCGGAAGGCGTCGGCCACGTGGACCGGCAGAGAGAGCGGCTGGCCCTGCTGGTGACGATTGACGTTAAGCTTGATGTAGGTTGCCAGCAGGCTCTGCGCGGCATCCCAGCGGGAGAAGTCGTTACGCGCGTGACGCATCAGGAAGGTCAGCTGCTGATCGCTCCACTTGTATTCCAGCTTAACTGGCGCGGAGAATTCGCACAGCAGCGCAGGCACCGGCTGGAAGTAGACGTTGTCAAACACGAAGGTCTGCTCAGCCTGGGTCACGTTCAGCACGTTATGCACCGGATGACCGCCCTTCTGCAGCGGGATCACTTTGCCTTCGTTATCGTACAGCTCAATGGCGAACGGGATATGCAGCGGGTGCTTCTCTTCCTGCTCGGCCGTCGGCGGCGTGCGCTGGCTGATGGTCAGGGTGTACTGCTCGGTTTCCGGATTGTAGTCGTCTTTGACGGTCACAATCGGCGTACCGGCCTGGTTGTACCAGCGGCGGAAGTGGGACAGATCGACGTTAGAGGCATCTTCCATCGCCTGCACGAAATCGTCGCAGGTGGCCGCGCTGCCGTCGTGACGCTCGAAATAGAGCTGCATCCCTTTCTGGAAATTCACTTCACCCAGCAGAGTGTGGATCATGCGGATGATTTCAGAACCCTTCTCATACACCGTCAGGGTGTAGAAGTTGTTCATCTCGATTACTTTATCCGGACGGATCGGGTGCGCCATCGGGCTGGCGTCTTCGGCAAACTGTAGGCCGCGCATGGTGCGCACGTTGTTGATGCGGTTAACCGCGCGCGATCCGAGGTCGGAGCTGAATTCCTGATCGCGGAAGACGGTTAAGCCCTCTTTCAGGCTCAGCTGGAACCAGTCGCGGCAGGTCACACGGTTACCGGTCCAGTTATGGAAATATTCGTGGCCAATAACGCGCTCGATATCGAGGTAGTCTTTGTCGGTGGCGGTGTCGGTACGCGCCAGCACATATTTGGAGTTAAAGACGTTGAGGCCTTTGTTCTCCATCGCGCCCATATTAAAGAAGTCGACAGCGACGATCATATAGATATCGAGGTCATACTCGAGGCCGAAACGCTCTTCGTCCCACTTCATGGAGTTGATGAGCGAGGTCATCGCCCACGGTGCGCGATCGAGGTTGCCGCGATCGACAAACAGCTCCAGCGCCACTTCACGGCCGGAACGGGTGGTGAAAGTGTCACGCAGGACGTCAAAATCCCCCGCCACCAGCGCAAACAGGTAACACGGTTTCGGGAACGGATCCTGCCACTGCACCCAGTGACGACCGTTTTCCAGATCGCCTTCACCGACGCGGTTACCGTTGGAGAGCAGGAACGGATAGGTGGCTTTATCGGCAATGATTTTGGTGGTGAAGCGGGCCAGTACATCCGGGCGATCCAGGTACCAGGTAATGTGACGGAAACCTTCGGCTTCACACTGGGTACAGAGCGCGACACCCGACTGGTATAACCCCTCCAGCGCGGTGTTGGACGCCGGGCTGATTTCGTTGACGATGCGTAAGGTAAAACGCTCCGGCAGGTTGTCGAGCACCAACTGGTTGTTTTCTTCTTTATAGTCAGTCCATGCGGTGTCGTTAACGTGCACCGACACCAGGGTCAGATCTTCGCCATCAAGACGCAGCGGCACCGCCGTGGCGTTATGGCGTGTTACCTGGCTGACCGCCGTGACAACGGTTTTGGTGGCATCCAGGTCAAAAGTCAGGTCGATATCGCTAATCAGGTAATCGGGCGCACGGTAGTCGTGGCGGTATTTGGCTTGAGGCTGTTGTGTCATAGAAAACCTTTTGCATCGTTTGTCGAATAACGAACCAGTCTATTCCTGTTGTGTAAAACGCGCTATGCAGAATGTTCATCTTTTCAGTCACAAACACTCTATTTGCTACATTTATATAACATGCGGCACGAAATGCACTCGACCCTGGTCCAGGCTTATGGTGTGATCGGGGTTCAATAAATCGCTAAACAGGGTATACTCCAGCGGTTTCAATAGTTGTTTATTGTACTAAACGCTCCCGTGAGAGGATGCTATTGCGCGCCTATGACTCGATTCGCTTCACCTGTTCTGCATACGCTGCTGGATACCGACGCGTATAAACTGCATATGCAGCAAGCCGTATTTCACCACTACCACGACGTACAGGTCGCGGCCGAGTTTCGCTGCCGTGGTGATGATTTGCTTGGGATCTACGCCGATGCCATTCGTGAGCAAGTCGACGCTATGCAGCATCTTCATCTGCAGGATGATGAATTCCAGTGGCTGTCCGGCCTGCCTTTCTTTAAAGAAGACTACCTCCAGTGGCTGCGGAATTTCCGCTACGATCCGACCCAGGTGCAGATCAGCAATGATAACGGCAAGCTGCATATTCGCCTTGAAGGGCCGTGGCGGGAAGTGATCATGTGGGAAGTACCGCTGCTGGCGGTGATCAGCGAGCTGGTGCACCGCTTCCGTTCCCCGGAGGCCAGCGTTGAGCAGGCATTGGCCACGCTGGAAAACAAGCTGGTTGATTTTGCTCAGTTGACCGAATCGCTGGATATGTCGCGTTTCCGCCTGATGGATTTTGGCACCCGCCGCCGTTTCTCCCGCGAGGTGCAGCAGGCCATCGTTGAGCGACTGCAGCAGGAGCCGTGGTTTGTTGGTACCAGCAATTACGATCTGGCCCGCCGTCTGAGCCTCACCCCGATGGGCACCCAGGCCCATGAGTGGTTCCAGGCGCACCAGCAGATCAGCCCGGAACTGGCGACCAGCCAGCGTGCGGCGCTGGCGGCCTGGCTTGACGAGTACCCGGACCAGCTTGGGATCGCCTTAACCGACTGTATTACCATGGACGCCTTCCTGCGCGATTTCGGCCCGGAGTTTGCCACGGCCTATCAGGGGTTGCGCCATGACTCCGGCGATCCGCTGGAGTGGGGTGAGAAAGCGATCGCCCATTATCAAAAGCTGGGCATCGACCCAATGAGTAAAGTGCTGGTCTTCTCCGATAATCTCGACCTGCCAAAAGCGGTAGGCCTGTACCGGCACTTCTCCTCGCGCATCAATCTGGGCTTTGGCATTGGTACCCGTTTAACCTGCGATATTCCCCAGGTAAAACCGCTGAATATCGTCATTAAACTGGTGGAATGTAACGGCAAGCCGGTGGCGAAACTCTCCGACAGCCCGGGCAAAACCATTTGCCATGACAAAGCCTTTGTCCGTGCCCTGCGTAAAGCGTTCGACCTGCCGCACGTTAAAATCGCCAGCTAATCCTTTCAGGGAGCCCACCGGGCTCCCTTCCCGCATTTATTTCTTATTTCTTCCCTTATCATTGCGAAATCTACTTGTCTGATGGCGGATGCCAGGTAACATAGATATCCCCCCATTGAAGGGGATACAGATTTTATTATTGGACTACATAGAGAGATTATTATGAGCGTTGTGCCTGTAGCCGACGTACTCCAGGGCCGCGTAGCCGTTGACAGCGAAGTCACCGTGCGCGGATGGGTGCGTACCCGCCGAGATTCAAAAGCTGGCTTTTCTTTCCTCGCCGTTTATGACGGTTCCTGCTTTGATCCTGTACAGGCCGTTATTAATAATTCTCTGCCCAATTACAATCAGGAAGTGCTGCGTCTGACCACCGGTTGTTCCGTAGTGGTCACCGGCAAAATCGTGGCCTCTCAGGGCCAGGGTCAGAGCTATGAACTGCAGGCCACCTCGATTGAAGTGACCGGCTGGGTTGAAGATCCGGATACCTACCCGATGGCGGCAAAACGCCACAGCATCGAATATCTGCGTGAAGTGGCTCACCTGCGCCCGCGTACCAACATGATTGGTGCCGTGGCCCGTGTTCGTCACACTCTGGCGCAGGCGCTGCACCGTTTCTTTGACGAGCAGGGCTACTTCTGGGTCTCCACCCCGCTGATCACCGCCTCCGACACCGAAGGCGCTGGCGAGATGTTCCGCGTCTCCACCCTGGACATGGAAAACCTGCCGCGCACGCCGGAAGGCAAAGTGGACTACGACAAAGATTTCTTTGGCAAAGAGTCCTTCCTGACCGTATCTGGCCAGCTGAACGGCGAAACCTACGCCTGTGCACTGTCTAAAATCTACACCTTCGGCCCAACCTTCCGTGCTGAAAACTCCAACACCAGCCGCCACCTGGCGGAGTTCTGGATGCTGGAGCCGGAAGTGGCCTTCGCCAACCTCGACGACGTGGCTGGCCTGGCGGAAGCGATGCTGAAGTACGTCTTTAACGCGGTACTGACCGAGCGCGCAGATGACATGAAGTTCTTCGCCGAGCGCGTGGACAGCGATGCGATCTCCCGTCTGGAGCGTTTCGTCTCTGCTGACTTCGCACAGGTGGATTACACTGATGCGGTGACCATCCTCGAAAACTGCGGTCAGAAGTTTGAAAACCCGGTGTACTGGGGTGTTGATCTCTCCTCCGAACACGAACGCTACCTGGCCGAGAAACACTTCAAAGCGCCGGTGGTCGTGAAAAACTATCCGAAAGACATCAAGGCGTTCTATATGCGCCTTAACGAAGACGGTAAAACCGTCGCCGCGATGGACGTTCTTGCCCCAGGCATCGGTGAAATCATCGGTGGTTCACAGCGTGAAGAGCGTCTGGATGTGCTGGATGCGCGTATGGCTGAGATGGGCCTCAACAAAGAGGACTACTGGTGGTACCGCGATTTACGCCGTTACGGCACCGTTCCGCACTCCGGTTTTGGGCTCGGCTTCGAACGTCTGATCGCTTACGTGACCGGTGTTCAGAACGTCCGTGATGTGATTCCATTCCCGCGTACTCCGCGCAGCGCCACATTCTGATTCAATAACACTCAATGGCCAGCCTCTGCTGGCCATTATTTTATTCTGCACTGTCAAATTTTGTCAGCTGAAAGTCATTCTCCTTAAAGAGCAACCCCGCCAGATCCTCTGCAATGTTACGCTTTATTTCCATGAAACATCTTTGCACATAAAATAAACCGTAGTCTTATTGCGCCTAATACTTATCTCAAGCATTAGCACACTTTTCGTGCAAAAATTCAGCTATCCAGACGTCCATCGTTAGGGATAAGAAAAATAGTTTGCTAATGCTTCGGATCATAAAAAAAGTCATTATCTAAAATTAAGATAAGCAATTCATATAGATAGAATTAGTGAAGCTTTATTTTTCGCCACTCAACTCTGAAGTTTGAGATGCCTCACAAAGTTCCTTAAAATACACGTTTTGTTACACATATTTTCTTCTTGTAACTGATTCTTTAGGTTTGTAGCACTTTCAGGCTAGCGAAACGTTTATTTGAATGGAAAGATGCCTGTCAGACACATAAAGACACCAAACTCTCATCAATAGTTCCGGAAATATTTATTGACAGAATTTATTGACGGCAGTGGCGAGTGTCATAAAAAAACCAATGAGGGTAATAAATAATGATGAAGCGCAATATCCTGGCAGTGGTTATCCCTGCCCTGCTGGCAGCCGGTGCAGCTAACGCAGCAGAAATCTATAACAAAAACGCTAACAAGCTGGACTTCTACGGCAAAGCAGTTGGTGAGCATATCTGGACCACCAACGGTGACACCAACAACGGTGATACCACTTATGCGCGTATCGGCTTTAAAGGCGAAACTCAGATTAATGACCAGCTGGCCGGTTACGGTCAGTGGGAATACAACATGGACGCCTCTTCTCAGGAAGGTGCTCAGGGTACTAAAACCCGTCTGGCATTCGCAGGCCTGAAAACCGGTGATTATGGTTCATTCGATTACGGTCGTAACTACGGCGTGTTCTACGATGCGCTGGCTTCTACCGATATGTTCGTCATCTGGGGCGGCGACTCCCTGGCTGCTACTGACAACTTCATGACTGCACGTAGCACCGGTCTGGCTACCTACCGTAACTCTGACTTCTTCGGTCTGGTTGACGGCCTGTCACTGGGTCTGCAGTACCAGGGTAAAAACGAATCTGGCCACACCACCTCACGTCAGAACGGCGACGGCGGCAGCTACTCTCTGGGTTATGACTTCGCTGAAGGCTTCAACGTAACGGCAGCCTACTCCAACTCTGACCGCTCTACTGCGCAGAGTGTTGACGGTAAAGGCGAACGTGCTGAAGGCTGGGCAACCTCCGTTAAATATGACGCAAACAACCTGTACGCAGCGGTAATGTACGGCGAATCTCAGAACATGACTCGTGAAAGCGACGACCAGTTCGCTAACAAAACCCAGAACGTTGAAGCTGTGGTTCAGTACCAGTTCGACTTCGGTCTGCGTCCGTCCGTGGGCTACGTTCAGTCCAAAGGTAAAGATCTGACCGCGCGTAACGGTTTCTCCGGTGGCGATGCTGACCTGGTGAAATACGTAGAAGTGGGTACCTGGTACTACTTCAACAAGAACATGAACGTGTACGCTGCGTACCGCTTCAACCTGCTGGATGACAACAACTACACCGAAGCAACTGGCCTGTCTACCGACGACCAGGCGGGCGTGGGTATCGTTTACCAGTTCTAATCAGTACACCACTTTGTTATATGTCTAAAAAACAGGGCTTCGGCCCTGTTTTTTTATGCCCGAAAGCTAAAAATGGCGACTTTTGAAAAGCCGCACGCTTTTTGTAGCAAACGGTTGGCATTTTGTAGAACTATCGTTAACCTGATAGCGGATTTCACTTCCGTAACCACAATGGAACTTCGTCATGTTTGAGAACATTACCGCCGCCCCTGCCGACCCGATTCTGGGCCTGGCCGATCTGTTTCGTGCCGATGACCGCCCTGGAAAAATCAACCTGGGTATTGGTGTCTATAAAGATGAGACCGGCAAGACCCCGGTACTGACCAGCGTTAAAAAAGCTGAGCAGTATCTGCTGGAGAACGAAAATACCAAAAACTACCTCGGCATCGACGGTATTCCGGAATTTGGTCGTTGCACTCAGGAGCTGCTGTTCGGCAAAGGCAACGCGATTATCAGTGATAAACGCGCCCGCACCGCACAGACCCCTGGCGGTACTGGCGCCCTGCGCGTGGCAGCGGATTTCCTCGCCAAAAATACCAGCGTAAAAACCGTCTGGGTGAGCAATCCAAGCTGGCCTAACCATAAGAGCGTCTTCAACTCTGCGGGCCTGGAAGTGCGTGAATATGCTTACTATGACGCGGCCAACCACACTCTCGACTTTGACGGTCTGCTGGCCAGCCTGAGCGAAGCGCAGGCGGGTGATGTGGTGCTGTTCCACGGCTGCTGCCACAACCCAACTGGCATCGATCCAACGCTGGAGCAGTGGGAACAGCTGGCGAAACTGTCGGTTGAAAAAGGCTGGCTGCCGCTGTTCGACTTCGCTTATCAGGGCTTTGCCCGTGGTCTGGAAGAAGATGCTGAAGGCCTGCGTGCGTTCGCTGCGCTGCATAAAGAGCTGATTGTTGCCAGCTCCTATTCCAAGAACTTCGGTCTGTACAATGAGCGCGTAGGTGCCTGTACGCTGGTGGCTGCCGATGAGCAGACCGTCGATCGTGCGTTCAGCCAGATGAAATCCGTTATTCGTGCTAACTACTCCAACCCACCGGCTCACGGTGCGTCAGTCGTTGCGACTATTCTCAGCAATGACGCCCTGCGCGCTATCTGGGAACAGGAACTGAACGACATGCGTCAGCGTATTCAGCGCATGCGTCTGCTGTTCGTGAACACCCTGGCGGAAAAAGGCGCGGATCGCGACTTCAGCTTCATCATTAAGCAGAATGGCATGTTCTCCTTCAGCGGCCTGACCAAAGAGCAGGTCCTGCGTCTGCGTGAAGAATTTGGCGTGTACGCAGTGGCTTCAGGTCGTGTTAACGTGGCGGGTATGACGCCGGATAACATGGCGCCGCTGTGCGAAGCGATTGTGGCTGTGCTGTAAAACGTTAAGCCGGGCGGCACTGCGTTTGCCCGGCCTACAAAAGCCCGGTCGCCGGGCAAAAAAAAGCCTGCTTTAAGCAGGCTTTTTTAATTCGTCATTACCAGACAGGCATTTCATCCTGCAGGAACGGGTTGTGCAGCCGTTCGTAGCCCAGCGTCGACATCGGGCCGTGGCCGGAGATAAAGGTCACATCATCCCCCAGCGGCAATAACTTCTCTTTAATTGAGCGAATCAGCTGACCGTGATCGCCACGTGGGAAATCACTGCGCCCTACTCCGCCTTTAAAGATCACGTCGCCGGAAATCAACAGACGCGACTGGTCATCAAAGAAGACAATGTGGCCTGGCGTATGGCCCGGGCAATGCAACACCTGTAAAGTCACATTGCCGACGCTGACGCTCTCACCTTCGTTCAGCCAGCGATCTGGCGTCAACGGCAGACACTCATCCAGACCGAACATCCGGCTCTGTGACGGCAAGCCCTGCAGCCAGAACTCATCTTCTTTTTCCGGACCTACAATCGGCACACCGTAGTGTTGCGCCAGCTCGGCCGCAGCGCCCACGTGATCGAGATGACCGTGGGTGAGTAAAATCTGCATTAAGGTCACGCCAGCGGCAGCGACTTCCTGTTTGATCTTCTCTGCATCACCACCGGGATCGACCAGGGCGGCCAGTTTGGTTTGTTCGCACCAGATAATCGAACAGTTCTGGGAGAACGCAGTGACCGGAATAATACGATAGTTCATACTGCTCCTGATTTCGTTATTACCAGTGCCGCAGTGGCCCGGTATCAATATGCACAAAGTTGCTACGTGGGTAATATCCTACACCACCTGCGCGCATAGATAACGCAGCTTTGCGAACATTGGCTAACGAAACGCCTTCAATATGAAAATCCATCGCCTGCCCTTTGGTATGATAACTTTTTTTAGCGACCCCACGGCTGCGGGCGCGTAGTTCGTTATTGGTATCAAGGGAGCGGTAACCAGAGATGAGCTGGACCGGTTTGCGGGTGCCCAGCAGGCCCTGCAGGCGGAAAAGCTGATCGAATAATCCCGGATCGATGGCTTTAATCTTATTTGCGCGGAAATCTCGGAAAAAATGATTAAGCTTTGCTAATTCATCCTGAATATAGCCCCGGCCATCAAAAAACTCGGCTTTTATTGACTCACCTGTATGCAGGTTATTAAGCGTCAAAATGCGTGGTCGAGGGGTAGAGAGCGTAGCAAATGATGGCGTCGGTAAGATGGCAGCGCCCAGCGCAATGCCCCCTAACGCCAGCAACTTACGGCGATTAGCGTCGAATTTATCCATGGTAATCAGGTCTACAGGTCAGTGTTATCGTATAAATGCAATACAGCGCACGAAGGGCACATTACCGGGCAAACCTGTCAGCGTCAAGGCAGCAAAACCAGGAAATACGGGGCTTGCAGCCGCAAACCCCGTATCTTTTCCTGACTCAGGCTACCAGAATTTTCCGAACTTCTTCATTTACCTGATCAATTGCTCTGCCTTGGGCAGAATCTGAGTGTTCGACCGGGCAATCTCATCATAATTGTAAATATCTGTACGATACTGGGTCCGACCATCCTTGCCGACGAACGCGGTCAGATAGTACAGATTAACCGGAATATTTTGGCGGATATTCACATACCTCGTGTCGCCCTGCTTCAGCGCGTCGGAGATACGTGTGTCGTTCCAGCCTGCATCCTGTAACAGCATGTTAGCCAGTTCTGACGCCTTGTTTACACGCACGCAGCCGGAGCTTAGCGCACGAGCGTCTTTCTGGAACAGGTTGTGGTTAGGCGTATCGTGCAGATAGATAGCGTCCGAGCTTGGCATATTGAACTTATAGCGCCCAAGCGAGTTATGCGCGCCAGGAGCCTGCTGGAAGCGGAACGGCAGATTAGAAGGCGTGATGGTCGCCCAGTCTACCCGCCACGGATCGATAGCCTCTTTACTGTTCCAGCCCCGCAGCACGGTATAGTTGTGGCGTTCGAGGTATCCCGGGTCATTCCAGAGTTTCGGCAGAATATCATTGCGTGCCAGCGTCGGCGGCACGTTCCACGGCGGGTTGACCACCACGTTATTCAGGGCGCTGCTCATCATCGGCGTTTTACGATCCGGACGGCCAACAATGACTCGCGATGCCAGCACCTCATTACCGTTCTGATAATAAACCAGCGAGAAAGCCGGAATATTCACCATAATTCCGGTGGAGAGCGTGGCCGGCAGCAGGCGCAGACGCTGAATATTCAGCGCCAGCACGCCGGCACGCTGGGCTGGTGTGAGATTCAGCGCGTCACGCGTTCCCTGGCCAATCACGCCGTCGGCGCCCAGACCCTGGGTGGTCTGGAAGGCTTTGACCGCTTCAACAAGGCTGCGGTCATAGGAGGCCGGCTTGCTGGAGGCTGGCTTCTTTTTCTTCTCAACCGGTGGGGCTGACGGACTGACAACCACGCTTTGCGGATCGTCACCCGGCAGGGCAATTTTTGGCCCGCCGTCGATCACGCCGGAGCGTTTCAAAATTTCACGCAGGGCCGGAACATCGCTGCTCCACTGCCCCGGGCTCAGTTTGGTGGTGCTCTGCAGTTGAGGCCAGGGTTGCGTATCGGCCACCAGCTCCAGCAGCGACTGATGCATCACCGAATACTGCGGATGCATCGGCGCAAGTCCGGCAATGAAATGCGGCACCGTCCCGTTATCCAGCGCCAGCTGCCACTGGTTAATCACCGACAGCGGCGGTGTCGCCATCTTGTAAGGTTTGGTGCTATAGAGCCAGCGGTTACCGTTGACCGGGATCCCTGCCACAAACTGCAGATAGCCCATCATCGCATCCGACAGGATCACGTCCCGCGCCATTCCGGTTATCTCAGGCTGGGTCAGCAGTTCCACCCAGGCGGTAAATTGCGGCTGGAAACCGGCGATAGCGACTTCGGCAAGCTGTTGCTGGAACGCCCGCACACCATCGCGATCGTCCCACATGGGTTTCATGTCACGTGCGGCATACAGCAGCGTAAGCTGATTAAGATAGACCGGGGAGTAACCCGCAGGCAGAGCCGAGAGCAGCTGCTCGCGACGTTGTTCCGCACTGACATCGGCAGGCAGCGGACGGATACCGGCCATCATGGCGGTGGCTGGCGATTGCTCCAGCGGTTGTGACAGCGACGTAGGCTGCGCGCCCATCGTGGCGGAGCTATCGACCGGGACCAGTTCGGGCTCATCGGCCCGGGCAGAAAACAGTGGAGCCACTACTACCGTCAGGCACAAACTGAGTGCTGACAGCTGACGACCGTACATTTTATTCAGCAACATCCCTTGCCCCCTGTTTGCTTTACGTCGCGCCCTCATCACCGGGGCTTCAATTCATTATAGGAAGACAGACCGGCAGCAGCCTTGCCTTATGTAAAGAAGTTTAAAGTTAACGCAGCCGCCAGTACAAGCTCAAGGAATAAAAAAAGGCGGCCAGGAGGCCGCCATGGGTAACTTTCAGAATCGTCAGGAGGCGTCAGCCGTTCCTGGCAGCGATTCCGGCGGTTGCGGGGCAAAGCCGCGCAGACCGACAACGTGAACGTGCTCGCTGTTCTGGTAGACCTTACGCACCAGTTTATAGGTGGTGCCTTTCTCCGGACTGATGTTCTCCGGCGCCGCGATAATCAGCTGCATATCCAGACGGTCGCACAGTTCAAACAGCGTGGCGATGGAACGGGCATCCAGACGCGCGGCTTCATCGAGGAACAGCAGGCGGCATGGCGAGATATCCTTGCCGCGCAGGCGACGGGATTCATCTTCCCAACTCTGCACCACCATCACCAGAATCGACATCCCGGTACCGATCGCTTCCCCGGTCGACAGGGCGCCGGATTCCGCACGCAGCCAGCCGTCGGAGCCACGGTTAACTTCCACTTCCATCTCGAGATAGTTGCGGTAGTCCAGCAACTCCTCGCCGATGGTTTGCGGCGTGCGCTGGCCCATATCAATCTGCGGGTTCAGACGCTGATACAGCTTCGCCAGCGCTTCGGAGAAGGTCAGGCGGTTGCTGTTGAACAGATCCTGATGCTGCTCGTGCTGTTCAGCCAGCACGTCCAGCAACGTGGCGTGGGCTTCACGCACGTTGACGTTCAGTCGCACGCTGTTGACCTGGCCGAAGGAGACGCTCTGCAGGCCCTGGTTCAGCTGACGAATACGGTTCTGCTCGCGCTGGATCGTTTTACGGATGATGTTGGCCACGCTGCGGGAGCTGATCGCCAGCTTCTGCTCGCGGGAGGTGAGCTCTTCCGTCAGACGGCCCAGCTCGATCTCCATCTGTTCAATGGCTTCAACCGGGTCATCGGTACGGATGATATCCTGGCGAATACGCTCGCGCAGGTGCTGATACACCGCCACGAAAAACTGAATTTTGCGTTCAGGGCGTTTTGGATCTTCCGACATGCGCAGCACATCGCGCAGGTGTTCGTTATCCGCCACCGCCAGACGCAGCGCACCGAGCGCCTTATCCGACATAGAGCGCAGCTCATCCCCGGAGAGGTAGGCCAGCTCGCGGCGGTGCAGACGACGTTCAACGCCATTGTCTTTCACCATCCGCATCACGGCACACCAGCCCGCTTTGGCAGTAACGACCTGCTCGCGCTTCTCGTGGTAATCGCGTTCCAGTTTGCGCAGACGACGGGTGAGGTTATCCATCTCCGCCTCGCAGAAGGTCAGCGCTTTTTCCAGCTGATTGCGGCGGGCACGGTTGTTGCTGAGCTGGGCATGCAGTTCGTCGCGACGAATACGCGCCCGCTCCTCTGCCCCGCTGTCGGCCCGCACACCGATATCCTGCAGCTCTTTGTGCAGGTCGGTCAGCAACTCTTTCTTGGTATCAAAGGAGCTTTTCAGCGACGCCAGCACCTGGCTGTACTGGCTCAGCTGCGCGGCGTGGCTACGCATCGCCTCACGAGCGCGGGTACGTTCCGTTTCCGCCTGCTCCAGACGGTGGCGCAGCTTCTCGTTCAGATCGCTGTTGCCGTTCAGCATTTCCGCCGAGTCGGAATAGCTGAAGTGCGCCCGACGCTGGGCCACTTCGGTCAGGGCAAATGCCTGCTGACGGGCTTCGCGCTGAACCTTCTGGGACCAGGCATAATCTTCTTTCAGCTGTTCAAACTGTTCCGGATCGCTCTGCAGAACGGAGAGCATCGGCTCCAGCTTCGCCAGCTGGTTGCCGTGCTGCTGCACAAAGCGCGCGGCTTCCTGCGCGTCGTCGAGGCGCTCCTGGATCTCATCCACGCGATCGGCGAGGGTGTCATCCGCCAGCAGGTTGAGGCGCGGCAGGATGCGGTTAAGCGCCGCGACGCCCTCTTTGGCCTGTTCGAACTGCACCCGGCTCTGCTGGTTGTCATTCTCGTGGTTAGAGATGGCGCGTTCCAGTTCACCACGGCGGGTGGTGAGTTTGCGGATCTCCGCTTCCGGATCGGCATCAAAGGCTACTGCCAGATGGCTGCCGATAAAGCGGCTGAACGCCTGGTGCAGACGCTGGGTTTTTTGCACATCAAACGACAGCGTGGCGAAGCGTTCTGACAGCGTTTCACGCTCGGCGTGCAGGCTCTCAATGCGGCTTTCACGCGCGGCGCGGCCAAACAGCGGCAGGGTCGGGAAGCGCGAATAACGCCACTGGCGATCGGCGATTTTCACCACCACCGCTTTTTCCAGCTCGTCGACGCCAAAGACGCTGTCATCGAACGACTGCGGATCCCCTTCGATCAGATAGAGATCTTCCGGGCAATCTTCCAGACCTTCGAGCTGGTCGGCGATCAGCGACAGATCCGGCACCACGATAGCGTGGCGGGACGGACCGTACAGCGCCGAGTAGTACGGTGCATCTTCGAGGCTGACGTCGTCGTAGATTTCGGACAGCAGCACGCCGCCAAAACGTTCTGCCAGGGTGTTCAGGCGTGCATCTTCTGCCCCGCCCGGCTGGCTCAGGCGCTCAATTTCTTCGTCGACGGCACGTTTGCGCGCGCCCACTTCATCACGCTCAACGATGGCTTCGCGTTCACGCTCCAGCAGCTGCTGAAGGTACTCTGTCACGTCCTGACTGGATTCGAACTCCTCGCCGCACTGCTCGCTGAGCTGGCTCAGGCTGCTCTGGGCTGCCAGCCAGATCGGGGCGCGCTGCATCAGAGTCTGAATGCGTGACTGCAGCTGCTCCAGCTCCTGGCGCAGCTGCATACGCTGCTCGCTGGCGCTGGAGACGCTGTCAGACAGCGACGCGATACGGGCTTCCAGCTCCTGATGCAGGGCTTCCAGATCCTCGATATCAATCCGTTTGCCCTGGCGCTTACAGAATTCAGCCAGCAGGCGTTCCGCCTCCTGCTGTTCCCGCAGACGCTGTTCCAGCTCGTTCAGACGCATACGCAGCGGCTGAACCTGTTCCGCCATATGACGCTGGTTGACACCATCACGCAGCAGCTCACGAGCCACGCTCCAGGCTTCACTGCGCGCCAGCGGGCCGTTAATCGCCGCCACCAGCTGGTACGCCTGTTCAAACTGGCTGTGCGCGGTTTGCGCCACGCTCATTTTCTGGTCGAGATTCAGCAGCTTCTCGGTAGCTTCCTGCTCTTTCGCCTGGAAGGTTTCCAGCCACTGATCGGCGCTCTCCGGGGTCAGATCCGGCAGATGGCAGAGATCTTTCGCGCGCTGCAGGGCCTGCAGGGCCTGGTTGTACTGAATGGCGCGGGTTTGCTGAACGTCCAGCGCCTGCTGATAGTCGGCAAGCTGGCTTTTCAGCTCATCCACTTCCAGCTCGGCGGCTTCGGCGCGGCCTTCGTTCTCTTCCTGCTTGTCGGCGGCTTCGGCCACCACTTCGTTCTGCTCTTCCAGACGAATTTGCAGTTCATCGAGATCCGCTTCGTAGCGCTCAATTTTTTCCTGCTGACGCAGCGCGGTTTGCACCAGGTTCAGGTGATCGCTGGCAGCCTGATAATCGGCCTCCAGATCCCCTTCTGCCCCGTTATGCTCGGACAGCTCGCGGGCCATCTCGACGTGCTTATACTGCTCGGACGCCAGCTGCTGGCGCGAGGTAAACAGCTCGCGGCGATACTCAAGGGCCTGATCCAGATGAATGCGGCGCTCGTTGGCATGGCGCATATAGTCAGCAGCCACATAGTTGGTCGCTTCGCTGATCAGATGCTTGAACAGGTCGCGGTCCGACTGGGTGACGCGAATGGCTTCCAGCGTCATACGGTTTTCACGCAGCGCCGCTTCCATGTCCTGGAAGGCTTTGCGTACGCCGCTGTTCTCCGGCAACAGGTAGTCGCGCAGGGAGCGGGTAATGGCGCTGGAGATCCCGCCGTACAGCGAGGCCTCAATCAGGCGATAGTATTTACTACGATCCGAGGCCGAACGCAGACGACGCGCCACTACGCCCAGATCGAACATCAGGGAGTGGTATTCAGTGATCGAGTTGAACTGCTTAAACTGCACGCCTTCGATGGCTTCCAGCTTGTCCTTCAGCTCCTGAAGCGTCAGCACGCGCGCCTGGCGGTCGTTCAGGGTTTCCGTTAACAGCGAGGTCGGCTGAACGGACGTTGGCAGACCCTGAATGGCGAACGGCTTGATGTCTACTTTACGGTCGCGCCCGGCGACCTGCTGCAGACGTACGCCGACGACCACGCGCTGGTGGCGGGAGTTGATCACGTCCAGCACCGAATAACAGACACCCGCCTTCAGCTTACCGTGCAGACCCTTATCGCGGGAGCCGCTGGTCGCACCAGCTTCGGTGGTGTTACGGAAGTGCAGCAGCGTCAGATCCGGGATCAGGGCGGTGACGAATGCCGCCATGGTGGTGGATTTCCCGGCCCCGTTCCCGCCCGAGAGCGTGGTTACCAGCTCATCGAGATCAAAGGTGCGGGCAAAGAAACCGTTCCAGTTAATCAGCGTCAGTGAGCGAAATTTACCGCGTTCAATCATTACTCTTCCTCCCCGCTATCCGGCTGATTGTCTTCATGCTCATCATTGAGCTGCAGGTGGTTTTCCACCGGCATCGCTTCGCCATCGCGGATCATGCGCAGCTGCGCTTCACGGGCGTCATCGCCCACGCGCACGTCGGCGCCAAAGCGGAATACCGATTCCGTGATGCGGAATTTACTGCTGTCGTGGCCCATAAACCACACCATCCCCAGACGGCGCAGACGGTTCAGGGAGGAGCGAACTTTTTCCTGTAACTTCTGACGGTCAACGTCGGAACCGGTGGAGCGGTTGTTCACCAGCTTCAGCAGTTTGCCTTCGTCTGCCAGCGTCATCAGCTCGTCATAGAGCTCCTGCTGGGTGAAGATGCCTTCATTAGCCAGACGCTCCGGGCTGAGATAGAGGTAGCAGAGAATTTTGCCGACCATCATGTCCAGCTCGGACAGCACCGAACGCGGAATAAGCGTGGTAGAGCGCGGGCGAAGGTAGAAGAAACCTTCCGGGGCGCGGATCAGCTCCACGTTATAGCGGGCATAAAACTCTTCCAGATATTCCTGGAAATCCATCAAAAAGGCGTGATTATCCAGCTCGTCGAGACCAATGTGACGACCGGCACGCAGTTGGCTGTCCAGCGCCGGAAAGATCGGATTTGCCAGCGCCAGTGCCAGCTTAGCGGGCATCACGTGTTCAATATTTGTCAATGACATGCGCCTGTACCTTGGCTCCGTAATCGTTAATCGGCTGCCACTTCGGCGGCAGGCCGGTGAAATCTGCTTGCGCGACGCCCAGGCGTACCGCCTGATCGACCACGATGCGGGCGATATCAAAATGGCGCGCACGTGGGTATTGTGCGAGGTAGTCGCGCACCACCAGACCGAGATCCAGCGGGGTGTTTTTGGCTTTGAAGATCGCCAGCTGTTCCTCGATCATCGCGGCAAGCTGTTCCCGTATTTCGTTAAACTCTTCATATTCCAGGTCTGCCGGCAGTTCACCGGTCACCTCTTCGTCCCGCAGGCTCATCTCTTCGTCACGCATATCGAGCAGACGGTCGGCGCTGGCGTAGGTCAGCGCCCATGGCGCATCGAAGTAGGTCTGGACCGACTGGCGCAGACGCTGGGCAAAGACGCGGTTTTTATCCATATCGATGGCGGTACGGATAAATTTATGCACGTGGCGGTCATAGCCGATCCACAGGTCGATCGCCTGCTGACCCCAGCTGATAATACGGTCGAGTTTGCTCTGCAGGTCGAAGACCAGCCGATCGACAAAATGCAGGTTGTCATGGGCCAGGGTGGCATCCTGGATGCGCAGCAGGTTGGCCTGCAGCTTGTCGCCCGCGGCTTCCAGCGTATCCTGCAGTTCACGCAGGGTGCCGGAGGTTTCTGACAGCAACATTTCACAGCTGGAGATCGCCGCCCGCCAGTCTTTGTTCAGCAGCTGGGCGATGTCGTCCTTCACCAGCTGCTGCTGCTCATCCATAATGCGCTGGGTCAGATCGATGCTGTCGAAAATTTCGGCCACCGAGTATTTCAGCGGCGCGTAGACGTTGCGGTGCCAGTGGAACTCGTCGCCGTTTTCATCAGCGGCATCCGCCGCACGCTTCAGTTCGCCCGCCACAATGGAGAGCTGCATCGAGAGGCGCAGGGTCGAGAATTCACGCTGGCGAATGTAATAGTCGGTGATGCCAATGCCCAGTGGCGTCAGGCGATAGATGGCGTTCCCTTCCGCCAGTTCGCTGGTAAAGCGGTTCAGCAGACGTTGACGCACCATATCGTTAATGGCGTTATTGGCACGCACATTAATGGTTTCGCTGGTTTGCTCAAACGCATCACTGACATGGCGGAACGCATCCACCAGTTCGCCCTCGCTCATTTCTCCATCCAGCCGTTCGCCGTTCAGCGTGGCAACCGCCAGCAGAAAAGAGAGTCTGTCTACCGGCAGCGAGAGGGAGAAATCGTTTTTTCGGGCCCAGGCAACCAGCTCGGGGACTGTCTGGGAAAATTCACTCATAAGTTATCCTTGCTCTGCGGCTTGTACGCGGTGACGTGTATGTAGCGGCCAAGGCTGATCCAGGGCTCCTGGCGACAGTACCGCGTCTCTAATTCTGTCAGGGCGTCAAAACACTCATGCTGCTTTTGTTTATCACGCAGATAGTCGTGAAACACCCTGATGCCGGTTTTCCCGGCGATCTCCCAGCCCATCGCTTCCAGCCAGCCGTAGACCTGCTGCGGATCGCGCGGAAAGTCCGGTGAAAGCGTGCGCCGTTTCTTTTTGTACATGCCCTGCTGCACATAGCCAAAATTACCCACCAGCACGTTACGCATCAGCAGGCCGTTGGCGTTGTAAAACATCAGCGACAACGCGCCGCCGGGGTGCAGTATCGACCACAGCGTCTGCAACAGCGCCTGGGGGTCGGCCACCCATTCCAGCACCGCATGAGACAATATCAGATCAACCGGGCTTTCCAAATGTTGAGCGATGTCCTGAGCGGCGCAATGTATAAATTGCATGTTATCGCTCACACCTTTCTCCATCGCCGCGCTTTCAGCCCGGGCGATCATCTCTGCTGACAGGTCGCAGAGGATGACGTGGTGTCCACGCTCGGCCATTTTTATCGCCGTCTGACCTTCACCGCCGCCGGCATCGAGAACGCGCAATTTTTTCGCCCCAAAGCGGGCGAGCAGGATGTCCAGATCCTGCCAGAGGATCGTTTGACGCAGCTGGCCCTTGGTCGTGCCATAAATATTGCGGGCAAACTTTTCCGCGATGTCATCAAAATTGCGATCCCGCATTGGGAGAACTCCACCCGCTCACTGCAAAACCGCTATTTTGTCACAGCCGGGCAGAGAATGAACCTCTCTGGTGTAATATCGCTAACAATCCTCAGCTGTATGGTCAAAAAAGGAGCCAGAAAGGATGCTTTTTACCCTAAAAAAATATATTGGCGGCATGATGCTTCCCCTCCCTCTTATTCTGCTGTGTATTGCGCTGGGCCTGGGGTTGCTGTGGTTCAGCCGCTTTCAGAGAACCGGTAAAATTATTACCACGGCAGGCTGGCTGGTGCTCCTGCTGCTGAGCCTGCAGCCGGTGGCGGACGGGTTGTTACGTCCGGTGGAAAATAAGTACCCGACCTGGCAAGGAAATCAAAAAGTTGAGTACATCGTGGTACTCGGCGGGGGTTACACCTGGGATCCGGACTGGGCGCCCAGCTCTAATCTGATTAACAACAGCCTGCCGCGACTCAATGAAGGGATGCGCCTGTGGCTGGCGAATCCCGGCTCGAAGATGATCTTCACCGGGGCGGCAGCGCAAAACAACCCGGTGAGTACCGCTGAAGCCGGGGCGCGCGTAGCGCAGTCGCTGGGGGTACCGCGCGAGGAGATCATCACCCTCGACAACCCGAAAGATACCGAAGAAGAAGCCGCAGCGGTGAAGCAGGCGATCGGCGATGCCCCGTTCCTGCTGGTGACCTCCGCCTCGCATCTGCCGCGGGCGATGATCTTTTTTGAACAGCAGGGATTACATCCCCTGCCCGCCCCGGCTAACCAGCTGGCAATTAGCGCGCCGCTCAACCTCTGGGAACGGATTATTCCGTCCCCGGTCTGGCTGATGCACAGCGATCGCGTGGGTTATGAGGCGCTCGGACGCGTCTGGCAGTGGCTTAAAGCCCCGTCAGGCGAGCCAGGGGAGCAGTGATTTCGACGCCAGGTCGAAGTTGGCGCGGTTAAAGCGCCCGGTATTGACCAGCTGCGCCACTTCGTCCCACAGCAGATACAGCCAGCGCCGCCAGAGGAATGACTCTGAGACCGGCGCGCGCTGCAGATAGTGCCAGAGCAGATCTTCTGCCTGCCCGCCCTCACTCAGCCGAAACAGTTCAAACTCCCGCGGGGCCCACAGCATCACCCCCGGCCCGACCATCGCCAGCAGCTGATCGCTGCGCGGATCCTTAAGCATACTGCGCAGGGTAAAGTTGCCGTGGATCAGCACGCTGTTGTCGTTGAAGCCTTTAAACAGGTCGGGCAGGCATTCCCGGGTCCGAAACAGGATCCGTTTGTCCTGCATGGTCAGGCCGGTGTTGCAGTACTGGTTTAGCGTTCCCCACAGGACCTCAACCCGCTGGCGATACCAGAGCGGCCAGAGGTTCTCCTGGGTGCTGTCCACCGCCCCGACCAGCCCCCCGCTGTCCATCCGGTGCCAGGCCAGCAGCGCCTCGACAATCTGATCCTTAAGCTGTTCCCAGCGTTCTGGGGTGCGGGCCGGCGCTTCAACCGGCACGCCGCGCAGGCGTTCGAGCAGCAACACGTCAGGCCCCGGATGTTCTTCGTGGGTCATCACGCCATAGACGGTCGGCATTCTGACCGTACCGCTGCGGGCCAGCATGGAGATTTTCCACGCCAGCTGTCGGGCAACATCCGGTGAAGAGAAGCTTAGCGCCAGTAACGGCATGGGGTTTCCCTGACTGTCATACAACGACCACAGCGTGGTATCCGCCTTTTCATGCACGCATTCCACACGGCTCAGTTTTTCACCCAGCAGATGGCTGAGTTCGGCACGTAGCTGTTCCATTTCAGATTACCCCCATTAAGACTACTGCTTTTATAATGAGCGTCTGACGGGCGGATGTCACTCTTATGAGGCGATTCTGAGAAGAAATAGCAAAGATAAAACATCCCCTCAGGCGAGGGGATGGCGGGGATTAACGCATCTCAGCGCGAACGCGGGCGAGATCCTCTGGCGTATCAACGCCTGTACCCGGAACTTCCTGCGCCACGGCAACATGGATCTTCTCGCCGTACCACAGCACGCGCAGCTGCTCGAGCATTTCGATGTTTTCCAGCGGGCTCGGCTGCCAGGTTACGTAACGGCGAATAAAGCCGGCGCGATAGCCATAAATGCCCAGATGACGCAGGATGTTGTCGCCAATTACTTCCCGGGACTCAGCAAAACGGTCGCGATCCCAGGGGATAGTCGCGCGGGAGAAATAGAGCGCGTAGCCTTCGGCGTCCAGTACCACTTTCACAGCGTTCGGGTTGAACGCCTCTTCGGCACTGTGCACCGGCACGGCCAGCGTTGCCATACCCACCTGACGCTGGGCGAGGTTTTCTGCCACCTGGCGAATAATGACCGCCGGGATCATTGGCTCATCGCCCTGCACGTTAACAATCACCGTGTCGTCGCTGAAACCGCATTTTTCCACCACTTCCGCCAGACGTTCGGTACCGGACTGGTGATCGGCGCGAGTCATGCACACTTCGCCGCCCGCCGCTTCAACCGCACGCGCCACCTCTTCGTGATCGGTGGCGACAATAATGCGGTCTGCGCCGGACTCACGCGCGCGTTCCAGCACGTGGACAATCATCGGCTTACCGTTGATGTCGACCAGCGGTTTGCCCGGCAGGCGCGTGGAGGCGAAACGCGCCGGGATAATGACAACAAAACTCATGGTTTGCTCTCTTCTGCCGCCAGCGAACGGGCTTCGGTCTCCAGCAGGACGGGAATGCCGTCGCGCAGGGGGAAGGCAAGGTTGTCCAGTTTGCAGATTAACTCTTGCTTATCCTGGCTGTAGTAAAGTTTGCCGTTGCACACCGGGCAGGCAATAATTTCCAGTAAACGGTGATCCATAGTTCCTCCGTATCAATGATCGGTAAAGCTTACCATATTCCTTTTTCAGACCGCGTCTATTTCCCAGCCACGTCGACAGGCAGCAAAAAGTCCGTCAGGAAGATGGCCCAGTGCGATCCGTGTTGCCCCCTGCCAGCCTGCAAAGTCGCTGATTGCGGCAGTGAGCCCCTTTTCCAGCCCGGCACTGACCCGGATGCCCTCTTCCAGATAGAGAGCGATAATCTGCAGCTCGCCAGTTTTGCGGTGCATTTTGGCATCCATCCGCCCCACCAGTTGCCCTTTGTGCAGCAGTGGCAGGACGAAATAGCCGTACTGACGTTTCGGGGCCGGGGTGTAGCACTCCAGCCGGTAGCTGAAGTTAAACAGCTGCTCCGCACGCTTGCGATCCCAGACGACAGGATCAAACGGCGACAGGACGGCGCTGTGGGTGGCGGTGAGCTTGCCTTCCTCTGCAAGGGGGAGCAGCGGCAGTAGATCGGCATGCAGCCACATCTCTCCCAGCGTCTCAACCTCAACGCGCACCACCTGCTGCTGCGCCTGCCAGCGCTCAAGCAGCGGAGCCAGCACCGGCTGACGCAGGCGATAATAATCGGCCAACCACCGGACGTGGAAAATGCCTAAGCTGCGGGCGCTGTTTTCCAGCATTACGGCTTCGGCCGCCGCCTGGGTCAGCATATCCCGGCTGTCATCCCACTCCGGCATCACCCGGTGCGTGAGATCGTAGACGCGCTGGAAGTTTCGCCTTTCAACCACCATCACCTTTCCGGCGGTAAACAACCCCTCAAGATGACGTTTATGCGGCTTCCACTCCCACCATCCGCTGGTTCCTTTGCGGGGATGTTCGAAATCGGCGGAACGTACCGGGCCCTTCTCCTGAATAAGGGCGATCAGCTGCTCAATCTCCTCCGCGTGCTCCTGCATCCAGGCCTGACGGTATTTCCAGCCCATTTTGTCGGGAGAGAGCATCCGGTGACGCACCAGCGCAAAATCGCTGCGCGGCAGAAAGCACGCCTCGTGCGCCCAGTACTCCATCAGCTCGCCCTGACGCAGGGCGTTATCAAGCCATTCGGGCTGATAGTGACCGAGACGGCTGAACAGCACCAGATACGGGCTGCGGGCAACGATATTGATGGTGTCGATTTGCAGGAGCGACATGCGCTGGATGGTAGTAAGAATATCGGCGGGCTGCGCGCGGCGGCGGGGCTTTTTCAAAAGCCCCTGCGCGGCGAGATGAAGATGACGTGCGGCTGAAAGCGTAAGTTGCGGTAAAGCCATGCCATCTCCTGTTAATGAGTGCGCGGTGAAACCTCTTCTGCCAGGGCAACCAGCGCCTGCAGGAGTTGTTCGGGCTGTTCGCCCTGCAGTTCAGCGTCAACCGGCAAATACCACCAGTTATCGCGGGCAAACGCCCGGCATTTCACCGCGTCTTTTTCGGTCATGATCAGCGTCTGACCGGGAGCGGTAAAACCTGCAACCTGTGCCAGGCTTAGCGCCTGGTGGTCGGCCAGCGGCACCCTGGTGAGGAGCCGGGCACCGGAGGCTTCGAGGGTCGCGAAAAAGCGTGGAGGATGACCGATTCCGGCCATGGCCACCAGATCAGGGAGTTCAGCGACGTCACGCCGTTCGCCGGTCAGCAGATTTACTGCCTGGCTGGGGCGCAGCTGCATCGGGATCTCTCCCGTCTGAGCCGTACCACCGTTGACGATGACCGCATCCACAGAACGCAGACGAGAAGCGCGCTCGCGCATCGGCCCGGCGGGTAACCACCAGCCGTTACCAAAGCGGCGCACGCCGTCAATCACCACGATCTCTTTATCCCGGGCCAGGGCGTAGTGCTGCAGCCCGTCGTCGGTAATCACCATCTGCACATCAGCATGGGCTAGCAGGGCCTGAACCGCCTCACTACGTACCGGCGAGACTGCCACCGGCGCACCGGTGCGCTGAAAGATCAGCACCGGTTCATCACCCGCTTCCGCGGTGGTGGTTTGCGCGGTCAGCAGCAGCGGATAGCGCTCCGCCTTGCCGCCGTATCCCCGGGAGACGACCCCCACGCGGATCCCGCGTTGGGTCAGCTGTTCCACCAGCCAGATCACCACCGGCGTTTTACCGTTGCCGCCAGCGGTAAGGTTCCCCACCACCACCACCGGTACGGGTGCACGCCAGGCCCGTTTGAGCCCCACTTTATAGCTGAGGCGGATCAGGCCGCTGACCAGGCCATACAGCCAGGAGAGCGGCAACAGCAGCAGCCAGAGCGGAGACTCACCGGACCAGATGCGGGCAATCATGCGCCAAACTGCATCTTATGAAGTTGCGCATACACGCCCTGATGCGCCAGCAGGTCGGTATGGCTACCGCGTTCGACGATGCAACCATCTTCCACCACCACGATTTCATCGGCTTTTTCGATGGTCGACAGGCGGTGCGCGATCACCAGCGAGGTACGGTTCTTCTGCAGCTCATCCAGCGCAGACTGGATAGCACGTTCAGACTCGGTATCCAGCGCCGAAGTGGCTTCATCAAGGATCAGGATCGGGCTGTCACGCAGCAGCGCGCGGGCAATGGCGATACGCTGACGCTGACCGCCGGAGAGCAGCACGCCATTTTCACCGATAATGGTATCCAGGCCGTTATCCATCTTATTGATGAAGTCCATGGCGTAGGCCATCCGCGCCGCCGCTTCAATCTGCTCACGGCTGTACTCTTCGTTACGGGCATATGCAATGTTATTGGCGACAGTGTCGTTAAACAGATGCACATTCTGGGAAACCAGGGCGACCTGGTTACGCAGCGACCGCAGGGTATACTCACGCAGATCGTGGCCATCGATCAGGATTTCGCCTTCATCGATATCGTAGAAGCGGGTGATCAGGCTGGCGATGGTCGATTTACCGGAACCAGAGCGGCCTACCAGCGCCACGGTCTTGCCTGCCGGGATTTTCAGATTGATGTTACGCAGAGCAGGCGTATCGCGACCCGGATAGGTGAAGGTCACGTTGCGGAACTCCACATCGCCGGTTGAGCGCTCGATGACGCGCTTACCTTCGTCTTTTTCCTGTTCGGAATCGAGAATAGCGAACAGCGTCTGACAGGCTGCCATCCCGCGCTGGAACTGGGCGTTAACGTTGGTTAACGATTTCAGCGGGCGCATCAGGGCAATCATCGACGAGAAGACCACGGTAATGGTACCGGCGGTTAAGGTTTCCATCACACTCGGGAAGCTGGCGGCATACAGTACAAACGCCAGCGCCAGAGAGGCAATAAGCTGAATGATCGGATCGGAAATGGAAGAGGCGGAAACCATCTTCATCCCCTGCAGACGCATCTTATTGCTGACCTTATCGAAGCGCTTAGTTTCCACTTCCTGGCCGCCAAAAATCAGCACCTCTTTATGCCCTTTCAGCATCTGCTCGGCGCTGGTGGTCACCTGCCCCATCGTGTTCTGCATGTTCTTACTGATGCTGCGGAAACGTTTGGAGACGACGCGGATAGCGATCGACACAATTGGTGCCAGCACGATCAGGATCAGCGACAGCTGCCAGCTGTACCAGAACATCAGGATGAACAGGCCAATAATCGAGGCCCCTTCACGCACCACGGTAATCAGTGCGCTGGAGGAGGAGGAGGCTACCTGCTCGGAGTCGTAGGTAATACGCGACAGCAAGGTGCCCGTCGACTGCTTGTCGAAGAACGCCACCGGCATGCCCATCATGTGACTGAACAGGCGACGGCGCATGGTCATTACCACTTTGCCGGATACCCACGAGAGGCAGTAGCTGGAGATATAGCTGGTGATGCCGCGTAAAATCATCAGGCCGATAACCACCAGTGGCATCCAGAGCAACACTGAGCGATCCGTTTTACCAAAACCGTCGTCCAGTAACGGTTTGAGGAGCGATAACATGAAGGTATCGCTGGCTGCGTTGAGGATTAACGCTACGCCCGCCACGATAAGGCCCGTTCTGAAGGGTGCAATCACCGGCCAGAGTCGGCGGAAGGTCTGCCACGTGGAGAGATCTTTGTCGTTATGCATTCAAAAAACCAGCATTTGTTGAAATAGCCGCATATTCTACCCGTTATCTCCGGGCGCGCCAAACCACTGATGATACCAACGGGGGAAAATTTGATCCCGTAAGCGTTGGATTTGCCAGCCATGTTGCGAAAACGACACAGTGATTTGTCCAGATCGGGGCGTGGTTAACCAGAGATACCCCTCCTTTCTGTAACGGCGAGCCACCTTGTTCGAGGGCAGTCGCCACGCGTTATAGCGGGATGCAGACACCAGGGCGATGCGCCCACCCACGCGCTGCACCAGAGGGAGTGACGAAGAGGTATTACTGCCATGGTGCGGCACCTGGATAAGTGTAGACGCAAGATATTGCCAGTGATGACTGAGCATCGCTTTTTCTCCCTGCGCCTCAATATCCCCGGTTAACAACAGGCTATGGGTGCCGTCCTCAATTTTTACCACGCAGGAGCCGTTGTTGCCGCGCTGCGGTGTGGTGGCAAGAGGCCAGTGCGCGCTGAAGGTCAACCCCTGCCACTGCCAGCGCTCACCGCGAAAACAGGCTCTATGTCCCTCCTGGCGCAATGGGCTGCGTATCCACATCTTCGGCCACGCCTGACGTAGCGACGCCAGCCCGCCAATATGGTCCAGATGATCATGGCTGACAATCACCCCCTCCGGGCGTAAGTTGTGCCAGCGAAGCCAGGGAATAATTAGCTGTTGGGCGCTGTCCCCGCCCGGCCATGCAGGCCCGGTGTCATATAAAATCGCTTTCCCCTGCCGCTCAATTACCACTGCCAGCCCCTGCCCGACATCCAGCATATGCACCGCCCACCCTTCCGTTTTGTTGGCCCTCCATAACGGACTGGCTGCCAGCATCAGTGCCGACACACAGACCACCGGGTAAGTTCGTGCGCCGCGCATCCGCCAGGCGATAATGACGACCCAGGGCAGCAGGGTCAGCCACAGCCAGCGCTTATCGACCGGGATCCAACCGTCAGGCAGCGTGGTCAGGAAGCCAAACAGCATTGACAGTGAGCCATCCGCCAGTGTCCAGACGCCGTTTTCCGCCAGCGGCCATATCCCGAGATGCAGCCACATCCCCAGCAGAATGAGCGGCACCGAGATAAAGGTCACCAGCGGTACTGCCACCAGGTTCGCAACCAGTGATGACAGGCTAAACCCGTGAAAGACCATCACCTGCACCGGCAGCAACAGCAAAAGCATGCCGAGCTGGAGATGCAGCAGATTAACCACCGCCTGGATCGCCCATGGCCCGGATAAACGGGGCCTGGGCACCCACTGATACCAGAAAATCAGCACCGCCACCGCAAAGGCCGACAGCAAAAGACTATGGGATAACACCGCCAACGGGTCGACCAACAGAATAGCGGCGATGCAAACCCGCCATATCTGCCATGGCGACCAGAGACGGCCGCTCAACTGTAGCGCCAGATACGCACCCAGCGAAACGACGGTGCGCAGCGCGGGTGGCTGCAATCCGGTGAGCCAGGCGTAAAAAGCGGCAAAACAGAATCCCGCCACCAGCGGAGCATGCCAGCCTACCCAGCGCGCCGGAACGAAAAATTGTATGCCACGTACCAGCAGCCAGATAACCGACGCCGCCAGCGCAATATGCAATCCTGAAATTGCCATCAGATGCGCGGTGCCCGTTTCCCGCATCAGATTTTTGATGTCGGACGTCACCGCCAGACGCTCCCCCATGCCGAGGCCCAGCAGAACCGGCCCCCAGGTATAAGACGAGAGCGTATTCGTTAGCGTGGCAAGATACCGGGCGCGTAAGCTGCAGCGGGCATCCATTACCTCTGCATGGGTAAAACGCCCGGTCAGCGGCTGGTGCTGTGCCAGAGCATAGCGCTGGGCATCGAATCCCCCGTCGTTGAGCTGACCGTGCACGGGCCGCAGCGTCAGGGTCATCTTCCAGCGTTGCCCGGCACAGCCCGGCTGCGGTAGCGTATTGCCATACAGCGCGACGCCTGGTGCGGGCAGCATCGCCCTGCCGTTAAGCCGGATGATACGGGCCTGATACCGCGTGTCGCTTCCGGTCGCCAGGATCTCCACTTCAGCTTTCTGCGGCCCGCTGGTCAGATGCTGCATAGGCCAGACTGCGCTCAGCGCGGCCAGCCCACCCCAGGCAAAAAAGAGCAGCCAGAAGTCCAGATAGCGCGCAATCTGATGGCGAATTAAGGCCAGCAGGATGCCGGCAACGATCGTGGCCTGGATAACCGGTAGCGCCGGCAGCACGGGCAACCAGAGCAGCGGTAAGATGGCCAGGATTAGACATGTCGCGAGCGTTGACAGACACATTTACACCTCCCTGTATCAGAGCAGTGTGCGCCGGGTCGTTAATCATGTCAGGTATGGAAGTGTGAGGTTGCAGCCAGGGCTGGCGAGAAATGATCGGTTTGCAGCAACCGGCCGAAAAACGTGCGGTGCCGGTTCAGGATCGGGGAATAAAGAAACAAAAAAAGCACCCGCAGGTGCTTTTCTTTTGATGACTCAGTTTCGCCCGCAGGCCAGACTCAGTCGCCGTAAATATTGGCGCGATCGCGCAGTTCTTTACCCGGCTTAAAGTGCGGAACGTATTTACCTTCCAGCTCTACTTTGTCGCCAGTCTTCGGGTTACGCCCGGTGCGTGGAGCACGATAGTGCAGAGAAAAACTACCGAAACCGCGGATTTCAATGCGCTCGCCCTGTGCAAGAGTGGTCGCCATATGCTCCAGCATCTCTTTTACGGCATCTTCCACTGCTTTCGCAGGAATGTGCGATTGCTGGCTGGCAAGTCTTTCAATCAATTCTGACTTGGTCATGATTCCTCCGGTTCCTTCAAACCCATTAGCTAATCAGCTTAAACAAGGGCGGCCGTAGCCGCCCTTTGTTATTGATTACAGGACGAATCCTGCAATCTGTCAAGTTACTCTACGAGTAACTTATTCGCCTTTAGCTGCTTTGAAAGCTTCAGCCATTGCGTTGTTAGAGAAGTTTGCATCTTCCTGTTTGTTAACAGTTGCGATTGCATCTTTCTCATCAGCTTCGTCTTTAGCACGAACAGACAGGCTGATTGCACGGTTTTTGCGGTCAACGCCGGTGAATTTAGCTTCAACGTCGTCGCCTACGCTCAGAACCAGAGTTGCATCTTCAACGCGGTCACGTGAAGCTTCAGAAGCGCGCAGATAGCCTTCAACGCCGTCAGCCAGTTCTACGGTTGCGCCTTTCGCGTCAACTGCAGTCACTTTACCGTTTACGATTGCGCCTTTCTTGTTCAGTGCAACCCAGTTGTTGAACGGATCTTCTGCGAGCTGTTTAACGCCCAGAGAGATACGCTCACGCTCTGCGTCAACCTGCAGAACAACTGCTGCGATTTCGTCGCCTTTTTTGTATTCACGTACTGCTTCTTCGCCTGCAACGTTCCAGGAGATGTCAGACAGGTGAACCAGGCCGTCGATGCCGCCGTCCAGGCCGATGAAGATACCGAAGTCAGTGATAGACTTGATTTTACCTTCAACACGGTCGCCCTTGTTGTGGGTTTCCGCGAACTGCTGCCATGGGTTGTTTTTGCACTGCTTCAGGCCCAGGGAGATACGACGACGTTCTTCGTCGATATCCAGAACCATAACTTCCACTACATCACCAACGTTAACAACTTTGGATGGGTGGATGTTTTTGTTGGTCCAGTCCATTTCGGAAACGTGCACCAGGCCTTCAACGCCTTCTTCGATTTCAACGAAGCAGCCGTAGTCGGTCAGGTTGGTAACGCGACCAGTCAGTTTAGTACCTTCTGGGTAACGTTTAGCGATAGCAACCCATGGATCTTCGCCCAGCTGTTTCAGGCCGAGGGATACACGAGTACGCTCGCGGTCGAACTTCAGCACTTTAACAGTGATTTCGTCGCCCACGTTCACGATTTCGCTTGGGTGCTTAACGCGTTTCCACGCCATGTCGGTGATGTGCAGCAGGCCATCAACGCCGCCCAGGTCAACGAATGCGCCGTAGTCAGTGAGGTTCTTAACGATACCTTTGACTTCCATGCCTTCCTGCAGGTTTTCCAGCAGCTGATCGCGTTCTGCGCTGTTTTCGGATTCGATAACGGCACGACGGGAAACAACAACGTTGTTACGCTTCTGGTCAAGCTTGATTACTTTGAACTCAAGCTCTTTGCCTTCCAGGTGCAGGGTGTCACGAACTGGACGAACGTCTACCAGTGAACCTGGCAGGAACGCACGAATACCATTCAGCTCAACAGTGAAGCCACCTTTAACTTTGCCGTTGATAACACCGACTACAGTTTCAGCTTCTTCGTAAGCTTTTTCCAGCGTGATCCAAGCTTCGTGACGTTTAGCTTTCTCACGGGACAGCAGGGTTTCACCGAAGCCGTCTTCTACTGCATCCAGAGCAACGTCAACTTCGTCACCAACCTGGATTTCCAGCTCGCCCTGGGCGTTTTTGAACTGCTCTGCCGGAATGGCGGACTCAGATTTCAGACCGGCGTCAACCAGTACGATATCTTTGTCGATAGCAACAACAACACCACGAACGATGGAACCCGGACGGGTTTCGATTGTTTTTAAGGATTCTTCAAATAGTTGAGCAAAAGATTCAGTCATGTTTAATCTTCAGGTTAATATTAACGTCCACCTGGCTCCATGCCGGATGGGGTTGTTTCACATACCCGCCGTCAATCCATTGCAGCGGGGGTACTGCTAAATCTGTCGCGATTACGCGATTGCCAGTTTTTGGCGCGCATATTGTAGCGCTTTTTCAATCACTTGCTCAATAGTTAAACTGGTAGAATCCAGAACTAATGCATCATCTGCGGGAACAAGCGGCGCAACGGCGCGATTACGGTCGCGGTCGTCGCGTTCTTTTATCTCGGACAAAAGACGTTCAAAGTTAACACTAAAGCCCTTTTCCTGCAACTGTAGCATGCGGCGCTGCGCGCGCTCTTCCGAGGACGCGTCGAGGAAAATTTTGACCGGCGCATCCGGGAAAACCACGGTGCCCATGTCGCGTCCGTCGGCGATCAGGCCCGGTGCATCGCGGAAGGCGCGCTGGCGGCGTAAAAGCGCCTCGCGAACGCGCGGGAAAGCAGCAACCTGGGAGGCGGCATTCGCCACGTCCTGGGTGCGGATCTCACCGCTGACGTCTTCCCCTTCCAGAATCACTTCCAGGTTGCCGTTAGTAGAGACAAAACGCACGTCCAGATGAGCGGCCAGCGGCACCAGCGCCTCTTCAGAAGCCACATCAACATGGTGATGCAGAGCAGCCAGCGCCAGCACACGATAGATTGCGCCCGAATCTAAAAGATGCCATTGCAATGCTTCCGCCATTGCTTTGCACAGAGTACCTTTCCCTGCACCACTCGGCCCGTCAATGGTGATAACCGGGGCAATTGCCGTCATCTTTTTCTCCTTAAAGTAGGCATACCGTTGTGTAAACGCCGCGCATTATACGCATCAACGTGCACAACTGTTACCTTTGCGTGCAAATTACGGAATGATTGAAGCTGAGTGTAGAAGAATTGGACGATGACAGCGTCATGAAGTGTAAGTAATTAAGTGCCGCACCGGGCGGTGCGGCAGAGGATCGTCAGGCAAGCGTACTGATACGCGCCAGCTGGTCGAAATAGTCCGGGAAGGTTTTCGCGGTGCATTTCGGATCGAGAATGGTGACAGGGGTATCCGACAGCGCCACCAGCGAGAAGCACATCGCCATCCGGTGGTCGTTGTAGGTGCCAATTTCCGCCGCCTGCAGCTGGGCCGGTGGCGTCACGCGGATGTAGTCCTCGCCCTCTTCCACTTCGGCACCCACTTTGCGCAGTTCAGTGGCCATCGCGAACAGGCGATCGGTCTCTTTAACGCGCCAGTTATAGATGTTACGCATCGTGGTGGTGCCTTTGGCAAACAGTGCCGCCGTGGCAATGGTCATCGCCGCATCCGGGATATGGTTCATGTCCATATCGATGGCGTTCAGTTCACCGCGGGTACAGGAGATGAAGTCATCGCCCCAGGTGACCACCGCGCCCATCTTCTCCAGCACATCGGCAAAGCGAATGTCGCCCTGCACGCTGTTGCGGCCGATACCGGTCACTTTGACAGTGCCGCCTTTAATGGCGCCTGCGGCCAGGAAGTAGGAGGCCGATGAGGCATCGCCTTCTACCAGGTAGTTACCTGGTGTCTGGTACTGCTGCCCACCGCGCACCACGAAACGCTGGTAGCTGTGGTTTTCAACTTCTACGCCAAAGGTCTTCATCAGATGCAGAGTGATATCGATGTAAGGTTTGGAAACCAGCTCACCTTTGATGGTGATAGTGGTGTCCTGCGGCGCCAGCGGTGCGGTCATCAGCAGCGCGGTCAGGAACTGGCTGGAGACGCTACCGTCCACCGCCACTTCGCCACCGGTAAAGCCACCGCGCAGACGCAGCGGCGGATAGTTTTCCTGTTCCAGATACTCAATCTGCGCGCCGCCCTGACGCAGCGCATCCACCAGGTGGCCAATCGGGCGCTCTTTCATGCGCGGCTCGCCGGTCAGTACGATGTCGTTGCTGCCCAGGCACAGGGCCGCCGCCAGCGGACGCATTGCCGTACCGGCATTACCGAGGAACAGCTCCAGCGCCTCAGCGGAGTGCAGGGCCCCGGCATTGCCGGTCACTTCGCAGCGGGTGCGATCGGCGGACAGGGTATAGTGGACTTCCAACGCTTTCAGCGCATTGAGCATATGGCGAACGTCATCGCTGTCCAGCAGGTTAGTGAGAACAGTGGTGCCGTTGGCCAGCGCTGCCAGCAGCAAGGCGCGGTTCGAGACACTTTTTGAACCAGGCAGATTAATGGTGCCATCTACCCGCGCGATAGGTTGTAACGTCAGGGATTCCATGAAACTTAACTCTCAATTCAACATAATAAAAACCCCGCAGCCTGGCCGCGGGGTAAACAGGGGCGCAATTAACCGTGGCGACGTTCGAAGTCAGTCATGAAGTCGGTCAGGGCCTGAACGCCTTCGAACGGCATGGCGTTATAAATAGATGCACGCATTCCGCCCACCACACGGTGGCCTTTCAGCGCGTGCAGACCTGCGGCGAAGGACTCTTCCAGGAACAGTTTATCGAGATTGCTGTCGGCCAGCTGGAACGGGATGTTCATGCGGGAGCGGTTAGCTTTGGCGACGTCATTGCGGTAGAAGTCGCTGCCGTCGATCACGCTGTACAGCAGCTCAGATTTCTGCTGGTTGATCTTGTTCATCTGCGCCACGCCGCCGTTATTTCGCAGCCATTTAAAGACCAGGCCAGAGAGGTACCAGGCAAAGGTCGGCGGGGTGTTGAACATGGAGTCGTTATCGTTCAGCACGGTGTAATCGAGAATCGACGGGCAGGATTTGTGGGCTTTACCCAGCAGATCTTCACGCACGATCACCAGGGTCAGACCGGCCGGGCCGATGTTTTTCTGCGCGCCGGCGTAGATCACGCCATAGCGGCTGACATCCAGCGGGGCAGAGAGAATGGTAGAGGAGAAGTCCGCCGTCACCACTACGTTCTCGCCAAAGTTGGGCTCTTCATGGATGGCGATGCCGTCGATGGTTTCATTCGGGCAGTAGTGCAGGTAGGCTGCATCCCGGGAGAGCTGCCATTCGCTCATTGGCTTCACCGCGCGTAAACCGTCGACGGTGACTTTGGCATCGATCACATTCGGAGAGCAATATTTGTGCGCTTCTTTTACTGCGCTGGCCGCCCAGTAACCGGCATCAACGTAGTCCGCGGTGGTTTTGTCACCCAGCAGGTTCAACGGAATGCCCGCGAACTGACCGCGTCCGCCGCCGTGGCAGAATAATACTTTGTAATTTGAGGGGATATTTAGCAGGAAGCGAAAATCTGCTTCTGCCTCTTCTGCCACCTGAATAAACTCTTTACCACGGTGGCTGACTTCCATCACCGAGGTGCCAAGACCGTTCCAGTCGCACAGCTCCTGTTGAGCCTGTTTGAGTACATCCGCCGGTAACATTGCCGGACCTGAACTAAAATTAAAGACCTGAGCCATTTCCCCTCACCACGCTAAAAGCCATAAGTTATAACTGTGGATATCGGTTTTATCATTCAGTGACACGCGCCGCAATGTCTAAAACTTATGACCCAGGAAATGTGCCCGCCGTCACACAATACATTCTGCCAGCGGGTTGTCACAAAACCGACAAAATGGCTGTCAGGTGATGCGTTTGGCCCGGCTAACCTTCGTCCATTCCGGATTCGTGCAGCGTGGACATAATTGATGCGCCCCGGCCTGTAGCATCTCAACATGGCCGCAACGTCGACAGGCATAGTCGCCGACTTCGGGTATTGTCATAAAACGTTCCACAAATTCATCCGGCAATATGCACAGCCCGGGCTTAACCTGGTCATCGTCGTAAAAATAGACGCTTATCTGCCCGTTGGTCTCCATAATGGCCAGCTTCACCTGTCCAAGCTGCTCGACGCTGCTCACCCGCAGTTCCATAAAGAACTCAAACTCGGTCATGTTGGCGCGCTTAACTTTTTCCCAGGCCAGCTTGCCCTCTTCGACAATGGCGACCGGTTTACCCTCAAGCAGATCTTCCAGCTTTTCACTTTTCGACATCAGCCACATCACCAGCCGATAGAGCAACGCCAGGGTGACAAAAACGATAAAGACGGGGATCATCGGTACGTCGTCATAAAAGGCCACGTCACCCGCCGCCGACCCCAGCGTCAGAATGATTAACACTTCGAAGAGCGACATCTGACGCACGCCGCGCCGCCCTGTAAGTTTGAGGAACAGGAAAACCAGTACAAAGGTATAGAGACTTCGCAGCGCGACCTCACCTAAAAACTCAACGGGTACTTTATCAAAGGCCATTCGGTGAAGATCGAATGCTTTCATTTTTTATATTCCTTTACAGTAGGTTACTGAATATAAGCATAGCCCAGCCTTTTATTTTCGCCGAAACCGCTGGGGAGATAGCGCCTGCCATGTAAAACCCGTATCATTGCGCGCTTTCCGTACGATATAAGTGATCGCCATGACTCAAACGTTTATCCCCGGCAAAGACGCCGCCCTAGAAGATTCCATCGCTCGCTTCCAGCAAAAACTGACCGACCTGGGCTTTAATATCGAAGAAGCCTCCTGGCTTAACCCGGTCCCTCACGTCTGGTCTGTGCATATTCGCGATAAAGAGTGCGCGCTGTGCTTTACCAACGGCAAAGGTGCCACCAAAAAAGCGGCACTGGCCTCTGCGCTGGGTGAGTATTTTGAGCGTCTGTCCACCAACTATTTCTTTGCCGATTTCTGGCTGGGCGACACCGTGGCGAATGGCCCGTTTGTTCACTATCCAAATGAAAAATGGTTCCCGCTGACGGAAGACGACGAACTGCCGGAAGGGATCCTCGACGATCGCCTGCGCGCGTTTTACGATCTGGACAATCAGCTGACCGCCAGCATGCTGATCGACCTGCAGTCAGGTAATGAAGATCGCGGTATCTGCGCCCTGCCGTTTACCCGTCAGTCTGATGAGCAAACCGTCTATATTCCGATGAATATCATCGGCAATCTGTATGTCTCCAACGGCATGTCCGCCGGTAACACCCGCAACGAAGCGCGTGTTCAGGGCCTGTCCGAGGTGTTTGAGCGTCATATTAAGAACCGCATTATCGCGGAATCCATCAGCCTGCCGGAGATCCCGGCTGACGTGCTGGCCCGCTACCCGGGCGTGGTGGAGTCTATCGCCAAACTGGAAGCCGAAGGTTTCCCAATCTTTGCCTATGACGGCTCCCTGGGCGGTAAGTACCCGGTGATCTGCGTGGTACTGTTCAACCCGGCGAACGGCACCTGCTTCGCCTCCTTCGGCGCGCACCCGGACTTTGGCGTAGCGCTGGAGCGTACCGTCACCGAGCTGCTGCAGGGTCGTAGCCTGAAAGATCTCGACGTGTTCACCCCGCCGACCTTCGATGACGAAGAAGTGGCTGAGCACGCCAACCTGGAGACGCACTTCATCGACTCCAGCGGCTCTATCTCCTGGGATATGTTCAAGCAGGACGCGGATTATCCGTTTGTTGACTGGAGCTTCGCCGGCACCACGGAAGAAGAGTTTGCCACCCTGATGGCGATCTTCACTGCCGAAGGCCAGGAAGTGTACATCGCGGATTACGAGCACCTCAGCGTCTATGCATGCCGTATTCTGGTCCCGGGCATGTCCGATATCTATCCGGTGGAAGATCTGTGGCTGGCGAATAACAGCATGGGTGCGCACCTGCGCGAAACCCTGCTGGCCCTGCCGGAGAGCGCATGGGAGAAAGAGGATTACCTGAACCTCATCACCCAGCTGGACGACGAAGGCCACGACGACTTTACCCGCGTGCGCGAGCTGCTGGGCCTGGCGACGGGCAAAGACAACGGCTGGTACACTCTGCGTATCGGTGAGCTGAAGGCGATGCTGGCACTGGCGGGCGGCGACCTGGAGCAGGCGCTGATCTGGACCGAGTGGACTATCGAGTTCAATGCCTCAGTATTCAGCGCAGAGCGTGCGAACTACTACCGTTGCCTGCAGACGCTGCTGTTGCTGTCCCAGGAAGAGGATCGTCAGCCGCTGCAATATCTGAACGCCTTCACCCGCATGTACGGTGCCGAAGCGGTAGAGAACGCCAGCGCGGCCCTGAGCGGCGAAGCGCCATTCCACGGCCTGCAGGCGGTGGATAGCGATCTGAAAGCCTTCCCTGCTCACCAGTCGTTGCTGAAGGCCTATGAGAAACTGCAGAAGGCCAAAAGCGCTTTTTGGGCTAAATAACGTTACATAACATTACAGATAGTAGGCGTATACATTCGCCTACGTTATATTACGGGGCAATTTTATTGCCCCGTTTTTTATTTCTACGGCGATAAAATTTAATTGTAATAATAAAGTTAAATATTGGTAGCTATAATAATGGCGACCTGACGGTTATTGTTACTTTTTATATGAAATACTCCATTATAATTAACTGTCCGGGAGAGCGTCGGAAGAAAAAAATCAAATCATTTTGTAAGATTTAAAATTTATTTTTATACGGATAATCAAATACTTACTCCGCATTTGCCGAAAAACCACGCACTTTGCGGGCCTATAAGCCAGGCGAGATATGATCTACATCAATTTCTCTTCTATAATGCTTTGTTAGTATCTCGTCGCCGACTTAATAAAGAGAGAGTTAGTGTGAAAGCTGACAACCCTTTTGATCTTTTACTCCCAGCTGCCATGGCGAAAGTTGCCGAAGAAGCGGGTGTCTATAAAGCAACGAAACAACCGATGACGACGTTCTTCCTGGCCATCACTGCCGGGGTGTTCATCTCCATTGCCTTTGTTTTCTATATCACCGCCACCACCGGTACTGCCGGGATGCCTTTCGGTATCGCCAAGCTTATCGGCGGCATCTGTTTCTCACTGGGTTTGATCCTGTGCGTTATCTGCGGCGCTGACCTCTTTACCTCTACGGTGCTTATCGTCGTCGCGAAAGCCAGCGGTAAGATTACCTGGGGCCAACTGGCAAAAAACTGGCTCAACGTTTACGTTGGAAACCTGATTGGCTGCCTGCTGTTTGTCCTGCTGATGTGGTTGTCGGGTGAATATATGACCGCTAACGGCGCGTGGGGGCTTAATGTCCTGCAGACCGCCGACCACAAAGTACATCACACATTTATTGAAGCCGTTGCGCTTGGCATTCTCGCCAACCTGATGGTCTGCCTGGCCGTCTGGATGAGCTACTCCGGACGCAGCCTGATGGACAAAGCCATGATCATGGTTCTGCCTGTCGCCATGTTCGTTGCCAGCGGCTTTGAACACAGTATTGCAAACATGTTTATGATCCCTCTGGGTATTGTAATCCGTGATTTTGCCAGCCCGGAGTTCTGGACCGCAGTAGGTTCCAGCCCGGAAAGTTTCTCTCACCTGACCGTTATGAACTTCATTACTGATAACCTGATCCCAGTCACAATCGGGAACATTATTGGCGGTGGTCTGCTGGTTGGGTTGACATACTGGGTCATTTACCTGCGTGGCGATAACCATCATTAATGGTTTTCTCAGGCAGTAAATAAAAAATCCACTTAAGAAGGTAGGTGTTACATGTCCGAACTTAATGAAAAGTTAGCCACAGCATGGGAAGGTTTTGCCAAAGGTGATTGGCAGAATGAAGTCAACGTTCGTGACTTCATCCAGAAAAACTACACTCCATATGAAGGTGACGAATCCTTCCTGGCCGGTGCTACCGACGCTACCACTGCCCTGTGGGACAGCGTTATGGAAGGCGTTAAGCAGGAAAACCGCACTCACGCGCCTGTTGATTTCGACACCTCCATCGCGTCTACCATTACTTCTCACGACGCGGGTTATATCAACAAATCCCTCGAGAAGATCGTTGGTCTGCAAACTGAAGCGCCACTGAAACGTGCGATTATCCCGTTCGGTGGTATCAAAATGGTTGAAGGTTCCTGCAAAGCGTACGATCGCGAGCTGGACCCGATGCTGAAGAAAATCTTCACCGAATACCGCAAAACCCACAACCAGGGCGTGTTTGACGTTTACACCAAAGACATCCTGAACTGCCGTAAATCAGGCGTCCTGACCGGTCTGCCAGATGCATATGGCCGTGGCCGTATCATCGGTGACTACCGTCGCGTTGCGCTGTACGGTATCGACTTCCTGATGAAAGACAAATACGCCCAGTTCGTGTCCCTGCAGTCTGACATGGAAAACGGCGTAAACCTGGAAGCGACTATCCGTCTGCGTGAAGAGATCTCCGAACAGCACCGTGCGCTGGGTCAGATCAAAGAGATGGCAGCTAAATACGGCTACGACATCTCCGGTCCTGCGACCAACGCTCAGGAAGCTATCCAGTGGACCTACTTCGGTTACCTGGCAGCGGTTAAATCTCAGAACGGCGCAGCAATGTCCTTCGGTCGTGTATCCACCTTCCTGGATGCCTACATCGAACGTGACCTGAAAGCAGGCAAAATCAACGAGCTAGAAGCACAGGAAATGATTGACCACCTGGTCATGAAACTGCGTATGGTTCGCTTCCTGCGTACCCCTGAGTATGATGAACTGTTCTCTGGTGACCCAATCTGGGCAACTGAATCTATCGCCGGTATGGGCGTAGATGGCCGTACCCTGGTGACCAAAAGCAGCTTCCGTTTCCTGAACACCCTGTACACCATGGGGCCGTCTCCGGAGCCGAACATCACTATTCTGTGGTCTGAAAAACTGCCACTGAACTTCAAAAAATTTGCCGCTAAAGTATCCATCGACACCTCTTCTCTTCAGTATGAGAACGATGACCTGATGCGTCCTGACTTCAACAACGACGACTACGCGATCGCTTGCTGCGTAAGCCCAATGGTTGTTGGTAAGCAAATGCAGTTCTTCGGTGCTCGCGCTAACCTCGCGAAAACCATGCTGTATGCTATCAACGGCGGCGTTGATGAAAAACTAAAAATCCAGGTTGGTCCTAAATCTGAACCAATCAAAGGCGATCTGCTGAACTTCGACGAAGTGATGGAACGTATGGATCACTTCATGGACTGGCTGGCTAAACAGTACGTTACCGCACTGAACGTCATCCACTACATGCACGACAAGTACAGCTACGAAGCCTCTCTGATGGCGCTGCACGACCGTGACGTTGTTCGCACCATGGCATGTGGTATCGCAGGTCTGTCCGTTGCTGCTGACTCCCTGTCCGCTATCAAATATGCGAAAGTTAAACCAATTCGTGACGAAGACGGCCTGGCTGTAGACTTCGAAATCGACGGTGAATACCCGCAGTTTGGTAACAACGACGCTCGCGTTGATGACATGGCGGTTGACCTGGTAGAACGTTTCATGAAGAAAATTCAGAAACTGACCACCTACCGTAACGCTATCCCGACTCAGTCTGTTCTGACCATCACCTCTAACGTGGTTTATGGTAAGAAAACCGGTAACACCCCAGACGGTCGTCGTGCTGGCGCGCCATTCGGACCAGGTGCTAACCCAATGCACGGCCGTGACCAGAAAGGTGCTGTTGCCTCTCTGACCTCCGTTGCTAAACTGCCGTTTGCTTACGCGAAAGATGGTATCTCTTACACCTTCTCTATCGTGCCAAATGCGCTGGGTAAAGACGACGAAGTGCGTAAAACCAACCTCGCGGGTCTGATGGATGGTTACTTCCACCACGAAGCGTCCATCGAAGGTGGTCAGCACCTGAACGTGAACGTCATGAACCGTGAAATGCTGCTCGATGCGATGGAACATCCTGAGAAATATCCTCAGCTGACCATCCGTGTTTCTGGCTACGCAGTACGTTTCAACTCGCTGACTAAAGAACAGCAGAAAGACGTTATTACCCGTACTTTCACTCAGTCCATGTAAGTGGATTTGACTGAAATGACGCCGTAAAACGCGTACAATAAAGGCTCCACGCAAGTGGGGCCTTTTTAACACCTCCCGTACCGCAGTCTCTTTTGCCCGCTATCTATAATGAATGGATAACAGCCAAAACAGACTCGACACAGCCGATTGAGTTGTGCGTATACACAGGCCCCGGACGGGCCGAATCTGGAGATATCACCGCAATGTCAACTATTGGTCGCATTCACTCCTTTGAGTCCTGTGGCACCGTCGATGGCCCGGGCATCCGCTTTATTACTTTCTTCCAGGGCTGCCTGATGCGCTGCCTGTACTGCCATAACCGCGACACCTGGGATACCCACGGTGGCAAAGAAGTCACAGTTGATGAATTAATGAAAGAGGTGGTGACCTATCGCCACTTTATGAATGCCTCTGGCGGCGGCGTGACTGCTTCCGGCGGGGAAGCGATCCTGCAGGCAGAGTTTGTTCGCGACTGGTTCCGCGCCTGTCATAAAGAGAGTATTCATACCTGCCTGGATACCAACGGCTTTGTCCGTCGCTACGATCCGGTGATTGATGAGCTGCTGGACGTCACCGACCTGGTGATGCTGGATCTTAAGCAGATGAACGACGAAATTCACCAGAATCTGGTCGGCGTCTCTAACCATCGCACCCTGGAGTTCGCGAAATACATTTCTGGCAAAGGGATTAAAACCTGGATCCGTTATGTGGTGGTACCGGGTTGGTCAGATGATGACGATTCTGCACACCGCCTGGGTGAGTTCACGCGTGATATGGGCAACGTTGAAAAAATTGAATTACTGCCGTATCACGAGCTGGGCAAACATAAATGGGTGGCGATGGGCGAAGAGTATAAACTCGATGGCGTTAAGCCGCCGAAGAAAGAGACCATGGAACGCGTCAAAGGCATTCTCGAGCAGTACGGTCACAAAGTCATGTATTAATAAAACGCCCGGTAAAAGCCGGGCGTTTTGTTGTCTAGTTAAAGACGCCATTAATAATGGTGGTCACAATTGCAGTACTCAGCGCAATTAAGACCAGATCTTTTCCGACCACCCGCCATTCATAGCCCGGATAAGAAGGTAATTGACCTAACATCGATGCCGGAACGGTCTTTTTCGCGATACCCGGAGGCAGCGGTTTACCACGTGCCAGGTTTTTCGCAATGCCCGGCGGCAGCGAATCATACCCCGTTAAGCCGTAATTCAACGCCAGGTGCCGGGCATGGTCGTAACTGACGCGTGCATCGACATCGTCTTTAACGCTCTTATTTGATTTGCCGGAATTCTGGTGACCATTATTTTGTTTATGGTCCTGGTTACCAGCATTCCCTTTACCGGAATTGCCATTACCATGATTGCCGCTATTACCTTGCCCGTGGCCATTTCCATTTCCGTTACCCGGATTAGCCATAGCAGGTGCAGTTGCAAAGGTTAAAGATAATACTACTGCCAGCGCTGTAGGGGTAAAACGACGAGTAGACATGATCGCTGCCTTTTTAGTGATAAAACACATCCGAATTATCACCCGGCGCGATACACAAACAATGCGTAAAACTCTTAGATGTGACAGAGACAAAAAAGCCTGTCATCGACAGGCTTTTATTTAATCAGGCATGCGCCACCGGCGTTGGATGTTCGCCCACTTTACGCAGAAGCATTAACAGATAAATAAATGACACGCTGGCAATCATGATAAACAGCAGATTGTCGGAAAAGTTCTGCATCAGCATCGAGGTAAAAGTCGGCCCCAGCAAGCTGCCGATGGTATAGCTCAGCAACAGCGCCTGGTTCATCGCCACCAGCTGATGGTGCTCGACTTTCTCACAGGCCCAGGCCATCGCCACCGGATAGAGGGTAAAGCCCGCCGCACCCAGAATAAACAGCGCCGGCGCCATCGCGGCATTGCTCAGCATCGCGAGACAGCCCATGATCACTACAAAGACCTGAACGCGCAGCACCAGCAGGCGTCCAAAGCGGTCGGCAAGACGGCCAACCGGCCACTGCCCGACAATCCCGGCGCTGACCATCACCGCCATCCAGAAACCGATCCCGGAATCACTGACTCCCTGATGGTTCAGATAGAGCGGCATCAGGCCATACAGCGAGCCCAGCACAATCCCGGAAATAATGCAGCCGTTCACCCCCAGACGCGCCTGACGCAGTCTGAGCATCGGCCAGATGTGGGTCGCCTCCTGATGCTCGCTGCTCTGGTTCACAATACGCGTAAAGAGCAGTGGCAGAATGGCAGCCAGCACCATGCCGGTCACCCACGGCAGGACGCTCATCAGGTCGGTTGGCAGTTTGCTGACCATCAGCTGGCCCAGCACGGTGCCGACGTAATAGACCATCATATAGGCCGCCAGCAGACGCCCCCGGTTGCGGGAAGTACCGCTGCACATCAGGGCGCTTTCAACCACCACCCAGATCATGGCGCAGCCAACGCCGGCGATAAAGCGCCAGACCATCCAGCTCCAGAAACCGACCATCAGCCCTAACCCGGCACAGCCGACGGCAAAAATAAGCGAGGCCAGATAATAGCTGCGATTAAAACCAAAACGTTTAATCAGGCTTCCCGTCATCAGGGTGCCCAGCAGATTACCGGTAAAAAAGGACGAGCTGACCATACCCACCTGCCAGGTAGGTAAGTTTTCATGGGCGAGCCACAGCGGAACGAGTGTATTTAACACCGCGATCGCGAGGGTCAGCAAAAGCAGGCCACAGAGCAACAGGAGCACTGGCCGTGTATAGGTCGACATGGATTAAAAACCGTGAGGAAGTTCAGATTTCGTGCGCATCATGCCACTGGCAAAAACAAAGTCAATCCACCCGATTGTGCCGCACGCACAATATGTTCCCTGTCGATTGAAAAAACTCATCCTGCTAATGCAAAGTCCGCTATCAATATAATTTATGTGTTTGTTTTTGTTTATTTAGCTCCAAAATGAAAACCAGCCGACAGTTGAAAAATTTCATGATTGAAAAAAGAAAAGCCGGGCTCTAAGTCCCGGCTTTATATAACAATCATCAGTGTTAACTGGCGACAGCCATTCCAACCGTCATATGCAGACCGTAAAACACCCCGCGGCCAATCAACTCACCCGCCAGTACCAGCACAAATGCCAGCGACAGCAGCGGGAGCGCAGGCTGATAACCTTTCAGCTGCGGCACGATCCAGCACACCAGCGCGGCCGCCAGCAGCACCACACGCCATGCCATTAACGAGCCATAATCGGGCACCAGGGCCGAGGCCTGCTGAATGGAACTGTGAATGGTCGCCAGCTCCGCGCCCTGCACCAGGGCCACGACCGTACTCACCGCCAGCGCCAGCAGCGTCACGGCGGGCAGTAAACGCATTGCCCAGCCGTCAACGCCCGCCACACGCAGGAGCAGGAAGCCCAGCAGCGGGCCGCCGATAAACAGGGTCAGGAAGAAGCTCATCGGTGTCCAGACGCTGTACCAGGTCGGGACCGTGTCGATGGTGTTATACACACGCACCATCATCCAGACGAACACCACGCCCAACACCATGGTCACAATCAGCCACAGAGTGCGTAAGCCTGCCGGCAGTTTTTTCAGCACCGCCAGCAGCCAGCCCAGGCCCCCGACCGCAAAGAAGATCGCCCCGCTGGCGATCTCGTTGCTGAGGGAAGACGCCCCTACACGATTCAAAGAGTTGAATGCGCGCATAGGCGAACCGAGGTGCAGCGTGGAGGCGATAAAGCCGATCCCCATCAGCACCCACAGACCAAACATGCTCAACACCAGCCGCTGCTGTTGCTCCCTGTTCAGATCGCCTTTTAACAACGCCAGGGCGAGAACGATAAAACCGCCCGCCACACACTGTCCGAAAACTGTAAAAATCATTAACGGCCATTCATGCCATCCGCTTCCCATCTCACACCTCCTTCGGATTGGCCAGATAGCCGGTGGTATCACCCGTGGGTCGGCTGTTGGCATTGGGTTTAATGACGATACTCGGCTTCGTGAAGTGCGCCGACGGCAGCGGGGCGACGGCGGCCAGCTTGCCGTGTTTCTGACGCAGCTCCTCGATCGGGCCGAAGTCCAGGGCCCGCAGCGGGCAGGACTCGACGCAGATCGGTTTTTTACCGTCGGCGACACGCTCATGGCAGCCGTCACACTTGGTCATATGGCCTTTGGCGGCGTTGTACTGCGGGGCGCCGTACGGGCAGGCCATATGGCAGTAGCGACACCCGATGCAGACATCCTCATTCACCACCACAAAGCCGTCCTCGCGCTTGTGCATCGCCCCGCTGGGGCAGACTTTGGTGCAGGCCGGATCCTCGCAGTGGTTGCAGGCGATGGAGAGGTAGTAGGCAAACACGTTCTGCTGCCAGACGCCGTTGTCCTCCTGCCAGTCGCCGCCCGCGTACTCATAGATGCGGCGGAAGCTGACGTCCGGGGTCAGGTCCTTGTAATCCTTGCACGCCAGTTCGCAGGTTTTGCACCCGGTGCAGCGGCTGGAATCAATAAAAAATCCATACTGAGTGGTCATCGGCTACTCCTTACGCCTTTTCAACCTGAACCAGGTTACTGTGAGACGGGTTGCCTTTCGCCAGCGGCGACGGGCGTTGGGTGGTCAGCACGTTAATGCAGCCTGCCTGATCGACGCGGTTCGCGTCCGGGTTGTACCAGGCCCCTTCGCCTAACGCCACCACACCCGGCAGGATGCGCGGCGTCACTTTGGCTTCGATATGCACTTCGCCGCGCCCGTTGAAGATCCTTACCCGGTCGCCGTTGGCGATCCCGCGGCGCTGTGCGTCCAGCGGGTTGATCCAGATCTCCTGCCGACAGGCCGCCTTCAGCACGTCAACGTTGCCGTAGGTGGAGTGCGTGCGCGCTTTGTAGTGGAAGCCGGTGAGCTGCAGCGGGAAGTCTTTGCTCTGCGGATCGTCGTAGTTCTCAAAGCCCGGGCTGTAGACCGGGAGTGGATCGATCACATCGCCCTGCTCCAGCTCCCAGGTCGCGGCGATCTGCGCCAGCTCTGCGGAGTAGATCTCAATTTTACCTGACGGCGTGGTGAGAGGATTCGCGGCGGGATCGGCGCGGAAGGCTTTATAGGCCACGTGATGCCCTTCCGGGTCACGCTGCTTGAACATGCCCTGCTGACGAAACTCATCAAACGGCAGCAGCGCCGGAATAGCCTGGCGCGACTGCTCATACAGATGACGCATCCACCCTTCCTGGGTGCGGCCTTCGGTGAACTGCTGCTCAACGCCCATGCGTTTTGCCAGTTCAGTGGTCATCTCATAGATGGTTTTGCACTCAAAACGCGGTTTAATCGCCTGATCGGCAAAAATCACGTACGACATGTTGCCGCAGGAGGCATCCAGGGCGAAGTCCATCTGTTCAGAGGCGGTGCAGTCCGGCAGCAGGATATCGGCATATTTCGCCGACGAGGTCATATGGCAATCCACCACCACAATCAGCTCGCATTTTTTATCGTCCTGCAGAATATCGTGGGTGCGGTTGATCTGTGAGTGCTGGTTGATCAGACAGTTTCCGGCGTAGTTCCAGATCATCTTGATCGGTACGTCGAGCTTCTCTTTGCCGCGCACCCCATCGCGGGTGGCGGTCATCTCCGGGCCGCGTTCGATGGCATCGGTCCACATAAACATCGAGATACTGGTCTGAACCGGGTTTTCCAGGGTTGGCATGCGCACAAACGGCAGGGAGTACGAGCCTTCACGCGCCCCACTGTTGCCGCCGTTGATCCCCACGTTGCCGGTCAGAATCGCCAGCATGGCGATAGCACGCGACACCAGCTCGCCATTGGCATGACGCTGCGGACCCCAGCCCTGGGAGATAAAGGCCGGTTTCGCCCCGGCGATTTCACGCGCCAGCTTCACGATACGCGCTTCAGGAATACCGGTAATGGCCGCAGCCCAGGCCGGGGTTTTGGCGATACCGTCATTACCCTTTCCGAGAATATAGGCTTTGTAGTGGCCGTTCGCCGGCGCGCCTTCCGGCAGCGTTTTCTCGTCGTAGCCGACGCAGTATTTATCCAGGAATGGCTGATCGACGAGATTCTCCTCGATCATCACCCAGGCCAGGGCAGAGATCAGCGCCGCATCGGTTCCCGGGCGGATCGGGATCCACTCATCCTCGCGCCCTGCCCCGGTGTCGGTGTAGCGTGGGTCGATGACGATCATCCGGGCATTCGATTTTTGTCGTGCCTGTTCGACGTAGTAGGTCACCCCGCCGCCGCTCATTCGCGTTTCGCCGGGGTTGTTGCCGAACAGCACCACCAGCTGGCTGTTTTCGATATCCGACGGGCTGTTGCCATCGGCCCAGCCGCCGTAGGTGTAGTTGAGGCCTGCAGCAATCTGCGCGGTAGAGTAGTCACCGTAATGGTTGAGGTAGCCCCCGCAGCAGTTCATCAGGCGGGCAATCAGGGTTTTGCCCGGCGGCCAGGAGCGGGTCAAGGTTCCGCCGAGGGTGCCGGTGCCGTAGTTAAGGTAGATAGACTCGTTGCCGTAGTCTTTAATCAGGCGCTGCATATTGCTGGCAATGGTATCGAAGGCCTCGTCCCAGCTGATACGCTCGAATTTGCCCTCCCCGCGCTTGCCGACACGTTTCATCGGGTATTTCAGGCGATCCGGGTTATAGACGCGACGGCGCATCGAACGGCCGCGCAGACAGGCGCGCACCTGATGTAACCCCTCGTAGTTATCATCCCCGGTATTGTCGGTCTCAACGTATTTGATCTCACCGTCGATGACATGCATTCGCAACGGGCAGCGACTGCCACAGTTCACCGTACAGGCGCTCCAGACCACCTTTTCATCCGGCTTCACGGCAGCAACGGCTTCAGCCGCAGACGTCAGACGTGAAAAAGGCAAAGACAATGCGCTACTGGCAACTGCCAGGCCGCCAATCGCGGTGGTTTTCATCAGCCCGCGACGGCTAACCTCGGCAGCCAGCAAGGCATCAGGCGTTTTTATTTTCATAGACTCTCACTTTGATTGCTCACAAAGATCCCTGTGCGGCAGCAACCGCTATATAGTTATTTATATAAAGGAGTGATTGCATTAGCAGAGGTTTATGCTAATCAACTGCCTGGAGAGTATTACCCCTTTGGAGGGAGGGGGTATTGCCTGATGTCAAAAGCGGGGCATAAAAAAAGCGCCCGCAGGCGCTTTTTTTATGTTAAGGCAGATTAGCCGATGTACTGCTGGCCTTTCATGTAAGGGCGCAGAACTTCAGGAATTTCGATACGACCGTCAGCCTGCTGGTAGTTTTCCAGCACTGCCACCAAGGTACGACCCACTGCCAGGCCGGAGCCGTTCAGGGTGTGCACCAGGCGGGTTTGCTTAGCGGACTTGCTGCGGCAGCGTGCCTGCATACGACGCGCCTGGAAATCGCCCACGTTAGAGCAGGAGGAGATTTCACGATAGGTGCCCTGCGCCGGAACCCACACTTCCAGATCGAAGGTTTTGCAGGCGCCAAAGCCCATATCGCCGGTGCACAGCGCCATGCGGCGGTACGGCAGACCCAGCAGCTCAAGCACTTTTTCCGCGTGACCGGTCATCTCTTCCAGCGCCTCCATAGAGGTTTCCGGACGCACAATCTGTACCATCTCAACTTTGTCGAACTGGTGCATACGGATCAGACCACGGGTATCACGGCCATAAGAGCCAGCTTCAGAACGGAAGCACGGTGAGTGTGCGGTCAGTTTGATCGGCAGGTCGTCTTCGTCGATGATCTCATCACGTACGAGGTTGGTCAGCGGCACTTCTGCGGTTGGGATCAGCGCGTAGTTGCTGCTGTCGGCCTCTTCGTCCAGCGGACGGGTATGGAACAGATCGCCGGCAAATTTCGGCAGCTGGCCAGTACCGTACAGCGTATCGTGGTTAACCAGATACGGAACGTAGGTTTCGCTGTAGCCGTGCTGCTCGGTGTGCAGATCCAGCATAAACTGGGCCAGCGCACGGTGCAGATGGGCAATCTGGCCTTTCATGACCACGAAGCGGGAACCGGTCAGCTTAACGGCCGCCGCAAAATCGAGCCCCGCGTGCATTTCGCCCAGCGTGACGTGATCGCGAACCTCGAAATCGAACTCGCGTGGGGTGCCCCAGCGTTTCACTTCGACGTTGTCATCTTCGTCTTTACCGACAGGGACGCTGTCGTCAGGGGTGTTCGGGATCGCCAGCGCGATATCACGAATCTCGGCCTGAAGAACGTCCAGATCCGCTTTCGCCTGATCCAGTTCTTCACCGAGTTTGTTCACTTCCAGGCGTAATGGCTCAATGTCTTCCCCGCGCGCTTTCGCCTGGCCGATGGATTTCGATCGAGAGTTACGCTCTGCCTGCAAGTTTTCGGTTTGTACCTGCAGAACTTTACGACGCTCTTCAAGAGCGCGCAGCTTATCTACATCCAGTTTAAAGCCCCGGCGTGCCAGTTTTTCAGCGACTGCGTCTGGCTCGTTACGCAGCAGATTGGGATCGAGCATGCTTATCCTGTGCTTATCGAATTAAAAAATAGGAGGAAATGACCGCAGCCTGCGGTCATCAGATACATTGCCAACATTACCGCAACGATAGCCCTAACGGTAGCGTTTTATAGGGCTATTTTGATCCTGTCCGGCAAGCCAGGTGAGCTTTTCACCAATCTTGCCCTCAAGGCCTCTGTTTGTCGGGCGATAATAGCGTGTTTGTGCCATTTCCTGCGGGAAATACTCCTCCCCGGCGGCGTAGGCGTTGGGCTCGTCGTGGGCGTAGCGATATTGCTGACCATAGCCCATCTCTTTCATCAGTTTGGTCGGGGCATTACGTAAGTGGTCAGGTACATCGTAATCAGGGCGTTCGCGGGCATCGGACATCGCCGCTTTGAATGCGGTGTAGACCGCATTGCTTTTCGGGGCGCAGGCCAGATAGACAATCGCCTGGGCGATGGCGCGCTCGCCTTCAGCGGGCCCGACGCGGGTGAAGCAGTCCCAGGCTGATAGCGCCACCTGCATGGCACGCGGGTCGGCATTGCCGACATCTTCCGAGGCAATCGCCAGACAGCGACGGGCCACGTACAGCGGATCGCCCCCGGCGGTAATAATGCGCGCATACCAGTAGAGCGCGGCATCGGGCGCGCTGCCGCGCACCGATTTATGCAGCGCTGAGATCAGGTCGTAGAAACGGTCACCTTTGTTATCAAAGCGCGCACTGCGTTCCCCGGCGATTTCGGTCAGCAGCGCCGGGAGCAATACCCGCTTGCCGCTGTCGTCGGCTTCGGCCATATCGGCCATCATCTCCAGGGTATTCAGCGCCCGGCGCGCATCCCCGTTCACCAGCTCAGCAATGGCGCGACGGGTATCGTCTGGCAGCACAATATTCTGGCTGCCGTAGCCCCGGGCCTTATCGTCCATCGCCTGGGTCAGCACCTGCTCAATGTCGTCGGTGGTTAACGATTTCAGGAGATAGACGCGGGCGCGGGACAACAGTGCAGAGTTAAGTTCAAACGAGGGGTTTTCAGTGGTCGCACCGATAAAGGTGATGGTGCCGTCTTCAATGTGCGGCAGGAAAGCATCCTGCTGGCTCTTGTTGAAGCGGTGGACCTCATCGACAAACAGGATAGTGCGGCGACCGGCGTTACGGTTCTGGCGGGCACGCTCGATGGCTTCGCGGATCTCCTTCACCCCGGAGGTGACGGCGGAGATACGCTCGACGTCGGCATCGGCATAGCGGGCAATCACTTCCGCCAGCGTCGTTTTACCAGTGCCTGGCGGCCCCCAGAGGATCATGGAGTGCAGATGCCCGGCCTCAATGGCGCGTGGCAAGGGTTTGCCCGCAGCCAGCAGGTGCTGCTGGCCAATATACTGCGCTAAATTTTCTGGCCGCATACGGGCGGCCAGAGGTTGAAACGCATTATCTGAAAAATCGAGCGACAGGTTGCTCACGCACGCCTCTTACTTATTACGTTGGTCATCCACCGTCACGCCCTTCGGCGGGGTAAAGGTGAATTTGGATGCATCAACCGTCCCGTTCTGCTGGGATTTCAGCTGATAGCTGCTGCGCTGATCGTCCTGCTCAACCGCACCGAATTGATTGATGGTCCCATTAGTGCTGACGTTAATGGTGAACTGCTTCAGGTTGCCGCTGCTGCCTTTCGGGGTCAGCACGAAGTCATCGCCGTTCTGTTTAATGTTGTACTGCTGCCAGTCGCTGGACTGGTTACGGGCAATTAGCATAAACGGCGTGTTGCTGGCGGCATCTTTCAGCCAGGTCGCCGTGGCCTGCTCAACAAACGGGTTGAAGAACCACAGGGTTTTCCCGTCGGACACCAGGATGCTTTCGTCCGGCTGGGTCATGTGCCAGTTGAACAGATTTGGACGTTTCACCCAAAGGTCACCCTGACCTTCCTGCACCGCATTGCCGCTGCCGTCAGTCACTTTCTGGGTGAAGCTGGCGTGGAAGCTGCTCACTTTATCCAGACGGTTTTTCAGGTCGCTGGCGGCGTCAGCCCAGACGCTGCTCGCCACAACGCTGGTCAGTAATGCACAGGTGATTGCAATTTTTTTCATTGGTAGTCCTTACAAAGCGTCATCCCGAAATGGGGGTTTTCTGTCAACTATTCTGGACCTGCCCGCAGGCAGGCGACAGAAGAAAATGCTTAATTATTCCTGATTTACCCATCTTTGCAATCGAGGGGGCATTATTCAAACGGCGGCGGGGCCAGTACTTCACGGTTGCCGTTGTGCCCCTGCTCGCTGACGATGCCCTGGGCTTCCATCTGCTCAATGATACGCGCCGCGCGGTTGTAGCCGATACGGAACTGGCGCTGAACCCCGGAGATGGAGGCTTTGCGTTTCTCGGTGACGAAGTTAACTGCCTGATCGAACAGTGGATCGAGCTCTTCACCGCTATCCGCGCCGCCACCACCGCCGCCTTCGCTTTCGCTGTCAGAGGTGATGCCATCGACATACTGCGGACGACCGCGCGCTTTCCAGTCCTGCACCACGGCATGCACTTCCTGGTCACGCACAAAGGCACCATGGACACGCACCGGAGAGGTGGAGTTCGGGCCGGAGTAAAGCATATCCCCCATACCGAGCAGCGATTCCGCGCCCCCCTGGTCGAGAATGGTACGGGAGTCGATTTTGCTCGACACGGTAAAGGCGATACGGGTCGGGATGTTGGCCTTAATCAGGCCGGTGATCACATCCACCGACGGACGCTGGGTCGCCAGCACCAGGTGGATGCCCGCTGCACGCGCTTTCTGCGCCAGACGGGCGATCAGCTCTTCCACCTTCTTACCGACGGTCATCATCAGGTCGGCAAACTCGTCTACCAGCACCACGATGTACGGCAGTTTTTCCAGCACCGGATGCTCGGCATCCATGCTGTCGCCCGGCTTCCAGTACGGATCCGGGATTGGACGTCCCATCTTCGCCGCTTCGGCGATGATCTCGTTATAACCCGCGAGGTTACGCACGCCCAGCGCGGACATCAGCTTGTAGCGGCGCTCCATCTCGTTGACGCTCCAGCGCAGGGCGTTGGCGGCATCTTTCATGTCGGTCACGACTTCGGTCAGCAGATGCGGAATACCTTCGTATACCGACAGTTCCAGCATTTTCGGGTCGATCATGATGAAGCGCACATCTTCCGGCTGCGCTTTATACAGGATGCTGAGGATCATGGCGTTCACGCCGACAGACTTACCGGAGCCTGTGGTACCTGCCACCAGCAGGTGCGGCATTTTGGCCAGATCGGCCACCACCGGTTCGCCGGCGATGTCTTTACCCAGCACCACGCTCAGCGGCGACGGGTTATCGCGGAATTTAGCGTGATCCAGCACTTCGCGCAGGTAAACGGTCTGACGTTTTTTGTTCGGCAGCTCCAGGCCAACATAAGGTTTGCCCGGAATAACCTCGACCACGCGCACGGCCACGGTGGACAGCGAACGCGCCAGGTCGCGGGAGAGGTTGGAAATACGCGCGGCTTTCACACCCGGGGCCAGATTCAGCTCAAAACGGGTGATCACCGGGCCCGGTGAATAATTCACCACATCCGCTTTAATACGGAAGTCGGCCAGGCGGAGTTCAACCAGGCGCGCCATCTGATCCAGGGCGAAGGTATCAACCGGCTCGACTTCCGTTGGCGGCGGTGTTAGCAGGTCAAATGACGGCAGCGGCGTGGTCGGTCTTTGCAGCGGACGGCTGTCACCGTTACGCATCAGTAACGGATGGATCAGGCTCTGCTGCTGCGGTGGAGGCTGAACCGCAGGCTGCTGCTGTGCAGGCTGCTGAGGTTGCGCGTATTGCTGCGGCTGTACAGGCTGCTGAGGTTGCGCATATTGCTGCGGCTGTACAGGCTGCTGAGGCTGCGCATACTGCTGCGGCTGTGCAGGCTGTTGTGGCTGCGCGTACTGCTGCGGCTGTGCAGGCTGCGGCGGCGTGAACGCCTGGCGCGGCGGCTCGGCTTCCGGCATTACCCCTGGCGTGAACAGCGGTTCACTCGGCGTATCATCCACCAGATCTTTCATCGGTGAGAATTCAAAATCCGCCAGCGAGAACGGGTTCGCCCCTGTCGGTTGTTCCCCGGCGTAACGCTGCTGCTGCGTGGCAGCAAACTGGCGAGCCAGCTCCGCCTCGGCGGCATCATCTTCGTTGTCCTGGGCCTGATATTGCTGTGGCTCAGGCTGGTACTCCTCGCCATAACGCTGCTGTTGTTGCTGGGCGAACTGGCGAGCCAGCTCATCCTGCTGCATTTCATCGGCATCATCGTCATACTGGTCGTCATCATACTGCTGACTCCCGGCTTTACGTGCTTCCTCTTCCGCCATTCGCTGAGAAGGCAGCTTGATGCCATACGAGGCCAGTTCACGGCGGGTTGGAACGCGTACGCGGTTAGGACGCGGCAGCTGTGGACCAATGCCCTCTTTTACCTGTGGACGCGGTGCGCCACTGGTCGCCAGGCTGAATAATGGTGCTGCAGCGCTGGCCGCAGCGGCTCCTGCGGCTGTTGCCTGCTGCACGCTTGCCGCCACCGGTGCGACAACGGATGCAGGCTCTACGGCCGGAACCGGTACAGACGGGATCTCAGCAGGTTTTACCGGGGCAGGTTCTTGTACCGCCTCGGGCACTGGCTGATACCAGGCCGCAAGCTGCTCGCGCTCACGGGCACGTTTCTCTTCCACTTCTTCGAAGTAGTAAAGCGGCGGACGGGTCGGTTTCACCTCTTCAACCGGCGGCGCCTCGACGACCGGCTCAGGCTGATAGACGGCCTGCTGCGGTTCATACTGCTGTGGCTGCTCGTATTGAGGCTGCTCGTACTGAGGCTGCTCGTACTGCGGTTGCACATGCTGCGGTTGTTCGTACTGCGGCTGCGCGTACACCGGTTCAGGTTGATAAGGCGGCTGCCACTGCTCCTGCGGCGCGACGGCGGCATAAGGTTGTGGCTCCGCATAGATCGGCGCGGCTGGCGCTGCGGGTTCCGCTTGCCATTCAACCGCAGGCGGCTGCAGATGGGCATCCGGCATCGATGGCGTTGGCGGGGTCACCGGATCAACCGGGGCAGCAAAGGCCTGAGTGGCGGTGGTCGCTGCGGCAGCGGCGGCAAGCGGCTCAGCCACCGAGTGACCGTTGAGCAGCGGATCGTACTCATCATAGTCGGAGGCCAGCGCACGATTGCCGGAGAACAGGACATCATCCGGATCGGCGGCCACGCCGCGGGCGCTGTATGCCACCTCTTCGTCGTCCATCCGTTTCCCGGAGAACAAGGCTGCATCCGTCTTGCAACCTAATGGATTCGCGAACTTCTCGGCCATGCGCTTACGGCGCGCCAGCGCGCCACGCATAATGCGTGCGCGGCGGGATTCACGACGCGCGGGGCTCGGCTCAACGTCGTCGTAGTCATCGTCTTCGTACTCTTCGTCGACCCAGGTGTCATCGCGACGGGTACGGTTGCTGGCAAAGGTCAGGATATTCAGGATCACGCTGCCAATTTTTTCAGCAATGCTGACCCATGACCAGCCGGTAAACAGCGTCAGCCCTGCGCCCCAGACGCAGAGCAGCGCGATGGTGCCACCGCTGCTGTGCAGCATCGGCTGCAGCGCGGTACTCAGCAGGCTGCCAATCACCCCGCCGGAGGCAAAGTACCAGATGTCATCGGCGTTAATGGACGCCAGACCGCAGGAGGTGAGGATCAGCGCCAGCGCACCAATCAGGCGCAGCGAAACGGCAAAATAGTCGATGTAGTCATCGTTCTGGCGATGGCGCCAGGCAAACCAACAACCACCAATAATGATGACAGGAAGGGTGTAGGCCATCACGCCAAAGATAAAGAACAGCGTATCCGCCAGCCAGGCGCCCGGTACGCCGCCTAAATTATGGATAGGCTCGTGCCATGCGGTCTGTGACCAGCTGGGATCGGAGGGATTGAAACTGAGTAAGGCTGCCATCAACCAGACGGCAAAAAGAGCAACAAGGATCAGTAACGCCTCAAGGAGTCGGCGCCCACTGCTGAGCTTGGTTAAATTGACTTCTTTGTCTTCGGTATATTCCTGGCTCAAAACAGGCTCTCCAGGTATCAGGCAATTCCTGCCTGAGTGCTAAACGGACAACAGTGCCGGGAGGCCCGACACTGTTGCTGTATGGATTACCAGGAGTGTAATCAAAGTACGCTGATAATGCACCTGTTCCGTGTTAGCGCGTCTTAATAACCAGACGATTGCTCTGTTTGACTTCTTCCATTACCACGTAGGTACGGGTGTCGTTCACGCCAGGCAGTCGCAGCAGGGTTTCGCCCAGCAGCTTACGGTATGCAGACATATCAGGTACGCGGGTTTTCAACAGGTAGTCGAAATCACCGGAAACCAGATGACACTCTTGAATTTCTTCCAGTTTTTGTACGGCGGAATTGAACTGCTCAAACACATCCGGCGCACCACGATTCAGAGTAATCTCAACAAATACCAGAAGTGAGGCATCCAGATAATGCGGGTTCAGCAGCGCTGTATAGCCCTGAATAAAACCCTGTCTTTCCAGTCGGCGCACACGCTCGAGGCATGGCGTCGGGGAAAGTCCCACACGTTTTGAAAGCTCGACGTTGGAAATACGCCCATCCTTTTGCAATTCATTAAGAATGTTACGATCGATACGGTCGAGATCTTTGCCAGGGCGCTTCTTGCTATCTACCATTATTATTGTCTCTCTGTATTCCTTCCCTAACTCCTGCCAGGACCCTGTGCACTTCACTGTTCAGAGTCTTTCCCCGCGGTTAATCGCATCGCCTGTTTTATAGTTTGCGCGATTCGATTGGGGTTTATGTGGTATGAAGACCGTTGCCCAGAGGCGGCCATCAACATCACGTATGGCATCTGTCCACACCATGCGTAGATTTCGCTGACCCGGTAAAAATGGTGATTTTGTGCATGACTATGCGTTACACAAAGACCGTTTTTTTTCTTCCTTGAATGTTTTCGCAAAAGCGCAGGGGATTGTCAAAGCAAAACATCGATTTTTAGTACAACATGCCGGATATTCATTACGTCCGGCGATTAATCCTCATTTTATCGCCGTCGTTTCGAGCGATTAGCCATGGTAATTGTTATAAAATCACTTTCCCTGCCCCGCCGTTGATTGGCGATTTCTATTACACATATCGTTAACAAAATCGCTGCGCCCTTTTTTTACGGCCATAAATTCCCTACAATCCGGGAAAATGTCTGCCAACAACAATGGGGTTCTCATGGGCACGGCCAAACACAGTAAACTTCTCATCCTTGGTTCCGGACCTGCGGGATACACCGCTGCGGTCTACGCTGCTCGCGCTAACCTGCAACCGGTACTGATTACGGGCATGGAAAAAGGCGGTCAGCTGACTACCACTACCGAAGTGGAAAACTGGCCTGGCGATCCTGAAGGCCTGACCGGACCGCTGCTGATGGAGCGTATGCACGAGCATGCCACCAAATTTGATACTGAAATCATTTTTGACCACATCAACAAGGTCGATCTGCAAAACCGTCCGTTCCGTCTTACCGGTGACAACGCGGAGTACACCTGCGACGCGCTAATCATTGCGACCGGCGCCTCTGCCCGTTATCTGGGCCTGCCGTCTGAAGAAGCCTTCAAAGGCCGCGGCGTTTCCGCCTGCGCCACCTGCGACGGTTTCTTCTATCGCAACCAGAAGGTCGCGGTCATCGGCGGCGGCAACACCGCTGTGGAAGAGGCACTGTACCTGGCGAATATCGCCTCTGAAGTGCACCTCATTCACCGCCGTGATACCTTCCGCGCGGAAAAAATCCTGATCAAGCGTCTGATGGACAAAGTGGCCAGCGGCAATATCGTGCTGCACACCCACCGCACCCTGGAAGAAGTGACCGGCGATCAGATGGGTGTGGCCGGTCTGCGTATCCGCGATACCCGCAACACTGATAACGTCGAAACACTGGAAGTCGCGGGTCTGTTTGTAGCCATCGGCCACAGCCCGAATACCGCGATCTTCGACGGTCAGCTGGAACTGGAGAACGGCTACATCAAAGTGCAGTCCGGGATCCACGGCAATGCGACCCAGACCAGCATCCCGGGCGTGTTCGCTGCGGGCGACGTGATGGACCACATTTATCGTCAGGCGATCACCTCTGCGGGCACCGGTTGTATGGCGGCGCTGGATGCAGAACGTTATCTCGACGGACTGGCCGATCAGAGTAAATAATTTTTACAAATCAGCAACAAACGTAAAAAAGGCGGCGATAAGTCGCCTTTATTGTCTCTGCGATGTAACATTGCCGTGCCCAATACCTAATAACATCACCTGCAAAGCACGCAATGGAAAAAACCCGTCAACAAGAGTTAACACGCTGGCTTAAACAGCAAAGCGTTCTTTCCCGCCGCTGGCTGAATATTTCCCGTCTTTTAGGGTTTATCAGCGGCGTGTTGATTGTCGGTCAGGCATGGCTGCTGGCCCGCATTCTTAACCATATGATCATGGAAAACATCCCACGCGAGGCGTTGTTACTGCCTTTCATTGTGCTGATTCTGGTCTTTATTCTGCGTGCCTGGGTCGTCTGGCTGCGTGAGCGCGTGGGTTTTCACGCCGGGCAGAATATTCGCTACGAAATTCGCCGTCAGGTGCTCGACAGATTGCAGGAAGCCGGCCCCGCCTGGATTCAGGGTAAACCCGCCGGTAGTTGGGCAACGCTTATCCTCGAGCAAATCGACGATATGCATGACTACTACGCCCGCTATCTGCCGCAGATGGCGCTGGCCGTATTCGTTCCCGTGCTGATCGTGCTCGCGATTTTCCCGTATAACTGGGTTGCGGCGCTGATCCTGCTGGGCACCGCCCCGCTGATCCCGCTATTTATGGCGATGGTCGGCATGGGTGCCGCCGATGCCAACCGCCGTAACTTCCTGGCCCTGGGTCGTCTCAGCGGTCACTTCCTCGACCGCCTGCGCGGCATGGAAACGCTGCGTATTTTTGGTCGCGGTGAAGCCGAAACCGACAACATCCGCCACGCTTCTCAGGACTTCCGTCAGCGCACCATGGAGGTGTTGCGCCTGGCGTTCTTATCCTCCGGGGTGCTCGAGTTCTTTACCTCCCTGTCGATTGCGCTGGTCGCCGTCTATTTTGGTTTTTCCTACCTGGGCGCCCTCGATTTTGGACATTACGGCACTGCCGTGACCCTCTCGGCGGGCTTCCTGACGCTGATTCTGGCGCCGGAGTTCTTCCAGCCGCTGCGCGATCTGGGCACCTTCTATCATGCGAAGGCCCAGGCCGTGGGCGCGGCAGATAGCCTGAAAACGTTCCTCGAAACGCCGCTGGCCCATCCGCAGCGCGGGGACGTGACCCTGAGCACCAGCAAACCGGTTAGCATTGACGCAGAAGATTTCTGCGTGCTGTCGCCGGAGGGCAAGGTGCTGGCGGGGCCATTAAACTTCAGCCTCGCGGCTGGTCAGCGGGTGGTGCTGGTGGGCACCAGCGGCTCGGGCAAGAGCTCACTCCTGAATGCCCTATCCGGTTTTATGGCTTACAGCGGCTCGCTGCGCATCAACCAGGCCGAACTCTCTGCGCTCGATCCTGATGAATGGCGCACCCATTTAAGCTGGGTGGGTCAGAACCCGCAGCTTCCGGCAGCCACGCTGCGAGAAAACGTGCTGCTGGCGCGCCCGGATGCCAGCGACGAAGAGCTGCAGTCGGTGCTCGATCGCGCCTGGGTGAGTGAATTCCTGCCCCTGCTGCCAAACGGGGTAGATACGATTGTCGGCGATCAGTCGGCGGGGCTGTCCGTCGGTCAGGCACAGCGTATCGCCGTGGCCCGCGCCCTGCTCAACCCCTGCCAGCTTTTACTCCTGGATGAACCCGCTGCCAGCCTGGATGCGCACAGCGAACAGCGTGTGATGCTGGCCCTGGATGCCGCCTCGCAGCAGCAAACTACGCTGATGGTGACCCACCAGTTGGAGGGCATTGCCCACTGGGATCAGATCTGGGTCATGGACAACGGACAGCTTGTCGAGCAGGGCGATTACGCCACGCTCGCAGCGGCACAGGGGCCGTTTGCGGCTCTGCTGGCGAACCGTCAGGAGGAGATCTGATGCGCGCTTTACTGCCTTATCTGGCGCTCTATATGCGCCACAAATGGATGCTGATCCTTGGCGTGGTGCTGGCGATCGTTACCCTGCTGGCCAGTATCGGCCTGTTAACCCTTTCGGGCTGGTTCCTCTCTGCCTCCGCGGTCGCCGGGTTTGCCGGGCTGTACAGCTTCAACTATATGCTACCTGCTGCGGGGGTGCGCGGCACGGCCATCACCCGCACCGCCGGGCGCTACTTCGAGCGTCTGGTCAGCCATGACGCCACCTTCCGCGTGCTGCAGCACCTGCGCGTCACCACCTTCAGCAAGCTGCTGCCCCTCTCCCCTGCCGGGCTGGCGCGCTATCGCCAGGGTGAACTGCTGAACCGCGTCGTCGCGGATGTCGATACCCTCGATCATCTTTACCTGCGCGTTATCTCCCCGCTGGTAGGGGCGCTGGTGGTGATTGTGGTTGTTACACTCGGGCTGAGCCTGCTGGACGTCAACATCGCTCTGGTGCTCGGCGGGATCATGATTCTGACGCTGTTTCTGCTGCCGCCGCTGTTTTACCGCGCCGGGAAGCCGACCGGTGAAAACCTGACCCGTCTGCGCGGCGAATATCGCCAGCAGCTGACGGGCTGGCTGCAGGGTCAGGCAGAGCTGACGATTTTTGGCGCCAGCCGTCGCTACCGGGCGCAGATGGAAAATACCGAGCTGAACTGGCACGAAGCCCAGCGCAAACAGTCGGAGCTGACGGCTCTGTCCCAGGCGTTGATGCTGTTGATTGGCGGGATCGCCGTGATGGCGATGCTGTGGTTGGCTTCCGGCGGCGTGGGCGGTAACACCCAGCCGGGCCCGCTCATTGCGCTGTTTGTCTTCTGTGCGCTGGCGGCGTTTGAAGCGCTGGCGCCGGTGACCGGAGCCTTTCAGCATCTGGGCCAGGTGGTGGCCTCCGCGCTGCGCATCACCCAGATCACCGGCCAGCAACCGGAAGTAAAATTCAGCACCACCCCGTCCGAGGTGCCTGAGCACCTGGCCCTCCGCCTGGCGGATGTCAGCTTTGCGTATGAAGGCCAGGCGCAACTGGCGCTGGACCACATTAACCTGACCATCCCCGCAGGCGCACACGTTGCGGTGCTGGGTCGCACCGGCTGCGGGAAGTCGACCCTGCTGCAACTCCTGACCCGGGCCTGGGATCCGGCTCAGGGCCAGATCCTGTTCAACGACACCCCTGTGTCAGAGATGAGCGAGCCCGCGCTGCGTAAAACGGTAAGCATGGTGCCGCAGCGGGTCCATCTTTTCAGCGCTACCCTGCGGGATAACCTGCTGTTAGCCGCCCCCGGCACTGGCGATGATCTATTAACCGCGATGCTGGAAAAGGTGGGTCTGCACAAGCTGCTGGAAGACGAGGGGCTGAACAGCTGGCTCGGTGAAGGGGGTCGTCAGCTCTCCGGCGGGGAACTGCGTCGCCTGGCAATTGCGCGCGCGCTGCTGCACGATGCGCCCCTGATGTTACTGGACGAACCTACCGAGGGGCTTGACGCCACAACAGAGCGGCAAATCCTTGATTTACTGGAAAAAGAGATGCAGGGCAAAACGGTGCTGATGGTGACGCATCGCCTGCGCGGTCTGGTGGATTTCGATCAAATTATTGTGATGGACAACGGACAGATTATTGAGCAAGGTAGTCACGCAGAACTGTTGGCAAAACAGGGTCGCTACTACCAGTTCAAACAGCGTCTGTAGTCTATATTTGAACCGATCCCCACTTCGCGTACTGGAGTTTTGTTGTCATGCGCCTGGTCCAGCTCTCACGTCATTCTCTTGCGTTCCCTTCTCCGGAAGGGGCGCTGCGCGAACCTAATGGTTTGCTGGCCCTGGGTGGCGATCTGAGCCCGTCGCGTCTGTTAATGGCCTACCAGCGGGGGATTTTTCCGTGGTTTTCACCCGGCGATCCGATCTTATGGTGGTCACCCGACCCCCGCGCCGTTCTGTGGCCCGCGCAGTTTCATATCAGCCGCAGCATGAAGCGCTTTCACGCCCGCTCCCCCTATCGCGTCACCCTCAATCACGCGTTTGGTCAGGTGATCGAGGGGTGCGCCGCCGACCGCTTTGAAGGGACATGGATCACCCCTGAGGTGATCACCGCCTATCACCGCCTGCACGAGCTGGGTTACGCCCACTCGATTGAGGTGTGGGATAAGGACGAGCTGGTGGGCGGAATGTACGGCGTGGCGCAGGGCACCCTGTTTTGCGGCGAGTCGATGTTCAGCCGCGCGGTGAATGCCTCCAAAACCGCGCTGCTGGTTTTCTGCGAACGCTTTACCCGCAACGGCGGCCAGTTGATGGATTGTCAGGTGCTGAACGAGCATACCGCCTCGCTGGGTGCGGTTGAGATCTCCCGCCATGAATATCTGGCGCAGCTGGCAACGCTGCGCATGCAGAAATTACCGCAGAATTTCTGGGTCCCCGGCACGTTATTTACGCCCCAGAGATAAATGTTTTCCGCATATTTTTCCTCAAGGTGCTATAATTCTGCCGCAGAGTAGGTTCTGCCTGTTGCCCCGCCGCCGTTTGGGAATAGTTCGCATCCGATAACGCCCTATCGTTTATCCTGCCACCTCCCCTTTACGTATGCGCTTTTCGTACGGTCGAACCGTGACGTCCGGGTAATACGCTGAAACTGCTTTGCTGCGTTTTAAACGCACAAATCTTTACTTAATTGATGAATTTCGGCATTATCTTGCCGGTTCAAAACTTGGTAGTGATACCCCAGAGGATTAGATGGCCAAAGAAGACAATATTGAAATGCAGGGTACCGTTCTTGAAACGTTGCCTAACACCATGTTTCGCGTAGAACTGGAAAACGGTCACGTCGTTACCGCGCATATCTCCGGTAAAATGCGTAAGAACTATATCCGTATTCTGACGGGCGACAAAGTGACTGTCGAGCTGACCCCGTACGACCTGAGCAAAGGCCGCATTGTCTTCCGTAGTCGCTAAGAGTTTTTCGCCGCGAATGGCGTAGAGAGAATACTAAAGGCCGGGTTATCCCGGCCTTTTTTTATGCGTAGCGTCAGTGGACACGCACCACCGTCAGATCGGCCAGCATCGCATGGCTGATCTCATGCAGCAGGCCGGTGAGATGCGGCAGCATTTCGCGGTCAAAATGCGACACCAGCAGCACATGGTTTAACGCCCGGCAGTAATCGCACTGGGCTTCGGTGCTGTCCAGCAGCCACTCCTGTTTGTGTGCTGGCGGTATCTCATCCTCATCCAGCACGCGGAAATCGGTCATCGATTTTTCCAGCTCACTTCTGAATGCGTCCAGGTATGCCGCAAGACAGCGGCAGACGGGCTGCGTCTGCGGCAGCGAATTGCAATCGACCAGGATTTCGGTGAGCAGGTTGCAGCGCGCGGCGAGCGTGGAGAGATCGGGAGTGCTGAGTTCGAGTTCGCTATAAAGCTGGGTGATGCTGTAATTTTCCATAATCATAATCTCCGAAAGTAATTTTTTGCTGACCACCCGAACGCCAACTCAGGCGGTGGACTGAACCAGGTTGGCGTACCGACTACCCTCGGAAAAATCGGCGCTTCAGAGAAGCCCAGGCCCAGCCCACCATAATATGAACGTACGGATTATATCCGCAGCTTTCAAAAGAGTGAACGAAACCGCTGATAGTTGCGCATGCAACATCATTTCCGAGGTTTGGTCAGGACGCCAATCCTGGCACCTGATTTTGCAGGTGCATCGCCATTCTATTACTGGGGTTTTATCCAGCAATATCCCTGTTTAAATTCTGGATAACGCCTCGCAAAATTTTGACGAACGTGTGTGCGGTTCCCCCTCACCCTAACCCTCTCCCTCAAGGGAGAGGGAACCGATCGAGCTTGCAGCGATGACAGAGTAAAAGATTGGTTCGGTAACTACAGCGATGGCACGGTCCGGCTGAAAATCGCCGAAGCGTTTCCGTAAGGCCGGGGCGAGGCGCATGGACGCGCCGAGAGGGCATAGCCTGCAGGGATGCAGGCTGGTGCCCGACCCGAAAGCCTGAAGGAATAAGCTGAGGGCACCGCGAAGCGGCGATTTTCTTTGCCGGGAGCCGGGATTGCTAAGGGGGTGGCGGCGAGCCCCCTTAGCACGTTCACGGGTGACGTGTTTAACAGAGAAATACAGAACGTAAAGTGAACGGAACCACCACCAAAGCTACATGTTCACAGACATAAAAAAAGGCAACCGAAGTTGCCTTTTTGCTTTTATCTAGTGAGCCGCTTCCGGCTTATGCTTCGCCGCACTCTGGAAGTCATACGTCAGCTCGTTCTTCGCCTGATCCAGCGCCACGGTCACCTGCCCCCCATCCACCAGCGAACCAAACAGCAGCTCGTTAGCCAACGGTTTCTTCAGGTTGTCCTGGATGACTCGCGCCATCGGACGCGCACCCATCGCACGATCGTAGCCTTTCTCAGCCAGCCAGTCGCGGGCTTCCTGACTCACTTCCAGGGAGACCCCTTTCTGATCCAGCTGTACCTGCAGCTCGACGATGAACTTATCCACCACCTGATGGATCACCTCGGTAGACAGGTGATCGAACCAGATAATGTTGTCCAGACGGTTACGGAACTCCGGCGTAAAGACCTTCTTGATCTCTTCCATCGCATCGGTGCTGTTATCCTGGTGGATCAGGCCGATGGATTTACGCTCGGTTTCACGCACCCCGGCGTTGGTGGTCATCACCATCACCACGTTACGGAAGTCCGCCTTGCGCCCGTTGTTGTCGGTCAGCGTCCCGTTATCCATCACCTGCAGCAGCAGGTTAAAGACGTCCGGGTGCGCTTTCTCGATCTCATCGAGCAGCAGAACCGAGTGCGGATGCTTGATCACCGCATCGGTGAGCAGGCCGCCCTGGTCAAAGCCGACATAGCCCGGAGGCGCACCGATCAGACGACTGACGGTGTGACGCTCCATATACTCGGACATATCAAAACGCAGCAGCTCAATGCCCAGCGCTTTGGAGAGCTGAACCGTCACCTCGGTTTTCCCCACCCCGGTTGGACCGGCGAACAGGAAGGAACCGACAGGTTTATGGTCATGCCCCAGCCCGGCGCGGGCCATCTTAATGGCTTCGGTTAAGGCCTCGATGGCTTTATCCTGACCAAAGACCAGCATTTTCAGGCGATCGCCGAGGTTTTTCAGCGTATCGCGGTCGCTCTGAGAAACGCTCTTCTCAGGGATACGCGCGATGCGGGCCACCACGGATTCGATATCCGCCACGTTGACCGTTTTCTTGCGCTTGCTGACTGGCATCAGACGCGCACGCGCGCCCGCTTCGTCGATCACGTCAATCGCTTTATCCGGCAGATGACGGTCGTTGATGTATTTCACCGCCAGCTCCACCGCCGCACGCACCGCTTTGGCGGTATAACGCACGTCGTGGTGCGCTTCGTACTTCGGTTTCAGGCCGTTGATGATCTGGACTGTTTCTTCCACCGACGGTTCAGTAATGTCGATTTTCTGGAAGCGACGCGCCAGGGCGCGGTCTTTTTCGAAAATATTGCTGAACTCCTGGTAGGTGGTCGAGCCAATCACCCGGATCTTACCGCTGGAGAGCAGCGGTTTGATCAGGTTGGCCGCATCCACCTGGCCACCCGATGCCGCACCGGCGCCGATGATGGTATGGATCTCGTCGATAAACAGGATGCTGTTGGTATCCTGCTCCAGCTGTTTCAGCAGCGCTTTGAAACGTTTTTCAAAATCACCACGGTATTTGGTCCCGGCCAGCAGGGAACCGATATCCAGCGAGTAGATGGTGCAATCGGCGATCACTTCCGGAACGTCGCCCTGCACGATGCGCCAGGCCAGCCCTTCGGCAATCGCCGTTTTACCGACGCCCGATTCACCCACCAACAGCGGGTTGTTCTTGCGGCGGCGGCACAGGACCTGAATCGCCCGTTCCAGCTCTTTTTCGCGGCCAATCAGCGGGTCAATACCGCCGACGCGGGCAAGCTGGTTAAGATTGGTGGTGAAGTTTTCCATACGTTCCTCCCCGCCTGCTTGCTCTTCGCTGTTGGCCTGATGGCCGGAATCCGATGCCTGATTCGGCTCGTCTTTTCGCGTTCCGTGAGAGATGAAGTTCACCACATCGAGGCGGCTGACTTCGTGTTTGCGCAGCAGGTAGGCGGCTTGCGACTCCTGCTCGCTGAAGATGGCAACCAGCACGTTGGCACCGGTGACTTCGCTACGTCCGGAGGACTGGACGTGAAATACCGCACGCTGGAGTACACGCTGGAAGCTGAGCGTCGGCTGGGTGTCGCGCTCCTCTTCACTGACGGGCAGTACAGGTGTGGTCTGTTCGATGAAGGCTTCAAGTTCCTGACGCAGCGCCACCAGGTCCACGGAGCAGGCTTCAAGCGCTTCGCGGGCGGATGGATTGCTGAGCAGTGCAAGCAGCAAGTGCTCGACCGTCATAAACTCATGTCGGTGCTCACGCGCTCTGGCGAAAGCCATGTTTAAACTGAGTTCCAGTTCTTGATTGAGCATAGGCACCTCCCCCAATTTTCATTGCCTTATTCAGGCTTTTTCCAGCGTACACAGCAACGGATGCTCGTTCTCCCTCGCATACTGGTTCACCATCGCCACCTTCGTCTCTGCGACTTCTGCAGTAAAAACACCGCAGATGGCTTTGCCATGATAGTGAACGGTAAGCATCAGTTGCGTTGCACGTTCTACATCATAAGAAAAGAACTTTTGTAGCACGTCAATAACAAATTCCATCGGCGTGTAGTCATCGTTCATTAACATAACTTTATACATAGATGGCGGTTTTAGCGCGTCGCGCACTTTATCTTCCGCCAGCTTGTCGAAATCGAGCCAGTCGTTCGTCTTACCCATTGTCAGTCGTCATCTTCGTTTACGCTCTCCGGTCGCGGTTCTGATGCTGACTGGAGGCTATACATAACCTGAATCTACCTCAGATGTCAGATAACTCACATCTATTATTGCCATCCGCGATGTCTGTCACAATACCCGTCAATAGCGTTAACTGCTTCAAATTTTGACGCATTTTTCCCCTCCCTGCCCCGGCAAATGCTTGACGCTGCCTTTGGTTTATCTAAATTGTACAGGCGTGAGTTGGCGAGGTTTTGAACAGCCCCCACTTCACCACCGGTTCATTACATCTAACTCAATAAGATTTACGAAGGATGTCGAAGCATGGAAACGGGTACAGTTAAGTGGTTTAACAACGCCAAAGGGTTTGGTTTTATCTGCCCTGAAGGCGGCGGCGAAGACATCTTCGCGCATTACTCCACCATTCAGATGGATGGTTACAGAACGCTGAAAGCCGGACAAGCCGTTCAGTTTGATGTACACCTCGGGCCAAAAGGCAATCATGCCAGCGTTATTGTGCCCATCGAAGTTGAAGCGGTGGCATAGCCCTCTGTTTCATTGTGTACACCCCGCACTCAAAATGCCAGCCCGATGCGCTGGCATTTTTATTTGCGGGCCAACAGACTTATTCCCGGGCTAACGCATCCACCGGATCCAGCCGGGCGGCATTTCTGGCCGGCAGCCAGCCAAACAGCACCCCGGTAAAGGTAGAACAGAGGAAGGCGGTTAACAGCGCCATTGGTGAAAAACCAATTTCCCAGCCGGGTAAAAACAGCTGCAGCGTAAAGGCGATAAGCAGAGAAAGTGTGATCCCCAGCGCACCGCCCACCAGACAGACCAGCACCGCCTCAATTAAAAACTGCTGCAGCACGTCGCTGGCTCGGGCGCCCACCGCCATGCGGATGCCGATCTCGCGCGTACGCTCGGTCACCGACACCAGCATGATATTCATCACCCCAATCCCCCCGACCAGCAGGGAGATGATCGCCACCAGCGTGAGGAAGAGCTGAAGAGTACGTGTGGTCTTTTCAGCCGTTTTCAAGAGCCCGTCCATGTTCCAGGTGAAGAAATCTTTCTTCCCGTGACGTAGGGTCAGCAGGCGCTCGAGCTGTTGTTCCGCCTGGGCGCTGTCGTAGCCCTCCTTCACCCGAACGGTGATTGAGTTCAGCCAGGACTGCCCCATAATGCGCCCGGAGATGGTGGTGTACGGCAGCCAGACGCGCAGGATCTTGCTGCTGCCAAACATCGACTGCTTCTCCTCCGCCACGCCGATCACCGTCGCGGGCATATTCCCCACCAGGATAATTTCGCCCACCACTTTCGCTTTATTGGGGAACAGCTGCCGCCGGGAGTTGGCATCCAGCACCACCACCTGCGACCGGCCCGCCAGCTGTTCCGCATTGAAAGTTGTCCCCTCGCTGAAGGTCATGCCGTAGACGTTAAAGTAATCGCCGCTGACGCCGTTGGCGCTGGCCGCCACGTCAATATTGGCGTAGCGCAGACGCAGGTTCTGTGACACCGCCGGGGTGGCGGAGTTGACCCACGGCTGCTTCTGGATCGCCGCCAGATCGTCATATTTCAGCGCCTGCTGATACTGCGGCTCATCGTCGCCAAAATCTTTGCCGGGATAGACGTCAATGGTATTGGTGCCGATGGAGCGGATATCCGACAGCACCAGCTGTTTGGCGGCATCGCCCACCACCACAATCGACACCACCGAGGCGATACCGATGATGATCCCGAGCATGGTCAACAGGGTGCGCATCTTGTTGGCGGCCATCGCCAGCCAGGCCATGGTCAGCGCTTCGCGGAAGCTGCTGGCAAACTGCCGCCAGCCGGACGGCGGAGGCAACGCCACCTCCTGACGTCGGGTGGCGTTGAGGCCGGGAGGTGGATTGCTGACCAGCTCGCCGTCGTGGATCTCCACGATCCGTCCGGCCTGCGCGGCCACCTGCGGATCGTGGGTGACGATGATCACCGTATGTCCCTGATCCCGCAGCTGGTGCAGGATCGCCATCACCTCTTCGCCGGAGTGGCTGTCCAGTGCCCCGGTCGGTTCATCAGCGAGGATCACCTGTCCGCCGTTCATCAGCGCCCGGGCGATACTCACCCGCTGCTGCTGGCCGCCGGAGAGCTGCGAAGGCTGGTAATCCACCCGCTCCCCCAGCCCCAGCCGGGTAAGCAGCGCCTGAGCCCGCTCAAGGCGTTTTTTGCGCTCCACACCGGCATAGACCGCCGGCACTTCGACGTTCTGCGCCGCACTCAGGTGCGAGAGCAGGTGGTAACGCTGGAAGATAAAACCGAAATGTTCCCGCCGCAGCTTAGCCAGCGCATCGCTGTCCAGGGTGGCGACATCGGTGCCGGCCACCCGGTAGGTGCCGCTGGTGGGTTTATCCAGGCAGCCGAGAATGTTCATCAGCGTCGATTTACCCGAGCCCGAGGCCCCGACAATCGCCACCATCTCTCCGGCCTCGACCTGCAGAGTGATGCCCTTCAGCACCTCCACCGGCCCGTCGCCGGAGGGGTAGCTCCGGCGGATATCAATCAGCTCCAGCAGGGACGTCATTTGGCCGCCCCGGGCTGGCTCTCGCTGATGACGACCTCTTCACCCTCTTCCAGCCCTTTCACCACCACCACGTCGGTGTCGTTGCGCGAGCCAAGGCTCACCTCACGCTCGCGGGTCTCGCCGTTACGCAGCACCTTCACGTTGTAGCGGTTGTCGCCCGCCGGTTCCCCCAGCGCCGCCAGCGGAATGGTCAGCACGTTTTTAACCCCGGCCAGCTGGATATGCACCTGAGCGGTCATGTCCAGGCGCAGCACGCCTTGCGGGTTGGGCACCTCGAAACGGGCGTGATAGAAGATGGCGTCGTTGACCTTCTCCGGGGTCGGAAGAATGTCCTTCAGCACCCCTTCGTAGCGGGTTTGCGGATCCCCCAGCACGGTAAACCAGGCTTTTTGCCCCGGCTTAAGGTGGATCACATCCGCCTCGGAGACCTGGGCCTTCACCAGCATGGTGCCCATATCCGCCAGGGTCAGGATGTTCGGCGCCTGCTGGGCGGCAATCACCGTCTGCCCCTGCAGGGTAGTGATTTGCGTCACTTCCCCGGCCATCGGCGCGACGATACGGGTGTAATCGAGGTTGGTTTTGGCGCTGTCCAGCGAGGCCTGGTTGCGTTTGATCTGCGCGTCGATGGTGCCGATCTGCGCCTGCTTGACCGCCAGTTCGGTGGTCGAGGTATCCAGATCCTGCTGCGAGATCGCCTGAGTGGTGGCCAGCTGACGCTGACGGTTCAGGGTCACCTGGGCCAGCTTACGTTCTGCTTCGGCCTGGCTACGCTGGGCCCGCAGCTCCATCAGGGTCGCTTCCACCTCTTTGATCTGGTTTTCAGCCTGCTCCGGGTCGATGACCCCCAGCAGTTGCCCCTTTTTCACCTTATCGCCAATCTCCACCGACAGCGTTTTCAGCTGACCGCTGACCTGGGCCCCGACGTCCACCTTGCGCAGCGCGTCCAGCTTGCCGGTGGCAAGCACGCTCTGTTGCAGCTCGCCCTGACGGACAATCAGCGTCTGATAGTGCGGCACCGGGGCGTTAAGCACCTGCCACAGCCAGAATCCAGCCACCAGTACAATCAGCACCAGCAGCAGAAACAGCTTCCTGCGTTTTCCCTTAAAGTTCATAAATATTCCAAATAGCTATTCTGGCTTACATAACTGTTGATTCTAACTAAACCGTTCCTCAACGAAACCCCTGCTTTTAAGGATGGGTGAAAATCGTTGAGGAGAGGTTGATTAAACCCCTGCTGAAATAGAGTTCTGGCAACAAGACCGGAATTTATTATGTCATCCATCGCAGAGTCATCTTATTCACTCCAGCCGCAACCCACATCGGGCTGGCAACTCTTTCAACGTCTGGCCTCCGGGACATTAACCCCCGGGCTGGCCTGGCGCAATCCGGCCTACCGCCGCAAGTTTATGCTGCGATCGCTGATGACGCCATTCAGCACCGCCCGCCTGCTGACAAACCTGGCGCAACAGCCGCAATTACTGCAGCTGTTGCAGGTTCAGCCTGGGCTGCCCTGCCGCCTGCACCGCCCGTGGTTGTCCGTCGCCATTAACCGTCAGCAAACCCTGCAGGCGCTGAGCTGGCACTATCAGACGATGCAGCGTCTGCTTCCGGCCGCGCTGATGAACGGCTATCTCTCCCGGGAAGGGGTGACGCTGCTGACCCTGACCGGCAAAGACGAACAGCAGTTTACCCTGCGCCTGTGCGCCGATGCGTTTCTGGATAAAGAGGGTGAAGCCACGCTGGCGTTTTGCGACGCGGAGCAGACGGTGCTGGCGGAGATAACCTTCACGCTGTGCCAGATTAACGGTACCGCGACGCTGTTTATCGGCGGGATGCAGGGAGCGAAAGCCTTTGTCCCGCACGAGGCGATCCAGAGCGCCACCAAGGCCTGTCACGGCCTGTTCCCGAAACGCCTGCTGGTGGAGGCTGCCATGACGCTGGGCAGCGCCCTTGCCGTGGAGCAGATCGTGGCCGTCAGCAACAGCACCCATATCTACCGCAGCTGGCGCTACCGGAAGAAAAAAGAGGGCAAACTGCTGGCCGATTACGACAGCTTCTGGCAGTCACTCGGCGGCGAGCGCACCGACGAGGGCAACTTCCGCCTGCCGCTCGCCATGCCGCGTAAACCGATGGACGAGATCGCCAGCAAAAAGCGCGCCGAGTACCGCCGCCGCTTTGCCCTGCTGGAGAGCCTGATCGATCAGGTCAACCAGGCGACCCGCCGTTAATCGGCTCTCCCGCGCGCCAGCCACAGCACGCGGGAGAACATCTTCCGCAACAGGGGCGGCACCGCTTCAACCCCGCGCCGCCCGGCTTCCATCGCCACCTCAATCGCCAGATCGGGCTTCGACGAGCGGTGAATGGCTTTCACAATCACCCGCCGTATGTTCATCGGAGCATTCTCGGGGATCATCGCTACCCGGTGAAAGACGTCCGCGAAGCCCTGGCGGTACATGAAGTGCTCCATGTCCATGGCGGGCAGCGTCGTCAGGTGCTCGCGCTCCTCTTCCCGGTCGTTGTTGATCAGCCCGCGCACGGTGGCAGCATATTTCTTGCCGGCCTCGTCGCCGTCCACCAGCACGTGCCACTCAATGCCCATCCGCCGGGCAAATTTGATCAGCGGTTTTAAGCCCGACTGGGCGAACTCAATCACCTTGATCCCCTCGGCATCGAAGTGGTGACCGCACTGGCGGGCAAGCTCGTTAATCACCCAGGTTTCGGTCTCCCCTTCCACCAGCAGCCAGCAGCGGGCGAACAGAGAGGAGGCGCGATTAAAGCGAATGTGGAAGGCGATTCGGCGGCTGTCTTCGGCGTTCATCCCTCCCGGCCCAAGGCGGAAAGCGGTGACGCGCGACGACTCACGCACCAGACGACAGACGTGCTCCACCGGGGTTAACGACAGCAGCTCGCCGGAGTTGGTGGTGGTGATGCGCTGCAACGGCAGCAGATTCAGCAGGTGCCACGCTACCGAGAGCATAATCGGGTGCAGGCGCGTCTCGGGATCTTCCACCAGCAGCAGCGGGCGGGCATCCCGGTCGAGCCGGACGGTGCCTTTGGCCTGCAGGAGCGTCGAGAAGAGCCCCAGCAGGATCACCCGGTGCGAACGGCCGCCGGGGCGGTCGATCATCCGGTTGATGATGTCGAGGTAGCGCCAGCTGCGCTGTTCATCGTGGGAGCGCCGCCGCATCAGGCGGTTACGGACCGGCGAGGTGCCTTGCTCGGTAAAGTAGTGCTCCAGCAGCTGCACCATCGCCGACAGCCCCTGGCGGATCTGGCCATCGGTGAGATTTTGCGGACGGGCTACCAGCTCGCGGGCCAGATAATCCAGCTCGCGGGCGGTAACCTCCACGTCGGGCATGTTGGGCACCGTGCCGTTGCGGATCCGGCGCATAAAGCGGGCGTCGCGCAGGCGCAGCACCGGCATCAGGCGCACCAGATGCCGCGCCAGCTCGTCGATATCCGCCAGCGGCAGAGGATTGCCGTCGTTGCCGAGAAAACTGCGCAGGGTCAGCACGCTGTCGTCATCAGCCAGTTCACCTTCCAGACGATAAAAGATGCGCTGATAGTTGTCCTGGCACGGCACCCAGCAGTCGGCCAGGGGGCGGTAGCGACGAACGCGGTGACGGCCCGGCTCGGCTTCACGGAAGGTGAGAATAATATGCAGATGGTGTTCGCGTCCCAGCAGATCCCCGGGAGGGAACCAGAAATCTTCCCGGACAAAATGGTACAGATCGGATTCCGGGGAGAGCAGCAGCGTGAGGGCATCCAGCAGGCTGGATTTACCCCAGGCGTTTTCCCCGATCAGCACGTTATTGTGCTCCAGCATCAGCGACAGACGGTTAATGCCGCGGAACCCCACGATTTCCACACGTTCAAGCAACATGTACCCTCCGGGAGAGATGAACTTTTTCCTTTAAGTTTTCAGGAGTATAACGCCAGCGCGCCCGGACGGACACCCGATTGTCGGGGGAATAGTGAAAAGCAGAAGTGATAAATTAAGAATTTAACCAACAACTTTCATTTGAAATAATGATTCCCGGCCAATATTCTTGCTGCCGGAAATGCCACTCTGCTTTGCATGTCTTCATTTTCCAATTAAAGGCAACACATTGCCCTACATCAAACTTACCGTATTTATTTAACTGGTGAGGGGAAATGTTCATTTCTAGAATAGGGGCGTTTTAAACTCATCGCCCCTATTGGCGATAAATAACAATGACGCAGGATTGCGTTCTTTTTCTTTGAGGTGGTTATGTTCAGAAAATTAGCAGCTGAATGTTTTGGCACATTCTGGTTGGTATTTGGTGGCTGCGGCAGCGCAGTGCTGGCGGCAGGTTTCCCGGAATTAGGGATTGGTTTTGTCGGTGTTTCTCTGGCCTTCGGTTTAACAGTATTAACCATGGCGTATGCCGTAGGACATATTTCCGGCGGGCACTTTAACCCGGCGGTAACATTAGGTCTGTGGGCGGGCGGTCGTTTTCCGGCAAAAGATATTCTCGGCTATATTATTGCCCAGGTCATTGGCGGGATTATTGCTGCCGCTATTCTGTATGTTATTGCCAGCGGTAAAGTCGGCTTTGATGCCGCAGCCAGCGGTTTTGCTTCAAACGGTTTTGGCGAGCACTCCCCGGGCGGTTTCTCCATGCTGTCTGCCATCGTGATTGAAATCGTGCTGACGGCCGGTTTCCTGCTGGTGATCCACGGCGCCACCGACAAACACGCCCCAGCCGGTTTTGCCCCGATTGCGATTGGCCTGGCGCTGACCTTGATCCACCTGATCAGCATTCCGGTCACCAATACCTCGGTTAACCCGGCGCGCAGCACCGCGGTTGCCATCTTCCAGGGCGGCTGGGCCATTGAGCAGCTGTGGCTGTTCTGGGTGATGCCGATTGTCGGCGGTATCCTTGGCGGCGTGCTGTATCGCACTCTGCTTGAGAAGCGCGGTTAATAAAAGCAAAACGGCAACCTGCGGGTTGCCGTTTTTAGTGTGTGCGCCCTCTCCCTGTGGGAGAGGGATGGGGTGAGGGCATCAGGCCGCATTGTTCCGGCACTGTTTTCACCTTTACTGAACCGTCTGAATTGGGTAGTGTCACAGCGCCACTCATATAAAGGACCGGTTGTTCATGTTTTCAGGACTCTTAATCATTCTGATCCCGCTGATTGTGGGTTATCTCATTCCTCTTCGTCAGCTGTCAGCGTTAAAACTGATCAACCGTTTACTGAGCTGGATTGTCTACGTCATTCTGTTTTTTATGGGCATCAGCCTCGCGTTCCTCGATAATCTGGCGGCCAACCTGCTCTCGATCCTGCATTACTCCCTCATTACGATGACGGTTATTTTGCTGTGCAATATTGCGGCCCTGTTCTGGCTGGAACGCGTTATTCCGTGGAAAAACCACCACCATCAGGAGAAATTACCGTCGCGTATCGCCATGGCCCTGGAGTCACTGAAATTATGCGGCGTGGTGGTAATTGGCTTTTTACTGGGGCTGAGCGGGATGGATTTTTTACAGCACGCCACCGAGGCCAGCGAATATACCCTGATCTTCCTGCTGTTCCTGATTGGTATTCAGCTGCGAAATAACGGCATGACCTTAAAACAGATCGTCCTCAACCGCCGGGGTATGATGGTCGCCGTGATCGTGGTGGGCAGTTCGCTGGTGGGCGGGGTCATCAACGCCTTTATTCTCGACCTGCCGCTCAATACCGCGCTGGCAATGGCCTCCGGTTTTGGCTGGTATTCTCTGTCCGGTATTCTGCTAACCGAATCCTTTGGCCCGGTAATTGGCAGCGCTGCCTTCTTTAACGATCTTGGCCGGGAGCTGATCGCCATTATGCTGATCCCGGGTCTGGTGCGCCGCAGCCGCTCCACGGCGCTGGGCCTGTGCGGGGCCACGTCGATGGACTTTACCCTGCCAGTGTTACAACGTTCTGGCGGGCTGGAGATGGTTCCTGCCGCCATTGTCCACGGCTTTATTTTAAGCCTGCTGGTACCGATCATGATGGCCTTCTTCTCCGCCTGATACTTCTTTGGCGGTAGCCTGCTGCCGCCAAAATTGCGCTAAATCAATAACCCTTTCGTTTATAGAAGAAAGCCCTTCACAGGCTATCACCACAGGCATAATCTTAAACATGTATCTAAAATATAACTTTAACAGGTGTGATTATGTTTTGTGTGCAATGTGAACAAACTATCCGTACTCCAGCCGGCAACGGCTGCTCCTACGCACAGGGCATGTGCGGTAAAACCGCCGAAACTTCCGATCTGCAGGATCTGCTGATTGCGTCCCTGCAGGGTTTATCCGCCTGGGCGGTAAAAGCCCGGGAATATGGCATTGTCGACCACTACGTCGATAACTTCGCCCCACGCGCGTTTTTCTCTACCCTGACCAACGTGAACTTCGATTCGCCACGCATTGTGGGCTACGCCCGCGAAGCCATTGCCCTGCGTGATGCCCTGAAAGCCCAGGCTCTGAACGTGGATGCCACTGCCCGCGTCGATAACCCGATGGCGGACCTGCAGCTGGTCAGCGACGACCTCGGTGACCTGCAACGCCAGGCGGCAGAATTTACCCCGAACAAAGACAAAGCGGCGATCGGCGAGAACATTCTCGGCCTGCGCCTGCTGTGCCTGTACGGCCTGAAAGGTGCCGCGGCCTATATGGAACACGCGCACGTTCTGGATCAGTACGACAACGACATCTACGCTCAGTATCACAAAATCATGGCGTGGCTGGGGACCTGGCCTTCCGACATGAACGCGCTGCTGGAATGTTCAATGGAAATCGGCCAGATGAACTTCAAAGTGATGAGCATTCTGGATGCTGGTGAAACCACCAAATATGGCCACCCGACCCCGACCCAGGTCAACGTCAAGGCGACCGAAGGTAAGTGCATCCTGATCTCCGGTCACGACCTGAAAGATCTCTACAACCTGCTGGAGCAGACCGACGGCACCGGCGTGAACGTCTATACCCACGGTGAGATGCTGCCTGCCCACGGCTATCCGGAGCTGCGCAAATTCAAACACCTGATCGGTAACTACGGCAGCGGCTGGCAGAACCAGCAGGTGGAGTTCGCCCGCTTCCCTGGCCCAATCGTGATGACCTCTAACTGCATCATCGACCCAACCGTGGGCGCCTACGACGACCGTATCTGGACCCGCAGCATTGTCGGCTGGCCGGGCGTGAGCCACCTTGAAGGTGACGATTTTGGTCCGGTGATTGCCCAGGCACAGCAGATGGCGGGCTTCCCGTACAGCGAAATTCCTCACCTGATCACCGTTGGTTTTGGCCGTCAGACCCTGCTGGGCGCGGCGGATTCCCTGATTGACCTGGTGAGCCGCGAGAAACTGCGTCACATCTTCCTGGTCGGCGGCTGCGACGGTGCACGCGGGGAGCGTAACTACTTCACCGACTTCGCCACCAGCGTGCCGGACGACTGCCTGATCCTGACTCTGGCCTGCGGTAAGTACCGTTTCAACAAGCTGGAGTTCGGGGATATCGAAGGCCTGCCGCGTCTGATCGATGCTGGTCAGTGTAACGATGCCTACTCGGCGATCATCCTGGCCGTGACCCTGGCGGAAAAACTCGGCTGTGGCGTGAACGACCTGCCGCTGTCGCTGGTACTCTCCTGGTTCGAACAGAAAGCGATTGTGATCCTGCTGACCCTGCTGTCGCTGGGCGTGAAAAACATCGTCACCGGCCCGACCGCGCCTGGCTTCTTTACCCCTGACCTGCTGGCGGTCCTCAACGAGAAATTTGGTCTGCGTTCCGTGACCACCGTTGAAGAAGACATGAAGCAACTGCTGAGAGCGTAAGGAGTAAAACTATGACAATGCCAACCCATCAGTGCCCATGGCGGATGCAGGTTCACCACATCCATCAGGAAACGCCGGATGTCTGGACGATTTCGCTGCTGTGTCACGACTATTATCCGTACCGTGCCGGGCAGTACGCGCTGGTCAGCGTGCGTAACTCTGCGGAGACGCTGCGGGCGTACACGATCTCCTCCACGCCGGGTATCAGCGAGTACATTACGCTGACCATCCGCCGCATTGATGAGGGGGCAGGCTCGCAGTGGTTGACGCACGACGTGAAGCGTGGGGACTACATCTGGCTGTCGGATGCGCAGGGTGATTTTACCTGTGACGACAAGCCGGAAGATAAATTCCTGCTGCTGGCTGCCGGTTGCGGCGTGACGCCGGTGATGTCGATGCGTCGCTGGCTGGCGAAGAACCGCCCGCAGGCCGACGTGGCGGTGATCTTCAGCGTGCGTTCGCCGCAGGATGTGATTTTCGCTGACGAATGGCGTAACTACCCGGTCACGCTGGTGGCCGAAACCAACGCCACCGAAGGTTTCGTGGCCGGTCGCCTGACCCGCGAGCTGCTGCAACAGGTGCCGGATCTCGCCTCACGCACCGTGATGACCTGTGGTCCGGCGCCGTATATGGACATCGTTGAGGAAGAGGTGAAAGCCCTCGGTGTGACCCGCTTCTTTAAAGAGCAGTTCTTTACCCCGGTCGCGGAAGCCGCCACCAGCGGGCTTAAGTTCACCAAACTGCAGCCGGCGCAGACCTTCTTTGGCCGCGTGGGCAGCACGCTGCTGGAAGCGCTGGAGAGCAATAACGTGCCGGTGGTGGCTGCCTGTCGTGCGGGCGTCTGCGGCTGCTGTAAAACGAAGGTGGTGGACGGGAACTATACCGTCTCCAGCACCATGACGCTGACGGATGCCGAAGTGGCGGAAGGCTATGTGCTGGCCTGCTCCTGTCATCCGCAGGGGGATTTGGTGCTGGCCTGATAAAACGCCCGGTGGCGCTACGCTTACCGGGCCTACGGAACTCGTAGGCCGGGCAAACGCAGTGCCGCCCGGCGTTACTTCCAGACGGGATCGCTCACCACCCCGTACCGCCCTGCCCCTAAAAATGCCACCGCCAGCGCACCCACGAAGAAGTAAACCAGGCTCTCAATCGCCCAGGCTCCCACCGCATCCAGCGCGAAGGTTTTGCCAGTGCCCACCATCAGCCACGCCACCACCATGGTAAAAGCCAGCACCAGCGCCGACGGACGGGTGAGAATACCGAGGATAATCAGGATCGGCGCCACCACTTCGCCAATCAGCACCCCGTAAGCAATAAAGCCCGGCAGCCCCTTCGCCGCCAGCATACCTGCAATGCCGCCTACCCCGTCGATGGCCTTATGCAGGCCGTGAAACAGCATCAATCCCCCTACCGCCAGACGCAGTAACAGCTTGCCCGCATCGTCACACATTAGCTTTTTATTAACAGCAATTAACAATGATTTAACCATTTGAATTTATTCCTGTTTTCACCTGAGGTCACACCAGAATATGACGAAATATTGCACATTGAAAGCAACTATTAATCAGGGGGATTAAACCAGCATGCCGGTCAGTTTCATCTAAGCTTGAAAGCGTTAACACATTCAGGAGACGGACTACCATGAAACAAACCGTGGCGAACTACATCGCGAAAATGCTGGAACAGGCCGGAGTAAAACGGATCTGGGGTGTCACCGGGGATTCCCTCAACGGCCTGAGCGACAGCCTGAACCGGATGGGCACCATCGAGTGGATGCCGACCCGTCATGAGGAGGTCGCCGCGTTCGCCGCCGGGGCCGAGGCCCAGCTCACCGGCGAGCTGGCGGTGTGCGCCGGATCCTGCGGACCGGGCAACCTGCATCTGATCAACGGCCTGTTTGACTGCCATCGCAACAACGTCCCGGTGCTGGCTATCGCCGCGCATATTCCGTCGAGTGAAATCGGCAGCGGCTATTTTCAGGAGACGCATCCTCAGGAGCTGTTCCGTGAATGCAGCCACTACTGTGAGCTGGTCTCCACGCCGGAGCAGATCCCGCAGGTGCTGGCTCTGGCCCTGCGCAACGCTATTTTAAATCGCGGCGTCTCGGTAATTGTACTGCCAGGCGACGTCGCCCTGCAGGCAGCCCCGGAAAGCGCCAGCAGCCACTGGTATCCCGCTCCCCTGCCGGTGGTCACGCCCGCTCAGGCGGAACTGAAAAAACTGGCGCAGCTCCTGCGCTACTCCAGCAATATCGCCCTGATGTGCGGCAGCGGCTGTGCCGGGGCCCATGACGAGCTGGTGGAATTTGCCGGTATGCTCAAGGCGCCGATTGTCCACGCTCTGCGCGGCAAAGAGCACGTGGAGTACGATAACCCTTACGACGTGGGGATGACCGGACTGATCGGCTTCTCGTCCGGGTTCCACACCATGATGAACGCCGACACTCTGGTGCTGCTCGGCACCCGCTTCCCGTATCGCGCGTTTTACCCTACCGACGCCAAAATCATTCAGATCGACATCAATCCGGCCAGCATCGGGGCGCACAGCAAGGTGGATATGGCTCTGGTGGGCGATATCAAGGCCACGCTCACCGCGCTGATGCCGCTGCTGGAGGAGAAAACCGATCGCACGTTCCTCGACAAGGCCCTGAGCGATTACCGCGATGCGCGTAAAGGGCTGGACGACCTGGCGAAACCCAGCGACAAGGCGCTGCACCCGCAGTATCTGGCGCAGCAGATCAGCCACTATGCCGATGAAGATGCCATCTTTACCTGCGACGTGGGCACCCCGACCGTCTGGGCGGCGCGCTACCTGAAGATGAACGGCAAGCGCCGTCTGATTGGCTCCTTTAACCACGGCTCGATGGCCAACGCCATGCCGCAGGCGCTGGGGGCCAAAGCCACCGCGCCGGATCGTCAGGTGGTGGCGATGTGCGGCGACGGCGGCTTCAGCATGCTGATGGGCGATTTCCTCTCGGTGGCGCAGATGAAGCTGCCGATCAAAATCATCGTCTTCAACAACAGCGTGCTGGGCTTTGTGGCGATGGAGATGAAGGCCGGGGGGTATCTGACTGACGGCACCGAACTGCACGACACCAACTTCGCCGCCATCGCCGAAGCCTGCGGCATCACCGGCATCCGCGTGGAGAAGGCCTCCGAAGTGGATGACGCCCTCCAGCGCGCCTTCGCCACCGACGGTCCGGTGCTGGTGGATGTGGTGGTCGCCAAAGATGAACTGGCGATCCCGCCGCAGATCAAACTCGAGCAGGCCAAGGGTTTTAGCCTGTATATGCTGCGCGCCATCATCAGCGGCCGTGGTGACGAAGTTCTGGAGCTAGCCAAAACCAACTGGCTCAGGTAAAACAATCGGCATCGCCTTTAAAATAATAAGGAAATGCCATGATTGATTTACGCAGCGACACCGTTACTCGTCCGACGCAGGCCATGCTCAAGGAGATGCTGGCCGCGCCGGTCGGGGACGACGTTTACGGCGACGACCCGACCGTTAACGAACTCCAGCGCTATGCCGCCGAGCTGAGCGGCCACGAGGCCGCCCTGTTCCTGCCAACCGGCACCCAGGCCAACCTTGTGGCCCTGCTCAGCCACTGCGAGCGCGGGGAGGAGTATATCGTCGGCCAGGGGGCGCATAACTACCTGTACGAAGCCGGGGGTGCAGCGGTGCTGGGCAGTATCCAGCCGCAGCCGATCGATGCCGCGCCTGACGGCTCCCTGCCGCTGGACAAAGTCGCCGCCAAAATCAAAGCCGACGATATTCACTTCGCCCGCACCAAACTGCTCAGCCTCGAAAACACCCATAACGGCAAAGTGCTCCCACGCGAGTACCTGAAAGCGGCGTGGGACTTTACCCGCGAGCGCAAGCTGGGGCTGCACGTCGATGGCGCACGTATTTTTAACGCCGTGGTGGAGTATGGCTGCGAGCTGAAAGAGATTACGCAATATTGCGACTCGTTCACCATTTGCCTCTCCAAAGGGCTGGGCACGCCGGTGGGTTCCCTGCTGGTGGGCAATGCCGACTACATCAAGCGCGCCAACCGCTGGCGTAAAATGACCGGCGGCGGCATGCGCCAGGCCGGATTCCTCGCTGCCGCAGGTCTGTACGCCCTGAAAAACAACGTCGCCCGTCTGAAGGACGATCACGACAATGCGGCGTGGATGGCGACGCAGCTGCGCGAGATCGGTGCAGATGTGATGCGTCACGACACCAACATGCTGTTTATCCGCGTCGGGAACGACAACGCTGCGGCGCTGGGTGAGTTTATGAAGGCGCGCGGGGTGCTGATCAACGCCTCGCCGGTGGTGCGTCTGGTAATGCATCTCGACGTTAACCGCGAGCAGCTTGCCGAGGTGGTTGCTCACTGGCAGGCATTTTTGCAGCGCTAAGGAGCTAACGTGCCGCAACGTATTCTGGTCCTGGGTGCCAGCGGGTATATCGGTCAACATCTGGTGACCGCTCTGAGCGCACGCGGGCATCAGGTGCTGGCTGCGGCACGCAACGTTGAGCGTCTGCAAAAGCAGAGCCTGCCCAACGTGACCTGCCATGCTGTCGATCTCAACTGGCCACAGGAGCTGGGGGCGCTGCTTGAGGGGGTGGACACCCTCTACTATCTGGTCCACAGCATGGGCGAAGGCGGGGATTTTATCGCCCACGAACGCCAGGTGGCGCTGAACGTGCGCGACCTGCTGCTGGAACATCCGGTTAAACAGATCATCTTCCTCAGCTCCTTGCAGGCACCCGAGCATGAGCAGTCCGACCACCTGCGCGCCCGGCAGCTGACCGCCGAGGTGCTGCGCAGCGCGGGGATCCCCCTCACCGAACTGCGGGCCGGGATCATCGTCGGGGCAGGCTCCGCCGCCTTCGAGGTGATGCGCGACATGGTCTATAACCTGCCGGTGCTGACGCCCCCGCGCTGGGTGCGATCCCGCACCACCCCGATTGCGCTGGAGAACCTGCTGCACTATCTGGTGGAGCTGCTTAAGCACCCGGCCACAGCGCACCGGGTGCTGGAGGCCGCCGGACCCGAGGTGCTGAGCTACCAGCAGCAGTTCGAACACTTTATGGCGGTGAGCGGCCGCCGCCGTCCGCTGATCCCCATCCCCTTCCCGACCCGCTGGATCTCGGTGTGGTTTTTAAACGTTATCACCTCCGTGCCGCCGACCACCGCTAAAGCTTTAATTCAGGGGCTGAAGCACGATCTGCTGGCCGACGACCGCGACCTGCGGGCGCTGATCCCCCAGCAATTAATCCGCTTCGATGACGCGGTGCGCAATACGCTGAAAGAGGAGGAGAAGCTGGTCAACTCCAGCGACTGGGGCTACGACGCGCAGGCCTTCGCCCGCTGGCGTCCGGAGTACGGTTACTTCCCGAAACAGGCCGGTTGTACGGTAAAAACGCCCGCCAGCCTGGCCGCCTTATGGCAGGTGGTGAATCAGATCGGCGGCAAAGAGGGCTACTTCTTTGGCAACATCCTGTGGCAAACCCGGGGGATGATGGACCTGCTGGTCGGGCATAAGCTGGCGAAAGGCCGTCCGGCGGCACCATACCTGCAAACCGGCGATACGGTCGACAGCTGGAAGGTGATCATCGTCGAGCCGGAAAAGCAACTGGCGATGCTGTTTGGCATGAAAGCCCCCGGTCTTGGCCGGTTGTGCTTTACCCTGAAAGATAAAGGCGACCACCGGGAGCTGGACGTGCGCGCCTGGTGGCATCCGCACGGCATGCCGGGCCTGTTTTACTGGCTGCTGATGATCCCGGCGCACCTGTTTATCTTCCGCGGCATGGCCCGGCGTATTGCACTTCTGGCAGAACAAAAGTCAGAAAAAGTCTGATTAAAACTCCGAATCTTTCACGTTTCCCATTGCATAGCGCCGTAATTCACGGAAGAATGCGCACGAAATTCTTTTCAAAACAGTGGATCGATATGAAGGTACTGGTTACCGGCGCCACCAGCGGCTTAGGCCGCAATGCGGTGGAGTTTTTGCGCAATAAAGGCATCAGCGTTCGGGCCACCGGTCGCAATGAAGCGATGGGTAAGTTGCTGCAAAAAATGGGCGCAGAGTTTGTCCATGCCGACCTGACGGAACTGGTCTCTTCCCAGGCAAAAGTGATGCTGGCCGGGATCGATACGCTGTGGCACTGCTCCAGCTTTACCTCGCCGTGGGGAACCCAGGAAGCCTTCGATCTGGCGAACGTGCGCGCCACCCGCCGTCTGGGCGAGTGGGCCGTGGCCTGGGGAGTGCGCAACTTTGTCCATCTCTCCTCCCCGTCGCTCTATTTCGACTATCACCACCATCGCGATATCCAGGAAGATTTTCGTCCGGCGCGCTACGCCTGCGAGTTTGCCCGCAGCAAGGCCGCCAGCGAACAGGTGATCGATCTGCTGGCGCAGTCCAACCCGCATACCCGCTTCACCATCCTGCGCCCGCAGAGCCTGTTTGGTCCGCACGACAAAGTGTTTATTCCGCGCCTGGCGCAGATGATGCACCACTACGGCAGCGTGCTGTTGCCGCGCGGCGGCGATGCGCTGGTGGATATGACCTATTTCGATAATGCCATTCACGCCATGTGGCTGGCCAGCCAGAGCGAGTGCGACGGTCTGCCCTCCGGGCGGGCGTATAACATCACCAACGGCGAACCGCGCTCCCTGCGCAGCATTGTGCAGAAGCTGATCGATGAGCTGAATATTGAGTGCCGGATCCGCTCGGTGCCCTACCCGATGCTGGACATCATTGCCCGCAGCATGGAGCGGCTGGGGAATAAGGCGGCCAAAGAGCCTGCCCTGACCCACTACGGGGTGTCGAAACTGAACTTTGACTTTACCCTCGATACGCAACGCGCCGAGAGTGAGCTGGGCTATAAGCCGCTGGTGACGCTGGATGAAGGCATTGAGCGCACCGCCGCCTGGCTGCGGGATCACGGTAAGCTGCCCCGCTGATTAACGCCTGCTGCGGGATTTGAGCTGCTGGTATTTGTGCCACACCTTGTGGGCGTAGATCATCCGCTGCGGGTAGTTCTCTTTTTTTAATCCGGCGTTATAGGCCCCCACCGCTTCCCAGTTGTAGCCATACACCCGGATCATCCCCGACAGAATCGAGGCCCCGACCATGATCGAGGTGCAGGGCTCGGCGATCAGGCGATACTCGTCGATCCCGGCGCGCTGCAGTTCGGCAAAGTGGATGCTGTTAATCTGCATCAGCCCGACATCACGGGTGCCGTCATGGTTCCAGCCCACCGCATAGGGATTCATCCCGGACTCCACATTGGCAATGGCAAACAGCAGATAGGGATCGACGTGATAGCGCTGCCCGGCGCTGTCCCAGCAGTTTGCCAGCGCGCTTTGACTGAGCAGCAACAGCAGAAGAAGTAAGCGTTTCATTTTCATACCCGCCAGACGCAAAAAGACGGGGGCAAAGCCCCCGTCATATCAGGTGCGGAAGATTATTGACAATCTGATGCCGCGCCCACTTTCACCCAGACGTCGTTCTGGCCTGGTTTGTCACCTTTGGTCCACCATTTGGCACGGTACTCGTTGCCTTCGTAGGTGGTGGTATCACCGCCGTTGTAGACCATGGTCGGCATCCAGCCCATTTTCACGTTGCTCATCAGCTCCCAGGCATCCACGCCGAAGCCCGGCTGGTTACCCTGAGTCCAGTACTTCGCTTTCCAGACCAGGTTATCGAAGCTGACGGTGTTGCCGCTGGTGTAGACCTTGCTGCTGCTCCACGCTGCATATTTGCTGGCGTTAGCGTCAACCGGGCTGCTGTCACAGCTGCCGTTGTCGGTCGCATCATCCGCAGGCGGAGTGACGTCGTCGGCTGGTGGGGTCACGTCATCGGCTGGTGGCGTGACGTCATCGACGGGCTCTTGTGCTTTTGGCGTAACGGTCACGACCACGTTACCCTGCACCGCAGTTTTGCCGTCGCTCACCACCACACTCAGGGTGTAATCAGTGTCGCTGCTCACCTCTGGCGCGGTAATGCTCAGGTTGGCGGTATCGGCGCCGGTAGCGTGCATGTCACCCGGTACGCTCCAGGCGTAGGTCAGGGCATCGCCATCCGGATCCGCAGCCTGGGCATGCAGGGACAGAGGCTGACCCGCTTCAACCGAGACCGGTGCCATGGTGTTAATCACCGGAGCCTGGTTAGCTTTCGGCGCTTTGTTCACCACCTGCACGTCAGCGGTGCTGCTCAGCCCTTTGCTGTCGGTCACGGTCAGGCGGAAGGCCTGAGTCTGGTCATTCGCCACGGCCGCCACGCTGAAGCTGGCCTGGGCGCGGGTGCTGTTGGTCAGGGTGACAGAAGGACCGGCGATCTGCGTCCACTTATAGGTCAGGGTATCGCCGTCCTGATCGCTGGAGGCAGAGCCGTCCAGGGTCACGTTCGCCGGACCGGTGACCGTCTGATCGCTGGCGGACGCGACTGGCGCATGGTTGGTCACCACCGGTACGTCAGAGGAAGAGCCGCTCAGCAGGCTTTCGTTCATCGCATTGAGGATGTCGCCGTTATCGGATTCCAGGGACCAGGCAAACAGGCCGCCCAGGTTTTTGTTCAGCACAAACTTGCCTTTCGCCTCGACGGAACGGGCATCGTCATAGGTGATCAGGGTGCCGGTGCTCTTGTTGAACAGGTATGGCGCTTCGGCGGTGGCGTCGTATTTGTATTCCCAGCCCGCTTTGCCTTTGTATTTGTTGACGATATCGCGGTAGTCGACGATGCCAGCCTCCCAGGAGCCAGGGATCGCGCCGGTGGCGGTGCCGGTGAACGGATTGTCGCCGGTGTAGCCGTGAACGCCAGTCCAGCCGCGGCCGTACATCGCCGCGCCGACCACGATTTTGCCCGGCTGAACGCCCTGGGCCAGCATCGCGTTAACGCTGCCTTCGGTGGTTACGCTATCCGGTTTCCAGGTTGGGGCGTGCAGCGCGGTCTGGTGGCCGAGGTCGGTCATGCTCCAGGAGCCGTAGAAGTCGTAGCTCATCAGGAAGATGTAGTCCATGTACTTCTGCGCCGCGTTGTAGTCAACGTTGGCGATTTTCGAGGTGCCTGCGCCAATGGCGGAGGTCAGCTCGTAGGTGCGACCGGTCTGGGCGGAGAGCTCATTGAGCATCGCGCGCAGATCGCGCATCAGCAGGGTGTAGGTCTCTTTATCCACCTGCGGGTTGCCGAGAGATGGGTTCTCACCGCCGCCGCCCGGGAACTCCCAGTCGATGTCCACGCCGTCATAGAATTTCCAGGTTTGCAGGAACTCTTTCACCGAGGAGACAAAGCGGGCGCGGATGGCGTTGTCGTGCATCTGGAAGAACGGATCGGAGAGGGTCCAGCCGCCGATAGATGGCAGAATTTTCAGGCCCGGATGCGCTTTTTTCAGCGCCATCATCTGGCCGTAGGTGCCTTTGTAGGGGTCATCCCAGTTCGAGACGCCAGCCTGTGGCATCTGCAGCGCGGCCCACGGATCGTGGATCGCCAGGGTGTAATCCGGACGGCCCTGGCAGGCTTTCTTCAGGGCTTCCAGCGCGTTACCGGCGCTGGCGTTGATGTTGTCGCCGCACATCGGAATGAAGCCATAAATAATGTGGTTTACGTTGTCAGCAGCAATTTGATCGATGTTGAACTTACGATCGTAGACACCCCATTCCGGATAGTACGCCGCCACCACTTTATCGGAGTGCTGGGCGAAGGATTTGTTGTTTTCCTTCATGGTGGTGTTCAGCGGCAGCAGGTGGCTACCGTCGGTATCAGCAACGATGATCAGCTTGCTGTCGCTGGTGCTGCAGCCGCTGTCGTTACACAGCTGGACCTGCTCCTGGTAGCGACCGCCTTTTTTCACCTTGAAGGTGGCTTTGCCGGAGGCGCTACCCGCCCCGCTCCAGACTTCCTGGCCGTCCAGCAGCACTTTGGCCGATGTCGGGACATCGCCGCTGTAAACGTTCCACTCTACGGTCACGTCAGCGCCGTCCTTGACCTTAATCAGCGAGTTATAGGCCTGCGCTGACTGGTCCACCTCAACAATGGCAAATTTGTCATTCCCGTTACTCAGCGACGGTTTACCCGGCACTGCGGCAAATACCGGGCTGACCGCCGCAGCGACAAATAAAGCCAGATATTTAGGCTGCATGATTTTCATTATTCATTCCTGTTGATATACGTGAACTTAAATAGACCATGCGATCCATTCGGCATGGTAAAAGGGTTATTTAACCCGGAGTTACGATATCGCTCCCTGCATTATTTTTCGCGCCTTCGCTTTCACGAAAAAAACTCAGGAAAAACTTGACCGATGAATTAAAAAGTGAAGATGGCGTGCTGCAGAATAAAGATGGTCAGCCCGGAAAACGCCAGAAAAGGGCCGAAGGGAATAACGTTGTCATTGTCCTGATGCCGGAAACAGATCGCCCAGCCGAGAATACCGCCCAGCGCCGCCAGCAGCAGGATCGAGGGTAACGCCTGCCAGCCGCACCAGGCCCCCAGCGCCGCCAGCAGCTTGAAGTCGCCGTAGCCGAGCCCTTCCCGCCCGGTCACCAGCCGGTGCCCCTGGTAGACCAGCCACAGCGCCAGATAGCCCGCCACTGCGCCATACAGGGCATCGGTGAGCGGCAGCAGGTGGGTATGCAGATTCAGCAGCAGCCCGGCCCACAGCAGCGGCTGGGTCAGGCAGTCCGGCAGCAACCGCTCCCGCAGGTCGATCATTGCCAGCGGCAGCAGGCCGCACCATAACAGCCACAGAGCCAGCAGCACCGGGAGATCGGGTGTCAGCCAGGCGCTGAGGGCGAAAAAGAGCGCGCTGAGCAGCTCCACCATCAGCACCCGCAGGGGGATTGCTGAGCGGCAGCAGCGGCAGCGCCCGCGCAGCATCAGCCAACTGACCAGCGGGATGTTCTCCCACCAGCGCAGCCGGTGCTGGCACGCCGGGCAGTGCGAAGGCGGATACAGCAGGTTCCCGGCCCCCTCCTCTTCCCGCATCCACCCCGGGAGGCGTTCCACCACCACCCCAAGAAAGCTGCCGAAGATCGCCCCCAGCACGCCGCTGGCGGCACACAACGCCGGGCTCATCATGCGCTTTTCTTCCAGCTCAGCTGGATATCCGCCTTCACGTCGCTGAGGTGATCCACCGGGGTCAGGTTCATCTTCTCCAGCTGCACGCCGGTGGCGAGATTCATCTCCCGCAGCCAGTTTTTCAGCACGTAGACGTTCACCCGATTAATGGCGAAGGTCAGGGACTGTCCGTCCTGACGCACGTCGCTGAGGGTCAGGTTGATCTCATGGGCGCTGTTTTCCACCGCGCTGCGCGGATTGCTGGTTTTCAACTGCTGAACCTGAAGATGATTTTTGGTAATTTCATCGCGCATCCAGCGCAGCGTCTCCTGCTGTCGGTTCAGCGTCGACTGGCTGCGCCCGATCATCGTGTCCAGCGGCACCATGCCGCCGTAGTACACCGCAGCACAGCAGAGCGCCGCTGCGCCCACCTTAATCAGGTTGCGCTCGCGCACGCTGTACTGCTGATAGCGATTTTTTAACTGCGCTATTTTTGTTTTCATTTATATTTCCCTGTCACCATCGCGGTATAAGGTGGTGTCGTGGAACCAGGCAGTAAAGAAAAGGCAAAACTGGCGCTCGCCTGCTGCACAAATTCCTGCAACTGCTGCGGGTTTTGTGCTTTGACGCTGAGCGTCAGGTTATTTTGCGCGTTGTCATATTCGATACTGTCTATTTCCATGCCCGGCACCCGCCGTTTAATTTGCTCCAGCGCATCCAGCTGCTGGAAAATACCTTTTTTCTGTTTCTTCAGATTCTGACCAAAATGGTATTTGATGTTGCTCTGCTGGCGCACGCTGGGAAAATGGTGCTGATAGAGCTGCACGATCTCCTGCTGGAGCTGGTTCTCCTTCTGCACCAGCATCCACGCCGTGGCGGCACGCGGCCCGGTCAACAACCCGACGCACAGCAGCGCCATCAGCGCCGTGGCGATCCGCAGCTTTTTCGCCGCGCCGCTGTCGGCCACCCGCAGATCGAACTCGCCGTGCAGGAGGTTCACCCGGCAGGTTTTCCAGCGGGCCTGGATCAGCGCCAGCGGATGCTGCCCCGGCAGGATTTCGCTGCAGGCTACCCCGTCCGGGGCATCGCCGTAGCAGCGGATCTCCCCGGCGGTTTTCGCCAGCAGCAGCGGCAGCATAGCGGCGTCTACCTGGCAGGCACCGCCCCCGGCGAGGCGCAGCCAGACCTGCTCCTCCAGCGGCACCAGGGTGCTGCTCTCCGCCTCGCCCGGCAGCAGCCAGGCGTCCGGCAGGACCTGCACCACCTTCAGCCCGGCGTCCTCGAAGCGCGCCAGCCACTGATGCAGACGCGGAGCGTCAATCGCCACCGCATCCACCTCGCGTCCGGCTTTGCCCAGCACCGTCCAGTGGAGGGTGTCGACATCGCCGATCAGCGTCTCCTCCGCCATCCACGAGAAAGGGGTGTTCTGCGCCGACAGCGTCTTTTTCGCCAGCGTGAAGTGGCGGAAGATCATCTCACTCGCCGGTAACAGCAGGCAGACGCGGGACGCCAGCGGGTGTGAGGCCAGCTCGCTGAGCGCCTGATGTCCGTTCAACGCCATCACCTGCTGACTGCCCGATTCACACCACCATACTTTTGCGTCCTCGCGACTATCGGGACGCACAAAAATTACCTGTTTCATAGACTCAGACTTTTGTTATTCAATCATTCGGTAACGGCGCTGCCAGGTTCTGACCTCGCCCGCCTCGCGCTCTGCCCGCAGCTGGCTGACCACGCGCAGGGTTAACTCGTCGGTATTGCCGGTGTAGTTGACGCGGAAAAAGCGGCTGTTGACGTCGAGCAGATCGGCGGCCTGCTTCAGGTCGTCCTTCAGCTGCGGGGCGTTACGCTCCAGCTGCTCGCTGAACGCCTTCACGCTCTCCCAGCCCTCGTCCGGGCGAGAATCAATCACCCGCTTCGCCTCTTCTTCGGTCAGCTTGCCGGGGAACAGCGCCGCCAGCAGGCCCGCCTGCTGCGGCGTCAGGGTATTGACGTCCACCCGGCTGGCGGTGGTCGGCAGGGCGCAGAACAGCCTGCTCACCTTCGGCCACGCCGCCGCCGGAAAGGCGGGCAGCTGTTTAAGTTCGTTCAGGCTGAGCATCATCCGGTTGGCCGGCAGGCGCGCGGGCTGGAGCCCGGCCCAGGCGTCATCCTCCTGCCCCGCTCTGGCGGTGGTGGTGTCCTCATCGAGGTAATCCACCAGCTGGAGGTAAATCTCTTCTGCCGTGAGGGTGCTGACCCCGCTGTCGGTGAGCAACTGCTCAACGATCTGCTGCTGACGCGGCTTTTCCGTTACCGCAGGCGCGGGGGTCTCGTCCTTCCCGGCGCTGGCTGGCACCGCCAGCAGGTTATTGACGTTAAAGCAGTCCTGGGCGTCCTCCACCTGGCTGACCACCGTGTAATACTCGCCCTGAGTTTCCAGCGGCTCATGCCACTCACCTTTCAGGGTCAGGACGGTTTTTTCACCGCTGATGGCGGCCAGCAGCCGATCTTTAACCACCCCCTCCTGACGCTGCATCGCCCAGCGCAGCTGCTGCTGGCTCACCTGATAGTGGGTTTTCTGCAAATTGCGGCAGAACTGCTGGCTGATTTTGGCCGCCAGGGCCGACATCATCACCAGCAGGATCAGCACCACCAGCAGGGCAACCCCCTGCTGTTTACGCACCCGGCTCATGGCTGTGCCTCCGGGGCGGGCGGGGTCTCTGGAGGGGTCTGCGCATCTGGCGGCGTCTCTGCCGGGACATCCGTCGGTTTATCCGCCGTCGGTTCCGCCGGTTCCGCCGGTTTTGCCGCTTCTGCCGGTAGCTCGCCTGGGGTGGTAAAGACCCAGCGCCAGCGGTCGCCACTCTCCATGGTCAACGTCAGCTCCACGCCGTCCGGCTGGGTGTCGCTGTCGCGCCACGCGTTTTGCCACCCCCCCTGCCAGAAGCGCCACTGCACGGCTTTCACCTCGTTAACGATCGGCACTTCGTCCGGTTTAGCGTTGGCCGGGCCGTCAAAGGTCGGCCAGACGTCACGCCACAGGCGGCCACCCTCCAGCCGCCAGCGCACGCGCTCCAGCTGCACCTGGCCGCTGACGCCGTTGAGGGTCGTCATCTCCAGGGCGTTATTTTTCAGGCGAAATACGCCGGTCCCGTTACGCGGTGCGCGCCCCTGGAGCTGAAAAAAATCCCGCTCCAGCAGGTTCCAGGCGCGCTGGAGCTGGTTGAGCTTCGCCGCGCTGGCATCGGTGGCGGAGCTGGTACGCATCGCGCCATCCAGAATCTGCCAGGCCAGGGTGCTGATCACCGCGAAGATGGTCAGCGCAATCATGATCTCCAGCAGGGTGAACCCTTGCTGACGCCGTGTCTGTTTCACTTTTCCTCTCCCGGCGGGATGATATCCACGTTGATGACCGGCTGGCTGTCGTCGCCTTCGGCCCAGACGCGGATCTCATCCACCCGCCCGTGGTCGGCGGATTTCACCCGCTGCTTGCGCCAGGTCCAGCTGCGCCCGCCCTGGGTTTCCGTGCCCTCTTCCTCGCTATCGGGGAAGTCGCTCTGCATCAGCTGCGCTTCCGCGAGCTGGTTTTCCGCCACCCAGCTGGCCTGTAGGGTATCCGCCAGCCCGTAGGTAAAGCGCACGTTGAGGGAGACCGAGTTCATCAGCGCCAGCGCGGCGGTGGAGAAGATCACCAGCGCGACCATCACCTCCAGCAGCGTCATGCCCTGTTGTTTAGCCTTAGCCATCGTTTTCTACCGTTACCGGGGCTGCGCCCTGGGAGATCACGCGGAAGCGGTGCTGTTTATCGTCACTTTGCAGCGACAGGGTGAAACGGCTGATTTCGCCATCCGGCAAAAAAAGGATCTGCGGTTCGGCATCCAGGGTCGCCGCCAGCCGCTGGGGGGACAGCGAAACGTGCATCGCCTCCGGGAAATCGCCGCGGGTCGTAATTCGCCCGGCGGTTAACGGCACCCAGCCCCGTTTGCCGTTTTTCTCTTCGAAGGTCACCAGTTGATAACGATCGGTAGTCATCGTCAGGCCAATAATATTGCCGTCCATCACCGCGCGATCGGAACCATATTCCACAAGGGCTTTTAACTGCTGGCCAAATATATCCGCGCCGCTGCGGGATGGAATCGTCGAGACCACCATCATCGCGCAGCTGGCAAATATCACCAGCGCGAGAATAATTTCCAGCAGGGTAAAGCCGCGTTGCTTACTCATTATTTTTTCGCGAGCGACCAGTTAGTAATATCGTCGGCGGTATTGGCTTCGCCATCCGGGCCGGCAGAGAAGACATCGATCGCGCCATGTTCGCCCGGGCTAACCAGCAGATAGTCGTTGCCCCATGGGTCCTGTGGCAGGCGGCGGATATAGCCGTCGGCGCGGTAGCCGTTCGGAATAGGCGCGATTTCCGGTTTGGTGACCAGCGCCTGCAGGCCCTGCTCGGTGGTCGGGTAGCGGTGGTTATCGAGCTTATACATATCCAGCGAGCCTTCGAGGGCGACAATATCGCTGGTCGCTTTCTGGCTATCGGCTTTCTCTTTATTGCCCATTAAATTCGGCACCACCATGCTGGCCAGTACCCCGAGAATAACAATTACCACCATTAATTCGAGCAAAGTGAAGCCCGCCTGACGGGTCAGGTTTTTACGTTTCATCGCCATGATTAACCTACCATGTTATTAAGTTGCAGAAGCGGCTGTAATATTGACAGCACAATAAACAGAACAATGGTTGCCATCGACACCACCAGCGCCGGTTCAAATACCGACAGCGTTAAGGTGATGCGATGTTGCAATGCTGATTCCTGGTTTTCCGCCGCGCGGTCCATTAAATTGCCCAATTCACCGCTCTCTTCACCGGAGGCGATCATATACAGCATGGTGGGCGGGAATAATTTCGCCTGATCCAGGGCGTTATATAAAGAGGCACCCTGTCGCACGGTATCGGCCGCCTGCTCCAGCACCTGCCGGGCATACAGATTTTCGATCCCGTCCATGGCGATATACATCCCCTCCAGCAGCGGCACGCTACTGGCCTGCAAAATACTCAGAGTGCGGATATAGCGGGCGCTGTTGATGGCGCAGACCAGCTTTTTAATCGGCGATCGGTTCACCAGCCAGCTGTGCCACAGAAAACGGTTTTTGCTGTTTCGCAGCCAGGTTTTAAACCCGACAACGCCCCCGGCGAGGCTGCCAGCGATATAAATGCCGTAAGCCTGCAGAAAATCGCTCACCGCAATCAGGGTACGGGTGGTGATCGGCAGCTGTTGCTTCATGTGGGTGAACTGCTCGATCACCTGCGGGACCACCGCCACCAGTAAAATACTGATCACCGCAATGGCCACTACCGTCAGGGTGATCGGGTAGACCATCGCCTGGGTGAGCTTGCTTTTCATCTTCTGGCGCTGCTCGTTGTACTCCGCCAGTTTTTCCAGCACGTCGCCGAGGTGACCGGTTTTCTCCCCGGCCATCACCAGGGTGCAGTAGAGCTTGTCGAAGGTGCGCGGAAACTGGCTGAAGGCGTCGAACAGCGTATGCCCTTCCACCACCTTTTCGCGGATCTCCACCACCATCGCCGCCAGCTTTTTGTCTTCCGTCTGTTTCGAGATCGCCTTCAGGGCGCTCTCCAGCGGCAGCGCGGCGTTGACCAGGGTCGACAGCTGACGGGTAAACATCGACAGCACCGGCGTCGAGAGCTTCGCCCCGGTAGCCGCTTTACCGGCGGCCGCCTTCTCGCGGGTTTCGGTGATGCTGACCGGCATCAGCTTTTGCTCCCGCAGCATCTGGCGCACCTGCTTTTGCCCCTCGGCCTGCAGCGATCCGCGCCGGGTTTTGCCCGCCGCGTCGGTCGCCGTCCATGCGTAGAAGGCCATTACTCATCCCCTCCCCGCTCGGCGGTGACGCGCATCACCTCTTCCAGCGAGGTAATGCCGCTGATGACTTTCAGCAGGCCGTTCTCGCGCAGGCTGTAGGCCTGTTTGAAGAGCTGGGTTTCGATGGACATTTCGTCTTTGTCTTCATGGATGGCGCGACGCATGGTGCTGTCCACCACCAGGAATTCGTGGATGCCCGCTCGTCCCTGATAGCCGCTCTGGCGGCAGTGTTCACAGCCCACCGCGCGATAAATCGCCTTCGGCGGGGTCGCCATAAAGCTGAACAGTGCCTGTTCATTGTCGTCCAGCGGACTGGTGGTCCGGCAGTGGGTACACAGCCGTCGCACCAGACGCTGGGCAATGACACCGAGCAACGATGATCCGATTAAAAAGGACTCCAGTCCCATATCGCGCAGACGGGTAATGGCCCCGGCGGCGCTGTTGGTGTGCAGCGTGGACATCACCAGGTGACCGGTCAGCGACGCCTGGACCGCGATTTGCGCAGTCTCCCCGTCACGGATCTCACCGATCATCACCACGTCCGGGTCCTGGCGCAGAATAGCGCGCAGGCCGCGGGCAAAGGTCATATCCACGCGCGGGTTAACCTGGGTCTGCCCCACCCCTTCCAGCTCATATTCAATCGGATCTTCAACGGTGAGAATGTTGCGCTCATGGCCGTTCAGCGCCGACAGAATGGCGTACAGGGTGGTACTTTTCCCGGAGCCGGTCGGGCCGGTGACGAGGATAATGCCGTGGGGGCGGTCAATCAGCCCTTTTAGTTTTTCCAGCTCCTCATCAATCAGGCCGAGCTTGTTGATATCCGGCTTGAGATTGCTTTTATCCAGCAGACGCATCACCACCCGCTCGCCATACTGCGACGGAATGGTGGAGACACGCACGTCGATGGCCTTGCGGCCAATGCGCAGGGAGATACGCCCATCCTGCGGGAGGCGTTTCTCGGCGATATCGAGCTTCGACATCACCTTGATGCGCGACACCAGCAGCGGCGCGAGCTTGCGCGCCGGTTGCAGCACCGGGCGCAGCACGCCGTCGACGCGAAAACGGATGCTCAGGGTGCGCTCGAAGGTTTCGATATGAATATCCGAGGCCCCTTCTTTTACCGCTTCGCCGAGAATGGCGTTGATCAGGCGGATCACCGGCGAGTTTTCGTCGTTATCCAGCAGATCCTCGTTGTCGGGGATCTCCTCGGTTAACGCCATCAGGTCGATGTCGGCGTCCATATCGTCCACCAGCTGCTGGGAGACGCCGCTGTTCTGCTGCCAGATCTTGGCCAGCATCTCGTCAAAGGCCTCGGCCGTCAGGATCGTCGGGGTGAAGGATCGCCCCAGCACCCGGCGCATCTCCAGCAGGGCAAACGCCGGGGCGTCATCCCGCACCCAGACCTGATCCTGATAAAAGAGGACCCCGTGGGTTTTGGCGTAGTTGCTGGTGCATAACTCTTGACTCAGTCCGTCCATGTTGCGCCTCGTCCTTACTCTTTAAACGGGTTGCGACTGGCCGGCGTGGCGCTGGCCGCAGTCGGGTAAGCGGGCAGCACGGCGTTGCCTTCAGGGGCAACGATACCGAGCTTTTTCTCCTCCAGACGCTGCTGCTGACGGGCGCGGATCTGGTCGTATTTCTCTTTCGACGAGGCGCTGTAGGTATCGTCATCACGCAGGACGGTGGTATGGATAAAGACCATCAGGTTACGTTTCGAGGTGTCCTGGGAGGTGTAGCGGAAAAGCTGCCCTACCAGCGGCAGGTCGCCCAACAGCGGCACCTTGGAGACGTTCTGCTTGGTGTTGTTCTCCATCAATCCGCCGAGCACCACCGTCTGCCCGCTGTGGACCATCACTTCGTTGTTGATGGTGCGGGTGTTGAAGGTCGGGCCGAGGCTCGCATCTTCGGTGGCGCTGGCGTCAACGCTGGAGACTTCCTGCTCAATCTTGAGGTGAATAATGTCGCCATCGTTAATCTGCGGCACAATTTTCAGCTTGGTCCCGACGGTTTTACGCTCCACCGAGTTAAAGACGTTGTCCCCGCTGGTGGTCTGCGATCCGGCCAGCACCGGCACATCCTGACCGACGTTAAAGGAGGCCTCTTTGTTATCGAGGGTAACGACGCTCGGGGTCGAGAGAATGTCGTTTTTACCGTCGGTAGAGAGGGCGGTCATCAGGGCACCAAAGTCGCCGTTAAAGAAGCCGGTCGCCAGACCGGTAAAGCTGGCGACTTTCTGGGTGCCATTCTTAATCTGGCTGATCGGCATCCCGGTCGAGCCAAACTGCACCCCGCCGTGTTTGCTGCTCCATTGCACGCCGAGGTCAAGACCGCTCCCGTCCTGCACTTCAGCAATGATCGCTTCCACCAGCACCTGTGGGCGGCGGATATCCAGCTTGTCGATCACCTTTTCCAGCGAATTCATCACATTCGGCTGGGCGGTGATCACCAGTGAGTTGGTGGCTTCGTCTGCGGTGATGTTCAGATCGCTGCTGGCAGACGCGGTTTTGCTTTTCGCCGTGCCCGCCTTGTCTTTCAGCTGCTCGCCAATGCCGGTCAGGACCGGCACCACTTTGCTGGCGTTGGCGTATTTCAGGTAGAAGACGCGGGTGTTGCCTTCGTTGTTCTGCTCGCGATCCAGCTGGCCAACCAGTGTCCGGGTACGGGCCCGGGATTCTTCCGGGCCGCTGATGATCAGGCTGTTGGTTTCGTCGTCGGCCACCACTTTAGTCGCCAGCTGCGGCGCGTTCTGCCCTTTCTGCTCTTCGTTGTTGAGGTTGTTCAGCATCTCTGAGAGTTCTTTGGCTGAGGCGTAGCGCAGCGGGACGATCTCCCGGCGCTGCACCCCGGAGCGATCGACGCGCTCCACCAGATCCACCAGCCGGTTGACCACCGAGGCGCGCCCGGTCAGCAACAGCACGTTGGAGGGTTCAAAATGGACCACGTTGCCGATACCCGAGGCATCGTTGAGCTGACGCAGCAGCGGAGCCAGTTCGCGCACCGGCACGTTCTCCATGCGCACCACGCGAGTGATGATCTCATCGCCCTTGCCCGGATTTTTGCTGTCGGCCACCGGCACCCCGGCGGTACGCGCCACGCTGGAGCGCACCACTTTGACCATGCCGTTATCCATCGGGATCACCGACAGACCGTAGACATCCAGCACGCTGAGAAAGAACTGATAGTATTCGTCTTCGGTCAGCACGTTATAGGTTCGGACAGAAACGGTGCCCTGTACGGACGGATCGACCAGAATCGTCTTATTCAGGTTGCGGCTTACCGTATCGATAAATTCGCGAATATCGGTATTTTTAAAGCTGGCGCTAAAATTAGCCGCCAGCAATGAACTGGAATAGAGCGAGGCGGCGGTCAATACCAGACACGCCCAGGGAATTTTCTTCATGGCTTTACACTTGTTAATTGTTTAAAACATTAACCCGAATATTTTCAAGGTGAGCGTGACGTCTGACGACAACTTCCGCTTCTCTCATTTTCGACCAGCTGGCGATAATATTTTTCGCCTGTTCTTCTTTCGTCATATCGACGGCGTTCACTTTCACAACCACATCGCCTTTTTGCAGTCCGCTATGACTGAAAAAGGCGGACGCGTTCTTCGGCTTAATTTGATAGCCTTCAAGCGCCCCGTTATCGAACCACGGTTTCAACACGAAATAGTCGTTGAGATGTAAATTATCAGACCCCGCATCGACCATTGGCCGGGGGGTGGGCGTACTACTGGTATCGCCTTTAAAATAGTCGGGGCGTTTAATGGCCAACGTCTGGGCGGAGCCCTGGTAGTTGATCACCACATTGTCGGGGTTGATCTCCTCAACCCAGGCATCGCTGTAGCCCGTCAGGCTCTCGCCTTCCCGGTAGCTCTGCTGCCCGGAAGGGGTTTTGATGACCGCAAACGACATCCAGGCTTCGTCACTGTTGATAATCCCTTCCACCTCGGCACCAAGCGGCGTTTTTACCGTGCGCTGGGGGGCATCCTGATAAACGGCAGGCTGGAACAGGGCAAAATCCTGCGCCTGCACCGGCTCGCTCATCGCCGGATCGGGATCCGATACCTTGTCGCTGACTTTTTTATACTCTTTGAAGACCACATATCCCTGTTGTCCGCTAAATATCAGCAGAATAAACATCACACAGGGCATTATCAGTCCATATAAGCGCTGCATTTTCATTATTTAGCGGGCCTTTTAATGCAGAATTACGCAGCCTGATGCTGCACCAGATTTGCGCTCATACTAATAAGGTATTCCGTATCGCTCTATCGGCTTTGCCATTAACTTTAATGCAGAAAAATATTGACCCTCACCAGGGGGGATGTTAGGCCTGATATTCAGGTTATTTTTCTCCAGCCTGGAAATTGACCCTCCTTGCGCCATCCCGTACTTTCGGCAGCGAATATCTGTTTCTGTCATCCCAGGGTGTGTCGTTATGTATCTGAGCCATTTTAAATTCACCGGTCAGCCTTTCAGCAAGGTGACGCGGTCTGCGGGCGAATTCTTCGTACCTTACCATCAGGATGTGTTCGGTATGCTGAAGGACAAATCGCGGACGCCGGGGATCATGGGGCTGTTTTCCGACGACGAAACCCTGCTCAGCCAGTTCAGCAGTGAGCTGCTGGCGCAGACATCTGCCGGCGTGGCGATCAATGCCTTTCCGAAGCTGAGCGCCAGCGCCCTGCTCTATAAGCTCAACCCCAAGAACACCGATGCCAAAAACAGACTTCATGCCATTGATGCAGTGCTGCGCCAATGGCATGAGGCATTCCCGCGCTGTCGCACCCAGGGCCTGGTGCTGAGTATTTCGGCGATCCAGGCGATGCGCGACAACAGTTGGGAGGTTCTGGGCATGCTGCTGACGCGGGCGCAGGAGTGTGATTTGCCGCTGACCATCTTGCTGACCGGCACGCCGGATCAGGAGGCGCGTCTGCTGGCCGATACCGGCCTCGGCGCCCGGATGCATACGCGCCATACGCTGCGCGCCCTCACCGGCCGCGAGTCTCTTCACTATATTCAGGAACAGATTGCCCACCACGGCGCGGATACCTCGCCGTTTACCCCGGCCCGCATTCGTCGGATGCAGGCCCTGACCAAAGGTTCCGTCAGCCAGCTGAACGCGCTGGCGCACCTGGCGTTGCTGGCCGCATGGACTGAACGTGCCGGGCTGGTGGGGACACGCCATTTGCGTCTTGCGGCGGGGGAAGTGTTACCGGTCAAACGCAGCAACAAACGTCTGGCGACAGTGGGGCTGTTCGCCTGCGTGGTGTTTGCGGCCTGCGGCTGGCATTTCTCTGGGGCTATCACCGGGGCGCTGCCGTTCAAACCGCCGGTACCCGCACGCTGGATCACTAAGGTGAGTAAACCTCAGGCCCCGGTGCAGCCGGCGATCGACCGCGAGGTGGTGAATCAGCCGGATGCCATGCATCAGCTGTACACCATGTGGGGGTACGATGCGTCCGCCGAGGAGGCCCTGTGCCAGAATGCTGGCCGGGTGAACCTGCAGTGTAAACAGGGCAGCGCCCCGCTGGGCACGCTTGAGCAGGAGGGGTATCCGTGGATCGGCGAGCTGAAAACCGGGGATCACCTGAACTACGCGGTGGTGGCGCGGGTCGGGAAAGATTCTCTCGATCTGCTGATGAATAACCGCACCTGGCAGGTGAGCCGGACCTGGTTCACCCAGCATGCCACCGGCAACTATACCCTGCTGCACCGTCTGACGCCGTCAGGCAAAGAGGCGATCACCGCCGCCAGCGACAGCCAGGACGTGAACTGGATCGATGCTCAGTTGAGCCAGGCCCTGAATGCGCCCGAAACGCATACTCACGTCTGGACGCACACGCTGGAGGCACGAACGAAGGAATTCCAGCAAAACATGCACCTGCACGTTGATGGCCTGCCGGGGGAAGATACCCTGATGCAGCTGATGCGCGTCAACCATACCACACCCGCTATTCTGACCTCGCTGAGCGACAGCGCTGCCGCCACGCCGGTTCAGGGGAAAAAGTCATAATGTCCACGATATCTCTTGCTGCCCAGCGCAGCTATACCACTGGCGAGGCGGTGTGGTTCTCTTACCGCCTGCCGTCGATGAAGCGCGTGCTGGGAGGATTGCTGGCGACGATCCTCTGTCTGTGCGCGATGGTTATCGCCGGGCTGTACGCCCATCTTTACCATGACCTGCGTCATCCGGCGCCCGCCCCGAAACCGGCGGCCGTCGCTACACCTGACACGCAGGTGTCGGATATGCATTATGTCTATGTATCGAAACCCTTCCCTCAGCCGAAACCAAAACCGGTGCCGATGACGCCGCTACCCGCGCCGGAAGAGAGCCCGATTATGGACAGTGAGGCAGACTGGCAACAGGCTCCGGACGGAATACCCCTGGATCAGGCCCTGCCCGACACACAGGAAGAGGTTCAAACCCCCTCATTACAGGAAAGGTTTATGCAGGCCGTTAAAGAGCAGCAATTAGATTATTCTCAAGGGAAAATGCCGCCACAGCCGGACGATGAGATTCTGGATACAGGACAGGAGATAAAAAAATCTCCTCCGGTGGAATCGAAGGAGATCAGGCGGGTAAATTTCAGTAACGTTCCGGCAGACTATTGATGGTAATCAATTTGCCTTTCTCGACCACAATATAGTGACCTTTTTTGAGGTCAGAGAGAATTTTAATAATGGTGCTGCGCGCCAGGTTGGTGTATTCCTGAATATAGTCATAAACGTTCACATCGCGTTTATGTAAAACGATCAAATCGTTAATTTCGAGGAGGAATTCACGCACTACGGAATACGCGCTACGGGCAACCAGAATATCATCACGTTTAGTGAGGATACCGATATACCAGACCAGAACCTGAGTCAGCTGAGCCCAGAGGTTATTTTCACGGATGATACGTTCGAAGTCGGATTTTTTGATGGTGCGGATCACGGTGGTGGTGCGGGCAATGCCGTACATGTGGGCAGCATTGTTGTAAACGGACGCGACGCCTAAAATGCCCTGAGTACGCATGGTAAACATGCTTAACTCATCGGATATCCGGCGGATTTCCACTTCGCCACTGACCACGATATGAATATAATTCGTGTCAGCGGTAATGATTTTCTGCCATTTCTTTAACGTTTTTTCCGGACAATCAGCGGTTGCAGCAATAATCGCGTCTATCGCCTGTTGCGGACGACTATTAATACCGTAGATACTTAACATTATTATGCCTGTTTTCAATTTTTTATATATAACGGGGTGCGGCAACATAAATGTCGCAGCAATAAAAAGGGATCAGGTTCAGATAAAAAGAAGATGTACTTTATGTTGAGAGTAACTCTCATATTATTTTTTATTTGCTAAATTGCTTAGCAAGCTATGTGTACATATTAAATGCGGGTAATTTTAAGTCAATTAACTAAAAATGAATTGCGGATGTACTTAAGATTAATCTTAAGAAAAGGCGATAAAATTACTCACAAAGGGTTATTTTTCAGGGCTATTTTTGCCCGTATTTTTCCAGCAACGCTTCGGCAATGGCTATTGTTTCTTTATCAGAAACACCATTCCATAATTGCGGACGAAAATGCATTTGAAATGCCATTATTATTCTTTTCTGTTGTGCAGAAGATATATTCTCCGGCACCTCATACCCATACCGGGCTAACAGATCGAGCAATACCGACGTTTCCACCGGCTGATAGGGTGGCTGCCCGTTGAGATAAAACGCCACCCGGGCCGGATCCGGCCAGGCACCGATCCCCTGCTGGGCCAGCGCCTGCCACGGGAATAGCGGCCCCGGGTCGTCTTTGCGCTGCGGAGCGATGTCCGCATGGGCCACCACGTTCTGCGGTTTGATGTCGTAGCGCTGGATAATGTCCTTCGCCAGCGGGATCAGGGCCGCTATTTGCGCCGGTTCAAACGGGAAGAAGCGTTTTTGGCCATCGATTTTTTGCCAGCCGCGGTTTTCCAGCTCGATCCCAATAGAGGTGTCATTAATCCGGGTTGCGCCGCGCCAGAAGCTGACCCCGGCATGCCAGGCCAGATCGCGCTCCGGCACCAGCTGCCAGATCCGCGGCTTGCCGTTGTGTTGGGGCGGGATCGCCGGGATCAAATAGTGGGAGCTGACGTTTTTATCGGTGAGGGTAGCGAGGGAGCTGTCAAAGTCGTCAGCGGTGTAGTGGATCACCAGCACTTTGACGCGGGGATAGGCCGCCTGCGCCTGACGCCGGGTATCCAGCTCATAGGCGCCTTTGTCCACGACGCCTTTCTCTGTCGCACAGCCTGCCAGCAACAACGCCAGCAGGACGGGCACAATGGCACACTTCATCGGCGCGTTTTCACCGCCGTACCGCTGACGCTGACCATCAGCATGCTGGCGTCTTTCCCGACGGTTTCATAGTCGATATCGATACCCACCACGGCATCGGCACCGAGGGCCTTCGCCTGCTCGCCCATCTCTTTGAAGGCGATCTCACGGGCTTTACGCAGCTCTTTTTCATAGGCCCCTGAACGCCCGCCGACGATATCGCGAATACCGGCAAAAAAGTCGCGGAAGACATTGGCCCCGAGAATGGCTTCACCAGTCACTACGCCGCAGTATTCGCTTATCGGCTGCCCTTCCAGGGTTGGGGTGGTGGAAAATTGCATGTTTGTCTCCTTATTGCGCGTTGAGTGCCTAACCGATTAAGAACAAAACCATTATCCGATCGTTACGCTATCATTTAAAGGTTAGTTAATTATTGCAGCCTAATAAGGAAATCAACATGCGCTATTCTGCTTTGACGCTTTTAGTGCCTTGCGCGCTGCTGCTCAGCGCCTGCACCACCCCGGTCACTCCGGCCTTCAAGGATATTGGTACCCGCAGCGGCAGCTGCATCACCGGCGGTCCGGATGCCGTGGCCCAGCAGTTCTATGACTACCGCATTTCGCACCGCAGCAGTGACCTCACCGCGCTGCGCCCGTACCTGAGCGATAACCTGGCCCAGCTGCTGAGCGATGCCAGCCGCGATCCGCAGCATCAAAATCTGCTGAAAGTCGATCCGTTCTCCAGTCGCACCACCCCGCCGCAGACGGCCGTCGTCTCCAGCGCCTCGACCATCCCCAATACCGATGCGCGCAACATTCCGCTGCGGGTGAAACTGACCCAGGGCAGCGAAAGCTGGCAGGATGAAGTACTGATGATCCGCGAGGGAGAGTGCTGGGCGATTGATGACGTGCGCTACCTCGGCGGCAGCGTCCATGCCCCGGCGGGCACCCTGCGCCAGTCTATTGAGAACCGTTAAGCAGATAAAACCCCGCAAAATGTCTGGCATTTCGTGAGGAATGCCGACATTTATTCTCGTCGCCATCTCCGCTCGCTACTTTGTGCTATGTTTAGGGATAGATTCGGTTTATATTTAACTTTTAACGCAGTTATATTGCATAACTATTCTGTCAACGGTACTATTTGCGGCCTCAATTGCTATAGCTTGCCTGGATGAGTAAAGACTGCCCCGATGAGTATTCAACTAAACGGCATTAACTGCTTCTACGGCGCACACCAGGCGCTGTTCGACATCACACTGAATTGTCCTGAGGGCGAAACGCTGGTGCTGTTAGGCCCAAGCGGCGCGGGCAAAAGCTCGCTGCTTCGCGTCCTCAATCTGCTTGAAATGCCGCGCTCCGGTACGCTGGATATCGCCGGTAATCACTTTAATTTTGCCAAAGCGCCGTCTGAAAAAGCGATCCGCGATCTGCGTCAGAACGTCGGGATGGTCTTCCAGCAATACAATCTCTGGCCGCACCTCACCGTGCAGCAGAACCTGATCGAGGCCCCGTGCCGCGTGCTGGGTCTCTCTAAAGAGCAGGCGCTGGCCCGTGCCGAGAAGCTGCTGGAGCGTCTGCGCCTGAAGCCCTACAGCGATCGCTATCCGCTGCACCTCTCCGGCGGTCAGCAGCAGCGTGTGGCCATCGCCCGCGCCCTGATGATGGAGCCTGCCGTGCTGCTGTTTGATGAGCCGACCGCCGCGCTGGACCCGGAAATCACCGCCCAGATCGTCAGCATCATTCGCGAGCTGGCGGACACAAAGATTACTCAGGTGATCGTGACCCACGAAGTGGAAGTGGCGCGTAAAACCGCCAGTCGTGTGGTCTATATGGAAAACGGTCATATCGTTGAGCAAGGGGATGCGAGCTGCTTTGCCCAGCCGCAAACCGACGCGTTCAGAAATTATCTGTCTCACTAATCGAATCGAGAGAACGACAATGAAAAAAATAGTGATTGCCGCCCTGCTTGCAAGCGTTAGCCTTTCTGCCACCGCTGCCGAGACCATTCGTTTCGCCACCGAAGCCTCCTACCCTCCGTTTGAGTCTATCGATGCTAACAACAAGATCGTCGGCTTCGACGTCGACCTGGCTAATGCCCTGTGTAAAGAGATCGACGCCACCTGTACCTTCTCGAATCAGTCTTTCGACAGCCTGATCCCGAGCCTGAAGTTCCGTCGTATCGACGCGGTCATGGCCGGGATGGACATCACTCCTGAGCGTGAAAAGCAGGTTCTGTTCAGTACGCCGTACTACGAGAACTCCGCCCTGTTCATCGGTCAGAAAGGTAAATACGCGTCGATTGATGCGCTGAAAGGCAAGAAAGTGGGCGTGCAGAACGGCACCACCCACCAGAAATTCATCATGGATAAGCACCCGGAAATCACCACCGTGCCATACGACAGCTACCAGAACGCCCGTCTGGATCTGCAGAACGGCCGTATCGATGCCGTCTTTGGTGACAACGCGGTGGTCACCGAATGGCTCAAAGCCAACGACAAGCTGGCTGCGGTTGGCGATAAAGTGACGGATAAAGATTACTTCGGCACCGGTCTGGGTATTGCCGTGCGCCAGGGTAACACCGCGCTGCAGCAGAAATTCAACACCGCGCTGGAAAAAGTGAAGAAAGATGGCACGTACGATTCCATCTACAAAAAATGGTTCCAGAAGTAAGAACTGATGAACGAAATTTTTCCATTAGCAAGCGCCGCCGGGATGACCGTCGGCCTTGCCGTTTGTGCGCTGATTATCGGCCTGGTGCTGGCGATGATCTTTGCCGTGTGGGAGTCGGCTAAGTGGCGACCTGTCGCCTGGGCCGGCTCTGCACTGGTGACCCTTCTTCGCGGCCTGCCGGAAATTCTGGTGGTGCTGTTTATCTATTTCGGCTCGTCACAGCTGCTGCTGATGCTGTCGGACGGCTTTACGCTCAACCTGGGCGTGGTGCAGATCCCGATTCAGATGCAGATCGAAAACTTCGACGTCAGCCCGTTTCTGTGCGGCGTGATCGCCCTCTCCCTGCTCTACGCCGCCTATGCCTCGCAGACCCTGCGCGGCGCGCTGAAAGCGGTGCCGGTGGGCCAGTGGGAGTCCGGTCAGGCGCTGGGGCTGTCGAAAACGGCGATCTTCTTCCGTCTGGTGATGCCGCAGATGTGGCGTCATGCCCTGCCGGGGCTCGGTAACCAGTGGCTGGTGCTGCTGAAAGATACCGCCCTGGTGAGCTTAATCAGCGTGAACGACCTGATGCTGCAGACCAAAAGCATTGCCACCCGCACCCAGGAGCCTTTTACCTGGTACATCGTGGCGGCGGCTATCTACCTGGTGATCACGTTGCTCAGTCAGTACATCCTCAAGCGTATTGATCTGCGTGCGACGCGTTTTGAACGGAGACCAGGCTGATGCTGGATTACTTACCCGAACTGATGAAAGGGCTGCACACCAGCCTGACGCTGACCGTCGCCTCGATTATCGTGGCGCTGGTGCTGGCGTTGATTTTCACCATCATCCTGACGCTGAAAACGCCGGTGCTGGTGTGGATTGTGCGCGCCTACATCACCCTGTTTACCGGTACCCCGCTGCTGGTGCAGATCTTCCTGATTTACTACGGCCCGGGCCAGTTCCCGACGCTGCAGGAGTATCCGGTGCTGTGGCATCTGCTCTCCGAGCCGTGGCTGTGCGCCCTGCTGGCCCTGTCGCTGAACAGCGCCGCCTACACCACGCAGCTGTTCTACGGTGCCATTCGCGCCATCCCGGACGGGCAGTGGCAGTCCTGCGGTGCGCTGGGGATGAGCAAGAAGGACACGCTGGCGATCCTGCTGCCGTACGCTTTCAAGCGCGCCCTCTCCTCGTATTCCAACGAAGTGGTGCTGGTGTTCAAGAGTACCTCCCTGGCCTACACCATCACCCTGATGGAAGTGATGGGCCACGGACAGCTGCTGTACGGACGCACCTACGATGTGATGGTGTTCGGTGCCGCCGGGGTGATCTACCTGGTAGTCAACGGTCTGCTGACCTTGCTGATGCGTCTGGTTGAGCGTAGAGCGCTGGCGTTCGAGCGTCGCAACTAAGTATGCATACAAAGTGATTAATAAAGGCGGGCAAGTCTAACAACTGCCCGCCTTTTTTTTATGAGTTAAATAATAGTTAATCATTTTTATTGCATACAAATTCATTAAATGGCATTGTAACTCCCAGCCGCAGACACGGCATATAATGACAAGATTGACAGACGGGAGCTTCACAATGAAAAAGTTAGTTCTGGCCGCTTTACTGGCAACCTTCGCCGCCGGCGCCTCTGCCGCCGATAAAATCAGCTTCGGCGTTTCTGCGACCTATCCGCCATTCGAATCGCTGGATGCCAGCAACCAGATCGTCGGGTTTGATATCGACCTGGCGAAAGCGCTATGTACCCAGATGCAGGCCGAGTGCACCTTTACTAACCACGCCTTTGACAGCCTGATCCCGGCTCTGAAATTCAAAAAATATGACGCGGTGATTTCGGGCATGGACATCACCCCGGATCGTAGCAAGCAGGTAGCCTTCACCGACCCCTACTATGCCAACTCTGCGGTAGTGATTGCCAAGAAAGGGGCTTACAAATCCTTTGATGAGCTGAAAGGCAAGCGCATCGGTATGGAAAACGGCACCACGCACCAGAAATACCTCCAGGATAAGCACCCGGAAGTGAAAACCGTGGCCTATGACAGCTACCAGAATGCGATTATCGACCTGAAAAATGGCCGTATTGATGGTGTGTTTGGCGACACGGCGGTAGTGAACGAGTGGCTGAAAACCAACCCGCAGCTGGGCACCGCTACCGATAAAGTGACCGACCCGCAGTACTTCGGCACCGGTCTGGGTATCGCAGTGCGTCCGGATAACAAAGCGCTGGTGGAAAAACTGAACGGCGCCCTGAAAGCGATTAAAGCGGACGGCACGTACCAGAAAATCAGCGACCAGTGGTTCCCGCAGTAAGATTGTTGTGCCTGTTTTGCCGGGTGGCGCTAACGCTTACCCGGCCTACAAAACCGCAAACGCACCATCCGTAGGCCGGGTAAGGCGAAGCCGCCACCCGGCGTTACTCACAGCGGCACAAAGAAGCGAAAACTGGCTCCGTTCGCCGCTTCCATCAGCCTGATCCCTCCCCCATGCAGCTCCAGCATCCTTTTGACGATCAATAACCCCAGACCGCCGCGATTATCCCGCGCCGCCTGCTGGCTCAGCGCCGATGGGCGCATAAACAGCTGATCGCGCAGATGCTCATCGACACCCGGCCCGCTGTCATTCACCTCCACCTGTACCTGCTCATCCTCGAGCCATACTTTGAGGCCGATCTCGCCCCCCGGCGGGGTATGACGAATGGCGTTATCCAGCAGGTTGGTCACCACCCGCTCGATCATCGACAGATCGGCGTTGATCATCGGCAGCTGGCGCGGCACGTCGATATGCAGCCGGAGCTGACGGGTCTCCACCGCCAGGTCAAACTTTTGCGCCACGTCGGAGATCAGCTCCCCGATAGCAAAGCGTTCCCGCTGCGGCTTGATGCTGCCGTGCTCGAGGCGCGCCAGCTCAAACAGCTCCTGGGAGAGATGACGCACTTTGTGCCCCTGCCGCAGGGCAATAGAGAGATAGTGCTGCGTCTCCTGCGGCGAGAGGGTGCCCGCTTTCAGCGACAGGGTCTCCAGATACCCCAGCAGAGAGGTCAGCGGGGTACGCAGATCGTGGGAGATATTGGCGATAAACTCCCGGCGCTGCCGGTCGCTGTCCGCCAGCTGATCCCACTGGCTGGCAATCTGCTGCGCCAGTTCGATAAAGGTGTTGCGCAGCAGGGCCACCTCGTCAGACGGGGCGGCCTGCTGAGGCTGGGCGGCCAGTTGCTTGATGACGTGCATACTTTCCCGATCGAGGCCGCTCACCTCGTCGGTTAACTGCTTCACCGGCCGGGTGACCCAGTACCAGACCAGGCCCCCCGCCAGCGCACCGAAAATGGCCACCAGCAGCAGCGACCAGACCACCGTGCTCCACAGCGTTTTCTGCCACGCCCGCTCCGCCAGCGCGTTCAGCTCCTCGCCCTGCAAAATGATATAGAGGTAGCCGCGCAGCACGCCGTCCTGATGCAGCGGCACGGCGCTGAAGACCTTCTCTCCCGTCAGGGTGCGGGGATCGTCCCCGTAGACCGGCATCATCCCCCCGCTGAGAAACTGCTGCACCGGCGCAACAGTGAGCTTCTGCCGCTTGATATGCCCCGGCGGCGCGGCATCAGCGAGGATCTCCCCGTCCGGAGAGAGGATGTAGAGTTCCACGCTGGGGTTATAGGTCATCAGCCTGTCGAACAGCGGCTTGAGCCGGGTGCGATCCACCTGCCCGTTGGCGTCCAGCAGGGTTTCGCGCTGGGCGATGTGCTGCGCCAGCCCGCCGGAGAGGCGCTGCACCATGGCGTTGCCGTACTGCATGCTGGTCCAGAGCTGCACCGCGCAGGCCACCGCCGCACAGCCCGTCAGCAACAGAATAAACAGCAGGGTCAGACGGCGCGTCATTCCGCCTCCCTGGCAAAGCGGTAGCCTTTGCCCCAGACGGTGCGGATCACCTCTGGCTCGGCGGCGTCTTTTTCAATTTTTACCCGCAGGCGGTTGATGTGGGTGTTGACGGTGTGTTCGTAGCCTTCGTGCTGATATCCCCACACCTGTTCCAGCAGCGCCAGACGGGAGAAGACCTCCCCGGGATGACGGGCGAAAAAGTAGAGTAAATCGAACTCACGCGGCGTCAGGTCGATGGGCTCGCCGTGCAGCAGAACGCTGCGGGCCAGCGGGTCGATGGTCAGGCCGTGGGCGGTAATCAGCCCGGACGTCTGCTGACCCATCGCCTGCTGACGGCGGAACAGCGCCCGGATCCGCGCCACCAGTTCCTGCACCGAGAAGGGTTTGGCGAGGTAGTCATCGGCCCCGGTTTCGAGGCCCAGAATGCGTTCGGTTTCGCTGCTGCGGGCGCTGATAATAATCACCGGCAGGTAGTGGTCGCGCTGGCGGATCGCCCGGCAGAGGGTCAGCCCGTCAACGTTGGGCAGCATCAGGTCGAGGATCACCGCATCCCAGTGGGTTTGTCCGAGCAGGTGCAGCGCCCTGCCCCCGTCCGCCTCGTGGGTAATTACGTAACCTTCGTCTTCTAAATTGAGGCGCAGTAACGCGGCGATATCGCCGTCGTCCTCCACCAGCAGGATCTGCTTCATCGGTCAGCCTTATTGAATCTTAACAGGTAAAGCTTACCCGATTTCCGCGGCGGGAAACGTTCACATTTTGTTTAACATTGTGCGCGCTGATCCCCTCACCCTGACCCTCTCCCCATAGGGGAGAGGGAATAAACCGTAGGCCCGTGCAAGCGTAGCGCCGCCGGGCGGTTCCTCAGGATTTAACTAATAGCGTCAGCACTTCATAGTGCGCGGTATGCGGGAACATATCGAACAGCTGCACGCGTGCAACGCGATACCCCGGCAGTTCGCGAAGATCTTTCGCCATCGTCTGCGCATTGCAGCTGGAGTAGATAATAAACGGCGGGGCCATCTGGCTGAGGTAGTCGCACAGCGCTTTGCCGATGCCGCGGCGCGGGGGGTTGACCAGCACCAGATCCGGCACGTTGCCCTGACCGGTGGCGAACTGGGTGGAATCGAGCGCCTGGAAGTGCAAATTTGTCAGCCCCAGCTCGGTGGCCGACTGGGTAGCACAGGCGATCGCCTCAGCGGAGATCTCAATCCCGGTCAGCTTCATCTCCGGAGTCGCACAGTGCAGGCCAAAGCCGCCGACGCCGCAAAACAGATCCCACATATGGTTCACCGGCAGCTGGCGCACCCAGTCGCGGGCGGTGGAATACAGCTGGCTGGCGACGGTCGGGTTCGTCTGGAAGAAGCTTTTCGGGCGGATCCACAGCGGCACGTCGTTAAACCGTTCCGCCAGCGCCTGGGCGTCGGTGAGGAAAATCTCCTCCTTGCCTTCCATAATCGCCATATGCACCGGCTGAAGGTTCACGGTGATCACCTTCAGCTGCGGTAATTGTTCCTGCAACCACGGCAGCGCCGCGCGCAGCTGGGGCAGCTTAGCGTCGGAGCGCAACACGAAGCGCAGCATCATCCCGCCATCCCGCTGGCTTTCGGTGAGCAGAATGTACTTCAGCTCGCCGCGCTTGCGTTCCACGTTGTAAGGCGTGAGGCCCGCGCGGGCGATAAAAGGTTTCAGGGCGGCAAAGACCGGGGCGAATGAGTCCGGATAGAGCGGACAGTCGGTCAGATCGACAGGCGTGCCGTCCCGGTGCAGCATGCCAAGCAGCGGTTTTTCGACGCTGCCGCTGATCACCATTTTGGCTTTATTGCGAAAGGCCTGTTCCGGCCCGCTGACCGGCGCGCACCACTCCGCCACCGGCAGGTCAGACAGCAAGGTCTGCAGGTCGGCCATTTTGGCGGAAAGTTGAGAAGAGACCGGCTGCTCTATCCACTGACAGGAGCGGCAGCGACCGGCGTCATAGAGTGCGCACTGCATAACGAAACCTTAATACGTCTGGGGGCAGCGATTATACACGTTATTGCAGTCGGAAAAACCGTCGGCTGGCGGCAGGCACAAACAGCAGGCCGAGCACCAGCATGTCAGGCAGCTTTTGCATCACCAGGGTGTGGAAGATCTCGCGTTTCGACTCGCCAGGAATGCTGAACAGCTCCGGATAACCGTAGCCCAGCGACGCGGCCCACAGATAGCCGGTGGCGACAACCTGAGTGAGGAGGTAGATGAGCCGGGCCCAGTTGCGCCCTTTCACCAGCGAAAAGGCGCAGAAAATCTCGATAAACACCAGCATCAGGCTGGCAAAAAAGACCAGCGTCAGGTTCCATGTCTGGACGCTGCGGTGAATGAACTCGCCCATACCGCGCATGCCCAGGGTATTGAAAATCATAAATACATCGAGGCAGCGGATCATAATAATGGCGAGCGCCGCCACCTGCACCAAAGCAGGAACATTCAGACGGGCATGTGACTGACTTGTTTTAGTGAAAAATCCCAACGTGATGTCTTCCATGAAACGATGCCGCGTTAACGCGGCATCTCAATTACGCTTCTTTGCAGATTTTAGGAGCTTCAGCCACGTCTTGCACGCTGGATATCGCGCTGGCGCTGTTTTTCAGACCGCGCCATCAGATACCAGGCAATCAACCCGATGATGCCGACCACGCCGAGAATCAGCGTCGCCAGGGCGTTAATCTCCGGATTGACCCCCATGCGCACGCTGGAGAAGACCAGCATCGGCAGCGTGGTCGCCCCCGGGCCGGAGACAAAGCTGGCGATCACCAGGTCGTCCAGCGACAGGGTAAAGGCCAGCAGCCAGCCGGAGACCACCGCCGGCATGATCATCGGCAGAGTGATGATAAAGAACACCTTCAGCGGGGTGGCGCCCAGATCCATCGCCGCCTCTTCAATGGAGTGATCCAGCTCGCGCAGCCGTGAGGAGATTACCACTGCCACATAGGCGGTACAGAAGGTGACGTGGGCCAGCCAGATGGTCAACATGCCGCGATCCGACGGCCAGCCAATGGCGTGCCCCATGGCGACAAACAGCAGCAGCAGCGACAGACCGGTGATGACGTCGGGCATCACCAGCGGGGCGGTGATCATAAAGGCAAAGCCATTGGCGCCGCGGAAACGACCAAAGCGCACCATCACCACCGCGGCGATGGTGCCGAGGATCACCGCCATCGTCGCCGCACAGGCGGCAATGGTCAGGCTTAACCCCACGGCGCTGATCATCGCCTCGTCACGGAACAGCTCGCCGTACCAGCGCGTGGACCAGCCCGCCCACACCGTCACTAATTTGGAGCTGTTGAAGGAGTAGATCACCAGCATCAGCATCGGGGCATACAGGAAGGTAAACCCGAGCACCAGGATCAGGATCCGCCACGGCGAGCGTACTACCGGTAAGTTGTTCATCCGTGATCTCCCATCTGTTTCTGCTGGTACTTGTGGAACCACATGATCGGCACGATCAGCAGGAGCAGCATCACGATCGCCACCGCCGAAGCCACCGGCCAGTCGCGGTTATTGAAGAACTCCTGCCACAGCACGCGGCCAATCATGATGCTGTCCGGGCCGCCGAGCAGTTCCGGGATCACGAACTCCCCCACCGCCGGGATAAACACCAGCATCGACCCGGCGATAATCCCGCCTTTGGTCAGGGGCACAATCACCGTAAAGAAGGTTTTCAGCGGACGGGCACCAAGATCCAGCGCCGCTTCCACCAGCGAGTAGTCGATGCGCGTCAGGGCGGTGTAGATCGGCAGCACCATAAACGGCAGGTAGGCGTACACGATGCCGATATAGACCGCCAGATTGGTGTGCAGAATGGTCAGAGGCTGATCGATAACCCCCAGCCACAGCAGAAAGTTGTTCAGCACGCCGTTGTTTTTCAGGATCCCCATCCAGGCATAGACGCGGATCAGGAACGAGGTCCAGGAGGGTAAAATCACCAGCAGCAATAGGATGTTGCGCGTCGAGGGCTTACTGTGCGCCACCGCCCAGGCCAGCGGATAGGCCAGCAGCAAACAGCAGATCGTCGAGATGCCCGCCACCTGCAGCGACTGCAGATAGGCCTCAAAATAGAGCGGGTCCTCGGTCAGCTGCAGGAAGTTGCCCAGGTTGAGCATGATCGACAGCTGGCTCTCCCCCCACTCCACCAGATCGCTGTAGGGTGGGATGGCGCGCGCCATCTCCGACAGGCTGATTTTAAACACAATCAGGAACGGCAGGAGGAACAGCAGGATCAGCCACACGTAAGGCAGGGCGATCACCAGCTTGCGCCCGTGGGCCATCTGCATGCGGGTCAGCCAGCTGGTATCAATGCCCGCCGCTACGCGGGTCGCAGGTTCAGGTTTGCTCATCGCCGTTCCTTATACCGTCAGCACAACGCAGCTGTCCGCTTCCCAGCACAACTGCACTTCATCGCCCCAGGTCGGTAGCCCTTTGCGGTAGCGGTAAGTGTTTTGCAGCTGGGCGCTGATCATCTGCCCGCTCTTCAGCCGGACGTGATAGATGGAGAGATCGCCGAGATAGGCGATGTGCACCACCTCCCCGATGGCAAAGTTATAGCCATCGGCAGGCGGTACGTCGCAGAGGGTGATTTTTTCCGGACGCAGCGCCACGTACACCGGGACGTTGTCCACCACCGAGTTGTCGGCAGCGACCTTCAGGGGGTGGATCAGCCCCGGCGAGTCGATGACCAGGCCATCCTCTTCACGCGTTTTCAGCAGCCCTTCAAACACGTTCATGGAGCCGATAAATTCGGCGCTGTAGCGGGTGGTCGGGTGCTCATAGATCTCTTCCGGCTCGCCAATCTGCACGAATTTACCGCGGTTCATGATCGCGATGCGCCCGGCCATAGTCATCGCCTCTTCCTGGTCGTGGGTTACCATCACGCAGGTGGCGCCGACGCGCTCGAGAATATCCACCACTTCCAGCTGCATGCGGTCGCGCAGTTTTTTATCCAGCGCCCCCATGGGTTCATCGAGCAGCAGCAGTTTTGGCCGTTTCGCCAGGCTGCGGGCCAGGGCCACGCGCTGACGCTGGCCGCCCGAGAGCTGGTGCGGCTTACGCTTCGCAAACTCCTGCATGTGCACCAGGCTCAGCATTTCGGCCACGCGGGCGGTGATTTCGGCCTTTGGCAGTTTGTCCTGCTTCAGGCCAAAGGCGATGTTCTGCTCCACGGTCATGTGCGGGAACAGCGCGTAAGACTGGAACATCATATTGATCGGACGCTGATACGGCGGCACCTGAGAGAGGTCGACGCCGTCGAGCATAATCTGCCCGGTGCTGGGTTGTTCAAACCCGGCCAGCATGCGCAGCAACGTCGATTTCCCGCAGCCAGATGCGCCCAGCAGGGCAAAAATTTCGCCTTTGTAGATAGTCAGGCTGACATCATCCACGGCATTCTGACCATCAAAGGATTTGGTCAGGTTACGGATTTCCAGCAGCGGGGTCAGCGCTTTACGGGTTTTCGCCTGCGGGCGGGGGATCGCGTCGTTCACGGGGTGCTCTCCGGCATCAATCAAACTGGTGCAGGCGCACCAGAACGGTGCGCCTGTTGCCGGGGGCGCTACGCTTGCCCGGCCTACGAGGAGCGGTTATTTACCGCTTTTCACTTTGGTCCACGCACGGGTACGAACGCGGTCGATTTTCGGCTCCTGAACGCTCAGAGTGAACATCTTGGCGCGTACGTCGGCTGGGGGATAGATGCCCGGATTGTCACGCACTTCGGCGCTGACCAGCTTCGTGGCTTCTTTGTTGCCGTTGGCATAGAAGACGTGGTCAGAGATATGAGCAATGACGTCCGGACGCAGCAGGTAGTTCAGGAACTGATAGGCTTCGTCTTTGTTTTTCGCATCAGCAGGCATTGCGAAGACGTCAAAGAAGGCCATCGCCCCCTCTTTCGGGATTGAATAAGCGATATTCACGCCATTTTTCGCTTCTTTAGCGCGGTTCGCCGCCTGCAGCACATCCCCTGCCCAGCCGATGGCTACGCAGGTATCGCCGTTCGCCAGGTCGTTAATGTACTGGGACGAGTGGAAGTAACGGATATTGGGACGCAGCTTCAGCAGCAGATCGGTTGCCGGGCCGGTATAGTCATCCGCTTTGGTGCTGTTCGGATCTTTGCCGAGGTAGTTCAGAACGGTGGCAAACACCTCTTCCGGGGCATCGAGGAACGACACGCCGCAGCTTTTCAGCTTCTCGAGGTTCTCAGGTTTGAGCACCAGATCCCAGCTGTTCACCGGCGCATCTTCACCCAGCGCTTTTTTAACTTTTTCAACGTTATAGCCGATGCCGGTGGTGGCCCACATGTACGGCATGGCGTACTTGTTGTCCGGATCGTGTTTGGCGATAAGCTTCAGCAGCTCGGGGTCGAGGTTTTTCCAGTCCGGCAGTTTGCTTTTATCCAGCGGCTGGAACACGCCGGCAGAGAGCTGACGCTCAAGGAAGCTGGCTGATGGTACCACCAGGTCGAAGCCGGTGCTGCCCGCCATCAGTTTGCCTTCCAGCACTTCGTTGGAATCGAAGACGTCGTAAACGACTTTAATCCCGGTCTCTTTTTCAAAATTGGCGACGGTATCCGGCGCAATATAATCAGACCAGTTATAGATATGCAGCGTTTTTTGTTCCGCAGCAAGCGTGCCGGCAGAGACAGCCATCAGAGCACCTGCAACCAGACCCGATAACCATTTTTTATGTAAAGCGATCATAGCGTTAATCCTTCTGAAAGCGCGTTAACAAACGCGCTAAAAATGAACACTCTTAGCCTATGCAAGAAACGTGCATAATTTATCACTCTGCCTGCAGCAGAAGATGTTACTCAGGTGGCGGTATCTGCTCGCATTTAACAGCATCGCAAGAATAAACTGTAGCTTGTCTCCGTAGCTATAGCTCAGATTAAAAAACGCCTTTTAACAATTTTTTATGCAGGAAGTGTCTATGTGATAAGCCGAATTGGCGGGATGGCGGTGAATAATTCTTTAAAGAAAGGTTAAAGCCAGCACAAACGAGGGTGTTATGCAGCCGCCACGACAGCGACTGCCTAAAAGTCAGACAGCGTTAGTGCAGAAAATTGCCCGAAGATTCAGGTTGCTCAACGCCCTCTTCGGCGTTGTAGAGCAGATGATGGGCGCTGGCTTCAAGCATCACCATTGAGATCTGCTCTTCGCTCTGCTGCATGAAGGCGGCAAACTGCGGGAAGGTCAGCCCGACGGCTGCGTAGAAAGACTGGCAAACCACCAGTTTTGGCAGATTATCATCCTGTATATCGAGAAATGCTTTCACGGTCAAAGAACTGGCATTGATGGCGGATAAATCCGATGCTAAGGCCAGTAACGCCGAGGGTTTGACCTCTGCCAGCGCTGAAAAAAGAATCACGTCATTAATCAGATCGAGCTTGGCATCAAACACGCCGTCAAAGTTTTGCATGTGCGGCAGGTGCAGCGCCTGGCAGGTATCGCATTCAAAAAAGCTGACGCCCATGTTGTCGAGCCAGTGGCGCAAGGTATCAAGTGTCGGTACTACGAGTGAATCCATAACGGTGGAACCTCTTAAAAAAATAACAGTGCGTGGCAGGTGAGTTATCCGCCCGTTTTCAGGCAAAACTCCGGCGTGGCCTGGCGCTCTATCCAGCCGATCATCTTTCCGGCGATATCAACCCCGGTGGTTTTCTCAATGCCTTCCAGCCCCGGTGAGGCGTTAACTTCCATCACCAGCGGCCCGCGATCGGCACGTAAGATATCGACCCCGGCAATATCGAGCCCAAGGGTCTGTGCGGCCTTCAATGCGATCTCCCGCTCGCGGGAGGTGATCTCTGCTACCCGGGCAACGCCGCCCCGGTGCAGGTTGGAGCGAAAATCGCCCTCTTTGGCCTGGCGCTCGATGGCCGCAACCACTTCATCGCCCACTACCAGGCAGCGAATGTCGCGCCCTTTCGCCTCCTGGATATACTCCTGCACCAGAATGTGGGCGTTCAGGCCGCGAAACGCATCAATCACGCTCTCTGCCGCCTGGCGGGTTTCCGCCAGCACCACGCCAATTCCCTGGGTGCCCTCGACCAGCTTGACCACCAGCGGCGCCCCGCCCACCATCTCGATCAGATCGCTGGTGTCGTCGGGGGAGTGGGCAATGCCGGTGATGGGCAGGTCGATCCCCTGGCGAGCCAGCAGCTGCAGGGAGCGGAGTTTGTCACGCGCCCGGGTGATTGCCACGGATTCATTCAGAGGATAGCTGCCGAGCAGCTCAAACTGGCGCAGCGCGGCGGTGCCATAAAAGGTGATTGCCGAGCCGATGCGCGGGATAACCGCGTCGAAGTGCGGCAGCTGACGCCCTTTATAGTGAATGGAGGAGGCCGCCGGGCTGATATTCATATAGCAGGAGAGCGGATCGAGGATTTCCACCTGATGGCCGCGCCGCTCCGCCGCTTCACGCAGCCGTTTACACGACCAGAGCGTTCCATCCCGGGACAATATGGCAATTTTCACCCTGCACCTCTCAGACATGATCCGTAAAAGCCTGCGTATCATACACGCAGGCAGGCGCAGGATGAATGGACTTATCGCGTCGCCCAGCCCTGTTTATGCAAATAATCGAGGATAAACGGACGGTTCTCTTTGATGATGGTGCGCCGGATATGGTCGCTCCAGGTATCGCGGCGATTATTGGTCGCGCGGCTGAGGTAGTAGTTCGCCAGCTCTTCGTCGTACTGCGCCAACACCTCTTGATCAACCGGCTGGTAGTGATTTTCATGCACCACCATCGCCGCAGGCAGGCGCGGCTTGACGTCCGGGTTATCCGCCGGCCAGCCGAGGCACAGGCCAAACAGCGGCAGGACGTACTTCGGCAGCTGCAGCAGTTCGGTTACCGCCTCAATGCTGTTGCGGATGCCGCCGATGTAGACGCCACCCAGCCCCAGCGACTCGGCCGCCGTCATCGCGTTCTGCGCCAGCATAGCGGTATCCACCACCCCGAGCAGCAGTTGCTCTGCCAGGCCGAGCTGCGCCTCAGGGCAGATTTGCAGATGACGGTTGAAGTCGGCGCAGAACACCCAGAACTCCGCCGCCTGGGCGACGTGCTGTTGTCCGCCGGTGAGGGTCACCAGCTGTTCGCGCATCGCGGGGTCGGTGATGCGGATAATGGAGCTGCACTGCAGGAAGCTGGAGCTGGAGGTGCCCTGTGCACCGGCAATAATGGCCTCGCGCTGCGCATCGCTGATGGGTTGGTCGGTAAAATGGCGAATGGAGCGGTGGGAACGTAGCAGATCAATTACTGGCGTCATCTTCTCTCTCTTTACGGGCGTTACTGACATGTGGCCAGTATAGGCAAAGAAAAGGAGGCTGTAATTGGCCAAACATAGCCTGAAGATATCAATGTAACAGGCAGAACCTGCTTTCCATTACCGATAGTTATCGGCAATATAGCGTCATTCGCCGTCTGGCTTAGTTTCAGGAGAGAAAACATGTTTGCAGTGATTTTTGGTCGTCCGGGTTGCCCTTACTGCGTGCGCGCAAAAGATCTGGCAGAAAAACTGACCGCTGAGCGTGAAGATTTTAACTACCGCTACGTGGACATTCATGCGGAAGGCATCTCCAAAGCCGACCTGGAACAGACCGTGGGTAAACCGGTTGAAACCGTTCCGCAGATTTTCCTCGACCAGACCCACATCGGCGGCTTTACCGATTTTGAAGCCTACGCCAAAGAGCACCTGGGCCTCTTCGCAGCCCAGTAAGCCTTTCACGCCCTCACTCTGAGGGCGTTTTTACTTTCACACGGCGATGTTCCAGCGCCCGGCGTACAAACAGAAAGCACAGCGCACCTAACGCACACCAGAAGATCCCACTCAGCAGCCAGGCCAGTTCCTGCACCAGCGTCCGTGAAGAGATAAACATCATCCGCATCACGACCAGGCAGACCGGCGCGGCGAGGATCGCTCCCATCAGCGGCCTGATCACTTCTCCCCCGCGGGAGAAGAAGCTGGCAGCGATCCCCGGTACAGTGAAGAAAAGTAATCCCAGCCCAGGGTAACCCGCAGAAAAAAATGCCCCCTTCAGTTTGAACGTCAGACTGACGCACACCGCAGTGAAGAGTAAAAAGCAGCAAGCCACTCCAGACCAGTTACGTTTAATATTCAATCTATCCCCCTGCCATTTCGGACAAATACTTTTTTCGTCCCGTGGACGCCAATTAGTTGAGTCACCCGGCATTCCTTGCCAAAATCAGCACGTCTTTTCGTCATCGCTATCAAAGGGTGATATTTGTTAAAAATTAACTAATAGTTTGATATTACTTTGTGGGATATATTATAATACGCGATCGGGAGGGACCTACCTCCTCTTACAGTGCAAAACAGTAGCCTAAATATCCCACCCCTTCAACCACTTACTGGTAAACGAAAAGTTATCCTCCGTGAACATAAACGTCGCAGAATTGTTAAACGGGAATTACATCCTGTTATTATTTGTGGTACTGGCTCTGGGTCTTTGCCTGGGTAAATTACGTCTCGGGTCGATCCAACTCGGTAATTCTATTGGCGTTTTAGTCGTTTCGTTATTATTAGGCCAGCAGCATTTCAGTATTAACACCGACGCCCTGAACCTGGGCTTTATGCTGTTTATTTTTTGTGTCGGCGTTGAAGCTGGACCCAACTTTTTTTCTATTTTCTTCCGCGACGGCAAAAATTATCTGATGCTGGCGCTGGTGATGGTGGGCAGCGCCCTGCTTATCGCGTTAGGTTTAGGCAAACTGTTTGGCTGGGATATCGGCCTGACGGCAGGCATGCTGGCCGGGTCGATGACCTCCACGCCGGTACTGGTGGGTGCCGGGGATACGCTGCGCCATCTCGGGCTGGATAACGCCCAGCTGTCGCTGGCGCTGGACCACCTCAGCCTCGGCTATGCCCTGACCTATCTGATTGGTCTGGTGAGCCTGATCGTCGGCGCACGCTATCTGCCGAAATTGCAGCATCAGGATCTGCAGACCAGCGCCCAGCAGATCGCCCGCGAGCGCGGTCTGGACACCGACAGCAAACGCAAAGTCTATCTCCCGGTGATCCGCGCCTACCGCGTCGGCCCGGAACTGGTGGCCTGGGCGGACGGTAAAAATCTTCGCGAGCTGGGCATCTATCGCCAGACCGGCTGCTATATCGAACGTATTCGTCGTAACGGCATTCTGGCTAACCCGGACGGCGATGCGGTGTTGCAGATGGGCGATGACATTGCGCTGGTGGGCTACCCGGATGCGCACGCCCGTCTCGATCCGAGCTTCCGTAACGGCAAAGAGGTGTTCGACCGCGACCTGCTCGACATGCGCATCGTCACCGAAGAGATCGTGGTCAAGAACCACAACGCCGTCGGCCGCCGTCTGGCACAGCTCAAGCTGACCGATCACGGGTGCTTCCTCAACCGGGTGATCCGCAGCCAGATTGAGATGCCTATTGATGACAATATCGTCCTGAACAAGGGGGATGTGCTGCAGGTGAGCGGCGACACGCGCCGCGTGAAGACCGTCGCCGACCGCATCGGCTTTATCTCCATTCACAGCCAGGTGACCGACCTGCTGGCCTTCTGCGCCTTCTTTATTGTCGGCCTGATGATCGGGATGATCACCTTCCAGTTCAGCAACTTTAGCTTCGGCATCGGTAACGCCGCCGGTCTGCTGTTCGCCGGGATCATGCTCGGCTTCCTGCGTGCCAACCACCCGACCTTCGGCTATATCCCGCAGGGCGCGCTGAACATGGTGAAAGAGTTTGGCCTGATGGTGTTTATGGCGGGCGTGGGCTTAAGCGCGGGCAGCGGCATTGGCCACAGCCTGGGCGCGGTGGGCTGGCAGATGCTGGTGGCCGGGTTAATCGTCAGCCTGGTGCCGGTGGTGATCTGTTTCCTGTTCGGTGCCTACGTGCTGCGCATGAACCGCGCCATGCTGTTTGGCGCCATGATGGGAGCCCGCACCTGTGCCCCTGCGATGGAAATCATCAGCGATACCGCGCGCAGCAACATCCCGGCGCTGGGCTACGCAGGCACCTATGCTATCGCTAACGTGCTGTTAACCCTGGCGGGGACCTTGATTATCATCATCTGGCCGGGGCTGGGATAAGCAAGAAATTTGCGCATTGGCGAAAAATTTTCGTGATGCGCAGAACTTTTCTGTCATACGTCAGTCATAACTATTGCCACTGCTTTTCTTTGATGTCCCCAATTTGTGGAGCCCATCACCCCCGCCGTTTTGGTTCAAGGTTGATGGGTTTTTTGTTGCCTGCCGTTCAGGCAATAAATCAAGTCTACCCCCACCCACCCTTCCCCCATTTAAGTGTTACGCTTAATACCTGAGCCCCTAATCCCCCCGAGCCCAAGGAGTACCAATGCTCGCGTTGTACAACACAGTGATCGTGCTATTAACCATTGCCGCCATGGAGTTAGTCGCCGCCCTTGCGCATAAGTACGTTATGCACGGCTGGGGTTGGGGATGGCACGAGTCGCATCACGAGCCGCGCACAAGTTGGTTTGAAGTTAACGACCTTTACGCGGTGGTGTTCGCCGTGCTGGCGATTGTGCTGATTGCACTGGGGACCTGGGGCATTTGGCCGCTACAGTGGATTGGGGCCGGGATGACGGCTTACGGCGCACTCTACTTTATGGTGCACGACGGGCTGGTACATCAGCGCTGGCCGTTCCGCTATATCCCGCGCCGGGGTTATCTCAAGCGCCTGTATCTGGCGCACCGCCTGCACCACGCGGTACGGGGCAAAGAGGAGTGCGTCTCCTTTGGTTTTCTCTATGCCCCGCCGATTGAAAAATTGCAGACCACGTTACGCCAGCGCAAAGCGCGCAGTGTGGCTAACGCGGGCGCTGCCAGAGCCCGGCCGGACGCGGCGCCTGCGTCGCCAAACGAGAAGTAAGCGCCAGCCCGGCGCCTTTCAGCAGTAATCCCACCTTTTCAACACCGTTGGTCCCCTGCCGTTTATCCCAGGCGCGGGGGCCCGCGGCGCTCACCTTCATACCAATCTCGCGATATACCCCGTGCGCCGAGGCAATCGCCCAGGCGGATCGCAGCGGTAACCCCGCCAGCCCCGCACGGGCAGAGGCATAATAAGGTTCGGCTTCAGCCACCAGCCGCCGGGCAAGTCCCGCAAGGGGCTGACGCATCTGTGGCGTCGCAATCGCCTCCGGGGGGATGTTCTCTTCTGCCAGCCACTGGGCCGGGAGATAACAGCGGCCAACCCGGGCATCCTCGACGATATCCCGGGCGATATTGGTCAGCTGAAATGCCAGGCCTAAATCACAGGCACGATCGAGCACGGCGTCATCGCGTACCCCCATCACCCGGGCCATCATCAACCCCACGACGCCTGCCACGCGATAACAGTATTGCAGGGTGTCATCGAATGTCTCGTAATGGGTCTCGCGCACGTCCATGGCAAAGCCATCAAGATGATCGTAAGCCAGCTGGAGCGGGATGTTGTGGCCCAGGGCCACCTCCTGAAAGGCGGCAAAGGCGGGTTCATGCATCTCACCCCCCTCCCACGCGCGCAGGGTCTGGTTTTTAAGCATCTCCAGCCGCCGCTCTGCCTGGGCGCTGTCCACGGGGGTGGCGTTAAACCCCAGCTCTTGGCCGTCGATAACGTCGTCGCAGTAGCGGCACCAGGCGTAGAGCATCAGCACGCTACGTCGGGTCGCCGGGTCAAAAATCCTCGCCGCGGTGGCAAAGCTTTTCGAGCCCACGGCGATGGTGTCGGTGGCGTGATCCATCAGGGTGGTGTTCATCGGGAAAGTGCCTCCAGCATCAGCCCTGCCGTCGCTTTGGCCGAACCGATCACCCCGGGAATACCGGCACCCGGATGGGTACCGGCCCCAACCAGGTAAAGGTTAGGGATCCGGCTGTCGCGATTATGCGGCCGGAACCAGGCGCTCTGGCGCAGGATCGGTTCGACAGAGAAGGCCGAGCCCAGATGGGCGCCCAGCTGGTCGCGAAAATCAAAGGGGGTGAACATGCGGTGGGTCACCAGCTGGCTGCGCAACCCCGGCATGTAGTGGGCTTCAAGCCAGGCGAAAATCCGGTCGCGCAGGCGCGGCCCCTCCACGTCCCAGTCGAGATCCGCGGTGCCTAAGTGGGGCACCGGGGCTAACACGTAGTAGCTTCCGCAGCCCGGCGGTGCCAGAGAGGGATCGGTCACGCAGGGGGCGTGCAGGTAGAGCGAAAAATCCTCCGCCAGCGCGTTCTTATTAAAGATGTCGTCGATCAGTTCTTTATAGCGCGGCCCGAAACAGACGGTATGGTGCGCCAGATCGTGCTGCTTGTTAAGGCCAAAATAGAGCACAAACAAGGAGTTACTCATCCGTTTACGCTTGAGCGATGCCGCGCGCGCTGCCCCCACCGGATGATGCCCCAGCAGTTTTTCATAGGTATGCACCACGTCGGCATTGGAGGCCACCGCCGCGGTCGGGATGATCTGGCCGTCTTTAAGCTCTACGGCGGAAATGCGCTCGCCCTCGGCCACCAGCCGGGTTACCTCCGCATTGAGCTGCAACTCGCCGCCCAGATCCTGATAGAGCTTGACCAGCCCCTGCACCAGCGCTCCGGTGCCACCCCGGGCAAACCAGACGCCCCACTCACGCTCCAGGGCGTGGATCAGGGTATAAATGGACGAGGTCGCAAACGGATTGCCTCCCACCAGCAGCGAATGAAAAGAGAACGCCTGCCGCAGCTGCTCATTCTCAATAAAGCGCGAGACCATACTGTAGACGCTGCGCCAGGCTTGCAGACGGGTAAGCTGCGGCCCGGCACGGAGCATGTCGCGAAAAGAGAGGAACGGCACCGTGCCGAGCTTCAGATACCCCTCGTTAAACACCTCCCGGGAGTAGGCGTGGAATTTGCGGTAGCCCTCCACGTCACGGGGGTTGAAACGCCGGATCTGCTCTTCCAGCCGGGTCTGCACATTGTCGTAATCAAAGACCTCGCCCGTCTCCCAGCACAGGCGATAGAACGGCGTCACCGGGAGCAGATCGACATAATCCGCCATCCGTTTTCCGGCCAGGGTAAACAGCTCTTCGATGGCGCTGGGATCGGTGATCACCGTTGGCCCGGCGTCAAAGGTGAATCCTTTATCCTGATAAACGTACGCGCGCCCGCCGGGCTTATCCCGCTGCTCCAGCAGAAGTGTGGCAATGCCCTGCGCCTGCAGCCGAATGGCCAGGGCTAATCCGCCGAAACCGGCGCCAATAATCACTGTTTTATTCATGGTGAAACGCTCGCATCCGGGGAGTGAGTTTCAGTATGGCGAGCATCGCTTCGCCGACGGGGACCGGGGGCTTACCTGCCAGGATCCGCGCTTTATCGGCCAGGGTTAGCTGCCCGGCGTAAAAGCGGGCAATCAGCCCTTCGTTAAGAGAGTAAAAACGTTGCATCACCTGCCAGCGTTTATCGGCATCCCCCGCCAGAAACAGCATGCGGTTGAGGGTGCGGAAAAAGCGCTGCGCCTGCCACTGGTAGAGGGCATAGCGATGAATGACGGAAAAGATGGCGGTCGCGCTGATATCCGCGCTGCCGGCAATGACCTCGGCCAGCGCCACCGCATGCGGCAACGAATAGCCGGTGGTGGCATGAAACAGCCCGGCGCGCAGGCCGCTGCATGGCTGCTTATCCCGCGCCTGCCAGTACGCCGGAAAATCACCCGCCAGCATAATCGGCAGATGACCCTGCTCTTCCCGAATCAGGCTCTCCAGGCACCAGCCCTGCTGGCGGGCATAATCAGCGATGTTTTGCCGCGCGGCGCTGATATGCAGCCGGGCGGCGTCAATGTAGTGAGTGTCTTCGATCAGCAGTTCGGTTGCGGAAAGCGGGAGGGTATAGACAAAACGGTACCCTCCCTGCTGATTGACCGTGGCGTCCATCAGTATCGGCCGGGTCAGGCCATGCGGCTGGCGCAGACGCCACTGCTGGCCGAGAAATGACTGGCTGCCGGTATTGAGGTGCCTGTCCGGCGTGTATCCCCGGCCATCGATTACCGCGCGGGCCCGAAGCGTAGTGCCGTCAGCGAGGGTCACCGTCTCCGGGGTGAGCGCGGTGACGACGGCGTGGGTTTGCAGGTTATCGCCAGCGGCCCCGGTCAGCACCGCGGCAAAACGCGCCGAGGTGATGCTGAGATAGTCCCCGACCAGGGTCCGGTTCAGGTCGGGAAAGCGGACGTCGTACCCCTGCCAGCGATGCGCCACCAGGGGGGCAATCCACTGGTGCTGCCCGGGGGTAATGTCGCCCTCATGAAACGACCAGGTGTGATTCCCACCCGGCTGGTTGTCGGCTTCGAGAAGCAGCACGCGCAATTCCGGGCGCTGCTGGCGCAACCGTAACGCGATCAGCCCGTTCGCCAGCCCACCGCCGGCCAGAATGATGTCCCACTCGTGCGCCATTACGACTGTGCCACCAGCGTGGCCTGCCGCAGTTGGGCCAGGTTTGCGCTCCCGGTGCAGAAACAGGCGACGCGCAGCTGGTCGATGATCACCTGAAAATGGTCGATGACCGCCTCGCTGGACACCAACGCGCTTTGCAGTACGCCGGCCGCCTGGCCCACTACGCTGGCGCCTAAGCGGATCGCTTTTGCCACCTCAATGCCGTCGGCGATCCCGCCCGAGGCCACCAGCGGCATATCAGGCAGCGCCTGATGCAGATCCTGTAAGGCCGTCGCGGTTGGGATGCCCCAGTCGGCAAAGGCCATTGCCACCGCCCGGTCGTGCGCGGTCACGGCGCGTTCGCCCTCTACCGCCGCCCAACTGGTGCCACCCGCGCCCGCGACATCGAGCATCGCCACGCCCGCGGCAGCCAGCTGACGGGCAACCGGGACCGAAAGCCCATTGCCCACCTCTTTCACCACTACCGGCACATGCAGCGCCTCGACGGTCTGATGAATGGCGTCGATAACCCCGCACCAGTTGCGATCGCCCCCGTGCTGGAGCGCCTCCTGCAGCGGGTTGAGGTGAATAATCAGCGCATCTGCCGCCAGGGTCTCTACGGCACGTCTGGCATAGTCGATACCCCGTGGCCCGGCGATTTGCGCCGCACCGAGGTTGGCCATCAGCACCACGTCCGGGGCAAAGGATCGCAGTTCTCCCGTCAGGCCATAATTCGCCTCGCTCTCCAGCGCCACGCGCTGAGAGCCAACCCCCATCGCCAGCCCCAGCGCCTGTGCAGCGAGGGCCAGATGTTGATTGATCTGGCTCGCCCGGCGGGTGCCGCCGGTCATAGAGCTGATCAGCAGCGGCGCGTTGAGGGTTCGGCCAAACAGCCTGGTCGTGAGATCGATGTCATCAAGATGCAGTTCAGGCAGGGCACAGTGTCCGAAGCGCCATTTTTCAAAGCCGTTAGTACACTTTTTTGCGCCCGGTGCGCGGTTCAGTACGATATCGAGATGATCGCTTTTACGTTGCGACAGGCTGCTCATTGACACTCCGACAGGGATAACGACAGGCTCTGGCTGATAAGCGTCAGCTGTTTTTCAAACCAGACGTGGACATAGTACCGGGTGGTATTTCCCGGCTGACAGGCGGTAGCGATATGCTGATCGGCGCTGCGCACGTGCTCGCGCAGGCGCAGGAAGACGCTTTCGGCCCCGAGTACGGCGACCAGCGTCGATTTATCTTTATCCTGATGGGGATCTTTGCCGGTGGCATATGAGCCGTCCGTCAGGTCATCAATCAGCTGGAAGGCCTGGCCGAGATCGCGGGCGAAAAAGCGCAGGCGTTCGCTGACCTGGGGCGGCGCGCCGGCCGCAATGGCCGCCAGCTGCAGGGTAGCGTTAAACAGGCTGCTGGTTTTCAGCTCATTGGTGAGCAGGATTTCATCGGCATTACGGCTCTGCCGGGCCTCATTCAGATCGCGAAATTGTCCCTGCACCAGCCCCATATGGCCCACCGACGCCGAGAGTTCAGCCATCGCCCGCGCTTTTACCTCGTGGGTCAGGGAAGGCGCGCGTGAGATGACGCAAAACGCATGGCTCAGCAGCGCCACCGCCGCCAGAATCGCGACGTTTTCGCCATACTGATAGTGAACCGTCGGGCGCCCGCGTCTGAGCATGGCGTTGTCCATGCAGGGCATGTCATCGAGGATCAGGGAGGCGACATGGACCATCTCAATGGCACAGGCCAGGTCCAGAATACCGGTCTGCTCGGTTTTGTAGCCCATATCCGTCGCCGCCAGCAGCAGCAACAGAGGACGCATTCGTTTGCCGGCGACAAGCGTGGCTTCGCGCATGGCTGCATAGACCTGGCCCTCTTGCTCTCCCTCGGGCAACAGTTGTTCCAGACGTCCTTCAAACGCAGACAGCAGCATTTTTACATCATCTTCATGACTAAGGGTCATAGGGGCTTCCCCGGTGTTAGGGTGGCGACGTCCGCAGAAGGGGTAAAAACGCTTGCCGCAGGGTGATTTACAAAGCGTAGCGTATCCTTCTGCGTTTTGTTGTCCGCCGGGAAAAGGGAAAGCCAGGTATGTTTTTATTTTTATTTAAATCAATAGGATAAAATTAAAGATGTGAAATAAATTGCACAGAAATTTACATTTGTAGAGATTTTCAGGACCCCCTCTGGTTCAGGATCCCTCACCCTCCTCTTCTTTGCCAAATGCCAGCCGTAGCGCGTACTGGCGAATATCCTGCGGCCAGCTCTCAATAGACGCGGTAAACGCCGCCTCATCGTCAGCAAAAAGCGCGCGCAGGCCGGCCTCGTAATCAGGCAGATCTCCCGCCATCTCGTACATAAAGTGGTAGGCGCGATCGTGACGCTGGCGCTTATTATCCGCCGCTTTACCGGGTTTTCTGGCCCGGTCGATAAGCCTGCGCAGAGTGGCAGACGCCCCGCCGGGCTGGGTAGCCAGCCACTCCCAGTGCCGGGGCAGCAACGTCACCTCTTTGGCCAGGACGCCGAGCTTTGGCCGTCCGCGGGATTTTACGACAGGGGTCTCTGCCAGTTCAGGGTAGACCGCCAGAATATCGGCAATATCGCCATTAAGAGGAATATCGAGCCGTTTTCCGCTGCGATCGTTAAAAATGAAAACGCTTTCACGCTGAATGTTAGCGGATTGGATCTGCTGTAACAGTTCGCTCAGCGTACCGTGGGCGATCTGACGCTGCCGCCAGAAGACGGTAAGGGTGATATTTGCCATGGAGTCACCTTTTTTATCCGGGTAAAAATCGCGCGTAACGCCAACAGCGGCGTTATATGAATTATATCCGGGTAAAAATAAATGCGAGTCGCCTGGCAGCGGCTGAAGGGGAAAACCGGTAGCAGGTCGCCGTATAACCCACCAGAATTGGAAGTTGACGCATTATTTCAACATGTTAACTTTCCTGAAATTTTTATCATGGATGGTCCCCTCACGCCCGTCAGATCGCACCAGCCACTCTCAACATTATCAATGGCTCCATTGATAGCATTGCATTGAAAAAATAACGAACAAAAACGGAATTAACAGATGAGTATCTCCCGACACAATTTAATCCTGCGTAGCTTGCTGGTTCTGGCGTTCATTTTTGGGTTAAGTGGCTGCTCCGTTCGTTACGATAAAAACGGCAAAATTCTGTTTAACACTGACCTGGCGAGCGTGCTGGGGAATGAAGTCGGTCAGTTCACGCTGGCGGATGGCTCGACAGGCGCGTTACGGGAGCTGAATGGTCGCTACAGCCTGAAGTGGAGCAATCTGATGATTGAGCGCCCGATCGAGGGTGTCAGCTGGGCGAGGATCATCAGTCAGTATCACATCGAAGGACACACCTTGCTGCTGTTGAAAGTGGCTACCCGCTCCTGCCCGGCACAGTATCGCCTGGTCGATGTGCAAAACACCCGTTCCCAGGAGTGGGCCTTCACGGGCGTCTGCGATACAGGGCCGGAGATCGCCGCCAGCGCGGACAAACTGCAGCTGAATTTCACCCACGGGAACCGGATCGAACAGTACACCTGGCAGCATGGTGAGGTTTACCATCGTCGCCTCCCCCTTGAGCAACAAAAAACGGTTAAGCGTACCCGCACCGATAGCGTGACATCGTCGCGTAAAGCCAAAGCGCAGCCCGTGGCGAAGCCGGTAAAACAGACCCCGACCAAAACGGTGGCGCCACTCCCGCCTAAAGTTGCCCAGCCAGAGCTGGACAATTCCGTGCCCAACGAGATCTATGCGCCGACGAAAACCCGCCAGACCAGCCTGGAGCTGAAGTCATGACCGGGCATGTCCAGGAGCAGCCGTGGCCGCAGGACAAGATCAAGCATTCGGCCCTCCCCTGCTGGCAAAACTGGCTGGTGACGGGCATTACCCTCACCTATCTCATTTGTGAGCTGGCGTTCAACTCCCGCCTGCTGGATCTGGTCGGTAGCGTCTCGACAGCCGATGAAGTTCATAATATGGAGCGCTACGGGCGGACCTTAACCGCCATCGCGGCGGCGCTGCTGGTGTTGCAGTTCTCGCTAATGGGCCTCGTCCGGCTGAAGAAAAAAGGTATCCGCCTGACGGCAAACGTCAGCACAGCCCTGGTGCTGTTGATCTGCCTGATCGCCGGAACCCTGACGTGGCATGCCGTGGAGTGGGTGATCGAACGCCAGGTGACGAAAAGCACGGGCGAGTTTCGTCAGATGTCTCTGCTGGCGCAGCTCTACCAGCATGCATTAATTGAAGGGCAGCAGACGCTGGAAGGCATCCCGCTGGACAGCGGAGGAGGACAGGCCCGGACATGGACCAGCCCATCCGGAAAGGCATTTCTGGCCACCTTACCGGTGCTGTTAAGTTCGTCGGATCGCTACCGTAAATTACTCGAAAGCGATGCGGAGCAAAATTTACGTGACAATATTAGCGCGCAAGAAGGTGGCGTGCGGGGTTATTACGAGGCGTGGATCAAGGCTCGCGAAGAGGTGCATAAAGAGTTCGTCGCCTATTACAACGATGAGATGGATATCAGCGAAACGGTGCGACTGGAGCAGGCCCGAGCCTGGCAACGCTATGAACGCTCCTTAGAGGCGAAGCGCCTGAAAACCTGGAACGTCCCGCGACGTTATTACGCCACCGTGCGGAATCAGGTGCGCGGGCAAGGGGTTCCGGTCACCAGGGACTGGACGCCATCAGATCGTGCCGGTTTTGATGCGGCGGTAGCGAAAGCCGCCAGAGAGAAATATCTCGCCCAGCGGACCGTGGTCTACGAAGGCGTGACTATCCCGAAACGACTCGACTGGGGCGTCTTTTTCCGCCTGAACGTGGTGCAGAAAGCGTTACGCGAGAAGCTCCAGCTCCCGGGGAATACGCTTGTTCGCGAGCAGTATCCGCTAAACGATAAGCTGAAGCAGTTTGCTCTTGAGCTCCACGCGCCTCATCTTAACGAGGCGGTGAAGCAAAAATTACCTGAACTGCGTGCGGCGGCACCGAGCTACAGCGCGGGTGGGGTTAATGAGAAACTGGGGGAAGATGCCGCGCGTGCCGTCATTGTGCCGCCCGTTGCGCTGATGTTCTCTCTGGTGGGTGCCCTGACGCATCTGGCAAAACTGCTCTATCTGGTCCTCGTTCCCGTGACGGCGGCGATGTTGACCCGGCGTTCCTCGCGCTCCGTACGGCTCATGAATCGGCATCCCTTAGCCTTCCCCGTCGCGTTAATTGCCATTCTGGTGATCACCTTCGGCGTCACCAATAACAGCATCACTGAATCCCCGGCTTACCAGCATTTAAAAGACGGGTTAAAAGAGGCGGAGGTTGCAATTACCGATAAGCCCTTACCGCTCAGCGGCGGGACGTTACTGCGGGTGGTTCATGCCGTCAGTATCGGGCAGAGCTACAGCTATCCGGTCAATCACTTTCTGCGCGAACATGTGCTGCAGGGATTTGATTTCGGGTATGTGACGCGGGACGAGTAGTTCCCTGCGGGGCATAAACGAGGTTATGTCCCGGCTATCCTGCCCACCATCGCCCGCAACGCTTCCCGCGTGAGAGGCTGTCGGTCGGTGACAAAATGCAGCGTCATCCCCTCGATAAAGGCGTCCAGCGCCCGGGCGGTGACCGGATCGAACCACTGCTCAAGCGTAGTCTGGCTGGTTTTCATCCAGTCCTGCATCACGGTTTTTAACGAGGCGCTGCGGTTCATAAAGGCATACAGCTGGTACATCAGCTCCATGTTGTGCGGCGTGGTCACCTGAGAGCTGTAAATCAAGGTGGTGATCGACTCGCAAGCCATCTCCGGCCCCGTCACCCCGGCAAAGAACTCGCGGTACTGAACCGACATCTGCTGCGTAAACCAGGTGAAGGCCTCTTCGAGCAGCGCATCCATCCCGGAAAAATAGTAGGTCATCGACCCCAGCGGCACGCCGGCACAGCTGGCGATTTTGCGATGGGTGACCGCGTTCAGACCATGCTCAGCGATGGTGTCCAGGGTAGCCTGCAATATCCGTTCCCGCCGTTGCGGATCGTTGGGTCGTCTGTTCATTTTTACCTCAGCGCATTTATGTACAAATGTACACAAACTTGCTAGTGTTGTCTTCTATGTTGTCCTTCTGGTACAGAAACCATGACCGTCATCTCACCGCGCAAAATTCTGCAACGCCGCCTGTGGGCGCTGTTTATGTTCTTCTTTATCCCCGGCCTGTTAATGGCCTCCTGGGCCACGCGCACCCCTGCCATCCGCGATATTTTGTCGGTCTCGACGGCGGAGATGGGCATCGTGTTATTTGGCCTGTCGATAGGGTCGATGAGCGGCATTCTCTGTTCCGCCTGGCTGGTTAAGCGCTTCGGCACCCGGACAGTGATCCGCACCACGATGTGCTGCGCGATTGTGGGTATGATGTTGCTCAGCGTTGCGCTGTGGTTCGCCTCCCCGCTGGCCTTTGCCCTCGGACTGACCGTGTTTGGTGGCAGTTTTGGCGCCGCGGAAGTGGCGATCAACGTCGAAGGCGCCGCCATCGAGCAGGAGATGAACAAAACCGTGCTGCCGATGATGCACGGCTTCTATAGCCTCGGCACCCTGGCCGGTGCTGGCATCGGCATGGCGCTCACCGCTACCGGCATTGCCGCTACCACCCATATTTTACTGGCTGCGCTGGTCTGTATCGCCCCGGTGCTGCTGGGGATCACCGCCATTCCGGATGGCAACGGCAGAAACGTCGCGGGTGAGACGAAAACCGGTGAAAAAGGGCTGCCCTTCTATCGCGATATGCAGCTGATGCTGATTGGCGTGGTGGTGCTGGCGATGGCCTTTGCGGAAGGGTCCGCCAATGACTGGTTGCCGCTGCTGATGGTGGACGGGCATGGCTTCAGCCCAACCTCCGGCTCACTGATTTATGCCGGGTTTACGCTGGGCATGACCGTCGGGCGCTTTACCGGGGGCTGGTTTATCGACCGCTACAGCCGCGTGACGGTGGTTCGTGCCAGCGCCCTGCTGGGTGGTCTGGGCATTGCCCTGATTATTTTTGTCGATGTCGACTGGGTGGCCGGCGTGTCGGTGGTGCTGTGGGGGCTGGGTGCCTCGCTCGGCTTCCCGCTGACCATCTCGGCAGCCAGCGACACCGGCCCGGACGCGCCGACCCGCGTCAGCGTGGTCGCCACCACCGGCTATCTCGCCTTCCTGGTAGGCCCGCCGCTGCTGGGCTTCCTCGGGGAGCATTACGGCTTACGCAGCGCGATGCTGGTGGTCTTAGGATTAGTAATGATTGCCGCTCTGGTCGCCAGGGCGGTCGCCAAACCGGATTCGCAGGCTAGATCTGCCATGGAGAATGGATATGAGCGTTAAACTGATTGCGGTTGATATGGATGGCACCTTCCTCGACGATGCGAAGCAGTACAATCGCGCGCGCTTTCTGCGCCAGTACGCGCAGATGAAGGAACAGGGCATACGGTTTGTGGTTGCCAGCGGCAACCAGTACTACCAGCTGATCTCTTTTTTTCCGGAGATCGCCGATGAGATCGCCTTTGTCGCGGAAAACGGCGGCTGGGTGGTGAATGCCGGGGAAGATGTCTACAACGGCGAGCTGACGCAGGCCCAGTTCGCCACCGTGGCGGAGTTTCTCTGCGCCATTCCGGAAGTAGAAGTGATCGCCTGCGGCAAAGGCAGCGCCTACACCCTGAAACACTATGGTGAAACCTTCCATGACCTTGCCGCCAAATATTATCACCGGCTGGAAAAGGTGGACAATTTCGATAACTTCAACGACATCTTCTTTAAGTTTGGCCTGAACGTACCGGACGACGAAATCCCGCGCATCCAGGGGATGATCCACCAGCAGTTGAGCGACATTATGGTGCCGGTCACCACCGGGCACGGCAGTATCGACCTGATCCTGCCGGGCATCCACAAAGCCAATGGCCTGCGCCTGCTGCAGGAGGTATGGGGCATCGACAACAGCGAAGTGGTCGCCTTTGGCGACAGCGGCAACGACGTGGAGATGCTGACCCAGGCCGGGTTCAGCTTTGCGATGGCCAATGCCCGGGATCACATCAAAGCGGTTGCCCGCTATGAAGCGCCACACAATAACGAAGAAGGGGTGCTGGAAGTGATTGACCGCGTGTTGAACCGGGAAGCCCCGTTCAATTAAGCAGGCGTAGTTTCGTAGGCCGGGTAAGGCGTAGCCGCCACCCGGCTTGATTGTTTACTCCGGCTGTAACGAACTGCCAACCCGCTTGTCTTTCAGGAACACAAACATCAGCCCCAGCCACAGGATGCCGTTCGCCAGGTTGAACAGGCTGAACAGCCCGTTGCCGCCGCTGCTGAAGGCGTGTTTGCTGACCTCAATCCCGACGGTGAAGATCAGCATCTGTAACATCCCCATTGCCGCCGACACCGTACCTTTACTCATCTCGCTGGCAAACAGCGTCAGACGCACCAGCCCGGCATTTGCCAGCCCAATACCAAACGCATAGATACTCAGCCCGGCGGTCATCCACAGCCAGGCGTGGGATGAAACCACCGTCGCCACCGCAGCCACCACCAGCCCAATCACAATCGGCCAGCCGCCCATGATGATTAACGAGCGCACGGTGCGGCGTGACGTCAGCCGGGCCAGCACCAGGTTACCCACAATCAGCGCGCCAAAAATCGGCACCTGCAGCAGGCCATACTCGTAGCTGCTGAGCTTTTCGCCGCTGATGATGATCACCGGCGACTGGGCAATCCACGCCAGCAGCGGCAGGCAGACAAAGCCAATCGCCAGCGCCCCCGCCACAAAGCGGATATTTTTCAGCACCGCTTTATAGTCGCGCCCCAGCTCCTGCATGGAGAGCTTCTCCCCGATGCGGGTGGCGGTTTCGGGCATTGCGCGGTACAGGCCGTAAAACGAGATCGCCGCCAGCAACGCAAACAGCACGAACATCCCCTCCCACGGCGCAACGTGCACCCAGGCGGCCCCCACCAGCGGGCCGAGCAGCGGCGCAATCAGCGCTACGTTCGCCATCAGGGCGGTGATTTTGATGCACACCGCCTCCTCAAACGACTCCTGGATAGCGGCGTAACCGACGGCACCGATAAAGCACAGACTCACGCCCTGCAGGAAGCGCAGCACCATGAACTGCTCGATGTTCTGCGCCAGCAGGGTCGCCAGGCAGGTGACGATAAACCACACCACCCCGGTGAGCATCACCGGGCGACGGCCAATACGATCCGATAGCGGCCCGAGCAGCCACTGCAAAAACATCCCCCCCGCCAGATAGGCGGTCATGGAGGTGGGAACCCACTCGATCCCGGCGTTGTACTGCGCCACCACGGCCAGCATGCCGGGCTGGATCATATCGTTACCGATATAGGTGGAGAATTCGTAAAGCACCAGACACAGCGGGAACAGCAGCGCCTGACGCCCCAGGCGAGTGCTGGAAGAAGAACGGTTTAGCATGGAGTCTCAATATCCGATAAAAAATCGCGCAGAGTGTAATGAAATGGCTGCGCCAGCGATAGCAGATTAACGCAGCTGGTCAGAAATAACGCACAAATCGCCGTCGTTTAAGGTTGCCTTAAGTTAGCGCCCGTATGCTTAGGGGTTTTAAGTCATTGGCCTTAATTATGACACAATTTTCTCCGGCTTCAGAATTGTCTAAGTTAAAGACTTCTAAGACAAAACCGCTTTACCCTTTACCGGCGCGTTTTTATGGTTATCAGCTGATTACGCTGCTGGTTCTGGCCGGGCTTTTTACCTGGCTTTCGCGGGATGAAACCCTCGACAGAATGCTGACCGGCTACTGGTTTGACGCGGCCAGCCAGCACTTTCCGCTGCAGCAAAACGCGCTGCTGGATCTGCTCAATCATCGGCTGGCGAAATACCTGACCATTGCCGTGGCGGCGGTTACCCTCCTATACGGCGCGTTCCGGCGCAATGCCCAACTGGTTACGGCGGCGCTGCTGATGGGGTTGGGTACGGCGGTGGTGGGGGTACTGAAAGCCGTCAGCCATCACAGCTGTCCCTGGGACCTGGTGGAGTATGGCGGCAAGGCCCTGGCCTATCCCCTGTTTGATTCAGCTCCCCTCGGCAGTGGCCCCGGGCGCTGTTTTCCCGGCGGTCACGCTTCAAGCGGTTTTATGGTGATGGGGTTGTTCTTCGCCTTCTGGCGTGAGCGTCCGCGTCTGGCCTGGGGGCTGGTGGCTGCCGGAGTCGTGCTCGGCCTGGTCATGGGCTATGGCCAGGTGATGCGCGGCGCACATTTCTTCTCGCACAACCTGTGGGCAGGTTGGTGGGTGTGGTTTTCACAGGTGGTGGCCTACGGCCTGATCTCCATCTGGTTTGCAAAAGAGTAACGAGGATATGTTAGAGAATCTGAACTACGGACTGTTTTATCTGATCAATGCCACGCCTGCTTCGCCGGAGTGGAGCATTAATCTGGCCATCTTTGTGGCGAAAGACCTGATAACCATTATGCCCGCGCTGATCGCAATCCTCTGGCTATGGGGGCCGCGCAAGCAGGTGGGTGCCCAGCGTCAGCTGGTGATTAAGATCGCCATGGCGCTGGTGATAAGCCTGGCGGCGTCGTGGCTGCTGGGCCATCTGTTCCCGCACGACCGCCCGTTTGTCGATCGTGTCGGCTATAACTTCCTGCACCACGCCGCGGATGACTCCTTCCCGAGCGATCACGGCACCGCCATTTTCACCTTTGCACTGGCGTTCCTGTTCTGGCATCGGGTCTGGTCCGGCATTGTGTTGATGATGGTGGCCTGCGCCATCGCCTGGTCCCGCGTTTATCTGGGGGTCCACTGGCCGATGGATATGCTGGGCGGACTGATGGTCGGCCTGCTGGGCTGCCTGAGCGCGCAGATCCTGTGGAACCTGTTCGGGCAGGCTCTCTATCTCCGCCTCTCGCAGCTGTACCGCTTCTGCTTTGCCCTGCCGATCCGCAAGGGCTGGATACGTGACTAATTCAGGTCCCGCGAGGTAAACTTGAGCCCCCGGCGTAACGGGGGCTCATTTATCGCTCTGAGGACCTATGGAAACACGACGTGACGAACGGCTGGCTCAACTGATTAATGCGCTTAAGCGCAGCGATAAACTGCATCTGAAAGAGGCCGCCGCGCTGCTGGGCGTCTCTGAGATGACCATCCGTCGCGACCTCAACAGTGAAAGCGGGCCGGTTGTGCTGCTTGGCGGCTACATTGTCCTCGAACCCCGCAGCGCCAGCCACTATCTGCTGAGCGATCAAAAAACCCGCCTGGTGGAAGAGAAGCGCAAAGCCGCGCGGCTGGCCGCCTCGCTGGTGCAGCCTCATCAGACGCTGTTTTTTGATTGCGGCACCACCACGCCGTGGATCATCGAAGCCATCGATAATGACCTGCCGTTTACCGGGGTCTGTTACTCCCTGAACACCTTTCTCGCCCTGCAGGAAAAACCCGAGTGCCGGGTGATCCTCTGCGGCGGTGAGTTCCACGCCAGCAACGCTATCTTCAAACCGCTTAACCTGCATGACACCCTCAGTAACCTGTGCCCGGATATCGCCTTTTACTCTGCGGCAGGGGTGCATGTTCGCCAGGGGGCGACCTGTTTTAATCTCGATGAGCTGCCGGTTAAACAGTGGGCGATGAGTATGGCGCAGTACCATGTGCTGGTGGTGGATCACAGCAAGATGGGCAAGGTGCGTCCGGCGCGGATGGGGGAGCTGACGCGCTTTGACGCGATCGTCAGCGACTGTCGTCCGGATGAGGAGCTGGCTGCCTGGGCTAAGGCGCAGCAGATTAAATTGATGTACTGAGTGCGGTTTATTGCCCGGCGGCGCTGCGCTTGCACGGGCCTGGGAACTCCGTAGGCCGGGTAAGGCGAAGCCGCCACCCGGCACTGCACGGAAGCTTTAGTTGAACCAGCCGCCAAACCACTCGTGGAATTTCATCAGCACGTAATCCCACATCCGGCCAAAGAACCCGCCCTCTTCCACCGCTTCCATCACAACCAGCGGCCGCTGCTCAATGGATTTGCCGTTCAGCTGGAAGTCGATAGTGCCGACCACCTGGCCTTTTTTCAGCGGCGCAGTGAGCTGCTTGTCGGTCAGGGTGTAGCTGGCTTTCAGGTTTTTCAGCTGGCCGCGCGGAATGGTGACCGAGCCGCTTTCACCGGCGCCGAGCTTGACCTCGCTCTTATCGCCAAACCAGACCCGCTGGCTGACAAAGGTGGCATCCGGCTTGATAGGGGTGACGGTTTCGAAGAAGCGGAAGCCCCAGGTCAGCAGTTTTTCTGACTCGTTAAAGCGGATGCGGTCGGTTTTGGTGCCCAGCACCACCGAGATCAGACGCATATCGCCCTGGGTTGCCGAGGCCACCAGGTTGTAGCCTGCCCCGGCAGTGGTGCCGGTTTTCATCCCGTCCACATTGACGTTGCTGCTCCACAGCAGACGGTTGCGGTTCTGCTGGCGGATCTTGTTGAAGGTGAACTCTTTCTCTTTATGGATCGCGTACTCTTCCGGCACATCATGAATCAGTGCCCTGCCCAGCAGCGCCATATCGCGGGCGGTACTGAACTGGCCCGGCGCGTCCAGGCCGTGAACGGTTTTAAAGGTGGTGTTGGTGAGGCCTAATTTCTGCGCGTAGCCATTCATCAAACCAATGAAAGAGTCCTGGCTGCCGGCCACATAATCGGCCAGCGCGATACAGGCATCATTCCCCGACTGAATGATTACCCCTTTGTTCAGATCGGAAACCGCCACCTGATCCCCCGGCTTGAGGAACATCACCGAGGAGCCGCGCAGCGCCGGGTTGCCCGTCGCCCAGGCATCTTTGCCGATGGTCACCATGTCGGTGAGCTTGATCTTACCGGCTTTCAGGGACTGCCCTACCACGTAGCTGGTCATGATTTTGGTCAGGCTGGCAGGGTCGAGTTTTTCATCTGCATTGCCTTCTGCCAGGACTTTGCCGCTGGCATAGTCCATCAATATCCAGGCGCGCGCATCAACCGGCGGAGCCTCAGGCGCCGCCTGTTCCGCTGCGTACAGCGAAGGTGCAAAAAGGACCAGCAGCGCAGAACCCGCTACCAGACCGCGTAAAGAAAAAGTGTTTCGCATCATAATGCCACCCGAGTTTCCATTCCAAAAATCACGTCACACCACCGTGTCGCAAGAAGCGATGAGTAATAACGTACTAACGCCTTAAAAAAAACCAAAACCTGGTAAAGTTTTTAAAGTTTATGCAATAACAACCCGATACGCTTTGACCGCATCGATTTTTTTCGCGTCTGTTGCGTATTGGTTGGGTTTATCTCACCATGTAAAGCCATCACCAGGGATCGCATCCTGACAACGGCTTTAATTATAAGGGGTTATTATGATTACTTTGTGGGGCAGGAACAATTCAACCAACGTTAAAAAGGTACTCTGGACGCTGGAAGAGCTGGATTTACCCTTTAAGCAGATCATGGCGGGACTGGAACACGGGGTGAATAAAGAGGCCGACTATCTGGCAATGAACCCTAACGGTCTGGTGCCGCTGCTGCGCGATGACGAAACCGACCTGACGCTGTGGGAATCCAACGCCATTGTGCGCTACCTCGCGGCGCAGTACGGCCAGAACCGTCTGTGGCTCGATGAACCTGCGAAGCGGGCCGTCGGTGAAAAGTGGATGGACTGGGCCAACCAGACGCTCTCCCCTGCCCACCGGGTAATATTGATGGGGCTGGTGAGAACCCCGGAAGCCGAGCGTGATTACGCTGCCATTGACGCTGCCAAAGCCACCTGCGAATCGCTGTTTGCCATGATGGACGAGGCGCTGGCGACAAAGCCGTGGTTCTCGGGCGACGACTTTGGCGTGGGTGATATCGCCGTCGCCCCATTTGTCTGGAACCTGACCAACGTTGGTCTGACGTGGGCACCGCGTCCGCATCTTGAGCGCTGGCTGGCAAACCTGAGCGAGCGCCCGGCCTATCGCAACGTGGTGATGATCCCGGTGACCTGATCTACTCCCTGGACGGGCTGACTTTCAACAGTTGCCCGTCTGTTTCATCGGTCAGCACGTATAAGTAGCCATCCGGTCCGACCCGCACATCGCGAACCCGCTGATTGCGGTCGCCGAGGATCCTTCCCTCCTCCGTAACGCTGTCGCCGCTGACGTTCATCACAATCACGTCCTTATCCTTCAGCGCGCCGATAAAGAGTTTATTCTTCCACTGCGGGAAGACGTCGCTGTTATAGAAAGCCATCCCGCTCAACGCCGGAGACTGCTTCCAGACAAACAGCGGCGGCTCGGTGCCCACGGCGGTTTCGCCTTTCGCTTCCGGGATCGGCAACCCGCTGTAGTTGATGCCGTGGGTTGCCAGCGGCCAGCCGTAGTTTTTGCCTCTTTCCGGGATATTGATCTCGTCGCCACCGCGTGGCCCGTGCTCATTGAGCCACAGGGTGTTGCTCCACGGGTTCATCGCCATTCCCTGCGGGTTGCGGATCCCGTAAGACCAAATCTCCGGCCGCGCCTGTTTGTTGTTCACAAAGGGGTTATCGTCCGGTACCGCGCCCTGATCGGTGAGACGCACCACTTTGCCCTGTAACTTATCCAGATCCTGGGCGGTCGGGCGCTGGTTATTCTCGCCTAACCCGATAAAAAGATAGCCTTTGCCGTCGAACACCAGCCGGCCGCCAAAGTGATTGCCGGTAGAGAGTTTCGGCTGCTGGCGGAAGGCCACCTTAAAGTCCTCCAGCCGGGTGTTATCCTCGCTCAGACGACCATACCCCACCGCGGTGCCCGCTTTCCCGTCATCGCCCGCTTCGGCATAGCTCAGCCAGACCCGACGGGAGGTGGCAAAGTCAGGGGCCAGCGCCACGTCGAGTAATCCCCCCTGGCCGCTGTCCCAGACCTTCGGCACTCCGACGATGGGATCGGAGAGCCCCTTGCCCGCCTGCCAGCGTTTAAGCTGTCCGCCTTTCAGCGTGATTAGCATGCCCTGATCCTGGGGCAGGAACGCCAGCGCCCAGGGGTGATCGAGTTTATTTTGCAGTACCGACACCTGCACGTCGGCGGGGGCAGCAAACAGCGAGGCGGATATCAGCAACAATGGCAGGGAAATAAGCGAGGATCGACGCATAACGCACTCCTTTTCGACGTATGGCATAAGACTAGCCACTCAGCGCAGGGGCGTTAATACTTTTACAAAAGCTTAAGCAGATGGGGGAGTTGCCTCCCCCGGGATCAGCTCTGAATCAGCGGTGAATGTGATTTCAGATACTGGATGCAGAGAGTGAGATCGTTCAGACAGTTTTCCAGCTTCTCTGCGTTGACGGCGATGAACGTTGGGCAATCGTGGTTGCCGGTCATCATACAGACGCCTGCGGTGGTGAGCGAACCGGCGGCGCGATAGAGCATCGCCTGCTCCTCGGCATTGCAGTACGCTCTCAGCTCCGGCGCTTTTTCACGCATGTAAGTACAGAGTTCAAAGAAGTTGTCACGCAGATGGTCGCTTTCGCTGACTGACATATACCCTTTCGCTTTCCTTAACTGCAGATAGGCGGCGAGATCGATTCGGGCATTAATCATCTTGTTAAGAAGATCGCGTTTCAGTCTGTCAACGGACATGCTTTTTCCCCCCTTGTCAGCTTTAGTGCATTCTCAGATTATGTCTATTTTTTGTGCAATTTAATGCGTCAGGTCAATAATCCGCAACGGAATAGCAAAATTTACAATGTTAAAAAGGCGGGCAAAAGGAGCCGCCCGGAGGCTGTTGATTTTGCTGAGCATAAAATCATGCTTCTTCCTCACCGCGCGTGACGGGAGGCCTGCTATTTTTGAGAGGGTTAAGGCGTGGAGACAGAGGGCGTATGCCAACGATGCCGGTGTCAGATAAGATCATCTCGTTAAACCGGATCGACCTGAATCTGCTGACCATTTTTTGCTTAATCTACAGCGTAGGCAGTATCTCGAAAGTGGCTGATATGCTGGATATTTCCGCCTCTGCCGTCAGCCAGTCGCTGCGCAAACTGCGCGAGCAGATGGGGGATAACCTGTTTGTCCGCAGCGGCAACACGCTGTTACCCACCGTGTATGCGGACGAACTGTATGACAACATCCTGCCGATCATCGATAAGCTCGCCACCCTGCTCCCCCTCTCTTCCCGCATCAAAAAACGAAGACTCACCCTCTACACCGAGTCCTTTGTCTCGCCGTTAGTGGTGCCGGAACTGACGCAGAAGATCGTCGGGATGAACGCGGATATCAGCCTGCTGCACCGTACCGCCGAGCTTAACGAAGCGAAGATCACCGAACTGTTGAACATGCGCCAGGCGGATGTGGTGTTCTCCACCTTTTCTGTTGAGAGCAGTAATATTTCTTGCCAGAAGATGAGTGATATGACGCTGGTGCTGATCGCTGCACAGGATAATCCTCTTTATGAAAATACGGTCACGGAGGAGATGTTCAGGGATGCCAATCTGGTGGGGTACAACACTAAAAACGAAAAGATCATTTATCATCGCAGCATCGTGGATAAAAAATTCCGCTCCAGCGAGCGCTGTCTGCTGACCACCTCTTTCGCCTCCATCTTACTGATTGTCTCCACCACCGACTGCCTGGGCATTATCCCGGAAAAAGTCTTTGCGACTTATTCCGGGATGTATCAGCTAAAAAAACTGGAGACGCCATTTACGTTGCCACAATTCAGTATCTATTCGTCCTGCCGGAAAGAGACCAATAAAATGCTCTTTTCACTGTTGGCTGATTTTTTACGCCAGTAAACCGGCATGATGTCCGGGACGATCACTATTTTTTCGCTTTGTGTTTACCGAACTCAACGTCATCGGCAATATTCAGGTCAGTGACTAATCTGGACTGTGAGAGCCCGGTGGCAACAGATATGTGCGCCAGCTCGACGCCATAGATGTGAAGGGTTTTGGCCATTTCTAATTTTGATTGCAGATAGATATCTCTCATAACGTACCTCATTTAGTTATCGACGAGGTGAAAGATAGGTTATCTGTTTAGCGTATCCAATAAGGGTCCCTTAAAGCCGGGATAAGTAAATCTAACTCGGCATGCAACACATCAACTTATTGATTATTATCATAATAATCATCACGCATAATTTATCCCGCTTCGCTCTTGCAGTGACATCCTGTGTCAGTCGCCCCGCGTAGAGTAGGTTGTCATCCCCGGCAGAAATATTAATCCCAATAAATACGCAATTAACCTTAATTTTCCTGCGGAACTGCCGTTAATAACATGATGTACGCTGATTATTAAAGGAAAGATATGATGCTCTCCCAGCCAGAAGCCATACTGATTGACGCTCAACTCCCCGCGTTGCGCGCATACTGGCAGCAATACGAATTCTCCGCAGAACAGCTGAAAACCATTGAAGAAAACAGACGTACCTTCTCCGTGCGTCTGCCGCTGATTGGTGCCTTTAGCGCCGGGAAATCTACGCTCATCAACACGCTGCTAAAGGATAACTTACTGTCCGTCGCCATCGATCCCGAGACCAGCTTACCTACCGAACTCCGTTTTGCCACGCAGGAGTCGATTGTCCTGCGCCGCAAAAACGGGACCCTGCTGCCGCTAAGCCGTGAGGCGTTAAAAGCGCAGGCCTTTGGCGAGCATGATCCGCAGAATGTTGTCGATATCACCCTGCCCAGCCCAACGCTCGCCGCGCTGGACGGCATGACGCTGGTAGATATGCCGGGTTGGGAATCCGGCATTGCGCAGCATTCGCTGGCGATTGATAACTATCTCGATCGCAGTGCCGCCTACGCGGTAGTCGTCAGCGTCGATGAGGGCGTCCTGAAAGAGAGCCTGCGGAAGATCGTTGAGGAGCTGGCGGTTCATGACAAGCCCATGATGCTGGTCATCACCAAATGCGATAAAAAAACCCCGGAGGACGTTGAAGCGGTGGTTGCGCATGTTCGCCAGCAGATAGAAGCTCTGACCGGTAAACCGCTGCTCGCGGTGTGCCGCACACAGCGAAAAAATGCCACCGATTGGGCCACGGCGCTGCCGGTGCTGCTGCCATTGCAGCAGCGTTTCTGGCACCGGGCCATCGGCCTGCCGGTGCAGCAATGCGTGCGCGATCTGCTGGGACGTATCGACCAGTTGGCGCAGAGCCATAACCAGACGCTGAGCGAAATCGAAAGCGAGCGCGAGCTGCTTTCTGCGCAGTATCAACGCATGCAGGCGGACCTTAAGCACGTCACCGCCCGGCTGCATGAACAGCGCGACGTCGCCAGGCGCGCCATCGTGGATGATTTCGCCAGCCGCCTGAACAGCCAGCTTGAAGCGCTCACCCGGGCGCTGCTGAACGGTGAAGATGTGAGCGGCACCATCGGTCATGCCCTGCGCATGTCCTGGTCGCAGGGGCTTGAACGCTATCTCAAGCCCGTGATCCAGAGAGAGCTGGGGCACCTGCATCTGCCGGACGGGTTGTCGATGCAGGACACGCATTATGCGTATGGCTTCAAAGCCAGTGAATCGGGCTCGGAGCTCATTACTAGCACCCTCGCTTACATTCTGCCAGCGGCCATCAACCTGATTACCCGCATCCCGATGGGCAAAGTCTTAGCCCCAATCATCATCTCCGCGCTGGAAGGCTTATTCCAGCGCGGCAGCCAGGAGCTGATTCAGCGTCAGCAGCAGGAAGAGGCTCGCCGTCATGTGATCAATACCGTGATCCCATCCTGCTGTTCGACCGCGGAACCCGACATTGCCCGCGGACTGAGCAACACCATTGATGAGGTGATGCAGTCCATTTCCCGCGCGGCGGATGAAGAGATGGCAAAAGTACGTCAGACCCTGGATCTCAAGGCCCGTGAGCTGAAAAAAGAACAGGCCGCCGAGGCGGAGCGCCAGCAAACCTGGCAGCAGGACAGCGCAGCCCTGAAGCAGATGCTGACCCGGTTACAGGAGTTCAACCATGGCTGATCTGGACGAAAGCACGCTGCGTGACCGCTATACCCTGCTCTGCCAGGCCTGTGAAGATCGTCCCGGCGGTGCGGCAAAGGAAGATGAAGTCCTGCTGCGGGCGCTGGAGGAGTTAATTGAACAGGAACTTCCCGCCCTGGCACGCCGCGGCAGCCCGCCTATGTTCACCGATATTCTGCGCGCCCTGCGCCACGAAATGGTGCGGTTCCGCGAGTTTTGTGAATATCCGGCGCTGTCCGGCAAAGTGGTGGTCGGGCTTGGCGGAAGCTTTAGCGCCGGGAAATCCTCTTTGATTAACGCGCTGGTGGGTGACCGCAAGTGTCTGGTCACCGAGGTGGATCCCACCACCTCGCTGCCGACCTATCTGGTACAAGGAGAGCAGGAGACGCCGGACGTCAAAGCCATCAATCTGTTTAACCGTCTGATTACCCTGAGCCACAGCCAGTTTCGCACCCTCACCCACGAGGAGCTTGAACGCTACGGCAGCCAGGTGAGCCGGATGCTGAAATCCGTGGTGGTGGCGCACAGCGGCTTCGGCTGGGAGAACCTGGCGCTGCTGGATACTCCCGGCTACAGCAAGGCCGACGAGGAAGGCAGCGCCCGCACCGACGCCAGCGTGGCGCGCAGCCAACTCAACAGCGCCCAGTTCATCATCTGGCTGGTACCAGCGGATAAGGGCACCATCACCGAAGATGACATTGCGTTTCTGGCCTCGCTGGACAAGCAGATCCCCAAACTTATCGTTATCAGCCGCGCCGATAAACATCCCGAAGAGGCCGTAGGGAATATCGTCAAGCTGGTGCGCGAAACGCTGGCCCAGCGCGGCATCGCGGTGCTGGACGTGCTGCCCTTCTCCACCCGCCCGCGTCAGCCGTGGTCCATCACCCCGCTGACGGACTACCTGACGGAGTGGAACCAGGTGTGGCGCGACCCGGGCTTTACGCGGCAGTTTAAGCGCCAGTTTATGGCGTATGAAAATTATCTGGATGAGGTGCGCCAGGAGGGGCAAAGGCAGCTCAGTAAGTTCAACCGCATTTTGACCCTGAACGATGACGCAAGCACCCAATCCGATATCCAGAGCCTGCAGCGTAATAGCCGGGGCAACCTGTACCAGCTGGAAGAAGTTTGCCAGACGTTAAGTGAGATCCAGCAGAAGTTCTTTAGCATCCTGAAAACGCTCGGGGAACGGCTGACGATCCCGCTGGAAGAGCCGGACAGCCTGTCAATGCTGCAATACGCCCCGGTCAATCTGCAATCCCTGCTGCAGGCGCTGGCGGACGAGAGTGGCGTGGATATCCATGAGGTGGATCCCGAGCTGTGGCGGCCGCTCACCCGCAATCTGCCCATGGATAACCTCGACATAGTGCTGCGCCGCGACAGCGTAGGTCGTCAGCAGATGTGGCAACCGCTGATGGAGCATAAACCCCTGGCCCGCCTCGATGAATTGCTCAAGCGCGACAGTACGCACTACGCCTCGTTACAGGCCCTGGGCAATGGAGAGAATGCATGACCACTGGAAATTTTGATGCACTGGTCAGTGCCGCGCGCGTGCATCTGGAACCACTGGATGCGCATTTTATCGCCGGGAGCGACGCGGCGTTGAAAGATGACTATTTAACCCTGCTTGCGGCCCTGCTGCTGGAAAATGGCGCGCTGGCTGAAGCCCAGCTGCGGCTGATGATGATGTTGATTGCGGCCATCCAGCCTGCATTCCCGCTGGCGCACTATCTGCAGCAGTCAGCAAAGCTGGATAGCGAAGGGCTGGCCTGTATCGTCCGCCATCTTGGGCAGACGAAACAGGCAGCACAGGCGCTGCTGTTTGATTTTGCGGTGCTGCAACGCATTACCGGACCGCTGGCACCGCAGCAGGTGGAGCGTCTGAGCTGGCTGGCAAAAATATGTGGGCTGACAGACAAGCATATCCTGCTGATTAATTTCTGGAGCCTGCGACTGCTGGGGATTAAGACCTCGGTTGAGGCTTTCTCTGGCGCAGTGACGGTGGTGAAGACGGCGCATGTTGATTACTTTGATAAAGAAGAGCTGCAATCTACAGACAAAATCGTCCGCAACGGCATGCCGCAGATTAACCAATTTGTTGAGAAAGGGAGATATATTTTCAAACAACATCATTCCTCAACTGACTTTTTGTTTGGCATGACGTTGTGTCGTCTTGGACTACTTCCGGCTAAAGGTCTCGTCACTCGCATCATTATGGATGCCAACAAAAACGCCAACAAAGAATACGGGGAAAACGGCGAACCTCTCTTTGAAATCCTTCCCCTCCCCCCAGCATTTAACGCCTGGCACAGCTTTTTAACAGGGACTCACCATGACTGAGATTAGCTCTTTAGCGATTTTGCAGCAGGTGGATCGGCTGCGTCTGAAAGAAAACCCGTACGGTGCGCATACCCTCGCAGAAGAAGACGAAAATAGCCGCCGTCAGTATTGCACCCTACTGTTTATGGTGATGCTGAGCCACAGCCCAATCAGCGAAGATCAGCAGCGCATGCTGCTACTGTGGCTGCCAGCGATGGGCATGGAAGGACGTCAGGCAGAACTGTGCCAGCTGGCGACACGACTGGGCGAAGAGGGGCTGGAAGAGTCGCTCAACGCCGTGCGTGACTGCGCCGGGCAGATCTGTTTCCTGCTCGACTGCCTGGTGTTTTGCCGGGTCAACGGGCCGCTGGCTACCAGCCAGATCGCACTGCTGGAAGCACTGGCGGCGATGCTGACAATAAGCCAGGACGAGATGGAGAATGTGGTCTATATCGCCTGCCTGATTCTCGGCCTGCCGGTGGGTGAGAAAAAGGCCTCAGAGTTGCTGTTGGGTATTAACGAGATTCGCGTCTGGCGGGAGTTTCTGGCTGATTATATTGAACTGCTCTTTGTTGGATTCAAATCCTGGGTCAGCGAAAACAGGCTCAACATGGTCATTCCGGCTAAGAAGGTTAGCGATTTAATGGAAATCAAGGAGATCAATCTTTACTCCAATACGTGGCAATACATCCCCCCGTTCCCGCCGGGTTTTGCTCTTCTGGAAAATCTGCGAACACTGGTGTTTGATTCCTACAACATTACCGCTTTCCCCGCAGTCAGCGCCCTGCCAGCTTCTTTAACATCAATCAAAATAGGCTCTTTTGGAAAGCTCAGCCATATCCCTGACTCTGTTTGTCGCCTGAAGCAGCTAAAAAAACTCGATATATCAAATAATAAGCCTGAAGGAATTTCTAACAAAGTTCACCAATTTCTGCGCGATAACAATGTCGAACATTCTATTAGCGACAGCTGCTTCATTAAGGGACCCAAATGACCGCACCACTCCAACAACGTATTGAAAAGGCCCTCGATGCCTGCGCCAGCGCGCCCCACCCCTTTACCGCCGAACGGGATGCGCTGAAAGCCCTTGCGCAGGACTATAAACAGAAATTTGCCCGCTGGCAGCACGAAGATCAGACGCTCAACATCGGCATCATGGGCCAGGTCAAAGCCGGAAAAAGCACCTTCCTGAACACGCTGCTTTTTGACGGGCGCCCGATCCTGCCCGAAGCCGCCACGCCGAAAACCGCCAACCTGACGCGGATTGGCTATGGCGAACACCACAGCCTGCAGGTGGAGTATTACAGCCAGCAGGAGTGGCAACAGATCGAAGAGCAGGCCCGCCAGGCATCCGGCAGCGACAGTCAGAAAGTCGCCACAGAGCTGCTCGGCATGTCGGCGGAGAAGCAGATTGATTTCGCCGCCCACTGGCAAAAGGTGACGCGCCTCGAAAACCATACCGAGGTGGTTCTCGCCAACGATATCAGCGAACTGCAGGGGCTGTTGAACCAGTTTACTGGCAACGACGGACAGTATACCGCGCTGGTCAAATCCACGGTGCTCACCCTGCCGGACGAGGCCCTGAAGGGCTTTGAGGTGGTAGACACGCCGGGGATGAACGATCCGGTGCAGAGCCGCTCGCAAAAAACGCGCGACTATATGGCCAACTGCGACGTGGTCTTTTTTCTCTCCCGCTGCAGCCAGTTTCTGGATGACGCCGATATCCGTCTGCTAGGGGAACAGCTGCCGGGCAAAGGGGTGAAGCGGCTGGTGCTGGTCGCCGGACATTATGACTCGGTGATCCTCGACGACGGCTACGATCGTGATTCCCTGGCGGCTACGGAAGAGAATATTCAGACCCGCCTGCTGCGTATTGCGCAAAACAAAGCGCAACAGCTGGTCGCGTTTCAGCGTGACAACGGCAATGAGGCCCGCGCCGCGATCCTCGAACGATTAGCCAGTCCGGTATTCGCCAGCACCTTTGCCTGGGGGTTCGCCCACTGGCCGCAGGCGAAGTGGAGCCAGAGCATGCAGCACACCTTTAGTGGGCTGGAGGATATGGCCGAAGAGTGCTGGCCGGCGCCTTTTTCTCAGCAAGACTGGGAGCGTATTGCGAACTTCACCCCGCTGCAGGCGGAGTGGCAGCAGGCGCGTGAGGATCGTCTCCCGCTTCTGGCACAGCAGCGGGAAGGCTTTACCCGCGAGTCAGCGGGACAGTTGGCTGAGATCGTCACGCGTCTGCGCACCCGCATTAACGACCGCATTACCAGCCTCGAAACTCAGGATCTGCAGAGCTTGCGCCAGCAGCAGGCGCAGTGCCGCAAACGGCTGGAAGGCATTGCCGCTGAGCTGCGCACCATCATTGGCGACACGCTGCACAAGGCGCGGACCGAGACCCTGCGCGTCAGCGGCAGGCTGAGCGATGACATTACCCGCTTCCGCCAGCTGCAGTCGCATACCGGCTATCAGCAGGAGCGGTACTCCTACGAGGTAAGCGACTCGACCTGGTATAAACCCTGGAGCTGGGGAAGTACCCGTACCGAATATGGCACTACCTCCGTGGCCTATCAGTACTTCAACGCGCAGGATGCCATCGAGCAGATCCGCCAGTACAGCCGGACCTGCGCCAGCCAGATCCGCCAGCATTTTAATCAGCTGATCGAGCCAGCGGCCCTGAAAAGTACCCTCCGTCAGGCGCTGGTTCATCATCTGAATACCGACAGCGAGCAGTTCGACCCTGCGCTGTTTCGCGGGGCGCTGGAAAGCGCTATTTACGCGCTGGACCTGCCGGAACTGGTGCTGAAGGCGGATGAGTCCCAGGTGATGATCCCCTTCCAGGGCGAAATCAAAAGCAGCGAAGATAAGCAAAAACTGCAGCAGGCGCTGGACCAGGCGCTGGGAGCAATGTTCGACAAGCTGGCGAAGCAACTGGAAGCCGGTACGCAGTCGATTTTTGTCCAGCTTGAGACCCTGAAAAACGGCCTGCAGGAGACGCTCAGCCAGAGCCTGCAGCAGGAGTTCAGCGAAATCGAGCAAGGCCTTGAGCGCAAAGAGAGCGAGACGGCGGCGTACCGCGCGCTGCTGGAACAGTTAACTCAGGATGAAAAATGAAAAGCTTTTATACTCGCGACCTGTCAGGACTGGCTAACCTGAGCCCGGGCAAGATTGAGCTCGACATTCTCAACGAGGATCATGATGGTATTCCCATCGTTATCGCCCCGGGGTTTTTAACCCAGGGGAGCGATGACTGGAAAAACTATATTGCTTCAAAAATAGATGCGCCAATTTACTATGTGAAATGGCGTTCATCTTCCATTTTACATTTTGCCGCCAAGCATCTGGCGTTTGACTCTGCCCGTTCGCTGCTCAATTTCACTCATCTTTCCTTACAAGGCATGGGCCTGCTGGCCAGCGCCTATATGGAGTGGAAATCGGCGGCAAATGAGGCGAATCTGGCAGGTGTTGCGCTGGCGCGGTTCTTAAACGACATCTGGTACGATGATGATAAAGCGGTCTTTATCGGCCATTCGCTGGGCGTACGGCTAATTACCGAGGCGATGCGTAATCTCACCCATGATAACGCTCTCACCTCTATCTCCATTGCCGGAGCGCTAAACCGTGATGAATACGATCGCCGCATCACAGCGATCTCGTCACCGAGAACGATCGTGCATACCAACGTCTACAGTACCAACGATCAAATTCTGAAATGGGTTTATCGGGTGGGTGAAATGAATTATTCCCGGCTCCCTGTCGGGCTGGAATGTTCAGGATTAGCCAATGTGCTAAATCATCAAAATGCGATTGGTCACACCGAGTATCACGATGATGAGGAGTTCGGCGAGTTTATTTTAGCGTGCTATAACGATGCCGTCAGGGTAAGGGCTATTTGATTATCGGGCTGGCCGGAAAACGGTCAGCCGATGGACTGGATGTTATTCCGCTTCAGCACCCACAATCACCATGCCAATCGCATGGCAGCTGTCCTTGTGCTTACTGCCTCTGCATTTACAGATATAGACCGGGTCATGTCGGTAGCTAAAGCCATTTTCCTTCAACCCGATTAACCTTTCGTCGGCCCGATTAACCGTCAGCGTTGAAAAATCCCGGTAAAAACCTACACCCCATATTGAGCGGCGTTTTTGTTTTGCTTTCGCGAAATGGGAGTTCACAACTTCATAATTCTTAATCAAATCTGTCGCGATACTCTCGACAAGTTCGGTTGCTCGCTTGGCAAGCTTAAATTCAACATAAATAAACCTGTCCAGCCGCGTGCGTTTTTTCCTGAAAATGAGATCAACAATCACATGCTGTCGGCCACTTTGGTGTCTTTTGTCCGTATTTGCCCGTAATTCCCGTTTCGCTGAAAAGTCTAAATGATGTTCAAGGAAAAATTCGAACTCTATCTGAAGCCATTTTTCCCAGTCATTTGCTTCTTTATCGAGGATATGGGAGAGTTTTTCCTTTGTATTTTTATGTGCAAAAAAATCGGTTAACGCACCCTCAAGAACCTTTATATCACCGTTAACTGCCATAGTTATCCCTGGATGAAAGAGTAAAGTACATCATTGAATTCATTAGTTATCGGCGTATTTTAAAAGAACTTTAAGCAAAACTTTGTGGTTTAATAATACAAATACAGATCAGAAAATGATTACCGGTATGTGAGGAAACATCTCCCCTATAAATCCGCCGCGGAAATCTGTACAATCCCTGCCCTGATAACTCCCTAACTGACTACTTTTTAATCTATGAGCAATGTTACGCACCAGCCGAAAATCGGCTTCGTCTCGCTGGGCTGTCCAAAAAACCTGGTGGATTCCGAACGTATCCTGACCGAACTTCGCACTGAAGGCTATGACGTCGTGCCGAGCTACGACAATGCCGACATGGTGATCGTTAACACCTGCGGCTTTATTGATAGCGCCGTGCAGGAGTCTCTGGAAGCCATCGGTGAAGCACTCACTGAAAACGGCAAGGTGATTGTCACCGGTTGTCTGGGCGCCAAAGTCGATCAAATCCGCGAAGTCCATCCTAAGGTGCTGGAAATCACCGGTCCTCACAGCTACGAGCAGGTGCTGGAACATGTGCATCACTATGTGCCAAAACCAAAGCATAACCCGTTCCTGAGCCTGGTCCCGGAACAGGGCGTGAAGCTGACCCCGCGTCACTATGCGTACTTAAAAATTTCCGAAGGCTGCAACCATCGCTGCACCTTCTGCATTATCCCGTCCATGCGTGGCGATCTGGTGAGCCGTCCAATTGGTGAAGTGCTGGCCGAAGCCAAACGTCTGGCGGATGCCGGCGTGAAAGAGCTGCTGGTGATCTCCCAGGACACCTCCGCTTACGGTGTGGACGTGAAACACCGCTCCGGCTTCCACAACGGCGAGCCGGTGAAAACCAGCATGGTCGGCCTGTGCGAGCAGCTCGCTAAGCAGGGCATCTGGACCCGTCTGCACTACGTCTACCCGTACCCGCACGTGGACGACGTGATCCCGCTGATGGCGGAAGGCAAGATCCTCCCATACCTGGATATCCCCCTGCAGCACGCCAGCCCGCGTATTCTGAAGCTGATGAAGCGTCCTGGCTCCGTTGACCGCCAGCTGGCGCGCATCAAGCAGTGGCGAGAAATCTGCCCGGATCTGACCCTGCGCTCCACCTTTATCGTCGGCTTCCCGGGTGAAACCGAAGAAGACTTCCAGATGCTGCTCGACTTCCTGGTTGAAGCGCGTCTGGATCGCGTGGGCTGCTTCAAGTACAGCCCGGTAGAAGGCGCGACCGCCAACGAGCTGGCCGATCAGGTGCCGGAAGAGGTGAAAGAAGAGCGCTGGTACCGCTTCATGCAGCTGCAACAGCAGATCTCTGCTGAACGTCTGCAGGAAAAAGTGGGCCGCGAAATTCTGGTGATCATCGACGAAGTGGACGAAGAAGGCGCGATTGGCCGCAGCATGGCCGATGCCCCGGAAATCGACGGCGCGGTCTACCTGAATGGCGAAACCAAGGTGAAACCGGGTGATATCGTGCGCGTTAAAGTTGAAAACGCTGACGAATATGACCTGTGGGGTACGCGGGTTTAATTTCCGTTAACGCCTGATGGCGCTGCGCTTATCAGGCCTACACTTAGGCCCGGCAAGCTGGCGCCGCCGGGCATGATATCCAGTGCCACTTTTACTTTACTTAACGGCACTCAAAATCTCAGTTAAGAAATTGGCAAAATTATCAAATGAGCCATAAACAGATTCACTTGATGCACTGTCACGGATTTCAAATAAATTTGTTTTAGTATCATAAGTAAACAATGAAATATTATTTTCACCAATAACTAATCTTTCCACAAGATCTGGGTCGATATAATCATCATTATTTCTGTAGTACTCGTTCATTACAAAAAAATTTTTTATAACAGGCTCTGGCACAGACAAACTGAATAAAGTAACCCCATCATATTCAAGTCCATCCATTTTTCTCAAAAAGGTTACATAATCAGGTTGATTGACAAAGAGAATACATAATTCATCCGCCAAATTTTCAAGAAAAGGAGAGTTATTTGAATCATTTTTTCTGTCTATTATACTTTCTACGAACGAATTTTTGACAGGATGCTGTATTGGATATTCCCATTTTTCCATTGCATTTTTTAAGTCTGACAGAGTATCTTCTATTTTCATTTCCATTAGTTCCTGTCAAATTATTTAAGGGGATAAATTGTGCCGGAAGGAATAGCCCAAGGTGTAATTTTAGTTTCTCCTGGTAACATTCCTTTAGTCGCTGCCCTTTGCATGTTTGTAAAAATCTTATGGTAAGGCTCTTTCTCTATTAGCACAAGATTTTCAAACGCATTTGAACCACCATCATCTAAAGGTAGCTTATGGTGAACATCCCAACCATCTGGAGATTTACCACTATTCATTCTTAATATTTGTGAAGCATTAAAGGTCTTTGCAGCTTCTGGGGAATCCGCAATATGACTAAGAAATTTTTTTCTGGCAGTACCATCAAATTCTTTTCTTAGTATGGCGGTTTCAGCTGTTCCTCTCTTAATATAATTAATATCTTTTATAGTTATACCACTTATTACTTTTGATTCACCTCTTAACTTGCCCAAATAGCTGTTGATTTCTCCATATGCTTCTGTACCAGGTCGTTTAGCCAATAGTATTGAAGCAGCAGCAATAGCCATACCTGCCGTTTTCTCATTAAATACTTGATTATAGCCATCTATAGCATCAGCACCTAACTGCTCTGCCGTTTTCCTGAACCCTTCAATATTTCCATTATAAACACCACCTGCGGCTAACAAACGTCCGGCGGCTTTACTATTAATTATCCTGGCAGACTGAGCTTGCTGTACAAGTGCATCAGAGTAATGTAATTTTTGTGTTGGGACTGGTTTTCTGCCCTGATGATTATTGAGACATTTTTCATAAGCCTTTCGTACTTCCATTTCAAAGCATTCATTCCAGTGACACATAAAACAATCATAGATAAGATTGCCGTTCTCATCAAAATAGAAAGGATTGTTAAAATGGTCCCATTTCTCAGTTTCGTCTATTCCAATAAACCAGCCTCTATCTATGTTATCTTCTGTGTGATCGTATGCACCATCATACATACCATTGCGTTTACGACGCATACATCGGTGAGAACAGATTTATAAAACCGCTCTTCCTCTTTGGAATTTGTTGAAGAGAAAAGTCGCTGCCATAGTTTTCATAATCAAGATCATAATAGACTCTCGCTTTTTCAAAGGCTATTTACGGCCTTAATATGTATTGAAAATCCTCTGGCGCAAGTTCTCTACATGCATCCCAGATTTGAATAAGTCTAAATTCTCTCATCTAATCCTCTGATATTATTATATTTCCCTTACTGGCATTCTCTCACATCCTATAAGGTCATGTACACTAATTGACCTATAGTTCTCATCAAAATGACTAACGCCTGATGGCGCTGGGCTTATCAGACCTACACGTAGGCCCGGCAAGCTTGCGCCGCCGGGCGTTAATCTTAATACTCGAACTGCCGGTAATAACGGCGAATATCCAGACTGTGGCCGGTGTACTGCTCAAAATGAGCCGCCAGACGGTCCACCAGCAAGGTTGAGATCACGCACGGCGCCAGCAGCCAGCGGAACTCATCATCAATTCCCGCCAGCGCATACTCACGCGGATCAAACACCACCAGGTTATCGGTAATTTTCGCCGCAAAACGCTCTACCCGATCGTCCAGCGCCCGGCATTTGCCCTCGCCCTTCACCAGGAACAGCGGGACCTCTTTCTCCAGCAGCTCCAGCGTGCCGTGGAAGAACTCCGCCGACGAGACCGATTTGGTGCGCTTCCACTGCATCTCCTCCAGAATACACATCGAGAAGAGATAGACTTCGCCCCACATCTCCGCCCCGCCAATCCACATCATATAGTCGGCGTTATGGTATTTTTGCGCGATGGCGTCGGCCTGCGGATCAAATTGCTTTTTGGCGTTCAGGAGATTCTCAGGTAACAGCTCCAGCTGGCTGGCAAAGCGGTCATAGTTTTCAAATTCCCCGTTACCCTGCACCAGGCGGAAAAATACCCAGTACAGCAGCATGTACTCATATTCCACGCCGTTTTTGTGGCGCATCGGAATATGCCAGGTGGCGGCATTGGCCAGCGGCGAATCACTGTTTTTGGTGATTGCCACCACGCGGATCCCCTGGGCCTTACACCATTCGGCAATCGCCACCGACTCTTTGGTATCACCCGATTTCGAAAGGGTAATCACCACCGAATCCTTATTTAAGCGTTTATGCCCGGCATGAATTAATTCCGCCGCCTGCTCAAGGTAAACCGGCATCTCAGTTATTTCCCGGGCGAAGGCGTTCATCGCCATCATCGGGGCTAACGAGCCCCCTACCGAGGCGAAAAATAAGGTGCTGAAACCCTGCTGAGTAATCTCATCAGCAACCTGTTCCGCCTGTTTGCGCGCAGCAACAATCTCACGAGCACTGGTCAGGTACTCGTCCTGATTAAAACCTAACATGGTCATTCTCCTTTAGATTTTACTTTTTAAAACCCGATCGAAATCGTCAAAGATACGCACCGAGAGATCGATGCCTTTGGCGCAGGCGGTACGCCAGGCCAGAATTTGCAGAGGGACAATCAACAGCAGCGGCGAGAGCAGATGCGGCAGACGGCAGTTCAGCGCCAGCGTATCCGGCCCCTCCTCGCCCGTCAGGGTGACCAGAAACGCCCGCTTCACCGCCGGGGCCATATAGTCCCTGAGCGCCCGCAGGCGCGGGTTTGGCGCGTCCTCAATAAAGAACATCACATGCTCAGGGTTGGCCTCCAGATAGGGGCCATGCATATAGGCCTCCAGCTCAAACCCGCCGGACGGCACCCGCACCGTTTCGGTGAACTTGGTCTCAAACTCTTTCGCCACCCCGGTCAGGGCACCTTCGCCGATGGCGACAAAGCGCGTCCCGGCCTGCAGTTCGTGAACGTGCCGCTCGAAAAAGGCCTCGGTGCGGGCGATGGTGTCGGGGATCGCTCCTGCCAGCTGGTGCAGCGCCGCCAGATAGTCGTCCGTTTCCCGGTCATCGATCTGCTGCTGCGCCCGGGCCAGAGTCAGCGCGACCAGCAGCAGATTCAGCACCGTGGCGCTAAAACCACGGGTGACGAAGCCCACCTTCTCGATCCCGGTATGGATATCCAGCACATGGTCGCAGCGGCGGCCTATCGGGCTATCCGGATCCGAGGTCAGGGCAAACACCGGTAGCCCGGCGGCCTGCACTTTCTCCATCGCCGTCAGGGTCGAGGCACTTTTCCCGCTCTGGGAAACCACCAGCACCATGTCGGTATGCGGGTCGATGGCCTCATAGTGGACAAAGTTGTACGGCTCTTTGATCTCCACCAGCAGGCCAAACCGGTGTTCAAAGAAGTAGCGCGCGCACATCGCCGCATTCAGCGACGAGCCGGTCGCCAGCACCAGCAGGCGGCGCACCGGATGCTGGCGGGCAAAGGTCTCTACGGACGCCAGATGCTGCGGGTACGCGTTGAGGATTGCCGCCAGCGCCGCGGGCTGTTCTTCGATATAGGTCATCATTGTCGGTTGCATCGTCTTCTCCGCTTAAAACAGGCCAATCCACGAACCCAGAATCCCCACCAGCGCCATGCCCCCGATAATGGTGAGCGGTTTAACCTTGCGCCCCAGCAGCCAGTAGACAATCCCGAAGCTGATGAGCGGCAGCAGGCCAGGCATGATGTTGTTGATAATGTCCTGAACCTCGGTTTTCGCCTCCCCCGCGCCGAAGGAGACAGGGATGGTGATGTTGATCATCGAGGCGGCCATCGCCCCCACTACCATCAGCCCGATAATCGACGCCCCGTAGGTGAGGCTCTCCATCATTCCGCTCTTCTGAACCCGGTGGAGCACCCCGGTGCCCAGCACGTAGCCCCAGCGGGTAAAGAGCCAGCGCACCAGAATGTGCGGCACGTTAAACACCAGCAGGAACAGGATCGGCCCGAGAATGTTGCCCTGTAGCGCCAGGCTGGTGCCGATCCCGGTGGCGATCAGGCGCAGCGTTCCCCAGAAGAAGGAATCCCCCAGCCCGGCCAGCGGCCCCATCAGCGATGCCTTGACGTTGTCGATTGCCGTGCCGTCCATCTCCTGCTGCTGGCTGTTTTTCTCCTCCATCGCGGTGGTGATGCCCAGCAGCAGGGTGACGATATGCGGCGTGGTGTTGAAGAACACCAGGTGGCGCTTTAACGCCGCCGCCAGCTCTGACTTTTGCGGGTAGAGCTTTTTCAGCACCGGGATCAGGGCATAGACAAACGCGAGGTTCATCTGCCGCTCATAGTTCCAGGAAAACTCCATCTGGAACGACCGCCAGAACACCCGGCGCAGATCGCGTGCGTTGATGGCATTCTCATCCTGCACCTGAGGCAGGGTCTCTTCAGAAATCTTCGTCGTCATCACTGACTCCTTGATCGGTCGTTGGACGAGGGGCGTTACGTGCAGTCGTGTTAACCATCACCACCGCCACAATGGCACCGAGAATGGCGATACCGGTGACGGGTATTTTCAGGTACGCCATCAGGGCAAAGCCGAGGAAGAAAAAGGGCGCCACTTTTTTGTTGATCAGCAGTCGGGCGAGCATCGCAAAGCCCAACGCCGGAATGATCCCCGTCGCCACGCTGAGCCCGTGCTTAATAAACTCCGGGATGGCATCCAGCAAGGATTTCACCGCGCTGCTGCCCACCAGGAAGGATACGGTGACCACCGCCGCCAGCATCAGCGACAGACCAAACCCGGCAATAAGGTGCATTCGCTCGATACCGCGGGTATCCGCCTGTTCGGCGTAGCCGTCGGCCTTCTGGCTGAGCATCGGGATAAACATGCCGAGATAGACGTTCTTCAGCACCAGGGTCAGGGTGGCAATCGGCAGGCCGAGCAGCAGCGCCGTCTCCGTTCCCGCCCCGGAGGTGATGGCAAACGCCACCCCCAAGACCCCGCCGGTGACCACATCTGGCGGAATCGATGCCCCCACCGAAAACGACCCGATAAACGCCAGCTCCAGCGTTGCCCCCATAATCACGCCCGTCTGTACATCGCCTAACACCAGCCCGGTTAATAATCCGGTGACAATCGGCCGGGAAAGCAGCGAGGTGCCCAGGGCATATTCTGACTGGGCGATAAACGCCACCAGCCCGAGTAAAAGTGCCTCTACCATAGTGAGTCCTCAGGAATTACAGCGATTCCGCTAATAACTGTTTGCGATCGTTAGGCACCTGGCGTATTTCGATCTCCACGCCGTTGCCCACCAGCTGCGTGAGCTTTTCTATTTCGTCCGGCAGCAAATTGATGGCCTTTGAAATATTCCGCGCCCCCTCCTTCGCTTTAATACCGCCGAGATTGATACTCTTAATGCCCTCTACAGCCGAGGCTAACCGCCAGGCATCCTCCACCGACTCCACGACGATAAACAGGTTGTATTTATCGGTGACGCCGCTGTTGATGGCTTCAATCGAGTCATTGATATTTTTAATCACCAGCTTGACCGACGGCGGTTTGGCCAGCTTGATGGTGGTTTTTCGCAGTTCATCGTTGGGCACGCTGTCGTTGGCAATTAAAATGCAATCCGCCCCGACATATTGCGTCCAGGAGAAGGCCACCTGGCCGTGTAATAAGCGGTGGTCAACACGCAGTAACGTAATCATTATTATTCCTCTTGTTCAGAAGTCTTTATCCGCCTGTACCGCACTGGCAATGGTGTGGTTGCAATACTGAATACTTTCCCGGCAGCTTAATAACGCGTCATGGATTAGTTTCCCGGTATCCTGTTCATCGGCGGAAATAAGCAGGCCGATCACCAGCGGCAAATTAAGCCCGGCGATCAGATGAAAATTCGGCTGATGGAGATAGCGGATAAATTCGTTATTGACGCTGCCGGCAAAGATATCGGTGATCGCAATCACCTCATCCTGGGCGGGTAGCCCGGCAAGCAGCTCCGCCACCTGCCGGGTGACGTCCTGCTGCTCATCGACATAGGCGCAGAGGGTGTAAATGTCCTGCTGCTTGCCGAGGATCAGCTCGACCGAGTCGAGTACCCCGCGCGCTAAGGTGCCGTGACTGGCAAATATGTAATGTCGTTTCATCCTGTCCTCGAATACTCATTCCACTTACCAGAAAGAGATTGCAACCCACGTGCCAGGAAAAAGTGGCCCGTGGGGAACAGGAGAGAGGGAGGGATTAAAACTCTTGATCTGCCTGAATAAATTCCGTTTCGAGGGTCAGAATATTGTGGATGTAACAGAGCTCAACAACCGGGATTTTGACACTATAACTGCTCTCAATGACACTAAAGGCCTGGCGCAGCAGGGCCAGCTCGCTTTCAGGACACTGTCGCCCGGCATAGGTGGTGGGCGAGGCGTTGCGGATCAGCCGCTCAATCAGACAGCTGATGTGCACATAGAGCGCCACCTTGCGTTCGTTCGGCACCTGACAGCCCGCCAGATGCTCATAGCGGAAAACAAACTGCTCCACCTGGTTGATCACTTTGGTGGTATCGAGAATGGTGACCGACTCAATCACCCGCCGCAGGGAGAAGTTCTTCAGCAGCAGATTGTTGATCTCCGCCACCTGCTCTGCCGTGGCGATATCGCCAAAGATGCGCATCAGCGGCTGTGTCCCCTCCCCGGCAATCAGCGAATCCAGCGAAATCCACGGCACAGCGGGCACCTGCGGGTCGAAGGTGCCGACAATTGCCAGCATGTCGTAGCGGTTAAAGGCCACCGCCCGCTCCTGGGCGTCGCTGAGCATCTCGTAGTCACAGGCAATCACTTCAATACCCAGCGCCTCCGGGATGCTGGCCTTCAGCAGATTGCAAAGGTTAGCCGCCGCGCCAATCCCGGTGATGCAGGTGGTGAGAATGACCCGGGGTTTGCTGGCCTGGGGCCAGAAGAGCTGGTGCTCCACCGGCAGATCGTCGGCGATGTCGTGGGCGATCTCCTCGATATGATGCCCCTGCAGGATCCGCTCCCCGACATACAGCGCCATGCTGGTGGAGACGTTGTTCACAATCGCCACCGGGGTGGAGACGCGGCGCTGGAAGTGGCTGTGAATCGCATTCAACGATCCCATATCCACCAGGATCATCAGCCCCGACGCCAGGGCGTTACTTTCGATGTAGTGCATCACCTGCTGGGCAATCGCCTCCGGGGTGACGTCCAGCGGCATGTCGAAGGATTCAAACACCGTCTGTTTCAGCAGGCGGTTCGCCACGTTGGCAATGCTGCTGGCGGTGGCGTAGCCGTGGGCGAGGATCACCGCCCGCGTCACCTGGGACTGACTCACCGCCCCCGCTTTATGCAGCCACAGCACCAGCAGCAGGGCGTCGATGCGCTGGGCCTCGATGTCGAGCTTTTGCGTCAGGGCGGCGATCATCGCCTGGCAAAAGCGGTACAGCAGAGGATACTTTTGCGCCAGGAAGTCATCCAGCAGCCGGACCCGCTCCTGGCTCAGGGCAGACAGCGCGCTCTGGGCGCGATGCACCAGATAGTGGCTCAGGGCGTAGATGCCATTGCCGTTAAACTGGACGTTGAACTGCTGCTCAAGCCGGTAAAACTCCTCCCGCACCTGCTGGGTGGTGAGCTGTAACACCGGCGAGGCAGTGGACTCCCGGTGGTGAAACACCAGCCTGTCGAACAGGGTTTCGATCTCCTCCCCCATCCGCCGATGCACATCCTCCCAGCCCGAGCGGCCGCTGAGCACCTCTTCATACAGGGCCAGGACCTGACACTGGGTATCGTGGATCATCCCCTGGGTGCGATCGTGGGCGCGAAGCAGCCACAGCAGGTTGGTCTCCGGCTCTATGGTCAGCGGCTCTTCCGCCACGGGGGCGTCGCTCATCAACGGGATCGCAGCCAGCACCTTCTCCGGCAGATCCTGAATAGTGACGCCAATCGCCGCCTGCCCCCGCTGTCTGGCCCAGGCGGCGGCGACCGCATACCTGACCACGTTTTTCAGCTCGCCGACGTTGCCGCGATAGAGCGCATGATGCAGCACCTCGCGCAGGCGGGGGGTCAGATTCAGGCGCGCGTCCAGCTTTTGCGCCTCGCGCCAGAAGAACTGGAGGATCAGCGCCTCTTTTTCCTGACGGGAGCGCGCCTGCAGGTCGGGCAGCGTAACCAGGATCGGAATACGGCGTAGGAAGGTGGTTAAAAAGGTGCTGTGCAGCTCCTCGGTGGTGGCGAAGACCAGCCGTGTGCGGATGGGGCGACCCTGAGCGGTCTCCCCCACCCGGTAGATCTCCTTCCGGTCAAGCCAGGTAAAGAGTTTCTCCTGGCCCTCGGCGTTCAGACGATGCACCTCATCGAGAAACAGCATCCCGCCGTCGGCGGCCTCGAAGGCACCCTGCTTGTCGGTCTGCGCCCCGGTAAAGGCCCCTTTCACATAGCCGAACAGGTTCGCCGCCAGCAGCTCCGGGTTGCTGGCGTACTGGGCGCAGTTAAAGCTGACAAAGGGGGCATCGTCCGCCAGCAGCCCCTGGGAGATAGCGAAGGCGTGCATCAGATTCGCCATGTAGCTTTTCCCGGTGCCGCTGTCGCCGGTGATCAGCAGCGGCAGGCCGCCATCGGGATAGAAGAGCGCCGTTTTCAGCTGGGCAATGGCCTTTTTCAGGCTGCCGTCATGGCCGATAAGAAGAGAAAAGTGATCCGGCGATTCCTGGTTGCTATCGCCGTCGTTCAGCAGCTGGGCGATGCTGTCGTATTCGTTCGCCGATAAGCCAAAAAACTGCTGGCTGAAGGTTTGCTTATGCAGGAAGTAGACCGGGCGGGTATTGATTTTGACCAGCTCCCCCTGGGCCACCAGCTGGTTGAGATAGTGGCTGGCGGTATTGCGCTTGAGGTCGAACCGCTGTGCGAGGTAGCGGGCGGTAAAGACCTCACTCAGGTTTTCCGGGTCGAAAAAATCGGTCTGGTTGGCGAGGAAGGTCAGGATTTCGTTGCGCATGGTGTATCCCACGTCTGAGTGTGTCGTGGGGGTATGATGCCCGCAAAGCGGCGGGCGAAGGGAGCGCGAGGGTGGGGAATGTGCGGCTTTTGTGGGGAAGCGCACATTACCTGAGGTGGGAAGTAACCCACGGACGATCCCCTCTCCCCTTTGGGGTTAGGGTTAGGGGTACCCACCGCACGGACTGCTCCCTCTCCCTCGAGGGAGAGGGCTGGGGTGAGGGGGAACATGCGGCTCTGGTGGTGGTTGCGTTCACCTCAGGTTCTTTGCTTCTCTGATACGCCCGAACCGCTGAACGTGCCATGTAGCCGCTGTAAGTGCTTTATTCTTCCGGGGTTTCCTCGTTGCGTTAAAATTTTTGCGAGGCGCTTTCCAGGAATGATTTTCCCGGCTTGTCGCCGCGATCTCTGCGCAGTATCTTCCTGTTGCGCCTGCAAAATCAGGCGCCGGGATTGGAACCCTGACTGACTTTATCGATGACATAAGAGGCTTTATGTCGTACGCTTCGCTGCACCTCAATGGTGGGCTGGCGGGGGCATCGTAAGATGCGCCGGTATCCGATAAAGCCGGTAGTTCCAACCTCGCCCAGTCCACCGCCATGAGATTGGAACCTCTGACGGTGGGTTTAAAAACTTTATCGGAGGCTGCCACTATGGCTACTACCACTACCCGTGCTCAGGCACTGTTTACCGTACCCTTCTCCCACAATACCGACTTCACCGAGCTGGCCGACCACTGCGAACGCTTCGCCCATACCCTGCTGGAAACCGACGACCCGGCGGAGAAACTGGCGCTCTGCGCCCGCCTTTCTGCCTGTCTCGCGCTATTGCAGCCAACGCTCAACGAGCCCATCCCGGCGCACCTGGTGGAGCGTTTCACCCTGTCCGATCTGCCGTCCAGTCTTCCCGCCTTCGAACCGGAAAGCGACCAGCTTGGCCTGTATTGCCAGACGCTCACGCAGCTGTTGATCAGCAACGCACTCCCGCGGGATATGGCAAAGGTGATGGAAGGACTGCTGTATGAGCTGGTGAACTTCTACGCCGACACGCTGAACGCGCCGCGCTGGCTGCAAACGCCGGACGGACGCGTGGCGATTGATGCGTTGATTGACTGAGGAAGGTTAACGGGGGAACAGTCAGTACTCAGGCCGGGCAAACGCAGTGCCGGGTGGCGGCTGCGCCTTACCCGGCCTACAAAACCTGAATTTGACCTTGTAGGCACGGCAAGCATAGCCCGCCGGGCAATCAGGCCGCACCGGCACTGTTAAGAAAGAGAGAATTGTCCGTGCCAGGTATTATTAAATCGTAATCCGGTAGCGAACGTAATCATCCACTACCGCCAGCTGGTCATACAGCGCCCGGGCAGGATTGCCTGTCCGGGTCACCCAGTAGACCTTCGACCACGCCTTTTCCCGCGCCTCGTCAATGATGGCTTCAATCAACGCCCTGCCCGCCCCTTTGCCGCGCGCCGCGTCATCGACAAACAGGTCCTCCAGATAGCACAGCGGTTGGGTCACCCAGGTGCCCTCATGCAGGACACAAATAGCAAAGCCCACCACGCCCTGTTCGGTTTCTGCCAGTCGGCAAAACAGACTGGACTCCGGGGATAATACCCGCCGCCAGGTCGCCAGGGTCACCGCCTCATCCAGTTCAGTGCCGTAAAAATCCAGATAGCCCTTCCACAACTTTAACCATGCGTCGTAATCGTCCGCCTGTGCCTCACGAACCTTAACCATCCTCGTTACTCCTTGTTTTGTACTCGCGCCCTCGGGAAACAGTCTACTTTTATATCTCACGACATCACCGGAGATAACAATGAAAGTTTTAATGGTTCTCACCTCTCACAGTGACCTGGGTAATACCGGTAAGAAAACGGGCTTCTGGCTGGAAGAGTTTGCTGCCCCGTATTACATCTTCAAAGATGCGGGAGCCGAGGTCGTGCTGGCCTCCCCGGCAGGCGGTCAACCGCCGCTGGATCCTAAAAGTGATTCCCCCGATTTTCAGACCGAACTGACCCAGCGCTTCAAAGCCGATCCGGCGGCCCAGCGCGAACTCGCCAACACTCTCAAGCTCGACAGCGTCCGTCAGGAGGATTTCGACACCGTCTTCTACCCTGGCGGCCACGGCCCGCTGTGGGATCTGGCCGAATCACAGACCTCCATCGCCCTGATTGAAGCTTTTACCCGCGCGGGTAAACCCACGGGCTTCGTCTGCCACGCGCCGGGCGTGCTGCGCCATGTGAAAGCCGCCTCTGGCGAGCCGCTGGTCAAGGGCCGTCAGGTGACCGGCTTTACCAACGGCGAAGAGGCCGACGTAGAGCTGACCAACATCGTCCCATTCCTGGTGGAAGATGAGTTGATCGCCCTGGGCGGGAAGTATCAGAAAGGCCCGAACTGGGGCTCGTACATTGTTGAAGACGGCCAGCTGATCACCGGGCAGAACCCGGCCAGCTCCGAAGCGGTTGCCAAAGCGCTGGTCGCTGCGCTTCGCTAATCCCCCTGCCCGGCCGCTGGTCGGGCAATCCCTCCTGCGCTTTTCGCATAGAGTGTTAAAGACAAAATGGTGCCGGGCTGCCAGAATTTTGCGATTCACACCGGAGATGCTATGAACACGATTATTGACCTGTTTAACGACCATAAAAGCGAGCGCAGTTTTACCGATCACGCCATTGATGACGCCACGCTCGAGCGCATTATCAGCACCGCGTACCGCGCCCCTACCTCCGTCCATTCTCAGCAGGTGTCGGTCATCGTCACCCGCGATGCCGAAAAGCGGGCGCAGATCGCGCAGATCGCTGGCGGCCAGCCGTGGATTGCCAAAGCCCCGGTGTTTATCACCTTTGTGCTGGATATGTACAAAACCGAGGTTGGCATGAAGCTGGCGGGCAAGGAGCAGGTGGCGCATCAGAGCATTGAGAGCCTGGTGGCCGGCGCGACCGACGTGGGCATTGCCCTCGGCTCAGTGATGGCAGCGGCCCGCTCGGAAGGGCTGGGGATCGTGCCGATTGGCGGGATCCGTCTGCGTCCACAGGAGTTGATAGCGCTGCTCGACCTGCCGGAACACACCTTCCCGGTGGCGGGCGTGGTGATTGGGCACGTGGATGTCCCTTCGCATCACAAACCGCGTCTGCCGCTGGAGACCTTCCGCCACGACGAAGCCTACGTCACCGACGGGCTGGAGGCGAAAATCACCCGCTACAATCAGGAGATGACCGAACACTGGCAGGCCATTGACCGTACCGACGGGGATACATGGAGTGAAAGCGTGAGCGGGTATTACCAGCACATTTACTTCCCGGACGTGCTCCCGGCGCTGCTTAAGCAGGGCTTTGGCGTCGATAAGTAACGTGGAAAATGCCCGGCGGCGCTGCGCTTGCACGGGCCTACGGGTTTTGCACCCTTTGTAGGCCGGGTAAGCGCAGCGCCACCCGGCAACATGCCTGAATCAGGTCGGCATCGAGAAGGTAGTGACCTTATTGGTCTGCGGATCGATAGAGATAATGCAGATAGCGAAGTTGCCGCCAAAACGGTCTTTACGATCGGAAATGCGCAGGTTGTAGGTCTCGGAGAACGAGGTGTAGCCCGAGGAGTTGGTCTCGTTCAGCTTGAAGCCAACAATCTGTTCGAAATAGTCGCGGGATTTACCCACGCTGGTTTTGCACTGTTCATTGGTGATAGTGCCAGACTGTTTTGCTGACGCCGTGGTTTGCGTGCCGGTGGAAGATTTCGGCGTCAGGGCCGTATTCACCGCTTTCATCCCGTCACTCATGTTTTTCTGGAAATCCGCGCAAGAGGTAGAAAGTAAAACCATGCCGCATAAAAGGAGCTTTTTCATTGTAATCCTTACAATATTTAACGTTATTGAATCGTTAATCATTATAATTTTTACAAATAGTTAACTCCAGCAAACCTTTTACACGGCATTTTCTAAATCATTGAATAACAATACCTTTCGCAATAACTTCTACCATAATTGGTAGATCATCCCTTAATCCGCGGATCCAGCGCATCACGCAACCCATCCCCCAGCAAATTAAACGCCAGCACGGTGAGGAAAATTGCCATGCTCGGGAACAGCGCCACGTGCGGGGCAATCACCATATCCGCTCGCGCCTCGTTGAGCATCGCTCCCCACTCCGGGGTCGGCGGCTGCGCGCCTAATCCGAGAAACGACAGGCTCGCCGCCGAGATAATCGACACCCCGATACGCATGGTGAAATAGACCACGATTGAGGAGACGGTGCCCGGCAGAATATGGTTAAACAGGATGGTGGTATCGCTGGCACCAATGCTGCGCGCCGACTCGATAAAGGTCTGCTGTTTCAGGACCAGGGTATTGCCGCGCACCAGGCGGGCAAAGGCCGGAATCGAGAAGATCGCCACGGCGATAATCACGTTCGCCATGCCGTTGCCCATCACCGCCACCACCGCAATGGCCAGCAGAATACCCGGGAAGGCAAAGAGCACGTCGCAGATGCGCATGATAATGCGGTCCCACCAGCCCTCGTAATAACCTGCCAGCAGGCCCAGCACCGTGCCGATGGCCGCGCCAATCAGCACCGCAAAAACCCCCGCCGCGAGGGAGATCTGCGCCCCCATTAGCACCCGGCTGAAGATATCCCGCCCGAGCGAGTCCACGCCGAACCAGTGCATCATCGACGGCCCTTCGTTCAGACGGTCGTAATCGAAGTAGTTCTCCGCATCGAAGGGGACGATCCACGGTGCCAGCACCGCCACCAGGATCAGCAGCAGGACAAACAGTCCGGCGGTCATCGCCACCGGCTGCTTGCGAAAGCGCCGCCAGAATTCATGCCACGGGGTGCGGATCTGATCCGGTTTGAGCCCCGGCATCGCCTTTAACATGGCCTGCCGGCGCCAGTTTAACAGTCGCATCTTACTTGTACCTGATAGCCGGATTAATGGCGGCATAGAGCACATCCACCACTAAGTTGATAAGAATAAACTCCAGCGAAAAGAGCAGCACTTCCGCCTGGATCACCGGGTAGTCGCGCATGTCGACGGAATCGACCAGCAAGCGCCCTAGCCCCGGCCAGTTGAAGACCTTTTCCACCACGATCGAGCCGCCGAGCAGGAAGCCGAACTGCAGCCCCATCATGGTCACCACCGGGATCATCGCATTGCGCAGGCCGTGCTTGAGGATCACCCACTTCTCGCTGACCCCCTTCGCCCGGGCGGTGCGCATGTAGTCTTCGTTCAGCACGTCGACGAACGAGGCGCGGGTGAAGCGCGCCATCACCGCCGCCACCGCTGCGCCAAGGGTCAGCGACGGCAGGATGTAGTGCCGCCAGCTGTCCGCCCCCACGGTGGGGAGCCAGCCCAGCTCGACGGAGAAGACCTGCATCAGCAGCATCCCCAGCGCAAAGGCCGGGAAGGAGATCCCGGTTACCGCCAGCGCCATCCCCAACCGGTCCGGCCAGCGGTTACGCCAGACGGCCGCCACAATCCCGGCCATCAGGCCAAACAGCACCGCCCAGGCCATGCTGGCCAGGGTCAGCCAGAAGGTGGGCATAAAGCGGCTGGCAATCTCCTCGGAGACCGGTCGGCGCGACACCATCGAGGTACCAAAATCGCCCTGCACGACGTTGGTGATGTAGTGCCAGAACTGCCGGTAGAGCGGCTGATCCAGCCCCAGCTGCTTGCGCACCAGTTCGATGACCGTGGCATCCGCTTCCGGGCCGGCAATCAGCCGCGCCGGATCCCCCGGCAGCATATGGACGAATAAAAAGACCAGCACCGCCACGATCAGCAGCGTTGGGATCAGGCCCAGCAGGCGTTTAATCACATAATTCAGCATGCACATTCCTCTCATCCCGCAGGCGCGTGCCTGCGGGAATGAGTGCTCTATTTCAGATCCGCGTCGTCAAAGCTAAAGCCGGTGTCCGGCATGATGTAAAACCCGGTCAGCGCTTTGTTGTGCGCCGAGACCAGCTTCTCAACCACCAGCGGCACCCACGGGGACTCCTTCCAGATGGTGTCCTGCGCGTCCTTGTACAGTTTCGCTTTCTCTTCCGGTTGCGTGGTTTTCAGGGCATCGGCCAGATCTTTATCCACCTGCGGATTGCTGTAGAACGCGGTGTTGAACAGGGTTGGCGGCTGGTTATTAGAGGCAAACAGCGGCGACAGTGCCCAGTCGGCTTCGCCGGTCGAGGCCGACCAGCCGGTGTAGAACATCCTCACCCCGCTCTCTTTTTGGCCCTTGCCTTCCACTTCGGCAGCACGCTGCCCGGCATCCATCGCCGTTACCTGCACCTTAATGCCCACCTGCGCCAGCTGCTGCTGGGTGAACTGCAGCACCTTCTGAGCGGTACTGTGATTGTGCGATGACCACAGCGTGGTGCTGAAACCGTTCGGGAAGCCGGCCTCTTTCAGCAGCGCGCGCGCCTTGGTCGGATTGTATTCCCACGGATGATACTGCTGAGAGTAAGCAATGGACGGAGGAACCACGCCCGTGGCCGGAGTGGCGTAACCGGCAAAGGCCACCTTCACCAGCGCCTCGCGGTTGATGGCGTAGTTAATCGCCTCGCGCACTTTCGGGTTATCGAACGGCTTTTGCGTCACGTTCATGCTGATGTAGCGCTGCATGATTGATGGGCTGGCCACCAGCTCCAGCTTGCTGTTTTTACTCAGCAGCGCTGCCTGCTCATACGGGATCGGGAAGGCAAACTGCGCTTCGCCGGTCTGGAGCATCGCCGCGCGGGTGTTGTTATCCACTACCGGACGCCAGGTGATGGTATCCAGCTTCGGCAGCCCCTGCTGCCAGTACCCGGCGAACTTCTTCACCTTCACAAAATCGGTCTGATTCCAGGTCACCAGCTCATACGGGCCGGTACCAACCGGATGGAAGCCGATCTCTTTGCCATATTTTTTCAGCGCTGCCGGGGAGATCATCGCTGTGGCCGGGTGGGCCAGAATGTTGATAAAGGCTGAGAACGGCTCTTTAAGGGTGATTTTTACCGTGGTGGGATCGACCGCCTCGGTGCTGGCGATATTTTTATACAGGTTATAACGCTTGAGGCTGTTTTCCGGGTTGCTGGCGCGGTCGAGGTTGGCCTTCACCGCGTCGGCGTTGAAGTCGGTGCCGTCCTGGAACTTGACGCCGCTGCGCAGCTTGATGGTGTAGACCAGCCCGTCATCCGAGACGGTATAGCTGTCGGCCAGCACGTTTTTCAGGTTCATCTCTTTATCAAGGCCAAACAGCCCCTGATAAAACGACTTCGCCACCGCCTGGGACAGGGTGTCATTGGCGTCATACGGATCGAGGGTCGTGAAGTTGGAGGCCACTGCCACCACCACATCTTTTGCTGCGAAGGCCGGCGTGGCGGCCAGGGCTGCCGTTACGCTCGCGGCTAACAGCCATTTGCGAGCAACAAATTTTGTCATTGTTGTGTTCTCCTGTTGTGCTGTGCTGTTGTTCGTTATAGATGTTTAAAAGCATTATCCTGACGCGGCGGCGCGACAAAGTGGCCGGGGGCAATTTCGCGCAATACCACCCGCTCGGTGGATTCTCCCCGCTTGCGAATGTTGCCCGGCAGCTCATCCTGCACCAGCACCCGGCGGACCTGACGATGGGCCGGATCGGCCACCGGCACCGCCGCCATTAACTTGCGGGTGTAAGGATGCTGCGGATTTTCAAACACTGCCCGCCGCGGGCCAATCTCAACGATCTGCCCGAGATACATCACCGCCACCCGGTGGCTGATGCGCTCCACCACCGCCATATCGTGGGAAATAAACAGAAACGCAATGCCCATCTCCCGCTGCAGGTCGAGCAGCAGATTGATGATCTGCGCCCGAATGGAGACATCCAGCGCCGAAACCGACTCGTCGGCGATCACCACCTTCGGGTTGAGGGCCAGCGCGCGGGCAATGCAGATCCGCTGCCGCTGACCGCCGGAAAATTCATGGGGATAACGCCAGGCGTGCTCCGGCTTGAGGCCGACGCGCTCCAGCAGCCACGCCACCCGCCGCTGGGCGGCGTCACCGTCCAGCAGGTTATGCACCCGCAGCGGCTCCATAATCGAATAGCCCACCGTCTGGCGGGGATCGAGGGAGGCATAGGGGTCCTGGAAAATAAACTGAATATCCCGCCGCAGGGGTTGCAGCTTCCCTGCAGGCAGAGTGTCGATGCGCTCACCGTTAAAGGTGATGGTGCCCTCCTGGGTCTCCACCAGCCGCAGCAGCGCCCGTCCGGTGGTCGACTTGCCGCTGCCGGACTCGCCCACCAGCGACAGCGTTTCGCCGGGCCAGAGATCAAAGCTGACGTTTTCCACCGCGTGCACTTCGCGCTTAACCCGGTTCAACAGGCCGCCGCGCAGCGGAAAACGGGTCACCAGGTCGCGCACCTGTAAAATGGGCTCGCCGGGCACCACGGTATCCTGCTCGGTTTCGGCCTCCTGATGGCCAGGATTAGTCAGCGAGATCAACGGAAAACGGCGCGGCAGGTCGCTACCGTTCATCGCCCCGAGCCGCGGCACCGCGGCCAGCAGCGCCCGGGTATAAGGGTGTTCAGGGGCATGGAAAATCTGTTCTACGGTGCCGGTTTCAACCGCCTCGCCCTGGTACATCACCAGCACCCGGTCGGCGATATCCGCCACCACGCCCATGTCGTGGGTGATAAAGATGACCCCCATCTCCATCTCCTCCTGCAATACCTTGATTAGCTGCAGGATCTGCGCCTGAATGGTGACGTCCAGCGCGGTGGTCGGTTCATCGGCAATCAGTACCGCCGGACGGCAGGAGAGCGCCATGGCGATCATCACCCGCTGGCGCATCCCGCCGGAGAGCTGATGCGGATAGCGTCCCAGAATGGCGTCCGCCTCCGGGATCCGCACCTGCTCCAGCATGCGTCTGGCTTCGGCCAGCGCCTTGTCCCCGCTCAGCCCCTGATGGAGACGGATCGACTCGGCGATCTGCTCCCCCACCGGAAACACCGGGTTAAGGGAGGTCATCGGCTCCTGAAAAATCATGGCGATATCGGCCCCGCGCACGCTGCGCATCTGCGACGGGTTGAGGTCGGTGAGATCGCTCACCTGACCGTTGCGGCGGCGCAGCAGCAGGCTGTCGCACGCCACCAGCCCGCCGGACTGTTCAATCAATCGCATTAACGAGAGGGCGGTGACCGACTTACCGGACCCGGACTCCCCGACAATCGCCAGCGTTTCGCCGCGTTGCAGTGAAAAAGAGAGCTTTTTGACCGCCGGAATCGGCTCCCGCTCGTCGGGAAAAGCGACGTTGAGGTTATGCACCGCCAGCACCTGATGGCGGTCGAGTTCATCGCTATGCGGCATCCCTTCCCCCTTATTCACGGTAGATGCCGGTGCTCGGCGTATCGCCGGCATAGCCCCAGGCGCGGTACATGCCTTCGCTGTTAAAGGGTAAGGCCACGTTACCCTCGCGATCGACGGCAATCAGGCCGCCGCTGCCTTCCAGCGCCGGGAGTTTTTCCATCACCACCCGCTCGCAGGCTTCGGCGAGGCTTAAGCCGCCGTAGTCCATCAGCGCGGCGATGTCATAGGCCGCGAGGGTGCGAATAAACACTTCGCCGGTGCCGGTACAGGAGACCGCCACGCTGGCGTTATTGGCATAGCAGCCCGCACCGGGCAACGGGCTATCGCCCACCCGACCGGGCAGTTTATTGGTCATCCCGCCGGTAGAAGTCGCGGCGGCCAGGTTACCGGCCTTGTCCAGCGCCACCGCGCCAACGGTGCCCGTTTTCGTCGATTCATCCAGCGGGGCGGCGTGATCGAGCCGGGTCTCTCCTGCGCTGCGCGCCGCCAGCAGCTGCTGATAGCGTTCCGGGGTGGAGAAAATATCGGGCGACACCGCCTCCATGCCGTGTTCGAAGGCAAATTTTTCTGCCCCCTCGCCCACCAGCAGGACGTGCGGGCTCTGCTCCATCACCAGTCGGGCGGCCAGCACCGGGTTACGCAGATGGCTGACCCCGGCCACGGCGCCCGCTTTCAGGGTAATGCCGTCCATCACGCAGGCATCCAGCTCGTGGGTTTCATCGCGGGTAAACACCGCGCCAATCCCGGCGTTAAACAGCGGGCACTCCTCCAGCAGGCGTACCGCTTCGGTGACCACATCCAGCGCGCTCTCCCCCGCCTCCAGCATTCGCTGGCCGGTTTCGACTATCGAAGAGAGCGCCTCAATGTAGCGCCTTTCCTGTTCCTGACTGAGCTGCGCGCGGGTGATTGCCCCTGCGCCGCCGTGGATCGCGATGAATGCATTCCCCATCTACTTCACCTTTGCGCGCTGAATTGCCGCTTTTTCTATAAATATCATTATCGTTGCCGGAACTTCAGATGATTTTTGAATATAGAAAGACGCAACTGTGATGTAAAGGGTAAGCCCATGGTGTCATACAGTTAAGGGCACTTTTCTGCCATAATGGCCGCCTTCGTTATTCTCTTCCTGGAGTGACCCATGGATTTTACCGCCGGACTGATGCCGCTTGAGACGGCACTCACGCAGATGCTCGATCGACTTTCACCGCTGTCAGACCAGGAGACGCTGCCGCTGCTGCGCTGTTTTGGCCGCGTGACCGCTGCCGACATCGTTTCGCCCATCAACGTACCGGGTTTTGATAACTCGGCGATGGACGGCTACGCCGTGCGGCTGGCGGATCTGGCGGCGGGTGCCGCGCTGCCGGTGGCGGGCAAAGCCTTTGCCGGTCAACCCTTCCAGGGTGAATGGCCAGCCGGGAGCTGCATCCGCATCATGACCGGCGCCCCGGTGCCAACGGACTGCGACGCGGTGGTGATGCAGGAAGAGACCGAGCAGACCGACGATGGCGTGCGGTTTACCGCCAGCGTGAAGCCGGGGCAGAACATCCGTCGTCTCGGGGAAGACATTATCCAGGGCGCCACCGTGTTCCCGGCGGGCACCCGACTGACCGCGGCGGAGCTGCCGGTACTGGCCTCGCTGGGTATTGCGGACATTGCCGTGGTGCGCCGGGTGCGGGTGGCGCTGTTCTCCACCGGCGACGAGCTTCAGCTCCCGGGCCAGCCGCTGGCCGAGGGGCAGATCTACGACACCAACCGGCTGGCAGTGCATCTGATGCTGGAGCAGCTGGGCTGCGAGGTGATTAATCTCGGGATTATCCCGGACGATCCGCACAAACTGCGCGAGGCGTTTATCGAAGCGGATCGCGTGGCCGACGTGGTGCTTAGCTCCGGCGGCGTGTCGGTGGGCGAAGCGGATTACACCAAAACCATTCTCGATGAGCTGGGCGAGATCGGCTTCTGGAAGCTGGCCATCAAGCCGGGCAAACCTTTTGCCTTCGGCAAGCTGCCGGACAGCTGGTTCTGCGGCCTGCCGGGCAACCCGGTCTCCGCGGCGCTGACGTTTTATCAGCTGGTGCAGCCGCTGCTGGCGAAGCTCTCCGGCAACCGGGCCCACAGCCTCCCTGCCCGCCAGCGCGTGCGTGCTGCCACCCGTCTGAAAAAATCACCGGGTCGTCTCGACTTCCAGCGCGGCATTCTGGCGCGTAACGCCGACGGCGAGCTGGAGGTGAGCACCACCGGCCATCAGGGTTCGCATATTTTCAGCTCCTTCAGCCAGGGCAACTGCTTTATCGTGCTTGAGCGCGAGCGCGGCAACGTGGAAGCGGGTGAATGGGTTGAGGTTGAGCCGTTTAACGCGCTGTTTGGAGGCTGAGCATGGAACTGAGCGACCAGGAGATGCTGCGCTACAATCGCCAGATTGTGCTGCGCGGCTTTGATTTCGACGGGCAGGAAGCGCTGAAAGCCGCGAACGTGCTGGTGGTCGGCCTCGGCGGGCTGGGCTGCGCCGCGGCGCAGTATCTGGCCGCTGCCGGTGTGGGGCGCATGACGCTGCTCGATTTCGACACCGTGTCGCTCTCCAACCTGCAACGCCAGACCCTGCACAGCGATGCGACCATCGGCGAGCCGAAAGTGGTGTCGGCCCATGCGGCGCTGACGCGCATCAACCCCAACGTGCAGTTCACGCTGCTGAATGCCCTGCTGGATGACGCCTCGCTGTCGGCGCAGATTGCCCATCACGATCTTGTCCTCGACTGCACCGACAACGTCACTATTCGTAATCAGCTCAACGCCGGGTGTTTCGCCCATAAAACGCCGCTGGTCTCCGGGGCGGCGATCCGCATGGAAGGCCAGGTGAGCGTCTTTACCTATGCCGAGGGCGAGCCCTGCTACCGCTGCCTGAGCCGTCTGTTTGGCGAAAATGCCCTGACCTGCGTGGAGGCCGGGGTGATGGCCCCGCTGGTGGGGGTGATTGGTTCGATGCAGGCGATGGAAGCCATTAAGGTGCTGACCCGTTACGGCACACCCGCAGCAGGGAAAATCGTGATGTACGACGCGATGACCTGCCAGTTTCGCGAGATGAAATTGATGCGTAATCCGGGGTGCGAGGTGTGCGGAGGAGGTAAAAGCAAAACGGCAACATAGTTGCCGTTTTTAGTGTTTGCTCCCTCTCCCTGTGGGAGAGGGCCGGGGTGAGGGCATCAAGCCGCACCCACTAGATCGACGTCCGTCCAAAGGCGTTCTGCCAGTCCTGCTCGAACTTCGCAATCGCCGCATCCACCGCCGGAGAGGTAATCAGCTGCTGAGCCACATCCAGCGGCAGGGTGATGGATTCACAGCCCGCCAGCAGGCAATCCAGCGCCTGACGCGGGGTTTTGAAGCTCGCCGCCAGCACTTTTGACTGCGGCATGTGCAGGGTCAGCAGTTGCTGGAGCTCGGCCACCGTCTGGATCCCGTCCCCGCCCTGCGCATCCACGCGGTTCACGTACGGGGCGACATACTCCGCCCCCGCCAGCGCCGCCATCATCCCCTGCGCTGCGCTATACACCGCCGTACCAAGGGTTGGTACCCCCTGTGCTTTCAGCATCTTGATTGCCGCCAGCCCTTCCGCCGTCACCGGCACCTTCACCACCAGATCGGCGACGATACCGCGCAGCTTCAGCGCGTCTTCCACCATCTCGTCTGCGGTGGTGGCCATCACCTGGGCAAACAGACGGCCCTGACCGCCCATCGCTTCCTGCAGCTGAGGCAGTAGCACCTCGAGCGGCGTTTTGCCTGCGGCAACAATGCTTGGGTTAGTGGTGACGCCAGCCAGCGGAAACACGCGGGCCAGTTTTTTAACAGCAACGACGTCGGATGTGTCGAGATACAGTTCCATGATCGGGTCCTCAAAAATGACTATGCCCTAACCCTACACGGCAAAACCTGCTTCGGAGTTGATTTGCGTCAAGATAACTTTCATTCGAAAGTAATTTAATCTTCATACGCAATAAGAGGCGATATTATGATCTTCAACATTCAGCGTTACTCGACACACGACGGCCCCGGTATTCGTACCGTGGTCTTTATGAAGGGCTGCTCGCTGGGCTGCCGCTGGTGTCAGAACCCGGAGAGCCGGGAGCGGTCGCGGGACCTGTTGTTTGACGCCCGCCTGTGCCTAGAGGGGTGCAACCTCTGCCAGCAGGTGGCGCCCGAGGTCATTGACCGGACGCTGAATGGTCTGGTGATCCACCGCGAAAAACTCGACGATACCCATCTGGATGCCCTCACAAACTGCTGCCCAACCCAGGCCCTCACCGTCTGCGGCGAAGAGCACCAGATGGAGGAGATTATGGCCACCGTCCTGCGCGATAAGCCATTTTACGATCGCAGCGGCGGCGGGATCACCCTTTCTGGCGGCGAACCCTTTATGAACCCTGATCTGGCGCGCCAGCTGTTCCAGGCCAGCCATGAACAGGGCATTCATACCGCGGTAGAAACCTGCCTGCATGTGCCCTGGCACTATATCGAACCGTCGTTACCGTACATCGATCTGTTTCTCGCCGACCTGAAACACGTCGACGGGGCGGTGTTTAAACAGTGGACCGACGGCTCCGCCAAACGGGTGCTGGATAACCTTAAGCGCCTGGCCGCCGCCGGGAAATCACTCACCATTCGCGTGCCGCTGATCCAGGGCTTTAACGCCGATGAGGCCTCCATTACCGCCATTACCAATTTTGCCGCCGACGAACTGAACGTCCACGACATCCATTTTCTGCCGTACCACACGCTGGGCATGAACAAATACACCCTGCTCGGCCAACCCTACTCTGCCCCAGATAAACCGCTCGATAACCCTGCTTTACTGGACTTTGCCCGGCAGTATGCCGCCCGGAAAGGGTTAACCGCGACCTTACGAGGATAATGTTATGACACAGCTGAATCTTACTACCCTGAGCGATCGCATTAAGGCGCACAAAACGGCCCTGGTCCACATTGTGAAGCCGCCGGTCTGTACCGAGCGTGCGCAGCACTACACCGAAATGTACCAGCAGCATATGGATAAGCCGATCCCGGTCCGTCGCGCGCTGGCTCTGGCGCATCACCTGGCGCAGCGCACTATCTGGATCAAACATGACGAGCTGATTATCGGCAACCAGGCGAGCGAAGTGCGCGCCGCGCCGATCTTCCCGGAATATACCGTCTCGTGGATTGAGAAAGAGATCGACGATCTCGCCGACCGTCCGGGTGCTGGCTTTGCGGTGAGTGAAGAGAACAAGCGCGTTCTGCATGAACTCTGCCCGTGGTGGCGCGGCCAGACGGTACAGGATCGCTGCTACGGCATGTTCACCGACGAACAAAAAGGGCTGCTGGAAACCGGCATCATCAAAGCCGAAGGCAATATGACCTCCGGCGATGCGCACCTGGCGGTGAACTTCCCGCTGGTGCTGGAGAAAGGCCTCGATGGCATGCGCCACAAAGTGGACGAGCGTCGCTCCCGGATTAACCTCACCTGCCTGGAAGATCTGCACGGCGACCAGTTCCTGAAAGCGATTGATATCGTGCTGGAAGCGGTGAGCCTGCATATCGAACGCTTTGCCGACCTGGCGCGTGAGATGGCCGCCAGTGAAACCCGCGAAAGCCGCCGCGATGAGCTGCTGGCGATGGCGGAAAACTGTGACGTGATCGCGCACGAGCCGCCGAAAACCTTCTGGCAGGCGCTGCAGCTGTGCTACTTCATCCAGCTGATCCTGCAGATTGAGTCCAACGGCCACTCGGTCTCCTTTGCCCGTATGGACCAGTATCTCTACCCGTACTACCGTCGCGACGTGGAGCTGAACCAGTCTCTGGATCGCGAGCATGCCATCGAGCTGCTGCACAGCTGCTGGCTGAAGCTGCTGGAAGTGAACAAGATCCGCTCCGGCTCGCACTCCAAAGCCTCTGCCGGGAGCCCGCTCTACCAGAACGTCACCATCGGCGGCCAGAAACTGGTCAACGGTGAGCCGATGGACGCGGTGAACCCGCTCTCCTACGCGATTCTGGAATCCTGCGGCCGTCTGCGCTCCACCCAGCCGAACCTGAGCGTGCGCTACCACGCGGGCATGAGCAACGACTTCCTCGACGCCTGCGTGCAGGTGATCCGCTGCGGCTTCGGGATGCCGGCGTTCAATAACGATGAAATCGTGATCCCGGAATTCATCAAGCTCGGCATCGAAAAAGCCGATGCCTACGACTACGCCGCCATCGGCTGTATCGAAACCGCGGTCGGCGGCAAGTGGGGCTACCGCTGCACCGGGATGAGCTTTATCAACTTCGCCCGCGTGATGCTGGCAGCAATGGAAGGCGGTCGCGACGCCACCAGCGGCAAGGTGTTCCTGCCCCAGGTCAAAGCGCTCTCTGAAGGCAACTTTAACAACTTCGATGAAGTGATGGCCGCCTGGGATCGCCAGATTAAATACTACACCCGCAAATCCATCGAGATTGAGTACGTGGTGGACACCATGCTGGAAGAGAACGTCCACGACATTCTCTGCTCGGCGCTGGTGGATGACTGCATTGAGCGCGCGAAGAGCATCAAGCAGGGCGGCGCGAAGTACGACTGGGTCTCCGGTCTGCAGGTGGGGATCGCCAACCTCGGCAACAGCCTGGCGGCGGTGAAGAAGCTGGTCTTCGACCAGGGGGCTATCGGTCAGCAGCAGCTGGCGGCGGCGCTGGCGGATGACTTCGAGGGGCTGACCCATGAGCAGCTGCGTCAGCGTCTGATCAACGGCGCACCGAAGTATGGTAACGACGATGACAGCGTGGATCTGCTGCTGGCGCGTGCCTATCAGACCTACATCGAAGAGCTGAAGCAGTACCATAACCCGCGCTATGGTCGCGGCCCGATTGGCGGTAATTACTACGCCGGGACCTCCTCCATCTCCGCCAACGTGCCGTTTGGTGCGGCCACCATGGCGACCCCGGACGGGCGTAAAGCGCACACCCCGCTGGCAGAAGGCGCAAGCCCATCCTCCGGTACTGACCACCTGGGGCCGACGGCGGTAATTGGCTCGGTCGGGAAGCTGCCGACTGAAGCGATCCTCGGCGGCGTGCTGCTGAACCAGAAGCTTAACCCGGCGACGCTGGATAACGACAGCGACCGCCAGAAGCTGATGGTGCTGCTGCGCACCTTCTTCGAGGTGCACAAAGGCTGGCATATCCAGTACAACATCGTCTCCCGCGAAACGCTGCTGGAAGCGAAGAAACACCCGGACCAGTATCGTGACCTGGTGGTGCGTGTGGCGGGTTACTCGGCGTTCTTCACCGCCCTGTCACCGGACGCGCAGGACGATATTATCGCGCGTACAGAGCATACGCTGTAGTTTGATCCCCTCTCCCTTGAGGGAGAGGGTTAGGGTGAGGGGGAATAGCGCACGCTGATGCCCTCACCCCGGCCCTCTCCCACGGGGAGAGGGTGCAAACACTAAAAACGGCAACTCTTGTTGCCGTTTTGCGTTTACCTCGGCCACCCGGCTTTTCACTTTCATTCGAAATTAAATTTGTGGTTTTGGTCACATTGTTATTAGAATGTTGCTGGTCGCAGTAACATCCAGGAGCGCAATGTATGACCGTTAAAGTTATCGTCACCGATATGGACGGAACTTTTCTTGATGACGCCAAGCAGTACGATCGTGACCGCTTTCAGGCGCAGTTCCAGCAACTTCAGGCCCGGAATATTGAGTTCGTTGTCGCCAGCGGCAACCAGTATTACCAGCTCATCTCCTTCTTCCCGGAGCTGAAATCGCAGATCTCCTTTGTGGCGGAAAACGGCGCACTGGTGTTCGATCACGGCGAGCAGATTTTCCACGGCGAGCTGACGAAGCATGAATCGCAGATTGTGATTGGCGAACTGCTGAAAGATACCTCCCTGAACTTCGTCGCCTGCGGTCTGGAAAGCGCCTACGTCAGCGAACAGGCACCGGATGCGTTCGTTGCGCTGATGTCAAAACACTATCATCGCCTGCAGCGCGTCAGCGACTATCGTGACATTGACGACGTGCTGTTTAAGTTCTCACTGAACCTGCCCGACAGCGATATCCCGAACCTGATTGATGCCCTGCACGTCTCCCTTGACGGGATCATGAAGCCGGTGACCAGCGGGTTTGGTTTTGTCGATCTGATTATCCCCGGCCTGCACAAAGCCAACGGCCTCAGCCGCCTGCTGAAGCGCTGGCATATCTCTCCGCAGGAGTGTGTGGCGATTGGCGACAGCGGTAACGACGCCGAAATGCTGAAGTTTGCCCACTACTCTTTCGCCATGGGCAACGCTGGCGAGAACATTAAAGCCATCACCCGCTATCAGGCCGATGACAATAACCACCAGGGCGCGCTGAACGTGATTCAGGCCGTCCTCGATAACACCCCGCCTTTCAGCCACTGATCCCCTCGCCGGAGCCTGCTCCGGCGAACTCCCTTCTTTTTTCTCAGCCTGTGCACTTCATCAAGTTATTTAATTTGCTTTAACTTATTTTTAACCTAAAGTATCACTTGTAATCACTTTTACTTTCGAATGAAAGATAGCGAGGCTGTTATGTCCTTAACCTTTACCAGTGAAACCTTGCCTGCTGACCATAAAGCGGCGATCCGCCAGATGAAGCGTGAACTGCGGGCGCAGATCGGTGACGTGCAGGCGGTGTTCAATCGTCTGAGCGATAAGATTGCCAGCCGGGTGGCAGAAATTAATGCCCTGAAAAGCAAAGGCGATCCTGTCTGGCCGGTGATCCCCTTTGCCGACGTGCAGAGCGGCAACATCAGCCCGGAACAGCGCGACGCGGTTAAGCGTCGCGGCTGTGCAGTGATCAAAGGTCATTTCCCGCGTGAGCAGGCGCTAGCGTGGGATAACGCGATGCTCGACTATCTGGATCTCAACCGGTTTGATGAGGTCTATAAAGGCCCGGGTGACAACTTCTTCGGCTCCCTCACCGCGTCGCGCCCGGAGATCTACCCGATCTACTGGTCACACGCCCAGATGGAAGCCCGCCAGAGCGAACGGATGGCGCAGGTGCAGTCGTTCCTGAACCGGTTGTGGACCTTCGAGAGCAACGGCAAACAGTGGTTCAACCCGGACGTGAGCGTGATCTACCCGGACCGCATTCGTCGCCGTCCGCCGGGAACCACCTCGAAAGGTCTCGGGGCGCATACCGACTCCGGCGCGCTGGAGCGCTGGCTGCTTCCGGCCTATCAGCAGGTCTTCGCCCGGGTGTTCGATGGCAATATCGACCAGTACGATCCGTGGAATGCCGCGCACCGTACCGAAGTGGAAGAGTACACCGTAGATAACACCACCAAATGCTCGGTGTTCCGCACCTTCCAGGGCTGGACCGCGCTCTCCGACATGATCCCGGATCAGGGTCTACTGCACGTGGTGCCGATCCCGGAAGCGATGGCCTATATCCTGCTGCGTCCGCTGCTGGACGATGTGCCGGAAGATGAACTCTGCGGCGTGGCGCCAGGGCGCGTGCTGCCGATCTCTGAGAAGTGGCATCCGCTGTTGATTGAAGCCCTGACCAGCATTCCGGCGCTGGAAGCGGGTGATTCCGTGTGGTGGCACTGCGATGTGATCCACTCGGTGGCCCCGGTAGAGAACCAGCAGGGCTGGGGCAACGTGATGTATATTCCGGCGGCACCGATGTGCGAGAAAAACCTCGCCTACGCGAAGAAGGTGAAAGCGGCGCTGGAAACCGGAGCCTCGCCGGGTGATTTCCCGCGCGAGGATTATGAGGCTGACTGGCAGTCACGCTTCACCACGGAAGATTTGAACATCCACGGCAAGCGCGCGCTGGGTATGGCTTAAGCGTCGTACAGCCCGTCCCGCTCCACGGCGGTGCGTCTTTTCCCCGGACGTATCCGCCGTACTGATTCCCGCACCGCCAGCATCCCGTTCAGCAGCAAGGTTCCGGCCGGTGCATCCGGGCGAATCAGCCGTTGCTGGAGCATATGCACCGCTTCGGTTCCCAGCTCATCGCGCGGAACATGCACCGCCGTTAAAGGCACATCCTGAATCGCCGCCAGATTAAACCCGTCAATGCTCATCACCGAAACATCCTGCGGCACGCGCAGGCCGTGCTTCTGCAGTGCGCTGATGGTGCCTGCCGCCATAAAATCGCCCCCCACCAGAAACGCCGTTGGCAGCGCGTTATCCGGTATCTTGCTGAGCCAGGCGCTGACCTGCTCCTCAGTTTCTCTGGCGCTAAAGCTCGGCACCACCAGCAGATCGCGCTTGTCGTTGAATTTGATGTTGTGCCCCTGCCAGGCATCGCGTATCCCCGCCAGCCGTAGCTCCATGGTGTACCGCCGCAGGCAGAGCACGTTCAGCACGTCCCGGTGCCCCATCTCGAACAGGTATTCCGCTGCCAGCTCGCCAATCGCACGGTGATCGGGGGAGACGGCGGGCAGGCGCTGGCGGCGGTCGCGGCAGTTGATCAGCATGCAGGGTTTACCCACATCCACGGCGAGATCGTGAATGTGCGGATCGTCAATCCCCAGCAGAATGGCGGCCTGGGTCTCCGCTTCGTTCATCTTCGTCAGAAACAGCTGGGCATCGCTGTCGAACTCCTCCAGCGCGCAGTAGCGCAGCCTCACCTCATGCAGGCCGAGGGCTTTACTCATGCTCTGGATCACCCGGTAATAAAAGATGTCGGAGCGCTCGTCAAAGGCGCGCTGGGGCGCAAATACCACCAGACTGTTAAGCAGCAGCCGTCCGGCAGCCATGCCCTCCATCACCCCCAGCTCCCGGGCGCAGGCCAGCACTTTGCTGCGTGCGGCCGGGCTGGTGTTGGCCTTTCCGGCCAGCACTCTGGACACCGTGCTGACCGAAAGCTGCGTGCGGGCAGCAATTTCGGCGATTTTTAGCCTTTTCTCCATTTTGTGATCTTGCCCCGATTGTTAAATGAATAAATTTTCACAGCGTCAAAAGTGGGTAATAACTGGCTTCATTAGCATCATGGCAAACTATTAATAACATTTATGAGAAAAATTGCACAAAATCCGCTACTGCGGCTTCTTTTTCTGTCTTAAGTTCAATTTGTCACACCACTCCCATACTAGTTGTATAGCAACACCAACAAAAAACGATAAAGCGGTGTGACACCTAACCTCCGTACCCCTACAGTCCGTCTGGAGACAGAACAATGAGTCAGGACATCAATCACACCGTCGCGGTCGGCAAAACCCGCCGCGTTATCAAAAACCTGCGCTGGTATGTGCTGGTTCTGTTTTTACTGGGCGTCACCGTCAACTACATCACCCGTAACTCGTTAGGTATTCTTGCCCCGGAATTGAAAGAGAGTCTGGGCATCACCACGGAACAGTACTCGTGGATTGTCGGTGCCTTCCAGCTCGCCTATACCCTCTTCCAGCCGCTGTGTGGCTGGTTAATCGACGTCATTGGCCTGAAGATTGGTTTTATGGTCTGCGCCGGGATCTGGGCGCTGATGTGTATTTTCCACGCGGGAGCCGGGAGCTGGCTGCATCTGGCGATCCTGCGCTTCTTTATGGGCGCGTCCGAAGCGGCCGCGACCCCGGCAAACGCCAAAACCATTGGCGAATGGTTCCCGAAATCAGAGCGTCCGGTAGCCGCCGGTTGGGCAGGTGTGGGCTTCTCCATCGGCGCGATGCTGGCCCCGCCTATCATCTACTTCGCCCACGCCTCCTTCGGCTGGCAGGGCGCGTTTATGTTTACCGGCGTGCTGGCGCTGCTGTGGGTGATCCTGTGGTGGGCGTTCTACCACAACCCGGAGCAGCACCCGAACCTGAGCAAGGACGAACTGGCGTTTATCAAGCAGGATAACGAGCCACCGGCGGTGAAACTGCCCTTCCTGACCGCGCTGAAAACGGTATCGAAGAACAAACGTTTCTACGGGATTGCCATTCCGGCGTTTATGGCGGAACCGGCCTGGGCGGTACTGAGCTTCTGGGTGCCGCTCTATCTGGCGAAAGAGCACGGCATGGACCTGAAGCAGATCGCGATGTTTGCCTGGCTACCGTTCCTCGCCGCAGACCTCGGCAGCGTGGCGAGCGGTTACCTCACACGTCTCTATACCCGCTGGTTTGGCTGCTCCCGCGTCAACTCGGTGGTGGCCAGCTCGGTTACTGGCGCCTTCCTGATGATCTCCTTAGGCATTGTCGCCCTCACCCGCGACCCGTACATCACCATTGCGCTGATCTCCATCGGCGGCTTTGGACATCAGATCATCTCCTGCATGCTCAGCGCCCTGGTGGTGGAGTCCTTCGACAAGGGCCAGATGGCCACCGTCAACGGCATGCGCGGCTCGGCGGCGTGGATCGCCAGCTTCCTCTTCTCGCTGTTGATTGGTGTCACCGCCGACAAAATCGGCTTCAACCCGCTCTTTATTGCCATGGGGTTCTTCGACCTGATTGGCGCTGTTTTCCTGGTGGCATTTATTGCTGAACGTCGCGCTAAGCGCGCCTGATAGTGGATGTATTGCATATGAAAACCCTGAAAAACTGGACCGTAAATAAACAGTCAGCGAACCATCTGGAACTGCTGGTCGATAGCCAGCACCGCCTGTGCCTGTATGTGCTGGAAGAGAACCTGTTCCGGGTGCTGATTAAGCGCCAGGGGGCACTGACCCTGGATCGGACCTGGAGCATCGCCCCGGAGCGGGATGTGCCCTGGGAAGGCCGCCGTCGGGACGATCTCAGCGGCTTTAGCTGCCCGACCTGGACGCTGACGCAGCAGGACGATGTGCTGACCGTGGCCACCGAACAGCTGCGCGTCACCGTGCATCAGCCGCTGTGGCTGGAGTGGCACTACCGCGACGAGGCAGGTGAGTGGCAGCCGCTGGTGAGCGATCGCCCGACCAGCGCCTATCTGCTGAACGCCCACGGCGACGGGGTGGCGCACTACCTGAGCCGTCGTCAGGACGAACGATTCTACGGTCTGGGCGAGAAAGCGGGCGATCTACAGCGCAACGGCAAACGCTATGAGATGCGTAACCTGGATGCGATGGGCTATAACGCGGCCAGCACCGATCCGCTGTACAAGCATATTCCGTTCACCCTCACCCGCCGGGATGATGTGAGCTACGGCCTGTTTTACGACAACCTCAGCAGCTGCTGGCTGGATCTGGGTAACGAAATCGACAACTACCACACCGCCTACCGTCGCTGGCAGGCGGAAGCGGGTGATATCGATTACTACATTTTCACCGGCAAACGGGCGCTGGACGTCACCAAAGCCTTTGTCCGTCTGACCGGCAAAACCCTGTTCGGGCCGAAATGGAGCCTGGGTTATAGCGGCTCGACCATGCATTACACCGACGCGCCGGACGCCCAGAACCAGCTGATGAACTTTATCCGCCTGTGCGAAGAGCACGCCATTCCGTGCGACTCGTTCCAGCTCTCGTCGGGCTACACCTCGATCAACGGCAAGCGCTACGTCTTTAACTGGAACTACGACAAAGTGCCGCAGCCGAAGGTGATGAGCCAGGCGTTCCACGACGCGGGCCTGAAGCTGGCAGCCAACATCAAGCCGTGCCTGCTGCAGGATCATCCGCGCTATAACGAGGTGGCGGAGCGCGGCCTGTTCATTCGCGATTCAGAAACCGACGCACCGGAACGCTCCAGCTTCTGGGATGACGAAGGTTCACACCTCGACTTTACCAACCCGCAGACGGTGCAGTGGTGGCAGGAAGGGGTGACCACCCAGCTGCTGGAGATGGGGATCGACTCCACCTGGAACGACAACAACGAGTTTGAGGTGTGGGATGGGGAAGCGCGCTGCCACGGCTTTGGCAATGAAATCGCCATCAAACATATTCGTCCGGTGATGCCGCTGCTGATGATGCGGGCTTCGCTGGAAGCGCAGCAGCGCTTTGCGCCGGAAAAACGTCCGTATCTGATCTCCCGTTCCGGCTGCGCCGGGATGCAGCGCTACGTCCAGACCTGGAGCGGGGATAACCGCACCAACTGGGCGACCCTGCGCTACAACACCCGCATGGGGCTGGGGATGAGCCTCTCCGGGCTCTATAACGTCGGCCACGACGTCGGCGGCTTCTCCGGCGATAAACCGGACGCCGAGCTGTTTGTCCGCTGGGTGCAGAACGGGGTGATGCATCCGCGCTTTACCATTCACTCGTGGAATGATGATGCCACCGTTAACGAGCCGTGGATGTATCCGGGGGTGACGCCGGCCATTCGCGGTGCCATTGAGCTGCGCTACCGTTTGCTGCCCTATCTCTACACCCTGCTCTGGCAGGCCCATGCCGATGACGAGCCGATGCTGCGTCCAACCTTCCTCGACCATGAGCACGATGCGCAGACCTTCGAAGAGTGCGATGACTTCCTGCTGGGCCGCGACCTGCTGGTGGCCAGCGTCGTCGAAGCCGGGCAGCGCGAGCGCCGTGTCTGGCTGCCGGATAACGAAACCGGCTGGTACGATTTTTACACTCAGGAGTGGTTCTCCGGCGGGCAGTGGATCGTCCGTGATGCTCCGCTGGAAAAACTGCCCCTGCTGGTGCGTGCCGGTGCCGGTCTTCCCCTTAGCGAACGCATCACGCATGTGTCAGCCGAAAAAGACGATACCCGCGAGCTGAAGCTGTTCCCGGTGAAAGGCGTGGGTGCGACCTCGGGTCTGCTGTTTGAAGATGACGGCGAGAGCTGGGGTTATCAGACCGGCAATGCGCTGTGGGTAGAGTGGGAGATGGTGTGCGACGGGGCAACCATCAACCTGAAGATCAACGGGCGTGGGGATTATCGTCCGGCGTGGAAGGCGCTGAAGGTGTCGTTACCGGCCGGGGAAAAACGCAGGCTGCGGGTGAACGGTGTTGAAGAGAGTGAGTGGGTGGTGTAATTGCCCCTCACCCCGGCCCTCTCCCCATAGGGGCGAGGGTGAAAACCGCACCGGGCAATCCCCTCTCCCCTGTGGGGAGAGGGTTAGGGAGAGGGGTTTATTTTAACCGTCGATACCTTTGCTGCGCAGGTAATCTTCATAGTTACCGCTGAAGTCCACCACGCGCTGCGGCGTAATTTCAATCACGCGGGTCGCCAGCGAGCTGACAAACTCACGGTCGTGAGAGACGAAGATCAGGGTGCCCTGATACATCTCCAGCGCCATGTTCAGCGATTCGATCGATTCCATGTCCAGGTGGTTGGTTGGTTCATCCATCACCAGAATGTTCGGTTTCTGCATCATCAGCTTGCCGAAGAGCATACGGCCCTTCTCACCACCGGAAAGCACCTTCGCCGGCTTTTTGATGTCGTCCTGGCTGAACAGCAGACGGCCAAGGAAGCTGCGCACCACCTGCTCGTCATCGCCTTCAGACTTCCACTGGCTCATCCAGTCGAAGACGGTCAGATCGTTGTCGAAATCTTCGGCGTGATCCTGGGCGTAGTAACCAATCTGCGCGTTCTCGGACCATTTCACGGTACCGTTATCCGGAGCCAGTTCACCCACCAGGGTCTTCAGCATGGTGGTTTTACCCACGCCGTTAGCACCCAGAATGGCGATCTTCTCGCCCACTTCCAGCAGCAGGTTGAAGTTTTTGAACAGCGGACCGTTGTCGAAACCTTTTGTCAGCTCTTCGACGGCTAAGGCGTTACGGAACAGTTTCTTATCCTGCTCGAAGCGGATGAACGGGTTCTGACGGCTGGAGGCTTTAACTTCATCCAGCTTAATTTTGTCGATCTGGCGGGCACGCGAGGTGGCCTGACGCGATTTAGAGGCGTTGGCGCTGAAGCGGCTGACGAAGGATTGCAGGTCAGCAATCTGCGCCTTTTTCTTGGCGTTATCGGCCAGCAGACGCTCACGCGCCTGGGTCGCGGCAGTCATGTACTCGTCGTAGTTACCGGCGTACACGCGCAGTTCACCGTAGTCCAGATCCGCCATGTGGGTGCAGACCATGTTCAGGAAGTGACGGTCGTGCGAGATGATGATCATGGTGCTGTTACGCTCGTTCAGCGTCTGCTCCAGCCAGCGAATGGTATCGATGTCCAGGTTGTTCGTGGGTTCGTCGAGCAGCAGGATGTCCGGGTTAGAGAACAGCGCCTGCGCCAGCAGAACACGCAGCTTCCAGCCTGGCGCGACTTCGCTCATCAGACCGTAATGCTGTTCAACCGGAATGCCCACGCCCAGCAGCAGCTCACCGGCACGGGACTCCGCAGAGTAGCCATCCATTTCGCCGTACAGCACTTCGAGGTCGGCCACTTTATAGCCATCTTCTTCGCTCATTTCGGCAAGGGCATAGATGCGGTCGCGCTCCTGCTTCACTTCCCACAGCTCACCGTGGCCCATGATCACCGTGTCAAGAACGGTGAACGTTTCAAAGGCGAACTGATCCTGACGCAGCTTACCGATGCGCTCGTTCGGATCGAGAGAAACGTTGCCCAGCGTCGGCTCTAAATCGCCGCCAAGGATCTTCATGAAGGTGGATTTTCCGCTACCGTTGGCACCAATGAGGCCGTAACGGTTGCCGCCGCCAAATTTGACGGAAATGTTTTCGAACAGCGGCTTACTGCCAAACTGCATAGTGACGTTGCTGGTAACTAACACGGGAGATTCCTGCGAGAAGTGTGATAAACCCGGCATTATGCCACAATTCCGAAATGAGATCCCGTGTAACAACATAACGCTAAACTTTAACGAAACGGAAAAAAGTGTGATTTAGTACACATCCGAATTCCATGCGGTCAGGAATGCACATATAATGCGCTCCCTAAACCGTTCAGACTTTTAAACAACCTGCCAAGTGGCACAGATACCTCGCACACCATGAATATGAAATTAACTTCGCTTTTCGCGGCGGCGTTTGCCGTAGTAGGGTTTTGCAAGACCGCTTCTGCTGTCACCTATCCACTGCCAACCGACGGTAGCCGTCTGGTGGGTCAGAACCAGGTTGTGACCGTTGAAGAGGGTAACAGCCAGCCACTGGAATATTTCGCAGCTGAATATCAGCTGGGTCTGTCCAACATGATGGAAGCCAACCCAGGCGTCGATCCGTACCTGCCGAAGGGCGGTACCGTGCTGAATATTCCTCAGCAGCTGATCCTGCCGGATACCGTGCATGAAGGCATCGTCATCAACAGCGCCGAAATGCGTCTGTATTACTACCCGAAAGGCACCAACACGGTGATCGTGCTGCCAATCGGTATCGGCCAGTTGGGGAAAGATACCCCGATGAACTGGACCACCAAAGTTGAGCGTAAGAAAGCGGGCCCAACCTGGACGCCGACCGCGAAAATGCACGCCGAGTACATTGCCGCGGGCGAGCCGCTGCCAGCCGTTGTTCCTGCTGGCCCGGATAACCCGATGGGTCTGTACGCCCTGTACATTGGTCGTCTGTATGCGATCCACGGCACCAACGCCAACTTCGGTATCGGCCTGCGCGTGAGCCACGGCTGTGTGCGTCTGCGTAACGACGATATCAAATTCCTGTTCGAGAACGTGCCGGTAGGCACCCGCGTGCAGTTCATCAACGAGCCGGTAAAAGCAACTACCGAGCCGGATGGCAGCCGTTACCTCGAAGTGCATAACCCGCTGTCCACCAGCGAAGAGCAGATCAACAACAACGTCACCGTGCCGGTCACCCTGACCAGCAACGTGCAGGCCATCACCGGCCAGCAGGACGTGGATGCGACCATCGTTGAGCAAGCGATCAACAACCGTTCCGGGATGCCGGTTCGTCTGAACTGATCGACCGATCGTAAGAGAACAATTCTGTCATAGCAGTGGAATTGTTCCGTTCACTACAGCATCTCTGCATTATGCATACCCAGCTGCGGTGAACGTGTTAAGGGGGCTACCGCCGCCCCCTTAACAATCCCGGCTCCCGGCAAAGAAAATCGCCGCTTCGCGGTTCCCTCAGCTTATTCCTTTCGGCTTTCGGGTCGGGCGTGATCCTACATCCATGTAGGTCACGCCCTCTCGGCGCATCCATGCGCCTCGCCCCGGCCTACAGGAAACGCTTCGGCGATTTTCAGCCGGACTGTCGTCCCCTCTACCTTCACCATCTTCTGAAAGAATTTTTAAACAAGTCATTTCATTGTCTGAATATGGCACGGGTGTTAAGTCCCGCTGAAATCGGCGAACCGGAGACCGGATGACAAGGGCTGGACGCCATGGATGGCGGCCAGAGGCGAAGCGAGACAGGACGTCGAGTTGAGCCGACCGCAGGCAGCAGGTCGGGAGGTGAGCGCAGTGCGAAGCACCGATTTCGTTGCGGGGCCGCGGGGATTGAAAAGGGGGCCGCGGTGGCCCCCTTTTCCCGTTCACAGGTGCAGGGATTTCATAGTCTACCGGTCATAAGGTGAACGGAAGTTTCCTCTGAACAGCAAAAAATTACCTCTGCGCCAGCTGGTTACGGCGATATTCCCCCTGCCGTTCCAGCATCCAGCCTGGATATTCTGGCGGTAGCGCGCTGACGGCATCCAGCTGTTTCAGCTCGTCGTCGCTGAGGCGAATCGCCGTCGCGGCGATATTGTCGTCCAGCTGATCCACCCGTTTCGCCCCCACAATCACACTGCTGACCACCGGCTGATGGAGCAGCCAGGCGAGGGCAATTTGCGCGACCGATACCCCTTTGCTGTCGGCAATGTGGCGCATCACGTCCACGCAATCAAACGCCCGCGCTTTATCCACCGGCGGGAAGTCAAATTCCTGACGGCGGCCACCGCCCTGCACCTGGCCGTCGCGGTCGTATTTGCCGCTCAGCAGCCCGCCTGCCAGCGGGCTCCAGACCATTAACCCCACCTTCTCGCTTTGCAACATCGGCACCAGCTCGCGCTCAAGATCGCGGCCTGCGATGGTGTAGTAAGCCTGCAGGGAGGCAAAACGCGCCAGCCCCAGCCGCTCGGAGATCCCCAGCGCTTTCATAATCTGCCAGGCCGCCCAGTTGGAGACGCCGACGTAGCGCACATGTCCGTGCTGAACGAGGTTATCCAGGGCATAGAGCGTCTCTTCAATTGGGGTGGCCGGGTCAAAACCATGCAGCTGGTAGAGATCGATATAGTCCAGCTGCATACGCTGCAGGCTCTCTTTCACGCTGCTGATGATGTGATGACGCGAATTGCCGCGGGAGTTAACCCCGGCGGTGCCCGTCTCGCCAAAGACTTTGGTTGCTACCACCACGTTTTCACGCGGGATCTTCAGGTTTTTTAGCGCCTGGCCGGTGATGGATTCCGAGCGCCCTTCTGAATAGACGTTGGCGGTATCGATAAAATTGATCCCCGCGTCCAGCGCACGACCCACCAGCTGCTCGGCCTCCTGCTGCTGGAGCTGGCCTATCTTGCCCCACATCCCGCCTTCGCCGCCGAAGGTCATGGTCCCGAGGCAGAGCTCAGAAACAAACAGGCCGGTATTACCCAGTTTTTGATATCGCATGTGACGCTCCTCGTGTGTTGAGTACCCGATAGTTATACCCGGCTCACGCCGACGGCGAATGTGCGGTTCCTGCCCGTTTCTTGCCCAATCCTCTGAACTTATCCGCGCGGGGCGTCGCCAAAGACGGCGTAGTCCGGCAGCTGGACCTGCTGATACGGCTCCCAGCCCCCGCCGAGGGCTTTATAGAGCGCCACCAGATCCAGCGCGCTCTGTACCCGGGCCTGATCCCGCTGCTGCTGCGCCTGCGCCAGCTGGCGCTGGGCATCCAGCACGTCGATAAAGGTGGCGATCCCCTGGCGATAGCTGCTGCTTGCCAGATCGAAGGCGTTTTGCAGCGCATCGATAGTTTTGTTCAATCCCGCTTCCCGCTTCTGGTCGGTGCGGTAGCTGACCAGCGCGTTTTCCACATCCCCCAGCGCGGTGAGCACCGTTTGACGATACTCCAGCACCGCGGCACCCTGCTGCGCCCGGGCGACCTTCACGCTGGAGACCAGCCGTCCGCCCTGGAAGATGGGGATGGAGACCTGCGGCCCGACGCTGTAGAAGTGGCTGCTCCAGTCGGTGAGCCAGCTGGCTTCGCTGTTACGCAGGCCAAACTGGCCGCTGAGCGAGACGCTGGGGAACAGCTGCGCCACCGACACGCCGATCTGCGCGGTGGCCGCATGCAGGTTCGCCTCGGCTTCACGCACGTCCGGACGTCGCCGCGCAAGCGTGGAGGGAATACCGGTGGGGACAATCTCCGGCAGTGCGGGCAGCGGTTTGCTGGCCTGCAGCTCGCCGTCCAGCGCCCCCGGCGGTTTACCCAGCAGGATCGCCAGGCCGTTCATCGCCTGCCGGGCCTGGGCTTCATACTGCGGAAGCTGCGCCTCAAGGTTGCCGAGCTGGGCGCGGGCGTTCTCCACGTCCATCTGCGGCGACAGGCCGCCGCGCTGGCGGCTGTCGGTCAGCTCCAGGGTCTGCTGCGCGCTCTCAATCTGAGTGTTGAGGGTGGCGATACTGCTCTGGGCGCCGCGCAGCTGGAGCCAGCCGCGGGCGACTTCGGCCTCCAGCGACACCAGGGCGTCGTTACGCTGCTCGATGGCCGCCTGCTGTTGGGCGTCGGCGGCTTCCACCTGACGGCGCACCTTGCCCCACAGATCCAGCTCCCACTGGGCATCAAAGCTGCCCTGGTAAAGGTTAATCGGCTGGGTCAGCGGCCCCAGCGCCCCGCGCAGCTCGGGATCGACATCATCCAGCCGATCGTACACGCCGTGGGATTTCAGCTCCCCTTCCAGCCCCAGCTGCTGCCGGGTGGCCTGCAGGTTGCCGTTCACCGCCGGGAAGAAAGCCCCGCCCGCCTGATTAATCTGCTCCCGCGCGCCGGCGATGCGCAGCACGGTTTGCTGCAGGGAGAGGTTGCCGGCAATGGCGCGTTCAATCAGGCTGTCCAGCTGCGGATCGCCGAGGGTTTTCCACCAGCGCGGATTGATGGCGGTGGATGCGGTTTGCGATTTCGCCCCGCCGTCGCCCGGATCGTTCCAGTGGGTCGGCGTTTGCGGCGCGGGCTGCTGGTAGTCGGGCCCCACGGCACAGCCTGCCAGCAACAGCATTATCATCAGGGGGCTTAAACGTCTGCAAATCATCAGTGTGCTCCTGCACTTCCCTCGCTCTTAACCGGCGAGAGCAACAAACAAAACGGAATCAGTAAGAGAGCCACCACGCTCAGAATGGTGAAGACGTCGATGTAGGCCAGGAATCGCGACTGTTCGATCATCACCTGGTACATGCGCCCGGTGGCGATGCCAGCGGGGTCGCCCACCTGGGTGGTGAAGTTCTGCACCGCCTGCGCCATCTCGCGAAGTGTGTGCTGGAACGGCTCATCGAACGCTGAGGTGTGGGTGGCGAGATGGGCGCTGTGGGCCTGCGAACGCTCGGTAATGGCCGCCGTAGAGAGCGAAATGCCGATCGACCCGGCCACGTTGCGGAACATGGTAAACAGCGCCGCAGCGTCGGCGTTCAGCTGCCGGGGAATCGAGATAAAGGCGATGGTGGTCAGGGGCACAAACAGGAACCCCAGCCCGATCGACTGGGCGCTGCGGAACAGCACCAGGGTCTCGAAGTCGATATCCGGCGTGAGCGTGCGGGACCAGAAGAACGACACCGCCAGACAGGTAAAGCCGAAGGCGATGATCCAGCGCGTCTGCACGATCGGCATCAGTTTCAGCACCAGCGGGATGGTGAGGACGATCAGGATCGCCCCGGGGGAGAGCACCAGCCCGGACCAGGTGGCGGTATAGCCCAGATCCTGCTGGGCCAGCTGCGGGATCACCACTGAACTGCCGTACAGGATCATTGCCATCCCGGCCATCAGCAGGCTGGAGACGGCGAAGTTTTTATCCTTCATGCAGTGCAGATCCACCACCGGCTTTTTGGCATACAGCAGCCAGTAGATGGCGCCGATAATGCCAACCAGGGTCAGCACCGCGAAGGTGCGGGTAAAGTTCGAGTTAAACCAGTCTTCGTCCTCGCCCCGGTCGAGCATCACCTGCAGGCAGCCGAGACCCAGCGCGATCAGGCCAATCCCGGTCCAGTCGATAGGGATCTTCTCTTTCGATTTACTCTCCCAGGGTGGATCTTCCAGCAGCTGGTAGATCGCCAGCACCGTCACAATCCCCACCGGAATGTTAATAAAGAACACCCAGCGCCAGGAGTAGTTATCGGTGATCCAGCCCCCGAGCGTCGGCCCCAGCACCGGGGCGACGATGATGGCGATGGACGACAGGCCAAAAGCCTTGCCGCGATCTTCCGGCTTAAAGTAGTCGAGCAGCACCGACTGCTGAGTGGGCTGCAGGCCGCCGCCGAAGAAGCCCTGCATGATACGGAACAGGATGATCTGCCACAGCTCGGTGGCGATCCCACACAGGAAGGAGCAGACGGTAAACATCACGATGCAGATCAGGAAGAACTGCTTGCGGCCAAAGACCCGGCTCAGAAAGGCCGAGATGGGCAGCACGATGCCGTTGGCCACCAGATAGCTGGTGAGCACCCAGGTGGATTCGTCGTAGCTGGCAGAGAGCGAGCCCGCCACGTGGGGCAGCGCCACGTTGACGATGGTGGTGTCGAGGATCTCCATAAACACCGCAAGGGTGACGACAATCGCCACCGCCCACGGGTTGCTGGCGGGCCGCCAGTTTTCATGGCTGTGCTCACTCATTCCACGGTTACCTTGGGTTCAACCGAGAGGCCGAGCGGCAGCGGCTGGTTCGGATCCAGACCTTTATCGATAACGATTTTTACCGGCACGCGCTGGACGATCTTCACGAAGTTGCCGGTGGCGTTCTCCGACGGGAAGGCGGCAAAGCGCGAGCCACTCCCCTGCTGGATGGAGTCGATATGCCCTTCCAGCTCCAGATCCGGCCAGGCGTCGACGCTCAGCGTGACCTTATTACCGGGACGCATCCGCTCCAGCTGCGACTCTTTAAAGTTGGCGACCACCCAGATATCGGTTGAGACCAGCGAAAAGAGCGCGGTGCCGGCCTGCACCAGAGTGCCGGTCTGGACGTTGCGTTTCGTTATGTAGCCATCAAAGGGGGCGCGGACCTCGGTGTAAGAGAGGTTGAGCTCTGCGGTCTCCAGCTGGGCGCGGGCCTGCTCCACCTGACGCTCCCGGGCTTCGACGTTGGTCTCCTGCTGGCGAATTTGCAGCTGCACCTGCGAGGCCACCTCAAGTTGCGCTTTAGCGCTGGCAAGCTGGGCCTGGGCGCTGCGCAACTGGGCGTTGGCCGCATCGATGCTCTGCTGCGTGGTGGCGCGGGGATCGACGCCGCGCTGGCGGCGATACTCCGCCTGGGCATTGGCGAGATCCGCCTGGGCTTTGATCACCTGAGCGTTGGCTTCATCGCGCTGGGCCGGGTATTGCACCTTCGAGAGCGCCAGCTGCGCCTGGGCCTGATGCAGCTGGGCCTCAGCCAGGCCAAGCTGGGCTTTGGCCTGGTCGCGCTGGGCGCTGGTGTCCCGGGGATCGATGGTTACCAGCAGATCGCCCTTTTTCACCCGCTGGTTATCGCGCACCCGCAGCTCGGTGACATAGCCTGCGGTTTTGGGGGCAATGGTCACAGCGTCACCTTCGGTAAAGGCGTCGTCGGTGGTCTCCTGGTTACGGGTCATAAACCACCATACCAGCGCCACAATGACCATTACGATCACCACAACACCCAGAATGATCAGCGGCTTTTTGCCGGGGCGTTTACGTTGAGTCTCTTTATTATCGGTGTTTTCAGAGGGTTGGTTTTCTTCCGCCATAGAACAGCATCCGTCCTGTTAGTGAACGGCATCACAATTTATGCCGCTCACTAAAGTTAGGACGTTGCTATACATTTGCCAGGAAAACCTTACAAATAGGGCACTATTTGAGAAGGAATAATCCGAATCCGATCAGCCCGGCCCAGGCCAGCATCGGCAGGGACCACAGGTGGAAGCGCCACCAGATCCGGCGATCGTTGGCCATCCGCAGGGCGATGAGGTTAGCCAGCGACCCCGGCAGCAGGCCAAAGCCGCCAACATTCACCGCCCACGCCAGCAGTGCGGTTGGCGGGACATAGTTAAGCAGCAGGATGGTGGAAGGCACATTGCTGATCACCTGGGACAGGCCGATAGCGGTCAGCCATAGCTGGCCCTGGGACAGATGGGTCACATTTTGCAGCACCCCCTGCAAGGCCGGAACCTGAATCAGGAGATGGACGTCGATAAACATCGCCATAAAGACCAGCAGCAGCGTCCAGTCGACGCTTATCAACACCCGGCGAGCCAGCAGCAGAAAACCTCCCGCCACCAGCAGCACGCCCCACAGCTCCTGTTTGAGATCGAGGGCCACGACAAACATCAGATAAAGCGCCAGACAGCTCCACGCCAGCCGCGGTTTCGACTGGGCCGCCGCGCTGCCGCTGTGATAGTGCAGCGGTTTTGCCGGGAAGGCGAACCAGCCCAGGGCTATCAGGGTCAGCACCATCACCAGCGCCAGGGGGGCCATCTGCCAGGTGAAGGCGGCAAACGACAGCCCGGAGCGTCCCCACAGCAGGATGTTCTGCGGGTTGCCAATCGGGGTAAGCAGCGACCCGGCGTTGACCGCCAGCGCCTCAAAGATGATCAGCCGGTTGACCGGGATTTCGCACAGCTTGCGCAGGGTAAGAGTGAGCGGCACCACGATAAACAGCGCCACATCGTTGGTCAGGAAGGTCGACAGCAGCGCCGCGGAGAAGACCATAAAGAGCGCTAACCGTCGCTCAGTGGCGAAACGGCGCACCAGCTTACGCCCCAGTACGTCAAAAAACCCGCTCTGCTCAACCCCTTTGGTCAGCATCATCAGCCCGGCGAGGGTAATAATGGTGTGCCAGTCAATGGCGGCAGGCCAGCGCTCAGGAGCGAAGGGCACCAGAAAGCTAAGTCCGACCCCGATAATCAATAACAGATGAAAGAAGCGATCCCGGGCCAGCGCCCGCAAGCCTGGCAGGGTCATTCTGCGGAGGATCCATATTTCAGCGTAAAGGCCTGGAACTGTTGCAGCGTCTCTTCGCTGACGTGATGTTCCATCCCTTCAGCGTCACGGCGGGCGATATCAGGGCTGACGCCCAGCACCAGCAGGAAGTTTTCGACAATCTGATGGCGCTCGCGGCTAGCCTGCGCCAGCTTCTCCCCTTCCGGGGTAAGAAACACGCCGCGCCAGGGGATCATTTCGATCAGGCCAACCGTTGCCAGACGCTTGAGCATTTTGGCCACCGTCGGCTGAGAGACGCCAAGGCGCGCGGCCATATCCACCTGACGGGCCTCCCCCACTTCGCGGATCAGATCTGAGATCAGCTCGACATAATCATCGATCAGCTCGCGGCGATGCGCTTCCCGAACCTGGCGAAATCCTTCGACATGCTCTTCGACATTGACCAGTTGCGTCATTTTTTTTGTTGTTGGATTACCTGCACGGCGGTTCATTGTGCTTCCTCAAGCGGGGGACACATCAAGCGTATCAATAGATAAGCGGCCATTGTAAACCATCACTACACAACCACAAAAAATTAACGATATAGCCATAGCCATATAACATAGCCTGTGCTATATCTGTATGTAATGCAGTCACCCTTCACGGATCGAAGGGATCAACCCGCAGGAGGTCACGATGAACGAATTCAAGAGGTGTATACGCGTGTTCAGCCACTCTCCCTTTAAAGTACGCTTAATGCTGCTGAATATGATTTGCGACATCATTAACGGCAAACCACAGCAGAACAAACCTTCGAACTAAGCGGCGTCGCGGTACGCCGCTTCATTTTTGTGTCATTTATCCCCTCTATACTGTTCGTCTCCACGTTATGCCCGGACCTTTTTTGCGGAAATGTAATCCCCTTCGCAAAACACCCCCTTTATAACTGTTGACCTTAACGGCCACTGGCTCTATCTTCTTGCAGCCCTGCACTATTTGCGGCTCGCAGATGCGGACCTCCTCTCCCCTTCTACGCATTCTCAGGCAGGTTTTGACCCTTGACGCCAGGGTGAGCACATGGCGTTTTCACGATAGTGACCTATGAATTTAACCCTGAAAGAAACGCTCATCACCCGCAGCCGGGCCTTAAGCCCGTGGACCGGATTCTACTTTTTACAGTCGCTGCTGATTAACTTTGCCTTTGGCTACCCCTTTAGCCTGCTGTATGCCGTTGCCTTTACCTGTGTGCTGCATCTGCTCTGGCTGAGCGCGCCACGGGTACAAAAAGGGCTGATCGGGATCTGCTCCCTGGTGGCGGCGATGTATTTCCCCTTTGGCCAGGCCTACGGCGCGCCAAACTTCAATACCCTGCTGGCGATGCACTCCACCAACATGGAGGAGTCGACGGAGATCCTCACCATCTTCCCGTGGTACAGCTACGTCGTCGGCCTGTTTATCTTTGCGCTCGGCGTTATCGCCGTGCGCCGTAAGCCGCAGCCTAAAAAGGCCTGGAGCAAAATCGACGGCCTGTGTCTGGTGTTCAGCCTGGTGGCCTTTTTTGTCGCCCCGGTGCAAAACCTGGCCTGGGGCGGCGTCTTCAAGCTGAAAGATACGGGCTATCCGGTGTTTCGCTTTGTCAAAGATGTGGTGGTGAATAACCAGGAAGTGGTTGAGGAGCAGGCCCGGATGGCCGCGCTGTCGCAGATGAAGGACACCTGGAACGTGCTGGCGGTGAAACCCAAGTACCATATCTATATGGTGGTGATCGGTGAAAGCGCCCGTCGTGACGCGCTGGGCGCTTTCGGTGGACACTGGAACAACACCCCGTTCGCCAGCAAGGTCAACGGCACGCTGTTTACCGACTACGTTGCCGCCAGTGGTTCAACGCAGAAGTCGCTCGGGCTGACGCTCAACCGGGTGGTGGATAACAAGCCGCAGTATCAGGATAACTTTGTCACCCTGGCCAACCGCGCTGGTTTCCAGAGCTGGTGGTTCTCCAACCAGGGGCAGATCGGTGAATACGATACGGCTATCGCCAGCATCGCTAAACGTGCTGACGAGGTGCAGTTCCTGAAAAGCGGTGATTTCGAGGCGGATAAAAACACCCGGGATGAGGCGTTGCTGAAAATGACCGAACAGGTCTTCAGCACCCAGCGCACCCAGCCGCAGCTGATCGTCCTGCACCTGATGGGCTCCCACCCGCAGGCCTGTGATCGCACCCAGGGGAAATATACTGATTTTGTACAGTCGAAAGAGACCTCGTGTTATCTCTACACCATGACCCAGACCGACGACCTGCTCAGCAAGCTTTATACCCAGCTGCAAAACACCGGGGAGAGTTTCTCGATGGTCTATTTTTCCGATCACGGGCTGGCGTTTAAAGAGCGCGGGAAAGAGGTGCAGTACCTGGCCCACGACGACAACTTCCAGCAGAACTTCCAGGTACCGTTTATGGTGCTGTCGAGCGATGATAAAGCCCATCGCATCGTCAAGGCGCGCCGTTCGGCGAATGATTTTTTAAGCTTCTTCTCGCAGTGGACGGGGATTAAGGCGAAAGAGATCGTCAATAAGTACCGCTTTATGACCAACGACAAGGCGCCGCCGGTGTATGTGACCAACTTTAAGTTGCAGAAAGTGGATTACAACCATCTGGGGACGGATCTGTTTGAGACGAAAAGCCGGTAACGATTGTGCGGCCTGATGCCCTCACCCTGGCCCTCTCCCACAGGGAGAGGGAGAAAACAAAAAACCCGCCGAAGCGGGTTTTTTTACTGGCTCACCGAAGTGATTAGAAGCGGTAACCTACGCCTGCAATCCAGGTGCCAACGTCAACGTTACGGATGCGGCTCTGCTCATAAGAGAAGTCCAGCGCAACGTTTTCGATTGGGTTGAACTGCATACCAGCGCCATAGGAGAAACCGTAGTCGCTGTTAGTTGCAGTGCGGTTGAAGCCCTGGTTTTCAGTCTGCTGGAATTTACCGTAGCCAACACCCACAACACCGTAGATGCTTGCCCAGTCGTTCAGACGCAGAGCTGGACCAGCAGTGATGCCGTAGTACTGAGCTTTGTTGTAAGCGCCGTCTTCGGAACGGTCTTTCTCAGTGTAGGTGAAGGAACCGATAGCACCCAGCGGGTTGTTGTCCTGCTCGTAGCGATATTTCAGGTTGAAACCGTTGGTTTTATTCATCACGCCCTGCATATCGCTCTGAGCGTAACCGCCAGTCACGGTAGAGGTCGCTGCTACAGCGGAACCTGCGGAAACAGCCAGAACAGCTGCCAGTGCTGAAAGACATGCAATTTTTTTCATAACCACCTCAAATGTGCTTCAAGTAAATCCGTAAGTTTTAAATATATCAAAAAATCTTGTGAAACTCTTTGTGCTTCGTGATGTCTAACGCGGCTTTTCATGTAACTAAACATTTCCAACCACAGCTATCTTGTTCAAAAAACACTGAATTTGTGTTGCGATGAGCTAAGAATGCGCGTCAGTCACAATACATTCATCCAGACAATTCCTAATCTGTTACAGAAATCACCCGGCGCTATGAGGCCATTTTACGGATTTACGGCGACTTTTTTTCAACAAAGTCTCAACCGCACGGCGTTATTTCCTTTACACTCCCCCTCTTTACTTCCTTTGACAGAAACTGACAGGAGAAAGGATGCCTGGGTTGTCTCGCAGGGCGCCGGTCTGGTTGCCCATAGTAGTCATTCTCATCGCCATGCTCTCTATTCAGAGCGGTGCCTCGCTGGCAAAATCGCTCTTCCCGATAGTGGGTGCCCCTGGCGTGACGGCGCTGCGTATTGCTCTTGGTACCCTGATCCTGGTGGTGATCTTTAAACCCTGGCGGCTGCGTTTTCAAAAGGAGCAGCGCCTGCCCCTGCTGTTGTACGGGCTGTCGCTGGGGGCGATGAACTATCTCTTCTACCTGTCGATTCAGACGGTGCCGCTGGGGATCGCCGTGGCGCTGGAGTTTACCGGCCCGCTGGCGGTGGCCCTGTTCTCCTCCCGTCGTCCGGTGGATTTCGTCTGGGTAGTGCTGGCGGTGCTGGGGCTGTGGTTTCTGTTGCCGCTGGGGCAGGACGTCTCGCACGTTGACCTGACCGGTGCAGCGCTGGCGCTGGGAGCGGGGGCCTGCTGGGCGGTCTATATCCTCACCGGGCAGCGTGCCGGGGAAGAGCACGGCCCGGCCACCGTGGCGCTGGGCTCGTTGATTGCCGCTATCGTCTTTGTGCCACTGGGGATGGCCCAGGCTACCGAGTCTATCTGGCAGTGGTCGATCCTGCCGGTGGGCCTGGCGGTGGCGGTGCTCTCAACTGCCCTCCCCTACTCGCTGGAGATGATTGCCCTGACGCGCCTGCCGACCCGCATCTTCGGCACCCTGATGAGCATGGAGCCCGCGCTGGCGGCGATCTCCGGGATGGTGTTCCTCGGCGAATCCCTGACCTTTATCCAGACCCTGGCGCTGTGCTCGATCATTGCCGCCTCGATGGGGTCGACGCTCACCCTGCGCCGGGAGAGCAAAGTCGAAGAGGTGGATATCCGCTAGCCACCATTATTTTGCCGGGAAGCGGCTTCCCGGCAAAATATTCCCATTCGCATTTGGTGTCATTATTTTGAAATATCGCCTTATCCCTTCGCCAGGCCAGTGAAAAATAAGATAAATTTACCCCTCAATATAAATACCACTGTATTTTCAATAAGTTAACTATCACAATCCGCCTTTCACTATTAAACCAATAGGCAGTACCCAATCGCGCCTTCTATAGCCGGTGCTATACTTGATTTCGGAAATTACTTTGGACGCCAACATCAAGAGGAAATGAGATTATGCCTACCGCTAAACTGGTAAAAACAAAAGCACCTAATCTGCTGTATACCCGTAACGATGTCTCTGACAGCGATAAGAAAGCGACGATTGAGTTGCTGAATCGCCAGGTGATCCAGTTCATTGACCTGTCGCTGATTACCAAACAGGCCCACTGGAATATGCGCGGCGCAAACTTTATTGCTGTACACGAGATGCTGGACGGCTTCCGTACTGCACTGACTACTCATCTGGATACCATGGCTGAACGTGCCGTGCAGCTGGGCGGCGTGGCGCTGGGCACCACTCAGGTGATCAACAGCAAAACAGCGCTGAAAAGCTACCCGCTGGATATCCACAGCGTGCAGGACCACCTGAAAGAGCTGGCGGATCGTTACGCTGTCGTGGCAAACGACGTGCGTAAAGCGATTGGTGAAGCAAAAGACGAAGATACCGCTGACATCCTGACCGCCGCTTCCCGCGACCTGGATCAGTTCCTGTGGTTCATCGAGTCTAACATCGAGTAATCCATAGCATTTTGCTATCACACCCTCGCCTTCGGCGGGGGTTTTGCACTTTTATAGTGCATTCATTTCCCCTCTCTCGCCGCAAACGTAAAGCATTTGTAATAATCACTTCACACAATCGTTAACGAAAGATTGTTTTCTCATCGATATTTGCGCTTAATAGCATAACCGTTAGTGATGGCGTTTCTCTGCACCAAAACAGTGCTTCGTTATGGTGCAATCTGCCGTCATTGCTACACCTTTTGTGCAATGAAATGCGTGCTGGCCTTTTAAAAACAACCTCTTGTAAAGTTGGCACGATTTTTTCATAGAGCCGTTCGTTCTCGCAGGGGATCGCCCCGTGGATATAAAAGGAAATGCTATGAAGTCTGTATTAAAAGTTTCACTGGCTGCACTTACCCTGGCTTTTGCGGTTTCTTCTCAGGCCGCTGATAAAAAACTGATTGTTGCCACCGACACCGCCTTCGTACCGTTTGAATTTAAACAGGGCGATCAGTACGTTGGTTTTGACGTGGATCTGTGGGCGGCCATCGCGAAAGAACTGAAACTGGATTACACCCTGAAGCCAATGGACTTCAGCGGCATCGTTCCGGCACTGCAAACTAAAAACGTTGACCTGGCGCTGGCCGGTATCACCATCACTGACGCACGTAAAAAAGCGATCGACTTCTCTGACGGCTACTACAAAAGCGGCCTGCTGGTGATGGTGAAAGCGGACAACAACGACGTAAAAAGCGCGAAAGATCTCGACGGTAAAGTGGTCGCGGTGAAGAGCGGCACCGGCTCTGTTGATTACGCCAAAGCCAACATCAAAACCAAAGACCTGCGTCAGTTCCCGAACATCGACAACGCCTACATGGAACTCGGCACCAACCGTGCTGACGCCGTGCTGCACGACACGCCAAACATCCTGTACTTCATCAAAACCGCAGGTAACGGCAAGTTCAAAGCGGTAGGTGATTCCCTGGAAGCACAGGAATACGGTATCGCCTTCCCGAAAGGCTCCGACGACCTGCGTACTAAGGTGAACGGCGCGCTGAAAACCCTGCGCGACAACGGCACCTACAACGAAATTTACAAAAAATGGTTCGGAACTGAGCCAAAATAATAATCAGGTTCTGAGCAGTTATTATCCTGGGGGCGAACTTCGCCCCCTGTTGTTTTCACCACGGTATACAGGAACACATCATGGAGTTTGACTGGAGCGCCATCTGGCCTGCCATTCCTCTGTTGCTTGAAGGCGCCAAAATGACCCTGTGGATTTCGGTCCTCGGTCTGGTTGGCGGGTTGATTATCGGCCTCGTTGCCGGTTTTGCCCGCACCTACGGCGGCTGGATAGCCAACCACGTAGCGCTGGTTTTCATCGAAGTGATTCGCGGCACGCCGATTGTGGTGCAGGTGATGTTTATCTACTTCGCCCTGCCGATGGCCTTTACCGATCTGCGCATTGACCCGTTCAGCGCGGCGGTGGTCACTATTATGATCAACTCCGGTGCTTACATCGCTGAGATCACCCGCGGTGCGGTGCTGTCGATCCACAAGGGCTTTAGCGAGGCCGGTCTGGCGCTGGGTCTCTCCCGTCGCGAAACCATCCGCCACGTGATCCTGCCCCTGGCGCTGCGTCGCATGCTGCCGCCGCTGGGCAACCAGTGGATCATCAGCATTAAAGATACCTCGCTGTTTATTGTTATCGGTGTGGCTGAACTGACCCGTCAGGGCCAGGAGATCATTGCCGGTAACTTCCGCGCCCTGGAGATCTGGAGCGCCGTTGCGGTGGTCTATCTGATTATTACCCTGGCACTGAGCTTCGTGCTGCGTCGTCTTGAAAGAAGGATGAAAATCCTGTGATTGAATTTAAAAACGTTTCCAAGCATTTTGGCCAGACCCAGGTGCTGCACAATATCGATCTGCAGATCCAGACCGGCGAAGTGGTGGTGATTATCGGGCCATCCGGCTCCGGTAAATCGACCCTGCTGCGCTGCATCAACAAGCTGGAAGAGATCACCAGCGGCGATCTGATTGTCGATGGCCTGAAGGTCAACGATCCGAAAGTGGACGAGCGCCTGATCCGTCAGGAAGCCGGGATGGTGTTCCAGCAGTTCTACCTCTTCCCGCACCTGACGGCGCTGGAGAACGTGATGTTCGGCCCGCTGCGCGTGCGCGGGGCCAACAAAGCGGCGGCGGAGCGGCTTGCAAAAGAGCTGCTGGCAAAAGTTGGGCTGGCGGAGCGCGGGCATCACTACCCGTCTGAGCTCTCCGGGGGCCAACAGCAGCGTGTGGCGATTGCCCGTGCGCTGGCGGTAAAACCGAAAATGATGCTGTTTGATGAGCCGACCTCGGCCCTCGACCCGGAACTGCGCCATGAAGTGCTGAAGGTTATGCAGGACCTGGCGGAAGAAGGAATGACGATGGTGATCGTGACCCACGAAATCGGTTTTGCCGAGAAAGTGGCTTCGCGTCTGATCTTTATCGATAAAGGCCGTATTGCCGAAGATGGCAATCCGCAGGCACTGATTGAGAACCCACCGAGCCAGCGTTTGCAGGAGTTCCTCCAGCACGTTTCGTAATGTCTCGCCGGGCGGCGCTAACGCTTGCCCGGCCTGTTATTCCCCCGGAATCTTCCCAAAAAACCCCCGCTTCCGTTCGCCTTCTATACTTATCACTTTGCACAATATTGTCACCGGAGGACGCTGTGCCCTGGATCCTGCTGCTTCTGATAAGCCTGTTTTGCCTGCCTGCTCAGGCGGTCAGCCTGCCGGGCATTCCCGCTGCTGCTGCCAGTGAAGCAACAACCCCGCCTGCCGAGCCGGACGTAGAGCAGAAGAAAGCCGCCTATTCCGCGCTGGCCGACGTGCTGGAAAATGACGCCTCACGCCAGGAGCTGATCACCCAGCTGCGCAGCGTGGCCGCCACGCCGCCGCAGGAGCCGGTGCCCAAAATCACGCCGCCGGAGATCGAAGAAGAGAAGACCGTGCTGGAGAACGTGACCGATATCAGCCGTCATTACGGCGATGCGCTCTCCTCCCGTTTCGCCCAGCTCTACCGCAACCTGATTGGCTCTCCGCATAAAGCCTTTAACCCGCAGACTTTCGTCGTTGCCGCACGGCAGTTTTTGCTCCTCGCCGGGTTAGTCTTTGCCTTTTACTGGCTGGTGAGGCTCTGCGCCTGGCCGCTGTACCGCAAGATGGGCAGCTGGGGACGCAGAAAGAACCGGGAAACCAGCAGCTGGATCCACCTGCCGCTGACCATCGCCAGCGCCTTTATTATCGACCTGCTGCTGCTGGCGCTGACCCTGTTTGTCGGCCAGATCCTCAGCGAATATCTTAATACCGGCAACCCCACCATCGCCTTCCAGCAGACGCTGTTCCTCAACGCCTTCGCGCTGATTGAGTTCTTCAAAGCGATCCTGCGACTGATATTTTGCCCGCGGGTGCCGGATCTACGTCCCTTTGGGATTAGCGATCGCGCCGCCCACTACTGGTCGCTCCGGCTGAGCATTCTGAGCAGCATGATCGGCTATGGCCTGCTGGTGGCGGTGCCTATTATCTCCAATCAGGTTAACGTCCAGATTGGCGCCCTGGCCAACGTGCTGATTATGCTGTGCATCACCGTCTGGGCGCTGTACCTGATTTTTCACAACAAACGTGCCATTACCGAGGGATTGCTCCACCTTGCCGACCGCTCCCTCGCCTTCTTCAGCCTGTTTATTCGCGCCTTTGCGCTGGTGTGGCACTGGCTGGCGAGCGCTTACTTTATCGTGCTGTGCTTCTTCTCCCTGTTCGATCCGGGAAATAGCCTGAAGTTTATGATGGGTGCCACCTTCCGCAGCCTGGCCATCGTCGGTATCGCCGCCTTTGTGTCGGGGCTGCTGTCGCGCTGGCTGGCGAAAACCATCACCCTGTCGCCGCACGTGCAGCGCAACTACCCGGAGCTACAGAAGCGGCTCAACGGCTGGATCTCCATGTCGCTGAAGGTGGCCCGGTTCCTGACGGTCAGTGTCGCCATCATGCTGCTGCTCAGCGCCTGGGGGCTGTTCGACTTCTGGAACTGGCTGCACAACGGCGCCGGTGAAAAGACGGTGGATATTCTGATCCGCATCGCGCTGATCCTGTTCTTCTCCGCCATCGGCTGGACGATCCTGGCAAGCCTGATCGAGAACCGACTGGCGTCGGATATTCATGGTCGCCCGCTGCCCAGCGCTCGCGCCCGCACGCTGTTAACCCTGTTCCGTAACGCGCTGGCGGTGGTGATCAGCACCATCACCATCATGATTGTGCTGTCGGAGATCGGGGTGAATATCGCCCCGCTGCTGGCGGGTGCAGGGGCACTGGGACTGGCGATCTCCTTCGGCTCACAGACGCTGGTGAAGGACATCATTACCGGGATCTTCATTCAGTTTGAAAATGGGATGAACACCGGGGATCTGGTGACTATCGGGCCGCTGACTGGCACCGTAGAGCGGATGTCGATTCGTTCCGTGGGGGTGCGCCAGGACACCGGCGCATACCATATTATTCCGTGGTCTTCGATCACCACCTTCGCCAACTTTGTCCGCGGCATCGGTTCGGTAGTCGCGAATTACGATGTGGACAGGCATGAAGATGCTGAGAAAGCCCAAGCCGCATTGAAAGCGGCGGTGGATGAGTTGCTGGAGAGAGAGGATATTCGCGGTTTGATTATCGGCGAGCCATCGTTTGCCGGGATTGTCGGGCTGACCAGCACCGCCTTTACGCTGCGCGTCTCCTTCACCACCCAGCCGCTGAAGCAATGGACGGTGCGTTTCGCCCTCGACAGCATGGTGAAAAAACATTTCGATCTGGCAGAAGTGCGGATGCCGGTGCAGATGTATCAGCTGCTGCCGTCGCCGGGCCCGGCACCCTCTTCGCCTCAGGAGCCAACGCTGTAAAAAACCCGTTAACGCTGGCGGCGTTTGTCGTTATCCATAAAGGTCCAGGCGATAAAGCGGCTCTGCTTTTGACCCTGGGCCATCTCTTTTTTCACCACCTTCACCGCGCCGACGTCCGTCAGGGCGCGATACAGCGGCGGCAGGTTTTCGCTGCGCGAGACCAGAGTAGTAAACCACTTCACCTGACGGGCAAACTGGGCGCTCTCGGCAATCATCTTCTTGATAAAGGCCACTTCACCCCCTTCGCACCACAGCTCCTGGTGCTGGCCGCCAAAGTTCAGCGCGGCATCGGCCGCCTGGCCGAGGTTGCGGCGCTTACGCTCGCTGCCCGCCCGGGCGGTTTCCGCCGAATCGTGGAACGGCGGGTTGCACAGGGTGGCATCGTACTGTTCGTTTTTATGGATCACCCCGGCAAAAATGGCGGAAGCCTCTTTCTGGCGGCGCAGACGAATGGCGCGGGCCATACCGGGGTTGCCGTTAATGATGGCGGTGGCGTTGGCAAACGCCTGCGGGTCCACTTCGCTGCCGGTGAAGCGCCAGCCATATTCATGCACGCCAATCAGGGGGTAGATCAGGTTGGAGCCGGTTCCGATGTCGAGGATTGTCGCCTGGGCAGGTACCGCGCCGTTATTCCCTTCCGCCAGCAGATCGGCAAGATGGTGAATGTAGTCAGCACGTCCCGGTACCGGCGGACAGAGGTAGCCGTCCGGAATATCCCACTGCGCCACACCGTAGAAATGCATCAACAGTGCTTTGTTCAGCGTCTTCACCGCCTGCGGATCGGCAAAGTTCACCGTCGGCTCGCCCGTCGGGGTTTGGGTGATAAATTCGCGCAGTGCCGGACAGCTCTCGCATAAGGCATTCATATCGTAACGGCTGCGGTGGCGGTTGCGTGGGTGCAACCCCGGCTTCTCGGGTGTCATGGCGTTCTCCTGTAAACAGCGGCGTAAGATACCCCTTGCGGGCGCAACGGTAAATATTTCTCTGCGCCGCAGAAGAAACCACTATAAATCAGCCACCTGTATGTAGTTGATTTGTCATTAAATTGTCAAAATATGTTGTTCAAAAAATAAGCAGATCATCATCAATTTTTTGCACTAAATCACACTCTGACCCGTTCTACACTTAGTGTGCATCACCCCGTTGTCAATCAGAGGAAGTGATTATGAAAAAATACCTGGTAATGCTCGCTGCCGCTTCACTGGCAGGCGCGTCGTTTGCTGCATGGTCGATTGAATCACTCAGCAGCAGCGATACCGGCCAACTCAGGCCAGCCGGAACGGTGCAGGCTTCGGGCGCACGTAACCTCGACGACCTGCAGGATAAACTGGCTGAAAAAGCGCGTGAACAAGGTGCCAAAGGCTATATTGTTAACTCTGCCAGCGGCGACAACACCATGTTTGGTACTGCCACCATCTACAAATAGTCCCCCGCTCTGCACTACCTACTGCATCCTCTGGGGTGCAGTTCGTTTTTTGCCCAAAATCCACTTTGTGAAGTTTTTTAGCAGAGAATGTAAATTTACGTATTTCATTTTGTTTACGAGAGTGATAAAAAGTCACGCCAAATGATAATGTTTATCACAATTATTATCATTTGTAGGTTCATTACGGATATTCACGTGGCACAGGAAAAGGCACAGACCTGCCTGACACCGTAATGGAAACTCGATTCTAAAAATTATAAGTCGCTAAACAATATGGATAAAAATCGCAACGTTCCGAACAGCTTCAGCTCGCTGACCTTTTTTGCGGGGCTGTGTATCGGTCTCTCCCCGGTAGCGAGTGCGCTTGCTGCGGATAATAACGAGAACAAAACTGACGACACCCTGGTGGTGGAAGCGGCCCAGCCTTCGCTCTATGCGCCGCAAAAGTCTGCCGACGCGAAGTTCAGCCGCCCGGTAGCCGATACCACCCGCACCATGACCGTGATTTCCGAGCAGGTGCTGAAGGATCAGGGCACCACCAACCTGACCGACGCCCTGAAAAACGTCCCGGGCGTGGGGGCCTTCTTTGCCGGTGAAAACGGCAACTCCACCACCGGCGACGCGGTGTACATGCGCGGCGTGGACACCTCAAACAGCATCTACGTGGACGGGATCCGCGACATCAGCACCACCACGCGCGACACCTTCAATACCGAACAGGTCGAAGTGATTAAAGGCCCCTCCGGCAGCGACTACGGACGTAGCGCCCCCAGCGGCTCGATCAATATGATCAGCAAGCAGCCGCGTCTGGACTCAGGCATTGATGCCTCCGCCAGCATCGGCAGCGCGTACCTGCGTCGCGGGACGATCGACATTAACCAGGTGATGGGTGATACCTCAGCGTTTCGTCTGAACCTGATGGGGGAAAAGACCCACGACGAAGGGCGCGATAACGTCAAAAACGAACGCTACGGCGTGGCCCCTTCCCTCGCCTTTGGCCTGGGAACGGAGAACCGTCTGTATCTGAACTACCTGCACGTGACCCAGCACAACACCCCGGATGGTGGCATCCCGACCATCGGGCTGCCGGGCTACTCTGCGCCATCGGCGGGCACCGCGGCGCTGAACCACTCCGGCAAGGTGGACACCAGCAACTTCTACGGCACCGATTCCGATTACGACGATTCCACCTCCGACACCGCCACGATGCGCTTTGAGCATGACTTCAACGACAACACCACCCTGCGTAACACCACGCGCTGGTCGCGGGTGAAGCAGGATTATCTGATGACCGCGGTGATGGGCGGAGCCAGCAACATCACTCAGCCAAATCGTAACGATGTGGATACCTGGACCTGGTCGCGTAACGCCAACACCAAAGATGTCAGCAATAAGATCCTGACCAACCAGACCAACCTGACAACGAAGTTCTATACCGGCAGCGTCGGGCACGATATCAGCACCGGGGTGGAGTTCACCCGCGAAACCCAGACCAATTACGGCGTGGATGCCATCACTCCACCGCCGGTGAATATCTATCACCCGAGCAGCAGTGTCAGCCTGGGCGGCCTGAACAACAGCGGGGCCAACGCCAACGGCCGGACCGACACCTTTGGCCTGTACGCCTTCGATACGCTGCAAATCACCCGTGATTTTGAGCTGAACGGCGGCATTCGTCTCGACACCTACCATACCGAGTATGACAGCGCCAGCATCTGCGGCGGCACGGGTCGCGGGGCGGTTGCCTGCCCGGCCGGCACGCCAAAAGGTTCCCCGGTCACTACCGTGGATACCGCCACCTCGGGCAACCTGGTCAACTGGAAAGCCGGTGCGCTCTATCATCTGACTGAGCACGGCAACGTCTACGTCAACTACGCTATTTCCCAGCAACCGCCGGGTGGGAATAACTTTGCCCTGGCCCAGGGCGGCACCGGCAGCAGCGCCAACCGCACCGACTTTAAACCGCAGAAGGCCAAGACCAGCGAGCTGGGCACCAAGTGGGAAGTGCTGGATAAACGTCTCCTGCTGACCGCGGCGATCTTCCGCACCGACATCGAAAACGAAGTCGAGCAGAATGATGACGGAACTTACTCGCAGTACGGTAAAAAACGTATTGAAGGTTATGAACTCTCTGCCGCGGGCAACATCACCCCGGCCTGGCAGGTGATCGGCGGTTATACCCAGCAGCGTGCCAGCGTGCGCACCGGCAATGACGTGGCCCAGGATGGCACCTCTTCCCTGCCGTATACCCCGGAACATGCCTTCACCCTGTGGAGCCAGTACCAGGCCACGGATGCGATCTCCGTGGGTGCCGGTGGGCGCTATATCGGCAGCATGCACCGTGGCTCTGACGGTGCGGTCGGTACCCCGTCCTTCACCGAAGGCTACTGGGTGGCAGATGCCAAACTGGGCTATCGCGTCAACCGCAACCTCGACATGCAGCTCAACGTCTACAACCTGTTTGATGAAGACTATGTCGCCTCCATCAACAAGAGTGGCTACCGTTACCATCCGGGCGAGCCGCGCACCTTTATGCTGACGGCGAACATGCACTTCTGATCCCGCGTGGGGCTTCGGCCCCACCCTCCGGAGAACTTTTTATGATGTATCACATTCCGGGCGTGCTGAACCCCGATGAGGTGGCGCAGTTTCGCGCTCAGCTGGATCAGGCCCCGTGGATCGACGGCCGCGCTACCGTGGGCAACCAGGGGGCGCAGGTCAAAAACAACCAGCAGGTCGACACTCAAAGCCCGCTCTACGCCACCCTGCAGGCGGCAGTGTTGCAGGCGGTGAATCAGCACGCGCTCTTTTTTGCCGCCGCCCTGCCGCGCCAGATCTCCAGCCCGCTGTTTAACCGCTATCAGCAGCAGGAGACCTACGGCTTTCACGTTGACGGGGCGGTGCGCAGTCACCCGCAGAGCGGCTGGATGCGGACCGATCTCTCCGCCACCCTCTTTTTAAGCGAGCCCGACAGCTACGAGGGCGGGGAGCTGGTGGTGAACGACACCTACGGCCAGCACAGCGTCAAGCTTCCGGCGGGGGATCTGGTGCTCTACCCCTCCAGCAGCCTGCATTGCGTGACTCCGGTAACCGCAGGGGTGCGGGTGGCTTCCTTTATGTGGATCCAGTCGATGATCCGCGACGATAAAAAGCGCGCCATGCTGTTCGACCTGGACCGCAACATCCAGGCCCTGCGCACCCGTCACGGTGAAAGCGATGAAGTGCTTTCCCTGCTCAACCTCTACCATAACCTGCTGCGTGAATGGTCTGAAATCTAGCCCTGCGCCTTGATTGTGCGTTTTTTCACCCCATAGTTACTGTACAGCGCAATATCCTGTCAGGAGGGGTGTATGGCTTCCGGTTGGGCGAATGATGACGCCGTTAACGAGCAGATCAACAGTACCATTGAAGATGCGGTGGCGCGGGCGCGGGGTGAAATTCCGCAGGGCGAGAGCCTGGGAAACTGCGAGGAGTGCGGGGAGCCGATCCCCGAGGCGCGGCGCAAAGCGGTGCCTGGCGTCCGGCTGTGTATCGCCTGCCAACAGGAGAAAGATTCACATAATGCGTCGCACGCAGGATATAATCGCAGAGGTTCGAAAGACAGCCAGTTGCGATGACTGGCCTGGCGGCAGCATCGCCACGCAAGCGGTTTCTTTTTTGTGCACGAATTTTCACCGCAGGTTTCGCAAAACGTGCCCTCACCGGCGCGTCTGTAAAGCGTATCGGCAAGAAACGTAAATCCATTCACTGAATTTATTAATATTCAATAACTTATTTGTCATTCAAATTTTTCGAACGATCTCGTCAATTCTCTTCGATTTTATCTCTCGCAAAAAAGCGTGATACTTATCACATCGACGGAACAACGTCCCCTTAACAGAATAACCTGCGAGATACGAACCATGAAAACCATCAAATATGCTGTTGCTGCTGTTGCTCTGACTACCCTCTCTTTCGGTGCTTTCGCTGCGGAATCTTTGACCGCTGCCCAGGCAAACAGCATGAACAAAATCGGTGTGGTGAGTGCTGAAGGCGCGACCACGCTGGACGGTCTGGAAGCTCGCCTGGCGGCGAAAGCTGAAGAGGCTGGCGCGACCGGTTACACCATTACCTCCGCTAACACCAATAACAAACTGAGCGGTACTGCGGTTATCTACAAATAACCTGACCCTTATCTCTGCCCCGCTCGCCAGTTCGCTGGCGGGCTGCTCCAACCCTCATTGACCCTGTTGTTATTTTTTTGGCCCGTCCATCGCTGGACGGGCTTTTTTTTATCTAAAAACTCTGATTAACCCGCGCCAGCCCGGCGTCGACCGTCTCAACCTGACCGGTCGCCAGCAGGCAGCAGGCCATCTGCAGCTTCAGAGAGTGCGGTACCGCTTCGCGTCCGGCGAGGCAGCTCTCAATCCAGCGGGCGGTGGTTTCCGGATCTTTGGCCTGCGGCAGGGAGACGTCGCTGTTCTCTTCCCCACGCTCCAGCACCACCCGGGTACCCGCCGTCGGATCGATCAGGGTTTGCTGCGGACAGCGCTGCGGGTTGGCATAGACCTCGCCTTCGGTACCGTGCATCAACAGCCCCCGACCACCGATATCGGCAAAAAAGGTCGCCACCCGGGTGACATATTCCGGGTGCGAAACGCTGGAGAGCCGCAGGGCAGCATCCTCTGCAAAGGGGGTTGCCAGCTTGGCCAGGGTATGGGCGCTGTTACGCACCCCCATCCGCCAGCGCATCGCCAGCTGTTTCTCCAGCGGCGGGCACAGGGTGCCGATCGGAATATAGACCGGATGATGGCCGTCGAGCTTCGCCTGGGCCTGACCGCCGTGGCGGGTCGGCTCGATGCCCAGCAGGGTGAAAATGGTTTCGGTCAGCACGCGGGAGGGGTCCTCACTCACGCCGTGCACCACCACCGGGAAACCCAGCTTTTGCAGCAGTATCGCCAGCAGCGGAGTCAGGTTGGCCTGCTTGCGCGCGCCGTTATAGCTCGGGATCACCACCGGCATCGGCTTCGCCACCGGCGGCGTCAGGCGCAGGGTTTGGGCCTGCATCGCCTCATAGAAGCCGCGCATTTCGGCTTCGCCTTCACCCTTAATACGCAGCGCAATCAGAATGCCGCCCATCTCCAGCTCCGGCACTTCGCCGTTAAGCATCGCGGTATAGAGCGCCCGGGCGGTCTCCTGATCCAGGTCGCGCGCGTGGTTTTTCCCCCGCCCGACCTCTTTGATAATTTTGCGATAATCCACGTTGTTTCTCCTTGTGACATCTTATTAACACTATAGCGTTGATAAGGTGCCCCCGGACAGACATTTCTCTTATCGCTGCCGGGCGGCGATAACACCATCCCCTTGTAAATAAAGCAAAAATAAAAATTCAACTGTTAATGAAATCACTATTGACCCGGTCAATAGTTATCCATCAACGATTTATTCCGTAAATTAGCCCGGGATAAAAGTCGCCCCGCTTTTTTCATCAATTAATCACAACGGATGTTATTAACACCGGAATTCACTCAGGAATTATTATGCGTAAAATTGTCTCCGGCACCTTTATTGCCACTGCATTGTGTTGTTCTGTTTCTGCCTGGGCTGCGAACAGCGGCGAGGGGCAAGTTAATTTCACCGGCGAAATCATCGACTCCGCCTGCCAGGTGGTGAATGGCGTCAGCAGCCCGCTGGATGTCTCGCTGGGCAAAGTCTCGCAAACGGCCTTTACCGGTTCAGGCTCCACCACCTCGACCACCCGTTTTGATATCCAGCTGAAAGACTGCCCGGAAACCATCACCAGCGCGGCGATCACCTTTGGTGGCTCCGCGGACGGTACCAACGCCAACGTACTGGCCGTCACCCCGGGTACCGGTGCGGCGACCGGTGTTGGTATTCAGCTGCTGGATAAAACAGAAAATCCACTGAGCCTGTACAGCGCCTCCACCAGCTATACGCTGCAGTCCGGCACCACCACTAACGACCTGGTATTTGGCGCACGCTATATCCAGACCGGCAGCACCATCACCGCCGGCCCGGCTAACGCCGTCTCCACCTTTACCGTCATGTACAACTAATCCTGCGACGCCTGGCCGCAGGGCCAGGCAGCGTCAGCTTTATTCAGAGCCTCGCCATGCGTAAATCTATTTTCATCGCCTCCCTGTTAGTCATGACCACCGCCGCTCACGCCGGGGTGATTATCGAAGGGACCCGTTTAATTTATCAGGGAGATAAAAAAGAAGCGTCGTTGGGGCTCTCCAACCCGGATAACCTCGACTACCTGGTGCAGTCCTGGGTAGAGAGCGCCGACAATGCGCGGGATAACGCGCCGTTTCTCATTACCCCGCCGCTGTTTCGCCTCGACGGCAAACAGGACAACATCCTGCGCGTGGTGCGAACCGGGGGCAATCTGCCGACCGATCGCGAATCGCTCTACTGGCTGAATATCAAATCCATTCCGTCAACCAACCACGACGAGAGCAATAACACCCTGCAAATCGCCATTAAGACGCGGATCAAACTGATCTATCGCCCGACGGGAATTAGCGGCAAACCGGATGAGGTGGCGGAGAAATTACGCTGGCATAAACAGGGCAATACCCTGGTGGTGAGCAACCCGACGCCGTTTTATATGAACTTCCAGGCGATCACCGTCGGCGGTAAAAAAGTCAGCAATGTGACCTGGGTGGCACCCGACAGCGACGCGCACTTTGCCGTCCCGGGCGGCATCACCGGGAGCACGGTTTCCTGGAAAATCATTAACGACTATGGTGCGGTGAGCCACGCCTGGTCTGCGCCATTGCAATAAGTCCACCATGGCCTGGGACTACTCCACCAAAGCGCCGCGTAAAACCGCGCGTAGCCTGCTGATTGCGCTGGGCTGCGCGGCGCTGAGCTTTTGCGTCCAGCAGGTGCTGGCGGAGGATTATTTCAATCCGGCGCTGCTGGACATCGACACCCCCGGCCAGGGCAAAACCGACCTCTCGGTGTATGAGAAGGGTCCGGGCATCGCGCCGGGGAGTTATCAGGTGGATGTCTATGTGAATAACAACAAAGTGGCCAACCGAAAGATCGCCTTTGGCCTGCAACAGTCGGCCACCGGCCCGGCCACCCTGCAACCTTGTCTGTCAGTAGACACCCTCAAGAGTCTGGGTATCCAGAGCGATAAATTCAGCGTCACAAAGAATGACGACTGTGTCGATCTCTCTGGGTTACCTGCCGCCAGCGCCACCTTCCGTCCGGGCCAGCAGCAGCTGCTGCTGAGTATCCCCCAGGCGGCCATCACCCCGGTTCCCCACGGGTACGTGGCGCCGGAAGAGATGGACAACGGCATCAACGCCTTCCTGCTGAACTACAGCTACTCCGCCGGGGACAGCCGCAGCCGGGGTGAAGAGGGTGGCCACCAGCGCAATGAGTACCTGAACCTGCGCCCGGGGCTGAACCTCGGGGCCTGGCGCCTGCGCAACTACTCCACCTGGAGCCAGACTCAGGACGATCGCACCACCCAGCGCGAGTTCTCCTCGGTCTACAGCTACGCCCAGCGCAATATTCTGTCGCTGGGCAGCGTCGTCACCCTCGGACAAAGCACCACTCCCTCCGACGTGTTTGATGGCCTGTCATTTACCGGGGCGCAGATCGCCTCCGACGACGACATGCTGCCGGACAGCCTGAAAGGCTTTGCCCCGCGCATTCGCGGCGTGGCGCACAGTAACGCCCAGGTGGTGGTGCGCCAGAACGGCTACGTGATCTATCAGAACTACGTCGCCCCCGGCGCGTTCGAGATCAACGATCTCTACCCTACCGGCGGCAGCGGCGATCTGAACGTCACCGTCAAAGAGACCGACGGCAGCGAGCAGCACTTCGTGGTGCCTTACGCCTCGGTACCGGTGTTGCAGCGTGAAGGCCGGTTCAAATACAGCCTGACCGGCGGGCGCTACCGCAGCTATGACCACAGCGTGGAGCAGACCCCGTTCCTGCAGGGCACCGGGATCTACGGCCTGCCCTGGGATATCACCACTTACGGCGGGATCCAGACCAGCCAGTATTACGATGCCCTGGCGCTCGGCAGCGGGAAAAACATCGGCGACTGGGGAGCGTTTTCGGTGGATATGACCGCGGCGAAATCACAGATGCAGGGGCAAAAAACCACCCGGGGCCGCGCCTGGCGGGTGCGCTACAGCAAAGATTTCGCCACCACCGGCACCCACTTTACGGTGGCCGGGTATCGCTACAACAGCGCCGGATTTAACACCATGGGGGATGTGTTTGACTCCCACACCCATGACGACTGGACGCCCGCCGACAGGCGGCGCAACCGTCAGGAGGCGACTCTCGATCAGTCCCTGGGCGATTCCCTGGGGTCGATGACCTTAAGCCTGGTGAAGGAGAATTACTGGCACAGCGACCAGAGCATGACCTCGCTGAGCCTCGGCTATAACGGCAGCTGGCACGGCATCAGCTACGGCATCAACTATGGCCTGAGCAAAAACACCCAGGATGAGGATGAGGATAACCAGCGGGAGAACGAGCAGACCTTCGGCTTTAACGTCTCCGTTCCGCTGGATCGCTGGCTGAGCAACACCTGGGTCAATTACACCCTTAACAACAGCAAGCATGACACCAGCCAGAGCGTCGGCCTGAACGGCACCGCCCTGGCAGACAATAACCTCAGTTGGGGGGTGCAGCAGGGCCACAGCCAGGCTTCCGGCTACAGCACCAATCTGAACAGCGATTACAAAGCCACTTACGGCGAAATGACGGCGGGCTATTCCCAGGATAACCAGCAGCGCCAGCTCAACCTCGGGGTGCAGGGCAGCATGATTGTTCATGCCCACGGCGTCACCTTCGGCCTGCCAATGGGGGATACCGTTGCCCTGGTGGAGGCACCGGGAGCCAGCGGGACCGGGATCGACAACCAGACCGGGGTCAAAACCGACTCTCGCGGCTACGCCATCGTGCCTTACGTCACGCCGTACCATCACAACACCGTGGCGCTGAATACCGAGAGCCTGCCGGCGGGGGCCGACGTCGGCCAGGCGGCCAAAGTGATCACCCCAACCCGGGGGGCGATTGTGCGAACCCACTTTGATACCCGCGTCGGCAGCCGGGTACTGCTGACCCTTACCCGCGCCGACGGTCGTCCGGTGCCCTTTGGCGCCACGGCGGCCCCGGCCCATGACAGCGGTGAGTTTATCGTTGGCGATGGCGGCCAGGTCTACCTGACCGGGATGCACGCCCGGGGCAGCGTCAACGTCAGCTGGGGCAAAGGCGCAGGTGCGCACTGCTCCGCCCACTATCAACTGCCGTCCCGATCCGCTGACCCGGTGATTAGCGTCACCGCCCAGTGCTCCTGATGGCATCGAGGAAAAGATGAAACCCTTCCGCTACGGCTGTGTTCTGGCCCTGTTTGCCGCCCTGTTTCTGTTTATGCCGCAGGCGAAAGCGGCCTGCACAACATCCGATCTGCCCTGGACCGCCACGCCGGGGACGCTGACGGTGCCCACCACCCTCGGGATTGGCAATGCCGTCCCCGGCTCTGCCCGCTCGCACAGGGTGCAAGGCCACTGTGAGCCAGCCGACAGCGGCAAGCCGATCACCGCCTGCCATCTTGGCGAAGGCGAGGAAGTGCCGGGGATGCCGGGGGTTTATCGCAGCGGTATCGAGGGGATTGGTATTGAACTGCTGAACAGCGCCGGACAGCCGGTGCGCGGCCGCGCCGCCCACTGCGACAGCCGCAGCACGCCGCTGGGGTACGTCAGCAGTGACGGCTCCGGCAGCTTTAATGTTTCCCTGACGATGCAGCTGATCAAAACCGCGAGCACGACCGGAGAGCATGCGTCGACGACGGTGCACAACGGCATCTGGTCGCTGGGGATCTACCCGGACCAGCAGCTCGGCGAGCTGAATGCCGTGCGCTACGGCGGCAGTCTGGCGCTGAAGGCCACCACCTGCTCGGTCGATCCCAAAAGCCTGGTCATTATGCTGGGGGATTTCCCGGTCAGCCTCTTTACCCATGTCGGCAGCACCAGCGACTGGAAAAGCTTCAACCTGACGGCGACCTGTACCGACGCGGTGACCATGACCGCCCGGGTCACCAGCGTCAACGGCAGCACCTCGCTCGGGGACGGCAATGACGTGCTGAACCTGACCCCGGGCAGCGACAGCGCCACCGGTATCGGGGTGAAAATGCTGGTGGGCGGAGTAACGCTGCGCTACGACTATCCGATCCCCTTTGGCGACCAGACCGTGCCCAACCAGCCGTTCAACCTGCCCTTCCAGGTGCAGTATTACCAGACGGGCGCTCAGGCGACAGCCGGGCGAGCCAATACCCTTGCCACCATCGACATTGAATACCAGTGAGATCCCCGATGAAATATGTAGCCCTGATCGTGCTGCTGGCCAGCCTGCCCGCGACGGCCACCGACGTGATCCTCAGCATCAAAGGCAATATCTACGATACCGCCTGCGAGGTGGACAGCACCAGCCAGAACAAAGTGGTCGATCTCGGCCAGGCGGTGGCCAGTGATTTTAAAGCGGTGGGGGATACCGGGGTGTGGAAGGATTTTGATATCACCATCTCCCACTGCCCGCAAAGCCTGACGCTGGCGACGATTAACCTCGAGGGGCAACGCGACAAACTGCACCCGTTTAAGTTCGCCAACACCGGCACCGCCAACGGGCTGGCGCTGGAGCTGGCAGACCGCACCGACTCGATCATCCTGGCCCCGGAGTCACGCTTTAATGCGGTGATCGACCCGGTGACCCACACCGCCGATTTCCCGATGGCGGCACGCTATTACGCCTCGCATACCCCGGTCAGCGCGGGTCAGTTCTCCAGCGTGGTGCAGTTTACCTTCACTTACCAGTAGGACCGCGCCTCTTAGCATGGATGCTTTTTTTACGCCCGGCAGCGAGTTTTGCCGGGCGTTTTTTTATCTCGGGCACCTCGGGCTGCTCGATAGGAAAGATCGGCAGGGCATTCAGCAGGCGCTTGCCGTAGTTTTTGGTCAGCAGGCGTTTATCGTAGATCACCACCTCCCCCCAGCAGCTGTGGCTGCGGATCAGACGCCCCACCTGCTGAATGAGGTTGAATGACGCCGCCGGCAGACTCTGCACTTCGAACGGGAAGCGATTCAGGCTTTTCAGCCACTCGCCCTCGGTGAGCACCACCGGGCTGTCGATAGGCGGGAAAGCAATCTTGTGGATGTGCACCTGGGTCAGGTAATCGCCTTTCAGATCCAGCCCTTCGGCAAAGGACTGAAGCCCCACCAGCACGCTGCGCTCGCCGCTGTCTATCCGTTTACGGTGCAGCTCCACCAGCCGGTAGCGGGGCTGATCCCCCTGCACCAGCAGGAGCAGGCGCAGATCGGTGACAAAGGTTAAAAACAGATTCATCGCCCGGGCGCTGGCGAACAGCACCAGCATCCCGGGGTACTTTTTGCTTTCGAGCTGTTCGCGGAAGTACGCCGCCATCTCGGCCAGATGATTCTCTTCATTGTCGATCAGCGGTTCATGCTGCATGCGCGGGATCACCAGCTTGCCCTGCTCGCAGTGGTTGAACGGCGAGTCGAGGGCCACAAAGCGATCCCCTGCTTTCTCCTTCAGGCCGCTCATCTCCTGCAGCCGCGAGAAGCTGTTCAGCGAGCGCAGCGTAGCGGAGGTGACCACCACATGCGGAACGCTGCGCCAGAGCAGCTTCTCCAGCTGATCGCTGACCCGAATGCCCGCGCAGTGGAAGAAGAGATGCACCTGATTCTCTTTGACCTCCCGGGTCGCCCACTTGGTGACCGGTGCGCCGGAGGCCTGAGCCATCGACGCCAGTCGCCACAGCTTGCTCTGCCCTTCGAACATGCCAAGGGCACGGTTCATCTGCAGCAGCACCCGGTGCACGCGCACCACGTCATGGGTGCCGGTTTTTTCACTGAGATCGTTTAAAAATAGCTCCGCCAGCCCGCGCAGCTTCTCGATAAGCTGCGCCAGCTCGCGACATATGGCCATGATCTCATCCGGCAGCTCGCCCATCTCAAAGCGGTGCTCCGCCTCCTGGGTGGCCGGGAGATAGAGATTGAGGATGTTATTCAGCGAGGCGATGTGGGTGTAGATGGTTTCGCAGTGCTCGCTGAGGCGCTCCGGGACCGCCAGCGGCGGGATGGTTTTCGGCCGGAACTGATCCATGCAGGTGGCGATCAACTTGCAGAACAGATCCAGCTGCAGGCGGAACCAGGGGGCGGTGATCTCGGCGCTCATCTCCAGCGCGTCGCGGGCGACGTCCGGCAGATGGTGGCCTTCATCCAGCACCAGCAGCAGGTGTTTCGGGTCCGGCAGTACCGATTCGCTCTCCATCGCCGCCATCACCAGCGCGTGGTTGGCGACCACCACTTCGGCCTCCTGGATCTCGCGGCGGGCGACAAAGAACGGGCATTCGCGGTAGTAGTGGCAGTTGCGGTTCAGGCAGCTGGCTTTGTCGGTGCTGAGCCTGCGCCACAGGTCATCGCCGATAGCCTGATCGGTGTGATCGCGCAGGCCGTCCCACTTGTAGCCGTCAAGATCGGTCTTCAGCTTCGCACACTGCTCCTGCTCGGCCTTGTTGTTAGGAGTCAGTTCGTCATCGAGAAACGCCAGCAGATCCTGCTGGTTCGGTTCGCTGCTGGCCAGGGCCGCCAGGTTGCGCGGACAGACGTAGCGCCCGCGCCCAAAGGCGGCGGTAAAGCGTAGCTCGGGGATAATTTTGCGCAGCAGGGGCAGGTCTTTACTGTAGATCTGATCCTGCAGGGCGACGTTGGCGGTGCTGACCACCAGCGTCTTTTGCTCTTCCCGGGCGATAGCGATGCCGGGGATCAGGTAGGACAAGGTTTTACCCACCCCGGTCGGGGCTTCAATTGCCAGATGTCGGCCCTCATCACCGGCGAGCGTTTTCGCCACATCGGCAATCATCTGCCGTTGCGGTGCGCGGGGAATAAAGTCGGGGATCTGCTGTTGTAGCGCCTTATACCAGGCGGCAATTTGCGCTTTCAGCGCGGCGGTTAAAGCCATGATGAACCTGAAATACTGTATAAACAGCCACTATTGTGGCACTTTCTTCAGCGGGCCGCAAAAGAAAAGCCCGGCTTTACGACCGGGCTTCCAGATTACTGTGCGCTGGCAGGTTTGCGCGGACGGCGTCGGCGCTGGCCTTCCCCTGCCGGTTTCGCGTCACCGTCACGGCGCGGTGGCTTGCTGGCCGCTTTCGGCGCGCCGCCTTCGCTACGGCGCGGCTGCTGCTGACCACGACCGCCGCCGCCCTGCCCGCGTCCACCGCCCTGACCACGACCGCCGCCCTGACGACCGTTCTGGATCGGCTCGGCTTTGATTGACGGGTCAACGTCATAACCCTCGAGGGCAATGCGTGGGATCTCTTTCTTCAGCAGACGTTCGATGTCGCGCAGGAGTTTGATTTCATCCACGCAGACCAGGGAGAGCGCTTCGCCGGTGGCCGCTGCGCGACCGGTACGGCCGATACGGTGAACGTAATCTTCCGGCACGTTCGGCAGCTCGTAGTTGACCACGTGCGGCAGCTCTTCGATGTCGAGGCCACGGGCAGCGATGTCGGTCGCCACCAGCACGCGGATATCGCCGGATTTAAAGTCTGCCAGCGCGCGGGTACGTGCGCCCTGGCTCTTGTTGCCGTGGATCGCCGCGCTGCGGATCCCATCTTTGTTCAGCTGTTCCGCCAGGTGGTTCGCGCCGTGCTTGGTACGGGTGAAGACCAGCACCTGCTGCCAGTTGCCCTCGCCAATCATCTGCGACAGCAGCTCGCGCTTACGCTTTTTGTCCACCATATGGACTTTCTGGGTCACCTGCTCGGAGGCGGTGTTGCGACGCGCGACTTCCACTTCCAGCGGGTTGTGCAGCAGTTTTTCTGCCAGGCCTTTGATCTCGTCGGAGAAGGTGGCGGAGAAGAGCAGGTTCTGACGGCGGGCCGGCAGTTTTGCCAGCACGCGGCGAATATCGTGGATGAAGCCCATGTCGAGCATGCGGTCAGCTTCGTCGAGGACCAGGATTTCCACGCTGTCGAGCTTGACGGCGTTCTGGTGTTCCAGATCGAGCAGACGGCCAGGGGTGGCGATGAGCACGTCCACGCCGCTGCGCAGTTTCATCATCTGTGGGTTAATGCTGACCCCACCGAACACCACCAGCGAGCGGATGTTGAGATAGCGGCTGTACTCACGCACGTTCTCACCCACCTGGGCGGCCAGTTCACGGGTCGGGGTCAGGATCAGGGCGCGCACCGGGCGACGGCCTTTGGCGTGCGACTCTTTCTGAATCAGGCGTTCCAGCAGCGGCAGGGTAAAGCCAGCGGTTTTACCGGTCCCGGTCTGGGCACTGGCCATCAGATCGCGACCCGCCAGCACGGCAGGAATGGCCTGCTGCTGAATAGGGGTAGGTTCGCGGTAGCCCTGCTCTTCTACAGCACGCAGAATTTCCGGGTTCAGGCCAAGGGTATCAAAAGACATAAAAACTCCGAACCGCCCCGACCATTTCAGGTGTAGTTTTCAGGGAGATAGTGACAAATAGAAGGACAAAAACCACAGTGTCGCGAAGCAGCGGAGTGTAACAGCTTTTGTGATGTGGCGCATAAAATATCCCGCAAACCGATGCATCCACGCTATTACGTAGGCCGGGAAAATGCAGTGCCGCCCGGCGCAATATTGAACAAGCGGACTGGACAAGCTCAAAAAACAGTCATAATCTTAATCAATCGATTGATTAACTTTTAGTGACACTATGAATCCGATCCCGACCACCACCAAGGGCGAACAGGCCAAAAGCCAGCTGATTGCCGCCGCGCTGGCGCAGTTTGGCGAATACGGGATGCACGCCACCACCCGCGACATTGCCGCTCAGGCGGGGCAGAACATCGCCGCGATCACCTACTATTTTGGCTCGAAAGAGGATCTCTACCTCGCCTGCGCCCAGTGGATCGCGGATTTCATCGGCACCAACTTTCGCCCCCATGTGGAGGCGGCTACCGCTCTGCTGGACGAGCCTGCCCCGGATCGCGCTGCCATCCGCGAATTGATCTTAACCGCCTGCAACAACATGATTCAGCTCCTTACCCATGACGATACGCTGAACCTGAGCAAGTTTATCTCACGGGAGCAACTCTCGCCTTCTGCCGCTTATCAGCTGGTGCACGATCAGGTTATCGCCCCGATGCACACCCATCTGACCCGGCTGGTGGCAGCCTACACCGGCCGCGATGCCAGCGACACGCAGACCATATTGCATACCCATGCCCTGCTGGGCGAAGTGCTCGCCTTTCGTCTCGGGCGGGAAACCATTTTATTACGTACCGGCTGGACCGAATTTGATGCGGACAAAGCCGCGCAGATAAGCCAGGTCATCACCTGCCACGTTGATCTGATCCTGCAAGGTTTAACCCAAAGGAGCCTGGAGTCATGAAAAAATCGGTTGTTATTCTTCTGGCAGTGGTGGTGCTGGCCGCCGGATTCGGTGGCTGGTGGTGGTATCAGAGCCAGCAGGATAAAACGTTAACCCTGTACGGCAACGTTGATATTCGCACCGTGAACATGAGCTTTCGCGTCGGCGGACGGCTGGCGTCATTAACCGTGGATGAAGGGGATGCCATTACCGCCGGGCAGACCCTGGGCGAGCTGGATAAAGCCCCTTATCAGAACGCCCTGCTGCAGGCTCAGGCCGGGGTAGCCGTGGCTCAGGCGCAATACGATCTTATGCAGGCGGGCTACCGGGATGAAGAGGTGGCCCAGGCCGCCGCCGCCGTTAAGCAGGCGCAGGCCGCCTACGACTATGCGCAGAACTTCTTTAACCGTCAGCAGGGGCTGTGGAAAAGCCGCACCGTGTCGGCCAACGATCTGGAGAACGCCCGCTCCGCGCGCGACCAGGCTCTGGCGACGCTGAAATCCTCCCAGGACAAACTGCGCCAGTACCGCTCCGGCAACCGCGAGCAGGATATCGCCCAGGCCAAAGCCAGCCTCGAACAGGCTCAGGCTCAGCTGGCCCAGGCGCAACTGGATCTGCACGACACCACCCTGGTGGCCCCGGCCAACGGCACCCTGCTGACCCGCGCCGTAGAGCCCGGCAGCATGCTGAACGCTGGCAGCACGGTGCTAACCCTGTCGTTAACCCGTCCGGTGTGGGTACGCGCCTATGTTAATGAAGCCAGTCTCGGGGAGGCAAAACCGGGCCGCGAGGTGCTGCTCTACACCGACGGTCGCCCGGATAAGCCTTACCGCGGCAAAATCGGCTTTGTCTCTCCAACCGCCGAATTTACGCCAAAAACCGTCGAAACCCCGGACCTGCGTACCGACCTGGTCTATCGCCTGCGCATTATCGTCAACGATGCCGATGACGCCCTGCGCCAGGGGATGCCGGTGACGGTGAGTTTCGATGATGGTCAACGCCATGAATGAGGCGGTGATCCAGCTCTCCGGCCTGGTCAAACGCTTTGCCGGGATGGACAAGCCCGCCGTCGCGCCGCTCGATTGCACCCTGCAAAAAGGCTACGTCACCGGGCTGGTGGGCCCGGACGGCGCGGGTAAAACTACCCTGATGCGGATGCTGGCCGGGCTGCTGAAGCCGGACGAAGGCACCGCCAGCGTCCTGGGACTGGACCCCATTAATGACGATCGCTCCCTGCACGCCATGCTGGGCTACATGCCGCAGAAGTTCGGGCTGTATGAAGATCTGACCGTGATGGAGAACCTGACCCTCTACGCCGACCTGCGCAGCGTCACCGGTGAGACGCGGGAGAAAACCTTCCAGCGTCTGCTGGAATTTACTTCCCTCGGCCCCTTCACCGACCGGCTGGCAGGTAAACTCTCCGGCGGGATGAAGCAGAAGCTGGGGCTGGCCTGCACCCTGGTCGGGGAGCCGAAGGTGCTGCTGCTGGACGAGCCTGGCGTTGGCGTGGATCCGATCTCCCGCCGCGAGCTGTGGCAGATGGTGCATGAGCTGGCGGGCGACGGGATGTTGATCCTCTGGAGCACCTCCTACCTCGACGAAGCGGAGCAGTGCCGGGACGTACTGCTGATGAACGAAGGGGCGCTGCTCTATCAGGGTGACCCGACTAAGCTGACCCAGAGCATGACCGGGCGCAGCCTGCTATTGCACACGCCCCATGAGAACAACCGCCGCCTGCTGCAGCGGGTGCTGAAGCTGCCCCAGGTAAGCGACGGCATGATCCAGGGGAAATCGGTGCGGGTGATCCTCAAAAAAGAGGCCAGCGCCGACGATCTGCGCCAGAGTGCGGATCTGCCGGATCTGCACATCGAGGAGACCGCCCCGCGCTTTGAAGATGCCTTTATCGATCTGCTTGGCGGCGCGGGCACGGCGGAATCCCCGCTGGGGGCGATCCTGCATACCGTGGAAGGCACGCCGGGCGAAACGGTGATTGAAGCCAAATCCCTGACCAAAAAGTTCGGTGATTTTGCCGCGACGGATGACGTGAACTTTGCCGTGAAACGCGGGGAGATCTTTGGCCTGCTGGGCCCCAACGGCGCGGGCAAATCCACCACCTTCAAAATGATGTGCGGCCTGCTGGTGCCCACCGCCGGCAAGGCGCTGGTGCTGGATATGGATTTGAAAGTCAGCTCCGGCAAGGCGCGCCAGCATCTGGGCTATATGGCGCAAAAATTCTCCCTCTACGGCAACCTGACCGTAGAGCAGAACCTGCGCTTCTTCTCCGGTGTCTACGGCCTGCGCGGACGGGCGCAGGACGAGAAAATCAACCGCATGAGCGAGGCGTTTGGCCTGAGCACTATCGCCAGCCAGGCCACCGACGCGCTGCCGCTCGGGTTTAAGCAGCGGCTGGCGCTGGCCTGCTCTCTGATGCATGAGCCGGATATTCTGTTTCTCGATGAACCGACCTCCGGGGTCGATCCCCTCACCCGCCGCGAGTTCTGGCTGCATATCAACAGCATGGTGGAGAAAGGGGTCACCGTGATGGTCACCACCCACTTTATGGACGAGGCGGAGTATTGCGACCGCATCGGACTGGTCTACCGCGGCAAGCTGATCGCCCACGGCACGCCTGACGATCTGAAAGCCCAGGTGGCGGATGAGCAGCAGCCCGACCCCACCATGGAGCAGGCGTTTATTACCCTGATTAATGACTGGGATAAGGAGCACGGCCATGTCTGATACCGCCCTCTCCTGGCGTCGGGTGCGCGCCCTGTGCATCAAAGAGACGCGGCAGATTGTACGCGACCCGAGCAGCTGGCTGATTGCGGTGGTGATCCCCCTGCTGCTGCTGTTTATCTTTGGCTACGGGATTAACCTCGACTCCAGCAAGCTGCGGGTGGGGATCCTGCTGGAGCAGCGCAGCGAAGAGGCGCTCGACTTCACCCACGCTATGACCGGCTCGCCCTATATCGACGCCACCATCAGCGATAACCGCCAGCAGCTGGTCCAGATGATGCAGGCCGGGCGCATTCGCGGCCTGATTGTCATTCCGGTGGATTTCGCGGCCCGCATGGCGCGCCCGGGTGACACCGCCCCGATCCAGGTGATCACCGACGGCAGCGAGCCGAACACCGCCAACTTTGTGCAGGGCTACACCGAGGGGATCTGGCAGCTGTGGCAGATGCAGCGGGCGGAAGATCGGGGTGAAACGTTCGAGCCGCTGATTGACGTCCAGACCCGGTACTGGTTTAACCCGGCGGCCATCAGTCAGCACTTTATTATCCCCGGGGCGGTGACCATTATCATGACGGTGATCGGTGCGATCCTGACCTCGCTGGTGATCGCCCGCGAGTGGGAGCGCGGCACCATGGAGGCCCTGCTCTCCACCGAAGTGACGCGCACTGAGCTGCTGCTGTGCAAGCTAATCCCCTACTACTTCCTCGGGATGCTGGCGATGCTGCTCTGTATGCTTGTCGCTGTCTTCATCCTCGGGGTGCCGTACCGCGGCTCGCTGCTGGTGCTGTTCATTATTACCAGCCTGTTCTTACTCAGTACCCTGGGGATGGGGCTGTTGATCTCCACCGTCACCCGCAACCAGTTTAACGCCGCCCAGGTAGCGCTGAATGCCGCCTTCCTGCCGTCGATTATGCTGTCCGGGTTTATTTTCCAGATCGACAGTATGCCCGCAGCGATCCGCGCGGCGACCTACATTATCCCGGCGCGCTATTTCGTCAGCACCCTGCAAAGCCTTTTCCTGGCGGGCAATATCCCGGTGGTGCTGATTGTGAATCTGCTGTTTTTGATTGCCTCGGCGGTGATGTTTATCGGGCTGACGTGGATGAAAACCAAACGGCGGTTAGATTAGGTTTCGCCCGGTGGCGCTACGCTTACCGGGCCTACGGGTCTTGTAGGCCGGGCAAACACAGTGCCGCCCGGCGTTTTGAGGAGTGACTATGTTTTACCGTTTATGGACCTTGATCCGCAAAGAGCTGCAATCCCTGCTGCGCGAGCCGCAGACCCGGGCGATTTTGATTTTGCCGGTGCTGATCCAGGTGCTGCTGTTCCCGTGGGCGGCCACCCTGGAGGTGACCAACGCCACCATCGCCGTCTATAACGAAGATAACGGCAAACATTCGGTGGAGCTGACCCAGCGCTTTGCCCGCGCCAAAGCCTTTACCCACGTGCTGATCCTCAACAGCCCGCAGGAGATCCAGCCGACCATCGACACGCAAAAGGCGCTATTGCTGGTGCGCTTCCCGGCCGATTTCTCCCGTAATCTCGACACTCTACAAACCGCCCCGATGCAGCTGATCCTCGACGGACGCAACTCCAACAGCGCCCAGATTGCCGCCAACTACTTGCAGCAGGTGGTGAAGGAGTATCAGCAGGAGCTGATGGAGGGCAAACCGAAACCGAACAACAGCGAGCTGGTAGTGCGCAACTGGTACAACCCGAACCTCGACTACAAATGGTTCGTGGTGCCGTCGCTGATCGCCATGATCACCACCATCGGGGTGATGATTGTGACCTCGCTGTCGGTGGCCCGCGAGCGCGAACAGGGCACCCTGGATCAGCTGCTGGTCTCCCCGCTGGCGACCTGGCAGATCTTCGTCGGCAAAGCGGTTCCGGCGCTGATTGTCGCCACTTTCCAGGCCAGTATCGTGCTGGCGATTGGCATCTGGGCCTATCACATCCCCTTTGCCGGTTCGCTGGCACTGTTTTACTTCACGATGGTGATTTACGGGCTGTCGCTGGTGGGGTTTGGGCTGCTGATCTCGGCGCTGTGCTCAACCCAGCAGCAGGCGTTTATCGGGGTGTTTGTCTTTATGATGCCGGCGATCCTGCTCTCGGGCTATGTCTCGCCGGTGGAGAACATGCCGGTGTGGCTGCAAAACTTAACCTGGGTGAACCCGATCCGGCACTTCACCGATATCACCAAGCAGATCTATCTCAAGGATGCGAGTCTGGATATTGTCTGGGGGAGTTTGTGGCCGCTACTGGTGATAGCGGCCGTGACGGGATCAGTGGCGTACGCGATGTTTAGACGCAATATCGCGTAGCTGTTTATCTTTGGCTAACAGCGAAACGACCGCGGGTCCGGCAAGGATCGCCAGCCCTGCGACGGCCAGCAAATAGTTGTTTTGCAGCACGCGGGACAACAGCCACAGCACGATGACGGCCGCACCAAAATACCAGGTGGTGGTCAGCTCTTCGAGCACATCCGCCACTTCGCGCCAGCGCTGGTCATGATGACGCTGTAAAAAGAGCATTAACAGTACGGTAACGCCGTACAACACACATAATCCTAAGCCGACACGCACCAGGGCGCCGCTCATCCAGGCCATCACCAGTACGGCCACGACCAATAAATGCAACATAATCTGCCAGCAACTGAGACCGGTCGCGACGCGTATGCGTTGTTGCCACTTCATGGCACTCTCCTGAAGGATTTTACTCTGCTTGTTCAGACTATCGCACTTTACGGAAAATTCCGTAACACAGCACCTTTTTGTGACGACGACTACACTTTATTTTCATCAGGATAGTGACGCGGGAAGGAGTGTATGGCCCAACAAACCCGGCATTTTTCGCTTAAAGTGTTAACGATCAACATTCATAAAGGATTCGCGGCTTTTAACCGCCGTTTCATTCTGCCCGAACTGCGCGACGCCGTACGTACCGTCAGCGCGGATATTGTCTGCCTGCAGGAGGTGATGGGCGCGCATGAAGTGCATCCGCTGCATGTGGAAAACTGGCCCGACACCAGCCACTACGAATTTCTCGCTGACACCATGTGGAGCGATTACGCCTACGGGCGCAATGCCGTCTACCCTGAAGGGCATCACGGCAATGCGATCCTCTCTCGCTATCCCATCGAACATTACGAAAATCACGATGTGTCGGTTGGCGAGAGCGAAAAACGCGGCCTGCTCTACTGCCGGGTAGCCGTGCCGGAGCTGGACATCCCCCTGCATGTGGCCTCGGTGCACCTGGGCCTGCGGGAAGCACATCGCCAGGCGCAGCTGCAGATGATGGCCGACTGGGTCAACGCTCTGCCCGAGGGGGACCCGGTGGTGGTGGCCGGAGACTTTAACGACTGGCGTCAGCGCGCCAGCCATCCGCTGAAAGCGGAGGCCGGACTGGAGGAGGTGTTTACCCTTGCTCACGGCAAGCCGGCCCGTACCTTCCCGGTCAGGTTGCCGCTGCTGCGTCTCGATCGTATCTATGTCAAAAATGCCCATGCCAGCAGCCCGACCGCGCTGGCACTGAGTAACTGGCGTCACCTTTCCGACCATGCGCCGTTAAGTGCGGAGATTCATCTATGAAATGTTCATGGCAAAGCGGCAACCGAATAAAGCTGCTGGAAAATGGCGATCACTATTATCCGGCGGTATTTGCCGCCATTGAGAAAGCCGAGAGCCGGGTGTTCCTTGAGACGTTCATCTGGTTCGATGACAACGTGGGCCGCAAGCTGCATGCCGTCCTGCTGCGCGCCGCCCAGCGTGGCGTGCATATCGAAGTGCTGCTCGACGGCTACGGTTCCCCCGATCTCGACGACGATTTCGTCGGGGAGCTCACCGCGGCAGGGGTGGTGTTCCGTTACTACGATCCGCGCCCTCCTCTGTTAGGCATGCGTACCAACGTGTTCCGCCGTATGCACCGTAAAATTGTGGTGGTGGATGAGCAGGTGGCGTTTGTCGGCGGGATTAACTACTCCGCTGAACACATGTCGGACTACGGTCCGGAGGCAAAACAGGATTATGCCGTCCAGGTCGAAGGCCCGGTGGTGCAGGATATTTTGCAATTTGTGGTGGAGAACCTGCCCGGCAAAGCCGCGGTGCGTCGCTGGTGGAAGCGGCGTCATCGCCCCGAAGAGAATGTTAAACCCGGTGAGGCGCAGGCGCTGTTTGTCTGGCGCGATAACGAAGAACACCGGGACGACATTGAGCGGCACTATCTCAAGATGCTGACCAACGCCCGGCGGGAAGTGATTATCGCCAACGCCTACTTCTTCCCTGGCTATCGCCTGTTGCACGCCATGCGTAATGCGGCGCGACGCGGGGTCAAGGTCAGACTGATTGTGCAGGGCGAGCCGGATATGCCGATTGTCACGGTGGGCGCACGCCTGCTGTACAACTATCTGGTGAAAGGTGGGGTAGAGATTTACGAATATCGCCGCCGTCCCCTGCATGGCAAGGTGGCGCTGATGGACGATCACTGGGTGACCGTCGGCTCCAGCAACCTCGACCCCCTCAGCCTGTCGCTGAACCTGGAGGCCAACCTGATTATTCACGATCGCGAGTTTAACCAGACCTTGCGCGACAATCTCACCGCCATCATTGCCGAAGATTGTGTGCGGGTGGATGAGACGATGGTGCCGAAACGCACCTGGTGGAATCTGGGTAAAAGCGTGGTGGTGTTCCACTTCCTGCGCCACTTCCCGGCGCTGGTGGGTTGGTTGCCGGCCCATACGCCGAAGCTGGCGCAGGTGCCGCCGCCGGTACAGCCCGAAATGGAGACCCAGGACCGGGTCGAAGCAGGTCATACGGGAGTGAAACCCTGATGAGCAAAAAACATTCGCGCTGGCGTCTGGCTAAAAAGATCCTCACCTGGGTATTTTTTATTGCCGTTGCAGTGCTGCTGGTGGTTTACGCGAAAAAGGTCGACTGGACTGAAGTCTGGAAGGTTATTCGTGACTATGATCGGGTGTCGCTGCTGAGTGCGATTGCGCTGGTGGTGGTGAGCTATCTGCTGTATGGCTGCTACGACCTGCTGGGACGGCGCTACTGCGGGCATAAGCTGGCCAAACGCCAGGTGATGCTGGTGTCGTTTATCTGCTATGCCTTTAACCTGACCCTGAGCACCTGGGTGGGTGGCATTGGGATGCGCTACCGGCTTTACTCCCGCCTGGGGCTGCCCAGCAGCACCATCACCCGCATCTTCTCCCTGAGCATCACCACTAACTGGCTGGGCTATATCCTGTTGGGCGGAGTGATCTTTACCGCCGGGGTGGTGCAACTGCCTGACCACTGGTACATCGACCAGACGACGCTGCGTATCCTTGGGGTGGTGTTGCTGCTGGTGATTGCGGTCTATTTGTGGGCCTGCGCGTTTGCGAAGCGGCGCCATGTGACCATCAAAAAGCAAAAGCTGGTGCTCCCCTCATGGCGCTTTGCGTTAGCGCAGATGGGTATTTCAGCCGGTAACTGGATGGCAATGGGGGCGATTATCTGGCTGCTGTTGGGCGAAGATATTAACTACTTCTTCGTGCTGGGGGTGCTGCTGGTGAGCAGTATCGCCGGGGTGATTGTGCATATTCCCGCCGGGATCGGCGTGCTGGAAGCGGTGTTTATCGCCCTGCTGGCAGGGGAACATGTCTCTCACGGCGCCATTATCGCCGCCCTGCTGGCCTATCGCATGCTCTATTACTTCCTGCCGCTGGGGCTGGCAACAGTCTGTTATCTGGTGCTGGAGAGCCGGGCGAAGAAGCTGCGGGCCAAAAACGAGCAGCAGATGGCGAAGTGAAGGAGGAAAATGCCCGGCAAGCGAAGCGCCGCCGGGCAAAACACTTACCGGCGGTTGCCGAAGATGCGCAGCAGCATCAGGAACAGGTTGATAAAGTCCAGATAGAGCGTCAGCGCCCCGAGAATCGAGTATTTGCGCAGGTTAGAGCTGTCGCGGACGTCGATCTGCTCCCCAATATTTTTCAGCTTCTGCGTGTCGTAGGCCGTCAGGCCGACAAACACAATCACCCCGATATAGGTCACCGCCCACATCAGCGCTTCGCTCTTCAGCCAGAAGTTAACCAGCGAGGCCAGCACGATACCAATCAACGCCATAAACAGCATGTTGCCCATGCCGCTCAGGTCGCGTTTGGTGGTGTAGCCGTAGAGGCTCATCGCGCCAAACATCCCGCCAGCCACCACGAAGGTGCTGGCGATCGAGGAGTAGGTGTAGACGATGAAGATGCTGGAAAGCGTCAGGCCGGTCAGCGCCGAGTAGAGCATAAACAGCGTGGTGGCCATCCCGGCACTGAGCTTATGCACCAGCCCGGACAGGACAAACACCAGCGCCAGCTGGGCGATAATCAGACCAAAGAAGGTAATTTTGCTGGAGAAGACAAACATCATCACGGCAGGCGTGTTTGCGGAAAACCAGGCGACAAACGCGGTGAGCAGCAATCCGCAGGTCATCCAGCCATAGACCTGCGCCATATAAGTTTGCAGGCCGCTGCGGGTCTGCACGATAGAATCGGAACGGGGAAATCTGTCCATAACGCACTCCTTTTTAAGTGGACACACTGTTATAGCCTAACACATCCCCGCAATCCGGCTACCAGCGGCTGGCAGCGTCCTTGTCGCTGTCGCGTGATTCCACCCAGCGATCCCCTTCCGGTGTGGCTTCGCGCTTCCAGAACGGAGCGCGGGTTTTCAGATAATCCATAATAAACTCGCCTGCGGCAAAGGCGCTGCCACGATGGGCGCTGGTGACGCCCACAAAGACGATCTCTTCTCCGGGCCACATCTCACCGATGCGGTGGATCACCGTTACCCGACCGAGCGGCCAGCGCTCCCGCGCCTGATCGACGATCTCCGCCAGCGCCTTTTCGGTCATCCCCGGATAGTGCTCCAGGGTCAGCGCCTTCACGCTGTCGCCCAGATTATGGTTACGCACTTTGCCGGTGAAGGTGACCACCGCCCCGTCTTCGTCACGCTCCGCCAGCCAGCTGTATTCGGTGCCGACGTTGAAACGCGCCTGATCGACAACGATTTTGGTCTCTGTCATCTCAGCCCCCGGTAACCGGTGGGAAGAAGGCCACTTCATCGCCCGACGTAACCGGATGGTTGAACTCCACCAGGGTCTGGTTTACCGCCGCCAGCAGTTTGCCCGCGTCCAGCGCCAGCGCCCAGCGGTCGCTCTGCGCCGCCAGATGCGCCCGCAGCGCTTCCACGGTGTCGAACTCCCTCTCCAGCGTCAGGCTGTCGGTATTCACCAGCTCACGCACCTGCGCAAAAAACAGTACCTTAATCATTCTCTTCCGCCCTGAAATCACCTGATTTACCGCCGCTTTTCGCCAGCAGGCGAACCGGGCCGATGACCATGTCTTTCTGTACCGCTTTGCACATGTCGTAGATGGTTAACGCCGCCACCGATGCGGCGGTCAAAGCTTCCATCTCCACCCCGGTCTTGCCTGTCAGGCGGCAGAGTGATTCGATGCGCACCCGGTTATGCTCCGGCTCGGCCCGCAGGTTAACCTCGACTTTGCTGAGCATCAGCGGATGGCACAGCGGAATAAGATCCCAGGTGCGTTTCGCTGCCTGGATCCCGGCGATCCGCGCGGTGGCGAAGACGTCCCCTTTGTGGTGACTGCCGTCAATGATCATGGCCAGGGTTTCGGGGAGCATGGTGACGAACGCTTCCGCGCGGGCTTCACGCACGGTTTCGGCCTTGGCGGAGACATCCACCATATGGGCTTCGCCCGCGGCATTAATGTGGGTCAGTTGCGACATAGCTTACTTCTTCAGATGAGGATGGAAATTACACGGACGCGTGCGGGCATCCAGCTGCGGGGCAATGACGTTTTCCCACGCGGTGCGGCAGGCTTTGGTGGAGCCCGGCATGGCAAAGATCACCGTGTTGTTGGCGATACCGGCAACGGCGCGCGACTGTAACGTGGAGGTGCCGATCTCTTCAAACGACAGCATGCGGAACATCTCCCCGAAGCCTTCGATCTCGCGATCGAACAGCGGCAGCAGCGCTTCCGGGGCCTGATCGCCGGCGGTAAAACCGGTTCCGCCAGTAATCAACACCACCTGCACGTTGTCGCTGGCTACCCAGCGCGACACTTCCGCGCGAATAGCGTAACGGTTCTCTTTGACGATGACCTTGTCGACAATCTGGTGCCCCGCCTCGTGGGCCGCATCGCGCAGCCAGTGGCCGGAGGTGTCATCCTCTTCGCCGCGACGTTCGGACACGGTAAGGATAGCAATACGCGTCGGGATAAATTCAGCGCTTACCTGACTCATCTTCTGATTCCTTTTGCGATTACCCGCCGATGTAGGACAGGTTCTGGGTGATCCCGGTGTTGCCCTGATGCAGGAAGTGGGTCTGTTTTTTGTGCATCAGCGCCTCAGAAATGCGCGCTTCCAGCGCCTGCTGCTGGACGTCATCGGCCAGCAGATCGCGCAGGTCCACGCCACCGTCGCCAAACAGGCACAGGTGCAGCTTGCCCACCGACGAGACGCGCAGGCGGTTACAGCTGGCACAGAAGTCTTTTTCATACGGCATGATAAGGCCGATCTCCCCTTCGTAGTCGGGGTGACAAAAGACCTGCGCCGGGCCGTCGCTGCGCTGGCGAAGCTGATGGATCCAGCCGCGTTTGAGCAGTTCATCGCGCAGCACCATGCCGGAGATGTGATGGCGGGAGAAGAGATCGCTGCCCTCGCCGGTTTCCATCAGCTCGATAAAGCGCAGTTGAATGCGGCGGGGTTTGATCCACGCCAGGAAGGTCTCCAGCTGATGATGATTCACATCGCGCATCAGCACGGTGTTGACCTTCACCTTATCGAAGCCCGCCGTAAAGGCCGCATCGATGCCCTCCATCACCTGGTGGAATTTATCCTGGCCGGTGATGGCGTGAAACTGGCGGGCATCGAGGCTGTCGACGCTGACATTGATGGCCGTCAGCCCCGCATCGCGCCATTCGGCGACATCGCGTGCCAGACGATACCCGTTGGTGGTCACCGCAATCTGACGAATGCTGTCGTTTTCGCGTACCGCGGCGATGATGTCGGTGAAGTCACGGCGCAGCGAGGGTTCGCCGCCGGTCAGACGGACCTTCTCCGTGCCCATGGCGGCGAACGCACGCGTCACGCGGCGGACTTCGTCCACGGAGAGAAAGCCGTTATTAGTGATGCCGCCGGGTTTGTAGCCGTCCGGCAGGCAGTAGGTGCAACGGAAATTGCACACATCGGTAATAGACAAACGCAGGTAAAAAAACTTACGCGCGAATGCATCGGTAAGTTGTGAAGCCATGTACACCTTTCCTGATACGGGAGGCACAGTCATTTCTTTCTGTACCCTGGTGGCGAAACCGCCACGGCCAGAGCACCATATCTGTCGACACAGGCGCAAAGGCTAGAGTGTATGTTTTCGATTTCGAAAACGTGGTTATGCCGATAGTAGCTCGTTAAAAGCAGTTTCGCTATTATCGCCTTTCGTTATATAAACTTGTATATATCGTCATGATCATGCCATTTCGTCCCAGAATACGTCATTATCATATTATTGCATTGATATATGTCATTTAGCCCCGGGCGGAGCATCGTCATTTAGGGGTAGTTGAGTTACTGTTAAGGTGTTCGTCTTACTAAGGAATTTCTATGCGCAATCGCACATTTGCGGATCTCGACCGCGTTGTCGCTCTCGGCGGAGGCCACGGACTGGGCCGGGTGATGTCCTCGCTGTCATCCCTCGGTTCACGGCTGACCGGGATCGTGACCACCACCGATAACGGCGGTTCAACCGGGCGAATTCGTCGTGCCGAAGGGGGGATCGCCTGGGGGGATATGCGCAACTGCTTAAACCAGCTCATCGCCGAACCCAGCGTCGCTTCGGCAATGTTTGAGTACCGTTTTGGCGGTAATGGCGAACTTTCGGGGCATAACCTCGGAAACCTGATGTTAAAGGCGCTGGATCACCTTAGCGTGCGGCCTCTGGAGGCGATCAATTTAATCCGCAACCTGCTCAAAGTGGATGCGTTTTTGATCCCGATGTCCGAACTTCCGGTCGATTTAATGGCGATCGACAGTAACGACCATGAAGTGTATGGCGAAGTGAATATCGACCAGCTGGCGCTGCCGCCGAAAGAGCTGATGCTCTACCCCACCGTTCCGGCGACCCGTGAAGCGGTGGAGGCCATTGGTGAAGCGGATTTAATTCTGGTCGGCCCCGGCAGTTTTTACACCAGCCTGATGCCGCTGCTGCTGATTAACGAGCTGGCCCAGGCGCTGCGCAGGACACCGGCGCCCGTGGTCTACATCGGCAACCTGGGTCGCGAACTCAGCCCCGCCGCCGCCGGGCTTTCGCTGTCCGCTAAGCTGGCGCTGATGGAGCAGTATGTCGGGAAAAAGATTATCGATGCGGTGGTGGTCGGGCCTGGGACCGATGTATCAGGCATGGAAGGCCGGGTGGTAGTGCAGGAGCCGCTCGAAGCGAGCGACATTAAGTACCGCCATGACCGGCATTTACTCCGCGTGGCGCTGGAGAAGGCGGTGCAGGGGTTGGGTTAGGATAGCGCAGCCTGATGCCCTCATCCCGGCCTTCTCCCACAGGGAGAAGGTGCAAACCCTAAAAATGGCAGCCGAAGGCTGCCATTTTGCTTTTACCTAGGACGCAGCAATAAACAGATCCCTTAGCTGATGCAGCTGGTCGCGGATCTGCGCCGCCTCTTCGAACTCCAGGTTCTGCGCATGCTGCATCATCTGCCCTTCCAGCTCGTGAATTTTCTGCTGCAGCGCTTTCGGCGTCAGGGCAACGGTATCGGCCTCCACCGGTGAACGTGACTTGCCGCGGCCCTTCGCTTTGGTTTTGGCGATGTTCTGGCCGAGCGCGAGGATATCCACCACCTTCTTGTTCAGCCCCTGCGGCGTGATGCCGTGCTCTTCGTTGTACTGCTGCTGCTTCTCGCGACGGCGTTCGGTTTCACCGATCGCTTTCGCCATTGAGGGGGTGATCTTGTCGCCGTAGAGAATCGCTTTGCCGTTAACGTTACGCGCCGCACGACCGATGGTCTGGATCAGCGAGCGCTCGGAGCGCAGGAAGCCCTCTTTATCGGCGTCCAGAATCGCCACCAGCGACACCTCCGGCATATCCAGCCCTTCACGCAGCAGGTTGATCCCCACCAGCACGTCGAACTCGCCAAGACGCAGGTCGCGGATGATCTCCATACGCTCCACGGTGTCGATATCCGAGTGCAGATAGCGCACCTTCTCGCCGTGCTCCTCGAGGTATTCAGTGAGATCTTCCGCCATGCGTTTGGTCAGGGTGGTGACCAGCACGCGCTCGTTGATGGCGGCCCGGGCGCGGATCTCCGACAGCAGATCGTCCACCTGGGTGCCAACCGGACGCACTTCGATAATCGGATCCAGCAGGCCGGTGGGACGCACCACCTGATCCACCACTTCGTCGCCCGATTTCTCCAGCTCGTAATTGCCCGGCGTCGCGGACACGTAGATGGTCTGCGGCGCCAGCGCCTCAAACTCTTCAAACTTCATCGGACGGTTATCCAGCGCTGACGGCAGGCGGAAGCCATACTCCACCAGGGTCTCTTTACGCGCCCGGTCGCCGCGGTACATCCCGCCAATTTGCGGAATGGTGACGTGGGATTCGTCCACCACCAGCAGGCCATCCGCCGGCAGGTAGTCAAACAGGGTTGGCGGCGCCTCGCCCGGCCCACGGCCAGAGAGATAGCGCGAATAGTTTTCGATCCCGGAGCAGTAGCCCAGCTCGTTCATCATCTCGAGATCGAACTGGGTACGCTGGCTGATGCGCTGCTCTTCCAGCAGCTTGTTATTATCCAGCAGCGTTTTGCGGCGATCCGCCAGCTCAACCTTGATGTCTTCCATCGCCTGCACGATGCGCTCGCGCGGGGTGACGTAGTGGGTTTTCGGGTAGACGGTGAAGCGCGGAATAATCGACTCCACGTGGCCAGTCAGCGGGTCAAACAGCGACAGTCGCTCCACCTCTTCATCGAACAGCTCCACACGCAGCGCGAAGTCGTCCGACTCCGCCGGGAAAATGTCGATAACCTCGCCGCGAACGCGGAAGGTACCGCGCTGGAACGCCTGATCGTTGCGGGTGTACTGCAGCTCCGCCAGACGGCGCAGGATGGCGCGCTGATCGATAATCATCCCCTGGGTGAGGTGCAGCATCATCTTCAGGTAGAGATCGGGGTCGCCGAGGCCGTAAATGGCGGACACCGAAGCCACCACCACCACGTCACGACGCTCAAGCAGGGCTTTGGTCGCGGAAAGACGCATCTGCTCGATATGCTCGTTCACTGAGGCATCTTTTTCGATAAACGTATCAGAGCTCGGAACGTAGGCTTCCGGCTGATAGTAGTCGTAGTACGAGACGAAGTACTCCACCGCGTTATCGGGGAAGAACTCTTTCATCTCGCCGTACAGCTGCGCGGCCAGGGTTTTATTAGGCGCCAGTACCATCGTCGGCCGTTGCAGATCGGCGATCACGTTGGCGACGGTAAAGGTTTTACCCGAACCCGTCACCCCCAGTAGCGTCTGGTGTGCAAGCCCATCCTCCAGCCCCTCTTTCAGACGGCGAATCGCTTCAGGCTGATCGCCGGAAGGACGGAAAGCGGAATTCAGTTTGAACGGTTTACTCATGAACGGCGACCTGATGATGGTTAATACGGCAGGTGTGTAATTTTACTCCTCATGGCTATTTTTGCCAGTAATTTATACTGGATATAAACCCAGTAGCATCCGCGCCATTTTGTGCCACCACCAGCAGGAATCAAGCGAAGCTGCGTAAAATTTCGGCTGTAACGGGATAAAATTCCAACAGGGGTCGGTTATCCCCAGAATTTTTTGTTTTTTAACATTTGTCAAGGCGAGCCGCCGGACAGTAGCCCATCAAATTGACACTTTGATGACAATGATTGCTTTTATTTAAAGCGTTGATCTGCATTAAAGTTTTCAAAAAGACGCGTTTCGCAGCAATTCAGGCGCAGGCCGCGTATTCTCTCGCTTACCTTGTGTTTTCTAACTCTAATGCACATGGTTATCCACAGGAATAGTGGATAACTGCCTCCAGCCCATACGGAACGTGACTCGGCCCGTTCCCGGTTTTTACCCACAGCGGGGCGGTAAAAAATTTTTATCACCCAATTATGGCGATCTTATGACAAAAAACAGCGAAAGAATTGGTGAGGCACTGCTCACATTTTAACCAAAATAGCACCTGCACCAGCAACCTCATTCAGGGCCCCGAGGCGGTGCAGGGTTCGGGCCTCGTCGTGCTGATTTTTGAGCCAATTCTTAAAAAAGGAGCTTTAATCGCCGTTTCCCGGGCAGTGGCAAGAGTCTTGCAGAGTAACAAGGTCGCCGTTACCTGAAAAGGAGCATTACCATGTTAAGCCTGCGCGCCGTAAATCAGTATTACGGGGATCGCCACACCCTGTGGAATGTTGACCTCGATCTCCCTCCTTGCGTCTGCACAGGCGTCGTCGGGCTACCCGGGATGGGGAAAACCACCCTCGTGAGCTGTATTGCCGGCCTGCTGCCTATCGCCAGCGGTACCATGGTCTGGCACGAGGCTCCCGGTGCAGTACACCAGGCCGGGACGGAAATTAGCGTTGTGCCGCAGGACAGGCGGATCTTTTCGCAACTGACGGTCGAGGAGAATCTGCATATCGCACAGATGGCGAAAGGCATCGCGGGCGGGTCGCTGAGCCGCGATGTTTTTGAGTTTTTTCCGGAGCTATACCCGCTGCGCCAGCTGCGGGCCTCCGGCCTGAACGACGACCAGCAGTATCAGCTGGCGCTGGCGAATGCGCTGGTGACCCGCCCTCGCCTGCTGATCCTCGACGAGCCCAGCCGCGGCACCGGGCAGCTGTTTACCGTCAAGCTGGCGCAGCTGCTGCTGAGGTTCAACCGGGAGCTCGGGCTATCGGTGCTGCTGGCCGAGCAGCACCTCTCCCTGATCCGGCGAGTGGCGGATCGCTTTTGCCTGCTTTACCGGGGGCGAAACGTGGCTCAGGGCCGGGTCAGCGAGCTGGATGACCCGATGATTGCCCACTGGATGGGGCCGACGGCGTCAGCGCAGTAAGGTCGAGGTATTGCCCGACGGCTGAGGTGTCGGCCTGCTCGCCCAGCCAGGGGATCTCCCCCAGCAGCGGCGCGGAGAGCACGCGTTCGAGCGTCGCCATGTATTCGGCATGGCGTTTGCCGGGCACCACTACCCCGTTCGCCACCCAACCGGCAAAATGCAGCCCCGCCTGGCGGATCGCCTGCGCGGTGAGCATCGCGTGGTTGATACAGCCCAACTTCACCCCCACCACCAGGATCACCGGCAGTCGCTCGGCCATCACCCAGTCGGCGAAGGTCTGCTCCTGGGACAGCGGCGTGAACCAGCCGCCCGCCCCTTCCACCAGCACCCAGTCGGCCTGGGTCTCCAGCGCCCGTAACCCTGCCGAGAGGATGGCAAACTCAATGGGCCGCTGCTCGTCAGCGCTGACGATATGCGGCGACGTCGGCTCGGCGAAGGTATAGGGGTTCACCGCCGGGTAGCTCAGCGCCAGGCTGCTGTTGCGCTGTAATGCCAGAGCATCGCTGTTGCGCAGCCCCTGCGCAGTCATCTCGCTGCCGGAGGCCACCGGTTTGTAGCCAGCGGTGTGGCGGCCCAGCGCTCGTGCGGCCTGTAACAGGGCGGTGCTGGCGACGGTTTTACCGACTTCAGTGTCGGTACCGGTGACAAAATAACGTTCAGTCACGTTCGATAATTCCATGAAAAAGTTGATAAGAGAGCGGGAATTTTCCCGCCTGCTGAGGCCAGGCCTGCGCCAGCTGCTGCAGCTGGCCGCGGGTTAACGGCTTATCGGCCCGCCCGGCGTGCAGATGGGTGGCACCGATCCCCTTCAGGGAGTGCATGGCGCTGAGCGCATCGTCAAACAGTAGGGTGACGGTCTGAACCGCACAGCGGTACTGCCAGCCGGAGAGGGCATCGTTCACCTGCTGCCCGCTCAGAAACCGGTTGGCGTGCGGCTGGGTGTCCACTGCCTGCCAGGCCTGATTGAGCTCCGGCAGCGAGCCGTTGAGCAGCGTGGTGAAAGCCACCTTGCCCCCCGGCTGCGTCACCCGCCAGAGCTCGGCCAGCGCCCGGGGCAGGCTGGCGCACCACTGCACCGCCAGATGGCTCCAGACCAGGCTGAACTGCGCATCGGCCAGCGGAATGGCTTCGATATCGGCCTGCAGATAGCTATCGGCGGCCTGGTTGCGGCGCGCCTCCTCCAGCATCGGGGCGCAGAGATCCATCGCCGTCACAACGCTCCCGGTCTGGCGCCATGCCAGGCTGTTGCTCCCCGGGCCGCAGCCAGCATCCAGCACGCTGGCGAAGGTGTTCTCTGCGAGCAGGGCCCGCAGCCCGTCGGCACTTTGCCGCTGGAGTGCATCGTGGCGGGAATAACTCTGCGCCGCCCGGCCGAAGGCGGCGGCAATCGCCTGTTTATTCACCTGCGACATGCAGCGCCTCCACTAACGCGGTGATATCTTCCGGTTGATGGGCCGCCGTCAGGGTCAGGCGCAGGCGCGCCGTGCCCGCCGGGACGGTGGGGGGACGAATGGCGGTTACCCAGATCCCCTGCTCTCTTAGCCTCTGCGCCAGGTGCAGGGCCAGCGCGTTTTCGCCGACGATCAGCGGCTGAATGGCGCTCTGCGAGGCGGTGATCTGCACCGGCAAATCGCGCAAGCCCGCGCGGAACTGGTCGATCAAAGCCGCCAGCCGCTGCCGACGCGTTTCGCCCTCGTCGCTGCGAATAACGTTAAATGCCGCCAGCAGCGCCACCGCCTGGGCAGGTGGCATGCTGGTGCTGTAGATCAGATGCCGGGCGAACTGCAGCAGGTAGTCGGCAACGGCGTCGCTGCACAGCACCGCCGCCCCGCTGACCCCGACGCCTTTGCCAAAAGTCACCACCAGCAGTTCTGGCTTCACGCCCTGGCTGGCGGCGCTTCCGCGCCCCTCCGGCCCGGTGACGCCGATGCCGTGGGCGTCGTCCACCAGCAGCCAGCTGCCCTGGCGCTGCGCCGCCGCATGGATCTCACCCAGCGGGGCGCTGTCGCCGTCCATGCTGAAGATCCCCTCGGTCACCACCAGCTGTTGTCCGTCGCAGGGTTTATCCAGCAGCGAGTCCAGCTGGGCGACATCGTTATGGGCGAAGCGCCGGAGTTGGGCCGGGCTATGGCTGGCGGCTTCCAGCAGCGAGGCGTGGCTTAAGCGGTCGGCGACAATGCGATCGTCCTTGTCGGTCAGGGCGGCAATCAGGGCCTGATTGGCGGCAAAGCCGGAGATAAACAGCAGCGCGCGCGGGTAGCCGAGCCACCCGGCAAGGTGCTCCTCCAGGGCCTGATGCGCATGGGTGTAGCCGCTGACGTGGCCGGAGCCGCCGCTGCCCACCCCGTACTGCTCCGCACCCTGCTGCCAGGCGCGGATAATCTCAGGGTGCTGGCTCAGACCGAGATAGTCATTGCCGGAAAAGTTGCAGTACCGCCGCTGCTCGCGGATGAGAAAGCGCCCGGCGCCGTTCTCCACCGGGGTGCGCACGCGCAGGGCGTCTGCCGCCCGGCGTGCGTCGAGGGCGGCATCGATGCGTTGTTGCCAGGTCATACCGTCGCCGCGTTATAGAACTGGTCGGTATCGGCGTTGAAAAGCTGCTGTTCGAGCTGGTGCTGCTGCTCGTTATCGCCGGTCAGCACCGCGGTCTGCTGCGGATTCAGCCCCAGCTTGCGGAACAGCTGCACGTCCTTGTCCTCTTCCGGGTTCGGGGTGGTGAGCAGCTTGCACCCGTAGAAGATGGAGTTAGCCCCGGCCATAAAGCACATCGCCTGGGTCTGCTCGTTCATCTGCTCGCGGCCCGCCGAGAGGCGTACGAACGAGGTTGGCATCATCACCCGCGCCACCGCAATGGTGCGGATAAAATCAAAGGCGTCGACGTCGTCGTTATCCGCCAGCGGGGTGCCCTTGACCTTCACCAGCATGTTGATCGGCACGCTCTCCGGCGGGGTCGGCAGGTTCGCCAGCTGCAGCAGCAGGCCGGCGCGATCGGTCACCGTTTCGCCTAAGCCGACAATCCCGCCCGAGCAGACCTTAATCCCCGCATCGCGCACTTTATCCAGCGTGTCCAGGCGCTCCTGATAGGTACGGGTGGTGATGATGTTGCCGTAGAACTCCGGGGAGGTGTCGAGGTTGTGGTTGTAGTAATCCAGCCCCGCCGAAGCCAGGCGCTGGGCCTGATGGTCATCCAAAGTGCCGAGGGTCATACAGGCTTCGAGGCCCATCGCCTTCACGCCCTGCACCATCTGCTCGAGATACGGCATGTCACGCTCGTGCGGGTTTTTCCAGGCCGCGCCCATGCAGAAGCGGGTCGAACCGGCGTTTTTCGCCTGACGGGCCGACTCCAGCACCTGCTCCACCTCCATCAGGCGTTCGGACTCGAGACCGGTTTTGTAGCGCGCGCTTTGCGGGCAGTATTTGCAATCTTCCGGGCAGGCCCCGGTCTTAATCGACAGCAGGGTGCTGACCTGAACCTGCTGCGGGTCGAAGTGCTGACGGTGGATCTGCTGCGCTTCAAACAGCAGTTCAAGCAGGGGTTTTTCAAATAATGCAGTGACTTGCGACAATGTCCAGCGAGCCTGGTGAGCCATGGGGCGTCTCCAAAGGGGTTTAGTTCAGGATGGGTTCGGTTTATACTCGTAAACCTAAATGTTTTCAAAATGGTTTACAAGTCGATTATGACAACGGACGATCTCGCCTTCGATCGGCAACACATCTGGCATCCCTACACCTCCATGACCCAGCCCCTGCCGGTCTATCCGGTAGCGGAAGCGCACGGCTGCGAGCTGACTTTGGCCAGCGGCGAACAGCTGGTGGACGGTATGTCCTCCTGGTGGGCGGCCATTCATGGCTATAACCACCCCCGACTCAACGCGGCGATGAAAGCCCAGATTGACCGCATGTCGCACGTGATGTTCGGCGGGATCACCCATCAACCGGCAGTGGATCTCTGCCGTCGGCTGGTGGCGATGACCCCAGAGACGCTGGAGTGCGTCTTCCTGGCCGATTCCGGCTCGGTGGCGGTGGAAGTGGCGATGAAAATGGCCCTGCAGTACTGGCACGCGAAGGGCGAAAGCCGTCAGCGGTTTATCACCTTCCGCAACGGCTACCACGGCGATACCTTTGGCGCGATGTCGGTGTGCGATCCCGACAACTCAATGCACAGCCTGTGGAAAGGCTATCTGCCGGAAAACCTCTTCGCCCCGGCGCCGCAGAGCCGCTTTGACGGCGCGTGGGATGAGATGGATATGGTCGGCTTTGCCCGCCTGATGGCCGCCCACCGTCATGAGATTGCGGCGGTGATCCTCGAGCCCATCGTGCAGGGCGCGGGCGGGATGCGCATGTACCATCCCGAGTGGCTGAAGCGTATTCGCAGGATGTGCGACCGGGAAGGTATTCTGCTGATTGCCGATGAAATTGCCACCGGCTTCGGGCGTACCGGCAAGCTGTTTGCCTGCGAGCACGCGGGCATCACCCCGGACATTCTCTGTCTCGGCAAAGCCCTGACCGGCGGTACCATGACGATGTCGGCTACCCTCACTACCCGTCAGGTGGCGGAGACCATCAGCAACGGTGAAGCAGGCTGCTTTATGCACGGCCCGACCTTTATGGGCAACCCGCTGGCCTGCGCGGTCGCCAGCGAGAGCCTGGCGTTGCTGGAGAGCGGCGAGTGGCAGGATCAGGTGGCCGCCATCGAATCTCAGTTGCAGGAGGAGCTGGCGGTGGCGCGGGATTCTGAGTTTGTCGCCGACGTGCGGGTGCTGGGGGCAATCGGCGTTGTCGAAACCACCCATCCGGTGAACATGGCGGCGCTGCAACGCTTCTTCGTGGCGCGCGGCGTCTGGGTGCGACCGTTCGGCAAGTTAATCTATCTGATGCCGCCGTATGTGATTCGCCCGGACCAGCTCAGCAAGCTGACCCGGGCGGTGGTGGATGCCGTTCAGGCGCCTGCGCACTTTACGCGTTAGTTTATAGGTTACACTTCTGGCAGAGCTCATTACGGAGAAACAGGATGAAACTTATCAGTCAGGATCTGCGCGACGGCGATAAACTCCCGCTGCGCCATGTGTTTAACGGCATGGGTTACGAGGGGGATAACATCTCCCCGCATCTGGCGTGGGACGAGGTGCCGTCGGGCACCAAAAGCTTTGTTGTGACCTGCTACGACCCGGATGCCCCTACCGGCTCCGGCTGGTGGCACTGGATTGTCGCCAATATTCCCGCCGATACCCGCGTGCTGCCGCAGGGCTCCGGCTCCTCGCTGGTGGCGCTGCCGGAGGGTGCCGTTGAAACCCGCACCGACTTTGGTAAAGCGGGATACGGCGGCGCGGCCCCGCCGAAAGGCGAAACCCATCGCTATATCTTCACGGTGCATGCGCTGAATGTGGAGAGAATAGAGGTGGATGAAGAGGCGAGCGGCGCGATGGTGGGCTTTAACGTCCATTTCCACACCCTGGGCAGCGCGTCGATTACGGCAATGTATTCATAAAAAAAGCCGGGTGGCGGCTGCGCCTTACCCGGCCTACAAATCGCGTGAAAACCCAGGTGTTGTAGGCCCGGTAAGCGCAGCGCCACCGGGCATGTTTTTACAGGAAGGCCGGTAACAACCCGACCAGACTGCCTTTATTCAGCAGACTAATCGCCGCCTCGATATCCGGGGCAAAGAAGCGGTCGTCATCATAATGTGCAACCTGCTCCCGCAGGATATGCCGCGCCTGCTCCAGCAGCGGGCTGGAGGTCAGGCCATCGCGCAGATCCGCCCCCTGACAGGCCGCCAGCCACTCAACCGCCAGCACCCCGCGGGTGTTGCCCGCCATCTCCCAAAGACGGCGCCCCGCTGCCGGGGCCATTGAGACATGATCTTCCTGATTCGCCGAGGTCGGCAGGCTGTCCACACTGTGCGGGTGCGACAGAGCCTTGTTCTCGCTCGCCAGCGCGGCGGCGGTGACCTGGGCAATCATAAACCCGGAGTTAACCCCGCCATTGCGCACCAGGAACGGCGGCAGCTGCGACATATGTTTATCCATCATCAGCGCGATACGGCGTTCCGACAGCGCGCCGATCTCGGCGATAGCCAGGGCCAGATTATCCGCCGCCATCGCCACCGGCTCGGCGTGGAAGTTGCCCCCGGAGACCACGTCGTTTTCCGCGGCGAACACCAGCGGGTTATCGGAAACAGCGTTGGATTCCACCAGCAGCACCTCCGCCACCTGGCGCATCTGGGTCAGGCAGGCGCCCATCACCTGGGGCTGACAGCGCAGAGAGTACGGGTCCTGCACCTTGTCGCAGTTGTGATGCGACTCGGCAATGGCGCTGGTGTCGGTCAGGACGTGGCGGAACAGCGCCGCGGCGTCGATCTGCCCGCGCTGGCCACGCACCTCATGAATGCGCGCGTCGAACGGACGACGGGAGCCGAGCACCGCTTCGGTGGTCAGCGCCCCGCAGACCACCGCCGAGGCAAACAGATCTTCGGCTTCAAACAGGCCGCGCAACGCAAAGGCGGTGGAGGCCTGGGTGCCGTTCAGCAGTGCCAGCCCCTCTTTCGCCGCCAGCGTCACCGGAGCCAGACCCGCTTTTTGCAGAGCGGTGGTGGCCGGTAACCATTCCCCACGGTAGCGGGCTTTACCCTCCCCGAGCAGGGTCAGGGACATGTGCGCCAGCGGGGCCAGGTCGCCGGACGCGCCGACCGAGCCTTTGGCAGGGATCCACGGGTACACTCCGGCATTGACCATAGCAATCAGGGCCTGAATCACGCTCAGGCGGATGCCGGAGAAACCGCGCGCCAGGCTGTTGATTTTCAGCACCATCATCAGGCGCACAATGTCGTCGTCCAGCGGCTCGCCAACGCCCGCCGCGTGGGACAGCACCAGCGAACGTTGCAGATTTTCCAGATCATGGGTGGCGATGCGCGTTTGCGCCAGCAGGCCAAAACCGGTGTTGATCCCGTAGGCGGTGCGCCCTTCGGCAACAATGGCTTCAACGCAGGCGACGCTGTCGTTAATCGCCTTATGGGCCGACTCGTCGAGCGTCAGCTGGAGCGGCTGTTGCCAGACCTGGCGCAGCTGGGCCAGGGTCAGGGAACCGGGAGTGAGGGTTAAGGCGTTCATCAATGTTTTCCTTGTGTCGCAGCGATCATCGGCAGGTTCAGGCCCTGCTCTTTCGCGCAGTCGATGGCAATGTCATACCCGGCATCCGCATGGCGCATTACGCCTGTCGCCGGATCGTTGTGCAGGACGCGGGCAATACGGGCCGCAGCGTCATCGGTGCCGTCGCAGACGATCACCATCCCGGCATGCTGGGAGAAGCCCATCCCGACGCCGCCGCCGTGGTGCAGCGAGACCCAGGTCGCGCCGCTGGCGGTGTTGAGCAGCGCGTTCAGCAGCGGCCAGTCGGAGACCGCGTCGGAGCCGTCCTGCATCGCTTCGGTTTCGCGGTTGGGGCTGGCAACCGAGCCGGAGTCGAGATGGTCGCGACCGATGACGATTGGCGCGGAGACTTCCCCCCTGCGGACCATTTCGTTAAAGGCCAGGCCCAGCTTCTGGCGCCACTCCAGCCCGACCCAGCAGATACGCGCCGGCAGCCCCTGGAAGCTAATGCGCTCCCGGGCCATGTCCAGCCAGTGATGCAGATGCTCATCATCGGTGACAATCTCTTTCACTTTGGCGTCGGTTTTATAGATATCTTCCGGATCACCGGAGAGCGCCACCCAGCGGAACGGGCCGATCCCACGGCAGAACAGCGGACGGATATAGGCGGGAACAAAGCCCGGGAAGTCAAAGGCGTTGGTGACGCCCATCTCTTTCGCCATCTGGCGAATATTGTTGCCGTAATCGAAGGTCGGGACACCCTGCTGGCTGAAGGCCAGCATCGCGTTGACGTGCTCGGCCATCGAACGCTTCGCCGCCAGCACGGTGCCTTCCGGATCCTGCTGCGCTTTCTGCTGGTACGCTTCCCAACTCCAGCCTTTGGGCAGGTAGCCGTGGAGCGGATCGTGGGCGCTGGTCTGGTCGGTGACCAGGTCCGGACGCACGCCGCGGGCCACCATTTCCGGCAGGATATCGGCTGCGTTGCCGCACAGGGCAATCGAGACCGCTTTGCCCTGCTGGGTGTATTTGTTAATGCGCGCCAGGGCGTCATCCAGGGAGTCGGCCTGCTCATCGACGTAACGGGTACGCAGACGGAAATCGATGCGGCTCTGCTGGCACTCAATGTTCAGGGAGCAGGCCCCCGCCAGGGTCGCCGCCAGCGGCTGTGCGCCGCCCATACCGCCTAAGCCCGCGGTCAGGACCCAACGCCCTTTCAGGGAGCCGTTATAGTGCTGGCGACCGGCCTCGACAAAGGTCTCGTAAGTACCCTGGACGATGCCCTGGCTGCCGATGTAGATCCAGCTCCCGGCGGTCATCTGGCCATACATCGCCAGCCCCTTCGCATCCAGCTCGTTAAAGTGTTCCCAGGTGGCCCAGTGCGGCACCAGGTTGGAGTTGGCAATCAGCACCCGCGGGGCGTTTTCGTGAGTTTTGAACACGCCGACCGGTTTGCCGGACTGCACCAGCAGGGTTTCGTCGTTTTCCAGTTCGGTGAGGGATTTGACAATGGCGTCATAGCAGGCCCAGTTGCGCGCCGCGCGGCCAATCCCGCCATACACCACCAGCTCATTCGGGTTTTCCGCCACGTCGGGATCGAGGTTGTTCATCAACATGCGCAGCGGGGCTTCGGTGAGCCAGCTTTTGGCCGTTAACGTGGTGCCACGGGGGGCGCGGATCTCTTGCTGGCGATACTTTCCTGACGACATTGTGTGCTCCTCATTGGGGACAGAATATACAGTAAGATATACTTGTATAGACAAGTGCACACAAGGCTGGTTTTAACAATTTAGATACATTTTTGTTATATTGCGTCAGCAATCACGCTTTTGGCTTATGACATGAAATGACCCTGCAGCCGGTAGCGGTTACCCGGGAACAGCAGTCTGGCGTGGGACACAATGTGCGAGGCTGACCAGGTACGGCGGTGGATCAGCAGGCAGGGGTCCTGCTCTTTTATGCGCAGCAGCTCGCACTCCTGCGGGGTAGCGCGCACCGCCTCAACGATATGCTCCCCTTCCGTCAGCGGCGCGACCAGCGACAGATAAGCGTGGGGCGTGGTGGCGGTGTAGTCCTGAAGCAGGTAATCCGGCACCAGCGCGGCATTGACGCAGCGATCCTCGATCTGTACCGGGGTGTCGTTTTCATAATGCAGCATCAGGGAGTGGAAGATACGTGTTCCCTCTTTGACGTTCAACGCCGTCGCCTGTGCGGCGCTGGCCTGGGTCTCTTCGAGGAACTGCACCTCACAACGGTGCTGATGGTTGCGGGAGGCAATCTCGTCGGCAATGCTGCGAATTTCAAACAGCGCCGACTGCCCTTTTGGCTCGGCCACGAAGGTGCCCACCCCCTGCAGACGCACCAGCAGCCCCTCATCGGTCAGCTCCCGCAGCGCGCGGTTGATGGTCATCCGGCTAAAGCCGAACTGTGCCACCAGCTCTGCCTCGGACGGAATGCGATCGTGCGGGCGCCAGACGCCGGTGGCGATCTGATGGCTAATCGCCTGTTTGACCTTTTCATAGAAAGGGGCTGGCGTGTTGGCCTGCTGCTGCGGGGCGCGAGAGAACATAGCAATTCCTTAAGCCGTGATAAAAAGTCGAGTATATACAGGCTTTACGCCCACCAGTGAGCTATTTGCCAGGCCAGTCGGGCGGCGAGCTTCGCTCCCTGGCCGTCGCGGTCAAAACCGGGGTTCAATTCCACCAGATCCGCCGCCTGCAGTTTGCCGCTGCGACAGATTCGCTCGATGACCGGGAGCAGATCCCGGGCCGGAACCCCCAGTGCGGCAGGTGCCGACACGGCGGGCATCTCCCCGGCAGGCATCACGTCGAGGTCGATGGTGAGATAGACCCGATCGGCATGACTGAGGGTGCTTTCCAGCACCGGTAGCGCCTGCTGCTGGAAGTCGAGATCTTCCACCAGAGTGACGTTAAGTCGGGCCGCTTCATCCCACAGCGCCTGGGTATTGGCCGCCCGGCTGACGCCGAGGCAGGCATAGTGAAACTCACGCTGCTGTTCGGCGCAGTACAGCGCCAGCTGGCGGAACGGCGTCCCGGAGGTCGCCTGGCTGGCATGTCGCAGATCGAGATGCGCATCAAGATTGATAATCACCACCCGCTCGTTGGGAAACGCATCCAGCACGCCGCGGCCGTGGGCCCAGGCGGTCTCATGTCCACCGCCGAAGACCAGGGTGCGCATCCCGGCCTGCTGGCAGGCGGTGACCGTCTCGCTCAGCGCCTGCTGGGCGGGCTCGAGCGACTCCCCTTCAACGTGAATGTTACCCATGTCGATCAGCCGCGCGTGACCCTGATGACTGGCCATGTTCGCCAGCGCACAGCGTAACAGATCCGGAGCCTGAGCCGCACCGGTCCGGCCCTGGTTGCGTCTGACCCCTTCGTCGCAGGCAAAGCCGATCAGGGCGATACCCTCCCCGGACGGATGTGGCGAATCGCTAAGTTGCACGGTCTGGAACAGGCGCAGCGCGTTGCTGGCCTCGCGGGTGTCGTCGCGCCCCTGCCAGATATCAGGTGCTACCGGCTGCCACAGGCTCATTGGACTTTTCCTCTGAATACGCGCTGATAAAGCGGATTACGCCCCGGCTCATACACCATCTCCACCGGGCTTTTCGCATCCCAGACTGCCAGATCGGCGACAAACCCGGCTTTCAGCTGGCCGTGCGTGGCACCGCGACCCAGCGCCTGGGCGGCGTAGCGGGTCACCCCTGCCCACGCCTCTTCCGGGGTTAAACCAAACTGGACGCAGGCCATGTTCATCGCCAGATGCAGGCTGGCAAAGGGGCTGGTGCCGGGGTTGTAGTCGGTAGCGACCGCCATCGGCACCCCGTGCTGGCGCAGCAGGGCAACCGGCGGGCGCTGGCGCTCCTGCAAGAAGTAGAATGCGCCGGGCAGCAACACCGCCACGGTGCCGCTCTGCGCCATCGCGCTTACCCCGGCTTCATCAAGATACTCAATATGATCGGCAGACCACCCGTGATAGCGGCTTACCAGCGCGGTACCGCCGAGGTTTGAGAGCTGCTCAACATGGCCTTTAATCGGGATCCCCCGGGCTTGTGCCGCCTGGAATACCCGTTCGCTCTGTTCTGGGGTAAAGCCGACGTTCTCGCAGAAGACATCCACGGCGTCGAAAAGGCCTTTCTCCCACAGCTGCGGGAGGGTGTGCTGGCACACGTGGGCGATGTACGCATCCGGATCCTGACGATACTCTTTCGGCACGGCGTGGGCGGCCAGCAGCGTCGGGCTGATCTCAATGGGGTTGGTCTGAGCCAGACGCTGGGCCACGCGCAGCATCTTCTCTTCCGTTTCGTCGTTGAGGCCATAACCCGATTTGATTTCGATAGTGGTGACCCCTTCGTGCATCAGCCGCTGTAAACGCTGCTGCGCCAGCTGCTCAAGCTGCTCCGGCGTACTCTCCCGGGTAGCGGTCACCGTGGCGTTAATCCCGCCGCCCTGGGCGCTGATGGTCTGATAGGAGACACCGTTCAGCCGCTGCTCCCACTCGGCGGCCCGGTCACCACCAAACACCAGGTGGGTGTGGCAGTCGATCAGGCCCGGCGTGACCAGCCGCCCCTGTAAATTGATGGCATTGGGGAGATCCTGAGGGAGGTCGGCGTCAGGCACGATCGCCAGGATGGTCTCACCGCGCACAATTAACGCCCGGTTATCCAGCAGGCCATAAGGTGTGCCGTGGTCGGGATCCAGGGTCGCGAGGCGCAGGTTACGCCAGACTACGTCGTCGGGATGAAGTTGCAGCATCGGGCTTCCGCTTGTCATGAGTTGTATAGACATATATTTTCATTCCCGTCGCCCTGTCAATCGCCTTTACCGAAATTGTTATTTATTTGTGACAACTTTCCCGCTAAGCGTGGGAATAAAAAGTAACTTTTTGCCTTTTAATCTTCCCGTTTCGCTCAACTTAGTATAAAAAAGCAGGCTATTTCAGTTATCCCCCTATTGATATGCTTTGCAGGAGCTTTCCCTTGAACATTTCCAGGATTTCTCGTCTGGCGCTGGCCCTCGCATTTGGCGTGACGTTGTCTGCGTGCAGCTCTACTCCGCCGGATCAACTGCCTTCAGAGCAGGCTGCACCTGGCACGGCTTCCCGCCCGATCCTTTCTGCCGAAGAAGCGAAAAACTTCCAGCAGGCTCGCTACTTTACGGCCATGGATCCTAACGCGACGCCGTGGAGCCCGTACGCTATTCGACTGCCAGCGCAGCCAAACTTTGTGGTTGGCCCGGCGGGAACCCAGGGTGTTACGCATACCACCATTCAGGCGGCAGTTGACGCAGCCATTGCCAAGCACAGCAGCTCCCGTCAGTACATCGCCATTTTACCAGGCGAATACGAAGGCACCGTGTATGTGCCTGCCGCACCAGGTAGCGTGACCCTGTACGGGACGGGCGAAAAACCGATTGATGTGAAAATTGGTCTGGCGATCGACTCCGAAATCGATACCGCCACCTGGCGTCGTCTGGTTAACCCGGGCGGTAAATACATGCCGGGTAAACCGGCCTGGTACATGTTTGACCGTTGCCAGAGCAAGCACAGCGCCACCGTTGGCGTGATGTGTTCTGCGGTCTTCTGGTCGCAGAACAACGGCCTGCAGCTGCAGAACCTGACGATTGAAAACAATCTGGGTGACAGCGTTGATGCCGGTAACCACCAGGCGGTAGCCCTGCGCAGCGATGGCGATCAGGTGCAGATCGACAAGGTGAATATTCTGGGTCGTCAGAACACTTTCTTCGTCACCAACAGTGGCGTTGAGAACACCCTGAAAAGCAACCGCATTACCCGTACGCTGGTCACCAACAGCTACATCGAAGGCGATGTGGATATTGTCTCCGGGCGCGGTGCCGTGGTGTTTGATAACACCGATTTCCGCGTGATGAACAGCCGTACTCAACAGGAAGGCTATGTCTTTGCGCCAGCCACCCTGTCGAACATGTTCTACGGCTTCCTGGCGGTGAACAGTCGCTTTACCGCGATGGGTGACGGTGTGGCACAGCTGGGCCGCTCGCTGGATGTGGATTCTGCCACTAATGGCCAGGTGGTGATCCGCGACAGCGTGATCAACGAAGGCTTCAACATGGCAAAACCATGGGGCAACGCGGCTGTCTCTCAGCGTCCGTACGCGGGTAATACCGGTGCGGTGGATGACAAAGGCAACGTGCAGCGTAACCTCAACGAAGCTAACTTCAACCGCATGTGGGAATACAACAACCGCGGTGTGGGTAGCAAAGTGATCGCAGAACCGAAGCAGTAATCGGATTAGCAAAGCAATGCCCGGCGGCGCTTTGCTTGCACGGGCCTACGATGTGTTTCGTAGGCCGGGTAAGCGCAGCGCCACCCGGCATAAAAAAACCTCGCATGTGCGAGGTTTTTTTATTTCATCCGCCTTAGTAAGCGTTAACCACCACCCACATTGGCCCCTGGCCGACGGCATAACGTCCCTTCTCTTCCAGCAGCCCCTGCTCGCCCTGAATCTCATACAGTGCGATATGGTGCGATTTTTGACCCGCCGCAATCAGGAATTTACCGCTGTGATCGACGTTAAAGCCGCGCGGCTGGGTCTCGGTCGGCTGGAAGCCTTCGATAGCCAGCACGCTACCATCTTCAGAGATGCTGAAAATGGTGATCAGGCTGGAAGTACGGTCGCAGGTATAGAGATGGCGTCCGTCAGGGGTGATGTGGATATCTGCCCCCCAGCGCGTATCGGTGAAGTCAGCTGGCATCATGTCCAGGGTCTGGACACACTCGATATTGCCGTGCGGATCGCGCAGCGCCCAGACGTCCACCGAGCAGTTCAGCTCGTTCACCACGTAGGCAAATTTCTGGTTCGGGTGGAACGCCATATGACGCGGGCCAGCACCTTCAACGGTGGTCACTTCCGCCGGCGTTTGCGCCGCCAGTTTGCCGTCATCACCCAGCGTAAACAGGCAGATACGATCCTGTTTCAGCGCCGGTACCCACAGGGTACGGTTATCCGGAGAGATGTTAGCTGAGTGGCACCCTTCCAGGCCTTCAACCACCTCAACGGTCTCCGTCGGGATGCCGTCATCCAGGCGGGTCACGCTGACGCAACCAGCGTTGTAAGAGCCGCTGAAGATAAAGCGCCCCTGCAGATCGGTTGAGATATGGGTCGGGCTACCTGGCAGGGCCGCTTCGGCCGTGTACGTCAGGGCGCCATCGTCAGGAGAGATACGGTACGCGAGCACCCGGAATTCCGGACGCACACCCACATACAGGAAACGTTTATCCGGGCTGATCGCCATCGGCTGAACCTGGCCGGGAACATCGACGACCTGAACCAGGGTGAGTGTACCTTCGGGATTCAGACGCCAGACATGGATCTGCTGGCTTTCAGGACTAGCGGTATAAACGGTTTGTTTCATGAATGCTCCTTTCCTCACTGCGCGTAAAAGTAATGTACCAGGATAGTCTTTTTTAACGGTGAATGCTGAATTTTAACCAGGAATTTTGCAGCGTTAGTTGCGCGGTGTACCATCTGCTCATTCTGCCCTTTCAACATTAACCCGGAAGATCAAATGACCTCGCGTGTGATTGCACTGGATTTAGACGGTACGCTGTTAACCCCGCAAAAAACCCTGCTCCCCTCTTCGCTTGAGGCACTGAAACGTGCTCAGGAAGTGGGATACCAGCTCCTCATCGTGACCGGTCGTCATCATGTTGCGATTCATCCTTTTTATCAGGCACTGGCGCTGGATACACCTGCAATTTGTTGTAATGGCACCTATTTGTATGATTATCAAGCAAAAAAGGTTCTGCAGGCCGATCCGCTGCCGGTTCCCCAGGCGCTGCAACTGATTGATCTGCTCGATGAACACGCCATTCATGGTCTGATGTATGTCGACGACGCGATGCTTTACGAACGCCCGACCGGCCACGTGATCCGCACCAGCAACTGGGCGCTGTCGCTGCCGGAAGCGCAGCGTCCAGTGTTCACTCAGGTGCCGTCGCTGGCGCAGGCGGCCCGGGAGGTTAACGCCATCTGGAAATTCGCCCTCACCGATGAGGACACCACTAAGCTGAACGCCTTCGCTAAACACGTGGAGCAGACGCTGGGCCTGGAGTGCGAATGGTCCTGGCACGATCAGGTGGATATCGCCCGCAAAGGCAATAGCAAAGGCAAGCGCCTGGCGCAGTATGTGGAATCTATCGGCGGGTCAATGAAGGATGTCATTGCCTTTGGCGATAATTACAATGACATCAGTATGCTGGAAGCGGCCGGAACCGGAGTGGCGATGGGGAATGCGGACGACGCCGTCAAAGCACGCGCCAACATTGTGATTGGCGACAACACCACTGACAGCATCGCGCAATTCATCTATACCCACCTGGTGTGATCAGGTGGTGATCGACACGCTCTTGATCTGCGCGTAGAGCCAGAGGCCAGGCTTGATCCCCAGTTCATCCCTGGCCCACGGGCTGATGCGCGCCCATAGCGTGCGGCTGCCGATTTCCAGCTGGACCTCAACCTGACCATTATCGTCGTAACACTGGGCCACTTTGGCGCGCAGAATGTTACGGATGCTGCTCTGTAACGGGGGCTGCAGCACCAGCGAAACATCCGACGCCTGAATGCGAACGCGCAGGTTAGTGTGCAGCGGTTTATCCAGCTTATTCACCCAGACATGCTGATCGCCAATCGCCAGAGCGGTCATGGCGTAGTGGGGATGGTGCTCCAGCACGCTCACCTTCATAATGCTGCTCTGCTGCTCCGGCGGCAGCCAGGGATGCATCACGCTGCTGCCCCACACCTCTTCCAGATTACCGAACGCCTTCACGCTGCCGTTCTCAAGCACCAGCACCTTATCGGCCAGATGCAGGATCTCATCCAGCGAGTGGCTGACATATAGCATCGGGATATTAATTTCGCGCGCCAGGCGCTGCAGATAGGGCAGCAGCTCACGCTTGCGGGGGATATCCAGCGACGCCAGCGGTTCGTCCAGCAGCAGCAGTTCCGGGGCGGTGAGAAGAGCCCGGCCTATCGCCACGCGCTGTTTTTCCCCGCCCGACAGCGATGACGGCAGCCGATCAAGCAGGTGCTCAATGCCCAGCAGGGCCACCAGCTTATCGAACTGTCCGGCCATGCTTTTCGCCATGCCGTAACGCAGGTTGCCCAGCACCTTGTAGTGCGGGAACAGCCGCGCATCCTGGAAGACATAGCCAATCCGGCGCTTTTCCGGGGTCAGGTAAATGCGCTTTTCGACGTCATTCAGCACCCGATCGTTGAGCACGATGCGGCCAGACTGGGGCCGGGTCAGTCCGCTGATGGCATTGATCAGCGAGGTCTTCCCTGCCCCGGAGACGCCAAAAATGGCGGTGATCCCGCTGGCAGGCAGGGTTTCGTTGAGGGTCAGGCAGTGCTCGCCCAGGGTCTGGGTGAAATTGAGTTCCAGCATGGTCAGTTCCCCATCCGTTCACGACTTACACGGGCCAGCCACTCCGACACCAGCAGCGACACCATCGCCAGCACAATGGAGATAATACACAGACGCGCGGCGGCGCCTTCGCCACCGGGGGTCTGAATCAGGGTATACATCGCCGAGGGGAGGGTGCGGGTTTCGCCGGGAATATTGGAGACAAAGGTGATGGTCGCGCCAAACTCCCCCAGCGAGCGGGCAAAGGCCAACACGGTGCCGACAATAATGCCCGGCAACGTCAGGGGAAGCGTGATGGTCAGGAAGACGCGCCAGCGCCCGGCCCCCAGCGTGCGGGCGGCCTGCTCAAGTTTCATATCCACCCCTTCCAGCGCCAGGCGGATCGCCCGCACCATCAGCGGGAATGACATCACCGCGGCGGCCATTACCGCCCCGCGCCAGCTGAAGGCAAAGCTCAGGCCAAACCACTCGTACAGACGCTCACCGATAAACCCGCGGCGCCCCATAGCGATGAGCAGCAAATAGCCGACTACCACTGGCGGCAGCACCAGCGGCAGATGCAAAACGCTGTCGAGGAGCGCTTTACCGGGGAACTTACAGCGGACCAGCAACCAGGCGAAAAAGATCCCAAAGGGCAAACTAAATGCAACCGCGAGGGAAGAGACTTTCAGGCTCAGCAGCACGGCCTGCCATTCAGGATCGGTCAATATCATTCGTGAGTCGTAAATCCGTAACGTTTAAAGATTGCCGACGCCTGCGGCCCCTTCAGATACTCGTAGAAGGCGCTGACGGTCGCGTTTTTATGTCCATCGACGATGGCGACAGGATATTCCACTTTCTTGTGCGAGTCTTCCGGGAAGGTCCCGACCACTTTCACCCCTTTTCCGGCAACCGCATCGGAACCGTAAACGATCCCCAGCGGCGCTTCGTTGCGCTCCACCAGCGCCAGGGCACCGCGCACATCTTCTGCCGGGGCCAGTTTTGGCGACAGCGTCTCCCAGGCCCCCAGTTTTTGCAGCGCCTCTTTGGCGTAAATGCCCGCCGGCACGTGGTCCGGATCGCCCACCGCCAGACGCCCCTCTTTCAGCAGGCTGGTCCAGTTGGTCTCTTTATTGATGGCGATCTCGCCCTGAGCACTCGCTTTCGGTGCCACGACCACCAGGCTATTGCCGAGCAGAGTTGCACGACTGGCGGTATCTATCGCTTTTTTCCCGACGGCGTAATCCATCCATTTCTGATCGGCAGAGATAAACAGGTCCGCAGGCGCGCCCGCTTCAATTTGACGCGCCAGGGTCGAGGAAGAGGCAAATGACGATACCACCTCAACGTCTTTCTCTTTTTTATACGCCGCTGCAATATCCTGCATCGCGTTTGTCAGGGAGGCCGCCGCGAAGACGGTAACTTTGCCCTCATCCGCCAGGGCATGCCCGGTCAGGGTGAGGGTCAGCGTTGCCCCTGCGAAAAGGCGTAACCATGCACGTGCCATCTTTAGCTCCTTTGAGTTTCGTTATATACAGCGAAATATAACGATAACCCCAGGGTTTGCCCAGCGTTAAATCGTACCGATCGGTGAGTAGATCAAATTGATGCCAAAAATAATATCGGCGCGGAGGGGGGAAACTTGAGAGCAAAACGCCCGGCGGAACCGGGCGTTTTTACAGGGAATTAATTCTGCTTTTTCGGCTGTTTTCTGTGGCCGACATTGGAAAAGATGTTGAACACCTCACCCAGACCGTAAATAGCACCGAGGATGATAGCCATCACCACTGGCACCATGATTACGGCGAATACCAGACTTTTCAGCAACTCTAACATGGCTTTCTCCAGACAATGTGAATGCTTCATTCTAACCGGAAAAGCGAGAAATACATCCCCTTTTGTGCGGTACAGTTTGCGCATAAAACGAATTCCGTCACAATACCCCTTTTGCCAGGACATTGTTATGCAGGCCGAAATTCTCCTCACCCTACGTCTTCAGCAAAAACTGTTTGCCGATCCCCGCCGCATCGCCCTGCTTAAACAGATCGCGCAGACCGGCTCCATCAGCCAGGGAGCAAAGAACGCCGGCATTAGCTACAAAAGCGCCTGGGATGCTATCAACGAGATGAATACCCTAAGCGAACACCCCCTGGTCGATCGCGCCACCGGCGGCAAAGGCGGCGGCGGTGCGATCCTGACGCGCTACGGACAGCGGCTGATCCAGCTCTATGACCTGCTGGCGCAGATCCAACAGAAAGCCTTCGATGTCTTAAGCCATGACGACGCCCTGCCGCTGGACAGCCTGCTCGGTGCCATCTCGCGTTTCTCTTTACAGACCAGCGCCCGCAATCAGTGGTTTGGTACCGTTACCGCCCGCGACGACGACCAGGTGCAACAGCATGTGGAGATCTTGCTTGCCGACGGCACCACCCGCCTGAAAGCGGCGATTACTGCCCGGAGCGGCAAGCGGCTGGGGCTGGATGAGGGTAAAGAGGTGCTGGTGCTGCTGAAAGCGCCCTGGGTCAGCATCACTCAGGACAATGAAACGGCGAAGCAGGCGGATAACCAGCTGCCGGGGATCATCAACCATATCGATCGTGGCGACGAGCAGTGTGAAGTGCTGATGACCCTGCCCGATGGCCAGACGCTCTGCGCCACTCTGCCCCTGGCCCAGAGCCAGGGTTTAGAAGAAGGTGCTGAGGCGACGGCATATTTTAATGCTGACCGGGTGATTATCGCCACGTTGTGCTAAGCGCATTGACATTCGCGCCGACAGTGGGTATCCCTGAGACTTATTGCTGCAAAAAATGGGATAAGTCATGTCATCATTGCAAATTTCGCAAGGCACGTTTCGTCTTAGCGATACCCGAACGCTCACGCTCGCAGATTTTACGCTCAATGCCGGTGAAAGCTGGGCGTTCGTTGGCAGTAACGGCAGCGGCAAGTCTGCCCTCGCCCGGGCGCTGGCCGGAGAGCTGACGCTGCTGAAGGGCGAACGCCAGAGCACCTTTATGCGCCTCACCCGCCTCTCCTTCGAACAGCTGCAAAAGCTGGTCAGCGACGAGTGGCAACGCAATAACACCGATCTCCTTAGCCCCGGCGAAGAGGATACCGGCCGCACGGCGGCTGAGATCATCCAGGATGAGGTCAAAGACGAGGCCCGCTGCCGCCAGCTGGCGGAACAGTTCGGCATCACTCACCTGCTCGACCGACGCTTTAAATACCTCTCCACCGGTGAAACCCGCAAAACGCTGCTGTGCCAGGCCCTGATGGCCGAGCCCGAACTGCTGATCCTCGATGAGCCTTTCGACGGCCTCGATGTGAAATCCCGCGGGCAGCTGGCGGATCTGCTGGCCTCCCTCAATCAGCAGGGTTACACCCTGGTGCTGGTGCTGAACCGCTTTGATGAGATCCCTGATTTTGTGCAGCACGCCGGGGTGCTGGCGGATTGCACCCTGACGGCGGTGGGTGAAAAAGCGCACCTGCTGAATCAGGCCCTGATAGCCCAGCTGGCGCACAGTGAAAAGCTGAACGGCGTCACCCTGCCGGAACCGGATGCCCCTTCGGCGCGCCATGCCCTGCCGCAGGATCAACCGCGAATTGTGCTCAACAACGGCGTGGTGTCGTATAACGATCGCCCCATCCTCGACCACCTGAGCTGGACGGTGGATCCCGGTGAGCACTGGCAAATTGTCGGCCCTAACGGCGCCGGGAAATCAACCCTGCTGAGCCTGATTACCGGCGATCACCCCCAGGGATACAGCAACGATTTAACCCTGTTTGGCCGCCGTCGCGGCAGCGGCGAAACCATCTGGGATATCAAAAAGCATATCGGCTACGTCAGCAGTAGCCTGCACCTCGACTACCGGGTCAGCACCACGGTGCGCAACGTTATTCTTTCGGGTTATTTTGACTCCATTGGCATTTATCAGGCGGTTTCCGATAAGCAGCATAAGCTGGCGCAGCAGTGGCTGGATATTCTCGGCATGGATAACCGGGTCGCGGATGCCCCCTTCAGCAGCCTGTCGTGGGGCCAGCAGCGGCTGGCGCTGATCGTGCGTGCGCTGGTGAAACACCCGACCCTGCTGATCCTCGATGAACCTTTGCAGGGGCTCGACCCGCTCAACCGCCAGCTGATTCGCCGCTTTGTGGATGTCCTGATTAGCGAAGGTGAAACGCAGCTGCTGTTTGTCTCCCACCATGCGGAAGATGCCCCCGCCTGTATCACCCATCGGCTGGAGTTTGTCGCTGACGGCGACAGTTACCGCTACCAGACGGGCCCAGTCTGACACCCTGACGGGGGCCACGCCCCCGCCTTTTTCAGATAACCTGCAACATCCCACCCCAGGCACTTTGATTTACAATCCTTTTTTAGCCGGAACGCTGCTGCGCTTAATGCAGTGTAAGCGATTCCACTATTTTATCCCATGTCACACTTTCCTGCTGTCTGATATGCTAGGATTAACTCATACCATAAGCCTAATGGAGCGAAATATGCGAGTTCTGGTAACAGGTGGTAGCGGTTACATAGGAAGTCATACCTGTGTGCAACTGCTGCAAAACGGCCACGACGTCATCATCCTTGATAACCTGTGTAACAGTAAACGCAGCGTGCTGCCGGTTATGGAACGTCTGGCCGGTAAACAACCTGCCTTTGTCGAAGGCGATATTCGTAACGAAGCGCTGATGACCGAGATCCTCCACGATCACGCCATTGATACCGTGATCCACTTTGCCGGGCTAAAAGCCGTCGGCGAGTCGGTGTCGAAACCGCTGGAGTATTACGATAACAACGTCAACGGTACGCTACGTCTGGTCTCTGCCATGCGCGCGGCGGGCGTGAAAAACTTCATCTTCAGCTCCTCGGCCACCGTCTATGGCGACCAGCCGCAAATCCCTTATGCCGAAAGCTTCCCGACCGGGACGCCGCAAAGCCCGTACGGCAAAAGCAAACTGATGGTGGAACAGATCCTCACCGACCTGCAAAAAGCCCAGCCGGAGTGGAGCATCGCCCTGCTGCGTTATTTCAACCCGGTGGGTGCGCATCCGTCAGGGGATATGGGGGAAGATCCGCAGGGTATTCCGAATAACCTGATGCCGTATATCGCTCAGGTGGCGGTGGGCCGTCGTGATTCGCTGGCGGTGTTCGGCAACGACTACCCGACCCCGGACGGCACCGGCGTGCGCGACTACATCCATGTGATGGATCTCGCCGACGGTCACGTCGCGGCCATGCAGCAGCTGGCGGATAAACCCGGCGTCCATATTTATAATCTCGGCGCGGGCGTCGGCAGCAGCGTGCTCGATGTGGTTAACGCCTTCAGCGCCGCCTGTGGCAAACCGGTGAGCTACCACTTTGCCCCGCGTCGCGACGGCGATCTGCCTGCCTACTGGGCGGATGCCAGCAAGGCCGAGAAAGAGCTTAACTGGCGTGTCTCGCGCACGCTCGATGAAATGGCACAGGATACCTGGCGCTGGCAGTCTCGCCACCCGCAGGGTTACCCGGACTAAGGATCTGTCATGACCCCATTTAACCCCGTCGATCACCCACATCGTCGTTTTAATCCGTTAACCGGGCAGTGGATTCTGGTCTCTCCGCATCGCGCCAAGCGCCCCTGGCAGGGTGCCCAAGAGACGCCAGCAAAACAAACGCTGCCCCAGCACGATCCGGACTGTTTCCTCTGTCCGGGTAATACCCGCGTCACCGGGGATGTTAACCCCGATTACAAAGGCACCTTCGTTTTCACTAACGACTTTGCCGCCCTGATGACCGACACGCCGGACGCACCCCAGAGTGAGGATCCGCTGATGCGCTGCGAAAGCGCACGCGGCACCAGCCGGGTGATCTGCTTCTCGCCGGATCACAGCAAAACCCTGCCGGAACTGAGCGTTGAGGCCCTGACCGAGGTGGTGAAAACCTGGCAGGAACAGACCGCCGAGCTGGGGCAGAGCTATCCGTGGGTGCAGGTCTTCGAGAATAAAGGCGCGGCGATGGGTTGCTCCAACCCCCATCCGCACGGCCAGGTGTGGGCCAACAGCTTCATGCCCAACGAAGTGGAGCGGGAAGATCGCCTGCAAAAAGCCTATTTCGCTGAGCAGCAGTCGCCGATGCTGCTGGACTACGTTCAGCGCGAGCTGGCCGACGGTAGCCGCACCGTGGTGGAGACCGAGCACTGGTTAGCCGTGGTGCCATACTGGGCGGCGTGGCCATTTGAAACCCTGCTGCTGCCGAAAGCTCATGTTCTGCGGATCACCGATCTGAGCGAGGCCCAGCGCAGCGATCTGGCCCTGGCGCTGAAAAAACTGACCAGCCGTTATGACAATCTGTTCCAGTGCTCCTTCCCCTATTCCATGGGCTGGCACGGCGCGCCGTTTAATGGCGAAGAGAATCAACACTGGCAGCTGCACGCCCACTTTTATCCGCCGCTGCTGCGCTCCGCAACCGTACGTAAATTTATGGTCGGTTACGAGATGCTGGCAGAGACCCAGCGTGACCTGACGGCTGAACAGGCCGCAGAGCGTCTGCGTGCAGTGAGTGATGTCCATTTCCGCGAATCCGGAGAATAACAATGACTCTGAAAGATAAAACCCACGCCCTGTTTGCTGAAAAGTTCGGCTACCCTGCCACTCACGCGATTCAGGCGCCTGGCCGCGTTAACCTGATCGGCGAGCACACCGACTACAACGACGGTTTCGTGCTGCCCTGCGCCATTGATTACCAGACGGTGATCAGCTGCGCGAAACGCGACGACCGCAAGGTGCGCGTGCTGGCGGCGGATTATGACAACCAGATCGACGAGTTCTCGCTGGATACGCCGATTGTTGAGCATGACAGCCAGCAGTGGTCGAACTACGTACGCGGCGTGGTAAAACACCTGCAGAAGCGCAACAAAAACGTTGGCGGCGCGGATCTGGTGATCAGCGGCAACGTGCCGCAAGGCGCGGGCTTAAGCTCATCCGCCTCGCTGGAAGTAGCCGTCGGCACCGTCTTCCAGCAGCTGTATCACCTGCCGCTGGATGGGGCACAAATCGCCCTTAACGGCCAGGAAGCAGAGAACCAGTTCGTTGGCTGCAACTGCGGCATCATGGATCAGCTGATCTCGGCGCTGGGTAAAAAAGGTCACGCATTATTGATCGACTGCCGTTCGCTGGGTACCAAAGCGGTCAGCCTGCCGAAAGGCGCGGCGGTAATCATCATCAACAGTAATTTCAAACGCACTCTGGTGGGCAGCGAGTACAATACCCGCCGCGAGCAGTGTGAAACCGGCGCGCGCTTCTTCCAGCAGCCTGCGCTGCGTGATGTCTCGCTCACTGAGTTCAATAAAGTGGCTCACCAGCTGGATGCGGTAGTGGCGAAACGCGTTCGTCACGTCCTGACCGAAAACGCCCGTACCGTGGAAGCGGCGGCGGCGCTGGAGAAAGGCGATCTGCGTCGTATGGGTGAGCTGATGGCCGAGTCCCATGCCTCCATGCGCGATGATTTCGAAATCACCGTGCCGCAGATCGACACCCTGGTGGAGATTGTGAAAGCGGCGATTGGTGAACAGGGCGGCGTACGCATGACCGGAGGAGGTTTCGGTGGCTGCGTGGTGGCGCTGGTGCCGGAAGAGTTGGTTCCGGTAGTGCAGCAGGCTGTTGAACAGCAGTATGAAGCCAAAACCGGCATCAAAGAGACCTTCTACGTCTGCAACGCCTCACAAGGAGCTGGCCAGTGCTAAACGAAACTCCTGCTCTCGCCCCTGACGGCCTCCCGTACCGCCTGTTAACCCTGCGCAATAGCGCCGGGATGGTGGTGACGCTGATGGACTGGGGCGCCACGCTACTGTCAGCCCGCGTCCCGATGCGTGATGGCAGCGTGCGCGAAACCCTGCTCGGCTGCGCGTCGCCTGAGCAATACATTGAACAAACCGCGTTCCTTGGCGCCTCGGTGGGCCGTTACGCCAACCGTATCGCTAAAAGCCACTTTGAGCTTGACGGCGTGAGCTATGCGCTGCTGCCGAGCCAGGGTGAAAACCAGCTTCACGGCGGCCCGGACGGCTTCGACAAGCGTCGCTGGCGCATTATCAAGCAGAATGATGGCGAAGCGCTGCTGACCCTCCACTCCCCGGATGGCGATCAGGGCTACCCGGGTAACTGTGAGACGAGCGTCCATTATCGCTTAACGGAAGATAACCGGATCGCCATTGAGTACCGCGCCACGGTGGACAAGCCCTGCCCGGTCAACCTGACCAACCACGCTTACTTCAACCTCGACGGCGACTGCAGCGACGTGCGCAATCATAAGCTGCAACTGCTGGCCCAGAGGTATCTGCCGGTTGATGAGATGGGGATCCCGCAGGAAGGGTTAAAATCGGTGGCGGGCACCAGCTTTGATTTCCGCACCAGCAAAGCCATTGCCGAGGATTTCCTGGTGGATGACGATCAGCGCAAGGTGAAAGGTTACGATCATGCTTTCCTGCTCGATGCCCAGGGCGATCTCGGCCAGCCTGCGGCGCACCTGTGGTCTGCCGATGAAAAGCTGCAGATGACGGTCTTCACCACCGCCCCTGCCCTGCAGTTCTATTCTGGTAATTTCCTCGACAGCACGCCGGCGCGGGAAGACGGTGAGTACCGGGCCTGGCAAGGCCTGGCCCTGGAAAGTGAGTTCTTACCGGACAGCCCGAACCATCCGGAATGGCCGCAGCCAGACTGCGTGCTGCACCCGGGTGAAACCTACGTCAGCGTGACGGAATATCACTTTACTGCGCAATAAAAACGGGCCCTCCAGCAGGAGGGCTTTTTTTTATCCATCTTGCTGAAAATAGCGTCAGTTACGGACAAAATCACAACCCCTCATTCACAAGCATCTTACACTGCGACACTATTTTCGCTATGGTTAGGGTTAAGCGTTGCCCGTGGCTCAGCTGCGGCAATATAATGAGAATTGTTATCATTCAAATAATGCTTGTTCTGGAGGAGTAAAATATGGCTGTAACTAAGCTGGTTCTGGTACGTCATGGCGAAAGCCAGTGGAACAACGAAAACCGTTTTACCGGTTGGTATGATGTTGACCTGTCCGAGAAAGGCGTTGGCGAAGCGAAAGCGGCTGGCAAGCTGCTGAAAGACGAAGGCTTCAGCTTCGATTTTGCTTATACCTCCGTGCTGAAACGTGCCATCCACACCCTGTGGAACGTGCTGGACGAACTGGATCAGGCCTGGCTGCCGGTTGAGAAATCCTGGAAACTGAACGAGCGTCACTACGGTGCGCTGCAGGGTCTGAACAAAGCAGAAACCGCAGAAAAATACGGTGACGAGCAGGTTAAACAGTGGCGTCGCGGCTTCGCGGTAACGCCACCAGAGCTGACCAAAGATGACGAGCGCTACCCGGGCCACGACCCGCGTTACGCGAAGCTGAGCGATGCTGAACTGCCACAGACTGAAAGCCTGGCGCTGACCATCGATCGCGTTGTGCCTTACTGGAACGAAACCATTCTGCCACGCCTGAAAAGCGGCGAGCGCGTGATCATCGCGGCTCACGGTAACTCCCTGCGTGCGCTGGTGAAATACCTGGACAACATGGGCGAAGACGAGATCCTCGAGCTGAACATCCCAACCGGCGTACCGCTGGTGTATGAGTTCGACGAAAACTTCAAACCAATCAAGCACTACTATCTGGGTAACGCTGACGAGATCGCGGCTAAAGCTGCGGCCGTTGCGAACCAGGGTAAAGCTAAGTAATAAAAAAGCCCGGTCGCGATGACCGGGCCTTAGGTTCTGAATGCCGGATGCTTATCCGGCATTTTTTTAGCCGCGACGGGCTTTCACTGCGTTCGCCAGCTGACGCAACACCGTTTCAGTGTCGTCCCAGCCGATGCAGGCATCGGTTACGCTCTTACCGTAAACCAGCGGCTCGCTGCCTTCCAGATTCTGATTGCCTTCCACCAGGTGGCTCTCAATCATCACCCCAATAATCGCCTTTTCACCGCCCGCAATCTGCTGGCAGACATCGGTGCTAACGTCCATCTGCTTTTTAAACTGCTTGCTGGAGTTGGCATGGCTGAAGTCGATCATCACCTGTGCAGCCAGACCCGCTTTATCGAGGCCCGCCTTCACTTCTGCCACGTGCGCCGCGCTGTAGTTAGGCTCTTTGCCGCCGCGCAGAATGATATGGCAGTCGCCGTTACCGCTGGTATTTACAATAGCGGAGTGACCCCATTTGGTGACGGAGAGGAAGCAGTGCGGCGCCCCGGCAGCATTGATGGCGTCGATCGCCACTTTGATGGTGCCATCGGTGCCGTTTTTGAAGCCCACCGGGCAGGAAAGACCAGATGCCAGCTCGCGGTGAACCTGAGATTCGGTAGTACGTGCGCCAATTGCGCCCCAGCTCATCAGGTCTGCCAGATATTGCGGGGTGATCATGTCGAGGAACTCACCCGCCGCCGGCAGGCCGCTGTCGTTAATATCCAGCAGCAGCTTACGGGCGATGCGCAGGCCGTCGTTGATCTGGAAGCTGCCATCCATATGCGGATCGTTGATCAGCCCTTTCCAGCCCACGGTGGTACGCGGTTTTTCAAAGTAGACGCGCATGACAATTTCCAGCTCATCTTTCAGCGTCTCGCGCAGCGTCAGCAGACGCGCGGCATACTCTTTCGCCGCCGCAGGATCGTGAATGGAGCATGGACCGATCACCACCAGCAGACGATCGTCATTACCTTTCAGGATCTTATGGATCGCTTTACGGGCATGAGAAACGGTGTTGGCAGCATTTTCGGTGGCAGGAAACTTTTCAAGGAGTGCTACAGGGGGTAATAACTCATTGATCTCTTTAATACGTAAATCGTCATTCTGATAATTCATGTTCTTTCCAGCGTTGCCATATTTTTATAAACGAATGCAATCCCTTCAATCTATCTTGTCAGTCAGGAAGTGTAAACTGGCTTTTACACTACGCACAGATAAATCCTGGAATTCGCTTAAAAAACCCCACAAAGTAGCGAAAAGCGAGATACACCCTAAACTTTTTAACTGTATGCACTGCATTTATTACGTTTATTGAGATTCCATACTGACCTAAGTATGGATCATGGCATCTTTAACCACTGAGCAGTATATCGATTTCGCATATGCACTGTGGAAAGAAGTTATCCAGAACATAACGACCAGAACAGGAGCAACATGATGAAAATGACTAAACTCGCCACTCTTTTCCTGACAGCTTCGCTCACCATGGCAAGTGGTGCGGCGCTGGCAGCAGACACAGGCTCCAGCACCAATAACGGCCAGGCAAATGCCGCGGCGGATGCCGGAGCAGTAGCGCCTGATGCGCATCAGAATATTGCTCCAAATAATACCGGTAACAGCCAGATTAATACGGGTTCTGGTACCACAGGTACAACCAGCGGCGGCAGCGGCACCATGTTAAATCCTGATGGTACTAACGCCACCACTAGCGGTACGACTACCGGTAGCGGCAATAGCTCTACAACGGGTGGCTCTAATTCCATCATGGGTAATGATGACCCAAGCAAGATGGGTAATGACGGCATGACCAAGGACGATCAGCACAAGAATTCGATGTGTAAAGACGGTAAATGCCCGGATCAGTCCGGTGAAGTCGATTCTGAACGAACTCCGCAAGAACAAAAAACTGACGGCACTACCCAGTAATCAACGGTAATGCGGTTATGATGAAGGAGAGCTACGGCTCTCCTTTATTTTTTGTGCAAGATGTTAAAAACGCTACACTTACAATAATAATGGACCGGGATAGGATTCATGGCGCACACCCACTCACACACCCCTTCTTCGCAGGATGGAAATGCTAAACGCTTAATGCTGGCGTTCGGCGTCACCGCCACCTTTATGATCATCGAGGTGATCGGCGGGCTGATTTCTGGCTCACTGGCGCTGTTGGCTGATGCCGGGCATATGTTAACGGACGCGGCTGCACTGCTGTTTGCGCTACTGGCGGTGGTATTTGCCCGTCTCCCGCCGAGCCATGGCCGCACCTTTGGCTGGCTGCGCCTCACGACGCTTGCTGCATTCGTTAACGCCATCGCGCTGGTATTGATCACCATTTTAATTGTCTGGGAAGCCTTCCAACGGTTCCGGTACCCTCAGCCTGTTGCGGGCGTGACCATGATGGTCGTGGCGGTTGCCGGGCTTATCGCCAATATCCTGGCGTTCTGGATTTTGCATCGCGGCAGTGAGGAGAAAAATCTCAACGTGCGGGCGGCGGCGCTACACGTGCTGGGGGATCTGCTGGGTTCGGTGGGAGCCATCGTTGCGGCGCTGGTGATCCTCTGGACGGGCTGGACGCCGATAGACCCGATCCTGTCGATTGTTGTCTCGTGTCTGGTGTTACGCAGCGCCTGGCGGTTATTGCAGGAGAGTGTGAATGAGCTGCTGGAGGGTGCGCCGGCGTCGCTGGATATTCCGGCGTTAAAGCGCAACTTAACCCGCTCTATTCCTGAAGTGCGCGACGTGCATCATATTCACGTCTGGATGGTGGGCGAAAAGCCGCTGATGACCCTACATGTGCAGGTCGTTCCTCCTCACGATCACGATGCGTTACTGGGGCGTATCCAGCATTTCCTGGAGCACCATTACGCCATCGCGCACAGCACTATCCAGATGGAATACACCCCCTGTAACGGACCGGACTGTCACCTTAACGATATCCAGTCCGGCCACGCCCATCATCACCATTAACGTGCCAGCGCGTGGGAACCTCGTTCACGCGCGCTGTTAATCCACATCCTGCTGCCGTTCAGGGCAATAAAGGTGAGGATCATGTACTCCAGCGACATGGCATAGACGCCCTGCAGGGCAAAGATCACCACGCTTATCACATTGATGATCACCCACAGCAGCCAGTTTTCGACATATTTGCGGGTCATCAGGATCATGGCGGCAATCGACAGCACCATCATGCACGAATCCCAGAACGGGAAGGCATCAGGCTGCAGCTCCGGCATGGTGACGTTCAGGCCCAGGCTGCTCATCACCGACACCGCCACGCGGGTCAGGAAGGCGAACACCGGGTCGATATAGACCGTCATCAGGCCGATAGCCACCACGCAGGCGGCCAGCCAGCCGAGGGCTTTAGGCAACGGCAGCCAGCGGATCTGCAGTTCCGCCTCCTGCTGGCTGTTCTGCCGCGACCAGGCGTACCAGCCATAGATATTGGCCACGAAGAAGAACAGTTGCAGCAGCAGGCTGGCATACAGCTGGATCTGAAAGAAGATGATGGCGAACAGCGTGACGTTCACCAGGCCAAACGCGTAGTTGACGATCTTCTCCAGACTGGCGAGCCAGATACAGAGCAGACCCGCTATCGTCCCGACGGCTTCAATCCATGACAAGTCATAGCCGCCAGCGCCAATCGGTATATGTACCAGAATGTTTTGCGTGCTAAAAAAATCCATCTTTTTCCCTCAGCGTTACGTTACGTTGCTTAAGGACGTAGTGTAGCCGCAAAATCCAGCATCCGGTTAAGCGGAATTAACGCCCCTTCCCGCAGCGCCGCATCTACATGGATTTCATGCGCCGCGCCGCCCGACTCCAGCCCGTCTGCGATGGCTTTCAGCCCGTTCATTGCCATCCACGGACAGTGCGCGCAGCTGCGACAGGTTGCCCCCTCGCCCGCTGTCGGCGCTTCCAGCAGCTCTTTCTCCGGCACCGCCTGCTGCATTTTGTAGAAGATGCCGCGATCGGTGGCAACGATCAGCTGGCGATGCGGCAGCGTTTTCGCGGCAGCAATCAGCTGGCTGGTTGAACCCACGGCATCCGCCATGTTGACGATCGCCTGTGGCGACTCCGGATGGACCAGCACGGCGGCATCCGGGTAGAGACTCTTCATACGCTCCAGCGCCTGGGTTTTAAACTCGTCATGGACGATACAGGCGCCCTGCCAGCACAGAATATCTGCCCCGGTCTGTTTCTGGACATAGTTACCCAGATGCTTGTCCGGCGCCCAGATAATTTTCTCCCCGAGGCTGTCGAGATGCTCAATCAGTTCGACAGCGATGCTGGAGGTCACCACCCAGTCGGCACGCGCTTTGACCGCGGCGGAGGTGTTGGCGTAGACCACCACCGTTCTGTCGGGATGGGCGTCGCAGAAGGCGGAGAATTCGTCGATCGGGCAGCCTAAATCGAGCGAGCACTCTGCGTTCAGGGTCGGCATCAGAATGGTTTTTTCCGGGCTAAGGATTTTTGCCGTCTCACCCATAAAACGCACACCGGCCACCAGCAACGTTGAAGCGGGATGTTTTGCACCGAAGCGCGCCATCTCCAGCGAGTCCGATATACAGCCGCCGGTCTCTTCTGCCAGCTGCTGAATTTCCGGATCAGTGTAGTAGTGCGCCACCATCACCGCGTCGCGCTCTTTGAGCAAGCGCTTGATCTTTTCGCGGTAAAACTGCTTTTCGTCCAGACTCAGCGGGACCGGCTTAGGCGGGAAAGGATAGATGGCGGCTTCAGGATCAAACATCACACTCATTTTGGCTTCTCGTTTTACTGGCTTAACAACATCGCCTTTATTTTGCGCGACACAGCAAAATGAATGGCTATTGTGTTTTGTATACTAAACAAGATAGCGAATCTGAAGAGAAATGTCATCGGGCTGGATAGCAAAAAGGCGCCTTTAGGGCGCCTTTTTACATTGGTGGGTCGTGCAGGATTCGAACCTGCGACCAATTGATTAAAAGTCAACTGCTCTACCAACTGAGCTAACGACCCCTTGCGGGATGTACTGCTTAATTCTTTTCAGGCTGGTGGGTCGTGCAGGATTCGAACCTGCGACCAATTGATTAAAAGTCAACTGCTCTACCAACTGAGCTAACGACCCATTCGGGTGTTGCCTGAAATTTTTACTCGGCACCAATCAAAAAGATTGGTGGGTCGTGCAGGATTCGAACCTGCGACCAATTGATTAAAAGTCAACTGCTCTACCAACTGAGCTAACGACCCGAGTGGTGGGTGATGACGGGCTCGAACCGCCGACCCCCTCCGTGTAAAGGAGATGCTCTACCAACTGAGCTAATCACCCACTCTGTACTGCCGGAACTGCTATTAGTGGTGGGTCGTGCAGGATTCGAACCTGCGACCAATTGATTAAAAGTCAACTGCTCTACCAACTGAGCTAACGACCCACTATTTTGGCTGCTTTTGGGCTGTTTGATATCCCTTGGCAACGGCGGCATATATTACTGATTTAAGAATTCTGCGCAACTAATATTTTGATGAATATCACTTAACTGCTTAGGAAGTATGCGGCAAGACCAGAAAAAACGCGATTTCTGGTCATCCGGCAATCATCCCATCGCAGCAAGACGTTTTTGCGCTTGTTTTGCACCTTCGGTGCCCGGGAACTTAGTGACCACCTGCTGGAAGACGGCCTTCGCTTTCGCGGTATCGCCTTTGTCCTGCATGATCACCCCGACCTTGTACATCGCGTCAGGCGCTTTCGGTGATTTCGGGTAATTTTTTACCACGGAGGCAAAATAGAATGCCGCGTCGTCTTTTTTACCCTTGTTGTAATTCAACTGTCCCAGCCAATAGTTCGCATTGGGCTGATAGGTTGAATCAGGGTATTTCTTCACGAAGTTCTGAAACGCCGCCATCGCCTCGTCCTGGCGCGAGTTATCCTGCACCAGGGCGATTGCCGCATTGTAGTCAGTATTCGCGTCACCGCTCTGTACAGGCGCCCCTGCTGAGGCTGATGCGTCAGCCTGAGGCGTTGCCGCTGAGGCTGATGCGTCAGCCTGAGGCGTTGCCGCTGCACCAGCTGCGCCGCTTTGATCGCCTGTTGCTGGTTGCGCTGCTGCGCCGCCATTATTCAGGCTATCCATCTGCAGCAGGATCTGCTTCTGACGCTCCACAACCTGATTGAGCTGATACTGGCTTTCCTGAATCTGTCCGCGCAGTGAGTCGATATCGGTTTGGTTGTCAGAGAGCTGCTGCTGAAGTTGGGTTAAAAGCTGGCTGTGAGCATTAGAAATACGCTCGAGTTGGGTGACCCGGTCTTCTACCGAGCCTGAGCCGACACTACTGATTGGTGCCTGAGCAAAAGCGGCCCAGGGGGCCGCTATACCAACCAGTAACGACAGACTCAACAGATGATGTCTGAAGTTACTGCTCATGCAATTCTCTTAGTAAACCAGTACGGCACGACGGTTTTTGGAGTAAGCCGCTTCGTCGTGACCCAGTACTGCAGGTTTTTCTTTACCGTAAGAAACGATGGAGATCTGGTCAGCAGAAACGCCTTTACCCTGCAGGTACATTTTAACGGCGTTAGCACGACGCTCACCCAGAGAGATGTTGTACTCAGGAGTACCACGTTCGTCCGCGTGACCTTCTACGGTGACTTTGTAAGACGGGTTGCTACGCAGGAAGTTAGCGTGCGCATCCAGCATCGCAGCGAAGTCAGAACGAATGTCGAACTTGTCCAGATCGAAGTAAACAATGTTGTTCTGCTGCAGCTGTTGCATCTGAAGACGCGCTTGCTCTTCAGAAGACATATTGCCATTGGCGTTTGCGTCCATACCGGTGCCGGCACCCATCATGCCTTCGCCGCTCTGGTCGTTGCTTGCGTTCTTGTTAGAAGAACACGCTGCGATTGCCATAACAGGCAGAGCGATCATCAGCCCTTTCAGCACTTTGTTCAGTTGCATTTCTATGATTCCTTTATTATTCAATTAATTATTATTACAGGTACGGCGACCAGGCAGGTGATTTTACCTGTCCATCAGTTGCCGGAATACGCGCTTTGAAACGCCCATCTGTAGAAACCAGATTCAGCACCGATCCCATCCCCTGAGAAGAGCTGTAGATAACCATAGTGCCGTTAGGTGCCAGACTTGGCGTTTCATCCAGGAAGGTTGACGATAAAACTTGTACGCCACCACCACCCAGATCTTGTTTGGCAATGTGCTGCTGACCACCGGCCGAGCTGACCATTACCATAAACTTACCGTCAGCGCTCACGTCTGCGTCCTGGTTCTGTGAACCTTCCCAGGTGATACGCTGCGGTGCACCGCCGTTAACATTAACTTTATAAACCTGTGGACGACCCGCCTGGTCAGAGGTAAAGGCCAGGTTCTGGCTGTCCGGGAACCAGGTTGGTTCGGTGTTGTTGCTGCGACCGTCGGTGACCTGACGGATCTGACCGGAACCGATGTCCATCACGTACAGGTTCAGGCTACCGGTTTTAGACAGCGCAAACGCCAGTTTAGAACCGTCCGGCGAGAAGGCCGGTGCCCCGTTGTGACGTGGGAAAGAGGCAACCTGACGCACCGCGCCGTTAGACAGAGTCTGGATAACCAGCGCTGAACGACCGCTTTCGAAGGTTACGTAGGCCAGCTTAGAACCGTCCGGTGACCAGGCCGGTGACATCAGCGGCTGTGGTGAACGGTGAACGGTGAACTGGTTGTAACCGTCGTAGTCAGAGACGCGCAGCTCATACGGGAACTGGCCGCCGTTGGTCTGCACTACATAAGCGATACGGGTGCGGAACGCGCCTTTGATGCTGGTCAGCTTCTCAAACACTTCGTCGCTTGCCGTGTGACCCGCATAACGCAGCCACTGCTTGTTCACTTTATAAGTGTTCTGTGCCAGCACGGTGCCCGGTGCGCCACCGGTGTCAACCAGCTGGTAAGCCACGGTATAACCGCCGTCCGGGTTAGGCGTAACCTGACCCACGACCACCGCATCGATACCCAGCGCAGACCATGCCGCCGGTTGTAACTCTGCCGCTGTGCCCGGCTGCTGTGGCAGACGAGAACGATCTAACGGGTTGAATTTACCGCTGTTGCGAAGGTCAGCGGCAACAATGCCACCCACATCTTCCGGCGCAGCACCTGGCCCTTTCCACTGGAATGGAACCACACCAATCGGACGTGCCGAGTCCACCCCCTGGGTGATCTCGATACGCACTTCTGCGTGCAGCACCGCTGCCCACAGCACTAAGAAACTCATTGCAACACGTAATGCCTGCTTCATCATATCTCCCATACCCGGGTAACCTTACCCGCGATAATTTAGCAGAATGTTAACAAACCCAAATAAACAAAACTACCAATCCACAGCCTCAAACGTAGACTGTTTTGCTAACTTTAGCGGGAAAATCGCTACAGTTTGAAGTCCAGTTTGGCATCTTTTACTTTTTCATAAACAGCCTGGCTAGGCGGTTTAGGAATTCTGGCAGTTTTTGCCGCCGTCAGAGCAGCCTGACATAACGCAGGATCACCGCCTTCCTCAGTAACATCCAGCAGCAGGCCGTCTGGTGCCAGCTTGATGTGCAGCACACAGGACTTACCGGCATACAGATCAGCGCCATATAAGCGGCTCTGAATGGCATTACGGATTTGCGAAGCATACGCACTAATATCAGCGCCTGACGCGCCACCATTAGTACCACTTGTTCCGCTATCTTTTGCTGGCTGACCGTTACCTTTTGCCCCACCCGATTTCGGCGCATTCTTACCTGAGCTCAGATCGCCGAACAGGTCATCAACGTCCGATGCAGCAGCTTTTTCCGCGGCGGCTTTTTTCGCTGCTGCGGCTTTCGCGGCGGCAGCTTTGTCAGCAGCTGCTTTATCGGCAGCTGCTTTCTTATCTGCAGCGGCTTTTTTATCTGCGGCGGCTTTTTCTGCCGCAGCAGCTTTCTTCTCAGCGGCCGCTTTCTCGGCAGCAGCAGCTTTTTCAGCGGCGGCTTTTTCTGCTGCAGCAGCCTTTTTAGCCGCGTCGGCAGCCGCTTTCTTCTCGGCTTCCTGGGCTGCTTGTTTGGCTGCTTCCGCTTCCGCTTTTTTCTTCGCGTCAGCAGCAGCTTTCTTCGCAGCTTCGGCTTCTACTTTCTTCTTCGCATCAGCAGCAGCTTTGGCGGCTTCAGCTTCAGCCTGTTTTTGCGCATCGGCAGCGGCTTTTTTCGCGGCTAATGCAGCGGCATCCGCGGCCTGTTTTGCCGCTTCAGCAGCTTGTTTCGCCTGAGCATCTGCCTGCGCTTTGGCATCCGCTGCGGCTTTGGCTGCTGCCTCTTCCGCCTGCTTCTGTTTTTCCTGCGCTTGCTTCGCTGCGGCTTCCGCCTGTTTTTGCTGCTCCGCCTGCTCTTTCGCCGCTTCCTGCGCCTGCAAACGTTCTTTCTCAAGCTGCTTCAGACGTTCCTGCTCGGCGGCCTGCTTTTCACGCAGCTCTTCCGCCTGCTGTTGCGCCTGCTTTTCGCGTTGCTCTTCAGCACGTTTTGCACTCGCCTGCTGCTGTTGCTGGCGGTTATAGTTTTGCACCACCGCGCCGGGATCGACCATCACGGCATCGATGGATGAACCTCCCCCACCGCCAGCAGCGGTATCGAGATGCTCATCGAACGAACTCCAGATCAGTGCTGCAAAAAGAATGACATGCAGCACCGCCGAGATAATGATCGCCCGCTTAAGCTTATCGTTTTGTTCGGTTGCCTTTGACACTATGGGTTCCCAAAAACTCTGTTGTGTACGCAGATGATCAAATAGGCTGCGTCATCAAGCCGACTGACTTAACGCCCGCGCTATGCAACAGGTTCAGCGCCTTTATAATTTCATCGTAAGGCACGTCTTTCGCACCACCGATTAAGAAGACCGTTTTCGGATTGGACTGCAGACGTCGTTGCGCTTCGGCAATGACCTGCTCCGGCGGGAGTTGATCGAGACGATCCTTTTCAACCACCACGCTGTACTGCCCTACTCCGGATACTTCAATGATGACCGGTGGATCGTCATTGCTGCTTACAGCCTGAGATTCTGTCGCATCCGGCAGATCAACCTCAACGCTCTGAGTGATGATGGGTGCTGTAGCCATAAAGATCAGCAGCAGCACCAGCAGCACGTCCAGCAGCGGTACAATGTTGATTTCGGACTTCAGTTCGCGACGACCCCGTCCACGCTGTCTGGCCATGGTTTACCCCTTGTTACTCTCGGTACTGGTAAACGCCTGGCGGTGCAGAATCGCGGTGAACTCTTCCATGAAGTTGTCGTAGTTCAGTTCCAGTTTGTTCACGCGCTGATTCAGGCGGTTGTACGCCATTACCGCAGGAATAGCAGCGAACAGGCCGATAGCGGTCGCGATCAGTGCTTCTGCGATACCCGGTGCAACCATCTGCAGCGTCGCCTGTTTTACCGCACCCAGGGCGATAAAGGCGTGCATGATCCCCCAGACCGTACCAAACAGACCGATATACGGGCTGATGGAACCGACGGTGCCGAGGAACGGAATGTGCGTTTCCAGCGTTTCCAGTTCACGGTTCATTGAAATGCGCATCGCACGGGATGCCCCTTCAACGACCGCTTCCGGCGCATGGTTGTTAGCGCGGTGCAAACGGGCAAACTCTTTGAAGCCGCTATAGAAAATTTGCTCGGAGCCGGAGAGGTTTTCACGACGTCCCTGGCTTTCCTGATACAAACGGGAAAGTTCGATACCGGACCAGAACTTATCTTCAAAGGCTTCCGCTTCACGGGTTGCCGCATTGAGGATACGGGTTCTCTGGATAATGATGGCCCAGGAGGCGATAGAAAAACCAATTAAAATGAACATGATAAGTTTAACCAGAAGGCTAGCCTTCAGGAACAAATCAAGGATATTCATGTCAGTCACTGCTTAAACTCCGCGACAATAGACTTAGGAAGCGCACGAGGCTTCATGATGATTGGATCAACACAGACGATCAGGACTTCAGCTTCGTTCAGTACCGTGTTTTCTGCATTGACGATCCGCTGCGTGAAAACCATTGAGGTCCCGCGCATTGATGTTATTTCCGTTTGGACTTCGAGCATATCGTCGAGTCTGGCGGGCGCAAAATACTCCAGCGTCATCTTGCGTACCACGAAGGCAACTCGCTCCGCCAACAGAACCTGCTGGCTAAAGTGATGATGGCGCAGCATTTCAGTGCGTGCTCGTTCATAAAAGGCAACGTAGCTGGCGTGGTACACCACACCACCGGCATCCGTATCTTCGTAGTAGACACGCACCGGCCATCGAAATAGCGTTGTATTCACTTTACATCCCGGTAATACAAAAAGGGTCAGATCTTCTAAACTTCGCTACTATACGCGCGGGAATGGTGGTTTGGAATGGGGGAAAGTAAACAGAGAGTAAATTTTTATGGGCCAGGGTAAGCCCATAATATTAACGGATAGTTCTTATTCAGCTGAAAAAGAAAATCAGGCCTACCAGCAGGATCACATCCGCCAGCAGCGGGCAGAAGATGCCCTGCCAGAGTAAGGCTTTCGGGCGAAAGCCGACGCCGTGGATCACCCCGGCGCACACTGCCCACATGATGAGAAATCCGTGCCAGATTTCCAGCTCGCTGGTCTTCGCCGCAAAGCGCGACGGGTCCCAGAAGATGCAACCCGCCAGCAGTAACGCCATCACTAAGGAAAGCGCCCTCAGCGGGCGCTTGTCCATGATCCCGTAGAGATACGCGATCATCAGTGTTTTTCTTCACCAGCTTTGGACGCTTCAACGTGCTCAAGCGCCAGGGCGGTGATCACACCAAATGCACAGGCAAGAAGCGTTCCTAAAATCCATGCGAAATACCACATATTCAGCTCCTTCCTTAATACATAGAGTGAGAATTACTTTCGATATGTTCTTTCGTGATACGACCGTACATTTTCCAGTAACACCAGGTGGTGTAGGCCAGAATGAGCGGTACGAACACGGCAGCCACAAACGTCATCAGGTTCAGCGTCATCTGACTTGAGGTGGCATCCCACATCGTCAGGCTAGCATTCATCATGGTGCTGGATGGCATCACGAATGGGAACATCGCGATACCGGCCGTCAGGATGATGCACGCCAGCGTCAGTGAGGAGAAGACGAAGGCCCATGCGCCTTTTTCCATGCGGGAAGTCAGCAGGGTCAGCAGCGGCAGCACCACGCCCAGTGCCGGGATAGCCCACAGAACCGGCATATTATTGAAGTTCACCAGCCAGGCGCCTGCCTGACGTGCCACTTCTTTGGTCAGCGGGTTAGACGGCGCGGTATGGTTAATCGCCGATGTCACTACGTAACCGTCGATACCGAACATCACCCAGACACCTGCCAGCGCGAAGCCGACCAGGGTGACCAGAGCCGCAATCTGCGAGACGGCGCGGGAGCGCAGGTGCAGTTCACCCACGGTACGCATCTGCAGATAGGTAGCACCCTGAGTCAGGATCATCGCCACGCTGACCACGCCCGCCAGCAGACCGAACGGGTTCAGCAGCTGGAAGAAGTTGCCGGTGTAGTACAGGCGCATGTATTCATCGAGGTGGAACGGCACGCCCTGCAGCAGGTTGCCGAACGCCACGCCGATCACCAGCGGCGGCACGAAGCTACCGATGAAGATGCCCCAGTCCCACATGTTGCGCCAGCGGGTGTCTTCGATCTTCGAACGGTAGTCAAAACCGACCGGACGGAAGAACAACGACGCCAGCACCAGGATCATCGCCACATAGAAGCCGGAGAACGCCGCCGCGTAGACCATCGGCCAGGCAGCGAACAGCGCGCCGCCTGCGGTGATCAGCCACACCTGGTTACCGTCCCAGTGTGGGGCGATGGAGTTAATCATAATTCGACGCTCGGTATCATTACGACCGAGGAAGCGGGTGAGCATGCCCACCCCCATGTCGAAACCGTCAGTGACCGCAAAACCAATCAGTAAGATCCCGACCAGCAGCCACCAGATAAAACGCAATACTTCATAATCGATCATTTGACGACTCCTGTCTTAGCGTGCCGGCTGAGAAGCCACGGTGGACTGCTCGTAGTGGTAGCGACCGGTTTTCAGGCTGCTTGGGCCAAGGCGCGCAAATTTGAACATCAGGAACAGTTCAGCCACCAGGAACAGGGTGTACAGGCCACAAATCAGCAGCATGGAGAAAATCAGATCCCCGGCGGTCAGGGATGAGTTCGCTACTGCAGTTGGCAGTACCTCACCGATAGCCCACGGTTGACGGCCATACTCTGCAACAAACCAGCCGGATTCGATGGCAATCCACGGCAGTGGCATGCCGTACAGCGCAGCACGCAACAGCCATTTACGCTGACCGATACGGTTACGAATGACCGACCAGAAGGAGGCGCCAATGATCAGCAGCATGATGATGCCGCAGCCAACCATGATACGGAACGCGAAGTACAGCGGCGCAACGCGTGGAATCGAGTCTTTGGTCGCCATCTGAATTTGCTCTTCCGTCGCGTCAGAGACGTTCGGGGTATAGCGTTTCAGCAGCAGGCCGTAACCGAGGTCTTTTTTCACGTCGTTAAATTGATCGCGAACGGACTGATCGGCAGAACCGGAACGCAGTTGTTCCAGCAGAGAGTAAGCTTTCATCCCGTTACGGATACGCTCTTCATGCTGCACCAGCAGATCTTTCAGACCGATAACCGGCGTATCCACAGAGCGGGTGGCAATGATGCCCAACGCATAAGGGATCTGAATAGCAAAGTGGTTTTCCTGCGCATCCTGGTCGGGAATACCAAACAGGGTGAAGGCTGCCGGAGCCGGTTGGGTTTCCCACTCTGCTTCAATCGCCGCCAGTTTGGTTTTCTGCACGTCGCCCATCTCGTAACCGGATTCATCACCCAGCACGATAACAGAGAGGATAGCCGCCATACCGAAGCTCGCCGCAATGGCGAAGGAGCGCTTAGCAAAGGCGAAGTCACGACCACGCAGCATGTAGTAGGCGCTGATCCCCATGACGAACATTGCGCCACAGACATAGCCGGATGCCACAGTGTGAACAAATTTCACCTGAGCGACCGGGTTCAGCACCAACTCGGAGAAGCTGACCATCTCCATACGCATGGTTTCGAAGTTAAAATCTGACGCGATAGGGTTCTGCATCCAGCCGTTGGCTACCAGGATCCACAGTGCGGACAGGTTAGAGCCTAAGGCGACCAGCCAGGTCACAGCCATATGCTGCACTTTACCCAGACGATCCCAGCCAAAGAAGAACAGACCTACAAAGGTGGATTCGAGGAAGAAGGCCATCAGACCTTCAATGGCCAGCGGCGCACCGAAGATATCCCCGACATAGTGGGAATAGTAAGACCAGTTAGTCCCGAACTGGAACTCCATGGTCAGACCGGTGGCCACGCCCAGCGCAAAGTTGATACCAAACAACTTGCCCCAGAACTTGGTCATATCTTTATAAATCTGTTTGCCGGAAAGGACGTAGACCGTTTCCATAATGGCCAGCAGGAACGCCATACCGAGCGTCAGTGGCACAAAAAGGAAGTGGTACATCGCGGTCAAGGCAAACTGTAAGCGCGACAGTTCGACTACATCTAACATCATGACTCCTTGCTCATCGCATGAAGACTCCGGGAGTGGATCCTGCTAGAAAAGATCCACACACATGCCCCAATACAAAAAATTATCCGCATCCTTTCTTCGTTACTTAATCTTCCCAGGAGGAAAAAGCCATGATGAAAAGTTACAGATACGTTAATTAAAACCCGAAATTGATCCCGCAAATATATTACGCCGCAAAACCCTTACAATAAACAGGTTTTTATTGAAAGCGCTTTACGTTTTACGACAGCGATCAATATATAGCGACTTTACCACTTTTCAACCAAATTGATCGGGAGCAATTTAACGCTTTTTGACGCCCTTTTCCAGGTATTAAATATTGATATAAATCAATATCGCGCAGGGGTGTTAAGGGTGTATCCACATAGTAAACGCAATAGGCGTAATGTTAACGATATGTTTAAATATGCTATTGATCGTTATCGATGAAAGGAGGAAATATAAATAAAGGTGATTTAAATTAACGCGGAAATAGAGTCAACTTTTTAATAATTCCGAACTATTAATGCTGGTCATTTCACAGTATTTTTTTATTCTGTTTTTATCGGCGTTTTTTATTACAAATATTTTACTTTTGATAATCCGGAAATTAACACAGTAATGTTACCGGTTTGTTTCTCACCGCCAAAAAAAAGGCCATCTTACGATGGCCAACCATGTCGAAACGGACATTTATTATGTCAAAGCTCCCCGCACGGGGAGCAGAGAGGATTTACTTAATGATGGATTTCAGGGCTTCACCGATGTCAGCCAGGCTGCGAACGGTTTTCACGCCTGCTGCTTCCAGCGCCGCGAATTTCTCATCCGCAGTACCTTTGCCGCCCGCGATGATGGCGCCCGCATGGCCCATACGCTTGCCTTTCGGCGCAGTCACACCCGCGATGTAGCCCACAACCGGCTTGGTCACGTGGTCTTTGATGTACGCAGCGGCTTCTTCTTCCGCGCTGCCGCCGATTTCACCGATCATCACAATCGCTTCTGTCTGCGGGTCTTCCTGGAACAGCTTCAGGATGTCGATGAAGTTAGAGCCCGGGATTGGGTCGCCGCCGATGCCCACACAGGTGGACTGGCCGAAACCGTAGTCGGTGGTCTGTTTAACCGCTTCATAGGTCAGAGTACCGGAACGGGAGACGATGCCCACTTTGCCTGGCTTGTGAATGTGGCCCGGCATGATGCCGATTTTGCATTCGCCTGGGGTGATCACGCCCGGGCAGTTTGGCCCGATCATGCGCACGCCTGCTTCGTCCAGCTTCACTTTCACGGTCAGCATATCCAGCGTCGGGATACCTTCGGTGATGGTGATGATCAGTTTGATGCCTGCGTCGATGGCTTCCAGAATGGAGTCTTTGCAGAACGGAGCCGGAACGTAGATCACGGTGGCGGTGGCGCCCGTCGCTTCTACGGCTTCACGTACGGTGTTGAACACCGGCAGGCCCAGGTGAGTGGTGCCGCCTTTCCCTGGCGTAACGCCGCCAACCATCTGCGTACCGTAAGCAATCGCCTGCTCAGAGTGGAATGAACCCTGGCTACCGGTGAAGCCCTGGCAGATGACCTTGGTATCTTTATTAATTAAAACGGACATTATTTCCCCTCCACTGCGGCAACTACCTGCTGAGCGGCATCCGTCAGACTTTTCGCTGCAATAATATTCAGGCCGCTGTCAGCCAGTTTTTTCGCGCCAAGTTCAGCGTTGTTCCCTTCCAGACGCACCACTACCGGGACATTTACGCCCACTTCTTCTACCGCACCGATAATGCCGTCAGCGATCAGGTCGCAACGTACGATGCCGCCGAAGATGTTCACCAGAACCGCTTTCACGTTGTCGTCAGAGAGGATGATTTTGAAGGCTTCGGTCACGCGCTCTTTGGTCGCGCCGCCGCCCACGTCGAGGAAGTTTGCCGGCTCGCCGCCGTGCAGTTTAACGATGTCCATGGTGCCCATTGCCAGGCCCGCACCGTTAACCATGCAGCCGATGTTGCCATCGAGTGCCACGTAGTTCAGTTCCCACTGTGCAGCCTGAGCTTCACGTGGATCTTCCTGAGACTGGTCGCGCATCTGGCGCAGGTCAGCCTGGCGGAACAGTGCGTTGCCGTCAGCGCCCAGTTTGCCGTCGAGGCAGATCAGGTCGCCCTGCTTAGTGATCACCAGCGGGTTGATTTCGATCAGCGCCAGGTCACGCTCCAGGAAGATGTTGGCCAGGCCCATGAAGATCTTGGTGAATTGCTGCACCAGTTTACCTTCCAGACCCAGTTTGAAGGCCAGCTCGCGTCCCTGGTAAGGCATTGGGCCTGCCAGCGGATCGATAGCCACTTTGTGGATCAGGTGCGGGGTCTCTTCCGCCACTTTCTCGATTTCCACGCCACCTTCGGTAGAAGCCATAAACACCACGCGACGGGAGCTACGGTCTACCACGGCACCGAGGTACAGTTCTTTTGCAATATCGGTCGCCGCTTCAACCAGGATCTGGTTAACCGGCTGGCCGCTCGCGTCTGTCTGGTAGGTCACCAGACGTTTGCCCAGCCAGTGCTCAGCAAAGGCGCGGATCTCTTCTTTACTGTTAACGACTTTCACACCGCCCGCTTTACCGCGGCCGCCAGCGTGAACCTGACATTTCACTACCCAAGGACCGGCGCCGATTTTAGATGCGGCTTCTTCTGCTTCGCGAGGGGTATTGCAGGCATAACCCACCGGAGCCGGTAAGCCATACCGGGCAAACAGCTGTTTTGCCTGATATTCATGTAAGTTCATGTGTTCTATCCATCCTTCAGGGTAATCGTTAGGTCATGCTTTTATAAGCCCGGCTGGCGACACGCCGCCGGGCAATGGTGCTAAAAACTAGACGTCCAGCAGCAGGCGAGTTGGATCTTCCAGCAGCTCTTTAATCGCTACCAGGTAGCCCACAGACTCGCGGCCATCGATCAGACGGTGGTCGTAGGAGAGCGCCAGGTACATCATCGGCAGGATCTCTACTTTACCGTCAACCGCCATAGGACGATCTTTGATGGCATGCATGCCCAGAATCGCGCTCTGTGGTGGGTTGATGATTGGAGTAGACATCAGCGAGCCGAATACGCCGCCGTTGGTAATGGTGAAGTTACCGCCGGTCAGGTCTTCTACAGTCAGCTTGCCGTCACGGCCTTTCACTGCCAGTTCTTTGATCTTCTTCTCGATGTCAGCCATGCCCAGGGTGTCAACATCACGCAGAACCGGGGTTACCAGGCCGCGTGGCGTAGAAACGGCCATGCTCACGTCGAAGTAGTTGTGGTACACCACATCTTCGCCATCGATAGACGCGTTCACTTCCGGGTAGCGTTTCAGGGCTTCAACAACCGCTTTCACGTAGAAGGACATAAAGCCCAGACGGATACCGTGACGTTTTTCAAACGCGTCACCGTACTGCTTACGCAGGTCCATGATTGGCTTCATGTTGACTTCGTTGAAGGTGGTCAGCATCGCGGTGGAGTTTTTCGCTTCCAGCAGACGCTCGGCCACACGCTTACGCAGGCGGGTCATCGGGACGCGTTTTTCGCTGCGTGCGCCCAGAGCAGGCTGTGCAGCCGGAGCCGGAGCCGGTGCAGCAGCTGGCGCTTTCGCTTCCGTTGCAGCTGGTGCTTTCGCCAGGTGTTTTTCCACATCTTCGCGGGTCAGACGACCGCCGACACCGGTGCCCTTAATGGCCGCCGCGTCGAGGTTGTGCTCGGCCAGCAGGCGACGGATCGCCGGGCTGAGCGCGTCGTTAGTCTGCTCTTCCAGAGAAGCCTGCTGGCGCTGTGCCGGCGTAGAGGCTTTCTCTTCAGATTTGGCGCTGGACTCTTTGCCTGCGCTGTTGCCTTCACGCAGGCGACCCAGCAGCTGACGAGAGGTTACGGTCGTGCCTTCATCTTCCAGCACTGCATCCAGAATGCCGTCCGCCGAGGCTGGTACTTCCAGTACCACTTTGTCAGTTTCGATTTCTACCAGCACTTCATCGCGTTTTACCGCATCGCCCGGTTTTTTGTGCCAGGTTGCAACGGTCGCATCAGCGACGGATTCAGGCAGGTCGGGAACAAGAATATCTACGCTACTCATTATTTATCCTTTAATTAATCGACGTTCAGCGCGTCATTAACCAGATCTTGCTGCTGCTTCTGGTGAACGGACATATACCCTACTGCCGGAGAGGCAGAGGCCGGGCGACCTGCGTAACGCAGAGCAGACCCAAATGGAATCACTTCACGGAAATGATGCTGGCTGCAGTACCATGCGCCCTGGTTGAGCGGCTCTTCCTGGCACCAGACAAAATCATGTACGTGAGCATAAGGTTTTAATGCGTCCTGCATCGCCTGATGCGGGAACGGATAAAGCTGTTCGATACGCACGATGGCGACATCTTTCTGATCGTTCTTACGGCGCTGTTCCAGCAGGTCGTAGTAAACCTTACCAGAACACATCACCACGCGTTTAACTGCCTGCGGATCCAGCTCGTCAATCTCGCCAATCGCCGGCATGAAGGTGCCGTTTGCCAGCTCATCCAGCGTGGAGACCGCCAGCGGGTGACGCAGCAGAGATTTCGGTGACATCACCACCAGCGGACGACGCATCCCGCGCAGCGCCTGACGACGCAGCATGTGGTAAACCTGTGCCGGGGTAGACGGAACACAAACCTGCATGTTCTGCTCGGCGCAAAGTTGCAGATAACGCTCCAGACGCGCGGAGGAGTGCTCCGGACCCTGCCCTTCGTACCCGTGCGGCAGGAGCATCACCAGGCCACACATACGGCCCCACTTCTGCTCGCCAGAAGAGATGAACTGGTCGATAACCACCTGCGCACCGTTGGCGAAGTCGCCGAACTGCGCTTCCCAGATGGTCAGGGTGCGTGGTTCTGCAGTGGCGTAACCGTATTCAAACGCCAGCACCGCTTCTTCCGACAGCACGGAGTCCCAGACCTTGAACTGGCCCTGACCGTTATGCACGTGCTGCAGCGGAGTGTAGGTGGAACCGTTGGTCTGGTTGTGGATCACCGCATGACGGTGGAAGAAGGTGCCACGGCCCGCATCTTCACCGGACAGACGAACCGGAATGCCTTCGTCTACCAGGGTTGCGTAGGCCAGGTTTTCCGCGCCGCCCCAGTCGAACAGCTTCTCACCTGCCGCCATGGACTGACGGTCAGAATAAATTTTCTGCACGCGGGACTGCATCTCAATGGCTTCTGGTACGGTACTGATGCGTTTAGCCAGCTCCTGCAGACGCTTCATCTCGACCTTGTTAGGGTAGCTCTCATCCCACTCGTGGTTGAGGTACGGCGACCAGGTAAAGGAGTGCATGTTCATCGGACGCAGCTCTTTCACCACGCACTCGCCGGCATCCAGCGCATCGCGGTAGAGATTCACCAGCTCGGTGGCATCTTCCAGCGTCACAACCTTCTCCGCTTCCAGCTTGTCAGCGTAGATTTTGCGCGGGGTCGGATGCTTTTTGATTTTCTGGTACATCAGCGGCTGGGTTGCACTTGGCTCGTCCGCTTCGTTATGGCCATGACGGCGATAGCAGAAGAGGTCGATCAGTACGTCACGCTTGAAGGTATTACGGAAGTCCAGCGCCAGACGGGTCACGAAAGCGACCGCTTCCGGGTCATCCGCGTTGACGTGGAAAATTGGCGCCTGAACCATCTTACCGATATCGGTACAGTATGGAGTAGAACGCGCGTCCAGCGGGTTAGAGGTCGTGAAGCCCACCTGGTTGTTAATCACGATGCGAACGGTACCGCCCACTTCGTAACCGCGTGCTTTGGACATGTTCAGGGTTTCCTGAACCACGCCCTGGCCGGTGATCGCCGCATCGCCGTGAATGGTGATTGGCAACACTTTATTGCTGCTCGGCTCGTCCAGACGATCCAGACGGGCACGCACGGAACCGATCACCACCGGGCTGACGATCTCCAGGTGCGACGGGTTGAACGCCAGCGCCATGTGCACCAGGCCGCCGTTGGTTTCGATATCTGATGAGAAGCCCATATGGTACTTCACGTCACCGGTACCGAGGTGTTCTTTATGTTTGCCCGCGAACTCGTCGAACAGATCCTGCGGCTTTTTACCCAGCACGTTGATCAGCACGTTCAGACGACCACGGTGCGCCATGCCCAGTACCACTTCACGGGTACCGCTGTTGCCCGCATGGCGGATCAGCTCTTTCAGCATTGGCACCAGCGCATCGCCGCCTTCCAGCGAGAAGCGTTTTGCGCCCGGGAATTTCGCGCCCAGATAGCGCTCCAGCCCTTCTGCTGCGGTCAGCTCGCCAAGGAAGCGCTTCTTCTCGTCAGCATTGAAGGTGGATTTACCGGCAACCGATTCAATACGCTGCTGGATCCAGCGCTTCTCTTCGGTTGAGGTGATGTGCATGTATTCCGCACCGATGGAGCCGCAGTAAGTTTGCTTCAGCGCCTCCAGCAGCTCGCCCAGCTTCATCGTGTCTTTGCCGATCGCGAAAGAACCCACGTTAAAGGTTTCCTGGAAATCAGCTTCGGTCAGATCGTGATAAGCCGGATCGAGGTCCGCCACGCGCTCCTGCTGCCACAGACCCAGCGGATCCAGATTCGCATGCTGGTGGCCACGGAAACGGTAGGCGTTAATCAGCTGCAGGACTTTAACCTGTTTGGCATTGGTGTCAGGGTCGGAGATGGCGGAAGAGTAACGTGAGGCATCCTTCGCCAGACGACGGAAATAATCACGTGTTTTGGAATGAAATTGATCCGGTTTGACTCCTGTTCCAGGTAACTGCTGGAACATCGAACGCCAGTTAGCGTCCACTGAGTCAGGGTCGGTTAAGAAGTCTTCATAGAGCTGTTCAATCCAGCTTTGGTTTGCACCAGAGAGGAATGAAGAGTCCAGCCAGGCTTTCATTGCGCCGTTCTGCATCGTGATCCCTTAAGCATTTTTATGCTTACTTTCGCCGTAGAAACTACCACGCACACCACGTGTACGTGCCGGGGTTCACCTGCGAGCTCTTTTCATTTGGCCCGCGAAGGAACCTTTAGAAACTGTCTAAACTTCAGGGCAGTTTTTAAAGGTTTCTGCAATCTATCCCCTCTCCCTTTGGGAGAGGGTTAGGGTGAGGGGAACAACGCTCCCCTCTCACTACTTACGCACTGCGCTGCAACAACATCGACTTAATGTGGCCGATAGCGCGCGTCGGGTTCAGCCCCTTAGGACATACACTGACGCAGTTCATGATGCTGTGGCAGCGGAATACGCTGAAAGCATCACTCAGCCCTTCCAGGCGGTTGTCGGTTTCGGTATCGCGGCTGTCAATCAGGAAGCGGTACGCTGCCAGCAGGCCAGCCGGGCCGATAAACTTGTCCGGGTTCCACCAGAACGACGGGCAAGAGGTCGAACAACATGCACAGAGAATACACTCATACAGGCCATCGAGTTTTTCACGCTGCTCTGGCGACTGTAAATGCTCGCGAGCGGGTGGATTTTGCCCATTATTCAATAAGTAAGGCTTAATCTTCTCATATTGTGCATAGAATTGCCCCATGTCCACCACCAAATCGCGAACGACCGGCAGACCCGGCAGCGGGCGAATCACAATCTTCTGTCCTGGACGGTTGAGCGCCGAGATCGGAGTGATACAGGCCAGACCGTTTTTGCCGTTCATGTTCAGACCGTCGGAGCCACATACCCCTTCACGGCAGGAACGACGGAATGACAGTGTCGGATCTTTTTCTTTCAGCTGCATTAACGCATCAAGCAGCATCATGTCCCGGCCTTCTTCCGCTTCCAGGGTGTAATCCTGCATATGCGGAGCGTCGTCGACATCCGGGTTATAACGATAAACTGAGAATTCGAGTTTCATTGTCCTGTCTCCGCATTAATAGGTACGAATCTTCGGCGGGAACGCCGGACGCAGTTTCGGTTCCATATTGACGCTACGACGTGTCATGGATTCCGACTCTGGCAGGTACAGGGAATGGCACAGCCAGTTTTCGTCGTCACGATCCGGGAAGTCGAAGCGGCTATGCGCGCCACGGCTTTCGGTACGGAAGTTTGCAGAGACCGCGGTCGCGTAAGCGGTTTCCATCAGGTTATCCAGCTCCAGACACTCAACGCGCTGGGTATTGAACTCGCTGGAAGTGTCATCCAGACGGGCATTTTTCAGACGCTCGCGGATCGCTTTCAGCTGCTCAAGCCCTTTCGCCATCGCGTCACCTTCGCGGAATACCGAGAAGTTGTGCTGCATGCACTCCTGCAGCGCCTTACGGATTTCAACCGGATCTTCACCGTTACGGTTACCGTTCCAGCGATTCAGACGTTCCAGAGAGGCGTCGATGTTGGCGTCGGTGGCATCACGCAGCGGACCCTGCTCGGCAATGGACTCCTGCAGATGCAGACCCACCGCACGACCAAACACCACCAGGTCGAGCAGAGAGTTGCCGCCCAGACGGTTAGCACCGTGTACGGATACGCAGGCAATTTCGCCTACCGCGAACAGGCCCGGGATCACCACGTCTTCGCCCTGCTCATTCACGGTCAGCGCCTGGCCGGTCACTTTGGTCGGAATACCACCCATCATGTAGTGGCAGGTAGGGATAACCGGGATCGGCTCTTTAACCGGGTCGACGTGAGCGAAGGTACGGGACAGTTCGAGGATGCCCGGCAGGCGGGATTCCAGAACCTCTTTACCCAGATGGTCAAGCTTCAGCTTCGCGTGCGGGCCCCATGGACCGTCGCAGCCGCGACCTTCACGGATTTCGATCATGATGGAACGCGCCACCACGTCACGACCCGCCAGGTCTTTCGCATTCGGGGCATAACGCTCCATAAAGCGTTCGCCATGTTTGTTCAGCAGGTAACCACCTTCACCACGGCAGCCCTCTGTTACCAGCACGCCCGCACCGGCGATACCGGTTGGGTGGAACTGCCACATCTCCATATCCTGCACCGGCACGCCAGCGCGGATCGCCATACCGACGCCGTCACCGGTGTTGATGTGGGCGTTAGTAGTAGACTGGTAAATACGGCCTGCACCGCCGGTGGCCAGAACGGTAGCGCGGGCTTTGAAGTAGACCACTTCACCGGTTTCGATACACAGCGCGGTGCACCCTACTACGGCGCCATCTTCATTTTTCACCAGATCCAGCGCATACCACTCGGAGAAGATGGTGGTCTTGTTCTTCAGGTTCTGCTGATAGAGGGTATGCAGCAGCGCGTGACCGGTACGGTCGGCTGCTGCTGCAGTACGTGCCGCCTGCTCGCCGCCGAAGTCTTTCGACTGGCCGCCAAACGGACGTTGATAGATGGTGCCATCTTCCAGACGGGAGAATGGCAGACCCATATGGTCCAGCTCCAGAATCGCTTCCGGGCCGGTTTTACACATATATTCAATGGCGTCCTGGTCACCGATGTAATCGGAGCCTTTCACCGTGTCGTACATATGCCATTGCCAGTTATCATCATGGGTATTACCGAGCGCCACGGTGATGCCACCCTGCGCTGATACGGTATGGGAACGGGTCGGGAAGACTTTGGAGAGCAGCGCACAGGTCTGGCCGCTCTGGGAAATTTGCAGCGCCGCGCGCATACCTGCGCCACCGGCTCCAATCACTACAGCATCAAATTCTCTGACTGGCAGTTTCATCACACACCCCACACCACAACGAATCCATAAATAACGTAAACCGCAAGAGCAACCACAATAGCCAGCTGCAGAACGAGACGAATCGCCACGGGTTTAACGTAATCGGTCAGTACCTGCCACATACCAATCCATGCGTGGATCAGGATGGAGGCCAGCGCCAGCAGGGTGAAGACTTTGGTGAATGCCGAACCGAAGAAACCGGTCCAGATTTCCCACGTCAGGTCGCCGCTGGTGGCAAAGAAACCGATCATGTAGATGATGTAGAGGGTGAGAACGATAGCGGTAGCACGGACCAGAATGAAGTCATGTACGCCGTTGCGTCCAAATGCGGAGGCGTTGCTTACCATACGAGGACTCCTGCGAGAAGTGAAAGCACGACAGTGATAACAAATGAGATGTTAGCGGTGCGTTTGCCGGTTTCGAAGGTCTCTTCAAGATAACCCACATCCATCAACATATGGCGGATGCCGCCGACGACGTGATAGGCCAGCGCGGTCAGGATGCCCCACATGATAAATTTCACGAAGAAACCGTTCATGATGGCAGAGGCCTGCTGGAATCCTTCCGGAGACGAGAGGCTGGTACCCAATAACCATAACAAGATACCCACCGCGACAAACGTGATCACGCCGGATACACGATGAAGGATGGACGCTATTGCCGTTACAGGGAATCGGATCGTTTTCAGATCCAGATTGACAGGTCTTTGTTTTTTCACATTTCTTATCATGAATAACGCCCACATGCTGTTCTTATAGTTTCCTTCCTCCGGACTGCGATGCGGGTCAGACAGCGTGCCTTTTATATAACTGTGCGTCATGCAAAACATTGCTTCCAGATGCTCAAATGACACGTTACAACGCTGGTTGGCTCGGGATTGCAGGGTTTTCCGGAGACCTGGCGGCAGTATAGGCCGTTCACAAAATCATTACAATTAACCTACATACAGTTTGTCTGGTTTTATGCGGAACAGTGATCAGGGTCACGATAACAACATTTTTTTAATTTTTAATCATCTGATTTGACAAATCTTAAACATTATTGTTACAAACATCACCAGAAAAGGCATATAATGCGCAAAAGTTATGAGGTCTCTCTTTCACCTGAGAATAAGTTATGTAACAGTGTGATGGTATTGACCGAAGTTATCAGGACAGTTATTAGTGATATACAGGTTTGAATAATTCGGACTGCACAAACACTGATTTGCTGTTATTTCTCTGATTTCTCATTCGCTTACCTGCTAGCGCCATTGCTCTGTACCCTGGTTTCTCCTCGTGAGCTGAGCGGCGAGCCAAATAACAAACTGGTAACAATGATAAATCAGTTGAATGCAAATCCGGTTAAGGGCAGTCTTAAGCAATAAGGCGCTAAGGAGACCGTAAATGGCTGATACTAAAGCAAAAATCACTCTAGAGGGTGATACTGCTATTGAACTGGATGTGCTAAAAGGCACGCTCGGTCAGGACGTTATTGATATCCGTAGTCTTGGTTCTAAAGGTATTTTTACCTTTGACCCTGGTTTTACCTCCACCGCATCTTGCGAGTCCAAAATCACCTACATCGACGGTGACGAAGGCATCCTGTTGCACCGCGGTTTCCCCATCGATCAGTTAGCCACCGAATCCAATTACCTGGAAGTGTGCTACATCCTGCTGAACGGCGAAAAGCCGACCCAGGAACAGTACGATGAGTTCAAAACCACCGTTACCCGCCACACCATGATTCATGAGCAGATCACCCGTCTGTTCCATGCGTTCCGTCGTGATTCACATCCGATGGCGGTCATGTGCGGGATCACCGGTGCGCTGGCTGCGTTCTACCATGACTCCCTGGATGTAAATAACCAGCGTCATCGCGATATCGCCGCATTCCGTCTGCTGTCCAAAATGCCTACCATGGCCGCGATGTGTTACAAATACTCCATTGGACAGCCGTTTGTTTACCCACGTAACGACCTCTCTTACGCCGGTAACTTCCTGCGTATGATGTTCGCTACGCCGTGCGAAGAGTACGAAGTGAACCCGGTTCTGGAACGCGCCATGGATCGTATTCTGATCCTGCACGCTGACCACGAGCAGAACGCCTCTACCTCTACCGTGCGTACCGCAGGCTCCTCCGGCGCTAACCCGTTCGCCTGTATCGCTGCAGGTATCGCCTCCCTGTGGGGACCGGCACACGGCGGCGCGAACGAAGCTGCACTGAAGATGCTGGAAGAGATCAGCTCCGTTGAGCACATTCCTGAGTTCGTGCGTCGCGCGAAAGACAAGAATGACTCCTTCCGTCTGATGGGCTTCGGTCACCGCGTTTACAAAAACTACGATCCGCGCGCAACCGTAATGCGTGAAACCTGCCATGAAGTGCTGAAAGAGCTGGGCACCAAAGATGACCTGCTGCAGGTGGCGATGGAGCTGGAACACATCGCGCTGAACGACCCGTACTTCATCGAGAAGAAACTCTACCCGAACGTCGACTTCTACTCCGGTATCATCCTGAAAGCGATGGGCATTCCGTCTTCCATGTTTACCGTGATCTTTGCGATGGCGCGTACCGTGGGCTGGATTGCACACTGGAACGAAATGCACACCGACGGGATGAAGATTGCGCGTCCACGTCAGCTGTACACCGGCTACGAGCAGCGTAATTTCGAAACCGATATCACCAAACGCTAATAGCAATGCCCGGCGGCGCTACGCTTGCCGGGCCTACAAATACTACGAAAACCGGGTAAGGCGAAGCCGCCACCCGGCTTTTTTACATCTGGCACTCAGGACACCAGTAAAACGGTCGCGACGACAATGTCGTTTTCTCAATTACCCCACCGCACCGCTCGCACTTTTTCCCCGCCCGATGAAACACCTTAAAACGGAACAGTGCCCCGTGATGCTTCTTCTCATTCGCCACCCCACGGGTGTTGTACGACAGGCGCGGGATAGCCAGTAGCGCGTGCGCCAGCGCATCGAGCTGCTCTTCGGTCAGCTGTGACGCTTTATGCTGCGGCGCCAGCCCCACCTCCCACAGGATCTCGACCCGCAGATAGTTGCCTAAACCGGCGAGAAACGCCTGATCCAGCAGCAGTCCGGAAAATTGCCGGTTGCGGAATTTTGCTGACAATAACCGCGCTTTCACATCCTCTGCCGTCAGGCGTAAATCCAGCACATCCGGTCCCACCCGCTGCAGGAAGGGATGGGTGATGAGCTGCTCCGCCGTCAGCATCTCAATATCCGAGGCGCTGTAGAGCAGAATGGTTTTCTCTGCGGTCTGTAACTTAACGCGCAACACCCGCGTAGTCTCTGGCTCATGGCCGGTATCTACCACTCGCCAGACGCCGTAAAGCTGGTTATGGCTGTAGAGCGTCAACTGGTTGGAGAAGTGAGTGAGCAGCGCTTTGCCGCGCGTCTCCAGATGCGTGACCCTCTCCCCGATAAGCAGGGACTCAAAGGGTTTTAACTGAGGAAAAGCAAACCACACGTCGGTGAGTGGTTTGCCTTTTATCGCCACCTCCAGACTATCCGCCGCACGGCGGATCTCCGGGCCTTCTGGCATCATGACTCCTTATTTAGTGCGTTGCACCGCCGATCACTTTGATGTCGTGCGCCTGGCGCAACGCCACCGTAATGGCAATCTCCAGCGCCTGCTTCACGGTGTGCGCGGCCATGCTCGGGGCTCCGGGATGCGCCGCGGCCTGCTCAGGCAGGTAGGGGATATGGATAAAGCCGCCTTTCACCTCCGGCCAGTCGGCCAGCTTGTGCAGTACGCCATACATCACATGGTTGCAGACGAATGTGCCAGCCGTCTGCGAAACCGAAGCAGGAATACCGGCTTCGCGCAGCGCCGCCACCATCGCTTTGATCGGCAGCGTGCTGAACCAGGCGGCCGGGCCACCCGGCACGATGGCGACATCCACCGGCTGTTGCCCGCGGTTATCCGGGATGCGCGCGTCATCGACGTTGATCGCCACTCGCTCGACGGTGACATCCACGCGGCCACCGGCCTGCCCTATCGCCAGCACCACGGTGGGCTGCAGCGCGTCAATGGCCGCATTCAGCACCTCTAACGACTCGCCGAACACGCAGGGCAGCTGTCGGGCCACCACGCGACAGTCGTCAATAATCATCCCATCAAGCAGCTTCACCACTTCCCAGGAGGGGTTAACGGTTTCGCCGCCAAAGGGCTCAAAACCCGTGATTAATACGGTTTGCATCATTTCTCCTTACAGGAACATCAGGAAGTAGAGCAGGAACACGTTGGCAATCAGCAGCAGTACCCCGGTAGGCACCTGCGCCTTGATAACCGCGTTTTTATCGGGCAGCTCCAGCAGAGCCGCGGGCACGATGTTGAAGTTGGCCGCCATCGGCGTCATCAGGGTACCGCAGTAGCCGGAGAACATGCCAATCGCCGCCATCACCGCCGGGTTGCCGCCGTGCTGCAGAACCAGGATCGGAATGCCGATGCCCGCCGTCACAATCGGGAAAGCGGCAAAGGCGTTGCCCATCACCATGGTCAGCAGCGCCATGCCGATGGCATAAACCGCCACCGCGATGAAGCGGCTGTCGACCGCCAGATACGTCTGGGTAAGGTATGAAATCCCCTCCCCGACCCCGGCCGCGGTAAACAGCAGCCCAAGGGTGGCGAGGATCTGCGGCAGAATAAAGGCCCAGCCAATGGAGTCGAGCAGACGGCGCGCCTCCTGCAGGGGCTGATGCACTTTTTCATGGGTCATTTTGACCGCCATCGCCAGACCAACCAGCGAGCCGACCGTCATCGAGAACAGGGTCACCAGCGTCGAGTGATTGCCCGGTCCGAACAGCGTCTCCTGCAGGCCCGGAATGTGGTTAAACATCAGCACGCCCACCACCGTCACCACCGGGATAGCCAGTGCCGGTAAGAAGAGGCGATTGCCCAGACGCTTTGCGCTGCTCTCGCGCTCTTCTGTGGTGCGCTGATGATAGCTGCCCAGGCGCACGCCGCCAAAACCGGCGATCAGGGCCAGCCCGACCACTGCCACACCGACGGCAATATGTACCGTGCGTTTGTCGCCCACCAGCTCGTAGGTCCAGTTGCCGAGCAGGAACAGCAGGCCGTAAATGCCCCAGAACAGGCCGGTGGTGATGCGTCGCGGGTTGGCTTTATCGCGAAACGACATCAGCGCCACGATCAGCAGGATCAGGCCTGCCAGCCAGTAGAGATAGCTTTGCTGGAAATTCATTTCGCTTCTCCCTGCACTTTGGCCAGCTCGCGCTCCAGATGCTTATCCAGGCGGTACAGGCGGGTGGCGTGGATCGCAAAGGCGCAGAGCGCCGTCGGGATACCCCACAGGGCAATATGCAGCGGTTCGGTCTGGATCCCGCCGGATTCGAGCATAAAGTTATGCATAAAGATAATGGCGCCAAAGGCGACAAAGATATCTTCGCCAAAGAACAGCCCGACGTTATCGGTGGCCGCCGACATCGCCCGCAGGCGATAGCGCACCGCCCCCGGCAGTTCGCCATATTTCTTCTCTGCCGCCCCTTCTGCCATCGGTGCCAGCAGCGGACGCACCATCTGTGGATGCCCGCCGAGGCTGGTCAGCCCCATCGCCGCCGTCGCTTCGCGGACAAACAGATAGACGATCAGCAGACGACCGGCGGTAGCGCTGTGGATCTTCGCGATCCACGCCTGGGCCCGCTCTTTCAGGCCGTGACGCTCCAGCAGGCCGATAACCGCCAGTGGGATCAGCAGGATATAGGGCAGGTTGCGGGTGTTGAGGAACCCTTCACCCAGTTTTTCCAGTATGGTGGCGACCGGCATCTGTGCCGCGAGGCCAGTGACAATCCCGGCGACAATGACCACCAGCACCGGGTTAAAGCGTAATAAAAACCCGACCACAATCACCGCGATACCGATGAGTGGCCAGAGGGATAGCGTCTCTGCCATGTTCTGTTTCCTGTTGTGGTGTTTGCAAGTGTGCGTTATGCACTGATTTTTATATTGTTTGCTTCAAATTCTGTACGCAGGCGACGGGCAAAAGCCAGGGCGTGTTCTCCGTCACCGTGAATGCAGACCGTCTGCGCGTGCACGGTGGCCCATTCACCGGTAATACTTTTCACCCGTCCGCGCTGGATCATCGCCAGGGTTTGCGCCAGAGCCTGATCTTCATCGGCGATCAGCGCCCCGGCCTGGGTACGCGGCACCAGGCTGCCGTCAGCCTGATATCCGCGATCGGCGAACACCTCTTCCCGGGTAATCAGGCCATAGCGCGTCCCCGCGCGGATCAGCTCGCTCCCTGCCAGCCCCACCAGAATCAAATCCGGGTCGATGGTAGAGATGGCCCGTGCGATGGCATCGGCCAGATCGCGATCTTTTGCCGCCTGGTTATAGAGCATGCCGTGCGGTTTCACGTGACGCAGCTGCCCTCCTTCGGCGCGCACGATCGCCGCCAGGCCGCCAATCTGGTACAGCACTTGCGCATAGACCGTCTCCGGCGGCAGGGTCATGGCCGTGCGGCCAAAATTTTCCCGATCCGGAAAGCTTGGGTGCGCCCCGATGGAGACCCCATTTTTTAGCGCCTCACGCACGCAGGCCTGCATGGTCTGGGCATCGCCAGCGTGAAAACCGCAGGCGATGTTGGCTGACGACACCAGCTGTAACAGCGCGGCATCGCTGCCGCAGCCTTCGCCTAAATCGGCATTTAAATCAACCGCGATCATGCAACCTCCACGCCAGTTGTTCGATGTATTGCTTCTGGATCCGACGCGCGTCGAGCGCCTCTTCCAGCGTACAGGGCACAAAGTGGATCGGCTGTCCGAGCGGGGCCTGTGCCAGGTGGTACATATCGGCCTCGATGATGCAGGCGATCCGCGGATAGCCCCCGGTGGTCTGGGCATCGTTCATCAGTACGATCGGCTGCCCGTTGTGCGGCACCTGGATTACGCCTGGCAGCAGGCCGTGCGACAGCATTTCACGCTCGGTATTGCGCACCAGCTTCTGCCCCTGCAGGCGATAGCCCATGCGGTTACTTTGCGGGCTGAGCTGCCACGGCAGACGCCAGAGCGCATCCTGCGAGGCCTTATCAAACTCGTGGTATTCCGGCCCCGGCAAAGCGCGCACGCGGTTACCCCACAGCAGCTGCTTAACGCCCTGGGCTTCAAGGAACTCGCGCCCACCAGGCCGAACCGCCAGCCGATCGCCATCTTTCAGCAGACGCCCTTCGTGGCCACCGAGGCCCACCTTCAGGTCGGTGCTGAGGGAGTTCATCACCGATGGCACGTCGATGCCACCCGCAATCGCCAGATAGCTACGCATGCCGCGCAGGGGGCGATTCAGGGTGAGCTGTTGCCCGGCCTTCACCGGCAGACGCCAGCCGGTCCAGACCGCCGCGCCGTCAAGCCGGGCGTCGCAGCCCGCCCCGGTCAGGGCGAACCAGCCGTCCTGTTCAAATTCAAAAGTGCACTGCCCGAGGGTGATCTCCAGCGCGGCATCGTCCGGGTCGTTGCCCACCAGGATGTTACCAATCTGCAGGGCCGGTTTATCCAGCGCGCCACAGTAGCTGATCCCCGACTGGCGAAACCCGATGCGTCCGCCGTCCTGCACCGAGGTATAGAGCCCTGCGCGAATAACTTTTAGCATACCCCCTCCTTCTGCGGGATAAACCGCACGGTATCGCCCGGTCGCAGCAGCACCGGCTCATCACGATCGGGATCGAACAGCGGCAACGGGGTGTGCCCAATCAGCTGCCAGCCGCCAGGGGTGGCTAACGGATAAATGCCGGTTTGCGCCCCGCCAATCCCCACCGAGCCCGCCGGAACCTGCAGCCGGGGTTCATCCCGGCGCGGGGTCGCGAGCTGCTCAGGCAACCCGCCCAGATAAGGAAAGCCCGGCTGAAAACCTAAAAACCAGACCACATAATCCATGGACGAGTGAAGCTCCACGACCTGTTTCTCGGTTAATCCGGCGTGCCGGGCCACTTCGCCCAGATCGGGACCCGCTGCGGTGCCGTACACCACCGGGATTTCGATATAGCGCGACTCCGGCTCCAGCGCCTCGCTCTCCTCCCACCAGCGCTGCAGACGCTCAATCGCATCCAGCGCAACCGAGTGAGGATTGCGCAACACCACGGTGATGTTATTCATCCCCGGAATGGCTTCCACCACTTCGGGAATTTCACCCAGTCGCTGGGTCAGGCGCCAGATCCGCTTTTGCGTCGCCAGGGTGACCGGCGGCTCGAGCTCCAGTACGACGGCGGTTTCGCCTAACAGATAACAACGTGCTCGCTGCACTTATATACCTCTCATCAGGCTGGATTAGGGATATCCACAAAGGTGACATCCAGGTCAGTGGTTTCCGTCAGCCATTCGCTGAGGGCGCGAATGCCGCCGCGTTCCGTAGCATGGTGTCCTGCCGCATAAAAATGCAGCCCCTGCTCCCGGGCAGAGTGAATAGTCTGCTCCGACACTTCGCCGGTAATAAAAGCATCGACGCCAAAGCGCGCCGCACTGTCAATAAAGCCCTGCCCACCGCCGGTACACCAGGCGACGCGCTGTACGGTGTCTGGCCCGGTATCGCCGCTCCACAGCGGACGACGTCCCAGTCGGGCTTCAATCCATGACGCCAGCTCCAGACCCGGGACCGGCATCGAGAGTTCGCCCCAGGGCACCAGCGGCTCAATTTCACCCATGATGGTAATGCCAAGCAGCGCCGCCAGCTGGGCGTTGTTCCCCAGCTCCGGATGCGCGTCCAGCGGCAGATGCCAGCCGTAAAGATTGATGTCATTTTCCAGCAGCGTTTTCAGGCGATTGCGCTTCATGCCGCGGATCACCGGAGACTCGCCTTTCCAGAAATAGCCGTGGTGGACAATGACCGCGTCGGCTTGCTGGCGCACCGCCTCGTCGATCAGCGCCTGGCTTGCGGTCACGCCGGTGACAATCTTCTGCACCTGCTCACGCCCTTCCACCTGCAGGCCGTTCGGCGCATAGTCGCTGAAGCTTGCGCTGTTCAGCTTGTCGTTAATCAGTCTTTCCAGTTCACTGTTTTTCATTGTTGCTCCCTTACGCTTTCCGGGCGGCTTCATACGCTGCCAGCGTGGCGACGCGTGCCTGTTTATGATCGACAACCGGGCGCGGATAATCGAGGGGGATCCCCTGCTTGTCCGCCCAGGTCCAGGGGTCATGGATGGCCTTGTCCGGCACGGTGGCCAGCTCCGGCAGCCAGCGGCGGATAAACACGCCGTCGGTATCGAACTTCTGCCCCTGGGTTGTCGGGTTAAAAATACGAAAATAGGGGGCCGCGTCGGTTCCGGTTGACGCCGCCCACTGCCAGCCGCCATTGTTGGCGGCCAGATCGCCATCAATCAGCTGCGAAATAAAGTAACGCTCCCCGGCTCGCCAGTCGATAAGCAGGTCTTTCACCAGGAAGCTGGCGGTGATCATCCGCAGGCGGTTGTGCATCCAGCCGGTTTCATTCAGCTGGCGCATAGCGGCATCGACGATCGGATAGCCGGTCTGTCCATCTTGCCAGGCCTGCAGCTGGGCATCTTCAGCCTGCCACTTCACATTATCAGTCCAGCGGATGAATGGTCGATATTTACATAAATCAGGGTGATACGTCATCAGGTGACGATAAAACTCCCGCCAGATAAGTTCGTTCAGCCACACTGCGCCCGGCCCGCCCTCCAGCGCCTGGGGTTGCTCGGCCAGCAATCTGTGCAGGCACTGACGGGGTGACAGCACCCCCAGCGCCAGACAGGCGGAGAGACGGCTGGTACCTTCAATCGCCGGGAAATCGCGCTGGGTTTCATATTCGCCCGCATCGTGCTGGCAGAACTGGCGCAGCCGGGCAATCGCCTCTTTCTCGCTCGCCGGAAACAGCGCTGTATCGAACGGCTGCTGCGGATAGTCAAAATCCAGCGCCACGGGCGTGACCTTCTCGCCTTCGCGCCCGGCAGGTGCCGCCGCACACTCGGGTAGCCCCTCTTTCAGCCGCCGCAGCCAGGCGTTTTTAAACGGCGTAAACACTTTGTACATCTCGTGATTGCCGGTCATGACGCTGCCCGGGGGCAGGATAACGCTGTCATCAAATCCCTGACAGGTCACAACCTCCAGCATACGTTCCAGCTGGCGATCGCGCTGCTGCTCGTTCAGTTCGTACTGGTAGTTATAAAAGAGTTGGGTGACGTCATGCTCGTCGCAAAGCTGAACCACTTTCTCAGCCTGGGCCGCAAAATCATCAACCTGGGCATACAGCAGCGGAATACCTTTATCGGCGAGCTGCTGCTGCAGACCGTTGAGATGGGCGTGAAGAAACGCGGCCTGGCGCGGTGCCATGGCGTGCTGTTGCCACTGTTGCGGCGTGGCGATGAAAAGGGCCAGCACACGGGCATTTTTGTCGCGGCAGGCGGCGGCAAGCGCCAGGTTGTCGTGGATGCGCAGATCGGCGCGAAACCAGACCAGATGGGTGGCCATAACACTCCAGGATTATCGTCTGTAACATCTACAAGTCACCGAGGATACTTTGCTTTAACAAGTGTAGCCATACTGGCATAAAAAAGGCCGCCCTGATGGCGGCCTTAACGCTACTTGTCCTGCGTGAATGAAGTAAGGGTAACGAACACGGCTGGATCGTCACTTCTTACCACGAATACGCTGGCGACAATGAACGCGATACACAGATAGCGTTTCATTATGCGGTCCCTGCAAACTAACCGCTCCACCGTTCACCACCGGTGATAATCCGGCAGACACAAGCTCTGGTACGAGTTGCAACGGTTGTTGATAGACCTTTCCCGGGACCGGTGCCCATTTGCGAGATGGCGAAAAGGGACGGTTCATAATAGAAGGTATGGCCCGGTGGTAAACCTATGTTCCGCTTCTTTGAGAATATGTTTAGGTCACGCGGTTTGACCACGGGTTTCCGTTCAGCGAGAATGGCCTTCTCTGGTAGAGTTGCAGTCTTCCCAACGGACCGCGAATCCCGAGGGATAAAAAAACCGCCACATTGCTGTGGCGGTTTTTTTATTGCTGCAGGTGCTGTGTGTAGTCTTTCTTAATACTTAATAAAAATCACAAGTGGCTTTTTCGGCCTGATCCATCCACACCGGTTTGTCACTGGTTTTGGCCCAGACGCGATGCAGATAACTATAAAAACGAGCACGTTCTTTCCAGAAAAGCATCACTGGTAACGCCAGAACACCCGCCAGAACAGCGAAAGTGCGGCGAATAAAAACGATATGTGCCGGATATGCTTTGTAAAATTCCATCATTTTCTCCCCTCTTTCTGGCCGGAAACCCTCTCCGGAAAAGTAAAACTGTTTATCTGATGAAAATAATAACGCTTTGGCTGTAATTTTACTACTCATCCGACCACTTTTTCTCATCCATTTAGTGAATATTTACACATCACGCCGTAATTTAGTTACAGAAAAGTTAAATTTATACTAATCATTAGTTAAATTATGGTTTTATCCCTCTTTATACTTTTTTTACACCTCTCCCTCTGATTTTTGCGAAATCTTTGCGACCGAAATTTTACCCTTTGCACCATTACTAATGTCACCCGGAGGTGAATTGTGAGTGCAGGTGTAATTGCGGGCATCGTGCTGGTATTCCTGTTACTGGGGTATCTGATTTATGCCCTGTTGAACGCGGAGGCATTCTGATGGCCGCACAAGGATTTCTGCTTATCGCCGGCTTTCTGCTGGTGCTATTCATACTTGCCCGGCCGCTGGGGATGTGGCTGGCACGGATGATTAACGGCCTGCCGCTGCCTGGGGTGCAAGCCCTTGATGCAGGATTGCTGCGCCTGCTCGGGGTCGGCACCGCAGAAATGGGCTGGCGTCACTATCTCATGGCAATTCTGCTGCTGAACGGGGTAGGCCTGGCAGCGCTGTTCGCCATGCTTATGTTGCAGGGATATCTGCCGCTCAACCCGCAGCAGCTCCCCGGCCTCTCCTGGCATCTGGCGCTGAACACCGCCGTCAGCTTTGTCAGCAATACCAACTGGCAGTCCTATGCCGGGGAGACCACCCTGAGCTATTTCAGCCAGATGGCCGGGCTGACGGTGCAAAACTTTCTCTCAGCGGCCAGCGGCATCGCGGTAATCTTCGCCCTCACCCGCGCCTTTGCGCGCCAGAATGTCACCACCCTGGGCAATGCCTGGGTCGACCTGACCCGCATTACCCTGTGGGTGTTGCTGCCGCTGTCGCTGGTCATCGCGCTGCTGTTTATCCAGCAGGGCGTGCTGCAAAACCTGCTGCCGTATCAGCCCTTCACCTCGCTGGAAGGGGCTAAACAGCTGCTGCCGATGGGGCCGGTGGCCTCCCAGGAGGCGATCAAAATGCTCGGTACCAACGGGGGCGGCTTCTTTAATGCGAATTCAGCCCATCCGTTTGAGAACCCGACCGCCCTGACTAACGCCGTGCAGATGCTGGCGATCTTTCTGATCCCCACCGCGCTGTGCTTTGCTTTTGGCGAGGCGGTCAGCGATCGCCGCCAGGGGCACGCGATCCTCTGGACCATGTCGATCATCTTTGCGATCTGCGCCGCGCTGGTGATGTGGGCGGAGTGGCAGGGCAACAGCCACTTCATGCTGCTGGGTGCCGACAGCAACAGCAATATGGAGGGCAAAGAGAGCCGCTTTGGCATTCTCGCTAGCAGCCTGTACGCCGTGGTCACCACCGCCGCCTCCTGCGGGGCGGTCAATGCCATGCACGACTCCTTCACCGCGCTGGGCGGGATGATCCCGCTGTGGCTGATGCAGATTGGTGAAGTGGTGTTTGGCGGCGTTGGATCGGGCCTGTACGGGATGCTCCTGTTCGTGCTGCTGGCGGTGTTTATCGCCGGGCTGATGATTGGCCGCACCCCGGAATATCTGGGCAAAAAAATCGACGTGCGGGAGATGAAGCTCACCGCGCTGGCGATCCTCGTCACCCCGGCGCTGGTCCTGCTCGGTACCGCCCTGGCATTGATGACCGAGGCCGGACGCAGCGGCATCTTCAACCCCGGGATCCACGGGTTCAGTGAGGTGTTGTACGCGGTTTCGTCGGCGTCCAACAACAACGGCAGCGCCTTTGCGGGGCTGAGCGCCAACTCGCCGTTCTGGAACTGTCTGCTGGCATTCTGCATGTTAATCGGCCGCTTCGGGGTGATTATCCCGGTGATGGCGATCGCCGGATCGCTGGTCAATAAGACCCGCCAGCCCGCCTCTGGCGGCACGCTGCCCACCCACGGTGCGCTGTTTGTCGGTCTGCTGATTGGCACCGTCCTGCTGGTGGGCGCCCTTACCTTTATTCCCGCCCTCGCCTTAGGCCCGGTCGCGGAACATCTCTCTTTACGCTGATTTTGCGGAGTAATGGTCATGAGTCGTAAGCAACTGGCCCTGCTCGAACCCTCGCTGGTTCGTCAGGCGCTGATGGATGCGGTTAAAAAAATCGACCCGCGCGTGCAGTGGCGCAATCCGGTGATGTTTATTGTCTGGCTGGGCAGCCTGCTGACCACCCTGCTGGCACTTGCCATGGCAGGTGGGCTGCTTCCAGGGAGCGCCTCGTTTACCGCGGCGATCGGTCTGTGGCTGTGGTTCACCGTGCTGTTTGCCAACGTCGCCGAAGCGCTGGCGGAAGGACGCAGTAAAGCGCAGGCCAACAGCCTCAAAGGGGTGCAGAAAACGGCGTTCGCCCGCAAGCTGCGCGAAGCGAAATACGGTGCCGATACCGACCGGGTGCCGGCAGACACGCTGCGCAAGGGCGACATCGTGCTGGTGGAGGCCGGAGACATTATTCCCTGCGACGGGGAAGTCATCGAAGGGGGCGCCTCGGTGGATGAGAGCGCCATCACCGGCGAATCCGCGCCGGTGATCCGCGAGTCCGGGGGTGATTTTGCCTCGGTCACCGGCGGGACGCGCATTCTCTCCGACTGGCTGGTGATCCAGTGCAGCGTTAACCCGGGGGAGACCTTCCTCGATCGGATGATCGCCATGGTGGAAGGCGCCCAGCGGCGTAAAACCCCGAACGAAATCGCCCTCACCATCCTGCTGGTGGCGCTGACTATCGTCTTCCTGCTGGCGACCGCCACCCTGTGGCCTTTCTCGTCGTATGGCGGCACGGCGGTGAGCGTCACCGTCCTGATTGCCCTGCTGGTGTGCCTGATCCCGACTACCATTGGCGGCCTGCTGTCGGCCATCGGCGTGGCAGGCATGAGCCGAATGCTTGCCGCAAACGTCATCGCCACCAGCGGCCGGGCGGTGGAGGCGGCGGGCGACGTCGACGTGCTGCTGCTGGATAAAACCGGCACCATCACCCTCGGCAACCGTCAGGCCTCCGAATTCCTGCCCGCCCCGGGGGTGGAGGAAAAAACGCTGGCCGACGCTGCCCAACTGGCCTCGCTGGCGGATGAAACTCCGGAAGGCCGCAGCATCGTGATCCTCGCCAAACAGCGCTTTAACCTGCGCCAGCGCGACGTGCAGAGCCTGCATGCCACTTTTGTGCCCTTTACGGCGCAGACGCGGATGAGTGGGATTAACTTCCAGGAGCGGATGATTCGTAAGGGCTCGGTGGATGCCATTCGCCGGCATATCGCCGCCAACAACGGCCACTTCCCGCCGCAGGTCGATACCCTGGTGGAGAACGTCGCCCGTCAGGGGGCCACCCCGCTGGTGGTGGCCGAAGGGGCTACCGTGCTGGGGGTGATCGCCCTGAAGGACATCGTCAAAGGCGGCATCAAGGAGCGTTTTGCCCAATTGCGTAAAATGGGCATTAAAACGGTGATGATCACCGGGGATAACCGTCTGACCGCCGCCGCCATTGCCGCCGAAGCGGGGGTGGATGATTTCCTCTCCGAGGCAACGCCGGAGGCCAAACTGGCGCTGATCCGCCAGTACCAGGCCGAAGGACGGCTGGTGGCGATGACCGGGGATGGCACCAACGACGCCCCGGCCCTCGCCCAGGCCGATGTGGCGGTGGCGATGAACTCCGGCACCCAGGCGGCAAAAGAGGCGGGGAATATGGTCGACCTCGACTCTAACCCGACCAAGCTGATTGAGGTGGTGCATATCGGCAAACAGATGCTGATGACCCGGGGCTCGCTGACCACCTTCAGTATCGCCAACGACGTGGCGAAATATTTCGCCATCATTCCGGCGGCGTTTGCAGCAACTTATCCGCAGCTGAATGCCCTCAACGTGATGCACCTGCACTCCCCCGCCTCGGCCATCCTGAGCGCGGTGATCTTTAACGCCCTGATCATTGTCTTTCTGATCCCGCTGGCGCTGAAAGGGGTGAGCTACAAGCCGCTCACCGCCGCCGCCATGCTGCGCCGCAATCTGTGGATTTACGGTCTGGGTGGGCTGGTAGTGCCCTTTATCGGCATTAAGGCCATCGACCTGGTACTCACCCTGTTCGGGCTGGTTTAAGAGGAAAATCAAATGGCTATGTTACGTCCCGCTATACTGTTGTTTATTCTGCTGGCCCTGATCACCGGGGGTGTCTATCCGCTGGTGACTACCGCCCTGGGGCAGTGGTGGTTTGCCGACCAGGCTAACGGATCCCTTATCCGCCAGCAGGGGGAGATCCGCGGTTCCCGCCTGATTGGACAAGACTTTACCGGAGCAGGTTACTTTCACGGACGTCCTTCCGCCACGGCAGAAAGCCCGTATAATCCGCTGGCCTCGGGCGGCAGCAACCTGGCGGGCAGCAACCCTGAGCTGGATAACGCCGTTCGCGCACGGGTTGCGGCATTACGCGTCGCCAACCCGCAGGCCAGCCAGGCGGTGCCGGTTGAGCTGGTGACCGCCTCGGCCAGCGGGCTGGACTACAGCCTGACGCCGCAGGCCGTCGCCTGGCAGATCCCGCGCGTGGCGCAGGCGCGTCAGATAGCGCCCGGGCAGCTCAGCCAGCTGGTGGCGGAACATACCCAAAAACCGCTGTTCAGCGCGATGGGCGGGGCGGTGGTCAACATTGTTGAATTAAATCTGGCGCTGGACGCACTAAGGAAACCCTAAATGATCGACGAGCCTCAGCGCCCGGACCCGGACAAATTACTGGAGCAGGCTGCCGCCCTCCATCGCGGCAAGCTGAAAATCTTCTTCGGCGCCTGCGCGGGCGTCGGTAAGACCTTCGCCATGCTCAGTGAAGCGCAGCGTCTGCGCGCCCAGGGGCTCGATATTTTGATCGGGGTGGCGGAGACCCACGGTCGTCAGGAGACCGCCGCCCTGCTGGCCGGGCTGGCGACCCAGCCGCCCCGGCGCATTCATCATCGCGGGCGCCTGGTGTCGGAGTTCGATCTCGATGCCGCCCTCGCCCGCCGTCCGGCGCTGATCCTGATGGACGAGCTGGCACACAGCAACGCCCCCGGCTCGCGCCACCCCAAACGCTGGCAGGACGTGGAAGAACTGCTGGAAGCGGGGATCGACGTCTTTACCACCGTCAACGTCCAGCATCTGGAAAGTCTTAACGACGTGGTCAGCGGCGTCACCGGGGTTCAGGTCCGGGAGACGGTTCCGGACCCGTTCTTCGACGCGGCGGACGAAGTGGTGCTGGTGGATCTGCCCCCGGACGATCTGCGCCAGCGCCTGCATGAAGGTAAGGTCTACATCACCGGGCAGGCGGAGCGGGCCATCGAACACTTCTTCCGTAAAGGCAATTTGATCGCCCTGCGTGAGCTGGCCCTGCGCCGCACCGCCGACCGGGTGGACGATCAGATGCGGGCCTGGCGCGATCGTCAGGGCGAAGAAAAAGTGTGGCATACCCGCGACGCCATTTTGCTCTGCATCGGTCACGGGAGCGGCAACGAGAAGCTGGTGCGTACCGCCGCGCGTCTGGCGGCGAAATTCGGCAGCGTCTGGCACGCCGTCTACGTCGAGACCCCGCAGCTGCACCGCCTGCCGGAGAACCAGCGCCGCGCCATTCTCAGCGCCCTGCGGCTGGCCCAGGAGCTGGGGGCTGAAACCGCTACCCTGGCCGAACAGGCAGAAGACAAAGCCATCCTGCGTTACGCCCGGGAGCATAACCTCGGCAAGATTGTTATCGGCAGGCGTTCCCATCGCCGCTGGTTCAACCGGGAGACCTTTGCCGACAGGCTGGCGCAGCGCGCGCCGGACCTCGACCTGCTGATCGTCGCCCTCGACGACAAGCCCGCGGCCCTGCCCGCCAGAACCCCGGATAACCGGACGTTCAGTGATAAATGGCGGATCCAGCTGCGCGGCTGTCTGGTGGCGGTGCTGCTCTGCGCCCTGATCACCGTTATCGCCAGCCAGTGGCTACCGGAATTTGACGCCGCCAATCTGGTGATGATCTACCTGCTTGGGGTGGTGGTGGTGGCACTGTTTTACGGCCGCTGGCCCTCGGTGCTGGCGACGGTGATCAACGTGGTCAGCTTCGATCTCTTTTTCATCGCCCCGCGCGGCACTCTGGCGGTGTCGGACGTGCAGTACGTCCTCACCTTCGCCGTGATGCTGGCGGTGGGCTTGCTGATCGGCAACCTGACGGCGGGGGTGCGCTATCAGGCGCGGATCGCCCGCTACCGCGAGCAGCGCACCCGCCATCTGTATGAGATGTCGAAGGCGCTGGCGGTGGGCCGTACGACGCAGGATATCGTCCAGACCAGCCAGCAGTTTATTCACTCCACCTTTCACGCCCGCAGCCTGATCCTGCTGCCAGATCAGGAGGGCCAGCTGCGCCCGCTGACCCCGGCCTCGGGCATGACGCCCTGGGATGAGGCCATTGCCCGCTGGAGCTTTGACAAGGGCCAGCCCGCCGGGGCGGGAACCGATACCCTGCCCGGCGTGCCGTATCTTATCCTGCCGCTGCAGCATCAGGGGGTGGTCATCGTCGAGCCGTCCAACCTGCGTCAGCTGATGATCCCCGAGCAGCAGCGCCTGCTGGAGACCTTTACCCTGCTGGTTGCCAATGCCCTCGAGCGGCTGGCACTGACCGCCAGCGAAGAGCAGGCGCGGTTAGCCAGCGAGCGGGAGAGCATTCGCAACTCGCTGCTGGCGGCCCTCTCCCACGATCTGCGCACCCCGCTGACGGTGCTGTTCGGCCAGTCGGAGATCCTGACCCTCGACCTGGCGGCCGAGGGCTCCCGCCACGCCCCGCAGGCCAGCGAGATCCGCCAGCACGTCCTGAATACCACCCGGCTGGTGAACAACCTGCTGGATATGGCGCGGATCCAGTCCGGCGGCTTTAACCTGAAAAAAGAGTGGCTGACGCTGGAAGAGGTGATCGGCAGCGCCTTAAAAACGCTGGAGCCGGGTCTGGGTGGTCGGCATATCGCGCTCGATATGGCCGATCCGCTGGCGTTGATCCACGTGGATGGCCCACTGTTCGAGCGGGTGCTGATTAACCTGCTGGAGAACGCAGGGAAATACGCGGGGAGCAGAGCGCAAATCGGCATTCACGCCCGCGTCACTCCCGAACAGCTGCAGCTGGAGGTGTGGGATACCGGTCCCGGCATTCCGGCGGGTCAGGAACAGGCTATCTTTGATAAGTTCGCCCGTGGGAATAAGGAGTCCGCCATTCCCGGCGTCGGGCTGGGGCTGGCCATCTGCCAGGCGATTGTTGAGGTGCACGGGGGCAGCATCACGGCCCATAACCGTCCCGAAGGGGGAGCCGGTTTTTGTGTTACACTGCCGCGCGATACGCCACCCGAACTGAATGAATTCCCAGAGGATTTGTGATTAACGTCCTGATTGTTGAAGATGAACTCGCTATCAGCCGTTTTCTGCGCGCCGCGCTGGAAGGTGAAGGGCTGCGCGTCCACGAGGCCGGCACGCTGCAGCGGGGTTTGATTGAAGCCGCTACCCGCAAGCCGGATCTGGTGATCCTCGATCTGGGTCTGCCGGACGGCGACGGCCTCGACTTTATCCGGGAAGTGCGCCAGTGGAGCCAGATGCCGATCATTGTGCTCTCGGCGCGTCTGGAAGAGACCGACAAAATTGCCGCGCTCGATGCCGGGGCCGACGACTATCTCAGCAAGCCGTTTGGCATTGGCGAACTGCAGGCGCGTCTGCGCGTTGCCCTGCGCCGCCACGCAACAACCTCCCCTGCCGACCCAGTGTATAGCTTCTCTGATATTCGCGTCGATCTGGCCTCACGGCGCATTCAGCGGGATGAGACGGAAATCCACCTGACCCCTATCGAGTTCCGCCTGCTGGCGGTCCTGCTCAACAATCACGGCAAGGTGCTCACCCAGCGCCAGCTGTTAAGCCAGGTCTGGGGACCGAATGCGGTGGAGCACAGTCACTACCTGAGGATTTATATGGGACACCTGCGGCAAAAACTCGAGGCGGACCCCGCGCGGCCACGCCACCTGTTAACCGAAACCGGGATTGGCTATCGGTTTATGCTTTGAGCACAAAAAAGCCCGGTGGCGCTAGCGCTTACCGGGCCTACGAATACAACAAAACGGCAACCAGGTTGCCGTTTTTGATGATTATGCGTTTTTCAGCACTTCACTCACAATCTCAACCGCTTCTTTCTCGATCAGCTGACGGTGTTCGTCGCCGAGGAAGCTTTCACAGTAGATTTTGTACGCGTCTTCGGTGCCGGATGGACGCGCGGCGAACCAGCCGTTCTCGGTCATCACCTTCAGGCCGCCGATGGACGCACCGTTACCTGGTGCTGCCGTCAGACGGGCAGTGATCGGGTCACCTGCCAGGGTGCTGGCGCTGACCATTTCCGGTGACAGCTTAGACAGTGCCGCTTTCTGTGCCGACGTGGCAGAGGCCTGCAGGCGGTTGTAGCTCGGGGCACCAAAACGGGCTGCCAGCTCGTTGTAATGCTCCTGCGGGTTCTTACCGGTAACGGCAGTAATTTCCGCCGCCAGCAGGCACATGATAATGCCGTCTTTGTCGGTAGACCACGGGGTGCCGTTGAAGCGCAGGAAGGACGCGCCCGCGCTCTCTTCGCCGCCAAAGCCGAAGCTGCCGTCGAACAGACCGTCAACAAACCACTTGAAGCCAACCGGCACTTCCACCAGCTTGCGGCCCAGGTCGTTAACCACGCGGTCGATCATCGCGGAGGAGACCAGGGTTTTACCCACGGCAACCTCTGCGCCCCACTGTGGACGATGCTGGAACAGGTAGTTGATGGCTACCGCCAGGTAGTGGTTCGGGTTCATCAGGCCGGCAGGGGTGACGATGCCGTGACGGTCGTAATCCGGGTCGTTGGCAAAGGCGAGGTCAAACTTGTCGCGCAGCGCCAGCAGGCCCGCCATCGCGCACTCGGAGGAGCAGTCCATGCGGATCGCGCCATCTTTATCGAGGTGCATAAAGCGGAAGGTCTGATCGACGTGATCGTTCACGATGGTCAGATCCAGCTTGTAGTGTTCGGCAATACGTTTCCAGTATTCGATACCGGAACCGCCGAGCGGGTCGACGCCCAGCTTCAGACCGGCTTTCTGGATCGCCGCCATATCGACGATATCCGCCAGCCCTTCAACAAACGGCTGCACCAGATCCTGCTCTTTCACGTGGCCGGAGGCCATCGCCTCGTCCAGGGAAATGCGCTTCACGCCGTTCAGGCCGTCGGCCAGCAGGGCATTGGCACGATCTTCCACCACTTTGGTGACGTTGGTGTCAGCCGGGCCGCCGTTCGGTGGGTTGTATTTGATGCCGCCATCTTCCGGCGGATTGTGGGATGGGGTGATCACAATGCCATCCGCCTGTGCGCCGCCTTTCTGGTTATGCACCAGAATGGCGTTAGAGACCGCAGGGGTCGGCGTATAGCCGTTGTTTTCCTGAATCACGACGTCCACGCCGTTGGCCGCCAGCACTTCCAGCACGGAAATAAAAGCGGGCTCTGACAGGGCGTGGGTATCTTTACCCACGTAGCACGGACCGGTGATGCCATTTTTGGCACGCTCTTCCGCGATGGCCTGAGCAATGGCCAGAATATGCGGCTCGTTAAAGCTGTGGCGTACCGCACTGCCGCGGTGCCCGGATGTACCAAACTTCACTGCGTGTTCTGCGTTACCCACTTCCGGCTTCAGCACGTAGTACTGGGCGGTAAGCTGGGCGACGTTAATCAAATCGCTCTGTTGTGCAGGTTGACCCGCACGATTGTGATTTGCCATTGCCTGGTCCTTCTGATGCAAGGGTTAAATAGTGCCGCAAACCTTATCAGTCAATTCCGCCGGGAACTGCATGGACTGCATGATGTGTTCGATCATGCTGCGCTTGCGTCCGGTGTTGGTATTGGTGATCACCCAGTACGGCGTACCAGGCAGGTGCTTGGGCTTAGTTTGATTGCCATTCTGTAACAGCGTTTGCTCGTCAGCCGCGAAATAGACGCGGGTGCGACCGTGGAGAGACTCCGTCGCGTCGGCAAATGCGTTGTTATCCAGTGAATAGAGTGTAGTCAGCACCAGCATAAAGCGGTTAACGGCTTTCTTCTGCTCAGCATATTCGTCAGAAAGCAGCAGTTCGCGCATCGCACGCACTTTGTCTTTTACCGGTGACAGCGGCTTTTCCTGCGCGACAGCAGCGGGCTGGCGCGTTTCTTTGATGGCCGGAGCGGCAGACTGGGAGGCGGCGGCAATTTTCAGCATGCGCCGTAAAATGTCGGACGCGCTCTCACCGATATGCCGCGTCTGGCTGGCGATATACTGATAAAGCTCGTCATCAACTTCGATTGTTTTCATCTTAATCCAGTGCGATATCTTATCTGAATACAAGTCGTTGGGAGTATAAGGTCAAAACCCAACAGCGGATAGCGTCAAGCCAGAATGGCGGCAAAAGTCAGAATTAACTGTTTCCTTGCAGCCGGGCGGCAGAATGGTCAACATGATACCCTAACCTGACATACGTAAAAAAAGAACTTTGCCATGAAATTGAATACCCGAGTGCAATCTGCACAATCGCCGCACAATAATTCCCCCATCGTCCTGGTGCATGGCCTGTTTGGCAGCCTGGATAACCTTGGCGTGCTGGCACGGGATCTGGTGACCGACCACGCGCTGCTGCAGGTGGATATGCGCAACCATGGTCTGTCGCCGCGCTCGGCAGAGATGACCTACGCCGACATGGCCCAGGATCTGCTGGATACGCTGGATGAGCACAATATTGAAAAGGCGATCATGATAGGTCACTCAATGGGCGGCAAAGCGGTCATGGCGTTGACGGCCATAGCCCCGGAGCGGATTGCCGGGCTGGTGGTGATCGACGTCGCCCCAGTGGATTACGACGTACGCCGCCACGATGAGATCTTCGCTGCCATCAATGCCGTCACCGACGCCGGGGTCAGCACCCGCCAGCAGGCCGCGGCGCTGATGCGTGAACATCTGGATGAAGAGGGCGTGGTGCAGTTCCTGCTGAAATCCTTCGTCGACGGCGCGTGGCGCTTCAACGTGCCGGTTCTCTGGGATCGGTATGACCAGATCGTCGGCTGGCAGCCGGTCCCGGCGTGGCCGCACTCTACCCTGTTCATCACTGGCGGCAATTCCCCGTATGTCACCGAAGCGTACCGCGATGCGCTGCTGGCGCAATTCCCTCAGGCCAAAGCGCATGTCATTGCCGGGGCCGGACACTGGGTTCATGCTGAAAAACCGGACGCGGTGCTGCGCGCTATCCGCCGTTACCTCGCTGACATCAATAATTGATTAAAAAGAGAGCGACTGGTCGCCGGCAGGCCTCCAGTCGTTGGCGTGCCGTTTTCGGTGATGTATGATGGCGCGCTTATCGCCCGGGCATTAGCAGGGTGTCTTGTTTCCCCCGAAGTCTCAGAATCATGGCCAAAGAACACACGGACCGCACGACAATAGATCTGTTCGCGAATGAGCGTCGCCCGGGACGACCGAAAACCAATCCGCTATCGCGTGATGAACAGCTGCGCATTAATAAGCGCAATCAGCTTAAACGCGATAAAAGTCGTGGGCTTAAACGCGTCGAGCTGAAACTGAATGCTGATGCCGTCGATGCGCTGAATGAGCTGGCGAATGCCCGTGATATCAGCCGCAGTGAGCTTATCGAAGAGATGCTGATCGCGCAGCTCGAGAAATGGCACGGCAAAGCGTAAGTCAGAAAACTCCCCTTCTTGTTGCTTTCATGTAGCACAGAGTGCAGTCCTGCGTGATAGCAGTTTCCGCAGGCTTCTCTGTTCTGCTATGATTGCCCTTATCCGTGGCTAAATTGCGCCACCATACCATTAAGTATCAAGAGGTTATTTTACTCATGGCAATCATCGGCATTTTTTTCGGCAGCGACACGGGTAACACCGAAAACATCGCAAAAAACATTCAAAAACAGTTAGGTAAAGACGTTGCCGATGTGCATGACATTGCGAAAAGCAGCAAAGAAGATATCGAAGGTTACGATATTCTGCTGCTGGGCATCCCGACCTGGTATTACGGTGAAGCGCAGTGTGACTGGGACGACTTCTTCCCGTCTCTGGAAGAGATCGACTTCAACGGCAAGCTGGTGGCCCTGTTCGGCTGTGGCGATCAGGAAGACTACGCAGAGTACTTCTGCGATGCCCTCGGCACCATTCGCGACATCATTGAGCCACGCGGCGCGGTGATTGTGGGCCACTGGCCAACCGCTGGTTACCACTTCGAAGCCTCTAAAGGTCTGGCCGATGATAACAACTTCGTGGGTCTGGCTATCGACGAAGACCGTCAGCCGGAACTGACCGCTGAGCGCGTGGACAAATGGGTTAAACAAATCCGCGAAGAACTGCACCTTGACGACATCCTCAACGCATGATGATGTCGCGGCGCAACGCTAAAGTTGCGCCGCATTGATAGGTAATTCCAATCAAAATAATTGCTACAAATTTTTAACTTTTGCTGCCATACCTGTACAATGATCCAGGAGTAAACGGGGAACCTTGTAACAACTTTGTTGGCGGTACCTCGTTTTTATAAGCATACTTTACTTGAGACTTGCAGTTTTCATTACGTCATGGCAGTTCTATAATGAGACGCATTATCCCAGGTGCATTTTCTGTCACTTCTTCTTTAGAAGTGAATCGTTTAGCAACAGGACAGATTCCGCATGACTGACAACAATACCGCATTAAAGAAGGCCGGACTGAAAGTCACGCTTCCACGGTTAAAAATCCTGGAAGTGCTTCAGGGTCCGGATAACCATCATGTCAGTGCGGAAGACTTATACAAGCGTCTGATCGACATGGGCGAAGAGATTGGTCTGGCTACCGTTTACCGTGTACTGAACCAGTTCGACGATGCAGGCATCGTCACGCGTCATAATTTCGAAGGCGGTAAATCCGTGTTTGAACTGACGCAGCAGCACCACCACGATCACCTGATTTGCCTCGACTGCGGCAAAGTGATCGAATTCAGCGATGATTCCATCGAATTACGCCAGCGCGAAATTGCCGCACGTCACGGCATTCGTCTGACCAACCACAGTCTGTACCTGTACGGCCACTGTGCCGAAGGCGACTGCCGCGAAAATGACCACGCGCACGACACGAAGTAATCTCTGCATCGACACTGAGCCAACCTGACGGTTGGCTTTTTTTTTTGCCTTTTTACAGGTAAAAAAAAGAGCCCGGTGGCGCTACGCTTACGCGGGCCTACGGGCTCAGTTCCGGCAGTTTGCACCCCGGGCGTGGCAAAAGGCGGGGAATTCCCCGCCCGGATTGTCATCAGAAGATAGTGAACGGGGCGATAACCATAAACTTCACGTCGCGCTCATCCTGGAAGATGTTGCCGTAGCCGCCGCCGTAGCTTGGGATATCGGAGTGGTTGTCATACTGCGTGAAGTGCAGTTTGAACATGGTCCCTTTCGCGCGGCCATCCTGCAGGGTGTAGATCGCATCCAGGCTGTAGGCCGATTCCTTGATCTTGTTCGAGGCGATATCTTCACGCTGACCGGCACTGTTGATTAACCAGTCGGCCGGTTTCGCATCCCAGGCGTAGACATAAGACGCGCCAACGCTCCAGCCCGCCAGATTCCAGTTGCTCAGATCGTACATGGCGCCGAAGAAGACCGCTTTTTCGCCGTTGGCGTTAAAGTCGGAGCGGTTATCCCACCACACGTCCAGACGACCGTTGGAGGACGCATAGGTTGGGGTCATACGCTGCAGGAAGTAACCCTGCTGCCCTTCCGCCTTGACGTAAGTCCCTTCCAGACGTAAATCGACCTGCCCGACTTTGTAACCCAGGGTCAGCGCCTGCAGCCAGGCCGTACCGTCGTAGATATCGTTCACGGTGCCGCTGTCGGCTTTATCACGCGTGCCGTAGAACTGATAGGTGGTAGAGAGCGGACCGCCGACGATATCCAGCTTATAGCTGGCTTTGGCAAAGTACTGATCGATGAAGCCTTCAGCCTGACCAAAAGCGGCTTCCAGAATCAGGTTATTTTTGAAATCGTACTTCGCGCCGAAGGAGTGGAGATAGTCGACGCGGGTTTTTCGGTCATTCTGATAGAACTTGTCCATCTCGAGATGCCACGGCGCTTTGTACTCGTTGGTCCACATATAAGAGAAGCTCAACGCACCGCTATCGCCGTAGTCAAAGTTGGCCCCGGCTTCGGCACCCTGATAGGTACCCGGCATAAAGCTCCAGTGCGGCGCTAACAGGGTTTGACCGGTTGGCTGTAACCAGCCGCCGCGGGCCCAGGCCGGACCGTATCTAAATTTTGCTGCCGCTTTATACAGGCTGATCCCGCTCTTATCGCCGGACCAGTCCTCTTTATAGGCTTTGTTGCTGGATGAGAAAGCGATTTCGTTCGGGTGGCCGCTGTCGCCGTTTTCCGCCATTTCGATGGCAGTGAAGGCAGCCAAATCAAGGCCGAACATGTCAGCGGCATAGCCGGACTGGAAATCAAGGTTGGCGTTCCAGGTGGAGTGAGCGAGGTTAGTTTTATATTTATCTGACTCAACATCTTTACGGTCACGTTCACGCTGCCAGTAATAGATACCGCCCGTGAGGGTTGAATCATCAATGAAACCTTCGGCCTGAGCTTCCGGAGAAACCATCCAGCCTGACATTGCTGTAACACCGGCGATAGCCAGCGCAAGCGTACTACGTTTGCCACTAAACGTACGCATAATTAATCCTCTTTGACGTATTAAAAGCGCCTAAAACGGCGAAAAACAAAAAAGTTAAAAGTGGAGGTAAGCGGAAATACCCGCTTACATCTCCTGCCCTTAGACTATTTTTCGCGACGCGAATTATCAATGCTTTTCAGCGATCAAAAGTCAGGATTATGACAAAGCGCACATATTTGGTTGCGGTTTGTAACAAAGGAAATGAGGAAGAATATTTATTTAAAATAATCTTCAGAATGAGCGATTTATTTTTAATAAATAAAGATTACCTACCCTGCCCGGCCGTATTAGCGATTAATTTGCGAAAGGGAAGAGAAAGCGAACCGTTTTAAGAAACAGAATTAATTCGCAACGCGAAGATTTAAAAGACTAACGGCTTATGGCAGACCAAAAAAACGCCGCAGTGCGCGGCGTTTTTTACAGGAAAAAGGGAATTATTCGCCCGCTTTCGCCCAGGTATCACGCAGACCGACGGTGCGGTTAAATACCAGTTTGTCGGCGGTGGCATAGCGGCTGTCGAGGCAGAAGTAGCCTTCGCGCTCGAACTGATACGCATGACCAGCAACGGCAGCTTTCAGGGATGGCTCGGCAAAGCCCTGCTTGATCACCAGTGAATCCTGGTTAATCACCTGCAGGAAGTCCTCGGCGGCACCCGGGTTTGGCACGCTGAACAGACGATCGTACAGGCGGATTTCAACCGGCAGCGCATGAGCCGCGCTCACCCAGTGGATAACACCTTTCACCTTGCGACCGTCGGCTGGATCCTTGCTCAGGGTCTCAGCATCGTAGGTACAGAAGATAGTGGTGATAGTGCCTTCTGCGTCTTTTTCCACACGCTCGGCTTTGATCACGTAGGCATTACGCAGACGCACTTCTTTACCCATCACCAGACGCTTGTACTGCTTGTTGGCTTCTTCACGGAAGTCAGCACGATCGATCCAGATCTCGCCGCTGAACGGCACGTCACGGCTGCCCATCTCCGGCTTGCTCGGATGGTTCGGCATGGTAACCAGCTCGCTTTCGCCCTGCGGGTAGTTTTCGATAACCAGTTTTACCGGATCGATAACCGCCATGGCGCGCGGTGCATTGTCGTTCAGATCTTCGCGAATACAGGATTCCAGCGACGCCATCTCGATGGTGTTGTCCTGCTTGGTCACGCCGATGCGTTTGCAGAACTCACGGATGGATGCCGCGGTATAGCCACGACGACGCAGACCAGAGATGGTCGGCATACGCGGGTCATCCCAGCCTTCAACGTGCTTGTCAGTGACCAGCAGGTTCAGCTTACGCTTGGACATCACGGTGTATTCCAGATTCAGGCGAGAGAACTCGTACTGACGCGGATGCACCGGAATAGAGATGTTATCCAGCACCCAGTCGTACAGGCGACGGTTGTCCTGGAACTCCAGGGTACAGAGCGAGTGGGTAATGCCTTCCAGCGCATCGCTGATGCAGTGGGTGAAGTCGTACATCGGGTAGATGCACCACTTGCTGCCGGTCTGGTGGTGATCGGCAAACTTAATGCGGTACAGCACCGGGTCACGCATCACGATAAACGGCGAAGCCATATCGATTTTAGCGCGCAGACAGGCTTTACCCTCTTCGAAGCCACCGGCACGCATTTTTTCAAACAGGGCCAGGTTCTCTTCCACGCTGCGATCGCGGTACGGGCTGTTTTTACCCGGCGCGGTCAACGAGCCGCGGTATTCGCGGATTTCGTCAGCGGAAAGCTCGTCAACGTAGGCCAGGCCTTTGTTGATCAGCTCAACGGCGTAGGCGTACAGCTGGTCAAAATAGTCAGAGGAATAGCAGATGTCGCCAGACCAGTTGAAGCCCAACCATTGCACGTCGTTCTTAATGGACTCTACGTATTCGATGTCTTCTTTCACCGGGTTGGTGTCATCGAAACGCAGGTTGCATTGACCCTGATAGTCCTGCGCAATGCCGAAGTTCAGGCAGATCGATTTCGCATGACCAATGTGCAGGTAGCCATTTGGCTCCGGCGGAAAACGGGTATGAACAGTGGTGTGCTTACCAGTGGCCAGATCTTCATCGATGATCTGACGAATAAAGTTGCTTGGGCGGGCTTCAGCCTCACTCATCGTGGATTCCTCAAAGCGTAAACGACGTATAACGGCATATGATCTTATAAGCCGGGCGTAGTGACAACCTTTAGTTACGTGAAAAAGGTCTGTGGAGAGAATAATCGGGGCGATTGCTGTAAAAAAAAGCGGCGGGGATATCCCCGCCGCTCAGGCATTAACGCTAACTCAGGAGCACTTATTTGCCTTTAATTTCATACAGTGGTGTCTGACCGGCAACAACCTGACCCTGCGCCTTGATGACCAGGCCGCTGAAGTCGTCGATGTTGCTGCAGACAACCGGGCTGATCATGGAGCGGGCATTGGCGTTCAGGAAGTCGAGATCCATTTCCAGTACCGGCTGACCGGCAACCACTTCGGCACCCTCTTCAACCAGGCGCTTGAAGCCCTGACCACCCAGCGCCACGGTATCGATACCCATGTGGACCACGATCTCCGCGCCTTTCTCCGTTTCCAGGCAGAACGCGTGATTGGTGTTGAAGATTTTGACGATAGTACCGGCTGCCGGGGAGACCACGGTTTTATCCGTTGGTTTTACCGCCACGCCATCGCCTACTGCTTTGCTGGCGAAGGCTTCATCAGGCACCTGCTCCAGGGCAACCACGTCACCGGTCACTGGTGAAACCAGCGCAGCGATGGTGGTGGTATTGGCAACAGCCTGTGGCTTAACGGCGGCAGGTGCTGCGGCTGGGGCAGAGGTCGCTTCAGCAGCGGCAACCGGGCCGGTGGTTTTCATTGCGTTAGCGATTTTCTCAGCCACGAAGCCGACGATGATCTGCACGCTGGTTTTGTTCAGGCGGATAACGCCAGAAGCACCCAGGCGTTTAGCCATCGCTTCGTTGACCAGAGAAGAGTCTTTCACGTTCAGACGCAGACGGGTGATGCAGGCATCAATACCGGTCAGGTTGTCGGAACCGCCGACTGCCGCGATGTACTGACGCGCCAGACCGGAAACGTCTTCCGTCGCGTTGCCGCTCACGTTCACATCCTGACCATCCGCTTCGCTACCGGCAACCGCCAGCTCACGACCCGGGGTCATCAGGTTGAATTTGGTGATGGTGAAGCGGAACACCACGTAGTAGATAGCGAAGAACACCAGACCTTGTGGGATCAGCATGTACCAGTGTGTTGCCAGTGGGTTACGTACCCAAAGCATCATATCCACCAGACCTGCGCTGAAACCAAAGCCTGAAATCCAATGCATACTTGCCGCGATAAACACAGAAATACCGGTGAGCACTGCGTGGATGAAGTACAGTACTGGCGCCACGAACATGAAGGAGAATTCCAGCGGCTCGGTGATACCGGTGAAGAAGGCCGCGAATGCGCCCGCCATCATAATACCCAGTACCTTCGCTTTATTCTCAGGACGCGCGCAGTGGTAGATAGCCAGCGCCGCACCCGGCAGACCGAACATCATAATCGGGAAGAAGCCCGCCTGGTAACGACCTGTAATACCGATTTCTGCTTTACCAGCGGCAATCGACTGTGCACCGCCAAGGAAGTTAGGGATATCGTTGATACCTGCAACGTCAAACCAGAATACGGAGTTCAGCGCGTGGTGCAGACCGACCGGGATCAGCAGACGGTTGAAGAACGCATACACGCCCGCTCCGACGGAACCCAGCTTCTGGATGTGCTCACCGAAGTTCACCAGACCGTCGAAGATCATCGGCCAGATGTACATCAGAATGAAGGCCACAGCGATCATCACGAAGGAGGTCAGGATCGGCACCAGACGACGACCGCTGAAGAAGGAGAGTGCTTTTGGCAACTCAACGCTACTGAAGCGGTTGTACAGTTCAGCGGAGATGATACCCACCAGGATACCCACGAACTGGTTGTTGATCTTACCGAACGCTGCAGGAACCTGGTCCGCAGGGATCTTCTGAATCATCGATACCGCAGCCGGGGAGCAGAGCGTGGTCAACACAAGGAAGCCCACAAAGCCGGTCAGTGCCGCAGCACCGTCTTTATCTTTGGACATACCATAAGCCACACCGATGGCGAACAGTACGGACATGTTATCGATAATGGCGGCGCCCGATTTGATTAACAAAGCAGCCAAGGCGTTATCACCACCCCAACTTACCGGGTCAATCCAGTAACCGACACCCATCAATATTGCTGCTGCAGGCAGCGTGGCGACCGGCACCATTAAGGCGCGACCAACCTTTTGTAAATAACCTAAAATGCTCAATTTATTCCCCCTATGAGACCCCGTTAACGGTGTGTTCTCAGCTGTGTTTTTATTGTGTCACTAACTTATACATACAGTTGATGATTCACTGGCTGATTGAGTGTGTGGAAAATTAATTCGTATCGCAAATTAAAAGCGTACTTTTTGTGAGTTTTGTCACCAAATATTGTTTATCACCCTCCCCTCTACTGGCAAACTGCCAAAACTTATTTTATGATACGAAAAATCAAGACGAATTGCCCCCTCTCGGTGTGAACCAGGTTAGTCTTAATCATGCCCGGACAAGCAATCCGCCAACTTTTATGAAAACTTCAGAGGTGAATAATGAGACTGATCCCCCTGGCAACTGCAGAACAAGTCGGTAAATGGGCTGCCCGCCATATCGTAAACCGTATCAATGCGTTCAAACCGACTGCCGATCGTCCTTTTGTACTCGGCCTGCCGACCGGTGGCACACCTCTTACCGCCTATAAAGCATTGGTTGAGATGCATAAATCGGGCCAGGTAAGTTTTGAGCATGTTGTCACCTTCAACATGGATGAGTACGTTGGCCTGCCAAAAGATCATCCGGAAAGCTACCATAGCTTCATGCACCGTAACTTCTTTGATCACATTGATATTCAGCCGGGAAATATTAATCTGCTGGATGGCAATGCGCCGGATATTGACGCTGAATGCCGTCATTATGAAGAAAAAATCCGCGCGTACGGCAAAATTCATCTGTTCATGGGTGGCGTAGGCAACGACGGTCATATCGCGTTTAACGAACCGGCCTCTTCTCTGGCGTCCCGTACCCGTATCAAAACCCTGACCCATGACACCCGTGTGGCAAACTCCCGTTTCTTTGATGGCGACGTGAACCAGGTGCCAAAATACGCCCTGACCGTTGGCGTGGGTACCCTGCTGGATGCGGAAGAAGTGATGATTCTGGTGCTGGGCGGCGTGAAAGCGCAGGCGCTGCAGGCCGCGGTTGAAGGCAACGTCAACCATATGTGGACCATCAGCTGCCTGCAGCTGCATCCGAAAGCGGTGGTGGTGTGCGATGAGCCGTCCACCATGGAACTGAAAGTGAAGACGCTGAAATACTTCAACGAATTAGAAGCAGAAAACATCAAAGGTCTGTAATGTTACGCCGCCTCTGTTATCAGGGGCGGGATGCTATTTTTATACCGGGGGTCGTTATGTACGCTTTAACCCACGGTCGGATTTATACCGGCCATGAAATTCTGGATGACCATGCGATTGTAATCGCAAATGGCCTGATTGAACGTGTCTGCCCACTGGCCGAGCTGCCAGCGGAAATAGAACAACGCTCGCTCAATGGGGCAGTCATCTCCCCCGGTTTTATCGACGTACAGCTTAACGGCTGTGGCGGCGTGCAGTTCAATGATACAGCGGAAGCCGTCACGGTTGAGACGCTGGAGATTATGCAGCGCGCTAACGAAAGATCGGGCTGCACCAGCTACCTGCCAACACTGATTACCACCAGCGACGATCTGATGAAACAGGGCATTCGCGTGATGCGTGAATACCTGACGAGATATCCGCATCAGGCGCTGGGCCTGCACCTTGAAGGTCCGTGGCTGAATATCGTCAAGAAAGGCACCCATAACCCGAGCTTTGTGCGTAAACCTGACGACGAGCTGGTCGATTTCATGTGCGCCAATGCGGATGTGATCACCAAAGTGACCCTGGCGCCAGAGATGGTTGACCCGGACGTCATTCGCAAGCTGGCGGGCGCAGGCATTGTTGTCTCTGCCGGACACTCCAACGCCACGCTGAAAGAGGCCAAAGTCGGCTTCCGTGCCGGTATCACTTTCGCCACCCATCTGTATAACGCCATGCCGTACATCACCGGGCGCGAACCGGGTCTGGCCGGGGCGATCTTCGATGAGCCGGACGTCTACTGCGGCATCATTGCCGACGGGTTACATGTCGACTATGCCAACGTGCGTAACGCCAAACGCCTGAAAGGCGACAAGTTGTGTCTGGTTACCGATGCCACAGCGCCAGCGGGGGCAAATATTGAACAGTTCATTTTTGCTGGTAAAACAATATACTACCGGAATGGACTGTGTGTGGATGAGAACGGAACCTTAAGTGGTTCGGCTCTGACCATGATCGAAGGCGTGCGCAATCTGGTGGAACATTGCAGCATTGCCCTGGATGAAGTGCTGCGTATGGCAACCCTTTACCCGGCACGCGCGATTGGCGTGGACAAGCAGCTGGGCAGCATTGCCCCGGGCATGGTGGCTAACCTCACCGCATTCACACACGATTATAAAATCATCAAGACCATCGTTAATGGTAACGAGGTCGTCACAGAGTAAGTAAACGTATGACACCTGGCGGACAAGCTCAAATTGGTAACGTTGATCTGGTAAAGCAGCTGAACAGTGCAGCGGTATATCGACTGATCGACCAGCATGGACCCATCTCGCGGATCCAGATTGCAGAACAGAGCCAGCTTGCCCCCGCCAGCGTGACGAAAATTACCCGCCAGCTCATTGAGCGCGGGCTGATCAAAGAAGTGGATCAGCAGGCCTCCACCGGGGGCCGTCGCGCTATCTCGATTGTCACTGAAACCCGCAATTTTCACGCCATCGGCGTGCGCCTTGGCCGGCATGACGCCACCCTGACGCTGTACGATCTGAGCAGCAAAGCGGTTGCTGAAGAGCACTATGCCCTGCCGGAACGCACCCAGGAGACCCTTGAGCACGCCCTGCTCAACGCCATTGAGCTGTTTATCGACTCCTGCCAGCGCAAAATTCGCGAGCTGATCGCCATCTCGGTGATCCTGCCCGGACTTGTGGACCCCGAAAGCGGTGTGATCCGCTATATGCCCCATATTCAGGTCGAAAACTGGGGGCTGATCGATGCCCTCGAAAAACGCTTCGCCGTAACCTGTTTTGTGGGTCACGATATCCGTAGCCTGGCGCTGGCTGAGCACTACTTTGGTGCGAGCCAGGATTGTGAAGACTCTATCCTGGTGCGCGTTCACCGCGGTACAGGGGCCGGGATCATCTCCAACGGACGCATTTTTATTGGCCGGAACGGCAACGTCGGCGAGATAGGCCACATTCAGGTCGATCCGCTGGGCGAGCGCTGTCACTGCGGCAACTTTGGCTGTCTGGAAACGGTGGCCGCCAACGCCGCCATCGAGCAGCGTGTGCGTCATCTGCTGGAGCAGGGATACCAGAGCCGCGTTACCCTGGATGACTGTAAAATCAATGCCATCTGTAAAGCCGCCAACAAAGGCGACGCGCTGGCCAGCGAAGTGATCGAACAGGTTGGCCGCCACCTTGGCAAAACTATCGCCATCGCCATCAACCTGTTTAACCCACAAAAAGTGGTGATCGCGGGCGAAATTACCGAAGCCGAAAAAGTGCTGCTGCCCGCCATCGAGGGGTGCATCAATACCCAGGCGCTGAAGGCGTTTCGTCAGAATCTGCCCGTGGTTCGCTCCGCGTTAAATGACCGGTCGGCGATTGGTGCCTTTGCGCTGGTAAAACGCGCCATGCTTAACGGTATCCTGTTGCAGCGTTTGCTGGAAAGCTGACAGCGTTTTATAGTGTCGCCTTCTTTTTTTGATGCCGGGAAGTTCATGACCATTAAGAATGTTATTTGTGATATCGACGGCGTGCTGATGCACGACAACGTTGCCGTGCCGGGCGCAGCCGAATTTCTTAACCGCATCATGGAACAAGGCATGCCGCTGGTTCTGCTCACCAACTTCCCGTCGCAGACCGGGCAGGATCTGGCGAACCGTTTTGCGACTGCCGGTATCGATGTGCCCGACAGCGTCTTCTACACCTCGGCAATGGCTACCGCCGATTTTCTGAAGCGTCAGGAAGGCAAAAAAGCTTATGTGGTGGGCGAAGGTGCACTGATCCATGAGTTATATAAAGCAGGCTTCACCATCACCGACGTCAATCCCGATTTCGTCATCGTGGGTGAAACGCGCTCCTATAACTGGGAGATGATGCACAAGGCAGCGTTCTTCGTCGCCAGCGGCGCCCGCTTTATCGCCACCAACCCGGATACACACGGCCGCGGTTTTTATCCGGCCTGTGGCGCGCTCTGTGCCGGTATCGAGAAGATGACCGGCCGCGTGCCGTTTTATGTCGGTAAGCCCAGCCCGTGGATCATTCGCGCGGCGCTCAACAAAATGCAGGCCCACTCGGAAGATACGGTGATCGTGGGCGACAACCTGCGCACCGATATTCTGGCTGGCTTCCAGGCGGGGCTGGAGACTATCCTGGTTCTCTCAGGAGTATCGACCCTCGATGATATTGATTCGATGCCGTTCCGGCCGAGCTGGATTTACCCCTCGGTCGCGGAAATCGATATTCTGTAGTCTGAAACCACGTCCCCGGACGTGGTTTTTTCATTTTGTGGCGGCAAAAATAGCGTCGCGTCTAAACAAAATCGTCATTCATTGAATAATCCTCAATAAATGAGTCCTCCCTGTACGCTTTTTTCAACATTCGGCAATGACCGTTGCACTTTTTCTCTTTTACCCGGCAAAACGCTTGCCGCTCCTCCCCTTTTGCGGCATTTTCATAAGCAAGCAACATCACACTGCAACAGGGTTAATGGAGAAGGTTATGTGTTCAATTTTCGGCGTACTGGATATTAAAACTGACGCAGGCGAACTGCGTAAAAAAGCACTGGAGTTATCCCGTCTGATGCGCCATCGCGGCCCGGACTGGTCCGGTGTCTACGCCAGCGATAAAGCGATTCTGGCTCACGAACGTCTGTCGATTGTGGACGTCAACGCTGGCGCCCAGCCGCTGTATAACGAGAAGAAAACCCATGCTCTGGCGGTCAACGGTGAGATCTACAACCACCAGGCGCTGCGCGCAGAATACGGCGACCGCTATGCCTTCCAGACCGGTTCTGACTGTGAAGTGATCCTCGCCCTGTACCAAGAAAAAGGCCCGGAATTCCTTGATGAACTGCAGGGGATGTTCGCCTTCGCTCTCTACGACAGCGAGAAAGATGCTTATCTGATTGGCCGCGACCACATCGGGATCATCCCGCTGTATATGGGTCACGACGAATTCGGCAACTTCTATGTGGCCTCAGAGATGAAAGCCCTGGTGCCGGTATGCCGCACCATTAAAGAGTTCCCGGCAGGCAGCTTCCTGTGGAGCAAAGATGGCGAGATCCGCTCTTACTATCAACGCGACTGGTTCGATTACGATGCCGTTAAAGACAACGTTACCGACAAAGCTGAGCTGACTCAGGCCCTGGAAGAGGCGGTAAAAAGCCACCTGATGTCAGACGTGCCTTATGGCGTGCTGCTCTCCGGCGGTCTGGACTCGTCTGTTATCTCGGCGATCACCAAAAAATATGCGGCGCGTCGCGTGGAAGATCAGGAGCGTTCCGAAGCCTGGTGGCCGCAGCTGCACTCCTTCGCTGTCGGTCTGGAAGGATCTCCGGATCTGAAAGCCGCGCAGGAAGTGGCCAACCACCTCGGCACCGTGCACCATGAGATTCACTTTACGGTGCAGGAAGGGTTGGATGCGATCCGTGACGTGATCTATCACATTGAAACTTATGACGTGACGACCATCCGCGCCTCCACGCCGATGTACCTGATGTCGCGTAAAATCAAAGCGATGGGCATCAAGATGGTGCTGTCCGGTGAAGGCTCGGACGAAGTATTCGGCGGCTATCTCTACTTCCACAAAGCGCCGAATGCCAAAGAGCTGCACGAAGAGACGGTACGTAAGCTGCAGGCGCTGCACATGTTTGACTGCGCCCGTGCCAACAAAGCGATGTCTGCCTGGGGCGTGGAAGCGCGCGTACCGTTCCTGGATAAGAAATTCCTCGACGTGGCCATGCGTATCAACCCGCAGGATAAGATGTGCGGCAACGGCAAGATGGAAAAACATGTCCTGCGTGAATGCTTTGAATCTTACCTGCCGGCAAGCGTGGCATGGCGTCAGAAAGAGCAGTTCTCTGACGGCGTAGGTTATAGCTGGATCGACACCCTGAAAGAGGTGGCCGCGAAGCAAGTTTCCGATCAACAACTGGAAACCGCCAGCTTCCGCTTCCCGTACAACACGCCGGGTTCGAAAGAAGCCTATCTGTACCGTGAGATCTTCGAAGAGCTGTTCCCGCTGCCAAGCGCAGCAGAGTGTGTCCCGGGTGGCCCTTCCGTTGCCTGCTCCTCTGCAAAAGCCATTGAGTGGGATGAAGCGTTCAAAACCATGAACGATCCATCAGGTCGTGCCGTGGGTGTGCACCAGTCTGCTTATAAATGAGTAAAAAGCGTCAACATGAGGCCCTGCGGGGCCTCTTTTTTTGCCTCGCGTTTTGCTGGACAAAAACGATTAATAACCAATAATTGCCGAATATTCGGCCACGCTGTTCGCAACCTAACCAAACAGTCACATTCCAGACATTTTCGTTGAAAAAGGTGTTGACGCTGCAAGGGTCTATACGCATAATGCGCCCCGCAACGCCGATAAGGTAACGCGAAAAAAAGATGGCTACGTAGCTCAGTTGGTTAGAGCACATCACTCATAATGATGGGGTCACAGGTTCGAATCCCGTCGTAGCCACCATCTTTTTTGCGGGAGTGGCGAAATTGGTAGACGCACCAGATTTAGGTTCTGGCGCCGCAAGGTGTGCGAGTTCAAGTCTCGCCTCCCGCACCATTCCCATAAAAGCGTTGCACGGATGGGGTATCGCCAAGCGGTAAGGCACCGGTTTTTGATACCGGCATTCCCTGGTTCGAATCCAGGTACCCCAGCCATATTTCTTCGATTTTGCGGTTCTCCGCGGTTATTGGGGTATCGCCAAGCGGTAAGGCACCGGTTTTTGATACCGGCATTCCCTGGTTCGAATCCAGGTACCCCAGCCATCGAAGAAAGCAGTACTGGCTACGTAGCTCAGTTGGTTAGAGCACATCACTCATAATGATGGGGTCACAGGTTCGAATCCCGTCGTAGCCACCATATTAGTAAGTTATCGATTCGTCGATAAGCTAAAAAAAATTGTTGGGGTATCGCCAAGCGGTAAGGCTCTGGTTTCTGATACCAGCATTCCGAGGTTCGAATCCTCGTACCCCAGCCAATTTAAAAAGTCGTTAGATGTTTATTGTTTAACGCAATTGGGGTGTCGCCAAGCGGTAAGGCACTGGTTTCTGATACCAGCATTCCGGGGTTCGAATCCCTGCACCCCAGCCACACTAAAAAAGCTCGCTTCGGCGAGCTTTTTGCTTTTCTGCGTTTCCGGAAGTCATGCCGGGTGGCGGCTTCGCCTTACCCGGCCTGGAAGACCTTTAGAGCCCTAAGGCATACTTCAGCGCCTGACGTTTCAGCCCGCCGGCGCGCTGCGCCGCCATCAATCCCACATTACGCAGGACGCGTAGCGGCCCCAGATCGTTGCTGAACCCGGCGTAAAACAGATCCATCCCCGACTGCATAATGAAGTTGTCCGCCATCCGTCGGGTCTGATATCGCTTAAGCACCTGATGGCTGGCCCAGGCTTCGCCGTGGTTGCGGGCGTTGTTAAGGACATCTATCAACGCGTCGACATCGCGATAACCAAGATTAACGCCCTGCCCGGCCAGCGGATGAATGGTGTGCGCCGCGTCACCTACCAGCGCCAACCCTTCCTGCGCATACTGCAGCGCATGACGGCGCGTCAGCGGGAAGGCCCCGGCAGCGACCGGCTTGACGGCCCCAAGACGCGCCGGGAAATGGTGGGCGATTTCGCGCTGCAACTGCTCCATCGACAGCCCCTGCAACTGGCGAATGCGCGCCGGGGTGTCGTACCACACCAGTGACGCCCAGTTGTCGAACAGCGGTAAAAAGGCATGCGGACCATTCGGGGTAAAATGCTGCCAGGTGCTGTCGCCCGGATCGTTCTCACAGGCAATGGTGATCAGCATGCAGGATTGTTGATACTGCCAGGCGTGAATGCCGATCCCGGCCAGCTCCCGTACCCGGGAATTCGCCCCGTCGGCGCCCACCAGCAGTTTCACCGCCAGCTGCTCACCGCTATCCAGTTCGATCAGGTGCTGCTCGTTATGGCGGTGCACATGTTTGATCGACGCGGGGACGCGCAGCGTGACCTGGGAATGCGCCTCCAGTGCCTGCCAGAGCGCGTGCTGCAGAACCGTATTTTCCACCATATATCCCAGCAGGGGGAGTTTGAGCTCCGCGGCGTCAAACACCACATGGGCATTTTCCCACTCCCAGGTCTCCAGGCGGCGATAAGGGTGCGCGCGCATCGCCAGGATGGCATCCCACACGCCCAGCCCGCGAAGCAGATCGACCGAAGCGGCGCTGATGGCGGAGATGCGTACATCCGGTTGCTGAGAGGCGTCAAAAGCAGGCGGTGCCGCCTGTTCGATAACCGTTACCTCGAACCCGTGTTGCGCCAGCCCCAGCGCCAGCGCCCCGCCGACCATACCGCCGCCGACGATGGCGATCCCGGTTTGTTGGATAGTCATGGTCATTTGTCCTTATTTGAGAATCCCTTAAGTTTACCGGATTTTTTCGCCTTGGGTCCGGGAACCTTCATACTGGTCACAACCGCACCAAAGCATTACAATACGCGCCCTGCAATCCTGAGCACGAGCAAGTCGATGACAAAAAAACTCCATATAAAAACCTGGGGCTGTCAGATGAACGAGTACGATTCATCAAAGATGGCCGATCTGCTGGATGCCACCCATGGGTATCAACTCACCGACGTGGCGGAAGAGGCAGACGTGTTGCTGCTGAACACCTGCTCGATCCGTGAGAAGGCGCAGGAGAAAGTCTTTCACCAGCTCGGTCGCTGGAAGCTGATCAAGCAAAAACGACCAGACGTGATCATCGGCGTCGGCGGCTGTGTCGCCTCCCAGGAAGGCAAGCTGATTCGTCAGCGCGCGCACTATGTCGATATTATTTTTGGTCCGCAGACCCTGCACCGCCTGCCGGAGATGATCAACGCCGTGCGCGGGACCGGCCAGCGCAAGGCGATCATCGACGTCAGCTTCCCGGAAATCGAAAAATTTGACCGTCTGCCAGAACCGCGCGCGGATGGCCCGACCGCCTTCGTCTCCATCATGGAAGGCTGCAACAAATACTGTACCTACTGCGTGGTGCCTTACACCCGCGGTGAGGAAGTCAGCCGTCCTTGCGACGACATCCTGTTTGAAATTGCTCAGTTGGCGGCGCAGGGTGTACGTGAAGTGAACCTGCTCGGACAGAATGTGAACGCCTGGCGCGGCGAGAACTACGACGGCAGCACTGGCTCTTTTGCCGACCTGCTGCGTCTGGTGGCCGCCATCGACGGCATCGACCGTATTCGCTTCACCACCAGCCACCCGATTGAATTCACCGATGACATCATCGATGTCTACCGCGATACACCGGAGCTGGTGAGCTTCCTGCATCTGCCGATCCAGTGTGGTTCTGACCGCGTGCTGAACCTGATGGGCCGCACCCACACCGCGCTGGAATATAAAGCGATTATCCGCAAGCTGCGTGACGCCCGCCCGGATATTCAGATTAGCTCAGACTTTATCGTCGGCTTCCCGGGTGAAACGGACGAGGATTTCGAGCGCACCATGAAGGTGATTGGCGATGTGAATTTCGACGTGAGCTACAGCTTCATCTTCTCGGCCCGTCCGGGAACGCCTGCCGCCGATATGGTTGATGACGTACCGGATGAGGTGAAAAAGCAGCGTCTGTATATTCTGCAGGATCGCATTAACCAGCAGGCCAACGCCTGGAGCCGTCGGATGCTCGGCACCGTGCAGCGCGTATTGGTCGAAGGCACTTCACGTAAGAGCATCATGCAGCTCTCTGGCCGTACCGAGAACAACCGCGTGGTGAACTTTGAAGGAACGCCGGATCTGGTCGGTAAGTTCGTTGATATCGAGATCCTTGAAGTGCTGACCAACTCCCTGCGCGGAAAACTGGTGCGCACCGAAGAGGAAATGGGTCTGCGTATCGCCGAGTCACCCGAATCAGTGATCGCCCGCACCCGTAAAGAAAGCGATCTGGGCGTCGGCGTTTATCAGCCATAATGCCTGTGGCCTGCCATTTCTGGCAGGCCTTGTTTTCCCCTCTTCTCTCCCCCATATCCTTCGCAATGCTTGCGCCTTTATTCTCTGGCGTGAATACTTTCATAAGACAGACCCACTGCCTTATGGCATCCAGGACATTAAGAGGAACGGTTTGAATATAGATACACGTGAAATTACCCTTGAGCCAGCAGACAACGCTCGCCTGCTGAGCCTGTGCGGGCCGTTTGATGACAACATCAAACATCTGGAGCGACGTCTGGGTATCGAGATTAATCGTCGCGATAACCAGTTCAAACTCACCGGACGCGCCATTTGCGTCAATGCCGCTGCGGATATCCTCCGTAGCCTGTACGTTGATACCGCCCCGATGCGCGGTGAAACGCAGGATATTGAGCCGGAACAGATCCATCTGGCGATCAAAGAGTCGCGGGTACTGGAGCAGAGCGCAGAGAGCGTGCCGGAGTTCGGCAAAGCTATCCACATTCAGACCAAGCGTGGCGTCATTAAACCACGCACGCCAAACCAGGCGCAGTACATCGCCAACATCCTTGATCATGACATCACCTTCGGCGTCGGCCCGGCGGGTACCGGTAAAACCTACCTCGCAGTAGCCGCTGCCGTGGATGCCCTGGAGCGCCAGGAGATCCGCCGTATTCTGCTCACCCGTCCGGCCGTTGAAGCGGGCGAGAAGCTGGGCTTCCTGCCTGGCGACCTGAGCCAGAAAGTCGACCCATACCTGCGCCCGCTGTACGATGCGCTGTTTGAGATGCTCGGCTTTGAGAAGGTTGAAAAACTGATCGAACGTAACGTTATCGAAGTGGCTCCGCTGGCCTATATGCGTGGCCGTACGTTGAACGATGCGTTTATCATTCTGGATGAGAGCCAGAACACCACCATCGAACAGATGAAGATGTTCCTGACCCGTATTGGCTTTAACTCCAAAGCGGTGATCACCGGCGATATCACCCAGGTCGACCTGCCGCGCAGCACCAAATCGGGTCTGCGTCACGCCATTGAAGTCCTGTCCGAAGTGGACGAAATCAGCTTTAACTTCTTCCACAGCGAAGACGTAGTGCGTCACCCGGTGGTGGCCCGCATCGTCACGGCATATGAAGCGTGGGAAGCAGCAGATCAAAAACGTAAAGCAGAGCAGGCCGCGGAACGCAAACGCGAAGCCCAGGAGCAAGAGCAGAAATGAGTCAGGTGATCCTCGATTTACAGCTGGCCTGTGAAGACAATTCCGGCCTGCCGGAAGAGAGCCAGTTCCAGGCGTGGCTGAATGCCGTCATCCCTCAGTTTCAGGAAGAGTCAGAGGTAACGATTCGCCTGGTGGATGAAGCAGAAAGCCACGACCTGAACCTGACCTATCGCGGGAAAGATAAGCCGACCAACGTGCTCTCTTTCCCGTTTGAGGCGCCGCCGGGCATCGAACTGCCGCTGCTGGGTGATCTGATCATCTGCCGGCAGGTGGTTGAGCAGGAGGCTAAGGAGCAGCAAAAGCCGCTCGAAGCCCACTGGGCGCATATGGTAGTGCACGGGAGCCTGCATCTGCTGGGCTACGACCATATTGAAGATGAAGAAGCGGAAGAGATGGAGTCCCTCGAGACAGAGATAATGCTTGCTCTGGGCTATGAGGATCCGTACATTGCCGAGAAAGAGTAGTCTGTTCGGCGGTTTTGCGCCGGACTGACATAATGTGCCGTCGTGTCAGACAAAGGTCCGCGACGGCAGTTTTACATCAACATGAGAACCCTTAACAAACGCCATGAGCGACGACAATTCACACAGTAGCGACACACCTAACAGCAAAAAGGGATTTTTCTCCCTCCTTCTGAGCCAGCTGTTCCACGGTGAACCTAAAAACCGTGACGATCTTCTGGAGCTGATCCGTGATTCCGGGCAGAACGAACTTATCGACGAAGATACGCGCGAAATGCTCGAAGGGGTAATGGACATCGCCGACCAGCGCGTTCGCGATATCATGATCCCCCGCTCGCAGATGATTACCCTGAAACGCAACCAGACCTTAGATGAGTGCCTCGACGTTATCATCGAGTCTGCTCACTCGCGTTTCCCGGTGATCAGCGAAGATAAAGATCACATCGAAGGGATTTTGATGGCTAAAGATCTACTGCCGTTTATGCGCAGCGATTCCGAAGCCTTCAGCATGGAAAAAGTGCTACGTCAGGCGGTGGTTGTCCCGGAAAGCAAGCGGGTTGACCGCATGCTGAAAGAGTTTCGCTCTCAGCGCTACCACATGGCGATTGTTATCGATGAATTTGGCGGTGTTTCGGGTCTGGTCACCATCGAAGATATTCTTGAACTGATTGTTGGTGAAATCGAAGACGAATATGACGAAGAAGAGGATATCGACTTCCGTCAGCTGAGCCGCCACACCTGGACCGTGCGTGCGCTGGCTCCGATCGAAGATTTCAATGACACCTTCGGGACACACTTCAGCGATGAAGAGGTGGATACCATTGGCGGGCTGGTGATGCAGGCCTTTGGTCACCTTCCGGCGCGCGGTGAGACCGTGGAAATAGACGGTTACCAGTTCAAGGTCGCAATGGCCGACAGTCGACGTATTATTCAGGTTCATGTAAGAATGCCGGACGATGCTCCGCAACCCACACTGGATGATTGATTTAAATGGCATTTGCCCCACTGTTTGAACGCCAGCGCGTACGTCTGCTGCTGGCGCTAATCCTCGGAGCCAGCGGAACGCTGGCTTTTTCCCCTTATGACTTCTGGCCCGCCGCGCTCCTCTCCCTGATGGGACTGCAGGGGCTGACGCTGAACCGACGGCCCGTACAGGCCGCGGCGATTGGTTACGTCTGGGGTCTCGGCCTGTTTGGCTCCGGTATTAACTGGGTTTACGTCAGTATTGCGCAATTTGGCGGCATGCCGGGCCCGGTGAATGTCTTCCTCGTGGTGCTGCTGGCAGCCTATCTTTCGCTGTATACCGGCCTCTTCGCCGGGGTCCTCTCTCGCCTGTGGCCGAAAACCAGCTGGCTGCGGGTGGCGATTGCCGCCCCGGTGGTCTGGCAGTGCAGCGAATTCCTGCGCGGCTGGGTGCTGACCGGTTTTCCCTGGCTGCAGTTTGGCTACAGCCAGATCGACGGTCCGCTGAAAGGACTGGCGCCGGTGATGGGCGTCGAGGCGATCAACTTCCTGCTGATGGTAGTGAGCGGCCTGCTGGTACTGGCGCTGGTACAGCGCAACTGGCGTCCGCTGGCGGCGGCGCTGATCCTCTTTGCCCTGCCCTTCCCGCTGCGTTTTATCCAGTGGTTTACCCTCGAGCCGCAACGCGCCACCCAGGTGTCGATGGTGCAGGGGAATATTCCCCAGTCACTGAAATGGGATGAAGGTCAGCTGGTCAACACCCTGAAAATTTATCTGGATGCGACCCAGAAAGAGATGGGCAAGTCGCAGCTGATTATCTGGCCGGAGTCGGCGATCCCGGATCTGGAGATTAACCAGCAGCGTTTCCTCGCCATGATGGACGATCTGCTGCGCGCCCGTGACACCACCCTGATCACCGGGATTGTCGATGCGCGTCTGAACAAGCAGAACCGTTACGACACCTACAACACCATCATCACGCTGGGGAAAGACAATCCGTACAGCTATGAGTCGACCAACCGCTACAACAAAAATCACCTGGTGCCTTTCGGTGAGTTTGTGCCGCTGGAGTCGATTCTACGTCCGCTGGCGCCATTCTTCGATCTGCCGATGTCCTCGTTTAGCCGGGGTCCGTATGTTCAGCCTCAGCTGAGCGCGCACGGCTTTTTGCTGACCGCCGCCATTTGCTACGAGATTATCCTCGGTGAGCAGGTGCGGGATAATTTCCGCCCGGATACCGATTATCTGCTGACCATCTCTAACGATGCCTGGTTCGGTAAATCGATTGGCCCATGGCAGCACTTCCAGATGGCGCGGATGCGCTCCCTGGAGCTGGCGCGCCCGCTGCTGCGCAGCACCAACAATGGCATTACCGCCGTGATTGGGCCGCAGGGCGAAATTCAGGCCATGCTCCCGCAGTTTACCCGCGACGTGCTGACGGCAAAGGTCACGCCGACGACAGGGTTAACGCCTTACGCTCGCACCGGCAACTGGCCGCTGTGGATCCTGACCGTGCTCTTTGGCTTTGGTGCCGTGCTGATGAGCCTTCGTCAGCGTCGTAAGTAATTCCCCTTCCTTTTTGCCCGGCGGCGCTACGCTTGCCGGGCCTACGGTTTTGTAGGCCGGGTAAGGCGCAGCCGCCACCCGGCAATTCCCTTCATCCTAAAATTCTGGCACGCCGATTGCTTTGTTTATTCACGTAAACGCGATTTGGCTTAACGTGCAACCTTGTCGCACCAGTGTCGATCACCGGTAGCACCGAAACGGTGCAATGGGGGATTTATGCCTCTGAATGGTGCGGCGCGCTTCGCAAAAATAAACAATAACGCAGCAAAATCTTTACATTAAGCCAAACTAAATGTTAACAAACACGTATAACACTGCACTCGTATCGCGCGAGCTATAACAACATCACACCGAATATCAATGCGCCCCTGTCGCTGATAAAAAAGGAGTTGGATATGCAATTACGTAAACTGGCCACAGCAATGCTGGTGATGGGATTGTCTGCAGGCGTCGTTCACGCCGAAGACGCTGCGCCGGCGGCGGGCGGCACCCTCGAAAAAATCGCTAAAAACGGCGTGATTGTGGTCGGCCACCGTGAATCCTCTGTTCCGTTCTCATACTACGACAACACGCAAAAAGTCGTGGGTTACTCTCAGGCTTACTCCAATGCCATCGTTGACGCGGTGAAGAAAAAGCTGAACAAACCGGATCTGGAAGTGAAGCTGATCCCAATCACGTCACAAAACCGTATTCCGCTGCTGCAAAACGGCACCTTTGATTTTGAGTGTGGCTCCACCACCAACAACCTTGAGCGTCAGAAACAGGCAGCCTTCTCCGATACCATCTTCGTGGTCGGTACCCGTCTGTTGACCAAAAAAGGCGGCGAGATCAAAGACTTCGACAACCTGAAAGGCAAAGCGGTGGTCGTCACCTCCGGCACCACCTCTGAAGTGCTGCTGCACAAGTTGAACGAAGAGAAGAAAATGGACATGCGCATCATCAGCGCTAAAGACCACGGTGACTCTTTCCGTACCCTGGAGAGCGGTCGCGCCGTCGCGTTTATGATGGATGATGCCCTGCTGGCAGGTGAACGCGCGAAAGCGAAGAAACCGGACAACTGGGAAATCGTCGGCACCGCGCAATCCAAAGAGGCCTATGGCTGCATGATGCGTAAAGACGACGCGGAATTTAAGAAGCTGGTCGATGACACCATCGCTCAGGTTCAGACCTCCGGCGACGCAGAGAAATGGTTCGATAAGTGGTTCAAAAACCCAATCCCACCAAAAAATCTGAACATGAACTTTGAGCTGTCCGACGACATGAAGGCACTGTTTAAAGAACCGAATGACAAAGCACTTAACTAATTAGAACCATTAAAGGGCGGGACCTCCTGCCCTCTCGATTGTCGGGAAGCGCGGACAGACTAAACGTTGAGTGGTCGTTCCCCACTCAGCGCGAATATTAAAGCTTCTCACCAATCTTCGAGGGTAGCGCTGCTACCCTTTTTTTTCTGGAGTTTATTATGTCAATCGACTGGAACTGGGGCATTTTTCTGCAGCAAGCCCCGTTCGGCAACACCACCTATCTTGGCTGGCTGTGGAGCGGTTTTCAGGTTACGGTCGCCCTGTCGATCACCGCCTGGATCATCGCTTTCCTGGTCGGCTCGCTGTTCGGTATTTTGCGTACCGTGCCTAACCGTTTTCTCTCCTCGCTGGGAACCTGCTACGTCGAACTGTTCCGTAACGTTCCGTTGATCGTGCAGTTCTTCACCTGGTATCTGGTTATCCCGGAACTGCTGCCGGAAGATCTCGGCATGTGGTTCAAATCTGAACTGGATCCTAACGTTCAGTTCTTTGTCTCCTCCATGCTCTGCCTGGGTCTGTTCACCGCTGCCCGCGTATGTGAGCAGGTGCGTGCGGCGATCCAGTCTCTGCCCCGTGGACAGAAAAACGCCGCGCTGGCGATGGGTCTGACCTTACCGCAGGCCTACCGTTACGTTCTGCTGCCGAATGCCTATCGCGTGATTGTGCCGCCGATGACCTCGGAGATGATGAACCTGGTGAAAAACTCGGCCATCGCCTCCACTATCGGTCTGGTGGATATGGCCGCGCAGGCGGGCAAATTGCTGGATTACTCCGCGCACGCGTGGGAATCCTTTACCGCCATTACCCTGGCGTACGTGCTGATTAACGCAGTGATTATGCTGGTGATGAACCTGGTCGAACGTAAAGTTCGCCTGCCGGGCAACCTGGGGGGCAAATAATGTACGAGTTTGACTGGAGTTCCATTGTTCCTTCCCTGCCCTACCTGATTGATGGCCTGATCATCACCCTGAAGATCACCCTGACGGCGGTGATTATCGGGATTGTCTGGGGCACTCTGCTGGCGGTCATGCGCCTGTCGAGCTTCAAGCCTGTCGCCTGGTTTGCCACGGCCTACGTCAACGTGTTTCGCTCCATCCCGCTGGTGATGGTGCTGCTGTGGTTCTACCTGATCGTACCGGGCCTGCTGCAGAACGTGCTTGGCCTGTCGCCGAAATCCGATATTCGTCTGATCTCGGCGATGGTGGCCTTCTCAATGTTTGAGGCGGCGTACTACTCAGAGATTATCCGCGCCGGGATCCAGAGTATCTCCCGCGGGCAGTCCAGTGCCGCCCTGGCATTAGGCATGACCCACTGGCAGTCGATGAAGCTCATCATTCTGCCGCAGGCGTTCCGCGCCATGGTTCCACTGCTGCTGACCCAGGGCATCGTGCTGTTCCAGGATACTTCGCTGGTTTATGTGTTGAGCCTGGCAGACTTCTTCCGCACCGCCTCCACCATCGGTGAGCGCGATGGTACTCAGGTTGAGATGATCCTGTTCGCAGGTGCGGTCTATTTTGCAATTAGTTTAAGCGCGTCGCTGTTGGTCAGCTGGCTGAAGAAAAGGACAGTGTAATGATTTCCCTGAAAAATGTTTCTAAATGGTATGGGCACTTTCAGGTGCTGACCGACTGCTCCACGGAAGTGAAAAAGGGCGAAGTGGTGGTGGTGTGCGGGCCGTCCGGCTCGGGCAAATCCACCCTTATCAAAACCGTGAACGGCCTTGAGCCAGTGCAGCAGGGCGAGATTATCGTCAACGGCACCAAAGTGAATGACAAGAAAACCAACCTGGCGACGCTGCGTTCTAACGTCGGGATGGTGTTCCAGCATTTCGAACTGTTCCCGCATCTGTCGATCATTGAAAACCTGACCCTGGCGCAGGTAAAAGTGCTCAAACGCGATAAAGCGAAGGCGCGTGAAAAAGCGTTGAAACTGCTGGAGCGCGTGGGTCTGACGGCGCATGCCGATAAGTTCCCGGCGCAGCTCTCCGGCGGCCAGCAGCAGCGTGTCGCGATTGCCCGCGCGCTGTGTATGGATCCGGTGGCAATGCTGTTTGATGAGCCAACCTCCGCCCTCGACCCGGAAATGATCAACGAAGTACTGGACGTTATGGTACAGCTGGCGCAAGAAGGGATGACCATGATGGTGGTGACCCACGAAATGGGCTTTGCCCGTAAAGTGGCGAACCGCGTGATCTTTATGGATGAAGGGAAAATCGTGGAGGACTCCGCCAAAGAAGAGTTCTTTGCCAACCCTCAGTCCGATCGCGCCAAAGATTTCCTCGCCAAAATCCTGCATTAATCTCCCTGGTGCGCAATCGCTCAGATTGCGCACTGCTTCACGCTTTTCATCTGTTTGCCTCGTCGGCTCCTCTCTTCAGCGTTAGCCTTGCCACAAAACAACACTGAGAAATGGAGAATTCTATGGCACTGCCCATTATCCTCGATTGCGATCCGGGTCATGACGACGCGATAGCACTCGTCCTTGCCCTCGCCTCACCAGAACTTGATGTCAAAGCCGTTACCTCCTCAGCCGGAAACCAGACCCCGGACAAAACGCTGCGTAATGTCCTGCGCATGCTCACGCTGCTAAAGCGCACCGATATCCCGGTAGCCGGCGGTGCCGTTAAGCCGTTAATGCGGGAGCTCATTATTGCGGACAACGTGCACGGTGAAAGCGGTCTTGATGGCCCCGCCCTGCCCGAGCCGGGCTTTGCTCCGCAACATTGCACGGCCGTAGAGCTGATAGCGAAGATACTGCGCGAAAGCGCCGAACCGGTGACGCTGGTGGCTACCGGTCCGCAAACTAACGTCGCCCTGCTGCTGAACAGCCATCCGGAGCTGCATGCGAAAATCGCCCGGATTGTGATCATGGGCGGCGCCATGGGGCTGGGTAACTGGACCCCTGCCGCTGAATTCAACATCTTTGTCGATCCTGAAGCGGCTGAAATCGTCTTCCAGTCCGGTATTCCGGTGGTGATGGCCGGACTAGATGTAACGCACAACGCGCAAATCATGGCGGAAGATATTGAGCGTTTTCGTGCGATCAATAACCCCGTGGCCCGCACCGTAGCGGAACTGCTCGATTTCTTTATGGAGTATCACAAGACGGAAAAATGGGGTTTCCAGGGCGCACCGCTGCACGACCCTTGCACCATCGCCTGGCTGCTGAAGCCGGAGATATTCACCACCGCCAGACGCTGGGTCGGCGTCGAAACGCAGGGGAAATATACTCAGGGTATGACGGTGGTGGATTATTATTTCCTTAGCGGTAACGAACCCAACACCGAGATCATGCTGAATATCGATCGCCAGGCCTTCGTTGATTTACTGGCAGAAAGACTCGCGTTTTATCGTTCGTAGTCTTATGCGGATAATAACGATGCGTCAGATGACGCATCGTTATTATCACTGCTAAGGCTCAAACGGACGACGCTGGAACTGGTCGTGACCGCACTTCGGACAGACCGGCAGCAGGTCGGGGGTATAAACCGCCAGATGGAAGTGACAATTTTCACACACCAGATTGCCGAGCCCAACCACCTCCCCACTGTGATACACGCCGTGATGGTTAAGATCCTGGAACACCTCGCGCCACTCCAGCTGCGTTTTATCGGTAATATCTGCTAGCTCCTGCCACAGACTCTCTTTGATTACCCGCATAAAGACGCTGTCAGCGACCTCATCCTGGCTCTCTTCGTAGCTGCGGGCGAACTCCTCCAGATCCCGACGCACCGCGCGGGTCACCTCCTCCACTTCGGTACGTGTTAACTCACCCGTCTGCATCACCCTCAGGCGCGCCTGTTCGACGAGCGCATCGATATCACGCTCACCATTACGCAGACGTTCAGTTAATGTGGCGACCAGTTCACGGTAAAATTGAGCAACCTTGTTCATCATTTGCCTCCCGGGTAAGTAACTCTCTCTAATGATAGACCTTATTTGCGCCCCGCTTTGTCAGGTCATCCACACTCTGCGTAAATTCCTGCAAGGCACTTTTGAGGTAAAGGCTGTTTTGACGCGGGCGTTTGGGCTATGCTATGCGGATCTGAATTACCACATCCATTGGCTACGTTTGTAGCTGTATTGAACACAGGACCACTGGCTGCCATGCAAGAGCAATACCGCCCGGAAGAGATAGAATCGAAAGTCCAGCAACACTGGGACGAGAAGCGCACTTTTGAAGTCACCGAAGACGAGAGCAAAGAGAAGTATTACTGCCTGTCGATGCTTCCCTATCCTTCTGGCCGACTACACATGGGCCACGTGCGTAACTACACCATCGGTGATGTGATCGCTCGCTATCAGCGCATGCTGGGTAAAAACGTCCTGCAGCCGATCGGCTGGGATGCGTTTGGTCTGCCTGCTGAAGGTGCGGCGGTAAAAAACAATACCGCGCCTGCTCCGTGGACCTACGACAACATCGCCTACATGAAAAACCAGCTTAAGATGCTGGGCTTTGGCTATGACTGGAGCCGCGAGCTGGCGACCTGCACCCCGGAATACTACCGCTGGGAGCAGAAGTTCTTCACCGAGCTCTATAAAAAAGGGCTGGTCTACAAAAAAACCTCCGCCGTTAACTGGTGCCCGAACGATCAGACCGTTCTGGCCAACGAACAGGTTATCGACGGCTGCTGCTGGCGCTGCGACACCAAAGTAGAGCGTAAAGAGATCCCTCAGTGGTTTATCAAAATCACCGCTTACGCCGACGAACTGCTGAGCGATCTGGACAATCTGGACCACTGGCCAGATACCGTTAAAACCATGCAGCGCAACTGGATCGGCCGTTCTGAAGGGGTGGAAATCACCTTCGACGTTGAGAACTATGATCAGAAACTGACCGTTTACACCACCCGTCCGGACACCTTCATGGGTGCGACCTACCTGGCCGTGGCTGCAGGTCACCCGCTGGCGCAGAAAGCGGCAGAGAACAATCCGGAACTGGCTGCCTTCATCGACGAATGCCGCAACACCAAAGTGGCCGAAGCCGATATGGCGACCATGGAGAAGAAAGGCGTTGCCACCGGTTTCTACGCGACACATCCACTGACCGGCGAAGCGATCCCGGTCTGGGCTGCCAACTTCGTGCTGATGGAGTACGGTACGGGTGCCGTGATGGCCGTTCCGGGTCACGATCAGCGCGACTACGAATTTGCTACCAAATACAGCCTGGCGATCAAGCCGGTTATTCTCGCAGCAGACGGCTCTGAGCCGGATCTGTCCGAGCAGGCGCTGACCGAAAAAGGCACCCTGTTCAACTCCGGCGAATTCAGCGGCCTGAGCTTTGAAGAGGGCTTCAACGCCATTGCCGACAAACTGACGGCGCTGGGCGTGGGCGAACGTAAAGTTAACTACCGTCTGCGCGACTGGGGTGTTTCCCGTCAGCGTTACTGGGGCGCACCAATCCCGATGGTTACCCTGGAAGACGGCACCGTCCTGCCAACCCCGGAAGATCAGCTCCCGGTGATCCTGCCGGAAGACGTGGTCATGGACGGCATCACCAGCCCGATCAAAGCCGATCCTGAGTGGGCGAAGACCACCGTGAACGGCATGCCTGCGCTGCGTGAAACTGACACCTTCGACACCTTTATGGAGTCCTCCTGGTACTACGCGCGTTATACCTGCCCGCAGTATCAGGAAGGCATGCTGGATTCCGATGCAGCAAACTACTGGCTGCCGGTCGATATCTACATCGGCGGGATCGAACACGCCATCATGCACCTGCTCTACTTCCGCTTCTTCCACAAGCTGATGCGCGACGCGGGCCTGGTGAACTCTGATGAGCCAGCCAAACAGCTGCTGTGTCAGGGCATGGTGCTGGCGGATGCCTTCTACTACGTGGGCGTGAACGGCGAGCGTAACTGGGTCTCTCCGGTTGATGCCATCGTTGAGCGCGACGAAAAAGGCCGCATCGTTAAGGCGAAAGATGCCGCGGGTCACGAGCTGGTGTATACCGGCATGAGCAAAATGTCGAAGTCCAAAAACAACGGCATTGACCCGCAGGTGATGGTAGAGCGTTACGGTGCCGATACCGTGCGTCTGTTCATGATGTTCGCCTCTCCGGCAGACATGACCCTCGAGTGGCAGGAATCCGGCGTTGAAGGGGCTAACCGCTTCCTGAAACGTGTCTGGAAACTGGTGTACGAATACACCTCTCAGGGCGAAGCACCGGCACTGGATACCGCAGCCCTGACGGAAGATCAGCAGGCGTTGCGTCGTGATGTTCATAAAACTATTGCCAAAGTAACCGATGATATTGGTCGCCGTCAGACCTTCAATACCGCAATTGCGGCTATTATGGAATTGATGAACAAGCTGGCGAAAGCCCCGCAGGAAGGCGAGCAGGATCGTGCCTTGATGCGTGAAGCATTGCTGGCGGTTGTCCGTATGCTGAACCCGTTCACCCCTCACGCCAGCTTTACTCTGTGGCAGGAGCTGAACGGCGAAGGCGATATCGACAATGCACCGTGGCCGGTGGCGGATGAATCCGCAATGGTGGAAAACACCACGCTGGTCGTCGTGCAGGTCAACGGCAAAGTGCGCGGTAAAATCACTGTTCCGGTTGATGCAACCGAAGAGCAGGTCCGTGAACGCGCCGGCCAGGAACATCTGGTGGCGAAGTATCTTGATGGCGTTACCGTACGTAAAGTGATCTACGTGCCCGGTAAACTGCTGAACCTGGTCGTTGGCTAAGCGCGGGAGGAAGCGTGCGACAACTGGCAACATTACTGTTATCGCTGGCGGTGTTAGTCACCGCCGGCTGTGGCTGGCACTTGCGTAACACTACACAGGTGCCGGAACAGATGAAAACCATGATTTTCGATTCGGGCGATCCAAATGGTCCGCTGAGCCGTTCTATCCGTAACCAGCTGCGCCTTAACGGCGTTGACCTGATCGAAAAAGGAACGCTGCGCCAGGATATTCCGTCATTCCGCGTATTAAGCTATACCCTGAGCCAGGATACCGCGTCCATCTTCCAGGATGGTCGTACTGCGGAATACCAGATGGTGATGGAAGTTCACGCTGCGGTGTTGATCCCGGGTAGCGATATTTACCCTATCAGTACCAAGGTCTACCGTTCGTTCTTCGATAACCCGCAGACTGCGCTGGCGAAAGATGCTGAGCAGACCATTATCGTTAACGAAATGTATGACAAGGCAGCAGAGCAGCTGATCCGTAAGCTGCCGAGCGTCCATACTGCTGAAAAAGAGAATGCTCTAAAAGCGCAGCCTGTGGCTAAGCCAGCGGCATCCTCATCTCGCGTCACCACGACGCTGGGTCAGTAATGCTCAGGTTGTACCCTGAACAACTCCGCGCGCAGCTCAATGAAGGGCTGCGCGCGGCGTATCTGCTTCTCGGAAACGATCCGCTGTTGCTGCAGGAGAGCCAGGACGCCGTACGTCAGCTTGCGGCGACCCAGGGCTTTGAAGAGCATCACAGTTTCACCCTGGATAACAGCACCGACTGGCAGGAGATTTTCTCTCTCTGTCAGGCGATGAGCCTCTTTGCCGCCCGCCAGACTCTGCTTATCCAGTTACCGGAAAACGGCCCTAATGCGGCCATCAACGAACAACTGGCCACGCTGGTAAGTCTGCTGCATAACGATCTTCTGCTGATTGTCCGCGGCAACAAGCTGACCAAAGCCCAGGAGAATGCCGCCTGGTTTACGGCGCTGGCAAACCATTCAGTACTGGTGACCTGTCAGACCCCGGAGCAGGCACACCTGCCCAAATGGGTGGCGGCCCGGGCAAAGCAGAACAATCTGCAGCTGGATGACGCGGCGAATCAGCTGCTCTGTTACTGCTACGAAGGCAACCTGCTGGCCCTTGCCCAGGCGCTCGAGCGGCTGTCGCTGCTCTGGCCGGATGGCAAACTGACCCTGCCGCGCGTCGAGCAGGCCGTCAACGACGCAGCCCATTTCACCCCTTTCCACTGGGTCGATGCCCTGCTCTCGGCGAAGAGCAAGCGCGCCCTGCATATCCTGCAACAGCTGCGTCTCGAAGGCAGTGAGCCGGTGATCCTGCTCAGAACCCTGCAGCGTGAACTGTTGCTGCTCCTGACCCTGAAACGTCAGTCGGCACATACGCCCCTGCGTGCGCTGTTTGATAAACACCGGGTCTGGCAGAACCGTCGCGGCATGACCACCGAGGCCCTGAACCGCCTGAGCCCGGAACAGCTGCGCCAGGCCGTTCAGCTGCTGACGCGTACCGAGCTGACCCTGAAGCAGGATTACGGCCAGTCGATCTGGTCCGAGCTGGAAAGCCTTTCGCTGCTGCTGTGCCACAAGGCGCTGGCCGATATCTTTATAGAAGGGTAAGAGATGCACTCTCTCCAGGCTCTGTTTGGCGGCACCTTTGACCCGATCCATTACGGGCATCTGAAACCGGTCGAAATTCTGGCGAACCAGATTGGTCTGCAGCGCGTCACTATTATGCCCAACAACGTGCCGCCGCACCGTCCCCAGCCTGAAGCCAGCGCCGCACAGCGCAAAACGATGCTGGAGCTGGCGATTGCCGATAAGCCGCTGTTTCACCTCGACGAGCGTGAACTGCGTCGGGACAGCCCGTCCTATACCGCGCAAACCCTGCAGGAGTGGCGCAGCGAACAGGGGCCGGAGAGACCGCTGGCCTTTATCATCGGCCAGGACTCACTGCTTAGCTTTCCAGGCTGGTATCAGTATCAGACGATCCTCGATAACAGCCATTTGATCGTCTGTCGTCGTCCGGGTTATCCGCTGGCGATGAAAGAGGAGCAGCATCAACAGTGGCTGGAGCAGCACCTGACATATCAGGCTGAAGATCTGCATACCCTGCCAGCCGGTAAAATCTATCTGGCGGAAACGCCGTGGTTTGATATTTCGGCCACGCAGATCCGCCAGCGTCTGCAGCAGGGACTCCCCTGTGATGAGATGTTACCGGCGGCGGTGCTACGTTACATTCAACAGCAGGGTCTGTATCAGAAAAGCAGCAACTGACTGGACGCCGGGAGAAAAAGCGCGCCATTCGCGCTCTCAGCATTGACACCCCCGTCCAGGCTGATATCCTCCGCTGCCAGACTTCCCGCCAGCACTGTTTTACAAAAACTGTTTTACAAAAATGGCGATGCAATCTCCGGCATAGGGTGGGATGATACCCGCCTTCGCAGGCCCGTCCGGTGACATTAGTCCCGACACTGCGGCCAGTTCAGGTATACTGTCTGGCTACGAATTTACAGTTATTCAATCTCACTTTCCCAGGGGGAAAACTTGCAGGGTAAAGCACTCCAGGATTTTGTTATCGACAAAATTGATGACCTGAAAGGTCAGGACATCATCGCCATCGACGTTCAGGGCAAATCAAGCATCACCGATTGCATGATTATCTGCACCGGTACCTCCACTCGCCACGTTGCTTCCATCGCTGACCATGTTGTGCAGGAATCCCGCGCTGCCGGTATGCTGCCGCTGGGCGTTGAAGGCGAAGCGACCGCTGACTGGGTCGTTGTTGACCTTGGCGATGTGATTGTCCACGTCATGCAGGAAGAGAGCCGTCGCCTGTATGAGCTGGAAAAACTCTGGGGTTAATGCGTGAAGCTGCAACTGGTAGCCGTCGGCACAAAAATGCCCGACTGGGTACAAACAGGGTTTACTGAATATCTGCGTCGTTTTCCGAAAGACATGCCGTTTGAGCTGGTGGAGATCCCCGCCGGCAAACGCGGCAAAAACGCAGATATCAAACGTATTCTCGACAAAGAGGGTGAACTGATGCTGGCTGCCGCAGGCAAAAACCGCATCGTCACGCTCGATATTCCGGGCAAGCCCTGGGATACACCGCAGCTGGCGCATGAACTGGAGCGCTGGAAGCAGGACGGTCGCGACGTCAGCCTGTTAATTGGCGGTCCCGAGGGATTATCTCCCGCCTGCAAAGCGGCAGCAGAACAGAGTTGGTCTCTCTCCGCGCTGACGCTGCCCCACCCGCTGGTTCGGGTGTTGGTTGCTGAAAGTCTCTATCGCGCGTGGAGCATCACGACTAACCATCCTTATCACCGTGAGTAATGATGACGTCCTGGATAAATTAAGCAGCGGATGAAACTACAGAACTCTTTTCGCGACTATACGGCTGAGTCCGCGCTGTTTGTGCGCCGGGCGGTGGTCGCCTTTTTGGGAATTTTGCTGCTGACTGGCGTGCTGATCGCCAACCTCTATAATCTGCAAATTGTCCGTTTTACCGATTACCAGACCCGCTCCAACGAAAACCGCATCAAACTCGTCCCTATCGCCCCAAGCCGCGGCATTATCTACGATCGCAACGGTACGCCACTGGCGCTGAACCGCACGATCTACCAGATTGAAATGATGCCGGAGAAGGTCGATAACGTGCAGCAGACGCTCGACGCGTTGCGCGGTGTGGTCGATCTGAATGATGACGATATTGCCGCCTTCAAAAAAGAGCGCTCCCGCTCGCATCGCTTCACGTCGATTCCGGTAAAAACCAACCTCACCGAGGTGCAGGTAGCCCGTTTCGCCGTGAACCAGTACCGCTTTCCGGGCGTAGAAGTCAAAGGTTACAAGCGCCGCTTCTACCCGTACGGCTCTGCCCTGACGCACGTCATCGGCTATGTCTCGAAAATCAACGATAAAGATGTCGACAGGCTGGATAAAGACGGCAAGCTCGCCAACTACGCGGCAACGCACGATATCGGCAAGCTGGGGATTGAGCGCTACTACGAAGATATGCTCCACGGTCAGACCGGTTACGAAGAGGTTGAAGTCAACAACCGTGGCCGGGTGATCCGCCAGCTGAAAGAGGTGCCGCCTCAGGCCGGGCATGACATCTATCTGACTCTGGATCTCAAACTCCAGCAGTACGTCGAAACCCTGCTGGCAGGCAGTCGTGCAGCGGTCATTGTGACTGACCCGCGCAGCGGCAGCATTCTGGCCCTGGTCTCGACGCCGAGCTATGATCCGAATTTGTTCGTTGATGGTATCTCCAGCAAAGATTATTCGGGCCTGCTTAACGACCCGAACACGCCGCTGATCAACCGCGCGACTCAGGGTGTTTATCCCCCGGCGTCCACGGTAAAACCTTATGTGGCGGTATCTGCGTTAAGCGCGGGGGTGATCACCCGCAACACCGGTCTCTTCGACCCGGGCTGGTGGCAGTTGCCTGGCTCGGAAAAACGCTACCGCGACTGGAAGAAGTGGGGCCACGGCCATCTGAATGTCACCAAATCACTGGAGGAGTCGGCGGATACCTTCTTCTATCAGGTGGCCTACGACATGGGCATCGACCGTCTGTCAGAATGGATGGGCAAATTTGGCTATGGTCACTACACAGGTATCGACCTCTCAGAAGAGCGCTCCGGCAACATGCCGACCCGTGAATGGAAGCTGAAACGCTTTAAAAAGCCGTGGTATCAGGGCGACACCATTCCGGTGGGGATCGGCCAGGGCTACTGGACCGCCACACCGATTCAGATGAGCAAAGCGCTGATGATCCTGATCAACGACGGGGTGGTGAAAGTGCCGCACCTGCTGATGAGCACCGTTGAAGACGGCAAAAAAGTGCCGTGGTCGCAGCCGCACGAGCCACCGGTGGGCGACATCCATTCCGGCTACTGGGAAATTGCCAAAGACGGGATGTATGGCGTAGCCAACCGCGCCAACGGTACAGCACACAAATACTTTGCCGGTGCGCCGTATAAAATCGCGGCAAAATCCGGTACCGCGCAGGTCTTTGGTCTGAAAGCGAATGAAACCTATAACGCGCATAAAATCGCTGAACGTCTGCGTGACCACAAGCTGATGATTGCGTTTGCTCCATACGAAAACCCGCAGGTGGCGGTGTCGATTATTCTGGAAAACGGCGGTGCCGGCCCGGCGGTCGGTACTATCATGCGCCAGATCCTTGATCACATCATGCTGGGTGATAACAACACTGAACTGCCGAGTGAAAGCCCGGCTGCCGCCGGCGCGGAGGACCAATAATCGTGACGGATAATCCGAATAAAAAATCGCTGTGGGACAAGATCCACATCGACCCGGCCATGCTGCTGATCCTGCTGGCGCTGCTGGTCTACAGTGCCATGGTCATCTGGAGTGCCAGCGGCCAGGATCTCGGCATGACGGAACGTAAAATCGGCCAGATTACCATGGGTCTGGTGGTGATGGTGGTGATGGCGCAGATCCCGCCGCGCGTCTACGAAGGCTGGGCGCCCTATCTCTATATCTTCTGTATCATTCTACTGGTGGCGGTGGATGCCTTTGGCGCCATCTCGAAAGGCGCACAGCGCTGGCTCGATCTCGGTATTGTGCGTTTTCAGCCCTCTGAGATTGCGAAAATCGCCGTTCCGCTGATGGTGGCCCGCTTTATTAACCGTGATGTCTGTCCGCCGTCGCTGAAAAACACCGCTATCGCGCTGGTGCTGATCTTCCTGCCGACGCTGCTGGTAGCCGCCCAGCCGGACCTCGGTACCTCGATTCTGATCGCCCTTTCCGGTCTGTTCGTGCTGTTCCTTTCCGGACTCAGCTGGCGGCTTATTGGCATTGCGGCAGTGTTACTTGCGGCCTTTATCCCGATCCTGTGGTTCTTCCTGATGCACGATTATCAGCGCCAACGCGTGATGATGTTGCTCGATCCGGAAAGCGACCCGCTCGGGGCAGGCTATCATATTATACAGTCGAAGATTGCAATCGGCTCTGGCGGCCTGCGCGGTAAGGGCTGGCTGCACGGTACTCAGTCGCAGCTTGAGTTTCTGCCCGAACGCCACACCGACTTTATCTTTGCGGTTCTGGCGGAAGAGTTAGGTCTGGTCGGGATTCTGATCCTGCTGGCGCTGTACCTGCTGTTAATCATGCGCGGATTGTGGATTGCCGCCCGGGCGCAAACCACCTTTGGCCGGGTAATGGCCGGTGGCTTGATGTTGATTTTATTCGTTTATGTTTTCGTAAATATTGGTATGGTGAGCGGTATTCTGCCGGTGGTAGGCGTACCGCTTCCGCTGGTGAGTTATGGAGGCTCGGCCCTGATCGTTCTGATGGCCGGGTTCGGGATCGTGATGTCGATCCACACACACAGAAAAATGTTGTCAAAAAGCGTATAAGGGGCACGCAATGCGTAAGCAGTGGTCTGGGATCTGCATCGCAGTGAGTTTACTGGCAGCCTGTACAAGTGACGATGGTCAGCAGCAAGCGACCGTCGCACCACCGCAGCCAGCGGTATGTAATGGTCCGGTGGTTGAGATCAGCGGAGCCGATCCGCGTTTCGAACCGCTGAGCGCCACCGCCAATCAGGATTACGAACGCGACGGTAAAAGCTACAAAATCGTTCAGGACCTTTCCCGATTCAGTCAGGCAGGCCTGGCAGCAATTTATGACGCCGAGCCGGGAAGCAACCTGACCGCCAGCGGCGAAGCTTTCGATCCGATGCAGCTCACTGCTGCGCACCCGACGCTGCCGATCCCAAGCTATGCGCGTATCACTAACCTGGCGAATGGCCGGATGATCGTGGTGCGTATCAACGATCGTGGTCCTTACGGCAATGACCGCGCGATCTCGCTGTCGCGCGCCGCGGCCGACCGCCTGAATACCTCTAACAACACCAAAGTGCGTATCGACCCGATTATTGTCGCTCAGGACGGTTCGCTCTCCGGCCCGGGTATGGCCTGTACCACCGTGGCTAAACAGACTTATGCCCTGCCCGCGCGTCCCGACCTGAGCAGCGGTATGGGTGGCGCGTCGTCCGTTTCCGAACCTGCACCACAGGGTGACGTACATGCCATCAGTAATGACACGCTGAAAAGCGAAGACAGCATGGGCGCGCCGGTCAGCAGCAGCGGTTTCCTTGGCGCTCCAACCACCCTCGCCTCCGGCGTGCTGGAAGGCAGCGAACCGCCTGCACCTCAGCCGGTTGTCACCGCGCCGGTGAACCAGACGGCTCCGGTGACGGCACCTGTCTCTGCCCCGACTCAGGCTCCGGTGACGGCGCCCGTTTCTGCCCCTGCCCAGGCCGGTGGCTACGTCGTTCAGGTTGGCGCAGTCAGCGACCAGGCACGTGCCCAGCAGTATCAGCAGCGCCTCGGCCAGCAGTTTGGCGTACCGGGTCGCGTTGAGCAAAATGGCGCGGTATGGCGTATTCAGCTGGGTCCGTTTGCCAGTAAATCTCAGGCGGCAGCTTTACAGCAACGTCTGCAGAATGAAGCGCAGTTACAGTCATTTATCGCTGTAGCGAAATGATTAATCGGCGGTATCCGAATTGTCAGTATTTGTCATGTTGATTCACACTCTCATGCCGAAAGTCGGATGCCTGCCTGTATAGCATTTGCTATAGTAAGGCACTTTTTTAATTCCATCACGGATGTCGTTTTTCTAACCATGAAGACCACTTTCTCCGCTCGTTTTATGCAGCGCATGGCGCTCACTACGGCGCTTTGTGCAGCCACGCTCTCTGTTGCTCACGCCGATGACCTGAATATCAAGACCATGATCCCGGGCGTTCCGCAGATCGACGCGGAATCCTACATCCTGATCGATTACAACTCCGGCAAAGTGTTGGCTGAGCAGAACGCGGATTCACGACGCGACCCGGCCAGTCTGACCAAAATGATGACCAGCTACGTCATCGGTCAGGCCATGAAAGCAGGTAAATTCAAAGAAACCGACCTGGTGACCATCGGCAACGATGCGTGGGCCACCGGCAACCCGGTGTTCAAGGGCTCATCATTGATGTTCCTGAAACCCGGCATGCAGGTGCCTGTCTCCCAGCTGATCCGTGGTATCAACCTGCAGTCAGGTAACGACGCCTGTGTGGCAATGGCCGACTTTGCCGCAGGCAGCCAGGACGCCTTTGTGGGTCTGATGAACAGCTACGTTTCCGCGCTGGGTCTGAAAAACAGTCACTTCCAGACCGTGCACGGCCTGGATGCTGAGGGTCAGTACAGCTCGGCGCGCGATATGGCCCTGATTGGCCAGGCGCTGATCCGTGACGTGCCGAACGAATACACGATCTACAAAGAGAAAGAGTTCACCTTTAACGGTATCCGCCAGACCAACCGTAACGGCCTGCTGTGGGACAACAGCCTGAACGTTGACGGCATCAAAACCGGGCATACCGATAAAGCCGGTTACAACCTGGTCGCCTCTGCCACCGAAGGCCAGATGCGTCTGATCTCTGCGGTGATGGGTGGTCGTACCTTCAAAGGGCGTGAAACCGAGAGCAAGAAACTGCTCACCTGGGGCTTCCGCTTCTTCGAAACCGTGAACCCACTGAAAGCGGGCAAAGAGTTCGCCTCTGAGCCGGTATGGTTTGGTGATAACGACCGCGCCTCCCTGGGTGTTGATAAAGATCTCTATCTGACAATCCCACGCGGCCGCATGAAAGATCTGAAAGCCAGCTATGTCCTGACCGCCAGCGAGCTGCACGCTCCGCTGAAGAAAAACCAGGTCGTGGGCACCATCAACTTCCAGCTTGATGGCAAAACCATCGATCAACGCCCACTGGTGGTGCTGGATGAAATCCCGGAAGGCAATTTCTTCGGCAAAATCATTGATTACATTAAACTGATGTTCCATCACTGGTTTGGTTAAGAATTGAACACTTGAAAGTGTGATTTCCATCCCCATATACTATGTAACCTGATAACTCCCACCCGACGTGGGAGTTATTCTTTTTTTGACGTACTGCCGGAGCTCCCATGAAAACCAAACTTAACGAACTGCTTGAATTCCCTACTCCATTTACTTACAAAGTAATGGGGCAGGCGTTGCCTGAGCTGGTTGATCAGGTGGTTGAAGTGGTCCAGCGCCATGCGCCAGGGGACTACTCTCCGACGGTGAAACCAAGCAGCAAAGGCAACTACCATTCCGTGTCTATCACCATCACGGCGACGCATATTGAACAAGTCGAGACCCTGTACGAAGAGCTCGGTAATATCGATATCGTTCGCATGGTACTGTAACGCCTTTCGGTTACCCGCATCGCCGGGTAACCTGTTTCCCCTCTGTGATATACTCCCCGCTCCTGTTTGTTCCTTCGTTCGGAGATATCGTTTTGTATCAGGATACTATTCTCGTCCGCCAGCTTGGGCTACAGCCCTATGAACCTGTCTACCAGGCTATGCATGATTTCACTGACACGCGCGACGAGAACACGCCGGATGAGATCTGGCTGGTAGAACATCCTCCGGTGTTTACCCAGGGTCAGGCCGGGAAAGCGGAGCATCTGCTGATGCCTGGTGATATTCCGGTTATCCAGAGCGATCGTGGCGGGCAGATCACTTACCACGGACCGGGTCAGCAGGTGATGTATGTCCTGCTCAACCTTAAGCGCAGAAAACTCGGCGTGCGCGAGCTGGTAACACTGCTTGAACAGACGGTGGTCAATACGCTGGCCGAATTTGATATCGATGCGCACCCGCGCGCGGATGCGCCCGGCGTCTATGTGGGCGAAATGAAAATATGTTCACTCGGTCTGCGTATTCGTAAAGGGTGCTCTTTTCACGGTCTCGCATTAAATATCAATATGGATCTTTCGCCTTTCCGGCGCATCAATCCTTGTGGTTATGCGGGGATGGAAATGACGCAAATGCGCCAGTGGGTAGAGAACATTACGCCGGAAATTGCGCGTCCTCATTTGCTTAATGCTTTTTTAGCACTGCTAAACAATCCACCCCATAAATATATTACTGCTTAATCACTTCCGCCATTTGGCTCATTATTTGATGAGCCATCCTTAATTCAAAGCTTTTAGGCTTTACAACAATCCGTAGTTTCTATATTTTCAAAATACCCGCAACGCGCCTGCCTATAAGCATTCACCTCTTTTCTGCTCCGGCCTGGCTAACCGACAGGCGTGGAACACACCTGCGCAAAAATTAGACAACCCAATGATTATACTTAAGAATGTTAATTGTCAAAAACAGTTTAGCCACAACAATAAGCACATTATTTAAATTCAACTATTATTTATATTGTGAATAATTAGGGAGGGATAGCGTGGATAATAATAATTCTCCAGGTAAGCGCTTGAGCGATCCAGGCAGTGAAGCAAAACCACAAATTTTTCGTACGTTACGTAATATTGATCTCAACTTATTGACGATTTTTGAGGCGGTGTATGTTCACAAAGGGATCGTCAATGCTGCGAAAATTCTGAATCTCACTCCCTCAGCAATCAGCCAGTCCATTCAAAAATTACGCACCATTTTTCCCGATCCGCTGTTTATCCGCAAAGGCCAGGGCGTGACGCCTACCGCCTACGCCACGCATCTGCACGAATACATCAGCCAGGGGCTGGAGTCGATTCTCGGGGCGCTGGATCTCACCGGCAGCTACGATAAGCAGCGCACCATCACCATCGGTACCACTCCGACCGTCGGCGCGCTGGTACTGCCGCAGATCTACCAGGCCGTGAGGGCCCATGCGCCCCAACTATTGCTGCGCAATATTTCGGTTAATGACGCCGAGACGCAGTTAGCCCAGTTCCAGACCGATCTTATCGTTGACAGCAACTCCCTGAATGCCCGCGCCCTGAGCCATAACGTCCTTTTTGCAGACAAACTGCTGCTCATCTGCCGTAAAAACCATCCGGCACTGAGCCAGGCCGCCACGGTGGAAAATCTTCAGCAATACGAGCAAACGCTGCTGATGCTGGAAGGACAAAACCTGAATGGCCTGCGACAACGTATTAACGATATTTTCCCGGAACGTCTGGTGAACTTTAGCAGTTACAATCTTTTTACGATTGCCGCCCTGATCGGCAGCAGCGATCTGATCGGTATCATCCCCGAGCGCCTGTTTACCCTGGTGCGCCACTGCTGGCCGCTGGAGCATATCCCCTTCGCCCCGCTCAATGCCGAATGCGTTGAAATCTCGCTGTATTACAACAAGCTGAGCCTGCGCGATCCGGTGCTGGAAAACCTGATTGACGTCATCCGCAAGGCCTTCTGAAAGAGGGTCCTTAGCCTCAAGGCTGTGCTGGCCCACACAAAAGGCACTAAACAACAACTATTTTACAATTTGGCGACCGGGCAGGCTGCTTTCTCGTCCGTATCAATGATATACTGCCTGTCGTTCGTTCAAAAATAGTTGATAAATACAACATTCCCTTGAATTGAAACGCTTTCCTTCGATTTTCGCAACTGGAAGACGCACGCTATGAGTAAACCCATTGTGATGGAACGCGGTGTTAAATACCGTGATGCCGATAAAATGGCCCTAATCCCGGTTAAAAACGTGGCTACGGAGCGCGAAGCGCTGTTAAGAAAACCGGCCTGGATGAAGATCAAACTTCCGGCGGACTCTTCGCGTATTCAGGGAATTAAAGCAGCGATGCGCAAAAACGGCCTTCACTCCGTTTGTGAAGAAGCCTCCTGCCCGAACCTTGCTGAATGTTTTAACCACGGCACCGCGACCTTCATGATCCTCGGCGCGATTTGTACCCGCCGCTGCCCGTTCTGCGACGTTGCCCATGGCCGTCCCGTCGCCCCTGACGCCAATGAGCCGCAGAAACTGGGTCAGACGATTGCTGACATGGCGCTGCGTTACGTCGTTATCACCTCCGTTGACCGCGACGATCTGCGCGACGGTGGTGCCCAGCACTTCGCCGACTGCATCACCGCTATCCGCGAAAAAAGCCCGAACATCAAAATCGAAACCCTGGTACCGGACTTCCGCGGTCGTATGGACCGTGCGCTGGAGATCCTCAACGCCACCCCGCCAGACGTGTTTAACCACAACCTGGAAAACGTACCGCGCCTCTACCGTCAGGTTCGTCCGGGTGCCGATTACAACTGGTCCCTGAAGCTGCTGGAGCGTTTTAAAGAAGCGCATCCGGAGATCCCAACCAAATCGGGTCTGATGGTCGGTCTGGGTGAAACCAACGAAGAGATCGTTGAAGTGATGCGCGACCTGCGTCGCCACGGCGTCACCATGCTGACGCTGGGCCAGTATCTGCAGCCAAGCCGTCACCACCTGCCGGTGCAGCGTTACGTCAGCCCTGAAGAGTTTGACGAAATGAAAGCCGAAGCGATGGCGATGGGCTTCACCCATGCCGCCTGCGGCCCATTCGTTCGTTCGTCCTACCACGCCGATATGCAGGCGAAAGGCGAAGAAGTGAAGTAGGTCCGTTACAAAAACTTACAGTTCACCCATAAAAAAACCGGCCTGAGCCGGTTTTTTTCTATCGCAAGCCATTAAGGCATGGCCGTTACTCTTTGTGGGAGAGTTTCTCTGCCGCGATTTCCGCATCGGCAGTTTTCTTCGCCGTGGCGTCATCGTCATTCATCGCCTTCTTAAAGCCTTTGATGGCAGCACCCAGGTCTCCGCCCAGCGTACGTAATTTCTTGGTACCAAACAGCAGGACAACCAGTGCGGCTACCACCAGCAGTTTGGTAATACTAATCTCACCCATAGATACCTTCTTGACGTAAACAGGCTGCGTTTCGCGCCCTAAAAACCCGACGTTATTAACGGTCATTTGACGCCCGCACACAATAGCAATCTGTAACAAGGTGAATCAAGCGTTGTTTAAAAAACGTCACGCTAATTGCGGAGGAGCGAAGCGTCGGTTGCGCAGGACCGGCAGCTGCTGACGCGCCAGCGTAATGCGCTCCCGGCTCATCTCGGCTAATAGCAGCGCCGGCCCCTCTGCCGCGCCCGCAATCGTCACGCCCAGAGGGTCAATAATGCGACTCTGGCCAATATTCTTGTTGCCGCACTCCCCTGCCGCCACCACATAGCAGGTCGTGTCCAGCGCCCGGGCCGCCAGCAGCGTTGACCAGTGGTGCTCCTTGAGCGTCCCTCTGACCCATGCCGCAGGCAGAACCAAAACGTCTGCCCCTGCCAGGGCCAGATTCAACGCCATCTCCGGGAAGCGCAAATCGTAGCAGGTCATCAATCCCAGACGGACGCCGTCGATTTCGATCAGCGGCGGCACGATCGTTCCTGCGTCCACCAGCCTGGATTCCTGAATGCTGAACGCATCGTAAAGATGCAGCTTGGCATACTGCGCCACGATCTGTCCGGCACGCAGGGCGACCAAGGTGTTAATCGCCCTGCCCGCGGTAGAGGGGACATGCACGGTCAGCACTGTGGTCAATTCGTTACGGGCACTCTCTGCCAGCAGCATCGTCAAAAAACCGCCGTCCAGCGGCTGGGCCGATTTCACAGACAGGTCGGGATCGTTATCATCGCGAGCCAGTAGCGCTTCAGGCAGCACCAGCAGCGATGCACCTTTCGCGGCCGCCTGGTCCATCAGCGACACGCAGGTTTCGGCATTTTTTTGCCAGTTTGCCGTTACTGCAAATTGTCCAACCGCAACGTACATATTTTCCCCCTGCCTTAAACGGCGTTACACTCTGAGTTCTTACACATCAAATAGCAGGTATTGTTCGTGTTTCAACTACTTTTAGCCGTTTTTATCGGCGGGGGCACAGGAAGTGTGGCGCGCTGGCTGTTGAGCATGCGGCTTAACCCTCTGCATCAGCAGATCCCATTCGGTACGCTCACGGCCAACCTTATTGGCGCCTTTATCATTGGGCTGGGGCTGGCGTGGTTTAACCGGATGACCCACATCGATCCGGTATGGAAACTGTTAATCACCACCGGCTTCTGCGGCGGGCTAACGACCTTCTCAACGTTCTCGGCAGAGGTGGTCTTTCTGCTGCAGGATGGTCGTGCGGCCTGGGCGCTGCTGAACATTGCGGTCAATCTGCTGGGTTCGCTAATGATGACCGCGCTCGCATTTTGGTTAATCTCTGCGGTAAATGCTCACTAAAACCCGCGGCCTTAATGTTGGCTTAATTTTTCTCAGGCAACCTGTCACCACATACACTGAGGGTGACGCAATGAAAGAGAAAATAACAAATGCGGGGATGGTAGTGTTGAGCGTGGTGATTCTGGCCAGCTTTTTGAGACTGTACTTGTTTAGCTGAGCCAGAACGAAAAAAACCCGCTCAGGGAGCGGGTTTTGAAATTCTTGCTGGTCTCGACTGAATTACAGTGCGATGACGTTAGCAGCAGAAGGGCCTTTGGCACCGTTAGTGATTTCAAACTCAACGCGCTGACCTTCAGCCAGGGTTTTGAAACCATTGCTCTGGATTGCAGAGAAGTGTACGAACACGTCTTTGCTGCCATCTTCCGGAGTAATGAAACCGAATCCTTTGGATTCATTAAACCACTTAACGTTACCTTTAATCTTAGACATCAAAATTACCTTTACATGAAAATTGGACACAAATGCTGTGTCGGGTATCAGTACAACAATTGTGAGCGGTTTTGTCCAGCGCCTTTTTGAAGAAAAGTGACAAAAGTCGCGTTAATTTTTGGCCCCCAATTTTTATCCTTTACTCTTCAATAAGTGGCTATTAAATCACCAGCATGTAACGTTTTTTCAGCTAAAACTGAAAGCGCATCCAGGCAAAGTAAACGTTGCCGTTGTTATAGGTTCCCGGGATATAGGTCATCTGGAACGTAGCCGGGCCGTACCCTACTGAGGCCAGCGGCAGGACCAACGGAACGGGGATGTAATTCCAGTTATCACGCGCCGTTACGGCAGCGGTAAAACCCAGCCCCAGATGGAGGTTATCATCGGTCAGCGGGCGCCAGGTTTTCTCCCAGCCGTAGCCCGCAATCGGCTCCCATTTATTGTAGGAGTCTTTAAACGCCATCGCGTAAAGGCCATGCCAGTTACCTTTTTCATCCCAGCGTGACTGGCCAAACCCCGCGCCCCACGGTCGCTCGTTGTAGCGATCGGTCTTCTCTTTGTCGTAAGCGAAGCGGGCATGCCAGGTAATGGCGGGCACGTAGAGATCGTAATGCTGAGGCGCTTCCCAGGTCTCAATCATATCGTTATGAATCGTTTTGACCCAGGCTCTGAGAGGGGGCACATCTTTAGCCGTTGCCGCAGTTGAAAATGTTAACTGAGCAAAAATAAAAGTAAAAATAAGAAAGAAATTATTAATGATTGTCACAATCCTGTTACCACTTAACTATTCGCCGGGTGTTCTGGCCTAGAATAGTTGAATGGAATCAAGGCGGCATTGGCGTTTATCTTAATTGTTTGCTTAATTTCATAAGAATACTCCTGGGAATAAAGAGTGCGCCTTAAAATATTTAAGGCGCAATTAAGAAAAATTAACGCTGATGCAAGAGCTTATACAGCGCGGGAATAACCAGCATGGACAATAGTGGCGCGCTGACCATACCGCCGATCATCGGGGCAGCAATGCGCTGCATCACCTCTGCCCCGCTTCCTCCGCCCCACATTACCGGCAGCAATCCGGCCATAATGGTGGCCACGGTCATCACTTTGGGGCGCACGCGCAGGACAGCACCTTCGTGAATAGCTTTAATTAACACGCTATTTTCGCTATCGCCGTCCCGCGTACGATATTTATCCAGCGCCTGATTAAGATAGAGCACCATAATAACACCAAACTCTGCCGACACGCCTGCGAGAGCAATAAATCCAACCGCCCCAGCCACCGATAAATTATATTCCAGCAGCCATAATAACCAGACTCCACCAATAAGTGAAAAAGGTAAGGTTCCCATAATGATAAGAACATCTGAAATACGCTTAAAGGTCAGCCAGAGGAGAACAAATATAATTATCAGGGTGACGGGAAGCACTATTTTCAGCTTCGCAGTGGCCCGCTCGAGATATTCAAACTGACCGGACCAGGCGAGGGATACCCCCTGCGGCAAAATAACCTCCCGGGTCACCCGCTGCTGCATCTCCTCTACGGCTGATTTCAGATCGCGCCCGCGCAGATCCACATAGATCCAGTTCGAGAGGCGGGCATTTTCACTTTTCAGCATCGGCGGCCCCTCGGTCACCAGGATATCCGCTATCTCGCCCAGCGCTATCTGGCTGCCGTTGGCTGCCACCACCGGCAATGTCCGCAGCTTATCGACAGAATCCCGACTGTCACGCGGATACCGCAGGTTAATGGGGTAGCGCTCGCGCCCGAGGATCACCTCGCCTACCTTATCCCCGCCCACCAGCGTGGCGACCATCCCCTGCAGCTCCTCCACGGAGACGCCATAGCGCGCGGCTTTCTGGCGATCGATACGAATATCGACGTAACGCCCGCCCGCCAGCCGCTCCGCCAGCGCGGAGGTGACGCCCGGCACCTGCTTCACTACCTGCTCAATCTGCCGGGCAACGCGTTCGATATCGGCCAGATTGTTGCCGTTGACCTTGATCCCCACCGGGCTTTTAATGCCTGTCGCCAGCATATCGAGGCGGTTGCGGATCGGCGGTACCCAGACGTTGGCAATCCCCGGCAGCTGGACGGTGCGATCCAGCTCCTCAACCAGTTTTTCCGGCGTCATGCCCGGCCGCCACTGGTCACGCGGCTTAAAGTGGATGGTCGTTTCCAGCATGGTTAACGGCGCCGGATCGGTTGCCGTCTCCGCCCGTCCGGCCTTGCCGAACACCGATGCCACCTCCGGCACGCTTTTGATCAGCCTGTCCGTCTGTTGCAGTACCCGTGCCGCCTCCCGGGCAGAGATCCCCGGCAGGGTTGACGGCATATACAGCAGGTCGCCCTCATTCAGTGGTGGCATAAACTCACTCCCCAGCCGACTCAACGGCCAGAGCGTGACCACCAGCATTAGCCCCGCCAGCGCCAGCGTCACTTTTGGAAAACGCAGCACCCGGTCGAGCAGCGGCTCATACAGGCGGATCAGCACCCGGTTGATCGGGTTGGCCTTCTCATCCGGGATGCGTCCGCGAATGAAATAGCCCATCAGCACCGGTACCAGGGTGATGCCGAGCCCCGCCGCCGCCGCCATTGCCCAGGTTTTGGTGAACGCCAGCGGGGCGAACATGCGCCCTTCCTGCGCTTCCAGCGAAAAGACCGGGATAAACGATAGGGTGATGATCAGCAGGCTGCAGAACAGCGCCGGGCCCACCTCAATCGCCGCCCGCTCCGCCAGCCGCCAGTAATCGGCTGAGGTTGGCTCCTGCCCGGGGTTATCGTGCCGCCACTGCTCCAGCACTTTGTGCATATTCTCGATCATCACAATCGCGGCATCGACCATGGCACCGATGGCGATGGCAATCCCACCGAGCGACATGATGTTGGCGTTGATCCCCTGGTAGTGCATCACCACGAACGCCCCCAGAATGCCCAGCGGCAGGGAGACCACCGCCACCAGCGCCGAACGGAAATGGAACAGGAACAGAGCGCAGACCAGCACCACCACCACAAACTCCTCCAGCAGCTTGTGGGTGAGGGTTTCGACAGCATCCTCAATCAGCGTCGAGCGATCGTAGACCGGAACAATCTCCACCCCGGTGGGCAGCGTTTTTTGCAGCTCAGCCAGCTTCGCTTTTACCGCATGCAGCGTCTCCAGCGCGTTCTGCCCGTAGCGCATCACCACCACGCCGCCAGCCACTTCACCTTCGCCGTTCAGCTCCGCCACGCCCCGGCGGATCTCCGGACCATAGCCGACACTTGCCACGTCGCCCAGCAGGATCGGCACCCCGTCACGGGAGGCGATCACCACGTTGCGAAAATCTTCCAGGCTGTGCAGATAGCCGGTGGTGCGCACCATGTACTCCGCTTCGCCCTTCTCCAGCAGCGCGCCGCCCCCTTCTTTATTAGCCGCCTGTAGCGCCGTCACGATTTGCCCGTGGGTGATATTGAGGGCCCGCATTTTCGCCGGATCGGCAACCACCTGATACTGACGCACCATGCCCCCGATACTGGCAACCTCTGACACATTTGCCACGCTCTTGAGCTCAAACTTCAGGGTCCAGTCCTGAATGGCGCGCAGATCGGCCAGGCTATGTTTGCCGCTGCGATCGACCAGCGCGTACTCATAGATCCAGCCCACCCCGGTGGCATCCGGGCCCAGGGCGACATTGACCCCGGCCGGCAGCTGCGACTGGACCTGGCTTAAATACTCCAGCACCCGGGATCGCGCCCAGTAGAGATCGGTCCCGTCCTCGAACAGCACGTAGACATAGGCATCGCCAAACATCGAGAACCCGCGCACCGTTTTCGCGCCCGGAACCGAGAGCATCGAGGTCGTCAGGGGCCAGGTGACCTGGTCCTCAATCACCTGCGGCGCCTTGCCCGGAAAACTGGCGCGGACGATCACCTGCACGTCCGACAGATCCGGCAGGGCATCCAGCGGCGCACGCTGCACCGCCCAGATGCCCCACCCCGCCATCATCAGGGCCGCCAGGATCACCAGCAGCCGGTTACGCAGGGACGCTTTAATCACCGCCGCGATCATTTCGTCACCTCCGGCAGCGCGCTGCGCAGGCTGGCTTCGGAGTCGATCAGGAACTGCCCGGAGGTGACCACCTCATCCCCCTCCTGCACGCCGGATCGGATTTCGGTCCACCCCTGGGCGGTGATCCCGGTCTCCACGTTTACCGGCTGGAAATAGCCGTTGCCGCTGGCCAGCAGCAGGCGTTTGCTGCTCCCGGTGTCGATCACCGCCTCTTCCGGTACGGCCAGCACCGGTGCTTGCGCCATCGACTGCGCCCGGGAGACGGTCAGGAACATGCCCGGTTTCAGCTGTTGCTGCTGATTGTCCACCAGAATTCGCGCCTTCAGGGTGCGGGTGGCGGTATCCATCTGGGGCAGCAGCTCGCTAACCTGCCCGTGAAAATGTATCCCCGGGAAGCTCTCTGAGGTTGCCACCATTTCGCTGCCGATGCTCAGGGCCTGCGCCTGCGCCTGGGGATAATCCACCACCAGCCAGACCGGATCGAGACGCGCCATTTCAAACAGCACGGTCATCGCCGCCACCTGTGCCCCTTCGCGCACGTCCAGTTTCACCACATAGCCCGCATGATCGGCCCGGAGGATCAGCGAGGTCTGTGGCTTCCCACTGCGTTCCAGCGCGCGGATCACCTCCTCAGGCATAAACTGCAGCTTCAGCCGCTCCCGGGCGGCGGCGGTTAATGCCGTATCGCCCAGCGCGCGCACCGCCAGATACTCCTGCTGCGCCTGCGTCCACTGGGGGATCCACAGCTGGGCCAGCGCTTCACCGGCTTGCACCTGCTGGAGCGGCGCCCGGACATACAGCTTCGTCACCACGCCCGCTGCGGGTGCCGAAACCACCGTGACGCTGCGCTCATCAGCGGCAATCGTTGCAAAGGCCGTAAAGGGCGAGACCAGCTCCCGACGCTCTACGCGGGCGGTCTTCATGCCCAGATTTTGCTGTCGGTCGGTGCTGATCCCCACGCCTGCCGTCTCATCCTCCTCGTCGGCATAGCGTGGCACGAGATCCATATCCATAAACGGCGACCGCCCCGGCTTATCAAAACGCTGGCCCGGGACCATCGGATCGTACCAGTAAAGCACCTTGCGTTCGGCAGGGGCCGATGCCGCCTCGTGTGGGGCGTGACGCTGCCCGGCGTAATAGCCGCCCGCTGCCAGCAGCAAGGCCAGAGGCACGGCGACCCGGAATGTGATTTTCATTGTGCCCACTCCTGCGGGATTAACCATTGGATCGCAGCCCAGGTACGCGCCATCTCGCGCTCGGCCTGATTGACTGCCAGTTCGCTGTCCAGCACGCTGCGTCGTGCCTCGAGCAGGGCGGGCAGCTCTGACTGACCCGAACGATATTGCGCATTCAGCACCGCCAGCCGCTGATGCTGTAACGGCAGCACCTCGTCGCGCTGGCGCTGCCACAGGGTTTGCGCGGCCTGGTACTGGGCCACCAGCGACTGCACCTGGGCGATGTGCTCCCGCTTGATCAGCGTGAGTTCATCCACCGCCTGCAGAGAGCGGGAGAGCTCTGCGGCATAGTCCTTGTCCTGGCGTCCCGACTGGAACAGGGGCAGATCGACCGTGAACATCACCCCGGCCATATCGTCATAGCCTTCGGCACGATGGGCGTAGAACACCTCCACATCGACATCCGGGATCGCCGCCACCGCCGACTGCGCCGAGCGGGCTTTCGCGGTCTCGGCTTCACGCCGGGCGGCTTCCACTTCCGGGTGACGGGCGATGGCCTCTTCGAGCTGGCTGACGTCGGCAGGCAGACGCTGATAGCGCGGCAGCGGCCCCTGCACGTCCTCGACCTGCTGGCCGGTGAGTTGCAGCAACCGGCTCTGCGCCAGCTGAACGTCGCGCCTGGCCAGGGTCGCTTTGTCGCGCATGGCGCTGAGGGTCATGCGCAGGGCCAGCACGCTGTCCGGGTTGGCACTCCCGGCCCCGACGCTGACCTTCTGCACATTCAGCTGCCGCGCCGTCTCATTGACCAGCCGTTCCGCCGTTTTCAGCCCCTGCTGCGCCAGAGCCAGCTCCAGCCAGGCCTGGGCGGTATCCCGCTGCAGGGCAGCACGCACCGCGTCGGCTTTCGCCAGCACGCCCCGCGCCTGCGCCTGCAGGGTTTGCGCCTTTCGCTCTCGCTTCTGCTGGCTGACGTAGCTCTGCATGATCCCGACCCGCTGCATGGTCATCCCTTCCCGGGTAAAGCGCCGGTCATTGCTGCCCTGCACCGGGACGTTTTCAATCCCGAACTTCAGTTTTGGGTCAGGGAGCTGGGTGGCGGAATCCGCCATCGCATCCAGCGCCCGGGCCTCGTTACGGCTGGCGGATAACGCCGCCGAGTAGCGTTGGGCTGCGGTCAGGGTTTGCTCCAGCGTCCAGGGTGCGGCCTGCCCGGCCGCACTGAAAAGCCCGAGCATCGCCCCACCGAGCCAGATGCTCAGTGTGATTGTTTTCATGGGAGCCTCGCTTAGCGCAGCGGCGTGAGCGAGATTATCCGGAAGCCGTCACCGGCCCGCTCCAGCGTAAATGTCACCGGCTGGCCCGGTTTCACGGCGCTGAGATCGACATCGGCTGAAAAGGCAAACGGCATCGTCATGGCAGGCCACTTCAGGGCCGGGATAGGATCATGCTGGATAACCAACGCCTGCGCGTCGATCGCCCGAATCACGCCCTGCCCCTGCCACTGCGGGGTCACCGGGGAGACGTTCGTGGTCGCCTGAACGGAACAGGAAGAGAGGGTAAAGCACGCGCCAAGCAGCGCGGAAAAGAGTAAAGCACGCATGATAAAACTCCTGTTAAACGTAATTGAAAGTAAATCAACGAATTAACAGGCGTGTTTATTCCCGGAACCGGCAAAAACGGATCGTTGCCGGTGGCCCCACGGCGGGCGGCGTGACGACGCGGGACGACGATGCAATAGCGGCGCAGTCCGGGTCATTGAGGGTAATGGTCATGGCGGCAGGTAACGCCACCAGCTGCGGATGCCCGGTGTCTTTTTGCACCTGCTCCGGCACGCAGTGTTTATCGCACAGCCCCGACGGCGCAGGCACGGCGTGATGCTGCGGCATCGCCATCATGTCCAGATGCTGAAGGGTGGCCGTCTCGCCCTGCACGTTGATGGTACAGTCGTGCGAGGCCACCGCCACCTGAGTCTGGATCAACAGCCAGCCGAAAGCGAACATCAGCATCAGCAGATGTTTTTTCAGATAGCGCAGTCGAAAGATCCAGCTGGCAGGCATAGCAGCGTCTTGAGGTTGCAAAAAGAGTCCCGAGTATAAGCAGGGATATTGCTGAGATAAAAGCCGTTTTAGATTTATTTACGTTTTATGTGGTTATTGCATTTCTCTACGCCATACAGGACCACCCCGCCCCCCTTCATGGCACGACAGCAGCAAAATCGGCCAGGTTACCCCTTTAGTAGTCGTTTTATTGATTTTGGTCAGCGAGGCCGGACCATTATTTCGGCACATTTTGTCACCTTAATTTCATTGCTCATTTCTCCTTTCGCTCTGGGGCGTCGGGATACAGAGGGATCCATGCTAACGTTTATCGAGCTCCTGATCGGGGTAGTTGTCATTGTCGGCGTCGCGCGCTACATCATCAAAGGCTACTCCGCCACCGGGGTGCTATTTGTCGGCGGCCTTGTTCTGCTGATCGTCAGCGCCCTGATGGGCCATAAGGTGCTGCCGTCCAGCGCCACCAGCACTGGCTACACCGCAACCGACATCGTCGAATACATCAAAATCCTGCTGATGAGCCGCGGTGGCGATCTGGGGATGATGATCATGATGCTCTGTGGGTTTGCCGCCTACATGACCCATATCGGCGCCAACGATATGGTGGTCAAGCTGGCCTCGAAGCCGCTGAGCTATATCAACTCCCCTTACCTGCTGATGATCGCCGCCTATTTCGTCGCCTGTCTGATGTCGCTGGCCGTGTCGTCAGCAACCGGTCTGGGTGTCCTCCTGATGGCAACCCTGTTCCCGGTGATGGTCAACGTGGGGATCAGCCGCGGTGCGGCGGCGGCTATCTGTGCCTCCCCGGCGGCGATTATTCTCTCCCCGACCTCCGGTGACGTGGTGCTGGCCGCTAAAGCCGCTGAGATGCCGCTGATCGACTTCGCGTTTAAAACCACCCTGCCGATCTCCATTGCCGCCATCATCGGCATGGCGATTGCGCACTTCTTCTGGCAGCGCTACCTCGATAAAAAAGAGAATATTTCCCACGAAAGACTCGACGTCAGCGAAATCACCACCACGGCACCGTCCTTCTACGCCATCCTGCCATTTACGCCGATTGTCGGGGTGCTGATTTTCGACGGTAAATGGGGCCCGGAGCTGCACATCATCACTATTCTGGTGATCTGCATGCTGCTGGCGGCGGTGCTGGAATTTGTTCGCGGCTTCAATACGCAAAAAGTGTTTAGCGGCCTGGAAGTGGCCTATCGCGGGATGGCGGATGCCTTCGCGGGCGTGGTGATGCTGCTGGTGGCGGCCGGGGTCTTTGCCCAGGGACTGAGCACTATCGGCTTTATCCAGAGCCTGATCTCCATCGCCACCTCGTTCGGCTCGGCGAGCATTATCCTGATGCTGGTGCTGGTGGTTCTGACCATGCGGGCGGCGATGACCACCGGTTCCGGTAACGCGCCCTTCTATGCCTTCGTGGAGATGATCCCGAAACTGGCGCACTCCTCCGGGATCAACCCGGCCTACCTCACCATCCCGATGCTGCAGGCCTCCAACCTTGGCCGTACTATCTCCCCGGTCTCCGGCGTGGTCGTGGCCGTCGCCGGGATGGCAAAAATCTCGCCGTTCGAAGTGGTGAAACGCACCTCGGTTCCGGTCCTTGTTGGTCTGGTGATCGTGATTGTCGCCACGGAAGTGCTGGTGCCGGGCACCGCTATTGGCTAAGTCGCCCTGGAGCATAAAGCGCCTGCGGGCGCTTTTTGTGCTTTAATAGCCCTCAGCAATATTTTGCTTTCAATCATCAGGAATTGACATGTTCAGAAAGGATCTCGTTTTGCCTGTCAGCGCAACCGCAGTTGTGCTGTGCGCGTTTGCGGCGCAGGCCGCCCCGCTTCAGGCAACGCAATATGCGGATTTTGATCGCTACGTGCTGGCGCTCTCATGGCAGTCCGGCTTTTGCCAGAGCCTGCATGACCGCAACCGCGCGGCGCCGGATGAGTGTCGCCTGCAAAAAGAGCGTGACGATAAAGCCACGATCCTCACCGTTCATGGCCTGTGGCCGGGCTTACCGAAATCGATCGCCGCACGCGGGGTCGACGATCGCCGCTGGATGCGTTATGGCTGCGCGACCCGCCCGATCCCCAATCTGCCGGAGGCAAAAGCCAGCCGTAAATGTGACGCCGCAGAGACCGGACTTTCGCTGACCGGTGCCGCTAAGCTGAATGAAGTGATGCCCGGTGCAGGCGGGAATTCTTGCCTGGAACGGTATGAATATGCCAAACACGGCGTCTGCTTCGGCTTCGATCCCGACGCGTATTTCGGCACCATGGTGCGGATGAATCAGGAAGTGAAGGCCAGCCCGCTGGGGCAGTTCCTGGCGGCAAACTACGGCAAAACCGTTACCCGCAGCGCCTTTGACGCCGCAGTAGCCAGAAGCTGGGGCCCAACGACGGTGAAAGCCGTCAAGCTCAGCTGCAGCGGCAACCCGGCCTATCTCACCGAAGTGCAGCTCACGCTGACCGCCGCCAGCATTAACGCCCCGCTGGCGACCCGCTCGTTTATGGCTCAGCCGCACCCGGGTAACTGCGGCAAGCAGTTTGTGATCGACAAGATCGGTTACTGACCGCCCGCTTTTCGGGCGTCCGGGCGGACCAGGTCAAAACGTTGATCTTCACCGATGGCGAAATACGCCGTCGGGCCACCGGCACGCAGTACCGGCTGCGCTTTCGCCGTCTGGTAGATGCCGTCATGCAGCAGGCTTTCATCGATGTGGATCCCAACCACTTCCCCCAGCACCAGCCAGGTATCGATCTCTGCTCCGTTTGCCGCCGTCAGCTGGATGCACTGCGACAGGCGGCACTCAAAGTTGACCGGACTTTGCGCGACGCGCGGCACCTTCACTACCCGGCTTTCCGCTTTGGTCAGCCCGGCACGTAAAAACTCATCCTCGCCGTGCGGCAGACTGGCGGAGGTTTCATTCATGGCGCTGGCCAGCTCGCGGGTGGTGAGATTCCAGACAAACTCCCCGGTCTCGACAATATTGCGCACGCTGTCTTTCCAGCCGGTGCTGGCAAAGCCGATGATCGGCGGATGGTAGTTAAAGCAGTTGAAGAAGCTGTACGGGGCCAGATTCGGGCGGCCTTCAGCATCGCAGGAGGCAATCCAGCCGATCGGGCGGGGTCCGACAATGGCGTTTAACGGGTCGTGCGGCAGGCCGTGTCCCTGGGAAGGTTGATAAAAGTACATAGTGCTCTCTGGATAATTCAGGAATAAAGACCGGCAGGCACGGATTACGCTTCGCTCATCCCCCTACCCCAAGGGGATCAGCGTAACGCAATCCGTAGAAAAGTAAGACTGAATTCAGTGCTACAGTCTTCGTTGTTCTGCTGTTATGGGTGTGTCACGCTACATAACCTGCGCCTTAGAAGGATAAACCAAATTGGCGAAGGATCACCTTTTTCGCCTGAATTTCATACTAACGACCCAGTTGCTGCCCGCGAACTACATCCACACCATGAATGTGACACGCATCACTTCAAACCGGGGCACAGACTCAGTATTATCAGACAGTGTTAAACCCTCGCTACCGGATGGCGAGGGTTTTCTTTTGGCATCTCTTCTGCGGCTGTCGCAGCATTAACGACATGGAGTAAATAATGTCCAGACCCACAATTATCATTAACGAACTCGATGCTGAGCGTATTGACCGCCTGCTGGAACAACCGGCCTTTGCCTCGCTGCCCGTCGCCGCTGCCCTGAATGACGAACTGGATCGCGCGCAGATGTGCGCCCCGCAGGACATGCCCGCTGACGTGGTGACCATGAACAGCCAGGTGAAATTTCGCGATCTGGCTACCGGCGAAGTACGTACCCGCACGCTGGTCTATCCGGCGAACATGACCGACAGCAGCACGCAGCTGTCAGTGCTGGCTCCGGTGGGCGCCGCGTTAATCGGCCTGCGTATCGGCGATACCATTCACTGGGAACTACCAGGCGGTATCGCCACGCATCTGGAGGTGCTGGAACTTATCTGGCAGCCTGAAGCCGCGGGCGAGTACCTGCGCTGATCCCATCTGAACAAGCGTTAACCCGCTTTGCCCAGAGGATGCCAGGGCATCCTCTTTCCGCTTCCTCCGCTATCAGATAACGCCGCCCGGCACAGGGTTGACCAGCCCGGTTACCCGCTCTTTTGCCACTTCCGCGCTTTGCGCTCCGGGTACCAGAATGATTTTCCGGCAATCTTCCTGACGTTTCTCAAAGATCTCGTAGCCGCGGGCCGCCTCTTCAAACGGCATATAGTGGGTCACGATCTCCTCCGGCGTCAGCAGCCCTTGCTCGATCAACGGCAACAACTCCCCAAGCCAGGCGTGAACGTTGGTCTGCCCCATCTTAAAGGTGAGTCCTTTGTCGAAGGCGTCGCCAAACAGGAAACCGTGGATAAAGCCGGCATAGACGCCCGGCACGCTGACAATCCCCCCGCGCCGTACCGCCGCAATACACTGCCGCAGGGCTTTACCGCTACTGCCCTCAAGTTTGAGGTTGGTCAGCACCGTTTCCGTGGTGCTCCCTTTCGCCTCAAAGCCGACCGCATCAATTACTGCGTCCACCCCGCGCTGGCCTTTGGTCTGCTCGATGATTTTTTCTGCGGCGTCGTCGTCGCGGTCAAAGTTGATCGGGATCGCGCCGTAACGCATCTCGGCGAAACGCAGCCGGTAGTCGTGGTGATCGACAATAAAAATCTGCTCAGCCCCGAGGTAGCGGGCACAGGCAATGGTCAGGAGTCCCACCGGCCCGGCACCAAACACCGCGACGCTGCTGCCCTTAGTAATCTGGGCATTTTTGACGGCCTGCCAGGCGGTGGGCAGGATGTCCGAGAGGAACAGCGCTTTATCATCTGACAGCAGCGGCGGGACTTTGAAAGGCCCGACGTTGCCTTTTGGCACGCGGACGTACTCCGCCTGGCCGCCGGGCACGCCGCCGTAGAGGTGGCTGTAACCAAAGAGCGCAGCCGGAGGTGGGATCTGTTTTTTGTTCAGCGCCGCGCCATGCCCGTCGTTGGTTGTTTCACAGGCGGCGTACTGCTGCATGCGACAGAAAAAACAGTCGCCGCAGGCGATGACAAAGGGGATCACCACCCGATCGCCCTTAACGAGATTTTTCACCTCCCGCCCGGTCTCCACCACTTCGCCCATAAACTCATGACCGAAGATATCGCCATGTTCAACCTTAGGTATCTTCCCGCGATAGAGATGCAAATCAGAACCGCAGATCGCGGTTGCAGTGATGCGCAGAATGATATCGTCAGCTTGCTCAATGACCGGATCGGGTACTGTTTCAACCTTAACGCTGTGTGGTCCGTGATACGTCAATGCTTTCATTCGACCTCCGGATTCAGAGAAAAAATGCGGGTTTACCTTAAAAGGGTAGCCATCAGCGGGGATATACCGGGAAATTGCACGGCTTTGGGATTATTCCTGGCTGCAAAGCGATACGGCAAAACGCTCACCATCGGGGCGATATTAAAAAGTGTCAGCGAGCTATCAGAATCTGAATATATTTTGTGTTTGAATGGATTAAGCGTAAATAAACAGGGAGAAACGGTTATGTACCAGACGATTATTATGCCGGTGGATGTTTTTGAGATGGAATTGAGCGACAAGGCGATCCGCCACGCTGAATTCCTGGCGCAGCAGGATGGCATTATTCACTTACTGCATGTTTTACCGGGCTCTTCCAGCTTTGGTTTGCATCGCTTTGCCGCCGATATGCGCCGCTTTGAGGAGCATATCCAGAACGAGGCACAAACCCGGCTGAAGACCATGGTCAGCCATTTCAGCATCGATCCGTCGCGGATCAGGACCCATGTCAGCTTTGGAAATGTGCGCGACGTGGTCAACGAGATGGCCAGCGAGCTGAAAGCGGATATCGTGGTGATCGGGTCGCGTAACCCGTCGATTTCCACCCATCTGCTGGGCTCGAATGCCTCCAGCGTGATCCGCCACGCTTACGTTCCGGTGCTGGTGGTGAGATAAAAAAAAGAGGCTACCGTCAGGTAGCCTCTTTACGTTGCAGGTGTTGTCTTACGTTTTTATGCTTTGGTACGAATCAGATGATCAAAGGCGCTCAGGGACGCTTTCGCCCCTTCGCCGGTGGCGATGATAATCTGTTTGTACGGTACGGTGGTGCAGTCGCCCGCCGCAAATACGCCCTTCACGCTGGTTTCACATTTGGCATCAATGATGATCTCGCCCATGCGGTTACGCTCAATCGCGCCTTCCAGCCAGGTGGTGTTTGGCAACAGACCAATCTGTACGAAGATCCCCGCCAGCGGCACGCTGTGCACATCGCCGCTCACGCGGTCACGGTACTCAAGACCGGTCACTTTGCTGCCATCGCCTTTCACTTCGGTAGTTTGCGCGTTCAGGATGATATCGACGTTTTTCAGGCTGCGTACTTTATCCTGCAGGACCTGATCGGCCTTCATCTCTGGTGCGAACTCCAGCAGCGTGACGTGCTCAACGATACCCGCCAGGTCGATAGCTGCTTCAACACCGGAGTTACCGCCGCCGATCACCGCCACGCGCTTGCCTTTAAACAGCGGGCCGTCGCAGTGCGGGCAGTAGGTCACCCCTTTGGTGCGATACTGGTCTTCGCCAGGCACGTTCATGTTGCGCCATTTGGCACCGGTGGCAATGATGATGCTGCGTGCTTTCAGCACCGCGCCGGATGCGGTTTCAATCTCATGGAAGCCGCCTTCCTGCGCCGCAGGCACCAGTTTGCTGGCGCTCTGGCTGTCAATCACATCCACTTCATAGTCATTGACGTGCGCTTTCAGGGCGCCAGCCAGTTTCTGACCTTCGGTTTTCGGCACGGAGATATAGTTTTCGATATCCACGGTATCCAGCACCTGGCCGCCAAAACGTTCGCCCATCAGACCGGTACGAATGCCTTTACGCGCGGAGTACACCGCAGCCGCAGCACCCGCCGGGCCGGAGCCGACGATCAGTACATCGTAGGCGTCGCGCTTGTTCAGCTCTTCCGCTGCGCGTTTTTCCGCGCCGGTATCTACTTTGGCGACGATTTCCGTCAGCGTCATACGACCCTGACCAAACTCTTTCCCGTTCACAAATACCGCCGGAACGCCCATCACGTTGCGATCGGTGATTTCGTTCTGGAACACGCCGCCATCAATCGCGGTGTGTTTGATGCGCGGGTTCAGCACCGCCATCAGGTTCAGGGCCTGCACCACGTCCGGGCAGTTGTGGCATGAGAGCGAGTAGTAAGTTTCAAACTCAAAATCACCGTCGAGGTCGCGGATCTGCTCCAGCAGCGCCTGGGCCTCTTTCGACGGATGACCACCGGTCCACAGCAGCGCCAGGACCAGAGAGGTAAATTCGTGTCCCAGCGGGGAACCGGCAAAGCGCGGGCCCTGGGTAGAGCCTGGGTTGGTGATCAGGAAGGACGGCTTGCGCACCGGCAGGCTGTTATCTTCTTTAAAGGTCACTTTCGCAGACAGTTCGGCAATTTCAGCCAGCAGTTCCTTGATTTCTGCCGATTTAGCGCTGTCATCCAGCGTGGCAATCAGCTCAACAGGCCTGGTCAGTTTCTCAAGGTAGGCCTTGAGCTGGGTTTTCATGTTGGTGTCGAGCATTATTCATCTCCTGCTTAAAAAACATCATCATGCAAGCGGCCTTATCCGGGCTGCCTGAATGCAACTTGCATCATGGTGTTGGAATGAAATGGGCGCAGATGCGCCCATTGATTGCCCGTGCAAGCGCAGCGCTGCCGGGCTTTTCAGACTTAGATTTTGCCAACCAGGTCCAGGGATGGAGCCAGAGTCGCGTCGCCTTCTTTCCATTTCGCCGGGCACACTTCGCCTGGGTGAGAAGCAACATACTGAGCCGCTTTGATTTTGCGCAGCAGGTCGGATGCGTCACGGCCAATACCTTCAGCGGTAACTTCGATGGCCTGGATGATGCCCTGCGGGTCAACGATAAAGGTGCCGCGGTCGGCCAGACCTTCATCTTCACGCATGTTTTCAAAGTTACGGGTCAGGGCGCCAGTCGGGTCACCGATCATCGCGTATTTGATTTTAGCGATGGTTTCAGAGCTGCTGTGCCACGCTTTGTGGGTGAAGTGGGTGTCGGTAGAGACAGAGTAAACGTCTACGCCCAGCTTCTGCAGTTCGTCGTAGTGATCTGCAACGTCACCCAGTTCGGTCGGGCAGACGAAAGTAAAGTCAGCCGGGTAGAAGAAGAACACGCTCCAGCGGCCTTCGGTATCTTTCTCGGTGATCTCTACGAAGTCGCCGTTTTTGAACGCCTGGTTTTTGAAAGGTTTGATTTTGGTATTAATTAAAGACATCTGTACTTCCTCCGTGTTTTCGTTGAGAGCTAAGGTAACCAACTTTGCCGTTTCGGGCTAATGCGTTTGCCGTATCAAATCAATCAGCAATACCTAACAACCCGTGCAGAGGCCACAAAGTAAAAAGGCCGCCTGACGGCGGCCCTGATACCTGAGCTACCCGAAGGTAACATCAGTGCCAGTCGAAGCTGGCGATGCGTTGCGCTCTACATTACCTTTAGCAAGGTCGTAACAGCGAAGGGATTACACCATCCTGCCAACGAAAGGGCAATTGGCTAACGGGGTGAAAATCCCTATGACTGTGATAGGTTTTACCGAACCTTCGCTTTAATAAATAGATAACAAACATGAATTATGCCCGGATATGGATACACCCGATAACAGCCTACCAGACAGGATGATGGCCACGTTAGTACAGGAGTGAAGGCGTAAATTCAACATGGGCTCCCGACTTTTGTGGATAAAATTATTTAAACAATAGCGTCGCTTTTATTTTATTAATCTGTAGCCATGATATATTAAGCTGGAATTTAAAATTAGTTAAGTTATCCAATCAAATGGATGGAGAATGGCTAACTAACTTCTATAGTTATCGTGTATAAGATTACGGTAACAGCACAGCTAATCAGGACGAATCATGGCTAATCTCTACGATCTAAAAAAATTTGATTTAAATCTGCTGGTCATATTTGAATGTATCTATCAGCACCTGAGTATCAGCAAGGCCGCTGAGACCCTGTTTATTACCCCTTCAGCCGTAAGCCAGTCGCTGCAGCGTTTACGCAACCAGTTGAACGACCCGCTGTTTATCCGCTCCGGTAAAGGCATCACCCCCACCACCGTGGGCGCCAACCTGCATAAGCACCTTGAAGAGAACCTGAATCAGCTTGAGCAGACGATTAACATCATGCATGGCTCGTCGCTGGAGAAGAATATCATCATCTACGCCCCACAGGTGCTGACGCCAGATCGCCTGTTCATGCCAATGAAGATGCTGATACGGGAACACAATTACGAGATCGAATATCATGATCTACTGCTCTCCAAGGATACGGCGGAAGATTTGCTGGCCTATCGTAAAGCCGATCTCATCTTTTCATTTTTCCCTATTAATAACCGCTCGATTATCTGTACCCATTTTTTGACCTTGCCCATTTCCATCGTTTGTCGACAGGATCATCCGCGCATCGGTGACAGTGCCACAATGGAGCAGTTGAAGGCAGAGAAATTCACCTATTTCATCGCTAATGAGCCCGGCATCAGTCACTTCCGCACCGAGACAGAAAAGCACTTACCTGACAGAAAAATCGGTTTTCGCAGCGACTCCTTTTTCTCGCTTATCAATATGATCAGCTCTTCTAATTTGCTGGGTTATGTTCCAGATCTAGCCTATCAACAGTATCGTGACACCTTGAAACTGAAAAAGGTGAGTACGCCCTTTGAATTGCCTCCAGTGAACATTTATATGATGTATAACCGTGCGGCATTAACCAGCAAAATATTCTCCAGCTTTATTGAAAAGATCAGCACGGAAGGGTTTGAATATGACTGATGCTAAAAATTATATTTCCGATTTATTTTTAGCATCAACAAAATACACCGGAGTTATTTTATTATTCCGGTGTATTTAATATAACAGGCTAACGGTTCAGAGCGTTACCAGCCGTTCCGCCGCCGCCAGTAATGTCGCTTCCTGCTTGGCAAAGCAGAGTCGAATCAGCCTGTGCGGGAACGGATCGGCGCAGAAGACCGATAATGGGATCGCCGCCACCCCCACCTCTTTGGTTAACCACTGGCAAAAACTGACGTCATCCAGATCGGAGATGGCGCTGTAGTCTGCCAGCAGGAAATAGGTCCCTTCGCAGGGTAAAATCTCCAGCCGGCTTGCGCTCAGAGCGTCGATAAACCGATCCCGGCGGGCGCGATAGAAGTCCGGCAGTTCCCGGTAATGTTCCGGCTGGTGACGTAGCATATCGGCAATCGCCAGCTGTGCCGGGGTGTTGACCGCAAAGGTCAGGAACTGATGCACCTTGCGCAGCTCGGCGCTGATGGCCGCCGGGGCCACACAGTACCCCACCTTCCAGCCGGTCATGTGGAAGGTTTTCCCGAACGACGAGACAGCAATCGCCCGCTCCCGCAGCTGCGGATGGGCCAGCACGCTGAAATGCCCTGCGTCGGCAAAGCAGATGTGCTCATACACTTCATCGCTCAGGACATAAATTTCACGCTCGGCAATGGCCTGCCAGAGGGCGGCGAAATCCGCCTGCTGCCACACCGTCGCCGACGGGTTATGCGGCGTGTTGAGGATCACCAGCCGGGTTTTATCGCTCAGCAGCGCCGCGAAGGCCTGCCAGTCCGGACGGAAGTGCGGCGGCTGGAGCGCCACGCGCTTGACCACGCCGCCAGATAATTCAATCGCCGGGGCATAGCTGTCGTAGCTCGGGTCAAAGCAGATCACCTCATCGCCGGTACGCACCAGGGCGGTGATCGCCGCGTACAGGGCTTCGGTGGCCCCGGCGGTCACGGTGATCTCCGCATTCGCATCGGGTTGATAGCCGTACAGCTCGGCGGTTTTATCGGCGATCGCCTCACGCAGCGGCTGCGCTCCGGTCATCGGCGCATACTGGTTGGCACCGTTCGCCACATGGTAAGCCAGCCGTTGTTGCAGATAGTCCGGGCCATCGAAATCGGGAAAACCCTGCGACAGGTTGATCGCCTTGTGCTGCTGCGCCAGAGCGCTCATCTGGGTAAAGATGGTGGTGCCGAGACCGGGAAGTTTACTCTCTGGAATCAATGGGTTATTACGCATGTCGACGGGCCTGTATGTAATACATATGTTGCTGCCACTATAACACGATGTTAGTATTTGGCAATCAAGACGCTTAGACGTCTAAACCATAATGATATTCCTGCCGAAGAGGTAAGAAGGATGACAGACAACCTGCAACTCACATCCCTGGTCGAAGCCTGCCACTGGATCGGCGCAAAGGGCTGGGCTCCGGCCACCGGCGGCAACATGTCCGTGCGGCAGGATGATACCTGGTGCTGGCTCAGCGAATCCGGTAAAGATAAAGGCAGCCTGACCCCCGATGACTTCCTGCAGGTTGAGATTGCCACCAACCGCGCCCCCTCCGGGCGAAAACCCTCGGCGGAAACCGGGCTGCATACCCTGGTCTATCGCCTCTACCCGGAAGCCAACGCGGTGCTGCATGTCCATACGGTGAATGCCACGGTGCTGTCACGGCTGGTTAAAGAGCCTGAGCTGCATCTCAGCGGCTTTGAGATGCAGAAATCCCTCCGCGGCCAGACCAGCCATCTCGATACCCTGCCTATTGCCGTGTTCGATAACGACCAGGACATCGACGCCCTGGCCGCCCGAATCGCTCACTACGCTCAGGAGCGCCCGCTGAATTATGGTTTTCTTCTGCGCGGTCATGGCTTAACCTGCTGGGGACGTGATGTGGCAGAAGCCCGGCGTCACCTTGAAGGCCTCGAATTCCTGTTCGAGTGCGAGATGCGTTTACGACAACTGGAGAGAGTATGATTCGCGCGATTGTGACGGATATTGAAGGCACCACCAGCGATATTCGTTTTGTCCATAATGTCCTGTTCCCCTATGCGCGCGAGCGGCTGGCGGCCTTTGTCAGCGCCCAGCAGTATGCCGAACCGGTCAACACCATTCTGGATAATCTGCGCGAAGAGATTGCTCAGCCGCAGGCCAGCACCAGCGACCTGATCGCTACCCTGTTCACCTTTATGGACGAAGATCGCAAATCGACGGCGCTGAAAGCGCTGCAGGGGATCATCTGGCAGGATGGCTACGTCAACGGCGACTTCACCGGCCACCTCTACCCGGACGTGCTGCCTGCACTGGAAAAATGGAAGTCGCAGGGCATTGATCTCTATGTTTATTCCTCCGGCTCCGTGGCAGCGCAAAAACTGTTATTTGGCTACAGCGACGAAGGTGATATTACTCATCTGTTCAGCGGCTATTTTGATACCCATATCGGTGCCAAGCGTGACGTCCAGTCTTACCAGAATATTGCGGCACAGATTGGCGCAGCCCCTTCGCAGATCCTGTTCCTGTCGGATATTCATCAGGAGCTGGACGCCGCAGAACAGGCGGGTTTCCGCACCCTGCAGCTGATTCGCGGGGATGAGGACGGCGCCAGCCATCATCATCAGGTGCACCAGTTCGACGACATCAATCCGGAGCAGATCCCTTCATGAGCGCATTGACCATTTTTTCCGATAAAGAAGCCAGTGAGCCGCAGTGGCACAGCACCGACCCTGAGGCGATCCAGCAGCAGCTGAATGCCCGTGGCGTCCGCTTTGAGCGCTGGGAAGCCGACCGGGATTTAGGCCACGATCCGGCTCCCGACGCCGTGATTAATGCCTATCAGCATGCCATCGACAGGCTGGTGGCAGAGAAAGGCTACCAGAGCTGGGACGTGATCAGCCTGCGGGCGGATAACCCGCAAAAAGAGGCCCTGCGCGCGAAGTTTCTAAATGAACACACCCATGGCGAAGATGAAGTGCGTTTCTTTGTCGAAGGTGCCGGGCTGTTCTGCCTGCACATTGATGACCAGGTCTGTCAGGTGCTGTGCGAGAAAAACGACCTGATTTCAGTCCCCGCCGGCACGCCGCACTGGTTTGATATGGGTTCCGAGCCGAACTTTACCGCCATTCGTATTTTCGATAACCCCGAAGGCTGGGTGGCGCAGTTTACCGGCGACGCGATTGCGGATAGCTATCCAAGATTGCCTTGAGGCTTTTCCCCTCACCCTAACCCTCTCCCCATAGGGGAGAGGGAACTGCACGGAGCCATCTTTTCTCCCTCGCCCCTATGGGGAGAGGGCCGGGGTGAGGGGCTCAGACCGCACTATTATCAAAAATCCCGCGCTCTACATCCTCCGGTAACACCACCCCACTATCCAGTACCCAGCCGCTAATAAGCGCCGCGGGCGTGACGTCGAATGCCGGGTTATAGACCTGCGCATCGTCCGGTGCCCACTGCACCGCGCCGAAGCTCCCTGCCACGCCGGTCACTTCCCGGGCATCGCGCTGCTCAATCGGGATCGCCTCCCCGTTCGGACACGCTGGATCGAGGGTGGTTTGCGGGGCCGCCACGTAAAATGGAATGCCGTGGAATTTCGCCAGCACCGCCAGAGAATAGGTGCCGATTTTGTTCGCCACGTCGCCATTGGCGGCAATCCTGTCTGCCCCGACCCATACCGCATCCACCTGCCCTTTCGCCATCAGGCTGGCGGCCATCGAATCGGTGATAAGTTGATACGGCACGCCCAGCTCGCCCAGCTCCCAGGCGGTTAATCTGCCGCCCTGCAACAGCGGACGGGTTTCATCCACCCAGACGTTACTGACGTTGCCCTGCTGATGCGCGAGGGCTATCACCCCCAGCGCGGTGCCGACGCCCGCCGTCGCCAGCCCGCCGGTGTTGCAGTGGGTCAGCAGGCGACTGCCCGGCTTCACAAGCTGACTTCCCGCCTGCGCAATGGCATCGCAGAGCCGCTTGTCTTCATCAATCAGACGCAGCGCCTCCGCCACCAGCGCCGGGACAAAATCCTCCTGCCACAACGCCTGCTTCATGCGGTCGAGATTGTTCATCAGATTCACCGCCGTCGGACGCGAGGCGCGCAACGTTTCCAGCGCGGTTGCCAGTTGGTCCCGGCTGTAACCGTTCTCCGCCAGCAGCGCCAGCAGCAGGCTGGCAGAGAGACCAATCAGCGGCGCACCGCGCACGCGCAGGGCGTGAATATGCCCCACCAGCGCCTCTACCGTCGAGGCATCCAGCCAGCGTTTCTCCTGCGGAAGGGCCTGTTGATCGAGAATAAATAACTGATTGTCCGCCACTCGCAGGCTGGTCGTCTGTAATCTCTGCATGTCGTTAATTCTCTGTTGCGTTGTTGTAGCACATTGTGTCAGGATAAAATTCAGATGTATAGACGTCTAAATGTCTTTATTACCGGAACAGATGAGGAACTGGCAATGTCGCAATACCGTACCTTTACCGCTCAGGACGCCGTGGCTTATGCCCAACAGTTTGGCGGCCTCGAAGACCCCTCGTCACTGGTGGAGGCGCAGGAGGTAGGCGACGGCAACCTCAATCTGGTGTTTAAAATTTTCGACCACGCAGGCGTGAGCCGCATCGTGGTTAAGCAGGCCCTGCCCTACGTGCGCTGCGTGGGTGAATCCTGGCCGCTGACGCTGGATCGCGCCCGTCTCGAAGCGCAAACCCTGGTGGAACACTATCAGCACAGCCCGCAGCACACGGTGAAAATCCATCACTTCGACCCGGATCTGGCGGTGATGGTGATGGAAGATCTCTCCAGCCATAAGATCTGGCGCGGCGAGCTGATCAACAATGTGTTTTATCCCCAGGCGGCACGCCAGCTGGGGGAATACCTGGCTCATACCCTGTTCCACACCAGCGATTTTTACCTCCATCCGCATGCCAAAAAAGCGCAGGTAGCGCAGTTCATCAACCCGGAGATGTGTGAGATCACCGAGGATCTGTTCTTCAACGATCCGTACCAGATCCACGAGCGCAATAACTACCCGGCGGCGCTGGAAAACGACGTCGCCGCTCTGCGCAACGACCATCAGCTGAAGATTGCCGTCGCTTCCCTGAAGCACCGCTTCTTCTCCCAGGCCGAAGCATTGCTGCACGGCGACATCCATAGCGGCTCAATTTTTGTCGCCGACGGCAGCCTGAAAGCCATTGACGCGGAGTTCGGTTATTTCGGCCCGATCGGGTTTGATATTGGCACGGCGATCGGTAACCTGCTGCTGAACTTCTGCGGTTTACCGGGCCACCTTGGCATTCGCGATGCGGCAGCCGCACGCGAGCAACGCCTGATCGATATTCAGCAGCTGTGGACCACCTTCTCGGAACGTTTCCAGGCGCTGGCTACGGAGAAATCCCGCGATGCAGCACTGTGCGTGCCGGGCTATGCCAGCGAGTTTCTGAAAAAGGTATGGCATGACGCGATTGGCTTCTGCGGCACCGAACTGATCCGCCGCAGCGTGGGTCTGTCCCACGTGGCGGATATCGACACCATCCGCGATGATGAGATGCGCCACGAGTGCCTGCGCCATGCCATCACCCTCGGCAGGGCCTTGATTGTGATTGCGGATCGGATCGACAGCGTGGATGAGCTGGTGGCAAGGGTGCGTCAGTATAGTTGAGTGCGGCCTGTTGCCCTCACCCCAACCCTCTCCCACAGGGAGAGGGAGAAAACCTCACTCATCCCAGATACTCAATCACCGACAACCCGCCGTTGTAATCCGTGCTGTAGATAATCCCTTCTGCATCAACAAACACATCGCACGACTGGATCACCTGCGGACGACCAGGCCGGGTATCCATCATCGTCGCCGGTGCCGCCGGGACCAGCGCCCCGGTTTCCACCGGACGATACGGATCGGAAATGTCATATGCCCGCACGCCCGCATTCTGGTACGTGGCAAAAATCAGCGTTGAGCTGACAAAGCTGCCGGGACGATTTTCATGCAGGTTGTGCGGCCCGAAGTGCGCCCCTTTGGCCACGTAATCCCGCTCTTTTGGTTGCGGGAAGGTGGCGATACTGACCGGGTTCGACGGCTCGCGAATATCAAACAGCCAGATCAGCTTTTCGCCATCCTCCTGATTGTCGAGCACCGCTTCGTCCAGCACCACCAAAAGGTCGCGATCCGGCAGCGGTAGCGCGGTATGGGTGCCGCCGCCAAACGGCGGGCTCCAGTTGCGGTGGCTGATCAACTTCGGCTGGCTGCGATCCTTCACATCCAGCAGCGTCAGGCCGCCGTCACGCCAGCTGCCGTAGGCGGTATCCCCGGCGATAATGGCATGATGCAGGGCATAGCGCTTGCCCTCCGGCCAGGCCGGTTTTTCGCCTGCCGCCTGGTTCATCCCCGGCAGCCACCAGCGCCCGGCAACTTCCGGCTTGCGCGGATCCGCCAGATCGATGGTCAAAAAGATGTAATCGGTAAAGCCGTCGATCAGCGCCGAGACATAGGCCCAGCGCCCGCCCACATACCAGATGCGGTGAATACCGATACCACTCAGCGAGAGAAAACCGATCTCCCGCGGCTTATCGGGGGTGGAGATATCAAAAATGCGCAGCCCGGCGCTCCAGCCTCTGTCCTGCACATCGCTGACCGTCTCCCCCACCTGGCGGGTGTAGTAGACCTTTTCGTCAGCAAAGCGGGCATCGGCAAACAGATCCCGGGCGTTGATCACCAGCAGTAGATCGTCATGTGCCTGGAGATGTACATTCCAGGTACCGGGCGGCGCAGGCACATAGCCTGCGGCCTTTGGGTTCTTCGGGTCGCGCACGTCGACAATCGAAAAGCCCTGCGACACCATATGGCCGATATAGGCAAAGCCGCGATGGACCATCAGCTGCACGCCGTCCGGGCGACCGCCCTGATCGCTGTGGCCGATTAAGCGCATATTGCGGCTGTATTCGGGGGTGGGTAAGGCAGACACGCAACCTCCTGATGCCCGGTGGCGCTGCGCTTACCGGGCCTACGGACTGTAGGCCGGGTAAGGCGCAGCCGCCACCCGGCAATGTTATTTTGCCTTCGCTTCTAAAGTAGCGAACCACGGGGCGATAAAGTCTTCGGTCTGGCCCCAGCCCGGGATGATTTTCCCTAGCGACGCTACGTTCACCGCGCCCGGCTGGGCCGACAGCAGCGCCTGCGGAATAGCCGCCGCTTTAAAGTCATAGGTCGCTGGCGTCGCTTCCCCGGCAATCTTGTTGGCGATCAGACGCACGTTGGTGGCGCCAATCAGCTTCGGATCCACCGCCACGCTCACCACCCACGGGCTGCCCGCCTCGCGCATCAGCTGCAGATCCTGATTGGAGATGTCGATGCTGTAGAGTTTAATCTCGGTACGACCGTTCTCTTTCAACGCTTTATACGCGCCCTGGCTGAAGGCATCCCAGGTGCCCCAGATGGCGTCGATCTTGCCTTTCGGGTATTTCGCCAGCACCGCGCCCACTTTGTTGGCGGTGTCACCCTGCACGTCGGACGACACTGCGCCGATGGACTCCAGCTCTTTGATGCCCGGGTTCTGCTTCAGCAGTTCCTGATAGGCGGTCTGACGACGCTCCATCGGCGGGAAGCCGGCCACCCACAGTTTGATGATGTTGGCCTGGCCGTTGAAATCTTTCACCAGCTGGCCGAAGGAGAGGTTGGTCAGGGAGGCATCATCCTGCTGGGTCACGGTCACGCCCGGGATCTCCCCGTTTACCGCGGTATCGAATACCGCCACCTTGATCCCGGCATCAACCGCCTTTTTCACCAGCGCGGTGGAGTACGGATCGCGCCCCTGGGAGAGGATAATCCCGTCATATTTCTGGGTGATCGCCTGGTTAACGAAGTCCTGGAATTTAGCGTCGTCGCCGTTGCTTAAAAAGGTGCTGACCTTAAAGCCGAGCTTTTTCCCTTCCTGGATGGCACCGGCCACAAACTGGGTGGTGTTGTCGTCAGAGCCGAGGTTACGGATCACCGCGATGCGGATCTGCCCGTCGTGGTTGGCGATGGCTGCCGGCACCGGCGCAGGGGTCGCCGCATAGCCCGGCAGTGAACTCAGTAATCCCAGGGTCAGCAAAGAGAGTGCAATTTTTTTCATTTTTATTCCCGTCGTGTTGTTAACGTTTTTGTACGTAGGTGATGGCCAGCGCAATCGCCAGCACCAGCCCTTTTATAATGTCCATGGCGTAATACGGCACCGAGAGCATCACCAGCCCGTTGGAGAGCACCCCGAGGATCACCGCCCCCACCAGGGTGCCCAGCGCGTTTGGTTTGCCGGAACCGGCGAGCGAAAAGCCGATCCACGCCGCCGCCACCGCATCCATCAGATAGCCACCGCCCGCATTCACCTGGGAGGAGCCAATGCGCGAGGCCAGCAGAATGCCGCCGAGGCCCGCCAGCAGCGAGGCAATAACGTAGGCCGCCACCTTATAGCGGGTGGTGCGAATTCCGGACAGCCGCGCCGCTTCCGGGTTGCCGCCAATGGCGTACATGCGGCGTCCGTGAGTGGTCAACGACAGCCCCAGCTGCGCCAGCAGGGTCACCGCCAGCATGATAATGACGATGGTCGGCACCTGCCCCAGCGCGCCAAACGCCGCCGGGATAGTCCCTTCCGCCATATCACCGCTCGGCAGGACCATGTTTTCGGTGATCGACCCGCCGTAGCTGTAGGTCATCGCCACGCCCTGGATCACAAACAGGCTGGCCAGCGTCGCGAGCATGTCGGGAATGCGCAGGATGACGATTAAAAAGGCGTTAAACAGCCCCACCAGGGTACAGAGCGCGAGGGTGATCAGAATGGATTCGGTAGTGCCGAAGCCGTGCCAGACAAACAGCGAGATCACCAGCGCATTGGCCAGCGAGGCGGTGGACCCCACCGACAGGTCAAACCCGCCTATGGTCAGCGAGATGGAGACGCCGATGGCAATCACCGTCACGATGGCGATGGAGCGCAGAATGTTGATGATGTTGTTCGGATCGAGGAAATTCTCTGACGCCACGCCGAAAATGGCCACCAGCGCGACCACCGTCAGCAACATGCCCCATTTGTAGAGAAAATCGAAAATTTGCTGACGGCCAGACGCCGCCGCCGTCACTGAAAGGGCCTTGCTCACGACGCCGTTCCTCCGGTTGAATAATAAAGTAATGTCTCTTCGCGGGCGGTTGCCCCTTCGAGTTCCGCCACGATGCGCCCGTCCCACAGCACGCAGATGCGGTCGCACAGGCCCACCAGCTCGGCGAATTCCCCCGAGGCATAAATCACCCCTTTGCCTTCCCGCGCCAGGCCGTCAATCAGCTGGAACAGATCGGTTTTGGCCTTCACGTCCACCCCTTTAGTGGGCTCGTCGAAGATCAGCACCTGGGCGTTGCCGCGCAGCCATTTGCCGATCGCCACCTTCTGCTGGTTGCCGCCCGACAGACGGCGCAGCACCTGCCCCGGCCCGCGGGTGCGCACGCCCACCCGGGCGATCACCTCTTCCGCCCAGCGCCACGCCTGGCGATGACCAAACAGGCTCCAGCGCGAGAAGCTGTTATCCGCTGACACCGCCAGGTTCATGCTCACCGGCTCATCGATAAAAATACCCTCTTTGCGTCGCTCTTCGGGCACCAGCGCCAGCCCGCGCAGGACGGAGTCCGCCGGGTCGCGCGGTTTCCACGCTTTTTGATTCAGTTCACCGCGCGCCACGCGGCTTTTGCTGGCGCCAAACAGCGCCTTGCAGAGCTCGGTTTTTCCGGCGCCCGCCAGCCCGGCAATGCCGAGAATTTCGCCCTTGCGCAGGTGCAGGGAGATATCCTTCAGCAGCCCTTCGTCATGTAATCCTTCCACGCGCAGCAAGGTTTCGCCGCTGTGTGGAGGTCGCGCAGGCGGGTAGATATCACTCAGCTGATGGCCCAGCATCTTCTCGACGATCGCTTCTCCGCTGAGATCCGCCATCGGGCCGGACTCAATCAGCTTCCCGTCCCGCAGCACCGTTAAGGTGTCGCAGATGGCCTTCAGCTCGTGAATGCGGTGAGAGATAAACACCACCCCGATCCCCTGCTGCTGCAGGCGTCGCACCACGGCGAACAGCCGCTCGCTCTCGTGGGCGTCCAGCGGGGCGGTGGGTTCATCCAGAATTAAAAAGCGGCAATGATGGGACAGCGCCCGGGCCAGCAAAATTTGCTGCTTTTCCGCCAGGGTGCAGCCGTCGATGGAACGCCGCACGTCAAGGGTGACGTCCAGCTGCGCCAGCGCCTGTCGGGCCTGCTCGCGCAGTTTCCCCCAGTGGAAGCGGTGTCCCGGCTGCGCCAGATGATCGAGCATGATGTTTTCCGCAATGCTCAGGCCGGGGATCAGCGCCACGTCCACCTCCTGCTGCACCAGATGGATACCCAGCTGTTTAGCATCCACCGGCTCGCGAAGGGTGACGAGCTGGTTATTGATGCTGATTTCGCCTTCATAGCGCGCGTGCGTACCGCACAGGACCGCCATCAGGGTGGATTTCCCGGCGCCGTTCGCGCCCGTTAGCGCGTGTACCGATCCGCCCGTCAGGGTGAAATCGACGCGCGACAACGCCTGAAAGCCAGAAAAAGCCAGGCTGATGCCGCGCATCTCGAGCCGACTGGTTGACATTCGCTGCGATCCCTTATCATTAATCTTTTGATTTATGGAATTTTTCACAGCCGGGACTGGCTGGCAACGAAGGAAAAAGCATAAGATAAAGCAAAATAGTATTAGCCATCTGGATGTCTAGCCATAACATCGGGTTAGCGCTTCATAAAAAGGACACCATCATGAGCAACACCGATATCCGCGTCGTACCTGGCCCGGCCAACTACTACTCTCACCGCGGAGCCCTTGCCCGCCTGGACGCCTTTTTCACCCCGGAACAGCTCTCCCGGGCGGTATGGATCTACGGTGAACGCGCCCTTGCCGGGGCGAAACCCTTCCTGCCGGAGAGCTTCCATACCGAGGGAGCCAGACATCTGCTGTTTAAAGGCCACTGCAGCGAGCACGATGTGAATCAACTGGTGCAGGAGGCGGGCGATAACCGCAGCGTGGTGATTGGCCTCGGCGGCGGCGCGCTGCTGGATACCGTCAAAGCGGTGGCCCGTCGTCTGGGCCTGCCGGTGGTTGCCATTCCCACCATCGCCGCCACCTGCGCCGCCTGGACCCCGCTATCGGTGTGGTACAACGATGCCGGTCAGGCGCTGCACTTCGAGATTTTTGACGACGCTAACTACCTGGTGCTGGTCGAGCCGGAGATTATCCTCAATGCCCCTGCGGAGTACCTGCTGGCGGGGATCGGCGATACCCTGGCGAAATGGTATGAAGCGGTGGTGCTGGCCCCGCAGCCCGAGCTGCTGCCGCTGACGGTCAGGCTCGGCATTAACGGCGCGCTGGCGATCCGCGACGTGCTGCTGGAACAGAGCGAGCAGGCGCTGGCGGACCAGACCCGCCGCGAGGTCACCCGGGAGTTTCATGACGTGGTGGACGCTATTATCGCCGGCGGCGGCATGGTGGGCGGGCTGGGAGAACGCTACACCCGCGTGGCGGCGGCGCATGCGGTGCATAACGGCCTGACGGTGCTACCGCAGACTGCGCAGTTCCTCCACGGCACCAAAGTGGCGTACGGCATTCTGGTGCAGAGCGCCCTGCTGGGCCAGGACGAGGTGCTGCGCGAGCTGATTGCGGCGTACCAGCGCTTTAACCTGCCGACCACCCTGCGCGCGCTGGAGGTGGACATCCACAACCGCGACGAGCTGGATCGGGTGATCGCCCATACCCTGCGCCCGGTGGAGTCGATCCACGCCCTGCCGATTGCCCTGACGCCAGCGATCCTGCGCGCCGCGTTTGAGAAAGTGGAAAACCTCAGCCACCCGGCGCATTGACGCCGGACACGCGCCTTCTATACCTAATGAGGGTTCTCATCACTCTTGAGTTGAGGTCATCATGCAGATCGATTTAACAGGTAAGAAGGCGCTGGTTACCGGTGCCAGTCGGGGTTTAGGTCGCGCCATTGCGCTCTCGCTGGCGAAGGCGGGTGCCGATGTGGTTATCACCTACGAGAAATCCGCCGATAAAGCCCAGGCCGTTGCCGATGAAATTACGGCGCTGGGGCGTCTCAGCGAGGCGATTCAGGCTGACAGCGCCAGCGCAGAGGCCATTCAGGATGCCGTCACCCATGCGGCGCGTACCCTGGGTGGGCTGGATATTCTGGTGAATAACGCCGGGATTGCGCGCGGCGGCCCGCTGGAGTCCATGACCCTGGCGGATATTGATGCCCTGATTAACGTCAATATTCGCGGCGTGGTGATCGCTATCCAGGCCGCGCTGGGGCATATGTCCGACGGCGGACGCATTATTAATATCGGCAGCTGTCTGGCCAACCGCGTCGCCCAGCCGGGTATCGCGGTCTATTCGATGACCAAATCGGCGCTCAACTCCCTGACCCGCGGCCTGGCGCGCGACCTTGGCCCGCGCGGTATTACCGTCAATCTGGTCCACCCCGGCCCTACCAACAGTGATATGAACCCGGAAGATGGTGAGCAGGCCGCATCCCAGCGTCAGCTTATTGCCACCGGGCATTACGGTCAGCCAGAGGATATCGCCGCCGCGGTCACCTTCCTCGCCAGCCCCGCCGCCGGGCAGATCTCCGGCACCGGGCTGGACGTGGATGGCGGCCTGAACGCCTGACGCCTGCTCGCAAAGGTTATGCATGCCTCTGTCGCCCGACAGAGGTATTTTCGACCCGCCTCGACGATCCACCTTTTGCCGCTTTCTCCGCGCCAGACCCCGACCTACAGTACCTCATAAGACATTCGGAATTTATCTAATAGTCTTATTATTTCCTTATATTTTGTGTGGGCGTACAGTGGAGGTACGGATGAAGATTGTGTGGTCAAATGCGGCAAAAAAAGCACTTTCCAGAATTGATAGTCGTTATCAAAAACGCATTGAGGCGAAATTAGCTGAGCTGAACGACCGCTCCGCCCCACCGCCTGATATTAAAAAAATGACCTTTCCAGACGATCACTATCGTTTGCGGGTAGGTGAATACCGAATCATTTTTACTGTCGGTGAGGAAACGCGAAATGACTGTTACGTTTTATCTGTGAAGCGCAGGACAACAACAACTTATCTACATGAGGAACATGTAAATTATGACAGTCCAGTTCATAAAGGATGATGAAGGAAAAACGCAGTTTGTCGTAATCCCCTACGATGAATACTTTCGTATGTGTTTGCAGTTATCGGAAATCGACGACGAAACAGATGACGATCTGGAAGATATCGAGATCGAGCACAATATCTACGATGACGTTGAATTACCCGGTGAGGTGTGCAGCATCATGACCTGGCAGGAGGTCAGCCTGCAGGCCGCCTGGCGCATCCTGCGCGGCTTATCGCAACAGGAGGTGGCCGACAAACTGGGCATCAGCCAGTCCGCCGTGTCACAGCTGGAAGCCGTCGACTCTCGTCCGCAAAAACGCACCCGTGAAAAACTGGCGGCTATTTACGGCTGTAAGCAAGAGCAGATCAGCCTGTACTTGCCGAAAGAGGGTTAACAGCACTTCGCTCCGCCTTTGGCGCCGTAACGGGCATCCTGGCGATCGCGGAAAAACGCTTCATAGGTCATTGGCGTCTGGTCAGGATGGTTGATGCGCATATGCTCAACGTAGTTGTCGTAGTCCGGCACGCCGATCATCATTTTTGCGGCCTGGCCTAAGTACTTACCTGCTTTGGATAGGGTGTCGAACATGATGTTTCTTCTCTGTTTGTATCCCCTCACCCCGCCCTCTCCCAAAGGGAGAGGAGGATAAGGCTCGTAGGCCGGGTAAGCGCAAGCGCCACCCGGCATTGTCTTTAATGGGCACTTTTCGCCTGGGTCACAATCTCTTCATAGTTGGCAGGCATCGGCTCATACGGTGTCTCTTTCGCCGTTGGCTTGTCCTGCTTCAGGGCGGCCAGCGCGGTCTTCAGAGAATACAGCGCCAGTACCACAACCACCACCATAAAGAAGATGGTCAGCCCGGCATCCAGACGGTTGTTAAACACCAGCTGTGACAGCTGCGACTCGGTGTACTGCGCCGGAATCTTGCCGCTGTCGATCATCCCCTGGAACTTATTGGCGATAGCAAGGAAGCCGACTTTCGCATCCGGGCTGAAGGCTTTCTGCCAGCCGGCGGTCAGGGTACAGATCAGCAGCCAGGCCGTTGGCACCAGGGCCACCCAGGCATAACGCTGACGTTTCATCTTGAACAGCACCACCGCGCAGAGCATCAGCGCCATACCGGCCAGCATCTGGTTAGCAATACCGAACAGCGGCCACAGGGTGTTGATGCCGCCCAGCGGATCGACCACCCCCTGATGCAGGAAGTAGCCCCACGCCAGTACGCAGAGTGCCGTCGCCAGCAGGTTGGCCGGCAGCGATTCGGTGCGTTTCAGCCCAGGAGAGATGACCCCCAGCAGATCCTGCAGCATAAAGCGTGCCGCACGGGTTCCCGCATCCACCGCCGTCAGGATAAACAGCGCTTCGAACAGGATCGCAAAGTGATACCAGAACGACACATCCATCAGGCCGCCCAGCGCGCCGTGCAGAATGTACGCCATCCCTACCGCCAGGGTCGGCGCCCCGCCCGCACGGGAGATAATCGACTGCTCACCCACCTCATTGGCGATATGAGTCAGGGTTTCCGGGGTAATAGCAAAGCCCCAGCCGCTCACCACCTGGGCCGCCGAGGCCACCACGTCCGCCGTACCGGCTGGAGCCAGCACTGCAATCGGGCTGTTCATCGCAAAGTAGACGCCCGGATCGATAATGCATGCCGAAACCAGGGCCATAATGGCGACGAAGGACTCCATCAGCATGCCGCCGTAGCCGATAAAGCAGGCCTGGCTTTCATTGGCCAGCATCTTCGGCGTGGTGCCGGAGGCGATCAGGGCATGGAAGCCAGAGACCGCACCACAGGCGATGGTGATAAACAGGAACGGGAACATGTTGCCGGACCAGACCGGGCCGGTGCCGTCAATAAACTTGGTCACCGCAGGCATGGTCAGGGTCGGACGCATAATCAGAATGCCGATCGCCAGGCCGACGATGGTGCCGATTTTCAGGAAGGTGGAGAGGTAATCGCGCGGAGCCAGCAGCAGCCACACCGGCAGCACCGCCGCCACAAAGCCATAGCCCACCAGCATCCAGGTCAGCTGGACGCCGGTATAGTCAAAGTACGGGGCCCAGGTTGGGCTCTCGGCCACCCAGCCACCGGAGATAATGGCGAAAATCAGGAAGAACAGACCAATCACCGACACTTCGCCAATGCGCCCCGGGCGCAGATAGCGAATGTAGATCCCCATGAAGATCGCCAGTGGAATAGTAAAGGCGACGGTGTAGGTTCCCCACGGGCTGTGGGTCAGGGCTTTCACCACGATCATCGCCAGCACGGCGAGGATAATCACCATGATCATAAAGCAGGCCACCAGGGCAATCACCCCGGCGGTAGGGCCCATCTCCTCTTTCACCAGCTCGCCGAGCGAGCGCCCGTCGCGGCGGGTGGAGACGAACAGCACCATAAAGTCCTGCACCGCACCGGCCAGCACCACCCCGGCGAGGATCCAGATCATCCCCGGGAGATAGCCCATCTGTGCGGCAAGCACCGGCCCGACCAGCGGCCCGGCCCCGGCAATCGCGGCAAAGTGGTGACCAAACAGCACCTTTTTGTCGGTCGGCACATAGTCCAGACCGTCGTTATGCCGCACCGCAGGTGTCATGCGCGTCGGGTCGACAGAAAGCACGTTACGGGCGATAAACTTACCGTAAAAACGGTAGGCAATCAGATAGATACAGACCGCTGCGACGACTATCCACAGCGCATTGATCTGTTCACCGCGGTTGAGGGCGATATAGCCCAGCGCAAAGGCCCCCACCACGGAGAGCCCTGCCCAGATGAGGTATTTCCCTGAGTTGTTCATGATATGGTTTCCATCATCGCAGAAGTGAGATGTTACATTTTGTATCTATAACACTCGCTTAAGATTTAACAACTCAACTACACGTAAAAACAGACATCCAACCAGTCATTTACATAACATTGTTAAGCCGATCACTTTCACCCAGGATGAGGTTGTTAACTCGGTGCACGAAATGCCCGGTGGCGCTTCGCTTACCGGGCCTACAACAGCCACGAACCGTAGGCCGGGTAAGCGTCAGCGCCACCCGGCAACAGCGCACAACCTACCCCAACTACCCCAACACCATGGTACTCAACCTACAGGTACAGCAACGCCGCCCTTGCTCGTCATACACCACAATCTCCCAGCTCTGGCTGGTGCGCCCGAGGTGAAGCGGCTGACATACTCCGCGCACGATCCCCTGCGACACCGCCCGGTGATGGGTGGCGTTCAGCTCGGTCCCCACCACGCTCTGTCCGTCGCGGGTCATCAGAAAACCGGCCATCGACCCCAGGGTCTCCGCCAGTGCCGCCGAGGCGCCGCCGTGCAATAAACCAAACGGCTGATGGGTGCGGGTATCCACCGGCATCTCGGCTTCAAGGGTGTCGTCGCCGATGCGGGTATAGAGGATCCCCAGATGCGCCACCATGGTGTTAAGGCTGGTGGCGTTCAGCTCCTCCAGGGATAAATGTCGTCTCCAGATCATCTAGGCCCCCAGGGTGGAGCCGCCATCCACCACAATATCCTGCAGAGTGATATGGCTGGCGAGATCGGAGGCGAGGAACAGCACGGTACTGGCAATCTCCTGCGGACGGGCGATTTTGCCCAGCGGAATGCCGAGCTTGAACTGCTCGCCAAAGCCGCGAATACGCTGCTGTTCTGCGTCGTCGCTCACCCACAGGGTGCGCTGCATGTCGGTATCGGTAGAGCCCGGCGACACCAGATTACAGCGCACGCCGCTGCCCGCCAGCTCGAGGCCGACGGTCAGGGCCAGGCTTTTCAGCGCCGCTTTCGAGGCCCCGTAGGCGCTCATACCGATGCGCGGAGTGTGCGCCGCGTCGGAGGCGACGGTGACAATCGCCCCGCCCTGCTGATGACGGAACTGGCCCATTGTCTGCTGGAACAGGTTGAATGCCCCGCCGACGTTAACCGCAAAGGTCTGCTGCCAGTCCTCCTGCGAGAGCTGGTCAGTCGCCCCCATCCGCAGGATCCCGGCTCCATTCACCAGCACATCCAGACGTTCAACCGTCGCCAGTAAACGTCCGCAGACATCGTTCACCTGAACAGCGTCCGCCACGTTCAGCACTTCGGTGGCAAAGGGATAATTTGCCTGCGGGAAGGCGACGTCAAAGCCCGTCACCTGCGCGCCCGCCTCAGCGAACGCCAGCGCGGTGGCGTAACCGATGCCTTTCCCGGCTCCGGTCACCCAGACGGTTTTCCCGGTGAAATCGAACGTAGCCATTACTTCACCTCGCGGGAGAGCAGCGCCCACCAGGCGTCCAGAGTCGGGTTTTTCGCCAGCATCACGAAGTCGATATCGCCATGCACTTTGCGCCAGCGCGCCGCCAGGGCCATCATCCGCACCGAATCCAGACCGTAGTCGATCAGGTTTTCGTCATCCATCGGCTCGTCGGACTCATCCAGCAAAGGCAGGATCAGCTCGCGCAGCGCCGCTTTCGAAACCGGAATGGACGGCAGCAGTTCGTCGGTGGTCACCACGCGCCCGGACCGACCGGCCACATAGTTGAGCGACATCAGATGCTCGTCACGGGTGAAATCTGCCAGCGCATCGGCGACGAAGAACGGCTGAATGTCGCGCATAAAGGCGTCGGTGGCGGTGGTCATGCAGCCGATGTGAGCGTACACGCCGGTGATAATCAGCTGGTCGCGGCCGCTTTCTTTCAGCATCTGCTCCAGCGGCGAGCGGTGGAAGGCGCTGTAGCGCCACTTCACCAGCACGGTGTCGGCTTCATCCGGGGTGAGCTCCGCAACAATGCGCTGCTGCTCCGGGGAGCGGGTCAGGCCCGGCCCCCACATGTCGTTCAGCAGGGCACGGTCTTCATCGCTCTGCTCTTTCGGCTGGGCGGTGTAGTAGACCGGGATATTGTGCTGTTTGCAGTAGTCGCGCAGGCGGGCGATGTTCGCCACCACCTGAGCCATCATCGGGCAGTTATCGCCCCAGAAATTGAGGAAATACTCCTGCATATCGTGGATCAGCAGCGCGGCGCGCGCGGGCTCCATCGTCCAGCTCACTTTGTTGGTCGGCAGATCTGCCGCGCCTGGCAGCGCGTAACCGGTTAATTTTGGAATTGCCATCTTCTGCTCCTCAGCCCTGCGCCCGTTCGGCCAGCCACAGGCGTAATTGTTTTTTATCGACTTTGCCTACCGGCGTCAGGGGCAGTGCCTCCAGGCACTCCACGCGATCCGGCAGTTTGAATTCAGCCACGCCCTGCTCGCGCAGGAAGCGGCGCACTTCGACCGCGCGCAGGGGCTGTTTCACCACCAGATACGCGCAGCTCTTCTCGCCCAGCAGGCTGTCCTCCATGCTGACCAGCGCGGCGTGGATCACCGCTTCGTGGCGCAGGAGCAGGTTCTCCACCTCTTCGGCGGCAATTTTTTCCCCGCCGCGGTTGATCTGATCTTTCTCGCGCCCCTGCACGGTGATGTAGCCCTGCTCGTCAATGGCGATCAGATCCCCGGAGCAGTAAAAGCCGTTGGCATCAAAGGCGCTGGCGTTGTGTTCCGGGCTCTTGTAGTAGCCGCGGAAGGTGTAAGGCCCGCGGGTCATCAGACGCCCCACCTCGCCGCGCGGGAGCGGATTGCCGTTCTCGTCGGCTACCCACACTTCGTCATCCGCGCACATTGGGCGGCCCTGGGTATTCATGATGCGTTCCGGGGCATCGTCCAGCGCGGTGTAGTTCACCAGCCCTTCGGCCATGCCAAACACCTGCTGGAGCTGGCAGCCGATCTCCGCCGGAATACGGGCCGCCAGGGTGGCAGAGAGTCGCGCCCCGCCCACCTGCAGCAGCTGCAGCGAGGCCAGTTGACCATTGCCTGCCCCTTCCGCGATAGCCTGTAGCCACAGGCTGACCGCAGGCGGCACCAGCGAGGTGACGGTAATCTGATGCTGTTCGATTAGCGGGAAGCAGAGCGTGGCGCTCGGATCGTGGGCCAGCACCACGCAGCCCCCGGCCATAAAGATCCCCAGCGAGCCGGGGGAACTCATCGCGAAGTTATGCGCCGCCGGAAGAGCGTTCAGGTAGCGGGTTTGCGCACTAATACCGCAGATCTCGTTACTGCGACGAATGCTGTAGTAATAGTCGTTATGCGTGCGCGGGATCAGCTTCGGCGTGCCGGTGCTGCCGCCGGAGAGCTGGAAGAACGCCACCTCATCCGCCGGGGTCGGGCTGGGGATAAAGTTCTCTGCCGGACGGGCAATCTCTGCCTCCAGCCCTTCGCCGCGCAGCAATACCACCCGCACGGAGCGGTGCTGATTGACAAAGGTATTGATGAAGTCGTCGCCAGCAAACAGCCCATGGGCGCGGTCGGCAATCAACAGCGTGGGTTCAATCTGGCTGGCGTAGGCGTTCAGCTCGCTGCGCTGATGGCTAAAGAGGGCATTGACCGGGGCCACGCCCACCTGCAACAGCGCGAAAAAGGTGATGTAGAACTCGGCGACGTTGCCCAACTGCACCAGGGCGGTTTCACCCCGCTGGACTCCCTGCGCCTGCAGGGCTGCCGCGAGATTATTGACGGACTGCTGGAACTGGCGATACGTGAAGCGACGCTCGCCGTCGATAATCGCCAGCGCATCGCTGTCGGCGTGGCGGGTCAGAATCTCTGTCAGGGGCAGATCCTGCCAGTAGCCTTTCTCACGGTAGCGGCGGGCGAAGTCGTCGGGCCAGCGGGTAAAGGGAATAGTCATGGTGGATCCTTAGTGCAGGCCGAAAACGTTGAGCATAGTGGTCAGTTTGACGCCGGTCTCGCGCCACTCGGCCACCGGTGAGGAGGCAGGGACAATCCCGGCGCCGGCAAACAGGCGCACGCTGTTGGCGCGAAGGCGCGCGCAGCGGATGGTCACTACCCACTCGCCGTTGCCTTCGCTGTCGCACCAGCCGACGATGCCGCCGAACAGTTCGCGGTCGAACGGCTCCAGCTCGGCAATCAGTTCTTTGGCCGCCTGGTGCGGGAAGCCGCTCAGGGCCGGGGTCGGGTGCAGCAGGCAGGCCAGGGTCAGGGCGTTTTCATCTTCACGCGCGTCGCCTTCCACCGGGGTGGCGAGGTGCCACAGGGTCGGGGTGGTCACCAGCTGCGGAGAAGCAGGCATGGTCAGCTGATGGCTGCGCGGGGTCAGGACCGCTTTCATCGCCTGGGTGACCAGCTCGTGTTCGTGACGATCTTTTGCCGAGGCCAGCAGCTTGTTGCCCGCCTCGCGATCGAGCATGTCGTCCGGCTGACGCCGCGCGGAACCGGCCAGCGGCAGGGAGCTGAAATGCGCCCCCTCTTTGCGCAGCAACAGTTCGGGGCTGGCACCGAGCAGCACCCCGCCATCCTCCAGCGGGACGTGGAAGTTAAAGCTGGCCGGGTTCTGGGCAATCAGTTTTTCCAGCAGCGCGCCGCTGTCGAGATGCTGTTCAGTGGTGATATCGATCAGGCGCGACAGCACCACCTTATTGACGCGCGGGGTGGCGGTCAGGGCGGCGGCGCGGGCCACCATCTCTTCAAAGGCTAACTGGGCCGGGATCTCGGTGCGGGATGTGACCGTCAGCGGTGAGGTCCGGGTGGCATAGCGGGCAGACTGCTGGCGCGCCGGGCGGGCAAAGCTTTGCCACTCCTGCGGAATGAACAGCGACGACGGCTGGCGGGTATCAAAGGGGATCGCCCCCACCATCACCGGGTTAGCAATCCCGGCGGCTTTGGCGTCGGCAAAGGCCTGCGCCAGCTGCTGCTGAAACGCGCTGGCCGGATCGTCGCCGCCGACGGCTGGGGTGGAAAATCGGGCAAAACAGCCAGACGTGGTAAAGCTGCGATAAGGCGACATAAAGAAGAAGCTCTCTTTTTGCAGCGTGGTCGCGGTGTGCTGAACGTCCTCAGCCAGTGACGTATCCATATCATCCTCCTGAAATGATAAAAGCAGTAAGAATTATTATCATTTATATTTTCGCTGGCTAACCTAATCCCAGAGCGCGATGGTGTCAACCGTCGACGGCGCAACTTGTGCGACTATCGCTTGCATCCCGGCGGCTCATTTATGAAAATGAGAAGCATTAACCTCAACGAAAACAGGATGCCCCTTAGTGAAACTGCCCGCTGTTTGTCGTAACACCCTGCTTTTAACGGGACTTTTAATTTCAGGATTAACCTCAGCGCTGGCCGCCGACTGGCCGCGTCAGGTCACGGACAGTCACGGAACCCACACGCTGGACAGCAAACCGACGCGGATTGTCTCCACCAGCGTGACCCTCACCGGCTCGCTGCTGGCGATTGATGCCCCGGTGATTGCCAGCGGGGCGACCACGCCAAACAACCGGGTGGCGGACGATCAGGGCTTTTTACGCCAGTGGGGCGAGGTGGCTAAACAGCGCAAGCTCGCACGCCTGTACATCGGTGAGCCGAGTGCCGAAGCCGTTGCCGCCCAGATGCCGGATCTGATCCTGGTCAGCGCCACTGGCGGGGATTCTGCCGTGGCGCTGTACGATCAGCTGTCGGCCATCGCCCCGACGCTGGTGATTAACTACGACGACAAAAGCTGGCAGGCGCTGCTGACCCAACTGGGCACCCTTACCGGACAGGAGAAGCAGGCCGCGGCGCGGATTGCGGAGTTTGATACCCAGCTCACCCGGGTGAAACAGCAGCTGAAGCAGCCCCCGCAGCCGGTGAACGCCATTGTCTATACCGCCGCGGCCCATAGCGCCAACCTCTGGACCGCCGAGTCGGCACAGGGCAAGCTGCTGCAACAGCTGGGCTTCACGCTTGCCACCCCGCCAGCCGGGCTGAACGCCTCCCAGAGCCAGGGCAAGCGCCACGACATTGTGCAGTTAGGGGGTGAGAACCTGGCGACCGGCCTGAACGGCGAAGGGCTGTTCCTGTTTGCCGGGGATCAGAAGGATGTGAATGCGATCTACGCCAACCCGCTGCTGGCCCATCTGCCAGCGGTGCAAAACAAACGCGTCTGGGCGCTGGGTACCGAGACTTTCCGTCTGGATTACTTCAGCGCGATGCGGGTGTTAGGGCGTTTAGAGGAATTGTTTAAATAAAGGGCTCTGACCCCGTAGGCCCGGCAAGCGCAGCGCCGCCGGGCGCTTTTGCCGGATGGCGGCTACGCCTTACCCGGCCTACAAAACCCAACCATTATACTTCTTCAATAACTGTCGGCTCCTGCCGGAACCGGCGTAACTCCGCCAGGGCCACCAGCAGTATCGCCCCTACCATCGCCAGCACAAACCCGCTGCTGCTGGCCGAGGCCGCCGGGGTCATAATCACCCCCAGCCCGCCGAGAATGGCGGCGCCTATCGCATCACCCGTCACGTTCTGCGCCGTCCACAAACCGTTGATGCGGCCAAGCATCGCTTCCGGAGTCTGGGTCTGGATCAGGGTATATTGCAGCAGCGAACTGACCGCGCTCAGCCAGCCGAACAGCGCCAGACAGATCACGCCCAGCGCCCAGACCGGCATCAGGCTGAAGAAACCAATCGCAATAAACGAGGCCAGGGTCGCCACCAGCATAATCAGACCCGGACGGGCACTCTGCGCCAGGTTACCGCTGGTGAGCGCGCCAAAAGCCGCCCCCAGCGGGATCGCCGCATACAGCAGGCCAATCTGCGACACGCTCATCTGCCACTCCATCGCCAGTGCCGGATAGAGTACCCGCACCGCGCTGGCCATCGTCAGCAGGCCGCCCAGCAGGGCGATGCCGCCAATCAGCGGATTACTGAACAGAAAACGGATCGCCGCCATCAGCGATTTCAGCGGATGTTCACGCGGCTGCGGCGGTGGCGGCAGCAGCGGCAGACGCAGCAGGGTTAAGGTGGTGATAAAGGTCCCCGCCGCCGCCAGGCCATAGTTCCAGGCCACATTGCCGGTGCCGAGCAGCAGGCCGCCCACCATCGGCGAGATCACCGAGCCCAGACGCACGGTCAGCATGGTGATCGCCCCCGCCTGCATCAGGTTTTCACGCCCTACCAGCGCCGGTGTCGCTGCCAGCAGCGCCGTCACCCCTATTGATGCAAAAAAACCGTCCCACAGGCCCAGGGCATAGATGGCAATCAACGACGGCTCCGGCAGCATCGCATTCAGACATAACCCGACAAACCCCACTCCGCAGGTGCCGCGCGCCAGCAAAATCAGCTTCTTACGCTCGTAGCGATCCGCCAGCACCCCGCCGACCATCAACCCGATAAACATCGCCCCGCCGGTCAGGGTGACAGCCAGCCCCACCAGCCAGCTGGAGTGGGTCATCATCTGGATTTGCACCGGTACGGCCACGCCGAGCAGGCCAAGGGATAAAATCGAGATAAAACGGGCAATAAAAACAGCACGAAACGCCGGATGGGTCTTCAGCAGACTCAGATTGAGCAGCCAGGATTGTCGGGTCATTACAAAGCCTTAATGGTTTCTTTTGTACCAATTCCATGGCCGCACATGCTAACATAGCTAAATAAGATAGATAACGATAATTACTATCATTATCAAATCATGGACGTTGCTATGTCGTACTCCTCTTCCGCGTCACGCGCCCTTGCCGTGCCCGGTTTACTGCTGCTACTCACGTTTGCCATCGCCCTCAGCCTGTCGGTGGGTGCGAAACCGCTGCCGTTTTCCGTGGTGGTGGATGCCCTCACCGCCACCTGTCAAAGCGCCGACTGCACTATCGTGCGGGATGCCCGTCTGCCGCGCACCCTCGCCGGACTGCTGGCCGGTGCCGCCCTCGGTCTCGCCGGGGCGCTGATGCAAACCCTGACCCGCAATCCGCTCGCCGACCCGGGGATTCTCGGCGTTAACGCCGGAGCCAGCTTCGCCATCGTGCTGGGCGCGGCGCTGTTTGGTTTCTCCTCCCCCGGCGAACAGCTGGTGATGGCTCTGTGCGGGGCCTTTGCCGCCTCGCTGCTGGTGGCCTTTACCGGCAGCCAGGGCGGAGGCCAGCTCAGCCCGGTACGCCTGACCCTGGCGGGCGTGGCGCTGGGCGCGGTGCTGGATGGTCTCTCCAACGGCATTGCCCTGCTCAACCCGGACGTCTACGATCAGCTGCGCTTCTGGCAGGCGGGCTCGCTGGATATCCGCACCCTGCAAACCTTACAGGTGGTGAGCGTGCCGGTGCTGATCGCCGCCGCCGTGGCGCTGCTGTTAAGCCGGGCGCTCAACAGCCTGAGCCTCGGCAGCGACACCGCCACCGCCCTCGGCAGTCGCGTGGCGCGTACCCAGTTGCTCGGATTACTGACCATCACCGTTCTGTGCGGCAGCGCCACGGCGGTAGTGGGCCCGATTGCCTTTATCGGCCTGATGATGCCGCACATGGCACGCTGGCTGGTAGGCGCCGATCACCGCTGGTCCCTGCCAGTCACCCTGCTTGCCACCCCTGCCCTGCTGCTGTTTGCCGATATTATCGGGCGCCTGCTGGTGCCCGGCGAGCTGCGGGTATCGGTGGTCAGCGCCTTTATTGGCGCGCCGGTGCTGATTTTCCTGGTGCGCCGCAAGCGCGGAGGTGGACTGTGATGGCCCCGTCCCGTCGTTTAGTTATCAGCTGCCTGATGCTGATATTGGTCAGCCTCGGCGTGGCCCTGTTTAGCCTGCGCAGCGGGGCGGTGACGCTTGATTTCGCCCAGGTCTTTAATGCCCTCACCGGCAGCGCACCACGCAATATCACCATGGTGGTCACCGAGTGGCGCTTACCAAGGGTGATGATGGCCCTGCTGGTAGGCGCTGCTCTTGGGATCAGCGGCGCGATTTTCCAGTCGCTGATGCGCAACCCGCTGGGCAGTCCGGACGTGATGGGCTTTAACACCGGGGCCTGGAGCGGCGTGCTGGTGGCGATGGTGCTGTTTGGTCAACACCTGACGGCCATTACCCTGGCGGCCATGGCGGGCGGCATTCTCACCTCGCTGATCGTCTGGGGGCTGGCGTGGCGTGACGGGATCGAAACCTTCCGCCTGATCATCATTGGCATCGGCATGCGCGCCATGCTGATGGCCTTTAACACCTGGCTGCTGCTGCAGGCCTCGCTGGAGACCTCGCTCTCTGCCGGGCTGTGGTTTGCCGGGTCGCTTAACGGCCTGACGTGGGCCAAAACCCTGCCCGCCGCCCCGCTGATCCTGCTGATGTTTGTCTGCGCCTTGCTGCTGGTGAAAAGAATGCGTCTGCTGGAGATGGGCGACGACAGCGCCTGCGCGCTGGGAGTCAGCGTTGAGCGCTCGCGTCTGCTGCTGATGCTGGTCGCCGTCGTCTTAACCGCCGCGGCGACTGCCATTGCCGGGCCGATCTCCTTTATTGCGCTGGTGGCACCGCACATCGCCCGTCGCCTGAGCGGCACCGCCCGCTGGGGGTTAACCCAGTCGGCGCTGTGCGGATCGCTGCTGCTGCTGGCCGCCGATCTCTGCGCCCAGCAGCTGTTTATGCCGTATCAACTTCCGGTGGGGGTCGTGACCGTCAGTCTTGGCGGCATCTACCTCATCGTCTTGCTTGTTCAGGAGTCCCGCAAGAAATGAGTGCCAATCAAACCCGCTTGCGCGGCGAAAATCTGACCCTCGGTTACGGTAAAAAAATCGTGGCCGAGGATCTGCAGGTGGCGATCCCCGACGGCCACTTCACCGCCATTATCGGCCCTAACGGCTGCGGCAAGTCGACGCTGCTGCGCACCCTCAGCCGCCTGATGACCCCGCTGCACGGCAACGTGTTTCTGGATGGCGAACAGATCCAGCGCTACGCCAGCAAAGAGGTGGCACGCCGGGTCGGACTGCTGGCGCAAAATGCCACCACGCCGGGAGACATCACGGTGCAGGAGCTGGTGGCACGCGGGCGCTATCCGCACCAGCCGCTGTTCACCCGCTGGCGTAAAGAGGATGACGTGGCGGTCACGAAAGCGATGCAGGCCACCGGGATCACCGATCTGGCGGCGCAAAGCGTGGACACCCTCTCCGGCGGGCAGCGCCAGCGGGCGTGGATTGCGATGGTGCTGGCTCAGGAGACGTCGATTATGCTGCTGGATGAGCCGACCACCTGGCTGGACATCAGCCATCAGATCGATCTCCTGGAGCTGCTGAGCGACCTGAACCGCATCCAGGGCTTTACCCTGGCGGCGGTGCTGCACGACCTGAACCAGGCCTGTCGCTATGCCACCCATTTAATTGCCCTGCGCGAGGGTAAGATTGTGGCCGAGGGCGCGCCGAAAGAGATTGTCACCCCGGAATTGATCGAGCGGATCTACGGGATGCGCTGCATGATTATTGACGATCCGGTAGCGGGCACGCCGCTGGTGGTGCCGCTGGGGAAACGTGCGGTCTGAGCCCCTCACCCTAACCCTCTCCCCATAGGGGAGAGGGGATCGCACGGAGCCGTCTTTTCACCCTCGCCCCTATGGGGAGAGGGCCGGGGTGAGGGGAAATTACCCCAGAATCCCCTTAATCACCGGTCCTATCGTCTCAAACGCCTGCGGGGAGATAATGTCCACGTGGGCGCAGTCCTGAGAGTAGACCTCCAGCTCTCCTACCCATGGCGTCCAGGCCTGGTGCGGATCCATGGTTCGGGTGCGTTCGGCAACAAACAGCGTCGCTTTGCCGTCAAACTTCGCACTGTGCGCCGTGGTCAGGAGACGCACCGCATCGGCATAGTTGCCTTCGATGGCGCTGAACAACTCCCCGGATGCCTGCCCCTGTTGGGCGGCGAGAAACGCCTGACGCTCACGCTCGATCTCCGCTAATACTTCCGGATCGAGACCGTTAGCCTCTTTTTCGGACCAGTTTTGCGTCTCCGGCGGCCAGGTATCCAGCAGGCCGAGGAACGCTACCTCTTCACCCTGCGCGCGCAGGCGGGCGGCGATGCCCTGCGCCAGCGTGCCGCCCAGCGAATAGCCGAACAGATGATAGGGTCCGTGCGGCTGTTGAGCCCGCAGCGTTGCCAGATGATGCTCGATCACCTCATCCAGGGTGGCGCAGTGCTGCATCGGGCCCGGTCGCGGCGACTGGATACCCACGATTGACCAACGAGGATGGAGGTAGCGCGCCAGGACGCTAAACTGCCAGGCGAATCCGGAGGCCGGATGGAAGCAGAACAGCGTCGGGCCGTGGCTTTCGCGCAGGGGCAATATCGTCTCGTAACCCAGACGCCGGGCCTGCTCGTCGCTGATATCGGATGCCAGCAACGCACTCAGCTTGCCCACCGTCGAGGCTACCATCACCTGGCCGGGGGTAACCTGGCGGGCAAAGTGACGACTCAGGCTGGCGGCAAGGCGCATCGCCAGCAGCGAGTGGCCGCCGAGGGCAAAGAAATCCGCCTCAATATCGTTGATCTCGCAGCCCAGCAGCGTAGAGAACGCCGCGGCAATCGCCCGTTCGGTATCGCTTTCCGGGGCGCGGCCCTGGGTTTTCACCGTTAGTTCCGGCAGCGGCAGCGCCTTGCGATCCAGCTTACCGTTGGCGCTGAGTGGCAACGCGCTGAGCTGCAGCAACACCACCGGCACCATATGCGGCGGCAACTGGGTTTTCAGTTCAGCCAGCAAGGCGTCGCGATCCAGCGGCAGGCCGGACTCCGACACTACGTAGCCCACCAGCTGACGGGCATCGCCGCCGGTGTCCGCCGCCTGGTTGATGACGCAGGCATGGGTCACCGCCTGGGCCACGTCCGGCAGGGTCAGCATCGCCCGGTCGATTTCCCCGAGCTCAATGCGCTGGCCACGAATTTTCAGCTGATCGTCGCTGCGGCCGAGATACTCCACCGCGCCGTTATCCAGCCAGCGGGCCACGTCGCCGGTGCGGTACATGCGCTCGCCCGGCGCGAACGGATCGGCGATAAAGCGGCTGGCGGTCAAATCCGGACGGCCCAGATAGCCCTGCGCCAGCTGGATGCCGGTGAGATAGAGATCCCCCGCCACGCTGAACGGCACCGGACGCATCATCGCATCCAGAATGCGCAGGCCGGTATTCCACACCGGGAAACCGATCGGCACGCTGTTACCTGTAACCAATGCCAGTTCCGGGCCAAAGGCCGGATACCAGCTGACATCCACCGCGGCTTCGGTGGGGCCATACAGGTTATGCAGCGGCGCGTGGGTGAGTTGCTCCCACTCCCGGCACAGGGCGGTTGGCAGGGCTTCGCCGCTGCAGAACACCTGTTTCAGGCTGGCGCAGCAGGCGACGTTTTCCGGGGTCAGCGAGGCGACAAAGGCCGCCAGCATCGACGGGACAAAGTGGGTGGTGGTGACGCCGTACTTCGCGAAGAAATCCTGCATCGCCAGCGGATCGCGGTGCGCTTCCGGCTCGGCCATCACCAGCTTCGCCCCGGCGATAAACGGCCACCAGAACTCCCATACCGAGACGTCAAAGCTGCACGGCGTTTTCTGGGCCACCACGTCGGCGGCGGTGAGCGGGTAGTGGTTTTGCATCCACAGCAGGCGGTTGACGATGGCGGTCTGGCCGACCATCACCCCTTTCGGCCGCCCTGTCGAGCCGGAGGTAAAGATGATATAGGCGGTCTGTTCCGGGGCACTGAGGTTGAGCGGTGCGCTGCTCTCAGCATTGAATAGTGTGTTGTAACTAAACACCGCCACGGGCAGATGGCTGAAGCGCGGGCGCTGGTCGTCAGTAGTGATGAGCAGCGACGGTTTCGCGTCCTCGATCATCATCTGCAGGCGGTCGTCGGGATAGCCGGTGTCCAGCGGCAGCCACGCGGCCCCTGCTTCGACGATGGCGTGCAAGGCCAGGGTCAGGAATACCGAACGCGGTAGCGCCACCGCCACGCTGTCGCCGGGCTTCACGCCCCGGGCACGGAGCTGGTTCGCCAGGGCCACCACCTGCTCGCGCATCTGGCGATAATTCAGTTCGTATTGCGTATCGGCCAGCGCCGGGGCGTCCGGGGTTTTCGCCGCCTGCTCTGCCACCAGCCCGCTCAGGGTGGTGAGCGGCAGAGAAACCGCTGTCTGGTTAATCTTTTCCAGCTGCTGGTATTCGGCCTCGGAAACCGTTTCGGCCTCCCCGCAACGCAGGTCGATATTGGCGGCAAACTGCGCCAATAACCCATGCAGGCGCCCGACGTGGCGCACCAGGGTGGCCTCATCGTAACGCTGCTTGTTGGCGAGGATCTCAATGCTCAGGCCGCCCTCCTCGTCCGGGAACAGTGCTATCTCCAGATCGTTGACCGGGCCGGTGGCGAGAGTGTGAGTCACCGCCTGCACGCCTTCGATATCCAGCTGATAGTCGAAGACCTTGACGTTGAACACCGGGCCAAACAGGGCCTCGTCGCTGGCGGCGCGCCCGCTGTCGCGGACAATCTGCTCGGCGTCGTAACGCTGATGGCGGCGCATCTTTTTCATCTGCCCGGCCAGGCGCTGGGCCAGCTCCGGCAGGGTTTCCAGCGGATTAATGTTTACCGCCAGCGGCAGGACATTCAGCACCGGGCCGGTAGCGGTCAGCGCCGCGGAGCCCATCCGGCGCATAAAGATAAACCCGGCGGCATAGTTCATCCGTCCGGTGAGGCGGGCCAGCCACAGGGCCACCAGCGCCAGGGCGAGGTCGGTGCGCTGGGTCTGGCTGGCCGTCGTCAAACGGCTAAACGCCTGACGATCGGCGGTCAGCTTCAGACGCAGAATATCGGTGGTAGCGGCGCGACCCGGCAGCGGCGCGCTGGAGAGCGATACCGGCGGCGGGAGCTGCTGGCGCTGTTCGCCCCAGAAGGTGCCGTCGCGCACATATGCCTCGCTGTCGCGGTAACGTTGATACTCCTCCACCACCTCCGCAAACGGCGTAAACGGCGATTCCGGCGTGGCGTCGCCGTCAGACCAGGCGCGATAAATGGCGGCGATCTGGCGGGTAATGGCCGGGAAGCTGAAGCCATCCACCACCAGATGGTGATAACGCTGATACCAGTACCAGCGGTTGTCCGCCACCTGAATCAGCAGGTGGAAGGCCAGCGGCTGACCGCTGTCGACGCGCAGGTTCTGGTTAAGATCGGCGTGCATCTGCGCCAGCGCCGCGGCATGCGGATCGGCGTTAGCTCGCAGGTCGATGATCTGCGGTGCCGGCAGAATGACACTCTCGTCCACCCACTGGCGGATCTCGCCGTTGTCTTCGGTAAAACGCATGCGCAGGGTATCGGCCTGCATCATGCCCGCCACCACCGCTTTCGCCAGCAGGGGTGCGTCAATCGGGCCGGTCAGCTCCACGTAATGGGCTACGCTCCAGGCGTTAGGCAGGTCGGAAAGCTGTTCCGCCATCCAGATCCCAGGCTGGGCGGCCACGAGAGGAAGTTGTGCGCTCATGGGTTCACCTGTGCAAAATGGGCCGGGATCAGGGTTTGCCACCGGGCGGCAAGCCACTGCTGACAGGCGTCCTGCGACTGCGGCTCGCACACCACGCGCCAGCCGTCAGGTAAGGCGCACTGCTGCGGCCACAGGCTGTACTGCTGCTGCGCGTTTTGCACAATGGCGAACAGACCCTGCGGATCGTCGAAGGGGTTACTGAATTCCATACCAGACTCCGTCATTAAATAATCGGCTGCCAGAGAGTCATCAGCCCCTGCGTCAGCCCTCCCCGCCAGCAAAGTGCATCATGTCCGCCGTCCACCGGACGCCAGTAAACCGGCTGCTGCGTATGCTGTAGCTCGGCGTACAGCGCCTGACAGGCGCGGTAGATCAGCGGTTCCCGTCGCCCCGCCTCCAGCACAATGCGCAGGCCCCGGGCCGACAGCTGTTGGTTTTTAAGCTGTTCGATAATCTCGCCGTCCTGCTTGCCTCCGCGATGTGGCCACCAGAAGGAGCCCGACTGGCTGAGCACGCAGCCGAAACGCTCCGGCCAGTGCAGCCCGGCATAGAGGGCGGAGAGTCCGCCGAAGCTCTGTCCGGCGACCACCGTGCGGTCGGCGCGATCGCTGAACGGGGCCAGCTTGCGCACCTGCGGAAGGAGTTCCTCCTGCACCGCCAGCCAGAAGTCGGGGTTACAGGGCAGCTCGCGGCTGCGATGGGCGGTGTCGATCACATCGATCAGCACATAGACCGCGGGCGGCAGTTGGCCTGCGGTGGTGAGCGCAGAAAGCGCGGGCCAGACCGGCATGCTTTCAGCCCAGAACTGGCCGTCGAGCAGCACCGCCAGCGGACGTTCCTGAGAGGTATCTTCACCGGTAGTGAAGATCCACACCCGGCGGGTGTTGCCGAGCCTGGCGCTCTGCCAGGAAACAGACTGCGGAGGAATATAAGGGGTGTCAGGCTGATTCCAGCCGGGCTGAACCGGGGCCTCGGGCATCTCCAGCGCCGACACCGGATGGCCGCGTCCGCCGCGCCAGTGCTGGCGGTTAAGCGGATCGGCAATCGCGCGCGGCAGCAGCTTGCGCCAGCCTTCGCGCAGCGCCATGCGGTCCGGCGGATCGGTGGCAAATACCGCCTCACTGAAGTCGTCTTCATTAACAGAGGGGATAAAACAGTAGCTGCCCCGCCAGTGTGGGCTGAACTCGCCCTGCCACTGCCAGACGTCGGTTTCGGCAATGCGCGCCAGCGTCTGCGGACGGGCATTATGATGGTGATCGGTCACGCCGGTGATGTAGAGCCACACCCGCTTCAGGGGCGAAGTCTGCTCTGTTCCGCCCGGATCGCGCCAGCAGAAGGTCACCCGGTAATGGTCCCCTTCCCGTACCCACTCGGGCCCCTGTTTCGACTGCCACCAGGCGTCGCTTCCCGTTTCCAGCGTCGTCACTGATATAACCTCATGACCTGTTCGGTTTTTTTGATTAAAGATAAACAATATCGATAATATTATTGATAACTATTTTCATTTGCAATAGCGTATGGGCGCGCTGTGGGAAGCGCGAACAGTAAATAACCATGCCATGCGCTGCGTACTGACTCAGGGTCGAGGGGTTTTCGCAGACTGCGGGCGATATCCTTCCGCCGCCTCATCCATTCGGGACGGAGCCCTGAGGCATGCGGCATTGAAAAGCAGGACAGACAATGAATAATAAGCTTCACTCACTGGCCTTACTGGTCAATCTGGGGATTTACGGTGTGGCCCTGCCTGCGATGGCAGCCGAAACCGCGGGCAACGAAGACACCATGGTGATCACCGCCGCCGAGCAGAACCTGCAGGCGCCGGGCGTATCGACCATCACCGCCGATGAAATTCGTAAAAACCCGGCAGCACGCGATGTGTCTGAGATCATCCGCACCATGCCCGGCGTAAACCTCACCGGTAACTCCACCAGCGGCCAGCGCGGCAACAATCGCCAGATTGATATCCGCGGCATGGGCCCGGAAAACACCCTGATCCTGATTGACGGTAAGCCGGTAACCAGCCGCAACTCTATCCGTCTGGGCTGGCGCGGCGAGCGTGATACCCGCGGCGATACCGGCTGGGTGCCGCCAGAGATGATCGAGCGCATCGAAGTGATCCGTGGCCCGGCAGCAGCACGATACGGCAACGGCGCGGCGGGTGGTGTGGTGAACATCATCACCAAAAAGGTCAGCAACGAGTGGCATGGCTCCTGGAACACCTATCTGAATGCCCCTGAGCACGACGAAGAGGGCTCCACCAAACGCACCAACTTCAGCCTCAATGGCCCGCTGGGCGGGGATTTCAGCTTCCGTCTGTATGGCAACCTGGATAAAACTCAGGCCGACGCCTGGGACATCAACCAGGGTCATCAGTCTGAACGTACCGGCGCCTACGCCGATACCCTGCCTGCCGGACGCGAAGGGGTCGAGAATAAAGACGTCAACGGCGTGCTGCGCTGGGACTTTGCCCCGATGCAGGCTCTGCAGTTCGAAGCCGGTTACAGCCGCCAGAACAACCTCTACGCGGGCGATACCCAGAACACCAACAACGACAACAGCAGCAACGGGCTGGTGAAGAAGAACTACGGCAAAGAGACCAACCGTCTCTATCGCCAGAACTTCGCCCTGACCTGGACCGGCGGCTGGGATAACGGCATCACCACCAACAACTGGGCGCAGTACGAACATACCCGCAACTCGCGTCTCGGCGAAGGGCTGGCGGGCGGTCTGGAGGGGCTGTTCAACAGCAACACGTTCACCGATACCGACCTGTCCGACGTGATGCTGCACAGCGAAATCAGCCTGCCGATCGACTTTATCGTTAACCAAAACCTGACGCTGGGCGCCGAGTGGGATCAGCAGCGGATGAAGGATATGTCCTCCAACGGCCAGGCCCTGCAGGGCGGTGCGGTTCCGGGGATAAGCGACAGCCGCAGCCCGTACTCCGATGCGGAGATCTTCTCCCTGTTCGCGGAGAACAACATGGAGCTGACCGACAGCACCATGCTGACCCCGGCGCTGCGCTTCGACCATCACTCCATCGTGGGCAACAACTGGAGCCCGTCCCTGAACCTGTCCCAGGGTCTGGGAGATGATTTCACCCTGAAGATGGGCATCGCCCGGGCCTATAAAGCCCCGAGCCTGTACCAGACCAACCCGAACTACCTGCTCTACAGCAAGGGCCAGGGTTGCTACGCAAGTTCCGACGGCGTCGGCTGCTATATGCTGGGTAACGAGGATTTGAAAGCCGAAACCAGCATCAACAAAGAGATCGGCCTGGAGTGGAAACGCGACGGCTGGCTGGCGGGCGTGACCTGGTTCCGTAACGACTATCGCGACAAGATTGAAGCGGGCTATGCCCCGGTGGGGCACACCTCTTCCGGTAAAGTGCAGACCGATATTTACCAGTGGGAAAACGTGCCGAAAGCGGTGGTGGAAGGGCTGGAAGGCACCCTGAACGTGCCGGTCAGCGATACCATCAACTGGACCAACAACATTACGTACATGCTGCAAAGCAAGAACAAGGAGACCGGCGACCGTTTGTCGATCATCCCGGAGTACACGCTGAACTCAACCCTGAGCTGGCAGGTACAGCAGGATGTCTCCCTGCAGTCGACCTTCACCTGGTACGGCAAGCAGCAGCCGAAGAAGTACAACTACAAAGGCCAGCCGGCGAGCGGATCGGAGCTGGACGAAGTGAGTCCGTACAGCATCGTTGGCCTGAGCGCGACCTGGGACGTGACCAAATACGTCAGCCTGACCGGCGGTGTGGATAACGTCTTCGATAAACGCCAGTGGCGTGCGGGGAATGCCCAGACTACCGGGAATGCCACCACCGGGGCCTATATGTATGGCGCAGGGGCGTATACCTATAACGAACCGGGCCGCACCTGGTATATGAGCGTGAATACGCAGTTCTGATAGTTAAAAGCAAAACGGCGACCTGGTCGCCGTTTTGAGGGTCGTACCGTCCATGTACCATAGATAGCAAAGCGCCCGCCAATCTGTTTAAGAACGTTAACCCCAGCGGCAGCTGTCTTTACTCTGGTTGCACTGGCTGCGGCTGCAACAGCGGCCTGATACTCTATTTCTTCATGGTTGCCGTTAAGCCATTTGTACAGGGCGCTGCGCTTCTTCGGTATTCCACTTTGTGTTACAGATAAAGCGAATTAGCAAACAACAGAAAGGCTGGGGCAAAACCCAGCCATTCCGCTCACAGATGAAATGCACCAAATCAGGCTAACTTAATTTTCGGCCTTGCCGGAATGCTTCGCGCGCTTCGTTCAAACTCATAACATTAGCCCCACCTCTGTAGTCTGGTTCTTCAGCCTGAACAGGATCATCTTCCCAGTTGCAAACCGGGCAAATCTCATAACTTCCCTCTTCGGGGAATTCATACTGACCGCAACAAGAGCATGAGTGTACAAGATCCATCATTTTCAAACTTCGCCACCTGAAATCTGATAGTCGAGATCTTCCTGATAGAATTCTTGGCCTAAAATCCCTTCAATGGCTCTAACTTTTTGTTCGGTCAGATTCCACCCCCCAAGCCCCGCAGCAAAGTCGTTATAGTCCTCTTCGCTCCATTCCATAACCTCACTAACTTCAGGAAGTTTTTCTTTAGGTACTTCAACCTCAAAAACAAGTAGTTCATCTACACGATCAAATGCATCAACAGTATAAATAATTGTCATTTTTCTACCCTTCTGGTTGGATCCGCTGGCTTAGTCTGCTCTCCTGATACAGGATCAAACTCCCCGAGATGGTTTCGGCCTGATCGATCATACATTTCAACCGTACCGTGCTGTGAGTCCCACTCGAAAATACGCCCTTTAGAATCCTTCCAACTTGAACGTAATTTTCGGTATTCCACTTTGTGTTGCAGATAAAGCGAATTAGCAAACAACAGAAAGGCTGGGATAAAGCCCAGCCTTTCTGTTCACACATGGGATTTACTCACCGCGAAAGCCGGGTTTACCGTTGGCTTTACGCCATTCTTTAACCAGTTGAACGATACCTTCCGGGCTATCGTCCTGTCCGTCTTCAGGGTAAAAGATAAGGTCCGAACCAGAAGGATGTTCGCATAACCTTACAAACTCCAGGATATTTTCCACATCTTCCTGCTCAGTTTCCCCTTCAGCATTAAAGATTTTACGTACAAAGCCCAAAAATTCGTTCTCGGTATAATCAGAGATTTCTTTCCTATCCATCATATTATTTCCTCGATCCTGCGAGATGTATTTCTATGTGGCGCTTCGGGGTTACAACGCCCATATTATCGACATTGTAGACCTCACCACCTTTGCTTATGAGTTTGATGTGATGTATTTCAAACTTTGTTCTCCCACCGACTCTGCCATCACCAAAAGATACTGGCGCTCTTCCTTTCTGCATATGTCGAATATTTGCTCCCCGAAATTGTCTTGATAGCTCAGGGGTTTTACTGACTTCTTCCCAGAATGCTTCCCTGAATCTGTCAAAGTTTGAGAAGGTATGCCCACGCAGCTTATCGGCAATCTGAGACGGGACAGGCGAGCAGTTGCCCTGATTCGCATCGGCTAACCATATGCCTGTAACCTTCTGACCTTTACCTGTGACTTGTCCCGGATTGTTGCGAATGTAGATATAAATCGGTGGGATAGCGCATACGAGTCGGCGCTTCACTCATCTGTGCAAGCCGCATACGGTCGATGAAATCCTGTTCACCGTCGTTCAGTCGTCCGGGCATCATGCCAACTAAAAAACCGGCAACGGATGCACCTGCACCAGCCGTTGCGATTTCAGCCCCGCGTACCGCCCATGTACCATAGGTAGCAAAGCGCCCGCCAATCTGTTCTAGAACGCTAACCCCAGCGGTAGCTGTCTGTACTCTGGTTGCACTGGCTGCGGCTGCAACAGCGGCCTGATACTCCATTTCCTCATGGTTGCCGTTAAGCCATTTGTACAGGGCGCTGCACTTTTTCGGTATTCCACTTTGTGTAGCAGATAAAGTGAATTAGCAAACAACAGAAAGGCCGGGATAAAGCCCAGCCTTTCTGTTCACACATGTGATTTACTCACCGCGAAAGCCGGGTTTACCATTAGCTTTTCGCCATTCTTTGATTTCTTGAACAATCGCGAGCGGTCCACCTTTCCCTTCTTCCGGGTAGTAAATCAAGTCTGAGCCTGAAGGATGCCCAGAAATCCTTTCAAATTCAGCAACAGCAGCCATATGAGCCTTTTCTGAGGGGTAGGTATCGTTACAGATATCTTCGACAAACTTGAGGAATTCAGCTTCAGTAAAATCAGCGATTTCTTTATGTGCTACCATTTTATTTTCCTTGATGAATTTCTATGTGCCGTTTCGGCGTGGTGACGCTCAAATTATCAACGTCATAAACTGCACCGCCATTTCTAATCTCTTCGATATGGTGAAGCTCATATTTTACCCTTTGCCCAACACTTTCAAATTTTCTGGCATAAGCAGAACGACCATTCTTCATAGTCGCTAAGTTACGGATATCAAATTGACTTGATAACTCAGGGGTTTTACTGACTTCTTCCCAGAATGCTTCCCTAAACCCATCAAAATTGGAGAAGGTACGACCGCGCAGTTTATCGGCTATCTGAGATGGTATCGGCGAGCCGTTGCCCTGATTCGCATCAGCTAACCATGTGCCTGTAACCTTCTGGCCCTTGCCTGTGACTTGCCCCGGATTGTTGCGAATGTAGATATAAATCGGCGGGATGTCTGATACGGGAAGGATGAGAATGTAATCCGCGAAATTCTTCTCATCCGGTGCCGGGGTTGTCGTACTGGTGATCTGAGTTCCATCAGGTAACGGGTTAACGAGTATTGTTCCCGGCAGCCTCGGTGGTGTCTGGTTACCCGTGTTTGTCGGAGTGTTAGCCCCAGAATGATCGGGAGTCCAGATGATGGTTACCGGGCTTTCTTCCTCGGTGGTGAAGGTGTACGCCTGCCGGGTGCTGTCCCACTGCATTTTACGGACCCTCCATTTCTTCATGGTTGCCGTTATGCCACTTGTACAGGGCGCTGCACTTTTTCGGTATTCCACTTTGTGTTGCAGATATAGTGAATTAGCAAACAACAGAAAGGCCGGGATAAAGCCCAGCCTTTCTGTTCACACATGTGATTTACTCACCGCGAAAGCCAGGTTTACCGTTGGCTTTACGCCATTCTTTGACCTGCTGAACGATACCTTCCGGGCTATCGTCCTGTCCGTCTTCAGGGTAAAAGATAAGATCAGAACCTGCGGGATGTTCCGTAAGCCTATTAAATTCTAAAATATTTTTGATGTCTTCACTTTCGGTTGTATTCGCAAAATCGCATAGTCTACGGACAAACTCTAAAAACTCACTTTCAGTATAATCGCTTATGTTTTTCATCTACTCACCTCGATGGATCTCAATATGTCGTTTCGGAGTAACAACTCCAAGATTATCAACGTCGTAAACCTCACCACCTTCGGCTATTGGTTTAATATGGTGAATATCGTATTTGACCTTACCACCAACTTGCTCTGATGTTTTTGGTGCAGGAGCCTTGCCGTTCTTAATATTGCCTAAATTATGTCGTCTAAATTGTTGGCTCAGTTCTGGGTCTTTTGAAACTTCTTCCCAGAATGCTTCCCTGAATCTGTCAAAGTTTGAGAAGGTATGCCCACGCAGCTTATCGGCAATCTGAGACGGGATAGGCGAGCCGTTGCCCTGATTCGCATCGGCTAACCATGTGCCTGTAACCTTCTGGCCCTTGCCTGTGACTTGCCCCGGATTGTTGCGAATGTAGATATAAATCGGCGGGATGTCTGATACGGGAAGGATGAGAATGTAATCCGCGAAATTCTTCTCATCCGGTGCCGGGGTTGTCGTACTGGTGATCTGAGTTCCATCAGGTAACGGGTTAACGAGTATTGTTCCCGGCAGCCTCGGTGGTGTCTGGTTACCCGTGTTTGTCGGAGTGTTAGCACCAGAATGATCGGGAGTCCAGATGATGGTTAGCCAGAATTTCCGGAGTAAGATCGTTGTTGTACTGTTTCATAAGTCCCTCTACTTGTTATAGAAATAATCACAGAGGTCATTTTACAAGCAATAACCATATTCTCAACAAGGATTTGACTTAAGAAAAATTCCCATCGGCGACATTCAATAAACGGTCTTTCATGCTTCCACTACTCTCACCAAAGGGGAGAGGGAACAGTCGGAACGCGTGTGCTACCATGGCGTTCCTTTTTTAGCGGTGAGAAACAGATGTACACCATTTACTCCACGTTTCTTCTGGCCGGGCAAACCGTTCACTGCATCACCTTCGATTCTGCGACCTTTACCGAGGCCGATCTTCTGTGGCTGCCGCACCATCAACAACTGAGCCACGCCGGGCGCAAGCGTAAAGCCGATCATCTGGCCGGTCGGCTCGCCGCGTTTCATGCCCTGAACCGGCAGGCTATTCCTGCCATTGGCAGCAGCGGTGAACCGCTGTGGCCTGCGGGGGTGAGCGGGAGCATTTCCCACAGCGGCAATCAGGCCGTGGCGATCTGCCAGGAAAACAGCCTTGTGGGTATCGATTGTGAGGCTATTATTGACGAAATCGAAGCCCGTGAAATTCAGGACGGCGTGATTGATGCGCAGGAAGCTCAACTCCTGGTCGCGAGTCATCTCCCCTTCGATCTGGCCTTTACCCTCGCCTTCAGCGCCAAAGAGAGCCTGTTCAAAGCCCTGTTCCCTCAGGTGCAGGCGTGGATGGGCTTCGACTGTGCGCGCATCACGGCACTTACCGCCCACACCCTGACCTTAACCCTCACCCGACCTCTCCTGCCCTTTGCACAAAATCAGGCATTTACCGCGCACTGGTGTCAACACGACGCGATGGTAGTGACCCTGATCTGTGCTGCTTAATTGCTCAGGATCGTGATCCTTTTCTCCTTTTAAACAAATTAGCTGCCTAAACCGTAGACAGTTTTATCAGGCAGACTTATCGTTACATTGAATAATAAATCATTATTGAATAAATATTCAATGTGGAGAAAAAGAATGAACACGACCTTTGTAAAATCCGCTTTACTGGCCTCAATGATCGCCGCTTCCGGTTCCCTGTTTGCCGCCGATAACGGACTCATTGCGATCATTACCCCCTCACACGACAACCCGTTCTTCAAGGCAGAAGCCGACGGCGCGGCGGCAAAAGCGAAAGAGCTGGGTTACACCACTCTTGTCGCCTCGCACGACGACGACGTGAACAAACAAAACCAGCTGATTGAGACCGCCATCGCCCGTAAAGCGAAAGCGATCATTCTGGATAACGCCGGGGCGGATGCCACCGTCGGTCCGCTGGAGAAGGCCAAAGCGGCAGGGGTCCCTGCCTTCCTGATCGACCGTGAGATCAACAAAACCGGTATTGCGGTGGCGCAGATTGTGTCGAACAACTATCAGGGGGCCCAGCTTGGTGCAGAGAAGTTCGCCAAACTGCTGGACGGCAAAGGCAAATACGTTGAGCTGCTGGGCCGTCCGTCGGATACCAACGCCCATGTCCGCTCCCAGGGCTATCACGACGTGCTGGATGACTACCCGGACATGAAGATGGTGGCGCAGCAGACCGCTAACTGGAGCCAGACCGAAGCCTTCACCCGTATGGAAGCCATCCTACAGACCAACCCGGATATCGTGGGCGTCATCTCCGGCAACGACACCATGGCGCTGGGTGCCGAAGCGGCGCTGAAAGCCGCCGGAAAAACCAACGTCATTGTGGTCGGCTTTGACGGCAGCGACTACACCCGCGACTCGATCCTGAAAAACGGCAACATCAAAGCCACGGTTCTGCAGCCGGGCTGGGAGCAGGCGCAGATGGCCGTTGAGCAGGCGGATTACTACCTCAAAAACGGCAAAGCGCAAAAAGAGGAGAAACAGCTGATGGATTGCGTGCTGATTGATGAGACCAACGCCAGCAAGCTGAATGTGTTCAATCTCAGCAAATAAGCGGAGGCAGTATGCGGTTAACACAATGGGGCGCCGCGCTGACAGGCGCAGCCGCCCTGTTGCTGACGGCCTGTACGGTGGTGGATCTGGATGAGAACGGCAAGCCAATCATGCCTGCCGATCCCAACGCCAAAGCGAGCTTTGACAACCAGACCCCACAGCAGATCGCGCAACAAACCTGGCAGCCGCGGATCCTCGACGCCGCCAAAAATCATGCCCTGGACGCCAGCGCCCTATCCACTCAGCTGAAGACCCCCTCTGACAAACCGCAGAGCGTCTTTGTGCGCCTCAGCGGCAAAGTGGAGCGCGTGGAGGCGAGCAGTGCCAACGAGCAGAAACTGGTGATGACGGTGAACGGCCAGCCGCTTCAGATCCAGACCGGGCCGGTGATGCGCGGCAACGCCCTGCGCGATGCCGCCGGGTTCCGCTTCGATGAATTTACCAATCAGGTGCAGTACGCCCAGCTCTCCCGGGCGTTGAACCGCGAGGCGGTAAAGCATCTGCCGAAAGTGGATGAGAGCTGGAGCGGCAAAAATGCCACAGTCCTGTTCGCCACCACCCTGACGGGCGGCAAAGCGAATGAAGCGGCAGCGCTGGAACTGAAACAGGAGGCGCCGTGATGAGCGAAAGCCCTGTAGAGGAGATTATCCTCAGCACCCGCGGTATCTCGATGCTGTTCCCCGGTACCGTGGCGCTGGATAAGGTCGATTACCGCGTCTGGCGCGGCAAAGTGAACGTCATTATTGGTGAGAACGGCGCCGGGAAATCGACGCTGATGAAGATCCTTGCCGGGGTGCAGCAGCCCAGCCTCGGCGAGATGTGGCTCAACGGTAAGCAGGTGGCGTTCGCCAGCACCCGTGACGCCGCCGCCCACGGGATCGGCATGGTGCATCAGGAGCTGAACCTGTTTGAAAACCTCAGCGTGGCGGAGAACGTCTTCCTCGGCCGCGAGCTGCAAAAAGGGGTGACGCCGATCAACGAGGCGGAGCAGGAGTCCCGCACCGCGGCGCTGCTGAAACGCCTCGATCAGCCCATCTCCCCGCGCGAGCTGGTCGGCAACCTGAAGGTCGGGCAGCAGCAGCTGATTGAGATTGCCAAGGCGCTGGCCGAGGACGCCGACATCCTGATCCTCGACGAACCCACCTCGGCGCTGAGTAAAACCGAGGTGGAGATCCTGTTTCGGGTGATCCGCGAGCTGACCCGCCAGGGGGTCACCATCATCTATATCTCCCACCGGCTGGAAGAGCTGATGGCGATAGGTGATGTGATCACCATCCTGCGCGACGGCAAATTCCAGGCCGAAGCGAAGGTGCAGGAGATCGACGTGCCCTGGATTGTGCGCGAAATGCTCGGCAGCGACCCGGTGAGCAACTTCCTCGAGCCGGGCCGCACCTTCGGGGCACCGGTGCTGGAGGCGGAACATATCACCTGCGTCAATGCCGCCGGGAATACGGTGGTCAATGACGTCAGCTTCCAGGTGAACGCCGGGGAGATTGTCGGGATTTATGGCCTGATGGGGGCCGGGCGCACCGAGCTGTTCGAGTGCATGCTCGGCACCGAACGCAACTATCTGGGCAAGCTGTGGCTCGACAGCAAACCGGTGCCGCAGCGCTTAACCACCGCCGATCGCATCCGCATGGGGATGAGCCTGGTGCCGGAAGACCGCAAACGCACCGGGATATTTCCGGGCTCGTCGGTGGCCAGCAACCTGACCATCGCCAGCCTCTGGCGCCGCTTGCAGCGTGGTTTCACCATTGCGCAGAAAGCGGAGCAGGCGGTGGTGGCCAGTACCATCGGCAATCTGTCGATCAAGGTCTCCACCCCGGAGGTCGAGATCCAGGCCCTGAGCGGCGGTAATCAGCAAAAAGTGGTGATTGGCCGCTCGCTGCTGACCAATCCGAAGGTGCTGTTTCTCGATGAACCGACGCGCGGCATTGACGTGGGAGCCAAAGCGGACGTGTTTCGCATGATGGTGGAGCTGTCGCAGCAGGGCATCGCGGTGGTCTTCTCCACTTCGGATTTGAAAGAGATTATGGCGGTATCGGACCGCATTCTGGTGATGTCCGGCGGCAAACTGACCGCCGATATTGTTCGCGATCGGGCCGACGAATCGGCACTGGTAACCGCAAGTGCTCAGGGGTTCTAAGATGAAAACAACACAGTCTGTCGCGCTGACGCCGCAAAAAGGGGCCGCGCCTTCCCGGGAAAAACTGCTTCTGCTGCTGTTGAAAATGCGCACCTTCATTGCGCTGTTTTTGATTGTCGGCTTTTTCACCCTGACCGTGCCGGGCTTTCTCTCGGCGGGCAGTCTGGTGATCATGATTAAGCATATCGCCATCAACGCCTTCCTGGCGCTGGGGATCACCTTCGTGATCATCACCGCCGGGATCGACCTGTCGATCGGTGCCACGCTGGGGCTGTGCGGGATGATCGCCGGGTGGATGATCACCAAAGGGATCGTGCTGCCGATGTTTGGCATCGCCATCTTCCCGAGCGTGTGGGTGATTGTGCCCGTGGTGCTGCTGATTGGCGCGCTAATAGGCGCGATGAATGGCTGGATCATCACCCGCTATAACGTCGCCCCCTTTATCTGCACCCTCGGCACCATGTACGTCCTGCGCGGGGCGTCGATGCTCACCTCCGACGGCCAGACCTTCCCGGGTCTCTCTGGCAATCCGCAACTGGGGAATACCGGCTTCGATGAGATTGGTGCCGGAACGCTGCTCGGCATTCCGTGGGCCATCTGGATGATGATCGTGCTGGCGCTGGTGATCGCCTATATCGCCCGCCGTCTGCCGTTTGGCCGCCACGTCTACGCCATCGGCGATAACGAGCGCGCGGCGGAACTCTCCGGCGTGCGGGTCAAGCAGGTAAAAGTGCTGGTCTATACCCTGTCGGGATTCTGCGCCGCCATCGCCGGGATTGTGGTCTCCGCGCAATTGCTGGCCAGTCACCCGGCCAACGGCACCGCCTTTGAGATGAACGCCATCGCCGCGGTGGTACTGGGTGGCACCTCGCTGGCAGGCGGGCGCGGCACCATTCTCGGCACCCTGATTGGCGCCTTCGTGATCGGCTTCCTCGCCGACGGCCTGGTGATGATGGGAGTCAGCGAGTTCTGGCAGATGGTGATCAAAGGGATCGTGATTATCGTGGCGGTGATCATCGACCAGATGCAAAACCGGATGCAGCAGAAGGCAGCCGTGGTGGCGCAGAAAGCGGTGATGGAAGGGAGGTAAAAGCAAAACGGCAACGCAAGTTGCCGTTTTTAGTGTTTGCACCCTCGGACCAAAGGAGAGGGTCGGGGTGAGGGCATCAAGCCGCACCGCTTTGCCTGATTACCCTTTCAACAAACTCCGCGCCGTCGGGTAATCGGTGATCAGCACATCGATATACTTCCCGACCAGCGCCCCGTGAATGGCATTGCGTTTTTCGGCGCCACCGGCCAGGGCAATCACCTGCGGACAGGCGCGGATCTGCGCCAGCTCCATGCCAATCACCGGGTCCTCTTCCGGGCTAAGCACCGGCTCGCCTTTCGCATCGTAGTAATGCAGGCAGATATCCCCTACCGCCCCGCGTTCGGCCAGTAGCTTGAGCATCTCTTCGGTGTAATAGTTGCCGGAGTTTTTCAGCAGCTGCGACGGCTCCAGCTCGCCAATGCCGACAATCGCCACGTCCACTTCGGCAAACTTGCCCACCACCGCCGCCACGTCCGGGCTGCTCACCAGCCGGGCGCGCTCCTCCACCGAGTGTTCAATACTCTGGGACGGCAACAGTCCCGCCGGACAGCCGAGGTGCGCCGCCAGCTGCTGGGTCAGAATGGTGGCCTGCACGTTGCCGTTCGGCCCGACGCCGCCTAACAGCTGGATCACTCCGGCGGCGCGGATATTCTGCGGGTGCATCTCATCCACCATGCAGCGGATGGTGCTGCTCCAGGAGGAGATCCCCACCAGGTCTTCCGGGCGCAGACGGGTTTCGACATAGTGCGCCGCCGCGCTGCCGATGGAGTGCTTGATCTGGGCGTTGGTCGGGTCTTCGCCTACGTCCACCACGATGGCCTGGCGGATGCCGTACTGATCTTCAAGCGCCTTTTCCAGCGAGACAAAAATGTTGGTCGGTTGCACCACGGTAATTTTGACCAGCCCCTCTTTCTGGCAGCGGGTCAGCGCCCGCGAGACAAAGGACTGCGAGAGATGCAGCAGCGAGGCAATCTCGGACTGCTTTTTATTCTCGCTGTAGTAAAGTGTGGCGATCTTGACCAGCAGTCGCTGTTCATCCTGCTTCGACATAACGTTCCCCTTAATCGGCTGTCGTTATTTTTATTCATCACTGAATATTTAACAAGCCAACGCCGCCGCGATCCGCCGGGCAAATGTGATCCTTTTCTCTTTTCTTCGAAATATGCCTGCGCAAACCGTAGACAAACGCCTGAGCCGGGCATATCTTACTATCATGAATAATAAATCAGCATTGAATATATATTCAAAGCGGTCATAGCTCCCTGCTCTGACAACGAGAACAGGGAAAAAACGTACCCGGCTGGAATAATTATTCACAACAGATTATAAATTCAGGAGGTATGTTATGAATCCGTTTTCGCTCTCCATCGCGGAGCTCGAAACCCGGGCGCGCTCGATTCGTCGCAAGATCATCGTGCTGAATGCCGAAAGCCCGGCGGGCGGCCATACCGGGGCCGATCTTTCGCAGGTCGAACTGCTCACCGCCCTCTATTTCCGCATTCTGAACTGCTCCCCGCAGCTGAAGGAGAGCGATGAACGCGATATCTACATCCAGTCGAAAGGCCACGCGGTGGGCGGCTATTACTGCGTGCTGGCCGAAGCCGGGTTTATCCCCGTCGAGTGGCTTTCCACCTATCAGCATGCCGACTCTCACCTGCCGGGCCATCCGGTGAAACACAAAACGCCAGGCATTGAGCTGAATACCGGCGCGCTGGGCCATGGTCTGCCGGTGGCGGTGGGGATCGCCCTGGCGGCGAAACGCAGCAACAGCAAACGCCGGGTGTTCGTGGTAACCGGGGATGGCGAACTGGCGGAAGGCAGCAACTGGGAAGCCGCGCTGGTGGCCGCCCATTACCAGCTGGATAACCTGTTTATTATCAACGACAAAAACAACCTTCAGCTGGCGGGCTCTACCAAAGAGATCCTCAATACCGACCCGCTGGATGCGAAATGGAAAGCGTTCGGCCTGGAAGTGACCGGCTGCAACGGCAACGACATGGCGGATGTGGTCGCCACCCTCGAAGGCCTGAAGCCCAACGGCAAACCGCATGTGGTGATCGCCCACACCACCAAAGGCGCGGGGATCTCGTTTATCCAGGGACGGCCTGAATGGCACCACCGGGTGCCGAAAGGGGAAGAAATTGAACTGGCGCTGGAGGAACTGAAAGATGAGTAATAGCGAACACCTTGCCACGGTGATGGTTAATGCCTTTATCGATGCCGTCGATCGCGGCGTGGATCTGGTCCCGGTGGTGGCAGACTCCACCTCGACGGCAAAAATCGCCCCCTTTATGCAGCGCTTTCCGGGCCGACTGGTCAACGTCGGCATCGCCGAGCAGACGCTGGTGGGTGCTGCCGCCGGGCTGGCGATTGGCGGCAAGATTGCCGTCACCTGCAACGCCGCGCCGTTTTTGATCTCGCGCGCTAACGAGCAGATCAAAGTCGACATCTGCTACAACAACACCAACGTCAAGCTGTTTGGCCTGAACGCCGGCGCCAGCTACGGCCCGCTCGCCAGCACCCACCACAGCATCGACGATATCGCCATTATGCGCGGCTTCGGCAACATTGAGATTTATGCCCCGTCGAGCCCCAACGAGTGCCGTCAGATCATCGACTACGCCCTTGACCACGTCGGCCCGGTCTATATCCGTCTCGACGGGAAAAACCTGCCGGAACTGCACGATGAAAGCTACCGGTTTGCGCCGGGCAAGATTGACGTTCTGCGAACGGGCCAGGATGTGGCGCTGGTGGCCATGGGTTCTACCGTACATGAAATAGTGGAAGCCGCCGCACAACTCGCGGAAGAAGGTATTGACGCCACTGTTATCAACGTTCCATCTATTCGTCCCTGTGATACCCAACAGCTGCTGGCAGCCATAGGATCCTGCAAGGCGGTGGTGAGCGTCGAGGAGCATAACGTCAACGGCGGCGTCGGTAGCCTGGTGGCGGAAGTGCTGGCCGAAGCTGGCTGCGCCATCCCGCTGAAACGCCTTGGGATCCTGGATGGACAATATGCGATTGCCGCCGACAGAGCGTCAACGCGGGCACGCCATGAGATTGATGTCGCCGGAGTGGTGAAACACGCCCGGGAAATGATCGCGCGACTGGCTTCCTGAAAATAACAACAACATCTTACTGGAGAAATGCAATGTCCCGAATTCCTCAACAACTGACGATGGGCGTGATCATCGGCAACCGCGGATTTTTCCCGAGCTATCTGGTGGCAGAAGCGCGCGAGCAGGCGATTGCCCTGTTTGGCCGTCTGGGTATCAACACCATCATGCTCGATCCCAGCCAGACCGAACTCGGCGGCGTCGAAACCCGTCAGGATGCCAAAGTCTGCGCCGAACTGTTTCGCGCTCATCGCGATCGCATTCACGGCGTGGTAGTGCTGTTGCCCAACTTCGGCGATGAAAAAGCGATTGCGGAAACCCTGCGTCTCTCCGGCCTGAACGTGCCGGTGCTGGTCCAGGCCGAGGAGGACAACCTCGACAAAATGGGGCTGGCAACCCGCCGGGACAGTTTCTGCGGCAAGATCTCCCTGTGCAACAACCTGCGTCAGTACGGCATTCCGTTCACCCTCACTACCCAGCACGTCTGCGCTCTGACCGGCGAGGTATTTGAGCAGGATTTGCGGCGCTTCGAACAGGTGTGCCGCGTGGTCACCAGCATGCGCGGCGTGCGCGTGGGGGCGATCGGTGCCCGTCCGGCAGGCTTTAACACCGTGCGCTACAGCGAGAAACTGCTGGAACGCCTGGGCATTGCGGTGGAAACCCTCGACCTGTCTGAAGTCTTTACCCGGATTAAAACCCTGCGCGATGACGATATCCGTGTGGATGAAAAACGCCGGATCCTGATCGACAATGCCGATGCCAGCCGTATTCCAGCCGACAAGCTGGTGACCATGGCGAAGCTGTTTGTGGTGATCAGTGAGTGGGTGGTCGCCAACGACATTGATACCACCGCTATTCAGTGCTGGACCTCCCTGCAGGAGAACCTCGGAATTAACGTCTGCTCAATCATGAGCGTGATGTCCGGGCAGCTGATGCCGAGCGCCTGTGAAGTGGACGTGATGGGAGCGCTGTCGATGTTCGCCCTGGCCAGCAGCAATATGAATCCGGCCTCGATTGCCGACTGGAATAACAACTTCGGCGACGATCGCGACAAATGCGTTCTGTTCCACTGCGGCAACTTCGCCGCCTCCAGCCTCGAATCCCCACATATGGGGACCGCCGATATCATCGGCACCACCGTCGGGAAAGAGAACACCTGCGGCGCGGTTCATGGGCGTCTGAAAAGCGGTCCACTGACCTACTTCCGCCTGAGCACCGACGATCTCACCGGGGAGATCAAAGCGTACGTCGGCCAGGGACAGTCGGTGGACGATCCGCTGGATACGGTGGGCTGCCGGGCGGTGATCCAGGTTCCGCATCTGGAGAACCTGCTGAACTGGATCTGCCGTAACGGCTTTGAGCACCACGTGGCGATGAACCACTCCGCCACCGCGGAGATCCTGCATGAGGCCTTCACCCGCTACCTCGGCGTCTCAACTTATCTCCATCGTTAAGGCCGGAGGCCGCTATGTCGGTGAACAAGGACATCATTATTGCCCTCGACGAGGGCACCACCAATGCCAAAGCGGTGGCGCTGGACGCAAACGGGCACGTGGTGGCGAGCTTCTCCCGGGCGCTGGCGATCCAGACCCCGCACGAAGGCTGGGTGGAGCAATCCGCTGAACTGCTGGTTGAAGCCTCGCTTGAGGTGGTGGCCCGGGCTGTTGCCACCGTCGGAGTAGACCGGGTTGCCGCCCTGGCGATCAGCAATCAGCGTGAAACCGTGGTGGGCTGGGATCGGGCAACCGGCAAGCCCATTGCCCCGGCGCTCAGTTGGCAGTGCTCCCGCACCGCGGCCTTTTGCCACCAGCTGCGTGAGCAGGGCCACGGACCGAACATCAAAGCAGCGACCGGCTTACCCATCGCGCCGCTGTTTTCGGCCTCCAAAATGCGCTGGCTACTGGATAACACCCCCGACGGTGCGCAGCGTGCCGCCCGGGGCGAGATTTGCCTCGGCACTGTCGACAGCTGGCTACTGTGGAACCTGACCCAGGGTCAGGCCTTCAGCTGCGACTATGCCAACGCCGCCCGCACCCAGCTGATGAATCTGCACGCTGCGGACTGGGACCCGGAGATGCTGGCGCTGTTTGCCATCCCACGAGCAGCGCTACCGGATATCAAGCCCTCCAGCGGCCTGTTTGGTTACACCCGCGGCTGCCCGTCGATCCCGGACGGACTGCCGGTGATGGCGATGATCGGTGATTCCCACGCCGCGCTGTTTGCTCACGGTCTGGGCGCCGAAGGTTGCGTGAAAGCCACCTACGGCACCGGTTCGTCAGTGATGGCGCCGGTCTCCTCCGCCGACTGCGGCGTCAGCGCCCTGGCGACTACCGTGGCGTGGCATGACGGTGACAATCTGGTCTACGGTCTGGAGGGCAATATTCCGCACACCGGCGATGCGGTGGCGTGGATGGCGGACAGCACCGGCTTAAGCGAGCTGTCGCAGGCGGAACTGGCCCATGAGCTGAACACCCTCCCCCGCTCGGTGGATTCGACCCTCGGGGTCTACTTTGTGCCGGCTCTGACCGGCCTCGGCGCACCCTGGTGGGATGAAAACGCCCGCGGCATGATCCACGGCCTGAGCCGGGGGGTGAAGCGAGCGCACCTGATCCGCGCGGCGCTGGAGTCGATCGCCTATCAGATTGCCGACGTGGTGCTGGCGATGCGCGTTCATCCGGGCTTTAGCCTGAACGCGCTGATGGTCGACGGCGGGCCGACGAAAAACGACTGGCTGATGCAGTATCAGGCGGACCTGCTCGGCTGCCCGGTGATGCGCAGCGACGTCGCTGAACTTTCCGCGATGGGGGCAGCGCTGCTGGCGCGAAAGACACTACTCAATCTGACCACTACGCAGCTGCGCCAGTATCTGCCGGAACATGTGACTTTTACGCCGGATATGGCGCGTCACGTCCGGTTGCAGACCCGCTGGCAGGCATGGCAGGAGACGGTTGCGCGGGTCAGGACGTAAAAATGCCCCGCCTGGCTCATCACCAGACGGGGCAAAAAAACGGGTGCCTGTACCAGACCGACAATCGGATAAGCGGGGATTGCTATTCGCGCAAAGAATTGGAGTAATGCTTATTGATATCCGGTAGGCAGAGCTGCCTGTACGGCAGTAAACATTACAGGTAGTGCTGTCCTGATGCTCTGGTATTTCTAGGCTGCCTGCACGGCAGTGAACAAACGACATGTTTCCCTGTGAGTTCGAAGCATTTTCTAAGCTGCCTGTACGGCAGTGAAGGCGCTGATATGTGATGATGGGGAAGCGATAGATTTCTAAGCTGCCTGTACGGCAGTGAACACCAGCAAAACATCTTCCATCGCTGGCTGGACTTTCTAAGCTGCCTGTACGGCAGTGAACCTCGATCCCTCGCTGGCTATCAAAATCATCATTTTCTAAGCTGCCTGTACGGCAGTGAGCTGGTACTCATCTGCGATTGCGTCAGCAACGTTTTTCTAAGCTGCCTGTACGGCAGTGAACGTGAACGACCGGTGGTGCAGGCGCGTCATATTTTTCTAAGCTGCCTGTACGGCAGTGAACGAGTTTTGAACTGTTGCAGTGGTCATTTGAAGTTTCTAAGCTGCCTGTACGGCAGTGAACCATATCTCCGGCCACCATGAACGGGGCTACAATTTCTAAGCTGCCTGCCCGGCAGTGAACGGCACCGGCTTCCGGCAGGCGAATATCATGCATTTCTAAGCTGCCTGCCCGGCAGTGAACGATAGAGAAACGTTAGCCGCAGCGGCTATTTTTTTCTAAGCTGCCTGCCCGGCAGTGAACGACCATTGCATACCCTTCTGAAAACGCCAGCATTTCTAAGCTGCCTGCCCGGCAGTGAACAGGGCATGGCTCACTTTGACGACGAGTGTGTATTTCTAAGCTGCCTGCCCGGCAGTGAACCCAGCGCTGCAGCTAACAACAGTATCGGGATTTTTCTAAGCTGCCTGCCCGGCAGTGAACACGCTGTGGAACACCGGCGCGAGAGTCAACGATTTCTAAGCTGCCTGCCCGGCAGTGAACGTCTGCGCCCAGGCTGCTTTTGCTGTCGTACTTTTCTAAGCTGCCTGCCCGGCAGTGAACATAAACTGCACGAAAAACTTTCATAATGTGGATTTCTAAGCTGCCTGCCCGGCAGTGAACCAACTCGCAAGGTTTTGCAGAAAGAACTGATTTTTCTAAGCTGCCTGCCCGGCAGTGAACTGGAACCTAAAACCACTATCCCTTTGTTACTGTTAGATAAACCCACTTTCTCTACGTTAAACCCTTTTTTATTCCCATCACTACCACTCATTTGAAATCAATAGGTTATCGCCTTACGAGAAAAAAGGGTTAAAACCAAGGTACTGTTGCCGTGTCGCTCAGACCATAACTACTAAACAAACCACTGACAGGCATCGTTTGTAATTCACTATGGCGGATAAATAACCTAAAACATTGCCCGGTAGACAAGCTTTTAAGATGTAAGAAAGGCAAATGACTACGTCTGTCTTTTCCTTGCGCTATTCGCTGCTGCGCCTGATCCTCGGTTATCCACCCCTTTCGTAATGAACGACGAACGAGTCGTTCAACGCTGCTCTTGACCTGCACGCGGCTGACAATGCACCAGCTGGTAACGTCTGGTACCGCCAGGATCGCCGTCGCACTACAATAGTCATTCAGACCCGCTCGCCACCGGCTCTCCTCCAGTTTGCTGAGCGCAGCCTGGCTACCGTGCAGGCGAATGACGCCTCCCAGCTTTTGGGCATGTTCCGGGAAACTGATGCCAATATCTCCCTTTCCATATGCCCCTAACGCCCGATGCAGTTTGGCAAACAGTGCAGCCATCAGCGTCTCCTCGGTAAACTCAGGATCGGGTAGCACCCGGATTTCCTGATAGCTTTCCATCCGCGCCTCCTTATTCTGATTTTTCGCCAAATACGCCACCGCGAATAAGCACGGCCATCACATAGTGCTGTTGATCTGCTGCAGGCTTATCACCCTTTGTTATACGCATCAGCGCCTGCGCAGTGGCGATTAGCGGGTTAATATTCGCCATTCGCACCAGCCCTAAAGAGACTGTTTTGCCCTTTTCAGCGGGCTGTTGGTGTGCCACATGCAGCTTCAGAATTTCTTCATGGAGTGTGTCCGCAAGTCCGGATATCACCTCTGCGGGTCGCGATGAAGAGGTCGTCACATTGACAATATCGGTGATACGCAACACGGCTTTTTTCGGCAGGCGTTTTGCACGGTTTTCCGCAAAGGCGCAATGGGCATGCCAGAAATCCTCCGCTGTCGTGCAGACTTTTTCCTGAGCATTGTCTTCATCAAACCAGGCACAACACACCTCAAGCGGCATCCCCGGCTCGCCGCAGGCCTGCTGCCAGGCTTTGCGTCCGGAACAATACGCCGTATGGAGCGCCAGAACGAAAGCAGGTGGTAACGTTGCAGATGAAAGCAGAACCCGACTCCCCAGCATGCCAGCCCAGTTAACCAAGCGGCATAGCGCATGCTGGTCAGCAATATCGAAATCGTCCGGCTCATCCAGCACCAAATCGCTGGTCAGTAACCGCAGCATCGGTGCAATCTGCTTGCCGCCGCGCACGCCTTCAGTTGCAGGCATCAGGTGATCGATGGTGGTTATCAGCACCGGCGCATCAACCAGCTGCCGTAATTGGGTCTCTTTTTCAAGCCACTGACGCAGCGGTCCGTTATTCGGAATCCCATCGTAATGAACATATTGATGGGACTCGAAGAATGCCTCTTCAGATAGGCTACTTTCGTCCGGTTCGTGCTCTTTTTGATGAAGCTCCTTTACCGCCCGAGAACCCACCAGCACTGCCAGATCGTCTTCTCCTAACCCAAGGCGGCTGCGCAATGCTTCTCCGGTTTGCAGCGTCAGAGTGCGTAACCCCAGCGCAACAGTAAAACGACAACCTTCGTCTTCCTCTGCGAGGGCATACATAATCCGCGCATTGGCAAACGTCTTTCCGCAGCCCGTGGAGGCCATATTTATCCCAAAAAAGCCCTGTTTCCGGGAGTGTTCGCCCAGGCTCTCTGCTACGTCCCAGGCTTTATTTTGCCAGCGGTAGCGTTCATCTTTTGCCCGCTCGCGAAATCCTTTATGCCGGGTAATTGCTGGTAGCTGGCGGCGTAGCGAAGGCAATGAACGGCCAAGCAGTAACGCATGATGACTGACGCCTGCCGTATGTTCATCCAGCTTTTGCTTTAACTGACCGGTTTGACGATCGGTATTGGCCCAGACACTGTAGTCAGCATCCTGCCAGGCGGTTACCGGCTCATGTGAAGAGTAATGGTGATCCGCAAGCATCAGCGCCAGCCGCGCCAGGTGCAGCGTAAACGGCTGATTCATTCTGCCAAAACCGTCTAAAGACACCGCATGAGACGCCCGCTTTGCCAGTTGTCGGGCTTTCTCTTGCCACGTATGGCTGCGTAGCGGCAATCCTGCCGGGAAGGTCCAACAGCGCTGAAAGTCTGCCTCACTCCAGTCGCTGTTTTCATGATTAAGGGCATTCCAGGCAACATTCAGTTGATTCGTCAACCAGGTTTCGCTACCAGAAAGGTCGGGAGGATTTTTGCCCAGATACTGTGGTAAACGATGATGGGAAAGGATAAGCCAGGCGACAACCTGGGCCAAAGGGGGTAGCGCGGTAAACGGGCTGCAACTCCTGAGCTGAGTATCTTTTTTTACACGTTCAAGCCACAGCGATTCGTCTTTTGCAGACAATATGCCAAGCGATGCAAGAAGAGGCTACCATCCAAATTGTCTAGGTTTGGTGATGGTAGCCCCGGTTGATGGAAACATCTCCGGGGCTTTTGCTTTCTGCCTCACCACACCTGCCTGAGCTCAGAAAGCATCAGGCACCCGCCGCAATATTACGCTTGAATCGCCTAAAACATCGCCTTTAAACTGGATATTTAACCAGTGAAATAGCGTTTTCAGAATACGTTTAGATCTTCGGTTGAAGAAGAAAAATGCCCCGCCTGACTCATCACCAGACGGGGCAAAAAAACGGGTGCCTGTACCAGACCGACAACCGGATAAGCGGGGATTGCTCCCCGCGTACCGCTACTTCTTCGTTTCGTAAGCGAGAACAGCTTTCACTTCCATATCGCGCTCCTTAAAGCTCAGTTCGCATAACTGCTCGTGAACCAGAAACGTGACTCCCAGCACCGTTAAACTCAGGACCAGGATCGCCGCAAAGGCGTACTTGTTAAGCATGTCATTGCCTCCTTGCTAAGAAGAGGCTACCATCCAAATTGCTTAGGTTTGGGTAGGTAGCCCCGGTTGATGGAAACATCTCCGGGGCTTTTGCTTTCTGACTCACCACACCTGCCTGAGCTCAGAAAGCATCAGGCACCCGCCGCAATATTACTCCCGTACCGTCGAAAAAATCGCCTTCAAACTGGATATTTAACCAGTGAATTGACGTTTTCAGAATATGTTCAGGTCGCTGAAAAATCAGACCGATTCCTGGCGAACATGAAATGTTTCAAGTCGCCTGATTTGCCGTCCTTCAGCATCAAAATTATCCGCGGCCAGCCAGCCGCGAATAGCTGCATCCCGTTCCGGCCATTCGCTGTCGATAATCGACAGCATATCGCTGTCGCGGTTACGGCCTTTGCGCACCAGTTTCTGACGCAGCCGCCCTTCCCAGGTAAAGCCCAGGCGATCGGCGGCCCGGCGGGAGGCAATATTCATCGAATCGCACTTCCACTCCAGACGGCGATAGCCGCGTTCGAAGCCGTACTTCAGTAGCAGCCAGACAGCCTCAGTGCCGAGCGGGCTGTTTTTCATTTTACGCGACCAGGTGACATGACCGATCTCCACCGAGCCCAACTGCTGTTCAATTGCCATATAACAGACCAGCCCGACGGCGCGCTCGCTGTGGCGATCGATCACTGCAAAGGGCACCAGCCCTTCGTCCTGCACTTTGATCTGCAACCAGTCGACGGTGGCCTCGACGCTGGCAGGCTGATTGCTGGCAAGCCAGGTCCAGTCGCTGTCATCACCTAAGGCATAAGCCTCGAACAGATCTACCGCATGTTCTACCGCATCCAGCGGTTCAAGGCGGCAAAAACGCCCTTCCAGCACTCCACGCTCTAATACGCTGGCCCCTTGCCAGTCGGGAACAGGATCGTTAACAGTCTGCCCCCAGATATTGATTTCCGGCACGCTCTACCCCTTTTGTTTGTTAATAGATTGTTATTTCACAATACAGGATTGACGACATAACAGTACTGCTGAATCGACTGAAACTACAGCAGGTGTTTGATCGGAGGGTCATGCTTAGAGGGGAACATCGGATGAAACAGTGGTATTGCCCGGCGGCGCTGCGCTTGCACGGGCCTACAAGGTGGGGTGAGATTTGTAGGCCGGGTAAGGCGTAGCCGCCACCCGGCACTGCAGATTACATCAGGTTCTTAAGCTGTTTCACCGTGGCATCGATATCGATTTCATCTTCGGAGAAGATGAACGTTTTGCCCTGGAAAGTGGTGATCGCCAGTTTTTTCACCGTGCGCATCTCACTTGCTTTCGCAGTTGATTTTGGGGCGATATTACCCATCAGGCTCTTCACCGACAGCACCTCTTTATCAAGTTTGGTGTCGCCAGACTCTTCTTCGCTGTATACCAGATAAGACTTGATGGAGGTGATCTTATGACGCTCGCCATCAATGAAGATGTATTTGCTTTCCGGGACCACTTTTACCGCAAAGGCAGACAACCCTTTGTTATTGGTGGTGGGTTCGAACGTCACCGCGGCATCTTTCTTAATCAGCTCAGGGTTGGCGACCTTAATCACATGAAAATAACGGTTATCGCCGTTTTCATCTTTGATAAATCCAAAACCCTTGTCTTCAAACCAGGTTGTGATTGTTCCGTTCATCGCCATTACCGCCTAATTAATCGTTTATCAACTCAACTTTTGCCGCGCGCAGTGTAAAGCACAATGTCTGCACAGACCACGCCTTTAATACAAGGAACTACTCATTGCCCCACTGATTGAGGAAATTGGCAATATCATCGATACGCTGGGCATTAATACCGGCTTCCACCGCCATCTCGGTCTGCGCCGCTTCGCTGATCTCTTCGTTATTCATCAGACGGGTGATCAGCAGTTGAAAATAGAGCGCCAGGGGATCACGCTCTGCTTCGCTCACCGGCGTTGCGGCTTCCGTCGTGTACTCATCCACGATGTCATAATATTTAATTGGTACGTCGTTGCTCATAAGAGATCCTCAGGGTGTCAGTTTCTGCCTGGATAATAGCATTCTCACGGCGTTTTTTCCGCGAGCCCCACAATAGACTTGCTCATGTTGATCCCGGTAATTCCAAAACCGCTGCTCTCGTAGAGATGCCGGGCGCAGGCATTATCCCCTGCTACACGCAGTCTGATCTCTTTAAAACCCTTCTCGCACAGATGCGCTTCAAGAGCGCGGAGAGTCTGTTTACCCAGCCCCTGTCCCTGGCAGGAGGTGAAAATATGAAAATCGTAGATAAACACTGAGCGCATCATCGTATCGGGTTTGTACCAGAGATAACCGACATGCCTGTCGGCCTGATCTATCGGCGCAACAAGAGCGAGTAAAACGTGTCCATGCGTATTCACGCCTTCAGGAAGCATTTCGGCAATTTCCTGCTTTGCTCTGGCAAGCGAATCATGTTGAGAGAGCCCGTAGTTTGTGGCGATCTCTTTGGCATAATCATCAATAAAATAATCCAGATAAGCAGGATACTCATCTTCTGTCAGGGGTCGAAACGAGACCATGGCTTACTCCTTAGCGTTAATAATCAGGCCAATATTAATAGCGATAACGACTCTGGAGCGTCAAGGTAGACTGAGCCTTGTTATTAGTCAGGCTCCCAATGATTTCCGGAATGGACTACGCAAATAATAAAAATCAAGCGAGCAAAGCCATACCAGCCTCTTTAATTCATTTTTATTGCCCCATAAAGTACGCAGGCATTAAGAAAGAGTACCCGTATGGAGAGGGTGCCGTGACAACAACCCCGCTTTGGTTTCCATATTGTCAACTCAATATCAACTTCCTATAATGTTTCCAGGTTGGAAATAAGGAGCAAGGATGCACGTAGTATCGAGAGCACCTTTCGATACGGCTACCAGACAATTTCCCAATCAGGCGGTAGCCCTGGACGATCTTTACCGGGTGCTTAAGAAGGAAAATTACCCGTCACCAGACCAGATGAGAAAGCGATTCCCCAGTCTCGACAGAATGAAATACCGGGAAAAATGGTGGGTCATTGATGTGGGTGGCGGGCATTTGAGAGTGATGTTTTTTGCGGATTTTGAACGCGGACGGATCTTTATCAAGCATATCAGCACCCATGCAGAGTATGACAAGCTGACGGATATCTACCGGAGAACCAAAGAATGAATTATGCAGATGCCATCAAAGCGGCAAACGATCTGACCACCGTATTGCCCTTTCTGGGAGCAAGCCCGTCGCGTAAAGACTACGAAGAGGCATTAGCCCTGGTGGAGTACCTGATAGAACATCAACCCGATAGCCCGCTGGTTGATATGCTGACCGCTAAGATCGATAAGTATGAGGATGATTCACCTGAATTTGCAGCGTTTAACGCCCGTGTTGCGACAATCCCCTCCGGCGTTGCGCTGCTGAGAACGCTGATGGATCAGTATCACCTGACCCAGAGCGACCTGGAAAATGAGATTGGTAAAAAGTCGCTGGTGAGCCGGATCCTGAACGGCCAGCGCACATTAACGCTGGATCATATGCGAGCGCTGGCGAAGCGTTTTGGCTTACCGGTGAGTGCGTTTGTGGGGAACTGACTAGCTGAGGGAGAACGTCACCCGTTGTCTATACTCAACTCATCACAGACAACGGAGTGCGCTATGCCTTTACCCGACTTTCATTCCTCTGAGCCCTACACCCTCGGCATCGAACTCGAATTACAGGTGGTGAACCCGCCGGGCTATGATCTGAGCCAGGACTCGTCCGCCCTGATCGACGCCGTGAAAAACGATATCAAAGCCGGAGAGGTGAAGCACGATATCACCGAAAGCATGCTGGAGATCGCCACTGGCGTGTGTCACAACATCGACCAGGCGGCGGCGCAATTTTCCGCCATGCAGCAGAGCATTCTGCGTGCGGCGGCGGAGCACCATATCCAGATCTGCGGCGGCGGCACGCATCCGTTTCAGAAATGGCAGCGTCAGCAGGTGTGCAAGGACGAGCGTTATAACGCTACCCTGGAGCGCTTTGGCTATCTGATCTTGCAGGCCACGGTATTTGGCCAGCACGTCCACGTCGGGTGCCGCACCGGCGATGAGGCCATCTACCTGCTGCACGGCCTGTCGCGCTTCGTGCCGCACTTTATCGCCCTGGCGGCAACCTCCCCCTATATGCAGGGCACCGACACGAAATTTGCCTCCTCGCGACTCAACATCTTCTCCGGGTTCCCGGATAACGGCCTGATGCCGTGGGTCAACAGCTGGCAGGAGTTCGAGGGGCTGTTTCGTCGCCTGAGCCACACCAGCATGATCGACAGCATTAAAGATCTGCACTGGGACATTCGCCCGAGCCCGCATTTCGGCACCGTCGAGGTGCGGGTGATGGATACGCCGCTCACGCTGGCCCATGCCATCAACATCGCCGGGCTGATTCAGGCCACCTCGCACTGGCTGCTGACCACGCGGCCTTATAAACATCAGGAGCAGGATTTCTTACTCTACCGCTTCAACCGTTTTCAGGCCTGTCGCTACGGGCTAGCGGGGATCCTGACGGATGTGCATACTGGCGAGCAGAAAACCATCGCCGAGGATCTCGCCTGGCTGCTGGAGCGCGTCGCGCCGTCCGCCGAGAAGCTGGGTGCCACGAGCGCGATTCAGGAAATTGCCCTGATGCTTAAACAGGGCAAGAGCGAGGCGCAGCGTATGCGGGACTTTATCGCAGACGGTGGCTCGCTCATCTCCTTAGTGCAAAAACATGCCGAACTGTGGGCTACGAGTCCGTAATCCGGTGTCCCCACTCGCGCAGGCGCTGGAACAGCACGAACAGCGCCGGGATAAAGACTATCCCTACCACGGTGGCCACCAGCATGCCGCTGAACACCGTGGTGCCGATGATGCGGCGGCTCTGGGCCCCCGCCCCGGTCGCCAGCATCATCGGTAATACCCCGATAATGAACGACACCGCGGTCATCATTACCGCCCGGAAGCGGCGGGAGGCCCCCTCTCTCGCGGCATCGACAATCGCCATCCCTTCCATCCGCCGCGCGCGGGCGAACTCAACGATCAGAATCGCGTTCTTGGCGGCAAGGGCTATCAGTAGCACCAGGCCAATCTGCACATACACGTCGTTAGCGTAGCCGGCGGCCCACAGCCAGACCAGCGCCCCGCCGATGGCGAACAGTACCGAGAGCATCACGCTCGCCGGTAAAGTCCAGCTCTCGTACTGGGCAACAAGGAACAGCCACGCCATCACCACCGCCGCCAGCACGATCCAGATCGCCTGATTCCCGGTCTGCTGCTCCTGATACGACATCCCGCTCCAGGCGTAGTCATACCCGGCAGGCAGGTTATCCGCCAGAAGCTCAGCCATCGCCGCCATCGCCGTGCTGCTGCTCACCCCTTCTGCCGCCGAGCCGCTTACCGACACCGACGGGAACTGGTTGTACTGCTGCAGGAACGGCGCACCGACGGTTGGAGTGATGGTGACGAGGTTGCTCAGGCGCACCCGCTCGCCATTGTTGCTACGCACGAACAGCTCGCTGATTTGCTCTGCGCGCTCGCGCCACTGCATCTCGTTTTGCATCACCACGTGGTAGACGCGATTGTTGACGCTGAAATCCCCGGCTCGCGTGCCGCCAAAGGCGGTTTGCAGGCTGCTGAAGATGCGCGAGACCGGCACGTCAAGGCGCGCTGCGCGCTCGCGGTCAACGGTGAGCGTCAGTTGCGGCACGTTGCTGCTCCAGGTAGTGAACACCCGGCTCAGCTGCGGATGCTGGTTGGCCTTCACCAGCACCTCTCGGGTGACGCGCTCCAGCTCCGCCGGGCTCTGCCCCGCCTGGGCCTGAATGCGCAGGTCGAAACCGGAGGCGTTGCCCAGCCCCGGTAGCGTCGGCGGGGCGAAGGTCATGATGGTCGCTTCCGGCAGGGCCAGCAGCTGGCGCTGCAGGGTGCCCATCACCTCATCCAGGGCTGGACGCTCGCTCCAGTCCTTCAGCATCACGGAGATAAACCCACCGTTGGAGGCGCTGGTGCCGTTGAGAATGTTAAACCCGGAGACCTGAATCACGTCCTCGACCGCCGGATTTTTAGCAATCAGTTCGCGTGCCGTGGCCATCACCGCTTCGGTACGCTCCAGCGAGGCCGACTCCGGCAACTGAACGCTGGCGAAGAAGTAGCCCTGATCCTCCTGGGGCAGGAAGCCTTTTGGCATCGACATAAAGCTGAACACCACTACGGCCGCCGCACCTGCGGTCGCCAGCAGCGCCAGCCACGGGCGCAGGTTGAACGCGCTGACAATCCGGGTGTAAAGGTTGCGCGTCGCATCCAGCCCGCGGTTAAAGCCACGGTAAATCGCCGCCGGACGCTCAGGGCGCGGACGCAGCAGCAGCGCGCAAAGCGCGGGCGTCAGGGTCAACGCCACCAGGCTTGAGAGGGTCACCGCCGTGGAAAGCGTCACCGCAAACTGACGGTATAGCTCGCCGACAATCCCCGGCAGCAGCGCCACCGGAACAAATACCGCCAGCAGCACCAGAGTGGTGGCAATCACTGGCCCGGCAATCTGACGCAGGGCCTGCGCGGTAGCCGCCGTGCGGCTCTGCCCTTCTGCCATCAGGGTTTCCACACTCTCCACCACCACGATGGCATCATCCACCACCATGGTCAGGGCCAGAATAATGGCGAACAGGCTGAGCGTGTTAGCGGAGTAGCCCAACGTATAGAGCACCGCAAAAGTGCCCACCAGCGACACCGGAATGGCGAGGGCCACAATCAGCGTCGCGCGCCAGCTTTGCAAAAACAGAGAGACCACCACCACCACGGCAAGCATCGTCAGCGCCAGCGAGACGCCAATCTCCTTGATGGTCGCGGCGACAAACTGCGTGGTGTCGAACTTCACTTCCCAGGTCAGATCGTCCGGAAAACGTGTCGACAAGCGTTCCAGCTCGGCGCGCACCGCGTCGGCCACGCGCAGAGCGTTGGCGGACGGCGTGGGATAGATGCCGAGATAGGCGGAGTCATGCCCGTTCAGTTGCGCGCCGGAGCTGTAGCTGCGCGAGCCAAGTTCGATACTGGCGACATCCTTCAGGCGCACCAGCTGGCCCATCTCTCCCGCGCGGATAATGATCCCGGCGAAATCTTCAGCCTGATTTAAGCGCCCCAGCCCGTTAATAGTCAGGGTCTGCTGCTGGCCGTTAAACACTGGTGGCGTTCCCACCTGGCCTGCGGCGCCCTGCACGTTCTGCTCGCGCAGGGCCTGGGCCACGTCGTCGGTGGTGACGTTGAGGGCGTTCATGCGGTCCGGACGTAGCCAGATGCGCATGCTGTAATCGCGCGCGCCAAACATCTGCACCTGTCCGACGCCCGACAGGCGGGACAGCGCCTCGCGCACCTGGGTGCTGGCGTAGTTGCTGACCAACAGCGGTGAGTGGGAATTATTCGGTGAGTAAAGGCTTACCCCCATCATCAGGTTGGTGGCGCGCTTGCGCACCTGGACGCCGTTTTGCTGCGCCTCGGCGGGCAGTTGCGCCACCGCCTGCGCCACGCGGTTTTGTACGTCGATGGCGGCCAGATCCGGATCGGTGCCCGCTGCGAAGGTGATGTTGAGGCTGTATGCGCCCTCGTCCGAACTGGTGGACTCCATATACAGCATGTGATCCACGCCGTTAAGCTGGGTCTCCAGCGGCGTGGCGATGGCCTCCGCCACGTCGGCCGAGCTGGCGCCGGGCCAACTGGCCGAGACATTTACTACCGGCGGCGTGATCTGCGGATACTGCTCCACCGGAATCATCTTCAACGCGATGGCCCCCAGCAGGGTGATAACCAGCGCAATCACCATCGCAAAGCGCGGGCGTTTGATGAAAAACGTCAGCATGATGGCTCCTTAATTCAATATCTGGACGGCTGCGCCAGGCTGTACGCGCTGCGCGCCGTCAGTAATCGCTCGCTCACCGGACGCGATGCCAGAGGCGATCTGAAACTGCTGGCCGATCTGCCCGGCAACGTTCAGCGGACGCATTTCTGCTTTGTCGTCAGCGTTAACCACCCAGGCAAAGAATCCGTCGCCGTTTTGCTGCACCGCCGCGGCGGGCAGGGTCAGCACCGGCTCCTCGCTTGCCGGGCGCAGAAACAGATTCACATTCCCGCCGGGCAGCAGCTGATGCCGTGGGTTGGCGAACTCGGCGCGCAGCATCACACTGGCAGTGCGCGGGTCGATGCGATTATCCACCGAGGTCAGTTCCCCGCTGATGCGCTGGCCGTTGCTCTCTATCAGGGCCCGCCAGGCTTTTTTCATGGTGCTGATATCCGCATGCTGTCCGGCTTTGGTGGCAAACGTCCCCTCCTCCAGCGCAAAGGCGATGCGGATCGGGTCGAGCTGCACCACCTCCACCAGCACGCCGCTTGCAGGATTCACCAGGCTGCCCACGTGGAAGCGGCTGTGCCCCACGCGACCATCAATCGGCGCAGTAATGCGCGTGTACGCCAGGGTGACGTTGCGGGTTTCAAGCCGGGCTCTGGCCTGCTCCAGCGCCGCGCTGGCGACGTCGCGCTGCATCCGGGCGTTATCCACATCGTGACGGCTGATGGCGTTGTTGTTACCCAGGCTTTCAAAGCGGGAGAGCTGCTGCTGCGCCTGACGCAGGGTGGCTTCGGCGCTCTTCACCTCGGCCTGGGCCAGACGCACGGCGGCACGCGGCTCGGCATCGTCCAGTTCAAACAGCAGGTCGCCTTTTTTTACATACTCCCCATCGCGGAAGTGAATGTTAGTGATCGCTCCCTCGGTGCGGGCCCGCAACTCAACGGTGTGAATGGCTTCAACGCGGCCCGGGATCTGGCGCTCGGCGGCGTGGGCGGTCTGCTCCACGGTGGCGACACGCACGGGGATGGCGGCGAAGGCGGGTTGCAGGCTGCAGGCGAGAAGTGCGAACAGGAGTGGGAATTTCATGGGAGTACCTCAGATGTGTTCCCCTCACCCTAACCCTCTCCACAAAGGGGAGAGGGAACTTGAACACCCTCTCCCCTTTGGGGAGAGGGCAGGGTGAGGGGTAAGGTTTTTGTTATGCAGCCTTACGGAACCTGCGAGTCAGTCGCTTCTCGATTTCGACGATGAAGAACATCGCGCTCGCTATGGCCAGGGTGACACCCCAGTAGCGCAGCGGCAGGGCTTCGGTGCCGAACAGCATCTGCATAAACGGCAGGTAGATAATCGCCAGCTGCAGCAGGAGCAGCACGCCCGTTACCAGCCAGATCCCTTTGTTCGCCAGCAGACCGCGGTTGAGGGAGAAGCCTTCGGTGTTGCGGCAGTTAATCATGTAGACCCACTGGGCGCAGACCAGCATCTGCAGCAGCACGGTACGGATGAACTCCGCGCTGTGGCCGCGCGGGGCCAGCCAGGCTTCCAGCGCAAAGGCGGCGACGGTAATCAGGGTCCCGACGAAGGCCACGCGCCAGACGGCATAGGCATCCATGACGTGCTGACCGGTCTGACGCGGCGGACGACGCATGATGTTGCGCTCGGCGGCTTCAAAGGCGAGGCCGAAGGAGAGCGTGGCGGAGGTGGCCATGTTCATCCACAAAATCAGCACCGGCGTCAGCGGAATGATGTTCCCCGCCAGCAGGGCAATCACAATCAGCAGCCCCTGCGCGAGGTTGGTCGGCATGATGAACAGAATGGTCTTCTTCAGGTTGTCGTAGACGCGACGCCCCTCTTTCACCGCGCTGGCGATGGTGGCGAAGTTATCGTCCGTCAGCACCATGTCGGCGGCCTCTTTGGTCACTTCGGTGCCCTTGATGCCCATGGCAATCCCGACGTCCGCCTGGCGCAGGGCCGGGGCGTCGTTCACACCGTCGCCGGTCATGCCGACGATCTCACCCTGCTCCTGCAAGGCCTGCACCAGACGCAGCTTATGCTCCGGGCTGGTGCGGGCGAAGATGTCATACTCTACCGCCGCTTTTGCCAGCTCAGTATCATCCATATGCTCCAGCTGATAGCCGGTCACCGCCTGGGCGCTGTTGGTGATCCCCAGCATCTGGCCGATGCTCATCGCGGTCTGGGGGTGATCCCCGGTGATCATCTTCACGCGGATCCCCGCCTGCTGGCAGGCGTGAATAGCGTCGATCGCCTCCGGGCGTGGCGGGTCCATCATCCCGGCGATGCCGAGGAAGATCAGGCCGTGGCTGAGATCGTCATGAGTCAGCGACTGCTCGCCATTGGCCGGTTTGAACGCCGCAGCCACCATCCGCAGCCCCTGACGGGCGTAACGCTCCATCTCCGCTTCCCAGTACGCGCGGTTAAAGGCTTCGGCCCCGTGACGGGTCTGCTGCTGCGAGCAGAGGGCGAAAAGCACGTCCGGCGCGCCGGTGATCAGGATCTGCTCTTCACTGCCGATCTGGTAGTGGGTGCTCATGTATTTGTACTGCGAGTCGAACGGGATCTTGTTGATAAGCGTGGTCATGACCGGTGCGAGATGGGCTTTTGCCGCCAGCACCTTCAGCGCGCCTTCGGTCGGCCCACCGGTGATGCCCCACAGGCCGCGCTCGTCCTGAATCATCTGGCTGTCGTTACACAGGTCGACGGTGCGCAGATACTGCTCCAGCACGGTGCCCGGCTGGATCTGCACCGGCTCGTCGCTGCCTTCAAGGCAGATATTGCCTTCCGGAGCATAGCTGTCACCCCCGACGCGATAGCAGCTGTCGGCGGTGATAATCGCTTTGACAGTCATCTCGTTCATGGTCAGGGTGCCGGTTTTGTCCGAGCAGACCACGGTCATCGCTCCGAGCGTTTCTACGGTAGGCAGTTTGCGGATAATCGCCCGCTTACGCGCCATCGCCTGCACGCCCAGCGACAGGATAATCGAGATAATGGCTGGCAGACCTTCCGGTACCGCGGCCACTGCCAGGCTGATTAACGACAGCAGCAGCTCGCCAATCGGCATGTCGCGCAGCAGCAGGCTGAAGACAAACAGCGCGACCATCATCGCCATGATCAGGCCGAAGATGGCTTTGCCGAGCTTGTCCATCTGCACCAGCAGCGGGGTGCGGTGCTTTTCAATGCCGGCCATCATCTGATTGATGTGGCCCAGTTCGGTCTCCTGGCCAGTGGCAATCACCACGCCCATGCCGCCGCCTGCGCTAACGGTGGTGCCGGAAAACAGCAGATTGGTGCGGTCGCCGAGGGTTAATTCTCCGGTTAAGGGCTTAATATGTTTATCGACCACCGTGGATTCACCGGTCAGGATCGCCTCTTCCACGCGTAAATTATGCGCTTCAATGACCCGCATATCTGCCGGAATACGATCCCCGGCGCGCAATACAATAATATCCCCGGGAACTATTTCAGTTGTCGGTATTGTTTCGTGAACGCCCTCACGAATAACGCGCGCGTCACTGGCAAGCATATTTCGGATACTGCTCAGGGATTTCTCGGCGTTACTCTCCTGAATATGACCAATTAAGGCATTAATCACCGCCACACCCAGAATCACCAGCGTATCGACCCAGTGGCCCATAATGGCAGTTAATACCGCGGCGGCCAGCAGGACGTAAATTAAGACGTCGTTAAAATGGGCCAGAAAACGCAGCCATGCTGGTCTGGCTTTTTTTTCCGGCAGGGCATTCGGGCCATGCTGCTGCAGGCGTGCCTGCGCCTCGGCGCGGCTCAGGCCGGCAGCGGTGCTGCGCTGTGCCTCAAGGGTCTGTTCGACGGTCTGCTGATAAGCCTGCGTCGGTGCGTGGCCCGGGTTGGACCGGGGCGTGTGGGTATGATGCATTTTGGTCATATTTCAGTTCCTTCAATTTGCGGTGAGCAAAAGCCTGAATTCCATGTCTGCTTTTATAAATCGTCGGGCGTTAATTTAATGGGTTGTCAGGACAATTAATTTAACGCACTATTATTTCTGTCGATGGCATTAAACAGATAACGTTTCATTTCAATAGAGTGATTTTTACAAATTATTTCTAAACCGAAACTAAACGAGAGGTAAGCATGTTTGGGATTTATCGCGGGCGTCGCCTGGCGTTATATATTATCGTTGCCATTGTTATTGCGACGTTAATTGGATATAGCACATATACCTTCGTAAAATTATTTGCCGGAGGGTGACAATAATTTACGTTAATCCAGATTAATTGAATTAGCGAACGCCTGTCGGGAAAATATCCGCGAATTAATGGGCGATTATTTATCGCCCGCGCGCGTTGCGGTTGATATTGCTTTACGAAGCCCTATCCGTGACAATGTTATTTTTAACTGACGATTAACATAATTATGAAACACCCACTGGAATCGCTGTTAACGGCAGGCGGCATCTTGTTGATGGCCTTTCTCTCCGTTCTGCTGCTGCCTGCCCCTTCCCTGGGGCTGGTGGTGGCGCAGAAGCTGATGAGCACCTTCCATCTGATGGATCTCAACCAGCTCTACACCATTATCTTCTGCCTGTGGTTTTTACTGCTCGGCGCCGTGGAGTTCTTTATCCTGCGCTTCGTCTGGCGCCGCTGGTTTTCCCGGGCGTCGTAAGCCGGTGAAATCACGCATCCCGTGGATCAGCGCTTCACACCAGGCCGCGTAGTCGTGGCCGCTTGACGACGGGTGGAAGCTGACGCGATAGCCTTTCTCCTGCAAAACCTTTTCGAAATCCTTCGTGGTGCGGTAGATCCCGCCCCCTGGCCCCGTGGTTTCAAACTTCCCGGCCTGCAGCCAGAAGCGGACCGGATACGGTGGGGACTGCTGATACTGACGCGTCAGCCAGCCGGACGCTTCACCTTTCGGCGCCCACCAGTACGAGCCAGAAAGACTTAGCACGTTGCCAAACAGTCGCGGGTAGCGCAACGCCACCCATGAGGAGGCTATGCCTCCGTAGCTTGAACCCGCCAGCACCGTTTTCTGCCGCTGCATCGCCATCCCCTGCCCGCGCAACCACGGGAGCAGTTCATGGGCCATAAAGTCGGCAAAATCCGGGTTCGGCGGTAGCTCTTTACTGCGTCGGGCGTGATCGAGGCTATCGATAAATACCAGGTTGACGGGCGGCAGATGATGGCGGGCAATCAGGCCATCCAGCACGTTAGCGAAATGGTAGTCGTCCTGATAGATCTGCCCATCGAACAGGATTAAGGTCCAGCGCGCGGGCTGGGCAGTGCGCGGTTTGTAGATCATCACTTCACGCGCATTGCCAAGGATTGTGCTGTTAACCATATGGCGGGTCAGCATGCCGCTCATCAGCGGCTGGGCTGCGGCCTGCGCCGAGCAGTAACGCGCCGGGCTGAGATCGAGCAGAGAAAAGCGGTTCCAGCGATCCGCCTTCTGTTCACCAAAGGTGTTTGGATTGAGCGGATCGGCCTGGGCGCTTACGAGGATCGCCCGTCGCTGATCGCGAGGAGAGCCGTCAATCAGCGGCACATCCGGCGCAAGTTTGTACTGCATCACCGTGTCGGCGGGGACCACGTAGCTGCGAAACCAGACGTCGCTCTTACCGAGGCGGAACAGCGGATCGTGATCGCCCGCCGGAGAGCCCAGAATAAAGACGTTGTCCCGCGCGCCACGCCACAGGAAGGTGACACGCTTATGGCTGGCATCCACTGGCTCCACCATCGGCGTGCCCTGCTGACGCTGCGCCTGCCAGAACGCATCGGTACTTCCACCGGCAGCAACCGTTTTTGCCAGCGCCTGCAGCGTCGGGCTTTCCGGCTCGAGCATTTGCACCCGCGGTAAGGCAGTGGTCTCTTTCATCCGCCACTGAAAACGCCAGGCTTTGCCCTCCTCCCCCTGCAGCACCAGCGAGGTGTTTTGCTTCACGGGCAGAGCAAAGAGCAGCGTGTGTTCCCCATCGGCAGGACCCTTTTCAACCAGGGTGCGAATCTTTCGGTTTTGTTCGTCCAGCAGGCGGGCATCCGTTACGCCATTCAGCGTGGCGGAAACGTAATTCTCGTCCAGCGGCGGCAGTGAAAAACAGACTTCGCCGCTGGCATCAAACTTCCCCTGTACGTCTCCCTGAAGGGAAGAATGTTCACAGGTCGCCGCCATCGCAGGCAGCGCGCCGATCCCTAATAACAACCCACTCCATACCCTCTTCATTACCGCATGTCCCCGACGAAATTTGTTACCAACGCTAATGCAAATGGTAATAATTTTCAATATCATTAGAGGAATTGGCGGTTTTGCAGGCCCGGTAAGCGCAGCGCCACTGGGCTATTAGCAGGTTTGATGCGTTTAATGCGCCCGGCTGTGGTTATCCTTGCGATAAGCGCCAGGCGGCTGGTTAAAGGTGCGGGTGAAGACGCGGGTAAAGGTTTGCTGGGAGTCAAAACCGTAGCGCAGACAAATGTCGTAAACCTTTTCGTCCGATTCAAGCAGATCCCGCGCCGCCAGCCGCAGCTTACGTTCCCGAATGTACCGTCCCAGGCTCTCGCCTTTATACTGCATAAACAGCCGTTGTAGGTGCCATTTGGAATAGCCCGCGTGACGGGCGATATCCTCGATCCGCAACGGCTGATGAAGGTTGTCGTCGATCCACTCGACAATGGTGTCGATAACCTGAGCGGAAATAGTCATGTTGCTCTCCCCCTCTGCTCTTCGATTAAACATTATTCCCACCACGCGCGAAATTGTTGCGTGGCATCATCCACTCTGAGCGGCTCACCGAGTTCCGGCGTCAGCAGGCGATACGCTTTATCCTTGCTGGCCTGCGACAGCTTGATCAGCGGGTCGTTCCAGGTATGTTTTGCCAGTACAAAGCGCCCGGAGTGACCCGGCACCACTGCCCTGGCGTTCAGATCCGCGGCGGCCTGCGCCGTTTCAGAAGGCTGCATGTGAATGTACTTCCAGTCCTGGTCGTACTGTCCGTTCTCCATGATCGCCAGATCCACTGCACCAAACTGTTCGCCGATGGCGCTAAAGTGCGGGCCGTAGCCAGAATCGCCGCTGTAAAACACCTTCTGCTGCGGGGTGACAAACATAAAGCTGCCCCACAGCGTCTGGTTGCGCTTCAGTCCGCGGCCGGAGAAATGGCGCGCCGGGAGAACGTGCACGGTCAGATCATCGCTGATGCGTACCGACTGATCCCAGTCCCGCTCCTCAATGATGGACGGCGCCATGCCCCAGTAGCGCAGATGCGATCCCACCCCGAGCGGCGTGACCACGCGCTTCACTTTCGGCAGCAGCGCCTTGATGGTGGCGTAATCGAGATGATCGTAGTGATCGTGGGAGATAATCAGCAGATCGATATCGGGCATCTCTTTAGCATGCCACGGATACTCTCCGGCAAAGGCTTTGTTGAGGAAGGAGAAAGGTGCGGCATAGTTACTGAATACCGGATCGATCAGAATACGTTTACCCGCCAGCTGCAGATACCATGAGGAGTGGCCGAGCCAGACCAGCGTGTCCTGATCCAGCGGCAACTGGGCGAGATCGGTTTTTACCAGCGGCAGCGGCTGGGCCGGACGCGCGTTTTCACGTTTGGTCACCAGAAAATCCCACCAGGCCGCCAGCATGTTCTTGTTGCCGGTAAAGCCCGGCGTGGGCAGGGTGTTATGGAACTGTCCGTCGCGATACTGCGGCGAGGCGGCAAACTCACTCACCTGCGCACCCTGTGGCGGCTGGCCGAATCCGGCATTCAGTACGAACGGCAAACTCGCCGCTGCTGCAATAATCATCACTACCACCAGGCTAATAATAAAACGCTTTTTCATATCCCGACCCGAATTCGCGCCCCATCCGATGGCCTGCGCGGGCAAAACTTGATTATGAGTGAGTAAGCACTCATTATAGAAGTGATGCGAAAGTCGTCAAGACGTTTTAAGATCTTTGACATTCCGCGTTGCAGCCCCGCAAAGAGCATGATTCAATCAGGGTTTTTGCACATTAACTGGAGGAAATGCAGTGGCTCGTCCGAAAAGTGAAGATAAAAAACTGGCGTTGCTGGACGCGGCAACCACCGCGTTTGCCCAGTCGGGCATTGCGGCCTCTACCGCGTTAATCGCCCGCAGCGCAGGGGTGGCTGAAGGCACCCTGTTTCGCTATTTCGCCACCAAAGACGATCTGCTCAACGCCCTCTACCTGCACCTGAAACAGGATCTGTGCCAGACCATGCTGGCGAATATGGACAGGGCCCTTACCCAGCCAAAAGAGCATACCCGCAATATCTGGAACAGCTACATTGACTGGGGGATCCGCAACCCGGTGGCCCACGGCGCCATCCGCCAGCTCGGGGTGAGCGAGAAGATTAACGCCGAAACCGAACAGGCGGTGCACGAGATGTTCCCGGAACTGCATGAACTCTGCCGTCGTTCGATTCGTCCGGTATTTATGTCTGAAGAATTTCGTCTGTTTGGCGATGCCCTGTTTTTGTCGCTGGCGGAGACGACGATGTCCTTCGCCACCCGCGAACCGGCGCGTGCCACCGAAATCAAGGCGCTGGGTTTTGAAGCCATGTGGCGAGCGCTGGCTGAAGAGGATGTCCATGGACAGTAAAACCCTTACCGCCTGCGCGCAGAAAGTGGCGCTGGAACTGCCGTTTACCGAACAGTGCTGGCCGTTTGGCCCGGAATACGAGGTGTTTAAGGTGAGCGGCAAGATTTTTATGCTAATGGGCAAGGCGCACGGACGTCTGCACGTCAGCCTGAAATCCGATCCGCAAAAATCGCTGCTCAATCAGCAGATCTACCAGGGAATTGAGCCTGGCTACCATCTGAATAAAAAGCACTGGATCTCGGTTTACGCCGCAGAGGATATTACCCCGGCGCTGATAGCCGATCTGGTCAACGATTCGTGGCATCTGGTGGTGGATAAGCTGCCGAAAAAAGAGCAAAAACGTCTACGCCCCGGCGGTTAAACGCCCGTAATGCCCTTACCTTTTTTCCTTTCCGTTTGTATTATTTTCCCTTTTGTACTGAACCCCAGGAGTCGTAATGGATATCATCTCTGTTGCCTTGAAGCGTCACTCAACCAAGGCCTTTGACCCGAGTAAAAAACTGACTGCCGACCAGGCAGAACAGATTAAAACCCTGCTGCAGTACAGCCCGTCCAGCACCAACTCGCAGCCGTGGCACTTTATCGTCGCCAGCACCGAAGAAGGCAAAGCGCGCGTAGCGAAATCCGCAGCCGGTGGCTTTGTCTTTAACGAACGCAAAATGCTGGATGCCTCGCACGTGGTGGTCTTCTGCGCCAAAACCGCGATGGACGATGCGTGGCTGACCCGCGTGGTGGATCAGGAAGAGGCCGATGGCCGTTTCAACACCCCGGAAGCGAAAGCCGCCAACCACAAAGGCCGCACTTTCTTCGCCGATCTGCACCGCGTCGAGCTGAAAGATGACGACCAGTGGATGGCGAAACAGGTTTATCTCAACGTCGGCAACTTCCTGCTGGGCGTGGGCGCCATGGGCCTGGACGCGGTGCCGATTGAAGGCTTCGACGCGGCGGTCCTCGACCAAGAGTTTGGTCTGAAAGAGAAAGGCTTCACCAGCCTGGTGGTGGTGCCGGTTGGGCATCACAGCGTGGAAGATTTCAACGCCACGCTGCCGAAATCACGCCTGCCGCTGAGCACGGTTGTGACTGAGTGCTAATGCAAACGGGCCGCGAATAGCGGCCCGTTACTTTTTACTGATAACCAGTCTGCGATGCGAATGCACATCACGATCGTATCCCCAGGCGAACGCAATCCAGCGCTCTTCCAGTTCAGCGTATGAATTAACTGGCGTTAAGTGCCACTCTTCTCCTACCGTGCCGTCCGCCACGCTGATCTGATAATTCATGGTAAACGCCCAGTCGATCATCCGTAGCCAAAAGCGCTGACCATCCCCGGTTTGCTCGCTGTCTGACACCACGACATTGTATTCGCTCAGGAGCCACTGGAAAAAGAATTGCGGAAAACCGCTCACCACAGATTGATGAAGAGTACGCGGGGTACGCCAGACCATCACCTGCGTGGCAGCACCGTGGGGGAAGGTAATCTCGTTGTGAAATTCCAGCTTAACGGCATATGCCGTGTAAGGCTTTCCCTCGTCAGTGGTTACGATCCGATACTCGTCGCTGTAAAGCGATTTTAAAAGACGGTAGCCCACAGGCAATACAAAGCCCGGCAGATGAAAATCCGCAGTACCGCGCGCAAGGAAAGCTTCGGTATGTTCAACGTTTCGGGAGACGAGTCCCAACTTGTGGCTGAAGTCAGCAGAATCAATCATCAATGGCGACATCGGGTTGTTTCTCATCGCGTAATTATAGTCCACTTCGTTACTCATCGAAATGATGAAAATTCAGTGGGTTGTATAACGTTGACTTGTACTCAATAAAGCGTAATCTGCGGATGCTTAACGCCGCACACCAGCGCATAACGCGTTAAGGTATCCAGGCTCGCCCGGGTAATATTGGCTTCCATTCGGGATACCGTTGGCGCGCTGACCCCCATTCGCTCTGCCACCTGAGCACGCGTAAGCCCGGCCTGTTTGCGCCACTGCGCCAGCATCTCACGCAGACGCTCCTTGCGTTCTTCGGCATCAAAAGCAGCCTGTACGTCTGAATCGCCTAACAGCTCTGCTCTTAATACATCCCAGTCAATAATCTTCTTGCTCATCCAACATCTCCTGTTGTCGTTTCAGTGCCAGACGGATTAGCGAGAGGATCTCCTCTCTGACTGCCTGATGAACGATGAGTCTGAACACGTTTTTTCATCCCTGAAGATATTAGCATGTAAGGCAATTTGCATTAAAGGCTAATTTTTCCTTTCGTGATTTACCTTACACGCTTTATCCGGATCAGGCCGAAATCGCATCCATTCCCTGAAAGCTCCTCGCAAAAATCTTACTTCGACCCACTTCCCCCATGCCAGATCCGCTCCGCATAGCGCCCGATTACCGCCAGCGACCCCGCCAGGATCAGGAAAAACAGCACCTTATTCATCCCGTCCCAGAAGTATTCGAAGTAGCGGGTATAGAGGTTGATCCCGAGAAACGTCAGGCCAAAACCGCGCAGCATGCCGTCGTCGGTTTTCAGGCTGATGTAAACAGAGACCACCGCCGCCACGGCAAACAGCAGCACCCACGGCAACAGCACCGCGCGCGTTCCTGTTTGCGGGTGACGTTCATTTGGCCTGCTCCGTTAACCACGCCAGCGCGCGCTCGCCCTCGTCATCCACCGGGAGATAAACCAGCAGGCGCGAGCCATTACGCGGAGCGGAGTACCAGTACATCTGCTGGAGATGAAAATCCCCCAGCTCGGGATGGGTAAACAGTTTCAGCTGGTTTTCTACGCCGCGCACGTCGTTGCGCTGGTGCCACAGGGCTTCAAACTCCCCGGACACCGCAAAGAAGCGCGCCAGTTTGGCTTCCCACTGCGGGTCACCCCGGTGCTCGGCCATTGCCGCGCGGAAGTAGGAGACAAAAATCGGCAGCACGTCGCCGCGCTTGCCCAGCCGGGCGCGCCACGCCGGGTGAGTGAGGAACAGGTAGATGCAGTTGCGGTCTTCCGGTGGGATGGCGTTAAAGTCGACGCCCATCAGATGGCCAAAGCTCTCGTTCCACGCCACGATATCGAAGTTCGGTTTCTGAATACTGGCGGGTTTCGGCATCAGGGTATCGAGCAGACGTCGGGTACCTTCGCTGATCCCCTCGCAGCACACCGCCTGGGGCGCTTCCCCCGGTGGCAGACCAGCCAGCACAAACAGGTGTCGGGCTTCGGTTGGGGTACACTGCAATGCTTTCGCCACTGCCGCCATCACCGTGCTCGACGGGTTGACGTCCCTGCCCTGCTCCAGCCAGGTGTACCAGGTCACGCCCACGTCGGCCAGCATGGCGACCTCTTCACGACGCAGACCTGGCGTGCGACGGCGGCCGCTTCGCGGCAGGCCGAGGCGCTGCGGATCGAGACTTTCTCGCCGGGCACGTAGAAATGCGCCGAGCTGTTTACGGGTGTCATCCTGGAGTGAGGTGACGGGTTCAGACATCAGCGCCATAGTGCCCCCTGCATGGTAGTGCCAGTACCAGTATAAGCAAGAACTGGTACCCGTTTATCAGATGGTTGATGCTACGACGCTACGCTGTTCGACGCAATGGAGTCACCATGAATACGTCAGTTGTTTCACCGGGCCGGGCAGGCCTGATATTGCTGTTAACCGGCCAGATGCTGCCGCTGATTGATACCTCAATCACCAACGTGGCGCTGGACTCCATCACCCACTCGCTGCACGCCACCGCCACCGAGCTGGAGCTGATTGTCGCCCTTTACGGCGTGGCCTTTGCGGTCTGCCTGGCGCTCGGCAGTAAGCTGGGGGATAACCTCGGCCGCCGCCGTCTGTTTATGTGGGGCGTAGCGAGCTTTGGCCTGGCCTCATTGCTGTGCGGCATGGCGGGGAATATCGAGCAACTGCTGGCCGCGCGCATCGTTCAGGGCGCAGGCGCAGCGCTGATCATGCCGCAAATTCTCGCCACCCTGCACGTGACGCTGAAAGGCACCGCCCATGCCAAAGCCATCAGCCTGTTTGGCGGCATCGGCGGAATTGCCTTTATTGTCGGGCAGATGGGTGGCGGCTGGCTGGTGTCGGCGGATATCGCCGGGCTGGGCTGGCGTAACGCCTTCTTTATCAACGTGCCGATCTGCCTGCTGGTGCTGGCCCTGAGCCGTCGCTACGTGCCGGAAACCCGCCGCGACACGCCGTCGCGCATCGACTGGCCGGGCACCGCGCTACTGGCGGCGATCCTCTGCTGCCTGCTGTTCCCGATGGCGCTGGGGCCGCAGTGGCACTGGTCCTGGCCGCTGAAGGCGGCGCTGATTGCCATTGTCCCGCTGGCGTATTTGATGGCGCTGAATGCGCGTAAAAAAGAGCGCGAAGGCGCCCATCCGCTGATCCCGCCGCGCTTAATGCAGCTCGGCAGCATCCGCTTTGGCGTGCTGATTGCGCTGCTCTTTTTCAGCGTCTGGTCCGGATTTATGTTCTGTATGGCGCTGACCATGCAGACCGGTCTGGGGATGGCACCCTGGCAGTCCGGTAACAGCTTTATCGCCCTCGGGGTGACGTACTTTGTTTCAGCATGGTTTGCCCCGCGCCTGATTGCCCGCTACAGCACCGGCACCATTTTGCTCACCGGGCTGGCGATCCAGATAAGCGGTCTGCTGGCGCTGATCGCTACCTTCCGCATCTGGGGCCTGGAGAATACCGCCCTGACCCTCGCCCCAGCCACCGGGCTGGTGGGTTACGGCCAGGCGCTGATTGTGAACAGCTTCTACCGCATCGGGATGCGCGATATCCAGCCTGACGACGCCGGGGCCGCCAGCGCTATTCTCAGCACCCTGCAACAGGCGGCCCTCGGCCTCGGCCCGGCGATCTTCGGTGCGATTTTACTCCACGCCCTGCACAGCCATCGCGGGGATTACGCTGAGGCGATTAACCTCTTCCTGGTGGTGGAAACCGTCATGATGATCGTCCTGGCGCTGGCCACCCTGCGGCTGCGCCATCGCCTGTGCCTGCCGGTGGTGAAGGCCTGTCAGGCGGTAAAATAGGCCAGGCGAATTTGCATAATAGATCCGCAGCCGCCATTATGGCGGCTGCTTTAATACAGGAGACGTTATGCAGGAGTTCATTTCTCTGGTCGAAGAGACAGGTATTGAAATTAATCACACCACCTCCCTCGCGATCATTTTTGGCATTATTTTTCTTACTGCACTGATTATTCATTTTATTCTGCACAAAGTGGTGCTGCGGGCGTTCGAGAAACGCGCCCAGGCCAGCAGCCATTTATGGCTACAAATCATTACCCAGAATAAGTTATTTCACCGTCTGGCCTTTACCCTGCAGGGGATAATCGTCAACGTTCAGGCGGCATTGTGGCTGCAAAAAGGCAGCGATGCGGCGGAAATACTCACCACCTGCGCGAAGCTGTGGGTGATGGTGTACGCCCTGCTGGCCTTCTTCTCGCTGCTGGACGTGATTTTCAACCTGTCGCAAAAGATGGCCACCGCCTCGCAGCTGCCGTTGAAGGGGATCTTCCAGGGCATCAAGCTGGTGAGCGCCATTCTGGTAGGCATTCTTATTATCTCCCTGCTGATCGGCCAGTCCCCCGCCATTCTGATTAGCGGCCTCGGCGCGATGGCCGCGGTATTAATGTTGGTATTTAAAGATCCGATCCTCGGACTGGTGGCGGGCATTCAGCTCTCGGCCAACGATATGCTCAAGCTCGGCGACTGGCTGGAGATGCCGAAATATGGTGCTAACGGCACGGTGACCGATATCGGCCTGACCACCGTTAAGGTGCGGAACTTTGATAACACCATCACCACCATTCCGACCTGGGCGCTGGTTTCCGACGCCTTTATCAACTGGAGCGGGATGTCAGCCTCCGGCGGGCGGCGGATTAAGCGCAGCCTGAATATTGATACCACCAGCATCCATTTTCTCGACGAACAGGAGCAGCAGCAGCTGATTCAGGCGAAGCTGCTCAAGCCCTATATGGCCACGCGACACGAGGAAATTACGCTATGGAATCAGGAGAATGGCGAAGGAGAATCGGTGCTCAATCTGCGCAAGATGACCAATATTGGCACCTTCCGCGCCTACCTGAATGAATATCTGCGCAACCATCCGCGTATTCGCCAGGATATGACCCTGATGGTGCGGCAATTAGCCCCGGATGCCAACGGGCTGCCGATTGAAATATATGCGTTTACCAACACCGTCATCTGGGCGGAATATGAGGCGATTCAGGCCGATATTTTCGATCATATCTTCGCGGTGATCGATGAATTTGGTCTGCGCATTCACCAGACGCCGACCGGAAACGATATTCGCTCCCTGGCCGGGGTCCTGGCGAAATAACTCAGGTGCTGGCGCGGAAAATAAAGTGCCAGTTCATCATCACCCGCTCGGTGGGCGCATCGGGGTTATCGATTTTATTCAGCAGCAGATCGACCGCCTTGCGCCCGATATCCCGCGACGGCTGCTCGATGGTGCTGAGCTGCGGGGAGACCATCTCCGACAGCTCGGTGCCGTCGAACCCGACCACTGCGATATCCTGCGGCACGCGTAACCCGGCCTTCTCGATGGCGCGTAACGCTCCCGCCGCCAGGGTGTCAGACACCGCAAACACCGCATCCGGGCGCGGTTCAGCCGCCAGCAGTCTGGTCATCGCCGCCATCCCGGCCGCCGCGCTGAGGTCGCTGGCGTACTCAATGACCTGATACGACAGATCCCGCAGGTGCAGGACGCTTTTGTAGCCCCGCTCGCGCAGACGGGCATATTTGTAGCTCAGGTCGTGGTTGATCAGTGCAATCCGCTGACGCCCACCGTCCGCCAGACGGCTGACCACGTGCTGGGAGGCGTCGACATCGTTGATCCCGACGCAGGAGACCGCCCCGGCATCGGCGTATTCGGCGCACTGCACCCAGGGCGCATCGCCAATCAGCGCCGCCAGTTCGGTGAGGCGGGTAAAGGCATCCATGGTAATAATGCCGTCGACCATTTTGCCGGTCAGCAGGCTCAGCCCCGAGCGGGAGCGTTCAATATCGGAGCCGGAGTTGCACAGCAGAATGCGGTAGCCGTTTTTCTCCGCCTGCTCCTCAATACCCTTCACCACTTCGGCGCAGAACGGGTTGGCGATGTTGGAGACCATCACCAGGATCATATAGCTGCGCGAGGTGCGCAGTTGACGAGCGAGAAGATTGGGCTGGTAGTTAGCCTCTTTAATCGCCTGCAAGACGCGATCGCGGTTTTTGGCTTTGACGGTATCGCTGTTATTCAGCACGCGCGATACCGTCGCCACCGAGACGCCCGCCAGTTGGGCGATTTTCTGAATTGACATAGCGACGAGTGATCCTGCAGTTAGCGTTTGCAGCAGGCTACCATAAATTTGCTGCCCGGCGTACCGGGCAGCCTGTTACTGCGCGACGCTGACCCAGCGCTGCTGCTGATCGCTTTTTACTATCGCGTCAATGATATACATCACGTTCGCCCCGTCGTGGAAGGTGGCAAACAGCGGTTTTTCCGGCATGGCCCCCGCCTGCACCGCGCGATAAAACTGCGCCATCATGTTCTTAAAAGCGTCCGGCCAGCCCTCGATGTGGCCGCCCGGAAAGTGGGCGCTGTCGGCCACGTCGCGGTTCATCAGGCCCGGATCGTCCGTCAGAGTCTGATTGGCCAGGGCGCGATGCCCAACCCACAGCTGCTGAGGCACCTCCTGATCCCAGGCCACAGAGCCTTCGCTGCCGTTGACCTCGAGGCTGAGGCGGTTTTTCCGTCCGGCGCTGACCTGCGAGACGGTAAAGCTGCCTTTGCTGCCGTCGTCGAAGCGGAACAGCACCGAGCCGAAATCCTCGGTGGTGACGGGCTTGTCTTCATATACCGCATCGCCCGCCTGGCTGAAGGTCTGGTTCCCGGCCACGTTGGCCTTGCGGGTCGGCCAGACGATAGAGAGGTCGGCCATCACCTCGGTGATGCGCCGTCCGGTGAGGAACTGAATGGTGTCGCACCAGTGGGAACCGATATCCGCCACCGCGCGAGACGCTCCCCCGAGCGTCGCGTCGACCCGCCAGTTGTAATCCGTTTCCAGCAGCATCCAGTCCTGTAGATAGCTGCCGTGGGCAGCGAACAGTCGCCCCAGCGTGCCCGCCTCGACCATGCTGGCCGCCTGACGCACCATTGCAAACTGGCGATAGACAAAGCTCACGCCGTGCACCACGCCCGCTAGCTCCGCCAGGGCCACCAGTTCCCGCGCCTCGTCCGGGGTCATGCACAGCGGTTTTTCCGAGAAGACATGCTTCCCGGCGCGCAGGATCTGGCGGTTGATCTCCGCATGCAGATGATTTGGCGTGCAGTTGTGCACCACGTGCAGATCCGGGTGGGCCAGCAGGGCGTCCACGTTGCCATAGGCGTGAGGAATGTTCAGCGCCCGGGCTTTCTCTTCGGCCTGCGCCTGAGAGCCGTCGCACAGGGCGACGACCTGCACAAAGCCGAGACGGCGCAGGGCTTCGATGTGCGCCGGGCCAATAAAACCGCTGCCGATAATGCCGACGTTAATCATGAAGTTCTCCTGCAGCGAAATCGTCAAACGCCCGATCGGAAACCGGAATAATGTGGCGGGAGATAAACTCGCGACCTTCCCGCGCCCCGGTGTCGCCATCCTTCAGGCAACACTCCCACTCCAGCACTGCCCAGCCGTCATAGTCGTACTGTGTCAGCTTGCTGAAGATGCCCTTGAAGTCGATCTGTCCGTCACCGGGGGAGCGGAAGCGTCCGGCGCGGTTGATCCAGCTCTGGTACCCGCCGTACACCCCGCTGCGCCCGTTGGGGCGGTACTCGGCATCCTTGACGTGAAACGCCTTGATGCGGGTGTGGTAGTGGTCGATAAAGGTCAGGTAATCCATCTGCTGCAGCAGCAGGTGGCTTGGATCGTAGAGGATATTGCAGCGCGGATGGTTATCCAGAAGCTGAAGGAAGCGTTCGAAGGTGACGCCGTCGTGCAGATCTTCGCCAGGGTGGATCTCATAGCAGACATTCACCCCTTGCTCGTCGAAGGCGTCCAGAATCGGCCGCCAGCGGCGGGCCAGTTCATTGAAGGCCTCTTCAAAGCGCGCCTCGTTATGCGGCGGCCAGGGGTACATGAACGGCCAGGCCAGCGATCCCGAGAAGGTGGCGTGGGCGGTTAACCCGAGCCGTGCCGAGGCCACCGCCGCCTTTGTCACGATATCGGTAGCCCACGCCTGACGGGCGGCCGCGTTGCCGCGCACCGCCTGCGGGGCAAAGTTATCAAACGCCTCGTCGTAGGCCGGGTTAACGGCGATCAGCTGCCCTTCGAGATGAGTGGAGAGCTCGCTGATGACCAGCCCGTGCTCCGCCAGCTTGCCGCTGATGTCGTCACAGTAGGTCTGACTTTCAGCCGCCAGTTCCACGTCAAAAATTGCCTTATGATTGCAGGGAATTTGCAGTGCGTTGTAGCCCTTCTCCGCGGCCCAGCCTGCCAGCCCGTCGAGAGTGTTAAACGGCGGTTGCCCACCGATAAACTGCGACAGAAAAATTCCCGGGCCTTTAATCGTCCTCATACCACCTCCAGAAATTACGCCTTGTCATCTTCATATTTGAACGAGACAAGGAAAACGAGTGCAATCACGGCAGCAGCCACCGCCGGGATCCACCAGAATGTTACCCACGCCTCGGGCACGGGTTGCCCGGCCACCAGACGGTTGTAGAGCGCGCCAGAGATCTGCGAGCCCAGCAGCATACCGATACCGTAAGTGAACATCACGATCATGCTCTGCGCCTGGCCTTTTACCTTTTCGCCCGCCACGCGGTCGGTGTAGATAAAGCCCACCACAAAGAAGAAGTCATAGCAGACGCCGTGCAGCAGGATGCCGAGGTACAGCAGAATGCGGCCCTCTTCACTCACGCCCATGGCAAACATCGCGTAACGGACGAACCACGCCAGCATGCCGATCAGCAGCATGTATTTCACGCCCAGACGGCGGAACAGCAGCGGGATCACCAGCATAAAGAAGATTTCAGACATCTGGCCGAAGGACATGGCGGTACTGACGTCGGCAATACCGGCATCCGCCAGATAGGAGGCGGTGTAGGCGTAGTAGGTGCCCAGCGGCACGGAGATCAGCATTGCGCACAGGCAGAAGATAAAGAAGTGACGGGTTTTCAACAGGGCAAAGGCGTCGGCGCAGAACAGATCGCGTATCTGCACCGGCATCCCTTTGGCCGGGGCTGGCGTATGCGGCAGCGTCAGGCTGTAGAGCGCCAGCAGAACGGAGCTGGCCGCCGCCACGTGGAAGATGGTGACGCTTGCGGCCACACCGGTGACGCCGATAAAGATCCCGGCCACAATCCAGCCAATGGTGCCAAACACGCGAACCACCGGGAAGGTCTTGTCGACATTCGCCAGGCTGTGGAAGGCGATGTTGTTGGTCAGCGCCAGGGTTGGCATATAGCAGAGCGTGTAGCCGAACAGCAGGCCGATCAGCAGCGCGCCATTTTCCGCGATCAACGCGCCCGGTACGAACCACAGGATCGCCGCCCCGGCGAGGTGCATCACCGCCATCACCTTTTGCGAGGCGAAGAAGCGGTCCACCAGCATGCCGAGGACGAACGGCGACAGAATCGAGGCGATCGGCCCGGCGGAGAAGGCATCGCCGATCAGCAATGACATGTTGTGCTGGGTCATCACCAGACCGAGGGTCACCGACCAGCTACCCCAGATAAAAAATTGCAGGAACATCATCAGCGACAGGCGCGGCACCAGCATCCGGTGCTGCCCTATCACCTTTCCACTACTTTCAGTTGTTGACACCATGATCATCCCCACCCTTAAAAAGTAATCGATTACAAACCGTATCAAATGAAAAGTAATCGATTACAAAATAAAGATCCTGTGAGTTGATTGAGAAGTGCGAAGGGGGTCACGATAAAGATGAGGATAGGTGCGGAGAGGTGCCGGGTGGCGCTGCGCTTACCCGGCCTACAGTTCGACTATGTGCTCGCATTTATGCCATGTGGCGCTGCGCTTACCCGGCCTACAGTTCGACTATGTGCTCGCATTTATGCCGTGTGGCGCTTCGCTTACCCGGCCTACGGTTCTACTATATGCTCGCATGTGTGCCGGGTGGCGGCTGCGCCTACGGGTTTTGTAGGCCCGTGCAAGCGCAGCGCCGCCGGGCGTTGCAGTTATAGCCTTTTGGCTATAACGTTGAAAAGCGATTCTATAAACAGATGATCGTCATAGCTGACGCTGAATTCAGCAGGTATCTGGCAAATCAGGAGGCCAAATGGCAACGTTAAAACAACTCATGGCCCAGCAGAGTGAAGAAAGTCAGGAGCGGATTGCCGCTAAAGTTGAGGAGCTGCGTATTATTGTCGCGCTGAATCAACTGCGTGAAGAACTCAATATTTCGCAAACTGAGCTTGCCGCCGCGATGGGGGTTAAACAGCCTACCGTTGCAAAGATCGAACAGCCTGATAATGACCCCCGCCTTTCAACGCTTAAACGCTATGTTACTGCTCTGGGGGGCGAAGTGAGTATCGATGTCACCCTGCCGACCGGTAAGCGGGTGGCGTTTCATTTTTAACAAAATGGCCTGCAATCGCAGGCCATTTTCAGGATTAACTCGCCTTCCGCCGTGACAGTTTGAACGCCGCAAACAGGAACACAATCCACACCGGCAACAGAATGGCCGAGGTGCGCATGCCGTCCATGGTGCACATCAGCACCAGGATCATCGCCAGGAAGGCGATACAGATGTAGTTCCCCGCCGGGTAGAGCAGCGCTTTGAACTGGGTCTCACGCCCTTTGCGACGCATCGCCGCACGGAAACGCAGGTGCGCCAGGCAGATCATGATCCAGTTCAGCAGCAGGGTCGCGACCACCAGCGCCATCAGCAGGCCAAAGGCTTCGTGCGGCAGCAGGTAGTTGACCAGCACCACCAGGGAGGTGATGCCCCCGGAGAGCAGCAGGGAGTTCACCGGCACGCCGCGACGGCTGACGCGGGTTAAAAACTTCGGCGCGTTGCCCTGCACCGAGAGGCCAAACAGCATCCGGCTGTTGGAATAGACGCCGCTATTATAGACCGACAGCGAGGCCACCAGAATCACAAAGTTGAGCGCCGAAGCCACCACGTTGCTGTTCAGATCGTGGAAAATCATCACAAACGGGCTGCTGTCGGACTTCACTTCCACCCACGGGTAGAGCGCCAGTAACACCACCAGCGAACCGATATAGAACAGCAGAATACGGTACACCACCTGGTTGACCGCTTTCGGGATACTTTTATGCGGATCCTGCGCTTCGGCGGCGGTAATGCCGATCAGCTCCAGCCCGCCAAAGGAAAACATGATCACCGCCAGCGACAGCACCAGCCCTTTCCAGCCGGTGGCGAGGAAGCCGCCGTGCTGCCAGAGGTTGTCGATGGTTGCCCGCTCACCGCCGTGTCCGGAGAAGAGCAGCCACAGGCCAAAGCCGATCATGCCGATGATCGCCAGCACCTTGATTAAGGCGAACCAGAACTCGGTCTCACCGTACAGGCGCACGTTCACCAGGTTAACGGCGTTAATGATGATGAAGAACACCGCCGCCCAGATCCAGGTCGGCACGTCCGGGAGCCAGTACTGCATATAGATGCCCGCAGCGGTCAGCTCTGCCATGCCCACCAGCACGAACATCACCCAGTAGTTCCAGCCGGAGAGGAAGCCGGCAAACGGGCCCCAGTATTTATAGGCAAAGTGGGCGAAGGAGCCGGACACCGGCTCTTCCACCACCATCTCGCCGAGCTGGCGCATGATCAGAAAAGCGATAATGCCCGCGATGGCATAACCCAGCAGTACGGCCGGGCCGGCCATCTGAATAGCGGGGCCGATGCCGAGGAACAGCCCGGTGCCGATGGCGCCACCGAGGGCGATAAGTTGAATATGTCGGTTCTGTAAACCACGATGCAGCGTCGGTGTCTGTTCCGACGAGGCTTCAGCAACACCATTGCCTGAAGCGGATGACGCGTTTTTCACGTCTGACCCCTGTCTCTTTTTATAGAAGGGGCACCTTTTAACACTTCAGGCAGACGGGAGCAAGTTAAACGCCGGGCAACGGTTGCTGCCCGGCGGGAGGCGATCACGAACCGATAATGCCGCCGTCCGCTCTGGTGATGACCACCGTCGAGGCGCGGGGACGCCCTTGCGGATTGTTGTCCGGCCAGTTAGAAACGGCGCGCGGGTTAGCCGGGTCGGTAATGTCGTCCCCGCCCTCCCCCGGATGCTGAATATTAATAAACAGCGTGCGGTTGTCCGGGGTGAAGGCAATGCCGGTGATTTCGCAGCCGCGCGGGCCCGTCAGGAAGCGGCGATACTCGTTGGTGCCCGGAATGGTCGCCACCATCTGGTTATTGCCCATCCCCTCATACGCTTTCTTGTTAATGGTGCTGGAGGAGACGTCGGTCTGGATCCAGAGCACGCCCTGATGGTCAAACGACAGGCCGTCCGGGCTGCCAAATTCGGCCCCCCTCATGCTGCCCTTCGCCTTTTCATCCGCGGTGTCCGTTCGTCCGGCCAGCACCAGGATGTCCCATTTGAAGCGTAACGCCGCAGGATCGCCGCCCTCTTCGTGCCAGTGCATAATGTGGCCGAACGCGTTGTTTGCCCGCGGGTTGGCCGCATCCACCGGCGCTTTGCCCTCTTTGCCGCGATCGCTGTTGTTGGTCAGGGTGCAGTAAACGCTGCCGCTGTTATGGGGATCGACCGCAATCCACTCCGGACGATCCATCTTCGTCGCCCCCACGGCGTCGGCCGCCAGACGGGTTTTAACCAGCAGATCGCCCTGGCTTTCGAACCCTTTGCTCTTATCCAGGCCGTTCTGGCCAAACACCAGTGGCAGCCACTCGCCGGAGCCGTCGTCGTTGAATCGGGCGACGTAGAGCGTGCCGGCGGTCAGCAGCTGCAGGTTGGCGTCGCGATCCGCCGGATTGTATTTATTGTCGGAGACAAATTTGTAGATGTACTCAAACTTCTGGTCGTCGCCCATATAGGTGACCACGCGCTTATCGGCGGCCAGGGTGACGGCGGCGCCTTCATGCTTGAAGCGCCCCAGCGCGGTGTGCTTGCGCGGCGTGGAGTCCGGGTTGTAGGGATCGATCTCGACCACCCAGCCAAAGCGATTCGGCTCGTTGGGCGTTTTGTCAACGTTGAACCTGTCGTCCACTTCGCTCCAGCGGTAGGATTCATCGCTGTCGCTGATGCCGTAGCGCTTCTCCAGGGCGTTACGCTCGCCTTTCTTAACGAAAATATCTGACCAGTTCTCTTCGCAGGTGAGATAGGTTCCCCAGGGGGTGTAACCGTTGGCGCAGTTCTGCATGGTGCCCAGCACCCGCTCGCCCTGAGGATCGGCGGCGGTTTTCATCAACGTCTGCTGACGCGCCGGGCCGGTGAGCTGCATCGGGGTGTTCACCGTGATGCGACGGGCAAAGCCGGAGGGACGCACCACTTCCCAGTCGCTGCCGCTCTTTTTCACTTCGATAATCGACACGCCCATGGCGTTCTGGCCTTTGCGCGCTTTATCCAGGTTCCAGCTGGCGGTACCGTCGGTAAAGAGCATGCCGTTGTCGATGTACTCGTGATTCATCGCCAGCAGGCCGTGACCGGGATTCTCCTCCCCTTGCGGCAGGCTAAACCACGCCATGCCGTCATGGTGCATGCCCGCCTGCGCCGCCTGCTCGTCCGCCGTGTTGCTGGCGTCAAATTTAAATTCAGGCATATTCCCCTTGATGCCGGTGGCATCGCCCCAGCGGTAGAAAGGCCGCGCGATATAGCCCTCGGGCACCCTGACCGTATCGTCGGTAGAGACCGGAATGCTGGTAAAGCCGAGCGAGACCGCTTTGCTCAGGGCTGAAGGCTGTGAAACCGCGGCCAGGGCGTTTTCAGGCTTGAGTAAAAAGGGGAAGGAGGCGGCGGCACCGGCAACGGCGCCCATCTGCAAGAAACGGCGGCGGGAGAGGAACATCTCCGCCACGCTGGAAAATACCGGGTTAGCACTGGGATTGCTGACATCGTCGCGATGTTCTTTTTTAAATACGGACTTAAGAGGTTTACCCACGATGGCTTCCTGTCTTTAGGCTAAGAAATGACAAAGTGGGAACACTATAAGAACAATTGATTACATTTTTATAACAGTCGAGAGGTGGGGCATCCCTGCCCCGATAACGAGGGTCGAACTCAGAACTCGTAGCCGACGGAGACCTTAAAGGTGCGCGCCTCACCCTGGAACAGGTAAGTGCCGCCGTCATCCACGCTTGACCAGTAGTTCTCGTCGGTGACGTTTTCAATCCCGGCGCGAACGGTCATCTGGTTCCGATCGTTGTTCACCGCGAAGCGATAACGCATGCCCAGATCCAGGGTGGTGTAGCTGTCCAGCTTTTTGCTGTTGGCCAGATCCGCATACTGCGAACCAGAGTGGTTCACGCGGGCGATGGCGGTCAGACCATCGACCGGCTTGATGTCATACTCCGCGCCGAGCACGCCGTAGAACGACGGGACGCCAATGGCGTCGTTGCCCTGGTTAACCCCGTTGTTGGTTTTGGTCAGCTCCGCCTGCAGCCAGGTGGCGCTGGCGTTCAGACGCAGGCCCAGCATCGGCTCGCCAAAGACGTTCAGCTCCACACCGCGGTTACGCTGCTCGGCATCCAGACCGTAATATTTGGTCTGGCTGTCGAGAATGGCGGACGGCATTTTGATCTCAAACAGCGCCAGCGAGCCGCCCACGCGACCAAAGTCGGCCTTCACGCCCACTTCGTTCTGCTTAGAGTGGACGATACCGGTGCTCTGGCCGTAGTTGATCGCGGTGTTAGGCGCGGTTTTACCCGGCTGCAGCGCCTCGGTGTGGTTGGCATACAGTGAGATCTCGTTCCACGGCTTGTAGACTACGCCATAGGTCGGCATCCAGCGGTCGCCGTCGAAGCTGTCGCCCGCGTTTTCGATGCCGGTCACTTTGTTATAGCCGCGGATCACCACCTTCTGATGACGGGCCCCGACGGTGAACAGCAGTTTGTCATCCAGCACGCCGAGGGTATCGCTCAGCAGCCAGCCCTGGGTGCGGGTGCGGCCGCTGGTCAGCGGATCGCTGTAGTTACCGCCCGCCCCGTTGGAGTTGGTGCTCGGCGGCGCATCCACGCCGGTGTTGTGGTAGATGTTGGTCACCGGGTTATCCTTCGCCGCTGACATCTTCCACGCAATTTTCTCGTTTTTGGTCATCGCCGAGTAGCCGACGTTAACCTTGTGGGTTACAAAGCCGGTGGCAAAGTTACCGCGGATGCCCGCCATGCCGCTTACGCTGTCGCTGATGCGGTTGGTATCCAGGCGGGACGCGGTGGCTTTGCCGCTCTTGTCGACCAGCTTCGCCCCGCTGTACAGCCCCTCTTCATGGGCGTGCTGGGCACCGAGACCGGTATAGGCGGTCCAGCTGTCGGTGATGTCGTACTCGCTGCGCCACATGCCGAATTCGTTTTCGATATTGCTGTAGGCCCATTTCTGCGAGTAGTTGCGATCGTTTTTCGGCGGCTCAGGGACGAAATCCACCCCGGAGATGTTGACCCCGGTCTCGGAGCCGTGGAAGGTTTTCTTCTGATACCCCATATCCACGGAGGTACGGAAATTCTCCCCGGCATAGTCGAGGCCGGTGGAGAGCAGCGTGGTGCGACGACGGTCGTTGGCGACCGGCGCTTCGCCTTCACGGTGCACCACGTTGACGCGGGCGCCAAACTGGTCGCTGTCGCCGAAGCGACGACCGGCATCAAGGGTGGAACCGATCTGCGAATCTGAGGTGTAATCGACGCCCACTTTCGCCTGCGGGGTTGCACCCGCGTGTTTTGGCTCAAGGTTGATCATCCCGCCGACGCCGGAGCTGGCCGCGCCGTTCATCAGGGAGTTAGCGCCTTTGAAGATCTCAATTCGCTCCACCATCTGCGCGTCCACCACCTGACGCGGCAGCACGCCGGAGAGGCCGCCGAAGGTCATGTCATCCCCGTCGAACTTCAGGCCGCGAATGCGGTAGCTTTCCGCGCTGTTGCCGTAGCCCTGCACGGACTGGACGCCCGCATCGTTCGCCACCACGTCGCCAATGGTCCGCGCCTGCTGATCTTCCACCAGTTTGGAGGTGTAGCTGATGATGTTAAACGGCACGTCCATCGCATTTTGCTGACCGAGCATCCCCATGCGTCCGCCGTTCGCCACCTGCCCGTCAAGGAAGGCCGGCACCAGCTGGTCGCCGCCGGATTTAAAGTCGCTGGCAGCGGACTGCACCACGATGGTCTCTTCTTTTTTGCTCTCTGCCGCCACGGCGGAATGAGCGATTGCACCAATGGCGAGGGCCAGCAGCGTTTTGTTCATTTTTCTGGTGTGGTTCATGATTAACTCGTTCAAAGTACGCGCAAAATGGCCCGTTTCCGGGCCTTAATTGTTATGGGGAAATTATTTCAGGGCGATACGCACAACGCTGTCCGGCCCGTTGGTGGAGTGGTCTTTGTTGAACGCCTGTTTAACGGTGACGTACAGGGTCTGACCGTCCGCCGACAGCAGCAGGCTGTTCGGGTTCGGCGGCAGATCCCAGCTCTGCTTCACGGCATAGGTCTTAGCATCGAGGCTCAGCAGCTTGCCGCTTTCGCGCTGGGTGATGTACAGCTCGTTACGCGCCGGGTTGAATTTCACCCCCATCGAATCGCCGACATCCAGCTGCTTGATCAGCTCGCCGGTACGGATATCCAACACCAGGGTGGTTTTGGCCTTCGAGTTGTCGGTCACGAACAGGCGACCCGTCGCGTTGTCTTCCGCGAGGTTCAGCAGCAGCGCAGGTTTGTCCCCGAGCGGCTTCCAGCGTTTTTCGATGCGGTTGCTCTTAGGGTCGAGCACCAGGATTTCACCCCCACCGTTCGCCACGTAAATGCGCTGGGTTTGCTCAGACCACATCAGGCCGGTGACCCACTGGCCCGCATTTTTGATGGTCTTTTTCAGCTTCAGCGTGTTGGCATCTACCACCCAGATCACCGCCGGATCGGCGACGCCGCCGATATACAGCACGTCGTTATGCAGCAGCACCTGACGCGCGCCGTACGGGTAACCCTCTTTGTTGCGCTCGGTAAACAGCAGGCGTTTTTTGACCTTGCCGTCAGCGGTGCTGATGGCGCTGATCCCACCGTCCAGCGAGTTAGTGGCATAGAGGGTCTGACCGTCTTCAGAGAGTGCGAGGGCGAAGTTTTTCAGATCGGTATGGCTGCGACCAATGGTCTTCAGGGTCGTTGGATCGAGCTTGTAGACCACGCCGCCCTGCACGTCCTTAAAGCCTTCTGAGCTGGCAACGTACAGCGCATCGCCTTTCGGGCTCAGCACCATTTCGTACAGGCCATCCGCCAGATCGCGTTTTACCACGTTGGTTTGCGCGGGGGCGGCAGGTTTCGGGGCATCGGCAGCGGGCGCGGTTGTCGCCGTGTGCTGTGCGGCGCAGCCGCTAAGGGAGACGGCGACAAGCAGCGCCAGGGCGGACAATTTCTTGGTCATCAGGGACATCCTTTACCGTGCAAATCAAATTTGAGGAGGACGCCTGCGTCGCATAATGGTTGCGATTATGGTTAGGGTTTCAGGCCGTCAGGCCAGTGCAGCGTCCACCGATAACACTCAGTGTTCCGTGTGAGATCTGCACTCACTGTTGATGCGGGATAGTCCCTACGCGCCCGCAAACACTAAAGAGAATGAGAACTATACTCATTATCCATCTGTAATCAAGTGTAAACAGGGGCAACAAAGTAAAAAATCGATGAGAAAACAACCCAGAGGGGGCGAGACTATCCTTTGGTACTGCGCAACGGTGCCGGGAGTGGCGCCCCCACTACCGGCGTCGGGCTGTCCGACAGGGCCGCCATCCCCAGCGCCGACGCGATCCCGCTCGCGATGGTCTCATCGGAAAACGGCACGTTGCCATTCTCCTGATGAATAATGGCCTTACTCAGCGCGGTTAAGACATCTGGCGAGGCCACATCCAGCCGGGTGGTCGGGGTGACGCCCAAGGCCTGACTGACGTTCTGAATGTACGCGGTGGTATTGTTATTGTCCTGCGGCGGCGCCCAGCGGTTAATAATTTTACTGATGGTATCCAGCCCGCGCCGCTGGTAAGCAAGCAGGTTGACGCCCAGGGCGCGGATGCCGTGTTCCGGGGACGCAAAGGTGGCAAAACGCCCGTCGGTGCCGTTCTGCCCCTGCCAGGTGAAGGCCCAACTGGCCTCCAGATTGCCGGGGTTGTTATTGCGGATCCCGCGGATACCCCCGACCGGCGACCATGCGGGCCCGGTGCGGCTGTTGCGGTACTGAGGTAAGCGGTTCATCAGCGCGAGCTGATTTTCACGCCAGCCCTGCAGGCTGGCGTACTGCCCCAGCTGCTCAAACGAGGCGGGCGTGGCGGTTACCGAAGCCTGACGGCGGTCGGCAGGTTGCGGTAAGCTTGCCGCAGGCTGGGCGACGATCGGCTGCGCAGAATGGGTTAACTGCTGAAAAGAGGCGGGTACGCTGGTCTGCGTCATTCCGGCTGACGACGGCTGCGCCGATAGCGTGGCCACCTGCTGCGGGCTGCTAATCTGCTGCTGTTCATAGTAATGCGCAATACCGGACATCATTCCCTCTTCATATTCAGCCGACATCCGCGCAGGGGCTGCCAGCGCGTTCGGCGCTATTATACAGAAAAATCTTAGTGAGAATGGGGTCAAGTCTCAGGCCAATACCCGGTGCAAAACCGCGGCCTGTAAGTAGCGGGTTAGTCCGTTGAACACGGCAGTTTTTTTACGGATAAAAAGGGATAAGGGGACAACTGACAGACTTAAATGGTACGCCCTAAAGGATTCGAACCTTTGACCTACGGCTTAGAAGGCCGTTGCTCTATCCAACTGAGCTAAGGGCGCATGGAAATGCGTGCAGTGCGAGGTGGTGAAACGCCTGGAATTATACGGTCAATGTCTGGTGAGTCAATGCCTTTTGGCGCGATCGCTTCTCTTATATCCTGTTGCCCGTGGTTCCTGAATGAAGACGTCTGTTTTTTCGCCATAGCGCCTCCCGCATAACTACGAAATGCCTTAGCCATAATTAAGCCGCGCCTGCTATTTTCGCCCCCCGTTTGCCCGCACACTACCCGCGATGCTCCGGTGCCCGTATGCCGGAACACAACAGGATAGTGAAGTGGGTGCCGCATGCTTTTCTGCTCTGCCAAAAAATGGCCTGATCCGATTGTTGCGCTCAGCTTCTCAAACAGCAGAGGGATGATATGCGCATCAATGTACGCCGTTACCGACGGCGTCGCACGGGAAGTGATTCTATAGGTTTTGCACAACCCCCCTTCAGTGCGCCCTTTTTTGACCGCCTTGTTTACCTGAGCCAGTCCATCAATCAGCGTCGTAAAACAGATGCCCCCTGGCTGGTGCTGGTCACCGACGATCGTTTTCTCTGCGCCGGATTACAGGCTGGCCCCTTCCCACTGAATCACTGCCGTCAGTTTGACACCCTTACGCCTGCAATAAGCGCGATCCAGCAGTGGCCTTCGGCAAGGCTGGTGATTGATATGGAGTGCCGGACGCAGCCCCTGATGGATACGCTCGACAGCCTGCGCAGGCTGAGGCTGTATCCCCCCTACACGCCGGTCCATCTGCTGGTGCGTGCAGATGACGTCGACCGACGGCTTTTTTGCCGGGCTGCCGGTCCGTTTAACCTCATTGAACGCCAGTCCTCTGCCGCCCTGCTTCAGCAGAAGCTCTCCCGCAACCATCGCCCCGTCACCTCTGGCAGGGAGTGGTTTACGCGGGAGGAGTGGGCCATTCTGCGCCTGTTAACCTGTGGGGAGTCGTTACGCAACATTGCGTGCCTGTGCGATCGCCCTTACAGCCGCATCGTCTACCGGGTGGGGCGCATCGTCGATAAGCTCGGCCTGCATCGCCGCCAGGCGCTGCTGCACCTGTTGCATCGCCTGGCCGGTTAACACGTTATCGCCTGGATCGTGACGAGATAACTGACGCATTGTTGTGAGTTTTATGCATTAATTTAACAACTTACAAACAATAGCAACTATTCCTAATTGCCCCTTCCAGCAACGTTAAATCCCGAGCGACGGGCGCATTGCAACATTTTTGCTCAGTCGTTAAGGTTTGGTTGAGTCGGTTAATATTATGATAATGATGTAAAACAAATTACTTCAGCACTCCTCGCCCTGGGGCACTGAATGGCATGCAGACGATCCTGGTATCCCGGCATGAGGAACGTTTTACGGGTGCCAGCGACCATCACAAAAAATTAACAATCAGAGGGTTGTATTATTTTTATTATGAGAAAATCACGATAATCCATGCAAATGAGAATTAGTGGATATTTAGCCTCTTTTTAAAATATTCACTTAAATTATCCAGAAGATCATGTTGAGAAACCGGATGAAGTCAATCTTCAGACTTTTCGCACAACCGTTAAAAGGTATACTAAGTCATATTCCAGCCGTGAATGAAAAATACAATTTCATTTATCTGGATAATTTCTTTTCAGTCACTGCGCTGCGGGACTCTTTTTAGTATGACGTAAACAAGGATGCTTTCGCTCTTTCCAGGGAATAAGAACTATCCTTCCGGCTCACCCGCGCTTAAACAATCTGAGGCATAACAATGAAACCGGCATCCGTCATCATTATGGACGAACACCCTATTGTCAGAATGTCGATAGAAGTCCTGCTACAGAAAAATAAAAATATTACCATCACGCTTAAATCGGGAGACTGCCATGAAGCCCTCGATCATATCCGTCATCACCCGGTCGATATGGTGATCCTTGATATTGACCTTCCGGGAATGGATGGATTTACCTTATTGAAAAGAATCAAAAAATTAAATAATAAAATCAAAGTCCTGTTCTTGTCGTCGAAATCAGAATCCTTTTATGCCGGGCGAGCCATGCGTGCCGGGGCCAATGGCTTTGTCAGCAAGCGAAAAGATCTGGGTGATATCTATAATGCCGTGCAGATGCTGCTCGCAGGATATTCATTCTTTCCTGCCGATACGCTAAATCTTATAAACCATTCAACTACGCGGAAAGGGAATCAGACCGACATGCCGTTATCCAACCGGGAAGTCACGGTATTGCGTTATCTGGCAAATGGATTATCGAACAAAGAAATTGCTGCACAATTATTGCTTAGCAATAAAACAATTAGCGCCCACAAGTCAAATATCTATATGAAATTAGGCGTGCAGAGTATTGTTGAGCTTATTGATTATGCCAAAGATCATGAACTGCTTTAAATAAAGCCCCTCCCTGTCGCACCATAATGTTTCAGGGAGGCTTCTCGCTTAATAGTAATTAATCATAAAAGTCGCATCTGCGTCGGCACGTCCCGGCTGAGGATTGTTAGCCGTGGCAATATAGTTGGCATAAAACGCCAGCTCCGCATTTCCTGCCGCATCCACCGTCACTTCGCGACTGGCCTGCTGAAGCGGCAGCCGCGTTTTGGTGCCATCAAGAATTTCCACCGCCACCGAGCGTGCCTGGCTGGCATCATTCAGGGCCAGCAGTTGATTATCACTGGCATCCGCGATGCCAGAAAAGGTGACTGATGCGGCCCCAGGTGGACAGCCCGTGAGCTTCAGGGTAAAAGGTATCGCCTGCGTCCGGCTGCCCGTGGTACTGAGCTGTCGGGTCGGCCAGCGCCCCAGCTGCACCGTTTTGTTGCTGTCACTGCCTTCTGCCACGCACGTAAAATCCACAATGTTGCCGTAGAGCTGAATATTGATGTTCCCCAGAGGCGAATCCGCCTGAGCGTGCGGCAGCCACAGCGCGGCGGCGGCCAGTACCCCCGTGATCCCTTTACGCATGTTGCCTCCTTACTGATAATCCACGCGCAAATAGCCGCGCGAGGTAAAGCGCCCTTCCGCCGGTTTATGGCCGGTGATACTCACCGGCCACGCCATAATCCCCACCTGCGCGGAGGTGTTATCATCCAGACGGAACGGGATCAGGCTGCCGGGATGGTTGGGTGTGAGTGGAGTACCGGACGCATTCGCCACCACAAATCCCACATCCGGGTTATCGGACACCAGCGTGCTGCCGGAGGCTTTTTCCGCCTCGATGCGCAGGGTCAGCCAGGCGTTGGCCTCGACGTTGGTGCATTTGATGGCAAGGGTTTTGCTCTGCGCCGATACCCCTTCGGGCCGGTTTCCAGCCCCTGCTTTGCTAAACAGCGAGGCGCCGATATCACCGAAATCAAATTCCACGATCTGCCCGACGTTGATCGCGCAGCTCTGCGGCACCTGAATAGTGCCGCTATAGGAGAGGGTATAAACCGGCGTACTGAACGGGTCGGAGGAGGTTGTCGTGACGTAGACGCGGAACATCGTTGCACGCGGGATCACCACCATATTGATAAACCGCCGCGTCACTTTCAGGCGGAAGATCAGGCTGGAATCTTGCACCGGAAAGGCCTGGTTCTTCGGCACGTTTGGATGGCTTCCCATCTGAATATAGTTTTGCGGGGGATAAAAGACGCCGGCATAGCTGTCGGTAATTTTCATCGCCCCCTCCAGATACTCATTCAGTCGCAAATATTTATAGTTATCCATCGTTGTGGTTATCGGGAAATCCGTGACATAGCTGCGCAGGGTGGTGGTTCCAGTCGTCCCTTTTGGGCAGACCGCCTTGACGCCCACCCACTGGGATTTTTCACTGAGGGTGACGATTTGCCCCAGCTGGTTATTGGAATGGGTAAAGGTATCCGACAGATCGTAAAAGATATCCGTCGGTACGCCCGTTTCATTGACGCAAACGCTCGCCAGCGCCTGCGCGGTAGGCAGCAATGTTAGCAGCGGTACCAGCAGGCAGCGGGTATTAATCACAGCGGATCTCCTTAAGCGTGATCGCCTGTTGCAGGCTCTTTTCCGGCAGCGTGTAAGGCGCGCGACACTGTGCATTCGCGCCCTCGCCCCACTGAATTAACAGCTCACCGCTAAGCGGCAGGCCGCTCAGGTAAATCTGCCCGTCCTCCCCCGCCATACTGGTGACGCCCGTTTTGCTCTCGCGCACGACGGCACCAAACGGCACCGGCTGGCTGGCGTGGATCACGGTCAGCAAAGCGCGCACGCCGATGCGGGTATCAAAGCTGGCACGCACCAGCGCACCTTTGGTAGGCACCACGCTGCTGACGTTGTTTTCAATGTCGGTGCTGGTGCTCATGGTGTTGGTATTCAGCGCAACGCGGTTGTAGCGATACACCGTGGCGTAGGGCATCACCGCGTAACCGCGCCAGTCGGTTTTCACCCCGGTCTGGTTCTCGATGCTGACGCCCGATGCGCCCGGGGCTTTGATCAGCACGTTGGTATCTCCCAGCGGCTGGCTTAAGGTGACACCATCCGCATGCCCCACCACGCCGCCCGACACCTGCCAGTTGAGATCGTGCTGCTGGCGGGAGTAGTTATACCCGGCCCCCAGTGAGCCGTAAGTGGCCTGCCAGTTGGCACCGGCGCTACCGCTACCGCCGGTGTGACTGTTGTGGGCCTGGGTCAGGCTGTAGCTCAGGTTGTGCTGATCCAGGAGCGTGCCGCTGATGCCGGTTTGCACGCTGGTATCGCCCCCACGGCTACGGCTCGCCGAGGCTGTCGCCCAGGTACGATCCCACGCGCTGTCGCGGCGAAAACCCTGGCCGGTAAACAGGCTGAACGGAACCGACACATTCAGGGAAACAATGTTGTCGGTGCCGCCACTCTCCGCGGCCTGGTTCCACGACCAGGAGACGGAGTAGCTCACCCCCCGGATGCCGCCAGCATAGCCGAGCTGATACCAGACGCTGGCGTCGCGGTTTCCCCACCAGGTCTGTTCGCTGCCGGAGAGATACACCGAGCCGTAATCCCCCAGCGACTGAGAAATATTGACCTGCAGGCGCCCTTTTTTATTCCACGCCAGGTTGTGATAACTCTGCACATCCGGCACGCCGTCATGGTCGCTGTCATCACCATACTGATAGCCCTCCATCGTGCGCCATGCCACGTCATCGAGGGTGTAAAACCCGGTGGTTGAGTAGCGATAACCCAGCAGCTGGAGGTGTGTCCCCAGGGTGTTCAACGATTTGGCGTACAGGAAGCGCAGGGATTGTCCTTCGTGGCGGCTATCGTCCGCCAGCTGGCTGCGGGCGTGGGTGACATCGAGCGAGAGGGCTCCCCAGTCGCCGAGATTTTTACCCGCCCCAAGGGCCAGCGCCGTGTAACGTGCGGCGAGCTGCGTGCCGCCGTAAAGCGTGTAGCCCTTCGTAAGACCCGCAATCAGCGTCCCCTGGGCGAAGGAGGGTGACTCCTGGTCGCGGTTACCGCTGCGGTAATCTCCGGCAACCAGATCATATTTCAGGCGACCTTCACGCTGCAGCAGCGGCACGGTTGAGTACGGCACGGTGTAGCGTTGCTGGCTGCTGTCGTTCTCTTCCACCGTGACGTCAAGATCGCCGCTTGATGAGGTCGGGTTCAGGTCGGCGATGGCAAAGGCCCCGGCCTGGACATAGCTTTGATAGATCACATACCCGTTTTGACGGATCACCACTTTGGCCGGCGTTCGCGCGATGCCCCGCACCGTGGGGGCATAGCCCTGCATGCTGTCGGGGTACATGCTGTCCGAGGAGTACAGTCGTCCCCCGCGAAAACCCACGCTGTCGAAGACGTCGTTCCCGGTGTTGCTGTCGCCCACCACCAGCTCGCTTTTCAGGGGAATAATCGTGCGCTGCACCCAGGTGCCAATGTTTTGCCATTCGGTATGCCGACTGCCGTTGCTGCGGGTATCGCGCCACGAGCCGGTGTTACGCAGTCGCCAGGCCCCATAATTCAGCCCGCTTTGCAGGTTCAGATAATAGCTGTCATCGTCAGTTCCCCGGTTGCCGCTGAAGCTGTAGTTCAACAGCATCGCCGGGATGCCCTGATCCCACTGGTCCGGGGGAATGTAGCCGCGGGCGCTGTTGTGCATCGCCACCTGCGGCAGGCTGATGTTCAGGCGTAGCGATGCAAAATTAAAGTCAATTTCACTGCCCGGAATGGCCGTTTTGAGCGGGATACAGTGCCCTGCCGCCACCGTTGCCAGCGCCGGGAACGCGGGCACATTCACCCCCATCCGCTCCAGCATGGCGCGGGTAATACAGGGTGTCAGCCCGCCGGCAGGCGGCGGCGAGTCCTCTTCTGCTGTCTCAAAAGGAATATCCAGGGTGCCGATAAACTCATCGTTACGCCAGACGTCAACGCGGTACGTGCCCGGTGCCTGCTGGTGGCCCTGCTCGAAACGCGACAAATCCGCGACATTGGCCGGGCCGTCGGTTAAAAAGGCCGGGTTGAAGTAACTTTCGCTCTGGCTCAGCGGTGACCAGAGCGTGGTTATCAGCGCCACTGCCATCGGGCAATAACATCCTCGCGCGTGCGTCATGATCCTGCCTCTGCTCACAGGCTGACACTGCGGGCTGGCGTAATCGCGCCATAGTCGTTAACGCTCTGCCAGGAGAGGCTGCCGCTGGCCCCGGCCGGGATCGCCTGCATGGCGTGATTTTTTGGGGCGATCATCAGGTTATCCAGTTTCTGCCCGCCGAGCTGAATATTGACCAGCGTGATGTAATAAGGTGAGGCATTACTCACCTTCAGGTAGTTGCCTGTGCGCGCAAAGCGCAGATGCGACAGGGCTTCCTCCGGGGGCATCTCTAGCCTGGCTGGGCGCACGAAGAGCTTGATCCGCGACAAAATCGCCAGCTGCAGGACGTTTTTGCCTTCCAGACTGGCTTTATTCACCGACGGGATCGCCTTCACGTTCATATAAAAGAGCGATTCGCGATCGGCGGGCAGCGGCGGCCCGGCGTAAATAATCCGCAAGGTGTTCTCACTGTTCGGCTCGCTGACAAACAGCGGTGGCGTCACGGCGAAGGTTTTTTCTTTTTTTCCCTGCTCGTTTTCAATCCAGGCATTAATTAAATAGCGCTCTTGCTTATTGCTGTTGGTCATTGCGAGGGAGGTCTGCTGCGCCTCTGCCGGATAAATAACCCGGGTAGCGCCCAGAGCAATACCCCCCGATGCACAAGCAACCCCGGATAAAAGGCTATAAATAAAATAAACAACCGCGCCCGATTTAACGATCAGGTTCATCACCAGGTTACCTTTAATAAAATATTTACAGATCTGTATGTCGTCAGAAATAAACGTTAGCCAGACACAAGGTAAAAGGTCTCATCCCTGAGACCTGACGCGCTATTATTCGTATTTCATCACGAAGGTTGCGTCGGCGTTTGCCTGGCCGGGTTGGGTGGTCGCCGCGGTCGCTTTATAACGTGCGGCAAAGTTCAGGGTGTTAGAGCCTTCAATCAGCGCCTGGGCCGCAGAGAAGCTGGCGCCATCCGGGGTCAGCGTGCTGGATTTATTGTCGAGGATTTCAATGCCCACGCCTTTTGCCGCGTTGTCGTTGCTGCCGGAAGAGACTGCCAGCAGGGTGTCGTCAGTGGCATCAATCTGACCGGTAAAGGCCACGGACGCGGTTTTCGCCACCGCCGGATCGCAGTCGTTCAGTTGAATGGTAAACGGGATATTCACCGTGGTGTCGCCCACTTTGGTAAATTTCGCCGTCCGGTACTGCCCCAGATAAACAATCTGATCGGCAGATTTGGTATTTACTGCACAGGCCGCGTTGACTAATTCACCTTTAAAATGCACGGTGCCGCCATTAACCGAAACCGCTGGCGGATCTTCAGCCCAGACTGCGCCAGACATTAATACCAGAGTAGCAACCACAGCCGCTGAAATAGTACTTAAATTCATAGGATTTCCTTTAAATGTAAAAAGCCCTTCCCGATGGCAACCGGAAAGTAGCGTGACTATCACTTGCATAATTGATGCATTATTTTGGACGTGGCTAAAGTAGCCCAGGAATAAAGCGGTGAATATGCCCAAATACTGCCAGTTAACCCGGTTACCTCCTAAAATCGCCTAAGAAAGTACCCATCCCGAATGCGGGGTTATCGGGGGTGCGCGGCAGGCGAATGGTGAAATCTCGCAAAGTGTGACTGACATCAGCCCTCGCTTCTGACAAAATATGCGCAATCCCCCTTTCATACCTTACAGATGGAATCTTCTCTCTGATGGCAGCAAAGATTATTGACGGTAAAACGATTGCGCAGCAGGTGCGCTCTGAGGTTGCGGAAAAAGTGAAGGCGCGTACAGCGGCCGGAAAACGCGCCCCCGGGCTGGCCGTTGTGCTGGTCGGCAGCAACCCGGCATCGCAAATTTATGTCGGCAGCAAGCGTAAAGCCTGCGAAGAGGTGGGCTTTCTCTCCCGCTCATACGATCTGCCGGAAACCACTTCCGAAGCAGAGTTGCTGGAGCTGATTGATACCCTGAACGCTGATAGCGCGATCGACGGCATTCTGGTCCAGCTGCCGCTGCCTGCGGGCATCGACAACGTGAAGGTGCTGGAACGTATTGCGCCAGACAAAGACGTGGACGGTTTCCATCCGTACAACGTTGGCCGTCTGTGCCAGCGTGCGCCGCGCCTGCGTCCGTGCACCCCGCGCGGCATCGTAACCCTGCTGGAGCGTTATAACATCGACACCTACGGCCTGAACGCCGTGGTGATTGGCGCGTCCAATATCGTGGGCCGCCCGATGAGCATGGAGCTGCTGTTGGCTGGCTGCACCACCACCGTCACCCACCGCTTTACCAAAAACCTGCGTCAGCACGTCGAAAATGCCGACCTGCTGATCGTGGCCGTGGGCAAACCGGGCTTTATTCCGGGCGAGTGGATCAAAGAAGGGGCGATTGTCGTGGACGTGGGGATTAACCGTCTGGAGAGCGGCAAAGTGGTAGGCGATGTGGTGTACGAAGATGCCGCTGCCCGCGCCTCTTATATCACCCCGGTTCCAGGCGGCGTAGGTCCGATGACCGTCGCCACACTGATTCAGAATACTTTGCAGGCGTGCGAAGAGTATCACGACGTAGAGGAAGCGTAAGATGGCCACTTTTTCATTAGGTAAACACCCGCACGTTGAGCTGTGCGATCTGCTGAAGCTCGAAGGCTGGAGCGAGAGCGGCGCCCAGGCCAAGATCGTCATTGCTGACGGTCTGGTTAAAGTGGATGGCGTGGTAGAGACCCGCAAGCGCTGCAAGATTGTAGCCGGTCAGACCGTAAGTTTTGAAGGTCAGAGCGTCACCATCGTGGCATAAACGTAGGCCGGGTAAGGCGTCAGCCGCCACCCGGCATGAATACCGCACCACGCTGATGCCCTCACCCTAACCCTCTCCCACCGGGAGAGGGAATTAAAATCCCTCACACCTATCACGGTTAATTATCGATCAACTTCAAATAATCACTATTTCATCTGTTGAAATGTGAAAATTAAGTTGCGCGATTTTCAGACTTTCCCCACGATAAGTAGAACGTTCTACTAAAACGTTCTACTTACAATAACAGCGCTAAAAAAGCGCTATTCGGGGGAAATCAGCATGAGTCTGATATCAGGGTTTGTTAAATCGTTGTCGAAATTATCGATGATTGGTCGCGCCTTAATGCTGCCGATCTCACTGCTTCCCGCTGCAGGCCTGCTGTTGGCCTTCGGGGATAAGTTCCACCTGCCGCTGATGATGAACGCGGGCGGCGTCATTTTTGATAACCTGCCGATGCTGTTTGCCATCGGTTCGGCCGTGGGGCTGGCATCCGAATCCGGGATCGCGGCGCTGTCGGCGGCGGTGGCGGTGTTTGTCACCAACATCACCATCGGCACCGTACTCGGCATTACGCCGGAGATGGCCTCCCAGGGCGGGAAATACGCCATGGTGGTGGGCATCCCGACGCTGCAGATGGGGGTCTTTGGCGGCCTGCTGTGCGGTATCCTCGCCGCCTGGTGTTATAACCGCTTCCACACCATGCAGTTGCCGGAATTCCTCGGCTTCTTCTCCGGGAAGCGTTTTGTCGCCATTGCCACGGCGTTCCTGTCGTTCCTGATGGGCCTGCTGCTGCCGTACATCTGGCAACATATCCAGGCCGGTATCGACGCCCTGTCGGTGGTGGTTAACGGCGATAACCAGGCGGCATCGACCTTTATCTTTGGTCTGGTGGAGCGTGCGCTGATCCCGCTGGGTCTGCACCACATCTGGTATCCGTCGTTCTGGTACTCGTTCGGGGATTACACCACCCAGGCGGGCCAGGTGATCCACGGCGACCAGACTATCTGGTTCAAAATGCTGGAAGAAGGCACCAAATCCTTCAGCAGCGACACCTACCAGAACGCCGGTAAGTTCATGCAGGGCGAGTTCCCGCTGATGCTGTTCGCGCTGCCTGCGGCCTGTCTGGCGATGTACCACGAAGCGCACACCAAAAACAAAAAGATCGCGGCTGGGATCCTGTTCTCTGCGGCACTGACCTGCTTCCTGACCGGGATCACCGAGCCGGTAGAGTTCACCTTTATCTTCGTGGCGCCGATCCTCTATGTCTTTAACGCCATCATGGCGGGCCTGGCATACATGACCATGTACCTGATGCATGCCCATATCGCCAAATCCTTCTCTGCCGGCTTTATCGACTACCTGTCGTTCGGGATCCTGCCGTCGTTTAACGGCTACCAGACCAACTTCCTCAACGCCATTATCATCGGGATCCCGATGGCGCTGATCTACTACTTCACCTTCCGCTTCGTGATCCGTCGTTTCGACGTGAAAACGCCGGGCCGTACTGAAGTCACCGCCAATGCGAATGACAAAACGGATAGCGAAATCGCCACCGAAATCATCGGCCTGCTCGGCGGGGCGCAGAACATCGACTCCGTCGGCTCCTGCATCACCCGTCTGCGTCTGGAAGTGGCGAAGAGCGAGATGGTGGATAAAGACGGTCTGAACGGCCTCGGCGCACGCGGCGTGGTCTTCGTCGGCGACTCCGGCATTCAGGTTATCTTTGGCGCCAGGGCGCAGTTTATCGCCCAGACGATGTCCACCATGATCGGTAAATAATAAGCTGCCTGACCGACACGTCTCCTGTATCTTACGGGAGACGTTGTCTTATCAGGCATTTCAGGGAGTAGATGTGAAGAAGGTCAGCATCATTGATGTCGCCAGAGAGGCAGGGGTTTCCGTCTCCACCGTCTCGCTGGTTTTGCGTCAGAAAGGAAAGATCTCCGAGGCGACGATCGACAAAGTCAACGCCGCCATCACCGCCCTGGGCTACGTGCATAACGTCGCCGCTGCCAACCTCCGCGCCAACACCTCTAATCTTATCGGTCTGATCCTGCGCGACTTCAGCGACAGCTTTTCCATCAAGGTGATGGCGAGCATCGTCCAGGAGCTGGAGAAGCAGGGTTATATGGTTTTTCTCGGCCAGCCGCTGAACGATGGCGAACATCTTGAGCGCTGCCTGCTCTCTTTTAAGCAACAGGGCGTCGCCGGGGTGATCTATCTGGCGTCTGACACCCGTCATGCCGCTCTCCCGGCGTTGATCCGTCAGTGTCCGCTGCCGCTGGTGGCGGTGTCGCAGTCGCTGCTGGATGAAAACTGCAATCTGGTGATGCGCGATAACCGCCAGGCGGCGCATCTGGCCACCCGCTATCTGATTGAGCGCGGCCATCGCCATATCGCCTACCTCGGCGGCAGGGAAGGCGATCTGATCCGCGAACAGCGTCTGCTCGGTTTTCGCAGCGCGATGACGCAGAACGGGCTGGTGTTCCGGGATGAATCCGCTCCCGCCTGCAGCGACGATACGCGGGCGGTGAGTTTCGCTACCCGGCAACTGCTGGAGAAAAACAACACCATCACCGCCCTGCTCTGCCACTCGCCGGATGCGATGATCGGCTCCATCTCGGGTATTCACCACGTGGGCCGCACGGTCGGCAAAGATGTGTTTTTGACCCAGCAGGTGGCGCTGGTGGGGTTTGAGGATATGCTGCACGTCAACCTTACCTCGCCGTCCTTTACCTATGTCTCCTCCGCCAGCGAAGAGACGGGCCGTCAGGCGGCGGGGCTGATGATCCGCAAGCTGAAAGAGCCTGAACTGCAAACCCAGCGCATTACCCTGTCGGGGCAGCTGATCGCCCGGGAATCGGCATAATTCAGATTTACGCCCGGCTCTGCGTTTAGCCGCGCTCTGCTATATTTCCATGATTTGCCATGGATAATTGTTATGCCAACCATCATTACCCACGCCGCGGTACCGATTTGCCTGGGCTTAGGGCTGGGCACCCGGGTTATTCCCCCTCGCCTGCTGTTTGCCGGGATTGTCCTCGCCATGCTGCCGGATGCCGACGTGCTGTCGTTTAAGTTCGGCGTCGCCTACGGCAATATTTTTGGTCATCGCGGCTTTACCCACTCCCTGCTGTTCGCTTTTGTGGTGCCGTTACTCTGCGCGTTAGTCGCCCGACGATGGTTCAGGGCCGGCCTGATACGCTGCTGGCTGTTTTTAACGGTATCGCTGCTGTCACACAGCCTGCTGGACTCGGTGACGACGGGCGGGAAAGGGGTCGGCTGGCTGTGGCCGTGGTCGGATGAACGCTTCTTTGCGCCCTGGCAGGTGATCAAGGTCGCGCCCTTTGCGCTGTCGCGCTACACCACGCCTTACGGGCATCAGGTGATTCTTTCGGAGCTGCTGTGGGTGTGGTTGCCGGGAGTGGTGCTGATGGGGTTGTTGTGGTGGCGGCGGAGGTAAAAAAAGCCGGGTGGCGCTGCGCTTACCCGGCCTACGTTCTATTCCCTCTCCCCTATGGGGAGAGGGTTAGGGTGAGGGGTTATTTACGGCGCCAGGTGGTGCCCTGCGGGCCATCTTCCAGAATGATCCCCATCTCGGTGAGACGGTTACGCGCGGCATCGGCTGCGGCCCAGTCTTTCGCCTGACGGGCTTCCAGACGGGCTTTGATCAGCGCTTCAATCTCCGCCACTTCGCCATCATCCGCCTGAGCACCGCTCTGGAGGAACACTTCCGGCTCCTGCTCCAGCAGACCCAGCACGCCAGCCAGCTTACGCATATGGGAGGCCAGCGCGTTAGCGGCATGGGCATCTTCGCCTTTCAGACGGTTCACTTCACGGGCCATATCAAACAGCGCCGAGTAGGCTTCCGGGGTGTTGAAGTCGTCGTTCATCGCTTCGACAAAACGGGCTTCGAACGCCTCGCCACCGGCCGCCGCTACGGAAGTGTCGGTTCCGCGCAGGGCGGTGTACAGACGCTCCAGGGCGGAACGTGCCTGCTTGAGGTTCTCTTCGCTGTAGTTCAGCTGGCTGCGATAGTGGCCGGACATCAGGAAGTAGCGGATGGTTTCGGCATCGTAATACTTCAGCACGTCGCGCACGGTGAAGAAGTTGCCCAGCGATTTGGACATCTTCTCGCGGTCAATCATCACCATCCCGGAGTGCATCCAGTAGTTCACATACTCGCCGTCATGGGCGCAGGTGGACTGGGCAATTTCGTTTTCATGGTGCGGGAACATCAGGTCTGAACCGCCGCCGTGAATGTCGAAGTGGTTACCCAGCTGTTTGCAGTTCATGGCTGAACATTCGATATGCCAGCCAGGACGGCCCGCGCCCCACGGCGATGGCCAGCTTGGCTCGCCCTCTTTGGACATCTTCCAGAGCACGAAATCCATCGGGTTACGCTTCACGTCCACCACGTCCACGCGCGCCCCGGCCTGGAGTTGATCCAGGTCCTGACGGGAGAGCTGGCCGTAGTGCGGATCGGTCGGGACGTCGAACATCACGTCGCCGTTGTCCGCCACGTAGGCGTGACCTTTGGCAATCAGCTGTTCGGTGATCTCAATGATCTCAGGGATATGGTGCGTGGCACGCGGCTCGAGGTCCGGGCGCAGGATATTCAGCGCATCAAAATCCTTGTGCATTTCGGCAATCATGCGATCGACTAACGCGACGAAGTTTTCACCGTTCTCGTTAGCACGCTTGATAATTTTGTCGTCGATATCGGTGATATTGCGTACATACTTAAGGTTGTACCCGAGGAAACGCAGGTAGCGTGACACCACGTCGAAGGCGACGAAGGTACGGCCATGGCCGATATGACAGAGATCGTAAACGGTAATACCACACACGTACATGCCGACTTCCCCGGCATGAATAGGTTTGAATTCCTCTTTTTGGCGCGTCAGTGTGTTGAAGATTTTTAACATCGAAGATTCCATGTGAGACGTGTGTGGGCGAAAACGGCATATTCTACACGCAAAATCATTTAAGTTGCATCAAGGCGGCAAGCGAAGAAATCCCCGGGAGCATAGATAACTATGTGACCGGGGTTTCTGAACGCAGCCAACGATGAGGCAGCTTAAAGGATGAGGCGTGTACCCGTAATTCAAACGCGAAGCAGCACACAATGCAAGGTGATCGCGCCGTGAGGTTATGCTATAACAAGCGCTTATTGTGGCCCCCCGCGGGGTCGAAGCACCACTATAAACGGAACAGGATGCAAAAATGGTTACTTTCCACACTAATCATGGCGATATCGTAATCAAGACCTTTGATGACAAAGCGCCTGAAACAGTTAAAAACTTCCTGGACTACTGCCGCGAAGGTTTCTACAACAACACCATTTTCCACCGTGTTATTAACGGTTTCATGATTCAGGGCGGCGGTTTTGAGCCTGGCATGAACCAGAAAGAGACCAAAGCGGCGATCAAAAACGAAGCCAACAACGGTCTGAAAAACACCCGTGGTACGCTGGCAATGGCCCGTACTCAGGCTCCGCACTCTGCAACCGCGCAGTTCTTCATCAACGTGGCAGACAACGACTTCCTGAACTTCTCCGGCGAAAGCCTGCAGGGTTGGGGCTACTGTGTGTTCGCAGAAGTGGTTGAAGGCATGGACGTTGTTGAGAAGATCAAAGGCGTTTCTACCGGCCGCAGCGGTATGCACCAGGACGTTCCAAAAGAAGACGTAGTGATCACAAGCGTGACCGTCAGCGAATAATTCGTGGCGACACTCTTTATTGCAGATCTGCATCTGCAAACAGAAGAACCGGCGATCACCGCCGGTTTTCTGCGTTTTTTACAGGGTGAAGCCCGGCATGCCGATGCGCTTTACATCCTCGGGGATCTGTTCGAAGCCTGGATTGGCGACGACGATCCCAACCCGCTGCACCGCGAGATAGCGAGTGCGCTTAAAACCCTGGTTGATTCCGGCGTCCCCTGCTTCTTTATCCACGGCAACCGCGACTTTCTGATCGGCAAGCGTTTTGCCCGTGAAAGCGGCATGACCCTGCTGGCGGAAGAGACCGTCCTTGACCTGTATGGCCGCCGCATGCTGATTATGCATGGCGACACCCTCTGCACCGACGATACTGGTTATCTGGCGTTCCGCGCCAAAGTGCATACCCCCTGGATCCAGACCCTGTTTCTCGCCCTGCCGCTGTTTATCCGCAGCCGCATTGCGGCGAAGATGCGCGCCGGCAGTAAAGCCGCCAACAGCAGTAAATCGATGACCATCATGGACGTCAATCCGCAGGCGGTCGTCAGCGTGATGGAGAAACATCAGGTGCAGTGGCTGATCCACGGCCATACCCATCGCCCGGACGTGCACGATCTGACCGTCAACGGCGAGCCCGCTCACCGCGTGGTGTTAGGGGCCTGGCACACCGAAGGCTCGATGATCAAGGTCACGCCCGAAGGCGTGGAACTGATCGCTTTCCCATTCTGAATTCCCCCGCCTGAAAATCATTCAATTTTTTTGAATAGTATCGGCAAATTGTTTTGATTTTAATCACACTCTGGTCGGCCTATGATTACTCACATCAGGGCAACAACGCCCTACCCCAAACAAAATCATTTAAGGAATACGACCATGAAATCCATCAAAACTTTCGTTGCAGTTGCCGCGCTTTCTCTGATCTCTTTCGGTTCTTTCGCTCAGAGCGTCAGCGCTACCGCCTCTACCCTGGACCGTGCCGAAGCGCAAATTGCCGCCCAGGCCGCTAAAGAAGGCGCCGCGTACAAAATCACCAGCGCCCAGTTCGACAACCGCGTGCACATGACCGCTGAACTGACTAAATAATTTAACTGATTGCCGTGCCGCCAGATAAGAGCCCAGCGACAGCGACAATACGATGAAGAAGGAAAAGAGAATGAAAAATATCAGCATCGTCAGCGCCCTGCTGCTGGCCGCTTCACTGTCATCTGGCGCAATGGCTGCAGAGCATCACGTCTCCATGCCGGAGGCCGGGTCGAATATCGACACCAGGTTCCAGCAGAATCATATTGATGTGAACCATGCCTTCGACAAAGAGAACCTGACCGCAGGCAATCTCCTGTAACGATGGCGTAAGCCTCCTGTGAAAAGACCGCCGAAAGGCGGTTTTTTTGTTCCTGCAACAGACGGACGTTGGCAGAAGTTTTAGCCGCGCAACCGTTTTCCTTGCCTGGCTATCGTGCTATTCTCTGTCACCTCAAAAGCCGAGAATTGAGCACCACAGGAGTTTTAAGACGCATGTCTTCTAGCAATAATCCGGCGCGTGTCGCCATCGTGATGGGGTCCAAAAGCGACTGGGCTACCATGCAGTTCGCCGCCGAAATCTTTGACATCCTGAACGTTCCTCACCACGTTGAAGTGGTCTCCGCACACCGCACCCCCGATAAACTGTTCAGCTTCGCCGAAGGCGCAGAAGAGAACGGCTATCAGGTGATTATTGCCGGTGCCGGCGGGGCTGCGCATCTGCCCGGCATGATTGCCGCCAAAACCCTGGTGCCGGTGCTCGGCGTCCCGGTACAAAGTGCTGCCCTGAGCGGCGTCGATAGCCTCTACTCCATCGTGCAGATGCCGCGCGGCATTCCGGTGGGGACGCTGGCGATTGGTAAAGCCGGTGCCGCTAACGCTGCTCTGCTTGCCGCACAGATCCTCGCCACTCATGATAAAGAACTGCATCAGCGCCTGGTCGCATGGCGTACTGCCCAGACCGACGAGGTACTGGAGAACCCGGACCCGCGAGGTGCGGCATGAAACAGGTTTGCGTCCTCGGTAACGGTCAGTTAGGCCGCATGCTGCGTCAGGCCGGTGAACCGCTGGGGATCGCCGTCTGGCCGGTCGGGCTGGACGATGAACCCGAAGCCGTGCCCTTCCAGCAGAGCGTCATTACCGCAGAGATTGAGCGCTGGCCGGAAACCGCCCTCACCCGGGAACTGGCTCGCCATAACGCCTTCGTTAACCGCGATGTCTTCCCGATCATCGCCGACCGTCTGACGCAAAAGCAGCTGTTCGACGATCTGCACCTGGCCACCGCGCCGTGGCAGCTGCTGACCGAGAAAGGCCAGTGGTCCGGCGTGTTTGCCACTCTGGGTGAGCTGGCAATCGTCAAGCGCCGCGTCGGCGGCTACGACGGACGCGGCCAGTGGCGTCTGCGCGACGGTGAAACCGACCAGTTGCCGGATGAGTGCTACGGGGAGTGCATCGTTGAGCAGGGGATTAACTTCAGCGGCGAAGTGTCGCTGGTGGGTGTCCGCGGCCACGACGGCAGCACCGTCTTTTATCCCCTGACCCACAACCTGCATCAGGACGGCATTCTGCGCACCAGCGTGGTCTTCCCGCAGGCCAATGCGGCTCAGCAGGCGCAGGCCGAAGGTATGCTCTCGGCGATTATGCAGGAGCTGGGCTACGTCGGCGTGATGGCGATGGAGTGCTTCGTTACTCCGGATGGCCTGCTGATCAACGAGCTGGCCCCGCGCGTGCATAACAGCGGCCACTGGACGCAAAACGGCGCCTCCATCAGCCAGTTTGAGCTGCACCTGCGCGCCATTACCGGGTTGCCGCTGCCGCAGCCGGTGGTCAACAGCCCGTCGGTGATGATCAACCTGATCGGCACCGATCTGAACTACGACTGGCTGAATCTGCCCTTGGTGCATCTGCACTGGTATGACAAAGAGGTTCGTCCGGGGCGTAAAGTCGGCCACCTCAACCTGAACGACAGCGATATTTCTCGCCTGAGCGCAACGCTCGACGCTATTGTGCCTCTGCTGCCGCCGGAGTACGCCAGCGGTATCGCCTGGGCGCAGTCCACGCTGAGCTAAGCCCCACCGCCGGGGAGTTGCTATTCCCCTTCCCCGGCGTAAAATCCTGCCCATCGCTGTTTTGAGGGATCCTTATGAACGATGGGACGGACTACCGCGCCATTCTTACTTCCGACACGCCAATAATTGACGTGCGTGCCCCCGTGGAATTTGCCCAGGGCGCCATGCCTGCGGCTATCAACCTGCCGTTAATGAACGATGACGAACGCGCCGCCGTGGGCACCTGCTATAAACGCCAGGGGCCGGAGGCGGCCCTTGCCCTCGGCCACCGACTGGTGAGCGGCGAAACGCGCAATGAGCGCCTCGAGGCCTGGCGCACCGCCTGTCTCGCGCAACCCCAGGGCTATCTCTGCTGCGCCCGGGGCGGGCAGCGCTCGCATATCGTGCAGGCATGGCTAAAAGAGGCTGGCGTCGATTACCCGCTGATCCGCGGGGGCTACAAAGCCCTGCGCCAGGCGGCAATACAGGCTACCGTCGAGCAGGTGCAAAAACCGACCGTGCTGATTGGCGGCTGTACCGGCAGCGGCAAAACGCTGCTGGTGAAGGCCCGGCCTGACGGGATTGACCTCGAAGGGCTGGCGCACCATCGCGGTTCGTCGTTTGGTCGCACGCTGACGCCGCAGCTTTCGCAGGCCAGCTTTGAAAACCATCTCGCGGTGGAGCTGTTAAAGAAAGACGCCGCGCGCTGGGTGCTGGAAGACGAGGGACGGATGATTGGCTCCAACCATCTGCCGGAGTGCCTGCGTGACCGCATGGTGCAAGCGCCGATTGCGGTGGTGGAAGATCCGTTCGAGGTGCGCCTGGAGCGTCTGCGGGAAGAGTATTTCGAGCAGATGTGGCAGGCTTTTCGCACCGCGCGGGGCGAAAAGGCGGGCTGGCTGGAGTACGGCGAGTACCTGCACCACGGCCTGTTTGCCATCCGCCGTCGGCTGGGATTACAGCGTTTTGCTGAATTAACCGCCCTGCTGGATAGCGCGCTCGTCGAGCAACAGCGCACCGGGGATACCCAAGTGCACTTTAGCTGGCTGGCACCGCTGCTGAACGATTATTACGACCCGATGTATCGCTTTCAGCTGGAGAAGAAAGCAGACAAGATTGTTTATCGCGGGACGTTTGAGGACGTAGCTGGCTGGCTCAGTCGTTGAAAAAAGCCGGATGCGCTAACGCTTATCCGGCCTACATATTCTACCCGACTATCCCCTCTCCCTTTTAGGGAGAGGGTTAGGGTGAGGGTTAGAAGTCGTAACGCAGACGCACCAGGTTCATATCGCCCAGATCGTCGGTGCTGGAGGTGAACACGTGCTCGTAATCCACACGGAAACCGTAATCCAGCTGGAAGCTGATACCCACGCCGTTATCGATGCGCTGGTAGTTGCGGCCATTCATGGTTTCAATGCGATCGCCCATGAAGTAAGGCTGGATGGATTTCACCGCATACTGGCCAATCGGGAATTTATAGCCCGCAAAGTACTCAATCCCCCACGCATCGCCCGCGAAGTAGTCATTTACTGACACTTTTTTGCTGGTCATAAAGTTCTGATACCAGCCGCCGCCGGCGGAGAAGGTCCAGTTGTCTGGCGTCCAGCTCAGCGCGGTACCGAGGATGTTCTGATCCCAGGACTTGCTATCGCCGTTATCCGGGTTACTCATGTCGGCGCGGGTGTAGTTCCAGGCCGCGCCCCAGGTCAGGTCGGTGGTCAGACGATAATCTACACCCAGCGAGCCGCCGCCTTTGCGCTTGTAACGCAGGCCGTTGCCCGGCAGATATTCGCTGTCTTCGAACAGGTAGGAGGCGTAGATGTCGGCATCACCTAGGGTTTTCTTGTACTTCAGCATCTGGCGTGAACGGTAAGAGCCGTCGTAGTCACCGTTAATGCCGTTACCCGGTGCCTGGCCGATCATGTCGTAGTCCCAGATATCGGTTTTCGCGCCCACCACATCATAGTAAACGCTGTTCTGCTGGCCGAAGGTCAGAGTACCCCAGGTGTCGCTTTTCAGGCCGGTGTAGAGCATACGGCGGGAGGTGTCGTGCGCACCGTCGGCATGGTGATTGTCCCAGTTGAACTGGGCCGGAATGTTCACGCCCAGCTCGTAGTAGCTGATCCAGCTGATGTCATCAAAGAGGTAGTAATCGGCTGCGAAACGGAAGCGGGTGCCGCCGTCAAAGCCGTTACGCTTGTAGCTGTTCTTGCCGTCGTCGCCGGTCATGTTCTGGAACTGAGGACGGATACTGCCGCCCACGGTGAAATTCAGACGGCTCAGCGGGTCGCCCGCCTGCGGATCTTGTTTCAGTACGGTGATTTCAGCCTGGGATGCAAAAGACGCCAACGCCACTGCTGCGCCGATCGCTACCGCCAGCGCTTTTTTAGTTATGGTCATTATTTTTCCTTGATAGACACACTGCCATTTATTTAGCAGGTGAATATTAACCAGGATTAATCCGTCCGTGTTGCCCGGTTTTTAATGATTTGTGCCACTAAACATCAAGGAATTGTCTTTTTATGCTACTTAAGTGGAATGCGCCGGTATATTAACCGGCGCGTAATGATTGCGGAGGGGAATTACCCGGAGAACTGACGGAACAGGGCTTTGCCTTTCAGTAAACGCGCGCCCAGCCAGCCACCGCACAGCGAGAGCATCACCGCCCCGCAGAGCGGCAGGATCACCCACAGCCGCCAGTCCGGCTCCCACGGGAAGTCGAACACCCGGGTCTGCAGCACCGCCAGCGCGGTTTCAGCCCCAATGGCCGCCACCAGGCCTGCCACCAGCCCCAGCAGGGCAAACTCGCTCCACAGGGTGGTACGCAGCAGCTTTTTGCCCGCCCCCAGGGTGCGATAGACCACCAGCTCCTGATGACGCTGACGCATCCCGACCTGCACCTGAGCCAGCAGTAACAGTACGCCGCAGATGGTCACCAGGACCACCATGACCTCCAGCGCCCGGCTCACCTGCTCCAGCACCTGCCCGACCTGTTTAAGGATCGCGCCGATATCCAGCAGGCTGATGGTCGGGAACTCGCGGTTAAGCTGGGTGAGCATGCCGTTGCCGTTCTCCCAGCGGAAGCTGGTCAGCCAGCTCTGGGGCTGCCCGTCCAGCGCTCCGACCGGGAAGATAAAGAAGAAGTTCGGTCGCAGGCTCTCCCAGTCGACCTTGCGCAGGCTGGTGACCTTAGCGCTGAAGTCCTGGGTATCGCCGGTAAAGGTCACCGTATCCCCCAGCCCGACGTTGAGGCGTTTCGCCAGCCCCTCCTCCATCGACACCTCCCCCGCTTTCGGCGGCCAACTGCCGGCGGTGATCGGGTTATGGTCCGGGCGTTTATCCTGCCAGGTCAGATTGAGTTCGCGGTTAAGCGATTCATCCTTGTTGCCCTCGGTCGTCTGGCCGTTAATCTGGGTCAGACGCGCCCGCACGATGGGGTAGTACGACTCCGGGATAATCTGGTGCTCCGCGAGGAATTCTTTCAGCGGCGCGATCTGCTCCGGGGCGATGTTGATCAGGAAATAGTTCGGGCTCTCCGGCGGGAGCTGCTGTTGCCAGCGATCCAGCAGGTCGCCGCGCAGTACCAGCAGCAGCGCCAGCAGCATGAACGACAGCGAAAACGCCGACAGCTGGCTGAGGGTCGACCACGGCTGGCGCAGCAGGCGGTTCACCGCCAGACGCACCGGCAGGGATTTCACCGTCAGCCCTTTCAGAACGCTGAGCAGCATCCAGCCCAGCACGCCGCACAGCAGCGCCAGCACCACCGCCCCGGCCAGTACCGCCCACAGCAGCATGCTGCCGCCCATCAGCCAGGCGAGCAGCGCCACCACCACCGCGACGATAACCGGAATGTAAAACTTCAGCGGCCAGACGCTGGCGACCACATCCCGACGCAGGACGCGCAGGGGCTGGGTTGCCAGCAGCAGGCGATACGGGCGCAGCCCCACCAGCAGGGAGATAACGATCATCGCCCCGATGGCCCACAGCCACGGCCACAGACTGGCAGGTGGCAGCGCGGCAGGCAGCACCGGCTTGAGCAGCACCATCAGTACTTTTTCAAACAGCAGCCCCATCGCCCCACCGGTGATGGCAGAGAGGGCAAGCACCATCAGCCACTGGCCGACGATCAGCTTGCGCAGCTGCGCCCGGCCCGCTCCCAGGGTTTTGAGGATCGCCACCAGATCGTAGCGGCTGCGGCAGTAGTGGCCCATCGCCACCGCCACCGCCGCTACCGCCAGCAGCAGGGTCAGCAGCGCCGAGAGCAGCAGGAACTGCTGGGATCGCTCCAGCGACTTGCCGAGCGCGCCCTCCTCCTGCTCCATCCCGGACCAGCGATGCTCCGGCTTCAGCTGCGGCAGGAGCCACTTCTCGTAACTCGCTAATTGTGCGGGCGTGCCGCCAAACTTAATGCGCCAGGTGACGCGGCTTCCGGGCTGTACCGCCCCGGTGTTGGCCACATCCGCGGTGTTCATCAGCAGGCGCGGCGCCATCTGGAAGGGGTTAAATCCGGAATCGGGTTCCTGAACCACCTCCCCGGCAATTTTCAGGGTGGCATCGCCGACGTCGATGTTGTCGCCGGTTTTTAAATTCAGCAGGGCCATCAGACGCGAGGCCAGCAGCACCGTGCCCGGGGCCGGTTTCAGGCCCGGGGGGGTAGTCTGCAAATCGCCGTACAGCGGATAGAGATTATCGACGGCCTTTACGCTCGCCAGCTGCGGGGTGTCGGCGGCAAAGGTCATGGTCTGGAAGCTCAGCTGCTCGCTGACCTTCAGTCCCGCTTTTCTCGCCTCATCAAGCCACGCCTGCGGCACCTCGCGGGAGCTGCGCAGCGTCCGGTCCCCGGCCATAAACTCACGGCTTTGCTGGCTGAGCCCCTTTTCCATCCGATCGCTGACGCTGCCGAGGGCCAGCACGCAGGCCACCGCCAGGCTTAACGCCAGCCAGACGATCAGCAGCGAGGGGGAGCGCCATTCGCGCCAGAACCAGCGGGCAATCATGCTTCCTCCCTCAGTTCGCCGTTCACCAGGCGCAGGCGGCGGTCGCAGCGGGCCGCCAGCTGGGGGTCATGGGTGACGAGGATCAGCGTGGTGCCGTGCTCGCGGTTCAGGGAAAAGAGCAGATCGGCAATTTTATCCCCGGTCTGGCGATCGAGGTTGCCGGTGGGTTCATCGGCAAAGAGCACGTCCGGGCGGCCATTGAAGGCGCGGGCCAGCGCCACGCGCTGCTGCTCCCCGCCGGAGAGTTGCGCCGGAAGGTGATCGAGGCGTTTGCCCAGCCCCAGCTGCTCCAGCAGCGCTTTGGCACCTGCCCGGCTCTGGCCGGTACTTTCACCGCGCAGCAGCCCCGGCAGTTCGACGTTCTCCAGCGCATTGAGGGTCGGGATCAACATAAATGACTGGAAAACAAAGCCTATGTGCTTCGCGCGCAGGGCGGCGCGCGCCTCTTCATCGCGGCTGTGCAGCGGTTGCCCGACCAGGTGGACCTCACCGCTGCTGCCGTCATCCAGACCGGCAAGGATCGCCAGCAGGGTGGATTTGCCGGAACCCGACTCACCAATCAGGGCGATGCTCTGCCCGCGTTTGACAATGAGTTCAACTCCGGTAAGGATGGAAAGCTCGTGCTCACCCTGACCCACGGACTTCTTAAGATGATGAACTTCAACAATGTTTTCCGCTGGCATTTGCCCTTCCTGTTTCTGATTCTGATGACATTTCGCGCCGCGGCGGCGGACACGTTATTAATTCTGGGCGACAGCCTCAGCGCGGGCTACCGGATGGCGGCCAGTGCCGCCTGGCCTGCGCTGCTGAACGATAAATGGCAGACTAAAACGACCGTTATCAACGGCAGCATCAGCGGCGATACCTCGCAACAGGGGCTTTCGCGCCTGCCTGCCCTGCTGAAACAGCATCAGCCGCGCTGGGTGCTGGTGGAACTCGGCGGCAATGACGGTCTGCGCGGCTTCCAGCCTCAACAGACCGAACAGACCCTGCGCAAAATTTTGCAGGATATTCGCGCCGCCAATGCCCAGCCGCTGTTGATGCAAATTCGTCTGCCCGCCAACTACGGTCGTCGGTATAATGAAGCCTTCAGTGCGATATATCCGAAGCTTGCCAAAGAGTTCGATGTTCCGCTGCTGCCCTTTTTTATGGAAGAGGTCTACCTGAAACCGCAGTGGATGCAGGATGACGGTATTCACCCCAATCGGGACGCACAGCCGTTTATTGCCGACTGGATGGCAACCCGGCTGGCTCCCTTAGTTAAACATGACTCGTAATTCAGCGGAGATCCTGACAGGTAAAGTTATGCAAAAATCGGTCTTAATAACAGGATGTTCCAGCGGAATTGGCCTTGAAAGCGCCCTTGAACTGAAGCGTCAGGGATTCTGGGTACTGGCCGCCTGCCGCAAACCCGAAGACGTTGAACGGATGAACGGGATGGGTTTTACCGGCGTATTGCTGGATCTGGATTGTACCGACAGCATTGAGCGCGCCGCCGAAGAGGTGATTGCCCTCACTAATAATCGTCTGTACGGGCTGTTTAATAATGCCGGTTTCGGCGTTTACGGTCCGCTGCAGACCGTCACCCGCCAGCAGCTTGAACAGCAATTTTCCGCCAACTTTTTTGGCGTCCACCAGCTCACCATGCGTCTGCTGCCCGCCATGCTGCCGCACGGCGAAGGGCGGATCGTGATGACCTCCTCGGTGATGGGGCTGATCTCCACGCCGGGACGCGGGGCTTACGCCGCCAGCAAATACGCCCTGGAAGCCTGGTCGGATGCGCTGCGCATGGAGTTGCGCCACAGCGGCATTAAGGTGAGCCTGATTGAGCCCGGCCCTATCCGCACCCGTTTTACCGACAACGTCAATCAGACCCAGGCCGACAAGCCGGTGGAAAACCCGGGTATTGCCGCACGTTTTACGCTCGGCCCGGAGGCGGTAGTCGCCAAAGTGCGCCATGCTTTTGAGAGCAAAAAACCTAAAATGCGTTATCCGGTCACCCTGGTGACCCATGCCGTCGGCCTGCTGAAGCGCCTGCTGCCCGGCCGGATGATGGACAAAATTTTACAGGGCTGAGTTGAAGCCACGCGCCGCGCCCCCATGTAAATTAAAACTCATAACCGAGAATGCCGCATGTCCGTACAGAATATTGTCAACATTACCGAAGCCAACCTGCACCAGACCCTTGAACAGTCGATGACCAAACCGGTGCTGTTCTACTTCTGGTCTGAACGTAGCCAGCACTGTCTGGAGCTGACGCCGGTGCTCGAGAAGCTTGCGGCCCAGTACAACGGCCAGTTTATTCTGGCAAAACTGGATTGCGACGCCGAGCAGATGATCGCCTCACAGTTTGGCCTGCGCGCCATCCCAACGGTGTATCTGTTCCAGAATGGTCAGCCGGTAGATGGCTTCCAGGGTCCACAGCCGGAAGAGGCGGTTCGCGCCCTGCTGGATAAAGTGCTGCCGCGCGAAGATGAGCTGAAAGCGCAGCAGGCAGCGGCCCTGATGGCCGAAGGCAAGCATGACGACGCCCTGCCGCTGCTGAAAGAGGCCTGGGAGCTCTCCGGTCACAACAGCGAAACCGGCCTGCTGCTGGCGGAAACGCTGATTATCTTAAAACGCTCCGAAGATGCCGAAGGCGTGCTGAAGACTATCCCGCTGCAGGATCAGGACACCCGTTATCAGGGCCTGGTAGCGCAGATTGAACTGCTGAAGCAGGCCGCGGACACCCCGGAAATTCAGCAGCTGCAGCAGCACGTCGCCGCCAACCCAGCCGACGCCGCGCTGGCCAGCCAACTGGCCCTGCAGCTGCATCAGGTGGGTCGTAATGAAGAGGCGCTGGAACTGCTGTTCGGCCATCTGAAAACCGATCTGGCTGCCGCTGACGGTCAGGCGCGTAAAATGTTCCAGGAAATTCTGGCCGCGCTTGGCACAGGTGACTCCCTGGCCTCAACCTATCGCCGTAAGCTTTACGCTCTGCTGTACTGATCGCTCCTTCCTCTGCCCGGTAATGCTTCGCTTACCGGGCCTGCTCATCTGATTTAACCTCTCCGTATCATTTCTGCCTGATAGCTGACGACTAAATATTTTCAGTCTATGGACAGATTGACTGTTTTTATTACCTTCTCAGCCAATCCTCACTTCAAAACAACAAAAGACTTAAATAAGTCTAATCAAAGACTATTCCCGAGCACACAATAAAACAACAACACCCTCACGAAACGATAAAAAAAACGTCTGACGAGGGCCAAAAAGCGTTACCAAACGTAAATTTGATCACAATATTCCTCCAAAAAGACTAATTGCACACTTTATGTAACATTTATCTCTAAGCGAAGCATACCATTCTTTCGTTTGAAATAAGACTAATTACAGACAATATAAATTGATCTTTAATTGACTTGCCAATAACTATTTAATTGTTAGAATCCAAAAAAAAAGACCATTAAAAATGGCTCTAGTTATACAAAAGACAATAAAAAGACAATAAAGACACCTGCAAATACTTCAGAGCCAGAGCCCTCATAGTCTCTGCCACTCTGCAATTTACATTTTGATCAAACGATTGACCTCAGGATATGTAGAGATGAAAACCACGTTGAAACTGATCGCATCGGTAGTGTCGCTTTGCGTTAGTGCTCCGGCTGCGTATGCGATAAGTTCGGATCAGGCAGCAGCGAACCTGAAAGGCGCGCTGGAATTTGACCATTTTGCACAAAAAAATTACGCCGCCGCGCTTAGGGCTGAGCACGTCTCCAACGTAGCGCTGCGTAATACGATCACCCAGTACGGTATAGGATCATCAGAGGTCGCAGCAGCAGCCAGGGCGCATCAGGATGCTTACGCGCAGATTAGCCAACGTCGTAATGAGGCTAAGCTCGGCCAAACCCAGCTGCTGGCCGCCCGGAACGCTTTTAAAGATGGATCGATTGCGCCAGTCGCTATTCCCGTGGCACCGACACTTCAACCAGCAAAGGCACCGCCGAAACAGGCTTACACTGTGCCACCGAAGCCGCTCGTTGCTCCTCCAGCACCGGTGTATAACGTACCGCCGAAACCGATCGTGTCTAGTGTGCCGCAGCCGATGAACGTGCCACCTGCACCGGTCTACAACGTGCCGACGAAGCCAGTCGTGTCAAACGTGCCGCAGCCGATAAACGTGCCACCTACACCGGTCTACAACGTGCCGACAAAGCCGGTCTTGTCTAACGTGCCGCAGCCGATGAACGTGCCACCTGCACCGGTCTACAACGTGCCGACGAAGCCAGTCGTGTCAAACGTGCCGCAGCCGATGAACGTGCCACCTGCACCGGTCTACAACGTGCCGACGAAGCCAGTCGTGTCAAACGTGCCGCAGCCGATGAACGTGCCACCTGCACCGGCCTACAACGTGCCGACAAAGCCGGTCGCAAATACCGTGCCGCAGCCGATTAACGTGCCACCCGCATCGGTCTACAACGTGCCGACGAAGCCGGTCGTGAATACCGTTCCGCAGCCGATGAACGTGCCACCTGCACCGGTCTACAACGTGCCGACAAAGCCGGTCGCAAATACCGTGCCGCAGCCGATGAACGTGCCACCCGCACCGGTCTACAACGTGCCGACAAAGCCGGTCTTGTCTAACGTGCCGCAGCCGATCGTTGCACCACCAACACCTGCTACGCCGCTCGCTCCGGCGTATGAAATCAAAACTATCCAGCCTGTCGTGAGCCTTCAGCCAGCGGGGGAAGATATCCCTTCACCTCAACCGCTGCCGAGCTCGGCGGTACTGGTCGTTACCCAGCCAAATGCATCCCGCACGCTGGTACAAGGGACGCCGGACAATACCGTGATTAATGCGCAACAAGTGGATACCCGCAGTGTGGCCGTAGTGGATACAACGACGACTCCGCTGAGCGTTACTAACGGCGTTGCCGATCCGCAGCCATTAGCATCAACGAAGAAGACGACCAGTACCCGTCAAGCCACGGGCAATACCTACGTCGTCAACTCTGTTAGCGAAGTGAACAGCTACTATGTTGATCAAACCAATCAGGGCCAGGCGAATACCAATGGCCAGCGCATCGCGGATAACAGTCAGCATATTGAGAACAATGGTCAGCGCATTGAGAGCAATAGCCAGCATATTGAGAACAATGGCCAACGCATCGCTGGCAACATTCAGCGTATCGACAACAACAGTCAGCGTATCTCGAGTAATAGCCAGCGTATCGACAGCAACAGTCAACGCATCACCCGCAACAGCCAGTCGATTGAGCGTAACGCAAAGGACATTGATGACACGCGTGAAGATCTGAAGCGCGGACTTAATAACGCCGCAGCAATGTCCAGCCTGCATTATCACTCCGATAATTCATGGGCGCTGTCGACGGGTACGGCGAATGGCGATGGTGCAGCCCTGGCTGCCGGTTTGCAGAAAGGCGTGACCCCGCATGTTGCCGTCAACATGCAGGCATCCAGCTCCTTCGATAACGGCTGGATGGCCGGAGCGGGCATCTCTGGCGATTTTTAATTCCCTCGTTCCGTTCTAAAATCCACTTCTGGCCGCCGTTATGGCGGCCTTTTTCATTTCAAAAAACGGCTTCACTTAAGTCTTATTAATGTTTAATTCTGGCAAACAGACAACGAGACTTATCTCTGCGCATTGCAGTCTTTAAAATGTCCTCATTTTTTTACACTATCCCTATCAGGAGTAACCTTTATCTTCCATTTGTGATCGACACAAAACTCCCGCATCTGTAGCTAATGGCCTCATCTTGCAAGAGATGATAAACTTTTTCGCGTTTGAAATGGCAGGCTAATAACTAGAGGTAGTATGCGGCATGACACACATCTTTTATGAGTTTACCTCCCTGAAGCCGGGCGTTCCTGATGTAGAAACATTAATGCAAGTCATCAATTCCTCAGCAGTGACCAGCTTTGTTATTGGCCCTGAAGTCGTTGATTTTGTAAAAAAAGCCTTAATCGTCAACACTACCATTGTCAGCTTTAAAAACTGCAAATTTGCGTTTGATAACGGCACACATTTCATTGAATTTGATGGGAAAGGGAAATCGAAGCGCTACGACGAGGTCCCGGAGTGGTTTGTCTCCCCGGCTGACTTCTCCCGCACCCAGTGGCTCATCAACCATAAGCTGTCGGATGTGATGGCGACAAAGTTTATTGAAGTGTTGATGTCTTACCCGTTGAAAGAGCGACGCGCCCATTGCAATCTGCTGTTCGGATTAGACTTGCATAAGACAGGGGTCGTGCCTTCCACTACGCCTGCCGCAAGTAAGATCGGCAATAAAAACGGTAAAACCACCAAACCCAAAATCATCGAGCTGGGATCGTTCGAGCTGTTCAGCCAGTTCTTTGCGCGCCTGAAAAGCGCCGTTGCGGAAGATCGGTTCCCGACCCTGCAGGTCCTCACGGGTATCGATAATCTGGCAAAAGCGCCGAGCAATCTTAAACAGGGGATCCGCACCTGGTTTAAGGCGATCACCGGCGATCTGCCACCAAACAACAAGCGCGTCGAAGCCGGGAATGCCGGGTTGTTCTGCGCCCCGGTACGCGAACAGTTGCAGCAGATTGAATCGATTGGTCTGGAAAAATACTATGCCGGACTGTCACGGGCGATCAACGAGGCTGGCGAACAGTATATCGCCAACTTCTCATATACCCATCCCGACGCCTGAGAACAGCTGTACCGCCATCGCCCCGCCATTTTTAGCGGGGCTTTTTATGTCTGGATCCTGCCCGCCTGGTTGATTCGGCGCGAAGTTGGCCCTGTTTGTCGGTATACTTGTGGGTAACAAACGAACAGTTGTTATCGCCACATGGAATACAAAACAGGAGGTTTTATATGTTCATCGTCATCCCCATTCTGATCTTCGTCGCGCTGGTCATTGTTGCCGCCGGGGTGAAAATCGTCCCGCAGGGCTATCAGTGGACGGTTGAGCGTTTTGGTCGTTACACCAACACCCTGCAGCCGGGCTTAAGCCTGGTGGTGCCCTTCATGGACCGCATTGGTCGCAAGATCAATATGATGGAGCAGGTGCTGGATATTCCTTCCCAGGAGGTGATCTCCAGGGATAACGCCAACGTCACTATCGACGCGGTCTGTTTTATTCAGGTGATTGACGCGCCAAAAGCGGCCTACGAGGTGAGCAACCTTGAACTGGCGATTATTAATTTGACCATGACCAACATCCGTACCGTGCTGGGTTCCATGGAGCTGGACGAGATGCTCTCCCAGCGCGACAGCATTAATACCCGCCTGCTGCATATCGTCGATGAAGCCACCAACCCGTGGGGCATCAAAGTCACCCGCATCGAAATTCGCGACGTGCGTCCGCCCGCCGAGCTGATCACCTCCATGAACGCCCAGATGAAGGCCGAGCGAACCAAACGCGCCTACATCCTCGAGGCGGAAGGGGTGCGCCAGGCGGAGATCCTGAAGGCCGAAGGGGAGAAACAGTCGCAGATCCTCAAAGCCGAGGGTGAACGCCAGTCCGCGTTTTTACAGGCTGAGGCCCGGGAACGTTCGGCGGAAGCGGAAGCCCGCGCCACCCAGATGGTCTCGGAGGCCATCGCCGCCGGGGATATCCAGGCGATTAACTACTTCGTGGCGCAGAAATACACCGAAGCATTGCAGCAGATCGGCTCCGCGGATAACAGCAAAGTGGTGATGATGCCGCTGGATGCCAGCAGCCTGATGGGCGCGATCGGCGGCATTGCGGAACTGATCAAAACCAGCGGCAACGAGCGCAAATTATGATCGAGACGATCGCGCTTCATCCGCATGTCTTCTGGCTGAGCCTTGGCGGCCTGCTGCTGGCGGCTGAAATGCTCGGCGGCAACGGCTATCTGCTGTGGAGCGGCGTGGCGGCGGTGATCGTCGGGCTGCTGGTCTGGGTATTGCCGTTCGACTGGGCGTGGCAGGGGGCGCTGTTTGCCGTGCTGACCCTGTCGGCCGCCTGGCTCTGGTGGCGCTGGCTCTCAAGACAGGTGCGCAGGCAAAAACCCGCCGATGCCCGCCTCAACCAGCGCGGACAGCAGCTGGTGGGGATGCAGTTCACCCTGGATACCGCCCTGGTGAACGGGCGCGGTCATATGCGCGTCGGCGACAGCTCGTGGCCGGTCATTGCCGAGGACGATCTCAGCCCCGGCACCAAAGTTGAAGTTATGGCTGTGGAAGGGATCACCCTTCGCATCCGGGCCCTTTCCCGATAAGAACAGGAATAGCATGATGGTCAGGAAGACAACGCTGGCAATCAGCGTTAGCGCATTACTGGCGAGCGCCGCCCCGGCATTCGCCTCCTTTGATATGGAAGACTGCAACTGGAGCGATGAGCACTGCCTGCTGAAAGGCGATCCGGTGCTGATCCCTGGTAACGACTCCCGCGACAACCTGCTGCGTCTGCTGAGCGAAGCCAAATCCTTCGCCCTGCCGGTGCAGTCGATGCCGGCAGATATCACCCGCTCCCGGGATGTCTACTTTGCTTACCACCCGGAGTGGGATGACGTCGATGCCCCGGCTACCGCAGCGGCGGATAAACCGGCCGAAGAGAGCCTTCTCACGAAGCAGCTGGCCGCGTTGCAGCTTGAGCCCGTCGAAACCCATCAGGACGGCGAGCAGGAAAACCGCTTCGTCTCAAACAGTGCCGACAGCCTCAGCCAGTTTTTTGCCGCGCTGCTGGCCGACGATTCCCTGACGGCGGAGCAGCGCCATGCCCTGGGCCAGGCGCGTTTGGGGCTCTATTCGGGTGCCACCGATGAGCAGATTTCCGCCTCCCTGGCGACGCTCCCGGCGGGATCCTCTGCCCTGCTGTATAAAACCTATCTGACCGGAGCGGCCCATTTTTATGCCGGGGATTACGCGGGTGCGGATCGGGCCTTTACCTCGCTTGTCGACAGCGATCGTCTGTGGCTGGCAGAGACCGCCAGCTATATGCTGATGCGCACGGCGTTGAACAAAAGCAGCCAGAACAGCATGGGCGAGTACGGCGATTTTGATATCGATCGCATCGACCGCCCGGCCGCTGAACAGGCGCAGAAAGCCGCCCAGGCCTATCTCCAGCGCTGGCCGGAGGGGCGTTATGCTGAGTCGGCGCGCGGCATGCTGCGTCGCATCAACTGGTATCTGCAGGCCTGGCCGCAGCTGGCAAGCCTGTACGAGCAGCGGTTCCAGCAGGCTGGCGATGCAAAGGCGCTGCGTGGGCTGGTAATTGAATACGATAATGTCTACGGCATGCAGTTCAACGGTCGCGCCGTGCGGGAGGCCTTCCCCGACGCGCCGCTGATCAGCTATATCGAACTGCTGCGCGCCCTTCGCCTGAACAGCGACGAGAAACCGACTCTGACGCAGGAGGATCTCAACGCCAGCAAACCGGCGTTTGAACAGAGCGGCAAGCTGGCGCTGTGGCGCAATCTACAGCTGAACCTGTGGCAGGCGACGGGTAACCAGGCCGCTATTCTTCAGGCCGTTAAACCGGCGGAAAAACTCCCGGCGCACGACATTCTCGCCTTCAGCGAGCAGGTGCTGTACGGCGACGCGCTGATGGCGCAGAAGCAGTGGCCTACGGCGCGTGATTTCTGGCTGAAACTGCTGAAACTCAGCCAGGATCCTGAACAGCAGCAGTATGTGCAGGCCAGACTGGCGGCGACCCTGGTCTTTAGCGGCAATACCGAGGCGATTTTTGCTCCGGATAGCGCCGTCACCAGTCTGCGTTATCGCTCCCGGGTGCTGAAAGCCGTGGCCTCGCCTGAGCGGTTACGCCAGCAGGCCAGCGAGGGGCCCAACAACGAAGAGCGCACCATTGCGCTGCATACCCTGCTGGTGCGCGATTTGACGGAGAACCGCTTTAGCGACTGGTTAAATGACAGAAAGCTCGCCAGCGCCATAACGTCACCCGTGGTGGGCAAGGCCTTTGACGATGTTAACCTGAGCACCTTCGACTGGAACGGTGAGGCCGCCGAAGCCGGTTACGTCTGCCGTAGTCTGGATAAAACCGTGCAGGTCCTCAGCCAGAACGCCAAAGATGCCCATGCCCTGAACTGTCTGGGCGAGTTCTTCCGCACCTCGAATACCCATGTCGATCTGTGGAAAGACAGCGCGGGCAACGGCGTGCTGGAAGCGGCGATCCACCGCAAAGCACCCTACGGGCAGTTCAACAGACAGGCTTACTACCAGCAGGTCATCGCTTCACCGAAGGCGGAGCATGAAGATAAGAGCTACGCGCTCTATCGGGCCATCATGTGTTACGCCCCGTCCGGCTATAACGAGTGTGGCGGACCAGAGGTGGAAAAAGCCCAGCGCAAAGGCTGGTTCTCGCAGTTGAAAACGCAGTATCCGGGCAGTCCGTGGGCGCAAAAACTCAAATACTACTGGTAGCTGCGCTGCTGGCCGGACAAGCGCAGGCGGCGGATATCGTCACCGCCCGGGAGCACCCTGCTTTCTGGCTCTGGTCGGGGGTGAAGGCCAGCGACGCGTTACAAGCGGCGCAAACGGTCTATCTCCATCAGGGTGAAGTGCTGGCCCGGCCGAATGAGGTAGTGTTTCAGCGCCTCGGCCTGCCGGTCAGCCGCCTGACCTTTCCCTCCATCTGGCTGACCGTGCGCTTTACCACCCTTGAGGTGCCGCCAGCCATCGTGCCGAGAATTGTCCGCCTGATGCAGCGCTGGCAGGCTGCCGGGAATCAGGTGGTGGGTTTGCAGGTCGATTTTGATGCCGCAACCCACCAGCTGGCGGACTACGCGCGCTTTTTACAGCAATTACGCCAGCAGCTGCCGCCCGAGTTTTCCCTGGGGGTGACCGGGCTGCTGGACTGGGCGAAAACCGGGGATGTCGCCACGCTGAACGCGCTGGCGGTGGATGAGCTGGTGATCCAGAGCTATCAGGGCCGCCATACGGTAGAGAATTATCAGGCCTATCTGCCCGCGCTGGCCCGGCTGCGCATTCCGTTTAAGCTCGGGCTGGTCCAGGACGGCAAACGGGATCGCCAGGCCGAAGCGCAGCTCCAGCGCTCCCCCTGGTATCGCGGGACGGTGGTGTTTATGCTCAACCCGGCGCGCGGTTAGGCCTTCGCCTTGCGGTGGCAGCAGCCGGAGAGGTTGTCGATGATCGGGCAGTCGGCGCTCTCATCCCCCGGGCAGCTTTCGGCCAGCGCCAGCAGCTGGTCGCGCATCGCCTGTAACTCCAGGATATGACGTTCGATTTCGGCCACCTTCTCCAGGGTCCGGCTTTTCACATCGGCGCTGTGCCGGGCGGGATCGTTAAACAGGTTCACCAGGTCGCCGCACTCATCCAGATTGAACCCCACCTGACGGGCCTGGCGCAGCAGCGTCAGTTCATCGAGGTGCTTTTGCGTATAGCTCCGGTAGCCGTTCTCACTGCGCAGCGGCGGCGTCACCAGCCCCTTCTCTTCGTAAAAGCGGATCGCTTTGCTGGTTAAGCCGGTTTTTTTGGCAACATCACTGATATTCACGTTTCCCCCTTGACCTTCCCCTTGATGGAAGGTTTAACCTTCATAACAGTTAGATGAAAGTGTCCCTCCGGTCAATATCTGGCTGGAGATTTATAAGGAGTATTCGTATGTCTCACACCATCGATCTGACACTGGACGGCCTCTCCTGCGGCCACTGTGTCAAACGCGTCAAAGAGAGTCTGGAGCAACGTCCGGACGTTGATACCGCAGAGGTCACCATCGACCACGCCGCCGTGACCGGCAGCGCCAGCGCCGATGCCCTGATCGACACCATTAAACAGGCCGGTTACGGCGCGGTGTTAAGCCACCCAAAGACTGATCCGCTGACAGCGTCAACAACGCCGTCGGAAGCACTGACAGCGGCCCCCTCTGAGCTTCCGGCAGCTCACGACAGTGATGACAGCCAACAGCTGTTGATCAACGGCATGAGCTGCGCCAGCTGCGTGACCCGGGTCCAGAACGCCCTCCAGGCGGTACCGGGTGTGGCACAGGCACGGGTCAACCTGGCGGAACGCACTGCGCTGATTATGGGCAGTGCCTCCGCCGCTGATTTAGTCCAGGCCGTTGAAAAAGCGGGCTACGGTGCCGAGGCGATTGAAGACGACCTCAAGCGCCGGGAGCGCCAGCAGGAGACCGCCATCGCCACCATGAAACGTTTTCGCTGGCAGGCGATTGTTGCCCTGCTGGTGGGGATCCCGGTGATGGGCTGGGGAATGCTCGGCGACAACATGATGGTCACCGACGACAACCGCACCCTGTGGCTGGCGATCGGCATTCTCACCCTCGGGGTGATGATCGTCGCCGGCGGCCATTTTTATACCAGCGCCTGGAAGAGCCTGAAAAACCGCACCGCCACCATGGACACGCTGGTGGCGCTGGGTACTGGCGCGGCGTGGCTCTACTCGATGAGCGTTAACCTCTGGCCGCAGTGGTTCCCGATGGAAGCCCGCCACCTCTATTATGAAGCCAGCGCGATGATTATCGGCCTGATTAACCTCGGCCATATGCTGGAGGCGCGGGCCCGTCAGCGCTCCTCGAAAGCGCTGGAAAGATTGCTCGATTTAACCCCGCCGACCGCCCGGGTGGTGACGGAAAATGGTGAACAGAACCTGCCCCTGGCGGACGTTCAGGAAGGCATGATCCTGCGCCTGACCACCGGCGATCGCGTCCCGGTAGACGGGGAGATCACCCAGGGCGAAGCCTGGTTTGACGAAGCGATGCTTACCGGCGAACCGGTGCCGCAGCAGAAAAGCGACGGAGAGAGCATCCACGCCGGTACGGTGGTGCAGGATGGCAGCGTGCTGTTCCGCGCCAGTGCCGTCGGCAGCCACACCACCCTGTCGCGCATCATCCGTATGGTGCGCCAGGCCCAGAGCAGCAAGCCGGAGATCGGCAAGCTGGCGGATAAAATTTCCGCCATCTTCGTGCCGGTGGTGGTCGGGATTGCCCTGTTCAGCGCCGCTATCTGGTACGTCTTTGGCCCCGCGCCACAGATCGTCTATACCCTGGTGATCGCCACTACGGTGCTGATCATCGCCTGTCCGTGTGCCCTGGGGCTGGCGACGCCGATGTCGATTATCTCCGGCGTGGGTCGTGCCGCGGAGTCCGGTGTGCTGGTGCGCGACGCCGACGCCCTGCAGCGGGCCAGCACCCTGGATACGCTGGTGTTTGATAAAACCGGGACCCTCACCGAGGGTAAACCGCAGGTGGTTGCCGTCGAGACGACGGGTGGGATTGATGCCGCCGAGGCCCTGCGCCTGGCCGCCGCGCTCGAACAGGGTTCCAGTCACCCGTTGGCGCGGGCGATTCTGGAGAAAGCAGACAGCGCCCTGCCACAGGTGAACAACTTCCGTACCCTGCGCGGGCTGGGGGTCAGCGGAGAGGTCGATGGCCATGCGCTGCTGTTGGGCAACCAGGCCCTGCTGGCAGAAAACGGCATCGACACCGGGGCGCTGGATGCGCAGCTGCAGGCCCATGCCGCTCAGGGCGCCACCCCGGTACTGCTGGCGGTGGAGGGTCACATCGCGGCGCTGTTTGCCGTTCGCGATCCGCTGCGCGCTGACAGCGTTAGCGCACTGCAACGCCTGCACCGCGCGGGCTATCGTCTGGTGATGCTCACCGGTGACAACGCCGTCACCGCTCAGGCTATCGCCCGCGAGGCCGGTATTGATGAGGTGATCGCCGGAGTGTTGCCGGATGGCAAAGCGGACGCAATCATCAAATTGCAGGGCCAGGGTCGCCAGGTGGCGATGATTGGCGACGGCATTAACGACGCCCCGGCGCTGGCCCAGGCGGACGTCGGGATTGCGATGGGCGGCGGCAGCGATGTGGCCATCGAAACGGCGGCCATTACCCTGATGCGCCACAGCCTGATGGGGGTTGCCGACGCGCTCGCCATCTCGAAAGCGACCCTGCGCAACATGAAGCAGAACCTGCTGGGGGCCTTTGTCTATAACGCCATCGGCATTCCCGTTGCCGCCGGGATCCTCTGGCCGCTGACCGGGACGCTGCTCAACCCGGTGGTGGCGGGTGCCGCAATGGCCCTCTCCTCGATTACCGTGGTGAGCAATGCCAACCGCCTGCTGCGCTTTAAACCCAAAGAGTAACAAGGTGCATAAGACAAGGACGTCTTGCACCGCCCTTCCCCACGCGCTAGCATGAATTTTTCCCTTCATGGAGCGCGTATGAGTCTGTTTCAACGTATAAAAGCATCGTTTCGCGCCCTGTTCCCCCGCCGCTATCGCTGGCCGGGCCTCGATATTTCCCTGCCCGGCGGGCAGCATCTGCATCTGGTCGGCAGCATCCATATGGGCACCCGGGATATGTCTCCTCTACCCGAGGGGCTGATCGCCAGGCTGCGTCACGCCGATGCGCTGATCGTGGAAGCGGATATCTCAGGTAATGAGTCGCCCTTTGAGGGGCTGGCGATCCCGCCTCCGCTGAATGAGCGTCTCAGCGCCAGTCAGCTGGCGGAGCTGGAGCGGCTTGCCGACGAGCTGGGGTTATCGCTGTCCATGCTGGAGAGCCAGCCGCTGTGGCAGATCGCGATGGTGTTGCAGGCCACCCAGGCACAGCGTCTGGGGCTGCGGGGGGATTACGGCATTGATTATCAGCTGTTGAATGCCGCACGCGCGCAGCAGCTGCCCATTATCGAGCTGGAAGGGGCCGACAGTCAGATTGCCCTGCTGCGCCAGATGCCGAACGACGGGTTACTGCTGCTGGAAGATACCCTGACTCACTGGCATACCAACGCGCGCCTGCTGCAGACTATGGTGAGCTGGTGGCTGGATTCGCCCCCTGTCGTCGACAGGCTGGCGCTCCCGGCGACCTTCAGCGAATCGCTGTATGACGTGCTGATGCACGAGCGTAACCAGGCGTGGTGCGAGAAGCTGCACGCGCTGCCTGCGGGACGCTATGTGGTGGCGGTGGGGGCATTACATTTGTACGGCGAGGGAAATTTGCCGTCGTTGCTAAGATAAAAAAGTGGCCAATATTTCTATTGGCCCGTCAAAGAGGAATTTCATCGTTGTTATTATGCCGGAGGAGACCCCCGGTTGAGCCGATTGTCGCTCAAAGTGACCATCACTGCCAACACTATATGCGCAAGATGGTGCTATTTTTTAACCTCTTCTGAGGCGTATGCTTAGGGCGTTTATTGTCCGGGCTAAGAAGGATTGCTATGACTCCCGCCGTTAAATTACTCGAAAAAAACAAAATCACTTTCCGGATCCATACCTACGACCACGATCCGAACGAAACCAATTTTGGCGATGAAGTGGTGCGTAAGCTGGGGCTGAATGCCGACCAGGTTTATAAAACCCTGCTGGTGGCGGTCAATGGCGATATGAAGCATCTCGCCGTCGCGGTGACGCCGGTTGCCGGACAGCTGGATCTCAAGAAGGTCGCAAAGGCGCTGGGCGCCAAAAAAGTGGATATGGCCGACCCGATGGTGGCCCAGCGCACAACAGGGTATCTGGTGGGGGGAATTAGCCCGCTGGGGCAGAAAAAGCGCCTGCCGACGCTGATTGATGCGCCCTCTCAGACTTTTGAGACGATCTACATTTCGGGCGGCAAGCGCGGGCTGGATATTGAGCTGGCGGCCAGCGATCTGGCCAAAATGCTCGATGCGCAGTTTGCGGATATTGCGCGTCGGGAGTAAAAAGCGCCGGGTGGCGGCTTCGAGGTAAAAGCAAAACGGTAACAGGCGTTACCGTTTTTAGTGTTTGCGCCCTCTCCCGGTGGGAGAGGGACGGGGTGAGGGCAGCAGGCCGCACAGCCCTACCCATTACACTGCCCCGTTACTGCCAGCTCACCTCACCTTTCGGTTCATACGCGTTCACATCCAGCGGAGAGTTCTGCTGGATGTACTGCTTCAGCACCTCGGCGTCGATAAAGCCGGTATTCACATAGCCTGGTTTATCATCAATGTGCGGATAGCCATCGCCGCCGGTGGCGTTAAAGCTTAACGTCGCCATCCGGTAGGTTTTCGCCGGGTCAACCGGTTCGCCTTTGATTTTCAGGTCGTTGAGTACTCCACCCTTCGCCACAAAGCTGACGTTGGCGAACTGCGGATAGGCCCCGGAGTCAGGCTTCATCTGCGCCACCGCGGTCAGATAGTCCGTCACCTCTTTACCGGTCATATCGACATACACCAGCACGTTGCCGAACGGCTGCACCTTGAGCACATCTTTATAGGTGATATCCCCGCCCTCAATGGAGTCGCGGATCCCACCGCCGCTCATCACCGCGAAATCGGCATTGGTACGTGCCATCTGCGCGGCCAGGATCAGGTGGCCCATATTGGTTTGCACGAAGCGCACCTTGCTGCGATCGCCTTCCAGTCGGCCGGAGAGCGTGCCGATCTTCACATCCAGCTGCGCCTTGCCTTTATTCTGGAACGGTGACAGCAGGGAGAGCATCTGCGGGTTTTCCGCAATTTCCGGCGTATAGAGAACACGCTCGCTCTGGCCGTTATCGTAAGTCACCTTCTTCTTCAGGTTGACCGGGATCAGCTGGTAGTGCACCAGCTTCATCTCGCCATTACGGAATTCGAAATCCGCGCGGCCTACGTATTTGCCCCACTCATGGGCCTGCACAATCCAGATCCCGTTCTGCTTGTCCGGCGCGCAGGGGGTGCCTGGCACATAATCGACCTGCTTTTTATTCTCTGAGGCCATGCAGACCGGATCCTGAGAGTGACCGCCGACAATCATCGCCAGCGAACCCGCCGGCAGGCTGCGCGCCATCTCAACATCGCCCGGAGCGTTCGAGCCGTGATCGCCATTATCGTAATGACCCATGTGGGTCGTGGCGATAATCACGTCCGGCTTTTCGTTCTGCTGTAATTCCTGGATCACCAGCTTCGCTTCGTCGGCCGGTTTACGGAATTCGATATCGGTAAAATATTCCGGGTTGCCAATTTTGGCCGTGTCATCGGTGGTCAGCCCCACCACGGCAATTTTAATATCCTGGCGTTTGAAAATGGCCCAGGGTTTAAATAAACGCTCCCCGGTGCTTTTCTGGTAAATATTGGCGGAGAGGAACGGGAATTTGGCCCATTTCTCCTGCTGGCGTAATACGTCGATAGGATTATCAAACTCGTGGTTACCGACGGCCATCGCATCGTAGCCAATCAAATTCATGCCGCGGAAATCGGGCTCCGCATCCTGTAAATCCGATTCCGGCACGCCGGTATTAATGTCGCCGCCAGAGAGTAACAGCACGCTGCCGCCCTTCGCTGCAACCTCTTTACGGATCCCGTCCACCAGCGTCTTCTGCGCCGAGAGGCCATACTCGCCGTATTCGCTGCGCCAGAAGTGGCCGTGATGATCGTTGGTGTGCAGGATAGTGATGTTATAGGTTTTATCCTGCTCCCAGGCCTGAGCAGGCAGGCTTAACAGACCGCACGCCGCGATGATTGCCAGCGCGACGCCTCGCTTCATTAACTTCATTTCTTCACTCCCTGATCCATAGACAAAGGCAAAAATTACAGCGAGTAAGCAGAATAGACAAATAAGTTTTCAGAATTGCGACTTTCCTCAAATGTCGGGGGAAGGTATGTTAGCTGAATAATAATTACATCCTGCACTTCCTATAACAATCGACGTGGTATTTATGGCAATCAGTGAATCTACTCCACCGGTGTCGGCTGCTAAGGCTCGCACCTCATTTGGTATTCTCGGCGCAATCAGTCTTTCGCATCTGCTTAACGATATGATCCAGTCGCTTATTCTGGCGATCTATCCGTTATTACAGTCCGAGTTCTCTCTTACCTTTGTCCAGATCGGCATGATCACCCTCACCTTCCAGCTGGCGTCGTCGCTACTACAACCTGTGGTGGGTTACTGGACGGACAAATATCCGATGCCGTGGTCGCTGCCGATTGGCATGTGCTTTACCCTGAGCGGCCTGATCCTGCTGGCGATGGCGGGCAGCTTTGAGGGCGTATTAGTGGCCGCCGCGCTGGTGGGTACCGGCTCGTCGGTATTCCACCCCGAGTCGTCCCGCGTGGCACGCATGGCCTCCGGTGGCCGTCACGGGCTGGCGCAGTCGCTGTTTCAGGTGGGCGGTAACTTCGGCAGCTCCCTCGGCCCGCTGCTGGCGGCGGTGATTATCGCCCCGTACGGTAAAGGTAACGTGGCCTGGTTCGTGCTGGCCGCTTTGCTGGCCATCGTGGTGCTGGCGCAGATTAGCCGCTGGTATGCTGCCCAGCACCGGGTTAATAAAGGCAAACCACAAGCCCCGGTAATTAATCCCCTTCCGCGCAACAAGGTGATTCTGGCCGTTAGCATCCTGCTGATGCTGATTTTCTCCAAATACTTCTACATGGCGAGCATCAGCAGCTATTACACCTTTTATTTGATGGAAAAATTCGGATTATCGGTGCAAAACGCCCAGTTTCACCTCTTCGCCTTCCTGTTTGCGGTGGCCGCGGGGACGTTTATTGGCGGGCCGCTGGGGGACAAAATTGGGCGTAAATATGTGATTTGGGGCTCTATCCTCGGCGTAGCGCCTTTCACCCTTATTTTGCCCTATGCAACCCTGTGGTGGACGGGGGTTTTAACCGTGATCATTGGTTTTATCCTCGCGTCTGCCTTTTCTGCCATTCTGGTGTATGCCCAGGAGCTGTTACCGGGGCGTATCGGCATGGTTTCCGGGCTGTTTTTTGGATTTGCCTTTGGGATGGGTGGCCTTGGCGCAGCGGTATTAGGGCTGATTGCAGACCATACCAGCATCTTTTTGGTCTACAAAATCTGTGCTTTCCTGCCACTTCTCGGGATGTTGACCATATTCCTGCCTGATAACCGGCATAAAGCCTGATTTATCCGCGGTCAAACTCCAGGTTTGGCCGCAACCTCCCCTACTGCCATAAGCCTTTCTTAGCACAGCCTCGTAAAAATCGTCCTGTTCTGCTTCCGTTTAACCCTTATTGCTGTTTTACTCGAATTTCAATAATTATTCATAAACATAATCATTAAATTTGTCATAAACTATTACTCGGCTTTTTGGTTTTGAACCAAAAATGGATTAACTCAGCAACGAAAGGAGACGGAATGCATCACGCCACACCGCTTATCACCACCATTGTCGGTGGACTTGTACTCGCATTTATACTCGGCATGCTTGCCAACAAACTTCGCATTTCGCCTCTGGTGGGCTATTTATTAGCTGGCGTGTTAGCCGGTCCTTTTACCCCAGGTTTTGTTGCTGATACTAAACTTGCCCCGGAGCTGGCGGAGCTTGGCGTGATCCTGCTGATGTTCGGTGTTGGTTTGCATTTCTCCCTGAAGGATTTGATGGCGGTAAAGTCGATCGCCATTCCCGGTGCGATCGCCCAGATAGCCGTGGCGACGTTGCTGGGTATGGCGCTTTCAGCGATGCTGGGCTGGCCGCTGATGACCGGCATTGTGTTTGGTCTCTGTCTCTCCACCGCCAGTACCGTGGTGCTGCTGCGCGCGCTTGAAGAGAGACAGTTGATTGACAGCCAGCGAGGGCAGATCGCCATTGGCTGGCTGATTGTTGAAGATCTGGTGATGGTCTTAACCCTGGTGCTGCTGCCTGCGGTCGCCGGAATGCTTGAAAAAGACAACGTCGGCTTTGCCACCCTGGCGCTGGATATGAGTATCACCATCGGTAAGGTGGTGGCGTTTATCGCCATTATGATGCTGGTGGGCCGCCGCCTGGTGCCGTGGATCCTCTCCCGCAGCGCCGCTACCGGCTCCCGCGAACTGTTTACCCTTGCGGTACTGGCTCTGGCGCTGGGTATCGCCTTTGGCGCCGTTGAGCTATTTGATGTCTCCTTCGCCCTGGGTGCCTTCTTCGCCGGGATGGTGCTGAACGAATCGGAACTGAGCCACCGTGCCGCCCACGACACCCTGCCCCTGCGCGACGCCTTTGCGGTGCTGTTCTTCGTCTCCGTCGGGATGTTGTTCGACCCGCTGGTGCTGATTGACCAGCCGCTGGCGGTGCTGGGCACCCTGGCGATCATCATCTTTGGTAAGTCGGTTGCCGCGTTCTTCCTGGTGCGTCTGTTCGGCCACTCGCCGCGTACCGCGCTGACCATCGCCGCCAGCCTGGCGCAGATTGGTGAGTTTGCCTTTATCCTCGCCGGACTGGGCATGGCGCTGGATCTGCTGCCGCAGGCCGGACAAAACCTGGTGCTGGCGGGGGCGATCCTCTCGATTATGCTCAACCCGGTGCTGTTCGCGCTGCTGGAAAAATACCTCGAGAAAACCGAAACCCTCGAAGAGCAGACGCTGGAAGAGGCGACGGAAGAAGAGAAACAGATCCCGGTGGATATCTGCAACCATGCCCTGCTGGTCGGCTTTGGCCGCGTCGGTAGCCTGTTAGGTGAGAAACTGATGGCGCAGGGTATTCCACTGGTGGTGATTGAAACCTCCCGCACCCGGGTGGACGAGCTGCGCGAGCGCGGGATCCGTGCGGTACTGGGCAATGCGGCGAACGAAGAGATCATGAATCTGGCGCATCTGGACTGCGCGCGCTGGCTGCTGCTGACTATCCCTAACGGTTACGAAGCCGGTGAGATTGTGGTCTCCGCCCGCGAAAAATACCCGCACCTGGAGATTATCGCCCGGGCGCATTATGACGACGAAGTGGAATACATTATGGAGCGCGGCGCGAATCAGGTGGTGATGGGCGAGCGTGAGATTGCCAATACCATGCTGTCGCTGCTGGAGAAACAGCCGGTGGAAGCGGTGGTGACGGGGTAGTTCGTGCGGCCTGAGCCCCTCACCCCGGCCCTCTCCCCATAGGGGAGAGGGTGTTCGCGTTCCCTCTCCCCTATGGGGAGAGGGTTAGGGTGAGGGGTCTTCTTTTACCTGTCCCAGTACGACTCTTCCAGACTATCTTCTCTTTCCGGCAGGCCGCGCGTCAGACGCGGTGAGTGCTGGTTCAGCACCTGATAACTCACGCGGTTCGCGTACTTACACACCTGGGCCAGCGACGAGTAGGTCAGCCAGGAGAACTTGTGTTTGCTGGAGTTCGGCACGTTGGTGCGGTGGAAGGCGTTCGCAGTGATGTCGTGCAGCAGCGCCGCCAGCGCACCGTCGCCTGCCCCGTTGGTGTTCATGATCTTCTCTGGCCCGCCCATGTACGGGGCGATGTGGGAGAAGATGCGCAGCGGGTTGACGCAATCTTTGTGGCGCATGGCGCGGCTGAACTCAAACTGGTTGAACTCGGCAATGGCTCCCGGCAGCAGCGGGTGCTGGGTTTTGCGCTTCGCCTCTTCTTCAGTGAAGCCGGCCATATACAAGCCAACCGGCCCGGCGGTGCAGAGCACCAGATCGACCCAGTCCAGCGCCTTGTCAGACGCCAGCAGCGGATCGCTCTCGCCGGTCAGGGCTTCGGCCTCTTCTTCATTCATCGCCAAAATAGAGACATGCTCTTTCAGGAACGCCTGCCACCACTCAGGGTTATCGGCGATCACGAATTTGGTGCCCAGCGTCAGGACCACCGGCACGTTGTACTTCTTCGCGTACTCCACCGCCTTCATGGTCGCTTCCGGCATTGGCTCACCCGGCTTGCAGCGCACCAGATAGGAGGTCAGCACCAGCGCTGATGCCCCGGCAATCACCTCTTCCGGGATGCTCTCGGCGCGCAGCTTATTCATGTGCCCCGGGCTGATGGCAAAGGTCCGCTCTCCGGATTCCCCGATCAGCGTAAAGCAGCGGCCAATCGCCCCGTCCACGCCCTGGAGATAGTTCAGATCGGTACGGCTGGAGGTGTTGCACAGATAGCGGTAGGCGTAGCTGCCAATTTCGATGTTGCTGCACATCACGCCCAGCAGCACGGAGCGGTCATCGGCCAGCACCGAGTAGTTGTGCATGGTGTTGCCGATAGTGCCCCCGGCAAACTGATGGGTGATCAGGTTATTCCGCACCAGCTCCTGATAGAGCGCTTCCGCCACATCGTCTTCGATCACCAGAGAGTGCCCGGCGCTCAGGCCGTAACGCGCGACAAACGCATCGTCCACTTTGGCTTCGATGTCCACCAGCGTCTGATCGATACCTACCACCCAGGCGGCGTTGGTCTCATTTTCCGGCTGAATTTGCTGCAGGAGCGGATCGCGGGCGTTAACGGGAAAGTAGTGTTTGGATTTGCGTTTACCGGGAAATTTCATGTTCAGTGCTACGAGTGACGGTTGGGCCGGAAATGGTAGCATAAACCCGGCCCGGAGTGCGATTAGCGGCTGTTGGTCACCAGGGAGACCATCATCTCGATGTGTTCAGGGTCGTCGTTCAGCGCCGGAATGTACTCATACTTTTCCCCGCCCGCTTCGAGGAAGAACTCCCGGTTTTGCACCGCGATCTCCTCCAGCGTCTCCAGACAGTCTGCCGCAAAGCCCGGCGACATCACCTGAATATGCTTCACCCCCTTCTCACCCAGCATTTTGAGGGTCTCGTCGGTATAAGGAGTCAACCACGGCTCGCGACCAAAGCGCGACTGGAAGGTCATCATCACCTTCTCCGGCGGCAGGCCAAGGGCGGAGACCAGCTCACGGGTGGTATCGCGGCAGCGCTGCGGGTAATCATCCCCTTCGTCGGCAAATCGCTGCGGAATACCGTGATAGGAGAGCAACAGCAGATCCGGCTCGCCGTGTTTTGCAAAGGAGGCGCGGGCGCTGCTGGCAAGGGCGTTGATATACATGTCGTTATCCGCGTAGTCGCGAATAAAGGTCACGGAAGGAATGCGGCGGCGGGTCGCCAGAATACGCGCCAGCTCGTCCCAGACGGCGGCCACGGTGGAGCAGGAGTATTGCGGATAGAGCGCCAGCACCACGATATGGTCCACGCCCTGCGCCAGCAGTTTATCAACGGCGCTTTCCAGGGACGGTTTACCGTAGCTCATACCGAGCACAACGGGCGTATCCGGCAGACGGGCGGCGAGGGCTTTCTCCTGACGACGGCTGTAGACCATCAGCGGCGAGCCCTCTTCCATCCAGACGGACTGATAGAGTTTTGCCACGCGCGGGGAACGGATCGGCAGGATCACGCCGCGCAGCAATGGCCACCACAGCAGGCGTGGGGTATCCACAACGCGCGTATCGCTCAGAAACTGGCGCAGATAACGGCTGACCGCTGCGGGGGTTGGGGCTTCGGGGGTACCTAGATTGGCAAGCAGGATGCCGGTTTTCGCCTGACTCATTCACGCCTCATAACCTTTTAACAGGCTGATAAGTGTATCTGAAAAGTGCGTAAACGAAACCCATTGCTGCGATAGACGGAATGAGAATTTTTCTCACCCGGGGGCCCGGGTGAGAGAGGTGCGATTAGCCGAGGATTTTTTCCAGCTCTGCACGGACTTCTGCGACAGGCTTAGTGCCGTCGACTTTGGCGTATTTGGTGTTACCCGCCTGCGCTTCTTTCGAGTAGTAGCCGATCAGCGGGGCAGTCATCTGATGGTATTCCACCAGGCGCTTACGCACGGTCTCTTCCTGATCGTCTTTACGGGTGGTCAGCTCTTCGCCGGTCACGTCGTCTTTGCCTTCAACCTTAGGCGGGTTGAATTTGATGTGGTAAACGCGGCCAGAAGCAGCGTGTACGCGACGACCGATGATACGGTCAACAATCAGTTCGTCCGGTACGTCGAACTCCAGCACGTAATCCACGTTGATGCCCGCTTCTTTCATGGCATCAGCCTGAGGAATGGTACGTGGGAAGCCGTCCAGCAGGAAACCGTTGCGGCAATCTTCCTGAGTAATGCGTTCTTTAACCAGAGCGATAACCAGCTCATCGGTCACCAGCTTGCCGGCGTCCATAATGTCTTTCGCCTGTTTGCCCAGCTCGGAGCCAGATTTAACAGCGGCACGGAGCATGTCACCCGTAGAGATTTGCGGAATACCGTATTTCTCCATGATGAACTGAGCCTGAGTTCCTTTACCCGCGCCCGGAGCGCCAAGCAGAATAATACGCATTGCGAAAATCCCCTCAAAAGTTGGTTCAATTTTTCAAAAGCGCTAAACAATACCATCAGAACGGATGTGGCTCAAGGAAGGTGGGCAGGCTGAAACGGTTAATGAGGGGAATATATTAGAAAGCCCTCTCCCGGGGGAGAGGGCTGTATGAAATGATTACGCTAACAGCAACGCATTCACGCGCTTGATAAACTGGTTTGGATCTTCCAGCGTGCCGCGCTCGGCCAGCAGGGATTGATCCAGCAGAAGTTCAACCCACTCGGCAAAGCGTGTCTCGTCCTGCGTCTCGGCCGCGCGTTTCACCAGGGCGTGATCCGGGTTCAGTTCAAAGATGTACTTCACTTCCGGTACGCTCTGGCCCGCAGCAGCGAACAGCTTCGCCATCTGGGTACTCATCTCGTCGGCTTCAGTGGTGACGATGGCCGGGGTATCGGTCAGACGGTGAGTGAAACGCACCTCTTTCACGCGATCGCCCAGGTGGGTCTTCACGCGCTCAACAAACGGCTCCAGCGCTTTTTCCGCCTCTTTGGCGGTTTCGTCCACTTCATCCGCCAGCTTGTCGATGGACTCATCGGCTTTAGCAACGGACTGGAACGCTTTACCGCTGAACTCGGTCAGGTAGTTCATCATCCACTCATCGATGCGATCGGAAAGCAGCAGCACTTCGATGCCTTTCTTACGCAGCAGCTCCAGGTGCGGGCTGCTCTTCGCCGCGGCATAGCTGTCGGCGGTGATGTAGTAGATCTTCTCCTGCCCTTCCTTCATGCGGGAGATGTACTCTTCCAGCGACACAGTCTGCTCGGAGGAGTCGGTGTGCGTGGAGGCAAAGCGCAGCAGTTTGGCAATGGCTTCCACGTTGGACGAATCTTCCGCCGGACCCTCTTTCAGCACCAGGCCGAACTGTTTCCAGAAGGTCTGGTATTTTTCCGCGTCGTCTTTCGCCAGCTTGTCCAGCATCTGCAGAGCACGTTTGCTCAGGGCGGTGCGCAGGTTGCGGGTGACGGTGCTGTCCTGCAGGATCTCACGGGAGACGTTCAGCGGCAGGTCGTTGGAGTCTATCAGGCCACGCACAAAGCGCAGGTAGTTCGGCATGAACTGCTCGGCTTCGTCCATGATGAACACGCGCTGCACGTACAGCTTCAGGCCGTGCTTGTGATCGCGGTTCCACATATCCCACGGGGCCTGCGCCGGGATGTACAGCAGGCTGGTGTACTCCTGCTTACCTTCCACACGGTTGTGGCTCCAGGTCAGCGGATCGGTAAAGTCGTGGGCGATATGCTTGTAGAACTCGGTGTACTCTTCGTCTTTGATCTCAGACTTGTTGCGCGTCCACAGCGCCTGCGCCTTGTTGATCTTCTCCCAGGAAATGACGGTTTCGCCGTCCTGCTCTTCCTGTTTTTCGATCTCGACCGGCAGAGCGATATGGTCAGAATATTTGCTGATGATGGAGCGCACGCGCCAGTCGTTAAGGAAGTCGTCTTCCCCTTCGCGCAGGTGCAGGGTGATCTCGGTCCCGCGATCGGCTTTGGTGATGTCGGCCACGGTATATTCGCCTTCGCCGTGGGATTCCCAGAACACGCCGCTTTCGGCGCTTTCGCCTGCCGCACGGGTGCGCACGGTGACTTTATCCGCCACGATGAACGCCGAGTAGAAGCCCACACCGAACTGGCCGATCAGCTGGCTGTCTTTCGCCTGATCGGAACCCATCGACTGCAGGAAGGCTTTGGTGCCGGATTTGGCGATGGTGCCCAGATGATCAATGGCTTCATCGCGGGTCATACCGATGCCGTTATCGGCGATGGTCAGGGTGCGGTTCTCTTTATCAAAGGAGACGCGCACGCGCAGCTCGCCGTCACCTTCGTACAGCTCTGGCTTCGACAGCGCACGGAAACGCAGCTTGTCTGCCGCATCAGAGGCGTTAGAGATAAGCTCACGCAGGAAGATTTCTTTATTGGAGTAAAGAGAATGGATCATCAGGTGCAGAAGCTGTTTTACTTCTGACTGGAAACCACGGGTTTCTTGTCCTTTCATACTAAGTCGACCTCAACAATGCCATTTAATGGGGTTTAAAAGCGTTGAGGGAGAGATGGGGATACGCGGGAAGGTTTTCAAGCGGAGGCCACGCATGCAGCCTCCGTTTGGTCAGAAAATAATCTTGTGACGCCCGGCCAGAGAGTGTGACAGCGTGGTGCCGTCCACCATCTCCAGCTCGCCGCCGACCGGAACGCCATGGGCGATGCGGCTGGCTTCAACGCCGGATTCGGCGCACAGCTCGGCGATATAGTTGGCCGTCGCCTCCCCTTCCACCGTTGGGTTGGTGGCGAGGATCACCTCGCTGATCGTTTCCGATTTCAGACGCTGTTCCAGACGGTCCAGACCAATATCATCCGGGCCAATACCGTCCAGCGGTGACAGGTGGCCCATCAGCACAAAGTAGCGGCCAGAAAATTGCCCGGTCTGTTCGATGGCGTAGATGTCCGCAGGACTCTCCACCACGCAGATCTGGCCATTTTCCTGACGACGCGGATTGGTGCAGATGTTACATACATCCTGTTCGGTAAAGGTGCGGCAGTCCGCACAGTGACCGATTTCTGACATGGCGCGGGTCAGAGCCTGCGCCAGACGCATCCCGCCGCTGCGATCGCGCTGCAGCAGGGTAAACGCCATGCGCTGCGCTGACTTCGGGCCTACGCCCGGCAGGCAGCGTAGCGCTTCCATTAACTGCGTGAGCAGCGGACTGGTTTGCATCAGAACGGCATCTTAAAGCCCGGTGGCAGCTGCATTCCGGAGGATACAGAGGCCATTTTTTCTTTCTGGGTTTCGTCGATACGGCGCGCAGCATCGTTAAATGCCGCGGCGACCAGATCTTCCAGCATGTCTTTGTCGTCTTCGAGCAGGCTTGGGTCGATCTCCACGCGACGGCAGTTATGCGCACCGTTGATTGTCACTTTGACCAGACCTGCGCCAGATTCGCCAGTGACTTCCATCTGCGCGATCTCTTCCTGCATCTTCTGCATTTTTTCCTGCATCTGCTGGGCCTGCTTCATCAGACCACCCAGACCGCCTTTACCACCAAACATAGGCTTCTCTCTTCTTTCACGTTAAAGATAACAACCGTAAGTCAGACTCACGATCAAATGGGTCGAATACTCTCTTCATCCAGTTCTGCATCAAAGTAACGCTGCAGGGTCTGAATGTTATTATCCGCGATAATCGACTCACGCGCCTGCGCGAGTTTCTCTTCATAGATGGCCTGACGCCACTCCAGCGGCGTTCGCACCGCCGGATTATCATCTTCAATGATAGTCAATTCAACCGGTGCGCCCTGTAATGTGGAGAGCGCCTCCGTCAGCACCTGTTGTGCGCTCGCCGAGTTCAGGTGACGCTGGCCCGGACGCAGATGCAGGCAGATCCGGTTGCCGTCCTGTTCACGCCAGGCGTTCAGGGCAACCTGCTCCACCAGCTTGGGCAGTTTCAGCTGACTGACCTCTGCCGCCCAGGCATCACGCTCCAGCGACTCTCCAGCAAGCTTAGCGGCCAGCTCCGGCGTCTTCTCGTGCTCCAGCGCCTTTTTCAGCGCCTTCGGCGTGGCGACTTCTACCTTCACCTCTTCGGTGACGGTGGTAGCTTTCCAGCGATACGCTTCTTTCTTTGCCGGAGCCTGTGGCTCAGGCGTGGCCGAGGCAGAACGCGTCTGCACCCGATCCGTGACCGAGGCCAGACGTTCAAGCGCGGCGTTATTTACCGGCCGCGCTCTTGCAGGCGCTGCCGGTTCACTCTTTTTTGGTTTGGTTGCTCCCTGCGCGCGTTGCAACTGACTGCGGGCGGCGAGCACCGAACTGGTGGCATCCGACAGCGGCGCATCGTGGCGCGGCGGCGGAGGCGCACTCTGCTGCACGGGCACCTGCGGCGGCGTCAGCACTGCAGTGGGGGCGACCGGGGCAAACGACGGCTGCGGCACCTCAGGCTCCGGCAGCGGCATGCGCGGATGGAACGCCAGCGCGCGCAGCAGGGTCATTTCGACCCCCATACGGCGGTCAGGGGCAAACGGCAGCTCTTTACGGCCAATTAACAGGGTTTGATAGTAGAGCTGCACGTCGGTTGGCGGAATAGTTCGCGCCAGCTCACGCATGCGCTGCTCAATCGCGGCCATGTCCGGACCCAGCGCCGCCGGGGAGAGCTGTACCATCGCGATGCGGTGCAGCAGGCTGAGCATCTCAACCAGCAGGGCTTCCCACTCGATGCCGCGCGCCGCCGAGGCGTTGACCAACTCCATCACCCGCTCGCCGTTGGCCTCGACCACCGCCTCAATCAGCGACAGGGCCTGATCGTCATCCAGGGTGCCGAGCATGGTGCTGACCGCCAGCGTCGTCAGCTGGCCGTCGCCGCTGGCAATCGCCTGATCGGTAAGGCTGAGCGCATCGCGCAGACTGCCGTCGGCGGCACGCGCCAACAGCTGCAGGGCACGCGGTTCATGCGTGACCTGCTCTTCATTCAGAATATGTTCAAGCTGATCGCGGATCTGCCCGACATCCAGCGCCTTCAGATGGAACTGCAGGCAGCGGGACAGGATGGTCACCGGCAGCTTCTGCGGATCGGTGGTCGCCAGCAGGAACTTGACGTGTGCAGGCGGCTCTTCCAGCGTTTTCAGCAGGGCGTTAAAGCTGTGGCGCGACAGCATGTGCACTTCATCGATCAGGTAGACCTTGAAGCGGCCACGCGCCGGCGCGTACTGGACGTTGTCCAGCAGATCGCGGGTATCTTCGACTTTAGTGCGTGAGGCGGCATCGATCTCAATCAGATCGACAAAGCGCCCCTGCTCGATTTCACGGCAGTTATCGCAGACGCCGCACGGCGTGGCGGTGATCCCGCTTTCGCAGTTGAGGCCTTTCGCCAGTAAACGGGCGATAGAGGTTTTACCGACGCCACGGGTGCCGGAAAAAAGATAGGCGTGATGGATACGTCCTAGCGATAAGCCGTTCGCCAGGGCGGTCAGCACATGTTCCTGGCCGACAACGTCAGCAAAGGTTTGGGGTCGCCATTTACGGGCTAACACCTGATAACTCATGGGCAGGCTCTGCAACGCTGGAAGGTGGATATTCAGGGGGGTAATGCTAACACAACCTCACCCGTTGGGCGAGGTTGCGGGCGGGAGGATTAATGTCCCGGGAATGGCACGAGGCAGTAGCTGGTGATGCCCTGTTTTTCCAGGCGCTGTTCGCCACCCAGATCGAACAGGTTGATGATGAAGGCCGCATCGGTCACTTCGCCACCCAGACGACGGATCAGCTTCACGGTCGCCTCAATGGTGCCACCGGTTGCCAGCAGATCGTCAACCACCAGCACTTTATCGCCTGGCTTGATCGCATCGATGTGGATCTCAAGCTGATCGGTGCCGTACTCCAGCTCGTAGCTCTCGGCGATGGTTTCGCGTGGCAGTTTGCGTGGCTTACGCACCGGCACAAAGCCGACGCCCATCGCCAGCGCAACCGGGGCGCCAAACAGGAAGCCGCGGGCTTCGGTGCCGACAACTTTGGTGATCCCGGCGTTTTTGTAACGCTCTACCAGCAGTTCAATGCTGAGGGCGTACGCTTTCGGGTCTTCCAGCAAGCTGGTGACATCACGGAAAAGGATGCCAGGTTTTGGGTAGTCCTGGATGCTTTTGATGCTGTTTTTAAGGTATTCAAGCTGCTGCGCAGTTGCGGTCATAAATGGATGCCTGATGAAAACGGTGTTACTCACGGAGCGGATAGTGGGTCGGTCAAGGTAACAATTGTTTAACCTTTAACCAGGCCTGCCCGTGCTCGAAAACGGTCGAATTTACTGGCTGCGCACAAGAATTGCAACAGCCAACCCGAGGATTATTGCTTTTGTTGCTTTTCATCAACCACAGGGATCCGCCACATGAAAATCAACAGGCATGACAGGATCGCCAGCAGCAGGATCCGCACCCACATGATCTTTACCAGCCATAATGAGATGGCGAAGGTAATAAGGATAACGGCAATGGCCCGCGGCTTCGCGCCGGGCGGCATGGCGCGGTGCTGTTGCCAGTGGCGCAGATAGCCGCCAAACCACGAGCGATACAGGAGCCAGTGGTGAAAACGCGGCGAGGAGCGGGCGAAGCACCAGGCCGCCAGCAATATAAAGGGCGTGGTTGGCAGAAGGGGCAAAACGACGCCCAGCGTGCCGAGCACTACCGCAAGCCAGCCAATGATGAGTAAAATAGTACGCTGCATAATGCGAATCGTTATCAAACTGAACGGCTACTGTACCACTGGAGAGCGGATTGAAAACAGCCTTGCTTTTACAGACGCTGCAAAATCAGCTGACGGCCCTGCGAAACCAGGCCGCGCCTCTGATGCAGCACGCTACCCTGAAGCCGCGTTTTGACCGGCAGCTGTTCCGCACCCGCAGCACGCTGATTAAAGATTACCTGGATGAAGCCCAGCACAATCTGGATGAGCTGGGTCGTGCGGTGGAGAAGGCACAAACGGAGCAGGTGACCTGGCTGGCCACCCATCTGGCGGAGCAGATCGCCGCCCTGCACCGGGAGATCGCCGCCTGGCCTTTACGGGTCTGGGACAGCCCTTCTGCCGGGGCAACTAAATGGCAGCACAAGCGCCTGGCGCATCAGGAGTTTGAGCGGCGGCTGTGTGAAATGAAGTCTGAACGTGAGACCCGGCTGAACCAGGTCGAAACGCTGGAAGAGCAGCAGATGCTGATGCGCGAAATTACCGCGCTGGAGGGGCGGCTTGAACGCTGTCGTAAGGCACTGGATGATATTGAGCGCGTGATTGCGCGTCTGACCCGTTAACAGGAGTAGTGTGTGTCACTGGAAAACGCCCCTGATGAAGTGAAGCTGGCCGTGGATCTGATTATGCTGCTGGAGAATCATGATATTCCCGCCGAGACGGTGCTGAAGGCGCTGGAGATTGTGAAGCGGGATTTTGAGGGGAAAATACCCTCACCCCTGCCCTCTCCCTGAAAGGGAGAGGGAGCAAACCATTCCCTCGCCCCTTTGGGGAGAGGGTCAGGGTGAGGGGTAAGGTTACGCTGGTGTCGGGTCATCCCCTTTCACTTCACGTTTCACTTCCGTATGCTCGTCGCCCTTCTCATTGCGCAGATGCACTTCAAGCTGGTTGAACGCGATGTTGATGTTGTTCTCGCGGCACAGACGCTCAATGGTGCGGTTCAGTTCATCCACGGTGTAGCTGCGGTCGCGCAGTTCACGCACGTAGAGACGCAGCTCGTGATCCAGCGTGCTCGGGCCAAAGGTGGTGAAGAACACCGCCGGTTCCGGATCGTGCATCACTTTCGGATGTTCCATCGCTGCCTGCAGCAGGATTTTTTTCACTTTATCCAGATCCGAACCGTAGGCCACGCCGAGACGGATCACCACGCGGGTGATGGTGTCGGAGAGCGACCAGTTGATCAACCGCTCGGTCACGAAGGCTTTGTTCGGGATGATCACCTCTTTCCGATCGAAGTCGGTGATGGTGGTCGCACGGATACGGATCTTGCTGACCGTTCCCGAGAAGGTGCCGATAGTCACGGTATCGCCAATGCGCACCGGACGTTCGAACAGGATAATCAGACCCGAGACGAAGTTACCGAAGATCTCCTGCAAACCAAAACCAAGACCCACCGACAGCGCCGCCGCCAGCCACTGCAGTTTGTCCCACGAGACCCCGAGTGAACCGAAGACGGTCATCGCCCCCGCCACCAGAATCACATAGTTCAGAATAGTGGTGATGGCGTAGGAGGCCCCCTGGCGCATATTCAGGCGTGAAAGCACCAGCACCTCCAGCAGACCCGGCAGGTTGCGGATCAGAGCCCAGGCTACCATCGACGACACCAGCGCAAACAGCAGGCTGCCCATGGTGACGTTTTTCACCACTGCGGCCCCCGCTTCGGTGCCGTTGTAGTGCCACAGGGTGATGCTGTCGAGATAGGCGAAGACGGTGATTAAATCTGACCAGATGGCCCAGAACATCACGCCGAACAGGGCGATCATCACCAGCATGGTGATACGCAGCGTCTGCTGGTTCACCTGCTCCAGAGCAATGGTCGGCTCCTCCTGCGGCTCCGCGCCTTCGGCCCCCTCTTTCACCATATTCTGCCGACGCGCCAGGGCGCGGCGATAGGCGATACGCCGGGCGGCAACGCTCAGCCCGCGCAGGACGGTCTGGTAGAGCAGGTTCCAGAGGATCACCAGATAGACGGTTTCAATCCAGCGGCCTGACAGACGCAGAGTGGTATAGAAATAGCCGGTAGCCGTCAGCACCATCAGCGCCAGCGGGATAATGGACAGCACGGTGACCGTCGCCAGACGAATGGCGTGGGACTCTTTATCCCGCCAGCTGTCGCGGCACATCGGCCACATCAGGACGGCGATCAGCAGCAGGTTAAGCAGAATGACGAACTGCCCCAGCACATCGTCCATCAGGTGCAGCGGGGAGAGTTCGGCCACCACCGACCAGAAATGCAGCGGCAACAGCGCCAGGCTCACCCGCACGATCTGGCGTCGCCAGTGGCTGGTGAGCTGGGCAGGCATATTGAAATGACTCACCGCCACGCCGTCTTTTTCCAGCACTTTCCAGCACAGGCCAAACACCAGCCAGAACAGCGCCAGTTTTTTGCTGAAGGCCCACAGCAGATCGCTGATATTGAGTTGCATGGTGAGCAGGATCAGTCCCGCCGCCAGAATTAACAGACAGACCGGCAGGGCGCGGATCAGATCGATAAGAATCGCTTTCGGGGTGTGAAGCTGGCTGTCATTACGCAGCTGCCCCACTTCACTCGCCAGCTTCGTCTGGTATTTTTTCAGCCAGCCGAGACGCCAGCGGATTAACCCGGCAATCAGCAACAGCGGCAGACCCGCCAGGAAGGCAAAGGCCACCGCCGGACCGGCTTTTTCCCAGTTAACGGTGATGTTCATCCCTTTAATCTGATCTTTCAGCATGCCCGGGAAGGATTTGATCCAGTCCCAGTCCATCGGTTTGTTGCTGTTTACCCAGAAGATCTGCTGGGTAAGGATCTCCTGCAGGCTTTTGGAGACGCTCACCAGCTGCTGCTGGTTGATCTGCAGGTTAATGGCCATCATCAGCTGATTGCCCAGCTGCTTGTTCAGCTGATCGAGCAGCTCGCGGCGCATATCCACCACCTGCAACAGCGCGTCGTGGACTTCATCATTGACGTCGCTGCTGTGCCCCTCTTCCACTTTGGCAACGAAGGCATCGCTCTGGAACAGGGCGTCGCGCTGCTGGTTGACCTCAAACTGTTCAAGACGCAGATCCGCAATGCGGTTGGTCATGTCCTCCAGCTCATCGGCGGAGGGCAAGGTTTGCTGCTGCTGATACAGGATACGCGACAGCAGCAGGCTGCCTTTCAGGACGGCGATCTGCTCTTTGATGTTGCGTTCAGACTGCAGGGCGCGATCCAGCCAGTTTTTAACTTTGATGTTCTGCTGAACCAGCGAGTTGCCGTTTTCGGTCGCGGTGATCAAACGCTGGCTGAGCTGGTGGTTGGCATCCAGCTCCTGCTTCACCAGCGGGTTTTCCTGGATGCGCGCGGTTTCGTCCGGGTTGACGGCCTCCTGGGCGGTTTTCTCCGTCAGGGTCAGGCGCTTGCTGTTGACCGCCTCCTGCAACAGCTGAAGTTGATGCTCCAGACGGTTGATGTTAGCGGTGACATAGTCGCGCTGCTTTTGCAGGGTATCCTGCAGGACGGTGTTACCTTCCAGACTCTTACGCTGCTGTTCGATCTGCGCATTGAGCAGCTGCTGCTGGGCCAGGAGTAGCGTTTGTTGGGTCGGGCGTAATGCCGCTTCGCCCGCGGAGGTTCCGTTCAGGCGATTGCGGATCTGCTGCAGCTGTTGCGACGCGGTGTACATCGCATTCTGCACGCGCTCCGGCTGGGTTTGCAGGGACACCAGTTGGCTGTTGTAGGTGGCCAGATCGCTTTGCGCGGTTTGTAAATCGTCGAGCAGCTGCGCCACGCGCAGCTCCAGCTGACGCAGGGATAAGGTCGCCAGCGTTTTGCGGGTCTCCGCATCGTTATCGACATCGCCCAGCGCATTGAGGCTCTCGGTCGCCTTGCGCATCGCTTCCGGCGCCTGAGCCACTTTCTGGCGAAGCTGCGTGGTTTCGGCTTTGATCCGCTCGAGCTTGTCGACCGTCTCAAGGGTTTCCGTCAGATCCTGCTGGACCAGTTTGTCCTGCGGCGTAAGCTCTTTCTGTTTGCTCAGGGCGTCGAGCTGGCTCTGAACATCTGCCCGCGTGGGGATGTCGCTGGTATTATCGGCTCGCGCAAACGCAGCCGGTGAAGCCATCAACGAGAGAAAGAAAACCAGAATAAAGGCAAAAATGGGATGCTGTTTGCGTGTGTAGTGCAACATAGTTATGTGTGATTCGTATGATGAATGACCAGGAAGACCGGCGTGAAGAATATCACGGCAATCGGGCGCAATATAGCGTCAACAGGTGGCTCCCGGACAATTCCTGGGGTCAGGCCGGGAGCGGCTCTGGCTGCCCACGCAGGGTCGGGCAGAACTGATACATCTCCAGCAGGATCGCCACGTAATCACGGGCTTCACGTTGCAGATCAAAAGACTGGGGAGCAAAAAGCCAGTTTTCCATAATACCGGAAATATAACTGCGCATCAGAATAGCGGCGCGACGGGTTAATAGATTGGCCGGTAACATGCTGGCTTTAATACAGTGCATCAGGGTCTGTTCGATACGATCGTAACTCTCCAGACACAGACTGCGCTGCGCCTGTTGCACCACCGCCATCTCCCCGACAAACTCGCATTTGTGGAAGATGATCTCCATCATCAGGCGACGACGCTCTTCAATAACAGTCGCCTCAAGGATATAGACCAGAATCTCTCTTAAAACTGAGAGTGGATCGTCAGGGAATTTTGCCCGATACTCAGTCTCGAGATCCCCAATATTGGATTCTGAAAGCTCCCAAATTTCACCAAATAAATCTGACTTATTTTTGAAATGCCAGTAAATCGCTCCACGGGTTACCCCAGCCGCCTGAGCAATTTGTGCCAGCGACGTGGAAGAGACCCCTTGTTGCGAAAACAAGCGCAAAGCAACATCAAGGATGTGCTGGCGTGTCGCAAGTGCTTGTTGTTTGGTTTTTCGTGCCATACCCAGGTGAATTTACAGGAGTCAGATTTACATACATTTATGAATGTATGTACCATAGCACGACGATAATATAAACGCAGCAATGGGTTTGTGGACGCGTGATCCATTGATCAATTTGAAATCGGAAACTCGAGGTTTACATATGAACAAAAACAGAGGGTTAACGCCTCTGGCGATCGTTCTGATGCTCTCAGGCAGCTTAGCGCTTACAGGATGTGACGAAAAACAGGCTCAACAAGGGGCTCAGCAGGTGCCAGAAGTTGGCGTCGTGACGCTCAAATCCGAACCTCTCCAGATAAAAACAGAACTACCCGGCAGAACCAGCGCTTACCGCATTGCTGAAGTGCGTCCACAGGTGAGTGGCATCATCCTGAAACGTAATTTTACGGAAGGCGGCGATGTTAAGGCCGGTGAATCTCTGTATCAGATTGATCCCGCTACCTATCAGGCTAACTACGAAAGTGCAAAAGGCGATCTGGCAAAAGCCCAGGCTGCGGCAAAAATTGCTCAGCTGACCGTCAGCCGTTATCAGAAACTGATTGGCACCCAGTACATCAGCCAACAGGAATTCGATAGCGCCCAGGCCGATGCCCAGCAGGCTAACGCTGCGGTTACTGCTGCGAAAGCCGCGGTTGAAACTGCACGTATTAACCTGGCCTATACCAAAGTGACCTCACCTATCAGCGGTCGCATTGGTAAATCATCAGTGACCGAAGGTGCTCTGGTGCAGAGTGGCCAGACCAACGCGCTGGCTACCGTGCAGCAGCTTGACCCGATCTATGTCGATGTCACCCAGTCGAGCAATGATTTCCTGCGTCTGAAACAGGAGCTCGAAAACGGCACCCTGAAGCAGGAAAACGGCAAAGCGAAAGTGGAGCTGGTCACCAGCGACGGTATCAAGTTCCCACAGGCTGGCAGCCTCGAGTTTTCTGACGTAACGGTCGATCAGACCACCGGTTCTATCACCCTGCGCGCCATCTTCCCGAACCCGAACCATACGCTGTTACCGGGTATGTTCGTTCGTGCAAGCCTGGAAGAAGGGACTAACCCAACCGCACTGCTGGTTCCACAGCAGGGTGTGACCCGTACGCCGCGCGGCGATGCCAGTGCAATGGTCATTGGCGCTGAAGACAAAGTCGAAGTCCGTCAGATCACGGCAACCCAGGCGATTGGCGACAAATGGCTGGTCACCGACGGTCTGAAAGATGGCGATCGTGTCATCATTACCGGTTTACAAAAAGTTCGCCCGGGCGCCCAGGTTAAAGCGCAAGAGGTCACGTCTGACAATCAACAACAAGCCTCCGCAGGCGGCCAGTCAGAACAACCTAAGTCTTAACTTAAACAGGAGCCGTTAAGACATGCCTAATTTCTTTATCGATCGCCCCATTTTCGCGTGGGTGATCGCCATCATCATCATGCTAGCCGGGGGACTTGCGATCCTGAAGCTGCCAGTCGCGCAATATCCAACTATTGCGCCGCCAGCAATTTCAATCGCCGCAACCTACCCAGGGGCTGATGCCAAAACGGTGCAGGACACCGTAACCCAGGTTATCGAACAGAACATGAACGGTATCGATAACCTGATGTACATGTCCTCCAACAGTGACTCCACCGGTACGGTGCAGATCACGCTGACCTTCGAATCCGGTACGGATGCGGACATCGCGCAGGTTCAGGTGCAGAACAAACTGCAGCTGGCGATGCCGTTACTGCCGCAGGAAGTTCAACAGCAGGGTGTGAGCGTGGAGAAATCCTCCAGTAGCTTCCTGATGGTTGTCGGCGTTATCAACACCAACGGCACCATGACGCAGGAGGATATTTCCGACTACGTGGGCGCCAACATGAAGGACGCTATCAGCCGTACTTCTGGCGTGGGTGACGTGCAGCTGTTCGGTTCCCAGTACGCGATGCGTATCTGGATGGACCCGAACAAACTGAACAACTTCCAGCTGACGCCAGTGGACGTGATCACCGCGATTAAAGCGCAGAACGCCCAGGTGGCAGCCGGTCAGTTAGGCGGTACGCCACCGGTTAAAGGCCAGCAGCTCAACGCCTCGATCATCGCGCAGACCCGTCTGACCTCGGCTGATGAATTCAGTAAAATTCTGCTGAAGGTGAATCCGGACGGTTCCCAGGTTCGCCTGCGTGACGTGGCGAAAGTGGAGCTGGGCGGTGAAAACTACGACGTTATCGCTAAGTTTAACGGCCAGCCGGCATCCGGTCTGGGGATCAAACTGGCGACCGGCGCGAACGCCCTGGATACCGCTACCGCGATCCGTGCTGAACTGAAGAAAATGGAACCTTTCTTCCCGTCAGGCCTGAAAATCGTTTATCCGTATGACACCACGCCGTTCGTTAAGATCTCGATTCACGAAGTAGTGAAAACCCTGGTCGAAGCGATCATCCTGGTCTTCATCGTTATGTACCTGTTCCTGCAAAACTTCCGTGCGACGCTGATCCCTACCATCGCCGTTCCGGTCGTCCTGTTGGGTACTTTTGCGATACTGTCGATCTTTGGCTATTCGATAAACACCCTGACGATGTTCGGGATGGTGCTGGCGATAGGCCTGCTGGTGGATGACGCCATCGTGGTGGTGGAAAACGTCGAGCGTGTGATGTCCGAAGAGGGACTACCGCCGAAGGAAGCCACCCGTAAATCGATGGGTCAGATCCAGGGCGCGCTGGTCGGTATCGCGATGGTACTGTCGGCGGTATTTATTCCGATGGCCTTCTTCGGTGGCTCAACCGGTGCGATTTATCGTCAGTTCTCCATCACCATCGTGTCGGCGATGGCTCTGTCGGTACTGGTCGCTCTGATCCTGACCCCGGCCCTGTGCGCCACCATGCTGAAACCAGTCGCCAAAGGCGACCACGGCGAAGGCAAAAAAGGCTTCTTCGGCTGGTTTAACCGGGTGTTTGATAAGAGTACGCATCACTACACCGACAGCGTAGGTAATATTCTGCGCAGCACCGGTCGTTATCTGCTGCTCTATATCATCATTGTGGTCGGTATGGCGTACCTGTTCATTCGTCTGCCAAGCTCCTTCCTGCCGGACGAAGACCAGGGCGTATTCCTGACCATGGCCCAGCTGCCAGCAGGTGCATCCCAGGAACGAACCCAGAAAGTGCTGGATGAGGTGACCGATTACTACCTCACCAAAGAGAAAGCCAACGTTGAATCGGTGTTTGCGGTTAACGGCTTCGGCTTTGCGGGTCGTGGCCAGAACACCGGTATCGCCTTCGTTTCTCTGAAAGACTGGGCTGATCGTCCGGGCGAAGAGAACAAGGTTGAAGCCATTACTGGCCGTGCGATGGGTACCTTCTCGCAGATTAAAGATGCGATGGTCTTTGCCTTTAACCTGCCAGCGATCGTTGAGCTGGGTACGGCAACCGGCTTTGACTTCCAGCTTATCGATCAGGGCGGTCTGGGCCACGAAAAACTGACTCAGGCGCGTAACCAGCTGTTTGGTGAAGTCGCCAAGCATCCTGACCTGCTGGTGGGCGTGCGTCCTAACGGCCTGGAAGATACGCCGCAGTTCAAAGTGGATATCGATCAGGAGAAAGCACAGGCGCTGGGCGTTTCTATCAGTGACATCAATACCACGCTGGGCGCGGCCTGGGGCGGTAGCTACGTTAACGACTTCATCGACCGCGGTCGTGTGAAGAAGGTGTACGTGATGTCTGAAGCGCAGTACCGTATGTTGCCGAGCGATATCAACAACTGGTACGTTCGCGGCAGTAACGGTCAAATGGTGCCATTCGCCGCCTTCTCTACCTCACGCTGGGAGTATGGCTCGCCGCGTCTGGAACGTTACAACGGTCTGCCATCCATGGAGATCCTTGGTCAGGCTGGACCGGGTAGAAGTACCGGTGAGGCCATGAACCTGATGGAAGAGCTGGCGCAAAAACTGCCAGCAGGCATCGGTTATGACTGGACGGGGATGTCCTATCAGGAACGTCTGTCCGGCAACCAGGCCCCTGCCCTGTATGCCATCTCTCTGATCGTGGTATTCCTGTGTCTGGCGGCGCTGTATGAGAGCTGGTCGATTCCGTTCTCGGTTATGCTGGTTGTGCCACTGGGGGTCATTGGTGCCCTGCTGGCGGCCACGTTCCGCGGTCTGGGTAATGACGTTTACTTCCAGGTGGGCCTGCTCACAACCATTGGCTTGTCGGCGAAGAACGCGATACTTATCGTGGAATTCGCCAAAGATCTGATGGATAAAGAGGGCAAAGGGCTTATTGAAGCCACGCTGGACGCGGTCCGTATGCGTCTGCGTCCGATTCTGATGACCTCCCTGGCCTTTATCCTTGGTGTTATGCCACTGGTCATCAGCACGGGTGCTGGCTCCGGTTCTCAGAATGCCGTAGGTACTGGCGTAATGGGCGGGATGGTCACCGCAACCGTACTGGCTATCTTCTTTGTTCCGGTATTCTTTGTGGTGGTACGTCGTCGTTTCAGCCGTAAAAACGACGATATCGAACACAAACATTCGGTGTAAGACCACCGGAACCTGTTGTTAACCGTTAAAAAGGCCGCTAATGCGGCCTTTTTTTTGGCAATTGAAAATCATAAAATAAGCTTATGGGCGGTTTATATATTTTATGTCGGCTTTAAACGACTTCTCATATTTAACCCATTCCTCTTACATAAATTCTTAAATTCATGCGTTGCTTCTGAGTTATTAAGAGTATTCCTGGTGTTTTTTGTTTGTGATGACGCCTGATTGTTTTTTTGAAATGGGCGCAAAATCGAGGCGGGTGATAAGAAAGGATCGTCCTGCGGATAAAACAATATATAACATAGTGACCGCCAGACCCTTTAACCTGTGGCGTAATTGTAATTTTTCGTAATAGCGCGGTGAAATCCTGATCAGAGTAGATTATAGTTAACGGTAAGACGCATACAGTAGTCGTTGACGCTAAGTCAGTTGTACCCTTCCCGACAACGATGTTCGGTGAGTAAAAAATCACTCAAAAAGGGGATGCGCTATGGACGAATACTCGCCCAAAAGGCAAGATATTGCACAGTTGAAATTCCTTTGTGAATCCCTGTACCATGACTGCCTGACCAATCTCGATGAGAGCAACCATGGCTGGGTAAATGACCCTACTTCTGCCATTAATTTGCAGTTAAACGAGTTGATTGAGCATATAGCAGCCTTCGCCCTTAATTATAAAATTAAGTATAACGAAGATAATAAGTTGATTGAGCAAATTGACGAATACCTGGATGACACTTTTATGTTATTCAGCAGCTACGGCATTAACGCGCAGGATTTGCAAAAATGGCGTAAATCAGGCAATCGGCTTTTTCGTTGTTTTGTCACTGCAAGCAGGGCTAACCCGTTAGCTTCTCCGGTTAAAATTATTACAAACAATTAGGTGAATTTATGTCTGATAAACCATTAACCAAAACAGATTATTTGATGCGTTTGCGACGCTGTCAGTCAATTGACACCCTTGAACGTGTGATTGAGAAAAATAAATACGAGCTTTCTGATAATGAGTTAGCGGTATTCTATTCTGCAGCCGATCATCGCCTGGCTGAACTTACCATGAATAAGCTGTACGATAAAATCCCGACCGCTGTGTGGAAATTTGTACGCTGATTGGGTGACACCCAGCGGAAACGCTGCGTGGTACTGAACAGTTTGACCGCCTCATCTGCCCCGCCCTTTTCTGGCAACTGTTATGTTTTTTCTCAGCGTAACTGTTACTTTCCACAAACATTGTGGTCACTTAAAATACACGGATCCCCCCGTTTTGAGTTGATTTAGAAAGGGCAGAAGATGACTGAGATACAACGCCTGCTTACCGAAACCATTGATGACCTCAATGTTCGCGAAAAGCGTGACAACAGACCGCGCTTTAGCATCAGCTTTATTCGCAAACATCCGGGCCTGTTTGTCGCCATGTACGCCGCCTGGCTGGCTACGCTGGTGGTGATGCTGCAGTCGGACACGCTGATCGGTTCCGTCTGGCTTCTGGTGGTATTGTTCGTCGTCTTTAACGCCTTCTTCTTCTTTGACGTTAATCCGCGTTACCGCTACGAAGATATTGATGTGCTCGATTTTCGCGTCTGCTACAACGGTGAGTGGTACAACACGCGCTATGTGCCCAACCAGCTGATCGACAGCATCCTGCACTCACCCCAGGTTGACTCCCAACAAAAAGAGAAGCTGCAAAAAATGATCGCCACCAAAGGCGAGCTCTCTTTTTACGACGTCTTCACCCTGGCCCGCACGGCTGCCTGAAGCCCGCTCTGACCTGCCGCCGACAGCCTCGCTGTTAGCGGCAAGCCTCTTATTCTGGCCTAACGTTTCTTCTTACGACCCTGCACCGCCTTGAACCGCGGATTGGATTTGCATATCACATACAGCCGTCCCTTACGTTTGACGATCTGGCAATCCGCATGTCGTTTTTTGGCGCTGCGCAATGAATTGAGAACCTGCATATTTACCCTTCCTGAAATGAATTGTTATAACATAACAATTAGCATATCCGAGTGGCGGTGGAAAAACAACCCACGGCGGATAAGCGGCCCGTAAACTCATCTAAAATAGTTCTACACTTCAGCGTGGCTTTCCGTTTTAATGTCATCGACTTGTGCGCCCCACGCCCGGCGTAATAAAAAGGAAACAGGAGCATGACAACCCGACACCTGGTAAGTGTGGTGACTTGCGTACTGGTTATTGCAGTGCTTGTTCCTGTCTGCCTGAGCGTCTGGCTGGCGCACCGTAATGCGGAAGATAAGTTTGTTGAGGATCTGAACGACTACTCAGCGCGGGTCCAGATCCGTACCGACAGAGTGATTACCCAGGCCAAATCCGCTCTCACCGAAATGCAGTCCTTCAAAGGCATCCCCTGTAGTCGCGAACATGCGCTGGTAATGCGCCGCGCCTCTTTCTCCTGGCGCTATATCCAGGAGGTGATCTACGTTGACGATCTCAAGCCGCGCTGCTCTTCGCTGGAACAGGAGAGTCACACTCCCCCCTTTCCTCCGGCATTGCGGATCACGCCCGATGGCTATCGGGCCTGGGTGACCTCGCATAACGATCTGAATATTAACCGTTATATGGCCGCCCTGGGCACCGGCCATTATATCGTGATGATCGACCCGGCCTCGCTGATCGACGTGATCCCCTTTGGCTCCTGGCCGATCGACGTCGCCCTGGTGGGGATCCGCCGCAATCTCGTTTTCGCCAGCAGTAACAGCCTGGACATGCAGGTCTTCAACCAGATGCAGCGGGATAGCAGCACCCATTTTCAACATAACGGCGCCATGTATAACGTGCACAACGTGCCCGACCTGGGGTTTGCAATCGTGGCGTGGGCTTCCCTGAAGCCGCTAAAAGAGAGCTGGCACCACCAGCTCTATTTCTGGCTGCCTTTTGGCGTGTTGATCAGTTTGCTGACGGCCTGGTTTGTACTGCGAGTGTTACGCCGCCTGCAATCTCCCCGGCATCGCCTGCTGGACGCCATCAGTGCCAGAGAGTTTCAGGTTCATTTCCAGCCGATTGTCGCACTCAACAGCGGCAAGCTGACCGGGGCGGAAGCGCTCGCCCGCTGGCCGCAGCCGGACGGCAGCTATCTCTCTCCCGATATTTTCGTCTCTCTGGCAGAGCAGACTGGCCTGATGAATCAGTTGACCACGCTGATCATCGAAAAAGTGTTTGAGGAGATGGGCGAGTGGCTGCGCCAGCATCCGGACCAGCATATTTCGATTAACCTTGCCCCGGCGGATTTGATCTCGGGGACGGTGCCTCCGCTGCTGAGCCGTCTTCTGAATCAGTGGCAGATCCCGCCCTCGCAGATTGCGCTGGAGCTTACCGAGCGGGGATTTGCCGATCCCACCGTCAGTGCCCCCGCCATTGCCGGCTTCCGGCGCGCAGGACACTCTGTCTATATTGACGATTTCGGCACCGGCTACTCCAGCCTCAGCTATCTGCAGGATCTCGACGTTGACACCCTGAAAATCGATAAGTCATTCGTGGACGCGCTGGAGTACAAAAACGTGACGCCGCATATCATTGAGATGGCCCGATCGCTCAATCTGGCGATGGTGGCGGAAGGGATTGAAACCGAAGTCCAGCTGACATGGTTGCGCCGCCATGGGGTGCAGTACGGTCAGGGCTGGTTTTACAGTAAAGCGCTGCCGAAAGAGGCCTTTATTCAGTGGGCGGAAAATAATCTCGACCCGGAATCACACGCATAGTACCCGGCGGTGAGTGCCGCCGGGCACCAGGCTTACTCGTCCAGAAGCGGCGAGAAACCGCCATAAATCATCCGTTTACCGTCGAACGGCATCGATTCGCCGAATTCTTTCATTCTGGGATCGTTCATCATCTTCTGATTCGCCTCGTCGCGAACCGCTTTGGAAGGGTATTCGATCCAGCTGAAGACCACTTCTTCGTTCTCTTCCGCCTTCACCGCCAGGCGGAAGTCCGTTAATTTGCCGTCGGGTACGTCATCGGCCCAACACTCTACGATGCGAAGCGCGCCAAACTCTTTGAACAGCGGCGCGGCTTTCGCTGCCAGCTCGCGATAAGCCTCCTTATTATTCGCGGGAACGGCAACCACAAAACCATCGACATACTTCATCAGATAAACCTCCGAAGTGAATGTGCGGCCACATGGTGTGACCGCATCAGCGATTAAGTTTAGTTCTGTTGCCAGCTAAAGGTGTAACGCACCTTTTTCCCCTGCAGGATAAACTCCGGCGACACGCTGGGGCTCCAGGAGTCATCGCCCCCGACGCCCATATGAAACGCATCCAGGCTCAGCCAGCAGCCGGGCTCTTCCCGTAACAGATGGTGATGGGAGGTCTCGCGCAGCTGCGTCTGGCTGTAACGACTCACCCCAAAGTGGAAGTCGCCGTCCAGCTGATGCCGCCCCAGCGTCAGCTGTCGGGTGTTGCAGCGCAGGCCGTTTTCGGTCGGGAAAATATAAGGGGTATGCAGCGCCGCCAGCGGCAGCTCCCAGCGCCCCTGTCGGGCGGCAAGCTTGCGGTCCGGGTAGTTCTCATATGGCCCAAGCCCGTGCCAGATCACGCTCTGCGGCGCCTGCGCCAGCTGACAGCTCAGCCCGATACGCGCGGGCTCCGGCATGTCGCTTGCCACCTGCACCTCAACATCGCCATGCAGCACGCCATGGCTGTCGATGCGCCAGCATTTGCGGCTCAGGAACAGGACCTGATTGTCATGCTCCCAGGCATGTAGAGTAGCGATCGTCACCGCCTGTGCCAGCTGCTCGCCTGTGCACTCCAGCAGACGTGGTTTAAGGCTGTACATCCCCGCCGCCTTCCAGCGCTCCACCCAGGCATTGGGATCGATGCGGGTCGCTTCGCTGACGCCGATATCGTTATCCAGCGGGGCGCGGGTAAAGTTGTCTGTCAGCGGGGCGAGCAGCGTCGCCTCCCCTTCCCGCCACCACTGAGTCAGATCGCCGCTGGCGCAATCAAACTGCCAGCGCTGCTGCTGATGGGTCACCACCAGCGCGTCATCTTCACGGGTGAACTGAGGTGCGACCCCTTCAGCCTTCGGCGGTACGATCGTTAACGGGGCGGGAAGCGACCACTGATCCCAGGCGCAAAGATGATTTTCTTCCGACCACGGTGTGGCCGCGGGCTGGAATACCTCAACATTCAGCCACAGCTCGCCCGGTGCCGCCGCCCACTGCGGGAGCGCGATCTCCAGTCGTTGCGTACCTTGCGCCGGGATAGTGAGTGCCACCACCTCAGAGGCCAGCACCTCACCCTCCCGCACCACCGACCAGCGCAGCTGCTCGTTGTCGGTCTCGCGGAAGAGATAATCACTCTGCACCTCCACCACCAGCGGCGAGCGGCTGACCAGGGTAAAATTGAAGAATTGCTGGGCGCGCTGGGCCTCATACAGGGCCGGATGCGGGGTGCGGTCCGGGAAGACCAGCCCGTTCAGACAGAACTGGCGGTCATTAGGTTTATCGCCAAAATCGCCGCCGTAGGCCCAGAAAGGGTTGCCCTGTTCGTCATGCTTCGTCAGGGCCTGGTCCACCCAGTCCCAGACGAAACCGCCCTGCAGGCGAGGATGCTTGCGGAAGGCCTCCCAGTATTTGGCGAATCCGCCAAAACTGTTGCCCATCGCGTGGGCGTATTCGCAGAGGATCAGCGGACGCGTCTCATCCGGCATGCCGATCCACTTTTTAAGGGACCATTTCGGTACCGCCGGGAAGGGCTGATCCTGATCGACGCGGGCATACATCGGACAGACGATGTCGGTGGCCGCGGTGTTGGCTCCGCCACCCTCATACTGCACCGGGCGGGTGGGATCCGTCGCCTTTACCCAATGGTATAGAGCATCATGGTTAGCACCGTGGCCGGACTCATTGCCCAGGGACCAGATAATGATCGACGGGTGATTGCGATCGCGTTGCACCATGCGGGTAACGCGCTCGCTCATGGCCGGCAGCCAGCGGGGATCGTCCGCCAGCCGGCTCATCGGCACCATGCCGTGGGTTTCGATGTTGGCCTCATCCACCACGTACAGCCCGTAGCGATCGCACAGGCGATACCAGAGCGGGTGGTTAGGATAGTGCGAGCAGCGCACGGCGTTGAAGTTGTGCTGCTTCATCAGCTCGATGTCGCGGCGCATGGTGGCTTCGTCCATCACCTGCCCGTGCTCAGGGTGATGTTCATGGCGGTTAACCCCGCGGATCAGCAGCGGTTTGCCGTTGAGCTTCAGCAGCCCGTTGCTGATTTCCACCCGGCGGAAACCGACGTCGCAAGCTTCAACGTCCAGCACCTGGCCCTGCCCATTGCGCAGCACGAGGGTTAACCGGTAGAGGGCGGGGATTTCCGCGCTCCACAGGGCGGGTTGATCCACCTTGAGGGAGACATTGACCCGCTCCTGCCAGTGGCCGCGCTCGTCGACAATGGCCGAGCCCGGCGTGCCGGTGGCGCTGGCGATACACACCCCTGCCCGCCACAGATTGACGTTGACCTCGCAGTCCGCGTAGTCGGCTCCGCTGAGGGTCAGCCCCAGCTGGAGCTGGGCCCGGTCATAGTCGGCGTTCAGCTCAGTGACAACATGATAATCGGCAATATGGGTCTCAGCTTTGTGCAGCAGGGTGACGTCGCGGAAGATGCCGCTCATCCGCCACATATCCTGATCTTCCAGATAGCTACCGTCGCACCAGCGAAGCACCATCACCGCCAGGCGGTTGCTGCCCGGGCGCAGGAACGAGGAAACATCAAACTCCGCAGGCAGGCGGCTGTCCTGGGAGTAGCCGACCCACTGCCCGTTGCACCACAGATAAAACGCTGAGTTGACGCCCTCAAACACCAGCCGCGTCTGCCCGCTCTCCAGCCAGCTTTCATCCATATCGAATGTGAGCGAGTAACAACCGGTGGGATTTTCGGCCGGAACAAATGGCGGATTGACCGGGATCGGATAGGTGACGTTGGTGTAGATCGGGGTATCAAAGCCCTGCATCTGCCAGTTGGAAGGAACGGGCATTACCACCGCATCCGCGCAGTCCTCCTGCGTCCAGCTATCGGGAACCTGCTCGGGCGCAGCAAAGTAGCTGAACTGCCAGTCGCCGTTTAACGAGCGGACGGAAGAGGAATCCCCCTCCTCCCGCGCGGACTGCTCGTCACGCCAGCCGCTGAGCGGGGCATGGGCAGAGAGGCGATTCCATTGGGTGACACCGGGATTTTCCCAGTCACGACGCGTAACCAGAGTGCTGAGAGTCAGCGGAGCAGGATGGGACATAATTACCTCTTTGCGAAGCGCTCACAATTTTTAGTTACAATGCCCTGTCAGGGTAACAGGGTAAAGCGGGAGAGCGTGATGAAGCGATGGCGATCACAAAAGCGTTAACGTCGCGCCAGCTGTTCGGCCAGTATAGCCAGAGATTTTAGCTGCTGGGCCAGATCGTCACTGCCCTGCGGGAGCCCTTCCCGGGCGGTGGAATGTCGCTCGACCAGGGTAACAGGGAGACGGGTTTGCGCGGGAGCCTGCCCGGCATTGCCCTGCTGCGCCAGCAGCCACTCCACGCTGCGCAGCCCTGCCTCACGAAACGCCTGGCGAACGGTGGTCAGCGGCGGGGTAAACCAGGCGCTGTCGGTGGTATCGTCAAACCCCACCACCGAGAGCTGGCCCGGCACGGCAATGCCCTTTTCGGCGCAGGCGCGCATCACGCCGAGCGCCATCTGATCGTTCGCCACAAGGATCGCCTGCGGAAGCGTAGCCCCGGCCAGTAGCTGATGGCCTTTCTCGTAACCCGAGGCCGCACTCCAGTCGCCCTGAGCGAGGGCAAAGGGTTCAACGCCCGCCGCCTCCAGAGTCGACAGCCATCCCGCAAGACGGGCCCGCGCCGAAACGGAACTTTGCGGCCCGCCGAGCAGAGCGATCCGCTGATGCCCCAGCGCCAGCAGATGCTGCGCACCGAGGGTTGCCCCCTGTTCGGCATCAAACACCAGGCTGTGCACCCGGGCGCCAGGCGAGACATCAAGAAACAGCACTGGTACCGGAACGGCCTGCGCCTGCAGGCTTTCGGCCTGCTCGTCCTCCAGCGGCACGTTAACCAGCAACCCCTCCACGCGCTGGGCCAGCAACTCCTGTACCGCCGCCAGACACTGCTGTGGATGTTCGACCATTGAGATCAACACGCTTGCTCCGCACTCGCCTGCGCGGGTCTTGACCGCAGAGGCAATCTGCGAGGGGGCATGCAGGGCCAGATCGGTAGTGATCAGCCCCAGGGTGCGGGTACGTTTGCCGGCCAGCTGCTGGGCTCCGCGGTTGGGAACATAGTGCAACTCGGCCATCGCCTGCAGCACTTTTTCCCGGGTCCGGGCGGACACGTGCGCCGCGTCATTGATGACCCGCGAGACGGTTTGATAGGAAACGCCCGCCAGGCGGGCAACATCGTAAAGGGTTATGGCTTTCATGCGCGTCGCGTTGCAGTGACTGATGCGCGTATTCTGTCATAACCCACTGTGTAAAACAGCATCCGCAGCGCGACCCTCCTCTCTGGGATAGCGTCCACCGCTGCACGGTCCCGTAATCAGAACATGGAATAGATAAGTGCGGAAACGGTGAGCAGCCCGCCCAGAATGACCGTTATCGTCGCCGTGCCGCGCAAATTATGCAGTTCATCACGCGTGTAAATCAGATACGCAGGGATCAGGAAAAGGAAGATCGCGATAAGCGGACCGCATACGGTTTCAATCAAATTTATAACATCGGGGTTAACATAAACGACAGCAAAGGATACGGCAAACATGGGAACAAACGCGATAAGCTGACTTTTTGTCTTGCCCGCTCCGGTTAAGCTGGCAGTCAAATCAGTGAACGTTTCAGCTACCGGGAGGCTAATACCCAGGAAGGATTTGGTCATACCCAGAACGGCAATTAAAGGCGCGACAAAGAAAACGATCCCTGATCCACTGTTCCCATCCATTACCGATAAGACGTTGAGATTCTGCGCTTTCGCCGAGACGAAAGTTTCCTGCGGCGTGCTTAAGACGCAGCTCAATACAAAGAAAATAATACTGAAGAATATCAGCCCATAAGCCAGGCGTACTACCCTGACCGATTTTTCTTCGCCGCCATTACCTTTCTCGCGGTAGTGGGCTGCCAGAGGAGAAATCATCGGCGTCGAGCAAAACGCAAAGGTGATCAGGGGCAGAGTGAGCCAAAGATTTTTTATCGTTTCACCCGCCGGAGCATTATTTGTGGCTTTGAGCGCATCCGTGATGTTTGTGAGATGCCAGCCGGGTATCTGAATGGCCGCAATAGCCACGATGGTCAGGGCGAATGGCAGTGCGAGCGCGCTCAGTATATTGACCACTTTTTCCCGGCCTTTGCTCAGCACCAGGAACAGGCACGTCAGCACGATAAACGTCAGCAAGGCACGATTCACCTGTGCGAAGTGAAAATGGACGGTGAACAGATTGTCGAGAGCATTAACAAGTGAGATTGCATACACCAGGGTGACGGGAAAATGCGCCAGGCAGAAATAGGCCCGAATCGCCTGCTGTCCTCTGGCACCAAAAAAAGTACCAAACATCGGCAAAGATTTATCCGCCGTAGTATGGTCACGCATAAAGACACGACAGATAAGAACGTGCGGCACCATAGAAAGCGGAAACGCCAGCACCAGAAGCATAAATAACACCAGAGGTCCGCGCGTACCGATTTCCACCGGCAGGAATAACGTCCCCGCGCCCACCGTGGCACCGTATATTCCCAGCATCCAGACTGTATCTTTCAGGGTCCATCGCGTTCGGGATAATGCTGAATCCTGTACTAAATGAATAGTCATACTTACACCTTAAATGAAAAATGAGTCAGAAACGGGACAGGCAACAGTGAAACTCCTGGGCTCCACAAATAAAAAATCCATTAAAATCATTGCGGTGTATGCATAAAATGACAGATATTCTTCTGGTTAGCTAAAAATGCTATCAATCGTTCAGAACAGGATCAAGTTATAATTAAGGAAGGGTTATTGTTAGCGGCATTTATTTAACAAGAGGTTAATACCCTTTGTGAAACTGTAAAATCAAAAGTATTGGATGTTATAAATTTAAATATAAAAGCGAAGGCGCACCTACACTTTTTATTACATTAACCTTACGAAACGCCTTGATGAAATTAAACGGCACCATGGAAACCATGATGCCGTTGGGATAATTTTTCTTCCAAATTAAAAATGGTATTTGATTCCCAGTGAACCCCGACTTTCACTGTACTTGTTATGTCCGACCTGATGGCCGGCATCAACCCACAGGGACAGCCGATCGTTCATCTGACCTTCAACACCCAGGCGCGCTTCAAGAAGATTTTCGCTCCCCATCATGGCATTCTGTTCGCCGTTCATCCTGACGCCAAACGCGCGGGTATTATGTATCCAGTTGGTTTCAACGTACGGCTTAACCTTGTTCGACATCCCTTTTTCAGGATTGGCCTCCATCCAGGCGCGAATCCCCAGTTGAGTCATCACATTCCCGTCCCCAGTACTGCTGACACGAGTACCCTGTTCTTCCTTAACATCGTCGGCTTTGACGTTCATCAACACGGCCTGCCCTCGAGGCTCCAGCCAGTAGCTAAAGTTTTCTGATCGACCAACCGGCAGTGAATAACCCGCTTCCAGCGAGGCGGTAACGCCGCGGGAATGGTATTTTTCAGTACGCATTTCGTGGCCGGAGACTTCATTGTCGAACCAGTTATAAAGCATCCAACCATCTAACCAGGCCCCGGTGCGCGTGGCCTCATCGGCAAACCAGGTCGCGTAGAGCCCAGCGCTATAGCCATTGACTTTACCCCGTGAGGTGTAGCCGGTAACCTGTGACCGCGACTTGCTGTTGCTGCTGCTGTAGCCTGTCATCAGGCCCAGTCGCATACTGTCCTGCCCCGTAGTGCTCCAGCGCGCGACGTCTCCTCCAAGCAGCAGAGTATAGTTATTGCTGCGGCTGATAAGCTGTCCGCCCCCCTCCTCGAAACGCGTGTGCGAGGCGTTATTACGCATCCACATTGTGGTGTCGTGGCGATCGCCAGTGACGGGATCAACCCAGGTTTGCTCGCCCTGACGGTCGTGAAGACGCGTCATAAAGAGCGTGTTAGCCGCAGCGATGTTGGCGATATAGCTACCGCTCTCAGGGCGATAGACTTTTGTGTAATCGTAGCTTCCGGCACTCCCGATACTGTTTCCGGCCTCCTCTTCGGCAGGCACATCAGCGGGTTGATCGGGCGTATCATTATTGCCCGTGTTAATGGATTCATCGCCAGGTACGGCTGCCCCCTCTTCACCTCCGTCTACGGCTTCTGCCGGCGGCGTCACCGGTGTTGCCGGGGTATCACCAGAACCAGATTCGTTTACCTCTGTCTCCGTCCCGGAGGCAGGCGGCTCGGCTTCTTCGGCTGCGATATCATTTACGCTGTTACTCAGATACCAGTTATTGCCCTTCTGAACCAGGGCGTAGTCGTAAAGGCCAATCCCAACGCGACGATCCAGAGCGAACTGTCCGCTTGACGTACCACCCACCGAAATCAATTCGATGCCCTTATCTGTGTGGTCACCGTGGCCATAAATGTTATTGAACTTCACGCTGGTTTTACCGCTGGTATCGCCGTTAACAATCATCCGGTCTCCCGGTGAGTCATTATCGCTGTTAAGGGTGACGTTCATCACCAGCGTGCCGCCATTACCACTGTAGTTACCGTCTATCGTCAGGGTTTTAAACTGTGATGAGGAGGTGTTCAAAAAGTTAATTTGACCATCGTTAAGTGCCAGGCTGGAGAGGGTCGAACTGCCGGTCATATCCCAAAGGCTGTTCGCCCCGTTCAGTGCAAGATTGACGCTGCCGTCATTAAGGGTAGATACCGTACTGTACAGATATGAGTTATCTTCGGTGCGTAAATCTATAGCGCCGTTATCGGCGATGATATTTCCCCAGGCGGTTAAGGTTTGATCCTGCATCGTTATGCGACCGCCGTCCCTGGCAAGGAACGTGGTCGCGATATCTGCATTACGCAAATCTCCCAGCTTCACGCTGCCGTTCAAATCAATGGTGCTGTTGCCCTGGGCGCCGATATAGATTGCAGAAGAGGGTGTTTCAGACGTGTTGTCGATGGCCGCCGTAAAGGCACCGTCAACCACAATGCGGGAAGTGACATCCGCCACGTTATTTTGCGACATCAGAAAACGGTCCGTATCGTTAACAGAGGCATCGCTGTACATCGTTATCCAGCTGTCGCTCAACTGCACGAGGGCTCCGTCGCTGGCAACAACACCCGTCACACCCTTTTCGCCCCCCTCATAGCGGTATAACGTTACGGCGGTTCCGCCCTGTAAAGCGATATTTGCCCGCTCACCGCTGGCAGAAACTGCGGTTAATGTGCCATTACCCGATACGGTAAGATCGGTATAATCGCTCGCGCTTATGATGCCATTATCTGCGACCATCCCGTTAATGGCGGCATTAGTGCTTTCGCTATTGATGACAATGGATGACTTATTAAAAGCAATATTCTGTCCTACCGCCTGAATGCCGGTCGCATCTCCACTTGTCACAACATTAAGTCCGAGATCACCCAGTCGCACGTTGACATCCTGTTCAGTATTACAGGATGTGCCCGTACTGCATGCGGCTAATACTCCTACCGCATTACCGGAAAAGTTATTAAGCGTGAGCCGGGTGAGCCCGGAAAAGTCAATAAAGGAGCCTGTAACATTATCGGCTGGGGCAATAGTATTAATGCCATACATTTTTGCCATAGCGCTGCCGTAGTTTTCGTCACTCCCGATAATATCTATATCACGTGCAGTTATTGCGCCGCCGCCTTCTACAGTAAGGATATTCGCACTATTAAAGGAATTAACGGTAGAGCCCTCACCGAGATCGATAGTAGCCCCCTGGGTATAAACAATATATCTGGCTAAGGTGGAGGAGATATCACGGCTGTCAACCGTTACACTACCATTCACTTTGATGTCGCCATCATTGATTTTAATTGTTGACGCCGGGGCAGTAACCGACTGATTGAAAGACCAAATTGCCGAGAATCTTTCCTCATCGGAAATTTCCATCTCAGTTGCAAAAACCGAAAAGGGTAAGAGTGAGCAAGATATCATCGCCGCGAGAGGTTTTTTACGAAAATCAACGTAACGCATCTACTTTATCCATATAGTATTGTGAAACCTTCCCCTGCAATTAAATAAATCCACAGGCTTTTATCACAAAATTTAAATTTACCGTCATCAATAGTTTATTAAGCACTCATGGCGCTTCATTGCTTTTATTTTTCAGGAACTCGCCGTCTTAAACCTGACTGCTTTAATGCTCTCCTTAAGCAATGAATTATAACCATAGATGCTGTGTGGTCTTTCGCAAGCTCGACTATCGTAAATTCGTGTACACTGTTTTCAATTGAAGTGATGAACTAAAAACTTTTTACAACTAATAATGAGTTGTCGTATAAATTATGTGAATTTATGAATGATGAAATCGCTGCCAATCTGTTTTTAGTTTCAACCTAAAAAAACAGAAAAAGCCCGGACATTTTTAATGTTCCGGGCTGGCTGAGTTTTCAATATTATTATTACAGCGGCGCTCTATTATTCTGCTGAGATCCGAAAAGACGCGGTCGCAATATCAGACAACGCGCTCAGGCTGTGGAACTAACGTACGCGGCTTCTGACGAAACCACGGCAGACAGATCTGGATCAGCGGGCCGATGCTTAAGGCATACAATACGGTCCCCACGCCAAATGTGCCTCCCAGCACCCAGCCCAACAGCAGGACTGAAACCTCAATCGCCGTACGCACGCTGCGAACTGACCAGCCGGTACGAGCATTGATCCCGGTCATCAGGCCATCGCGCGGCCCGGCGCCAAACCCGGCCCCGATGTACATCCCGGTCGCCAGCGCATTGACGATCACCGCGCTGATCAGCAACAGGCTGCGTGCCACCAGGGAGTCGATAGCCGGGATAAACGTCAGCGCGACATCGGCAGCCAGGCCAATGACAATTACGTTACTGATGGTGCCAAGACCCGGGCGCAGTCGCAGCGGGATCCACAGCAGCAGCACCAGCACGCCGGTGAGGATGATGACGGTGCCAATATCCATTTCCAGCAGTTTTGCCACTCCAATATGGAAGACATTCCACGGATCGGCGCCCAAATCCGATCGTATAAACATCGCCGTTGACAGCCCATACAGGCTTAATCCGACGTAAAGCTGAAGTAATCGACGTAACATGATCTTTCTCCGGTTAGCTATGCTTTCATCATTACCTGAAATGGCACTATGATTAATGTCCAGTTTTGAAAAAGTGGACTGCTTATGTCATCGCGTCGATTTGGAAGTCAGTCATTAGTTCGCCTGTTGGGCCACTGGCAGCAGGAGGCCTCCCGTACCCCGCTGTGGCGTCAGCTTGCCGATGCGCTGCGCCTGCTGATCCTCGACGGCAGGCTGGCGCTGGATACGCGCCTGCCGGGCGAGCGCGAACTGGCCTTAACCCTGGAGGTGAGCCGTACCACCGTCAGCAGCGCCCTTGCGCATCTGCGTGATGAAGGCTACCTCGAAAGCCGCCATGGCAGCGGGTCGCGCGTGATCCTGCCCGACAGCCGCACGCCCCCCACCCGCGCCAACGCCAGTGCGGCGTTGGATCTCTCTACCGCCGCCCTGGGTGCCGGGCCAGAGATCCATCAGGCCTATACCCACGCCCTGACCGCCATGACGCCGCATCTGACGCAAACCGGCTACGATCAGCTGGGGTTGCTGGCGCTACGCGAGGCCATCGCCGCGCGCTATACGGCCCGGGGTCTACCTACCCGGGCGGAAGAGGTGATGGTGGTTAACGGTGCGGTCAGCGGGCTGGCGCTGGTGCTGCGGATGTTCACCGGACCCGGCGATCGAGTGGTGGTGGATCACCCCACCTACCCGCTGGCTATCGCCGCCATTCAGGGGGCTTCCTGCCGGCCGGTTGGCGTATCGCTGCCGGAGACCGGGTGGGATATTGACGGCTTTGCCGCCACCCTCGCCCAGACCGCGCCGCGCCTGGCGTACCTGATGCCCGACTTTCACAATCCCACCGGCCGCTGCATGGACGCGGGCAGCCGGGAGGCTATCGCCGCCATTGCCGCCCGGGCCCGTACCACGCTGGTGGTGGATGAAACCATGGTTGATCTCTGGTTCGATGCCCCCCCGCCGCCGCCGCTGGCCTCTTTCTGCCCGAACGGGAATGTCATTACTCTCGGCTCGGCGGGAAAAAGTTTCTGGGGAGGCCTGCGTCTGGGCTGGGTTCGTGCTCCGGCGCGCACCATCGCGACGCTGGCACAAACCCGCGATACGCTCGATCTCGGCTCGCCGCTGCTGGAGCAGCTGGCCACCCTGTGGTTGATTGAAAATGGCGACGCATTTTTACCCGCCCGGCGGCAGATGCTGCGCGAGCGACGGGATCGCTGTGGGGTGTTACTGCGGGAACACTTCCCGGAGTGGCGTTTCCAGATGCCGGAGGGTGGGCTCTCCTACTGGGTGGAGCTGCCGGATATGCTGGCAACCCAGCTGGCCACCCGCGCCGAAGCGGCTGGTATTCATCTGGGAACCGGGACGCGCTTTGGCCTTTCTGGTGCCTTTGACCGTTATCTACGGATGCCCTTTTCGCTGGAGCCAGCGGAGCTGGAAAGTGCGCTGATGCGGATCAAGCCGCTGTGGCTGGCGCTGAATAAAAGCGGGCAATCATTCAAACGCCCCCTTGTATAACGTCTGCAACAGCAATAGTTATTACCGGAAAAAGTGAGCGAGCGCACAAATAACCACGCAGACGAGATGATTTAAAAATGTCTGACTGTAATCGTTACAGTCAGACATTTTCAGCAGGGAGGAAGTCAGTGCTGAGCAGGGATAGGAAAACCTTTCAGGGAAATAACAAAACTATCGCCTTCTTTCTTTATTTTCGCGCCGGTATCACACCAGTCAGACGCAATTCGAAAGAACTCATCACTGCCAACATCCCAGCCCAGACGGACATGTTTGACATAGCCAGAGCGCAGAAGCGTGCAGGCTTCCAAGTAGCTGCTGGCGGTTGATTGCTGATGTTGTTTCATTTTTTCTTCTTCAGAATTTTTCTTAATGCTTTGATTTCTTTAGGAGTAAAAGGTGCTACGCTCTCTTCTTCCGTATGTTGATTGTCGATATCCTCTTCCGTTACTCCCGCCTCGTCTGCTACAGCAAAGGCCATTTGCAGCAGTTTCTCTGTGGTAACGCTAAGATTCTCATTATTCACTTCTGCGTAATGACGAAGCTTCTCTTTCAGCGCTTCGTCAATTTTTACATTCAGCACGGCAGTGGTCATGGTGGCTACATCCTTGACATCAATTTATTAAATTAATACACGAAGTTATCATTATTATCCAGATATATATTGCCTGCTTATATATCATAAAAATGTCACACTTACCCTGCACGCCATTTATGACAAAATAATGACAACCACATTTCAGTATGATGACAATTAAGAAAATAAACAGGCTGGCTGAGAAATATATAATGTACTTACTGTTGTTAAGGGTAAAGCGTCGACATCGGGCTGATGGCCTGAGAAGGCTGAATGCGGAGTGGATACGAGAAGTTTTGCCGAAGGCAGAAATGGGTGGGGGCCCTGCCAGCTACATCCCGGCACACACGTCGTCTGCCCTGGCTGCTTCCTTCCGGACCTGACCTGGTGAACAGAGTAGCGTTGCGGGAGAACCAACAGAGCCCCCATTGAGAGCGTTGTTAACCAACGCGCTGGCGCATTATCACTGTACCAGATAGCAATTGCAAGTTAACCGCGTCCGGGTGATGTTTTATTGCGCAAAGCGTTTACAGAATGCACGTTTTCTTCCTGTCTTACCGGGTAATCTCTATCATGCTCTCAACACAGGAGCACAAAAATGGACGAACACGACTCTTTTCCCCAGCGGGTCTGGCAGATAGTAGCCTCGATTCCAGAAGGTACCGTCACCACCTATGGCGAAGTGGCACGACTGGCGGGTTCTCCGCGCGCAGCACGGCAGGTAGGTGGTGTGCTTAAGCGGTTACCGGAAGGAAGCACCCTGCCCTGGCATCGGGTGGTGAACCGCCACGGCGCGATCTCCTTAACCGGCCCCGATTTACAGCGTCAGCGTCAGGCGCTGCTCAGCGAAGGGATACAGGTATCAGGCAGTGGGCAGATTGATTTGCAGGCGTACCGCTGGCGGTATTAAAAAGCCCCTCTCAGGCGAGAGGGGCTGGAGAGATTAAAGCTGGGTAGGCGCCGGGGTGGCCGTAGACGGGCTCACCTGAGTTGGCGAGGTGGAAGGTACGGTAGTTGGCGCACCGCCACCAGGCTGCAACGGCAGCGAGGTCTGCTGCACAGGTACCAGGACCAGATCGGCTTTAGTACCACCCTGATTGATTACCGGTTTCACGATGTCAGTCATCAGCACAACTTTATCGTTAATGGTGATCGCGGCACTCAGCAGGATCCGCGCGTTAGGCTGCACATCCGCCGGGTTAAACGGCAGTTCAAACTTGAACGGGGCCTGTTTACCTTCAGTACGGGTCGCCCGCTGTGCTAACACTTTAGATGGCGAATCCGCCAGCGAAGCATCAGACAGGGTGACGGTTAATACCGCATCTGGCGGCAGAGCCACTTTCTGACGGATCCAAATGGTCCCGGAAACATTAGGCTGCTGAATAGTTGGCTGCGTCGCCACGCCAGCAGTATTTGGGTTTGGCGCTGGCGTCTGGATGTCTGCACTTTTATCCGCGCAGGCAGAAAGAGCAACCGCTACCGCTAAACCACTTAACACGTGCACGAGTTTCATTGAGTTCTCCTTATCATCAATGCACCAGCGGGATCGATACCGCCAGATGAGTGGTTAATACCAGGTTAACGGAAGTAAGTGTGGCACACATCAATTATTTATGCCTGGAATCTCCCTGTTATTCAGATTATTGCACCCATCGGACCACTTCCAATTCTGCGTTATACTCTGCCTATCTTTCGCCACGGCGTTTTAATTGAGGACGACTATGAGTCAGGCACTAGGCAATCTGCTGACATTATTAAACCTGGAAAAAATTGAAGAAGGACTCTTTCGGGGACAAAGCGAAGATCTGGGCTTGCGCCAGGTATTCGGCGGTCAGGTTGTAGGGCAGGCCCTCTACGCAGCTAAAGAGACAGTACCTGCAGAACGCTTTGTGCACTCCTTTCACAGCTACTTTTTGCGCCCTGGCGACAGCCAGAAACCGATCGTTTATGACGTAGAAGTCCTGCGCGACGGCAACAGCTTCAGCGCCCGCCGCGTGGCGGCAGTGCAGAACGGCAAGCCGATCTTCTATATGACCGCGTCGTTCCAGGCCCCGGAGCCGGGCTATGAGCATCAGAAAACAATGCCCCCAGCCCCGGCGCCGGACGAATTAAAGTCTGAAACGGACATTGCCCGTGCGCTGGCGCATCTGCTGCCCCCGCAGGTTAAAGAGAAGTTTCTCTGCGACAAGCCGCTGGAGATCCGCCCGGTTGAGTTCCATAACCCGATGAAGGGCCATACCGCCGAACCGGCGCGTCAGGTCTGGATCCGCGCCAATGGCACAGTGCCGGAAGATTTCCGCGTCCATCAGTATCTGCTGGGTTACGCGTCCGATTTCAACTTCCTGCCGGTTGCCCTGCAGCCGCACGGCGTGGGCTTCCTTGAGAAAGGGATGCAGGTTGCCACTATCGATCATTCGATGTGGTTCCACCGTCCGTTCGATATGAACGACTGGCTGCTGTACAGCGTGGAGAGCACCTCGGCGTCAAGCGCGCGCGGGTTTGTTCGCGGTGAGTTCTATACCCAGGATGGGGTGCTGGTGGCGTCTACGGTGCAGGAAGGGGTGATGCGCAACCGGGGATAATGGTATGTGCGGCCTGATGCCCTCACCCTGACCCTCTCCCACGGGGAGAGGGAACAAACACTAAAAACGGCAACCGAGGTTGCCGTTTTGCTGTTTATCAGGCGTTATACGCATTCTCGCCGTGGCTGTTGACGTCCAGACCTTCGCGCTCCTGCTCTTCCGGTACGCGCAGACCCACCGTCATATCTGCCAGTTTGTAGCCGATAAAGGCCACTACACCCGACCAGACTACCGTGAGGCCGATACTTTCCAGCTGCACCAGTACCTGATGACCCATGGTCACGCCTTCTGCGTAGCCGACACCGCCCAGTGAGGTAGAGGCGAAGAAGCCAGTCATAAGGCAGCCAACGATGCCGCACACGCCGTGCACGCCAAACACATCACAAGGATCGTCCACACGCAGAACACGTTTCAGCGCAGTGACGCCCCACAGACCCGCCAGACCCGCCACGATACCGATGATCAGCGCGCCGCCAACACCGACAAAACCACAGGCCGGGGTGATACCAACCAGACCGGCAATGGCTCCGGAACAGGCACCCAACAGGGAAGGTTTACCGCGTACTGCCCACTCGCCAAAGATCCACGAGAGGATTGCGCCCGCCGTGGCCACAACGGTGTTCACGAAGGCCAGCGCCGCGATTTCGTTTGCTGCACTGGCAGAACCGGCGTTAAAGCCAAACCAGCCGAAGTAGAGGATCGCGGTGCCGGTAAAGACCATCGGCAGGTTGTGCGGCTTGAAGGCTTCTTTGCCAAAACCGACGCGTTTGCCGATCAGGTATGCACCCACCAGGCCCGCCACTGCGGCGTTGATGTGCACCACGGTGCCGCCGGCAAAGTCCAGCGCGCCATGGGAGGCCAGCAGACCGCCACCCCAGACCATATGCGCCACCGGCACATAGGAGAGCGTCAGCCATACCACCACGAAGATCAGCACCGCGGAGAAGCGAATACGTTCCGCCAGCGCCCCGACAATCAGCCCAACGGTGATACAGGCGAACGAGCCCTGGAACGCGACGTGGATGTATTGATAGAAACTGCCCATAACCGCGGTCAGCTCGATATTCTTCAGCATCGCCCAGTTAAAGCTGCCGAAGAAGGCGTTGCTCTCCCCGAAGGCCAGCGAGTAGCCGTAGACCACCCACAAAACACACACCAGCGCGAAGGTGACCGTCACCTGGGTGAGCATGGAGAGAACGTTTTTACCGCGGATCAGGCCGCCGTAAAACAGCGCAATCCCCGGAATGGTCATAAACAGCACCAGCGCGGTGCAAATCATCATAAAGGCGTTATCGGCTTTGTCTGCCACCGCCGGTGCAGCCATTGCCAGCCCCGGCAGCAGTGCCAGAGACCCCAGACCTGCTTTGAGTGTTGTTGTGTTCATTTTCTCGATCCCTATCACTGTGTGCCTGATGTTTTACAGTGCCGCTTCGTCAGCTTCGCCGGTACGAATGCGAATAACGCGCTGCAGCTCAGCAACGAAAATTTTGCCGTCGCCAATTTTGCCGGTGTAGGCTGCTTTACTAATCACGTCGATAACCTCATCCAGCTGATCGTCGGCGATTGCCACGTCAATCTTCACTTTTGGCAGGAAGTTGACGCTGTATTCGGCGCCCCGGTACAGCTCCGCATGACCCTTCTGTCGCCCAAAGCCTTTCACCTCGGTGACGGTCAGTCCCTGAATACCCATTGAAGAGAGTGCTTCACGCACGTCTTCGAGCTTGAATGGTTTGATGACCACGGTAACCAGCTTCATATATCCCTCCAGTCAGAATTCGGTAATGGCTCGCGAACTGATTAGGTATTGCAAGGGATGTGCCAGAATTGAAAAAGGAGGAAGGATGAGGCGTGGCGACGTGATGGCGAAAAAAAACGCACCATGACAGTGCATGATGCGTTTCATTTTTGCACCAACCGATTCAGCGGCTGGCAGGTTGCTTAATTTTAGTGCATCAGGCGCTGAGCGACTCTTCCCGCGAGCTGGCGGCCAGCTCTTCACCGGCCAGCTGCAGTTGATACATCTGCCAGTAACGCCCTTTCGCCTCAAGCAGTTGCTTGTGGGTGCCGCGCTCTACCGCCTGGCCACGATGAAGCACCAGAATGGTATCTGCCTCGACAATGGTCGACAGTCGGTGGGCAATCACCACCAGGGTGGTCTGTTCACGCACCGCGGCCAGCGCCTGCTGGATCGCCTGCTCGGTGCCGGAGTCGATGCTGGCCGTGGCCTCATCGAGGATCAGCACCTGCGGGGTATCAATCAACACCCGGGCGAGGGCCAGAAGCTGTTTTTGCCCGACGGAGAGGTTATTCCCCTGTTCGCCCAACCGGGTGTGAATGTTGTCGTGCAGGCCGCGCGCCAGCTCTGCCAGCTGCACTTTCTCCAGCACCTCCCACACCTGCTCCTCGCTGAACGGTCGCCCAAGCGTGACGTTAGCGAAGAAGGTGTCGGCCAGCACCACCGGATCCTGTTGCACCATCGCCACCCCTTTACGCAGCACGGCGTGGCTCAGGGTCGCGAGAGGACGACCGTCGAGGCGAATTTGCCCTTCGGTAAGCGGGTAGTAGCCCATCAGCAGGCTGGCGAGGGTACTTTTACCGCTGCCGGTATGGCCCACCAGGGCGACAAAACTCCGGGACGGCACCTTCAGATCGATATCCTGCAACACCAGCCGATCGTCGCGATAGGCAAAGGAGACATGATCAAATTCAATGGTGCCGCTTTGCAGGTCGCGATCGTCATCGCCGTAGGCCTGACGCGGGCGATCCATCAGCTCAAAGACGCGTTCACCGGCGACCACCGCCTGCTGTAGCATCGACTGCTGAGTGGTGAGCTCAATCAGGGGTTCGTTTAGACGGCCCAGATAGCTGATAAAGGCGTACAGCACCCCGACCTCAATAGTACCGCCTGCGGCGAAACCAAACTGCATCAGCAATCCGCACAGCACCAGCGCCGAGAACAGGCTGAGCAGCGGACGCAGAAGAAAACCGTCCAGCCGCAGGGTCTGCATGCGGGCCATATAGTGGGAGCGGCTGGCTTCGCCCATCCGCTCGCCAAAGCGCTCCTGCTGGCGGAACTGCTGGATAACGCTCATGCCGTTGATGACTTCGTTAAAGCCGTCGTTGATATCCGCCAGATAGGCGCGCACGCGACGGACAATCGGCGTGCTGTAACGCTGGTAGATCAGCATCACAATCATTACCGCCGGGAAGATGGCCATCGCCACCAGCGCCATGCGCCACTCGAGGCTGAACATCGCCACCAGCATGGCGCCGACCAGCGCGGCGCTGCGCAGCACCGTGGCCACCACCGTGACATAGAGATCGCGGATCACTTCCGTATCGTTGGTGACACGGGAGATGATCTGCCCGACGGGCTGGGTATCGAACGCGCTCAGCGGCTGGCGCAGGGCGGCATCCATCACGTCGGTACGCAGCTGCTGTACCACCCCGACGGCGGCCTGGTTAAACAGCAGCGACTGGGCGTAGTGCAGCCCGGCCGCCAGCAGCTGCAGGCCGATATAGGCCACCGCCAGCCCGGCCACCAGACCGAGCGGGAGATAGTTTTTCGCCACCATGTTATCGATGAAATAGCTGATCAGCAGCGGTCCGGTCACTTCGGCAATGGCCGCAATCCACAGCAACACCACCGCCAGCGAGAGCGGTTTGCGCCACGGCGAGCCATACGCCAGCAGGCGTTTAAGGGTCGGCCACAGCTGGGAAAAACTACGCATCGGCGGCCTCCTCATTCATATCTGGCACGTCATCCAGCGCCGCTTCCAGTTGTTGATAGCGATACATATCGCGATACCATCCCGGCTGGTCCGCCAGTTGGTCATGCTGCCCGCGCTGGGCAATATGCCCGTGCTGCATCACCAGAATTTCGTTCGCCTCGGTCAGGGCCGACAGACGATGGGCGCTGATGATCACCGTACGCCCTTCTCCCCACTGTCGCAGGTTATGCAGGATCTGGTGTTCAGTGCGACCATCGACGGCGGACAGGGCATCGTCGAGGAGCAGGATTTCGGCATTGAGCAGCAGCGCGCGGGCAATAGAAATACGCTGCTTCTGCCCGCCCGAGAGCATCACCCCGCGCTCCCCCACTTCGGTTTCATAGCCCTGGGGCAGGCGCAGGATATCTTCATGCACGCTGGCGAGACGGGCAACGTGCTCGATCGCTTCCCGGGTGGCTTGCGGGCAACCCAGCGCAATATTGTTGGCGACGGTGTCGGAGAAGAGGAACGGCGTCTGACTCACCACCGCCAGCCGGCTGCGCCAGCTATCCAGCTGCAGCTGCGTCAGGGGGATGTCATGGAAGCGGATCTCGCCCTGGTCAATATCAAAGTGGCGCTGGATCAGCGACAGAATGGTGCTCTTTCCGGCGCCCGTTGGGCCGCAAATGCCCAGCATCTGCCCGGGTTGCAGCCTGAAGCTGACGTTTTCGAGGATCACCTGCTCAGTGTGCGGATAGGTAAAGGCGCGAACGGCGACATTCAGCTCACCGCGGCCCGGCGGCACCGGCTCGCTGCCGTCATTCACCACCGGCGCTTCGGCAAGCATGGCGCGGATCCGGGTGTAGGCCGCACTGCCGCGCTCGACGATGTTAAACATCCAGGCCAGAGCCAGCATCGGCCAGATCATCAGCCCCAGATACATGGCAAAGCTGGTCAGCTGGCCGAGGGTCAGCGAGCCGTTAATCACCATCCAGCTGCCGCCGCCGATAGCCAGCAGGTTAGCGGTGCCAATGGCGATATAAATGGTGGGATCGAAGCGGGCGTCGATGCGGGCGACGCGCAGGTTTTTGGCTCCGGTATCGGCGGCATCGGCGGCAAACAGCGCCGACTGGCGATCTTCCAGGCCGAAGGCTTTGATCATCCGGATACTGGTCAGGCTCTCCTGGGTGCGGTCGTTGAGGGAGGAGAAAGCCGCCTGGGCCAGCTTGAAGCGTTCATGCAGCTGGTCGCCGTAGCGTTTGATCGCCAGCGCCATAATCGGCATCGGCAACAGGGCCAGCAGCGTCAGCTGCCAGCTGATTTGGGTGGACATCACAATCAGCACCGCGCAGCCCATCACCAGCGAATCCACCAGGGTCAGCACCCCTTCCCCGGCGGCAAAGACCACGCGATCCACATCGTTGGTGGCACGGGCGATCAGGTCCCCGGTGCGATGGCGGAGATAAAATTCCGGATGCTGGCGGCTAAGCTGGCGGTAAAAATCTTCCCGCAGCTCCACTGCCAGCTGGTAGGAGGCCCCGAACAGCAGCACACGCCAGACATAGCGCAGCAGATAGACCACCACCGCCGTCAGCACCAGCGTGCCGATCCACATCATCACCCGTGCGGTGGTGTAATGCTGTTCCGTAACGCCGTCCACGACATAGCCCACCACTTTCGGCGGGATGAGCTGCAGAACGGCAATGATAATAAGCAGAGCCACTGCACCGAGATAGCGTTGCCACTCCCGGCGAAAGTACCAGCTTAACTGAGCAAATAATCGCACGCGGTCTTTTCCTGAGGATCGTATTCCGGCCGGGCCGGGAAGTTATTCAATGGGTAAGGCGGTGGTGTATTTAATCTGTTCCATCGCAAAGCTGGAGGTGACATTCGACAGACCTGGCACGCTGTTGACCAGCCGTTTGTAGAAATCATCATAGCGTTTCATATCCGCCACCTGAACGCGCATCAGGTAGTCGTATTCGCCCGCCATGCGCCAGAAGCCCAGCACTTCCGGCATTTCCGATACCACGCTGACGAACCCACAGTACCAGTCGCTGCTGTGGTGCTGCGTTTTTATCAGAACAAAGGCGGTCAATCCAAGCCCCAGTTTTTCGGGATCGAGCAGCGCCACGCGTCCCAGCAGGATGCCTTCATCTTCGAGTCGCTTAAGGCGTTTCCAGCAGGGCGTGGTGGTCAGATTAACGGCATCCGCCAGCGCCTGCAAAGAGAGGGTGCAGTCGCTTTGCAGTAAGGACAGCAGCTTACGGTCAATTTTATCTAGCATACCCACCCCCGCAGAGAAAATTTTTCTCCTTACATTCTATTTTAAAGGTCAGATAGCAACAATTTTTTCTGTGCTTTTCGCTATGCTGGGCACAAAATGACAAACGGATTACCGCGATGAATAGCACCTGGGTTAAAAACGCCATCAGTGAAATTAACGCCGATTATCAGCGCTCGGCGGACACACACCTTATTCGCCTGACCCTCCCGGGTTTTGCCGGAATTCAGCTCTATCTGAAAGACGAAAGCACCCACCCGACCGGCAGTCTGAAGCACCGTCTGGCGCGCTCGCTGTTCCTGTATGGGCTGTGTAACGGCTGGATCAATGAAGGCACCACCATCATCGAATCGTCCTCCGGCTCAACCGCCGTCTCTGAGGCCTATTTTGCCCGCTTGCTCGGTCTGCCGTTTATCGCCGTGATGCCCTCCTGCACGGCGAAACGCAAAATCGAACAGATCGAATTTTACGGCGGACGCTGCCATTTCGTCGAAAGCGCCTGCGAAATTTATGCCGCCTCAGAGATGCTGGCCCGGGAGCTGAACGGTCACTATATGGACCAGTTTACCTTCGCGGAGCGGGCAACGGACTGGCGCGGCAATAACAACATTGCCGACAGTATTTTCCGTCAGATGCAAAATGAGCCCCATCCGGTGCCGGCCCATATCGTAATGAGCGCCGGGACCGGCGGCACCTCGGCTACCATTGGCCGCTATATTCGCTGCCAGGGGTACGATACCCGCCTGATGGTGGTGGATCCGCAGAACTCGGTGTTTCTCGATTACTGGCAGCAGCGCGACCCCGCCCTGCGCAGCCCGGTAGGCAGTAAAATCGAAGGGATTGGCCGTCCGCGCGTCGAGCCGTCGTTTATTCCTGACGTGGTGGACGAGATGCTCCGGGTGCCGGATGCCGCCAGCGTCGCCACCGCCCACTGGCTGGAAACGCAGCTGGGCCGCAAGGTCGGGGCCTCTACCGGGACCAATATGTGGGGCACATTGCAGCTGGCCGCGCGGATGCGTGACGCCGGGGAAACCGGCTCGATCGTTACCTTGCTGTGCGACAGCGGCGAGCGCTATCTGGACACCTACTACAACGCGGAGTGGGTGAAAGCCAACATTGGTGACGTGACGCCGTGGCTGGCGGAGATTGCCCGGCTGGTAAAATAAAAAAAGCCAGACTGTCGTCTGGCTTGCTGGAAGGGTCTCACTATTCGGGGGAATAAGGAAGATCGGGTGTATCCAGCCAATGGGTTAAAAAGTGGGACACGGCCTCGTTGCGGCAGTGTCCGATAACCGGTAAATGCGAGAGCTCAGCGATCAGCTGCGGCATCGCATTGCCCATGATCAGACCGCGGCCTACGCTGCCCAGCATCTCGCGATCGTTCATCGCATCGCCAAACGCCATACACTCCTGCATCGTTAAGCCCAGATGATCGCTCAGCACCGCCAGGGCAGACCCTTTGTTGCACCCGACCGGCAGCACTTCGAGGCAATCTATTGCCGAGAAGGTCAGGTGCGCGCGGTTACCCAGCGCCTCGTTAAGCTGAATGCGCAGGCGGCAGAGATCGTCGTGATCGCTGCAGAAACAGATTTTGGTCACCGCGTGCGCCGGAATACGGCGCAGATCGGTCAGCTGATACTGGAAGCCGCTGTAGACGTGCGCGTCCAGCAGCGCCGGAATCGGTTTACCGGTCAGCCAGCCAGTATCATTAAACACGTGAATGCTGGCCTGGGTATCCCAGGTGGTATGCAGCACCTGCTCCGCCACGTCCGGCGCCAAATCCTGACGATAGAGCACCTCGCCTTCCAGGGAGTGAATGCGCGTCCCGTTGCCGGTAATCAAAAACGCATCGAGGGCAAGCGCGCCCATCAGGTGGCGCATCTCCAGCACATGCCGTCCGGTGGCGAAGGTGAGCGTAATGTCGCGCTCATGCAGTCGCTTAAGCGTGCTCAGCGTCTTGTCGCCTAAACGGTGGTCCGGCATTAACAAGGTGCCGTCCATATCAAATGCAGCCAGCCGCGCCATGGGAACTCCGAAAATGTGAGGAGGTTAACTTGTGCATCAGTATTGCGTGATATATACGGAAGTAATACTGAATAGATGGAAATTATTGTTCCGGGTTTACTATGCGCCAGCTTAATCGACTTAATCAGTACCAGAGACTGTGGCAGCCCTCAGCCGGTGCGCCGCAACAGGTGAGCGTGGCCGAACTGGCCAGCCGCTGTTTTTGCAGCGAACGACATGTGCGCACGCTTTTGCGTCAGGCCCAGGAGGCGGGCTGGCTAAGCTGGCAGGCACAGTCCGGGCGCGGTAAGCGCGGCGAGCTGCGCTTTCACGTCACGCCAGAATCGCTACGCAATACGATGATGGAGCAGGCGCTCAAAAACGGTCAGCAGCACAACGCGCTGGAACTGGCCCAGCTGGCACCCCAGGCGCTGCGTGCCCTGCTGCATCCTTTTCTCGGCGGGCAGTGGCAGAACAATACCCCGACGCTGCGCATTCCCTATTACCGGCCCCTCGATCCGCTCCATCCGGGCTTTTTGCCCGGCCGCGCCGAGCAGCATCTGGTCGGGCAGATCTTTTCCGGCCTGACGCGGTTCAGCGACACCAGCAGCGAACCGGGCGGCGATCTGGCGCATCACTGGGAGATCTCAGCCGACGGGCTGCGCTGGCACTTCTATATTCGCTCCACGCTGCACTGGCATAACGGGGACAAAGTCGAGGCGGCTCAGCTCCAGAGCCAGCTGGCACGGCTGCTCACCCTGCCCGCACTGCGCAAACTGTTTAACAGCGTGAAGCAAATTGCGGTGACCCACCCGCAGTGCCTGACCTTCGTGTTACATCAGCCGGATTACTGGCTGGCGCACCGTCTGGCGAGCTATTGCAGTCGTCTTGCTCACCCTGAACAGCCCCTGACGGGGAGCGGACCGTTTCGGCTGGCGATATACGACGCGGATCTGGTCCGGCTCGAGAGCCACGAGCAGTATCATCTGGGCCATCCGCTGCTGAAAGCCATCGAATACTGGATCACCCCCCAGCTTTTTGACCAGGATTTAGGCACCAGCTGCCGCCATCCGGTGCAGATCGCTATTGGCGAGCCGGAAGAACTCGCCAGCCTGCGGCTGGTCAGTAACAGCATCAGCCTCGGCTTTTGCTATCTCACGCTGAAGCAGAGCGGCAGGTTAAGCGAGGCCCAGGCCCGCAGGCTGATCGACATCATTCATCACACCTCGCTGCTGCATACCCTGCCGCTGGACGAGAATCTCATCACCCCGACTCAGGAGTTGCTCCCGGGATGGTCTATCCCCCGGTGGCCGCAGGCGCAAACTATCGCTCTGCCGGAGACGCTGACCCTGATCTATCACCTGCCGGTAGAGTTACACACCATGGCGGAACAGCTTAAACGCTACCTGGCCCACGAAGGCTGTCAGCTGACGGTGATTTTTCATGACGCGAAAACCTGGGATGGCTGCACCGCCCTGGCGGAGGCCGATATCATGATGGGCGACAGGTTGATTGGTGAGGCACCGGAATACACCCTGGAGCAGTGGTTACGCTGCGATGCGCTCTGGCCATATCTGCTCAGCGCCCCGCAGTTTGCGCACCTGATGGCGACCCTGGATGCGGTTCAGATTCAACCCGACGCCGCGGCGCGCCATCTGGCATTAAAAGAGGTGTTCGCACAATTAATGGAGCGTGCTGTCCTGACGCCGCTGTTCAACTATCAGTATCAAATCAGCGCCCCGCCGGGGGTGAACGGCATCCGCCTGAATCCGCGCGGCTGGTTTGATTTTACCGAGGCCTGGCTGCCCGCCCCGAAAACGTGAAGAAGCTGGTCGCCGCCACGGGCAGACGTTACCATACGTTTTTAACCGTCAAAGTTGGGAAGATTAATGAAACGTGCCGTTGTCGTGTTCAGTGGAGGCCAGGACTCCACCACCTGTCTGGTTCAGGCTCTGCAGCAATATGATGAAGTCCATTGCGTGACTTTTGACTATGGTCAGCGCCATAGCGAAGAGATTGAGGTCGCGCAGAAACTGGCGGTGAAACTCGGCGCACGGGCGCATAAGGTTCTGGATGTCACCCTGCTGAATGAACTGGCGGTGAGCAGCCTCACCCGCGACAGTATTCCGGTGCCGGACTACGAACCGGACGCCGAGGGGATCCCGAATACCTTCGTGCCGGGACGTAATATCCTCTTCCTGACCCTGGCCGCCATCTATGCTTACCAGGTCAAAGCCGAAGCGATCATTACCGGCGTGTGCGAAACCGACTTCTCCGGCTACCCGGACTGTCGCGACGAGTTTGTGAAAGCCCTCAACCATGCAGTGAGTCTGGGGATGGCCAAAGATATCCGCTTCGAAACGCCGCTGATGTGGCTCGATAAAGCCGAAACCTGGGCGCTGGCTGACTACTGGGGCAAGCTGGATCTGGTGCGTAACGAAACGCTGACCTGCTACAACGGCATTCAGGGCGATGGCTGCGGTCAGTGCGCCGCCTGTAATCTGCGTGCCAACGGCCTGAATCATTATCTGGCGGATAAAGTCGGGGTGATGGCGGCTCTGAAAAAGAAAACCGGTCTTAATTAATCCGGGCCAGCCTGCCGGGTGAAGGATCTGCTTCGCCCGGCATCAAAAGCGGGCTTATGTGATTAACAGCTCCAGCTTCTCACGCAGTTCCCCTTCCAGCGGCAGCGCTTTCTGCGTTTTCAAATCGATGCAGACAAAGGTAATTAACGCATCTGCCACCACCTGCCCTTCCGGTTCCAGCGTCACCACCTGACTTAATATCCCACTTTTGCCGTTTAGCTGCTGAAGCTGGCTGGTGACGGTGAGAAGATCGCTGAGCACCGCAGGACGGCGATAGTTAATGTTGATATTCGCCACCACAAAGGCGATACGCCGCTCGGTCATCCACTGAAAGCTGTCGCTGTTTTCCAGCCCTTCCCAGCGCGCCTCTTCGAGAAACTCGAGATAACGTGCGTTATTAACGTGTTGATAAACATCAAGGTGATAACCGCGTACTTTGATTTGGGTCTGCATAGCGCAATAGCCTTCAGGGTTGTTATTTGTAAGAGTCAGAGGTCATAACTGGTATGACCTCTTTATCCTGGCAAATTTTTGCCACTGTGCAAGTTATTACAGCGTCAGATACGCAAGATTCCGCTCCACCAGCGCACCGCCCATACCGGGGACCTGCTTGAGATCGTCGAGGGTTTTAAACGGGCCGTACTCTTCCCGGTAGCTGACAATTGCCTGGGCTTTCTTCAGCCCCACGCCGTTCATCACCCGCGCCAGCTCCTCCGCCGGGGCGGAATTAATGCTGATCCGCCCCTTCTCCGCTTCCGCCGCTTTCGACTGCTGGGGTGGGGGCAGTGCATCGGACTTCCCTTGTGCGACCTGCGTTTTGGCGGCTGGTGTCGCCGCCAGCGCGCAGTGGCTCATCCCGGCAGACATAAGGGCAAGCGTAATAAAGAGGGCTTTGATTCCATGTTTCATGCTGTTTTCTCCTTGTTTGTTGACAGCCCACTCACCATAAACGGGCCGCTTTTCCGGAACAAACAGCAGATTGCAGAAATGGAAAAGGCCGCGAAAGCGGCCTTTTGGTGTTGCAGTACGTTGCTCAGATTTGCGAGCAGCGCCGTAATTACTGCTGGGTCATGATATCGCCCAGCTTAATTTTGGCTTCTTTACGCAGATTGCTCATCAGAGCTTCGAAGGCAATTTGCGCATTGTTCTGGGTGATTCCCTGAACCATCGCTTGCTTCTGCGCTTCCGGCATGGTGCCCGCTTTCACTTCGTCCAGCGCCAGAACCACCACGTTGCCCTGCATATCGTTGGCGATACCGAAGCTCGGCTTGTCTTTTGCCGGCAGGCTCAGACCAAATGCCGCCTGGCTGATCGGATCCTGACCAGTACGGCTCAGGGTCCTGGCCTCACCAAAGCTCAGGCCAGCCGCTTTCAGCGCCTCGTCACCTTTACCCGCTTTCAGCTCAGCCAGCAGCTTCTCAGCATCCAGCTTCGCCTGTTGCACGGCTTTATTATGTTTCACCAGCGCAGCGATCTGATCTTTCACCTCGTCCAGCGGCTTAATCGACTCTGGCTTATGCTCAGCCACGCGCAGAACAAAGGCGCGGTCGCCGTCGACGGTGATAATGTCAGAGTTGCTGCCCGGGGTGCCGTTTTCGCCTACCAGACCACCGTTGAAGATAGCATCCGCAACCGGTTTGAAGTTCAGCTCTTCCGGCAGATTGTCACGACCAAACCAGCCGGTAGTGACCGCTTTCGCACCTGCTGCCTGCTCTGCGCCTGCCAGTGATTCGTTATCATTGCTGGCCGCGTCGCTTACCTTCTGCTGCAACGCATAGAAGCCATCCAGCGCTTTCTCCTGCTTCACTTTCGCCGCGATGTCATCACGGACGTCAGCCAGCGGTTTGGTGGTCGCAGGGGTGATATCATCCAGACGCACAACCAGGAAACCAACAGAGGATTTGATCACTCCAGAAAGTTGACCTTTCTCTTTCAGGCCGGCATTTTTCAGCTCGTCCGGCGTGGTGCCCTCTTCCAGCCAGCCCATGTCACCGCCATTTTTGGCAGAGATGATGTCGGTGGATTTCGCTTTCGCGACCGTGGCGAAGTCAGTGCCCTTGTTCAACTCATCCAGCGCCGCTTTGGCGTCGGCTTCAGTTTTGGTCTGAATGACGCTGAAACGGTTACGCTGTGGCTGAGTGAACTGATCCTGATGCTGATCGTAGTAAGTCTGGATCTCGGCATCGGAGGCGTTTTCCTGCATCGCCGCTGCATCCAGCTTGATGTAGCTTACGCGGAACTGCTCCGGGGCGGTGAAGTTGTTTTTGTTCTGCTCGTAGTAGCTTTTCACCTCTTCGTCGCTCGCCTGCTGTTTAGCAGCCAGGGCGTTAACGTCGAAGGTGGCTTCGCGCACGACGCGCTGCTGAGAAACCAGCGTTGCCAGTTCATCCGCTTCGCCTTTGAGCATGAAGTCGGTGCCCACTACGGCGTTGATCAGCTGCTGAGTGGTCAGCTGGTTACGCAGCGCCTGAGCGTATTGATCCGGCGTCATCCCCATCTGATTCACGATCGCGTTATAGCGAGTGTTATCGAATTTGCCGTCATTCTGGAAAGCCGGAGTGGAGAAAATGGCTTTCTTGACCTGATCGTCGCTGATGCTCAGACCGATCTCACGGGCGTACTGATCCAGCAGCGCTTCGTCGATAAGACGGTTCAGCGTCTGCTGACGAAGGTTTTTCATGTACCCTTCATTCGCCGCCAGTTCAGAGAACTGTTCGCCCAGCTGTTGCTGCATGCGGTTACGTTCACCGGCAAATGCATTTTCAAACTGCCCACGGCTGATTTCCTGGTCGTTCACTTTTGCGGCGTAGTTTGCACTACCGCCAATCAGGTATCCGCTCACGCCGGTCAAAATGAACGACACGATAATGATACCGAAAATAATCTTGAGCACGAGACTGTTAGCAGCCGTGCGTAAGCTGTCCATCATGGTGTAACCACACTCCGCTGTAGGTGACTGGTGACCTGACGCTGGCGGAAATCCTGACCGCAGCGCATAAAGACGTATTGTGACAAGAAACCGGGGCGATTGTCAGCCCACAACTCGCATAAACTCACATAAATCAGGCCTGGACAAACAAAAAAGGCACATCAAATGATGCGCCCTTGTACTTTTCAACTTCCCTGAAGTAAGAAAGCGATCAGTTTACTGCGTCTTTCAGCGCTTTGCCGGCGCGGAAGCCCGGAACTTTAGCAGCAGCGATGGTGATCTCTTTACCGGTCTGAGGGTTGCGGCCAGTACGGGCAGCACGCTCTTTAACAGCAAAAGTACCAAAACCTACCAGCGCCACGTCGTCCCCAGCCTGCAGAGATTCGGTAACAGAAGCAATCAAAGCATCTAACGCACGTCCAGCCGCAGCTTTGGAGATGTCAGCACCCGCAGCAATTTTGTCAATCAGTTGAGATTTATTCACTCTTCTCTTCCTCTCTTTATAATTTATATCGCGTCTGAATCCTTCACAACGCGACCGCGCAGCAGTTATATCAGGCCTGCCATGACCTTACAACACCCGTTGTTGATGGCTGGCCCAATCAGCAATCTAAATTAGCTATACAAAAAAAGGCTGGCAAGCCCGAAATCGCTCACCAGCCTTGTTTTTATTGACGCTCTTTGCGCGAGGTCACTATTTTGCGGTCACAACCTGCATTCCGTAAGGCTCATTCTGCAGTGCAAGGGTCAGAACTTCCTCAATTCGTTTCACCGGATGAATATCCAGATCGGCGATAACGTTATCCGGAATCTCTTCCAGATCGCGCTTGTTCTCATACGGGATGAGGACCGTTTTAATGCCGCCACGGTGTGCAGCCAGCAGTTTTTCTTTCAAACCGCCAATCGGCAGAACCTGGCCACGCAGGGTGATTTCACCGGTCATCGCCACATCAGCACGCACCGGGTTGCCGGTCAGGCAGGAGACCAGGGCGCTACACATCGCGATACCCGCGCTTGGACCATCTTTCGGCGTTGCCCCTTCCGGCACGTGAACGTGAATGTCGCGTTTTTCGTAAAAGTCCGGATTGATACCCAGTTTTTCCGCACGCGCGCGCACCACGGTCAGCGCAGCCTGAATGGACTCCTGCATCACTTCACCCAGCGAGCCGGTGTAGGTCAGCTTACCTTTACCCGGTACGCAGGCGGTTTCAATGGTCAGCAGATCGCCACCCACTTCCGTCCACGCCAGACCAGTTACCTGACCGACGCGGTTTTCGCTGTCCGCACGGCCATAGTCGTAACGCTGAACCCCGAGGTATTCGTGCAGGTTGTCGCCATTAATTTCAATGTGCTTCAGCGTCTTGTCGAGCAGCAACTGTTTCACCGCCTTACGACACAGCTTGGAGATTTCGCGCTCCAGGCTACGCACGCCCGCTTCACGGGTGTAGTAACGGATAATGCCGATGATCGCACTGTCATCAACGGTCAATTCGCTCTCTTTCAGTGCGTTACGTTCAATCTGCTTCGACAGCAGGTGACGACGGGCAATGTTCAGTTTTTCGTCTTCGGTGTAGCCAGAAAGACGGATCACTTCCATACGATCCAGCAGCGGGGCCGGAATGTTCATGGAGTTGGAGGTAGCCACAAACATCACATCGCTGAGGTCGTAGTCCACTTCCAGGTAGTGATCGCTGAACGCCACGTTCTGCTCTGGATCCAGCACTTCAAGCAGGGCTGAAGCCGGATCGCCACGCATGTCGGACGACATTTTGTCGATCTCATCCAGCAGGAACAGTGGGTTTTTAACCCCTACTTTTGCCATTTTCTGGATCAATTTGCCCGGCATGGAACCGATATAGGTTCGACGGTGACCGCGGATTTCCGCTTCGTCACGCACGCCGCCCAGCGCCATACGGATGTACTTACGTCCGGTCGCTTTGGCAATGGACTGGCCCAGAGAGGTCTTACCCACCCCCGGCGGCCCGACCAGGCACAGAATTGGGCCCTTGAGCTTATTAACACGGCTCTGAACCGCGAGATACTCAAGGATGCGGTCTTTGACGCGTTCCAGGCCGTAGTGGTCGGTATCCAGGATCTCCTGGGCCTGACGCAGGTCTTTTTTGACCTTGCTGCGGGCATTCCACGGAACCTGAACCATCCACTCGATATAGCCGCGAACCACCGTTGCTTCTGCCGACATTGGAGACATCATTTTCAGCTTCTGCAGTTCTGCTTCGGCCTTCTCTTTTGCCTCTTTCGGCATTTTCGCCGCGTCGATCTTACGCTTCAGCGCTTCGTTTTCGTCCGGTGCATCGTCCATCTCACCGAGCTCTTTCTGGATGGCTTTCATTTGCTCATTCAGATAGTACTCACGCTGAGATTTCTCCATCTGCTTTTTCACGCGGTTGCGAATGCGTTTCTCAACCTGCAGCAGATCGATTTCAGACTCCATCATCGCCATCAGATATTCCAGACGTTCGTTAACGTCGGACATCTCCAGCACGGACTGTTTGTCAGCCAGCTTCAGCGGCATGTGCGCAGCGATGGTGTCAGCCAGACGTGCAGGATCGTCGATGCTGTTCAGCGACGTCAGCACTTCTGGTGGGATTTTTTTGTTCAGCTTGATATAGCCTTCAAACTGACTGATCGCGGTGCGAACCAGCACCTCCTGCTCACGCTCATCAAGCTGAGGCGAGTCCAGGTATTCGGCTTTTGCTGCGAAGTGTTCGCCATCATCAGATAGCGTGGTAATACGCGCACGCTGCAGCCCCTCGACCAGCACCTTCACGGTGCCATCAGGCAGCTTCAGCATTTGTAAAATAGAGGCCACGGTCCCGACGGTGAAAAGATCGTTTACACCCGGCTCATCCGTTGATGCTTCTTTTTGCGCAACCAGCATGATTTTTTTATCATGATCCATGGCGGCTTCAAGGCAACGGATAGATTTTTCCCGCCCTACAAATAAGGGTATGACCATGTGCGGATAAACCACCACATCGCGCAACGGCAATACGGGGATTTCAATGCGTTCAGAACGCTCAGGATTCATAGAGCTCTCTCTTAGTTTAGTGTCCGCCAGGTAATCAGGTTGCAGGACTGTGCTTCATGCAACCATTAACATGTAATCCAGTATATGGGGATGATTCCCACACATTCAACGCCATGTTTACGGAAAAATAAAAGGGGGGATTAAATCCCCCCTTTTTGATTAACTGCTTGTATGCTCTGGCGAATTATTCGCCAGAGGCCTGCTGGGCTTCCGGCGTGCCGTAAATCAGCAGCGGCTTGCTTTGGCCAGCAATGACGGACTCGTCGATAACCACTTTTTCGACCTCTTCCATTGAAGGAAGATCGTACATGGTATCGAGCAGGGCAGCTTCAACGATTGAACGCAGACCACGTGCACCGGTTTTACGTGCCATTGCTTTTTTAGCAATCGCATCCAGCGCTTCGTCGCGGAACTCCAGCTCAACGCCTTCCAGATTGAACAACGCCTGGTACTGCTTGGTCAGGGCATTTTTCGGCTCTTTCAGGATCTGAATCAGCGCGTCTTCACTCAGTTCTGTCAGGGTGGCGACAACTGGCAGACGACCAATGAACTCAGGGATCAGACCAAACTTGATCAGATCTTCTGGCTCAACCTGGGTCAGCAGTTCGCCCTCTTTCGCTTTTTCAGACTTCGCCTTCACCGTCGCGCCAAAGCCAATACCCGAGCCGGTTTCAACGCGGTTAGCAATGACTTTATCCAGGCCAGCAAACGCACCGCCACAGATAAACAGGATCTTGGACGTATCAACCTGCAGGAACTCCTGCTGAGGATGCTTACGACCACCCTGCGGTGGAACAGCGGCAACCGTCCCTTCGATAAGTTTCAGCAATGCCTGCTGTACGCCTTCACCGGACACGTCACGGGTGATCGACGGGTTATCGGATTTACGTGAGATTTTGTCGATCTCATCGATATACACGATACCGCGCTGGGCTTTCTGAACGTCGTAATCGCACTTCTGCAGCAGTTTCTGGATGATGTTTTCCACATCCTCACCCACATAACCGGCTTCGGTCAGGGTGGTGGCATCCGCCATGGTAAACGGAACATCCAGCAGACGCGCCAGGGTTTCTGCCAGCAGGGTTTTACCGGAACCGGTTGGGCCGATCAGCAAAATGTTACTTTTGCCCAGCTCAACGCCGTTGCTGTTATCCCCGTTACGCAGACGTTTGTAGTGGTTGTACACCGCCACTGCCAGCACTTTCTTCGCCTGTTCCTGGCCGATGACGTAGTCATCAAGATGATGACGGATCTCATGCGGCGTTGGTAACGCGCTGCGCTCACGGTGTGGTGCGACTTCTTTAATCTCTTCGCGGATGATGTCGTTACATAAGTCGACACATTCGTCGCAGATATACACGGATGGCCCGGCAATCAGTTTGCGCACTTCATGCTGGCTTTTGCCGCAAAAAGAGCAATAAAGCAGTTTGCCCGATCCATCTTTGCGTTTATCTGTCATGAGTCAAAACCTCTTTTTAAGTTCTTTGTGCCGCACATGACGACGCAAATGCCATTCTCAGACGCAGGCTGCTGGTTAGCAAAATGCCGCCCTACCATAGTATAGCGGCACACCCACGCCGTGGGCATCAATTACGGTGGGTCAAAATGGAGTCGACTAAGCCGTACTCTACTGCCTCTGGTGCGGACAGGAAGCGATCGCGCTCGGTATCACGCTCGATCTGCTCTAATGATTGACCCGTATGATGAGCCATAAGTTCATTCATGCGCCCTTTTACCTTCAGGATTTCACGGGCATGAATTTCAATGTCTGTTGCCTGGCCCTGGTACCCGCCCAGCGGCTGGTGAATCATTACGCGCGAGTTCGGCAGGCAGAAACGCTTACCTTTCGCCCCTGCGGTCAGCAGGAATGCGCCCATCGATGCTGCCTGGCCCATACAAATGGTGCTTACATCAGGCTTGATGAACTGCATGGTATCGTAAATGGACATCCCGGCAGTGATCACGCCACCTGGGGAGTTGATGTACAGGTAAATGTCTTTTTCCGGGTTTTCCGCTTCCAGAAACAGCATCTGCGCTACGATCAGGTTCGCCATGTGGTCTTCTACCTGGCCGGTCATGAAGATAACGCGTTCTTTAAGCAGACGGGAGTAGATATCAAAAGAACGTTCACCTCGAGAGGTTTGTTCAATAACCATTGGCACCAGCGCCATATGGGGTGCAAAGTTATCTCGTTCGCCACTGTATGACATTTCCGTCTCCTGGATAAAAAATGAAAATACCTGCTGTACTGATTGTAACCTTGTGGACGGATTATCAGCCAGTCTCTTTAATACTGCTTCCCCACTAATGGGGGCGGCTCAGCCCTATTTCAAGCATAACAATCTTTTGTTTTAACGCTAACACTGAAAAGGCGTTTTATCACGCTTTGGGATTTATAACCGTGATAAAAAAAACCCGCCGCCGGGTGGCAACGGGTTTTTGCTCAAACTTTAAACGAAGCAGGCAGAATTAAGCCTGTTGGTTCATCAGTTCGTTGAAAGAAGTGGCTTTTTCAGACACTTTCGCTTTGGCCAGAACGGCTTCAACAGCCTGCTCTTCCAGAGCCACGTTGCGCATGTTTTCCATCAGCTCTTTGTTGCTGCCGTAGAAAGCAACCACTTCTGACGGATCTTCATAGGCAGAAGCCATCTCTTCGATCAGACCTTTAACGCGCTCTTCGTCAGCTTTCAGCTCGTGGGTACGAATCACTTCGCCCAGCAGCAGACCAACAACAACGCGGCGTTTAGCCTGCTCTTCGAACAGCTCACGTGGCAGTTCCAGAGCTTGTTTCTCGTTGCCACCGAAACGCTGTGCAGCCTGGCGACGCAGAACGTCGATTTCGCTGTCGATCAGGGCCGCAGGGATTTCGATTTCGTTCGCTTTAACCAGACCGTCGATCGCCTGAGACTTAACGCGGTTACGCACGGCGCCTTTCAGCTCGCGTTCCATGTTTTTACGCACTTCTGCACGCAGACCTTCAACAGAACCATCTTCAACGCCGAAACGTTTGATGAAATCTGCAGTCAGTTCTGGCAGTTCGCGGTCTTCAACTTTCTTCAGGGTAATCGCGAATTTCGCTGCTTTACCTTTCAGGTTTTCAGCGTGGTACTCTTCCGGGAAGGTCACGTCGATAGTGAACTCTTCGCCTGCGCTGTGGCCTTTGATACCGTCTTCAAAGCCTGGGATCATACGACCCTGGCCCATTGCCAGTACGAAGTCAGAGGCTTTGCCGCCTTCGAACTCTTCGCCGTCTACTGAGCCGGAGAAGTCGATGGTGACGCGGTCTTCTGCATCAGCAGCGCCGTCTTTGTCTTTCCAGGTCGCCTGCTGCTTACGCAGGGTGTCCAGCATGCCGTCAACGTCAGCTTCAGTCACTTCAACGACTGGTTTTTCAACTTCGATCGCGTCCAGACCCTTCAGCTCAACTTCAGGGTAAACTTCGAACTCTACCGCGTAGGTGAAGTCTTCGCCCATTTTGTATTCGCCCGGAACATAGGTCGGGGAACCGGCTGGGTTGATTTTTTCTTTGATGATCGCGTCAACGAAGTTGCGGCTCATCAGGTCACCCAGCACGTCCTGGCGAACAGAAGCGCCATAACGCTGAGCAACGACATTCATCGGTACTTTTCCCTTGCGGAAGCCGTCAATACGGACTTTCTTTGCTACGTTGACCAGCTCGCTTTTTACAGCGTTTTCGATGCTGTCAGCAGCGATTGTAATCGTTACACGGCGGCCAAGGCCTTGAGTGGTTTCAACTGAAACTTGCATCTTGTTACCTCAAAAAAATCACAGTGCTCGGTCAACTCTGAATTTGCCTCGCAATACCGGGATGCTCTCTTAGCAGATTCACATTCCCTGTCGCCAGAATCATCCCGAAGACATTCATATTAAGACGCGGCATTATAGCGGCATCACTTTAGTGAGTCGAGAACGGTTGGCGCATGTTGCTGCGGCTTTTTTCACAATTTCAGGCTATTTTCGGCCTTAAAATCGCGCCACCGGCTCAAAACCCGGACAAAACAAAACGGCCCGCAGGCCGTTTTGACGTAATCTTTATGCAACATACTGGAAAAGCTCCCGCTGTTGCAAACAGGATTTATTACGCGATCGTCCCGGCCCCGCGGCACGGTGGCGATGCGAAAATCGTATCCTGCAGTCCCTTCCACTCTTTGATCGTATACGTGTGTAACGCCAGCGCATGGACCGTGGTTGAGAGCTCTTCCGTCAGGGTTCCGTAGATCATACGGTGACGATTGAGAAAACGCTCACCAGCGAAACGATCGCTGACCAGCACCACTTTAAAGTGGCTCTCAGAGCCTGCCGGTACGTTATGACGATAGCTTTCGTCGACGACTTCGAGGAACACAGGTTCAAACGCCGCCCTTAACTTATCTTCAATCTGTTCACGTATCATCATGAAATTACTCCTCCGACAACGCTGAGATGTCACCCATCCCTTTAAATGTTAGCCGCTTTTACCGCTTGCATAACAAGAAGACAACAAAAATTTAGCTTTCATCTGATTTTCTCATTCAAGCGTATGAAGTCCTATAAGGGGGGAGTCGTTTTGTCGCCCGGATAACGGAAAAGCGTTTCAGGTGGTCAGTTTTCAGACAAGGCGATGAATTTACATGCGTTGACCACTTCCCCTTGCCGTTGGCGATGTTATGATGGCGGCAATTTTTTTCTATATATGCTTACGATTCGCTGAGAGCCTGAACATGTTAAAAAAACTCCTTTTCCCTATGGTCGCCCTGTTTATGCTGGCCGGCTGTGCAACCCCGCCTACCACCATTGATGTTTCTCCGAAGATCACTCTGCCACAGCAGGATCCAAGCCTGATGGGCGTCACCGTGAGCATTAACGGCGCGGATCAGCGTAAAGACCAGGCGCTGGCGAAAGTGACCCGTGATAACCAGCTGGTGACCCTCACTGCTTCACGCGATCTGCGTTTCCTGCTGCAGGAAGTGCTCGAGAAACAAATGACTTCCCGCGGTTACATGGTTGGCCCAAGCGGTGCAGTTGATCTGCAGATTATCGTCAATAACCTGTACGCTGACGTTTCTCAGGGCAATGTGCGCTACAACATCGCGACCAAAGCCGATATCGCCATCATCGCCACCGCGAAGAACGGCAATAAGATGAACAAGAACTACCGCGCAAGCTACTCTGTTGAAGGTGCCTTCCAGGCCACCAACAAGAATATCGCTAATGCCGTCAACAGCGTGCTGACCGATACCATCGCCGATATGGCGCAGGACACCAGCATTCACGACTTCATCAAGCAGAACGCACGTTAATCCTGCCTGCTGACCCGACCTCCGGTCGGGTCAGTTTGCCTGCTCATGTCCAGTCAATACTTACGTATTTTCCAGCAACCTAAATCAGCTATCCTGCTGATCCTCGGTTTCGCCTCCGGTTTACCCCTTGCCCTGACATCCGGCACGCTACAGGCGTGGATGACCGTAGAGAATATCGATCTTAAAACTATCGGCTTCTTCTCGCTGGTCGGCCAGGCCTATGTCTTCAAGTTCTTATGGTCGCCGATGATGGACCGCTACACCCCGCCGTTTCTCGGCAGGCGTCGTGGCTGGTTGCTGATGACCCAGGCATTGCTGATGCTGGCGATTGCCGCCATGGGCTTCCTCGAACCTGGATCGCAGCTGCGCTGGATGGCTGCGCTGGCGGTGGTGATTGCCTTCTGTTCGGCATCCCAGGATATCGTTTTTGATGCCTGGAAAACCGACGTTCTCTCTGCCGAAGAGCGTGGCACCGGGGCTGCGATAAGCGTTCTGGGCTACCGTCTGGGAATGCTGGTTTCCGGCGGACTGGCCTTATGGCTGGCGGATCGTTACCTCGGCTGGCAGGGCATGTACTGGCTGATGGCCGCGCTGCTCATTCCCTGCATGATCGCCACGTTCCTCGCCCCGGAACCGAGCGATGTTATCCCGGTTCCTCGCTCCCTCGAACAGGCGGTTGCCGAACCGCTGCGCGACTTCTTTGGCCGTAACAATGCCTGGCTCATTCTGCTGCTGATTGTGCTGTATAAGCTCGGGGATGCGTTTGCCATGAGCCTGACCACCACCTTTTTGATCCGCGGCGTGGGCTTCGATGCCGGCGAAGTGGGGATGGTAAATAAGACGCTGGGGCTGATTGCCACCATTATCGGCGCGCTGTATGGCGGCGTGCTGATGCAGCGCTTAAGCCTGTTCCGCGCGCTGCTGATCTTCGGCATTTTGCAGGGGATTTCTAACGCCGGTTACTGGCTGCTCTCGATTACCGATAAACAGATGCTCAGCATGGCGGCGGCGGTGTTCTTTGAAAACCTGTGCGGCGGGATGGGAACGGCTGCGTTTGTCGCGCTGCTGATGACCCTGTGCAACAAATCCTTCTCCGCGACACAGTTCGCCCTGCTCTCTGCGCTCTCGGCCGTAGGCCGGGTCTATGTCGGCCCTATCGCGGGCTGGTTTGTGGAAGCGCACGGGTGGGCTGAGTTTTATCTCTTCTCGGTCTTTGCGGCCATTCCGGGATTGCTGCTGCTATTAATATGTCGCCGCTCGCTGGAATATACCCAGCAGACAGAACATTTTATGGTCAGGACGCATTTCCCGTCGGCCTATCGCTTCGCATTAAGAATATTGCTGGCGGGATGTGTGATGCTGGCCCTGTGGCTGGTGGTCCTGATCGTTAATGCCACGACCACTCTCGCCCTTCCGTTTGCCCTGCTGCTGCTGGACATCGGTGCGCTGCTGGCGCTGACCGGGATCCTGACAGGGGGTCTCCTCGACTACCTGGCTATGCGTGAGAGCCAAAAGGTGTAAAACCATAAAAAAAGGTTATTTTACGTTGTAATCACCCTGGTAAATTATAACGGCGAATAAATTCGTTCCCGCAAAATAATATTTGTTGTTTCGTGCCTCTTAGAATTTCGGAAATTATTGGAACAAGGAACAGAGGATATTTTTCGTTAACCGATTCAGCAAACGAAACATTAATTTTACGTTTTTTAGTTGTCTCTTTATTGATAATTATTTGTTAATGATTTGTGTTTTTTTAGCAATGGTTATACCAATTGCCCTTTTTACCCTCCCTACAGAGTCTGTTTCGTTATAAAGCCCGGCTGGCGGTGCTTGCGTCTGAAAAACGGCTATAATTTGCAACATCTGTGACTTCCCTGGCAGAACCCGGTAACACGTTCCTGACACAGGTCTAATGATGTTTACAGTAATGTAACCTTCCCGTAAAATGCCCCCACACTTTAAACGCCACCAGGTCCCCGTGGAATTGAGGTCGTTAAATGACACTTAGGAAATACAATAAATGTTTGGGATGGTTGTCGTTATTTGCAGGCACTGTTTTACTCAGTGGCTGTGATTCTGCGCTGCTAGACCCCAAAGGACAGATTGGACTGGAGCAACGTTCGCTCATTCTGACAGCTTTCGGCCTGATGATGATCGTCGTGATTCCCGCCATCTTGATGGCTGTTGGTTTCGCCTGGAAGTATCGTGCGAGCAACAAAGATGCGAAGTATAGCCCTAACTGGTCACACTCCAATAAAGTGGAAGCTGTGGTCTGGACGGTGCCGATTCTGATCATCCTGTTCCTTGCCGTACTGACATGGAAAACCACTCACGCGCTCGAACCTGCAAAACCGCTTGTTCACGATGAGAAACCGATTACGATCGAAGTCGTCTCCATGGACTGGAAATGGTTCTTCATCTACCCGGAACAGGGCATTGCTACCGTGAACGAAATCGCCTTCCCGGCGAACGTCCCGGTGCAGTTCAAAGTAACGTCTAACTCCGTGATGAACTCCTTCTTTATCCCGCGTCTGGGCAGCCAGATTTACGCGATGGCCGGTATGCAGACCAACCTGCATCTGATCGCGAATGAAGCAGGCACCTATGATGGTATCTCCGCCAGCTACAGTGGCCCGGGCTTCTCTGGTATGAAGTTCAAAGCCATTGCCACTCCGGACCGTGCCGCTTTCGACCAGTGGGTTGCTAAAGCGAAACAGTCTCCGAACACCATGTCTGACATGGCTACGTTCGACAAAGTGGCAACACCTAGCGAATACAACAAGGTGGAGTACTTCTCTAACGTGAAACCGAATTTGTTCAAAGACGTTATTGGCAAATTTATGGACCACGGCAAGAGCATGGACGTGACCCAACCTGAAGGTGAGCATAGCTCGCACGAAGGGATGGAAGGCATGGACATGAGCCACGCGGAAACCTCTCACTAAGGGGCCGAGGAAGAAAATGTTCGGAAAATTAACACTGGATGCAGTGCCGTACCATGAGCCGATTATCATGGTTACGATTGCTGCCATTGTCATTGGTGGCGCAGCCTTAGTTGGCTTAATCACTTACTTCGGTAAGTGGAGCTACCTGTGGAATGAGTGGCTGACTTCGGTTGACCACAAAAAACTCGGTATCATGTACTGCATCGTCGGTATCGTCATGTTAATTCGTGGCTTTGCTGATGCAATCATGATGCGTAGCCAGCAGGCGCTTGCCTCCGCTGGCGAAGCAGGCTTCCTGCCGCCGCACCACTACGACCAGATCTTTACCGCGCACGGCGTGATTATGATCTTCTTCGTGGCGATGCCGCTGGTTATCGGTCTGATGAACGTTGTCGTTCCGCTGCAAATCGGCGCGCGCGACGTTGCGTATCCGTTCCTGAACAACCTGAGCTTCTGGTTCACGGTTGTCGGTGTGATTCTGGTTAACCTCTCTCTGGGCGTAGGTGAATTCGCACAGACTGGCTGGCTGGCTTACCCACCGCTTTCGGGAATTGAGTACAGTCCTGGCGTAGGTGTTGATTACTGGATCTGGGCGCTACAGCTCTCCGGTGTCGGTACTACCCTGACCGGTATTAACTTCTTCGTGACCATCCTGAAGATGCGTGCACCAGGTATGACGATGTTCAAGATGCCAGTATTTACCTGGGCATCTCTGTGCGCCAACATCCTGATTATCGCGTCATTCCCAATTCTGACTGTCACCGTCGCGCTGCTGACCCTGGATCGCTATCTGGGCACCCATTTCTTCACCAATGATATGGGCGGCAACATGATGATGTACATCAACCTGATTTGGGCATGGGGTCACCCTGAAGTGTACATCCTGGTTCTGCCGGTCTTCGGTGTATTCTCCGAAATCGCAGCGACCTTCTCACGTAAGCGTCTGTTTGGTTACACCTCGCTGGTGTGGGCAACCGTGTGTATTACCGTCCTGTCGTTCATCGTCTGGCTGCACCACTTCTTCACTATGGGTGCAGGCGCAAACGTAAACGCCTTCTTCGGTATCACCACCATGATTATCGCGATCCCAACCGGGGTTAAGATCTTCAACTGGTTGTTCACCATGTACCAGGGCCGTATCCAGTTCCACTCAGCCATGCTGTGGACCATCGGCTTCATCGTCACCTTCTCCGTAGGTGGGATGACCGGCGTACTGCTGGCTGTACCGGGCGCTGACTTTGTACTGCACAACAGCCTGTTCCTGATTGCGCACTTCCATAACGTTATCATCGGCGGCGTCGTCTTCGGCTGCTTCGCTGGCGTAACCTACTGGTGGCCAAAAGCGTTCGGCTTCACGCTGAACGAAAAATGGGGTAAACGCGCGTTCTGGTTCTGGATCATCGGCTTCTTCGTGGCATTTATGCCGCTGTACGTGCTGGGCTTCATGGGTATGACCCGTCGTCTGAGCCAGCAGATCGATCCGCAGTTCCACCCAATGCTGATGGTTGCAGCGGGCGGTGCGGTGCTGATTGCCTGTGGTATCGCGTCCCAGCTGTATATGTTCTACGTCTCTATTCGCGACCGCGATCAGAACCGTGACCTGACCGGCGACCCATGGGGTGGCCGTACGCTGGAGTGGGCAACCTCTTCTCCTCCGCCGTTCTATAACTTTGCCGTTGTGCCGCACATTCATGAGCGTGATGCATTCTGGGAAATGAAAGAGAAAGGCGAAGCGTACAAGCAGCCAGCGCATTACGAAGAGATCCATATGCCGAAAAACAGCGCAGCGGGCATGGTTATCGCCGCCTTCGCTACGGTATTTGGTTTCGCTATGATCTGGCACATCTGGTGGCTTGCGATCGTCGGCTTTGCTGGCATCGTGATCAGCTGGATTGTGAAGAGCTTTGATGAGGACGTGGACTACTACGTACCAGTCCGTGAAGTTGAAATTCTGGAAAAACAGCATTTCGACGAGATTGCTAAAGCGGGGCTGAAAAATGGCAACTGATACTTTAACCCACGCGACTGCCCATGCGCATGAACACGGGCACCACGATACAGGGCCGATGAAAGTTTTCGGCTTCTGGATCTACTTGATGAGCGACTGCATCCTGTTCTGCTGTCTGTTCGCAACCTATGCCGTTCTGGTGAACGGCACAGCGGGCGGCCCGACCGGTAAGGACATTTTCGAGCTGCCGTTCGTACTGGTTGAAACCGCACTGCTGTTATTCAGCTCCATCACCTACGGTATGGCTGCCATTGCCATGTACAAGAACAACAAGAGCCAGGTTGTCTCCTGGCTGGCGTTGACCTGGCTGTTTGGTGCTGGATTTATCGGGATGGAAATCTATGAATTCCACCACCTGATTGCCGAAGGTTTCGGTCCGGATCGTAGCGGCTTCCTGTCAGCGTTCTTCGCGCTGGTCGGTACCCACGGTCTGCACGTAACCTCTGGTCTGATCTGGATGGCGGTTCTGATGTTCCAGGTATCCCGTCGCGGCCTGACCAGCACTAACCGTACCCGTATCATGTGCCTGAGTCTGTTCTGGCACTTCCTGGATGTGGTGTGGATCTGTGTGTTCTCTGTAGTCTATCTGATGGGGGCGATGTAATGAGTCATTCAAACGATCATGGCGCTTCCCACGGTAGCGTAAAAACCTACATGACAGGTTTTATCCTGTCGATCATCCTGACGGTGATTCCGTTCTGGATGGTGATGAACGGTAGTGCGTCTAAGCCGGTTATCCTGGGTGCAATCCTGGTGACGGCGGTGATTCAGATTCTGGTGCATCTGGTTTGCTTCCTGCACATGAACACTAAATCCGATGAAGGCTGGAACCTGACGGCATTTATCTTTACCGTGATTATCATCGCAATCCTGGTAGTCGGCTCCATCTGGATTATGTGGAACCTCAACTACAACATGATGGTTCACTAAGAGCGGCGAGTATGTTTAAGCAATACCTGCAAGTCACAAAACCTGGCATCATCTTTGGCAACCTGATCTCGGTGATCGGAGGGTTCCTGCTGGCCTCGAAAGGCAGCATCGATTACACCCTCTTTATCTACACGCTGGTTGGGGTGTCACTGGTTGTTGCGTCCGGTTGTGTATTTAACAACTACATCGACAGGGATATCGACAGGAAGATGGAAAGGACAAAAAATCGGGTGCTGGTAAAAGGCCTGATGTCCCCTGCCGTCTCGCTGGTGTACGCCACCTTGCTGGGTATTGCTGGCTTTATGCTGCTGTGGTTCGGCGCCAACCCTCTGGCCTGCTGGCTGGGGGTGATGGGTTTCGTGGTGTATGTGGGCGTCTACAGCCTGTATATGAAACGTCACTCCGTCTACGGTACGCTGATTGGTTCACTCTCCGGCGCTGCGCCGCCGGTGATTGGCTACTGCGCGGTCACCAATGAGTTCGACAGCGGTGCGCTGATCCTGCTGGCTATCTTTAGCCTGTGGCAGATGCCGCACTCCTACGCCATTGCGATTTTCCGCTTTAAGGATTATCAGGCAGCGAACATTCCGGTACTGCCGGTGGTGAAAGGCATTTCCGTTGCCAAGAACCATATCACGCTCTACATCATTGCCTTTGCGGTTGCTACGCTGATGCTCTCACTGGGCGGTTACGCTGGGTACAAATATCTGGTGGTTGCTGCGGCGGTGAGCGTCTGGTGGCTCGGTATGGCACTGCGGGGTTATAAAGTGGAAGACGACAAAGTCTGGGCACGCAAACTGTTTGTGTTCTCAATTGTCGCTATCACGTCTCTGTCGGTGATGATGTCCGTCGACTTTATGGTGCCGGATTCACATAATCTGCTGACTTACGTCTGGTAAGATGTGGTCAAATAAAAAGGGTGCTTCGGCACCCTTTTTTATTCATAAAATCTATTAATAACGCATGTAATATTTGTTAAATAACAGGTTGTTTACCCCGCCCCTTCCCCGCACTACACTAATGCCTGCTTTTGATTTGAGGTGGTAATGAACGATTATAAAATGACGCCGGGCGAGCTACGCGCCACCTGGGGTTTGGGCACGGTTTTTTCGTTGCGTATGCTCGGCATGTTTATGGTCCTGCCCGTTCTGACCACATACGGCATGGTATTACAGGGAGCAAGCGAGGCGTTAATTGGTCTTGCCATCGGTATTTATGGCCTGGCGCAGGCGGTCTTTCAGATCCCCTTTGGCCTGCTCTCCGATCGTGTCGGTCGTAAGCCGCTGATTGTCGGCGGGCTACTGGTGTTTGTTGCCGGTAGCGTGATCGCCGCCCTCTCCCACTCTATCTGGGGCATTATTCTCGGTCGTGCGTTGCAGGGCTCCGGCGCCATCGCCGCCGCCGTCATGGCGCTGCTGTCGGATCTAACCCGCGAACAGAACCGTACCAAAGCGATGGCCTTTATTGGTGTCAGCTTCGGCGTCACCTTTGCTATCGCGATGGTGCTGGGTCCAATCATTACCCATGCGCTCGGGTTAAACGCCCTGTTCTGGATGATCGCCGTGCTGGCAACCGTCGGCATCGCACTGACGATTTGGGTGGTGCCCGACAGCAAAAATCATGTGCTGAACCGCGAATCGGGGATGGTTAAAGGCTGCTTCAGCAAGGTGCTGGTCGAACCGCGTTTGCTGAAGCTCAACTTCGGCATCATGTGCCTGCATATTCTGTTGATGTCCACCTTCGTCGCCCTGCCCGGGCAGCTGGCCGCAGCCGGTTTTCCGGCGGCTGAGCACTGGAAAATCTACCTCTTCACCATGCTTATCTCTTTTGTCTCCGTGGTGCCGTTTATCATCTACGCCGAAGTGAAGCGCCGGATGAAGCGCGTCTTCCTGGGCTGCGTTGCCCTGCTGCTGATCGCCGAAATCGTGCTCTGGGGTTCCGGCCCGCACTTCTGGGAGCTGGTCGCGGGCGTGCAGCTCTTCTTCCTCGCCTTCAACCTGATGGAAGCCCTGTTACCATCGTTAATCAGTAAAGAGTCTCCGGCAGGCTATAAAGGCACGGCGATGGGGATCTACTCCACCAGCCAGTTTATCGGCGTGGCCATCGGCGGCGCGCTGGGTGGCTGGGTCGATGGCATGTTCGATTCACAAACCGTATTCCTGGCGGGTGCGCTGCTGGCAACGGTCTGGCTGCTGGTGGCCAGCACCATGAAAGAGCCACGTTACGTCAGCAGCCTGCGGGTGGAAATTCCGCATGATGTGGAGGTGAGTGAGGGCTTAAAACAGCGTCTTGAAGCCAAAGAGGGCGTCAGTGAGGTATTACTGGTGCCGGAAGAGCGCAGTCTGTACGTTAAAATCGACAGTAAAGTGACTAACCGCTTTGAAGTTGAGCAGGCGCTTAAAGCCTGAAAAAAAGCCCGGCATCGCCGGGCTTTTTCTTAATCGCGGAAGTTTTTGAACTGGAACGGCTGGCCGAGATCGCCGCCACGCACCAGCGCCATCACACCCTGCAGATCGTCGCGAGATTTCCCGGTAACACGAATCTCTTCGCCCTGGATCTGTGCCTGCACCTTCAGCTTGTTGTCTTTGATGAGCTTAACGATTTTCTTCTGCATCGCGCTCTCAATGCCCTGCTTCAGTTTGGCTTCGACAAACCAGGTTTTGCCGCTGTGAACGAAGGTCTCCGGCACATCGAGGGAGGTCCCTTCGATGCCGCGCTTCAACAGCTTGGCACGCAGAATGTCCAGCAGCTGAGTGACCTGGAAATCGGACTCACTCAGGATCTTAATGGTCTTATTTGCGTCGTTCAGCTCAAAACTTGCCTCAACGCCACGAAAATCGAAACGTGACTCGACTTCACGGCTGGCATTGTCCACGCCGTTACGTACTTCCTGGATATCAACTTCGGAAACAATATCGAAAGATGGCATCTTTTCTTCTCCCTTCACTTTTGTTGCGTTGCATAATACCCGCTACGGGGCATAACTCAACAGAAGCTTAGTTGTCGACGCTATACTACATGTTGTAACACCTGGCGCAGTTGCAGGTGAGGAGGAACGATGAAAATTACCGTGCTCGGATGCGGGGCACTGGGACAACTTTGGCTCGCCGCACTTTGCAAACAGGGACACGAAGTCCAGGGCTGGATGCGCGTGCCACAGCCCTATTGCAGTGTAAACCTGATTGAAGAAGACGGGAGTATCTTTAACGAATCTCTTATCGCCAACGATCCGGATTTCCTGGCCCAAAGCGATCTTTTGCTCGTCACCCTGAAAGCCTGGCAGGTCTCTGATGCCGTGCGGGCGCTGGCGTCCACCCTTCCCCCTACGTCACCGATAATGTTGCTTCACAACGGGATGGGGACCATTGAAGAGCTTAAAAGCGTTCCCCAGCCGCTGCTGATGGCCATCACCACCCATGCGGCCCGTCGTGACGGCAACGTGATTGTTCATGTCGCCAGCGGGATGACCCACATCGGCCCGGCCAGAGCGCAGGAGGGGGACTACAGTTATCTGGCGGATCGTTTCCAGCAGGTGCTGCCGGATGTCGCCTGGCACGATAACATCCGCCCACAAATGTGGCGCAAGCTGGCGGTAAACTGCGTGATTAATCCGCTGACCGCCCTGCTGGATTGTCCAAATGGTGAGCTTAAAAACCATCCGCAGACCATAGCCACGCTGTGCGCAGAGGTCGCGGCCGTCGTGGAGCGCGAGGGCATCCACACCTCGGTGGACGATATTCGCTATTACGTTGACGAGGTCATAGAGCGCACCGCCCAGAACATCTCTTCGATGCTGCAGGATATCCGCGGGCTCCGGCATACCGAAATTGATTACATTACCGGTTACCTGCTAAAACGCGCCCGCGCACACGGTATCAGCGTGCCGGAAAATGTCCGTCTGTACGAACAGGTTAAACGTAAGGAGAGTGAGTATGAGCGCGTCGGCACTGGTATGCCTCGCCCCTGGTAGCGAAGAGACCGAAGCGGTCACTACGATCGATCTGCTGGTTCGCGCCGGGATTAACGTCACGACGGCGAGCGTCGCCAGTGATGGCAATCTGATCATCACCTGCTCCCGTGGGGTAAAGCTCGTGGCAGATGCCCCGCTGGTAGAGGTGGCCGACGGTGATTACGACGTGATCGTTCTCCCGGGCGGTATCAAGGGCGCGGAGTGCTTCCGTGACAGCCCGCTGCTGGTCGAAACCGTCAGGCAGTTCCACCATTCCGGGCGTATCGTCGCTGCCATCTGCGCGGCCGCCGCCACGGTGCTGGTGCCGCACAATATCTTCCCGATTGGCAATATGACCGGTTTCCCAACGCTGAAGGATAAGATCCCCGAAGAGCAGTGGGTGGATAAGCGTATGGTCTGGGATCCACGCGTAAACCTGCTCACCAGCCAGGGGCCGGGCACGTCGATTGATTTTGCGCTGAAGATTATCGAGCTGCTGGTCGGGCGCGAAAAAGCCTATGAAGTGGCCTCTTCGCTGGTAATGGCGGCGGGGATCTATAACTATTACGAAGCGTAGAAATTGCCCGGCGGCGCTGCGCTTGCCGGGCCTACTCGTATCATGTAGGCCGGGTAAGGCGAAGCCGCCACCCGGCACAACCACTACGGGCGATACACCTTCACATTGGTAAAGCCCTGCTCGCGAAGATAGAGCGCCTGCAGACGGCTCATCACCCCGCGCTCGCACCACAGCAGATAGGTTTTGTTCTTGTCCAGATCGCCAAATTTGGTGCTCAGCTTGTAGAACGGCACTGATGCCACTTCCACACCTTCCGGCGTAAACGGCTTCGCATCCTGCTCGTCAATCGAGCGAATATCCAGCAGCACATCGTCCGGGCCGAAACCACTGACGGTTTCGACCTCCACAACTTCCTGCTCGGTCTGCTGGGCGATTTCACGGATATCGATGTTGGACGCTTCAGCCACCACTTTCTCAAGGATGCTGAAATCGAAGTTCTCTTCTTCCGCTTCGATCTTCGCCTTCACCGCTTTCACGGTAGGGCTCTTGGAAATCACGCCGCAGTATTCCGGCATGGTACGGGCGAAGTCTTCTGTACCGATCTCACGCGCCAGGTCGATAATGTGCTCTTTATCGTGGGAGATCAGCGGACGCAGGATCAATGTATCCGAGACGTTGTCGATCAGACGCAGGTTGGTCAGGGTCTGGCTGGAGACCTGGCCCAGCGCTTCGCCGGTGACCAGCGCCTGCACGCCGTAACGCTCAGCCACTTTCGAGGCCGCACGTACCATCATGCGCTTCAGCACTACGCCCATCTGGCCGTCGTCGACTTTCTCGAGGATCTCGCCAACCACTGGCTCAAAGTTGATCGCCACAAAACGCACGCGGTGGGAGCTGCCGAAGCGGTTCCACAGATAATGAGCCACCTGACGCACGCCGATTTCATGCGCCGCGCCGCCAAGGTTAAAGAAGCAGTAGTGCACGCGGCAGCCGCGACGCATCAGCATATAGCTGGAAACACCGGAGTCGAAACCGCCGGAGATCAGCGACAGCACGTCTTCCTGGGTACCGATTGGGAAACCGCCGATACCTTCATAGCGGCCTTTCACCAGCAGCAGGCGGTCGTTTTCGATTTCCAGATTAACGGTCACTTCCGGGTTGGTCAGACGCACGCGCGCAGACTCAACGTGCTGATTCAGCCCGCCGCCGACGTAGCGTTCAACTTCAATGGAGCTAAACTCATGCTTACCGCGACGCTTGGCGCGCACGCAGAAGGTTTTACCTTCGATCTGATCGCGATACTGCGCCAGCGCTTTTTCGAAGATGTCGTGCAGGGAGGTGAAAGGAACATCTTCCACTTCCAGAATATGGTGGATCCCCGGAATACGGGTTAAGGCATCACGAATGTCCAGGCGCTTGTTTTCATCTTTAGCGCGGACTTCAACATGATCCCAGTGACGCACGACGGCCAGCGTCTCGTCGTAGTGCTTCAGAACGTTACGAATGTTCCCGGTTAAAATTTTAATAAAGCGCAAACGCACAGATTGGCTTTTGATGGTGATTTCAGGGAACAATTTAATGATAAACTTCATGGCGGCAATGTTTCTTTGGCAAGCGATAAGGCTTGTAATGGAAAAGTACAGCAGCCCACATTTCCAGGGCTGCATCCAGGCGCGGAAGTATACCACCATCGCGTGGCTCCTGCGCACATTGCGCGTTATTTGATAATTACCCTGAGTCCGATACCATATCAGGGATAAAAAACTGAGAGTCAGACATTCACTATGCCGAAGAAAAACGATGCACCCGCCAGTTTCGAAACTGCGCTGAGTGAACTGGAGCAAATCGTTACCCGTCTGGAAAGCGGCGACCTGCCGTTAGAAGAGGCGCTTAATGAATTCGAACGCGGCGTGCAGCTGGCGCGCCAGGGCCAGGTTAAACTGCAACAGGCGGAACAACGCGTGCAGATCCTGCTCTCCGATAACGAAGATGCCGCCACGACCCCCTTCACACCGGATGCCGAGTAGATGGACTTTTCGAACCAGCTTCAGGCGTGCGTCGGGCGTGCTGACGACGCACTGCGCCGTTTTATCGCTCCCCAGCCTTTTCAGAACACTCCACTGGTTGAGGCCATGCATTATGGCGCACTGTTAGGCGGCAAACGCCTGCGTCCTTTTCTGGTGTATGCCACCGGCGGAATGTTCGGCATCAGCGCCGATACGCTGGATGCGCCAGCCGCTGCGGTCGAGTGTATTCACGCCTACTCGCTGATCCACGACGATCTGCCGGCGATGGACGACGACGATCTGCGTCGCGGTCAGCCGACCTGCCACATTAAATTTGGCGAAGCGAACGCCATTCTGGCGGGCGATGCCCTGCAAACCCTGGCGTTCTCGATTCTGAGCGATGCGCCGATGGTGGAAGTGGCGGATCGCGATCGTCTGGCGATGGTCTCCGAGCTGGCAATGGCCAGCGGTGTTGCCGGTATGTGTGGCGGTCAGGCGCTGGATCTGGAGGCAGAAGGCCGTCAGGTTAATCTGGAACAGCTGGAGCGAATTCATCGCCACAAGACCGGGGCATTGATTCGTGCAGCCGTTCGTCTGGGCGCGCTGAGCGCGGGTGAACAGGGTCGCAAAGCCTTGCCGGTTCTGGATCGTTATGCAGAAAGTATCGGTTTAGCCTTCCAGGTTCAGGATGACATTCTGGATGTCGTGGGCGATACTGCAACATTGGGTAAACGTCAGGGTGCCGATCAGCAGCTTGGCAAAAGTACCTATCCCGCCCTTCTGGGCCTTGAGCAAGCCCAACAAAAAGCCCGGGACCTGATTGCGGATGCCCGTCAGTCGCTAGAGCAACTGGCCGCGCAGTCACTGGACACCTCGGCACTGGAAGCGCTAGCGGACTATATAATCCAGCGTGATAAATAACGAAAACACCACGATGAGTCTCTGATGAGTTTTGATATTGCCAAATACCCGACACTGGCGTTGGTTGACTCCACCCAGGAGTTACGTCTGTTGCCGAAAGAGAGCCTGCCGAAGCTGTGTGACGAGCTGCGTCGCTATCTGCTTGACAGCGTAAGCCGCTCCAGCGGCCATTTCGCCTCCGGGCTTGGCACGGTGGAACTCACCGTGGCGCTGCATTATGTCTATAACACGCCCTTCGATCAGCTGATCTGGGACGTGGGTCATCAGGCTTATCCGCACAAAATTCTCACTGGTCGTCGTGATAAAATTGGCACCATTCGCCAGAAAGAGGGCCTGCATCCGTTCCCGTGGCGCGGCGAGAGCGAATACGACGTGCTGAGCGTCGGTCACTCTTCCACCTCCATTTCTGCCGGGATCGGTATTGCCGTTGCCGCCGAAAAAGAGAACAAACAGCGTCGCACCGTCTGCGTCATTGGCGATGGCGCGATCACCGCCGGGATGGCCTTTGAGGCGATGAACCACGCGGGCGATATCAAACCCGACATGCTGGTGGTGCTCAATGACAACGAGATGTCGATTTCCGAAAACGTCGGGGCGCTGAATAACCACCTGGCGAATCTACTTTCGGGCAAGCTCTACTCCAGCCTGCGCGAAGGCGGTAAAAAAGTTCTCTCCGGCGTACCGCCGATCAAAGAGCTGTTGAAGCGCACCGAAGAGCACATCAAAGGCATGGTAGTGCCGGGCACGCTGTTTGAAGAGCTGGGCTTTAACTACATCGGCCCGGTAGATGGGCACGACGTGCTGAGCCTGGTCTCGACGCTGAAAAACATGCGCGACCTGAAAGGCCCGCAGTTCCTGCACATCATGACCAAAAAAGGCCGGGGCTACGAACCGGCCGAAAAAGACCCGATCACCTTCCACGCGGTGCCTAAATTCGATCCGACCAGCGGCTGCCTGCCAAAAAGCAGCGGCGGGATGCCGAGCTATTCGAAAATCTTCGGTGACTGGCTGTGTGAAACCGCCGCCAAAGACAGCAAGCTGATGGCCGTGACCCCGGCGATGCGCGAAGGCTCCGGGATGGTCGAGTTTTCCCGCAAATACCCGACGCAATATTTTGATGTCGCCATCGCCGAGCAACATGCGGTGACCTTTGCCGCAGGCCTGGCGATTGGCGGTTACAAGCCGGTAGTGGCGATCTACTCCACCTTCCTGCAGCGCGCCTATGACCAGGTGATCCACGACGTCGCCATCCAGAAACTGCCGGTGCTGTTCGCCATTGACCGGGCGGGTATTGTCGGCGCCGACGGCCAGACGCACCAGGGGGCGTTCGATCTCTCCTTCCTGCGCTGTGTCCCGGATATGGTGGTGATGACCCCAAGCGACGAGAACGAATGCCGACAGATGCTCTTCACCGGCTATCACTATCAGGATGGCCCTACCGCCGTGCGTTATCCTCGCGGTAACGCCGTGGGCGTGACCCTGGAGCCGCTGGCAAAACTGCCGATTGGTAAAGGCGTCGTCAAACGTCGCGGTGAAAAGCTGGCGATCCTGAACTTCGGTACGCTGATGCCGGAAGCGGCAAAAGTGGCGGAATCCCTTAACGCGACGCTGGTGGATATGCGCTTTGTGAAGCCGCTGGATGAAGCCCTGATTCTGCAGATGGCATCGCAGCATGAAGCCCTGATCACCCTGGAAGAAAATGCCATTATGGGTGGCGCAGGCAGCGGTGTGAACGAAGTGCTGATGGCGAAACGTAAAGTCGTGCCGGTGCTAAACCTTGGCCTGCCGGATCACTTTATTCCGCAGGGCACCCAGGACGAAGCGCGCGCCGACATCGGTCTGGACGCCGCAGGTATCGAAGCCCGCATCACCGCCTGGCTGGCATAATCCCTCCCCTTTCCGCTCCTGCTATGCTTAACGGTACGTTTTAAGTAATCAGCAGGAGTGGAACCATGCAATACAATATATTAGGAAAAACAGATCTTAAGGTTTCCCGACTTTGCCTGGGCTGCATGACCTTTGGCGAGCCGGACCGGGGTAAGCACGCCTGGACGTTGCCGGAAGAGAGCAGCCGCCCAATCATCAAACACGCCCTCGAAGGCGGCATTAACTTCTTTGATACCGCTAACAGCTACTCCGACGGCAGCAGCGAAGAGATCGTCGGCCAGGCCCTGCGCGACTTTGCCCGCCGCGAAGAGGTGGTGGTCGCCACCAAGGTTTACCATCAGACAGGGGATCTGGCAGAAGGCCTCTCCCGGGCGCAGATCCTGCGCTCCATTGATGACAGCCTGCGACGCCTGAACATGGAGTATGTCGATCTGCTGCAAATCCACCGCTGGGATTACAACACGCCGATTGAAGAGACGCTGGAAGCGTTGAATGACGTGGTCAAAGCGGGTAAAGCGCGCTATATCGGCGCCTCGTCAATGCACGCCGCCCAGTTTGCCGAAGCCCTGGCGCTGCAGGAACAGCACGGCTGGGCGCCGTTTGTCACCATGCAGGATCACTACAACCTGATCTACCGCGAAGAAGAGCGCGAGATGTTACCCCTGTGCTATCAGCACGGCGTGGCGGTGATCCCGTGGAGTCCGCTGGCACGCGGGCGGTTAACCCGTCCGTGGGGCGAAACCACGGCCCGCTCGGTATCGGATGAGTTTGGTAAAACGCTTTATGAGGAAACCGAAGCTAACAACGCGCAAATTGCCGAACGGGTAGCGAGGATTGCCGAGGAGCTCGACGTGACGCGCGCTCAGGTGGCGCTGGCGTGGGTGTTAAGTAAACGAGGGGTTGCCGCACCGATTATCGGTGCCTCGCGCGAAGAACAACTGGATGAGCTGATCAACGCCGTGGATATCACCCTGACGCCGGAACAAATTGCCGAACTGGAGACGCCGTACAAGCAGCATCCGGTCGTTGGGTTCAAATAAAAAAGCCCGGTGGCGCTACGCTTACCGGGCCTACGATAGCATTTGTAGGCCGGGTAAGGCGAAGCCGCCACCCGGCAACACCTCACGCGAAGTGATCGTACCCTTTCCAGTCGAGCGTCACCGGCGAGCCGTTCTGCACGAACTGCATCCCTTCGCTTTCCGGCATGATCTGGCCGATACAGGTAAACCCGGCACCCAGATTGGCTAACGCCACATCCAGCGTCCCGCGATTCAGCTCAGGCACGGTAAAGCACAGCTCATAATCTTCGCCGCCGGAGAGCGCCCAGCGCAACGCCTGCTCAGGCTCAACATGCCTGCGCATCGCCTCAGAGAGTGGGAACAGATCGAGGTCGATCCGCGCGCCCACGCCGCTGGCTTTCAGAATATGGCCCAGATCGGAGATCAGGCCATCCGAGAGATCGATAGCCGAGCTGGCGCGATCGCGCAGCGCCTGGCCGTGCAGAATGCGCGGGGTCGGACGCAGATGGCGTTGCACAAAATAGGCCGCGTCATCGGCACGCTCTATGGTTAGGCGATTCTGCAAGACAGCCAGGCCCGCGGCGCTATCTCCCGGTGTACCGGTGACGTAAATCCAGTCGCCCGGTTTCGCGCCAGACCGTTTGAGTGCGCGTCCATTAGGCACATAGCCGTGGATCGCCAGGGTCATCGACAGCGGACCGGCGGTGGTATCGCCGCCGATCAGCTGCATATCGTAATAGTTAAGCTGTTCAAACAGCGCGTCGCTAAAGGCCTCAAGCCAGCTTTCATCGACTTTTGGCAGGGTCAGAGCCAGCGTTAACCACGCCGGATCGGCCCCCATCGCCGCCAGATCGCTCACGTTCACCGCCAGCGCTTTATAGGCCAGATCGGCAGGATCGATATCCGGCAGAAAATGGTGACCAGACACTAAGGTGTCGGTGCTGATTGCCAGCGTCTGTTTTTCGGGGATATTGAGAAGTGCACAGTCGTCGCCGATGCCGGTTTCCACATCGCGACGCGAGCTTCTGACTCGGTCAAAATAACGGGCAATCAGGGAAAACTCGCCACATGCCATGCGTTATGCCTCAGCAAAGAAAATAAAAAAACCGGAGCCCGCACCGCCCAAAGGCGATACGAAACTCCGGCTTGCGGATCACTTTTTACGGGGACGGATCGCAGGTGCAGCTTTATCCAGCACGCCATTCACAAATTTGTGACTGTCTTCAGCACCGAAGGTTTTCGCCAGCTCGATCGCTTCGTTGATGGCCACTTTGTAAGGCACATCATCACGTTTAGCCAGTTCAAACAGGGCGATACGCAGCACCGCTTTTTCAACCTGACCCAGCTCTTCGAGCAGACGGGAAAGGTACGGCTTCATCAGACCGTCGAGATACGCGCTATTAGTCGCCACTCCCGACAGCAGTTCACGGAAGTACACGACGTCAACGTCTTTGACGTCTTGTTCCGCCAGGAACTGGTATTCAACATCAGCGATGTCGTTCTGGGACAACTGCCAGGAGTAAAGTGCCTGAACGGCACATTCACGGGCGCGGCGACGAGCAGCAGGTTTCACGGAATTCCCCTTACAAAAAAATCAGGCCTTGATGGCTTTCAATACATTGATCATTTCAAGCGCGGTCAGTGCAGCTTCTGCACCTTTGTTACCGGCTTTGGTGCCAGCACGTTCGATGGCTTGTTCAATACTTTCAGTGGTGAGTACGCCGAACGCGACAGGAATTTCTGCTTCCTGTGCCACGTGCGCCAGACCGTTGCTTGCGCCACCGGCAACATATTCAAAGTGCGCGGTACCGCCACGAATCACTGTACCCAGCGCAATTACCGCATCGTATTTGCCGGTTTTCGCCAGTGCGCCCGCTGCCAGTGGCAGTTCGTAAGCACCCGGAACCCAGACAACGGTAATGTTTTCGTCTTTCACCTGGCCGATACGTTTCAGGGCGTCAATCGCACCATCCAGCAGGCTGTCGTTGATGAAGTTGTTGAAACGCGCAATGGTGATGGCGACGCGAGCGTCCGGGGTAGCAACGGCTGCTTCAATAATGTTCATACTCTTCCTTAACGGGTTCATTTGGTGGCCCCGCAGGGGGGCGGATTTTATCATAATATTTTGCGCACTGCTTCCCTATTTAGGCAAGCCTTACGCGGTGGTCAGGTGGAGACAGAGATCCGGTCCAACCGGGCGTATCTCGCTAAAGTTAAATGCTGGCGCATCCGCCAGCGTTTCCAGCCCTGGTAACACGCACAGGCCGCGGGCGTCGCTGCCTAACAGTTTAGGCGCCAGATAGACAATCAGCTCATCCACCAGCCCGGCCTGCAACAGCGCGCCGGCCAGCGTCGGGCCCGCTTCTACCCAGATACTGTTGATCTGCTGTTTGCCCAGCAACATCATCAGCACCACTAAATCCACGTGCCAATTGTGCTCCGGCACCAGAATGCTGCGTACGCCTTCGGGCCAGCTGCGCTCATCTTCCTGAGTGCGGGCAAACCAGGTTTCCCCGGGCTGCTGCACAATGCGGTGCTCAGGGGTAACCTGGTTCTGCCGGTCGACCACAATGCGCAGCGGCTGGCGCAAATTCTCTTGCGGGTACAATTTCTGGGTGTCGGCATTCAGCTCATCCCAGCGCACGGTCAATGCCGGATCGTCGGCCAAAACGGTGGCATGGCTGGTGAGAATAGCATGGCTTTGCGCGCGCAGACGTTGCACATCGCGCCTTGCCTGCGGGGAGGTGATCCACTGGCTTTCGCCGCTGGCCATCGCCGTGCGGCCATCCAGCGAGGCGCCCAGCTTCAATTGAATATAGGGAAAACCGGTACGCATCCGCTTGAGGAAGCCTTTATTCAGGCGCTCGGCTTCGCTCATCATCAGGCCATGGCTGACCTCAATCCCCGCCTGCTGCAGGCGATACAGGCCGCGACCGGCGACCTGTGGGTTAGGATCCTGCATGGCCGCGACAACCCGGGAGATACCGGCCGCTATCAGCGCATCGCAGCACGGCGGCGTGCGCCCGTGATGGCTGCAGGGTTCCAGCGTGACGTAGGCGGTGGCGCCGCGCGCCTTCTCGCCGGCCATACGCAGGGCATGCACTTCTGCATGCGGCTCACCGGCACGATAGTGAAAACCTTCCCCGACGATCTCGCCATCTTTAACGATAACGCAGCCGACATTGGGGTTGGGATGGGTCGTAAAACGACCGCGCTGCGCCAGCTTCAGCGCTCGCGCCATGTAAATCTCATCCTGCATATGCTTAATCCTGTAGGCGGGCGATCTCTTCCCCGAACTCTTTAATGTCTTCGAAACTGCGGTAAACAGAGGCAAAGCGGATATAGGCCACTTTATCGAGCTTTTTCAGCTGTTCCATCACCAGGTTGCCGATCATTTTGCTTGGCACCTCACGCTCGCCGGTGGCGCGCAGCTGGGTTTTGATGTGATTAAGCGCCATTTCGACGTCATCTGCGCTGACTGGCCGTTTTTCCAGTGCTTTTAGCATCCCGCTGCGCAGCTTTTCTTCGTTGAAGGGTTCGCGGACGTCATTACTTTTCACGACGCGGGGCATCACCAGTTCTGCCACTTCAAAGGTGGTGAAACGTTCGTTACACACCAGGCACTGACGACGGCGGCGTACGGATGAGCCCTCTCCCACGAGGCGGGAGTCGATTACTTTGGTATCCACGGCGAGACAGAATGGGCAATGCATACGGTGTCCTGGCTATCGGGTTGACTGAGCTCCATTTTACCCTGAACTGGGCTGACAACAAAGAAGGAGCGTTTTTGAGATAAAGGATCTATACGCGGGGCAGCGTCGTTGACTACCCTTAGCAGAATCCGTTATTTCAGGGAAATAATTGCCATGACAAGACGTTACCTACATGTTTTGCTGCTGGGAAGCCTTTTTAGCCTCAGCGCCTGCGCCCAGCAAAGCGAAGTGCGCCAGATGAATCAGAGCATCAGTTCACTGAATACCACTATGAACAAGCTCAACCAGGAAACCGTCAAGATCACTCAGCAGAATGCACTGAACGCCAAATCGACCAGCGGCGTCTATCTGCTGTCAGGGTCGAATACCCCTGCCCGGCTGAACAGCCAGATTGGTACGCTGAAGATGTCACTGGTGAACGCGGCGCCGAACGCCGACGGCACCCGCGCCACGCTGCGTATTCAGGGGGAATCAAACGATCCGCTGCCGGCATTCAGCGCTACCGTTGAGTGGGGCCAGATCCAGGGCACCACCGACAGCTTCCAGGAAGTGAACGTCCAGACCCAGCTAATTAATGCTCCGGCCAGCGTGCTGGCACCGAGCGATGTCGACATTCCGCTTCAGCTAAATGGCCTGACCCCCGATCAGCTCGGTTTCATCCGTATCCACGATATTCAGCCCGTCGCGCAATAATCCCCCTGCGGAACGTGTTACACGTTCCGCTCCCCTCTTTATTTACAAACATTGGCAACAGAAATGTTTGCTATTACAATCCGCTCCGTTAAAAATACGCAAACGTGAACGCAATCGATTACGTATGTGAGAGAACTGTGAAACAACACATATTTTTGTGAGCAAGGATTCCTATAATAGGCTCCCAGAAATACGAAATATTTAGAAACGCAATTCGCGCCTTTTTCACTCCCGTAAGGGATTTCAAATCAGTGGCATCATTATGAAAAAAACATTACTGGCAGCCGGTGCAGCGCTGGCACTTTCTTCAACTTTCGCTGTGCAGGCAGCAGAAAACGACAAACCAGAATACGTTTCCGACTGGTGGCACCAGAGCGTTAACGTTGTGGGCAGCTACCACACCCGTTTTGGACCGCAGATCCGCAACGATACCTACCTGGAATACGAAGCGTTCGCTAAGAAAGACTGGTTTGATTTCTATGGTTACATGGATGCACCGGTCTTCTTCGGTGGTAACACTGATGCGAAAGGTATCTGGAACCACGGTTCCCCACTGTTCATGGAGATCGAACCGCGCTTCTCCATCGATAAACTGACCGGCACCAGCCTGGCGTTTGGTCCGTTCAAAGAGTGGTACGTCGCAAACAACTACATCTACGACATGGGCCGCAACAAGTCTGGTCGTCAGAGCACCTGGTACATGGGTCTGGGTACTGACATCGACACCGGTCTGCCGATGAGCCTGTCCATGAACGTGTATGCCAAATACCAGTGGCAGAACTACGGTGCAGCGAACGAAAACGAGTGGGATGGCTACCGTTTCAAAGTGAAATACTTTGTGCCAATCACCCAGCTGTGGGGCGGCAACCTGAGCTACATCGGCTTCACCAACTTTGACTGGGGTTCAGACCTGGGCAACGACGACTTCCGTGACCTGAACGGTAAGAAAGCGCGTACCAATGACTCCATCGCCTCCAGCCACATCCTGGCGCTGAACTACGATCACTGGCACTACTCTGTTGTGGCGCGTTACTGGCACAACGGTGGCCAGTGGAACGACGACGCCAGCCTGAACTTCGGCGACGGCGACTTCAGCGTCCGTTCTACCGGCTGGGGTGGTTACCTGGTTGTGGGTTATAACTTCTAATCCTGTAGTTGTGCCGGGTGGCGAAATAAAAGCAAAACGGCAACCTTCGGGTTGCCGTTTTTTATGTTTGCGCCCTCTCCCGTGGGAGAGGGTCGGGGTGAGGGCATCAGGCCGCACTTACCGTAGGCCGGGTAAGGCGTAGCCGCTACCCGGCATCTTATTGCTTCACCTTCCTCAAAAAATCCGCCAGCGAACGCTCCGCGCTTTCGCTAAAGCGTCTGTCCGTTATCATGATATTCAGACACCTGTCGAGCCGGAAACAGCGGTAGTCATCCCGCCGTTCGCACCAGGCCGCCAGCAGCCAGTGCTCGCCCCAGAAGAACAACCCCAGCGGCTGAACGTCCCGGGAGGATAACTGCCCACTCTCATCCCGATAGTGCAGGCCCAGCACCCGCTGAGCGGAGATCGCCTGATGGATCACATCGAAGCCGCTGCGGGAGTGCGGCTGAAGGGCAATGTCCGGGGCGTAGATCCGGGTCTGCTCGGCCTTGCGACGGCTCTCCTCCGGCAGGATCGCCAGCACCTTTTCCTGGGCCGATTCCAGCTCACGCGACAGCGACTCCCCGCCCCAGGTTTTCAGCAGGCGGATCGCCACCATTAGCGCCTCGGACTCCTTGTTGGTCAGCATCAGCGGCGGCAGGTCGAAGCCCGTCATCAGGCGATACCCGCTTCCCGCCTCCCCTTCCACCGGCACGCCAGAGAGCGACAGATCCCGGATATCGCGATAGACCGTGCGTTCCGACACGCCGAGCCTGTCCGCCAGATGCGCTGCGGTTGTTAGCCGCCTGCCACGCAGGATCTGCACAATCTGGAACAAGCGGTCGGCGCGTCGGGTCATGGGTTCTTCGCTTTACAGGTGAATATCAGGCGGGTTGATGAAGTCCAACCCGGTTGCCTTCGCTGTCGGTAAACAGCGCGATGGTGCCAATACCGCGCGGCAGCTCAAGTGGGCCAAACACGCATGCGCCGCCAGCAGACGAAACGCGATCCAGCGTGGCCGCAAGGTTGTCAGTATGCAGGTAAATAATAGCGCCCTGCGACGAGGGTGTAATGCCGTCAAATTTTGCCAGCGCGCCGCCGGTGGCCGGATCCTCATGAGGGAAAATGGCCAACTCGGCAACGTCCATTTGCTCGCGCTTCAGCGTCACCTGCAGCACCGGCTCGTAAAATTTGATGGCACGATCCATATCCGCGACCGGAATCTCAAACCAGTTAATCACACTTTTCATACATCCTCCTGCCTGTTGTTTAGGTTCAGAAGGAGTCTACGCCAGGCCTCCTGACAGCATACTGTCAGGAGTGTTTGTCAGGAGCAGGCAAAAAAAATCCCGGCCATAAGACCGGGATTTCGTCACGCATCAGACAATGCCTTACGGCAGAATGGACGGCTGATCCGCCCCTTCTTTTTCTACTTTCTGCTGAAGCAGGTGTTCGCGCTTCATGCCAAGTTTCAGTGCCAGCGCGGACGCGACGTAGATGGATGAAGCCGTACCGATGGAAACACCGATCAGCATGGTCAGCGAGAAGCCTTCCAGAATCGGGCCGCCGAAGAGATACAGCATCAGGATCACCATCAGGGTGGTCCCGGAGGTGATCAAGGTACGGTGCAGCGTCTGGGTCAACGACACGTTAAAGATCTCGTACGGCGTACCGCGACGGATCTTACGGAAGTTTTCACGGATACGGTCCGATACCACGATACTGTCGTTCAGCGAGTAACCGATAACCGACATCAACGAGGCCACAATGGTCAGGTCGATCTCGATATGGAACAGCGACAGAACGCCCATGGTGATCACCACGTCGTGCGCCAGGGCGATAACCACCCCGGCCGCCAGACGCCACTCGAAGCGGAAACCGACATATACCAGGATGGAGATCAGCGCCACCAGCAGTGCCATCGCACCGGTCTGGGCCAGATCCGCACCCACGCTCGGGCCGACGAATTCAATACGCTTAACGGTTGCGGTCTGGCTGGTTGTTTCGTTAATCACGTTAACAACCTTGCTGCCCAGCTCCTGGCTGCCGTTGGCATCATGAACCGGCGGCATACGCACCATGATGTCGCGGCTGCTGCCGAAGTTCTGCAGCAGCGGCTCTTCGAAGCCCGCCTTCTGCAGCGACTCACGCATCTGGTCCATATCGACCGGTTTTTCCAGGTTAATCTCAATCACCGTACCACCGGTGAAATCGAGCCCCCAGTTAAAGCCCTTCACGCCCATAATGGCGATGGACAGAATCAGCAGAAAACCTGAAATGCCGAAGGCCCAGTAGTCCCAGCGCATAAAGTCCCAGACTTTACGGCCGTAGTTCAATTGTTCAACAGTATATTCCTGTGCCACAACGCACTCCTCAGATAGACAGCTTTTTAACGCGCTTGCCGCCGTACAGCAGGTTCACGATGGCACGGGTGCCGACGATAGCGGTAAACATTGAGGTCGCCACACCGATACCGGTAGTGATAGCAAAACCTTTAATGGCACCAGTACCGACTGCGTACAGGATAAGAACCTTGATAAGCGTGGTGATGTTCGCATCGAAGATGGAACTGAACGCGCCACGGTAACCTTCGTCGATCGCCTGTTGTACTGAACGCCCGTTGCTCAACTCTTCTTTGATACGTTCGTTGATCAGTACGTTAGCATCGACCGCCACCGCAAGGGTTAAGACGATACCTGCGATCCCCGGCATGGTCAGCGTCGCCCCCGGCAGCAGAGACATAATGCCGACGATCAGCACCAGGTTCGCAATCAACGCGCTTGTCGCAATCAGACCAAACTTCTTATAGAAGAAGATCATGAAGATGATGGAGATCGCCAGACCGGCCAGACAGGCTTCAAGACCCTGAGTGATGTTCTGCATACCCAGAGTTGGACCGATGGTCCGCTCTTCAACAATCTGAATCGGCGCAATCAGCGCACCGGCACGCAGCAGCAGCGAGAGCTGACGTGCTTCGTTCGGGTTGTTGATACCGGTGATACGGAAGCTATTACCCAGGCGAGACTGGATGTTGGCGATGTTAATCACCTCTTCCTCTTTCACCAGGATGGAGCGACCGTTCGCATCTTTTTTACCGCTGTCTTTGTACTCCACGAACAGGGTCGCCATCGGTTTACCGATATTGTCCTTGGTGAAGTTAGACATGATGTTACCACCGGCGCTATCAAGCGAGATGTTAACCTGCGGCTGGTTGTATTCGTCCTGGCTGGAGGTCGAGTCGGTGATGTGGTCACCGGTCAGGATCACCCGCTTGTACATCACAACCGGCTGGCCTTCACGGGTCTGCTTCACTTCAGAGTCGCCCGGAACGCGGCCTGACGCGACAGCGGACTGATCGACGTTGGTGTTCACCAGACGGAATTCGAGGGTCGCGGTTGCGCCCAGAATCTCTTTCGCACGCGCAGTATCCTGGATACCCGGCAGCTCAACCACGATACGGTCAGCACCCTGACGCTGTACCAGCGGTTCAGCAACACCAAGCTGGTTTACACGGTTACGCAGGATGTTGATGTTCTGCTGAACCGCGTATTCACGCGCTTCTTTCAGACGTTCATCGGTCATCACCGCACGCAGCTGGTTGCTGCCCTGAGAGGAGAGGACCAGGTCGCGATGACGCTGGGTCAGGTAATCCATCGCCTGATTACGGGCAGTGCTGTCGCGGAACGCGATGCTCATCCCGTAATTATCTTCCTTACGCACGGTGGTGTAAGGGATGCCTTTTTCGCGCAGATCGCTACGCAGGCTGTCGATGTTTTGTTCCTGGAGTTTGCCAAGGGCAGTTTCCATATCCACTTCCATCAGGAAGTGTACGCCGCCACGCAGGTCGAGACCGAGTTTCATCGGCTCCGCGTTGATAGAAGCTAACCAACGCGGCGTTGCAGGAGCAAGGTTCAACGCCACGACATATTTATCACCCATCACGCCCATCAGCGCTTCACGAGCGCGGAGCTGCGTGTCGGTGGAGTCGAAGCGAGCAAGAATAGCGCCCTCTTCCAGTGCCACAGACTTAGCGGTAATTTTTTCTTCTTGTAAAGTTTTCTGGACCTGGATCAGCGTTTGCTCACTGGCGGCGACGCCGCGCGCGCCAGTGATTTGAACAGCCGGATCCTCACCATACAGGTTGGGAAGCGCATACAGCAGGCCGACGACAATGACGACGACCAGCATGACATACTTCCACAAAGGATAACGGTTTAACACGGCAGTTCCCTTTGGGAAAAGTTAATTACAGCGCTTTCATGGTGCCTTTCGGCAGAACGGCAGCAACGAAGTCACGTTTAATCACTACTTCAGTAGTATCGTTCAGCGCGATAACGATGTAGCCGTTATCAGCAACTTTGCTTACACGACCTACCAGACCACCGTTAGTCAGCACTTCATCGCCTTTCGCGATGGAGTCCATCAGCTTTTTGTGCTCTTTGGTGCGCTTCTGCTGTGGACGCAGGATCATGAAATAGAAGATCAGACCGAACACCACCAGCATCAGAATCAGAGACATCGGGCTGCCCTGCGACGGTGCACCTGTTGCCGCTACCGCATCAGAAATAAAAAAGCTCATTAAAATTCCCTCATTAAATAAATTAATCAACGTTCAAAGGTGGGACATCCCGACCCTGTCGTTGGTAAAAATCGGTCACGAAGCTCTCTAATTTACCCTCTTCGATAGCCTTGCGTAAACCAGCCATTAAGCGCTGGTAATAGCGAAGGTTATGAATCGTGTTGAGACGCGCGCCCAGTATTTCATTACAACGATCAAGATGATGCAAATAGGCACGAGAATAATTGCGACAGGTATAGCAATCGCACTCGGCATCGAGCGTGCTGGTGTCGCTTTTATGCTTCGCATTACGGATTTTTACCACGCCGTCGGTCACGAACAGATGACCATTACGGGCGTTGCGGGTCGGCATAACGCAGTCGAACATATCAATGCCGCGACGTACGCCTTCAACCAGATCTTCTGGTTTGCCGACGCCCATCAGGTATCGAGGCTTATCTGTTGGAATTTGCGGGCAAACATGCTCCAGAATACGGTGCATATCTTCCTTCGGTTCCCCCACAGCCAGACCGCCGACAGCGTAGCCATCAAAACCTATCTCTACCAGACCTTTAACAGAGATATCGCGTAAATCTTCGTAAACGCTTCCCTGAATAATGCCGAACAGCGCATTTTTGTTGCCGAGGCCATCAAAGCGGTCGCGGCTACGCTTCGCCCAGCGCAGCGACATCTCCATCGAGCGTTTGGCGTAATCCCAGTCTGCCGGGTATGGCGTACATTCGTCGAAGATCATCACGATGTCGGAGCCGAGATCGTACTGAATCTCCATCGATTTTTCCGGATCGAGGAAGATCGGGTCGCCGTTGATAGGGTTACGGAAGTGAACGCCTTTTTCAGTGATCTTACGGATATCACCGAGGCTGAAGACCTGGAAGCCGCCGGAGTCGGTCAGAATTGGGCCTTTCCACTGCATAAAGTCATGCAGATCGCCGTGCAGCTTCATCACTTCCTGACCCGGGCGCAGCCACAGGTGGAAGGTGTTGCCGAGGATAATTTGCGCGCCAGTGGCTTCGACTTCTTCCGGCGTCATCCCTTTTACGGTGCCGTAGGTGCCAACAGGCATGAAGGCTGGCGTTTCGACTACGCCGCGATCGAACACCAGACGGCCACGGCGTGCGCGACCATCGGTGGTATCAAGTTCAAATTTCATTTTTTCTCCAGCGTCAGAAAAACAGTCCGGCGCGTTAGACCAGTGCCGCGGCGTTATTCCCCGACACGTTCATTCAAAGCTTGCGGATTGTACGTGATAAACATCGCGTCACCGTAGCTAAAAAACCGATATTTTTGTTCTACCGCAGCCTTGTAGGCGTTCATGGTGTTTTGATAACCAGCAAATGCCGACACCAGCATGATCAAGGTTGACTCCGGCAGGTGGAAGTTGGTCACCAGCGCATCGATCACTTTGTATTGATAGCCCGGGTAGATAAAGATTTGGGTGTCGCCAAAGAAGGGTTCGATCAGATCGTTTTTAGCGGCCTGGGCGGCGCTCTCCAGCGAGCGAACCGAGGTGGTGCCGACGGCAATTACGCGGCTCCCACGGCCTTTCGCCGCCATCACTGCGTCCACAACCTCCTGCGGCACTTCGGCGTACTCGGAGTGCATGATGTGATCTTCAATGCTGTCGACACGTACCGGCTGGAAGGTGCCCGCCCCGACGTGCAGGGTCACAAATGCCATCTCAATGCCTTTTGCGCGCAGTTTTTCCAGCAAAGGTTCATCAAAGTGCAGGCCTGCGGTCGGCGCCGCTACCGCGCCAGGTTTCTGGCTGTAGACGGTCTGATACAGCTCGCGGTCAGCCTCTTCATCCGGACGCTCAATGTAGGGCGGCAGCGGCATGTGGCCGATGGTGTTCAGAATATCCAGCACCGTGCGCTCGTCATTAAACTCGACTTCAAACAGCGCATCGTGGCGCGCCACCATGGTGGCGTTGATGCTCTCGTCATCGCCCAGCAGCAGCTCCGCCCCCGGCTTTGGCGCCTTGGAGGCGCGAATATGTGCCAGAATACGTTTATCATCGAGCATTCTTTCGACCAGTACTTCAATCTTGCCGCCGCTGGCTTTGCGGCCGAACAGGCGGGCCGGAATAACGCGGGTGTTGTTGAACACCAGCAGATCGCCCGGGTTGAGCTTGTCGAGCAGATCGGTGAAAGTACCGTGCGTCAGCGCCCCCGTCGGCCCATCCAGCGACAATAAGCGGCAGCTACTGCGCTCAGGCATAGGATAGTGGGCAATCAGGGACTCGGGTAATTCAAAGGAGAAATCGGCGACGCGCATGGCATATACTCGTGACTTAAAAACAGGCGGCTTAGTCTAGTGCTCACACCTCTTTGCTGCAACAACTAGCCGACTCCGGATAACGAATCGCATGAATTTTCTCGCTCACCTGCACCTCGCCCATCTCGCTGACAGCTCGCTTTCCGGCAATTTGCTGGCCGATTTTGTGCGCGGCAATCCCGCCGAGGACTACCCCGCTGACGTGGTGGAGGGCATTTTCATGCACCGCCGGATCGACGTCATGACTGACAATCTGCCCGAAGTGAAAGAAGCCAAAGCCTGGTTCCGCCCGGAAACCCGCCGGGTCGCCCCTATTACGCTGGACGTGATGTGGGATCATTTCCTCTCCCGCCACTGGGAACAGCTCTCCCCGGAGATGCCTCTGCCAGCGTTCGTGCGCTATGCCCACGCCCAGGTGGCGATTATCCTTCCGGACTCTCCGCCGCGCTTTGTGAATCTGAATAACTACCTGTGGTCAGAGCGCTGGCTCGAACGCTATAGCGAGATGGACTTTATTCAGCGGGTGCTGAACGGCATGGCCAGCCGCCGTCCGCGCCTCGACGCTCTGCGCGACTCCTGGCAGGATCTGGATGCCCATTACGACGCACTGGAGACCCGCTTCTGGCAGTTCTATCCGCGGATGATGGAACAGGCGAAATATAAGCAGCTTTAATATAAATGTGATTGATAGGTAAAAGCTGGGTTAACGATTGTCAGCGCCTCTTTGTCTTTAGAGCGAACACTCTCTATACTGGCCCGCGTTGCGTTCCAAATAACCTTAGTAATCACAGGAGAATCACATGGTTCTGGTAACTCGTCCGGCCCCGGATTTTACAGCAGCAGCTGTACTGGGCAGCGGTGAAATCGTTGAAAACTTCAACTTCAAACAGCACACCAACGGTAAAGCCACCGTTCTGTTCTTCTGGCCAATGGACTTCACCTTCGTTTGCCCGTCTGAGCTGATTGCTTTCGACAAGCGTTACGAAGAATTCCAGAAGCGTGGCGTGGAAGTGGTTGGCGTCTCCTTCGACTCTGAGTTTGTACACAACGCATGGCGTAACACCCCTGTCGACAACGGCGGCATCGGTCAAGTGAAATACGCGATGGTTGCGGACATCAAACGCGAAATCCAGCAGGCTTACGGTATCGAGCATCCGGACGCGGGCGTTGCCCTGCGTGGTTCCTTCCTGATCGACGCTAACGGTATCGTGCGTCACCAGGTGGTGAACGATCTGCCACTGGGTCGTAACATCGACGAAATGCTGCGTATGGTTGACGCGCTGCAGTTCCACGAAGAGCACGGTGAAGTGTGCCCGGCTCAGTGGGAAAAAGGTAAAGAAGGTATGGCCGCTTCTCCAGCAGGCGTAGCTAAATACCTGACCGAGAACGTATCCAGCCTGTAATCGGCACGGTTTACGAAAAAGGCCCGCAAATGCGGGCCTTTTTTTATGCCTTACGCTGTGTCTCCCGCCAGATGCGCCAGGCCATGCCTGCCAGCAGAATCACGCCCGCAATCAGCACGCCCCACACCAGCAGTGCGGTCATCCTGCTCTCCCGCTCGGCCGCGGAGGTGGCGGTCAGACGCCCCTCGCCGCCTAACGCGACATTGTCCTGAATATCAGCCTGCGGCAGGTTTGCCATATCATAGGTTTTGCGCAGGTCGGCAGGGATCAGCATGTCGGGCTCCACTTTTGCAGGCTTTGCCGCCCCGTTGCCCCAGGCGAGCACATACGGCGCTTTCCCCTGCGCGTTGAACACCAGCTCATAGCGGTCGCGATGCCCCATGACGCCCGGCAGGTATTCTGGCAAACGCGCATTCAGCGTCGTGATTTTTACCGCCTGCACCAGTCCCCCGTTAAGCGAAACCGGTGGAGACATTTTCCCTTCCAGACGGTAAAGGACCTCTTTTTTCAGCGGGTGCCATGCGTCTTTTTTGCTACTCCGCCACGCGATCTCCACGGGAAGGATGCCATCGCCATTCAGTGAGATGCTGACAGCACTCAGCGGCTGCGGTCGCGTCCAGTGCCACTGGACTTCACTTGTCGATAACTGTTCTCCTTCCCCTTCCAGGCTGATCTCTTCCGGGGCCGCCTGCGCAGGTGCGCTAATTGCATTTACGCCGGTCAGGGTTATCTTCTGGCTTTGCGTATTCAGCACCACCATGAGATAGCGATTCGCATCGGGAGATAAAACCATATCGGTATCGATCCGGTCGAGCTTAAGGCGATCCTGGCCGCTGACCACGTCCAGCAGAGGCATATCCTCGCGCAGGGTATACCACTGCTTAAGATCCTCGCTGTAATAAACCGACGCCGTTCCCTGCCACGGCGTCTGAGGGCTATTCCAGAGCAGCTGCAACTGGGACAGGGCCATCTCGCCCGTCGCCTGCTCCGGCAAGGTCAGCAGATAATGTTGCCCGGCTGCGGCGGCTTTTTGCCCCTCCAGTACAATCTCTACGCCGTTTCGGGAGCGGAGCAGGATTTTATCGCTATCCTCATCCCCGCGCGCAGGTGCGAGCGGCGAGGCGTCCAGAGTAAAGAGGCGAAGTGGTGTGGATTGCGCTGACGCTTGCGGACGCGTTACGGTGACCAGGCTGAAGGGAACCGACTCGCCCGACTGATTAAAGACGCGGACATCATGCAGATCGGGTGACGTGCTCTGCTCATAGACGGCGAGCGGGAGCGCGACCCGATACCACTGGGAAGGGGCGGACGTATCCAGTGAACGACCAAAGGCATAGTCCCGGGGCGATTCCGTTTGTCCCTCGTCGCAAAGCGCCGGGCCGGAAAGCACCAGCAGCGCGCTACACGCCACCGCTTTCATCCATTTCATTTTTCATCTCCTGTTTTGGGCGGCAGCGGTGAGAAATAACCTACGATCAGTACCAGGATTGCCACGCCGATAAACGCCACCGCGCGCGACAGCCCGCCTCCGCCCGCGCTGTCTACCAGCATCAGTTTAACCATCACGACACCCAGCAGCGCAGCGCCGCAGAGCCACTCCTGCCGGGAAGCCCGACGGGTGGCATGGATCATGACCACCAGCGCGCTCAGCATCCAGAACAGGGCAAAGCAGGTCTGGACAAGCCGGGAATCCCACAGCGATTCCATATTCCAGGCCACGTCACCATACCAGGCCAGCGCGCGCATTAGCGCACCGTTAAGCCACCAGAATCCAAACGCCATAAGCGCGACGGCAGGCCACGGGCGGGCTTGCGAAAGCAACGCGGGGTAGTAGCGATCCACCGCCCGATAAAAGATCACCAGCCCCAGCAGCGCGAACGCGGCCCCTTCCTCAAGCGGGTTCACCAGCGGTAGCCAGGTCTGGCGATAGACCACGCCGTCCTGGAAATTGGTCACGACCAATAACACCAGCAGCGCCACGACAACAGGGATCGGTGCCAGGCAGGCGTATAGCGCTGGCCACTCCCGGAACGGCCACCCGCGACGCCGTACCGCCGCAGAGAGCGCCATAATTAAACCGCCACCCGCGGCCATCGCCAGTCCACTGCCCCAGGCCGCCATCCCCCACGGCAACGACCGGGCAAACCAGTAAAGCTCGGCGGCCAGCGCCACTAAAACCATCCAGAACAGCGACAGATGCAGCCCCATCGCGATGCGCGGCTGGAGCCTTTTACCGTCGCGCCGCAGCAGCATCAGTGCGGCAGGAAGCGCAACGCACCAGGCCAGATTTGACCAGTCAGCGGCAAAGACCTGCTGATGCCAGAGCTGATAAGCCACCATCAGCAGCATCAGCGGCCACAGCAGCCATTTGCTGGCATCCAGCTCCCGCCACGCCAGACGAGCGGCCGCCTGCCGCCAGCCCAGGACCGAGACGGTCGAGAGCGCCAGCACGCCTGCCAGAACGGATAATTCCTGCTTCAGCATCAGCTGCGACGCCCCCAGCAGCGCCACTATCCAGAACAGCAGCCCGCCGGCCAGCAGTACCCAACTGACGGGCAGAACGATTTCCCGCCACAGCCAGGCCGCAGCCAGCCAGCAAAGGCTGAGGACGGCGAAGATAAGCAGCAGGCTCAGCGATGTCACACCGTTCGTTTGCGCCCACAGCGCGCTACCCAGTGCCAGCACCAGCAGCGCCGTCCCGCTATAGCTCATGCGCCGCTGCTGCTGTTGCACGCCCAGCCAGAGGATACCCAGCCCCTCCAGCCCCCAGGCCATCGCCGTCCAGCGAGCCGACAGCGCCAGCGGAATGGCGAGCGTGGCAAACCCGCCGCCGATCGCCAGCGCCGCCATGACCAGCGGCCGTCCGAGGGAGGGATAGCGCCGTAGCGCGAGGAACGCCAGCGAGAGGTAAAACGCACCGTACCCCAGCGCGCTGAGCGCCGGGCCGTAGGTCCAGTGCTGAGTCATGCCGTACTGCATTCCAAAACCAACCAGCGGCGGGGCAAACAGCAGCACGCCGTCAATAATCTGCTTCCCTTTCTCCTGCGCCCGCAGCGACAGCGCCACGCTCATCACGCCGAATATCAGCGTGTTGGCAATCAGGAACAGCTGGCAGATCCCATAGTCTTCAGGCCGGTAGTCGTTCAGTCCCCAAAGGCCGCCGACGCCGAATGTAAACAGCAGCCCGAGCAGATTCAGCTCGCGCCAGTGCTGCCAGATGCTGATCGCGAGAATGCCGATGGAAAGCAGAAGGTAGAAAGAGAACAGCGCCACAAAACTGCCGCCTCCGGTAGACAAGAGCAGCGGCGCAAGATACCCACCGAGACTTGCCAGCATAGCGAGGCTCAGCGCCCTCTGCAGCACCGCCAGCCCGACGCTCGCCGCGCAAATGACCACCAGCAGTGCAAAGGCCAGCGTCATCGGCAACATCTGCCAGAGCCGGAAGGCGCCAAAGACGGTCAGATAGAGGATGCCTGTCGCCCCACCCTGGAGGATCAGGGAATAGACGCGCTGTTTGTGCCGCAGCCGCCACCCGAAGACCAGCAGGACCATAGCAAACAGCGCCGTCGCGGCCAGGCGCAGCTCAAGCGGAAACAGGGAGTGCTCGACGGTATAGCGCAGGAGAAATGAAAGGCCGAGAAAGAGCAGCAGGATCCCAAGCTTCGCCAGCGGATTGCCCTGCATGAACCAGCGCACCAGCGACGTCAGTATGCCGCCAAAGGCAGAAGGCTGTTTTGCCGCGGGCGCAGGAGCCGGAGCAGGTGCTGCCGCGGCAGCGGGAATATTCGGGCGCCAGGGGTCGACAGGCGCGGGCGCGTCGTCAACCACCGGCTCGGCCACGACCACCGGCGCAGCAGCCTGTTCAGGTTCCGGCGCTTTTTCTGTCACGCCGCGCTGCTCAAGGGCCTCAATGCGCTGGCGCAGCCGGGCGATCTCCTGTTTCGCCGCCGTGCTTCGATTAAATCCGATAACCGCAAGCACGGGCGCAACCACCAGCGCAAAAATCAGGAACAGACAGCCAAGGATGTAAAGCTCGTCCATGTTTCCACCTTCACCGTTAACAATCCGTTAAGATTGACACAAATCGTTGCATTTACGCCATCTTAAAAGGTGGGAACCGTTCCGCCCGACATTAACTGCCGAACCAGACCGCAGCGGAGATCGCAGGAAGCGTGAGCACGCCGTCCTGGAACGTCGCTTTACCCTCTTTGCTCTTCCACGTTTTACCCGCCAGCAGCGGTGAATCTTCCAGCACCACCTCACAGGCATCACCCCGGTTAATGGCCACCAGCACCCGCTGCTGGTTGTAGACGCGCATAAAGACCACCACGTTGTCGTGGGCGTAGACCACCTGGCAGCCGCCGTAGCGCAGCGCCTGGCTCTGTTTACGCAGTTTGATCAGCCGCTGATAGAGCGTGAACAGCCCCTTGTCCTGCCTTTCGGCCTCCCACGGGAAGGTCTTGCGGCAGAACGGATCGTTATTGCCGTCCAGCCCCACCTCGTCCCCGTAGTAAATGCACGGTACACCGGGCCAGGTAAACAGCCAGGTCACCGCCAGCGGCAGGCGCGCCACGTCTTTGCCGAGCAGCGACTTAAAGCGGGCGGTATCATGGCTGTCGAGCTGGTTGAACATGCGTAACTGCTGCTGATGCGACAGGCTGGCGCGGTAGTTATCCATCCATTTCATGCAGGTTTCAGCGTCGATGTGCTGTGGATCGTAGGAGATATCGGTGTTGGCGAGGAAGCCCCACACCGGGAAGGTGAAACCGCGATAGTTCATCGCCGAATCTTCCGCATCGGCCTGCAGCCACTGGCGGGCATCACCAAAGTGCTCGCCAAAGACGAAGGCATCGGGCCGGGCCTGCTTCGCGGAACGGGTGATCCCGGCCACGTGCTGCAGGTTATGGCGTGCTCCGCCCCCTTCCCCGAGCATATGCACCACATCCAGCCGCCAGCCGTCCATATTCCACGGGGCTTTCAGCCAGTGGCGGACGATGCTGTCTTCGCTGCCGTAGATCTCGTCCACCAGGGTGGGTGACTGATAATCGAGCTTCGGCAAGCTGGCGTAGCCCAGCCAGTCCAGGGCCTGGCCTTCGTCGTCAAAGCTGTACCAGTCCCGCTGGGGCGAGTCCGGGTTATGGCAGGCGCCGCCCGTCCCGCGGTTATGGCGGTCGAACCAGGCGTGGGAATCGCCGCTGTGGTTGAACACGCCGTCGAGAATCAGGCGCATCCCTTCCCGGTGGGTATTTTCCCGCAGGCGTAACAGGGCCTCATCGCCGCCAAACTGCTCATCCACGTGGCGGTAATCTTCTGTGTCGTACTTATGCACGCTGGGAGCGACAAACACCGGGTTGAGGTACAGCGCCGTGACGCCGAGTTTTTTCAGATACGGCAGCTTCTCGCTGATGCCATCAAGATCGCCGCCGTAAAAGGTTGAGCCCCCCGCCTGGGCGGTGACCGGTTCATCCCATTGATGGAAGATGGTCTCGTGACCGGCGGCATGATGATAGTACGTTTTGTCCCGCTCCGGGTTGCGCTGCTGGCTGCGGGCGAAGCGGTCCGGGAAGATCTGGTAAAAGACCTGCTCGACCACCCATTCCGGCCCGGCATCCGGGTAATCGACGGCGAACTGCTCCAGGCGGGCGGGTGGGAAACGGCTGAACCCCTGCGGGGTAAACCACAGCTGGCGGTTATGCCAGAGCATTTTAAAGCTGTAGCGGTGCCGCGGCTGCCCTTTCGTTGTGTCGATAGTGGCCCGCCAGGCGGTAACGCCAGGCTGTGGCTGGCTGCGCAGCTTGTGCATCGGCAGCGAGGTCTCTTCATTATCGAATTCAGCGCGCATCGTTACCCGCTCAGGCAGGTTCTCTCCCGTCAGCCACAGCGTGATGACGAGTTTATCGTTGTTTTGCTTAACAAATGGGGCAACCGGCAGGTGCCATGCATTCAACATCTTTTATCCCCTATCCCAGAAATGAGGTCACCTTGCCACAGGGTAGTTGATGTTCACTCCTCACGATGAGGTTTATTGGGGGAGGAGGAAGGGGGAGGAGAAAAATGCCCGGCATTTGCCGGGCATTCTGATTACTGCGCTTCTGCTAACTGACGCTCGCGGCGGCGTTTAAACACCCAGCCCACCAGCAGCAGGGCAATCCACGCGAAGCCGACATACAGCGAGATGCGGGTTTCCGGGTGGTAACCAATCAGGCCGATAATAAAGACCAGGAAGATCAGGCCGACCACGGTCGTTGCCACCCCGCCCGGGACTTTAAACTTCAGCGCTTTCACCTCATCCGGCGACAGACGACGGCGGAAGCCAATCTGCGACATCAGAATCATGATCCACACCCAGACGGTGGCAAAGGTCGCAAGCGACGCAATCACCAGGAAGACGTTCTCCGGCATGATGTAGTTCAGATAGACCGACAGCAGCAGCGCCACGGTCATCACCAGTATTGTCACCCACGGCGTGCCGCGGCTGGAGGTTTTGGCGAAGGCCTTCGGCGCACTGCCCTGCTCCGCCATGCCGTGCAGCATACGCCCCACGCCGAAGACGTCGGCGTTGATGGCGGAGAGCGAGGCGGTCAGCACCACAAAGTTCAGGATGCTGGCGGCAAAGGTAATGCCCAGATGCTGGAAGGTGAGCACGAACGGGCTGCCGTTGGTGCCGACCTGGTTCCACGGATAAATGGACATGATCACAAACAGCGTGCCCACGTAGAAAATCAGAATACGCATCGGCACAGAGTTGATGGCGCGCGGAATAGACTTCTCAGGGTCTTTCGCTTCACCGGCGGTAATACCGATGATTTCGATCCCACCGTAGGCAAACATCACCATCTGCAGCGACATCACCATGCCGATCCAGCCGTTGCTGAAGAAGCCGCCGTTGCTCCACAGATTATGGATCCCGGTCGGTTGTCCGCCGTTGCCAATCCCCCAGATGATGATGCCGATACCAGCGGCAATCATGATGATGATGGTGGCAACTTTGAAGAAGGAGAACCAGAACTCCAGCTCGCCGAACACCTTCACGCTCATCAGATTGATGGCGCAGATGATCAGCACCACGCTGAGTACCCAGACCCAGTGCGGCACCGTCGGGAACCAGACGCCCATATAGATGCCGAAGGCCGTCACGTCGGCGATGGCCACAATCAGGATTTCGAAGCAGTAGGTCCAGCCGGTGATATACCCGGCCAGCGGGCCTAAGTTTTCCTGAGCATAGCGGGAGAAGGAGCTGGCTGACGGGTTATGAACGGACATCTCCCCCAGCGCACGCATGATGATGTAGGCGGCAACACCGCCAATAAGATATGCCAGCAGAACGCTGGGACCGGCCATTTTGATGGCATCTGCCGAGCCATAAAAAAGACCGGTGCCGATTGCAGAACCCAGCGCCATAAAGCGGATGTGGCGGGCGCTCAATCCACGCTTGAGTTTGTTAGTGCTTTCCATTTTTTGACTTGCCAATTGAGACTAAAAAAAACAAAAAACCACGGGGCATTACGCCCCGTGGTTTAACTTTCAGCCGTTGCTTAGTGCGCGTTCGAAGTAACCTGACGCCCTGCAGCACGATCCCAGATAATAGCCAGTACCAGTGCCACAACGGTAGGCATCAGCCACGCCAGACCCTGTTCAGACAGCGGCAGACGCTGTGTCCAGGCGGGCAGCATGGCGCTGATTGCCGATGCCTTAATGCCGTCAAGCATACCAAAAAGCAGACTGATAAACATGGCCGGGGCGATAATTCGTGTGGAATTATTCCACCAGCCGCGGGTGAAGCTCAGCACAACCAGCACGATGCACGGCGGGTAAATGGTGGTCAGCACCGGAATAGAGACCTGAATCAGGTGGCTCAGACCCAGGTTCGACACCGCCATCGAGAAGCCGCCGAGGATAAACACCAGCGTACGATAGGAGAGTGGAATGTACTGGGCGAAGAACTCTGCACAGGCACAGGTCAGGCCAACCGCGGTCACCAGACAGGCCAGGAAGATCAGGATAGCCAGCATCATGCTGCCCGCGCCGCCAAAGGTGTGCTGCACGTAGGCATGTAAAATAGCTGCACCGTTCGCGCCCTGGTCAACCAGCACGCTGCTGTCGGAACCCAGACGGAACAGCGCCAGATAGAGCAGTGCCAGACCCGCGCCCGCCATCAGGCCAGCCCAGACGGTGTAACGGGTCAGCAGACGCGCTTCGGTCACGCCACGGGAACGCGCGGCGTTAACGATCACGATCCCGAACGCCATCGCGCCCAGCGTATCCATGGTCAGGTAACCGTTCACAAAGCCGTTAGAGAAGGCCGCGTTTTGATAGGCTTCGGTAGCCGAGCTCAGCGGGCCAGCCGGCCAGACAATCGCCGCGACCGCCAGCACCACCAGCGCCAGAATCTTCAGCGGGGCGAGGAAGTTGCCCACGGTATCCAGCAGTTTACCCGGGTAGAGCGACACCAGGATCACGATAGCAAAGTAGACCAGGCTGTAGATAAACAGCGGCAGCGGGCCATCACCGGTCAGCGGGGCAATCCCCACTTCGAAGGAGACGGTCGCGGTACGAGGGGTCGCGAACAGTGGACCGATCGCCAGATAGCAGACGACGGCCAGCATCACCCCGGCCACTTTACCAATCGGCGCGCTGAGGCTATCGACGCCGCCGCCAACTTTCGCCAGCGCCACGACGGTCAGAACCGGCAGGCCCACAGCGGTGATCAGAAAGCCGAGTGCCGCGGTCCAGACGTGTTCACCCGCCTGCAGGCCAACCATAGGTGGGAAGATGATGTTGCCTGCGCCAACGAACAGCGCAAATGTCATAAAGCCCAGTGCGATGATGTCACGCGATTTCAATTGATGGGTCATAGAACCTTACTGCCTGTGGATGTGGTGTTGAAAACGTTGAATTTTTCGCTATCCCATGCGGAACAAAACAGCGGAAAAAATGTGCAATTTCAGCGGGAAATGCTCCCCTGCTGCCGTGGTCAGGAATATTTTTTCGATTTACCACGCAAATACAGTCTGTCCGACAATATCAGGAGGGCAATTTAAACGCTTATAACGTTTAAAGGCAATATGGGATCGCAAAACCAGAACAATATACCAGCCTGAAAGTCAGACCTGAAACATTACACCAATTATAAGAAAAACCCATGGCTAATCATGCGAACAAAAAAGCAACAGGCGTATAAAATTTATCCGCGCTTCGGTTGACTGCAAAGCAAACAGGCCAGCATATGCTGGCCTGTGGCAATATCTGATTACAGGTTGGCTGTCAGGCGCTGTTACTGGCAATCAAACGTTCCGGGATCACGAAACTGAAACGCGTACTTTTGCCCGGCGTGCTGACGATATCGAGACGACTGTCGTGATGATTAATGGCGTGCTTGACGATAGCCAGCCCCAGACCACTGCCGCCGGTCTGGCGGGAACGGGCTTTATCCACCCGATAAAAACGCTCGGTAAGACGGGGAATATGTTCCGGGCCGATACCCGGGCCATCATCCTCGACGCTGAACTCCGCCCCCGTGGGCGCATGCTGCCAGCGCACGGTGATGTGGGTCCCCGCCGGGGTATGATTCACCGCGTTATAAACCAGGTTGGAGATGGCGCTGCGCAACTCATCGTTACTGCCGCGCACTTTCAGGCTGTTATCCACTTCAAAGGTGATCTGGTGCTGCTGCTGACTTAAGGTTTGCGCCTCACGCTCCAACATCCGCAGCATCATCGGCACATCGATGGTTTCGTTGAGCGCTAAGGTTGGCGCGGCCTCAATACGGGAGAGGGTCAGGAGCTGTTTCACCAGCCCTTCCATCCGTTGCGTCTGCTCGCGCATGGTCTGTAACGCTTTTTCCCGCGGTGCGCCCTCCAGGGTCTGCTCCTGCATCATCTCCAGATAGCCCTGCAACACCGTCAACGGAGTGCGTAATTCATGGCTGACGTTGGCGAAGAAGTTGCGCCGCGCCCCTTCCAGCTGGTGCATCTGGGTCACATCGCGCGCCACCATCAGCCACTGTTTGTCGCTGTAGGGCATCACGCGGATCTCCAGATGGCGACCGGTGTTCAGCACCAGATTGTGCGGGCGGGTGAAATCGCGTTTTTTCAGGTATTGCGCAAACTCAGGGTAACGCAGCAGGTTGAGGATGTTCTGTCCATTATCGTCCGGCCAGCGCAGGCCCAGCAGCTGTTGCGCCAGTCCGTTACACCAGAACATCGCCCCCTCTTCGGTGGTGAGCACCACCGCATCCGGCAGGGACTCCGCACCGCTGCGAAAGCGTTTGATCAGGCTGCCCAGCTCGCGTCGGCGTTTTTTATTACGCATCTGCATCTGGTGCAGGCCATACAACAGCGGTTCCCAGCTGCCGCTTCCCGGCGGAGGGGTCATGCTTCTGTCAACCCACAGCCACCATGACAGGCGGAGCAGATTCCAGAAGTGCCAGACCAGCAGTCCAGTGACTGCCGCCAGCAAAAACCAGGGTAGATAACCGAAAAGGGCCCCGAGGATCAGGGCCGGGATACAGCAAAGAATCAGTTCAAAGCAGAGCCTTTTCCATGACAGACGTTCCAGCACGCGTCACACTCCTGTCATTGTTCAGAAACGGGTTGAGAAACGATAACCCGTGCCGCGGACGGTCTGTACCATGCGATCGTGACCGCTGGTTTCCAGGGCCTTACGCAGACGACGAATATGCACATCCACCGTCCGGTCTTCAACGTACACGTTAGTGCCCCAGACATTATTGAGCAACTGCTCGCGGCTGTAGACGCGCTCCGGATGGGTCATGAAGAAGTGCAGCAGTTTGAATTCGGTAGGCCCCATATCGAGGGGATTTTCACCGGTCATGACGCGGTGCGAGGTAGGGTCCAGGCTCAGGCCCTGCATCTCAATCACCTCTTCAACCGCCATCGGTGAAATACGGCGCATCACGGCCTTGATACGCGCCACCAGCTCTTTCGGAGAGAAAGGTTTGGTGATGTAGTCATCCGCGCCGGTCTCAAGGCCACGAACACGATCTTCCTCTTCGCCGCGCGCGGTCAACATCATCACCGGGATATCGCGGGTTAAGGCTTCACGTTTGATATGTTTGATGAATTGCAGACCAGAGCCGCCGGGCAACATCCAGTCGAGCAGGATCAGATCGGGCCAGGGTTCGTTGAGCTGATTCACCGCGCTGTCGTAATCTTCGGCTTCTACCGGTTGAAAGCCATTTTGTTCGAGCACAAAGCAGACCATTTCACGAATGGGTGCTTCATCTTCTACGACCAGAATACGTCTCGCCATACTTAGCCCTGTCTTATTTAGGTTACATGTTTGTAATACGGCGTCATTATGCGTCAGATTTATGACAGATTTATGAAAAACCTGCCCACCAATAAAGGCAAGCCGTTGTTTTCTGGCTGCCCTGATTGTAGCGGTTATCTTCCTTCCCCTGAATGTTTATAATCCCGCTTACTTTTTTTTGCCACGGATCTGTTATGCGCATACTTCACACCTCGGACTGGCATCTGGGACAAAACTTTTACAGTAAAAGCCGCGCCGCCGAACATGAAGCCTTCCTCACCTGGCTGCTTGAGATGGCAGAATCCCACCAGGTGGACGCCATCCTCGTGGCCGGGGACATCTTCGACACCGGATCGCCGCCGAGCTATGCGCGAGAGCTGTATAACCGTTTCGTGGTCAACCTGCAGAAGACCGGCTGTCATCTGGTGATTGTTGCGGGCAATCATGATTCCGTGGCCACGCTGAATGAATCCCGTGAAATTCTGGCCTTTCTTAACACCACCGTGGTCGCCAGCGCCGGTCATGGGCCGCAGATCCTGCGCAAACGCGACGGGACGCCCGGCGCGGTACTGTGTCCGATCCCGTTCTTGCGCCCTCGCGACGTGATGAAAAGCCAGGCAGGCCTCTCGGGGATTCAGAAACAGCAGCAGCTGTTAGAGGCCATCACCCACTATTATGCCGATCAATATACCGCCGCCTGCCAGCTTCGCGGCGACAGCGTCCTGCCGATTATCGCCACCGGACATCTCACCACCGTCGGGGCCAGTAAAAGTGACGCGGTACGTGACATCTACATCGGGACGCTGGACGCCTTCCCGGCACAGCATTTCCCGGCGGCGGACTATATTGCGCTGGGCCATATTCACCGCGCCCAGAAGATTGGCGGCTGCGATCACATTCGCTACTGCGGCTCCCCTATTCCCCTCAGCTTTGATGAAACCGGCAAAAGCAAAAGCGTGCATCTGGTGAGTTTTGACCAGGGTAAGCTCAGCGCCGTCGACGCCCTGGAGGTGCCCATCACCCAACCGCTGGCGGTGCTGAAGGGCGATCTGGCGGCCATCGCCGCCCAGCTTGAGCAGTGGCGCGGCGTGGTGCAGACGCCTCCCGTCTGGCTGGATATCGAAATTGCCACCGAGGAGTACCTGCACGACATGCAGCGTAAGATTCAGCACCTGACGGAAGATCTGCCGGTAGAGGTGCTGCTGGTGCGGCGCAGCCGCGAGCTGCGCGAGAAGCTCCTCGCCAACAGCCTGCGTGAAACCCTCAGCGAGTTGCGGGTGGAGGAGGTGTTTGAGCGCCGCCTGGCGCAGGAGACCCTCGATGACGCCCGGCGGGCCCGGTTAAACGAGCTGTTCAGCCATGCGCTGCACGCGCTGGATAACGAGGAGGATAACGCATGAAAATTCTCAGCCTGCGTCTGAAAAACCTCAACTCGCTCAAGGGCGAATGGAAAATTGACTTTACCGCCGAGCCTTTTCTCAGCAATGGCCTGTTTGCCATCACCGGCCCCACCGGTGCCGGGAAAACCACCCTGCTGGATGCCATCTGCCTGGCGCTGTACCACGAGACGCCGCGCCTCAACACCGTCTCGCAATCGCAGAACGATCTGATGACCCGTGACACCGCTGAGTGTCTGGCGGAGGTGGAGTTTGAGGTGAAAGGCGTCGCCTACCGCGCCTTCTGGAGCCAGAACCGGGCGCGCAACCAGCCGGACGGCAACCTGCAGGTGCCGCGCGTGGAGCTGGCCCAGTGTGAAGACGGCAAAATCCTCGCGGATAAAGTGAAGGATAAACTGGAGCTTGTCGCCTCGCTGACCGGGCTGGACTATGACCGCTTTACCCGCTCGATGCTCCTCTCCCAGGGACAGTTTGCCGCCTTCCTCAACGCCCGGCCGAAAGAGCGTGCCGAACTGCTGGAAGAGCTGACCGGGACCGAAATTTACGGCCAGATCTCGGCGATGGTGTTTGAAAAACATAAAGCGGCGCGCAGCGAGCTGGAGAGGCGTGAAGCCCAGGCCGCCGGGGTGGTGTTACTCAGCGACGAGCAGCAGCAACAGCTCCAGCAAGGTTTGCAGGTACTTACTGACGAAGAACAACAGCTGCTGGCCCAACAGCAGGCCCAGCAGAAAGCGTTTAACTGGCTGACCCGCCACGATGAACTGCTGCGCGAGCAGCAGCGATCGATGGCCGCCCGGCAGCAGGCGCAGCAGGCCCTGACCGACGCCACCCCCGAGCTGGAAAAGCTGCATCTGGCCCAGCCCGCTGCCCTGCTGCGCCCGCAGTGGGAGCGGCAGCAGGAGCAGATCGCCCGCCTGGCGCAAGCGGAACAGCAGATACTGGATGTGAATACTCGCTTACAGTCCAGCGAGGCGCTGCGCGCGCGGATCCGCAACGGAGCGCTGCGCGTACAGGATCAATTGCAGACCGAATTCACCGCCCTGACGCAATGGCTGGCCGACCACGACCGCTTCCGCCAGTGGGGTCAGGAGATGGCGGGCTGGCGGGCGCACTTCACCCAGCTAAACCGGGATAAAACGCAGCTCGCGACGTTGACCCGGCGTATCGCGGAATTACGCCACAAGCTGGCAGGACTGCCGGAAAACACCCTGACGCTTACGGCAGAACAAGCTGCCGCCGAAATGGCGCAGCAAACTCAGGCCCGCGCGGCGCGCCAGCGTCTGACCACTCTCCATGCCCGCTATCAGCCCCTGCAAAAACGGCTCAGTCAGAATAATGAGAGCGTGCAAAAGGCGCAGGGCGATCTGGCAAAACTCAATGAAACGCTGACGCTGCGCCGCCAGCAGTACAAAGAGAAAAACCAGCACTATCTCGATCTAAAGGCCTTATGCGAGCAGGAAGAGAAGATCAAAAAGCTGGAGAGCTACCGGGCGGAACTGGAGGCCGGAAAGCCCTGCCTGCTCTGCGGCTCTACCGAGCACCCTGCCATTGCACAATACCAGGCGTTAGCGCTCACGGAAAACCAGCTTCGCCGGGAGGCGATGGAGAAAGAGGTCGCCACCCTTAAAGAGGAGGGCCTGCTGGTGCTGGGCCAGGTGAACGCCCTCACCACCCAGCTGCAGCGGGAAACAGACGAGGCGCAGACGCTGGTCCGGGACGCGCAGGCGCTCACTGAAGAGTGGCAGCAGGTTTGCGCCTCCCTGAGGGTGAACCTGAATATTCAGGATGATATCGCCCCCTGGCTGGATCAGCAGGAGCAGTACGAACAGCAGCTATACCAGCTTAGCCAGCGCCTGACGCTGCAAAGCCAGCTCAACGAAGAGGAAGCCCTGCAACAAAGCTATCTCCAGCAGCTGGCGGCAGCCCGCACCGCGATGGAGCAATCTCTTCAGGCGTTGTCGCTGGCGATGCCCGAAGACGGCGCAGAGCAGGCCTGGCTCGCGGAACGTGAACAAGCGTCGCAGCGCTGGCAGGCGCAGCAGTCACAGCATAGCGCCCTGCGGGACCGCATCACTGCCCTGACACCGCTGCTGGAGACCCTTCCGGCAACGGAGTCGACTGAAGCAGAAAGCGTTATCCCGGAAAACTGGCGCGAGATCCATACCGAGTGTGTGTCGCTGCACAGCCAGCTTGCCACCCTGCAACAGCAGCGCAAACTGGAGAGCGAACGCCTGCAGCATGCCGAAGCGCAGTTTGCCGCCGCGCTGGCCGCCAGCGTCTTTGCCGATCGCGAGGCGTTTCTCGCCGCCCTGCTGGATGACGATACCCTCCACAGCCTGGAGCAACAGAAGCAGACCCTGGAGAACCAGATCCAGCAGGCGACGGCGCTGCTCCAGCAGGCCGGTCAGCGGCTGAACGAGCATCTGGAACACCGCCCCGAAGGAGTGATCTCAGAAGCCCCGGTTCTTCAGGAGCAGCTACAGCAGCTCGCGCTCCGGCTTCGCGAAAACACCACCCGCCAGGGGGAGATCCGCCAGCAGCTCAAGCAGGACAGCGATAACCGCCTGCACCAGCAGGCGCTGATGCAGGAGATTGAGGCCGCAGCCCGGCTGGCAGATGACTGGGGGTATCTCAACGCGCTGATCGGTTCTAAAGAGGGCGATCGCTTCCGTAAGTTTGCCCAGGGCTTAACTCTCGACAACCTGGTGTGGCTCGCCAACCAGCAACTGACCCGCCTGCATGGTCGCTACCTGCTGCAACGCAAGGCCAGCGACGCGCTGGAGCTGGAGGTGATGGATACCTGGCAGGCGGATGCTGTGCGCGATACCCGTACTCTCTCCGGCGGGGAGAGCTTCCTCGTGAGTCTGGCGCTGGCGCTGGCGCTCTCCGACCTGGTGAGCCATAAAACGCAGATTGACTCGCTGTTCCTCGATGAGGGCTTTGGCACCCTCGACAGCGAGACGCTGGATACCGCCCTGGATGCGCTGGACGCGCTGAATGCCAGCGGCAAAACCATTGGCGTCATCAGCCACGTCGAGGCGATGAAAGAGCGCATTCCGGTGCAGATCAAGGTGAAGAAGATTAACGGGCTGGGGTACAGCAGGCTGGATAAGGTATTTGCGGTGGAATAAATGGGGATCGGTGCGGTCTGGTGCCCTCACCCTGGCCCTCTCCCACAGGGAGAGGGTACAAACATCAAAAACAGCAACTTGCGTTGCTGTTTTGCTTTTATTCTGGCCACAACCAGGCCGCGCCGCGTACGCCGCTGGAGTCGCCGTGCACCGCTTTGCGGATAGGGGTTTCGAATTCACCGCCAAATACCCACTGCTTCACCAGCTGCGGAACGGTGGTATACAGACGATCCACGTTGCTCATTCCGCCACCCAGCACGATCACGTCCGGGTCAAGGATATTCACCACGTGCGCCAGCGATTTGGCCAGCCGCATTTCGTAGCGGCTGAAGGCCAGCTCCGCGACGGCATCCTGCTCTTCCACCAGGCGCATGATCTCATTGCCTTTCAGCGGATGCCCGCTCAGACGGCGGTAATCGGTAGCGAAGCCGGTGCCGGAGATAAAGGTTTCGATACAGCCCTGTTTGCCACAGTAGCACGGCACTTCAGCGCGGTACTTCAACTCATCCTCATCCATCCACGGTAGCGGGTTGTGCCCCCACTCCCCTGCGGTGCCGTTGCCGCCGCTATGGGCGCGGCCGCCAAAGGCCACCCCTGCTCCGCAGCCGGTGCCAATAATCACCGCAAATACCGTCTGCGCACCCGCCGCTGCGCCATCAATAGCTTCCGACACCGCGAGGCAGTTGGCGTCGTTCGCGAGGCGCACCTCACGGTTCAGCCGCTGGCTTAAATCGCGGTCGAAGGGCTGGCCGTTAAGCCAGGTGGAATTAGCATTTTTCACCACCCCGGTATAGGGCGAAATCGAACCTGGAATGCCCATGCCCACCGTGCCCGTCTGGCCGGTGGCCTTTTCGGCCATCTCCACCAGGCTGGCGATAGTTTCGATGGTCTGCTGATAGTCGTCACGCGGGGTCGGCAGGCGATGGCGGAACAGCTGTTCCCCCTGCTCGCCAAGGGCAATGACTTCTGTTTTGGTGCCGCCGAGATCAATACCAATTCGCACAGGACGTTCCTCATTTTTTTGATTATCAACAGAGTAGAAGCCTGCTACCCGATTAGCAATGCAAGCGATGCGACAATTCGCTATCATGCCCGCTGAATTAAACGACAAGACCGTGGAAATTATCATGCTGTGGTTCAAAAATTTGATGGTTTACCGTCTCAGCCGCGACATCGAGCTGCGCGCCGACGAGATGGAAAAACAGTTAGACCTTTACGCATTTACCCCGTGTGGCAGCCAGGACATGGCGAAAACCGGATGGGTTCCGCCTATGGGATCACAAAGCGATGCGCTGACCCACACTACCAATGGTCAAATCATCATCTGTGCGCGTAAGGAAGAGAAGATCCTGCCGACGCCGGTGGTGAAACAGGCGCTGGAAGCCAAAATTTTCAAGCTTGAAGCCGAACAGGGCCGTAAGCTGAAAAAAACCGAAAAAGATTCGCTGAAAGATGAAGTTCTGCACTCGTTGCTGCCGCGTGCCTTTAGCCGCTTCAGCCAGACCATGATGTGGATCGACACGGTTAACGGCCTGATTATGGTCGACTGCGCCAGCGCCAAAAAAGCAGAAGATACGCTGGCGTTGCTGCGTAAAAGCCTCGGTTCGCTGCCGGTGGTGCCGCTGACGATGGAAAACCCGATCGAGCTGACCCTCACCGAGTGGGTGCGGGGCAACAGCGTTCCGCAGGGCTTCCAGCTGCTGGACGAAGCCGAACTGAAAGCGATCCTCGAAGACGGCGGCGTGATCCGTGCCAAGAAGCAGGAGCTGGTGAGCGACGAAATCGCAGTGCACATCGAAGCCGGCAAGCTGGTAACCAAGCTGGCGCTCGACTGGCAGCAGCGCATTCAGTTCATGATGTGTGACGATGGCTCGATCAAGCGACTGAAGTTCTCCGATGAGCTTCGCGATCAGAACGACGATATCGACCGGGACGACTATGCCCAGCGTTTTGATGCTGACTTCATTCTGATGACGGGTGAACTGGCGGCGTTGATTCAGAGCGTGGTGGAAGGATTAGGCGGCGAAGCACAGCGTTAATGCTTAATGCCAGGCTTTATGCCAGAAACAGGAGCCGGGTTAACCCGGCTCTTTTTTTTACAGGTAACGACACAGATAGGACGCAGGCTCAGCTACCTGCAGATGGAACTCGCTGTGGCCGGGTACGTTAAAAACATCGCCCGGGTTATACACTTTCCACTCCGTTTCCCCCGGCAATAACACTTTCAGTGAACCGCTGACCACGGTCATCTCTTCAGGCTGCGCGGTACCGAAGGCATACTCCCCTTCCGCCATCACGCCAACACTGGCACGGCCAGTAATGCTGCTGGTAAAACCAATGGACTTCACTTTACCGGAAAAGTATTCATTACTCTGAAGCATGGACTGGTCCTTATTGTCATTGGATGTGAATCCAATATAGGGGGGACGCTCCATGCCTGTCACGCAAAATCATCAGACCAGCAATTCCGAGGCCAGCCGGGCTACCAGCACGTTTGACAGCAGCACCGGCACATCCAGCGTTTTTTGCAGTAAATCGCGGTGGCGTTGATGGAAACCGAGGCAGTCGAGCATCAGAACGTCCGCGCCGCGCTCCAGCAGATCGCGTCCGGCGTCGATCAGTTTCGCTTCGCTGTCCCAGAACGGATTCGCCACGGAAAGCAGCGGCGTTTTGACCAGCCCGCGCCACTTGTGCGACTGGTTCTCCAGCAGTTCAGGGATCGGCACGATCACCCCCACCTGATGGCTGTCGACAATCGATCCGACCAGCGGCGGGATGATCCGCATCGGCTCCAGCAGGATCGCCTTACGGGCAACGAGCCCGGTGATGGGCGCGGTACTCATCAGCAGGATGACTTCATAGTCCTGGTTATCGAGCACTTCGATAACGCTTTGCAGGGCGCGCTCGATCTTTGGCTGCGAGACATTGCCCAGCTCGCCGTCGCTGAGCAGGGTTGGCAGCAGCGCCTCCCCCGGTTCAGGGGCGTAGTCTTCCATGACCTCTTCCCGGCTCAGCGTACCGAGCAGACTGTGATGCGTGATCTGTTGTTCAGAGATATGCTCCGTTAAGAGCGGGAGTACTGCGCTTACCGGGACTACCCCAATGGTGAGGATCGCCAACGTCGCTTTCATTGTTCTCGCCTTTCTTTACTACCACTACCGTGATCGGGACACAGAGACAGGCTCGCTTCGCTGTACAGTGCGCTGTTCAGAAAAAGTGCTGAAAAGCGTAGCAGTTGATTAACGAGCCGGAATGTAAAGATCCGCGAGCCTGACAGGATGTGTCTGTTAAGCCAGTACATTACCCTCCGTTTAAAGTTATCGCTTTTTAAATAGTGTGATTAGGGTACTGTTTTTTCCGCTTTCAGAATTTGATCAGGCTTTATCGGGATCTTCATAACGCTTTTTGGCATCCTGCGCTTCCAGCTCCGTTTCGTGCTCGCTGATCAGCGAATCGGGTTTCGGGTGGTCGGCGCGCAGCTGATACCAGGTGACAGTCTGGCCCGTCGCACCTTTTTCAACGGCAACAATACGGGCTTCACGCGGATAGGGAGGTCTGGTTGGCATAGTTCATCCTTTTTTTTAAGTGGCTGAACTATCAGTATAGACATCAGTTAGCTGGCGCATGCCAGATGCAGTGCGGTTACGATATTTTGCACCACCTGAGCCGGTGGCAGAGAAGCATCCACCACGTGGTGAGCCGCTTCGCGATAGAGGGCGTCGCGCTCGGCCAGCACTGCGCTCACCTCTTCGCTGATGGGCTTGCCGGTCAGGGTCGGGCGCTGGCCCTCTTCCGGGAAGGCTTCAAGGCGTTCGACCAGCACAGGTACCGGGGCGCAAAGGTAAATCACCGTCCCCTTTTCGCGCATAAACTGCCGGTTATAAGCCGATAAAATAATGCCGCCGCCGGTGGCAATGATGCCGGAACCCGCCGTCACCGCCTCGAGAGTGGCCGTCTCGCGGGCGCGGAAGCTCTCCCACCCTTCCTGCTCTACGATCTCAGCAATGCTCTTACCGGCATGGGTCTGCAACCAGTGATCGGTGTCAACAAATTCGCTCTGGCACAGACGCGCCAGTTCCAGGCCGACGGTGGTTTTTCCACAGCCGCGGGGGCCAATTAAAAAAATAGGCTGGGTCATAACCAGGTGTTCCCCTTAAGGCCGCAGGCATGCGGTGGGTGAAGTCGAAAAGAGTGCCATGATACCATTAAGCTAGTACATAAGTAATCGTAAAAAATTTATTACATCAGGCGTGGCGTTAATATGCCATTTCAGTCAATGCCAGAAATATCAGGGGATATCCTGTAAAGAAATGATTGCACTTAACGGTGCGCTCACCTTACCTGAACCCACCCGCCGTTGACAACCCCGGAACGGGGTAATAGTGGCCGAATCATATGTCACAGTGATGATTAACCCTGGCGGCGTTTCACTTCCAGCAGCCATTTATCGAGTTCGGCAGCAAACACTTGTCTGTCGCGCTGGGACAAACTGTCCGGCCCACCGGTCTGGACGCCGCTGGCGCGCAGCGTATCCATAAAATCGCGCATCGTCAGCTTTTCGCGGATGGTGGCCGGGGAGTAACGCTCCCCGCGCGGATTCAGCGCCGCTGCCCCTTTCTCCAGCACTTCTGCCGCCAGCGGGATATCGGCGGTGATCACCAGGTCCCCGGGGCTGCACTGGCGCACGATTTCGTTATCGGCCACGTCAAAACCGGCCGGCACGCGCAGGGTGCGTATAAAGCGGGACGGCGGCACGCGCAGGGTCTGATTCGCCACCAGCGTCATCGGCATCTGCACGCGCTCGGCGGCACGAAACAGGATCTCTTTAATGACATTCGGACACGCATCGGCATCCACCCAAATCGCCATCTTCTCTCTCCGGCATATAATGCTGCGTGATAAAACCTGATAGGCTAAAGTTCCACAATCATAACAAAGTTTAAGAGGGAGACGTGATGGAGAAGAAAATCGGTTTTATCGGCTGCGGTAACATGGGCAAAGCCATTCTCGGCGGTCTGATCGCCAGCGGCCAGGTGCTGCCTGGCCAGATCTGGGTCTATACCCCGTCGCCTGACAAGGTTGCCGCTCTGCACGATCGGTATGGCGTCAACGCCGCGCAAAGCGCCCAGGAAGTGGCGCAGGTGGCCGATATCGTCTTCGGCGCGGTGAAGCCGAACATGATGGTGAAAGTCCTGAGCGACGTCACCTCCAGCCTGAATAAAGATACGCTGGTGGTCTCTATCGCCGCGGGCGTTACCCTCGACCAGCTGGCGCGCGCCCTGGGACATGACCGTAAAATTGTCCGCGCGATGCCTAACACGCCGTCGCTGGTCAACGCAGGCATGACCTCCATCACCCCTAACGCGCTGGTGACCGCTGAAGAAGTGGCCGATGTGATCAATATTTTCCGCTGCTTCGGGGAAGCCGAAGTGATTGCCGAGGCGATGATCCACCCGGTGGTCGGGGTCAGCGGTTCGGCGCCTGCCTACGTCTTTATGTTTATTGAAGCGATGGCCGATGCGGCCGTTCTGGGGGGAATGCCCCGTGCGCAGGCCTATAAATTTGCCGCACAGGCGGTGATGGGGTCAGCCAAAATGGTACTCGAAACCGGCAAGCATCCGGGCGAGCTGAAAGATATGGTCTGTTCCCCGGGCGGCACTACCATCGAAGCGGTGCGGGTGCTGGAGGAGCGCGGCTTCCGTGCTGCCGTCATTGAAGCCATGACGAAGTGCATGGAAAAATCAGAGCTGCTAAGTAAGTCCTGACCGACTGCCGGGCGTCAGGCGGCCACTTCGGTGCGGTTACGTCCGGCATTTTTCGCTTTGTAGAGCGCGATATCCGCCGCTTTAAGCCACTCCTGATAATGCACCATCGACGTCGTGAGCGGCGCTACGCCGACGCTGATGGAGATCTTTACGTGCGGCGGCCCCGGCAGTTGTAAATCTGCCAGCCGCTCATGTACCCGCGACATCGCCGCAATGGCGCTCTCCGCCGTCGTCCCGCTCATGATTACCGCGAACTCATCCCCGCCAAAACGGCCAATAATATCGCTGGCGCGTAACGTGAGCTGCAGCTGACGGGTGACGGCGACAATCGCCTGATCGCCCACATCATGGCCCCAGCTGTCATTAATCCTCTTGAAGTGATCGATATCGATCAGCAGGAGCGTGGCGCTACGCTGGTAGCGGCGACAATTTTCATACTCCGTGCGCAGCAACACTTCCCAGTGGCGACGGTTAAAGACCCCCGTCATGCCGTCCAGCGTACTCATCAACTCAAGCCGGCGCTTATGCTCCACCAGACGGCTTGTCGTATGGAAGCTCACCCAGGCAAATAGCATCGGGTAACAGACGATCACCGGCAGCGCGAGCCCGATTTCCAGCGGCGTGCTGGCATATTCCGGCGTGACGTGCGTAAGCTGCAGGGAGACCAGCGCGGCCAGCGCGGTCATTATCACTCCAGGTCCGTACAGCCGAATGCCACCCACGCCAATCAGGTTCATGCTCATCATCATCACCAGCGCCGCGCTGGGCATGGCGTTAACCCCCATCACCCCAATCCAGACCCCGGCCATAATGGCGTCGACCTTGAGGTTAAACATCTCACCGTTCCAGGGATTGGTCGAACGCGCTGCTAATTGCCAGGCCAGATGGGGCCAGACAAACGCCCAGCCAACCAACAGCAGCCACCAGACACCGTTGACTGGCTGCGCAACCAGCACGCTGGCAATCGGGAAAAAGAGAATGGCCAGACCCGCTGTACGCGGCCAGCGCAACTGACGCGCCAGGCGGAGACCCGAGCGGTGATGCTCATCCGCCGAATATGCCTGACCGATTCCTTCCCGGGAAAAGATTTTGCTGTAAAAGTTTTCATCATTCATGGTTTTTGGGAACACTCAAAAGCATTTTCCCAAATTATAGAAAGGCTTACTTTAGGCTAAGTATGATATTTCGGGTGAGCGTCCGGGCTCGCTCACCCGTTTGAACTAGCCGGTTTTCTTCAGACAGGCGCTCATAAACTTATTTCGATCGTCGCCTTTGAGGGATTGTTGGGTCGCCTGGCTATTACATTCGCGCATCTTTTGTTGCTGAGGATTCAGGCTTTTTTCGCCCGGTTTCGAGGAGGCGTTTTTCAGGCAGTCGCTCATGTAAGTCTTGCGGGAATCGCCCTTCAGAGCCTGGGCGGTCGCCTGTTGATTGCAGGTGGTCATTCGTTGCTGCTGCGGGGTGAGCTGTTTATCCTGTGCCCCTACCGGGGTAAGAGAAAACAGGCCGACAAGCAGGGTAACCAGCAGGGTGATTTTCATAGCACTATCCTTCTGTGGATGATCACAGTAAGTCTGGTTCGTGCTGCTGAAAAAACCACCCGTCAGGTGTTTTTTTCCTGCCGGTCAGCGGCAGGCTGGGTGATATCACCCTGGGCGGCACGATTATCCAGAACTCTGGTCGATGCCACAGTTTCAGCATAAATCGCAGGGGTAAATAACAGGGGAAGTAATGCAATATAACGTGCGCTCTGTTTCACTTATTTTCTTCATGGAGAAATAGATAAAAAATAAAACAGAGCGACTATAGGCAACCGATATGGCGGGTCTATGACACAAACTTATGTCATATGACCGTTCAGCTGCGCGGGTGCCGTAACAGCTTTTTTACGTATTGCTGCAGCATTTCGCTGTCCTGGGCCGATACCTGCGTAGCCGGTCGGGCCTCATCCAGCGCGCCTTCCACGCTGTCGATCAGCGCCTGCTGCTCACTTTTCGCCATCTGGCGTAACAAGGCAGTCACCACAATTTCCAGGGCTTCGACCTGGGCCACCAGCTCTTTCGACTCTTCTTCCTTTTGGGCAAGCTTCAGCAACAACTCAGCAATGAGATTTTTCACAGCGCTATTTCCTTATCACGTTTTTTCCGACGTTATCATTATGCCAGAGGCTTGCAAAGTAGTTAAAAGTACTATTTTTAGCCAAACGCCACACGCCTCATAAATTAATCTGGCTGGCTGCGGGGAAAGTGGGACTTAAATTAAATTCAAACTGAGTTCACAATGCAAAATAAAAGCAGAACCGCCATTTCAAATAAAGGATAATGACAGCCCGGCTTAACTCTATTCTACAGCAGCGCTACAACCTTTTACTCGCACGCGTCCGGGTTTCCTGCTGGCGTCGACGACGCATGGCCCATGCCAGCTGGATTATATTGAGCAATACCACCACCGCGGTGGCGGCAAACACCCAGCGGAATCCGGCCATCGCAGAGACCGCCGCCCCCATCAGCGGACCGGCGACATTCCCCAGATACATAAACGACTGGTTATAGCCGAAGATCCGCCCGGTCACCCGATCGCTGGAGTACTTAATCAGCAGCGTTTGCACCGCAGGCAGCATGGCGCCATCGGCAAAGCCCAGCAGGAAGCGCAGCACCCCGAGCTGGAAGGGGGTGGTGACAAAGGACATGGCGAAGAAGAGCACCACCGCCACGATAAGCGTCGCCATCAGAATGCGGCCGGTGCCGATGCGATCCCCCAGCTTACCGAGACGCGGGGCAGACATCAGCGCCGAGACGCCCGGCACGGCGGCAATCATCCCGCTCAGGAAGGCGATATTGGTGCTCTCCGGTGCCATCGACTGGATAAAGAGCGCGAGGATCGGCCCTACCGAACCGTTGCAGAGCTGGATCACCATGGTGGTGATAAACAGGCTGATCATCAGCCATGGATAAGGTAGCGAGGCAAAGACCGCCTTACCGCTGAGGCGCTCCGCCTTGCTCACGCTCGGACGCGCCCCCTCTTTAATCAGAAACAGCGTCACCAGAAAACTGATCACCAGCAGGACGGCGGTGATGAGGAACACCGCTCGCAGACCGACGTGGTCAGCGAGAAAACCGCCCATCAGTGGCCCGCCAATCACACCGCTGATCTGCGCCGTCGACAGCGTGCTGATGGCCCAACCGCTGCGGTCCCGGGGTACCTGGGATGCCACCAGCGCCATGGCGTTTGGAATATAGCCGGAAGTCAGCCCCATCAGCGCACGCAGCAGAAACAGCTGCCAGACGTTGGTGGCAAAGGCCTGGAGCAGGATCGCAATTGCCATTCCCAGGGAGGCGCGCAGCAGCATCAGCTTGCGCCCTTTACGATCGGCAAGGCTGCCCCACATCGGCGAGACGATAGCGGAAACCAGAAAAGTGACGCTGAAGGTCAGGCCTGACCACATCGATAAGGCCTCGTGGGACGAGACGCCAAGCTGGGACACGTACAGCGGCAAAAAGGGTAAAATCTGGCTGATGGCAAGGCCGGTGAAAAAACATCCAAACCAGACCGAAATGAGGTTAACTTTCCAGGATTCCATAGGCGGATACTGTCTACATTTTGCGTGAATTCACTATCAGATTAGCAAGTTACACTGCGCCGAAAGTTGTCAGGGATGCGCCAGCCGTGACTTCGGTGTTTTATCTTCCCAGTCATCATATCTGTGAAACATGTCACATATTTTGGCCTTTTGTCTGGTGATTTATGCTTTGCGGGCAGTAGCCAAATCCCCGCATCCCCAGATGAAAATGGTTGGCGTGGGCGGCATTGTAGTCCGGCCCGAGGGCATTACCGAAATAGCCGCAGCTGGCACCCAGCAGCGCCCGCAGCCACGGCCCGGAAGCGTCATTTTTCCAGCCGCGCAGAACCGAGATCCGCTGGCCGTTCTCCAGCGTAAAGCCGCTGATATCCAGCGCCTGGGCGGTAGCATGTTCGCTGCGCCGGGCATTGGGCCGATGATAGATATTCCGGCAGGCAAAGCTGCCGAGATGATCAATGCGCGACAGGCTGCTGCCCATCATGGTTTGGGTCAGGGGCCGGGCCTGCTGATTGACGAACAGCGCCGAGCTGAGTGCCAGCGGGCAGCTGGCGAGGAAACTGCTGCTGAGACTGACCTGGCCGAAACTGCGCACGCGCACCACATCACTCAGCGGGCACTCCCCGGTGCTATCGGCCACCGTCTGGGTGCGGATCAGCTGGCGCGCATTGGCCTGCGCCAGCAGGATTTCACAATGCTCAGGGGTCAGGCGACGCAGCTTAAACTGGGTCAGAGTGCCGGGGGGATCGTCGAGGGAAAGCGGTGCAAAGGGGTTGTAATACGACGGCAGCCAACGGTAGCCCGCGATGGCCGTAGCAATGACTGCAATACAGATAATCAGGCTTTTCCCTTTCACTCATCCTCCTGAAACAATGTGCCAAAACATTATGGCAGAAGGCGGCGAATCCCGCCGGGCATCGTGATATGGTAAGCGTTTTGAGTCAGAGTGGATGAGCGAAGTGATGGCGAAGTTGCGGGTAGGTATTGTCTTTGGGGGAAAATCAGCCGAGCACGAAGTGTCGCTGCAATCGGCCAAAAATATCGTTAACGCGATTGATAAGAGCCGCTTTGAGGTCGTGCTGTTAGGGATCGATAAACAGGGCCAGTGGCACATTAACGACGAGCAGGGCTATCTGCTCAATGCCGACGATCCGGCGCGCATTGCGCTGAACCCGTCTGAGATTAGCGTTGCCACCGTACCGGGGGTAATGCAGGGCCAGCTGATCAATGCCAGCACCGGACAGACGCTTTCGCACCTCGACGTCATTTTTCCGATCGTCCACGGCACGCTGGGCGAAGATGGCTCCCTGCAGGGGATGCTGCGGATGGCTAACCTGCCGTTCGTCGGCTCCGACGTCCTCGGTTCCGCCGCCTGCATGGATAAGGACGTGACCAAACGCCTGCTGCGCGATGCCGGGCTGAACGTGGCACCTTTTGTCACCCTCACCCGTGCCAACCGCGACCAGCATACCTTTGCCGATCTCAGCGCCCGCTTCGGCCTGCCGCTGTTCGTTAAACCGGCAAACCAGGGCTCCTCCGTTGGCGTCAGCAAAGTAAACAGCGAAGCGCAGTTCAGCGAGGCGGTGCGTCTGGCCTTCACCTTCGATCATAAAGTAGTGGTGGAACAGGGAATTAAAGGCCGTGAGATCGAGTGCGCGGTATTGGGGAATGATTTCCCGCAGGCCAGCACCTGTGGCGAAGTGGTCCTGAACAGCGAGTTCTACTCTTACGACACCAAATACATCGACGACCAGGGCGCGCAGGTTGTGGTGCCTGCCGTGCTGGATGCTAAGGTTAATGACGCGATCCGCGCCATTGCCATCGAAGCGTATCAGGCGCTGGGCTGTCGCGGCATGGCGCGTGTTGATGTCTTCTTAACGGCGGATAATCGCGTTGTTATCAATGAAATCAACACCCTGCCAGGCTTCACCAACATCAGCATGTACCCGAAACTGTGGCAGGCCAGCGGCCTCAGCTATCCGGATCTGATCACTCGTCTGATTGAACTGGCGCTGGAGCGACATGCCGCTGACAGCGCGCTTCAGATTTCGGTAACAGGTTAATCCGCCTCGTTTGCCGTCGTCTCTTCCGGGCGACGGCGAATGATAAACCCAGCCAGCCAGAAACTGACAACCCAGGTCACCAGCCCTACCGCATAGGTTTGCCAGCCCTTCGCTTCAAAGCCCAGCAGCCCCACCACCCCATTCAGAATAAAGATAAGCCCAATAGCAAAGGCGTAGAAATGCCAGTCACGGCGGATTTTGGCAGGCAGTTTCATGGTCGCTCCAGAAGAAAAAATCTATCCTCGCACAGTTTTGTCGTCAGGTCTGTGGCGCATGCGGAAAATCTGAAATGAGAGTGAATTTCACTTAAGTAAAAAATCTGTGATGTGCGGCAAAATTCGCACATCCAGGAGAATTCTCCAGGCCAAATTACCATCATTCCGATATTGACATCTGCCATGTGCTGTCAAACTCAACGTGTACAACAGGCATTTAGCCAGACAGAACATACCGGAGGTAGTTATGGCAGACTTTACTATGTCGAAGCCGATTTTCAGCACCAGACAACCTAAGACCTCCACGGCAGGAAATATCGCTTACGCTCTGTTTGTGCTGTTCTGCTTCTGGGCAGGCTCACAGCTGCTGAACATCCTGGTGCATGCGCCCGGCGTGTATGAACACCTGATGCAGGTCGAAGATTCCGGGCGGCCGCGCGTGGAAATTGGGCTGGGCGTCGGAACCGTCTTCGGGCTGATCCCGTTCCTGGTGGGGCTGGTGGTATTGGGCGCCGTTGCGCTGGTCGTACGCTGGCGCCGCTACCGTTAATTCAAGGCCATGCACTTCGCCCGGCGATCGTCTACGCGCTGGGCAAACCAGGCGGTAGTCAGATTGCGGGTGATTTTCGGGCTCTCAAGCTGGATCCCTGGCAGCATCGCTTTCGGTAATGTCTTACCGCTCTTCTGCTCCGCCAGTTTATACACCTGCTGATAGAGTTCGGTTTTCTCAAACGCCAGACTGTCGCCTTTCCCCAGCTGCTGGCGGATCTCGCTATCGCTCATGTCCAGCTTGCCTTTCAGCTTACGCACCGCCAGCTCTGTCTTCCCTGCCTCGCTACTGCCATAGGCAATCAGATCCCCGTCCAGCGCCAGCTTCACGCCACTGGCGCGGCTGACCGCATTCTGGAATGCTGCATTGCGGCTGGCGTACCAGCCAGCGTTGAAATCAGCAAAGCGGTAGAGCGGCACATCGTAGTTGGCGGGATAGTTCAGCAGATGGTAGGTGCCGAACCACAGCCCGCCGCGCAGGGAGAAGACCTCCTGACGCACCGTATTCTCGATTTTCCACGGATAGCCGTCGGTATGCTTTTCCGCGAAGGCGATACTGACCTGCATCGGCCCGCCGGTATGCACCGGATTCAGGGAGCCAAACAGGGTCTGGCCCATCGGCACCGTCCCGATCATATCGTCGAAGATGGCGCTGAGCTGTTTCTCGGTTTTCACCGTATCCAGCCGCTCGCTATAGCTTTTCCCGTTCGGCGAGGTGATTTTCAGCGCCGTGTGGACCAGAAACGCCGGAATGTGCAGCTTTTCTGCCCGACGGTCGATCTCTTTCCAGGCGATCTTATTCAGCCCCGGCACCGCCGGATCGGACTGATACAGCGACTCCTGCTGCGCCACCGCCAGTACTGAGCAGATATTCTCCTCGGTAGGGGCGATCTTCTGGCTTTCGAAGGTTTTCGCCAGCGCCGAAGCCCACTGATCCCGGTCTTTCACCGAGGCAGGCATTTTTTGCCGCACGACGCTTGCCACATCGACGGGCTTTTCGCCCTTTTTCAGTGGCGCAGCCCCCTTCTCTGCACACCCGGCTAACACCAGGGCGGCAAGCAACGACAACGGTAACGCACGCGGTACGGTAAAAGACATAACGACTCCCTGTATTAGCTCAACGTATGGGTCACTTCCTGTAGATCCTGACCATCCAGCTCATGTTCGAAACTGCGTAAACGTTTATAGATGGACATCAGTTCCACCAGCGTAGTCCAGGAGTTGATCAGGTACTGGAACGAACCGCGTACCCGGTCAAAAACGTTGGTGATTTGGGTCATCAGACCGAGCGTAATCGTACCGGCCACAATCGAGGGGAACAGCAGGATTATGCCGAAAACGTTATCCGCCTGCAGATAAAGGATGCGGGCGATATTGAAGTACATGTAGTGGAAATAGAGGCGGAAATAGTTGCGACGCACCGCGCCGAACAGCTCGCGTACCGTCGGCGGCGAGGCGCGGCTGGCATCGTCTTCGCCATAGACCAGCTCTTTACGGTAAGCCGCCTCAACGCGCTGGTTTTTAAACTCCAGCCCCGGCAGCTTGATCCCCACCACTGCCAGCAAACCGGTGCCCATTACCGACCAGACAATAGCAGCGATCACCAGGCCGTACGGCAGATGACCGACGACCGGCAGCTCCGGCACGTGCGCCGACAGTGTTACCAGCACCGGCAGGAAGGCGATCAGCGTCATGACGGCGTTGAGGAAACTCACCCCCATATTCTCCAGGGTAGAGGCGAAACGCATGGTGTCTTCCTGCACACGCTGGGCCGCCCCTTCGATATGGCGCAGCTGCTGCCAGTGCGCCATATAGTATTCGTTCATCGCGGTACGCCAGCGGAACACATAGTGGCTGACAAAGAAGTTATTCAACACGCCAATAACAACGGCGATCAGGGCGATGCCGAGGAACGCGCCCACTTCATGATAAAACTGGTTGAGGGTGACTTTATGCGGCGCGCTGAGGGCGGTCTGGATCAGGTCATAGAAAGGGGCATACCAGGCGTTGATCGCCACCCCCACTTCCACCAGAAACCAGGTGACGAACACGATCAGCGAGGTGCCGAGAATAGACCAGTACTGCCAGCGGTGCGGCGACCAGATAAACCAGAACAGGGCAAACGCCCCGACGCAGAGGGCGTAATACGCATAGAAAAGCAGATTGCCCGGCGACCAGAAACGCGCCGCGCTAATGGGTACATCGCCCGTGATGCTGAACAGGCGCTCTAACCAGGCACCACCACCGGCCTGCCAGAAAATGACAGCGATCAGAGCCCAAATAAAGGCCGAGAGAAAAAAGGGTCCCGGTTTTGGGAAAAACGACTTAAACATAACGCTTCCTTCTTGTAGTTATCGCTACTGCTGTGGACGACGGATTATCAGACCTGCCGGCCCGATTTTAGTTCGTCGTCAACCGCCACCTGAGCGGAAAAGTAAGTGAACCTGACAGGTATCATAAGCGCAATGTCACAAAACATGAGATCGCTAATAACGAAATTGTTTGTATTTACCCATGGTTACGTTTTTCACGCTATCGTTATGCTGTTCAGGCCTTTGCAATACGCCGTTTAGTAGTATAAATACGCATACTTTTTTCATTCACTTCATGGATGCTTTCGTTGAAACGTAGTCTGTTACTCTCCGCCGTGCTGTATACGGCCAGCCTCACCTGCGTGCAGGCTGCCCCTGCCCAGCCGATTGCCGATCCGGCTTTCGCCTCCGATGTGGTCGATCGCTATGCGAACCTGATTTTTTACGGCAGCGGCGCAACGGGGATGGCCCTGGTGGCGATTGACGGCAATCAGCGTGTATTTCGCAGCTTTGGCGAAACGCGTCCAGGAAACAACGTTCACCCGCAGCTGGATTCGGTGGTGCGCATTGCCTCCCTGACCAAATTAATGACCAGTGAAATGCTGGTGAAACTGCTCGATCAGGGCGTGGTGAAGCTGAACGATCCGTTAAGCAAATATGCCCCGCCGGGGGCACGGGTGCCGACTTACCAGGGCGCGCCGATTACCCTCGTCAACCTGGCGACCCATACCAGCGCCCTGCCACGCGAACAGCCGGGCGGCGCCGCGCATCGTCCGGTATTTGTCTGGCCGACCCGGGATCAACGCTGGAACTGGTTATCCACCGCTACCCTGAAATCATCGCCGGGCTCGCAGGCCGCCTACTCAAACCTGGCCTTTGATCTGCTGGCCGATGCGCTGGGCACCGCGGCGGGCAAACCCTATGCCCAGCTGTTCGACGAGCAAATCGCCCGTCCGCTGGGGATGAAAGACACCACCTTTACCCCCTCCCCCGATCAGTGCAAGCGTCTGATGGTGGCGGAGAAAGGAGCCAGCCCGTGTAACAACACCCTGGCAGCGGTGGGCAGCGGCGGAGTTTACTCCACCCCGGGCGACATGATGCGCTGGATGCAGCAGTTCCTCTCTTCTGATTTCTATGCGCGTAGCAATCAGGCCGACAGAATGCAGACGCTGATTTATCAGCGCAGCCAGTTAACGCGGGTGATTGGCATGGATGTGCCAGGCCGCGCGGATGCGCTGGGCCTCGGCTGGGTCTATATGGCACCGAAAAATGGTCGTCCGGGCATTATCCAGAAAACCGGCGGTGGCGGTGGATTCATTACCTATATGGCGATGATCCCGCAGTCTAACGTGGGCGTATTCGTGGTCGTGACGCGCTCGCCGCTCACGCGTTTCGTCAATATGAGCGACGGCGTCAACCAGCTGGTGGTTGAACTGAGCGAGAACAAGCCGCGGGCGATCCCCGCGTCCTTAGACTAATATTCAGCGGGCAAATGGTTGACCCTAATCAGTTTGCCCCTTTCCATAATGATGTAGTTTCCCTGCCGTAACGCCGCCAGCACCTCTGCCACCACCGAACGTGAAATGCGCGTGCGCCGCTGAATGTAGCTCATCACCCCCACCCGCATCCGTAAGGATTCATCCCACTGGGCCATATCCAGCAGCGTGGCGCGGATCTGGCTGTAGGAGTTATTGCCCACCAGCTGCTTATCGCGGATCTCCATCACCCGGTGGTGCCAGGAGAGCCAGCAGAACGCATCAGACCATAAACCGGCCTGTTGGATCAGATGGCGGGCGCCAGAGGCGGGGAGGTAGAACCCGGAACAGGGGGATTGTGTTACCAGCAGGTACTCTGTGCTGCAGCCCATCATGCCGGCGTTGATCCCGAAGATGTAGGGTGCGGCGACAATCTCAACCAGCAGGTCATCCTGCTGTCGGTGAATACTGAGCGATCCTGACTGCAGTACGACCGCGTAGTACTCTTCTTCATTGCGCTCCGCAAACACCGGAAGCTGGGCAGAGAGTTTGAACGGCGTGCTGTGCGCAGAGAGGCACTTTTCGAGCCGGGAGAATTCAGAAATGGGTTTTGCATACCGGTTCATGCAGATCTCGAGTCATCTTAACTGACGCAAAAAAAGCGGGGAGATAATCCTCCCCGCATCAGGCGTGTTACCAGGTGTATTTCACACCGAGGTTGGCACCCCAGTTTTGATCAACATCACCACCACCAAGGTAAGTGGCATCAGTGTAGGCACTGAAGTTTTTGGTGAAGCTAAACTGCGTACCCAGGCCCACACGTACCGCGGAACCTTTCACACCGTTATCGATGTTGTCACCGTTAACGCTGGCATCTTCACCGGCGTCGTCATAAACGTAGGCCAGTTTGAAGAACGGTGTCAGCGCCTGATCGTCGCCGTAACCGAAGGTGTAGCCCGCGTCGAAACCGGCTTCATAACGCATGCTGTCGTAAGACTGGCTGCCCACGCGCAGATCGTTGCTCAGGCGGTAATCATCACCTGACTGGAACAGGCCGGAGATGGCAGCATACGGCGTGAGGTAACCGGCAGTATTCGGTTTCCAGTCGTAGCCCAGCTTCAGCCCAAAGCCCCAGGCGTCAGTCGTGGTGTTGCCATCAACGTATTCGCCCGTGCTCATGTTGGCAGAGAGATCGTTATTGAAGCGTGAGTAGCTCAGGGAGCTGTCGATGAAAACATCGTTAGCAAAGCGTGCCGCGGAGTAGAGCATCGCGGACTGGCTGTCCTGATCCACCTGGCCGCTGCGATCGTTCATATCGCCTTTGGCAAAGCCGGCTGCCGCACCGAAGATCCAGTCGGCGTTGTTGCCATCAATATGGGTATCGAGACCCACCATGATGCCGCTGACGTCCTGATCGTAGTGGATAGTGCCGTTATCGCCGTCGAAATTGCCGCCGAAGACATTCACCCATGCGCCACCGTTGTCCGCCAGGCCGTGACGGCTGTTGGTCAGACGGTTAGCCAGTGCATCCTGCTGCAGATGCCAGATATTGGTGTTGGCAGACGGAATGCTCAGCGCCATGTTGGCGTAATCGGTCAGGCGCTCCTGATGCAGCACCACGGTGTCGCCCTGCTGCTGCGCCTGGTAAGTGTAAGCCCCGAGATCCGCTTTGTTGGCCGCGGTGAAGCTGGCCTGGGTATCAGCGTTGTTATCGTAAATACGAACGATCTCTTTGTTTTTATAGTCGGCAACGGAACCGGCCCCGGTCGCATTATCCAGACGGACTTTGTAGTTACCGGAGACTTCACCGTTCACCGCCAGATGACCATCCGAGTTCAGGGCGATGGTCCCGAAGTCGTACTCTGCCTGGTGGATATCGTTGGTGATATAGCGGGCATTGTTCAGATCGGAATTGAACACGTAATCGCGGCTGGCCACGTTCAGCACACCGCCGTCGGTCAGCACCAGTTTATGGGTGTCGACCTGGCCCAGACCCAGCGCCAGCTCTGCACGGTTATCCACGGTAATGGTGTTGGCGTACAGCTCCGCTGTTTCCTGAGTCAGGGTGGTCAGACTTGAACTGTCGAGATACAGGCTGTCGGTTGCCACACCGCCGGCATCGCCGATATTCATGGTGGAGGCGTTGGTCAGCGTGATGCTGTCAGCCAGCAGGCTGGAGCTCTCTACGTTCACCTGCGAACGGTTGTTGACGGTCAGGGTGTCGATGTTGGACTGCTTACGGGTATCCCATTCGGAACCGTTATCCAGCGCAACGTTGAAAATCCCGCTCTGATAAACCTGGTTGCCCACCAGATGGCCGTTGCTGTTGAAGGTGGAGCCTGGCCAGATGCTGTTCGGTACCAGGCTGTGCCAGTCGACGCTGCTATAGCCGAGGCCATACATATCAGCAGGTCCAATCGCTTCGACGCTGGAAACCGCCGCACCGACCCACTTGCTGCCGTTGGTCAGGGTCAGATCCAGTCTGTCAGTCCCGTCCCAGCCGTTGGTGGTTGGGTTGTAGACGCCGTCAGCGGTGGTGTCGGTGGCCGGATCGCCATCCGGATAGAAGTTATTGTCGAAGGTGCTGCTGAACAGCACATCACCGGTCAGGGTGGAGTGATCGAAGGTAGCCGTGGTGCGCATGGCGTTATCCGCGCTGCCGGCCGCCACGATCAGCGCCGCATCATCCAGGGCGGTGGCTGCGCTTTCGCCGTAATCGCTCGGTTTCGCCGACTGGCCATAGAAACCGCTGGTGCCCAGATCGCTATAAGCACCGGAAGTGACCACGGAATCGTTCACCTGCAGGGTATTGGTGAAGACATGGCTGTTATCTTCGATGCCGGTGACCGCGTCATATGGGGTGTTATCCAGCTGGTGATAGCCCTGAGTCAGGGTGATCCCGGCGATGCGGGAGTTGTTCTGGATAACGATGTCAGATTCCACGTCGAGGGTAATGGCGTTGCCCAGCGCGTGAGTGTCCCAGTACTGGGTGGTAGTGGTGGAGCCGTTCACCACGTCATAAGCATAATGCTCATAGGTGTCGTTGATGGTGGTGTTGTCCACCGTCAGTGCAAAACGATCGTACTGTTGATGCGTCGTGCCGTCGGTATTCAGGCCGCCGGCACATTCGGTGGTCATGCACTCGGAGGTGATCATCCCGTTAATGGTGCTGTTGGCGATCGACAGGGCGTTGGCCCGACCGCCTGCGCCATCATCCAGGTAATAGGCTGAAATCACGCCGTTCACCGTCGACTTATTGATGACGGGATAGATATCGCCATCATGGGCCGCAGAAGAGTAATTCCAGTCGGTATATCCGTTATACCAGGCCGAGGTGGCAGTATTATCGTAACCGAAGGTGTTGTAAGTGCTACCAGAAATATCTTTTGCATTGGCCTGAGAAGCGATAGCCAGCGTGCAGGCTAATGCAAGTTGAGATACAACAAGTTTCTTTTTCCATGTTTGCATTGGGTCATCCCTCCTCAGGGACGTAAGCAAGTTTGTCCGTAAATACAGTGCAAATATATTGCGAGGCGAATTATGCAGCCTCAAAACAAAATGGTTCAATGAATCCAGCAATTATGTCCGGAAACAGACGGAATAAGTTAAATACTTTTTGAAATATAAAAAATAATAAAAAAATAAACCAAATACAATAGGTTATACCCATTCGAAAGCAAACATATTGGAGGTGAAAGATCATTGAAAGTTATAAAACAAAAGCAAATAAGAGATTAAATAAATAAGTAACAACGCGCACATAAAAATAGAATCCCGCCAGGTTAGGATGTTACCTGGTCCCGATATATCTTTGGGGCAGATTTATCTTAGGTAAATAGAGCGTAAAGTTATTTCAGACGATAAAATGAAACCCGGAAATAAGGCCAGACTATCCTGCCCCGCATTCTGCGGGCTAAACGACAACTTTAGTAAAACAGTCGACGGGCGTTTCGGGTACACTGGCCCTCTTTGATTCACACTCGTCAGGCATATCATGAACGATTTAATTGCTCGTCCCCGTCGTCTGCGCAAATCCCCGGCTCTGCGCGCGCTTTTTGAAGAGACAACACTGACCTTAAACGATCTGGTGTTGCCGATTTTTGTTGAAGAAGAGATTGATGACTACAAAGCCATCGAGGCCATGCCGGGCGTCATGCGTATCCCGGAGAAACACCTGGCGCGCGAAATTGAGCGTATCGCCAACGCCGGTATCCGGTCGATCATGACCTTCGGCATCTCCCACCACACCGACGCTACCGGCAGCGATGCCTGGAAAGAGGACGGTCTGGTGGCGCGCATGTCGCGCATCGCCAAAGAGACGGTGCCAGAGATGATCGTCATGTCCGACACCTGCTTCTGCGAATACACCTCCCACGGCCACTGCGGCGTGCTGTGCGATCATGGCGTGGATAACGACGCAACCCTGCTTAACCTCGGCAAACAGGCCGTGGTGGCCGCCGCCGCAGGTGCTGACTTTATCGCCCCGTCTGCCGCAATGGACGGCCAGGTGCAGGCCATTCGCCAGGCGCTGGACGCCGCGGGCTTCACCGATACCGCGATCATGTCCTACTCCACCAAATTCGCCTCCTCCTTCTACGGCCCGTTCCGTGAAGCAGCGGGCACCGCGCTGAAAGGCGATCGCAAAACCTACCAGATGAATCCGCTGAACCGTCGGGAAGCGATCCGTGAATCGCTGCTCGACGAAGCCCAGGGCGCCGACTGCCTGATGGTGAAACCGGCCGGCGCCTATCTGGACATCCTGCGTGATATCCGCGAGCGCACCGATCTGCCGCTGGGCGCCTATCAGGTGAGCGGCGAGTACGCGATGATCAAATTCGCCGCCCAGGCGGGAGCGATCGACGAAGAGAAAGTGATCCTCGAAAGCCTGGGGGCGATCAAACGCGCGGGCGCGGATCTGATCTTCAGCTACTTCGCGCTGGATCTGGCCGAGAAGAAAATTCTGCGTTAATCCGTAGTGCCGGGTGGCGGCTTCGCCTTACCCGGCCTACGACAAACCTTCACCACACTGCAATACCACCGACATCTGGCGCTTCTACTGTCTGAACAGGACAGCAGGAGGTGCCACTATGTTTAGTCTCGACAGCGTTCTCGATGACCTTTGGCCGCAGGCGAGGCCTACACCCTGGCAAAAAAGGCTGTTAAAGAAGTTATTCCACGAAGAGGAGTTCCGGCAGTTTGCCGCCGACCACCGCCACCTGAAAGGGCTGGATATGGTGGAACAGGTTCTGGACCATCTCGATATCCTCTGCACCATTCCCGCTCACGACCTCGAACAGATCCCCGCTCACGGCCCGTTAATTGTTATGGCTAACCACCCTACCGGTACGCTGGATGGACTGGCGTTGCTGTATGCCGTCTCCCGGGTGCGCCGGGATGTGAAAGTGGTGACCAACCGCATGCTGACGCATCTGGAGCCACTGAGCTCGCTGTTTATTCCGGTGGACAACATGGGCGGGCGGACGGCGAAATCCTCGTTCACCCTGATGGAGCAGCACCTGCAAAACGCCGGGGTGCTGATCTTCTTCCCGGCGGGGGAAGTCTCCCGCCCGACGCGCACCGGGATCCGCGATAAAAAGTGGCACCCCGGCTTTATCAAGCTGGCGGGCAAATTCCGCGCGCCGCTGCTGCCGGTCAATATCGACGCCCGCAACAGCCTGCTGTTCTATGCCAGCACCCTGCTCTCCCCGAACCTGTCGATGCTGCTGCTGATGCAGCAGATGTTCCGCCGCCGCCACAGCCGCCTGCCGGTGAAAATCGGGCAGCAGATCGGCTGGCAGAACGGGTTCAGCCCCACGCTCTCCCCGCGGGAGATGGCCGAGCAGTGCCGCCAGCACGTGCTGCGTCTCGGTAAGGGGCTTCCGGGGGTATTCAAAACCGAATCCGCCATTGCCCGGGCGGAAGACCGGGCGATCCTGAAGCGCGAGCTGGCGCAGGCGGAATCGCTGGGCACCACCGCCGATGGCAAAACCATCTATTTGTGGCAGCGTAACGGCCAGGAAGAGGCACCGATCCTGCGCGAGCTGGGACGTCTGCGGGAGATCGCTTTTCGCGCGGTGGGAGAAGGCAGCGGCAAGCGTCGGGACACCGACAGCTTTGATGATGACTATCTGCACCTGATTTTGTGGGATGACGAGGATCTGGAGATCGTCGGCGCCTACCGCTTTATCCCGACGGCAATGCGGGAGCCGGAGGGGCTCTACAGCTACAGCCTGTTCCACTACGACGATAAAATGCAGGACATCCTTGAGCACGGCATTGAACTGGGGCGCAGCTTTATTCAGCCGCGCTACTGGGGACGGCGCGGACTGGATTACCTGTGGTCCGGGATTGGTGCTTATCTGGCGCGCTATCCGCACTATCGCTACCTGTTCGGGCCGGTCTCCATCTCCGGTGGGTTACCGCCCGCGGCGCGGGATCTGCTGGTGGCCTTCTACCGGCTGTGGTTCCCGGCAAGCCATCCGCTGGCCGCCTCGCGACGCCCCTATCCCGCCTCGTTACCCGAGGTGCTGGCGCAGTTTGGTGGGGAAGATTACGTGGAGGATCTGACCCGGCTGAAATCGCTGCTCGGCAATCTGGGGTGCGGCATCCCGCCGCTCTACAAGCAGTATTCCGAGCTGTGCGAGCCCGGTGGGGTGCAGTTTATCGATTTCGGCAGCGACCCGGCGTTCAACAACTGTGTGGACGGGCTGGTGCTGGTGGATCTCTGTTATCTGAAAGCCAGCCGTTATCAGCGGTATATCGAAGCGCATTTAACACCCTCACCCTAACCCTCTCCCTGAAAGGGAGAGGGGACAGTCAGGTGCCGTATGTGAAGATGAGCACGTACAGCTTTTCTCCCTCGCCCCTTTGGGGAGAGGGCCGGGGTGAGGGGATCAGCCCGCACGGAAGAAAGGTTTATCCCCCAATATCGTTGCCCGGTGCATAATCCGTCGCTGCGGCAAGTAATCGGCATTGGCGTAATGCTGCGTTACCCGGTTATCCCAGATCGCCAGATCGTTCTCCTGCCAGCGCCAGCGCACCTGGAACTCCGGTTTGGTAACGTGGGCAAACAGGAACCCCAGCAGCGCCTCGCTCTCTTTCTCGCTCAGATCCACAATCCGCGTGGTGAAGCCCTCGTTGACGAACAGCGCCTGCTTGCCGCTAACCGGATGGGTACGCACCACCGGGTGCAGCAGCGGCGGATGTTTCGCCACCGCCTCCAGCCAGCGCTGGTGCTCCTCTTCCGTTTTACGGTACTTGTACTCCTGGAAGGATTTTTTGAAATCATGCTCCGCCCGCAGGCCGCTCAGCAGCTGCTGGAACGGCGCGGATAACGCCTCAAACGCCGCTATCCCGCTGGCCCACAGAGTGTCTCCCCCGCTCTCCGGCAGCTGTTTGGCCGCGAGGATCGCCCCGGCGGGCGGCGTCTCAATAAAGGTCACATCGGTGTGCCAGTTATCGTTGTCCGGCGGATTATCGTTGTGGGTATCGAGGACGATGATCTCCTCCACCCCTTCCGCGTGCGGATAGACCGGGTGGATATGCAGATCGCCGAAACGGAGCGCCAGGGCGCGCTGCTGCTGCGGGGTGATCGCCTGCTCGCGCAGGAACACCACCTGATGGCGCAGCACCGCATGATAGAGCTGCTCAAACTGGTTATCGCTTAATGGCCGGGTCACATCCAGGCCAGAAATCTGTGCGCCAATGTACGGCCCCAGCGGGGTAATGGTCAGACGTTCACTCATTGTATCTCTCCATGCCAGGGCGTCAGGCGACGCTGAAGTGCGCGCAGCCCCAGTTCTAATCCGAAGGCGATCACGGCGATCACCATGATCCCTGCCAGTACCACGTCCGTCGCCAGGAACTCCCCCGCCGACTGGACCATAAAGCCTAACCCGCGCGTGGCGGCGATCAGTTCTGCCGCCACCAGCGTTGACCAGCCGACCCCGAGCCCGATCCGCAGCCCGGTGAGGATCTCCGGCAGCGCGCCGGGTAAAATCACAAACCACAGCACCTGGGTGCGGCTGGCACCCAGCGACTGTGCCGCGCGGATCCGCATCTGCTGGGCGCTTTTAACGCCGGCTACCGCCGACATCGCCACCGGGGCGAAAATCGCCAGGTAGATCAGCAGGATCTTGGAGGTCTCGCCGATGCCAAACCAGATCACCATCAGCGGCAGATAGGCCAGCGGCGGTACCGGACGATAAAGCTCAATCAGCGGATCGAGGATCCCGCGCACCGTCGGGCTTAAGCCCATCGCAATCCCCACCGGAATACCGAGGATCACCGCCGCCAGCAGCGCTACCAGAATGCGCCCGAGGCTGGCCGCCAGATGCTGCCACAGGGTGGCATCCATAAACCCTTCCGGACCGGCAATGGTGAACAGTTTCACCAGCACCTGACCCGGCGGCGGCAGGAACAGGGGGCTGATCCACTGCGCCGCCGCTACGGCCCACCACACGGCCAGCAACACCAGCAGGGTGCTGACGCTGAGGGTTAACTGGCGGGAAAAGGGCCAGCGCAGGGTCAGGCGTTTGCCCGCCGTTTTGTCATTCACCACAATGCTCATGAGAAGGCCTCCCGCTGTTCAAACACGCGGCTCAGGACGTATTCACGTCGGGCGATAAAATCAGGATCGGACTTAATGCTGCGCACCGGCTCCCCGGCGACATAGCGGCGGGCAAAGTTGAGCGGCAGACGCTCCAGCACCCGGCCCGGCCCCGGCGAGAGCAGCACCAGCTCGGTGGCCATAAACACCGCTTCTTCGATGTCATGGGTGATCAGCAGCACCTGCTTGCCGGTCTCGTGCCACAGGCGCAGGAGCAGGGTTTGCATCTGCTCGCGGGTAAAGGCGTCCAGCGCGCCGAAGGGTTCATCCAGCAGCAACAGCTGCGGATTCGCCGCCAGCGCCCGGGCGATGCCGACCCGCTGACGCTGGCCGCCGGAAAGCTGCCAGATAAAGCGTTTTTCCGCCCCTTCAAGGCCCACTTTTTTCAGCATCTCCCGGGCGGTGGCCAGCCGCGCTTCCCGCGAGGTGCCCGCCAACTGCAGGCCGAAGGCGACGTTCTCCTGCACGTTACGCCACGGCAGCAGCCCTTCGTTCTGGAAGACCACGCCGCGCTCGGCACCGGGCCCCTCCACCTTTTTGCCTGCCAGTTGAATGGTGCCGTGCTGATAGGGTACAAACCCGGCGATCAGATTCAGCAGCGTGGTCTTCCCGCAGCCGGACGGGCCGAGGACTACCAGCAGCTCGCCGCTATCCAGCGTCAGGTTGATATCCTCCAGCGCAGGCTTGCCAGCGTAATCAGCGTACAGATTTGTAATATTCAGCATCCGCTCCCCCTTACTTCACAAAGCGATCGGTCACGTACTGGCTGTAATCCGCCGCCACCGCGGGCACTTTGCCCTGCTCTTTCAGGAAGCCAGCAGTATCAACAATCGCTTTATTCACCGGGCCCGCCAGCTGTTGCAACTGCTGGGCAGGCGTCAGGTAGGTATTGCCCTTCACCAGCCCCGGCACGTCGGCCTCCGGCACGCCGCTCAGGCGGGCGAGTTTCTCCAGGTTGGCAGGCTGTTTCAGCCACTCATCCGGGTTGGCAATGTAGGGCTGCTGGGCGTCGATGGCGCTTTTGGCGAAGGCTTTCACGATCTCCGGATGCTTCTCGGCAAAATCTTTGCGCACCACCCAGACGTCGAGGGTTGGCGAGCCCCACTGGCCCACCTGGGCGGAGTCGGTCAGCACGCTGCCATCTTTCTGCAGTTCATTTACCGCAGGCGACCAGACGTAGGCCCCGTCAATATCGCCCCGCTGCCAGGCGGCGATAATCGCCGGGGGCTGCAGGTTAATGATTTCCACCTGCCCCGGCTTGATCCCCCAGTGTTTCAGGGCGGCGAGCAGGCTGTAGTGGGTGGTGGAGATAAAGGGCACCGCGATGCGTTTGCCGATCAGATCCTCGGGCTTAGTGATGTTTTTCTTCACCACCAGCGCTTCGGAATTGCCGAGCTGGGAGGCCAGCAGGAAGACTTCGATCGGCACCTGCTGACTGGCAGCCACCGCCAGCGGGCTGGAGCCGAGGTTGCCAATCTGCACGTCGCCGGAGGCCAGCGCCCGCACGATGCTGGCGCCGCTGTCGAACTTACGCCAGTCGACTTTCGCGCCGCTCGCTTTTTCGAAAGTGTTATCCGCCTGCGCCACTTTTGCTGGCTCAGCGGAAGTTTGATACGCGATGGTGACGTCCACCGCCTGCGCCTGAACGGCCCACAGCGCCAGTGCGCCAAATAAGGTAAAACGCGATGAAATTGCCATAATGTCTGCTCCCCGAGTTGTTATGGGGGCAGTATTTCCGGCGGCGGAATTTTGATAAAGGAATTAAAAAGCATCGTTAATGCCGAATCGTTTTTAGAAAAAAAGTGGCAATAGATAGTGAATTTTGTGCGGTCAGCATTGCCCGGCGGCGCTGCGCTTGCCGGGCCTACAAAATCGCCACCCGGCATTTATTGCAATTTTGTTACATCCGTTACATAACCGCAGCCGCACAATTGCCAGCCCGACGCGGACAGGCATCATAGAGACACTATTCCGCAAAGGTATCTGAGATGATCAAAGTGGTGCTGGTAGACGATCACGTGGTGGTGCGGTCCGGGTTCGCCCAGCTGTTAAATCTGGAAGACGATCTGGTGGTCGAAGGCCAGTACAGCAGCGCCGCCGAGGCCTGGCCCGCCCTCACCCGCGATGCCGTCGACGTGGCGGTGCTCGACGTTGCTATGCCCGATGAGAACGGCCTGAGCCTGCTCAAACGCCTGCGCCAGCAGCGCCCGGGGTTTCGCGCCATCATCCTCAGCATCTACGACACTCCCGCCTTTGTGCAAAGCGCGCTGGACGCCGGGGCCAGCGGCTATCTCACCAAACGCTGCGGGCCGGAAGAGTTAGTGCAGGCCGTGCGTTCCGTCGGGATGGGCGGCCATTATCTCTGTGCCGATGCGGTGAAAGCCCTGCGCGGCGGCGAGCCGGTGTCCCAGGCGCTGGCCGCCCTGACCCCGCGCGAGAAAGAGGTGTTTGAGCTGCTGGTCAAGGGTGACAGCGTGAAGGAGATTGCCTTCAAACTCGAACTCAGCCACAAGACCGTTCACGTGCACCGCGCCAACGTGCTGGGCAAACTGCAGTGCAACAGCACCATCGAGCTGGTGCATTTTGCCCTCGACCACCAGCTGCTGACCGGCCACTGATGCGGCGCTCCCTGCGGCACATCATTCTCTCGCTGTTTATTATGCTGGCCTGGGGCACCGGCTGGCTGATGCTCTGGACGCTCAGCTTTTACCTCACCCAGAACGGACAGCAGGCGGCGCTGTTTTTACCCCAGGGCGTCTATCTGGCGCTGCTGATCGTGCTCTCGCGCCGCTTCTGGCCAGCGCTGATCCTTCCCCCGCTGGCGGCGATGCTCTGGCTGCACAGCGAACAACTCCTGACCCATCACCTGATGCTGGTGGTGCCCCTGGTGGGCACCCTCTGTGCGTGGCTGGCGCAACATTTCTGGCACCGCTTTCCGCTCTACTGGCAGCGCCTGTCGCTGCTGATCGCCGCAGTGAGCCTTAATGCCCTGCTCCAGACCCTGATCCTGGCGCCCTTTCTCGACAGCCCGACTACGCTACTGGCGCTGGCCTCCTTTACCGGCGGGGTGCTGCTGACCCCGTTCGTCTACCTGGTGTTTGAGTTTTTACGCCAGCAGCACCGCTATCATCTGCTCGGGCTCGACACCAGCAACCCGCCCCTGCGTACCTCGCTGATCATCTGGTGCAGCCTGTTTTTTATTATCGGCATCGGCACCCAGATGGTGCTCTCCCCTGCCCTGGAGCGGCTGCTGCTGATCGTGGTGTTCCTGCCCAACGTGGTGATGGCGTGGAAGTTCGGCTGGCAGGGCGGCGTGCTCTCCGGCCTGCTGGGCAGCATGATGATTACCATTGCCCGCCAGGTGGGCGTAGGGTTCAGCGACTTGCTGGAGCTGGAGATTTTCCTGGCCACCCAATCGCTGCTGGGGATCGGGCTGGGGATCGCCATCAGTCGCCAGCAGCATCTGGCGATGAACCTCGATCACTACCGCCGTCGGCTGGAGGCGGAGTTGCAGGCCCGGCGCGCGCTGGCGGAAAAGCTGATCCACACCGAAGAGGATACCCGCAAGCACCTGGCCCGGGAGCTGCACGACGAAATTGGCCAGAACATTACCGCGATTCAGATCCAGTCCCAGCTGGTGAAGCGGGCGAGCGATACCCCGCAGGCGCTGGAGGCCGCCGGGCAGATCAACGAGCTGGCGCGGCGCATCCATCACTCCACCCGTCAGCTGCTGCGTCAGCTGCGCCCCCCGGTGCTGGACGAGCTGTCACTCAATGAGGCCCTGCACCATCTGGTGAACGAGTTCGCCTTTGCCGAGCGCGGGATCCAGTGCCGGTTTGAGTACCAGCTGGCGGCCCCGCCCCAGAGTGAAACCCTGGTCTTTACTCTCTATCGCCTGCTGCAGGAGCTGCTGAATAACGTCAGCAAACATGCCGATGCCAGCGAGGTCAGCATTCTGCTCTGCCAGCACCACGACCAGCTGCGCCTGGAGGTGCGGGATAACGGCAGCGGCATCAGCCCGCAGCAGATGCCCGGTTTTGGCATTCAGGGGATGCGTGAGCGCGTGCATGCTCTCGGCGGGGAGTTAACCCTGGAGTCGCAGGGCGGCACGCGCGTAATTGTTAACCTGCCCACAGTTTTGCAACAAACACACCGCTAACCAGGAAAAAGTCTTAGTCACGCCAGACTTTCTCTCATCCCTTTTTCGTCGCGCTTTCATACAGTCATCTCAAACGGAGAACGCCATGCCCGCACTGTCAGCTGACCAGGTTACTCAACGCTATCGTCGGCTTCGTCCGCGACTGCTGATCTGCATGGTGATTGGTTACGCCGCGTTTTACCTGACGCGCAAAAGCCTCAACTACGTCCTGCCTGCATTGCAGATGGATCTGGGGCTGAGCAAAAGCGATATCGGCCTGATCGGATCGCTGTTTTACCTGAGCTACGGCCTGTCGAAATTTGCCGCCGGACTGTGGCACGACAGCAAAGGCCAGCGGGCGTTTATGGGCATCGGCCTGATGGCCACCGGGGTACTGAACGTGCTGTTCGCCTTCGGCGACTCCCTGCCGCTACTGCTGTTTATCTGGACGCTGAACGGCTTCTTTCAGGGATGGGGTTGGCCGCCCTGCGCCAGACTGCTCACCCACTGGTATTCGCGCAACGAGCGCGGCTTCTGGTGGGGGTGCTGGAACACCTCTATCAACATCGGCGGGGCCATTATTCCGCTGATCTGTGCCTTCGCCGCCCATCGCTGGGGCTGGCAGGCAGCGATGCTGACACCGGGGATCATCAGTATCGTGCTCGGCCTGTGGCTGACCACACAACTGCGGGGCACACCGCAGGAAGAGGGTCTCCCGACGGTCGGGGAGTGGCGCAACGATCCGCTGGAGTTGCGCCAGCAACAACAGAGCCCGCCGATGGGGCTGTGGCAGATGTTGCGCACCACCATGCTGCAAAACCCGATGATCTGGCTGCTCGGGGCGTCCTATGTGCTGGTCTATCTGATCCGCATCGCCCTCAACGACTGGGGCAACATCTGGCTGGCGGAGAGCCACGGGGTCAACCTGCTGAGCGCCAACGCCACGGTGATGCTGTTTGAGGTCGGCGGCCTGCTCGGGGCGCTGTTCGCCGGCTGGGGCTCAGATCTGCTGTTCAGCGGCCAGCGGGCACCGATGATTTTGCTGTTCACGCTGGGATTAATGGTGTCGGTGGCGGCCCTGTGGCTGGCTCCGGTTCATCACTACGCCCTGCTGGCGATGTGCTTTTTTACGGTGGGATTTTTTGTCTTTGGTCCGCAGATGCTCATCGGCCTTGCCGCCGTGGAGTGCGGACACAAACAGGCAGCAGGCTCGATTACCGGTTTTCTTGGCGTGTTCGCTTATCTGGGGGCGGCGCTGGCCGGGTGGCCGCTGTCACAGGTTATCGAACGCTACGGCTGGTCGGGGATGTTCAGTTTGCTCTCGATTGCCGCCGTGCTGATGGGTTTACTCCTGATGCCTCTGCTGATGGCGGGCATCACCGCTTCTCGCAGTCACATAACGTCATAACAAGGGCTGAATAATGAAAACAACGCTTCTCTCTACCCTCATTGCTTCCGGGATCGCGCTGGCCACCTTAACCGGTGCCGCCCAGGCCAAAGGCCGTCTGGTGGTCTACTGCAGCGCCACCAACGAAATGTGCGAAGCCGAAACCAAAGCGTTTGGCGATAAGTACGACGTCAAAACCTCGTTTATCCGCAACGGCTCCGGCAGCACCCTGGCGAAGGTCGATGCCGAGAAGAAAAACCCGCAGGCCGACGTCTGGTACGGCGGCACTCTGGATCCGCAATCTCAGGCCGGTGAGATGGGGCTGCTGCAGCCGTACAAATCCGCCAACCTCGAGCAGATCATGGAGAAATTCCGCGATCCGGCGAAGGTGAAAGGCAACCTCTCCTCGGCGGTCTATGTCGGCATTCTGGGCTTTGGCGTTAACACCCAGCGCCTGAAAGAGAAGAACCTGCCGGTGCCACAGTGCTGGAAAGATCTGACCAAGCCGGAATACAAAGGCGAGATCCAGATTGCCGATCCGCAAAGCTCCGGCACCGCCTATACCGCGCTGGCGACCTTCGTCCAGCTGTGGGGTGAAGATCAGGCCTTCGACTACCTGAAGCAGCTGAATGGCAACGTCTCCCAGTACACCAAATCCGGTATTGCCCCGGCGCGTAACGCCGCCCGCGGCGAAACCGCCATCGGCATCGGCTTCCTGCACGATTATTCGCTGGAAAAAGAGCAAGGCGCCCCGCTGGAGCTGATCTCTCCGTGCGAAGGCACCGGGTATGAAATCGGCGGCGTCAGCATTCTGAAGGGCGCGCGTAACGAAGAGAACGCGAAGCTGTTCGTGGACTGGGTGCTATCGAAAGAGGCCCAGGAGCTGGCGTGGAAACAGGGCAAGTCCTATCAGATCCTGACCAACACCACCGCAGAAACCTCCCCGAACTCGCTGAAGCTGGATGACCTGAAGCTGATCAGCTACGACATGGACAAGTACGGCTCAACGGACGTGCGCAAGGCGCTGATCAACAAGTGGGTCAGCGACGTGAAGATGGGTAAATAAGCCCGCTCCTGCGAACTTTTGCCGGGTGGCGGCGTAAACGCCTTACCCGGCCTACAACACCGGAATACCTATGTCACAGACACTCGCTCTTCATCCCGTGAAAAAACGGGATGCGGTCTTCCTTTGGGTTTTCGTTGGCTGGCTGGCCTTTGCCCTGCTGCCGAGCTGGAGCCTGGATTATGGCCTGCTGGAATCCACCGGGGACGAAATCCTCGCGGCCTACAGCTGGTCGCACTTCAACATCAGCTGGCTGTGGTATCTGCTCCCGAGCCTGCTGCTGGTGCGCCCGTTTAACGAGGCAAAACGCGAACAGCGCAGCCGCCACTACCTCGACGCCGGCTGGGCGCTGCTGTGCATGGCCTTTATCGTCATCAGCGCCACGATCGAAGGGCGCGGTTTAGGCTACGCCACGATCGTGCTGTTTGTGGCGCTGGGGGCGATCATGACCCTGGCCCTGACGCGCCTTGAGTGGCTGGGGGGCGACCGCTTTGTGATCGGCTCGCTGATCGCCATCGTCGCGCTGATCGGCATCTTTATCGTCTGGCCGAGCATCGCCATCTTTATTCCGATGTTCACCAACGACGCGGGGGAGTTCGCCCCGCTGGCGTTTATGAATGTGCTGTCGCAGTCGCACATCATTCAGGTAATCATCAACTCGATCCTGCTCGCCATTGCGGTGGGGATCGGCTGCACCTTCTTCGGCCTGGTGCTGGCGATCTACACCACCCGCATCGCGAAACGCAGCGCCATCATTGGTCGCATCTTCTCGATCCTGCCGATCGTCACCCCGCCGTTCGTGGTGGGTCTGGGCGTGACGCTGATGATGGGGCGCTCCGGCTACGTTACCGAGCTGATGGTCGACTGGTTTGGCCTGACCAACACCAACTGGCTGTACGGCTTTACCGGCATCTGGCTGGCGCAGGTGCTGGCCTTCACCCCGATGGCGTTTATGATCCTCGACGGGGCGATCAAGACCATTCACCCATCGCTGGAAGAGGCCTCCTATACCCTGCGCGCCAGCCGCTGGCAGACCTTTAACGGCGTCTTTGTCCCGCTGCTGAAACCGGCGCTGGCCAACGCCTTTTTGATCGTCATCGTCCAGTCGCTGGCGGACTTCAGTAACCCGCTGGTGCTCGGCGGTAACTTCGACGTGCTGGCGACGCAGATCTACTTCTACATCACCGGATCGCAGCTCGATTACCAGGCCGCCAGCACCCTCGGGGCGTTCCTGCTGCTGTTCTCGCTGCTGGTGTTCTGCATCCAGTACATGTGGATCGGCAAACGCTCCTACGTGACGGTGTCCGGCAAGTCCTATCGCGGCGACGTCCAGCCCCTGCCGGTGACCCTGGTGTGGGGCGTCGTGGCCCTGCTGACGGTGTGGATCGCCTTTAACGCCCTGCTCTACGGCAGCATTTTCTACGGCAGCTTCACCGTCAACTGGGGGGTGGATTACACCCTGACGCTGGATAACTTTATCAAGCTGTTCGGCCAGGGGATGAGCGACGGCGCATGGCCTTCGCTGTTGGATACCCTGCTGTACGCCGGGATCGCCGCACCGATCACCGCCGGGTTTGGTCTGCTGATCGCCTGGGTGGTGGTGCGCCAGCAGTTCAGGGGCAAAAAGACCATCGAGTTCACCACCATGCTGTGCTTCGCCGTACCGGGCACCGTGGCGGGCGTCTCCTACATTCTGGCCTTTAACAGCGCCCCGGTGTACCTGACCGGCACTGCCGCCATCGTCATTATCTCGATGGTGATGCGTAACGTGCCGGTGGGCATTCGCGCCGGGATCGCGGGCCTGGGCCAGATCGACAAATCGCTGGATGAGGCCTCGCTGAGCCTGCGTGCCGGGTCGCTGCGCACCATTACGCACATCCTGCTGCCGCTGCTGCGCCCGGCGATTCTGTCGGCGCTGATCTACAGCTTTGTGCGGGCCATTACCACCGTCAGCGCCATTGTGTTCCTCGTCACGCCGGATACCCGCGTGGCTACGGCCTACATCCTGAACCGCGTGGAAGACGGCGAATACGGCGTGGCGATCGCCTACGGCTCGATCCTGATTGTGGTCATGCTGGCGATCATTTTCCTCTTTGACTGGCTGATCGGTGAGGCACGTATCTCCCGCTCCAAAGCCAAAAACCAGGCGTAACACTATGACTCAGAAACATTTCGTTGAACTGCGTAACGTGACCAAGCGCTTTGGCGCGAACACGGTGATTGAAAACATCAACCTGGCGATCCCGCAGGGGCAGATGGTGACCCTGCTCGGCCCGTCCGGCTGCGGTAAAACCACGGTGCTGCGTCTGGTGGCCGGGCTGGAAAAGCCCACCGACGGGCAGATTTTTATCGACGGCGAGGACGTGACCCACAGCTCCATCCAGCAGCGTGATATCTGCATGGTGTTCCAGTCCTACGCCCTGTTCCCGCACATGTCGCTGGGCGAGAACGTCGGCTACGGCCTGAAGATGCTCGGCGTGCCGCGTGCAGAGATCAAAACCCGCGTCAAAGAGGCGCTGGCGATGGTGGATCTGGAGGGCTTCGACGATCGCTATGTGGATCAGATCTCCGGCGGCCAGCAGCAGCGCGTGGCTCTGGCCCGGGCGCTTATCCTCAAACCGAAAGTGCTGCTGTTCGATGAGCCGCTGAGTAACCTCGACGCCAACCTGCGCCGCAGCATGCGCGACAAGATCCGCGAGCTGCAAAAGCAGTTCAACATTACGTCGCTGTACGTGACCCACGATCAGAGCGAGGCCTTTGCGGTCTCCGACACCGTGCTGGTGATGAACAAGGGCAACATCATGCAGATTGGCTCGCCGCAGGATCTCTATCGCCAGCCGGCCTCGCGCTTTATGGCGAGCTTTATGGGGGATGCCAACCTGTTCCCGGCCAACTTCAGCCACGAGTCTGTGGCAATTCACGGCTACCGTCTGCCGCGCCCGCTGCACTTTGCTGCGCAAGGTACTGGCACCGTCGGTGTGCGCCCGGAGGCGATCACCCTGAGCCAGCACGGCGAAGAGAGCCAGCGCTGCGTGATCCGCCACGTCGCCTATATGGGGCCGCAGTACGAGGTGATTGTGGAGTGGCACGGGCAGGAGATTTTGTTGCAGGTGAACGCCACAAGGCTGCAGCCGGACGTCGGGGAAGCGTATTACCTGGAGATCCACCCGTACGGGATGTTTGTTTTAGGTGATGCGGCGTAAAACGGCACTGTTTTGCTCCCTCTCCCTGTGGGAGAGGGCCGGGGTGAGGGCACCAGACCGCACCCTCTAATTTCTTGTTTTGCGAGGCCGCTTCCGGGAATAACCCTTGTTGCAACAGGGCTATCACAGTATCGTTTTCCCACGCCTGCAAAATCAGGCGTCGGGATTAGCCTCCTGGACTTCATACTGGCGACATGTGTTTAATATGTCGTGCGTACGGTTACACCTCAATGGTGGGCCGGACGGGGGCATCGTAAGATGCGCCGGTTTCCAGTATGGCCGGTAAGGCTAACTCCGTTCGGCACCACCACCCGCGAGATTAGCCTCTCCGGTGGTGGTTCAAACACTACATACTGGAGGATGCCTTTATGGCGACGACCCTAACCCATACTCATGCGTTATTAACCCTGCCCTTCAATCACAGCACCGTCTTTACAGAGCTGGCGGACAACTGCGAGCGCTTTATGGATGCGCTGCTGGAGTGCGATGTGCCCGCAGAGAAAATCGCCCTGTACGGACGGCTTGCGGCCTGTCTGGCACTGCTGCAACCCACGCTGCTTGAACCCATCCCGGAGGCGTTAAAAGCGAGCCTGACGGTAGAGGATTTCCCGATACGCTCAAGATGCCGCGCTGGCTCAGAACCGATGAAGGAGTGATTGAACTGCTGGCGTAAGCAGTGGTGCGGTGATTGATGCCCGGCGGCGCTGCGCTTGCCGGGCCTACGGTTCGTGCATTTTGTCGCCTTTCGTAGGCTGGGTAAGGCGTAGCCGCCACCCGGCACAAAATCAGCGCTGCGCGTTCAACTCCGCAATATCCTTCGGCGTCGTGCGGCAGCACCCGCCGATCAGCTTCGCGCCTGCTGCTAACCACTGCGGCAGATACCCCGCCAGCGTTTCGCACGCTTCACCGTGGTGATGCCAGGTTTTGCTCACCGCATCGTAATGCTCGCCCGAGTTCGGGTAGACCACCAGCGGCAGCGCGGTCAGGCTTTGCAGATGTTGCAGCGCGGCGGTGGTGTTCTCCAGCGCGATACAGTTAATGCCCAGCGCAACAACCTGCGGATAGTTCGCCAGCACCGACACCACGTCCCGCAGCGGGGTGCCATCGCTCAGATGCTCGCTGTCGCGCAGGGTGAACGAGAACCACGCCCGGGCACGCGGGTATGCCACCAGCAGATCCGCCAGAGCCTTAATCTCAGCAAACGACGGCAACGTTTCGCAGGCCAGCAGGTCGGCACCGGCATCCAGCAGCGCTTCCACCCGCGGACGGTGAAACGCAGCAAACACCTCAGCGCTGCGCACATAGTCGCCGCGGTATTCCGACCCATCGGCCAGATACGCGCCATAGGGCCCGACCGAACCGGCGACCAGCAGCGCACCGGCCTGTGGGTTTTCAGAGAGATACGCTTCCCGCGCCTTGCGCGCCAGCTCCACGCTTTTACCGATCAGCGCCCGGGACTGGGCCTCGTCAAGCCCACGGGCGGCAAACCCGTCCGGCGTGGCCTGATAGCTGGCGGTGATCGCCACCTGCGCCCCGGCGCGGAAGTAGTCGAGATGCACGTCGCGGATCAGCGCCGGGTTTTCCATTAACACTTTGGCCGACCACAGGCTGTCGGCGAGATTGCAGCCGCGCGCTTCCAGTTCCGTTGCCATCGCCCCGTCCAGCACCACAAACGGCTGGGTCTCAAGGAGGGCGGTAAGCGGATTATTCTGCGACATGTTCAGGCTCCTGCGTTTTCATATTTTGAGTAAAGTAGTACGCACCGTAGCACAGCGCCACAAACGGCAGGCCACAGTAAAGGGCGATGCGCTGGCTCGGGTCAAAGGCCAGGCCAATACAGGCCACCAGACACAAGACAAAGCCCAGCACCGGCACCAGCGGGTACCAGGGGGCGCGGTAGTGCAGATCGCTAAGGGGCTTACCCGCCTGCAGATGACGACGGCGGAAGACAAAATGCGAGGCGCAGATGCTGATCCACACCGCCACCACCGCAAAGCCCGAGATCGCCGACAGGGCGACAAACACCGTGTCCGGGGCCACTACGCTTGAGAAGAGCGCCAGCACGCCGCCGAGCATCGACACCGACAGCGCGGTGAGCGGTACGCCGTTTTTATTCACTTGGGCAAAGCAGCGCGGCAGGGTGTTCTCGTTCGACAGCGACCACAGCATGCGCCCGGAGGCGTACAGCCCGGAGTTGGCCGCCGAGAGGATCGCCGTCAGGATCACGAAGTTGACGATATCCGCGGCATACGGAATACCGACCTTCTCAAACACCAGTACGAACGGGCTTTTTTCCACCCCTGCCTGCTGCATCGGGATCAGCGCCGCCAGCACAAAAACGGTGCCGATAAAAAAGATAATCAGGCGGGCAATGGTAGTGCGAATGGCGACAGGGATCACCTTGTGCGGGTTTTCGGTTTCACCTGCCGCTATGCCAATCAGCTCGGTGCCGGAGAAGGCAAAGTTGACCGCCACCATGGTCATCAGGATCGGCAGCCCGCCGTGCGGGAACCAGCCTTCGGCGGTGATGTTGCTCAGCCCCGGCGCGGGGGAGCCGTCCTGCATCGGGATAAAGCCAAAGATAGCCGCCCCGCCGAGGATAATAAAGGCGATGATGGTGATGACCTTCACCAGCGAGAACCAGAACTCCCCTTCAGCAAAGAAGCGGGTCGAGATGACGTTGAGGGCGAAAATGACCGCGCAGAAGACCACGCACCACACCCAGACCGGCACCTGCGGGAACCAGTACTGCATGCAGAATCCGGCGGCGGTAAAGCTCGATCCCAGCGCCACCGTCCAGGTGAGCCAGTAGAGCCACGCCACGGTGTAGCCGGTCGCCGGGCCGAGATAGCGCGTGGCGTAGACGTGAAAGGCGCCGGTCTCCGGCATCGCCACGGAGAGTTCGCCGAGGCACTGCATCACCAGCCAGACCACCAGCGCGCCAATCAGATAGGCCAGCAGCGTCCCCGCCGCCCCGGTGGTGGATATAATGTAACCCGTATTGAAAAACAGCCCGGTGCCGATCACGCCGCCGAGGGAGAGCATGATCAGGTGGCGGGTCTTCATGGTGCGCTGTAGCTGCCCGTTTTGTTCTGTTTGCATATCACCTTCTATACGTATGGACATCTAAACATCCAAAAGAAGGTGTTTTTATACCGCGATTGTTAACAAATTGCTAGCCATGCACCAGACGAAGTCGAGCGCGACGAGCGCTCAGCCGGGGTCGAGCCGTGTAAATAACGTATAGATAGGGTCGCCATGCCATAAGAGACCTCCTGCAAGCCGATACGTAAAGCATGTACCGCGCCGGTCGCCCCGTCGGTCAAACGAAAGTGGTATCTGTTTTCTCTCACTAAACTTTAGAGAGCGTCGCGGCCTGTTGCCCGGCGGCGCTGCGCTTGCGCGGGCCTACTAATCCACGTAGGCCGGGTAAGGCGCAGCCGCCACCCGGCGTAACAGCGCAATATGTTAAATTACGTAAAACACTCTATAGTCGTAGTGTTTATTACATAAAGGATGAGCTAATGCGATTTAACGGACTGACCAAAGGGTTTTTCATACTCATACTCCTGCTCGTCACCTGGGCGTTTTTTGATGTGTTGTCACCCTACTTCTCGGCGATCCTGTGGGCCGCGATCCTGGCGGTGATTTTCTACCCGGTCAAAAACACGCTGCGTATCAAAATGGGCGATCGCAACGGGCTGGCGTCGCTGTTGAGCGTGCTGCTTATCTGCCTGATCGTCTTTATCCCGTTGATGGTGATCTTTTCCTCTTTAGCCTTTGAACTCAATATCGTCTACACGCGCCTGCAGCAGAACGATACTCAGTTTTCCGGGGTGTTCGCGAGCCTGTTCTCTCATCTGCCCAGTTGGCTGCGCGCGCTGCTGATTGAGCATGACCTGGATACCGCCTCGCAGATCCAGCAGAAGCTTTCTGATGCGGCGTTAAGAGGCGGGCAATACCTTGCCGGCAGCGCCTTCCTGATTGGTAAAGGCACCTTTGGCTTCGCCATCAGCTTTGGCGTGATGGTCTATCTGCTGTTTTTCCTGCTGAAAGATGGCCCCTGGCTGGTGCGCCAGATCCTCGACAGCCTGCCGCTGTCGAATTTCGCCAAACAGCATTTGTTTGCTAAATTCGCCGGGGTCGCCCGGGCGACGGTAAAAGGCACGGCGGTGGTGGCCATTGTCCAGGGGGTGCTGGGCGGGCTCGCCTTCTGGTTCGTCGGTATTAACGGCAGCATCCTGTGGGGTGCGTTAATAGCGTTCCTGTCGCTGATCCCGGCGGTCGGCTCGGCCATTGTCTGGGTGCCGGCGGCCATTTTCCTCTTCGCCACCCATCAGCTGTGGCAGGGCCTGTTTATCGTCGGGTTCTTTGTGCTGGTGGTCGGCCTGGTGGATAACCTGCTGCGTCCGCTGCTGGTGGGGAAAGACACCAAAATGCCCGACTATCTCATTCTGATCACCACCCTTGGTGGGATGGAGATTTACGGCATCAACGGCTTTGTAATTGGTCCGCTGATCGCCGCGCTGTTTATCGCCTGCTGGAATCTGCTCTCGGGTCGCGATCATGCCGGTAATGCCGAGGAGATTGACGATGCAATTATCGAAGAAGGGAGAAATTCACCTGATCTTTGAAGAAGGAATAAGCCGTGCGTATCGCCACTATCACTAACTGGGCATACGGCGCCACGGTCTGTCTGACCCTCGCTTCCGGCGTGGCCATGTTGATGGCCTCCAGCGCCGAAAACGTTGAGCGGCAGGCCGTTGAACAGCGCTACGTATTCGATCAACTCACCGAAGAGGTGGAGGTTGACGCCTGGGCGCTCTCCGACCTGGCGCGGCTGTACGTCATCAAGCAGGATCCTGCGGTGGCGGACGCGTACCGCCAGAAAGCGCAAGCGATGGTGAAGATCGAGCATCGCCTGCAAAAACTGCAAGACGCGGGGGCCGGTGAGGAAGAGCTGGCTTTGCTGCATGAAGGTTTGCAGGTGGCCGATGCGCTGCAGGATGAGCAACAGCGCGCTATCGCCAGCGTGGGGCGCGGGCAGCAACCCCAGGCCATCGAGCTGATTTATGGTGAGCGTTACGAGCGCGAGCTGGAGCAAGTACAAAATCAGCTCGACCATTTCCGGCAGATGCTGGACAGGCGCACCGACGCGGCGATTGACGATGCCACGGTCAAATCCCGGGCGCTGCGTACGCTCTCGGAGGTGATGGTTGGCCTGACCGCGCTGATGTTTTTGTTTGTGCTCGGGTTTATCCTCAAACGCCGGGTGCTGCGCCCGGTGGTGCGCCTGAGCGATGTAGTCAACCGGCTGGCGTCGCAGGATTATGCGGTCGAAGCGCCGGACTACCGCCAGATCGATGAGATTGGCGATATGGCGCAGGCGATCCGCATCTTCCGCGAAAACGGCCTGGTGCGACAGCGGCTGGAGCAGGAGCGTGATGCCGACTGGGCGATCCGGGAGCTGCTGGCGCGCATGACCCAGCGGCTGCAGGGCTGCGAATCCGTCGAGGATGTTCTGAACGTGGCGCGGCTGTTCGCGCCCGGCATTGCGCCGGGCATCCCCGGACGGCTATGGCTCCTCGAACGGGATCCGTGGCAGATGCACTGTGCCGCCGAATGGCTTGACCCGCAGGACGAGCCTGTGCCCTTCCACCCCGACCAGTGCTGGGCGGTGCGCCGCGGGCAGAGCCATCCGCCAGTGACCGGTGAGCCGGATATTACCTGCTATCACCTGCCAGACACCTGCGCCAGCCATTCCCTCTGCGTGCCCCTGATTGCTCAGGGCGAGACCATCGGTCTGCTCTCGTTCCAGAACGTAACCCCGGCGATGGCTCCCTCACGCGCCTATCTGGAGCTGATGGCCGAGGCGCTTGGCCTGGCGCTGGCCAACCAGCGCCTGCGCGATGCTCTGCTGGAGAAAGCGTTGTTCGATCCGCTGACCAATCTGCGCAATCGTCATCATCTTGAGGATGCCCTGCGCACTCAACTCAGCCAGGCGCAGCATACCGGTCAGCCGGTAAGCTGTCTGATGATCGATATCGACCATTTCAAAGCCATTAATGACAAATTTGGTCACGATGCTGGCGATCTGGTGATTAAAAGCGTGGCGACGGTGGTGCAACGCGCGGTAGGCGACAAGGGGATGGCGTTTCGCTATGGCGGGGAGGAGTTTTTGATCCTGCTCCCGGGGGCAGACGACGCTGCAGCCTTTGCCTGCGCCTCGGAAATCCATACCAACGTGCACAGTCTGGCCCTGCGTTATGAGCTGGCGGAGATTGGTACGGTGGATGTGTCGATCGGCATTGCCAGCTATCCGCAGCACGTCCAGAGCGACAACCTGCTGCGCGCCGCCGATGTGGCGCTGTATCGGGCCAAGGAGCTGGGGCGTTCACGCATTGTCAGTTTTGGGGGGCTGGAGGCAAGTTAGCCCCTTATCCGCATGAAAACATGCGGATAACTTCTTTTCACTTGCAGAGAAACAGCGAACATTTTGCCGCCAACATGCTAAATATTATCCTCCTGCTGCCGATAACTCTCCTTGATGTCCTTAAGCCAAATTCAGCGCCGCATTCCCGCGCGCGACGACAAGGAAGAGTGCAATGCCCAGTAAATCAATCAAGGCAATGATTCAGGAAATTAATAATAACGAGGCCGACGGTGGTGGGCTTTGGTTGCCAAATATTCAGCGACAGTTTGTCTGGAATACGGATCAAATAGCCCGACTGTTTGACTCAGTAATGCGACAGTATCCCCTCTCCTCTATGCTGTTCTGGAAAACCCGCGAAGAAATTAAGCACCGTAAATTTATCGAAAACTTCAACGACGGCAAGGTCGATTTAAAGGATCACTATCACCATGGCAAATCCAGGTCGAAATGGCTGGTGCTGGACGGTCAGCAGCGTTTACAAAGTTTCTACTTGGCGCTGAAAGGCAGTATTGACGGTAAGGTGCTGCATTTCAATTTGCTGAGCGGCACGCCAACAAGCAACGAAGAAATTCGCTACCAGTTTGAGTTCCAGGACCCTGATACGGCCACCTGGCCCTGGATGTCGATGGCCAACATTATCTACAACAAAAAATTACCCGAGCAGATCCTTAGCCAGCTCGTGAAGGATCAGGCTCTGGAACTGAGCGAAGAGGAACGCGAACAAGCGACAATCAATCTCAGCCGTGCAGATAAAGAGTTCAGCAATGATGGTAAACTGCTCTATCACGTGATCGACAGTAGCGAAGACGATAGTGAACTTAATTTTGATGATGTGGTTGAAGTCTTTATTCGTGCTAACTCAGGCGGTACGCGGTTAAGCAAATCTGACCTGATGTTTACGCTGCTCTCAACCGAGTGGGCTGATGCTGATGTGATCTTCGAAGATTTTCTGGAGAAAATTAATGATAACGGCCGCTTCAACTTCTCCCGCGATTTCTTAATCAAACTCAGCACTACACTGCTGGGCTTTGGTGCCAAATATGATGTGGATAAACTGCGTGATGATAATGTCCGCTGCCAGATCAGTGAAAACTGGCCGGAAATTGCCAAAGCGCTGCTGTTTGTAAAAGATGAAATTGTCACTAAAACCTATATTCGCTCCGGCAAAGCGCTCACCTCCTATAATGCGCTGATCCCACTGGTGTATCTGCAATATCATTTCCCGGGGAAATTAGCGAAATCGCACGCGTTAAAACAGTATCTTGTCCCTGCCCTACTGAACGGCGTCTTCTCGGGACAACCGGATGGCGTTATCGATAAACTGGTAAAAGTAATTGAAGAGCAGCAGAGTTTCGATCTGAAAAAGATTCGCGCTGCGATCGTTTCCGCAAACCGCAGCCTTCATTTAACCGAAGACCGCCTGTTCGGATGGTGCGGCTACGGTACCGGGCACATTCACCTGCTGTTTAACCTTTGGTATGGCGGAGAGTACAAATCTTCAGGCTTCCAGCATGAACCGCAAATTGACCACATTTTTGCCCGAAGTCTGTTAAAGGAAGAGAAGGTTTTAAACGAAGAAACCGGGCGCATGGTGCGCGTCTACGAAAACTGGGAAATCGACCAGTTAGCGAACTGCATGTTATTACCTGCGCATCAGAACGGCACTGGCGACAAAGGTGCCCGGTCTCTGGATAAATGGCTGAAAGACCAGTCCCCGGAGTTTCTGGATCTACACTGTATTCCCCAGACACCCAAAACTTTATGGAAACTGGAAAACTACCCGCGCTTTATTGAGAAGCGCAAACAGTTGATTCAGGCACGTATCGCCGAAATGGGATTACTTGAGAACGAAGAATAAGTGGTCTGAATTGCGGTGGCGTAAAGCCACCGCTGTTGCTTGTATCTGAATAAAAGCAGGGTTAACAGATATTTTTCCTATGACCTGCCACTATAACGATGTCCTATACTGGCATCAGAACCTGATCCTTTTAAAATGATAACCATCGAAAAATCCAGCCCGACCTCCACCGACTCGGAGGCACTTATCGAGCAACTCTCCGCTGAGCTGGCCGCGATTACCGGTGACAGCGGTAAAAGTCACTTTAATCCCCAGGATGTCTCAGGTGCGCGGGCCGTGTGGGCCATCGCGAAAGATGAAAACAATCATCCCGTTGGCTGCGGCGCGTTGCGGCCCCTCTCGGACACCACTGCCGAACTCAAGCGAATGTTCTCTTCCCGCGCTTATCCGGGCACGGGGGCAGCGCTGCTCGCCTGGCTTGAAGAGGCGGCGCGAACGATGGGCTATCGTGAGCTGTGGCTGGAGACGCGAAAGATTAACACTCGTGCCGTGCAGTTTTACCTGAAGCATGGCTATGCACAGATAAACAACTATGGCCCCTATGTCGGGCGTGAAGAGGCGATCTGTCTGGCAAAACGGTTACCGGACCAGGCCTGATTACTCTCCCGCCAGAATCACGTATCATTGCCCTCCCCTGTTTTCGCTCATGCCATTACTGTCCTATGAATCTCAATTCCCTCTGTTATTTTCTTCTGGTCCTTACCGCGGTGGGCAGCACCCTGCTGCCACACCCTTTGCCGACGTGGTTTGTGCTTTCCAGCGTGCTGACGCTGGTTATCTACGGTGCAGACAAACTGGCGGCCCGCAAAGCCTGGCGCCGGGTACCTGAGTCGACATTGCTGCTATTTGGCGTGGTGGGCGGATGGCCAGGGGCGATCCTCGGCCAGCAGCTGTTTCGCCATAAAACCCGGAAACAGCCGTTCAGGACGTACTTTATGATCACTGTAGTAGTGAACGTCGTGGTGCTGCTGGCAGCCTGGCGGTTCTGGCCTTGATTGACAGCCGCTTGTGAAACATGGTTGTATAGTACAACTAAATAGCACAAGTTAAGGTTAATGATGGCTGATTCGTCGATTGTTGAAGAAATTCGTATCTCGTCGCGCCTGATGGTGCGGGAACTCGGATTCATGAATCACACCCTGGCGGCAACGGACTACTCCCCTTCTGTCGTGCATACCCTGTTGGAAATGGAGAGCCGGGGCTCAATGACGGCAGCCCAGATCGTACAGGTTCTGGGACTGGAGAAATCCAGCGTCAGCCGGATGCTCGCAAAACTGATTAAGGCCGGTGAGCTGGAAGAAACCCCCTCCACGGAAGATGCACGGTTCAAGCAACTGAGCCTTAGCGCACAGGGCAAAGAAACGGTGCGCAAGATTAATGCTTACGGCAATGAACGCGTCATTTCTGCTCTGCAAAAAATGGACGCCAGCCAGCAGCGCATCGTTTCCGAGGGTCTTGGCTTCTATGCCAGCGCCCTGAAAGCCTGCCGCGATGATGCCGACCTGAACACCAGGAGCGACATCGAGATTGTCTCTGGCTATCACCCGGGCATGATTGGCCGCATAACGGAAATGCATGGCAGCTTTTATGCTCGCGAACACAATTTCGGCAGTTTCTTTGAGAGTAAAGTCGCCGCGGGCCTGGCGGAATTTTCAGGGCGTCTGGATAACCCGGACAATCAGATCTGGCTGGCAATGCTCAACGGGCGCATCGTCGGCTCTGTCGCCATTGATGGCGAAGACCTGGGAAACAACGAGGCGCATTTGCGCTGGTTTATCCTGGATGACGGCTGTCGCGGCAGCGGCGTAGGCAGAAAGCTGATTGCCGAAGCGATGAAATTTTGCGATGAGAAGGCGTTTTCTGCTGTTCAGCTGTGGACCTTCAATAAGCTGGCGGCGGCGCGGCGTTTGTATGAGTCATTCGGTTTTGAACTCGCGAAAGAGTGGCAGGGCGAACAGTGGGGTAGCTCCATCACCGAGCAGCAGTTTACGCGCAGATAGCGTTCGTGGTTCGTAGGCCGGGTAAGCGCAGCGCCACCCGGCGTATTATCTTCGAATGTCTACGTGATAAATAATGATTTTGGCCCGACCTGCCTGCGTCGTTCAGGTAAGCGTATCCAGTAAAGATCACATTCCTCAGATAATTGATAGAAAGATAAATATAATCCCGGTAGTCTTCTCAAAAACACACCAGCTATTTGATTATTACCCGGGATAAGTAATGAATGATTTAATCTTTATTGTCGATGAAGAGACTTACGACGATTTTTCAAACAAAGAGATTCTCACAACCTTAATCACCAATGGCGAAGAAATAGAAATTGAAAATGCGGCCAAAAAAGGCAAGACATTTATATCGCCTAAAAACAAATCGGAAGCAGAAACCGAACCAAAAGAGAAAGGCTTACTCAATTACCAGACCGCAGGAATGGCGATGGCCGTTGCGTCAAAGTTGCTTCCTTTGCCTGTTGCGGTTCTCGTCAATGCGGCACCAGCTGCGTTTTCACTGTATCAACTCCTTAGTAAGAAAGATGATAAGGATGTTTCGGTTGGAACGCTTAAAAACTCTGCACTTGCATTTGATAAATATATGAAGCGCATCAGCATGACGCCGGAAATAGCCTCAAATAAGAAATACACGTTTCAGCCAGGACATCCGCAAATAAATCTGGCGTATATCAAACATCCCCTTGCTAAGCCTGCATCAGTAAAAGAAAACTATTACATTCTTAGCGACACGCTGGATGACATTCTGCTTCAGGAACGTGAAACGGAGATGATTAAAGTATTCGTCAGCCTCGGCGCAACGAAAATAGAAATTCGTAAACAAACTGAAGCCAGAGCATCCAGTCACCTCCACGCCAAAACAGAAGCCGGACTTTCGGGGCGTACAGGGGAAGTAGAATTAAAAATGGAGTCCGCCTCCAGGGACACCGACACCGATAAACGCGTGATTACGCTGGGCGGTCGTGAATGGAAAAAAGGAATGACGCTGGAAACAGAGCAATTCAACTGGTTGAAATTTGAACCCTCCTGGGAGGCGATAGTGTATGCCAGAGAGATGGGCGGTTGTCTTAGCGCAGAGCTGGAGCTGAAGAAGAAAAGCATCTTCTCTTCCAATAAAGCGGGACGCCTGGGGCTGGGAGTACAAATGTTTAAGAGCTCGGTGGAAACCAGTATGGATCTGAGTCAGGAGCAGGATGAGACCTACAGCGTATATGTGGAGTTTAATCAGCCGGTGTAATACTCGCTGCCGATAGTTCCGTTTAAGCCGGTTACCCCTCACGCCAAAACAGGGGTGCCGCCTCCCCTTTCCCCTGCTCACTTATCTAATCGCCTCATAACAGCATTCTCGATTTAAGAGTAATCCCACCCCCATCGCCGTCTATGCTTAACGTTTAAAAAACAGACGACACAGTCGCACCCTCTTTCCTTTTTCATCCCCTTTAAACACCGGAGGCCTGGCATGAGCAACCAAGGCGAATATCCTGAAGACGGACAGCAACACGATTTCAGCCTGTCCCGACGGGATCTGATCAAAGTCAGTGCCGCAGCGGCGGCAACCGCGGCGGTTTACCCTTGTGGCGCACTGGCCGAGGGCGAACCCGCCGTTACGCCACCACCTGAGATCCTGCCCCTGACGCTGCGCGTTAACGGCAAAAGTCAGCAACTTGAGGTGGATACACGCACTACCCTACTGGATGCGCTGCGCGAGAATTTGCAGCTTACCGGCACCAAAAAAGGCTGTGATCATGGCCAGTGCGGGGCCTGTACCGTGCTGGTGGATGGCCGCCGGATTAACGCCTGCCTGACGCTGGCTGTCATGCATCAGGATGCTGAGATCACCACCATCGAAGGACTGGGTACGCCTGACAATCTGCATCCCATGCAGGCGGCATTTATCAAACATGATGGGTTCCAGTGCGGCTACTGCACATCAGGGCAAATCTGCTCTTCTGTCGCGGTCCTGAAAGAGATCGAGGCGGGCATTCCCAGCCACGTCACGCTCGATCTTGTCTCCCCTCCACCAATGAATGCGGATGAAATTCGCGAACGCATGAGCGGCAACATCTGTCGCTGCGGCGCGTACGCCAACATTCTGGACGCCATCGAAGACGCTGCGGGGGAGCTTAAATCATGAAAGCCTTCACCTATGAACGGGTAAAAACCCCGGCCGAAGCTGCTGCCAGCGCCAGGGATAAAAGCGGCGCAAAATTTATCGCCGGTGGCACTAACCTGCTCGATCTGATGAAGCTGGAGATCGAGACCCCCACCCATCTGATCGACGTCAACGGGCTCGGTCTGGACGAGATTGTCGCCACTGACGAGGGTGGTCTGCGCATTGGCGCGCTGGTGCGAAACACCGATCTGGCCGCCGACGAGCGCGTGCGCCGTGACTATGGTGTGCTTTCCCGGGCGCTACTTGCGGGCGCTTCCGGGCAGCTCCGCAACCAGGCCACCACGGCCGGTAATCTTCTTCAGCGTACGCGCTGCCCCTATTTTTACGACACCAACCAGCCGTGCAATAAACGCCTTCCCGGCAGCGGCTGCGCGGCGCTTGAGGGCTTTAGCCGTCAGCACGCGGTCGTGGGCGGCAGCGAAGCCTGTATCGCCACGCATCCGGGTGACATGCCTGTCGCGATGCGCCTGCTGGATGCGGTAGTGGAAACCATTTCCGCTGACGGCAAAGCGCGCAACATCCCGCTGGCCGACTTTTATCGCGCCCCGGGGAAAACGCCCCATATCGAAACCGTTCTGACGCCAGGGGAGCTGATCACCGCCGTCACCCTGCCGCCACCTGTCGGTGGGCAGCACATCTACCGTAAAGTGCGCGATCGCGCCTCCTACGCCTTTGCGCTGGTATCGGTCGCCGCGATTGTCCAGCCCGACGGTAGCGGACGCGTCGCCCTGGGCGGCGTGGCCCATAAACCCTGGCGGGTTGAGCAGGCCGATGCGCAACTCCCTCAGGGCGCTCAGGCCGTCTATGACGCGTTGTTTGCCGACGCTCACCCGACGCCTGAAAACGCGTTCAAATTAACCCTGGCGAAGCGAACGCTTGCCTCCGTGCTGACAGAAGCGAGGGCTGTGGTATGAAATTCGATAAACCCGCAGGTGAAAACCCGATCGATCGCTTAAAAGTGGTCGGTCAGCCCCGGGACCGTATTGACGGCGCATTAAAAACCACCGGCACGGCACACTACGCCTATGAATGGCATGATAAGGCGCCCAATGCGGCCTATGGCTATGTCGTTGGATCGGCGATCGCCAAAGGCGAGATCGCTACCCTCGACACCCAGGCCGCGAAAAACGCGCCGGGCGTGCTAACGGTAATCACCGCCAGTAACGCGGGCGAGCTCGGCAAAGGCGAAAGAAATGCGGCCACGCTGTTGGGTGGCCCGAAGATAGAGCACTACCATCAGGCCGTTGCGCTGGTGGTGGCTGAGACCTTTGAGCAGGCACGGGCGGCAGCGTCGCTGGTGCAGGTAAGCTACCGGCGTGAAAAAGGATCGTACTCGCTGGCGGATGAAAAACCCAATGTCAAACAGCCTCCCGAGGATACGCCCGATAAAAATACCGGGGATTTTGAATCCGCCTTTTCCACCGCCGCGGTGAAGCTGGATGCCACCTACACCACCCCCGACCAGAGCCATATGGCGATGGAGCCGCACGCCTCGATGGCCGCCTGGGAGGGCGATAAGGTGACAGTCTGGACCTCCAACCAGATGGTGGCCTGGTGCCGTACCGATCTGGCGGAGACCCTGAAGATCCCAGAGGAGAATGTGCGCGTCATCTCCCCGTATATCGGCGGCGGCTTTGGCGGGAAGTTGTTCCTGCGTAGCGATGCGCTGCTGGCCGCGCTGGCCGCCCGCGCCATAAAACGCCCGGTTAAGGTGATGCTGTCGCGACCGACGATCCCCAATAATACCACCCACCGTCCGGCTACCATTCAACATATCCGTATCGGGACGGACAGCGCCGGGAAAATTACCGCCATCGCCCACGACAGCTGGTCCGGGAATCTTCCCGGCGGTACGCCGGAAACGGCGGTTCAGCAGACTGAACTGCTCTACGCTGGCGCGAATCGCCATACCGGTCTGCGGCTGGCCAAACTGGATCTGCCGGAGGGTAACGCCATGCGCGCCCCTGGCGAAGCACCAGGTATGATGGCGCTGGAGATCGCCATCGACGAGCTGGCAGAAAAAGCGGGCATCGATCCGGTTGAGTTTCGCATCCTCAATGACACTCAGGTTGATCCGGCCGATCCGAGTCGGCCTTTTTCCCGTCGTCAGCTGATTGAGTGCCTGCGCACCGGCGCTGAGGAGTTCGGCTGGAAACAGCGCAACGCGACGCCCGGCCAGGTTCGCGACGGTCGCTGGCTGGTGGGTATCGGCATGGCCGCCGGTTTTCGTAATAACCTGTTAGATAAATCCGCCGCCCGGGTGCATCTCGACGCGGCCGGGAATGTGACGGTCGAAACCGACATGACCGACATCGGCACCGGGAGCTATACCATCATCGCCCAGACGGCAGCGGAGATGCTGGGCGTCCCGCTGGAAAAAGTGACGGTTCACCTCGGTGATTCGAGCTTCCCGGTCTCCGCCGGATCGGGCGGGCAATGGGGAGCCAATACCTCCACCTCGGGGGTGTACGCCGCCTGCGTGAAGTTACGCGAAAGCATTGCCACAAAGCTGGGGTTTGATCCCAACCAGGCGCAGTTTAGCGACGGCAAGATAACGACTGATACCCGCAGCGCAAACATTGCTGAGGCCGCCGCCCACGGCACGCTGATCGCCGAGGACGGCATCGAGTTCGGCGATCTGGATAAGCAGTATCAGCAGTCAACCTTTGCCGGACATTTCATTGAAGTGGGCGTGGACAGCGCCACCGGGGAAGTGCGGGTGCGCCGGATGCTCGCGGTGTGCGCGGCCGGACGCATTCTTAACCCGAAAACCGCCCGCAGCCAGGTTATCGGTGCGATGACCATGGGGCTGGGTGCGGCGCTGATGGAAGAGCTGGCGGTGGATACCCGGCTGGGCTATTTCGTCAACCACGATATGGCCGGGTATGAAGTCCCGGTCCATGCCGATGTTCCCGAGCAGAAGGTGATTTTCCTCGATGATACGGACCCTATCTCCTCGCCGATGAAGGCTAAAGGCGTAGGTGAGCTGGGCCTGTGCGGCGTGGGCGCGGCTATTGCCAATGCGGTATATAACGCGACGGGGGTGAGAGTCCGGGATTATCCCATCACCCTCGATAAGCTGCTCAGCAACCTGCCGGACGCGGTTTAAGGAGGAACCATGCCCCAACTTTTTAATCTGGCGGACGATCTGCGCCGGACGCCGGAACGGGCGTTTCTCACCGACGACAGCCGGGAGATAATGCGCTTCGCGGTGGAGACCCTGATGTCCGGCCAGGAGGCGGCGCTGGTGATGCTGACCGAGATACGCGGCGGCGCGGCGCGATCCCTGGGGGCGCAGATGGTGGTGCGTGAGGATGGCCAGTACTGTGGCTTTGTCTCGGGGGGCTGCGTCGAAGCGGCAGCGGCGTTTGAAGCGCTGGAGGTCATCGCGACAGGAGAGGATCGCGAGGTGCGTTACGGTCAGGGCTCGCCCTGGTTCGACATTGTCCTCCCGTGCGGCGGGGGGATTACGCTTGCCATTCATAAGCTGCGTTCGGCGCAGCCGCTGCTGGCGGTGCTGAACCGCCTTGAGCAGCGCCAGCCCGCCGGGTTGCGCTACGCCCCGCAGACCCAAACCCTCACCTGCCTCCCGGCTTCAACCCGAACCGGCTGGCATAACAACGGCATTGAGATGTGCTTCAACCCTTGCGTGCAGGTGCTGATCCACGGGGGGTCCATCGAAGCGCAGGCCACGGCTGAACTTGCGGCCGCCGCCGGGTATGACATTTGCCACTTCGACCCCTGCTCCGGTATCCCTGCTTCGCAAATTGATACTGACACGGCGGTGATCCTGCTGTGGCACGATCTTCACCGGGAACTGCCCGTTCTGCAGGCCGCCCGCAACGCGAACCCCTTTTACATCGGCGCGCTGGGCAGCCAGCGAACCCATATGCAGCGGCGGCAAAAGCTCAGTGAGCTGGGCTGGCGGGAAGAAGAGATAGACCGCATCAAGGCGCCGATCGGCATCTTCCCGAAAGCCCGGGATGCGCGCACCCTGGCGCTGTCCGTTCTGGCAGACGTGGCCGCCGCGCGCCTGCGCCGGGACGAAGGCTAATGTCCTCGCCGGTTGTGCTTATTCTCGCCGCCGGACGTGGCGAACGCTTTCTCGCCTCGGGGGGCAATACCCACAAGCTGGAGGCGCTGTTGGGCGAGCAAACCGTGCTGGCACATGTCATTCAGGCGGTAGAAGCCGCGCACCTGCCCTGGCATCTCGTCAGGCCTGAGGGCGGCACCTGTGGCATGGGGGAGTCGATCTCACTTGGGGTGCAGGCGACTGCTGAGGGGTCGGGGTGGTTGATTTTGCCTGCGGATCTGCCGCTGATCCAGCCAGCCTCTTTACTGAGTGTCGCTGGAGGGCTTGGGGAGAAAGGGATTGTGGTTCCACACCACCAGCAGCAGGCGGGGCACCCGGTGGGCTTCCGGCGGGAATATCGCGAGGCGTTGCTGGGGTTGAGTGGAGACAGGGGCGCAAGGGAGATAGTCATGGGTGCGCGAAGTCAGGAAGATGTTCTGGATCTTTCGCTGGCGGATTATGGGGTTACGTTTGATATCGATACGCTGGCAGATTTACGGACAGCGCAGGAAATACGGTAGGTAACCTCCGACGTTCCTGACTGAGACGGTTTTAACTACCCTTATCCAGGGTAGTAGAATTCAATTTCAATCTAATTGGCCAGCCCGTTAATTTGACTGGCGGACATGCCGGTCAAGAAAATCACGCACGTCGATACCTATCTCTTGAGCATGCGTTTCAAGGGCGAAGTGGCCGGTGTCATAAAAGTGTATTTCAGCTTCAGGCAGATCACGTTTCCAGGCTTCAGCTCCCGCCGCCATGAAAAACGGATCGTTTTTTCCCCATACGGCTAATAACGGTGGCTGATACTGACGGAAATAGTGCTGAAACAGCGGGTACATCTTCACGTTAGAGGCATAATCCAGTAACAGATCCAGCTGAATATCCGCATTACCTGGCCGTAATACCTGCGTCCCTTCAAGCGTATAACCATCAGGTGAAACCAGACTCTGATCGGCAACCCCTTCCAGATACTGCCATTTGATTGAAGCTGGCGTCGGGAATTCACTCAGCGAACGTCGGTTTTCAGAAGTGGGTTCGCGCCAGTATTTCTGTATAGGTGCCCAGGCCTCTCCCAGGCCCTCTTCGTAGGCATTGCCATTCTGGGAAATAAGGGCTGTCACGCGCTGCGGATGGGCTAATGCCAGACGCCATCCGACAGGGGCACCGTAGTCATGGACCATCAGAGCATAGCTATCGAGATTGAGCGCTTCGGTAAACTGGCCAATGGTCTTGGCAAGCTGGTCAAAGGTATACGCATATTCACCTCGTGCTGGCGCCTCGGTAAAACCAAAGGCCGGCAAATCTGGCGCGATGAGATGATAACGATCGGCCAACTGGGCAATAAGGTCACGGAACATAAAGGATGAGCCCGCGAAGCCGTGAAGCATCAGCAATACAGGTGCAGCCGGATCGCCTGCTTCCCGGTAGAAAACGTTAACATCGCCTGACTGTTGATAGCGGTAATGGATCTGCGTAGCTGGCGAGGCAGATGCGTTATCTGTGATGGAGGTGGTCATGACAAACTCCTTGTAACCGTTGAAGTGATAATTTGAAGGTTACACGCAAATTTGGTAACCTGTCAAAATGATTTTGTGAGTTACGGATAATTATGGAATTCAAACAACCTCCCTCTCAGCCTCTCTTCCTGGCCGATAACCTCGCACTGGATTTTATTAACAGTGAATATGGGACAGGTGATGAGCGGCATGATTGTTTTGAAGACAATCTCAGCGTCATCGACTGGCTGGAAACGGCGGGCCTTGTGCCGAAAGGCACTGAAGCACCCGATGACTTACTGGTTGAAGCCCGTCAGCTGCGCGATGCCGCCAGAGCAGTGGTCCACGCCGCGATGAAATCCGTTGCGGCTAACCTGACGGTGATTAACAGGGTGCTGCAAGCGGGACGTCCTGAGATCGGGCTGCAATGGGATGAAAATACACAGCGATACCGTGTTGATGTCTGTTCCGACGCGCATAGCTCTGCAGGCCTGCTCTGGCCCGTTGCTGATGCCCTGGTGAAACTGGTCACGGATGACAAGTTTGAATACGTGAGACAGTGTGAAGCACATAACTGTATTTTGCTTTTCCAGGATTTGAGCAAATCGCATCGCCGCCGCTGGTGCAGTATGGCGACGTGCGGTAATCGCATGAAAGTGGCGGCCTACCGCAACAGAAAAGGTTCATAGCGATTCTGGTCGCCTGTGTTTGTCAGATGACGCGTTCAGGCTGACCGCCCCCATCTCATTAACCCATCAGGTCAAAAAGAGTGTTGACGCGCACTTGACCGAGGAGAACGATCGTTCTACCATTAACCTATGAACAAAAATACGACTGATACCCGAGATAAAATTCTCGCGACCGCTGAACAGCTCATTTACCAGAACGGTATTCATGCCACCGGTATGGATCTTCTGGTAAAGACTTCAGGTGTGGCGCGCAAAAGTATTTATCGCTATTTCGCCAACAAAGACGAAGTGGCGGCAGCCGCGCTGAAGGCACGGGATGTACGCTGGATGGAATGGTTCAGGACTGAGTGCGACAAAGCGGATACGCCGCAGGAACGCATCCTGAATATGTTCACCGTGCTCAAAGGATGGTTTGAGTCAGAGGGCTATCGCGGGTGCGCATTCATCAACACCGCGGGGGAAGTGGGTGACAGTGCCGATCCCGTTCGCCAGATTGCCAGACTGCATAAACAAAAAATCCTGGACTATGCCCTTGAACTTACCGGACAGCTAAATATTGAGCACTCCTCAGCACTGGCAAGGCAGTTGCTGTTATTGATTGAAGGTGCCATCACCATGTCACGTGTTATGGGCGATTACAGCGCCGCAGATGATGCCAAAGATATTGCTCAGCTATTACTGAAACAGGTCTCATAACAGAGGCCTGAATTCCAGAGATAAAATACTCACTGAATATCCAGTATTACTGGAGGCTTTGACACATATGTGATTAATTCAATTCCACACTGCGCTATGAAATATTAACACCCTGCATCTACTTCTATTATCGTTAATTCAAAATTAACAATAGATATCGTATTCTGTTTTTCCTTCCCTTATCCCTACCGCTATTCCTCATCTCATTAAAACCTTATTTATCAGCAAATTAAAAACCTTATCGAGTTATTTTTTTATTTTTTAACTATTTTCATAAAAACCATGTTGACGAGGTAGAACGATCGTTCTACCATCAATTCATAGACACGACGCCCCCTCTGAAAATGAATGTCAGTGCTAATGGACAATGCTGAATCATCAAATAACAGGGGAGGAATTTATGTCTGAGTTTCGTAAAGCAGGATCATACCGATCCACCCAAATTTACAGGAGTCTTTACCATGTCTGATGCACAAATCCGTCCACCGCTTCCGCCGTTTACCCTTGAATCAGCGATTGAAAAAGTAAGGCTTGCTGAAGATGGCTGGAACAGCCGCGATGCTAAAAAGGTCTCGCTGGCCTATTCTCTGGATACCAAATGGCGTAACCGCGCAGAATTTGCCAATAATCGCGAAGAAGCCAAAGGATTCCTTGAGCGCAAATGGAAAAAGGAACTTGAGTACCGTCTTATTAAAGAATTATGGGCATTTGGCGGCAACCGCATTGCAGTCAGATATGCCTACGAGTGGCGCGATGATTCAGGTAACTGGTTCCGTTCTTACGGCAACGAGAACTGGGAATTCGGCGAAGATGGTCTGATGCAACGTCGTTTCGCGTGTATCAATGATATGCCCATCAAGGAAAGCGAGCGCAAATACCACTGGCCGTTGGGGCGTCGTCCGGACGATCATCCAGGGTTATCGGAACTGGGCCTGTAGCGTCCCGGTTTATTCCTCTGCAGATAAGAGTTTCAAATTCAAATAATGCCCTGGGCTTATCAGGTCCTGATAAGCCCGATGGTTCGCTTGTGTGAAAAGCACGCAAAATAATGTTATGCATTATTAATAAGGTAACACTATGAATATCAAGTCCGCGTTATTGTCTGTCGCAATGGCGGCAGTTTCAGCCAACAGCTTTGCTGATACAACTGCCCCAGAACGTCATGTTCAACAATTCCTTAATGCGCTGAACGGTAGCGGAGGGACGCCCATTGAGCAATTGTCTCCTCAGGCAGCACGTCAGGTCTTGATTGATGCGCAGAAAGGGGCAGCACTGCCTGCGGCCGACGTCAGTGAAAAAACAATTACTGTTAATGGGCAACAAATAACACTGAATATTGTGAAGCCTCATAACGCGACGGGTACCCTGCCGGTATTCATGTTCTTCCACGGCGGTGGCTGGGTCCTTGGCGATTTCCCGACACATGAGCGTCTCGTTCGTGATCTGGTTAATGCGTCCGGAGCAGCAGCCGTTTTCGTCAACTACACGCCATCCCCGGAAGCGCATTTCCCCGTTGCGATTAATCAGGCTTATGCAGCAACCCGCTGGGTAGCCGAAAACGGAAGTGAAATTGGCGTGGACGGCAAACGTCTGGCACTGGTGGGTAACAGCGTCGGCGGTAATATAGTCGCGGCCGTAGCACTTCAGGCTAAACAACATAAAACGCCTGCTATTCGCTATGACGTCATGCTCTGGCCTGTCACTGACGCGAATTTTAATACCGATTCTTATAATCAGTATGAAAACGGCTATTTCCTGACACGCAATATGATGAAGTGGTTCTGGGATGCCTACACCACCAATGAGAGCGACAGAAATAACATTCTTGCCTCTCCGCTGCGCGCAACAACCGAACAATTGCAGGGGCTGCCACCCACTCTGATTCAGACGGCTGAACTTGATGTGCTGCGCGATGAAGGCGAGGCTTTTGGTCGCAAACTTGATGTCGCCGGTGTAGACGTGACGGTTACGCGCTACAACGGATTAATCCATGATTATGGTCTGCTGAACGCGCTGAGTGACGTCCCTGCCGTGCGGACTGCTATTGATCAGGCGGGCTATCAGCTGAAAGAACATTTGAAATAACGACAAGGTGGCCAGCGGGACTTACCGGCTGGTCATTCTCAGCATGGCTTGAATTGGTGCGATAATAGGAACAAAACCAACAGCATAAAGACATTGATTTTAAATGACTTTATTTTATTCGATCTTTTAGCATACCCCCAGATGTCAGTATGTCACACAGTTCTTTTTTTTAGTGGCGTTCAAAAGTATCAGGTATCAGCCTTGATATCTGAAATCATTCCTGTGGCATCCAAGGCTACTACTGGGTCGAATTCATGTTCACACGTTCATTCGGCCGCCAAAGATTTCATCGGGTGCTTTAAAGTGTTTATTGTTGAGTTGCTCTACAAAGAGTTTGCTTCATCATCTTGTTTACTTAGGGTCCAGGGGCATATCCCCAGCCAAAAATGAGCGGATCGCACTGTCGATTATCTCGCGAGTGAGCACCGGCTCTTCCACGATGATTTGCAAACCAATGCCGCTACGATAGCCAGATTGAATGCGGTAGCCAGGAGTAACTACAGGCGGGTTGTCGCGCATGACTTCGGCCAAGCGTTTATCAATGTAGTCGAAATAGGTTAATCCACCGAATTGAGGATAAGAAACGCGGGTACGTTCTACCACCGTATGGCTAACCACCTTCCCTTTCGCATTGTAGTTTGGTGTTGTATCCATGCGGGCTTCATCTTCCTGCTGGTTTTGACTCAACATGGCATGAGCTTCTTCAAACACCAGATTTTCCACAATATCCGCACGCGCTACGTCAATGGTAATGATCTCCGCATTCCAGTACACATCTGGCGAATTACCCAAGAATAAAACATCGCTCCAGGTCCACATCCAACCCGCAGCAATGGCCTCTGCATTTTCAGAATCGCAATCATCATAATGCAGCCCTCCGCAGCGGTGACGCTCGCGCTGGATCAGATTCTTGACGTGTTGTGTCCGGGCACGACGCCGACGGCGGGAAAGAGTATTAAATGGTTTGTTTCTGCGGATCATGGTTCACTCTGCGCGTGCTCGCTGGGAGGAATCCAGCCGCACAGTTTAACTAATGGGAATAAGGAAATCTACTTGCTAACAAGAGGTCAAAAAGTAAGGGACCAGGGCAATATGCTGCATATCATTAATGTGCAGGGACGAAGTCAATGTGCTCATAGACACGCGAATAAAAATCTATCTAGATGTCGAAAACTTATTACCGTACCTCAAGCTCACGGGTAATAGCCTTTGGCTGGCCCTCAACCATCAAGTCATACCAACGAACCTGCATTATATTGATTTGCACAGAGTGCGTCTTCGCACGTAAGCAGCCAGTTAAGCATCCCACCGAGATCTGGATCTACGTCATGAGCGCACGTTAATAGTTTTAGAAATCAAGCTAATTAGCATAATATCTCTTAACTGAAGGGATATGGAGCCGCAGAAATAAATGAAGACACGGCAGTATGCGCAAAAATCTATCTTCGATCTGGAAGCAATCTTCGAACAGTCCCGCAACAATGTTAGTGAACTTGAACAGCTGTTGAGCGAGCTGACCTTTCGCAACACTGCCAGGGCGCGGACGCTGACGTCTAAAATCGAGCAATCTCTAACTGCACTTAGCGACCGCAGCGAGATCGCCATGTCGGCTTCCAGCCCATCAACATGTAATCCCGATTCGGCGTCCATACAATTTTCTCAAGCTGTGCCCCACAATGCACCTGCAGCTGTAGAGCAACTGCAACCGAAGGCTATCCCAGACACTGCCATGCGACAGCAATTCGACAAAGGCCAAATTGATCTAGGTCCACTCCCGTCTTTCTCTCCGTCAGAAAAGGCGAATGATGCGCGAGCAATACTGGCAGCATGGACAGCCCTCGAAGCACTGTCGCCTCAAGGTTATAAACGCCCAGAGGATATGGCAACCGGCGACCGCTCCAGGGTTGCTCTCTTGGAGCGAGGTGTTCCATGGGGACCAAATGCCCGCAGCAAGCCCAGTTATAAGCTTTATTTCGAGGTCGTCCTCGGCTCCATCGCTCTCGACAAGGCGACGGACGAGCTGGTCAAGGTTTTTGGCGAGGATGAGGAGCGTTCACGCCCGGACGGTAAGAAAGCGGCCATCGGCTCGATCCTGATCGACAAAGAAGGCTATGTGCTTGAGGACAAAGGCGTTGCCGTTTCCAGTTTTGCCTGGGCACTCAAGCTGGCTCTCGATCTGAAGCTTGGAAGCTTAGGGAATTGGCCGAATGTTGAGCAGCGCATTATCGAGCATCTGGATCGAATAGTTCGCCGCCACAACGAGGATGGAGAACCCATACCGATCGATCTGAATGTTGTTCATAACGCTTATAAATGGCTTGTATCGCAGTTCAGTGTACCTGAGCATTTGGTTGAGCCACCCACATTCGCGATTAAGGTGTTTCATCATTTCAAGGCCAGGGCGCTGCCTGAACCTTCGTTACTGAATTCCTTCTATCTTGAAGATCTCAGTGAAGCAACCAAATTGCTCGAGACGGGCAAAGCCGGGGCCGGTTTGCGCCGCTACATGGGAATTGGCAGGCCTGAACAGAAAATCGACGTGCTATCGCCCATTTCCGCAGTTGAGCCATTCGTCGCACCGTCGCTCATGCCGCAGGCTCGTTGGCCTTCGAAAGGCGGCCATCCACTGGTGCTGCTTCAACAGGCTGCCGTGAATGCGGCGCGTGCTGAGCTGAATGATGCTCCAGGTATCATCGGCATCAATGGGCCTCCGGGAACCGGAAAGACTACTCTTCTGCGAGATATTGTCGTTGGGTGCATTCTTGATCGGGCCACGGCGATGTGCGGCTTCAACAAACCGCAGGATGCCTTTTCCACAACAGGCGAGAAGCTGGCATTCGGTTCCAATGCATTCCTGCATTTCTACAAGTTACATGAATCCTTGAGGGGACATGAAATCGTCGTAGCCTCCTCGAATAACAAAGCGGTCGAAAACGTTAGTAAAGAGCTTCCTCTCAAGGAAGCCAATGGTCGTCATGAACAGATCGCCTACTTCCGGTCCATCAGCGACCTGATTGCGAATCCCAAACGCGCCGGCTATTTCGAAGCCGAGGCCGAGGGGGATATCCCCTCCGACCCTGTCGAAACCTGGGGGTTGATAGCCGCTGCTCTCGGCAAGAGCAGCAACCGAGGCGCGTTCCAGCAAAGTTTCTGGTGGAATGAAGACGGTGGTTTCCTTACCTACCTGAAAGCAGCTCGCGGCTTAAACGTCTTGCGTGAGATCAAGGACGAACAAACTGGCGAAATCATCGATCGCGTGATGCCCAGCGTGGTCGTCAATGAGCGGCCCAGCACCAACGAAGCGGACGCTTTAGCGGCCTGGCGGAAAGCGCGAACCGTTTTCCTTAAACTCAAGGAGACGGTAGACGCCGAAATCACCAGCATCGAAGAGATGCGACAGGATATCCAGGCGCTCAAGGGAGCGACCACCGAACTTCAAAGGGTGGAACAGCGTCGTCCGAGTCTGAATGAAGCCGTCGAAGAGGCACACCAGACTGCTGAATCCTGCCAACGGGAGCATGAGAAGGCAAAATCGCAGATCGAGCAGGATAAGATCATGCTCGACAGCCATCTTGCTGGCCGTCCAGGTTTCTTCTCCCGTTTGTTCGCGACTACGGCCTGGAAGTCGTGGAGATCGACACTGCAGAAGCTCTCGGCGACCTTGCAGCAATCAGTCTTACGGGCGCAGAAGACAGACGGTGCCCTGGAGCTTGCAAGGACTGAGTGGAGCAATACTGAGTCCCAGTTACAGCAGCTCGACAAGGAAATTTCCAGCAAATGTCAGGCTGTCTCGAAATTGAAGGCAACCGAGGCACAGGCACGAAACCGCATGGGAGACAGGGTCGTTGATGAGAGATTCTTCGAGCGCGAGCACGAGGCCATCCACCTGACTGCGCCATGGCTTCCCGATGAGGTTCATCGCCTGCGGGAGGATCTTTTCGCCGCTGCCCTGACTGTTCATAAAACGTTCATCGATGCTTCGGCCAGCCGCTTGCAACACAATCTTGGGCTATTGATGTCGGGCATGGTGGCTGGTGCCTTCCAGTCTTCCGCTCACCGTGAACTTCTCCCCGACCTTTGGTCGAGCCTTTTCATGGTTGTGCCGACCGTGTCCACGACCTTCGCCTCTGTTCGGACGATGTTCGGGGATCTGCCATCAGAGAGCATTGGCTGGCTTCTGGTAGATGAAGCGGGCCAGGCCGTTCCTCAGGCAGCAGTTGGAGCTATCATGCGGGCAAAGCGCTGCATCGTGGTAGGTGACCCGTTGCAAATACCACCTGTAGTTTCACTTCCTGAAAAGCTGAACGCCGAAATCTGCAAGTTCTTTGACATTGACCAAGTCGAATGGTCTGCCCCCGCAGCATCTACGCAGACCCTTGCTGATCAAGCATCGCGCTTCAAATCCACCTTCGTCATGGACGTAGGTGATCGAGAAGTCGGGCTGCCACTGCTCGTTCACAGGCGTTGCCAGAACCCAATGTTCGACGTTTCTAACTCCATCGCGTATGCCAAGCAAATGGTCCATGCTGTCGGGCCTAAAAGACCTGGATCTATCGGCTCGGCATTGGGGAGATCTCGCTGGGTGGATATCAATGGCGATGCTGAGACGAAGTGGTGTCCCGATGAGGGAGAAGCGGTTGTACGAATGCTAAAAGAGCTGGCAGCATCGGGCATTAAAAATCCAGACGTATTTATCATTACACCATTCAAGATCGTAGAGCAGAACATGCGTCGGCGTCTCGACAGAGAAACCGACCTGCTGCGAACGTTCGGCGTAAAGTTGGACGAGTGGTGCCGTGATCGTGTAGGCACGATCCACACGTTCCAGGGCCGAGAAGCGGACACAGTCATCCTGTTACTGGGTGCTCCGAAAGCGAGTCAGCAAAGGGCGCGTCAGTGGGCGGCAAGCCCGCCAAACATAATCAATGTAGCCGTCTCGCGCGCCAAGCAAAACCTGTATGTGGTCGGCTCGGCTGCTGCATGGGCAGGGGCGGGAACTAGTCTTCAGGTCCTGCATCGGCAATTGGCGAAATCAGCCTGACAATCTCCGCGGTGGCCCTCATTGCTGAGGGCGCATCGCGGCTAATCTACAACCTGCATGAGGTGTTTAAATGAGTTTTATTAAATACATATATTCCAGTAAGACATCTGGACTGACTGAACTTACCGAGAAAGAGTACATGGACATGTTAGTGAATATATGTCCCGATAAGGCAGAAAAAGCCTTCGAGAAGGCATGGGCAACAAGAAATTTTGAAATTGAAATGTATTGGAAAAGAGCAACATACTTTTGGGCATTCATTGCTAGTATATTTGTAGGTTACTTTGCTTTAATTTCATCAGAAAATTATGTCAAGTATGATAGATTTAACCATGTTGAAGTGTATTTTTTGATATGTATAGGTTTTGTACTTTCGTTAGCTTGGCATTTTACTAATATAGGCAGTAAGTCGTGGCAGAGGCATTGGGAGGTTCATGTTGATTTACTTGAAGATGCCTTTACAGGCCCATTGTATAAAACCGTTCATCCCCAGCTAACATATTCTGTTTCTAAAATAAATGAAATTGTAAGTTTTGTTTTTGTTTTTATTTGGTTTCTTCTTGGCGTAAAATATTTATTTGACCAAAATCTAATTCGTTCTCTTGGAGAGACTAAATCTGTAAACTGGTTTGTTGTTACAAGCACCATCATGTCATTACTCGTTGTTTGTTCAATGATTTTTGGCCATGGCAGAGGTCGTTTTGGTTCAAGACCAATAAAAATGTACAGAAGAAATGTTTCTTATAAAAGTTAATGTCATGAGTAAATAATGACCATCAAATCTATTTACTAAGGCGTGAAATTCTATTTTCAATAAAAAGGGGCAAATAAATGCTAAGCGATGGACTTATTGAAATACTACGAGATAAAAAAATTCCGGAAAAATTGATAAATGATGTAATAGATTCAGGCTATATACTCAGAAATTTTCATGATCCATTCTCCGGTTATAAATGGTTGAGTGTTAGTGATAAGATGTATGGCAACAAGCAGCATTCCAGTTCATTTGACATTGATGATTTTGTTAAATATATCAAAGGAGATAATGTTTTCGAAAAACTACCTAGCTTCACGGAATTTACAGCGAAAAACTATAAGGATATAGAGGAAATTTTATCTGAACCAAGGAGGCAGCACTATATTAATGAAGGCACGCTTTCATTTCGTGGTCAAACATCTCAATATACTTATAAGCGAAAAATCCCGAATCCAGTAAGAGCAGATCAAAACGGAAGGGAACTATCTATATTTCCTGGTTTATATAGACAAAAAGAGGAACTGTACTCATTCAATATTATTCAAGATGAACAAAGGAGTGCCCTCAGTGTTCTTCAAGAGCTCGAGCCCAACAATCCGAACGTGTTCTTTGATAGTTCTTATTCATACGATATTATGCGGGTGGAACAGCATTATGCCACTCAAACAGCTGGTTTAGACATATCATTTGATATTGAAACAGCTATATTTTTTGCCACCTATAAGTTTCTTTTTAATTCGCATGGTAATGCATATCATAGCAAGATTAAAAAAGGCGAACATGAGGGTGTTATTTATGGATTTCGTTTTAGAGCCCCCCCAGTAAAAAAAACTGAATTTCTAATTGAAAAATTTGATTTATTTAAAACATATAGACCTGAGAGGGTTCTAAGGCAAAATTGTGCCTTACCATTATTTAGTGATTATGAACGTAACATTGCAATCACCGATTTAGATTTTATAATATATCTCGATAAAGATTTTGACTATGAGGGTAAGAGAGAACCTAGTTATATGTTCCCAAATATAAAAGAAGATCGATTCTATGGAAAACTGCTTGAATTGAAAGATGCACATCCGCATTTACTTGCTAATGTTATCGAGTATCAAGGTAGCCGAGATTAAACTTATGAGCGTTTAATGTGCCAGATAGCGATGATATTTTATAATCTCATGTGTCTGCTTCTCGCTCAAAGCAGACCTTATGACCTCGATTTCTGGCAGATCCGAAGAGTGGACATTGGTAACATCAACGGCCTCTAGACCTGCGTCTTCCTGATGATATGCTCAATACTCGGCAAGGTCTGATATCTCGTTTCATTGAATCCCTTGATGCAAAGATTACAGCACGCTACCGAAGTAAGCTGAAGCAGGGTAAACGAACATATCCCTGCCACCTGCGAGATGCCTGGGTTCGGGAGGTGGGTGAGATTAATCAGAAATCGCATTACCACATGGTGTTGTTCGTGAATAACGATACGTTCAATGGACTGGGGAGTTACAAAGAAGACGGGACGGGCCTGGCGTCCCTGATACGAGAGGCCTGGCTGAGTGCTTTACAGCTTAGTCACAGCCCAGAGCACGGGACGCTAGCCCGCTTTCCCGATAATCCACTTTATTACTTGGATATTAACTCCCCCGGTTACAGCGAGGTTTATGATCAACTGACGTTTCGCTTGAGTTACTTCGCGAAAGAGAGAACCAAATCCTACAGCCGTGAAGAGCGATCTTTTGGCTGTAGTCAGCGTTAATACCTCTTGAGGCATCTATCTAAGAGGACAATTACTTGGTAGGCAACTCCAGAAATTAATGAATACCATTCATAGTCCCTATCCTCCCCCCTGTGATTATCAACAAGCACAAACCCGTTAACATACCCTTATCTCTTCATGTCCAACGGATCACCATGCTTAATCAACAGGCACAAACACAGTCGGCTGCAGCTAAAAAAACCGGTCTCTCGTTTCTACTCATTCTCAGCGCCCTGATGGCTGTAACCTCTTTATCAACCGACATCTATCTTCCGGCTATGCCGGTCATGGCAAAAGTCTTACAGGGTGATGCAGAGCTGACAATCACAGGGTTTCTTATCGGCTTTTGCATTGCACAACTGATTTGGGGACCGATTAGCGATCGTTATGGGCGTCGACTTCCACTGTTTATCGGTTTAGGTCTGTTCATCATCGGCTCGGTGGGCTGCGCGTTATCAACAGATATCGTGCAAATAGTCTTCTGGCGTGTTTTTCAGGCGTTAGGTGCCTGTACCGGGCCGATGCTGGCACGAGCAATGATCCGTGACCTGTTTAGCCGCACTCGTGCAGCACAAATGCTTTCGACACTGATGATAATCATGGCCATTGCGCCGATTGCCGGGCCCCTGATCGGCGGGCAGATCATTAAAGTCACCTCGTGGCATGCCATTTTCTGGCTGCTGGCGATTATCGGAACATTAATGCTGATGTCTTTATTCTGGTTACCCGAAACATTACCTGCTGAAAAACGCTCGCAAGCCTCCGTAACAAGAGCCTTTCACAACTACTATGCCTTGCTCACCAACGCCAGATACATGCGGTTTACGCTATGCCTGACGTTCTACTACGTTGCAGCCTACGCCTTTATCACCGGTTCTCCGTTTGTATACATCACGTACTTCGGTGTTGACCCGCAGCATTACGGTTGGCTGTTTGCAGTAAACATTGTTGGACTGATGGCGGTGAGCATGGTCAACAGACGTCTGGTTCACCGCTATCCACTGGAAGCGTTGCTCAGGAATGCCGTATTCATTGCCGCTATTGCGGCAATAGTACTGGCGGTCACCACCGGCCTGGGCGTAGGTGGAATTACCGTGATTGTCGGCACTGTGTTCGTATTCTTCTCCATGAATGGCATCATCGCGGCGACATCCACGGCTTGCGCTCTGGACGCAGTGCCTAATGTGGCTGGCTCCGCATCGGCGCTAATGGGGGCATTACAATACGGCAGCGGCATCATCTCTTCACTGCTTCTTGCCTTGTTCAGTGATGGCACACCCTGGACGATGGGCTGGATAATTGCGTTGTTTACAGCAGCCAGCGCCCTGATGGCACTGACCGTTCAGATAAAAAAATAAAACGTCGTTATTGATGCCAGACGACACTTTCGTCCAGAGATACCCGCCCTTCCCTGTAACTCAGGGAGGGATGCGTTTCATCTGGGATCCCAAAAGAAATACCGTAAAGCAGCCTGAAGCCCTCAGGAACATTTAATATTCGACGCACCGTTTGGGCAAAATAACTCAGCACTGCCTGTGGAACGCCTGCGTAACCGCGAGCTGCCAGGGAAAGCAGGAATGTCTGGGCATACATACCGGCGTCCGAGGCTACGCGAACGTTGTCCCCTACAGCAGGAATGAACAGCAGGGCAACATGAGGCGCGCCGAAAAACCTCACATTACGCTCGACCACTTCTGAGCGACTTAAGCAATCCCCCCGCGCAACGCCCAGTGCCTGATAGTACGAGCGCCCCTGCTCCAAAGCCCGTTGCCTGAATGGCTCGGGATAAGCTTCTTTATCAAACGTAAAATCAAGACTGTAGTTCCCCGCCCTCAGATCTTCCGTCAGTGCGTGGCTTAATTCACGAAGTTTATCTCCTGCAACGATATGCAGGGACCAGGGTTGAGTATTGCAGTTGGATGGTGCGCACTGCGCTTCGAGCAAAATGTCTTTGAGGATATCGCTGGGGATAGGAGATGGAAGAAAGGCTCTTGCCGAGTACCTGTTTTTTACTACCTCGCTAAATGTTGGCTCTTGCGAACTCATTTGCTTCTCCGCCTGAAAGTAATTTGAAGTGAATGATTCACTCTCTCCCGATCCATCCTGTCACATCAGGCCCATCGTTTTCATTGCTGGTTCCAGATTAGGTCTATGAATTCCATTCATAACGTCTATTTAAGCAGCGTAATTATCTTTAACCGCAACTTCGTTAATCTGGGTCTATCGCGTGAATACGCAAGCGGAAAGTGGCTACAGCTGATGGACATACCCCAGCCTGCGCGGCTGGGGCGTCATCGGAGGCTAGCTAAATATTCTTATCGAAGAAGACGTCTAACTTTTGCATCGCCTGGTCAACGTACTTTGGCACCCAATACGTCTCGATATGGGTAGCGCCATCGATCAGGAAGAGTTCTTTGTTCTTCGTACCGGTGGCTTTCGCGAACGCATCTTCAGTCATATAGAGCGTATCCGCTTTTGTGCCGGCAATCATCAGCAGCGGTTTATTGATGAGATTGATATGGTCCGTTACGTCAAAGCTCATCAAATCCAGAAGACTGCTGGTGGTGTATTTAAACGTGGAGTTCGGGTGGGCATGGGTTTTCCAGTAGTACTCGTAGCCCTGGCGATACAAGGCAAAGGGTAATTTAGCAATCTGTTCATCAGTCAGGTTGGCATCGCCGGAGTAAAGTACTTCTCCTCCGGCGGCTTCCTGAGCACGTGCGTCAGAAGCCTGCTGAAGACGCTGCTGGATAGTATCCAGCTGTGAATCCTGCATACCGTTGCGGCGCACAAGGCCTGAATTGAACATGCTGATGGTTGCTATCGATTTGAACCGCTTGTCAGTTTCGGCCGCAACAAGTGAATACCCGCCGCCTCCGCAAATACCCAGCAGACCAAGGCGGGCGGTATCTACACCGGGATACTGGCTGATGTAGTCAGCCATGCCGTGGATATCCTCAATACGATTAGCGGGTTTATCCACGCTGCGCGGCATCCCACCGCTGGCACCCTGATAAGCCGCGTCGGCGGTAATCGTGATGTAGCCCTGTTCGGCGAGACGCTGGGCATACAACCCGGCGACCTGTTCTTTTACGCCGCCATTAGGATGTGCCACCACTACAGCAGGGTATTTTTTGGCGGGATCGTAGTTAGCAGGGGTATAGACATTCGCAGCAATCTGGATGCCATGCAGATCGTATTTCACGGGATGAATGTTGACCTTGCCTTTGACGTTCTCAGTTATGGCACCGTCATAGACGAGTGTGAATGGATTTTTTTTGTAATCAGCCGCATTGACTGAGGTCACTCCGGCCATTGCCGTGAGTAGCATTGCACTGATAAGCGTGAATTTCATGGTCTCTCCCGATGAGTGTCGGCCTGGTTATACAGGCTCGCGGAATCAAATTTGCAGGCTCAGATTAGGCGGAGAGGGCTGTCAGCATCGTGACAGGGAAATAACATTTTTGTCAGGAAACAGGCTGGGATGGGAAAGCATTTCTGACAGCGCTGTCAGGTAGCCGTCAGCTTTATGTTGGCAATCCAAAGGCAGAATGGTCTCGCTTAAATGAGATTCATGTTCAATTTTCTGAGAAACGGAGCGATCAATGAAAAGACAGAATGCCCCAACAATGCCAGAGCGGCGCAAGCTATTAGTCGCCGGGGCCGGTATTGCCGCCGCCTCGCTGATTCCGCACGTATCAGCGGCGAGCCAATCCTCTCAGGTCGATTCATCCAGACAACCCAGCCAACGCAATGCTGCGCCGGTCAAGCGTAAACTCGGGAGGCTGGAAGTTTCTGCCGTCGGTCTGGGCGTGCAGAACATGAGTCGCAAATACGACACGTCCGTTCCCTGGCGTCCCGAGATGATCAATGTTATCCACCGGGCATTTGATGAAGGGGTAACGTTCTTCGACGCTGCTGAAGCCTACGGCCCGTTTGAAGTCGAAAAAATTCTCGGGGAAGGCGTCGCCCCGTTCAGGGACAAAATCGTTATCGCCACCAAGTTTGGCTGGAACATTGACCAACAGACGGGTAAGCGTCTGCCGGGCCTTAACAGCAGGCCGGAGCATATCAGGCAGGTCGTCGACAATATGCTCAAACGCCTGCGTACCGATCGTATCGATTTACTGTATCAGCACCGGGTTGATCCTCAGATCCCGATCGAAGATGTCGCCGGTGTGGTGAAAGATTTAATGGATCAGGGGAAAGTCCTGCACTGGGGTCTGTCTGAAATGGGCACCAACACGTTGAGACGCGCCCATGCCGCATTACCCGTTACCGCCGTGCAAAGTGAATACTCCATGCTCTGGCGCGGCCCTGAAAAGCAGGTACTCCCGGTATGTGAAGAGCTGGGCATTGGGTTCGTGCCATGGAGTCCACTCGGCGTGCAGTTTTTAACGGGCTGGATTGATGAGAATACCCGGTTGGCTGCCGGTGATTTTCGCGCGACAGAAACGCGTTTCTCGCCTGACAACCTGCCACATAACTTACAGCTGGTTGAACTACTGAAATCCTGGGCAATACGAAAAAATGCCGCACCGGGACAGATTGCGCTGGCATGGCTCCTGGCGCGTAAACCCTGGATTGTTCCCATCCCTGGCACCACCAATAAAGACCATATGCTGCAAAACACAGCGGCTACCGGCGTATCGCTGACTTCCGCTGAGATGACCGAGCTCACCCGCTCACTGGATGCGATCACTATCCAGGGGCAACGTCTGCCGGATGCCGTGCAGGTTTATTCCGATGTTGAAGCACCGTTGAAAAGTTAAGAGGAAGTCCCGTTATGCGCCTGCTGTTAGTCGAAGATGAAGAAAAAACGTCAACCTATCTCTCCCGTGCGCTGGGTGAGTCCGGGTTTACGGTAGATGTCTCTGCAGATGGCGCTGAAGGTCTTCATTACGCACTGGAGTTCGACTACGACGCGATAATACTGGATGTGATGCTGCCGGGAATGGATGGTTACCTGGTACTCGAGGGTGTGCGGGCAGTCAAACAGACCCCGGTGCTGATGCTTTCTGCACGGGGATCGGTCGACGAGCGCGTTAAAGGGCTGCGCCTTGGCGCGGATGATTATCTGCCCAAGCCCTTTTCGCTTATTGAGCTGGTGGCGCGTATTCAGGCACTGGTGCGTCGTCGCTCTACGGATGGCACAGATATCACCCAGCTGCAAATTCACGATCTGCATCTTGACCTGCTGGCTCGCCGGGTATTTCGCGCCGGAACGCGACTGGAGCTAACCGCGAAAGAGTTTTCCCTGCTAAGCCTTCTGGCCCGGCATCAGGGGGAGATCCTGTCAAAGATGATGATTGCGGAACAGATATGGGACATGAATTTTGACAGCGATGCCAACGTGGTTGAAGTGGCCATTAAACGACTTCGGGCCAAAGTGGATGCGCCGTTCGATATCAAACTGCTGCATACCGTTCGTGGCATGGGGTATGTCCTCGAAGTCCGGTCCGAATAAATGAAGGGGATAAGCATGCTTAAGCGTTCCATCTCCGTTCACCTGGCGCTGATGTTTGCCTTATCCGCGCTACTGATTGTTTCCGTTATCGGCATTCTGCTCAGAAGCTCCTTGCATGACTCTTTGCAAAAGCAGATGCACAACGAGCTGCTGTTCCGCGAATCATTAATGAGTCCGTGGATCACCGCACGAACCTCTTCTGACGGCTGGTCACTGCTTGCCAATAAATTTACCGTATTAACCAATTCTGAAGGTGAACGCGTTCGCTACTGGATAGTGAGCGATAACCCACGCTTTAGCATGGGGGGAACACCACCGGTAGGTGTTAAGTGGTCTTCTTTGCGGGAAGGCTTTAATAAAGTGCCCGGCGCATCAGAAGGTGCATGCTCGCTGTTTCTGTTAGTGAAAACGATCCCCGCCAACGGTGAGCGGCCTGAGCTGCGCTATGTGGTTGCCATCGACTCCACGCCGTACATGGGCACACTCGATGCGTTCACGCGGACATTGCTGATCATTACCGCACTGGGCGTCGTGATTGTCGCCTTACTGGGATACGTCGTGTCAAGGATCGGTCTTCGTCCCGTTGGGGCGCTCAGTAAACAGGCCCGGCAACTCGCTCCCGGGGACCATGGTCAGCGCCTGAATACCGAAGCATTACCTGACGAATTACAGCAGTTAGCATCCTCTTTTAATGGCGTGCTGGAACGGCAGGAGGTCGCCTGGCGGCAGCTCGAAAGCTTTAATGCCGATGTTGCGCATGAACTCCGGACTCCGCTGACTAACCTGATTGGCCAGACGCAGCTGGGGCTTTCACGCCGACGCTCGCAGGATGAACTGGAAGAGTTACTGGGCTCCAATCTGGAAGAACTTGAACGCATGACGTCTATCGTTAACGACATGCTGTTCCTTTCCCATGCCCATGCGGGTGAACATGCGTCCCAGCTTACCCAAGTGTCCCTTCGCGAAGAAACCCTGAAAACAGCGGAGTATGTGGAACCCTCTTTTGCTGAAAAACAGCTCTCTCTCGATGTTCAGGGCGACGTCACCGCGCACATCGACCGACGACTGTTCCACCGTTCACTGGCCAATTTACTGGAAAACAGCGCAAGACACTCCCCCTCCAACAGTACGGTTACTGTGCGGTTAAGCGAAACCGGTCATCAAGCCTGTGTTGAATTGTCAAACCCGGGCGATCCAATAGCACCAGAGCACTTACACCGGCTTTTCGAGCGGTTCTATCGCGTTGACACCTCCCGGGCCAGGAGTGATACCCATCATGGACTGGGCCTGTCAATCGTGCGTGCCGTCGCCATTATGCACCGGGGAGATGTCTTTGCCCGTAGTGAAGGTGGCATCAATACTTTTGGCCTCACCTTTGCGCTACAAGCGGATAAAGCGCCAGACAATGCTCAATCCGGTACTGAGCCGGGACCCGGGTTAGCTGACAGAATTGTCAGGGGGGCGTCAGCCTGACGTCATTACCCTCCCGATAAAATCATCGCAGGCAATCCCCTCTTCATTGATAAGGACGCTTTGCATGATCGGACATTTACTTTACCTCGGGCTGTTACTGCCCTTCTTCACATTTTCATCCTGGGCAGCGGAGCAAAATCCCGCTGTCCATATCGCCCCCGCAGGAAGTCAGAATGCGGTGTTCGGGCCAGCCGAGAACTTTACCGGTCGTGTCAGGGTTGATCCTCTCTTCAAACCGGATAACGACATTCCTGTTTCCGGGGCTTATGTCACGTTTGAACCCGGCGCTCGTTCCGCCTGGCATACGCATCCGGCAGGTCAGCGGCTGATTGTGACCTCGGGTGTTGGGCTCACCCAGCAAGAAGGCCAGCCGGTGCAGGTTATCCGCGCCGGTGACGTTGTCTCTTGCCCGGCGGGCGTCAAACACTGGCACGGGGCGGCCCCCGGCAGCGCGATGACGCATCTGGCGATAACCGGGATTGTGGATGGCAAAAGCGTTAACTGGATGGAGAAAGTGACAGATGAACAATACCACGCCCATTAAAACATTAGCGGCAGCGGTACTGCTGACCTTTGGTTTTGGTCTCGCGGCACATGCTGCGCCCGTCAGTAAAGGAGCCTCAGAAATGAACCACGAAAAAAAGGTTTCAGATACGTTGTCAGCCCGCCAACAGGCCATCCCGTTGATTGCGGCATCGATGGCCAGCAGTCAGATGGATAAGCTGAATGCAGCCCTGAATCAGGGACTGGATGCCGGGCTCACGATAAACGAAACCAAAGAGATTCTCGTCCAGCTTTATGCCTATACGGGCTTCCCCCGTAGCCTGAATGCGCTTAATGAACTGATGAAAGTCGTCGAAGTACGTAAACAACGTGGTATCAAAGACGTGGAGGGTAAAGAACCGGTTGCCCCGATCCCTGTCGGGTATGAGCTTCGCCGTGTCGGTACCGCAAACCAGACGAAAATCTCAGGCGCTCCCGTCCAGGGTCCGCTGTTTGATTTTGCCCCGGTCATTAACCAGTTCCTGCAAACGCACCTTTTCGGCGACATTTTCGCCCGCGATAACCTCGACTGGCAAAGCCGCGAGCTGGCAACGGTTGGCGCATTAGCGGCCACGCCGGGCGTCGAATCACAACTGCTGTCGCATACGCGAGCAAGCATGCGGGTCGGCCTGACGGCAGCGCAGCTGCGCCAGCTGGCACAGGTTCTGCGTGAACATGGCGAAAGTGATGCCGCAACGCGAGCTGAAAAGGCGCTGCAACAGGCGCTCGCAAACAATTAGGAGTGGGTTATGGAGCATGATCCCAACCGCAGAATGTTAATCACCGCACTTGCCGGGCTGACGCTGGCGAACGTTTCTTTTGCATCAGCTGCGACCGGAACCGCAAACGTGCAGGGTAAAAGCCGTGTTCTGGTGGCGTACTTTTCCCGCAGCGGAAATACACGGGTGATTGCGGGCGTCATTCACCGCAGCCTGAATACCGATCTGTTTGAAATCGAACCGGCTACGCCTTATCCAGAAGACTATTTTCAGACCGTTGAACAGGCGAAAAATGAGCGTGAGCGAGGTGTAAAACCGGCATTAAAAAATAGCGTTGCAGATATCTCACGCTACGAGACCGTGTATTTAGGCTTTCCGATCTGGGGGACCAGCGTGCCGCCTGTAGTGCAAACATTTCTCAGCAGCCACAACCTTGCGGGCAAATTACTCATCCCCTTCATTACTCACGGTGGCTACGGTAAAGGAGACAGCGACGACATCCTTACCCTTCTCGCCTCAACTGCGCGTCGGGAAAAACCGCTGGTCATTGAATGCGACCAGGAGCGAAGAACCACTGAAGCGGTCACCAGTTGGTTAGAGACAATACGCAGTTAATCGTCCGCATTCATGAGTCTGCCAAATAAGGGCAATCAGGGGTGCTAAATAATTAACGCTGACTACTCAGATATGATTGAACGGCAAACATAACAGAGGATGTAATCTTGAAGACAATCTTAAAAACGCTGGCCATCTGCGTGATGGCGGGTGGCCTGATGGCTCAGTCGGTATACGCCGAGCCGCTGGTCATTCAGGAACAGGGAAGCTTTTCTGCTGGTGGCACTATCATCACCGCGCCAGGAACATTTGACGCGAAAAAGCCGCTGGATTCAGCTGGCCAAACCTATCATGGCGATCATGCCTCAGTGTTCTACCAAATCCCGGAGAATCCGCATAAATACCCTATCGTCATGCTGCACGGCGCAGGTCAGTTCTCCCGTACCTGGGAAAGTACCCCGGATGGTCGCGAAGGGTTCCAGAACATCTTCCTGCGTCGCGGGTTCTCAACTTATCTTGTCGATCAGCCACGTCGGGGCAGCGCCGGGCGCACGACCGTAGAAGGTACTGTTTCGCCAAAACCGGATGAACAGATGTGGTTCAACCAGTTCCGCGTTGGCGTGTGGCCAGAGTATTTTAAGGGCGTTCAGTTCTCTCACGACAAAGAAGCACTGAATCAGTATTTCCGTCAGATGACCCCAAATACCGGGCCGTTTGATATCAATGTCATCTCTGATGCGATGTCCGCCGTCGTGGATAAATCCGGCCCCGCTATCCTCTTCACCCACTCTCAGGGTGGCGGACCAGGCTGGTACACGGCGATGAAAAATGACAAGGTCAAAGCCATTGTCGCCTTTGAGCCCGGCAGCAGCTTTGTCTTCCCGGAAAAAGAACTCCCTGACCCTATGCCAAGTGCGTTCGACACGCTGAAGGGTGAGCCTGTTCCAATGGAGCAGTTTATGGCACTGACCAAAATCCCGATTCTGATTATTTACGGCGATAACATACCGGATAAACCTGTCGCCATGCCCGCGCAGGACAGCTGGCGCGTAAGACTGGCGATGGCCCGTGAGTGGCGTGACGTGGTGAACAAGCATGGCGGGGATGTCACGGTGACGCATCTGCCTGAAGTGGGAATCAAAGGGAATACCCACTTCCCTTTCTCTGATTTAAATAATGTGCAGATTGCTGATTTGGTTAATAAATTTTTGAAGGAAAAAGATCTGCAGTAGGAAGAGCCAATATTGAGTCTTCATTAATGAAGGCTCAATACAAACATCAGTTTTTTCAAAAAATAAAATGGGAACGTGACGGTCTGCTTTGAGCGATTAGCGGACGTTAAAATCATGGCGATAGGGATGTTATGCCACATTAGACATAACATCCCTATCGCCCCATTAGTCGTTTTTCACCATCAAGCTAGACAGGGACTTTCATCCCAAGTCTGAGAAATGAGCACGCCCCCTCACCGAATGACCCAGCAACTTGGACAGCTCCGAGAAACAATTAAAAAGAACTAAAAACAATAAAAAACATGTTTACATGAGTAAGCATTTCAAATATATTTCGGATTAACAAGGTGACACAATGAAAAACAAGGGGTAAACATGAAGGTTCTTATAGATATTGAAGATTCAGTGGTGCGCGAGATTCTTAACCATGCTAATGAAAACGACGAAGACATGGACTTCGAGGACATTGTTTCATCGCTTCTTAGTGATGCTGTTAATAGTAAAAAAACCAAAACTTTAAGCGATGATGAAATCAATGAAGTAATTCATCAGATGATTTCCTTTGCGATACAAAACCGTAAAGAAAACAAGAGTTTCAAAGCAAATGAGTTATATTTTAAAGCCTTAAATGAATCATGGAGCAAACTGAGTCCCTCAACTAGAAAATCTTTGGGTCGTCGGTTCCGCACCACTGCTAACGAACTCTGGGATAAAGCAGCAGAGGGCGAGTTGGTTGTTGAGTTTCAAAACCGTAACATCAACAATGCAGCAGTATACGAGGTCGTAAAAAAAGTTGATTTGTAATTACTAATCAGAGTTCCCGTTACAGAAAGCCGCCAGATAGGGCGGCTTTCTTGTCGCTTGCAATCGTATTGATTTACCATAGCATCTCTTGGCCGCACCCCCGCAGGGGTCTTAAGCGCGTTTCAGCGGCCTCCTATCTGTTTAGAGCACCTTTCTTGTCCGTATCTCGAAAAAACCTCCCTGATGATCCCGGCATGTTTGCATGACTATGCGATAAGATCTGTTCTACGCGGATTAATGAATGCAAATCTTGGAAACGTCCGCTTTTGGCACGAAGCTGACTGAGCTGAAGGTCCGCTTTGAGCGATTAGCGGACGTTAAAATCATGGCGATAGGGATGTTATGCCACATTAGACATAACATCCCTATCGCCCCATTAGTCGTTTTTCACCATCAAGCTAGACAGGGACTTTCATCCCAAGTCTGAGAAATGAGCACGCCCCCTCACCGAATGACCCAGCAACTTGGACAGCTCCGAGAAACAATTAAAAAGAACTAAAAACAATAAAAAACATGTTTACATGAGTAAGCATTTCAAATATATTTCGGATTAACAAGGTGACACAATGAAAAACAAGGGGTAAACATGAAGGTTCTTATAGATATTGAAGATTCAGTGGTGCGCGAGATTCTTAACCATGCTAATGAAAACGACGAAGACATGGACTTCGAGGACATTGTTTCATCGCTTCTTAGTGATGCTGTTAATAGTAAAAAAACCAAAACTTTAAGCGATGATGAAATCAATGAAGTAATTCATCAGATGATTTCCTTTGCGATACAAAACCGTAAAGAAAACAAGAGTTTCAAAGCAAATGAGTTATATTTTAAAGCCTTAAATGAATCATGGAGCAAACTGAGTCCCTCAACTAGAAAATCTTTGGGTCGTCGGTTCCGCACCACTGCTAACGAACTCTGGGATAAAGCAGCAGAGGGCGAGTTGGTTGTTGAGTTTCAAAACCGTAACATCAACAATGCAGCAGTATACGAGGTCGTAAAAAAAGTTGATTTGTAATTACTAATCAGAGTTCCCGTTACAGAAAGCCGCCAGATAGGGCGGCTTTCTTGTCGCTTGCAATCGTATTGATTTACCATAGCATCTCTTGGCCGCACCCCCGCAGGGGTCTTAAGCGCGTTTCAGCGGCCTCCTATCTGTTTAGAGCACCTTTCTTGTCCGTATCTCGAAAAAACCTCCCTGATGATCCCGGCATGTTTGCATGACTATGCGATAAGATCTGTTCTACGCGGATTAATGAATGCAAATCTTGGAAACGTCCGCTTTTGGCACAAAGCCGATCTTCAGCCCTCCCTAAAAATTAATGAACACATCTAATAAACCCTAGCTAATTACCCCATCTAATCGAATAAATCAGTTTGCGTTATGCTTTTCCAACACAACAGCTGAAGGATAACGTCATGCAAACTGTAAAACTGAACAACGGTATTGAAATGCCCCTGCTAGGCTTTGGTGTCTTCCAGATGACGGATGCTGCTGAATGCGAAAGAGCCGTTATTGATGCGATCGATACGGGATACCGCCTGATCGATACCGCTGCGTCTTACCAGAATGAAACTCAGGTCGGGAACGCTCTGAAACAGAGCGGTATCGCGCGTAACGAACTTTTTGTAACGACCAAACTGTGGCTACAGGATACCAATTACGAAGGCGCTAAAGCCCAGTTCGAACGTTCTCTGAATCGGCTGCAACTTGATTACGTCGACCTGTATCTGATTCACCAGCCTTACGGCGATGTCCATGGGGCATGGCGTGCTATGGAAGAACTGCAGCAGGCAGGCAAAATTCGCGCCATTGGCGTCAGCAACTTCCATCCAGACCGACTGGCCGACCTTATCGCCTTTAACAAAGTGGCCCCTGCGGTAAACCAGATTGAAGTAAACCCCTTCAACCAGCAGCTGCATGCTGTTCCGTGGAATCAAAGCCATGGCATTCAGCCGGAAGCCTGGGCACCGTTTGCTGAGGGTAAAAATGGCCTGTTCCAGCATCCCGTGTTAACGGCGATTGGCCAGAAGTACGGCAAAAGCGTGGGTCAGGTTGTGCTGCGTTGGATCTTCCAGCGAGGCATCGTTTCGCTGGCGAAATCGGTGCGCAAAGAACGCATGGAAGAGAACATCAACATTCTCGATTTTGAACTCAGCTCTGAAGATATGCTGCAGATTGCTGCCCTCGACACTGCAACCAGCGCCTTCTTCTCTCACCGCGACCCGGCGATGGTGGAATGGCTGACGGGCCGCAAACTTGATGTTTAAGTCGCGATAAAAGAGGTATTCATTCAATGCAAAAACGTTATCTGGGTAAATCCCGACTTGAAGTATCCGCGCTTGGGCTCGGTTGCATGGGCTTAAGCCACGGCTATGGTCCGGCGACCGATACTCGTCAGGCTATCGAGCTCATTCGCGCAGCGGTTGAACGTGGCGTAACCTTCTTCGATACCGCTGAAGTGTATGGCCCCTTCCTCAATGAAGAAGTTGTCGGCGAAGCCTTAAAACCGTTTCGTGACCGTGTGGTCATTGCCACTAAGTTTGGTTTTACTTTTGGCGACGACAACAAGCAGCAGATTTTAAACAGCCGTCCGGAGCATATCCGTGAAGCTGTGGAAGGATCATTACGCCGTCTTAAGACTGATGTCATTGACCTGCTATATCAACACCGTGTCGATCCGGATGTCCCGATTGAAGATGTTGCGGGTACGGTAAAAGACCTGATAGCTGAAGGCAAAGTTAAACATTTCGGTCTGTCCGAAGCGGGTGCGCAAACCATTCGTCGTGCGCATGCCGTACAACCTGTCACGGCCCTACAAAGCGAATACTCAATGTGGTGGCGCGAGCCTGAGCAGGAGATCCTGCCGTTACTGGAGGAACTGGGTATTGGTTTTGTGCCCTTCAGCCCATTAGGCAAAGGATTCCTGACGGGATCGATTAAGCCAGGAACCACTTTTGGCAAGGATGATTACCGCAGCACCGTGCCGCGTTTCGCCGAGCAGGCGATCGAAGCCAATGAAAAGCTGGTCTCATTGCTGGGTGTACTGGCGGCAGAGAAAGGCGTGACGTCTGCACAAATCGCGCTGGCATGGCTGCTGGCACAAAAGCCGTGGATTGTTCCTATCCCTGGTACCACGAAACTGCACCGGCTGGAGGAAAACCTGGGGGCCGCCGACATCATCCTTTCTCAGGATGACTCGCGACAGATAACCCAGGCGCTTGAAACGATTAAAATCGTCGGCGAACGTTACTCTCCTGAGCACCAGGCCCGCGTAGGCCGTTAATACCCGGACGGGTCCGCTGCAATTGGCGGACCCGTTATTCCTGATAGCGAAGTGCATCGATCATCAGCGCAAAAGCGGGGGGATGCTGCTTGCGGCTCGGGTAGTAGAGGTAATATCCGGGGAAAGATGGGCACCAGTCCTGCAAAACCTGAATAAGCTCTCCTGACTTTATATAATCCTGCACTCTGTCTTCAGGTATACAGGCGATGCCAAAACCGGATAACGCCGCATCAATTCTTTCCGCCTGCAGATTAAACGTTACCTGCCCTTCCACTCTGACCCTTAACGGTTTCCCTTCCTTCTCAAACTCCCAGTGGTAAAGCCCACCGGCTGTCGGCAGGCGCATATTGATACACCGATGATTTTGTAGCTCGTGCGGCGTTTCAGGTGCAGGATTTGCAGCGAAATAAGACGGCGCTCCTACCACGGCCATTCTCATGTCCGGCCCAATTCTTACCGCAATCATGTCCTTATCCACGCTTTCGCCCAGGCGGATCCCGGCGTCAAAACGCCCCTCAACAATATCGACAAAGCCGTTATCAACCACCAGTTCAACATTGATTTCCGGATATTCCCTGAGGAAGGGTTTTAGCTTCGGCCATACCAGACTTCGCACGGCATGCTCCCCGGCAGATAAACGGATATTGCCGGAGGCAGTGCCGTTCAGTTGAACAAGCGATTCCAGCTCCTGCTCAAGATCGGCAATACGCGGTTCAAGGCAGGCAATAATTCTCTCACCGGCCTCTGTAGGGGCAACGCTTCGGGTCGTGCGGGTCAGAAGGCGGATATTCAGCCTTTCCTCCAGGGCCTTCATCGCGTGGCTGAGTGCAGATTGAGAAACGCCCAGTTTGCCCGCTGCTTTGGTAAAACTTCGCTCCCTTGCCACCACAAGAAAGATTTGCAGTTCGTTGAAATTTTCTTTGAGCATCGGCGATTTCCTTATGGAGGCATTCCCTTCATCGCACACTCATGAAGGGTGTTCATAGACACAATCATTTTAGCCCCATTACTGACATTAATGATAATTGATATTCTGACCGTATCGAAAATAAGTCTGAATTATCAGTAGGTTTATCATGAGAATACTCGTTGCAGGGGCGACAGGAAGTATTGGCCTTCATGTCGTCAATACCGCTATCAAAATGGGCCATCAGCCTGTAGCGCTGATTCGAAATAAGCGCAAAGTGAAATCGCTTCCTCGGGGAACAGATATTTTTTACGGCGATGTTTCATTACCTGAAACACTCACCGAATTACCGAAAGATATTGATGCCATCATCTTCACTCTCGGTTCCGATGGTCAGGGTCGTATTGGTGCCAGGGCGATAGATTATGGCGGAGTGCGCAATATTTTACGAATATTCAGGGATGTATCTGTTCGTATCAGCCTGATGACCACGATTGGCGTGACTGAACGACTCAGCACCTGGAATCAACGCACTGAGGTTCATGACTGGAAAAGACGTGCCGAGCGTCTGGTCAGGGCCACTGGTCACCCCTATACCATCGTCAGGCCCGGCTGGTTTGATTACAACAATGATGATGAACACCGAATCGTTATGCTTCAGGGAGATCGTCGCCATGCAGGAACACCGGAAGATGGTGTGATATCCCGGGAGCAAATCGCCCAGGTTCTGGTCAGTGCCCTGACCCACGACGAGGCAAAAAATAAAACGTTCGAGCTGGTGGCTGAACGAGGTGAAGCACAGCAGGATCTTAACCCACTGTTTGCAGACCTGCAGGCTGATGATCCACAAAAAAATGATGGGATTCTGGACATAGACAATATGCCGCTACGTGAAGAACCTGACTGCATTTTTAACGAGCTGAACCTGTATTCAAAAAAATAACCAATCTACAACCCTGACAATTTTGTCATATAGCGGTCAGTCTCATGACAGCTTAAGTCTGTATATTTGAATACTCAGATGGAGGAAGTTACTCCTGATACAAATCCAGTTTCAAGCATATTGTTAAAGAGGTACTAGATATGAAAGCAAGACTTATTACTACATTGGTCATGGGATTTATTTCAGTGAATGCCGCATCTGCCGCTCAGGAAATTAACCACGCAGTTGGGAAAGAAAAGATGGGTGTAGTCTCAGCCAGCAATGCCTATACGCTTGATGAGTTATCGGATGTTCTTTCTCGTAAGGCTGATGAGCAAGGGGCAACATCATTCAAAATCCTGTCGACAACGGGGGATAACAGGCTACACGGGGTTGCTGAAATCTATAAGTAAATCAGTAACATCCCGAACAGAATATGTCACAACCCTCTTAAAGTGAGCGTCGTTCTATGTTCAGAACAGAAGACATTATCGATGAGATAATTCAATGGATTGATTCAAACTTACATAAACCGCTGAAGATAGAGGATGTTGCTGCGCGGGCAGTATACTCTAAGTGGCATCTTCAGCGGATTTTTTTGCAGGTAAAAGAAGTTAGCCTTGGGAAGTATATTAAAGATAAAAAGCTTAGACTTGCGGCGAAAGATCTTATTGAAACTAATGAACCAGTGATGGGCATAGTCTATAAATATTACCAAGGGGGGGGTATTACGAAAATTGAAGGCCTTTTACTCCAAACTTTTCTGGCCCAGAACGAAGTTTATAGCCTGCTGTACAAGGCTATAATATTCAACTGTTACACAATACCCTTCAGTTACTGCACATTAGCAGAATAAATCAGAATCTGATGTTTATACAAACCACATATATCAATACAAATTCATATTTGCGAGACTAGTATTCCCATTTTTTAATTGTGGATAATTTCACTCAAAGAACAATATATGTTGTATTCAGACAGACCCAAGACTGAGTAAAATTTATCTTACAACAGCTTACAACCAAATACATTAATAATAACAACCGTCAAATAAACTGTTTAATATTTATAAAACCAAGCTGGAAACATAAAATAATGGCTCACACTCAAAAAGCTGAGCCATTATTAATTATCATTCAGGCAGGGAAGAAACCTTTTCTACCATTTGAGCCAGACATTCCTACGAATTCAGTATATTTTAGCTTTTCTTTTTGTAACGGAGATGGCTCTTCATTTTCAAGAACTATTATCTGGCCTAATGTAGTTTCGTTTCCTAGCCAGGAATAGAAACGTTCTTTGACACTTTCATCTAAAAGCTCTTCATCTTCATTATCAACTGAATGCTTTGGATCTTTATAAGTAACTACAGGTGAATCAATAATCAGAAAACCTGGATGAGGGTATCCATTCTTAATTGCCCGATCCATTAGACAAATCATGAAAGCAGTTAAGAAAATCCCTCTTTTACCTTTACCGAAAGATACGCGTTGACGATGATTTATCAAAATATCAGAAAATTCATCATTGAAAGAAATGCTATTTACCCCAGGCACCTGCCATTCAGATAATAAAAAAATTATATCTTGGCATAAAGCAGTACTACTTACTGATAAATCCCTAATGACTTTATGCTTAGTTCTTTTTGTTTTCTTTGCTACCTCAGCGAGACGGACGCTTAAACTATCTAATTTTTCCATCGATTTAATAAATAATGTTAGTTCGCTTTTTTTTTCTGACAAAAGATCAAACCCAAATCTGTCAATCGGTTCTACTGGTTTCATTAATAATTTTTTCTTCGCTACAACATCACTAATCATTTCCATTATAAGATTTTTTTCATTAGCTAAAAAACTTATGTCGCTTCGAATTTCGCTAACAGCATCCAGAAGACCGGATTGAAGGCTTCTAATTTTCACAATTTCAGATTCAGATGCTGAACAAAGAACTGAAAAATCCAAATTATTACTATCATTACCAATTTGATTTTGTAATGGAGTCGAGCACAACGGGCAAGATTTTATTTCAAAACTTGGTACAATTGCAGCTGCTTTCTTAAGTACTTCTAATCTAGAAATATCATTTGAATACTTTTCATTCAAAAGATCAAAGCGAGATAGTGATTCATTGAATGCTATTATTTCACTATCTATTCTACTCTTTTCTTTTTCAAGAAAAATCTCTTGCGTTCTTATTTGAATCAATTCCTCACTCAAGTCCTTCACTACTCCATTAACTCTTTTAATTTCAGAATCAATTTTTCTTAAGGAATCTTCAAGTTCGCTTCTAACCAAATTTTCAGGCAACTCTTTTTTGAGGGTATCAATTTGCTCTTCAATAGCAGCGGCGTGACCTTTAGCTTTATTAATCTCATCCGTTGATAAAGGTAAAATAATATTAGAATCATCGTTACCGGATAGAACCAAAGCCATACTTGCCGCATTTCTAGTCTTTAAGTTTGTATCTGTGCCAACGAAAGCATCATTGTCTAATGTTCTTATCTCATCAAAAATTGAAATAAATCGTATGTCGCCTGCAGTGAAATTACCCTTTACTCCACGCTTAGTTAAAATTAGCTTACCATCAGCATTACTCCATTTAACTAACAATGAAGACAAGTCTTCATTCAGTTTATTATGCTGTGAGCTTGGTATTATATCAGTAAATCCACGATATACATTTTGCTCATTACTCACTAAGTCTCTGAATATAGTAAACTCTTCTTTTTCATTAACTTTAATCTGTAATGAAAGTGTTGAATAACCCTCAGAAAAACCAATATCTTTTGGCTTATCCCTTCCACCCAAACAATAACGAAAACACTCTACAATATACGACTTTCCTGTATCAGTCGGCCCAAATATCAAATGAGACTCACAGTTGAATAAGATAGTGGCTTTTTCTTTCTTTATTCCAGATGCTGTGAGTTTGAATATTTTAATTGTCATAAATAATTCCATTTCACTTCTGAAGAGGAAAACTCCGCACCCCAAGCCAAGCTTTTCTTATCAAATAAGGATGAGAGTTCGCTTACACTTAAATCTCCAAAATGTCTCGAGACCCATTCGCAAGACAAAAGTAGCTGTGATGCATAACTACCTCCAATAAGTCCCACTAGTGCAGGTCCATTTTCACCAACAGAATAATAGATACCCGAAGGGTCATAAGTAACATCAATAAAAGATCTTGCTGACATTAGATAAAGGCCATGCTCAATAACATCTCTTTTGCATATATACTCCCCCCCTCTCATTGGAACAGGAGTATGTAAACTTGTTGGGCCACCTAAATCCTCAGAATATACAGCTGCATATTCAAGATATACTAACTTTTGCAAATCAGCCTTTCTTGGATATAGCGAAAGCAAAAGAAAAACCATTCGAACCCCTATTTCAAATGGCGAATTAAATAAATTATTCATCCTCATCCTCCTCAACCCAACATAATGTTCTATTATTAGCTAGGTGATGGCATGTTCCTTGGAGATCTCCGGCTTGTAACCGTGCATGTAGAGGGTTAGAAGTAACCTGAAGGGCATTAGCCACCTTTTGAACCTCTGTAATTTTTTCAACACCATGTGTATAAGGAAGCGATTCTACTGAACCTATTCCTGTATTGACTTGGTCTAGCAGGTCCTCAAATGCTCCTGGAATCTTATCCCTGCTAAATCTATTCAACCCCTCGGCAGAATAGAAGAGAATCCTTTGCTGAGAGAAATGCTTATTATAAATTTTTGGTATTTCACTAATCGATAAAACTTCTTTCTGCTGTGCACTACCATAGGCTTTACATAATTTTTTTATATAGTTTTGCTCTTGAATTTCCGGCTCGTTAGGAACTTCGGGGTTATCTCCTCGCGGACCTAAGATGCCAAAAACTTCCCAGTGCTTATCAGTTCTAGAATGTATATCAATCAATTCGCTTGGAGTTTTTATCTTTATAATATCAAAAGGAAACTTCTCTATGAACAACTCTAATTCAGGGGTCATATCTTTCTTAAAGGTTTTAAAGTCTCCTTTTTTATTTTCCCACTCTTTTAAAATCCAAGTTTTTAGTGTTTCACCATTTAATGAAATAGGATTAGTGACTAAATCGTAGAGTTTGGGCCCAATTCTAAGTGCACAGATAAAATAATTTTTTGGTTGTGTGTATTGTTTTGAAAAAACATAAAACAAAAATTTTGCAAGATCAGGAGCAAACGTGCTCGGCGATAATGTATCTTCATAATGTTTGGCTTGGTAAAGATCCCAAGAACAGAATTCAGTCTTTTCCTGTGTGTTACCACAAACATCACGCCCTTTATCTCCGGCACCACCAATACGATGTACCTGTGTATACACTCCTTCTTTAGCAAGTTGATACACAGACTGCAGGATAAAATTTTCCCAATCATCCTCATTCATAAGCAACAATCTTTGCTCTGGTGTTGGAAGCGATGGTCCTCTATGGTAAGCAATGCTCATGATCATCCCTCGTAGACAGCCAATACGTTGTTTCGCCTGATCTTTAACCCAGCACGGATAATGACTTTAAAAACACTCATTTTCGCTAATTTTGATACACATAGTTTTATTTACAAAAGTCATTCAATTATCTCAGTTAAACATGATTTTAAGAACTAGATACTTATCAATTTGTTATGTCAGTACAGATTAATAGTAAAAAGTCATTTTGACTGTAAGAAAAGCATTACAACACAATCGTATGAAAAGAGACATGGTAGTTACCATGCCTCAATCCATTGATATTTAATACTTTATCGAAAAAAAACTATGATGTCCAACGGTCGAAAACCAGCAAAGTGAACGATTTGTATTAGATTTTGTAGCCTGACAGCATTGCGGAATTTAAATCAATAATGAGATCGCTATACCACTGCATCATCTCCCTACGTCCTTCCAGATACAACGCATGGTTGTACGTCCCACGAATCGCGTTCTTATCGACATGCGCAAGCTGGGTTTCAATCCACGCTGTATTGAACCCTTCCTCATGCAAAATCGTACTCATCGTGTGGCGGAAACCATGCCCCGTTACCTTCCCCGTGTATCCAATCCGCTTGAACACCTGATTTATACTCGCTTCGCTCATCGTTTTACGCGGGTCATTCCTTCCTGGAAACACAAGAGGATATTGCCCAGACATCACTTTGAGTTGCTGTACGATTTCCAGCGCTTGGGTAGAGAGGGGCACCAGATGAGGCCGTTTCATCTTCATACGCTCTGCAGGTATTTCCCACACCGCTTTTTCAAGATCAAACTCACTCCAGAAAGCACCTCGAAGCTCGCCGGTGCGAACTCCCGTAAGGATCAGCAAACGTGCGGCAAGAACAACCAGCGGGCTGCCTGTATAGCCAGAAAGAGCTTTAAAGAAGTCTGGTAACTCCTCAACGGTAAGGAAGGGATAATGCTTCGATTCATGCCCTGACATCGCGCTGGTAAGATCCGCTGCAGGATTATATTCCGCACGGCCAGTCACGATGGCGTAACGAAAGACTTCGCTGCAGCGCTGGCGAACTTTCTTGGCCTTCTCTGTCGCGCCACGGCTTTCCATTCGACGCAGCACATTAAGCAGAACCAGCGGTTTGATTTCATTCACCGGCTGTTGACCAATATAGGGGAAAATATCTTTATTGAAAGCTTCGATAATGTCCGAGGCATAACCTTCTGACCACCGGCTCACCTTCGTTCCGTGCCATTCAAGCGCCACAGACTGGAACGTGTTGTTGAGCTGCACATCCCGAACCAGCTTTTCTTCTTTCTTTGCGAAAGACGGATCGATACCCTCGGCCAGCTTTTTCTTGGCTTCATCACGCAGTGCCCTCGCTTGTGCAAGGGACACTGCCGGATAGACCCCAAAAGCCATACGCTTCTCTTTTCCATTGAAGCGATATTTCATCCGCCAGTATCGGGAACCAGAGGGAACGACTTCAAGATACAAACCAGCACCATCTGCCAGCTTATAGGCTTTCTCTCTGGGTTTAGCTGCATCTACCTGCCGCGCATTTAGCTTCATTGGGGGCATCTCCCTGGACCGAACACAGAATGCCCCCACTTATGCCCCCAACTATAACTTGATTCCGGTTGAGTCCAGTTGATAACAGGAGATAAGATACGGGCTTGAATCCGCAGTATACGGGCTTTAAGTTGATTTCGGTAGACTTGGGAAGAGTTTGAAATGGTGCCGATAATAGGAGTCGAACCTACGACCTTCGCATTACGAATGCGCTGCTCTACCAACTGAGCTATATCGGCCCTGAGAGGCCGGTTACGAACGTAACCACGGGGCAAAAGCCTAGATCTAACCTCGCGATGCGTCAATAGCCTTATGCACCGAACGGCTATTTTTGCATCGTTTCCCTGCGCGCTTACCGCTTCTGCCGGGCGCAGTCAACCGCCGACACGGCTTGTCTTAGATTTGCTGCAAAAGAGGCGTAGAATAATAATACGCCCTCCCCCTAAATAATTGCTTTACTCTTTTTGGTCTATTTTTGTTATTAAACATGAAGCTATGTAAATTATTCAAAATAGTCCCATAAGCTTGTTACGATTGTATATAGTTTATAACAAATCCACCTGGAATGATTAAAAGGAATTATCATGAAAGATGTCTATTTGCTGAACAATCATGTTTATTTTAATGCGGCCGCTGGCTTGCTCTCAACTTCACTCTGCTTTTCCAGTAAAGTCTCACTTAGCAGGCCCGCAACTAACTGTCTTAAGCTGCTGATTACCAGGCAGGGCGATCTCTGTGCCTACCCTTACCTGAGCCGTAAGATATGGGGCGACAGGGGGAAGTGGATTACTAATAACACACTGCACCAACATATTTACCAGCTCCGTAATAGCCTTAAAAAAGCGGGAATCCAGGAAGAGGCTATCATTACCGTTCCACGAAAAGGTTTTCAGCTTTGCCCGCATTTTTCCGCCTTACCCATCGATGAAATCCCGCCTGTAACTGATAACGAAACTACAACGTCGACGGGGCCAGATAATCAATCCGGCATCACGTTGTCATTACGCTTTTTTTATACGCTGCTTATATCTAATGCAATATTGATGCTTATTCTTATCGCCATACTTATTCATAATTAATCGTAAAGTTTGCCGTCGCGTTGGCTTCTCCGGCCTGAATACGGCTTTCCGTCTGCACATAGCGGGCCGTAAAGCCGTAGCTGTTGACGCCGCTGCTGGTGGTGCCCAGGGAGAGCGCCTGACCCAGCGTTACCGTATTCTGTCCATACAGCAGCTCCAGGCCCACCCCCTTCGCCGTGGTGGAGGCATCTGAATTATCCAGCGGCAGTACCGTTCCGCCAGAGGTCGAGACGCCGGTAAATGTCACCGTCGGCTTGATGCTGGAGTCGCAATCCATATCCAGCGAAAAAGGCTTGCTCCCGGCGCTGCTACCCACGCCGGTGAAATGCGAGACGTGAACCTCTCCCAGCGGCACTGTCGGGGTGTTATTGATTAGCGAGCAGCTTTTGACGTTTACGACAAAGCTATTGAGCATGATATCGACAAAATTTACCCCATCAGAGGTTCGCCAGCGGGCTAATAATCCTGCTGGCACTACGCCGCCCTGGGATATTCTGCCCGCCTGATACAGATAGACGGTGGCATTCCCAATATCAACCCAGCGGCCGGATCCGCTGTTGATGGTGCTTGCCAGACGGCTGTAGCTCCCTCCCGCAGTAGTCGGAAACAGGATACCCGTCGCCGTGCCGGGGGTATAAACAATATACATATAGAGGTTGGGTATCCCCGTCTCTATATAGCCGGTATTACCCGGGGAGTAGCCTGCCCGCACGGTATAGGCGCTGTCGGTGATCATCAGGTTTTCTCCGCCGTTGCAGGCGGCGATACGCTGCGACCCGGTGATGCCCATCGCCGATGCCATAGTCGCATTGCTTATTGCCCGCGTCTGTTTTTGCGTACCGGCGCTGACGCCGGGATCGAACGTCTCTGTCGAAAAGGAGATAGAGACGCTCCCTGCCTTCGCCCCGTTTTGCAGGGTACAGGTGGCCCGCACGCTGGTGGCGCTAACGCTCAGCCCCGCCAGTGCCGCGTATAAAGCCCATTTTCTCATCATCACTCCTTAATTCGTCCTGCATTCGAGATCCATAATGGCGATACCGTTAACTTTCGTGACCTTGCTAAGATCGGCGGACGCCACACAGCCTTTGCCGCTACCCCATGTCACGCTAAGCGCCACCCTGTCATCCAGCCCGCTGAGGTAGACCTCACCACGCTCGTTAACGATGCCGCTGTGCGAGTCGCCGGCATTCACCAACGCACCATAGGGGACATTTTTCCCCTGCCAGAACAGCCGGGTATAGAGCCTGTTACCGCGCTGAGGCTTGAATTCCGCCAGCACCAGCGCGCCGCGGCTTGGGACCACGCGCTGCAGGGTGTTGCCAATCTCCACATCGTCCGCCGCGCTTTGGGCGTCAATTGGAATGATGTTTTCCTGATAGACGGTAAGCCACGGCACGACGGCGTTCCCCGCGCTATCGGTTGAGACGCCGGTGGCGTTTTTCACTTTCAGGTTTCCGCCGCCGGGGGCGTGCACCAGCGCGCTGGCTCCCCCTTCCGCAAGCTCCTGCCCTGCGGTCAGGCCATAAGGATGTAACAACAGCGAGCCCTGCAGCCCATAGTTAATGCGCTGGCTTTGCCCGTATTCCGTGGAGTACCCCACGGATGCCACCCCTTTACTGCCGGTGTAGCGGAGACTGGCGGCGCTGCCGCTGCTATGCCCGGTCTGATCATCGTTGACATAGCTTTGCGACAGGGAATAGTTCAGGTTGCGATCCTCCAGCGCGGTCCCGGACAGGGTGGCCTGGTTCTGACTGCGTCCGCTCTGCGCATGCGTCTGGCTATAGCTGGCAAGCGCGGTATTGGATCGACTCAGCCAGCGGTTCAGCGGTAACGAAAGGTTTAGCGACGCGATTTTATCGTTACCCTCGTGTCCCCGGGTCTGGTTATCGCTGTAGCTGAGCGACACCCCCACCCCGAAGATGCTCACGTTGTAGCCGAGCGTCAAAGAGCGCGTTTTGCTGCCATCACCCCGCCAGTAGTTTTGCTGATACGCGGATAAGGTGAGGCCTCCCCCCTCGCCGAGGCTCTGGTTCAGGATCATCTGCATGCGCTGCTTCGGCTGGCCATACGGGTGCGAACGATCGTCCCGCCAGGCCTCGCTGGCCTCTTCAAAGCTGTAATAGCCGACGGTCGAGTAGCGATAGCCCGCCAGGGTCATGGTGGTGTCCGTGGCGCTGATATTTTTGCTGTAGCGAAACTGCACCGAGTTGCCCTTAGCCTCATCCCGGTCAGAGAAACGGCTTTGCGCACGGGTGATATCGACTGAGACAGCCCCCAGCTCGCCCAGCCCCTGACCAATGCCCACAGCGGCCGCGGCATAATGTTCGGCACCCGTCACGCCGCCATACAGGGTGGTCGCGTTCAGCACACCGTAAACCATCTCCCCCTGGACGAACTGTTGCCGGGTAGCTGAGGCGTAATCGCTACGGTATTTGCCGCCGCTCAGCGCGTATTTCAACTGGCCCTCACGCACCATGGCCGGTGCGGATGAAAACGGCTGCACGAAGGTACGGACGCTGCCATCCTCTTCCCGGATGGTGATGTTCAGATCGCCGCTTGAGGAGGTGGGAAAAAGATCGGTTATTTCGAACGCGCCGGGCGGCACCCACGTCTGGTAGATAATATTGCCCTTCTGGCGCACCTCGATCTGGGCATGGCTCACCGCGATGCCGCGAATGATGGGGGCAAAGCCTTGCTGGCTCTGCGGCAGCATGCCGTCGTCCGAGGCCAGCATCAGCCCGCTGAAATTAAAGCTGTCAAAGACCAGCGCCGTGGTGGCGCTTTCACCCAGCGTCAGGCGCGATCGCAAAGCCCGGATATCGCGCTCAAGCCAGGTCTGCATGCTCTGCCAGCGGTCGCCGCTATGATTATCATGGCTGTAATAGCTGTAGTTGCGTAAGCGCCAGGGCCCAAGGTTAGCGCCATTGCGCAGGTTGAGGTACTGCGATCGGTCTCTGCTATCCTGGTAGCGCGACGCCATACCGTTGAGGTTGTAGCTGGTAAACAGCATCGGCAGGCCATCGTCCCATCGCGCGGGTGAAACATCGCCGCGGATCATCGGTTTTAACGCCGCCTGAGGAACCATCAGCAGCAGCTGCTGCCGTGCCGGGTCAAACAGGCTCGTTGCGTGCGGAATATAATTTTCAATGTCCGTCAGCCCCTGATCGGCTGGCAGCGCGGCCAGCTCAGGAAACTGTTCGGTGCGCACGCCCAGCTCAGACAGCAGCGCCGGTGAATAGCGGGCGCAGAGCCTTTTTCCGCAGGCATCGAAGGTGATGGTGCGCTGCCCGGTAGCCACGCCGTTAACCAGTACCTCCACATCCCAGTCCCCGGTAGAAGCCGTTTCGGGATCGCTAAATGATTGAAGATTAAGCTGCTGCTTCTGCTCATCAGAGAGATCTAACGCGTTGGTATCAAAATAGAGATCGGCATGCGCGCCCCACGGCGTGCAGCCCCAGGTCAGCAAAAGCGCCAGCTTTCTTACTCTCATCTTCTATGTCCATATTGATCTGATGATTAGAAATCAAGCGTGACTGCCGAGGTTAAACCGCCGTAATCGTTTATCGCCTGGATCTCAAGCTTTCCCTGCCGCTGTGGATGGCTAATGGAGCGGGTGGCAAAGGGGGCGATATAGCCCGGCGTCTTTACCGGCAGACCATTCACCCGTAGCGAACCAATATTGATAAAATAGGGACCCGGGTTGCGCAGCGTAATGGTTTGTCCATCGCCTTTGGCGCTAATCTGCTTTACTGCATCGGCCGCGGCTGATGCGCTTAACGATGCGGGACGCCAAATCAATTTCATTACGCTCTTGGTGGCAATCAGCATACGGTTATGCTCATTGCTATCCACTGCGGGAATAGCTTTAACATTGAGCCAGAAAAGTGATTCGCGATCCTGCGGCAGCGTATCGCGTATTTTGGTAATACGAATTTGCCAGGTAGTATCTGGCATCAACTTAAAAAGCGGTGGTGTAATAACAAAGGGTGATGAGGTATCGCCGCGATCGCTATTTTCCAGCCACGACTGCACCAGCCAGGGGCGATTTTCACCGGAGGTGCTAATGCTAATAGCCGCCTCTTTCGCAGATGCATCATAAATCACCCGCGTTGCGCTTAATGTAATACCCGCCAAAGCAGGCTGCATGCAGAATATAATCAGCAACAGTGAAATTAATAATTTCAATTACTATTCTCCAGAGCGGATTAATCGCATTAAAAGAGCTGGCTTATCACCAGCCCCAGCATTATGGATAAACGATGGTAAAATTAGAGGTCGCGGCAATATTACCGACGTTGACGGTATCCGCCGTGGATTGCAGTTTGGCCGAGAAATTAAGCGTATTCGCCGCCGTCTTTGACAATACGTAAGCGCTGGACGGGCTATTTGGCAGCACCTGCACATTGTTGGCATCATAAATGGCAATACCCACATTGCTCGCATTATCTGCCCCACTATCTACCTGAAACAGCTTACCTTCTGCATCGGCGTTGCCGTCGAAGCGAACGGTAGCGCTTTCGTACGGGCAGTCGGTCAGGGTCAGCTGAAATGCACGGCCGCCCGTCGTGTCACCTTTCGCCTTAAAGGCGCTGGCAGCAACCGTGCCAAAATCGACCGTGACGTTACTGGTGGAAATAGTACATGACGTATCGGTGATAGTGCCGGTAAAAGTGATGGTGCCGTCGCTGGCGAAAGCGGTGGCGCTGAAAAAAAGTAAAGCTAAAGGAACGGCATGTTTCATGGGTAGCATCCTTTTAAATAAACCCTCCCTGGCGTCTGTTTACCGTTAATGGAGGTGATGTTGGTGAAGCTGAGGTATATCTGGGTTATCAAATAATTGCACTAATGCGCATGTTTTTATGCAGCTCAATAATATTCCTGACACCCAACTTGGCATAAATTCGGTGTCTGTGGGTGTATACCGTTTTAGGACTTACATATAACTCTTCCGCAATTTCCGTCGGGCTTTTTCCCTGAGCCAGATAGTTCATTACTTCACGTTCTCGCTTTGATAACGCCGAAAGCATTGAATCAGTACTGTTAAGCATGATTCGTCCGGTACGCGAAAAACGATTTAGCAAACGCGTGGGACCATGCTGCATAAGTAAACCTAATTGAGTCAGGTTACGCTTTATCCCGGGTATGCTTTCGTAACGATTAACCAGAATGTCACAGATCGGCATTAATACAGGGATAAACGGATTTTGATAATCCACAATCTCATTTACGAATACCATAATGCGAATCAGCGGATATTCACGTTTGATCCGATTAAGCAGGCTAATGGTTCTGGCATTAAGATTATCATGGATGTTTACGATTAATGCGCTGCATCGGTTAGCAGCCAAAGTGCGATCGATACTCCCCCGCCAGGTGACAAAATAAATATCCGTCACCGCATCGTTTTTTACCTGCGTGCTGACATCTGATTTCACCTCTTTCAGTAAAACCGTTATAGCCTCACCAAAGATATAATCGTCACTCAAAATCAGTATTGAACTCAATAGGGTGCTCCATGTTTAAAAAGCTGATTAGTGTACTCGCTATACGTTACCCATATTCATTACAATCTATGTATAAATATTAAATAAAAAGACCATACTTATCCAATGGGATTCTTCCTCAGTATCTGTAATAATAATCCTAAATATTAAACTTATTGATTTTCGATAATGAAATTTTCTTTATTTAAAGCTAACGCCCTATAAGCCTTAATTCCAATGAAGTTTTATTAAAAAATCAATTAAGAGACAAATAGTTTAAAAACAACAAGTTAAATAGTTTAACTTAAGGAGATTAGGCGCATATTTCAGCGCAACGAACAGGGTGGATAGTGACGGTCACGCAATAGGCTGACTGTTTTTTACTCACCAGCCGATCAACCAGCAACAATGAATGTGTGTTGCTGCCGTTTTGCCTGGCCATACGCATCCTCCGTCACATTTGGCAGCTATTTGCCGTTAACACGCATCGCATCTACTTCTTTTAACCCTATAATCGGCTATCTTTACCTTTACCTTTTTGAAATAAAGCCCCGCCGGAACAGGTCGATACTAATTCTAATCGGAACACAGAAATGCCTGAGAGAGTGGGTAAATAATGCATAAATTTTTTGTCACCGATGATATATCCGGTACGGATCTGGAGCCGAAAAGAACGGCGACCTTTATCAAACGTGCCCTGCTGCTGATGTTTGCCCTGCTGTCAGGGCTGTTTATTATCGCCATCATCGCGCTGCTGACGATTGTGCAAAACATCAATCAGGACAGCGATAAGCACAGTGCCATGCTGCTGGAAAAGGCGATCCATAACCGCGTCGATACGCTCACCACCCATGTCAAAGACTACGCCTGGTGGGGCGAAGCCTACCAGCATCTTCATCCCAGCGTGGATACTGACTGGGCGTACACCCGGCAAAACATGGGTGCCACGCTGTGGCGCGATTTTGAGTACGAAGGGCTGTTCGTCGTGGACGGCAGCGGGCAGACCCGTTACAGCGTGATCGACGGCAAGCTGGTGACAGGCTCGCTGCAAACCTGGCTGGGAGACGATCCTCTGCCCGAGCTGCTGCAGAAAATAGCCCAACCGGACGCCATGCCGGTGTCCAGTACAGTGGTGATGAAGGACGGCCATCCGGCGCTGGTGGCGGCAGCGCGCATCACCACGGGTGACGACATGAGTATCCCTGTAGCTCCCGGCCCCGCCTCCGTGCTGGTCTTCGTTGACGTGCTGGATGCCCGTAAGCTCAGCGCGCTGGGTGAAGAGTACGGTATCAATCAGACCCGCGTGCAGCACAAGGGCGCCGCGAAACTGGCAGGGCGACGCGGGGTGGCAACCCTTCCCATTGATGGCCAGCAAATCACCTTTGAATGGAAAAGCGAGAACCCTGGTCGGGAACTGCTGCGCTATATCCTGCCGCTGTTGATCCTGCTGGCACTCTGCACCGCGATCCCCGGCCTGATGCTGGGACGCAACGCGCTCAAAAAGGCGCGGATGTATGATGAAAATACTTATCTGCTGGCCCAGAACCGTCTGGCGCTCACCGCCAGCGAACGCCGTTTTCGTGACGTCGCCGAGGCGACCACGGACTGGATCTGGGAGACCGATCCCGAGCTGCGTTTTACCTGGCTTTCCGAGCGTTTTCCCGGCATTACCGGGCACAGCATATCAGCCTGGATCGGCCGCCCGCTGAGCGAGTTGATGTCCGCAGAAAACCAGTCGCTGGCGGAGTGGATCACCCTCCCCGGCCAGACGGGTCATCGCCGCCTGCTGCACTGCCGCTATCTCTCCGCGATGGGCCACCAGCGCTACTGCCATATTGCGATCAAACCGGTTATCACCCCGGAAGGGATAACCGGCTACCGGGGCACCGCCACGGATGTCACGCTGGAGGTCGAAGCTCAGGCGCGCGTGGAGTATCTCTCCCGCCACGACGAGCTGACCGGGCTGCCCAACCGGGTGCGGATGCGCGAGTTTCTGGAGGGCAAACTGCGGGCGCAGCCGACGCAGATGCACCCGCTGGCGATGCTTAGCCTCGATCTCGATAAGTTTAAACCGGTCAACGATCTGTTCGGTCACGGCGCCGGCGATATCGTGCTGCATGAGGCCTCGGCCAGGCTCCGGCACTGTATCCGCGATTACGATCTGGTGGCGCGCCAGGGCGGAGACGAGTTTATTCTGGTTATCTCCGACATTCATGACCGGCGGTACATTGATACCCTGTGTGAACGTATTATTGCCGAGCTGACCCGCCCCTTCCTGATCAACGGGAACGAGATCGTGATCGGGGCCAGCATCGGAATCGCGATGGCGCCGCACGATGCCGTCGATGCGGGCGAACTCCTGCGCTTCTCGGACATCGCGCTGTACAAAGCCAAAAGCACCGGGCGCAACAAGTGGGTGTTCTATATGCCCGAAATGGCTGAGCAGATGGTGCAGCGCCGGGAGATGGAAGAGAGCCTGCGCGACGGCATTAAAAAAGAGCAGTTCCGTCTGGTTTACCAGCCGCGTTACGGCCATGACCTGTCGCGGATCATCGCCGTGGAGGCGTTAATCCGCTGGGATCACCCCGAGCTTGGCCTGATCATGCCGGATCAGTTTATTTCGCTGGCCGAAGAGACCGGGCTGATCATTCCGCTCAGCGACTGGGTGCTGAAGACCGCCTGTCGGGATGCACAGCAGTCCCTGCACGGTCTCTCGGTCTCGGTGAATATCTCTGCCGTCGAGTTCCAGTCCTGGCAGGTGGTGGATCGTATCAAGGATGCGCTGCAGATCTCACAGTTAGACCCGGCCCGGCTGGAGATCGAAATCACCGAAAACGCCACCCTGTGGAACCCGGAAAACAGCCTTGAAATCATGCTGGCGCTGAAGAAGCTGGGCGTGAAGCTGCTGATGGATGATTTCGGGACCGGCTACTCCTCCCTGAGCTATCTGCGCAATTTCCCGTTCGATGGCATCAAGCTGGATAAGTCCTTTATCGACGGCATGCCGGATAGCGACAGCGCCAACACCATCGTTGAAAACATTATCGGCCTGGGTAAAGCATTCTCGCTGAGTATTACCGCTGAAGGGGTAGAGACCGAAGGCCAGCTGCAGAAGCTGATGATGATGAAGTGCGATGAAACGCAGGGCTATTTAATCAGCAGGCCACTCAGCCTGACGGCGTTGCAGGAGCAAATTGCCACGCTGGACTCGGCGGCACAGGAACGTATCGAACAGAATTCACAGGGATAGCGCGGGCAGCAGTTGCCGCCCGCACGGGGATTACGCCCGAATGGTATCGTCGCCGAAGCCGACCCACTTGTAGGTGGTTAAGGCTTCCAGCCCCATCGGGCCGCGCGCGTGCAGCTTCTGGGTGCTGACCGCCACTTCGGCGCCGAGGCCAAACTGGCCGCCGTCGGTAAAGCGGGTGGAGGCGTTGACGTACACGGCAGACGAGTCCACTTCGTTCACAAAGCGGTTGGCGTTGCTCAGGGTACGGGTAAGGATCGCGTCCGAGTGCTGAGTGCCGTGGGCGCGAATGTGGGCGATGGCGTCGTCCAGATCGGCAACCACTTTCACGTTCAGGTCCAGCGACAAAAACTCGTCGTCATACTGCTCTGCTTTCACTTCCTCAACCTTCGCCGGGCCCGCTTTCAGCAGCGTCAGCGCACTGGCATCGGCGTGCAGGGTGACGCCGCTCTGCGCCATCTGCTGGCTCAATGCAGGCAGGAAACGTTCGGCGATATGCTGATGCACCAGCAGCGTCTCCACCGTGTTACAGGTGCTCGGACGCTGGGTTTTGGCGTTGACGATGATCTTCAGGGCCGGTTCGATCTCAGCACTCTCATCGACAAAAATATGGCATACGCCGATACCGCCGGTGATCACCGGGATGGTCGACTGCTCGCGGCACAGCTTGTGCAGCCCTGCCCCGCCACGCGGGATCAGCATGTCGATGTATTTGTCCATCCGCAGCATCTCGTTGACCAGGGCACGATCCGGGCTTTCAATCGCCTGTACCGCACCGGCGGGCAGGCCGCACTCTTCCAGCGCCTGCTGGATCACTTTTACCGTGGCAGCGTTGGTACGCCAGGTCTCTTTCCCGCCGCGCAGAATGGCAGCGTTGCCGGTTTTCAGGCACAGAGAAGCGACATCAAGGGTGACGTTAGGTCGTGCTTCGTAGATCACGCCAATTACGCCGAGCGGCACGCGGCGACGTTCAATGCGCAGACCGCTGTCCAGCAGCCCGCCGTCAATCACCTGCCCAACCGGATCGGCCAGGCTGCATACCTGACGCACATCGTCGGCAATGCTTTTCAGGCGCACGGGGTTTAAGGCCAGGCGATCGAGCATCGCCTCGCTCAGGCCGTTGTCGCGCGCTTCGGCTAAATCCTGTTCGTTGGCACGTAAAATCTCTGCGGATTGTGATTCCAGATACTCTGCGATTTTTTCCAGCACGCGGTTTTTCTCGCGGCTGGAAAGGAGCGCCAGTTTGTACGAGGCGGCTTTGGCAGCGGCGCCCATTTGTTCCAGCATGTCCTGCTCCTTAACGGGTGATCATATCGTCGCGATGGACAGCAACCGGGCCATACTCATAGCCGAGAATGGCATCGATCTGCTGTGAATGGTGGCCTGCAATACGGCGCAGCGCGTCGCTATTGTAGCGGCACACGCCGTGGGCAATGTCGCGCCCTTCCAGATTACAGATACGGATCACTTCACCACGGGAGAAGTTGCCTGTCACGTTTTTAATTCCTTTTGGAAGCAATGAGCTGCCTCGTTCCAGAATCGCGGCAGTAGCACCTTCATCAACGGTAATCTCCCCGGCAGGCGGCGCGCCGAAAATCCAGCGTTTGCGGTTTTCCAGCGGGGTGGCTTCGGCGTGGAAACGGGTTCCAACCGAAATGCCTTCCATCACATCGCCAATCACGCCCGGACGGCTGCCGGCGGCGATGATGGTGTCGATACCCGCCCGGCACGCCACGTCGGCAGCCTGCAGTTTGGTGCCCATCCCGCCGGTGCCAAGGCCAGAGACGCTGTCGCCCGCAATGGCACGCAGCGCATCGTCGATGCCTTTCACATCGGTGATCAGCTCGGCCTGCGGGTTGGTGCGTGGGTCAGCGGTGAACAGCCCCTGTTGATCGGTGAGCAGCAGCAGCTTATCCGCACCTGCCAGAATGGCGGCCAGCGCCGAGAGGTTATCGTTGTCGCCAACCTTAATTTCGGCGGTGGCGACCGCGTCGTTCTCGTTAATGACCGGCACGATGTTGTTATCCAGCAGCGCGCGCAGGGTATCGCGGGCATTGAGGAAACGCTCGCGGTCTTCCATATCGGCGCGGGTCAGCAGCATCTGCCCGACGTGGATACCATAGATAGAGAACAGCTGTTCCCAGAGTTGAATCAGTCGGCTTTGTCCGACGGCAGCCAGCAGCTGCTTGGAGGCAATGGTGGCCGGGAGTTCGGGGTAGCCCAGATGTTCACGCCCGGCGGCAATCGCCCCGGAGGTCACAATCACAATACGGTGCCCTGCGGCATGCAGCTGTGCGCACTGGCGCACCAGTTCGACAATGTGGGCGCGATTAAGGCGGCGCGATCCGCCTGTTAATACACTGGTGCCGAGTTTTACCACCAGCGTCTGGCTGTCACTCATGATTCTCTGCCGTTTAACAATAAGGAAAATGATATCAATCAGACTTTTTATCAGGACTGGGGCTCGTTGCCAACCGCCATAACACGCAGGCTGGTACTTTGTTGCGCGGGACCAGGAAGCGTAGCGGCAAACGTTGACACTTTTATTACTGAAATAAAAAAATACGCTTTTTTAAACTTATTCTGTATTTGTCATAAAACGTTCATTTCAGAACGTTAAAACCCTTCCTGTTTTTTCACGGAACATAAGCTTGAGCTGACTGTTCAGCGAATATTAGCGCGTTTATAAGAAACCAGGATTGAAAATGAAAAAGAGTACTCTGGCATTAGTGGTCATGGGCGTTGTAGCAACTTCATTTGTACAGGCAGCCGAAGTATTTAATAAAAACGGCAATAAACTGGACGTGTACGGTAAAGTAAAAGCCATGCATTATCTCAGCGATGATGATGCCAAAGATGGTGACCAGACTTATGTGCGTTTTGGCTTTAAAGGCGAAACCCAGATTAACGAACAGCTGACCGGTTATGGCCGTTGGGAAGCTGAATTCTCCGGCAATAAAGCCGAAAGCGACGCGACACAGAAAACCCGTCTGGCCTTCGCCGGTATCAAGCTGAAAGACTTCGGTTCATTCGACTACGGTCGTAACCTCGGCGCCCTGTACGACGTCGAAGCCTGGACCGATATGTTCCCGGAATTCGGCGGCGACTCCTCCGCGCAGACCGACAACTTCATGACCAAACGCGCCAGCGGCCTGGCTACCTACCGTAATACCGACTTCTTCGGTGCCATTGATGGTCTGGACCTGACCCTGCAATATCAGGGTAAAAACGAAGGCCGTGAAGCGAAGAAACAGAACGGTGACGGTTTCGGTACGGCGCTGACCTATGATTTCGGCGGCAGCGACTTCGCCATCAGCGGCGCCTACACCAACTCTGACCGCACCAATGCCCAGAACCTGCTGGCACGTGGTGAAGGTGAAAAAGCCGAAGCCTGGGGCACCGGTCTGAAATATGACGCCAACAACATTTACCTGGCGACCATGTATACCGAAACGCGCAATATGACGCCAATCTCCGGTGGCTTCGCCAATAAAGCACAGAACTTCGAAGCGGTTGCACAATATCAATTTGACTTTGGTCTGCGCCCTTCCCTGGGTTATGTCCAGTCTAAAGGCAAGGATATTGAAGGCATCGGTGATGAAGATATCGTGAAATATATCGACGTCGGCGCGACCTACTATTTCAACAAAAATATGTCCGCGTTTGTTGATTATAAAATCAACCAGATTGATGACGACAATAAACTGGGCGTGAGCAGCGATGATATCGTTGCCCTGGGCATGACCTACCAGTTCTGATTGAGCGAAATAAAAAACCCGGCGCTGGATGGCCGGGTTTTTTTATTGTCTGCTTTTTACGCCGGACGTTAAGCGGTCAGCTTCACCGGTTCGTTGGTGAAATCATCCGCAGGCTCGAGTTTCAGATCGAACGTCGCCAGCAGCGCGCGGGCTTTCTCATGGAATTCACGCAGGGTGTGCTCCAGGCGCTGAACCACTTCAGGATCCTTAATCGCCGTCGCCTGCCAGTGACCGTCTTTATCGAACAGGCCAAACTGGTAGTTATAGGTGAAGCGTGACGCTTCGGCTTCCATTTCCATCCACCATCCCCAGAATTCGCGCTTTTCCGGCGATGGCTTTACGTTAACGCAAACGGCCAGACAGTCGAAAAAAAAGCGATTCTCTTCGCACTGCTCTTCGCGGATGTAGGGGCCAAGAGCCATAAACTTCTTGATCATTCTACTTTTGGGATGTCCACTCGGTAACGTCATTGCGATCTCCTTTTATGAAGCCACTGTTGTACCAAAACACCAAAAATTAGCAATCTCTTAACTCAATCTCTGATGGATCCAGCGCGCTATCTGTTGCAGTGCCTTGTCAAAATTCTGATACACAGGATTGAACGGCACCTCCAGCAGCTTGCCATCGACAGATGACGAGGTGATTAAGCGGGACTCCTCTTCCGGGCTGAAGGGATCGTTTTTCCAGAAGCCAGAGAGCATCGGCGTCGGACAACGACGGCCCAGTAAGCCCTGGGTTTTCAGGGAGTAGCGATTGAGTTCCACGCGCAGCGCCTCGTCGGAGGCATCGTGCATGCCGAGGCTACTGGCCAGCACGTCGAGGTACATTTCCGGCACGCTGCCCTGCCGCGCAGGTTCGCTTAACAGCGCATGCACCACCGGCCCCAGACAGGCCACCGCTTTCAGGCGTGAGGATTCCAGATAGGCCAGACGCACGGCGACGTTAGCGCCAAAGCGGAAGCCAAACGCCGCCACCCGGGTATGATCCACCCACGGATTCTGCTCCAGCGCCTTGAGGGCATGCTGGTGGAGCAAGCTGGAATCCTGGGTCAGTTTCCACTTGGACGAGAAGCCGATTGACGGCATGTCGAGAGTCAGCATCGCCAGCCCTTTCGGGGCTAAGTAGCGCTCATACAGGCTGTAGTAATCGGTTTGCAACGAGTCGAGGCCGCCGCACATCATCACCGTCGGGAAGGGGCCGTCGCCTGCGGGCAGATGCAGGAAGCCGGTCACCGCCGGGCCGCCAGGGATGGTAAAGGTGAGTTCGCGCATCTGACCCGGCAGATGCTGGGCCGCTTCCTGGTAGGCGCGGTTCGCCAGCGCCTGCGCCTGCTCGGCCAGTTCGTCGCCTTTCAGGTGCGGGTAAGCCGCAATGCTGTAGAGATTACAGGCATGCAGCCAGTGCTTGCCGCTTAGCAAGGGGTCCTCTTCCTGGCTCGCCTTTTGCTGCCAGATCATCGCCTGGGTTGCCCATTCGTAGATCCAGTTGCCACCGCGATAGCCCACCACCGTGTCGTACAGATCGTCGTCGGTACGTTCGGCCTGACTCATCACGATACGCGCCTGCACATCCAGAATTTCACGAGGATCGATGCCGCGCCAGATCCACATCAGACGGTTAACCATGCGATACCAGTGCGGGATGTTTTTGCCATCCAGCGCCGATTGCACTGACGGTTGTACGCCACTGTTGAAGCGACGAACCAGCGTCGAGGTTTCCGGGTGTTTGAATTTGGGCTTGAAGAGAATTTCGCTGAGATTCGCCTGGGACATTGCGCGCTGCCTCTTAAGATACGTCAGAGGGCATCATTGTAACGCGACAAGGGCAAAAAAAATAACGCCCGGCATCACCGGGCGTTAAAAATGTATGGATTAGCGGCCTGAAATAGGTGGGACGAATACTACGCCCATATCCCATGGCTGTTCGATCCAGGTATCCTGCGGGATATCAATCACATAATCGTCAACCAGCGGCTGACCGGCTGGCTTAGCGAAGATGGTAACGAAATGGGCTTTTGGATACATTTCGCGAATAGCGACTGCTGTACCGCCGGTATCAACCAGATCGTCAATCACGATGAAACCTTCACCATCGCCTTCAGCGCGTTTCAGCACTTTCAGCTCACGCTGGTTGTCGTGGTCGTAGCTGGAGATGCACACGGTATCGACATGGCGAATACCCAGCTCACGTGCCAGCAATGCCCCCGGTACCAGGCCACCGCGGCTAACCGCGATGATGCCTTTCCACTGCTCAGATGGCATCAGGCGTGCAGCCAGTTTACGTGCATGAATCTGCAACATGTCCCAGGTGACGATGTATTTTTCGCTCATGTGAATTGTCCCAGCCTGTTTATATACGGCTTAAAAAGTGTTCGAGGGGGAAAATGGTTGCGCGAGATTATAGAGATCTGAAGCACTAAAAACCAGTGCTAAGCGGCCCGGCCCGGAGTTTTTACTTGCTAACCCCTACCAGCCGACAGAGAAAGTGGTATTCTCGAACCCACCTCGCAAGTCTGACTTGTGGTAACTCTAAACCTGCTAACCCCGTGACCTGCAACATTGTCTGCAGGCCATCGACAAGGAGACTTACTGTGTCTGAACTGTCTCAGTTATCGCCACAACCGCTGTGGGATATTTTTGCCAAAATCTGCTCCATTCCTCACCCGTCTTATCACGAAGAACAGCTTGCCGAACACATCATGGGCTGGGCGAAGGAAAAAGGGCTGCACGCCGAACGCGACCAGGTTGGCAACATTCTGATCCGTAAACCTGCCACCGCCGGGATGGAAAACCGTAAACCGGTTGTGCTCCAGGCGCACCTGGACATGGTTCCACAGAAGAACAACGACACCGTTCACGATTTCACCAAAGATCCGATTCAGCCGTACATCGACGGCGAGTGGATCAAAGCCCGCGGCACCACTCTGGGTGCCGATAACGGTATCGGTATGGCCTCTGCGCTGGCGGTACTGGCAGACGATCGCGTTGAGCATGGTCCGCTGGAAGTGCTGCTGACCATGACCGAAGAAGCCGGGATGGATGGCGCCTTTGGTCTGCAGGCGAATTGGCTGCAGGCGGATATCCTGATCAATACCGATTCCGAAGAGGAAGGCGAAATCTACATGGGTTGCGCGGGCGGTATCGACTTTATCTCCACCCTGCCGCTGACTCGTGAAGCGATCCCGACAGGCTTCCAGACCTTCAAGCTGACGCTGAAAGGGCTGAAAGGCGGCCACTCCGGCGGTGACATTCACTTAGGGTTAGGCAATGCCAACAAGCTGCTGGCCCGCTTCCTGGCCGGTCATGCTGCCGAGCTGGATCTGCGTCTGGTGGATTTCAACGGCGGTACGCTGCGTAACGCGATCCCGCGTGAAGCCTTTGCCACCGTGGCCGTTGCCGCAGACAAAGCCGATGCGTTGAAAAAGCTCTCCACCGTCTATCTGGATATCCTGAAAAACGAGCTGGAAGCGAAAGAGAAGAACCTGACCGTGGTGCTGGAAGCAGTTACGACGGATAAAGCCGCGCTGACTGAACAGTCCCGCGACCGCTTTGTTCAGTTGCTGAACGCTACGCCAAACGGCGTGATCCGCAACTCTGACGTGGCGAAAGGCGTGGTAGAAACCTCCCTGAACGTCGGCGTGGTGACCATGGCTGACGACAGCGCAGAGATTATCTGCCTGATCCGCTCCCTGATCGACAGCGGGAAAGAGTACGTGGTGAGCATGCTGGAATCTCTGGGCAAACTGTCTGGCGCGCAAACCGTCGCCAAGGGCAGCTACCCGGGCTGGCAGCCAGATGCGAGTTCACCGGTGATGGCGCTGGTGCGCGAAACCTATCAGCGTCTGTTCAACAGCACGCCGAACATTCAGGTGATCCACGCGGGTCTGGAGTGCGGTCTGTTCAAGAAACCGTACCCGGATATGGATATGGTTTCCATCGGGCCAACTATTACCGGTCCTCACTCTCCGGATGAGCAGGTGCATATCGAAAGCGTGGGCCATTACTGGACCCTGCTGACCGAACTGCTGAAAGCGATCCCGGCGAAGTAATCCCCTCACCCCAGCCCTCTCCCACAGGGAGAGGGAGAAAGACCCAGGCCCGGTAAGCGTCAGCGCCACCGGGCTTTTTTACAGCCCCAGTACCAGCTGCCGCTCCAGCTGCGGATCCAGCAGCGTGACATGCAACCCCACCAGCCGTACTCCCCGCCCTGCCCGACGCTCTTCCCAGGTTTTTTTCGCGGTGGCAATCAAATCCTCTTTGTTCAGCCGCGGCCAGACGTGTTCCTGGGTGGTTTGCTGAAAATCGTTGAACTTGAGTTTCACCCCCTGGCGGGCAATCAGCAGATCCGGTTTGACCTTCGCCAGCCGCCGCTCCAGCTCAGGATAGAGCTGCCCGACGATAATGGCTTCGCAGTCTGCCCAGTCGTGAATATCCTCCGCCAGGGTGCGTTCCACCCCCACCGATTTACGCAGTCGCTCGCTGTTAACATTGCGCTCATCAATGCCCTGGCTCCGCTCCCACAGCACCCGGCCAAACTTACCGAAGCGCTTTAACAGCATCCCCAGATCGCTGTTCTGCACATCTTCACAGGTGCGCAGCCCCATGTTCTCCAGCTTTGCCGCAGAGACTTTCCCTACGCCGGGGATCTTGCCCAGCGGCAGCGTTTTGATAAACGCCGGCACTTCGTCAGGGGTGATCACATACTGGCCGTTGGGCTTATTGAGATCCGAGGCGATTTTGGCGAGAAATTTAACCGGCGCGACGCCCGCCGAGGCGGTGAGCTGCAGTTCATCAAAAATCGTCTGACGGATCTCCTGGGCCATCAACGTGGCGGAGCCGTGACAGTGAAGGCTGTCGGTGACATCCAGATAGGCTTCGTCCAGCGACAGGGGTTCGATCAGGGAAGTGTAGCGGGAGAAGATCTCACGAATATGGTGGGACGCTTCTTTGTAGGCCTCGAAACGGCCTGGTAACAAGGTGAGGTGCGGGCAGAGTTTTAACGCCATCGCGGTCGGCATGGCGCTGCGCACGCCAAATTTACGTGCCGGGTAGTTCGCGGTACTGATTACTCCGCGCTGCACACGGCTGCCGCCAATGGCAATGGGGATATCCCGTAGCGCCGGATTATCCCGCATTTCCACCGCAGCAAAAAAACAGTCCATATCGACATGGATTATTTTGCGCATCATCTTCACCACACCTGTAATTATGCACAGTATAACAAAGTGCAAAAAATGCGTCAGCAGATTTACTGTCGCACTTCTGTCATTAAACCGTGGTACAAGGATAAGCCATTGGGCATTTACAACTCATTGAATTACATGATTTAAAATGGAAAATTATTCATGAAAAAGATGATTATCGCTTCACTTCTGCTAACGACCTCCGCCTGGGCCAGCCCACAAATTATCGCTCACCGCGGAGGAACCGCCGATGCGCCGGAGAATACGCTTCCGGCCATCCAGCTTGCGCTGGAAAACCGCGCTCAGGCGATCTGGGTCACCGTGCAGCTCAGCCGTGACGGCGTGCCCGTTTTGTATCGCCCGAGCGATCTCAGCGCGTTAACCGCAGCAAAGGGCAACGTCTCTCAGTACACCCAGGCCGAGCTGGCGACCTTTGATGCCGGTGCAAAATGGAAAGAAAAGGTCGCCGGAACCACCATTCCGACCCTGAAAGCGGTACTGGAACGCTGGCCTGACGTCCACTTTTACATCGATATTAAATCCCCCGATGCCGATCCGGCTGAGATGGGCAAACAGCTGCTTGGCGTGCTGAAAGAGACCAACAGCCTGGCGCGTGTTCGCGTCTATTCCACAGAGGATCGCTATCTGGATGCCCTGCCTGCAGAGGTGTCGCGCTTTGTCACCCGGAGTGAAACCCGCACCCGGCTGGCGAATATCTCCCTGAACCACGTTTGCCAGACCCCGGCAAAGAAAATGGATGCGTACTGGTACGGGCTGGAGCTGAATCGCAAGGTGGAAGTGGTGGAGAAATTCACACTGGGGGATGGTATCTCCCCGGCTACCCTGACATGGGATAAGGAGGCGATGGACTGTTTCCGCTCACAGGGGAATGCCCATGTGATCCTGCTTGGTGTTAACTCCGCTGAGGATTATCAGAAAGCCCAAACGTTGGGGGCCGATGGGGTGATGGTGGATTCTCCGGCCCAGGCCAGAGCGTGGGTTAAGTAAAAAAAACAGGCCGCTGTTGCGGCCTGTTTCGTTCAGAGAATTCGGTTTTGCTGGCGCTGTGCTTCGCGTTCCATGCGCTTTTTACGCGCGTCGCACGGCTCCGGGCAGTCGCAGACTTTCTCCATCCCCAGCGAAGAGATGCCGCCGCAGCTGCCCTGAATGCTTTTACGCTTAATCAGCCAGCCGAGCGACATGCCAAATATCACCAGCACAAAGATCGCGAAGGTCAGCAGGAAGGTCACCATCATCAGCCTCCAAAATCATCCAGCATGATGTTCTCATCTTCCACGCCGAGATCCTGCAGCATTTTGATCACCGCGGCGTTCATCATTGGCGGCCCGCACATGTAGAACTCGCAGTCTTCCGGAGCAGCGTGGTGTTTGAGGTAGTTTTCATACAACACGTTATGAATGAACCCGGTGTAGCCGGTCCAGTTATCTTCCGGCAGCGGATCGGACAGCGCAATGTGGAAGCTGAAGTTTGGGTTATCCCGCGCCAGCTGTTCAAACTCCTCCTGATAGAACATCTCCCGCAGCGAGCGGGCGCCGTACCAGAAGCTGATCTTACGCTGGCTACCCAGACGCTTAAGCTGGTCAAAGATGTGCGAGCGCATCGGCGCCATCCCGGCCCCCCCGCCGATGAATACCATTTCGGCATCGGTCTCTTTGGCAAAGAACTCACCAAACGGACCGGAGATAGTTACCTTATCGCCCGCTCTCAGCGACCAGATATAGGATGACATGATCCCCGGCGGTGCATCCGGTACGCCTGGCGGCGGCGTGGCGATACGCACGTTGAGCATGATGATGCCCTTCTCGTCCGGGTAGTTGGCCATGGAGTAGGCGCGCAGCGTCGGCTCCTTAACCTCAGAGACAAAGCGGAACAGGTTGAATTTATCCCAGTCGCCGCGGTACTCGTCCGGCACGTCAAAGTCTTTATAGGCGACGGTGTGCTCCGGGCATTCGATCTGAATGTAGCCACCCGCGCGGAACGGCACGTCTTCGCCATCGGGTACCCGCAGCTTCAGCTCTTTAATGAAGGTGGCTTTGTTATCATTGGAGATAACCTCACACTGCCACTTTTTCACGCCGAAAATCTCTTCCGGCAGTTCAATCTTCATGTTCTGACGTACCGCCACCTGGCAGGCCAGACGACAGCCCTCTTTCGCCTCACGCTTGCTGATGTGCGACAGTTCGGTCGGCAGTATATCGCCGCCACCCTCTTTGACCGTGACCCGGCATTGCCCGCAGGAGCCACCGCCGCCGCAGGCAGAAGAGATAAAAATGCCATTGCCGGAGAGCGTGTTCAGCAGCTTGTCACCCGCAGGGGTGCGGATCTGCTTATCCGCCTCATCGTTAATCTCGATGATCACATCGCCGGAGTTCACCAGCTTTGACCGCGCCACCAGGATCAGCCCCGAGAGCACCAGCACGATCAGCGTAAACATCACCACGCCAAGAATAATTTCCATACAGTTTGCCCTTACAGCTGCACACCGGAGAAGGACATAAAGCCCAGCGCCATCAGACCGGTGGTGATAAAGGTGATCCCTAAGCCGCGCAACCCGGCCGGCACGTTGGCATACTTCATTTTTTCACGCAGGCCCGCCATCGTCACGATAGCCAGCATCCAGCCAATGCCGGAGCCGAAGCCGTAGACCACCGACTCGCTAAAGTTGTAATCACGTTGCACCATGAACGACACGCCGCCGAAAATGGCGCAGTTCACGGCAATCAGCGGCAGGAAGATGCCCAGCGCGGTGTAGAGTGACGGGAAGTATTTATCGAGGATCATCTCGAGGATTTGCACCAGCGCCGCGATCACCCCAATGAAGGTGATGAAGTTGAGGAAGCTCAGATCAACGCCATCCACCAGCGCGCTGTCGCGCAGCACCAGGTTAAAGACCAGGTTGTTGATCGGCACCGACAGCCCCAGCACCACCGTAACGGCAACGCCCAGGCCGAAGGCGGTCGACACCTTTTTGGACACGGCGAGGAACGTACACATGCCGAGGAAAAATGCGAGCGCCATGTTTTCAACAAACACCGCCCGCACAAACAAACTCAGGTAATGAGCCATTGTCGGTTACTCCTTTTCCTGCTGCTCAGGGCGCCAGGTTCTCACCGCCCAGATCAGCAAACCGATAATGAAGAACGCGCTGGGGGCCAGCAGGAACAGGCCGTTCGGCAGATACCAGCCGCCGTTTTGCACGGTATCGAACACGGTGATACCAAACAGTTTGCCGCTGCCGATCAGCTCGCGCAGGAAACCGACCGTCAGCAGGATCACGCCGTAGCCGAGACCGTTGCCGATGCCATCCATAAAGCTCGCCAGCGGCGGCATCTTCATGGCGTAGGCTTCTGCCCGGCCCATTACGATACAGTTGGTGATAATAAGACCGACAAACACCGACAGCTGTTTTGAGGTTTCGTAGGCAAAGGCCCGCAGCAGCTGATCCACCACGATCACCAGCGAGGCGATGATCGCCATCTGCACGATGATGCGCACGCTGTTGGGGATGTGGTGGCGGATCATCGAGATGAACATGCTGGAAAACGCCGTCACCAGGGTTACCGCCAGGGTCATCACCACCGCGGTTTCCATTTTGGTGGTCACCGCCAGCGCCGAACAGACCCCCAGGACCTGCAGGGTAATCGGGTTGTTGGCGATCAGCGGCCCGATAAGAACCCGTTTAACTTCTTTCAGTTCGCCCGCATCAGCCATTGTTCAGCTCTCCTTCACGTACCTTTTTAAGAAAGGGTCCAAAGCCCAGCTCACCCATCCAGAAATCAAAGCTGTGCTGAACGCCGTTTGAGGTCAGCGTGGCACCAGAGAGGCCATCGACAGCGTACTCATCCCCCGGACGTGCGGCCCCTTTCATCACTTTCAGCGCCGGTTGACCGTTATCATCCAGCACCTTTTTGCCGACAAACTGCGCCCGCCAGGCCGGATTCTCTACTTCGCCACCCAGCCCCGGGGTTTCGCCCTGGTCGTAATAAGTGATGCCTTTAACCGTGCGGCCATCAGTATTGAGGGCGACGAAGGCATACATCATCGACCACAATCCGTTGCCGTACACCGGCAGAACCAGCTCCTGGACGCGTTGTTGCTCATCCCGCACCAGGTAGATCTCCGCCGTGTTGCTGCGACGCTTGATGCCAGCCGGATCCTGACTGGCCTCCAGCACGGTGCTGCGCTGTGGATCTTTCAGCGCCTGCGCCTGGTTGTAGCTGGACGGATCGCTCTCAAGCAGCTCGCCTGTATTGAGATCCACCAGACGCGGGGTGATGCGTTCGGCAAAGGTCTGCGCCACATCTTCGGCGCTCATTTCGCCCTGCATCAGGCTGGCCACCGCCAGAATGTTACGTTGCTTATCGAGGGCGCGTTGTTCCTGCTGACGGGACTTAAGCCCTACCGCAGAGCCCGCCACCACGATGGAGCAGACCAGGCACAACACGATGACCACCATCAGCGTCTTGCCGATGCTGTCATTATTTTTTATCTCAGCCACGCGCCTTCCTCCGTTTGATGTTGGCCCGCACTACCAGGTAATCGAACAGCGGCGCAAACAGGTTGGCGAACAGGATCGCCAGCATCATCCCTTCCGGGTAGGCCGGGTTCACGACGCGGATCAGTACACACATCACACCGATCAGCGCCCCGTACCACCATTTGCCTTTATCGGTAAAGGAGGCTGACACCGGGTCGGTGGCCATAAACATCATGCCGAAGGCGAAACCGCCCAGCACCAGATGCCAGTACCACGGCATGGCGAACATCGGGTTAGTCGTCGAGCCGATCAGATTAAACAGCGTTGCGGTGAGGATCATGCCGAGCATGACGCCAGCCACGATGCGCCAGGAGGCGACGCGGCCAAACAGAATGATGGCACCACCAATCAGGATCATCAGCGTGGAGACTTCGCCTATCGAGCCCGGAATGGTACCGATAAAGGCATCGAACCAGCTGACCGGTTGCCCGGTGGCGTTGTTGACCAGCGCCTCGCCGCCGTGGGCGGCCCACTGCGACAGCGGCGTCGCACCGGAGAAACCATCCGCCGCCGTCCAGACCAGATCGCCGGAGATTTGCGCCGGGTAGGCAAAGAACAGGAACGCACGTCCGGCAAGGGCCGGGTTGAGGAAGTTACGCCCGGTACCGCCGAAGATCTCCTTCGCCATCACCACGCCAAAGCTGATGCCCATCGCCGCCTGCCACAGCGGCAGCGTTGGCGGGACAATCAGGGCAAACAGAATGGAGGTGACAAAGAAGCCTTCGTTGATCTCGTGCTTACGGATAATCGCGAACAGCACTTCCCAGAAGCCGCCGACCAGGAAGACCGTCAGGTAGATGGGCAGGAAATAGACCGCCCCCAGGGTCATCATGCTGATCCAACCGGCATCAGGGGTAAAGCTGACCCCCAGCATCTGCGCCACCCGGTAGTGCCAGTCCCCCGCGATAATCTGCGGCAGCTGCTGGGCATCATAAAGATGCGTCAGCGCCGGGATAGTCTGCAGGCCGACGTTGTACATGCCCCAGAACATCGCCGGGAACACCGCGAACCAGACGAGGATCATCATGCGCTTGAGGTCGATGGCATCACGCACGTGCGCGGCCCCTTTGGTGACCTGGCCAGGCGTATAGAACAGCGTCGCGGTCGCTTCAAACAGCGGGTAGTACTTTTCCAGCTTGCCGCCGTGGGTAAAGTGCGGCTCCAGCTTCTCAATGAGATGTTTCAGGCCCATCAGTTATCCTTCCTGCTCAATGCGGGTTAATACCTCGCGCAATACGGGTCCGTATTCGTATTTACCGGGGCAAACGTAGGTGCACAGGGCCAGATCTTCTTCATCCAGCTCGAGGCAGCCCAGCGCCTGGGCACTGTCGGTATCCCCCGCCAGCAGATCGCGCAGCAGCAGGGTCGGCAGGATGTCGAGCGGCATTACGCGCTCGTAGTTGCCAATGGGCACCATCGCCCGCTCGCCGCCGTTGGTATCGGTGGAGAAGTTAAACAGCTTGTTGCGCAGGAAGTGGCCGAGTGTGGTGCGGGTGACGGAGAACTTCTCTCTGCCGGGCATCACCCAGCCGAACAGCTCTTTCTCGCGCCCCTCTTTCACCACGCTGACCTGGAGATGAAAGCGCCCGAGATACGCGTAGGTGCCTGTGGCATGCCTGCCGCTCAGGACTGAACCCGAAATATGACGGTTTTCGCCGTCCAGGGTTTCATCCGCCAGCAGATCATTGATGTCTGCTCCCAGGCAGGTGCGCACCAGACGCGGGTTGCGCATCTGCGGGCCGCCGAGGGCGATAACCCGCTCGGTACAAAGCTCTCCGGTGGTGAACAGCTTGCCGATGGCGATCACGTCCTGGTAGTTCAGATGCCAGACCTGTTTGGTCTGGCTGACGGCCTCCAGGAAATGAATGTGAGTGCCTGGCAACCCTGCCGGATGCGGCCCGGCGAAGGCGTTGAACGTCACTTTCCCCTGCGGGTGCCCGCCCAGCTTGCCGCCGCCCGCCTGGCAGACATGCACTTTGCCGTCCGTCAGGCGTGTGAGGAGGGTCAGCCCCGCGTCAAATGCCTGACGCTGGGCCAGGATAATCGGCTGCGGGTCGGCGCTGAGCGGATTGGTGTCGATGGCGGTGACGAAAATGGCGGCAGGCACGGTGCCAGGCACCGGGGTTTTGCTGAATGGACGGGTACGCAGCGCCGTCCACAGCCCTGATTCCAGCAGTTGCGCCTGCACCGACTGGCGTGAAAGCGTGGGCAGGTCAGCAGTATCGTGACGGGTAAACTCGCGCTGCCGATCGCCCTCCAGCCGGATCACCACCGATTGCAGTACCCGACGCTCGCCACGATGAATGGCCACTACCGTTCCGCTGGCGGGTGCGGTGAAGAGGACGCCGGGATTTTTTTTATCCTCGAAAAGCGCCTGGCCCTTCATGACGCTGTCGCCCTCCTGCACCAGCATGGTGGGACGCATCCCCAGGTAATCGTCCCCGAGGATCGCTACATGGCGGGGAGCCGCACAGGGCGAAATCTGCTGTACGGGAATGCCGGAAATCGGCAAATCAAGTCCTTTTCTTATTCTGATCATAGTGTTAGTTGATATCCATGAATAACCGTTCCGCCCAGGGGGGCGGACGAGTCAGAAGTCGTTGCACAGGATAAAGAAAGGCGGCGAGAACTCGCCTGTGTGAACAGCAGGATCGCGGATGATCCTGAAAAAGCGTCCTTTCTTACCCTTCGGTCATAAGACGGGCGCAGTGTACCATTTTCACCTATCAGGAGGCAGAGATAACGCAGCGGCAGGTGCTAAAATGCGACCGATTACGCAAAGTTCTCAATGCCAGCGCGACCGATCCAGGTTATAAGGGAAAACTATTTTGTAAACCGTCGAGCTGGCGCTTGCGAAAAAATGCAGTGGTGCTAATGTGAGCACGCCCGATACAGACAAATCTGATTTCGGCTCTCTTTTGCCGTCCTGGCAAGTTGGTTATGTTTTATCAAGGAACATGTAGTATGCGTAAAATCGCATTGTTCATTGCGATGCTTCTTATTCCGTGCGTTTCGTTTGCCGGGCTGCTCAGCAGCAACAGCTCCACGACGCCAGTGAGCAAAGAATACAAGCAGCAGTTGATGGGCTCTCCGGTCTATATCCAGATCTTCAAGGAAGAGCGTACGTTAGACCTGTTTGTGAAGATGGGTGAGACGTATCAGCTGCTCGACAGCTATAAAATCTGTAACTACTCCGGCGGCCTCGGCCCGAAACAGCGTCAGGGCGATTTTAAAAGCCCGGAGGGGTTCTACAGCGTTCAGCGTAGCCAGCTAAAACCCGACAGCCGCTTCTATAAAGCCATTAACATCGGCTTTCCGAATGCCTATGACCGTGCGCATGGCTATGATGGTAAATACCTGATGATCCACGGGGCATGTGTTTCCGTTGGCTGCTACGCCATGACCGACAGCGGGATTGATGAGATCTTCCAGTTTGTGACCGGTGCGCTGGTGTTTGGCCAGTCTGCCGTGCAGGTGAGCATCTATCCGTTCCGGATGACCGATGCCAATATGGCGCGTCACAAAACGTCCTACTACGCGGAGTTCTGGAAACAGCTTAAACCGGGTTATGACTACTTCCAGCAGACCCGTAAGCCGCCGACTGTTTCGGTAGTGGATGGACGTTACGTGGTCAGCAAGCCGCTGAGCCACGAAGTCGTCCAGCCACAGCTGGCGTCAAACTACACGCTCCCCGAGACAAAATAAGATCCACTCGCCTGGCATAATTTTTTGCCAGGCTTCGTTGCCCGTCAGCGGCTGCGTTGCAATCACAGTGACCACATCGTTCGGTGTGGTCTCTTTCTGAAAGTCGATTTCCACATCCTGATCCAGCAGCTTTGCCACGCCAAACGGCGCCCGGCGGGTGATCCAGAACAGATTCGTGGAGCAGAACGCCATCACGTAGCGCCCGTCAGACAACAGCATGTTAAACACGCCCTTCTCACGTAGCTCGGACGCCAGCGACGCAATGTATTTAAACACTGCGGTCATGTTGCTCGGGGTGCGTGGATAGCGCTCGGTCAGCTTATGCAGCAGCCAGCAGAAGGCTTTTTCACTGTCGGTTTCCCCCACCGGACGGAAGTTGCCGGTCTCCAGTGACTTATAGCCGCTCAGCTGGCCGTTATGGGCGTAGGTCCAGTTGCGACCCCACAGCTCGCGGGTAAACGGATGGGTATTTTCCAGCGCGACTTCGCCGCGGTTGGCCTGGCGAATATGGGCCACCACCGAGCGGGATTTAATAGGATAATCCTGCACCAGTCTGGCAATCGGGGAGTTAAAGCTGGGTTGTGGATCCTTGAACGTGCGACAGCCTTTCCCTTCGTAGAAGGTGATACCCCAGCCGTCTTTATGCGGCCCGGTTCCTCCACCGCGCTGCACCAGCCCGGTAAAACTGAAGCAGATATCGGTCGGCACATTGGCGCTCATCCCGAGCAGTTCGCACATACATCACCTCCACAACTGTGGGGGCGATATGCCCCCAGCGAAGTCTTACTTAACCATCTCTTTTTCGATTAACTGAATCAGGATATGGATCACTTTGATGTGAATTTCCTGAATACGGTCAGCGTAACCGAAGTGAGGCACGCGAATTTCGATATCCGCCGTACCCGCCATTTTCCCGCCGTCTTTGCCGGTCAGGGTAATGACTTTCATCCCCTTCTCGCGTGCCGCTTCAATCGCTTTGATCACATTACCGGAGTTGCCGGAGGTGGAAATCCCCAGCAGGACATCCCCTTCACGACCCACCGCTTCAACATAGCGGGAGAAGATGTGATCGTAACCGAAGTCGTTGCCCACGCAGGAGATGTGGCTGACGTCAGAGATGGCGATCGCCGGATAGCCCGGACGGTTTTCACGATAACGACCGGTCAGCTCCTCGGCAAAGTGCATGGCATCACAATGTGAACCGCCATTGCCGCAGGAGAGCACTTTACCGCCCTCTTTGAAGCTGTCGGCCAGCAGGACCGCCGCGCGCTGAATAGCGTGAATATTGGCTTCATCTTTCAGAAAGTTAGCCAGCGTTTCCGCCGCTTCGTTCAGTTCGTTACGAATAAGATCCTGGTACATGAGGATAATCCTTCAGTATTGATGAAATAACAGAGCAAGTTTACCGGATAGCGGTAAAAGCGAGAAGCTAAAGCCGCATGAATCGGCAGGCGTTTTGCTTATTTGTGCCGCGTAAAACATGAACAATGTGAACCAGGTTGTAATTATTTTGTGAATGCATTGCTAAAAGAAATAACATCCACTACAACCATATCATCACAAGTGGTCAGACCTCCTACAAGACAGGGAGCATTTCTTTATGATGATTTTAAGTATTCTTTTATCCGTTATGCTGATCGGGGTGTTGTTCTATCACCGTGTCAGCTTGCTTTTGAGCAGCCTCATCTTGCTGGCCTGGACCGCTGCGCTCGGCGTCGCTGGCATCTGGAATATCTGGGTGCTGGTGCCGGTGGCGATCATGCTGGTGCCGTTCAACATGCCTTCCATGCGTAAGTCGATGATTTCCGCTCCGGTATTCCGTGGCTTCCGCAAAGTCATGCCGCCGATGTCGCGTACCGAAAAAGAAGCTATCGATGCGGGCACCACCTGGTGGGAAGGCGATCTGTTCCAGGGCAATCCTGACTGGAAAAAGCTGCACAACTACCCTCAGCCGCGCCTTACTGCGGAAGAGCAGGCGTTCATTGATGGTCCGGTTGAAGAAGCCTGCCGGATGGCGAACGACTTCCAGATCACCCATGAGATGGCCGATCTGCCACCGGAACTGTGGGCATTTTTAAAAGAGCATCGCTTCTTCGCGATGATCATCAAGAAAGAGTACGGCGGGCTGGAGTTCTCTGCTTACGCTCAGGCTCGCGTGCTGCAAAAACTGTCCGGCGTCTCCGGGATCCTGGCGATCACCGTCGGCGTGCCTAACTCCTTAGGCCCGGGAGAACTGCTGCAACATTACGGTACTGAAGAGCAGAAAGATCACTACCTGCCGCGTCTGGCACGCGGTCTGGAAATCCCATGCTTCGCACTGACCAGCCCGGAAGCGGGTTCCGATGCTGGTGCCATCCCGGATACCGGTGTGGTCTGCATGGGCGACTGGCAGGGTGAACAGGTGCTGGGTATGCGCCTGACCTGGAACAAACGCTACATTACGCTGGCGCCAATCGCTACCGTGCTGGGGCTGGCCTTTAAACTCTCCGATCCGAATAAGCTGTTAGGCGGTGAAGAGGATCTGGGCATTACCTGTGCGCTGATCCCTACCTCTACCCCGGGCGTGGAAATTGGTCGTCGCCACTTCCCGCTGAACGTGCCGTTCCAGAACGGTCCGACCCGCGGTCAGGATATCTTTGTCCCAATTGATTACATCATCGGCGGCCCGAAAATGGCCGGTCAGGGCTGGCGTATGCTGGTGGAATGTCTGTCTGTTGGCCGCGGCATTACCCTGCCGTCGAACTCAACCGGCGGTCTGAAATCGGTGGCGATGGGGATTGGTGCTTACGCTCATATCCGCCGTCAGTTCAAAGTCTCTATCGGTAAAATGGAAGGGATTGAGGAGCCGCTGGCGCGTATCGCAGGCAACGCCTACGTAATGGATGCAGCTGCCTCCTTAATTACCTACGGCATTATGCTGGGTGAAAAACCAGCCGTGCTGTCCGCCATCGTGAAATATCACTGTACCCACCGTGCGCAGCAGTCGATCATCGACGCGATGGATATCGCTGGCGGGAAAGGCATTATGCTCGGCGAAGGTAACTTCCTGGCACGCGGCTATCAGGGCGCACCTATTGCCATTACCGTGGAAGGGGCCAACATCCTGACCCGCAGCATGATGATCTTCGGTCAGGGCGCAATCCGCTGCCATCCATACGTACTGGAAGAGATGGCGGCCGCACAGAACAATGACGTGGATGCTTTCGACAAGCTGCTGTTTAAACACATCGGCCACGTCGGCAGTAACCAAATGCGCAGCTTCTGGCTGGGTCTGACCCGCGGCCTGACCAGCGCCACGCCAACCGGCGATGCTACCCGTCGTTACTACCAGCATCTGAACCGTCTGAGTGCCAACCTTGCGCTGCTCTCCGACGTGTCGATGGCGGTGCTGGGCGGTAGTCTGAAGCGCCGGGAACGTATCTCCGCTCGTCTGGGTGATGTGCTGAGCCAGATCTTCCTCGCCTCTGCGGTACTGAAACGCTACGACGATGAAGGCCGTCATGAAGCGGATCTGCCGCTGGTGCACTGGGGTGTGCAGGATGCGCTGTATCAGGCTGAACAGGCTATTGACGATCTGCTGGTGAACTTCCCGAACCGCATTGTCGCCGGTGCCCTGCGCGTGGTCATCTTCCCGACCGGCCGTCACTATCTGGCGCCGTCCGATAAGCTGGATCATAAAGTGGCGAAGATCCTGCAGGTGCCGAGCGCAACCCGCTCCCGTATCGGCCGCGGTCAGTACCTGACCCCGAGCGAGCATAACCCGGTGGGACTGCTGGAAGAGGCGCTGCTGGATGTGATGGCTGCCGATCCGATTCATCAGAAGATCTGCAAACAGCTCGGTAAAAACCTGCCGTTCACCCGCCTGGATGAGCTGGCGAAACAGGCCCTCGCCGGGGGCATCATCAGTCAGGACGACGCTGCCCTGCTGATCAAAGCGGAAGAGAGCCGTCTGCGCAGTATTAACGTCGATGATTTCGATGCCGATGAGCTGGCAACACAGCCGGTAAAGCTGACAGAGATCGTGCGTAAACCGGAAGCCGCATAACCCATTGCAGTGCTAAACAACCCCGCCTGGTGCGGGGTTTTTTATTGCCGCCCGTTTCTCTGATTGTCGTGCTACAGTGTCAAAATGTGGTTCTTCGAGGAGTCTTACTGTGCCTGGTTTGAAGATTACGCTTTTGCAACAACCGCTGGTGTGGATGGATGGCCCCGCCAACCTGCGCCATTTTGATCGTCAGCTGGAGGGGATCGCCGGACGCGACATCATTATCCTGCCTGAAATGTTCACCACCGGGTTTGCCATGGAAGCGGCAAAACAGTCCCTGCCGCAGGAGGATGTAGTGGCCTGGATGCAGGCCAGAGCGCAGCAAACTCAGGCATTAATCGCCGGGAGCGCCGCGTTGCAGACCGAACGTGGGCCGGTTAACCGTTTTCTGCTGGTTGAGCCCGAGGGCAAGGTGCATTTCTACGATAAGCGCCACCTGTTCCGCATGGCGGATGAGCACCAGCATTATGAAGCGGGTAATGAGCGGCTGGTGTTTGAGTGGCGCGGCTGGCGCATTCTGCCGTTAGTCTGTTACGACCTGCGCTTCCCGGTATGGTCGCGTAACCGTAACGATTATGACCTGGCGTTGTATGTCGCTAACTGGCCTGCCCCGCGCTCGCTGCACTGGCAGGCGCTGCTGACCGCACGGGCAATCGAGAACCAGGCCTATGTCGCGGGCTGCAACCGGGTGGGTACTGACGGCAATGGGCATCACTATCGCGGCGACAGCCGGGTGATAAACCCGCAGGGGGAGATAATCGCCACCGCAGAGCCGCATCATGCCACACGCATTGACGCCGAGCTGTCATTGACGGCATTGAGAGACTATCGGGAGAAGTTTCCTGCCTGGCAGGATGCGGATCCGTTTAGCATTAACTAAACATCTGCCGGGTAGCATCAAAGCGTGTTGCCCGGCCAAATCTGCAGCGCTGATAAAACGAGAAAGGCCTGAATCATTGCTGATTCAGGCCTTCTGAATAGTGGCGGAACGGACGGGACTCGAACCCGCGACCCCCTGCGTGACAGGCAGGTATTCTAACCGACTGAACTACCGCTCCGCTGTGTTCCCTTGGGAACGAGGCAGATATTACGGTTTGCCTCCGATCCCGTCAATGCTTTTTCTCTGCTTTTGAATCGTTTGCTGCAAAAACGATCCAAACGGTTATTTTACCAGCATTTCTGTCGCAATTAACTGCGCCAGAGGCAGCTACCGCCCTTCTTCTGCACCAGATCCAAGCGCGATTCATGTTGCAGTAACTCTTCATCGCTGGCAAGAATGACGCGTAGTGCGCTGGCCTGACGAACAATGCGCTGAATTTCGTTCTCTCCGGACTGCTGCTGGGAATCATTTTCGGCGTTAAAGGCCAGCGCTGTCTGGCCCCCCGTCATGATCAGATAGACATCGGCCAGGATTTGGGCATCGAGTAATGCCCCGTGCAGCGTTCGTTTGCTGTTATCTATTTCATAGCGCGAGCACAACGCATCGAGGCTGTTACGCTTGCCGGGGAACATCCTCCTCGCCATCGCCAGACTGTCGGTGACTTTACAGAAGGTATCGGTCTTCGGCAGGCCGCGGTTAAGCTTGCTGAATTCATAGTCCATAAAGCCGATATCAAACGAGGCGTTATGAATGACCAGCTCGCCGCCTTTGATGTAGTCGATGAACTCATCGGCGACGTCGGCAAAGGTGGGTTTATCCAGCAAGAATTCATCTGCGATACCGTGAACGCCAAAGGCTTCCGGGTCCACCAGCCGGTCTGGCTTCAGGTAAACGTGAAAGTTATTGCCGGTAAGACGGCGGTTGATCACCTCTACCGCACCGATCTCGATAATCTTGTGCCCTTCATAGTGAGCACCGATCTGGTTCATACCGGTGGTTTCGGTATCGAGGACGATGATCCTGTCGGCATTATGTGTGTCTGCAATACTCATTCTGAAAACCTGCTCTGTTCAACGGCGACATTGTAAACAACCTGGCCAGGCCTTCAAAGGCTAATTCGCACCGACTCTATTTTGCAGTGCTGATGGCGACCATTTATGTCAGACTTACCGTTTTGATTACAGGATGTCTGCCAGGATGCGTAAACAGGTAGAGATTTACACCGACGGATCGTGCCTCGGCAACCCGGGGCCGGGGGGCTACGGTGCAATTTTGCGTTATCGCGAACACGAAAAAACCTTCAACGAAGGCTATCGCCTGACCACCAACAACCGTATGGAGTTGATGGCGGCGATTGTGGCCCTCGAGGCGCTAAAAGAGCACTGCGATATCGTGCTGAGCACCGACAGTCAGTATGTGCGCCAGGGGATCACGCAGTGGATCCATAACTGGAAAAAACGGGGCTGGAAAACGGCCGACAAAAAACCGGTGAAGAATGTCGATCTCTGGCAGCGTCTGGATGCGGCACTCAGCCAGCATAAAATCCAGTGGGAGTGGGTGAAAGGCCACGCCGGGCATCCTGAAAACGAACGCTGTGACGAACTGGCCCGCGCAGCGGCGATGAATCCGCAGCATGACGATCTAGGGTATAAACCGGAAGCCTGATCAGGGCTTACGGTATTGTCGTGTCGCACCCACGGCGGCACGCAGCGGCGTTTTCGCTTTGCTCTGTTTCATGGGGTTAAGCGTCAGAGGGATGGTGCGCTTGCGCGCCACAATCAGCTGCATACAGCCCAGCGCCGGGAAATGGGTGCTGAGCATCTTCCCGCCCTGCCGCGTCCAGGGTAAAACCTGAAAACCGCTATGGTGCATCACCTCAAAGTTGAGCAGCGACAGCCAGTCGAGCTGGCGCATCAGGGTGAACATCCGGCTGTTGTACGGCGGGGTGTGGCGCAGAACAGGCACCAGCTTACGCAGCCCCATCAGACTCATCGGGTTAAACCCGCTGATCACCAGCCAGCCATCATCAATCAGCACCCGATCAGCTTCCCGCAGCAAACGGTGTGGATCTTCGCACCAGGGCAACGAATGCGCCAGCAGGCAGGCATCCACAGATTTTTCAGCAAACGGCAAATGTAACGGGTCCGCCTTCACCTGAACGGGCTCGCCCCCCAGCGAAACATTAACCTGATGTGAGATCCCGCAACTTTCGGTGTTGATTTCCGCGCTCAGATTGCCAATCTTAAGCAGGTGAAAACCATACATTTTCGCAAACCAGGGCTTAAGCTGCTGCTCAAGCGCTTCGCGATAATATTCGCCCCAGGGCAATTCCGCCCAATGTGCTGGTGCTGAGACAATCTGAGGTATCCTTGCCGGTTTCATCAAAACACCCGCCACGCTATGAGAGGTAATGTATGAATCTTATCAGTATTCCTGCTTTTCAGGACAATTACATCTGGGTTTTAACCAATGATGAAGGTCGCTGCATCATCGTCGATCCTGGCGAAGCAGAGCCGGTGCTGAAGGCCATTGAGCAAAACCAGTGGCAGCCGGAAGCGATTCTTCTGACCCATCATCACCACGACCACGTGGGCGGCGTGGCAGCAATCTGTGCAAAATTTCCGCATCTTGTGGTCTATGGCCCCGCTGAGACACAAGATAAAGGTGCTACCCGCATAGTCGAAGATGGAGAAAAGATCCTCATTCTTGCGTCGGAGTTTTCCGTAATTGCCACACCGGGTCACACTTTAGGACATATCTCGTTCTTCAGTTTTCCTTATCTTTTCTGTGGCGATACCATGTTCTCCGGCGGCTGCGGAAGACTGTTCGAAGGCACGCCAGCCCAGATGTACCAGTCCTTCCAGAAAATTAACGACCTTCCCGCCGACACCCTCATTTGTTGCGCGCATGAATACACTTTAGCGAATATGAAGTTTGCAATGCACGTTTTGCCCGAGGATATGGCGATTCAGGATTATTACCGCAAAGTTAATGAGTTACGTGCGAAAAAACAAAAAACACTCCCCGGAATTCTGAAAAATGAACGTCAAATTAATTTATTTCTCAGAACTGATGACATTGATTTAATTAATAAAATTAATGAAGAAACAAATATGCAACAACCTGAAGAGATTTTTGCATGGTTAAGGGCTAAGAAAGATAACTTCTCATAATTGTGTGTTGCCTTTTCAAATATTCGTCGTTATCATCGCTCGTCTTTTAAGCAACTATTGACACACACATGAAGGCAAAAGCGATATTACTCGCCTCTGTCCTGCTTGTGGGTTGCCAGGCGTCTCAGAACACTGGCAACGTACAACAGCACGCACAGAGCCTTTCTGCAGCTGGTCAAGGGGAAGCAGGGAAGTTTACAAGTCAATCGCGATGGGCAGACGATGGGACGTCTTTCGCACAGGATCAAGACTTGTGGGTCTCTATTGGCGACGAGCTAAAGATGGGAATTCCGGAAAACAGCCGGATTCGCGAACAGAAACAGAAGTATTTAAGCAATAAGAGCTATCTCCACGATGTAACTTTACGGGCAGAGCCGTATATGTACTGGATAGCAGGGCAAGTTAAGAAACGTAACATGCCTATGGAACTGGTACTACTACCCATAGTGGAGAGCGCTTTTGACCCACATGCAACGTCTGGCGCCAAGGCCGCAGGTCTTTGGCAGATCATTCCGAGCACAGGGCGAAATTATGGTTTAAAACAGACCCGCAACTACGATGCGCGTCGTGATGTGGTCGCTTCGACGACTGCAGCACTCGACATGATGCAACGTCTGAACAAGATGTTCGACGGTGACTGGCTGCTGACTGTCGCTGCGTATAACAGCGGTGAGGGTCGTGTACTGAAGGCAATGAAAGCGAATAAAGCACGGGGTAAACCTACCGACTTTTGGTCGCTTCCACTGCCACGGGAAACCAAATTATACGTACCAAAAATGCTGGCTTTGAGTGAAATTTTCAAAAACAGCCAACAGTACGGCGTGAAGCTGCCGACCTCGGACGAGAGTCGCGCGCTGGCGAGAGTGCGTATCAACAATCCTGTTGAACTGCGACAGGTTGCGGATATGGCAGGTATCTCGGTCACCAAACTGAAAGCCTTTAACGCAGGTGTAAAGGGCTCTACGTTGGGTAACAGCGGGCCGAAGTACGTTCTGGTGCCGCAGAAACACGCTGAACAGTTACGGGTATCTCTGGCGGCGGGTGAAATTGCTGCGGTTCAGTCTACGCTGATCGCGGATAATTCACCGGTTAACAGCCGTAGCTATCAGGTACGTACAGGCGATACGCTTTCAGGTATTGCATCACGTCTTGGCGTGAGCACCAACGATCTGCAGCAGTGGAACAAGCTGCGCGGCTCTAGCTTGAAAGTGGGTCAGAACCTGACGATTGGCGCGGGTACCAGCGCGCAGCGTCTCGCCAATAACAGCGATAGCATTACCTATCGCGTGCAAAAAGGCGATTCGCTCTCCAGTATTGCGAAGCGTCACGGCGTGAACATCAAAGATGTGATGCGCTGGAACAGCGATACCGACAATCTGCAGCCTGGCGATCGGATAACGTTGTTTGTGAAAAACAACGCGACACCGGATTCCTGATTTCAGAGACCTGATGTAAAAAAGGCACCGATTCCCCCGGTGCCTTTTTTGTTTTATCCCGCTTTCCGGGCTTCAGCGAAGAGCGTATCGCCGGTGAATGAACCCTCCTCCTGCAGCTCAAAATAGGCTTTTACCTCTGCGGAAGCGCTGTCCTGATAGAGACGAATTGCCTGGCTCAATGCCTCTGGCGTGCGCATACGAGCAATCCATGAAGAGAACTCCAGGGTCAGCCTGTCGGTCTGCAACGCCCGCGTAATCAGCCCGGCGTCAGTGAACATCGATAACCATTCGCCGCTGGAGTAATTACGGACATGGGAGGTATCACGCAGGGCTTCAACCGTCTGCAACCAGATATCCCGAACAGGATGGCCGGGCGACATGATATCCATGATGATGACCACACCGCCCGGTTTCAGAACCCGCTTAACTTCGCGTAACGCCTGGCCGACATCATGCCAGTGGTGCGCCGAGTAGCGGCTGATGACGATATCAAAAGAGTGGTCGGCGAAGGATAAGGATTCGGCATAACCCTGGCGGGTAGCAATATTCCCCAGCCCCTTCTCACTGGCAGCCGCAGCGACCACCTCCAGCATCTGGCTGGATAAGTCATATGCCGTCACATGAGCGACCTGCTGTGCCGCCACAAAGCTGGCATGACCCGCTCCGCAGCCTAAATCCAGCACGCTGGCATCGGGAAAGTCGGCCAGACGCTCAGCCAGACGCTGGAGATCGCGCCCGGACGCGTGAACCGCGCTGGTGAGATAGGCCTTCGCCTGGGAGCCAAACTGTTTTTCTACGTTGTCATGATGGGACTGTATTGTCATTTTTTGCTGTCCTTTGGTTGATGAAAAATAAAGGGCAGCACCCGCACAGGCCTGCCCCACGGCAGACCTGACATACCTCTATCTCTCAGGCTTGCCGGGACTGAATTCGACGAGTAGCGGATTGTGATCGGATGCGCGCGTCACCAGCACTGAAGCTTCACTGACGTTCAGACCACGATAGAAGACAAAATCGAGCGGGCGACCAAACGCCTTGCGACGTTGGTCATCAGTAAAGCGCACTTCGCGCAGCGACATCTCACGCGCGAAGCGATAAAGCGCATTCATCCGCGGGCGGCTCCAGGCATTGAAATCACCGGCCATTACCACCGGACCGCTGTGATGCGCGATCTGATCCCCGATGGGCAGCAACTGTTTGCTGTAGACATCAACGCCGAGGCTGAAATTGACCGCATGGATATTCACCACCATCAGCAGACGGGTATCCGGCAGTGGGTAGACGGTGACCAGGGCAGATTTTGCCAGGCGCAGGAGCGGTTCTCGTTCCCGCAGCGGGCAGCAATAAACAGGGTGGGCGGCAGAGAGCGTCATCACGCCTGACGGATGCTGAGGCAGGACAAATGCCGGTACCTGGTCAGCAGCAAGATAGTTAGTGGTCGCAAACCTGACCAGCTCTGGTGTGGTTTGCGCCTCCTGCAACAGCACCAGGTGCGCATCCTTACCAAAGTTTTGCAGAACGGATAACCATTCGGCGCGCTGCTGTTTGAAGATATTCCACACCAGCACCCGAATTTTTTCATCACTGCTTAAAGGTGCGCCCGCGGGCAACGCCTGGCCAATGCTCGCAAACGACCCCGGAGGCAAAATTCTCTCCGCAGGTTGTCCGGCAACATAACGCATGGCATAGGTATTTTTTCGCACGATGTGAAACGACCTCTATAGACAGAACCCGTCCAGAAACAGGAGCGGGTTCTAATGTTATAGGGTTTTAAGCTCACACTTTCAACGCAATTACTGATAAACCGCTGTTTGGTTTTGTTAGCAAGTGCTTACACCAACTTATTCCAGCACAACACGAGGGGTCTTATCCAGGCGACCGCTCAGGCCAATCAGCATAAATGCTGCGAGTACAATTACCGCCCCAATCCATGGCGTTTGTGCCAGACCAAAGTGCTCTACGGTCTGCCCGCCAATAATAGACCCCAGCGCAATGCCCACGTTGAAAGCAGCGATGTTCAAACCAGAGGCAACATCTACGGCATTAGGGGTATAGAGCTCGGCTTTTTGTACCACGTAGACCTGCAGGCCCGGTACGTTACCGAAGGCGAAGATCCCCATCACCAGTACCGTCGCCAGCGCGGCATATTGCATCGAGGCGGTAAACTGGAAGACCAGCAGCAGGACAACCAGTGCGGCAAAGATAATTTTTAGTGCCGGAACGGCGCCGTGCTTATCTGCCAGCTTGCCGCCCCAGATGTTGCCGATCGCCACCGACACCCCATAGCCGAGCAGGATCCAACTGACTGCGCTCGGTGAGAATCCGGCCAGATCCTGCATCATGGGTGCCAGGAAGGTAAAGGCGGTAAACACACCGCCGTAACCCAGCGCCGTAATGGCGTAGATCATCAGCAGGCGAGGATGGGTCAGCACCTTCACCTGATCGCGTAACGTTGCTGCCGCACGACCCGGAATGTTCGACGGGATCAGTATCAGACTGCTGATCAAAGCGATCACCCCCAGCAGCGAGACCGCAAGAAACGTTTCACGCCAGCCAAAATGCTGTCCGATAAAGGTGCCCAACGGGACACCGGTAACCAGCGCCACGGTTAAACCACCAAACATGATGGCAATGGCAGAGGCTGCTTTCTCTTTAGGCACCAGGCTTGTCGCGATGGTCGAGCCGATGGAGAAGAAGACCCCATGGGCAAGGCCGGTCAGCAGACGGGCAATCACCAGGGTGGTGTAATCAGGTGCCTGCCAGGCAAGAATATTGCCGGCAGTGAAAAGTACCATCAACGCCATCAGCAGTTGTTTACGCGGCAGACGGCCTGTAAGGGCAGTCAGCACCGGCGCGCCGATCGCCACGCCCAGGGCATAGATGGAAACCAGCAGACCCGCAGAAGGCAGGGAGATGGCAAGCTGGTCAGCAATTGTTGGAACCAGACCTACAATAACAAATTCGGTAGTGCCGATTGCAAAGGCACTGATCGTCAGGGCAAGTAGCGCCAGAGGCATATAAAACTCCGTCTCATCAGGATTAAGATGACACGGAGTATGCGCCAGTGTTTAAATAACAAAAATGCTCAAAGTATCAATACAATTTTGCGGATTAAGCAACAATGAAAGCAACCTCTGAGGAACTGGCGATCTTTGTCGCCGTCGTTGAGAGCGGCAGCTTTAGCCGCGCCGCCGAACAGCTCGGTCAGGCCAATTCAGCCGTCAGCCGGTCGGTAAAAAAGCTGGAGATGAAGCTGGGCGTCAGCCTTCTGAACCGGACGACCCGCCAGCTAAGCCTGACAGAAGAAGGCGAACGTTATTTCCGTCGCGTGCAGTCTATCCTGCAGGAGATGGCGGCGGCAGAAACAGAGATTATGGAAACCCGGAGCACGCCGCGCGGCCTGTTGCGTATCGACGCCGCCACCCCCGTGGTGCTCCATTTCCTGATGCCTTTAATTAAACCTTTCCGCGAGCGTTATCCGGAAATGTCGCTGTCTCTGGTCTCGTCAGAAACCTTTATCAACCTGATTGAGCGCAAGGTGGATGTGGCGATCCGCGCCGGGACGCTAACCGATTCCAGTCTGCGGGCACGCCCGCTGTTCACCAGTTATCGCAAAATCATCGCCTCTCCGGACTATATTGCCCGTTTCGGCAAGCCTGAGACGATTGAGGAGCTCAAGCAGCATCTGTGTCTGGGCTTTACGGAGCCGGTATCCCTTAATACCTGGCCCCTTGCCTGTCGGGATGGCCAGCTTCATGAAGTGGCGAGCGGGTTATCCTCAAACAGCGGCGAGACGCTCAAGCAGTTATGCCTTGAAGGGAACGGGATTGCCTGTCTTTCGGATTATATGATTGATAAAGAGATTGCCAGGGGGGAGTTAGTGGAGCTGATGGCGGATAAGCGCCTGCCGGTTGAGATGCCCTTCAGCGCGGTCTATTACAGTGACAGAGCGGTAAGTACCCGCATCAGGGCCTTTATCGACTTTCTGAGCGAGCATGTAAAACAGCTCCCGAAGGAGCTGTAAGAGGGTTTTGGGTACAGAGGGAGGGTTAAATTAATCCCAGTTCGGCGCCAGCCCTTCCGGGCTCACCAGGCGATCGTTGCAATCCAGTGCCGCGATCGTTTTTTTATCGTCCTGATCCAGCGTCAGATCCTGTGCCAGCAGGTTGCTCGCCAGGTTTTCACGTTTGGTTGAAGAAGGGATCACCGCATATCCCTCCCCCATCGCCCACGCCAGGATAACCTGCGCGGCAGTGGCGTTATGTTTGGCAGCGATACGCAGAATGGTTTCATCTTTTAGCGCTTTGCCGTAAGCCAGCGTCATATAAGAAGTGATATGAATGTCGTGCTGCTGCGCCCACTCCACTACCTGACGGTTCTGCAGATAAGGGGAAAGTTCGATCTGATTGGTCGCGATATTTTCTGCGCCAACAGCCGCAATCGCCTTTTCCATCAACGGGATAGTAAAGTTAGAAATCCCAATCTCACGCGTCAGCCCCTGGGATTTAGCTTCCAGCAACGCCTGCATAAACTCTTCAACTGACACGGTGTCGTTTGGCGATGGCCAGTGGATCAAGGTCAGATCGACATAATCGGTGCGCAGCTTTTTCAGGCTCTCTTTCAGGCCTGGAATTAATTTCTCTTTGCTGAGGTTCTCAATCCAGATTTTGGTGGTGATAAAAAGTTCGTCGCGCGGTACGCCGCTCTCTTCGATGGCCTGGCCGACCGCAGCTTCGTTATCATAGATCTGCGCGGTATCAATCGCGCGATAGCCCAGTTCGAGGGCAGTTTTAACGGATGCGATGACAACGTCGTCTTTAAGGCGGAAAGTGCCGAGACCAAATGCAGGGATAGTCATTGAATTCCTCTTTTCTTCATCATGTTTGTTAATAAAGAGGATTATTACTGCTGGGGCGATGTGAAAAAAGAGCGTATTAAGCAGAGGATTTTTGCGTTTATAGCAATAATTAAACGACAGGCAAGAAAAAAGCCCTGAGCGTTAGCTCAGGGCTTTCAATAGGTGGCGGAACGGACGGGACTCGAACCCGCGACCCCCTGCGTGACAGGCAGGTATTCTAACCGACTGAACTACCGCTCCACCGAATACTTCTGTAACCACCGGATTAACGCCCCGGTTCACTACGTAATTTGATGCCTGGCAGTTCCCTACTCTCGCATGGGGAGACCCCACACTACCATCGGCGCTACGGCGTTTCACTTCTGAGTTCGGCATGGGGTCAGGTGGGACCACCGCGCTACAGCCGCCAGGCAAATTCTGTTGTCATGCCCCAAGGGCACACCGGTTAATCTGTATCAGCTGAAAATCGTCTTCTCAAATCCGCCGAAACAGCTTCGGCGTTGTAAGGTTAAGCCTCACGGTTCATTAGTATCGGTTAGCTCAACGCATCGCTGCGCTTACACACCCGACCTATCAACGTCGTCGTCTTCAACGTTCCTTCAGGACCCTTAAAGGGTCAGGGAGAACTCATCTCGGGGCAAGTTTCGTGCTTAGATGCTTTCAGCACTTATCTTTTCCGCATTTAGCTACCGGGCAGTGCCATTGGCATGACAACCCGAACACCAGTGATGCGTCCACTCCGGTCCTCTCGTACTAGGAGCAGCCCCCCTCAATTCTCCAGCGCCCACGGCAGATAGGGACCGAACTGTCTCACGACGTTCTAAACCCAGCTCGCGTACCACTTTAAACGGCGAACAGCCGTACCCTTGGGACCTACTTCAGCCCCAGGATGTGATGAGCCGACATCGAGGTGCCAAACACCGCCGTCGATATGAACTCTTGGGCGGTATCAGCCTGTTATCCCCGGAGTACCTTTTATCCGTTGAGCGATGGCCCTTCCATACAGAACCACCGGATCACTATGACCTGCTTTCGCACCTGCTCGAGCCGTCACTCTCGCAGTCAAGCTAGCTTATGCCATTGCACTAACCTCCTGATGTCCGACCAGGATTAGCTAACCTTCGTGCTCCTCCGTTACTCTTTAGGAGGAGACCGCCCCAGTCAAACTACCCACCAGACACTGTCCGCAACCCGGATTACGGGTCCACGTTAGAACACCAGCCATTAAAGGGTGGTATTTCAAGGTTGGCTCCACGCAGACTGGCGTCCACGCTTCAAAGCCTCCCACCTATCCTACACATCAAGGACCAGTGTTCAGTGTCAAGCTATAGTAAAGGTTCACGGGGTCTTTCCGTCTTGCCGCGGGTACACTGCATCTTCACAGCGATTTCAATTTCACTGAGTCTCGGGTGGAGACAGCCTGGCCATCATTACGCCATTCGTGCAGGTCGGAACTTACCCGACAAGGAATTTCGCTACCTTAGGACCGTTATAGTTACGGCCGCCGTTTACCGGGGCTTCGATCAAGAGCTTCGCGTTGCCGCTAACCCCATCAATTAACCTTCCGGCACCGGGCAGGCGTCACACCGTATACGTCCACTTTCGTGTTTGCACAGTGCTGTGTTTTTAATAAACAGTTGCAGCCAGCTGGTATCTTCGACTGATTTCAGCTCCACGAGCAAGTCGCTTCACTTACCATCAGCGTGCCTTCTCCCGAAGTTACGGCACCATTTTGCCTAGTTCCTTCACCCGAGTTCTCTCAAGCGCCTTGGTATTCTCTACCTGACCACCTGTGTCGGTTTGGGGTACGATTTGATGTTACCTGATGCTTAGAGGCTTTTCCTGGAAGCAGGGCATTTGTTGCTTCAGCACCGTAGTGCCTCGTCATCACACCTCAGCGTTAGTAAGGTTCCGGATTTACCTGGAACCTCCGCCTACATGCTTAAACCGGGACAACCGTCGCCCGGCCAACATAGCCTTCTCCGTCCCCCCTTCGCAGTAACACCGAGTACAGGAATATTAACCTGTTTCCCATCGACTACGCCTTTCGGCCTCGCCTTAGGGGTCGACTCACCCTGCCCCGATTAACGTTGGACAGGAACCCTTGGTCTTCCGGCGAGCGGGTTTTTCACCCGCTTTATCGTTACTTATGTCAGCATTCGCACTTCTGATACCTCCAGCAGACCTCACAGTCCACCTTCGACGGCTTACAGAACGCTCCCCTACCCAACAACGCATAAGCGTCGCTGCCGCAGCTTCGGTGCATGGTTTAGCCCCGTTACATCTTCCGCGCAGGCCGACTCGACCAGTGAGCTATTACGCTTTCTTTAAATGATGGCTGCTTCTAAGCCAACATCCTGGCTGTCTGTGCCTTCCCACATCGTTTCCCACTTAACCATGACTTTGGGACCTTAGCTGGCGGTCTGGGTTGTTTCCCTCTTCACGACGGACGTTAGCACCCGCCGTGTGTCTCCCGTGATAACATTCTCCGGTATTCGCAGTTTGCATCGGGTTGGTAAGCCGGGATGGCCCCCTAGCCGAAACAGTGCTCTACCCCCGGAGATGAGTTCACGAGGCGCTACCTAAATAGCTTTCGGGGAGAACCAGCTATCTCCCGGTTTGATTGGCCTTTCACCCCCAGCCACAAGTCATCCGCTAATTTTTCAACATTAGTCGGTTCGGTCCTCCAGTTAGTGTTACCCAACCTTCAACCTGCCCATGGCTAGATCACCGGGTTTCGGGTCTATACCCTGCAACTTAACGCCCAGTTAAGACTCGGTTTCCCTTCGGCTCCCCTATACGGTTAACCTTGCTACAGAATATAAGTCGCTGACCCATTATACAAAAGGTACGCAGTCACACCACGAAGGTGCTCCCACTGCTTGTACGTACACGGTTTCAGGTTCTTTTTCACTCCCCTCGCCGGGGTTCTTTTCGCCTTTCCCTCACGGTACTGGTTCACTATCGGTCAGTCAGGAGTATTTAGCCTTGGAGGATGGTCCCCCCATATTCAGACAGGATACCACGTGTCCCGCCCTACTCTTCGAGTTCACAGCAGGTGTATCTTCGTGTACGGGAGTATCACCCTGTACCCTGCGACTTTCCAGACGCTTCCACTGACACACATGCTGATTCAGACTCTGGGCTGCTCCCCGTTCGCTCGCCGCTACTGGGGGAATCTCGGTTGATTTCTTTTCCTCAGGGTACTTAGATGTTTCAGTTCCCCTGGTTCGCTTCGTTAAGCTATGTATTCACTTAACGATAGTGCAACGGATTGCACTGGGTTTCCCCATTCGGAAATCGTCGGCTATAACGGTTCATATCACCTTACCGACGCTTATCGCAGATTAGCACGTCCTTCATCGCCTCTGACTGCCTAGGCATCCACCGTGTACGCTTAGTCGCTTAACCTCACAACCCGAAGATGTCTCTTTCGATTCATCATCGTTTTGCAAAAATTTGAGAGACTCGAACACACCGCTCATCTGCTCTTATTACGGAGAGCAGACACAGTGTGTCGTTTCAATTTTCAGCTTGATCCAGATTTTTAAAGAGCAAAACTTCGCAGCGCACCTTCGCAGGTACACTCTGAAGTTTTTGTGTTGTCGCAGTAAAGGATGGTGGAGCTATGCGGGATCGAACCGCAGACCTCCTGCGTGCAAGGCAGGCGCTCTCCCAGCTGAGCTATAACCCCATCGTAGTTAAATCTCTTCAAATTTGCGTGGCAAATTTGGTAGGCCTGAGTGGACTTGAACCACCGACCTCACCCTTATCAGGGGTGCGCTCTAACCACCTGAGCTACAAGCCTGCAGAGATTTTTTACTGCTTACTTTTCATCAGACAATCTGTGTGAGCACTGCAAAGGCAGGTTCTTTAAGGTAAGGAGGTGATCCAACCGCAGGTTCCCCTACGGTTACCTTGTTACGACTTCACCCCAGTCATGAATCACAAAGTGGTAAGCGCCCTCCCGAAGGTTAAGCTACCTACTTCTTTTGCAACCCACTCCCATGGTGTGACGGGCGGTGTGTACAAGGCCCGGGAACGTATTCACCGTAGCATTTTGATCTACGATTACTAGCGATTCCGACTTCATGGAGTCGAGTTGCAGACTCCAATCCGGACTACGACGCACTTTATGAGGTCCGCTTGCTCTCGCGAGGTCGCTTCTCTTTGTATGCGCCATTGTAGCACGTGTGTAGCCCTACTCGTAAGGGCCATGATGACTTGACGTCATCCCCACCTTCCTCCAGTTTATCACTGGCAGTCTCCTTTGAGTTCCCGGCCGGACCGCTGGCAACAAAGGATAAGGGTTGCGCTCGTTGCGGGACTTAACCCAACATTTCACAACACGAGCTGACGACAGCCATGCAGCACCTGTCTCAGAGTTCCCGAAGGCACCAAAGCATCTCTGCTAAGTTCTCTGGATGTCAAGAGTAGGTAAGGTTCTTCGCGTTGCATCGAATTAAACCACATGCTCCACCGCTTGTGCGGGCCCCCGTCAATTCATTTGAGTTTTAACCTTGCGGCCGTACTCCCCAGGCGGTCGACTTAACGCGTTAGCTCCGGAAGCCACTCCTCAAGGGAACAACCTCCAAGTCGACATCGTTTACGGCGTGGACTACCAGGGTATCTAATCCTGTTTGCTCCCCACGCTTTCGCACCTGAGCGTCAGTCTTTGTCCAGGGGGCCGCCTTCGCCACCGGTATTCCTCCAGATCTCTACGCATTTCACCGCTACACCTGGAATTCTACCCCCCTCTACAAGACTCTAGCCTGCCAGTTTCGAATGCAGTTCCCAGGTTGAGCCCGGGGATTTCACATCCGACTTGACAGACCGCCTGCGTGCGCTTTACGCCCAGTAATTCCGATTAACGCTTGCACCCTCCGTATTACCGCGGCTGCTGGCACGGAGTTAGCCGGTGCTTCTTCTGCGAGTAACGTCAATCGATGAGGTTATTAACCTCACCGCCTTCCTCCTCGCTGAAAGTACTTTACAACCCGAAGGCCTTCTTCATACACGCGGCATGGCTGCATCAGGCTTGCGCCCATTGTGCAATATTCCCCACTGCTGCCTCCCGTAGGAGTCTGGACCGTGTCTCAGTTCCAGTGTGGCTGGTCATCCTCTCAGACCAGCTAGGGATCGTCGCCTAGGTGAGCCATTACCCCACCTACTAGCTAATCCCATCTGGGCACATCTGATGGCAAGAGGCCCGAAGGTCCCCCTCTTTGGTCTTGCGACGTTATGCGGTATTAGCTACCGTTTCCAGTAGTTATCCCCCTCCATCAGGCAGTTTCCCAGACATTACTCACCCGTCCGCCACTCGTCACCCGAGAGCAAGCTCTCTGTGCTACCGTTCGACTTGCATGTGTTAGGCCTGCCGCCAGCGTTCAATCTGAGCCATGATCAAACTCTTCAATTTAAGTTTGATGCTCGTGAATTAAACTTCGTAATGAATTACGTATGTTCACTCAGAGACTTTGGTATTCATTTAT